>NZ_CM178972.1:3140000-4178444 GCF_058731905.1 Hydrogenophaga sp. L99 | reverse complement strand
GATTCCTGGCGTCAACAAGGAAGACATCAAGGTGTCGGTAGACGGCAATCTGGTGTCCATCAGCGCCGAGGTGAAGAAGGAAAAAGAGGAGAAAGAAGGCGAAAAAGTGATTCGCAGCGAGCGCTACTACGGCAGCGTGTCGCGCAGTTTCACGGTGTCGCACGACGTGGACGAAAACGCGGCCAGCGCCAAGTACACCGAAGGCGTGCTGGAGCTGACCCTACCCAAAAAACCCGGCGGCAGTGCCCGGCAGGTGAAAGTGTCTTGACCTAGGGATGCTCTGAAAAACCCACCAGCCAGCGTGTTACGTGCCTGACGGAGTTTCGTCCGATGAGCTTTCGCGCGATCCGGCCCAGTTTGGGTTGGAATTCGTATCCGGTTTGCCCCATTTGGGGCCGCCTGAGGGCCACTGACCCGGTTTCGGTCGCACTCACGCCTGTGCTCCGATCAGTTTGTGACGGGCCATCCACAAGTTGGACAACGCAAACAGCGTCTTGATCTGCAAGGTGTTCTTCTTCAGACCCCGATATCGCACCTTCGTGAAGCCGAACTGGCGCTTGATCACCCGAAACGGGTGCTCCACCTTGGCGCGAATCCCGGCCTTGATCTTCTCGACTTTGTCGATCAGCGCATCCCTCGGGTTGCTGTCTTTGTCCAGCTTCTTGCGCTTGCCTGGGCGCATGGCCACATGCCATTTGTGGCTGGCTTTTGCATCGGGGCGCTTGTCTGCGCCTTGGTAGCCCGCGTCACCGAACACGTCCGTCTCTTGACCATGCAGCAGGCTGTTGCCCTCGGTGACATCGGCTACGTTGCCCGAGGTGCCTCGCACGGTGTGCACCAAGCCCGATTCGGCATCCACGCCTATGTGGGCTTTCATGCCAAAGTGCCACTCGTTGCCCTTTTGACTCGAGTGCATCTCGGGGTCTCGCGCTTTGTCTTTGTTCTTGGTGGAGCTGGGCGCGGCGATGAGGGTGGCATCTACAGCGGTGCCGGCCTTGAGCAGCAAGCCGCGCTGCTGCAGCAGTTCGTTGACGGTGGCCAGGATCTGATCGGCCAGCTTGTGTTTCTCCAGCCTGTGGCGGAACCGAAGAATGGTGCTCTCGTCGGGCAGTCGGCCAAAGGTATCGAGCTGAGCGAATTCGCGGTAAAGCGGTGTGTCGAAGAAGGCTTCCTCCATGGCCGGGTCTGACAGACTGAACCACTGCTGCATGAAGTGCACTCGCAGCATCGTCTCCAGCGCAAAGGGTGGGCGACCATTGCGCCCTTCGCTGTAATACGGGGCTATCAGCTCGACCAGGGCAGCCCATGGAACCACGGTTTCCATCTGCTGCAAAAACACCTGCTTGCGGGTCTTGCGCGTGCTCAGGTTCAAGTCAAAGCTGCTTTGTTTCATGGTGCCCGAGTGTGCCGCGCTGGGCTTACATCTGCCATGCCGCTGGGGTGGTTTTGCAGAGTTTCCCTAGCGGCCCGCAAGGGTTTTTTGAAACGAGGTACCCCATGTTGATGAGCACACAGCCCGAGGGCCACCTGCCCGCTTGCGCACCCGAAATTCAGGCACTGGGCCAAATGCCGTCCCAAGCCGCGATGCTGGGCGAACTGCTCCAGATTGCGAGCCGCTACGGCAAGGTGGGCGAGATCACACCACTGGACAACCCGCGCCAAGGTCCGTCGGACACGCAAATTTTTCTGGTGAATTACGAAGACACGGCCGACGCCATTGTTGCGGCCCGAAAATTGAAATGCCATTTGTTCGGTTTTTCAACCTTGCTGGTATCTGTGCCGCATTGATTGATTAAAACTCCAGGCTACTCCAACACCTGGAAAGCATTCTTTATTTCAATGCATCGTTTTGATGCATTGAAATAAACACCCAACACCCAGGCATTGCACCTGAAGCCGCAACGATTGGCTGTGAAGCCCATCGTCTGCACACCCCAAAAACAAGCACCCCTACGGCATCTCGCCATCTGCTCAGCCCCTATGGGCGGCTGTGGCTGCCGTATGGCCGAAGCATTGAAAAATGTCAATACACCGCATACCGAAGGGCACAACCAAATTGCGTCTGGATTGAGCGAACTCAATTGAAAAACTGGTCTTTTTTTAACACTGGTGACTGGATGTTTTTTGTGGCTCAGGCCATTTTTTATGGAGGGCGGATTCAAAAGTGAAGTGCAACACCTGCCACCGAGTAAGGCTCAATGCCGATCTGCATGGAACTTGACCTTCAACACCTATGCGTGCTGAGGCCTGCGAAGCGCGGCGCTGCGTACTCGAACGGGTTGGCTGGAAGGTGCTTGAGCTTGGACAGGCGCAGGTGCGCAATGGCGATGAAGTTCCTGCTCGTTCTGAATCCGCGTGCGGCCCGCTTGGCGTTTTGCATCAGCCCATTCATGGCCTCCACAAACGCGTTGCTGCGTCCTTGCTGCATGCCCGTGATGACACCTTCGAAGTGCGTCTTGAGCGTACGCGCCAGCCGCTTGAAGGGCTCCAGGCGCGAGCGCATGGCCCAACCGATCCACTTGGTCAGACCCGTGCGGGCGACCTCTTCACCGTGACCCTGCGCCGCTGCCTCATACACCTCGCGCAGCGCCCCCTTCATGCGCCAGGCCCGTGCGCTTTGCAAGTTCGTGCGCTGCAGGGTGTACATCGCCTGTATGTGCCGCTGATTCCAGCTCGCATGGTGCGTGCGCATCGCCCAGCTCAGGCTGCGCCTGCTGGCGCGGTCCAGCTCGCCCAGCGCTTGCGCCACGGCGGTGGGCCGGCTTTTGAATTCGGCCGCGCGCACCTCATCCATGGCCTTGCCCGCCAGGGCCGCCACATGAAAGCGGTCATAACAGATGGCCGCCTGCGGCAGTTGCTGCTGTGCCCCTTTCAGGTAGGCCGCACTCATGTCCATGCTCACATGGCTGATCGCCTGGGCGCTCCCGCCATGTTCGGACAGGTCTTGGGTGAAGGCATTGACCGTCTGGTGATCGCGTCCCTCGGTGACAAAGAGCAGGCGCTTTTGCTGCAGATCGTGCACGGCCGTGACGTATTCGTGGCCCTTGCGCAGACTGGTCTCGTCAATGCCGATGTGGCGCACGCCGCTCATGTCGTCCTTCTGACGCGCAAGCTTGACGTAGTGCTCAATGCGCCGCCACAAGGCTTTGGCGTCGGCACGCAGGTGACGGGCCGCGTGGGCCACGGGCAGTTCTTTGCACAGGCTCAGCGCCAGCGCTTCAAACAGCAGCGTGAAGCCGCTGCCCTCGCGCGCCCAGGGCACCGGCACCTGGCTGGTCTTGCCGCAGGCGGTACAAGCTACGCGGGGTATGGCCGCGTGCAGCCAGGCTTCGAACTGGAAAAAATCCAGATGGCGCCAAGATCGCTCAATGCTCTCGTGGATGCCTTGATCGGGTGCGCCGCAGTGCGGGCAGGTCAGACGCCGCTCGGTGCAGACCACTTCAAAGTCAATGCGTTTCTTGGCGGTGCTCAACTCGGCGCGCTCGACACGCCAGGGGGCTTGCAGCCCAAGGGCTGCGGTGAACAGGGCTTCGGTGCTCAGGCTCATGGTCGGTTACGAAGGTGTCAGGGTGGCGGCAATCAGGCCAGAGTATCCAGCAACCTCACGCACTCAGCACGCATAGGTGTTGAAGGTCAAGTTCCATGCAAATCGGCATTGAGCCCCGAGTAAGGTCCGCAGATGCAAAGCACCCCATCCAAGCGCTATCAACAGCTCCAGCCTGAAGACCGGGTGACGCTGGCCAGCTTGGCCCAGCAGAAGTTCACTGTTCGCGCCATGGCCCAAGTCCTGGGGCGTTCCCCCAGCACCATCAGCCGAGAACTACGGCGCAACACACAGCCCGCAGGCTACGCCAGCGCCACAGCGCGAACATGTGCCCAGCTGCGGCGCCAGCAGGGTCGCCCACTGGCCAAGCTCCATCCAGATGGCATCCTGTTCGGCCTGATGCGCCACTTTCTGGGCCAGCGCTGGTCGCCCGAGCAGCTTGCCCTGACACTGGCACGCATCTTCCCCAAAGGCCATGAGCACCGCGTGTCACACGAGACCATCTACAACTGTATCTACGCCCAGCCCGTGGGCGAGCTCAAGCGTGAGCTGATCGCCACCCTGCGCCACGCCCATAACAAGCGCGTGCCGCGCAGCAAGGGACAAGACCGTAGAGGGCAGATCCCGGACATGGTGAGTATCCATGTGCGCCCGCCTGAGATTGAGGATCGGCAGTTCCCTGGCCACTGGGAGGGCGACCTCATCAAGGGCGCGGCCAACGCCAGTGCGGTGGGCACCTTGGTCGAGCGCACCAGCAGACTGCTCATGCTCATCAAGCTGCCCGAGTTCAAGCCTGCCAGTGCAGCCAACGTGATGCAGGCCTTCTCTGACAAGCTGCTGGGCATTGCCGCGCCCATGCGCCAGAGCATGACGTACGACCAGGGCCGGGAGATGGCGATGCACAAGGAGCTGAGCAAACGCACGGGCGCTGCGGTGTACTTCTGTGACCCGCACAGCCCTTGGCAGCGTGGGTCCAACGAGAACACCAACGGACTGGTGCGCCAGTACTTGCCCAAGGGCACCGATCTCTCGGGCTACAGCCAGGCGCAACTCGATGCCATCGCCGATCAGATCAACAACCGGCCCAGGAAAGGCCTGGGCGTACGATCACCGCTGGCGGTCTATCGAGAACTCCTGCTCAACAGCCCGCAACACTCCACCCTCGTTCATTGAAACCCAGGGTGTTGCACTTCACTTTTGAATCCGCCGAGGTTGGTATGAAATTGAAACGCAAGCACCTCGGGGTGCTGGGTGCGGTGGCTGTGGTGGGGGTAGCGTATGCGGCAACCGTCATCACCATGGACAATGAAATCACGCTGTTGATTCATTTCCAAAACTGGGCCATTTCGGGACGAGTTCACGTTGAAATCTGAGCCACGTTGCCGCTCTATCCTGCTGAATTTTTCAGCACGGAGGAGCAGGAGTGATCAACGTGAGCACATTGAGCAAGTTACGCCGCCTCGTGCTGAGGCAGGACGTGTCGGTGCGCGAGGCCAGCAGGCGCCTCGGTATCTCGCGCAACACAGCCACCAAGTGGCTCAAGGACGGCCAGATGGCCGAGCCCCAATACCCACAGCGGGACTCGGGGCCCAGCATCCTCGATCCGTACAAAGAGCAGTTGAGCCAGTGGCTCAAGGCCGATAGCCACCGCAGCAAGCGCGATCGGCGTGGGGTCAAGGCGATGTTTGAAGCACTGCGGGCGCAGGGCTACAGCGGCAGCCGAGGGCCGGTCTACGCCTTTGCCCAGCGCTGGCAGCAAGAGCAAGGCAACGCTGCGCGCGGCGCAGGGTTTGTGCCGCTGAGCTTCGAGCTGGGCGAGGCGTTCCAGTTCGACTGGAGCTGCGAGTACCTCTTCATAGGGGGACTGCGCCGCCGTCTGGAGGTGGCGCACACCAAGCTGGCGGCCAGTCGCGCCTTCTGCCTGGTGGCGTACTACAGCCAGGCGCACGAGATGCTGTTCGACGCGCACGCACGGGCGTTTGCCCTCTTCGGTGGCGTGCCCCGGCGGGGCATCTACGACAACATGAAGACTGCGGTAGACAAGGTCGGCCGGGGCAAGCAGCGCAGCGTCAATGCACGTTTCGAGGTGATGACCGGGCACTACCTGTTCGAGCCGGAGTTCTGCAACCGGGCCGCCGGCTGGGAGAAGGGAGTCGTCGAGAAGAACGTTCAGGATCGGCGCAAGGACATCTGGAGGGAAGCCAGTGAGCGGCGCTGGGGGACGCTTGGCGAGCTCAACGACTGGTTGCAGCAGGCCTGCGTGAAGGCCTGGGCCGAGATGAGTCACCCTGAGTGGGTGCACCTCACGGTGGCTGATGTCTGGCAGGACGAACGTGTTCGCCTCATGCCCAACCCCCGTGCGTTTGACGGCTATGTGGAGCAGCCGGTGCGGGTCTCTGCCACCTCGCTGATCCACTTCCAGCGCAACCGCTACAGCGTGCCGTGTGAATGGATCCACGCGGTGGTCAGTCTGCGGGCCTACGCGGATGGCCTGCTGGTGGTCGGACCCGATGGGCGGCAGGTGCGGCTGGAGCGCAGCTTCGAGCGGGATCAGACGATCTACGACTGGATGCACTACATCGCGCTGGTCGAGCGAAAGCCCGGTGCGCTGCGCAATGGTGCGCCCTTCAAGACCATGCCCGAACCCCTACAGGAACTGCAGCGCCAGTTGCTGCGCCACAGCGGGGGCGACAGGGTGATGGCGCAGGTGCTCATGGGGGTGAGCCTGCACGGGCTGGAGGCCGTGCAGGTGGCGGTGGAGCTGGCGCTGCAGTCCGGGCGGGTGAGTGCCGAGCACGTGCTCAACGTGCTCTCTCGCTTGCAGGAGCAGCGTGCGCCCGAGCCGCCAGTGGCCACGATGCTCACGCTCAATACGCCACCACTGGCCAACCTGCGGCGCTATGACGCACTGCGCAACCCCCAGCCTCATGAGGCGTCACCGGAGTCCGACCATGCATGATGTCATTGATGCTTTCAAAGCGCTGGGCCTGCACGGCATGGCCAGTGCATGGCCGGAGGTGCTGGGCACCGCCCGCATGAAGTCGCTCGACCATGAGGCCGTGTTGCACCAGCTCATCAAGGCTGAGACGGCGCAGCGCGAGGTGCGCTCCATGGCCTACCAGATGCGCGTGGCGCGGTTCCCATCGCACCGCGATCTCGCTGGCTTTGACTTCGTCCATGCGCAACTCGATGAAGCGCTGGTGCGCCAGCTGCACACCCTTCGATTCCTGGAGTCGGCGCACAACGTGGTGCTGGTCGGTGGCCCCGGCACGGGCAAGACCCACCTGGCTACGAGCCTGGGGATCGAGGCGATCCGCATGCACGGCAAGCGGGTTCGTTTCTTCTCTACGGTGGAGTTGGTCAACGCCCTGGAGCTGGAGAAGGCTCAGAACAAGTCTGGGCAGTTGGCACATCGCCTGATGTATGTCGATCTGGTGATCCTGGATGAACTGGGCTACTTGCCGTTCACGCAGTCGGGCGGCGCGATGCTGTTCCACCTGCTCTCCAAACTCTATGAGCGAACGAGCGTGGTGATCACCACCAACCTCACCTTCTCGGAGTGGAGCAGCGTCTTTGGCGACGCCAAGATGACCACCGCCTTGCTCGACCGACTCACGCACCACTGCCACATCGTGGAGACGGGCAACGAGAGCTGGCGATTCAAGCATTCCAGTGCCGCTGGCGCGGCACTGCCAAAGCAACGCCCAAAGACTCAGAAAGGAGATCGAAAACCAGCGGACCCTATAGACTTATCCACAACCGAATAGCCAAAAAACCCATCAACCCGGTGGCTCAGTATTCGACGTGATCACTGGCTCAGTTGTACTGATGAATCAACACGCGCGGGGCACGCCGGTATCATTCACGCTCTTCGGGCGTACTTCACTGTCATTGCGCACCACCCAACCCCTCTGTTTTTTGCGCACCGCCCCGCTTATTTCCATGTCTGCCAACGCCTCCGGCCTGAACCTCGCCCAGCTTGACGCCGTGAACCACCTGGGCGGGCCGTGTCTGGTGCTGGCTGGGGCAGGGTCGGGCAAAACGAGGGTGATCACGCACAAGATTGGCCGCCTCATTCAGGCGGGTCTGGCAGCCGACCGCATTGCCGCCATCACCTTCACCAACAAAGCCGCCAGCGAAATGCGCGAGCGCGCCAAACAGCTGGTGGGGCGCGAAGCCCGCAAGGTGCTCATTTGCACCTTTCATGCGCTGGGTGTGCGCCTGCTGCGCGAAGACGGTGCAGCGCTGGGGCTGAAAAAGCAGTTTTCCATTCTGGACACGGACGACATCACCAGCCTGCTGAAAGACTGCGGCGGCAGCACCGACACGGCCGCGGCGCGCCAGTGGCAGTGGGCCATCAGCGCGTGGAAGAGCGCGGGCCTGAATTCGGCCCAGGCGCTGGCGCTGGCCAAAGACGACGACGAGCGCGTGACCGCCACCATCATGGCGCGCTACGAAGAGCGCCTGACCGCCTACCAGAGCGTGGACTTTGACGACCTGATCAGCCTGCCACTGAAGCTGCTGACCGAACACCTGGATGTGCGCGAGCGCTGGCAGAAGAAGATGGGCCATGTGCTGGTGGACGAATACCAGGACACCAACGCCACCCAATACGAGCTGCTGAAGCTGCTGGTGGGCGAACGCGCCCGCTTCACGGCCGTGGGTGACGACGACCAGAGCATTTACGGCTGGCGCGGCGCCACGCTGGACAACCTGAAGCGCCTGCCGCAAGACTTTCCCGAGCTGAAAGTCATCAAGCTGGAGCAAAACTACCGCTCCACCAGCGCCATTTTGCGGGCGGCCAACAACGTGATTGGGCCCAACCCCAAGCTGTTCCCGAAAACGCTGTGGAGCGACCTGGGCGAAGGCGAGCCGGTGCGCGTGGTGGACGCCGACAACGAAGAGCACGAGGCCGAGCGCGCGGTGGCGCGCATCCAGAGTCTGCAGGCCTCGTCGCCCCACAAAGAGTGGCGCGACTTCGCCATCTTGTACCGCGCCAACCACATGGCGCGGCCGTTTGAGCAATCGCTGCGGCGCGCGCAAATTCCCTACAAGGTATCGGGCGGGCAAAGCTTTTTTGACAAAGCCGAAATACGCGACCTGTGCGGCTGGCTGCGCCTGATCACCAACAACAACGACGACCCGGCGTTTCTGCGCTCGGCCACCACGCCCAAGCGCGGCATTGGCCACACCACCTTGCAACAGCTGGGCAACTTTGCCACGCAGTACAAGCTCAGCCTGTTTGAAGCGCTGTTTTCCCATTCGCTGGGCGCCACCCTGCCCGCGCGCGCGGTGGCCACGCTGCACGAATTTGGCCGCGCCGTGAACGACCTGGAATACCGCGCCAAACACACCGTGGGGCATGAGGCCGGGCGTGCGTTTCTCACCGAGTGGCTCAAAGACATCGACTACGAAAAGCACCTGTACGAGAGCGAAGACAACGAAAAAGTGGCGGCCGCGCGCTGGACCAACGTAATGGACTTCTGCGACTGGGTGGCCGGGCGCTGCGGCGGCAAGGTAGAAGACGACGGCGGCGTGAAAACCGAAACCGAGCGCAAAACCCTGCTGGAAGTGGTGCAGACCATTGCGCTGCTTTCGACCCTGAGCGAGCGCGAGCAAGACGAAAACATGGTCACCCTTTCCACTCTGCACGCATCCAAAGGCCTTGAATGGCCCCATGTGATGCTGGTGGGCGTGAATGAAGGCTTGCTGCCCTTCAAGATGGAAGAAGAGCCCGGCCAGAGCGACGCCACCACCGAGAGCATGGCCCAGCGCCTGCAAGAAGAGCGGCGCCTGATGTACGTGGGGATCACCCGGGCCCAGCGCACCCTGGCCGTGAGCTGGCTCAAGCGCAGAAAGAAAGGCCGCGAAAGCATTCCGGGTCAGGCCAGCCGCTTCATTCAAGAAATGGGGCTGGACCAAAACACGGTGAAAGAAGACCCGCGCGAGAAACTGCGTGCGCTGCGGGCCGAGTTTGCCCAGCGCGCCACCGAAACAGCCGCCGCCAAGGCGGCCGAAACGCCATGAAACGCTTGAAGCTCGGTACCCCATGGAGCGCCCTGCTGTGCCTGCTGCTGGCGCCCAGCGCCTGGGGCCAGCAGCCCACCACCACGGCGCCGGCACTGGTCTGCACCGAAGCGTCTGCCATGACCCCAGCCCACCTGTACGGCACGTGGCAGCTCACGCTGTGGCGGCCCGAGGGCAGCGCATCTGCGCCCACGTCCACCGGCACGCTGCGGTTTGAGCGCCATCCCGAATACCCCGGCAGCGTCCGCGGCCACATTCAGCGCACCGCCGAGGGCGTCCCCGTTCAAGCCCTGGTCTCGGGCGATGTGATCGACGGAGAATTCAACTTGGACGAATCCGCCGACGGCATCGCCATAGACGCGGTGTGGGCGGGCGTGCCGCAGGACTGCGGCCAGACCATTCGCGGCACCCGCCGGCCGGCTGAGAGCCTGGGCCAAGCATCGACGCCGCTACAGTTTTTGTTGCGCAAGAGCCCCGGCTGGCATTGACATCAGCGCACTTGCTGCGCATTGATGTTTCGCAAATCAGCGTCTGACGTTGGCTATTTGAACCATAGTCAAAAACTATCCAGATCGTTCGCCACTTTGACAAGGGTCAAAAACCATTAGGGTCAACCCGCATACATTGACCCTGTCAGCGGAATGGATTTACGGGAAATACCCCGCCATCCCCTGCCTTGCTGACATGTCATTTCCCTACAGCGAGTCGATCATGAAAACCTCAAGAATATTCACCTGGACTCTGTGCGCATTGGCCGCCGCCACCTTCTTGTCGGCTGGCACGGCCATGGCCCAGAAGCGCGACGAACCCGTGCAGACCATCCCCGCGCCACGCAACATGGACCCAGCCATGGTGGAACTGGGCAAAAAACTGTTCTTTGATCCCCGCCTGTCCAAGTCGGGCTTCATCTCCTGCAACTCGTGCCACAACCTGAGCATGGGCGGTTCTGACAACCTCAAGACCTCCATCGGCCACAACTGGTCTCAGGGCCCCATCAATTCGCCCACCGTGCTCAACTCCAGCCTGAACCTGGCGCAGTTCTGGGATGGCCGCGCCGCCACCCTGAAAGACCAGGCCGGCGGCCCGATCGCCAACCCCGGCGAAATGGCCTTCACGCACGAGCTGGCCATTGACACCCTGAAGTCGATCCCCGGCTACGTGAACGAGTTCAAATCCGTCTTCAAAAGCGACAAGCTGAGCATCGACGAAGTGACCACCGCCATTGCCGCTTTTGAAGAAACGCTGGTCACGCCCAACTCGCGCTTCGACCGCTGGCTGGATGGCGACGAACGCGCCCTGAGCAAGGACGAACTGGCCGGCTACCAGCTGTTCAAAGAAAGTGGCTGTGTGGCCTGCCACAACGGTCCTAACCTGGGCGGTACCTCGTTCCAGAAAATGGGTCTGGTGCAACCCTACAAAACGGCCAGCACCGCCCAAGGCCGCCAGGAAGTGACCGGCAAAGACGCCGACCGCCTGAACTTCAAGGTGCCTACCTTGCGCAACGTGGAACTGACCTACCCCTACTTCCACGACGGCGAAGCCCCCACCCTGACCGTGGCTGTCGACCTGATGGGCAAGCTGCAACTGGGCCGTGAGTACACGAAGGACGAAAACGCCAAGATCGTGGCGTTCCTGAAGACCTTGACCGGTCAGCAACCTCAGTTCACCCTGCCCGTGTTGCCGCCTTCCACCGACAAAACCCCCGTGCCACGTCCGTTCAACTGAGCGTTCGTTCCAAACGCATCCCGTCCCAACGGGATACCACCAACCGGCCACTCGGCCGGTTTTTTTATGGGCGATCGCAGCGATCGCCGCATCGATGGCGGCGGCCATTTGTAAAAGATGGTGAAAAACCTATTGCATGCGAATGATTCTCATTTAATATTCACCATGCCAGCCACCTGAATTCGCCATTGCAGCCGCACACCCACAGGAAGCCAGCATCCCGCACGCCTTGCCGTGCTGTCCACCCACCGCCTGGAGACTGCCATGAACCCCGACACCAAACCCCACGATGAAGAATTTGTCATGCCCTGCGCCGAAGCCATGCTGGCCGGCACGCTGGCGCTCATGACCGGTCACGCACAGAGCGCCTGCGCCCGACAACGCATGCTCATGGCCAAAAAGATTCGCTCCAACCTGTATTTTCTGGGGCAGAACCCAGACCTCACACCCAACTTCCGCACCGTGGCGCAACGTATGCACCAGCACTGGGAAGCCCTGGCAGAACCAGCCGCAACCACCGTGCTGGCTCATGACAACCACCTGTTGCCAGAAACCCGGCTGTGGCACGCTGCGGCCTCGCAGGTGCATTGAGAAATGCCCAGCATGGTCCCACAGCCCAGTTCCCAGGCCGCGGTGCAATGCCTCGTCAACCGCCGCGATGAAAATGGCCAGTCACCCGGTAGACCCAAACCACACAACCCAGTGCCCGTGAGCGTGGCGCAAGAACACGCTGTTCTGGTGCGCCACATGGGGCGCTTGCAATCGAGCGTGTCAGCCTTGCTGGCAGACAAAGAAGCCCGCCTGCAAGCCCTGAGCGGTGAGGTGTTGCGGCTTCGCGGGCAGCTTGTTGTGACCCGCACGGCAGTGCTCTGGGGCTTGGTGCCGCGCTCGTCGGCGGGCCAACCAACCGCTGCAAAGCGCAAAGCGCTTCGAGCCCAGGGTGCAACCATCCGCGCGGGCCCGGAATCCGTCCACCCGGTCGTCTGCCAAACCGGCTGCGTGGGGCACGCCCACCACTGGCTTTCAGCAGAAGGCACATGCCAACTCAGCGGCCAGGCCTGCGAACGCCCATTACTGGAAAATCATCTGGGTGAGAGTGGACACGAGCGCCTGAGGTGAAACCACAGAAAGCAAAAAGCCCGCTGCAACGAACGGGCTTCTGAAGGCGTTGGGCGCTTTTGGTGCCCATGGCGGGAATCGGACCCGCGACCTCTCCCTTACCAAGGGAGTGCTCTACCACTGAGCCACATGGGCAGCGATATGGAGCGGGATAAGAGACTCGAACTCTCGACCTATACCTTGGCAAGGTATCGCTCTACCAACTGAGCTAATCCCGCAAACCGGTTCTTTGACCGAGCCATCCAGGGTTGCACAAGTGCATTCACGGAGGTCTGTCAAAGAAAAGCCCAGCCTTTGGAGCTGGGCTTTCTGAATGTTTGGTGGCCTGGGACGGAATCGAACCATCGACACGCGGATTTTCAATCCGCTGCTCTACCAACTGAGCTACCGGGCCAAACAGAAGCGAGAGTATAGCACCTTTTAACGGGGTTTCTGGCGCAAATGCCGATCAGAGCGCGTTGCGCTTGCTGCGGGCCAGATCGACACCCAGCTGTTTGAGTTTTCGGTACAGGTGGGTGCGCTCCAACCCGGTCTTTTCGGCCACACGGGTCATGGAGCCAGACTCTTTGGCCAGGTGGAATTCAAAGTAGGCCTTTTCAAACTCGTCGCGGGCTTCGCGCAATGGGCCTTCCAGGTTGAACGACTGCAGGGACTGCGGCCCAATGTCCATGACCATCTCGGGCAAGGTGCCGCCGGTCATGGCCGATTCCACGGTGAGTTCAACGGCCGGGATGGAACCGTTTTTGGGCGGCGTCAAAACTGCGCCGGTTTTGACCATGGTTTTGTTCAGCCCCTGGTCAACCGCCTTCAGCAGTTTGGCCAGGGTGATGGGCTTTTCAAGGAACGCGGTGGCGCCGATGCGGGTGGCTTCTACAGCGGTGTCGATGGTGGCGTGGCCGCTCATCATGATCACGGGCATGGACAGCAAGCCGCTACTGGCCCACTCCTTGAGCAAGCTCACGCCATCGGTGTCGGGCATCCAGATGTCCAGCAACACCAAATCGGGGCGCAGCAAGGCACGCACGGCACGGGCCTGCGCGGCGTTTTCAGCAAGTTCGACGGTGTGACCCTCGTCGTTCAGGATCTCGGAGAGCAAATCCCGAATGCCCAGTTCATCGTCTACGACCAAAATAGTTGCCATGGCGCGGTGTGCTTCCCTCTGTCGATGTTGTCAATTAACCACTGCGAATGATAACGACACTTGAGCACCCACCACTTTGCCGTCAACGACGCGGTTGGACAGGTCAACCCGGCCACCGTGTTCGTCCATGATTTTCTTGACCACCGCCAGCCCCAGACCCGTGCCTTTGACCTTGGTGGTGACGTAGGGCTCGAACGCCCGCTTGAGGATGTGTTCGGCAAAGCCGGGACCTTGGTCAACCACGGACAGGCGCACCCATTGGCCGGAGTCAGAGCGCCGGGTGCGCAGCAACACCTCGGCCCCCGGGTGCCCGACCACCGCGTCCTGGGCGTTTTGCACCAGGTTGTGCACCATCTGGCGCACCTGCTGGGCGTCGGCCATGGCGAGCGGGCAGTCGTCGGCCAACTCAAAGCGCACGGGCACGGTGGCACTGTCGTACAGCGACAGGATGTCGCGCACCAGCGCGTTGAGATCGGTGGGGGCCAGTTGGGCGGCAGGCAGGCGTGCGTAGTCGCGGAACTCGTTGACGAGTCGCTTCATGGCGTCCACCTGGTCTACGATGGTTTTGACCGATTTGGTGAGGATGGCTTGCTCGGACGGCGGCACTTTGCCGTCGAGCTTCATGGCCAGGCGCTCGGCCGAGAGCTGGATGGGTGTGAGCGGGTTCTTGATTTCGTGGGCCAGGCGGCGCGCCACCTCGCCCCAGGCTTGGGCGCGCTGTGCCGACACCATTTCAGACACGTCGTCGAACACCAGCAGGCGGTCGTTGTTGGGGAGCAAGGCACCCCGGGCAATGAGGGTGATGCCTTCGTCAAACGGAGTGGTGCCATTGGCATTGAGCTCGAACGACTGTTGCCAGTAGCCGCCCTCGTGGGGTGTGTCGTCTGACAAAAACCGATCAAACTGCTGCAACACGCCGGCCGCGAAGGGCTCAAGCCCGGGCACCTCGGCAAATGGTTTGCCCAGGTGCAGTCCCAGCGGGGTGCGCAATATGCGCGCGGCTCCGGGGTTCACGCTGAGCACCCGGGCGTGCTCGTCCAGCACCACCACGCCAGCGGTGAGGTTGTCCAGAATGGTCTGCAAGCTGTCGCGCGCGGCATCCACCTGGGCCATGCTGTGCTGCACGGCGTTGCGGGCATCGGCCAGGTCTTGCGTCATGTGGGCAAAGGTGCGGGTGAGGCCGGCGAGTTCGTCGCGCGCGGCAAGCGCGGTCTTGGGTGCCAGGTTGCCGGCGGCCACTTCGCGCATGCCTTCAGCCAGCACCAGGAGCGGGCGCACCAGCTGGTTGCCCAGCAGCACAGCCAGCAGCACAGCCCCAAACACCGCCAGAAACAGCGCCAGCGTGAGCGTGCCGATGTACATGCGGCGCAGGCCCTCCCGGGCCAGGGCCCGTTCCTGGTACTCGCGGTTGGCCACCTGCACGGCCAGGGCGTCGGCCACCAGCGCAGCAGGCAGCGGTGCAATGACCTGCAAGTAGCGCGGCTCGGCGTTGAAACCAAAGGCCGGCGCGTTCACCAGCGCCAGCACCTTGATGCTGGCCTGCCCGGCGGCCTGAGCGGCTTCCAGCGCACCATCGCTGCCCTCTTCGAGTCCTTCAATTTGCGCCACCACGCGGGCCGCGCGCACGTTACGCAGTTGGGCCGGGCCCGGACTGCTGGGTGAAATTTCAAAGCGCGATGTGCCCGCGCTCGCAAGTGCCTGTCCGGCTGCATTCCAGAGCACCACGTCGGTGGCAGACAGCTGCTCGCGCAAACGCTCCAGCGCCAGCACGGCAGAAGCATCGGGCACACGCGCCAGGCCTTCTGCGGCCATGCGGGTCTTGCTGCTCAGGTCGGCGCTCAGGGTGTCCAGCGTGGTGCGGCCCAGGCTCAGGCCGGCACTCAGCGCCGACTCGACCCGCACGTCGAACCAGCTTTCAATGGAGCGCGACACGAACTGGTAAGACACGGTGTAGATCAACAGGCCGGGCAGAATGCCCACCAGCCCGATGATGCCGGCCAGCTTGATCAGCAGGCGGCTGCCAAACTTGCCCTTTTTGAAGCGCACCGCCAACCGCACCGCCAGCCACAAAATGATGCCCACCAGCACGGCCGCCACCGCCACATTGATGCCCACCAGCCAGGCGAAGTTTTGCTCGTAGAAAACCCGGTTGCGGGTGGCCAGGGTCAGCAGAAACAGCAACACCATGCCCAGCCCGGTCATGAACACCAGACCCACCACCACCGCCCAGCGCACGGCAGCGGTTTTCTTGCGAGATGAGGGGGTTTCGACGGGGCTCAAGGGCGCGAAGGTCGGGTTCGGGTCGGTCAACGCCGGCAAGCGTCAGCGCCCGGGTTCTGCGGCCACCGACTCGACCAACGCATCGTCAGGACGAACATCAGGGGCGCCGTCGGGCTGGGGCTCAGGTTCGGCCTGCGTGGGTACCCGCAGCACTTTTTGCACGGCAATGTCCCACTCAGGCTGGTTGCTCATGCCAATCTGGAACGGGCGGGGGAGCAAAGACAGGTCAAGCCGAAAGCGCCATTCCACGCGGTGTTTGTCGTCGACTTGCAGGCGGTTAGCGTCGGACACCTTCCAGCGCGACACCCGGCCAATGCCCGCCAGGGCCTCGGCGAGGCTGTCAAAATTTTGGTGCAACGCGTATTGCAGACCGGTCCCGGCGACACCGCTCACGTCGTTGGACAGGCTCAGCCGCCAACGGCGCGTCAGGGGCTGGTAGGCCAGGCGCAAGGTGCGCAGCGCGGTGGACACCCGTTTGTCCGACCAATACCAGCGCTGGCGGTACACATCGGCCTGCCAGGCGAAATACAGCGGCACCCCTTTCATCAGGGCGTCTTCCACGGCGGCACCGGGTTCCAGCTTGAGCCGGGCCGACAGGTACACCGCTTCGTGGGTGCGCTGCACGCTCATTTGCAAAATTTCAGGCTCGTAGGCTTGGGCCGGCGTGAGGGCGAGCCAGGCCAGGCCAACCGCAGCCAAGACGGCGCGCAACCCGCGCAACAAGCGGCTCACGCGCGCGCCAAACGGCGGCCGATCAAGGCTGGGCCTTGTCGATGCGTGCGTAAAAGAAGCCGTCGTATCCACCTGGTGGATTGTCGTTGAACTCCCCCGCCGGGGCGGCCAAACCGGGCAGCAAATGGCCCACAGAGGGCCGATGAACCGCGTCAGTGTGGCGCTCAAGGAACGCTGCGACCTGATCGGCGCCTTCGGCACGGAACACCGAGCAGGTGCAATACACCAGGCGACCGCCCGGTTTCACCAAGGGCCAGAGCGCTTCCAGCAGGGCCCGCTGGATGGCCACCAGCTGGTCTACGTCCGACGCGCGGCGCAACCAGCGCACGTCGGGGTGGCGCCGCACAATGCCCGAGGCGGTGCAGGGTGCGTCGAGCAAGATGGCGTCAAACGCCCGGCCGTCCCACCAGTCGGCGGGGCGGGCGGCGTCGGCGCAACGCACCTCGGCCCGCAGGCCCAGGCGCTGCAGGTTGTCGTGGATGCGTTCGCAGCGGCGGGCGTCCACGTCCAGCGCCAGCAGATCCAGATCGGCCCATTCCAGCACATGCGCGGTTTTGCCGCCCGGGGCTGCGCAGGCGTCCAGCACGCGGTCTGTGAGCGCCCACTCTCGTCCTTCTAGCAAGAGCGACGCGGCCATTTGCGCTGCGGCGTCTTGCACCGAAGCGTGACCCAGCGCAAATGCAGGGAGGCGTTCCACCGGCTGGGGGGCATCCAGCACCAGGCCATCGGTGCCCACCGGGGTGGATGCAACGCCCAAGGCCTGCAGTGCCTGCAGGTAGCTGGCGCGGGTGGTTTTGCGGCGGTTGACGCGCAGGGCCATGGGCCCGGGCTGGTTGTTGGCCTCCAGAATGGCGGCCCAATGCTCGGGGTGGTCGCGCTGCAAGCGCTCGATCCACCAGGTCGGGTGGTTCCAGCGCGCCACGGGCAAGCTGGCCACAGCGCTCATCAGCGCTTCGCGCTCGCGCAAGAAGCGGCGCAGGCAAGCGTTGACAAACGCCGCCTGGCGCTGGGTGCTGCGGTCTTGCCGGGCAGCGTCCACCGCCTGGTTGACCACGGTGTGGGGTTCGTAGTGCGGCCCGGCGGGTCGTGCGCCAGGTGCGCTGGCTGCTGCGGCGCCCTGGGTCGCGTCCACACCATCCAGCAGCAGGGCCACAGCGCTGCACAGCAGCGCCATCACCGAAGGGTCGGGCTTGCGCTGCACCAACTGGCCCACCACCGCGCGGGCGGTACCCAATTGGCGCAACACATGAAAGGTGAGCGCCTGCACACCCGGGCGCAGCTCGGCGCTGACCAAGGGCATCACTTCACTGAGCGAACGACCCTGCTCCACCGCCAGCACACAGCGTGCGCTGTGGCGCAGCTGGGCTGCCAGACTGGGCGCGAGCCGTGGCGCTGTGGGTGAGTCAGGACGTGGCCTGGACTGGGTAGAAGCTTGGGGGCGGGCTGAAGCGGTCACGGGCAATTCCATGTTGGAGACCCCGGAGTGTGGCGCAAACGCGCAGCGCCAGACAAACCCGGCTTCAAATCAGCGTCCAGCCCGAGCCTTCCGCTGCTGGCGCGGCGGCGGTGGAGGTTTGAGCCGCAGCGTCAGGCTGGGGTTTTTCGTCGTCCCGCGTCAGGGGCAAAGGGCCCATGGCGCGGCCGTAAATGCGGCGTATGCGCTGTTCCAGGGTGGGGTGCGAGTCGAGCCAATGGGCCACCGGGCCGGTTTCGTTGGACACCAGCAGCAGGTGTTGCACCATGGAGCCAATGCGGCTGGTGACCACGCCATCGCGCTGCTGGCTCAGAATCTTGCGCAACACGCCACCCAGTCCATCGCGGCTGCGGGTCCATTGCACGGCTCGCGCGTCGGCCAGGTATTCGCGCTGGCGCGACACAGCGGCCTGCAGCGCGTGCCCCGCCAGCCAGCCCAGCCAACCCGCAGCCATGATGGCGAGGCCCAGAAGCGCCGCAGCCATGCGGCGGTCTTTCACATCGGGCTCAAACAGATGCTGGCCCATGCGGTAGAGCATTTCCAGACCAAACACCATGCCAATGAGCCGCATGTTGAGCCGCGTGTCGCCTTCTCGGATGTGGCTGAATTCATGGGCTACCAGGCCCTGCAGTTCATCGCGCGACAACAACTCCAGCGCGCCCCGCGTCACGGCCACTACCGCGTCATCTTCGTCCCAGCCCGCCGCAAAGGCATTGATGCTCGGGTCGCGTGCAAGCACCATGGCCTGCGGGCGCTTCATGCCGGACGACACGGCCATTTCTTCCACGATGTTGCGAAAGCGATGCTCGTCAAAGTCGCTTGATGGCTGCACCGGGCGAGCACCCATTTGCTCGGCCAGACGCTGGCCGCCGCCGTCGGCCAGGCGCGAGGTTTCCACCCACCAGCCACCCAACACAAACAGCAACACCACGCCAGTGTTGACGGCAAAGAAGTGGCGGGGAAACCGCATCTCGCCGGGTGTCCAGAAGCCCCAGGTCAGGCCCCAGGCCACGGCCAGGGCCGCGTTAATGGCCACCACCAACAGCAGCACCGTGAGCACAAACGCGAGCAACAGCTTGCGCGTTTCGCCCCGTGCTTCGCGCTGCGACTCAAATATCAGCACCACAACCCCTCAGGGCAGACGGTGACATGCCCGAGGACACCGCCGAGCCCGCTTTGCCAGAGGGCCAGTGCCTCCCCCGAGGGGGTGACGGGCGCAGCCCGGCCCGGGCACAGATCAGAAAACAACCTTCACCACCTGGCGCTCGGCTTCGTTGCTGGTGGACGCCAGCATCGCCTGCGCCGTGAAGTTGAACAGCCGGGCCACGATGAGGGTCGGGAACTGGGCGGCGGCGTCGTTGAATTCGAGCACGTGGTCGTTGTACGCCTGGCGGGCAAAGCCGATGCGGTTTTCGGTGCTCGCCAGCTCTTCGCTCAATTCGCGCATGGTCTGGTCGGCTTTCAGATCGGGGTAGGCCTCAGCCACGGCAAACAAGCGGCCCAACGCACCGCCGAGCAGCTGCTCGGCACCCGCCAACGCGCCCAGCGCACCCGCATTGAGCGGGCTGCCCGCAGCGGTTTGCTCGGCGGCACGGGCCTGGTTGCGCGCGGCGATCACCGCCTCCAACGTCTGCGCCTCATGGGCCAGGTATTTGCGCGCCACCTCCACAAGGTTGGGGATCAGGTCGTACCGGCGCTTGAGCTGCACGTCGATCTGCCCAAAGGCGTTGGCGATGGCATTTTTCAGCCGCACCAGGCGGTTGTAAGCGCCCACCGCCCAGAAAAACACCAGCAGGCCCAGGGCCAGAAAGATCCACAGCGCAGCAGACATGAGGGCAACTCCTTCAGGGTCGGTCGTTTCGCAAGCGAGGGCAATATACCCCAGGGCCTTGCGACCGCTGCGTGATGCAAACCAGCCAAAGGCATAAAAAAAGCCCCCGACCGGATGGTCGGGGGCTTTTGAGGGTCAGGCGGTGAGCCTGTCCGCCATGGCCGCTTTATTCAGCGGCATCGCTGCCGCTGGACACCTCGGCGTGGTCAGCCTGGTCGGCCGCCAGCGACAGGGCGTCGGCTTCGGAAATGGCGCGGCGCTCTTCGTCGTCCATCTTTTCCTTGACCTTGCGTGCCTCGTGGTAAGCCATACCGGTACCGGCCGGGATCAGACGACCCACGATCACGTTTTCCTTCAGGCCACGCAGCTCATCGCGCTTGCCCATGATGGCCGCTTCAGTCAGCACGCGGGTGGTTTCCTGGAAGGAAGCCGCGGAGATGAACGAGTCGGTCGACAGGGAAGCCTTGGTGATACCCAGCAACACGTTGCTGTAGGTCGCGGGGATCTTGCCTTCGGCGCGCAGGGCGTCGTTGGTGTTCAGGATCTCCGAGCGCTCCACCTGCTCGCCAGCGATGTAGGTGGAATCACCCACGGCGTCGACGATCACGCGGCGCAGCATCTGGCGAACGATCACCTCGATGTGCTTGTCGTTGATCTTCACACCCTGCAAACGGTAAACGTCCTGCACTTCGTCCACGATGTAGCGCGACAGGGCTTCGATACCCAGCAGACGCAAGATGTCCTGCGGATCGGCCGGGCCGTCCACCACGCTCTCGCCCTTGTTGACCACCTGGCCTTCGTGCACCAGGATGTTCTTTTCCTTGGGGATGAGATCGTCCCAGACCTTGCCTTCGGGATCGGTGATCTGCAGGCGAACCTTGCCTTTGGTTTCCTTGCCGAACGACACGGTACCGGTCATCTCGGCCAGCATGCCCTTGTCTTTCGGCGAGCGGGCTTCAAACAGCTCGGCCACACGCGGCAGACCGCCGGTGATGTCGCGCGTCTTCTGGCCTTCGACCGGGATGCGGGCCAGCACGTGGCCTGGGCCCACTTCCTGGCCGTCGCGCACTTCGAGCAGGGAGCCGATAGGGAAGCCCACCGTCACCGAGTGGTCGGTGCCGGGGATCTTCACTTCGTTGCTCTGCGCGTCCAGCAGCTTGACCAGCGGACGCACCACCTTGGTCGAACCGCGATGCTTCGGATCGATCACCACCAGCGAGGACAAACCGGTCACGTCGTTGACCTGCTTGGCCACGGTGAGGCCTTCTTCCACGTTCTCGAACTTCACCTGACCGGCGAACTCCGTGATGATGGGTCGGGTCAGCGGGTCCCAGTTGGCCAGCACGGCGCCGGCCTTGATGGCCTGGTCGGCCTTGACGGCGAGGATGGCACCGTACGGCACCTTGTGGCGCTCACGCTCGCGACCAATATCGTCGTGGATGATGATTTCGCCGGAACGGGAAATCACCACCAGCTCGCCCTTGGTGTTGGTCACGTAACGCATGGTGGCGTTGAAACCGATCGAACCGGTGGACTTGGCTTCCACGCTGGAGGCCACCGCCGCACGCGACGCGGCACCACCGATGTGGAAGGTGCGCATGGTCAACTGGGTACCCGGCTCACCGATCGACTGTGCAGCGATCACACCCACGGCTTCACCGATGTTCACCAGGCCACCACGGCCCAGATCGCGGCCATAGCACTTGGCGCAAATACCAAAGCGGGTTTCGCAGGTCAGCGCGGTGCGAACCTTGACTTCGTCCACACCGGCGGCTTCGAGCTCGTCCAGCATGTCTTCGTCCATCATCTGGCCAGCCGGCACCATGACGGCGCGGGTCTCTGGGTGAATCACTTCCTCGGCCGTGGTACGGCCCAGAATGCGGTCGCGCAACGACTCGATCACTTCACCACCTTCAACAATAGCGCGCATCACCGTGCCATTGGTGGTGCCGCAGTCCTGGTGGTTGACCACCAAGTCTTGCGTCACGTCCACCAGACGGCGCGTCAGGTAACCCGAGTTGGCCGTCTTCAACGCCGTGTCGGCCAAGCCCTTGCGGGCGCCGTGCGTCGAGATGAAGTACTGCAACACGTTCAGACCTTCACGGAAGTTCGCCGTGATGGGAGTTTCAATGATGGAGCCGTCGGGCTTGGCCATCAGGCCGCGCATGCCGGCGAGCTGGCGAATCTGCGCCGCAGAACCGCGGGCGCCCGAGTCGGCCATCATGTAGATCGAGTTGAACGACTCCTGGTCCACCTCGTTGCCGTGGCGGTCGGTGGTTTTTTGCTTGGCCAGCTGGGCCATCATCACCTTGGAGATTTCGTCACCGGCCTTGCCCCAGATGTCCACCACCTTGTTGTAGCGCTCGCCTGCGGTCACCAGACCGGAAGCGTACTGCTGGGCAATCTCTTTCACTTCCTTCTCGGAGCGCTCGATGATGGCGGGCTTCTCTTTGGGCACCAGCATGTCGTCCACCGCGATCGAAATACCCGCACGCGTGGCCAGACGGAAACCGTTTTGCAACAGCTTGTCGGCGAACACGACGGTTTCTTTCAAACCGCACTTGCGGAACGCGGTGTTGATCAGCTTGGAGATTTCCTTTTTCTTCAGCGGCTTGTTCAGCACGTCGAAGGGCAGGCCCTTGGGCAGGATCTCGGACAGCAGCGCACGGCCCACGGTGGTGTCCACCAGGGAAATGAACGGCGTGAATTCGCCCGTGGCCTTGTCCAGCGTGTACTGCTGCAGTCGCACGCTGATCTTGGCGGTGATCTCCACCGCGCCGTTGTCCAGCGCGCGTTGCAGCTCGGCCAGATCGGCAAAGATCATGCCCTCGCCCTTGGCGTTGATGCGGTCGCGGGTGGCGTAGTACAAGCCCAGCACCACGTCTTGCGACGGCACGATGGAGGGCTCGCCAGAGGCCGGGAACAAGATGTTGTTCGACGCCAGCATCAGGGTGCGTGCTTCGATCTGCGCTTCCACCGACAGCGGCACGTGAACAGCCATCTGGTCACCGTCGAAGTCGGCGTTGAAGGCCGCGCAAACGAGCGGGTGCAGCTGAATGGCCTTGCCTTCGATCAGGATGGGCTCAAAAGCCTGGATGCCCAGACGGTGCAGCGTGGGCGCGCGGTTCAGCATCACCGGGTGCTCTTTGATCACCTCTTCCAGGATGTCCCACACCACGGGCGTGCCGGCTTCCACTTCTTTCTTGGCGGCCTTGATGGTGGTGGCAATGCCACGCTGCTCCAGCTGGGCAAAGATGAAGGGCTTGAACAACTCCAGCGCCATCAGCTTGGGTAGACCACACTGGTGCAGCTTGAGCGTTGGGCCGACCACGATGACCGAACGGCCCGAGTAGTCGACGCGCTTGCCCAGCAAGTTCTGACGGAAACGACCGCTCTTGCCCTTGATCATGTCGGCCAGCGACTTGAGCGCGCGCTTGTTGGCGCCCGTCATGGCCTTGCCGCGGCGGCCGTTGTCGAGCAACGAGTCCACAGCTTCCTGCAACATGCGCTTTTCGTTGCGCGCGATGATTTCAGGGGCCTTCAGCTCCAGCAGGCGACGCAGGCGGCTGTTGCGGTTGATGACGCGGCGGTACAGGTCGTTCAGGTCGGAAGTGGCAAAGCGGCCACCGTCCAGGGGCACCAGCGGACGCAGGTCCGGTGGCAGCACGGGCAGCACGTCGAGCACCATCCACTCGGGCTTGATGCCCGACTTCTTGAAGGCTTCCAGCACCTTGAGGCGCTTGGCATTCTTCTTGATCTTGAGTTCGGAGCCGGTCAGGTCGTTGCGCAGCTTGTCGATCTCGATTTCGAGGTCGATGGCCTGCAGCAATTCCTTGATGCCCTCGGCGCCCATCTTGGCAATGAATTCGTCGCCGAATTCCTTGCGCTTGGCGTCGTAGTCGTCCTCGGTCATGATCGCGAATTTCTTCAGCGGGGTCATGCCAGGATCAACGATCACATACGCTTCGAAGTACAGCACGCGCTCGATGTCGCGCAGCGTCATGTCCAGGATCAGACCCAGACGCGAAGGCAGCGACTTCAGGAACCAGATGTGGGCGCAAGGCGCGGCCAGGTCGATGTGACCCATGCGGTCGCGGCGCACTTTGGTTTGCGTGACTTCAACGCCGCACTTCTCACAAATGACACCGCGGTGTTTCAGGCGCTTGTACTTGCCGCACAGGCATTCGTAGTCTTTGATGGGACCAAAAATCTTGGCGCAAAACAGGCCGTCACGCTCAGGCTTGAAGGTGCGGTAGTTGATGGTCTCGGGCTTTTTGACTTCGCCAAAAGACCACGAACGGATTTTCTCGGGCGACGCCAAGCCGATGCGAATGGCATCGAAATGCTCGTCGGGCGTGAACTGCTTGAACAGGTCGAGCAAGGATTTCATGTGAATTTCCTTAAAGAAACAGAGACAACGAAAGAGGAGCGAAGTGACCTAAACCCAGAACACCGCGGAACCGGCTTTGCCGGACCGCAGGTGTTGCCCCCTTGAGGGGGTGACGCGCCGCAGGCACGGCGCGGGGGTGGGTTTGTAATCAGCTTCTCTCCAGTTCGATGTCGATACCCAGCGAGCGGATTTCCTTGACCAGCACGTTGAACGACTCGGGCATGCCCGCTTCGATCGAGTGCTCGCCCTTGACGATGCTTTCGTACACCTTGGTGCGGCCCTGCACGTCGTCGGACTTGACGGTGAGCATTTCCTGCAGGATGTAGGAAGCGCCATAGGCTTCCAGCGCCCACACTTCCATCTCGCCGAAACGCTGACCACCAAACTGTGCCTTGCCGCCCAGCGGCTGCTGCGTGACCAGAGAGTAAGGGCCGGTCGAACGGGCGTGCATCTTGTCGTCAACCAAGTGGTGCAGCTTCAGGAAGTGCATGTAGCCCACGGTGGTCTTGCGCTCGAAAGCGTCACCCGTGCGGCCGTCGTACAGCTGCGCCTGGGTGCGGGTCTCGGTCAGGCCCTTCTTGGCGGCGATGTCGTCCGGATACGCCAGCTTGAGCATGGCGCGGATCTCGTCTTCCGAGGCACCATCAAACACCGGCGTGGCAAACGGTACGCCACTGGTCAGGTTTTGCGCCATCTCAAACACATCGGTATCGCTCAGTTCGGACAAGGTCTCTTTCTTGCCGGCCTGGTTGTAGATGGTGTCCAGGAACGCACGCAGTTCGGTGGCTTTGGCCTCGGCCTGCAGCATGTCACCGATGCGCTGGCCCAAGCCTTTGGCGGCCCAGCCCAGATGCACTTCCAGCACCTGACCCACGTTCATGCGCGAAGGCACGCCCAGCGGGTTCAGCACGATGTCGGCAGGGGTGCCGTCGGCCATGTAAGGCATGTCTTCGACCGGAACGATCTTGGACACCACACCCTTGTTGCCGTGGCGGCCGGCCATCTTGTCACCAGGCTGCAGGCGGCGCTTGACCGCCAGATACACCTTGACCATCTTGAGCACGCCCGCAGGCAACTCGTCGCCTTGGGTGAGCTTCTTGCGCTTCTCTTCAAAAGCCAGGTCGAAGCTGTGGCGCGTCTGCTCCATGGAGTTTTTGATCGACTCCAGCTGCGCAGCCACGTCGTCTTCCGAAGGACGGATGTCAAACCAGTGGTACTTCTCGACGTCGTCCAGATAGGCCTTGTCGATCTTGGTGCCCTTGGACAGCTTCTTGGGGCCGCCATTGGCAACTTTGCCGATCAGCAGCTTCTCGATACGGTCAAAGGCGTCGGCTTCCACAATGCGCAGCTGGTCGTTCAGGTCCAGGCGGTAGCGCTTGAGTTCGTCATCAATGATCTGCTGGGCACGCTTGTCGCGCGTGATGCCTTCACGGGTGAAGACCTGCACGTCGATCACGGTGCCTTGCGAGCCCTGGCCCACGCGCAGCGAGGTGTCTTTCACGTCGCTGGCTTTTTCACCAAAGATGGCGCGCAGCAGCTTCTCTTCTGGCGTCAGCGTGGTCTCGCCCTTGGGCGTGACCTTGCCCACCAGCACATCGCCAGGCAGCACTTCAGCGCCCACGTAGATGATGCCGGAGTCGTCCAGGCGGTTAAGTTGCAGCTCGGCCAGGTTGGGAATGTCGCGGGTGATTTCTTCCGCGCCCAGCTTGGTATCACGCGCCATCACCACCAGTTCCTCGATGTGGATCGAGGTGTAGCGGTCTTCGGCAACCACGCGTTCCGAGATCAGGATCGAGTCTTCGAAGTTGTAGCCGTTCCAGGGCATGAAGGCGATCAGCATGTTCTGGCCAATCGAGATTTCTCCCAGATCGGTCGAAGCGCCGTCGGCGATCACGTCACCCTTGCCCAGCTTGTCGCCCTTTTTGACGATGGGGCGCTGGTGGATGTTGGTGTTCTGGTTGGAACGCTGGTACTTGATGAGGTTGTAGATGTCCACGCCCACTTCACCGGCTACCGCTTCCGCGTCATTCACGCGGATCACGATGCGGGTGGCATCGACGTGGTCGACCACGCCACCACGCTTGGCCGTCACCACGGTGCCGGAGTCGATCGCGGCGACGCGCTCGATACCGGTGCCCACCAGCGGCTTTTCAGGACGCAGCACGGGCACAGCCTGGCGCGACATGTTGGCACCCATCAGCGCGCGGTTCGCGTCGTCGTGCTCCAGGAAGGGCACCAGCGAAGCGGCCACCGACACGATCTGCGCCGGCGACACGTCCATGTACTGGATGGTGTCGGCCGGGGTCAGGATCGACTCGCCCTTTTCACGGGCGGAGATCAGGTCACCGGTCAGACGGCCTTCGGCGTCCAGCGTGGCGTTGGCCTGCGCAATGACGTACTTGCCTTCTTCGATGGCCGACAAATAGTCGATCTGGTTCGTCACCTTGGCATCGACCACCCGGCGGTACGGGGTTTCAATGAAACCGTACTCGTTCAGGCGGGCATACAAGGCCAGCGAGTTGATCAGACCAATGTTTGGACCTTCAGGCGTTTCAATGGGGCAGACACGACCGTAGTGGGTCACGTGCACGTCACGCACCTCAAAGCCAGCGCGCTCGCGCGTCAGGCCGCCCGGGCCAAGAGCCGACACGCGGCGCTTGTGGGTGATCTCGGCCAGCGGGTTGGTCTGGTCCATGAACTGCGACAGCTGCGAAGCGCCGAAGAACTCTTTCAACGCGGCGGAAATCGGCTTGGAGTTGATCAGGTCGTGCGGCATCAGCGGCTCTTGCTCGGCCTGGCCCAGACGCTCTTTCACGGCCTTCTCGATGCGGGCCAGACCAGTGCGGTACTGGTTTTCGGCCAGTTCGCCCACGCAACGCACGCGGCGGTTGCCCAAGTGATCGATGTCGTCGACTTCGCCACGGCCGTTGCGCAGGTCCACCAGAATCTTGACCACGGCCAGGATGTCTTCGTTGGACAGCACCATGGGACCAGTCGATTCGTCGCGGCCGGCACGGGCGTTGAACTTCATGCGGCCGACGCGCGACAGGTCGTACGTGTCCGGGTTGTAGAACAGGCGGTGGAACAGCGCCTGCACCGCGTCTTCGGTCGGCGGCTCGCCGGGGCGCATCATGCGGTAGATGGCCACACGGGCGGCGAACTCGTCAGCGGTCTCGTCGCTGCGCAGGGTCTGCGAAATGTAGGCGCCCTGGTCCAGTTCGTTGGTGTAGAGACACTGCAGGTCCTGCACACCCGCGGTGCGCAGCTTTTTCAACAGGGCTTCGGTCAGCTCTTCGTTGGCCTTGGCAATGATCTCGCCGGTGTCGGCGTCCACAATGTTGCGGGCTACCACACGGCCGATCATGAAGTCTTCGGGCACGCTGATGTGCGTAGTGCCCGACTGCTCCATTTCACGGGTATGGCGCACGGTGATGCGCTTGTCCTTGGCCACCACCACTTTGCCCGACTTGTCGGTGATGTCGAAGCGGGCCACTTCACCGCGCAGGCGCTCGGGCACAAAGGCCATCTGGGCGCCGCTGTCCATCAGACGGAAGTGGTCGTTGACGAAGAAGTTGGCCAGGATGGTTTCCGGCGTCAGGCCAATGGCTTTCAGCAGGATCGTGACCGGCATCTTGCGGCGGCGGTCGACGCGGAAGAACAAGATGTCTTTCGGGTCGAACTCGAAGTCCAGCCAAGAGCCGCGGTAAGGAATGATGCGTGCTGAAAACAGCAACTTGCCGGAACTGTGGGTCTTGCCCTTGTCGTGCTCAAAGAACACGCCGGGCGAGCGGTGCAGCTGCGACACGATGACGCGCTCGGTACCGTTGATGATGAAAGAACCTTTGTCGGTCATCAGGGGCACTTCGCCCATGTAGACCTCTTGCTCTTTCACTTCCTTGATTACCTTCGACTGGTTGGTCGACGACTCGCGGTCGTAAATGATCAACTGCACGCGGGCGCGCACGGCGGAGGCAAAGGTCAGGCCACGGGTCTGGCATTCGCGCACGTCAAACGCTGGCTTGGCCAGGTTGTACTCCACGAACTTCATCTCCACAAAACCGTTGTGCGAGACGATGGGGAAAGCGGCTTCAAACGCGGCCTGCAGGCCCTCGTTGGTGCGCTTTTTGGGCGCTGAATCCGCCTGCAAGAACGCGGTGTAAGCGTCCTTTTGCATCTGCAAGAGGTAAGGAATCGCGATGACAGTTTCGCGGGTGCCAAAACTCTTTCGGATGCGTTTGCGTTCGGTGTATGAATAATTCGATGCTGAGGCCATGAGATCTCCGGGCTTGAGGTCTGCGGCGACTGTCTTGCCTACCGGGCGCATCAAACGCTCGGTGACATGCTTGGTGGCTGGCCTCTACCAACCATTGGCGGACGGCCTGTGCATTGCACACAGGCCCGAACCAAGTCGTCTTCTGCAGTCGGGGTCAGAAGACACTCAAAAATACTTCTTGGATGTTTTTCGCGAGCCGGCAGGCCGTTGAGAAACCGGTTCAGAAGCCGATTTTTGGGTGTGCTCTGAAAGCACCAAAGGCTGGAGGCTCTTTCGAGCACTCCAGCCCCTGAAGGGAACCGAATTACTTCAGTTCAGCCTTGGCACCGGCTTCCACCAGTTTCTTCATGGCGGCTTCGGCGTCGGCCTTGGCAATGCCTTCTTTCACGTTCTTGGGTGCGCCGTCGACCAGGTCTTTGGCTTCTTTCAGGCCCAGACCGGTGATTTCGCGAACGGCCTTGATGACGGAGACCTTGTTGGCGCCGGCTTCCAGCAGCACAACGTTGAACTCGGTCTTCTCTTCAGCAGCAGCAGCGGCACCGCCACCAGCAGCAGCAGGAGCGGCCATAGCGGCAGCGCTCACGCCAAACTTCTCTTCGATGGCTTTCACCAGGTCGTTGAGTTCCATGACCGTCATGCTGTCCAGCGCGGTCAAAAATGCGTCTTTATCGAATGCCATTTTGATTTCCTAACAATTGGTTTAAACGAACGTGCCGTGCATCAAGCAGCGGCAGCGTCTTCTGCCGGTGCGGCGGTCTCGGCTGCAGGTTCTGCAGCAGCTTCTGCCGGTGCGGCAGCGCCTTCGCCTTTTTTCGCGGCCAGCGCGCCCAGCACAACGGCCGTACGCGACATGGGCGACATCAGCAAGCCACACAGCTGTGCCAACAACACTTCTTTCGAAGGGATGCTTGCGAGCTTCTTAACGCCTTCGACGTCCAGGACTTTCCCACCGTAAACGCCACCGCGAATGACCAACTTGTCGTTGGTTTTTGCGAAGTCGGCCACCACTTTCGCGGCAGCCACAGCGTCTTCAGAGAAGCCATAGATCAACGGACCGGTCATCTGGTCTGCGGCCACTTCAAATGCGCTACCTGCCACCGCACGGCGGGCCAGGGTGTTTTTCAACACGCTCAGGCTGACACCGTTGCTGCGGGCTGTGACGCGCAGTTTGTCCATGTTCGCGACCGTGATGCCACGGTATTCCGCCATCACGAGCGTTTGAGCTTTAGCGGCGAGGCTGGTCACTTCGGAAATGACCGCTTCTTTCTCACTGCGATTCAGACTCAAGGTCTACTCCTTAAATGTGCTTGCGGCCCAACGGCCTTCAGCACGCCTCATTGCAGCGACCAACTGTTTCGGGAACCTTGTTCCATCTGCAGCGGGATCGCCATCTGCGTTGGCTTGTCACAATTAAGTCAAACCGCACCCCGAAGGGCACCGTTCAACACCAACGGTCTTGGATGGCTCCGGGGCCAGGCAGTCAAGCTGCCTAACCCAAGACCCACCACACCCGGGCGCCGCACTTGTTCACGCGGCGTCCGAATTTTCTTCAAGCGATCAGGCCGAGATGGATTGCATGTCGACGCGAACGCCCACACCCATGGTCGACGACACCGCCACTTTGCGCAGGTAAACACCCTTGCTGGTCGCTGGCTTGGCTTTGGTCAGCGCGTCCAGCAAGGCCACCAGGTTGCCCTGGAGCTTGTCGCTGTCGAACGAACGGCGGCCAATGGTGCCGTGCACGATACCGGCTTTGTCCACACGGAACTGCACCTGGCCAGCCTTGGCGTTGCGCACCGCTTGAGCGACGTCAGGCGTCACGGTACCCACCTTGGGGTTGGGCATCAGGCCACGGGGGCCCAGGATCTGACCCAGGGTACCCACCACGCGCATGGCGTCAGGCGAAGCGATGACCACGTCGAAGTCCATCTTGCCAGCCTTGATGTCGGCAGCCAGATCGTCCATACCGACGATGTCAGCACCGGCGGCTTTGGCTTCCTCGGCCTTGGCGCCTTGGGCGAACACGGCCACGCGTTTGGTCTTGCCGGTGCCGTTGGGCATCACGACGGCGCCACGCACCACCTGGTCGGACTTCTTGGCATCCACGCCGAGCTGAATCGCCACGTCGATGGACTCGTCAAACTTGGCGTTGGCGCAGTCTTTGATGATGGCCAGAGCGTCGGTCAGTGCGTACAGCTTCATGCTGTCAACCTTGCCGGCAAAGGCTTTCTGTTTTTTGGTCAGCTTGGACATTTACACACCCTCCACAATCACGCCCATCGAGCGGGCCGAACCGGCGATGGTGCGCACAGCGGCGTCCACATCGGCAGCGGTCATGTCTTTCATTTTGACCTTGGCGATCTCTTCAAGCTGAGCGCGGGTGATCTTGCCAACCTTCTGCTTGTTCGGCACGGGCGAACCCTTGTCCAGCTTGATGGCCTTCTTGATCAGGGTCGTCGCAGGCGGCGTCTTGATGATGAAGGTGAAGCTCTTGTCTGCAAAGGCCGTGATGACCACGGGCAACGGCAGACCGGGCTCAACGCCTTGGGTCTGGGCGTTGAACGCCTTACAGAATTCCATGATGTTCAGTCCGCGCTGACCCAGCGCTGGACCGATTGGTGGGGAAGGGTTGGCCTTACCAGCTGGCACTTGCAGCTTGATGAAACCGACGATTTTTTTCGCCATGGTTTTACTCCTGCGAGTCCAAGCGGCTGCAAACTGCAGCCTCCTCGCGGCTTTCGGCCCGAATCACAAAAATACCAACAACCGCTTCGGGCCGACCCTTGCGGTTGCTGCTGCCACGGCCTAACGCCACGGCAGTTTAAAAAATGTCCGCTCTTTCAGCGGAAGACTCAGGTCTTCTCCACCTGGCTGAATTCCAGCTCGACGGGCGTTGCGCGACCAAAAATGGTCACCGACACGCGCATCTTGTTCTTTTCGTAGTTAACCTCTTCCACCGTGCCATTGAAGTCGGTGAACGGGCCTTCCTTGACGCGAACGTATTCACCTACCACAAACTCCACCTTGTGGCGGGGCTTATCGGTACCTTCCTGCATCTGGTTGACGATCTTCTGAACGTCTTCTTCAGAAATCGGAGCAGGACGGTTCTTGGCACCACCCACAAAGCCGGTCACCTTGTTGGTGTGCTTCACCAAGTGCCAGGTGTCGTCGTCCATCACCATTTCCACCAGCACATAGCCGGGGAAGAACTTGCGTTCCGTGGTGCGGCGTTGGCCGTTTTTCATCTCGACCACCTCTTCGGTGGGCACCAAAATGCGGCCAAATTTGTCTTGCATGCCAGCGCGGTTGATGCGCTCGATAATGTTGCGCTCAGCGGCTTTTTCCATGCCCGAATAGGCATGCACCACATACCAGCGCATGCCTTCTGCGGCAACGCCGTCGGTCACAGGGCTTTGTTGATCGCTCATTATTATCTCCAGCCCAAGATCAGGTCGTAAAACACCCATTCCAGGGTCTTGTCGGTCAACCAGAGGAACAGCGCCATCACAAAGACAAACGCAAACACATAGGCCGTCATCTGGATCGCCTCTTTGCGGGCAGGCCAGACCACCTTCTTGGTTTCACGCCATGCATCGCGGCCAAAAGCCAGCAACTGCTTGCCCGACTCCGAAACGCCAAAAACCACCACCGAGGCGATCATTGCAGCGATCAGCGCGCCCCACTGCACAAGCGAACCTTGGGCAGACAGAAGATAGAACGCAACAAAGCCACCGAGCAACAACGCAACAGCGACGGCCAGTTTGGCCTTGTCGGCACTGGTGTTGACGGTTTGAACTTCGGAAGTGGCCATGAGAATCCAGACGATGCATTACAAAATTTCGCGCCACCGAAGCCAGAAGCTTGAGACACGCAAGCCCACCAGAGGTCACAACGACTTCGGTGGGCTTGTTGACCACAAAACAGAGGGAATCAAATTCCGGCTTGCTGCTGTTCGGTGGCAGGGGCAGTAGGAATCGAACCTACAACCTTCGGTTTTGGAGACCGACGCTCTGCCAATTGAGCTATACCCCTACTGGCTATACCCCGCTATGGGCAATCAGGCAATGATCTTGGCAACCACACCGGCGCCGACGGTACGACCACCTTCGCGAATGGCGAAGCGCAGGCCTTCTTCCATGGCGATGGGGTTGATCAGCTTCACGGTGATCGACACGTTGTCACCAGGCATGACCATCTCTTTGCCTTCTGGCAGCTCGATGGAGCCGGTCACGTCGGTCGTACGGAAGTAGAACTGTGGACGGTAGTTGTTGAAGAACGGCGTGTGACGACCACCCTCGTCTTTGGACAAGACATAGATCTCGCCGGTGAAGTGGGTGTGTGGCTTGATCGTGCCGGGCTTGCACAGCACTTGGCCGCGCTGCACGTCTTCGCGCTTGGTACCGCGCAACAGGATACCGACGTTGTCGCCAGCCTGACCCTGGTCCAGCAGCTTGCGGAACATTTCCACGCCGGTGCAGGTGGTCTTCTGGGTGTCAGCGATACCAACGATTTCGATTTCTTCGCCGACTTTGACGATACCGCGCTCGATACGACCGGTCACCACGGTGCCGCGACCGGAGATGGAAAACACGTCTTCCACGGGCATCAGGAAGGCACCGTCCACAGCGCGGTCTGGCGTTGGGATGTAGGTGTCCAGCGCTTCAGCCAGCTTCATGATGGCCTCTTCACCCAGGGGACCCTTGTCGCCTTCGAGGGCGAGCTTGGCAGAGCCGTGAATGATGGGGGTGGCATCGCCAGGGAACTCGTACTTGTCGAGCAGCTCGCGCACTTCCATTTCCACCAGCTCGAGCAGCTCGGCGTCGTCGACCATGTCGCACTTGTTCAGGAACACGATGATGTAAGGCACGCCCACCTGGCGGGCCAGCAGGATGTGCTCGCGGGTCTGGGGCATGGGGCCGTCAGCGGCCGAGCACACCAGAATAGCGCCGTCCATCTGCGCGGCGCCGGTGATCATGTTTTTCACATAGTCAGCGTGGCCGGGGCAGTCAACGTGGGCGTAATGGCGGTTGGCCGTTTCGTATTCCACGTGGGCGGTGTTGATGGTGATACCGCGGGCCTTCTCTTCCGGAGCCGCATCGATCTGGTCGTAGGCCTTGGCGGAGCCGCCATACTTGGCCGACAGCACGGTGGTGATGGCCGCGGTCAGGGTGGTTTTACCGTGGTCAACGTGACCGATGGTGCCAACGTTGACGTGCGGCTTGGTCCGCTCAAATTTCTCTTTTGCCATTTTTCAGCTCCAAAATCAAAATTGCCGAAACACCAGAACAAATATGGTGCCCTTGGCGGGAATCGGACCCGCGACCTCTCCCTTACCAAGGGAGTGCTCTACCACTGAGCCACAAGGGCCAAGACACCCAGATCAACTGGACACCTCAGAAAATTCACTGCATCGCCTGTAAAAACTAACCAACCGTCAACACAATTTGGAGCGGGAGACGGGAATCGAACCCGCGTCATCAGCTTGGAAGGCTGGGGTTCTACCATTGAACTACTCCCGCACAAAGAAACCAGAACCACATAGTCCGGGCAACCCTGAGCGCGACATCCCAATCGCTCTTAGATCACATCAACTGCTGGTGGAGGAGGCTGGATTCGAACCAGCGTACGCGTTAGCGGGCAGATTTACAGTCTGCTGCCTTTAACCACTCGGCCACCCCTCCGTAGCGCAGCCCAGAATTATGCCATGGTTTTCACGACTTGCACCAGTCTTCTGAGCAATGTCGCAGAGTCACCACCGAATGGGTGTCCATTTTTGCGTGATGAGCCACTGGTTGACCCGCCCAAAGTGACCGCACCCTATGAAAGGCGCGGGGCCGCGGTTGGCCGACAGGGGCGATGGGTGGTTGGCCATCAACACGGCGTGGCGGCTGGCATCGATGAGGCCTGCTTTCTTTTGCGCGTGGGCACCCCACAGCAGGAAGACCTTGGGCGGGCCACCGTCGCTGCAATGGCGAATCACCGCATCGGTGAGCGCTTCCCAACCTTGGCCGGCATGGCTGGCCGGTTGGCCATCCTCCACCGTGAGGCAGGTGTTGAGCAGGAGCACGCCCTGCTCTGACCATCGCACCAGGGAACCGTTTGTGGGCAGAGGCAGCCCCAGATCGCGCTGCAGTTCTTTGAATATATTGCGCAAACTGGGCGGTGGCTTGACGTCGGGTGCCACGGAAAAGGCCAGACCCTCGGCCTGTCCATGCCCGTGGTACGGGTCTTGACCCAGAATGACCACCCGCACCGCATCGGGCGCTGTGAGTGTGAGCGCGCGCAAGGGTTGCGGCGGATAGATCACCGCACGCGCGGCACGCCGCTGCTGCAAAAAAGTCTGCAAGCGGGCACCTTCAACCGAATGGCGAAAAACCTCGATGATGGACGCCCAGCCGGGCTGTAGGCCAGCATCGATCAGGTCATGGCCTGCCGGGCTGGGTGCGGCATCGGTTGCACCATCCAGGTCGAACACAGCCTGCATGGGCTTCCAGCTCAGGCGAACAGCTCGGCCAGCGCCAGACCGGGCTCGGGGGCGCGCATGAAGGTCTCGCCCACCAGAAAGGCGTGCACGCCCGCGCTGCGCATGGTTTGAACATCGGCGCGCGACACGATGCCAGACTCGGTGATCAGCAAACGGTCGGCGGGCACGTCGTTGAACATGTCCAGCGTGGTCTTCAGCGTCACGTCGAACGTACGCAGATTGCGGTTGTTGATACCCAGCAGGCGGGTCTTGAGCTTGAGCGCGCGCTGCAGTTCTTCGCGGTCGTGCACCTCCACCAGCACCGCCATGTTCATGCTGAGGGCCAGCGCCTCCAGGTCGGCCATTTGCGCGTCATCCAGGCAGGCGGCGATCAGCAGGATGGCGTCGGCTCCCATCACGCGGGCCTCGTAGACCTGGTAGGGGTCGACCATGAAGTCTTTGCGCAACACGGGCAGGTCGCAGCTGGCGCGGGCTTGTTTGAGGTAGTCGGGGCTGCCCTGGAAAAACTGTCGATCGGTGAGCACCGACAGACAGGCTGCGCTGACTTGCCCATCGCCCGCGGCGTAGCTTTGTGCAATGTCGGCGGGGATGAAGTCTTCGCGGATCACGCCTTTGCTGGGGCTCGCTTTTTTGATCTCGGCAATGACGGCCGCATGGCCAGCGGCGATCTTGGCCCGCAAGGCGCCTTCAAAGTCGCGCGTAAGCACGCGGCTCTCGGCATCGAAGCGCACCACATCCAGCGGTTTTTTTCGCTGTGCAGCGGCGATCTCTTCGTGCTTCACAGCCACGATTTTCTGGAGGATGTCGCTCATTTTGGGTTCTCTGCGTTGGGTTTTTCGGTCAGATTCGGCGGGCTGGCAGGCGGGGGCACCGGGTTTTTCAGGATGCGCAAAAACACGCGGTGCATGACCCAGCCCGCCGCCACGAACAGCAGTGAGATGCCGATCGCGATCCAGGCGCCTTCGTTTTGTAGCCAGACGGGCATGGTGCCTGCGCCACTCAGGGGCCCACGCTGGCCGTGTTCAGCTGGCTGAATGCGGTCAACTCGGCGAGCTTGCGGGCCGCCGCGCCGGAATCAATGGCGCGGCGGGCCAGCACAATGCCCTGCGCCATGTCGTCGCAGACATTGGCCGCGTAGAGCGCCACGCCCGCGTTGAGCGCCACGATGTCGCGCGCGGCGCGAATGGCGGGCGCATCCTGGGCCTCCAGCACGCCCATCAGCATCGCCTTGGAATCGTCGGGCGTTTCCACGCGCAGGGTGCGGTTGCTGGCCATGGTGAGACCAAAGTCTTCGGGGTGAATTTCGTATTCCGTGATCTCACCGTTTTTCAGCTCGCCCACCATGGTGGCGGCGCCCAGACTCACCTCGTCCATGCCGTCGCGGCCATACACCACCACCGCGTGCTCAGCGCCCAGGCGCTGCAACGCACGCACCTGAATGCCCACCAGATCGGGGTGGAACACACCCATCAGGATGTTGGGCGCCGAGGCCGGGTTGGTGAGCGGACCCAGGATGTTGAAGATGGTCTTCATGCCCAGCTCGCGGCGCACCGGCGCCACATTTTTCATGGCGGGGTGGTGGTTGGGCGCGAACATGAAGCCCACGCCCACCTGTTCGATGCAACGCGCAATCTGATCGGGCATGAGGTGGATGTTGACGCCCAGGCTTTCCAGCACGTCGGCGCTGCCGCTCTTGCTGCTGACGCTGCGCCCACCGTGCTTGCTGACCTTGGCACCCGCCGCTGCCGCCACAAACATGGAGCAGGTCGAAATATTGAAGGTGTGTGAACCGTCGCCACCCGTGCCCACGATATCCACCAGGTGGGTCTTGTCGGCCACGTGCACCTTGGTGGAAAACTCGCGCATCACCTGCGCGGCAGCGGTGATCTCGCCGATGGTTTCCTTTTTCACGCGCAAACCGGTGATGAAGGCCGCCATCATCACCGGCGACATCTCACCGCTCATGATCATGCGCATCAGGTGCAGCATCTCGTCGTGAAAAATCTCGCGGTGCTCGATGGTGCGTTGCAAGGCTTCCTGCGGGGTGATCTTGTGGCTGTGGGGCATGGGTGACTCCATTGACTTATTGAGCGGGATTGTCCGACATGGCCAGCTTGAGGCCAAAGCCGATAAACAGGGCGCCGGCGGCACGGTCCAGCCAGTGCAGGGTGCGCTGCACAGCGCCTACGCGTTGCGAAGCCCAGCCGGCGAGCCAGGCGTAGCCAAAGTTGATCGGCAGCGAATTGAGGTTGAACAGCAGGCCCAGCAGCAGGAAGGTGGTGACCTTGTCGGGCGTGCCAGGCGCGATGAACTGCGGCACAAAGGCCAGGAAAAACAGCGCCACCTTGGGATTGAGCACATTGGTGAGGAAACCCCGGCGAAAGATACGACCCAGATCGGCCGGTTCACGCACCGCTGCGCCGGCCGCCGGCACCACCGGCGAACCGCCTCTGGCCAGCAGCAGCTTCACGCCCATCCACACCAGGTAGGCGGCGCCCGCCCACTTGAGCACGGTGAACGCCGTGGCCGAGGTGGCGAGCAGCGCGCCCACGCCGAGCGCTGCCGCAAAAACGTGCACGAAGCAGCCGCTGACGATGCCCAACGCGGCCACAATGCCGGCGCGCACCCCGCTCTTGAGCGCGGTGCTCACGATGTAGAGCACGTCGGGACCGGGCGTGAGGTTGAGCAACCAGCCCGCCGCGATGAACATCAGGAGTTGCGGGGTATCTGGCATGCAGCGCGCCTGTCGGGTGTTCAGTAGGGGCCGGTGCGCACAGCGCTGGCGGTCTCAGCCGGCGCTTCGGCGAAGAAGCGGCGCACGGTGGCGATGGTGTGGTCGATACCGGCCGCGTCCACGTCGAGGTGGGTGACGAAGCGCAAGCCGATCAGGCCTGTGGCCAGCACGCCATTCGCTTTCAGAAAGTCGAGCAGCGCGGGCCCGCGGGCGCCGGCCACATCCACAAACACGATGTTGGTTTCACCCGACTTCACCATCAGACCATCGATGCCTCGTAGACCCTCGGCCAGGCGCCGCGCGTTGGCGTGGTCATCTGCCAGCCGCTCCACATGGTGGTCCAGCGCGTGCAGGGCACAGGCGGCCAGCAGACCGGCCTGGCGCAGCCCGCCACCGGCCATCTTGCGGATGCGGCGGGCGCGGTTAATCAGCTCCTGCGAGCCGCACAATGCCGAACCCACCGGCGCGCCCAGGCCCTTGCTGAAGCAGACCGACAAGCTGTCGAAATGGTCGGCAATTTCGCGCAAGCGGCTGAACGCGGCCTGCCCGGCAGCAGCCGAGGCCACCGCGGCGTTGAACACCCGCGCGCCGTCCAGGTGCGTGGCCAGCCCACGCTCACGCCCCAGTGCCGTGGCGTCCCGCAGGTAGTCGTCAGGCATCACATGGCCGTTCCAGGTGTTCTCCAGACACAGCAGGCGGGTGCGCGCGAAGTGCGGGTCGTCGGGCTTGATGGCGGCCGCGATGTCGGCCAGCGCCATGCAGCCCTGCGCGTCTTGCGTCAGCGGTTGTGGTTGCACGCTGCCAAACACCGCCGCGCCACCACCCTCGTAGCGGTAGGTGTGGGCCAGCTGGCCGACGATGTATTCGTCGCCCCGGCCGCAGTGTGCCAGGATGCCGCACAGGTTGCTCTGCGTGCCCGAGGGCATGAAGAGCGCGGCTTCTTTGCCGGTGATGGCGGCGATGCGCTCCTGCAGCGCATTGACCGTGGGGTCGTCGCCAAACACGTCGTCGCCCAGGGGTGCCGCCATCATGGCGGCGCGCATGGCGGCGGTGGGTTGCGTGACGGTGTCGCTTCTGAGATCAACCAACATCAACTGTCCTTTCAGGATCACCAAGTACTTAACCAGTGGCACCGCGGAACTGGCTTTGCCAGGCCGCTGGTGCCGTCCCCCTCCCGCCGCAGGCGAGAGAGGGGGCCGAGGACCGCGGCTCCCAAGCCTGCTCAGGCAGGCTTGGACAGAACGAGGAGGCATCGCCTCTGGCGATGTCGCGGCCTGCAAGGCGAGCGAAGCGGCGCAGGGGGTGCTTCATATCTTCTGCTCCAGGAAGTTTTTCAGCATCGCGTGCCCATGCTCGGTCAGGATGCTCTCGGGGTGAAACTGCACGCCTTCAATCGCCAGCGTCTTGTGCTTCACGCCCATGATCTCGCCGTCGGGCGTCCAGGCCGTGACCGTCAGGCAGTCGGGGCAGGTCTCGCGCTCGATGGCCAGCGAGTGATAACGGTTCACCGTGAACTGCTCGGGAAGGTTGGCGAACACGCCTTCCTGCGTGGTGGTGATCTGAGAAGTCTTGCCGTGCATGAGCTCCTGCGCACGGATGATCTTGCCGCCGAAGGCTGCGCCGATACTCTGGTGGCCCAAGCACACGCCCAGGATCGGCAGCTGGCCCGCGAAGTGCTGGATGGCTGCCACCGAAATACCCGCCTCAGCCGGCGAGCAGGGGCCGGGGGAAATCACCAGGCGGTCGATCTGGCCGGCATCGAGCCGACGCTGGATCTCGTCCACCGTGATCTCATCGTTGCGCACCACGGTCACGTCAGCACCGAGTTCACCGAAGTACTGCACGATGTTATAGGTGAAGGAGTCGTAGTTGTCGACCATCAAAACCCTCATACCGTCACTCCTGGTTCCTCAATTGAAAGCAACTTCAAGGTCAATCGCTTCAGCTCCTGTTGTCGGAGATCGATGACCTGACTGTTCCAGTCATCGTGCTGACTCAGCCATTGCGAGGCTTTGACATAGCTGGTATTGACTCCAACAGCCTGGGACTTGGCCAAAGACTTTGTCATGAACAAACCGGAGTTGCCATACGCCGCTTGTTTGACAGAAAAATAATCGCGCCCCAAAGAGGCGTTGATCGGCTTTTCCAGCAAGGTGAGGTTTCCCATCAGTGACTTGTAGCGGTCATAGTCGGCCACTTTGTCGAATGACTCGCGCAATGCCACCGTGGGATTGTTCGGCAACACATGCTCGACTTCAAACTTTGTGAAATGGGCCACGCGTGCCTCACCAAGCGGTGAGCCTGCCAAGGACTCAAGGTACTGCGCCAGGCGGCACAGCAGGAACCGGCAAGTCAGCTTCCGCTCCAAGCCCAACCGATCCAACGACGCAGATACCCGGGGAGAGAGTCGCTGGATTTCCTTGTTGATCCAGACTTGCATCCAAGCGTCCAACAGTCTGTCAAATTCCGGATTGGTTTTGTTTTGTGCGATCCAGCCCCCCAACTTGGGCGCAATGTCAGCAAATATGGCGTCCAAGACCTTGGTCGGCTCTTGCGCCAACACATATGTCACGAACAAACGCTCCAGATGCCCCGTGACCACACGCAGCGCCTCCGCTGTCAACTCCTGACATGCCAACAGCACGATCAAATGCTGCCGCGCTCGGCCCGACAGGGCGTAGATACTGGACAGCGGAACGTCAGGCTCTGCAACGAAGCGCTTGTATGCCATGGCAGACACTTGCAATCGCTTCGCGAACGCGATCGGCTCACTGGTAATTCCAATTTTCTCTTTGTGCTCAGACAACCACTCGTACAAATCATCTTCCGTGAGCGGCTTGTTTTTTTTGCGCGCTTCAGGGAAATTAGCCAACACGAAGTACCGCAGAAAACGCAGCGGTTTTTCACCACGCCCGGTCTTCTCAATGGTATGCACCATCTCCTTCCAGACAGTTGTCAGCTTGTCGAACTCGTCCTTGGGAACCTGCATAAACAACAGGTTTTTGAGCAGGTCCAACGCATTGAGACCCACACCCCTGTCGTTGATCGTTTCAAATATCCTCAGCGCGTCACTGATGCCCAACGTTTGTATGCGCACCAGCCTTACGCGCTTGGTCATGTGCGCCTGAAACTTTCGAATAGCATTCACATCGCTTTGAAACTGCTCCAGCAGAAACTCCGATGCAGTTTCGTATGCCTGCAACATATTGCGTGCGGAGTTTGGCAAACGCTGTCCGTCGCCAAGTGCTGCTGCCTTCCCGTGCGCCAGAGCATCAAGCACATCCCCGGCATCCTCATACAACGGCCTCAAGCGAAGCCGGGCACCCGTTGTTCCGTCAAGCTTTTGATACTGATCCTTGATCATGCCTTCAAGAAACCCGATGGATTCGACGTCGTTCAGTGCCTTGCGTCTGTCACGTATGGCGCACAACACAAGAAACAAGGTTGTGATGCGCTGCTGTCCATCAATCAGCTGAAAGACTCTATCCGAATCCAGATACGCCACAATGCTACCAATGAAGTATTCGCCGGTTGTGGCAGATCCGTTTTCATCAAACAAGGCATCGAACGCATCGTTCAGCAATGAACTGACCTGTGGGGCCTTCCAGACATACTCCCTTTGAAAAGCGGGGATTTCGTAGAAAGACTCCTTGAAGACTTCTTCGACCGTTGGGTGTTTGACTTCGATCTGCATACTTCCCTCCTGATTTATTCCAGGCCTTCTTCCACCAGCTCGGCCGCACGCAGCAGCGCGCGCGCCTTGTGCTCGGTCTCTCTCCATTCCATTTCAGGAATGGAGTCGGCCACCACACCAGCGGCCGCCTGCACGTAGAGCATCTGGTCTTTGATGATGCCGGTGCGGATGGCGATGGCCACGTCCATGTCGCCGGCGTAGCTCAGGTAACCGCAGGCACCGCCGTACAGGCCGCGCTTGGTCGGCTCCAGCTGGTCAATGATCTCCATGGCATGCACCTTGGGCGCACCGGTCAGCGTGCCCGCCGGGAAGGTGGCTTTCAGCACATCCATGTTGCTCATACCGTCCAGCAGCGTGCCCTCCACGTTGCTCACGATGTGCATCACGTGGCTGTAGCGCTCCACCGCAAAGGCCTCGGTCACCTTCACGCTGCCGATTTTGGCGATGCGGCCAATGTCGTTGCGCGCCAGGTCGATCAGCATCACATGTTCGGCGCGCTCTTTCGGGTCGTTCACCAGCTCGATCTCAGTCGCCTTGTCTTTCTCGGGCGTGGCGCCTCGCGGGCGGGTACCGGCGAGCGGGCGGATGATGACCTTTTGGCCCTCGTCCACCTGCTCCTGCCGCACCAGAATCTCGGGCGAGGCGCCCACCACATGGAAGTCACCGAAGTGGTAGTAATACATGTACGGGCTGGGGTTCAGCGAACGCAGCGCGCGGTACAGGCTGAGCGGGCTTTCGGTGTAGCGCTTCTTGATGCGCTGGCCCACCTGCACTTGCATGAAATCGCCACCGGCGATGAGTTCTTTGGCGCGCTCCACCGCAGCCAGGTAGTCGGCCTTGGCGAAGTCGCGCTCGGCCGGGTAGCTCTGGCTGGGCTTCACCACCGGCGCGCTCACCGAATACTTCAGCGCCTCTTTCAGCTCGCGAACCCGCCTCTTGGCATTGGCGTAGGCCTCGGGCTGGGCTGGGTCGGCGTAAACGATCAGGTAGAGCTTGCCCGAAAGGTTGTCGATGACGGCCAGCTCTTCGCACTGCAGCAACAAAATGTCGGGGCAACCCAGGGTGTCGGGCGGGCACGAGTTTTCGAGTTTTTTCTCGATGTAGCGCACCGCGTCGTAACCAAAGTAACCCGCCAGGCCACCGCAGAACCGCGGCAGACCCGGGCGCAGCGCCACTTTGAAACGCTGTTGGTAGGCGGCGATGAAGTCCAGCGGGTTGCCATGGTTCGTTTCCACCACGGCGCCGTCGCGCACCACCTCGGTTTTGGCCTCGGCGCCGAAGCCGCTGGCCCGCAGCAGCGTGCGCGCCGGCAGGCCGATGAAGCTGTAACGGCCAAAACGCTCGCCGCCAACCACCGATTCGAGCAGAAAGCTGTATTTGCCGTCGCCGCGCCCATGGGCGAGCTTGAGGTACAGCGAGAGTGGGGTTTCGAGGTCCGCAAACGCTTCGGCCATCAGCGGGATGCGGTTGTAGCCCTGGCTGGCCAGGCTTTTGAATTCAAGTTCGGTGATCATGTTCAGACGCTCCATCGGCCTCTTGCTGCGCCGCAGCGGGGGAAACCGTTTTTCTGGGGTGCCCGGTCAGGCGCGCTGCCGGGTTCGGGGAGTGGGGTGGCGCGGGCGGGGGTCCATGGGGCAGACCGGAACCTGCGCACCGCCGGGGGGAAGTGCACGTTTACGCTGGCTTGCGCCAGGGCCAGGCTCCCCGGCCATTGCGGCTCGGCAGATTGCCCGTGAGGGTTGTGCGTGTGTTGAACATGGGTTGAAAGTGTAGCAAAGCTGCCGCGCACATGACGACGGCTTTCAGGCCACCCACGGCGCCCCCCGGCAAAACCCTGTTGATTTCAGGGGCCCAGCTGGTCAAAATGCAGTTTTACGAACAACCGTTCGTTTTTATGCAACTTTCCGGCTGCTTCTCGGCAGACCCCACGACGATGACACACCCCAACACACCCCGTTTCTCGCTGCTGGCCCCGCTGCTGGCGCTGTGTCTGGCTTGGGCACCCGGTGCCGGAGACGCCGCCACGGTGGAGGTGAGCGGCGTGCAGCTGGAAGACCGCATCACCGCCCACGGCAGCACCCTGCAGCTCAACGGCGCCGGGGTGCGCTACAAGGCGGTGTTCAAGGTGTACACCGCCGGCCTGTACCTGAGCCAGAAAGCCACCACCACCGACGGCGTGTTGGCCGCTCCCGGCCCCAAGCGGCTGACCATCACCATGCTGCGCGACATCGATTCGGGCGAACTCGGCAAACTGTTTTCACGCGGCATGGAAGACAACATGGACCGCTCGGCTTTTTCCAAGCTGATCCCGGGCGTGATGCGCATGAGCCAGGTGTTCACCGACCACAAGCGACTCAAGGAAGGCGAAACCTTTGTGCTGGACTGGGTGCCCGGCACCGGCACGGTGCTCACCGTCAAGGGCAAGGTTGAAGGTGAGCCATTCAAAGAGCCCGAGTTTTTCAACGCGCTGATGCGCATCTGGCTCGGGCCCAAGCCGGCCGACTGGCAGCTGAGAGACGCGCTGCTCGGCGGCAAGAAGCCCTGAAGAGCCTCCACGCTGCTCGGGCAGCGGTCAGCTCAGCAAATCGGCCAGCGAACCGATCAAGCGATCGTGTGGCGCGTCGGCAATTGGCTGGCCGTGGTTGTAGCCGTAGGTGACCAGCACCACCGGGCAACCCGCGGCCCGGGCCGCCAGGGCATCGTTTTGCGAGTCGCCCAGCATCACGGTGCGTGCGGGCAGCGAGCCCAGCGCTTCGCAGGTTTTGAGCAGGGGCAACGGATCGGGTTTTTTGCGCTCGAAACTGTCACCCCCAAACACCTGGCTGAAGAAGCCACCCAGCCCCTTGGCCTTGAGCAGGTCTTGCGCAAACGCCAAAGGCTTGTTGGTCAGACACGCCATGCCGAGGCCAGCCGTCTGCATGGCGCGCAAGCCCTCTTCCACGCCCGCGAACACATCAGAAAACTGGCCGTTGATGCTCAGGTAGTGGTGCTGGTACTGGCGCCAGGCGCGATCAAAGAGCGCGTCCACGCTCATGGCCGGGCACGCTTCGCCGCAGCCGATCACCTCGGGCCGGCGCAATTGCTCGGCCAACACACTGCGGATCAGGTGCTCCGAGCCCTTGCCCACCGTGCGCTCGACGGCCGCACGGTCCACGCCGGGCAGGCCCAGGTCGGCCATGGTGCGGTTGAGCGCCACCTCGAAGTCGCCCAAGGTATCGACCATCGTGCCGTCCAGGTCGACGATCACGGCTTGGATGTTGGACAACATCAGGCCAGGGCCTGGCGCATGTCGTCGATCACGCGCTTGTAGTCCGGCTTGCCAAAAATGGCGCTGCCGGCCACAAACGTGTCGGCACCGGCATCGGCCACGCGGCGGATGTTGTCGGCCTTGATGCCGCCGTCCACCTCCAGGCGAATGTCCTTGCCGCTGGCTTCGATGCGTTTGCGGGCGGCTTCAATCTTTCGCAGCGCCGAGTCAATGAAACTCTGGCCGCCAAAGCCCGGGTTCACGCTCATGATCAAAATCAGGTCGATGTCGTCGATCAGGTAGTCCAGCACATCCAGCGGCTGGGCCGGGTTGAAGGTGAGACCAGCCTTGCAGCCCTTGGCCTTGATGGCCTGCACGCTGCGGTGCACGTGGTTGGATGCGTCCGGGTGAAAGCTCACCAGGTCGGCGCCCGCGTCAATGAAGGCACCCGCCAGCGCGTCCACCGACTGGATCATCAGGTGCACGTCGATCGGCACCGGCGTGCCGTCGGGCTTCTTGGCGTGGGGCTTGAGCGCCTGGCACACCATGGGTCCAAAGGTCAGGTTGGGCACGTAGTGGTTGTCCATCACGTCGAAGTGGATCCAGTCGGCGCCCGCAGCGATGACGTTTTTCACCTCATCGCCCAGGCGGGCAAAGTCGGCAGACAGGATGGACGGGGCAATGCGGTAGGTGTGGGACATGACGTGGGTGGCTTGGGTGGCGTTGAAATGGCGACAGCGCGCATTTTCGCAGGCCTGGCAAGGTCTTGCTGCGGCGCGGTAACATGCCGACCATGTCGAAATACCAGTTCACCTGTGAAGTCGAGCCCCAGTACCTCAGCGAGCAGTCGTCGCCCGAGGAGGACTTGTACGCCTTTGCCTACACCATCACGATCACCAACACCGGCGACGTGACGGCGCAGCTGATCTCGCGCCACTGGGTCGTTGGCGACGCGCGCGGCCACACCGACGAGGTGAAGGGCCTGGGCGTGGTGGGCAACCAGCCGCTGCTGCGCCCGGGGGAATCGTTTCAATACACCAGCGGTACCCGGCTGCACACCCCCAACGGCACCATGCGCGGCAGCTTTTTTTGCGTGGCCGAAGACGGTGAACGCTTCGAAGCCCCAGTGCCCGAATTCGCGCTGCATGCCAACGCGTCAGGTACGGGTGAAGGCCCGGCCCGCGTGCTGCACTGACGGCCCTCGCTCTTCGGAGCGCCCCCACACCCCCACCGCATGGAACTGACCCAGCTGATTGACGCGCTAGACGCCAAAGCACCGCTGGCGCAGCGCCATTTGTGGCTGATCGAGCTGCTGCACTGGGTGCGCGGCGACGCCCAAGACCCCCAAGCCAGCGTGGCGCGCGTGCGCCTGTTTCTGGACGCGGTGCAAGCCCGCCCCGAATGGCAAACGCACTGGCACGCCTGGTGGCGAACCTTTGTGGGCAGCGTGGACGCCACGCCCCTGCTGGCCGACTACGGTTTTGCCCCGCGCACCGCGTTTTTGAGCGAACTGGCGCACCGCTTGCGCCGCAAGGTGCTGCCCGGCACCCCCGAAACCACCGATCTGGCCGAACTGTTTGGCCTGCTGCTGCCCACGCGGTTTGACGTGCTGTGGCTCAAGGCGCTGGACACCGCCACGCTGGAGCGCCTGCGCCGGCTGTTGATCGCGCCCGGCGAGGCGGCGCACAACGGCGCGAACCCCGCAGCGGCCGGTTTCTGGCAAACCGCGCTCATGGACGCGCTCATTTTCTGCGTGAGCCAGGTCAGCGCCACCGGCTTTGCGTCTGAAATCCGGGTGCGCATGTCGGCCGAGGCACAGGCCGGGCGGCCGTTTCACGAGCTGCCCTCGTCTTTTGAAGTGCTGCGTCTGGCGGTGCAGCACCACGGCCCACACAGCCCCCAGGCGCTGGCAGCGGCCGCGCAGCTGCGCGACCAGCTCGACGCCTGCCGCCACGCCGCCTACACCGTGTACTCGCACCTGGAGGCGCACGGTGTGTCGGTGGGCATTGTGTTTCGGCTGCGCCAGCTGCGCGAACGCATTGTGCGCATCAAGGAACTGCTGGACTGCCTGCAGTCCGAGCAGCCCGAGCGCGCCACCGCCGCCTTGCTGGCCGACCTGGCGCAGGTAGGGCAAGACAACCGCAGCATCCGCGCGCTCATTGCCAGCAGCTCGCAGCTGACGGCGGCCAAAGTGGCCGAACGCAGCGCCGAAAGCGGCGAACACTACATCACCCGCGACGCCGCCGAATACCGCCAGATGCTGGGCAAGGCTGCTGGCGGCGGAGCGGTGATTGGCCTCACCACCTGGGTCAAGTTTTCGCTCTATGCGCTGGGTTTGTCGGCGTTCTGGGCGGGCTTTGCTGCCGGCCTGAACTACGCGTTCTTTTTCGTGCTGATCCAGCTGCTGCACCTGACCGTGGCCACAAAGCAACCCGCGGTCACCGCCCCGGCCATGGTGGCCAAGCTCAAAGACATTCGGGAACCGGGTGCGGTGCGCCGCTTTGTGGACGAAGTGGCCAACCTGTTTCGCTCGCAAATTGCGTCCATTGTGGGCAACGTGGGCCTGGTGGTGCCGGTGGTGGTGCTGATCAGCCTGGGGCTGCAGTTCGCCACCGACGCGTCCATGATCAGCGTCGACAAAGCGCAGCATGTGCTGCACGACCTGCACCTGCTGGGCCCCACCCTGCTGTTCGCCGCGCTCACGGGCGTGCTGCTGTTTGCGTCCAGCATCGTGGCGGGCTGGGTCGAAAACTGGTTTGTGTTTCACAAGCTGGACTCGGCCGTACGGCACAACCCGCGCTTCACCCGCGTGCTGGGGCCGGCCCGCGCTGCTCGCTGGGCCACGTTTTTGCGCAGCAACGTGTCGGGCCTGGCGGCCAATATTTCGCTGGGTTTCATGCTCGGCCTGGTGCCGGCCTTTGCCGCCTTTTTTGGGCTGGGGCTGGACGTGCGCCACGTCACGCTGTCGGCCGGGCAGGCCGCCGCCGCGGCCGCTGCGCTGGGCCTGGGGGTTTTGACCGAGCCCGCCTTCTGGTGGGCCGTGGCCGGCATCGCGCTGGTGGGCCCGATCAACCTGGCGGTGAGCTTCTACCTGGCGTTTCGTCTGGCGCTGCGCGCGCAAAGCATCAGCGAAGTCAACCGCCAGCGCATCCGGGCGGCCATCTGGCGGCGCATTCGCATCGCGCCGCTGAGCTTCTTGCTGCCCCCGCGCCCGCTGCCCGACGAACCCGACAGCGACCTGCCTGCGCCCGCAGCGGACGACCACGCACCACCCGCCACCACCCCCGCGCAGCATGGGTGAGTTCGAACTCATTCGGCGCCACTTTCAGCGCCCGGGTGTGGCACTGCCCGAGCAGGTGGCGCTCGGCATTGGCGACGACTGCGCCCTGCTGCAGCCAGCGCCTGGCCACCAGCTGGCCGTCTCTTGCGACATGCTCGTGGAAGGGCGCCACTTCTTTGCCGGCATGAACCCGGCCTCGCTCGGCCACAAGTCGCTGGCCGTGAATCTGAGCGACCTGGCCGCCATGGGCGCCCGCCCGCTGGGCTTCACGCTGGCGCTGGCCTTGCCCAGTGCCAACGACGCCTGGCTCAGCGCGTTTGCGCAAGGCCTGTTTGCCCTGGCCGACGCGCACGCCTGCCCGCTGGTGGGCGGCGACACCACCCGCGGCCCGCTCAACATCTGCATCACCGTGTTGGGCGAACTGCGGCCCGGTCAAGCCTTGCGGCGCGGTGCGGCCCAACCGGGCGACGACCTGTACCTGAGCGGGCGCACCGGCGAAGCCCGGCTGGCGCTGGAGCTGCTGCTGGGCACACCCTGGGCGCTGCAACACACCGCCGCCGGCGCCCTGCCCCGGCTGCGCGAACGGCTCGAGCGCCCAACGCCGCGCGTGGCCCTGGGCCAGGCACTGGCTGGCCTGGCCCATGCCGCGCTGGACCTGAGCGACGGCCTGGCTGGCGACCTGGGCCACCTGCTGCAAGCCAGCGGCGTGGGCGCACACATTGAGTTGCCCCGCCTGCCCGTGGCCCCCGACCTGCAAGCCCTTCCGCAAGCTCTACAGCTCGACTGCCTGATCAACGGCGGCGACGATTACGAACTGCTGTTCACGGCCGCCCCCGCCGACCGCGCCGCCATTGAAGCCGCCGCCCAGGCCAGCCAGACACCGGTGCAGCGCATCGGGCAGATCACCGCGGCGCCTGGCCTGCGGCTGCTGGATGCGGCAGGGCAACCGGTGGCGCTGGTGCCGCGCGGTTTTGACCACTTCGCCTGACGAGCCGAGCAGCTGGCGACCGTGGCCACCTCGCCATAATCACAGGCATGTTTGAACCCGACACCCCCACCGGCACGCCGGCACAGCCCGGCGCGGCCAGGGCGCCCATGGTCCGGCCCACCTGGGCTTTCGTGCTGGCCCACCCGGCCCACTTCATTGCGCTCGGCGCGGGGTCGGGCTTGTCCCGCTTCGCCCCCGGCACCGCTGGCACGCTCTGGGCCTGGGCAGCGTTTGTGGTGTTGCAGCCGTTCATGTCAGACCCCGCCTGGGCCACCCTGATCGGCCTGGGCACGCTGGCGGGCTGGTGGGCCTGCACCGTCACGGCCCAACACATGCGCGTGGCCGATTCAGGCCACATCGTGTGGGACGAGGTGGTCGCGTTCTGGCTGGTGCTGTGGCTGGTGTCGCCCACCGGTTTCTGGGGGCAGTTGGCCGCGTTTGCGCTGTTTCGATTTTTTGACGCGGTGAAGTTTGGCCCCATGGCCTGGGCTGACCAGACCTTCAAAGGCTTCGGCCCGCGCGGTGGCTTTGGCATCTTGCTCGACGACTTTGCGGCGGCGCTCTGCACGCTGCTGGTCATTGCCCTCTGGAGATACTGACATGTCCACCATCCCCGAACTGGTCGAACAACTCGCCACCGCGCTCAAAGCCCGAGGCCAGTTCATGGCCACCGCCGAGAGCTGCACCGGCGGGCTCATCGCCGGCGCCTGCACCGACCTCAGCGGCTCCAGCGACTGGTTTGAGCGTGGTTTTGTCACCTATTCCAACGCTGCCAAGTGCGAGATGCTGGGCGTGCCGGCCGCGTTGATCGAGGCCCACGGCGCGGTGAGCGAGCCGGTGGCGCGGGCCATGGCCGCCGGCGCGGTGGTCAACGCCCACGCGCACTGGTCGGTGGCCGTGACCGGCATCGCCGGCCCCACGGGCGGCAGCGCTGAAAAGCCGGTGGGCACGGTGTGGCTGGGCTGGGCCACGCCCACGGGCGTGTTCACCGAACGCCAGCATTTTGCGGGCGATCGCTCGGCCGTGCGCCAAGCCACGGTGGCGCACGCGCTGGCCGGTTTGTTGCAACGGCTGGCACACCCTTGAGCCAGCCCCGGGCCGACCACCATCGCAAACACCTGGTGCCCTATGGCCGAACCCTTTAAAAATCTGATCAACAACCGCACGGTGGAACGCGCCAGCGAACATCTGCACCGCGCCTGGCCCGCGTTTGACCGCCAGCAATTTGAGCACCAGGCAACCCACGGCCTGGACGCGCTCGAATTCAAGGCCCGGGCCATGCACCTGGCTGACGCGCTGCAAGCCACACTGCCCGCCAACTTTGCCGACGCAGCCGCCGTGCTGGAGGCCAGCCTGGCGGACCCGACACCGCTCGATGCCGCGGGCGAGCCCAGCGGTCTGAGCGGGGTGCAAAGTGACAGCGGGCTTTCGGGCTGGGTGGTCTGGTCCATGGGCGAATTTGTGGTCCGCCAAGGCATGGCCGACGTGCCCCGCGCGCTGGCCTGCCTGCACGCGCTGACGCAGCGCTTCTCAGCTGAATTCGCGCTTCGCCCGTTCATCCAGCAACACCCCGACACCACGCTGGCCACCCTCGGTACCTGGGTGAACGACCCCAGCGCGCATGTGCGCCGGCTGGTGAGCGAAGGCTCGCGCCCGCGCCTGCCCTGGGGCCTGCGGTTGCAAGCGCTGGTGGCCGACCCCACACCCACGCTGCCCCTGCTGCGTGCGCTGCAAGACGACGCCAGCGCCTACGTGCGCCGCAGCGTGGCCAACCACCTCAACGACATTGCCAAAGACCACCCCGAGCTGGTGACCGATTGGGTGCGTGAACACCAGCCAGGTGCCAGCGCCGAGCGCACCGCCCTGCTGCGCCACGCCAGCCGCAGCCTCATCAAGCAAGGCCATGCGCCCACCCTGCAGGCCTGGGGGCTGGGGCAGGGCTTGGTGGGTGACGCCGTGCTGAGCCTGTCTACCGACCACGCCCGCGTGGGGGAAGACGTGGGCTTGCATGTGACGCTGCGTTCTACCGCAACAGCGCCGCAGCCGCTGGTGGTGGACTACGCGGTGCACCACGTGCGCGCCAACGGCAGCACCAGCCCCAAGGTGTTCAAGGGCTGGAAGCTGGTGCTGGAACCCGGCGCCACACGAACGCTGGACAAACGCCACAGCCTGCGCCCCGTCACCACCCGCCAGCTCTACCCCGGCCCGCACCGGCTCGACCTGCAGATCAACGGGTACCTGTGCGCCAGCGCCACCTTTGAACTGCTGCCCTGAAGCCGGGACGTTGCGGCGGGGACCCGAGCCGCTGGGACACGGGGCGCTGGCCCCACCAGCAATTGCGACATTTCGCACAAGCTGATGCTGTTTTGCCACACCTGCGCTCGGTACGGGGGCTGTGCGCCCGCGTTTTGGCCCTGCACCGCCTAACACGCGCCGTGTAACACCTAAGCTCTCGCAACCGCCATACGGGTGGGGGCATGGCTGTCGTTGGCCATACGCATGCGTGACAAAAATGAATCGGCGGATTCAAAAGTGAAGTGCAACACCCTGGGTTTCAATGAACGAGGGTGGAATGTTGCGGGCTGTTGAGCAGGAGCTCTCGGTAGACCGCCAGCGGTGATCGTACGCCAAGGCCTTTCCTGGGCCGGTTGTTGATCTGATCGGCAATGGCATCGAGTTGCTCTTGGCTGTAGCCCGAGAGATCGGTGCCCTTGGGTAGGTACTGACGCACCAGTCCATTGGTGTTCTCGTTGGAACCGCGCTGCCAAGGGCTGTGCGGGTCACAGAAGTACACCGCAACGCCCGTACGTTTGCTCAGCTCCTTGTGCATCGCCATCTCCCGGCCCTGGTCGTACGTCATGCTCTGGCGCATGGGCGCGGCGATCCCCAACAGCTTGTCAGAGAAGGCCTGCATCACGTTGGCTGCGCTGGCGGGTTTGAACTCGGGCAGTTTGATGAGCATGAGCAGCCTGCTGGTGCGCTCGACCAAGGTGCCCACGGCACTGGCGTTGGCCGCCCCCTTGATCAGGTCACCCTCCCAGTGGCCAGGAAACTGCCGGTCTTCGATCTCCGGCGGTCGCAGGTGGATGCTCACCATGTCAGGGATCTGGCCGCGCCGGTCTTGCCCTTTGCTGCGAGGTACGCGCTTGTTGTGGGCGTGGCGCAGGGAGGCGATCAGCTCACGCTTGAGCTCGCCCACGGGCTGGGCGTAGATGCAGTTGTAGATGGTCTCGTGTGACACGCGGTGCTCATGGCCTTTGGGGAGGATGGCGCCCAGTGTCAGGGCAATCTGTTCGGGAGACCAACGCTCGCTAAGAAAGTGGCGCACCACATCAAAGAGCACGCCGTCGCGGTGAAGCTTGTTGGGGGGACGGCCTTGCGTACGCCGCTGCTGGGCGCAGGCACGCGCGGTGGCGCTGGCGTAGCCTGCTGGCTGTGCGTTGCGTCGAAGCTCTCTGCTGATGGTGCTGGCGGATCGTCCCATGGCCAGTGCCATCTCACGTACGCTGAAATTCTGCTGGACCAGACTGGCCAGCGTCATACGGTCCTCTGGCTGGAGTTGTTGATACCTTCTGGGCGGGCTGCTTTGCATCTGCTGACCTTACTCGGTGGCAGGTGTTGCACTTCACTTTTGAATCCGCCATCTTTTAAAACTGTTTCAGCGCTTTCAAAAAAAAACGCCCTGAAGCGTCGGCATCCAGCGGCCACGGCGATCTGGCCACGACACAGGCCACACCGCACCCGCCCGGCCTGGTCATTGACCGCCTGGACATCCAGCGCGCCATCATCTTGCACCTGGAATGGTGCGTGGTGTTCAACGACCACCTGGGCGCAGACAGCAGCCTGCACCAAGCCACCGAACCGCTGCCCGACGCCCCGAGCAGCGGCCTCGGTCAATGGCTGGCCCAGACGCGCCACCGCCCGCTGGGGCAACACCCCCTGTTTGCCGAGCTGGAGCAGGCACACCTGCAATTTCACGGCACGGCCGACCGGGCTCTGGCGCTCACCCGCAACGGCCACATGAGCCAGGCCAGCACCCTGCTGAACACCGACTTCGAACGCAGCCGCTCCCGCGTGCTCGACATCTTGCGCAGCCTGCAGAAAACCTAACGCCGCTGCGCCCCTGCGCTGCGTCCACCAGAGGCGCCCCACACAAGCTGGATCATCGGCTTGCGCTGGGTACGCAAGGCGGGTTCGAAGCGCCGCCTCACACCTTGTCGTCCAAGGTGGCTCCCGTCACGCCCCGTGGCACTTTTTGTATTTTTTGCCGCTGCCGCAGGGGCACAGGTCGTTGCGGCCGGGGGTTTCGGCTTTGCGCACCGACTCCACCCTCGGGCCCATGCTCTGCCACAGCTGGCGCAGGTCGTACACCGCCCAGATGGCGGCGCCAAATTCGTTCAAGCGGGTGTCGCTCACGCTGGGTGGGCCGTCGTCGCTGTGCATGCACACCGTGGGCGTGTCGGTGTCGTCTTCGGTCAACGCCACGATCGCGTCCAGCGCGTCGTTGAGCATGGCGGCGGCTTCCTTGTCGCGCGGGGCGGCCCATTCTTCGGCCCAGTTTTCCACCACAAACATGAAGCCCAGCGCCCACACCTGGCCAAACGCTGGCAACTCCTGGTCGCCAATTTCGGCGCGGGCTTCTTCGGGCAGGCTGGCCACTGCGCCGCGCACATCCATCACCTCGGGGTGGTAGCTGCGCTCGTCGTCCAGCGCTTGCACATCGCTGTTCAGCGCCGCGGCCACTTCGTTCCAGCGCCGCGTCCACAGCGTCATGAACTGGGCCAACTGCGCCTCGTCGGCAAAGTAGGTGTCTTCCTCATCGCTGCCGGCCACACCGGGCGTGCTGTCGCCCGTGCCCAGCAGCACCGGGAAAAACTCGCCCGGCATGATCAGGCGGCGTGTGCACAGCAGCGCAGCCATCGCGCCTTCACAAAACTCCCATTGCGGCACGTCCTCACCGCGCGTGCGCAGGTCGTCCAGAATCGCGTCCAGCGCATCAAAATCGTCGTGGTCCATCGGCTCGGTGGACAGGTTCAGGGCTTCGGTCGTCATGGCGGTCAAAAAAAAGGGTCGGGTTTTAAGATACTGGCCAGTGTAGCCTTGCTGCCCACCTGAAAGACACCATGCTCGACCGACTCAACACCCTCTACCCCGTGCGCTACACGGCCCTTGCCCTGTGCGTGCTGGCGGCGCTGCTGAGCCTGTTCACGCTGGTGGGGTTTGGGGTGGGCTTGCTCTCGCTGCTGGTGTTCGGCGGGCTTTCGGTGCTGGGCTGGCGAGACCTGCGCCAAACCAAAAGCTCGGTGCTGCGCAACTACCCGGTCATCGGACATTTCCGCTTCATGCTGGAAAAAATACGGCCCGAGATTCGGCAGTATTTTCTGGAAAGCGACAACGAAGCCACGCCGTTTTCACGCAGCCAGCGCAGCCTGGCCTATGCCCGCGCCAAAGGCGAAACCGACAAGCGCCCCTTTGGCACCCAGCGCGACGTGAAGGCCGTGGGCCACGAATGGCTCAACCACTCGCTCGCGCCCAGCCAGGTGGCCTCGCACGACTTTCGCCTCACCATCGGCGGCCCGCACTGCACCCAGCCCTACGAGGCCAGCGTGTTCAACATTTCGGCCATGAGCTTTGGCGCCCTGTCGGCCAACGCCATCCAGGCGCTCAACGCCGGTGCCCAGCGCGGCCGCTTTGCGCACGACACCGGCGAAGGCTCCATATCGGCCTGGCACCGCCTCAACGGCGGCGATCTGATCTGGGAAATTGGCTCCGGCTACTTTGGTTGCCGCGACGACGCGGGCCACTTCAACGAAGAAAAGTTCAAGGCCAACGCGCTGGACGCCCAGGTCAAGATGATCGAGCTCAAACTCAGCCAGGGCGCCAAGCCGGGCCACGGTGGCGTGCTGCCCGGCCCCAAGGTCACGCCCGAAATTGCCGCTGCGCGCGGCGTGCCGGCGGGGCAAGATTGCGTCAGCCCCGCCGCCCACGGCGCGTTTTCCTCCCCCGTGGAGCTGATGCACTTCATCGCCCGGCTGCGTGAGCTCTCAGGCGGCAAGCCCACCGGCTTCAAGCTCTGCATCGGCCACCCCTGGGAATGGTTTGCCATGGTCAAAGCCATGCTGGAAACCGGTATCACGCCCGACTTCATTGTGGTGGACGGCGCCGAAGGCGGCACCGGCGCCGCCCCGCTGGAATTTACCGACCACGTGGGCGCGCCGCTGCAAGAAGGGCTGCGCCTGGTGCACAACACGCTGGTGGGCGTGAACCTGCGCGACCGCATCAAGATCGGCGCCTCCGGAAAAATCGTCAGCGCCTTCGACATCGCGCGCGCCATGGCCACCGGCGCCGACTGGTGCAACAGCGCACGCGGCTTCATGTTTGCGCTGGGCTGCATCCAGGCGCAGACCTGCCACACCGGCCAGTGCCCCACCGGCGTTTCAACGCAAGACCCGTTGCGCCAGCAAGCGCTGGTGGTGCCCGACAAAGCCGTGCGCGTGTTCAACTTTCACCAGCAGACCCTGCACGCCCTGCAAGAACTGGTGCAAGCCGCCGGGCTGCAACACCCCGGTGAAATCACCGCCCACCACATCGTGCGCCGCGTGAACGACAACGACGTGCGCCTGCTCGCCAACCTGCTGCCGTCGACCCTGCCCGGCGCCCTGTTGGGTGACTTGCAGGGACAACACCCCGTGTTCACCACCTACTGGGCACAGTCCAAGGCGACACACTTTGCGCTGGGTTGACCGCCCAGCAGCCGCAGCACGAGCACAGGCACAAGGCACCACAGCATGACTTCCCTCCAACACCCGCCCGGTTTGTCGTTGCGCCCCGTGAACGACGCGGTGTGTGCCGTGTTCGACGCGCAAGGCCTGCTCGTGGGCAACCTCAAACGCATCGGGGTGGCGTGGAAGTTCAAGGCGGTGGGCCACACCGCATCGGGCGAGTTGGAGCCGGGCGGTGGGCCGCTGACGCACCGACACAACACGGTGTTTGAGCGGCTGGATGCGGCCGAGGTGAGCGCCCGTTTGCTGGCCGACTGAGCGACCTTGCAAGCGGTCGCCCAGGCCCAAAACCCTCAGACCTTGGCGAAGCGACCGCGCAAATACGCAATGATTGCGGCCGAGTCGTAGAGCCACTGGCTCTGGCCTGCGGCGTCGGTGATCTTCAGGCACGGCACTTTGACGGCACCGCCGCCTTGCTGCAATTCAGCGCGGTGGACAGCGTTGTGCTGGGCGTCGCGCTGCTCGATGGGCAGCGACAGGCGCCGCATTTCTTGCCGCACTTTGATGCAAAACGGGCAGGTGTTGAACTGGTACAGCGCGAGGTTTTTGCACTGCAGGTTGACCGTGGTTTGCGCAGAGGGCTCGCGCACCATGCCGCGTGGCTGGGTGAGGCGCTCTTTGAGCAGCATGAACGGGCCCAGCACGGTGCGCAGGGTTCTAAAGAAGGCGCGGATGACGGTTTTCATAGGGGTGGGAACGTTGCAAAGCCTTGCGGCGAAAAAATAAAAGAGGGTGCGTCAGGCGCACTGGCGGGTGGTTTCAGATGCGTGAGCCGTCTTCCAGAAACCGCTCTTCGCGCTCCAGTGCACCCTGTGCGTTGAAATGCTTGCGGCGCAGCAACACGCCACGCTCGCCGTGCTCGTCTTCGTGCCGCAGCAGACCGGCCTCGTTGAAGTAGCGTTGCCAGCCCCAGAGACGGCCGTTGCGTTCCACATTCATGGCCGAAGGCTTGCCGTTGTCCCAAAAGCTTTCGGTGGTGCGCAGCTCAACCCGGCCTTCACGGGCGATGTTTTGCCGCAGCTTGGGCTGGCCGTTCAAGTACCACTGCTGAATGCTGCGCTCAAGGCCCTGGGCCCAGCGGGTTTCCTGCGTGAGCTGGCCGCTCTCGGCCCACTCGCGGCCCACACCTTCGCGCCCGGTGGGCTTGGCCGTGGGCTCAGGCTCCAGCAGGTCGGTTTCAGAGCGGAGCTGACCCGAGGGGTAATACACGCGCTTGATGCGCCGCACCGGTTGCCCGGCTTCCCGGTGCAGCGCTTCACTGCGCACCAACGCGCCTTGCGGGTTCAACACGGTGAGGCTTTGCAGCGCGCCCGCAAGGTAGCTCACGGTGCCCGAAGGCTGGCCCGGCACACGGTACAGGGTGACGTTGCTGGCGCGGCCCCGGTGCCCGCACACGGCCTGGTCTTGCGGCAGCAGCGACACCGGGGCGCAGCGCAGTTCGCTCAGGCTGCCATCGGCCAGGGTGCTGAGGCTGACGGCTGTGCGCCGGTCAACCACGTAGTCGAGCCGCTGCAAGTGGCCGGCTTCGGCAAAGGTTTTTTGCGGGCCCACGGGCTGGCCGTCGTCCAGGTTTTCTTCACGGCGCAGCGTGCCACGGGCATCCCATTCGCGGGCCAGGCCGTGGCGGTTGCCGCGGGCGTTGGTGCTGTGTTCTTTGCGCGACCCATCGCGGTACACCCAGCGCGCCGGGCCCTCCAAGCGCCCGTCTTGAAGCGTCTGTTCGCGCAGGCGTACGGGGCCGTCAGCGTCGGTGCAGCGCATGAGGCCGCTTTTGCCGGCGGTGGTGAAGCCGTTGGCCGGGTTCACGGGCTCGCCCGCCAGCTCGCACTGGGGTACGGCATGCGACGCGCCGGCCAGCAAGAGCCCCAGCAGCGCAGCCAGTGCGGCGCGCCAGCGTTCAGTGGGCTGCGCCAAGTGCCACATGGGATGGGTGGGCCACAACAACGCCGCCAGCAACACCGGCCAGGGCAGGCACCCACTGGCGGCTCACCACCACACCCAGCCGCGCGAGCCGCCGGGCCATGGACAGCACATGCGCGTCTTTGCTGACCAGCGCTGCGCGGTGGGCCACAGCAAGGTCAATGAACTTCTGGTCGTCCGGGTCTTTGCAGGTGTAGGCCGCTTTGGGCGCGGTGGGCACGATGCAGACGCGTTGGTCAAACGCGTCCAGCACGGCGGCTGCGGACTGGCCGTGGCCGCTCAGGCGCTTCACGATTTGCGGGTAGGCCAGCACGCGAGCCAGCTCTTCGCGCATGGCCTCGGTGGCCAGCCAGCCGTGGGCATCGCCGTCAATGGCGGCGCGCAGCGCTGCCGTGGCGGGGTCGCCAAACACAAACAGGTCCAGCGCGATATTGGTGTCGAGCACCAGCAGCAGAGACAGCGGTTGGAACGTGTGTTGCGACATGGGTTTGGGGCGTCAACCCTGCTGCGGCCGGCCCTCTTCGGGCTTGGGTTCGGTGCGGCGCGCGGTGAGGTCAAAGCGGAACAGGCGGCACTCAATGGGCCCGTTCCACATGGGGACGCGGCGCGATTCTTTGAAGCGCATTTTGCCGGGCAGCTTGAGGTCGGGCGTGAGCAGCCAGGCGCTCCAGCCGGCGTAGTGGGTTTTCCAGTGGGCGGCGAGTTGCTGAAAGAACTCGCCGCCGTCGCCACCATCGGCCATTTGCGCACTCTCGCGCCCCAGGCCGGGCGGGGGTGGCGCGGCCTTGCCCACCGTGAAAGTGCGCGGGGTGCGAGGCTCCATGCGCTGGGCACGGGCGCTGGCACGGTCTTCAGAGCTTTGGCCCGCCACACCGGCGGCCGCAATGCGCTCGCCATAGGGCGGGTTGAGCAGCATCAGGCCCGGCCGTTCGGTGGGGGGCAGGCGCTGCAGCGCGTCGCCACCGCGCAGCTCAATGGCGTGGGCCACGCCCGCGCGCTCGGCGTTGCGCTGGGCAAAGTCGACCATGCGGAACGACACGTCGCTGCCAAACACGATGGGCGGGTGGCCTTCGGGCCAGGGGCGGATGTCGCGCTCGGCTTCGTCCTGGATGGCGGTCCACACGTGGGGCTGAAAGGGCACCATCTTCTCGAACGCAAAACGGCGCAGCAGGCCCGGCGCGATGTTGAGCGCGATTTGAGCGGCCTCAATCACCACGGTGCCGCTGCCACAGCAAGGGTCGTACAGCGGGGTGATGGCGTCCAGCGACTCGGCCTCGCCGCCGTTCCAGCCAGTGGCGGCGATCATGGCGGCGGCCAGGGTTTCTTTCAGCGGGGCGTCGCCCTTGTCTTCGCGCCAGCCGCGCTTGAACAGCGGCTCGCCCGAGGTGTCGATGTAAAGCGTGAGCTCTTCGGTGGTGAGGTGGGCGTAGATGCGCACGTCGGGCCAGGTGGTGTCCACGCTGGGGCGTTCGCCGCGCTTGGCGCGAAAGCGGTCGCAGATCGCGTCTTTGATCTTCAAGGCGGCGAAATTGAGCGAGGTCAGCGGACTGTGCTGCGCGGTGATCTCGACCTTGATGGTCTGCGCCGGGCTGAACCAGATTTCCCAGGCAATCTCGCCGGCCGCGTTGTACAGGTCTTGCTCGCTACGGTAACCGCCGTGCCAGAGCTGCACCAATACCCGTTGAGAGAGTCGGCTGTGCAGGTTCAGCCGCATGGCGTCGCGCCACGAGGCCTGCACGCCCACACCGCCACGCGCCTTGAAGGCCAGCGGCTCGCCGGTGATGCGCTGCACCTCTGCGGCCAGGTAATCCTCTACGCCAGCGGCGCAAGGGAGAAAAAGTTTGAGTTGGTTCATAACAAGTTACTTCGGCAATGGCTACAGAGCATCTGGTGCGTTGACCCCTTCCAGCATGCCCCACGGAACCGCCCTTCGACAAGCTCAGGACGGGCCGCTGGGGTGGCGGTGACGCGAAGCGGCGCGGGGGGTTACAAGCTCTTTCGCAGGTTCGCGGGCGCAATGCGCAGCGCCTCGCGGTACTTGGCCACGGTGCGCCGCGCGCATTCGATGCCCTGCTCTTTGAGCAGGTCGGAGAGCTGGTTGTCAGACAGCGGTTTGGCCGGTTCTTCGGCCGCAATGAACTGCTTGAGCAGCGCACGCACCGCAGTGCTCGACGCGTTGCCACCGGTTTCGGTGCCCAGCGACGAGCCAAAGAAATACTTGAGTTCGTAAGTGCCAAACGGCGTGGCCATGTATTTGGCGGTGGTCACGCGGCTGATGGTGGATTCGTGCAGGCCCAGCTCGTCGGCAATTTCGCGCAGCACCAGCGGGCGCATGGCGAGTTCGCCGTGCATAAAGAAGTTGCGCTGGCGCTCCACAATGGCGCTGCTCACACGCAAGATGGTGTCAAAGCGCTGCTGGATGTTTTTGATGAACCAGCGCGCTTCTTGCAGGCGCTGCTGCATGGCGGCGTGGCCGGCTTCGCCGCTGGCGCCACCGTCGCGCCCACCGCGGTTGCCGCGCATGGCGTTGGCGTACACGTCGTGCACGCGCAGGCGCGGCATCACCTCGGCGTTGAGCTGCACTTTGAAGCCCCGCCCAGCGCGGGTCACGAGCACATCGGGCACCACCACGTTGCGCTCCACGTCGACAAAACGGCGGCCGGGCTTGGGCTCCAGCCGCGCGATAAGGCCCAGCGCGGCGCGGGCGGTTTCGTCGTCAATGCCACACAACGCACACAAGCGCTTCACGTCGCGCTTGGCCATGAGCTCCAGCGGCTGCTTGCAAATGGCCAGGGCAGCGCGGGCCTCAGGGCTGTTGCGCATTTCCTCGATCTGCAGGCGCAGGCATTCGCCCAGGTCGCGGGCGCCCACGCCAGCCGGCTCCATGTGCTGCAGCAAATGCAGGGCCATGGTGAGGCGCTGTTCGAGGGCTTCGCGGGCCTCCAGCTGTTCCGGGTCTTCCCCGGTTTCCGGGTCGGCCGTCAGCACACCGGGGTTGGACAGGCTGAGCCAGGCGGTGGCCAGGTCGGCCAGCGTGTCTTCCAGGTAACCGTCGTCGTTGAGCGACTCGATCAGGAAATAGAGCGCGGCGCGGTCTTCGTCGCTCAGGCGCAGGCAGCGCGCCTGGTCGTGCAGGTGGTCTTGCAGGCTGACGGGCACGCGCGCCAGGTCGGCCGCAGTGGCGGTTTCGTCGTCGTCGCCCGAGCCGCTGTTGCGGGGCGGTGCGTCACCACCCCACTCGCTGTCGTCGGGCGCCATTTCCACGGTGCCGTCGCCTTCCCAGCTTTCTTCCACCGGGGTGGCACCGTCCAGGCGGCCTTCCAGCTCATCGCTTTGCGCGCTGTCGGTGGTGCTGTCGCTGGAGGACACGCGCTCAGACACCAGGCCGTCGTATTCGGGCGCGGACGCCACCGCCTCGGCCCCAGCCTGTGTGGCGTCGGTGATCTGCTCACCCGCGCTCACCGGTGCGTCGGTCTGCTCCAGGCCAAACGCTTCGCGGTCGGCGATCTCGTCGGTGCGCTCCAGAAACGGGTTTTCGTCCAGCATCTGCTCGACTTCCTGCGCCATTTCCAAGGTGGACAGTTGCAGCAAACGGATGGACTGCTGCAACTGCGGCGTGAGCGCCAGGTGCTGCGAGACGCGGAGGGACAGGCCTTGTTTCACAGGCCGCCCCCCCGCCGCGCTGCGCGCGTCCCCCCCAGGGGGGCGCACCCTGGGACCGGCAAAGCCGGATCCGCGGGTGCCCTGAATAGCGGCGCCTCACTCGCCCACCGTGGCGTGGGCGAAGTGGCCGGGTCAGCCGCCGGGCCGCCCCAAGGCAGGCCCAGCCCCCTTGGGGGGCAGCGACCCGCGCAGCGGAGGAGCGTGGGGGCTTGTTTCATCACATCCGGAAATGTTCGCCGAGGTACACCCGGCGCACATCGGCGTTTTCAACGATCTCGGCGGGCGTGCCGCTGGTGAGCACGTGCCCCTCGTTGATGATGTAGGCACGGTCGCAAATGCCCAGGGTTTCGCGCACGTTGTGGTCGGTGATCAGCACCCCGATGCCGCGCGATTTCAGGAACCCGATGATGCGCTGGATCTCGATCACGGCGATCGGGTCGATGCCGGCAAAGGGCTCGTCGAGCAAGATGAAACGCGGGTTGGTCGCCAGGGCGCGGGCAATCTCTACACGGCGCCGCTCGCCGCCCGAGAGCGCGGGCGCGGGCGAATCGCGCAGGTGGTCCACGTGCAGGTCTTTGAGCAAGGCATCCAGCCGCTCTTCAATGGCGGCGGGCTTGAGCGGTTTTCCCGCGTCGTCCAGCTGCAGTTCCAGCACGGCGCGCACGTTGTCGGCCACCGAGAGCTTGCGAAAGATGGACGCTTCTTGCGGCAGGTAGCCCAGGCCCAGGCGGGCGCGCCGGTGAATGGGCTGGCGCTCGATGGACTGGCCATCCAGCAGAATCTGGCCCGCGTCGGAGCGCAGCAGGCCCACGATCATGTAAAACGAGGTGGTTTTGCCGGCTCCGTTGGGGCCGAGCAAACCCACCACCTCCCCCTTGTCGACGGCCAGCGACACGTCCTTGACCACGAGGCGGCTGCCGTAAGCCTTCTTCAGCCCGCGCACTTCCAGGCGGCTGGTGGAGAGGAGGGAGTCGGGTTGGGCCGCCATTGCCGTGGCGGGCGCCGTCACCGCGTGCCCTCGCCAACCTGCCCGCTGGGACGCAGCGGCACGGGCGAGGCTGCGGGGGCCGTCGGCGCGTCTTCCTTGGGCACGGGCGTGAGCATGGCCCTCACGCGCCCCGACGGATTGCCTGGCGTGCGGTTGGCGACCCCACCGTCCACCGAAAACATGTCGTTGCTGCTGTTGTAGGTGATCACGCTGCCGGATGTTTCGTCGTTGACCTGCGCACCTTTGTAACGCCGCAGCACGGCGCTGCCGACAAAGCGCACCGTCTCGGACTTGCTGTCGTATTCAATGCGCAGGGCCTCGCCCTCGATGAACTCGTTGGCCACGTCGCGTTTCTGGCGGAAAAAAGCCGGGCTGCCGGTCACGGTTCCAAACTGGTTGCCCTGGGCATCCTGACGCACCTCCACACGCCCCCCCCGGATGATGATGGTGCCTTTGGTGATCACCACATTGCCGGTGAACACGCTGGTCTGGTTGGCGTCGTCGTAACGCAGCGCGTCGGCCTCGGCGTTCATGGGCTTGTTGCGGTCGGCCCGTTCGGCATGGGCGGCACCCACACACAACAGACCGATCACCAGCGCAGCGGCCAGCGGTCGAGAGGAGCGAAACAGGTGGAAGGTGGGCATGGCAATGTAGGGCACGAAACTTGCATTCATTGTAGCGGCGCGAGCCGGCGTTTGCGGCTGGCGGACGAGAGACTTTGCCGGCCCGAGCCTGCACGGCATCGCACGGCGGGGCAGACCCGTCGCCCACCCGAAAACGCACAAAGCCCGCGGGCAGCGGGCTTTGTGTGCGGCAAGTGTCCGGCCAGGCTCAGGCTTTTCGCAAGTCGGCGATCAGCGCGTTGGCCACCACCAGCGTTCGCGGACCTTGGCCCGTGACGTAATAGCGGCCCCCCACACCCAGTGATGGGGTGCCTTCCACCTGGTAGGCGTCCTGCAACTGGGTGGCGCGCTTCGCCTTGCCCGCCACTGCAAACGAATTGAAGAAACCGGTGAATTTCTCGCGATCCACCCCTTGCGCGGTCACCCAGGCGGTGATGGCTTCCGCCGTGTTCAGGCGCTGCTTGTCCACATGGATGGCGCGGAACACTTTTTCATGCAGCGCATCAACCTGGCCCATGGCCTCCAGCGCGTAGTACAGGCGCTGCAGGGGCACAAAGGCGTCGTTGAAAGCCACCGGCGTGCGGCGCACCACCACATGGGCGGGGGTCTTCTTCATCCAGTCGTTGAGCAAGGGCTCAAAGTTGTAGCAATGGATGCAGGTGTAGGCAAAAAACTCGACCACCTCAATCTTGTCTGCCGGGCTGTCGACCGGGGCCGGGCGCCCCAGGCGGACAAAATCAGCGCCTTCTTTCAGACTCGTGAGCTGGGCGTGCGCGGGGACAAGGGTCAGGGCTGCCGTGGCACCCAGGGCGGTGGTGGCGCCGGCCGCCAGCAGGGAACGGGAAAATTCGCGACGTTGCATGGATTCAAACTCCTGGTTGGGTCATTTGGGGGCTGCGGACTGGGGAAAAGTTCCCGCGCCCGCACCGCACTTGGGCGGATTTCAACGCTGAACGCGCACCAGAGCGGCTTCCACGCCGTTGACTTCGAGTTGCTCGCGCGTCACGTCAGCCAGGGATTTCTGGTTGAACGGACCGACCCGAACACGGAACACGGTGCGCCCAGACTGCTCGCGTTCGGTCACCTGGGCATCAATGCCGAGCATGGCCAGCTTGGCGCGCTGGGCCTCGGCGTCGTCGGACGTGCGGAAGGCGCCCGCCTGCACAAAATAGGCAAAGGGATCGGCACCGGGTGCGGCGGCTGCAGCCGTCGTGGCCGGTGCAGGCGTGGGCTGCCCCAGGCGGGACTGCACCAGATCACCCAGCGGATCGCCGGCGGGTGCCGGCTTCGCCGGAACCGGAGCTTGAGCGGCCGGCTGAGCCACCGGCGCAGGCAGCGCCTGCCCATCGGCCGGCGGCACCACGATGGCGCCACCCTCCGGGCTGGCGGGCACCGGCGGCACCGCCGACGCATCCTTGCTGCCCAGCGCGGCGTTCGGGTTCCAGCCCCTGTTGCGCTCGGCTTCTTCCACGTCCTGCGCGGGCTTGCGCGACACGCCACGGTCCACAAAGGGGACGGGCACGCGGGTCACATAAATGGCCACCGACAGGGCCGCGCCCAGGCCCACCAGCAGGCCCACCACAAAGCCCACCAGGGTGCCGCCGCGCTGCTGCCGGGCCGGCAAAGAGAGTTGTTTCATAAAGGATTCCAGGCTCACATTTTTTGCGGGGCGCTCACGCCCAGCACCGCCAGCCCATTGTGCAACACCTGTGCGGTGGCTTTCACCAGCGCCAGGCGGGCCAGCTTCACCGCTTCGTCGTCCACCAAAATGCGTTCGGCGTCGTAGTAGCTGTGGTAGCAGGCGGCCAGCTCACGCAGGTAAAACGTGACGTCGTGCGGCGCAAAGTCCTGCGCGGCCGACGCCAGCATGGCCGGGTATTTGGCCAGCTGCAACATGAGCGCCTGCGCGGGGGGGCTATGCAGGGCGGCCAGGTTCACGTCTTTCAGCGTGGCGGGGTCGCCGCCGTCCTTGTCTTGCCAGGCCGCCAGCACCGAACAAATGCGCGCATGGGCGTATTGCACGTAATACACCGGGTTGTCGTTGTTCTTCTGCACCGCCAGGTCCACGTCAAACGTGTATTCGGTGTCGGGCTTGCGGCTGAGCAGGAAGAAGCGCACGGCGTCTTTGCTGGTCCATTCGATCAGGTCGCGCAGCGTCACGTAGCTGCCGGCGCGCTTGCTGATCTTCACCTCTTCACCGCCTTTGACCACGCGCACCATGGTGTGCAGCACGTAGTCGGGGTAGCCCTGGGGAATGCCCACGTTGGCCGCCTGCAGGCCGGCGCGCACGCGGGCGATGGTGCCGTGGTGGTCGGTGCCCTGGATGTTGATCACCTTGGTGAAACCGCGCTCCCACTTGCTGATGTGGTAGGCCACGTCGGGCACGAAGTAGGTGTAGCTGCCGTCGCCTTTGCGCATGACACGGTCTTTGTCGTCGCCGTAGTCGGTGGACTTGAGCCACAGCGCGCCGTCGTGCTCGTAGGTCTTGCCGGCGTCGCGCAGTTTTTGCACGGCTGCGTCCACCTTGCCGCTGGTGTACAGGCTGGACTCCAGGTAGTAGTTGTCGAACTTCACCGCAAAGGCCTGCAGGTCCAGGTCCTGCTCGTGGCGCAGGTAGGCCACAGCAAACAGCCGGATGTCGTCGAGCGCGTCCACGTCGCCGCTGGCGGTGAATGCGCGGTCGTCGGAATGCACCGTCTTCTTGGCCAGGTAATCGTTGGCAATGTCCTGGATGTAGTCGCCGTTGTAGGCGGCTTCGGGCCACTCGGGGTCGCCCGGCTTGAAGCCTTTGGCCCGCAGCTGGGTGCTGTTGGCCAGGGTGCCAATCTGCACGCCGGCGTCGTTGTAATAAAACTCGCGGTAGACGTCCCAGCCCTGGGTTTCAAACAGGCTGCAAATGGCGTCGCCCAGCGCAGCCTGGCGGCCGTGGCCCACGTGCAGCGGGCCAGTGGGATTGGCGGACACAAACTCCACCATCAGGCGCTGGCCGTTGGGTGGGGCCATGCCAAAGCGCTCGCCGGCCTGCAGCACCTCATGCACGATCTGCTGCTTGGCCTCAGGCTTCAGGCGGATGTTCAGGAAGCCGGGGCCGGCGATGTCGATGTCGGCCACCCAGCGTTCGTAGGCGGGCAACACCAGCAGCGCTGCGCGCAGGGTTTCGCCCAGCTGGCGCGGGTTCAGCTTGAGCGGCTTGGCCAGTTGCATGGCGGCGGTGCAGGCAAAGTCGCCATGCGCGGCCACCTTGGGCGACTCGAACGCGGCGCGGGCACCCGCGCCGGGGGACAGTTTTTCCAGCTCGATGGCCAGGCCGGTGAGCAGTTCTTGTTTGATCTTGAGCATGCGGCGATTTTAGGGCGCGGCCGTGCGACAGCCACAGAACGGTCAATCCACTCGCAGGTGCTGGGCGGCGGCGGCCTTCACCGCTTGCGTCAGGCGCTGCGCCGACGGGGCCTCGCGGGCCCAGTGCTGCCAGTACAGCGCCACGTCCACCGTGGCGCCGGGCAGCACCTCTTGCAGGCTGGGGCGGCTGGCCAGGTGCTGTTCGGGCACCATGCCCCAGCCCAGGCCGAGTTCAATGGCGGTTTCAAACGCCTCCACCGCCGGGGCAAAGTGGCGCGGGTAATTGGGCTGTTTCAAGCCAAAGTGCTGTGCCAAAAAAGCGTCTTGCAGCGCGTCTTTGCGGTTGAAGATGATGGCCGGGTGCGACAGCAGCTTATGCGGCGACACCGCGCCAGCGGGCGTGCGGCAGCGCTGGGCCACGGCGGGTGCAGCCACGCAGCGGTAGCGCATGACGCCCAGCGGCTCGGCCACGCAGCCGCGCATGGGCTCGGCCAGCGTGGTCACGCAGCCAATCACGTCGCCGCTTTTCAGCGCATCGTGCGTGTGGTCCTGGTCGTCAATCAAGATTTCCAGCAACAAGCGGTGGCGCTGCAGCACCGGAGCCACGCCGGGCAAAAACCAGCTGGCCACCGAATCGGCGTTGATCGCCACGCTCAGGCTCTGCCAGCGCACGCCGCCACGCGCCTCGCTGCCCTGCAGGCCACCCAGCAGGTCGGCCTCCATCAGGCGCACCTGCTTCACATGGGCCAGCAGCGCCTGCCCGGCTGGGGTGGCGCGCACCTGCTTGCCGCGCACCAGCAGGCGCTGGCCCAGGGCGTCTTCCAGCGCCTTGATGCGCAGCGACACCGCCGCCAGCGTGAGCGACAAGGCCTGCGCGGCCGGGCCAAAGCCACGGTGTTCCACCACGGCGGCCAGGGCTTCGAGTTGGCGGGCATCCAGCATATTTTGGTTAAATATTTATTGAGTGATAAGAGTTTAATTTACCTAGATTTAAATTAAGTGGAATCTGGAACACACTGCCGGTCATTCGAGCCCGACTCGACCCCCAACAGCCCCGCTCCCGGAGATTTCCATGGTCCTGACCTTCCCCACCTTCACCGCCGGCATGGTGCTCAGCATCTCGCTGATCATGGCGATTGGCCCGCAAAACGCGCATGTGCTGCGCATGGGCCTGCAGCGCCAGCACCTGTGGCTCACGGTGGCGGTGTGTGCCCTGGCCGACGTGGTGCTGATTGGTCTGGGCGTGTTCGGCCTGGCGCAGCTGGGCGGCCTGAGCGACAAGCTGCTGGGCGCGCTCATTGGCGCGGGTGTGCTGTTTCTCGGCGTGTACGGCTGGCAGGCGTTTCAGCGTTTTCTGAAGCCGCAGGCGCTGGCGCTGATGAACGACGACACCGGCAAACCCCAACTGGCCGCAGCGCCGGTAACCCAGCGCCAGGCCATCCTGTCAGCGCTCGCTTTTTCCTGGCTCAACCCGCACGCCTGGCTCGACACCGCCGTGCTGATCGGCACCGCCTCGCTGGCCTACGGGCAAGGCAGCACCTCGTTTGGCCTGGGCGCGGCCACGGGTTCGCTGGTGTGGTTTGTGGTGCTGGGCACGGCGGCGTTCTGGCTGGGTCGCCGGCTCAATTCGCTGCACATCTGGCGCGTGCTGGACGGCGCCGTGGCCCTCATGATGTGGGGCACCGCCGCTTGGCTCCTATCTTCATTGGTGTGATCCCATGACCACCACCCGCCCCAGCACCGCCCCGGTCACCGTTTTCGGCCCGGACTTCCCGTTTGCCTTTGACGACTGGCTGAAGCACCCTCAGGGCCTGGCCACCCTGCCCGCCATCGCGCACGGCACCGAAGTGGCCATTGTGGGCGCAGGCATTGCCGGCCTGGTGGCGGCCTACGAGCTGATGAAACTCGGCCTGAAGCCCGTCGTGTATGAGGCCTCGCGCATGGGCGGGCGGCTGCGCTCGCAGCCGTTTGAAGGTGGGCAAGGTGTCATCGCTGAGCTGGGCGGCATGCGCTTTCCGGCCTCGGGCACGGCCTTCTACCACTACGTGCATTTGCTCGGCCTGCCCACCCAGCCATTCCCCAACCCGCTCACGACCGCCGCCGGCAGCACGGTGGTGGATCTGGAGGGCCAGACGCAATACGCCCGCTCGCTGGCCGATTTGCCGCCGCTGTTTAACGAGGTAGCCGAGGCCTGGAGCGCCGCGCTGGCCGAGCTCGGCTTTGGCGATCTGCAGCGGGCGCTGCGCGAGCGCGATGTACCGTGCCTGAAAGCCCTGTGGGACCGGCTGGTGCCGCTGTGGGACGACCGCACGTTTTACGACTTCATCGCGCAATCGGAAGCGTTCTCGGCCCTTTCGTTTCGCCACCGCGAGGTGTTTGGCCAGGTGGGTTTTGGCACCGGCGGCTGGGACTCGGACTTTCCCAACACCATGCTGGAAATCTTGCGCGTGGTGCTCACCGGCTGCGACGAAGACCAGCACCTCATCACCGGCGGCGTGCAGCAGGTGCCGCTGGGCCTGTGGGCCCACGCGCCCGAGCACATCACGCACTGGCCGCAGGGCACCAGCCTCGCCAGCCTGCACGGCGGCGCCACGCGCCCGGGCGTGACGGCCATCGCCCGCGCGCCCAGCGGCCAAATCGCCGTGACCGACACCTGGGGCACCGCGCGCGAATACCCGGCCGTGCTGGTGACCTGCCAGAGCTGGCTGCTGACGACGCAGATCGCGGTCGAAGAATCGCTCTTCTCGCAGAAGCTGTGGATGGCGCTGGACCGCACGCGCTACATGCAGTCGAGCAAAACCTTTGTGATGGTGGACCGCCCGTTCTGGAAAGACCTGGACCCCGCCACCGGCCGCGAAACCATGAGCATGACGCTCACCGACCGGCTCACGCGCGGCACCTATCTGTTTGACAACGGGCCCGACAAACCCGCCGTGATCTGCCTGAGCTACGCCTGGATGAGCGACGCGCTGAAGATGCTGCCGCACCCGCCGTACAAGCGCGTGCAGTTGGCGCTGGACGCGCTGAAAAAAATCTACCCGACCGTGGACATTGCCAGCCACATCGTGGGCGACCCGATCACGATTTCGTGGGAAGCCGACCCGTATTTTCTGGGCGCCTTCAAAGGCGCCCTGCCCGGCCACTACCGCTACAACCAGCGCATGTACGGTCACTTCATGCAGGAAAACCTGCCGCCCGCCGAGCGCGGCATTTTCCTGGCCGGCGACGACGTGTCGTTCACACCCGCCTGGGTGGAAGGCGCGGTACAAACCTCGCTGAACGCGGTGTGGGGCATCGTGCACCAGCTGGGCGGCCAGTGCCCGACCGACAACCCGGGGCCGGGTGAGCTGTTCCCAGCCATCGGTCCGGTGGTGTTGCCCGACTGAAGTTTTTGGGCACAAGATCGCAGCATGCAAGACCTTGCCCTGGCCCTCTGGCAGACCCCGCACCCGGCCAACGCCGCCGAGGCATTGCCGCGCCTGGACGCAGCTTGCGCACAAGCCCGTGCACAGGGGGCTGGGTTGCTGATCACGCCGGAGATGTTTTGCACCGGCTACGCCATCGGAGCCGACCGTGTGGCAGCGCTGGCCGAACCGGCCGACGGTCCGCTGGCGAAAGCCGTGGCCGACATCGCGCAACGCCACGGCATCGCCATCGTTTACGGCTACCCCGAACACAACCCGGCGGCCAAACCCTTCAACGCGGCGCAGGCCATCGCCCCCGACGGCACCCGGCTCGCCAATTACCGCAAGACCCATTTGTTTGGCGACCTGGACCGTGCGCAATTCAGCGCGGGCGCCACCGCATCGCAGGTGTTCAACTGGCGCGGCTGGTGCCTGGGCCTGCTGATCTGCTACGACGTGGAGTTCCCCGAAGCCGTGCGCGGGCTCGCGCTGCAGGGGGTGGATGCGGTGCTGGTGCCCACAGCCAACATGACGGGTTTTGACGAAGTGCAAAACCTGCTGGTGCCGGCCCGCGCCTGCGAAAACCGGGTGTTTGTGGCCTATGCCAACGCCTGCGGCAGCGAGGGCCACACGCATTACGGCGGGCTCAGCACCGTGGCCGGCCCGCACGGCGCGGCCCTGGCCCGCGCTGACCGCGACCCCGACCTGTGGCTGGCCACGCTGGACTACGCAGCGCTGCAACCAGCGCGGCAAAACAGCTATCTGAACGACCGGCGCACCGACTTGTATGGGCCGCTGGTGGACTGAAACGCGCTGAAGACCGCGCGTTGTTCACCGCCCGATGCCGATCGGTCTTTGCTGCGAGAATCGTCATTTCTCGATACTCCCCCCACTAAGGAACAGCATGGACATTCAAGGCTTTTTGGCGAACTACTGGCCCCTCCTGGCCTTGGCGCTGTGGTTTGGCTACAAGTGGTGGAACGCACGCCGCGTGGTGGCGCTGCTGCCAGCGCTCAAAGCGCAAGGCGCCGTGTGGGTGGATGTGCGTTCGGCCAGCGAATTTGCCACAGCCAGCGCACCCGGAACGGTGAACATTCCCCTGGGCGAGCTGGGCCAGCGCCTCGGCGAAATCCCCCAGTCGGCCCCCGTGGTGTTGTGCTGCGCCAGCGGCACACGCAGCGGCATGGCCAAGCTGATGCTGAAGAAAAACGGCTACCGCAACGTGTACAACATCGGCAGCTGGACGAAGTTGCAGACCTGATCGGCTTGCCGCGCCGACAGACTCAGCGCCCCGCCCAAAAGTCTGCCTGCCCGTAGTGGTGTTTTAAAAAGTCGATCCACAACCGCACCCGCAGCGCCAAATGTTTGCGCTGCGGAAACAGGGCGTAAATGCCGTTGGGTGGGGCGGCGTAGTCGTCCAACACCGTCACCAGGCGGCCCGCAGCAATGTCGGACTCCACTTCCCAGGTGCTGCGCCAGGCAATGCCGTAGCCGGCCACACACCAGGCGTGCAGCACCTGACCGTCTGAGCAGTCGAGCGGGCCACCGGGGCGCAGGTGCACCAGCTCGCTGGCGCCGCCTTCGGCGGCCGGCATGGCAAACGCCCAGCCGCGCGTTTGCGAGGCGTCGCTGCTGAGCGTGAGGCAGTCAAAGCGCGACAGGTCGGACGGGGTTTGTGGCCGCCCGTGGTGCTGCAGATAGCGCGGTGCCGCCACGCACAGGCGGCGGTTGTCGGCCAGACGCACGCTCACCAGCGACGAGTCGGGCAGGTCGCCCACGCGCACGGCGCAGTCGTAGGCTTCACCGGCCACATCCACCACGCGGTCGCTCAGGTTCAGCGAAATCGTCACCTCGGGGTGCAGCTCGCGAAAGCGCGGCACCAGCGGCGCCACGTGGCGGCGGCCAAAGCCGGCGGGCGCGGTCAGGCGCAGGTGGCCGCAGGCCTTCACGCCGCCCGCGCTCACGCTGGCTTCGGCGTTGGCCAGGTCGGCCAGCAGGCGCTGGCAGTCTTCCAGAAACGCACTGCCTTCGTGCGTGAGCGTGATGCGCCGGGTGGTGCGCACCATGAGCTTGACGCCCAGACGCGATTCGAGCGCGTCGAGCCGCCGACCGATGATGGCCGGCGCCACACCTTCGGCCCGGGCGGCGGCGGTGAGGCTGCCGCGGGTGGCCACGGAAGCAAAGGTTTCGAGCTGTTTGAGCTTGTCCATGGCGGGCAGATTACCCCAGCTGTGGTCTCAAATCAACCACGCGAATCCGCATATTCACAACCGCAGCAGTTGCAATAAGGCAGCGCGCTGCGCGTCCAAATGGCGTTCCCGGCGCGCTTGCCCAATACCAAGGCACCCGTGGAACGGGCTCCGCCCGGCCACAGGGTGCGTCCCCCTCCGAGCGCCGCAGGCGCGTCAGAGAGGGGGAAGCCGCGCAGCGGCGCAGGGGGTGTCTCGCCTCACCAGCCTTTGGGCAGGCCGGCTTCGGGCGTCATGCCGTACACCGGCTCGCCGGGCAAGCCGGCCATGAGCGGCGCGCGCGCTGCCATGAGCTTGTGAAGGTCGAGCCCGGTGGGCACACCCATGGCTTCGAACATGAACACCAGGTCTTCGGTGACCACATTACCGCTGGCGCCGGGCGCGTAGGGGCAGCCGCCCAGGCCGCCGAGCGAGCTGTCAAAACTGCGCACGCCCACGTCAAACGCGGCCAGGCAGTTGGCCAGGCCCAGGCCGCGCGTGTTGTGCATGTGGGCCGCGCCCGCGCGCTCGCCCAGCTCGGCGCGCAGGCGGGTGAACAGGCGGCGCACCTGCGCGGGGTTGGCCATGCCGGTGGTGTCGGACAAGCCCACTTCGTCCACCCCCGCCTGCACGCAGGCCGCGGCCAGCGCGATCACCTCGTCTTCCGGCACGGCGCCTTGCAGCGTGCAGCCAAAGGCGGTGGACAGGCCCACCTCCACCGGCGCGCCGGGCGCCACCTCGTTGCGCAGCGCGATCACTTCGCGCAGTTCCGCCACCATCTGATCGCGGGTCTTGCGCACGTTGGCCAGCGAATGCGCTTCGCTGGCCGACACGGGCAGGGTGAGCTTGTGCACACCGGCGGCCAGCGCGGCCTGTGCGCCGCGCCGGTTGGGCACCAGCGCCATCACCGTCAAGCCGGGCAGGGTGAGCGCGTGGCGCACCACGTCGGCCACGTCGGCCATTTGCGGCAGCAACTGCGCGGGCACAAACGAGCCGACCTCGATCTCGCGCAAACCGGCCGCTGCTAGCGCGCTGATCCAGCGGCACTTGTCGGCCGTGGGCATGGTGGCTTTGACGGACTGCAGCCCGTCGCGCGGGCCGACTTCGCTGATGTGGATGTGGGAACGGGAAGCCATGGCGTTCATGCAACGGCGGTGATGGCGCGCAGGCGTTCGATCTCGGCGTCGGCATACCCCAGCCCCTGCAGCAGCTCGGCCGTGTGCTGGCCCCGGGTGGGCGGCTGCAGGCGCACGCCCAGGCGGTGGCCGTCCATGGTGAACGGAAACAGCGTGGTCTTGGCGGTTTGGCCGGCGCGGGCGCCGTCGGGCAGGGTGATGTCGGCCAGGCCGCCGGTGGCCAGCAGGTGCTCGTCGTCAAACAGCTCTTCGGGCTTGCGAATGGGCGCAAACGGCAGACCCACCTTTTCAAACAGCGCAGCCAGATCGGATGCCCGCCACTGGGCCAGCCGCTCGCGAAGCACCGGCAGCAGCTGCGCACGCAGGGCCACGCGGGCGTTGTTGTCGGGGTAACGCGGGTCGGCCTTGAGGTCGGCAAAGCCCAGCGCGTCGCAAAAGGTGGCCCACTGCGCGTCGCTCACCGCCGCCAGAAAAATCTGCTCACCGTCTTTCACGGTGAACACGTCGTACACCGCCCAGGCCGAAATGCGCTCGGGCATGGGCGCAGCGGCCTGGCCGGTGATGGCGTACTGCAGCATGTGCTGGCCCACGAGGAACACGTTGTTTTCAAACAGCGCGCTCTGCACCTCCTGCCCTTGGCCGGTGATGCCGCGCTGGATCAGCGCGCCCAGCGCGCCGATGGCGCCAAACATGCCGCCCATGATGTCGTTGACGCTGGTGCCTGCGCGCAGCGGATCGCCAGGGCGCCCGGTCATGTAGGCCAGGCCGCCCATCATCTGCACCACCTCGTCGAGCGCGGTGCGGTGGTCGTAGGGGCCGGGCAAAAAGCCTTTGTGGCTCACATAAATGCAGCGCGGGTTCACCTGGCTCAGGGCTTCGTAGTCGAGCCCGTATTTCTTCATGGTGCCGGGCTTGAAGTTCTCGGCCACCACGTCGGCACTGGCCGCCAGCTTGCGCGCCACCTCGGCGCCCTCGGGCGTGTGCAGGTTGATCGCGATGCTCTTTTTGTTGCGGTTGAACATGGGAAAAAAGCCCGCGCCCGAGCCCAGCAGGTGGCGCGTGCGGTCGCCCTCAATGGGCTCGACCTTGATCACCTCGGCCCCCATGTCGGCCAGCACCATGCCGCAAGTAGGCCCCATGACCATGTGGGTGAACTCAACCACGCGCAGGCCTTTGAGCGGCTGCGGAGCGGTGGGCGGGGTTTCGCTGAATGGCGTGGCTTGGGTGTTCATGGTGTCGTTCGTCAAATGGCCCGGCATGCACCCGCCAGCGGCGCTGATGGCGAGCGGCCAGAAAGCAGGGGCTGGCCAGCCGCGCACTGTAAACCTTGGCGCGTCCGGTGGCCCCGGCACGGCATGCGGCGCGCACCCTGGTGCCGAGACCGCTGCAACATTAGCCACATAAAAGTCACAGATAAATGACTTTCAAGCGAATCAATACCGTATCTGGTATCGAATAAAGTTCAACCATGGAAAAACCCCGCGCTGTGTTGTTTGACGCCTATGGCACGCTGTTCGATGTGTACAGCGTGGCGCTGCTGGCAGAACAGCTGTTCCCCGGCCAGGGGCAGCGCCTGAGCACGCTGTGGCGCGACAAACAGATTGAATACACCCGCCTGGTGACCACCAGCAACCACGGCGCGCACTACCAGCCGTTTTGGGCACTCACGCAAAGCGCGCTGGCGTATGCCATCAAGGTGGTGGTACCGGCCGCGCGGCAAGACTGGGCCGCCTTTGAAGCCCGCGCCGCCCAGCTGCTGAACCAGTACCGCAGCCTGAGCGCGTTCCCGGAAAACCGCGAGGTGCTGCAAGCGCTGCGCGCACGCGGCCTGCCCACCGGCATTTTGAGCAACGGCGACCCCGACATGCTGGGCATTGCCGTGCGCAGTGCCGGGCTGGACGGCCTGCTCGACCACGTCATCAGCGCCGACCCGGTGCGCCTGTTCAAAACCCACCCCGCCGCCTACGCCCTGGGCGAGCAAGCCCTGGGGTTGCCGGCCAGCCAGATCGTGTTTGTCAGCAGCAACGCCTGGGACGCGCTGGCCGCCACCTGGTACGGCTACCAGACGCTGTGGGTGAACCGCCAGAATATGCCGTTTGAAGAGCTGGGCACGCAGCCCACGCGCACCGCACAGAACCTGCGCGACGTGCTCGCTTTCTTTGACTGAACCTGTTTCTTTTTTCAACACCGTTTCGGGCTGAGCCTGTCGAAGCCTTTTTTCCTGGAGCCATCTGATGACACAACGCACAACGATCCACGGCCTGCAAGTCGCCACCGAACTGTTTGACTTCATCAACAGCCGCGTGCTGCCCGGCACCGGCGTGAGCAGCGACACCTTCTGGCAAGGCTTTGACGCCATCGTGGCCGACCTGGCCCCGAAAAATGCCGCCCTGCTGGCCGAGCGCGACCGCCTGCAGACCGAGCTGGACACCTGGCACAAGGCCAACCCCGGCCCCATCACCGACATGGCCGGCTACCGCAAATTCCTGGAAACCATTGGCTACCTGGTGCCGGTGCCGGCTGACGCCAAGGCCACCACCGCCAACGTGGACGCCGAGCTGGCCATCCAGGCCGGCCCGCAGCTGGTGGTGCCGATCTTGAACGCCCGCTACGCCCTGAACGCCGCCAACGCGCGCTGGGGCAGCCTGTACGACGCGCTGTACGGCACCGACGCGATTTCGGAAGCCGACGGCTGCGAAAAAGGCCCGGGTTACAACGAAAAGCGCGGCGCCAAAGTGATCGCCTTCGCCCGCAAATTCCTCGACGAATCGGCCCCGCTGGCCAGCGGCTCGCATGCCGATTCCACCGGCTACGCCGTGGTGGGCGGCCAGTTGCAAGTGACGCTCAAGGGCGGCGCCACCACCGGCCTGAAAGACGCCGCGCAGCTGGTGGGCTACCAAGGCGCCGCAGCCGCACCGTCTTCCGTACTGATGCTGCACAACGGCCTGCACTTCGACCTGATCATCAACCGCGCCACCCCGATTGGCCAGACGGACCCCGCCGGCGTGAGCGACCTGGTGATGGAAGCCGCGCTGTCCACCATTCTGGACCTGGAAGATTCCGTGGCCGCCGTGGACGCACAAGACAAGGTGCTGGCCTACAGCAACTGGCTGGGCATCTTGAAGGGCGACCTGACCGAAGACGTGGCCAAAGGCGGCAAGACCTTCAAGCGCGGCCTGAACGCCGACCGCGTTTACACCAGCCCCCAGGGCGACGCCGAAGTGCGCCTGCACGGCCGCAGCCTGCTGTTCTTGCGCAACGTGGGCCACCTGATGACCAACCCGGCCATCTTGTGGGGCGCCCAAGGCCAGGAGATTCCTGAAGGCATCATGGACGCGGTGGTCACCACCACCATTGCCCTGCACGACCTGCAAGGCCACGGCCAGCTGGCCAGCGGCCCGATCCGCAACAGCCGCACCGGCTCGGTCTACATCGTCAAGCCCAAAATGCACGGCCCCAAAGAAGTGGGCTTTGCCGCCGAGCTGTTTGGCTGCGTGGAACAACTGCTGGGCCTGCCCGAGAGCACGGTCAAGCTGGGCATCATGGACGAAGAGCGCCGCACCAGCGTCAACCTGAAGGCCTGCATTGCCGCCGCCGCCAGCCGCGTGGCGTTCATCAACACCGGCTTCCTGGACCGCACCGGCGACGAAATGCACACCGCCATGCAGGCCGGCCCCATGGTGCGCAAGGGCGACATGAAAGCCAGCGCCTGGATCCAGGCCTATGAACGCAACAACGTGCTGGTGGGCCTGAGCTGCGGCCTGCGCGGCAAGGCGCAAATTGGCAAGGGCATGTGGGCCATGCCCGACCTGATGGCCGCCATGCTGGAACAAAAAATTGCCCACCCCAAAGCCGGTGCCAACACCGCCTGGGTGCCCAGCCCCACCGGCGCCACCCTGCACGCCCTGCACTACCACCAGGTGCTGGTGAGCGACGTGCAGAAAGAACTGGAAAAAATCGACGCCAACGCCGAGCGCGACAACCTGCTCACCGGCCTGCTGACCATTCCTGTGACCAGCAACCCGAACTGGACCGACGCCGAGAAACAGCAAGAGCTGGACAACAACGCGCAGGGCATCCTGGGCTACGTGGTGCGCTGGGTCGACCAGGGCGTGGGCTGTTCCAAGGTGCCCGACATCCACAACGTGGGCCTGATGGAAGACCGCGCCACGCTGCGCATTTCCAGCCAGCACATGGCCAACTGGCTGCACCACGGCGTGGTAACCGAAGCACAGATCAAGGAAACCTTTGAGCGCATGGCCGCCGTGGTGGACGCCCAAAACGCCGGCGACCCGCTGTACCAGCCCATGGCCGGCCACTTCGACACCAGCATGGCCTACCAGGCCGCCTGCGACCTGGTGTTCAAAGGCCTGGCCCAGCCGAGTGGCTACACCGAGCCGCTGCTGCACGCCTGGCGCCTGAAGGTGAAAGCGAGCTGAAGTCCCCGACCTGCCCCCTCTCCCTCGGGGAGAGGGCGGGGGTGAGGGCTCCCCCTTCCCCTTCACAGCGGCGCCCTCGGGCGCCGTTTTGCATGGCGCACACAATCACCCCATGACACTGGACTACCTGATCTTTGACGCCAGCGACGATGGCGAGGGCACCGGCACCTGGGACGCGATGGCCAGCGTGCGCGCGGCCGATGTGCCCGCCGTGATGGCCGAAGTGCAAGCGGTGCTGGCATGGGCCGAACGCCACAGCCCCGGCCCGCGCGGCCCGCTGGACGAAGGCGGTGCCTGGGACGCCGACGAGCAGGTGCAGACCGACGGCGACTGGACCACGGTGACGCTGACGCTCACCGGGCCCTGGGAATGGGGTGAGGCACTGGTGGCACGGTTTTCGGCGGGCTGAACTGGCACGACGATCTCGGCTCACAACACCACCCAGGTTGCTTAAAATTTAAGCGAAAAGATAATGATTGATCGCGTAAGCGGTTGTTTTAAAAAGGTTTTTCTGATTTTTTTAATTCATTATCTTGAGCAAAAGATAATGAAACCTGGTCACAGCTTGGCTTCAAAGCGAGCAAAGCTATCAGAGCGCCGCAACCGCCTCCAATCCACGGCAGCGGCCTTCAGCACCTTGACGGCGTGAACATAGTCTTCATACCTTGTACCTCTGGCGGCCTGGAAATGGTTGTTCATCACGGCCTTGGGGTTGGGCACCCGATCAGGTTTTTTGACCGGTTTCGCTTTGTAGGCCCGCGCCGCGGTCGAAAGGAACGCGCTGATGGCTTGGTCGCTGGCCAACAGCCAGCTTTCCAGCTCCTGCTCCACACAGACCAAAAAAACGGGGGCGTTTTGCAGCCCCTCTTTCGCCAGCCCATCCAGCAAGGTCTGGCGCTCTTTGGCGCGGCAAGGCTTTTCTTTCTTGTCTGGCCAAGCAGGGCGCAAATCCCACACGATCAAAACCCGCTCACAGCCTTCATCCAGCAGCTTCTTCACCACGCTGGGCGCCTCTTCAAGCAACCTGAGCTTGTTGTCCAAGGTACGAGAGATGAAGTTCTCGCCCGGCTTCAGCTGGCCGGCCAGGTATTCACAGACCAGCTTGTCAGCGCCCTGCGGCCCGCACTCAAAAACAAAACCGATGGTCATGCGGACAACCCCGTCAAGCTGCCCATGGTGTAGAGCTTGCCGGGTGCGAACTCCTCTGCCCACTTGCGCAGGTTGTCGTGATCCGCTGGCCGGGTGAAACGCGGGTGGCCTTGCGCATCTCGCTCCACCACCACCAAGTGCTCCAATGTCAACAAGTCCAGCAAGTACGGTGAATGGGTGGTGATGACCACTTGCGTCGTGCCCGACAGCACGGCACTGCGGATTTCTTCCACGATCAGGTGGATGCTGCGCGGATCGAGCCCGTTCTCGATCTCTTCGACAACGATCAAGGGCGGCGGTGTCGGGTGCCGAAGTAGGGCCAACAAAGCCAGCATGCGCAGCGTACCGGTGGACAACAACCAGCCAGGCACCTTGTACGTGTCTTCGCTCAACTGCAGCCAGGCCTTGCGCTCAATTTCAGACGACGACAGAGTGGGTTGAATGTCTTTGGCGTAGGGCAGCACATAGGACATGGTTTCGACGATGCCGTCGAACGCATTCGGGCTCTGGCGGCGCAGATCCAGCAGAAAGTCCGCCACGTTCGATCCGTCACTGGCCAAACGGACCGCGCCCTGGGTGCGTTGCTGCGGTACGGGCAGCCCCATGCGCTCCGGGCTCAGGGTCAAAAACTGCCAGTCCAACACCTCCATGGCCAGCACGGTGTGGACCATGGTCGCAGATGTGCCCAGGATCGAGCGCCCCGCGCCATAGGACATCAACGCACCGCCCTCGTCGCGCTCCGTGAAGTCCCCGGCCAGGTCGGTTATGCGCTCCGACGCAATGAACATGCGGTTGGCCGCCGGATCGTTGTTCACCGTCATGGCCAGGCGCTGCACCTTGCGCGGGCTGGTCCCCAGCGCCATCTCCCATGAAATGGGGTTGAGCACTTCGCCCAGGCGTTCTTTGGCTTCCTGCCCCTTGTGCCGCACATGCTCGATACCCAGCCAGCGCTGCATGGCCAGGTCCAGCCCGTCGCGCACGATGGCCTGGTAGGTTTCCAGTGCTTCGATCAGGCTGGACTTACCGGCACCGTTGTTACCGATGAAGGCGGTGAGCGGCCCCAGCTTGACGACCTTGCTGTCCACCACCGCTTTGAAGTTACGCACGCGTACGCTTTGCAGGCTCATGAAATCAACCCTTTCTGCACATCGCGCCAGGCGTTGAGCGCAGCCACTTTGGCTGGCTCAGGAACCAGCGGGAAAGTCTTGAGAATATGGGCGAATTCGTCTTCGTCCAACCCGTACAAGTGGGCGACCAGACCGTCGAGTTCGGCGCGGAGCTTGGCGCGTTCAGCAGGATAAGCGACTCCTTCCTCGTGTCCTTTCAGGCCTACATCACGCGCCAAACCGTCGTAGACCGCGTCGGTACAGATCAGCTTGGCCGCCCGCTTTGCAATGCTGATGCAGCGTGCGTCGACTGAAGGCAAACGTGGGACTGGAAGCTGATACAGGTAAAACATGTTCAGCGTGGTGGTGATGCTTTGCCGCAGCAGCCAGTCCAACACAAAGCTGTTGGCCACGGCGCACCAGTAGCACTGCTCCACGGCATTGATGCCGCTGTCGATGACCTTTAGCGTCGTGCTGTTGACCTCGGTGAATACCATCGGCGGCGCGATGGTTGAAATGAGCGTTCGTGTGTCGGTGGAGCGCGCGATGCGACGGTGCAACCAGCGGTAGCTTTGATAGTCCATCCGCTGTCCGGTATCAGGCGTCTTGCCCAGGAGGACCTTTCGGCCATCCGCCTCAGCAATCCAAATTCCAGAATGCTCCGCAGTGTTCTCAAATTGATTGAACATACGACCAGTGAACAACGGCAACCGCTCTGGCCCCGCCGCGCCTCTAGCGATTTCTCGACCAACACTCGTAATCTCAAACTCGCGTGTGAGTTTCAAGTTCCATGCTCCGTCCATCTCTAGCCCAAGAGCTGGAAAGGCGAGCATCTTCTCCACGATAGAGACATCTGTGGGACTACGAAACTCCAACACCGACCGCGTTTCCGCGTTCATCGAACCTATCAACTGCGCAGACAACTCAATGAAGTTGTCTTCGTTTTCCACGAACGCAGCAAAGTCTTCCGCCTTGATGGCTTCGCGCGGGTTGATGCGGAATGTGGCGCGCAGTTTCTCGGTGGTGCCACCTTTGGTGAAGTTCAAGAACAGCAATCCAAACGAGTGGTGCACTTCTTCAAAGATGAACTTCTCGTTGGAGAGGGAAATCAGCGAATCCACCCGCGTATGGTCAAACAGCATGTTGCGCAGACCGGTCGCGCCCAAGTCCTTGTAGATGCCATTGGGAATGACGATGCCGCAATGGCCACCCTCGCGCAGCAAGGCAAAGCAGCGCTCCGTGAACAACTTGTAGAGGTTGATGTCGGAGCCGGTTTTTTTGCCCGCCACCACGGCCGACTGGTACCGATAGTCCGCTGCGCTGCGGAAGTAAGCGCTCATGTGCGGGAAACGGCTCTGGTAGTCGAGCCAGCCTTTTCGGATGTCCTTGTCTTTCAGGAGGCGGGTCTGCTCAGCCTCGAACTCCTTGATGGACATGTTCTTCTTGCTGATCGTCTCGGAGAACGGCGCGAAGTACTCCTTGGCTTGTGGCTTGAAGCCTTCCCACGGGGGGTTGGCCAGGATCACGTCGAAGCCGCCGCGCCGCTGCACGATGTCGTCAAACACATAGCCCCAATGGAAAGGGGTTTGGGCGTCGATGTCCTCCCGCTTCATGGCGCGCTTCTTGGGCTTGCCAAGGTCGTTGGTTGCAGCGTCCCAGGTGGCCTCTTCGTACTTGATGTTCAGGCCAGCAAACTGGTCGTGCACCAGCTCGTTCAAAACGCCGTTGGCCTCGCGCATGGCGGCGTCGATGTCGTCTCTCAAGACGCGCAGGTCGGTGTCGCGCCCCACGGCATCAGCGGCGTGACGGTAGGTATCGAGCTTGCGGTTCTTTTCTTCCACCAGTTCGCGGAAGCTCTTGCGGAACATGTCGCCGTGGCGGTACTTGGCGTCGAACTCGTGTTCATCCACCCGCATAAAGCCCACCAAGGAATTGCCCGGCAAGATGTTGAAGTCGATGTTGGGCAGGGGCTCCAGGTCTTGCACCCTGCGCACACTGGACACCATGGACAGGAAGAGGCGCAGCTTGGCGATTTCGCAGGCCTCTTCCATGATGTCCACACCGTGCAGGTTGTCGGTGACGATGCGGCGCTTGATGTAGTAGCCCACGCTCGGGTGGTCTTTCTGGATGCCGGCCAACCAGTTCTTCAGCTCGGTGCTGGCGCCCATTTCGGCGCGGCCGACCACGGCGTAGTACACATTGATGAGGCACTTGAGCGCGGCCACCAGAAAGGCGCCCGAGCCCACGGCCGGGTCGAGGATGGTGATGCTGGGCAGCACCTCGCCCACCAGCTTCAAGGCGGTGCGCGCGTCCATCTTGGCGAGCAGATCGGGAACGCTCTCGAACTTCACCTCTTTCAGGCCCAGCTCGGGCATGGCCGGCTCAAAGATGCGCTCCAGGATCAGCTTGTGGATGCTGCGTTCGGCCAGGTAGCCGGTGATTTCGGGCCGGGTGTAGTAGGCGCCAAAGGCTTTCTGGTTGATGTACTTCTCGAAGATGTAGCCCAGCACGTCGGGGTTGATCTCGTCGGCGTTGCCGCCGGGCGTGTCGTCCAGGTGCCAGGAGAAGCTCGCGAACAGGTTGAACACGCCTTCAAACGCAGCATCGGCCACGCGCAGGGTGGTGCCCACGCGCGGGGCGTGGTTGGCGTCCAGCTCCAGCTTGTGGTGCAGGAACAGGCCGCCGTTCAGGTAAGGCACCTGGCCGGTGAGGGCTTTGGCTGTAGTGCTGCGGTCGACCTCGGGTTTGGCGAAGGCTTCAAAAAACAGGGCGTTGAGGAACTCGCCAAAGAAGCGGTTTTGGCCGCGCTGCTGGCTTTCAGCCAGCTTGGTGCGCAGGTAGTCGGCGTTGCCGCCGTCCAGGAAGAACTTCTTCTGCATAAACCAGACGAACATGAGCCGGTTGAGCAGCACGCTGGCGTACCAGCGTTTGTCGCGTTCGTTGTCAATGCCCTGGATGTGGCTGAGCAGCTCCAGGTGCTGCTGCTGGTAGGCGTTGAAGAACTTCTTGGTGGTTTTGTCCACGTCCAGCGCGGCCTGAATGCGGCGCGCGGCTTCCAACACCGGCAGACGGCCCGCGGTGTCCAGCTCGGACAGTTCGACCACCATGGCCTGCAACTTGGAGGCGAACAGATCGACCGGCTGGCCTTTGAAGTAGTCGTGCCGGCGCGAGGTGAGGCGGGGTTTGCCGGTCTCGGGGTGTTTGTCGCGTTTGACCCAGTACCACTGGCTCTGGCTGGCGTTGGTCTGCTGGTTGGTGAAGATGAGCAGGTTTTCGGCGTGGCTGTGGGCCACGTGTTTCCACACCTTCAGGCGCTGGGCTTCGTCGGGCCAGCCACCGTCCACCACCACCTGGATGGCGACCACGCCTCCCAGCTCGGCCACGGTGCGGTGGCTGTAGACGGTATCGCTGGCCCGGTCGGGCTGCCAGTCGCGCTCAGTGCTGGCCACGTTCCAGCCCAGCACATCCACAAACAGGCGCTGAAAGTCGAAGGCCTTGAGGTGCGTTTCAAAGGCGGGGAAGTTGAGTTGGGCCATGGGTCTAATGTCGATATCTGGCGCAAATTTTTGTTCTAAACGCCATCAATCCTTTTGAAATCAATAACTTAGAAAACTCCAGCGTGTCGATAAGTGTTGATAAGTGCTGGTTGTTGTTTACTTGCGCGGCCTCGGCGAGGAGGGTGACGGTTCTGTCAGTGTGTAGTAGCTGCCTCGAGTCTGGCCGTGGCGTTGCAAGATGCCGGTCTCGACCATGTGGTCCAGGCGGTGTTTGGCTTGGCGCGGGCTCAGGCGACACAGGGCCACCACATCTTCGCGTTTGATGCGCTGCTGTTGGCGAACCAGGTTACGGATCAGCTCCACTTGCTGAAGCTCATCAAAGGCAGCCTGGCGGGCGTACTCCACGCCTTGTCCCAACTGCTTGTAGACCTGCGGGCTCAAGGTGTACTGGCGGCCCCTGCCTGTACCGTGGGGTTGAACCAACCCACTTTCGACCAAGGGCTCCAGCAGTTTGGCCGTTTGCGCAGGGGTGCATTGCAACGGGGTTGCCAGGTCGGCGACGCTCAGGCGCCGGGCCTCACGCAGGGTCGTGAGGATCATCAATGTTTCCACGGGCAAGGCGCTGTTCTGCCGAGCCTCCTCCTGCAAAACCATGCGCACAAAGGCCAGGTCGGCCGGCTCGGTGCTGATGCTGAGCTTGACCATGTCGAGCATGGACTGTGAGTAATCGGGCGCGGGGCGCCCAAAGCGCAGCATGCCGCTGTATATGAGGTCCACACCACGGCCTGTGCGGTCCACCAGCCCGAGACGCTTGAAGGCGTCAGCTAGCGCAGGGTTACGGGGCCGGGGCTCGGTGGTGAGTAAGTTGTCCAGCCCCACACCTTCCACAAATCCACCAGGGTTGCTGATGATCAGATCGTGCTGTTGCCAGCACACGCGCACTGGGCCACGGCGCGCGTAGTCGCGGTGGACCAACGCGTTGTTGATGGCTTCGCGCAGGGCGTTCACATCCACGCGGGCGATGCCTATGCGGAAAAGACCTTCGTTGAACTCTTGCTCGGTGTTGACTCCACGGGAGAGCAGGTCCAGCCATTCAACGATTTCGATCAGCGCGGCACGCGAGCCCTCATTGACCTTGACTTGGGTGCCTTGCAAAACTTGGAAAAGCACCTCGTGTGTGGGCACCTGAAGTCGCAGGCTGTCGGTGCGGCCAATCAACAGCAGACCGAGCAGGGTGGGTCTGCGCTCGCCGTTGCGCGAAACGGTGAGAGAGAGCGCTCCGTCCAACTGCTCGTCGCTCAGGCCCACAAGCGACTTGTCGCTGCGCGGGTTGTTGGCGATGACAGAACGGAGGCGTTCGCGCTGCAAGGGGTCAAAGTCGGCCAGAGTGGCATCGGCCAAGGGCTCGGCCGACATGTCAATCAACCGAAAGTCGGCGCGACGGCTAGGGTACTCGTGCGGCAGAAACGGCACGCACTCGGGCTGCCCGTTGCCGCCGATGCGGCGGCGCTTTACCAAGCCGTCGGTGCGTGCGATGACTTCGGGACTGCGTGGCACGGACACGACTGCCACACGCATGCCCTGATACAGAAGAACCTCGACATGGACACCGAGACTGGGCGCTGTTCGGTTGGCGACCATAGCGGAAAGACCGCTCACCTGCTGGGGTCTGCTGCTGTGCAGGCCAGTCACAGAGCCATCGTTTTCAACACCAAGGTACAAGCTACCACCCTGCGCATTGGCTAGACAGATCAGCGCCTCGACCAGATCGTCATCGTTGAGCGGATCCCGGTCGCTCTTGAACTCGACCTCCAGCGTTTCTTTCTCCGGAAAGGTGCTTTGTCTCATGCACTGGCCCCCGCGATCAATCCCATGGAGCACACCACGCGCGGCTCCCTCAATGACGCGTCGTCTTCGGCGTAGGTCAGGCGCCCTTCTTCGCGCAGCGACTTCACGGCCTCGGCCAGTTCGGTATCGTTCACGCCGCTGCGCATGAGGCGGTTGAGCAGATCGGCCGAGGTTTCGAGCAGCGGGCGCTGGTACATGTCGTCCAGAGCGCGCTCCAGCTCGTCGTCGCGGAACAGGGTTTGCATCTGTTCAGTGGCGTAAGGCTTCAGTCGTTCGTAGGCCCGGCGGCGCGGGCTGCTGGGGCGACCCAGGCCGCCGCCCACGGCTTTGTCCTGGCTAACGGCGAGTTGCAGGCCTTGGGCCACCAGATTGTGGTGGTTTTCCAGCCGGGCCACCGCAGGGGTGTCGGGCTCGCACTCGGCGGCGCGCAGTACCGTGAACTGCGATTCGGTGACCGTCTTGCCGTTGGCGCCCACCCAGGCCAGATGGTCGTTGCCCTCGGGGGACTTCACGTACACCAAGGCACCGCCTTTGGCCGCGTCTGCCCCCAGCAGCGGGAAGCGGCTCTCGACCAGCGCAAAGGCTTTGGCCGAATACACCACGGGTGGGAGCGATTCGACGGCGCGAGCCAGGTCGGGGTTGTCTTGCGTGGCTTGTTTCCAAATTTGCCAGGCATACGAGGCAAGGTCCACCTCGTCGTCGTTGTCGTCGAGCACGCCTTGTTTTTCGGTGTACAGGTCGCGGATGGTGGTGGCGTCGTCGTCTTCAAAAAACGCTTCGTCGGTGCCCACCACTTCAGCGTTTTCCTGCAGGCGTTGGCGGATGCGCGAGCGCAGCTGGATGAGCTGTTCCACACCATCGGCTGGCAAGAATGAGTAGCAGTGGATTTCTTCGGCCCGCTGGCCAATGCGGTCTACCCGACCTGCGCGCTGGATGAGCCGGATGATGGCCCAGGGCAGGTCGAAGTTGACCACCACGTTGCTGTCTTGCAGGTTCTGGCCTTCGGAGAGTACGTCGGTACAGATGAGCACGCGCACCTCGTCGGCCTTGCTCACGGTCTTGTTGTTGGACTTGGGGCTGAAGCGGCAGGCCAGCGCATAGGGGTCGGCGCTGGCGCCGGTGGCCACGGCGACGTGGGTGATACCCGCTTTGCGTGCCTCGCGTTCAAGGTAGCGTGCGGTGTCGGCAAACTGGGTGAAGACGAGCACCTTGTCTTTGCCATGCGTCTGCGTGAGCATGCGGCGCAGGGCTTGCCATTTGTGGTCATTCTCAGCAGCCCAAGCGCCCTGGGTGTTCAGCAGTTCGGTCAGGGTCTGTGTGTCTTGCGCCAGGTGTTCGGCCAACGAAGCCTTGAAAAGGCTGGGACGAATCCACTTGAAGCGGCGCTTGAAGTCCTTGGCAAAACGGTTGTATGCGGCCTTGGCGCGCACCATGTCGGCTGGCAAACCATCTTCTTCTGCCACGGCATCCACCAGCCCGTCCAGCAGGTCTTCGGGGTCGCCTTCAACACCTTCGGCGTCTTCGTCCATGCGGTCCAGGTCCAGCAGCCCCGCGTCCAGCACGCCCATGGGTAGGTCCAGCCCGTTTTCAATAGCGTAGAGGTAAATCTGGTTGCGCAACACGTGCCGGTCGATCGACTGGAGGAACGAGAAACCGTTGGACTCCAGCCGCTTGAACAGGTTGGTGCGGCAGAACCCCATGAGGCGCTTGCCGGCGCGGCCCAGGTTGTCGATCAGCTTGCGCTCAGCGGGTGTGGCCTGCTTTTCCTCAACCGGGTTGACGTACAGGCCCAAACCGTAGCGCGGCACGTGCAGCGCATTGATCTCATCCACTACCGCAGTGGAATACAGGCGCGCGTAGCGGTCTGCCGGATCGGTCTCGTCCACCGGGAAGGCGACCGACAAGGGTTTGCGAAGCGGGAAGTAGCGCTTCTCGCCATCTTGCCCTGCGATGTAGCGGCGGCCGTGTTTGTCGGCCTCGGTGTAGTGCTGGATGATGAAGCTGCGGGTGCGGCGCACCATGTACAGGCGGATCAGTTCGCGCCAGTCGTCAAACTCGTCGCTCTTTTCTATGGCCAGGATGGAGTTCACCCGGCACTGGTTCTTGCGCTCAAACTCGGCTTCGCTGATGCCGTACTTGCGCATGTGCCGCTCGGGGCGGATGCCAATGTTGGCCTTTTCGTCAATGAACAGGCGCAGCTGTGCCGAGAGGTCGTGCTTGGTTTTGTTGTAGGGCGTGGCGGTGAGCAAGATTACCTTGGCATCGCAGCTCTTGATGTAATCCGCAATGGCCTTGTAGCGACGGCCTTCGCGGTTGCGCAGGTTATGGCTCTCGTCAATGAGCACCAGGCGGTAGCGCTTGAGGTCCGGCAGCTTCTTGGTGACCTGCGACACCGGCAACACCATACCGCGCAGGCCGTATTCGGTTCGGTAGCGCTCCCACATAGGCTCCAGGTTTTTGGGGCAGATGATGAGCGTTTCGTAGCCCAGGTCGTCTTCAAACATGCGGGCCAACGCGGTGGCCATCATGGTCTTGCCCAGGCCCACCACGTCACCAATCATCACGCCGCCACGGCGGTGCAGGTGCCGCGCAGCGATCTTGACGGCACTCTTCTGGAACTCGAAAAGCTCCTGCTCAAACCGGGGCGGCAGACGGAACTGGCTCAGCCCGGCTCGCGCCTCTGTGCTGAGGTGGTACGCGATGTTCAGGTAGATGTGGTGTGGCGGTATGGCCTCTTCCCGCGCCCAACTGCTCTCGATGATGGCGGCCAGATCGGCCGACACGTCCAAGGCCCAGCGGTCTCCCCAGCGGTCGGTGAACCAGCTGGCGAGCTTTTCGGTGCCCAAGTGGTCGAGCACATCGACGTTCAGCTCGCCGTGTTTGGAAAGCCCGGCCAGCGTGAGGTTGCTGCTGCCGACAAACCCGGTGATGGGGTTGTTCACGTCATCACGAAACAGCAAGTACAGCTTCGCATGCAGCGGATAGGGCAGGAACAGTTTGACCACCACTTGGCCAGCTCGCAACTGGCGCGCCAGGCGGCGCAGACCTGCTTCGTCTTGCCCAGTGGGAATGCCCAGCGCAATTTGCTCGCGCAGGTGGGCCGCAAACTGGGCCTTGAGGCGGCTGGCCGTGGCGTTGTCGATCAGGCCCTCTTCGCTGGACTGGCGGTATAGCTCACGGATTTCTTCGTGCGGTGGGCGCTGCATGCCCACCAGCACGCGGCACACCTGACCGTGTGCGGGGTTCCAGCTGCCGATCAAATCGTCGATGGCCTGCCAGCCCCGGAGATTGAGATACCCGATGCAAAAGTCTGCCCGCTTGGATACTTCGAGTGTGGCGCGCAGCGCCTCTAGAAGTGATTGTTGGATGTTGTCGAAGATGCGGGACATGGGCGATTTTTTTGGGTCTTGTTCCTCTGCGGCACATTGTGCCCTTTCCAAAACACCGCACAGGTCGAGAACAGGCTCAGCGCCCCACAAACACCGCCGCCCGCTTCGCCACAAACGACGCCACGCCTTCTTTGGCGTCTTCGCTGTTCGCCAGCCGCTGCTGCACCGTGTCGAACTCGGCCAGGGCGGCCAGCGGGCCTTGCTCCACCGCTTTGAGCGCGTTGAGCCGGGTGGCGATGACCGCCAGCGGCGCCTGCTGGGCAATGCGCTCGGCGATGCGCAGGGCTTCATCCAGCTCGCTGCCGGTGGGCACCACGCGCTGCACGAAGTTCAGCCGCAGGGCTTCGGCGCTGTCGAACCCGTCGCCGGTGAGCAAATACAACAAGGCGTTGCCCAGGCCGGCGCGCTCGGCCATGCGCAGTGTGGCGCCGCCGGTGGCCATGATGCCGCGCTGGACTTCGAGTTGCGAGAAACGGCAGTTGTCTGCCGCGACCACGATGTCGGCGGCGAGCATGAGTTCGATGCCGAGCGTGTAGGTGATGCCTTTGACGGCCACGACCATGGGCTTGGTGCGGCGGCGCCAGCCGGCGTCACCCAGGTTGAGCGGGTCCACCAGGCCGTGGGGCACGGCGTATTCACCGCGCTGCATGAGCGGGGCGAAGCTGGGCAGGTCGAGCCCGGCGGTGAAATGCTCGCCGTGGGCGTGCAGCACGCCCACCCGCAGGGCGGGGTCGTCGTCGAGCCGGGTGTAGGCCTCGGCCAGGGCGCACAGCATGGCGGGGGTGAAGCCGTTGCGTTTGGCGGGGCGGTCAATGCCGATGCGCAGCACATGGCCCTGTGTTTCACAGGTGATGCGGCCCTCAGCTGGGCTGGTGTGTGGGGGAGATGGCGTCATGGCCACCATGGTAGGCAGGCCCGGGCCACCCGCGGTCACGCAGGCGTCAGCGCACGCGCTGCACGTCCAGCGCGGTGACGGCACCGGCCTGGTTGCCCCAGCTCTGGCGAATGAAGCTGGCCACGGCGGCCACTTCGGTGTCGGTCAGCAGGGTGCGGTAGGGCGGCATGCCGTAGGGCTGGGGGTTGCCGGCGGTGGCAGGGGCGAAGCCACCGCTCAAAATGGCTTGCACCGGGTTGACGTGTGAAGCCAGGGTGACGGCGCGGTTGCCGGCCAGCGCCGGGTAGGCGTTTGCAGCGCCTTGGCCGCTGGCGCCGTGGCAGTCGACGCAGTGCTGCTGGTACACCTGGTCACCCAGCGCCAGCTGCGCGGTGGTGGCGCGCGGCTCGGGCGTGGCGGCAACTTCAACGGGTGGCAGCGCTCGCAGGTAGGCGGCCATGGCGCGCAGGTCGGCGGCGTTCAGGTATTGGGTGCTCTGGAAAACAACCTCGGCCATGGGGCCCATGGCGGTGGCGCCCTCGCTGTGGCGGGCGCCGTGCACCACGCCGTTTTTCAACAGATCAACCACCTGCTGTTCGCTCCAGTGGGCCACGCCCGCTTCGCTGCGCGCGTGCAGCGAGGGCGCGTACCAGCCCTGCCCGGACATCAGGCCACCACTGAGGGCTTTGGCCTGCTGGATGCCACCCAGCGCATCGCGCGGGGAATGGCAGGCGGCGCAATGACCGAGGCCGCGCACCAGGTAGGCGCCCTGGTTCCAGTCGGCGGGGCGGGCCGCATCGGGCGTAAACGTGGCGGGCTCAAAGTACAGCTCGCGCCACACCGCCAGCGCGGCCTGGGTGTTGTAGGGAAAGCGCAGGCCGTGGGGCCGGTTGGGCTGGGCCACCGGCGGCAGGCTCTGCAAAAAGGCGTAGAGCGCGTCGCTGTCTTCGCGGCTGATGAGGGTGAAGTTCTCAAAGGGGAACACGGGGTTGAGCAAGCGGCCGTCGCGCGACTGGCCGTGGTGCATGGCGCGCCAGAAGGCATCGGCGCTCCAGGTGCCCAGGCCATGTGCCGGGTCGGGCGTGAGGTTGCCGGCGTACACGGGGCCAAACGGGGTGTTGATGGCGTGCCCGCCAGCATAGGGCTCGCCACCGCGCGCGGTGTGGCAGGCGGCGCAGTTGCCAGCGCGCGCCAGGTAGGCACCGCGCTGCACCTGCTCAGCCGACGCGGCCGGCGCTTGCGCCATGGGTGGCAAGGCGGCCACATTCAACTGGCGCACGAGCAAGACCACCACGGCCAGGGACAGCACCAACGCCGCGGCCAGCGCCGCCCACAACAAACGCCGAACCACCGGCGAAGACGAAACAGACATGGGCAACCAGACTTAGAACGTGGGGTAGCGCAGGCAGCGGCGCACCGGGGAAAGATTCAACGCGGGCTTGGGGGTGGTCATTGCGCGGTCTCAGGGGCTGAGCCACAGCGCAGCGGCAGGGGGCTGGTGGCGGGCGCAGCGGCATGGGTGTTGGCGGGCAGTGCCTGGGCGGCCAGCCAGCTGGACACGGCGCTCACGTCGGCGGCGGTCATGGCCTTGGCAATTTGCGCCATGCAGTCGGGCGCGTGGGCATGGCGCAGCCCGGTTTGCCAGGCACCGAGCTGGCCAATAAGGTAGTCGCGCGGCAAGCCCAGCAAGCCGGGAATGGCCGGCTGCACCCCAGTGAGCGCCTGGCCATGGCAGGCCACGCAGGCGGGCAGCTTGCGCTGGGCGTCGCCGTGCAACACCAGCGCCTGCCCGCGGGCCAGCTCGGCGGGCGCGGCGGTGCTGGCCGGGGGCGGCGGGTACGGGAGATCGAGGCTGGCGAAATGCTCGGCGATGTCGCGCAGGTAGGCGTCGCTCAGCGGGTCGAGCAGCGCGGTCATGCCGGCGTTTTGGCGCCGGCCTTCGCGAAAGTGCAACAGCTGGTGGTAGAGGTAGCCCGCAGGTTTGCCCGCAATGCGCGGGAAATAGCCGCTGTTGGTGGCACGCCCTTCTTTGCCATGGCACAGGGTGCAGGCCTGCATGCGCTGGGCCATGGTGTCGGGCACGGTGTGGGTAGCAGCCGGGGGCTCGGCGGCATGCAAAGCCCCCGCACACCACGCAGCCACCAGCAAGGGCAACACGGCGCGGGCGCGGCGTTGCATTCGGATAAGTAAGGTTGTCAGCACCGTTTGAAAATACCATAGCAACACACGACCGATACACTGAGGGGTACCAGAAACCCCCAGCACCGCCGATGAACACCAACGCCCCCCCGCTCGATGCCACCCGCTGCCCGCTGTGTGGCGGCGACAACCGCTGCGCCATGGAAATCGAACGCGCCACCGGCCAGAAGCAAGGCCCATGCTGGTGCGTGTCGCAAACCTTCAGCGCCGAGCTGCTGGCCCGCCTGCCCGACAATGCGCAGGGCAAGGCCTGCATTTGCGCCAGCTGCCTGAGCGCTTTCAACACCCAGGAGACACCATGATGGGCTGGCTCGACCGTTTCCCGCTGGTGTGGCTGGTGGTGATTGCGCTGTATCTGGCGGTGGCACCCATCGTGCCCGAGCCGCACCTGGTGGAAAAACTGCGCATGCTCAGCCAGGGCACGCTGGTGAAGCCCATCGATATTTTTGACCTGCTGATGCACAGCGTGCCGCTGGTGTTGCTGGCGGTGCGGTTGTGGCGCGACCTGCAGCGGCGCCGCGCCGGCCGCTGAAGACAAGGTCGGGCCCAAAAACGGCCGGCTGAATTGCCTATGATCGGCCAACAGGTGCCCGCGCGCACCGCGGAACACCATGGCCCAACCACCCGACCACTCCATCGCCACCCTGAAGGCCCGCTACGGCGAGCGCTACCGCTGGCTGCTGCTGCTCTCGGTCATGGTCGGCACCATGGCGTCCATCATGTCGTCCACCATCATCAACGTGGCGATTCCCGACATGAGCCAGCACTTCACCATTGGCCAGGCGCGGGCGCAGTGGGTCACCTCGGGCTTCATGGCGGCCATGACGGTGTCCATGCTCACCACGCCGTGGCTGCTCTCGCGCTACGGCTACCGCCGCACCTATTCGGGCTGCATGTGGCTGCTGCTGGTGGGCGGTGTGGCGGGTGGTTTTGCCAACGACTTTGCCCTGGTGCTGGCCGCCCGCGTGGCCGAAGGCCTGGCGGCGGGCGTGGTGCAGCCCATTCCCGCCATCATCATCCTGCGCGCCTTTGAACCGCACGAACAGGGCCGGGCCAGCGGCATTTTTGGCATGGGCGTGGTGCTGGCCCCGGCGCTGGGTCCGAGCCTGGGTGGCCTGCTGGTGGACGGTTTTGGCTGGCGCTCCATCTTCTTCATGGTGGTGCCGTTCTGCATCGCCTCGCTCTGGATGGCGCAGCGCTTTGTGCCGGGCTCTGCGCCAGGCGGCGGGGCCGCCAACCCGCAGGGCGCCGCGCTGGACTGGCGCGGTCTGCTGCTGGCCACAGCGGGCACGCTGTGCCTGCTCAACGGTCTGGTCGAGCTGCAAACCGGTACCGCCGCCAGCGCCAGCGCGCTGCTGGGCGGCGCGGCCCTGATTCTGGTGGGCTTTGTGGCGCTGCAGCGGCACACGCTGAAGGCACGCCAGCGCCATCCTGAGCGGGGGACGGACCCGCTGATGAACCTCTCGCTGTTTGCCGACCGGCGTTTTGCCATGGGCAGCATCGTAGCGTTCATCTACGGCATTGCGCTGTTCGGCTCCACCTATTTGCTGCCGGTTTACATGCAAATGGGGCTGGGCCTTTCTCCCTCATATGTAGGCACCATCTTGCTGCCGGCGGGCGTGGTGCTGGCCGTCACCATTGCCGCGGTGGGCCGCCTGGCCGACCGGCAGCCCACGCATGTGCTGGTGAGCATCGGGCTGGTGCTGCTGGCGGTGTCGTTCGCCATGATGTTCACCATCGATGTGCGTCGACCCACCCAGATCGTGCCCTTGCTGGTGGTGTGGGCCGTGCTGGGGCGCATCGGGCTGGGCTTCATCTTGCCCTCGCTCAACATCGGGGCCATGCGCGGGCTGGGCCATGCCCACATTCCCCAGGGCGCCAGCGTGATCAACTTCTTGCGCATGCTCGGCGGCGCGGCCGGGGTGAGCCTGTGCGGCATCGTGCTGGAATGGCGCGTGGCCGCCCACGGCTTCCGGCTGGACACCGCCAGCACCAGCCCCGAGCGCCTGGCTGCGTTTGACGAAACCTTCTTCATGCTCGCTGCCGTGTGCGCGGTGGCATTGGTCGCAGCCCTGAAATTGAAAGCGACCCCACCCACGCAGGGTTCAAAATAACGCCATGTGCCAACTGCTCGGCCTTAACTGCGCCACCCCCACCGACGCCTCGTTCAGCTTCACCGGCTTTTGCCAGCGCGGTGGCGCCACCGACCACCACGCCGACGGCTGGGGCATCGCGTTTTTTGAAGGCCGCGGCTTGCGCCTGTTTGTGGACCACGAATGCGCCGCCGAATCGCGCATGGCCGAGTTCCTCCGCAGTTACCCGCTGAAGAGCCGCAACATCATTGCCCACGTGCGCAAGGCCACGGTGGGCGAGGTGATGCTGGAAAATGCCCACCCCTTCACCCGCGAGCTGTGGGGCCGGCACTGGGTGTTTGCGCACAACGGCGACCTGAAGGACTACCAGCCCCGGCTGCACAGCCAGTTTCAACCCGTGGGCACCACCGACAGCGAGCGCGCGTTTTGCTGGCTCATGCAAGAGCTGGCCAAGTCGCATGCAGCGCTGCCCAGCACCGAAGAACTGACGCTGACCCTGCGCGAACTCGTGCCGCAGGTGCGCCGCTTTGGCACCTTCAACTTCTTGCTCTCCAACGGCGATGCGCTGTGGGCGCACTGCAGCACCAAACTGCACTACCTGGTGCGCCAGCACCCGTTTGCCCAGGCCACCCTGATGGACCAGGACTGGACGGTGAACTTCGCCGACCTCAACAAACCTGGCGACCGCGCCGCCGTGATCGTCACCACCCCGCTCACGCGCAACGAACACTGGACCGCCTTCGAGCCCAACGAGCTGAAAGTGTTTGTGGACGGGCTGCCGCTGCCCACCGAGGCGCCCCACCCATGAACGCCTGGCTGCTGCTGGGCACAGCCATCGTGGCCGAGGTCATTGGCACCAGCGCACTCAAAGCCAGCGAGGGCTTCACCCGGCTGCTGCCCTCGGTGGTGGTGGTGCTGGGCTACGCGGTCGCCTTTTACTGCCTGTCGCTGGTGCTCAAAACAGTGCCCGTGGGTATTGCCTACGCCGTCTGGTCGGGCCTGGGCATCGTGCTCATCACCCTGGTGGCGTTTGTGGTGTACGGGCAAAAAATCGACCTGCCCGGGCTCATCGGCATGGGGTTGATCGTGGCCGGCGTGGTGGTACTCAACGTGTTTTCAAAAGCAGCGGTGCACTGACCGAAGCCGCAAGTGCGCGCACCGCCCGCGCCAGCTCACAGCACCTTGAACAGCTTTTCGCGCAACTCGGGCAGACGCTTGGAACCCATGCCGTGGCCGGCCATGCTGGCTGCCCAGGCGTGGTACACGGTGCGCAGCGCCTCGGTTGAACCGGCATGAAAAATGTCGTGGATCAGCGAAACGCGCATCTGCTGACCAATGATCGAGTTGATCGAATTGATCATGAAATTGCGCGCCATGTCGTTGTCTTTGGCGGTGCGCGTTTCAGCGGCCGGCAAGCCCAACAGGGCGTCTGCGGCGGGCGCAGCCGTTTCAGATGCGGCGCTGGCGGCAGGCGCGGCGGCCTTGGCAGCGGGCACCGCCGCCTTGCTTGGCACTTCGGCCGCCACACAACCTTGCGACAGCAGCGCGCCCAGAATCTGCTCAATGTCGTCGCTGCCCGAGACAAAGGCCGACAGATCGCGTCCACTGCGCTTGCCGTCAACCAGCACCAGAATGCGCCGAACCAGCGGCGCCAGGCCCAGCGCGCGGGACTGTATTTCCTGCTGTCCAGCGGGGGTCTTGGAAAAAATCGCGGCAGTTAAATCAAGCGTTTCGGTCATGCTGCGTCACGGTGATTGTTATGGTTTCTCTCAACCGGCCCGTTGTACTGCACACGCACGCACTCAACAACCCGGGTATGCCATGACACGGGCTACAAACAATTCTTTTGAATTACAAAACCCCGGCCGACAAAGGCGCTGCGAGCGCACGGCGTGGTGCCCTTGCGACACCGTGAGAACACCCATCCAAAACCGTCGCGCCCATCACGCCGCGCACAGGCGCGTAGGTCACAAAACGACCTGCGACGAACGGCCCGCAAGACCCGATCAGCGGTGGCCCCGATGGGGCGACTGAGCGCTGTTGGCGCGGCGCTCTTCGCGCAGCATGAAGAGGTACAAACCTTCCACCTTTTCGCGCGCCCACGGTGTTTTGCGCAAAAACCGCAGACTCGAACCCACGCTGGGGTCCACATTGAAACAGCGCACCGGAATGCGCTGGCCCAGCTCTTCCCAGCCGTAGTGGTCGGCCAGCGCGGTCACGATGGCTTCGAGCGTGAGGCCGTGCAGCGGGTTGCGCGCCTGGGGCGCGGGTGGCTTGGGGGCCTCTTCGGCTGACGGGGCGACGGGTTCGCCGTTCACGGGTGTACCTTCGCTCGGCAGGCTGCGGTGCGAGCTGGCTTGGGAGCGGCCCGGCGCTGCGCTCATACAGGCCCCTTCATGGCAGCTTCGAGCGCGTCCACAAACATGGCCGGCACATCAAAACCGGTCTGGTCGGTGATTTCCTGAAAGCAGGTTGGGCTGGTCACGTTGATTTCGGTGACCTTGTTGCCGATCATGTCCAGGCCCACCAGCAGCAGGCCGCGCTGGGCCAGCGTGGGCGCGATGGCCTCGGCCACGGCGCGGTCAGCGTCGGTCAGCGGCTGCGCCACGCCCTTGCCGCCGGCCGCGAGGTTGCCGCGCACCTCGTTGCCCTGCGGAATGCGCGCCAGCACAAACGGCGCCACCTGGCCACCGATCAACAACAAGCGCTTGTCGCCCAGCGCAATCTCGGGCAGATAGGCCTGCGCCATCACGCTCGTGGCACCGCCCTGGTTCAGGGTTTCGATGATGGAACCCAGGTTCATGCCGTCGGCGCTGACGCGAAAAATGCCGGTGCCACCCATGCCGTCGAGCGGTTTCAAAATGATGTCGCGGTGTTCGGCGTGGAAGGCTTTCAGCTCGTTGGCGTTGCGCGTCACCAGGGTGGGCGGTGCGAAGGCGGCGAACTCCATGAGCGCCAGTTTTTCCGGGTGGTCGCGCAGCGCACGTGGGCTGTTGAACACGCGCGCGCCTTCGCGCTCGGCCTGCTCCAGCAAGTGCGTGGTGTAGAAAAACTCGCTGTCAAACGGTGGGTCTTTGCGCATCAGCACGGCGTCAAAGGCGTGCACCGGCTCCATGGTTTCGCTGGTCACGGTGAACCAGTCGTCGGCATGGCCGGTGAGCTGCAGGTGGCGCACCTGCGCAGTCACCGGCTGGCCACTGCGCCAGCTCATGAACCGCGGCTCGGTGCTGGCCACGCGGTGGCCGCGCTTTTGCAGCTCGCGCATCATGGAAAAAGTGGTGTCCTTGTAAATCTTGAAGGACTCAATGGGATCGGCGACGAAAAGAATGTTCATGTTGCGTTCAAGAGGCATTGCGGGCAGCCCCGTACTGTTGCACAAACAGCGCCAGCGCGCCGGCGACCACGCCCCAGAAGGCGGAGCCGATGCCGGCAAGGACCACGCCGCTGAGCGTGACGAGGAAGGTGATGAGGGCGGCTTCGCGGTGGGCATCGTCGCGCAGCGCTGCGTGCAGGCCGCTGCCAATGCTGCCCAGCAACGCCAGCCCGGCAATGGCCAGCACCAGTTCTTTGGGAAACGCCAGCAGCAGCCCGGTGACGGCTGCGCCAAAAAGGCCGATCACCACATACAGGGCGCCGCAGGCCACCGCGGCGGTGTAGCGCTTTTTGGGGTCGGTGTGGGCTTCGGGGCCCATGCAAATGGCGGCCGTGATGGCGCTGAGGTTGAGCGCAAAGGCGCCAAACGGCGCCAGCATCAGCGTGGCCAAGCCGGTGAGGGTGATGATGCGCGAAATGGGCATGGTGTAACCCGCTGCGCGAATGGCCGCCACCCCCGGCAAATTTTGCGAAGCCATGGTGACCACAAACAGCGGCAGCGCCAGGCTCACCAGCGCGGCCAGCGTGAATTCGGGCATGGTGAACACCGGGCGCGCCAGCGCAAACGACACCGAACCACCGTTGAACTGCCCCCGAGCCGCCACATAAGCCACCGCCACGGCCAGCGTGAGCGGCACCGCATAGCGCGCCAGCCATCGCCGGCCCACCAAGTAGGCCAGCAGCATCAGCACCACCAGCGGCAGCGCCGTTTGCGCGGCAGCAAAGGCTTGCAGGCCAAAGCGCGCCAGCACGCCCGCGAGCAAGGCCGAAGCCAGCGCCACGGGAATGCGGTTCATGACGCGTTCAAACCAGCCCGTCACCCCCACCAGCACGATCAGCGCCGCACACGCCATGAACGCCCCCACCGCCTGCGGCATGGTGAAGCCGCCAGCCAGCCCAGCCGTGGCCAGCACGGCCGCCCCCGGCGTGCTCCAGGCCACCATGACCGGTTGCTTGAGCACCAGCGAAGGAATGGCCGAACACAAACCCATGCCCAGCCCCAGCGCCCACATCCACGACGTGATGAGCTCGGGCGTGGCGCCAAACGCCAGCGCCGCCTGAAAAACAATGGCCACCGAACTGGTGAACCCCACCAGCACCGCCACAAAACCGGCCGTGGCGGCCGACAGGTTCAGGTCACGAAAAAATTGCATCGCGCGATTGTGCCGCTGGAACCAAGCCATGCCTGGCGCTAGGCCCTCACCGGCGCGAGGGCCTCACCCAAGAACACCGCGGAACTGGCTTTGCCAGGCCGCAGGTGTTGCCCCCTGAAAGGGGGTGACGCGCCGCAGGCGGGGCGCGGGGGTCACTCGTAGATTTCTGCGTCCGGGTCGGTCGCTTCCAGCTCGTAGCTGGCAGCCAGCATGGCCAGGCGGCCGATCACGCCGTACATGTAAAAACGGTTGGGCACGCTGGCGCCGGGCTTCACGCCGGGCTGGGGCAGTTGCGCGCTTTGCTCAAACGCCAGGGGCACAAAACGCGAGCCGGGCGCGTTGAGGTTTTCGTCCACACCGCGTTCGGCGTGCACACGGTAAAAACCGCCCACCACGTAGCGGTCCATCATGTAGACCACCGGCTCGGCCACAGCCGCGTTGATGCGCTCGTTGGTCAGCACGCCCTCCTGAATGATCACTTCGGTCACCGGCTGGCCGCCCTGGGCCGAGGCCATGCGCTCGCGCGCCTGCGGGCTCAGCGCGTCAATGTCTTTGGCGTCGCGCAGCGTCATGATGCCCATGCCACCCGTGCCGTTGTCGGCCTTGACCACCACAAACGGCTTCTCGTTGATGCCGTATTCCTTGTACTTGCGGCGAATCTTGCCCAGCAGCGCGTCGGTGTTGCTGCGCAGGCATTCCAGGCCATGCGCTTCGGCAAAGTTGACTTCACCGCATTGGTTGAACAAGGGGTTGATGAGCCAGTGGTCCATGCCCAGCAACTTGCCGAAGCGTTTGGACACCTCTTCGTAGGCCTTGAAATGGTGGCTCTTGCGACGCGTACCCCAGCCGGCGTGCAGCGGCGGCAGCAGGTACTGCTCGTGCAGGTCTTCCAGAATGCCGGGCACACCCGCGCTCAGGTCGTTGTTGAGCAAAATGGTGCAGGGGTCAAAATGCTTCAGGCCCAGGCGGCGCTTGCTGCGAATGAGCGGCTCCAGCGTCACCGACTCGCCACCGGGCAGCTCAATGGTGGTGGGCTCCTTGATGTCGTTGGACAGCGAGCCCAGGCGCACATTCAGCCCGGCCTGGTAAAAAATGCGCTGCAACTGGCGCAGGTTGCTCAGGTAAAAAATGTCGGTGGTGCTCTCGGGCACCAACAGCAGGTTTTTGGCCTCGGGGCAAATCTTCTCAATGGCGGCCATGGCGGCTTGCACCGCCAGCGGCATCATTTCAGGGGTGAGGTGGTTCCAGCCCGCGGGATACAGGTTGGTGTCCACCGGCGCAAGCTTGAAGCCCGCGTTGCGCACGTCCACCGACGAATAAAACGGCGGCGTGTGCTCCATCCACTCCAGACGAAACCAGCGCTCGATCACCGGCGTGGACTCCAGAATGCGCTGTTCCAGTTCGTTGATGGGGCCGGTCAGGGCGGTGACGAGATGCGGAACCATAGGGGCCTTTGCAGAAGATGGGAGTCGGTGGGCCCATTGTAGAGAGCGGCCGTTGCCGTCGAAAGGCAAAAATGGGGGCGAATGTGGAGCCTACAAGGCCGCGCCCGGCGCAAAGCACGGGCTTCCCAGCTCCGCTGCGGTGGCATGCACGACTCTTCGCAGCACCGCCGCTGCACAGGCCCGCTCAGACGGCGGGTGTAGGCCAAAGGGGCCGCGTGGGGTCAGCCCCTGACCTCACCCTCACCCAGCACCACGTACTTGAGCGAGGTCAGCCCCTCCACACCCACTGGCCCGCGGGCGTGAAACTTGTCGGTGGAAATACCGATTTCAGCCCCCAGCCCGTACTCGAAACCGTCCGCGAAGCGGGTACTCGTATTCACCATGACGCTCGACGAATCGACCTCGCGCAAGAAACGCTGGGCGTGCATGTGGTCGCGGGTGATGATGGCTTCGGTGTGGTGGCTGCTGTAGCGGTTGATGTGGGCAATGGCTTCGTCCAGGCCGCTCACCACCTTCACGCTGATGACAGGCGCCAGGTATTCCTCGCTCCAGTCTTGTTCGGTGGCGTCTTTCAGCTGCGCACCGGCCACCGTGCTCAACACGGCCCGGGCCTCGGGGCAACAGCGCATTTCAACGCCCTTGGCGGCGTAAATGGCGCCAATTTGCGGCAAAAATTCGGCCGCCACACCCCGCGCCACCAGCAGGCTTTCGGTGGCGTTGCAGGGGCTGTATTTCTGGGTTTTGGCGTTGTCGGCCACCCTCACCGCCATGGCCATGTCGCAAGGCTCGTCCACATAGGTGTGGCAGTTGCCGTCCAGGTGCTTGATGACCGGCACCTTGGCCTCGGCGCTGATGCGCTCAATGAGCCCCTTGCCGCCACGCGGGATGATCACGTCCACATACTGCGGCATGGTGATGAGCTGGCCCACGGCGGCGCGGTCGGTGGTGGGCACCAGCTGCACCGCGTCCAGCGGCAAGCCGGCTTCCGTCAGCGCCTGCTGCACCAGCGCGGCCAGGGCGCGGTTGGAATCAATCGCCTCGGAGCCACCGCGCAAGATGGCGGCGTTGCCGCTTTTGATGGACAGGCTGGCCGCTTCAATCGTCACGTTGGGCCGGCTCTCGTAGATCATGCCGAACACGCCAATGGGCACGCGCATCTGGCCCACGCGGATGCCGCTGGGCATTTGCTTCAAGCCCGAAATTTCGCCAATGATGTCGGGCATGGCGGCCAACTGCTCGCAGCCCTGGGCACAGGTTTCGATCACCTGGGGCGTGAGCTTCAGGCGGTCCACCATGGGTTCGGCCAGCCCGGCGGCGCGGGCGCGCTCCAGGTCTTTGGCATTTTCAAGCTGCAGCGGCGCCACGTTGGCGCGCAGCAAAGCCGCCAGACCGCGCAGGGCCTTGAGCTTGGTGGCGGCGCTGGCCTTGGCCATCAGGGCCGAGGCGGCTTTGGCTTGGCTGCCCAAGGTGTTCATGAGTTCAGTGGTGTTGGTCGCGTTCATGCCGCTGATTTTCGCACCGCCAAGGGAAAGCCGCGCGACACCCGCACACCACTTGCATACTGAGGGGTGTATATTTACACGCCCTAAACGGGTGTTCCGCAGGCACCCGACACCCACCACCGCACTGGAGACCCCGATGAAACACCCGCTGCTGAAAACCGCCCTGCTGATCGGCAGCGGCTGGCTCGCCACCCTGGCGGGCCTGGCCCACGCGGTGGAGGTGAAGTTTGAAGCGGTGTCTCCCGGCGTTTATGCCTTCGTCGGCGAAACCGGCGGGCGCACCTATGCCAATGAGGGGCTCAACGCCAACATAGGCTTGGTGGTGACGCCCGCCGGCGCCTTGCTGGTGGACAGCGGCGCCAGCTTGCAAGGCGCCCGGCAAATTCATGAAGCGGTGAAGCGGGTCACCACGCAGCCGGTCAAATGGGTCATCAACACCGGCGGGCAAGACCACCGCTGGCTGGGCAATGGCTACTTTCAGGCCCAAGGCGCCGAAGTCATGGCGCACGCCAACGCGCGCGCCGACATGCTCAACCGGGGCAACGACCACCTGCAGGCGCTCAAAGGCGAGCTGAAAGAAAAGCTCGACGGCACCGTGCCCAGCCTGCCCACCCGCTTTTTAAGCGGCAACGACGAATCCCTGAACCTGGGCGGCCTGACCGTGGAGGTGAAGCACCGGGGCGGCGCCCACACCCCCGGCGACGTGATGGTGTGGCTGCCGCAGCAGCGTGTGGTGTTCAGCGGTGATGTGGTCTATGTGGACCGCATGCTGGGTGTGATTCCGGTCAGCCACACCGGGCGCTGGCTGGACAGCTTCGCCGCGCTGGAAGCGCTGCAGCCGGCGCGCATTGTGCCCGGCCACGGCCAGGTGAGCGAACTGGCGCGCGCCCAGTCCGACACGCGCAACTACCTGCAGGCGCTGCGCACCCACATGAAAAAGGCGGTGGAAGACGGCACCGACATCGGCGCGGCCATCCGGTCGTTTGACGCCGCGCCTTTCATGCGCCTGCTCAACGCAGCCGAACTGCACCCCGGCAACGCCAGCCGCACTTACCTGGAGCTGGAGCGGGAGTAACGCCAGACACGCCACCGCCTGAGGCCAAAATGCCTTCTGCAACACCCACCCACTACACAAGGAACCGACCATGAAAACCGCCCTCGACCTCGTAGCCGCTGCCAAAGCCCGTGTAAGCGAAATTCCTGTGAGCGAGGCCGAAGCGGCCATTCGCGATGCGGATGTGTTGCTGGATGTGCGCGAAGGCGACGAATTTGCCAACGGCCACCTGCCCGGCGCCGTGCACGCCTCGCGCGGCATGCTCGAATTCAAACTCAGCAGTACCCCGGCGCTCACCGCGCGCGACCTGAAGGTGGTGCTGTACTGCAAGACCAGCGGCCGGGCCGCCCTGGCCGCCGCCGCCATGCAAGAGATGGGCTACCTCAACGTGAAGTCCATCGCCGGGGGTTTTGACGCCTGGGTAGCCGCCGGCAAACCGGTGGTGAAGCCCGAGCTGCCGTCGTTCGGCTGATCGCGCTCACCGCCGGCCTGGCCCCCACTCAAAACGGGTAGTGCCGTGGGGTGGTCTGCACGGTGATCCAGCGCAGTTCGGTGAACTCGGCAATGCCGGCCTTGCCACCGAAGCGCCCAATGCCCGAGCCCTTCACACCGCCGAACGGCATTTGCGCTTCGTCGTGCACGGTGGGGCCGTTCACATGGCAGATGCCGCTGTCGATCTTGCGTGCTACGTTGAAGGCGCGGGCGATGTCGCCGCCGAACACGGCGGCTGACAGGCCGTACTCGTTGTCGTTGGCGCAGGCAATCGCTTCTTCCACGCCGTTCACGCGCACCACGCATTTCACCGGGCCGAAGGTCTCTTCGTGGTAGATGCGCATGGCAGGCGTCACATGGTCGAGCACGGTGGCGGGCATGAGCGTGGTGTCAGACTTGCCGCCGCAGGCGAGCTTGGCGCCTTTGGCCAGGGCGTCGTCAATCAGTTCGTTGCAGTGGTTGACCGTGCCCATGCCAATCACCGAGCCCAGCACCACCGGCTCGGGTTTGCGCGGGTCGCCCAGCGGCAAGTTTTTGGCCTTGTCGCTGAACTTCTTGACGAAGGCGTCGGCGATCTTGTTGTCCACGATGATGCGTTCGGTGCTCATGCAGATCTGGCCGCTGTTGGCAAACGCACCAAAGGCCGCGCCATTGACGGCGTCGTCCAGGTTGGCGTCGTCCAGCACCACCAGCGGCGCCTTGCCGCCCAGCTCCAGCACCACGGGCTTGAGGTATTTGGCGCAGGTGGCCGCGATGATCTTGCCGACCTTGGTGGAACCGGTGAAGTTCACGCGGCGCACCGCCGGGTGCGCCACCATGGCTTCCACCACGGCACCGGCGTCGGCTGGCGCGTTGGTGATGTAGTTCACCACGCCGGGCGGAAAGCCCGCGTCCTGAAACGCTTCAATGATCAGCTGGTGCGTGCGCGGGCAGTTCTCGCTGCCTTTCAAAATAACGGTGTTGCCGCACGCCAGCGGCACGCAGATGGCGCGCACGGCCAGGATGATGGGCGCGTTCCACGGCGCAATGCCGAGCACCACGCCAGCCGGCTGGCGGATGCCCATGGCGAGCGATCCGGGCACGTCCGACGGGATCACCTCGCCCGACACCTGGGTGGTGAGCGCGGCGGCTTCGCGGATCATGCCGGCGGCCAGCATCACGTTGAAGCCGCCCCACATGCCGGTGGCACCGGTCTCGGCCGACACGGCTTCGATGAAGGCAGGCGTCTTGGCTTCGAGCGCATCGGCCGCTTTCAGCAGCAGCGCGCGGCGCGCGCTCGGGCCGGTTTCGCTCCAGGTTTTGAAGGCTTCGGCGGCGGCTTCCACCGCCATCACGGCGTCGGCCGGTGACGCGGCGGGCGCACGCGTGGCCACGCTGCCGTCAAGCGGGTTGCGGCGCTCAAAGGTGGCGCCTTTTTCGGCGGTGACCTTCAGGCCGTTGATGAGCATGGACATGTCGGACATGGGGTTCTCCTTTAAATCAGAAATGAAACCGGTAGGACTGAAAAAAACTCCACTGAGCTTGGCAATGTCCCGTTCGGACTGAGCCTGCCCTTCGACAAGCTCAGGATGAGCGAAACAACACCGTTCGGGCTGAGCCTGTCGAAGCCTTCACGCCACCTTGTGTATGAGCCCTTCGACAGGCTCAGGGCGAACGGGGTGTTGGCTCAGCACAAATAGACGCTAGTTGGTTGTCGCGATGGCCTTCTTTCGCTGCACGGCATCGGCCGCGCTGGTGGTGCCGGTGGCGGGGTCTTTGTCGGCGCCCAGATACGCCTCACGGATCACGGTGGAACGCGCGAGCAGCTTGGCCGGGCCGCTGGCCACCAGCGTGCCGCGTTCCATCACGTAGCCCCGGTCGGCCACGGCCAGCGCCTTCTTCACGTTCTGCTCGACCATCAGCACGGTGGTGCCCGCGTCCGCAATGCGGCGCACGATGGTGAGCAGCTCGTCCACCATCTTGGGCGCCAGGCCGAGCGAGGGTTCGTCGAGCATGAGCAGGCGCGGCGCACACATCATGGCGCGCGCCACGGCCACCATCTGCTGCTCGCCGCCGCTCATGGTGCCGGCCAGTTGCGTGGCGCGTTCCTTGAGCTTGGGAAAGTCCACAAAGGCCTGCGCCAGGCGCTCGCCGCGTAGCGCCTTGGGCACCAGCCAGCCACCGAGCTCCAGGTTTTCGGACACGGTGAGTTGCGGAAACAGCTGGCGGCCTTCGGGCACCAGGGCCACGCCAGCCTGCACGATCTCGTGCGTCTTTTCGGGCATCTCGGTGCCGTCCAGCAGCACCGAGCCGCCGCGCGGAATCAAACCGTTGAGCGCCTTGAGCAGCGTGGTCTTGCCGGCGCCGTTGGGGCCGAGCACCACGGTCAGGCCGGGCTGGATGTCGAGCTTCAGGTCGCGCAATACCAGGAAGGCGCCGTAGCCGGCCGAAAGGCCGTCCACCTTGAGGCGCGCACGTGCGCCGCCACCGAGTTCGAATGGGGATGGGCGGTACCACATCATGCGGTGGTCTCCTCTGTCTCGTTCATTTCGTCGCCCAGGTAGGCCTCGATCACCTCGGCGTTGCGCACCACCTCGGCCGGTGTGCCGTCGGCAATCTTTTTGCCCTGGTGCAGCACGATCACGCGCTCCACATGGCGCAGCAGCGTGGTCACGGCGTGCTCGATCCAGACCACGGTGAGGTCGAGCTCGTCGCGCAGGCGCCGTATCAGCTGCGCCATTTCCTCCACCTCGTTTTCGGTGAGGCCAGCGGCCACTTCGTCCAGCAGCAGCATGCGCGGGCGCGTGGCCAGCGCCATACCAATTTCCAGCAGGCGCTGCTGCGAGGGCGTGATGGCGGCAGCGGGTACGTCGGCCTGTGCGCTCAGACCGATGAGGCCCAGAATGCTCTCTGGCGTGCGCAGCACCCAGGGCACCGTGGTCTCTTCGCCCCACCAGATGTACTTGCGCGGCCGCCGTCCGGCGAACTTGAGACCGAAGGCGATGTTGTCGCGCACCAGCATGTCGGGGAAGGTGCGCGGCGTCTGGAAAGTGCGCGCCAGGCCGTTGGCCGCGAAGCGGTGCGGGCCCTGGCCGCTGAGCTCGCGCCCCTGCATCAGGAGCGCGCCGCTGGTGGCCTGGGTCACGCCCGAGATGGCGTTGAAAAAGGTGGTCTTGCCCGCACCGTTGGGGCCGATGATGCCGACGAGTTCGCCCGGCATGAAGCGCGCGCTGACCGCGTCCACCGCGGTGAGGCCACCGAAGCGCACGGTGATGTCGCGGGCGTCGAGCAGGGGTTGTGGAGTCATGACCGACCTCTTCCAGCGCCATTCACCACAAACCCCCGTTCGCCCTGAGCCTGTCGAAGGGCTCTTGCGATGTGTGCGTGGAGGGGCTTCGACAAGCTCAGCCCGAACGGAGCTTGCTTCACTTCAAAACACATCGCGGCGCTCCCTCAGGCTTTTTTCGAGTTGCTTACGGCGCTTGGTCTCGCCGCTCAGGTCGTCGCGCGTCTCTTGCCACCACAGCTTGGCGCCATCGCGCCAGCCGCGGAAGGTCTCGGTGCGCAGCGAAGCCAGGCCACCGGGCAGATACAACACCGAGAGGATGAGCAGCAAACCCAACGACATCATGTAGATCTGCGGCACCTGCAGGCGCAGCGTTTCGGCCAACACGCTGAAAACGATGGCCGCGATGAGCGGGCCCCACAGCGTGGCGGCGCCGCCGATGAGCGCAATCAGCACGGTCTGGAAACCGATGAAGGGGTTGAACACGGTGTGCGGGTCGATGTAGGTCCAGCGCACTGACATGGCCGCGCCCACCGCGCCGGCCACGGCGGCGGTGAGCGCAAAGCCCGCCACCTTCACCCAGCGCGTGTTCACACCCAGCGTCTGGGCACGCTGCTCGTCGGCCCCGATGCCCAGCATGGCCAGGCCGAAGCGCGTGCGGCGAATGAAGATGGACAGCGCCACCGTGATCACGGCCAGCGCCAGCACGGTGAGGTAGATGGTGTCGCGCTCGGGCACCACCATGAGCACGCGGCCCACGGTGCCGGTGACGCTCTTCTCAAAATAGCTGATGGCGTGGCGGATGAGCTCGGTCATGCCGAAGGTGAGCACGGCAAAGTAAGTGCCGCGCAGGTGCAGCACGGCCGCGCCCATGACCACGGCCACGGCGGCGGCAATCAGCGCACCCAGGCCGATGGCCTGTGCCCAGGACACCTGCTCCAGCAAGATGGCGCTGGTGTAGGCGCCGATACCGAAGAAGGCCGAGGTGGCCAGCGACAAATAGCGCGTGGTGCCGCAGAACAGCGCCCAGCTCGACGAGAGCGCGATGTACATCAGGCAGGTGAGCGCCATGGACACGGCGAACTCGCTGGCGAAGCTGGGCAACGCGATGGCCCAGCCGGTGAGGCCGAAGAGGACCAGCAGGTCGCGGATGAGGAATTGTCTTGAATTCATGCTTTTCTTGATTTCCGCGAGAACAGTCCTTCGGGGCGCAAGAGCAGCACGCTGATGAAGACGACGTAGCTCAACAAGGCCTTGAGCGAGGGGTTGGTGAAGTGCATGCCCAGGGCTTCGATCACGCCCAGCAGCAAACCACCGGCGAGCGCACCGCCCATGCTGCCGAAGCCGCCCAGGGTGATGACGATGAGCGCGGTGACGGTGTAGGGCTCACCCATGGACGGGCTGATGGTGTACGACATGGACAACAGCGCGCCCGCGACACCTGAGAGACCGAGGCCAATGCCGAACATGAGCGGGTGCAGGCGCTGCGTATTGATGCCCATGAGCTGCGCGCCGGTGGGCGACTGCATGAGCGCGCGCACGCCCTTGCCCAGCAGCGTGGTGCGCATGAGCACGATGAGCGCGCCCGCAAACAGCAGGGCCAGCGCAAACACCAGCAGCTTGTTGCCCGCAAACTGCGCCGTGCCATCGGGCAGGGGAATTTGCACCGGCTCGGTCAGGAAGTCGTAACCGCGCAGGTCGCCGCCCCACATCCACGACGCGAAGTTTTGCACCAGGAACATGAGACCAAAGGCCACCATGAGCCCACGCGCTTCAAAGATGTCGAGATTGGGCGAGGTGACGGTAAGGCGGCGGAAACACAGGCGGTGGATCACCCAGCCCAGCACAAACAGCATGCCGAACGACACCGGCACCATGAAGAGCGGATTCAGGCCCAGCGAGGTCTGCGCCATCCAGGTGAGGTAGGCCCCCACCATCAGAAACTCGCCGTGCGCGATGTTGAGGATGCGCATCAGCCCGTACTGCAGGTTCAGCCCGAGCGCGACGAGCGCGTAGATGCCACCGGTGATGAGACCGGAGGCGAGGAGTTCGAGCCAGGCGGAGAAGGACATGGGATTTGGAGGGCCGGAAACACAACCCCGTTCGCCCTGAGCCTGTCGAAGGGCTCACGCGAACGGTGTGGGGATGGGCTTCGACAGGCTCAGCCCGAACGGATGTACGTGTAAACGAAGGCTCTTATTTCCAAACAGGCTTGCTGGGGTTGAGAGCAGCGGTCGCCACCGACTTCGGCCACACCACCTCAAACTCCCCGTTTTGCCACTGCCCCACGGTGCCGGGCGTGCCCACGTTTTCGCTGCCGTTGAACTTCACATCGCCAATGATGGTTTTGTGCGTGGTGTTGGCCACGTAATCGCGGATCGCTTTTCGGTCCAGGCCCTGGGCCTTCACGGCGTTGGTCAAAATCTCCAGGCCGGCCCAGCAAGCGCCGCTGGCCCAGCGGTCGGGTTCCTTGCCGGCGAACTTCTTGGTGTGCGCGTCGAAGTAGGCCTTGGCGCCCGGGCTGGTCTTGCCGTTCCAAGAGCCCATGCCCAGCACGCCTTCCGCGCCGGCCGGGGTCATCACGTTGCGGTAGAGCTGGAAAGCGGTACCCACCGACGCGTAGAAGAACTTCGGGTTGAAGCCCACTTCCTTGGCCTGGCGGCTGGCCAGAATGGTGTCGGGCGGGTAGGTGAAGCCCACAAACGCGTCGGGGTTCTTGTCCTTCATGGAGCGCAGCACGGGCGAGAGGTCCTTCACGCCGCCAGGGTAGCTCTTGTCTTCCACCATGGTGATGCCGCTGCCCTGCAGCGCCACCTTGAAAGCGGCGTAGTTTTCCAGACCAAACAGGTCGTCCACGTAAATCAGCGCCACGGTCTTCACGCCGTTGGCCTTGAGCATGTCGACCAGCGCGTTGGTCATGGGCGCGGGCTGCTGCAGCAGCAGGAAGAAATACGGCAGGCGCATTTCAACCAGGCGGCGCGACAGCGCGGTGGGCGCCAGGAACGGGTATTGAAAGCGGTTGGCCAGCGGGGCCACGGCGAAATTGGCGTTGGAGCCCCATGGCGGCAGCACCAGGTCGACCTTGTCGCTGCCCATGAGTTTTTCGTAGGTCCGCACCACGGTTTCGGTATCGCTGCGGTCGTCGCTGCTGATCAGCTCAATACGGCGCTTCACACCCTTCACATCCAGACCACCCGCCGCGTTTTGCTGCTCGGCCCAGAGCAGGTAGTTGGGCTCCTGGCTCACCTGCGCGCCGCCCGTCCAGGGGCCGGTGCGCGACATCGAATAGCCGATGCGCACCGGCGCCGACTGCGCCATGAGCTGGGGAGCGAACGACATGGCGCCCACCGCAGCGGCGGCGCTCTTGATGACCAGACGGCGATTGGCTTGAACCATGGTTTGTCTCCTGTGGTGTTCGAGAAATACGGACCACTGAATACTAGGCAGGCCCTGCCCCGGGCGCTTTGCTGGCTGCGCACAAGCGGCTTGTCTGAGCGTGCACGCGGATGCGGGATAACCCTCAACCATCCACCCCCCAAGGGCTCAACAGACCACCCATAATTTGCGTTCCGCACCCCAGAGCCAGAACCCACCATGAAATCCGCGTCCCTGATGACCACCGACGCCGTCGCCCCGGGCGAGCGCGCTGCGGCTTGGCGCGACTGGGTGTGGACGCACTTCGGCGGACTGGAATCCGATCTGTACGGCGACACCGGTTTTGACGGCCACATGAGCGCGTCGCAGGCGGGTGACGTGGTGCTGACCAAGCTGGAAGCCAACCGACACCGCGTGCTGCGCAGCCCCCGCCTGGCACGCGCCAGCGACACCAGCTACCTGAAGATCGTGGCGCCTTGGCAAGGCAGTGCGGCGGTGGAACAGCAAGGCCGCCAAGCCTGGGTGAAGCCCGGTGGCTGGGCCATTTACGACACCGCGGGCAGTTATGAAATTGCCAACCCGGAGCGGGTGGAACACCTCATCGTGATGCTGCCCAGAGAACAGCTGGCTGAGCGCGGCCTGCGGCTGGAGCCCCTGATGGCGCGCCACGTGGGCGGCGCCAGCGGCATTTCACGCGTGGCGCTCGAAGCCATGCGCAGCACCTTTCAGGAGCTGCCCGCCATGAACGCCACCACCGCGCGCGGCGCGGGTGCCATGATCATCGAACTGGTGCGGCTGTCGTTGCAGGAACTGGCCGGGCGCGAGAGCGCCACCACCCAGCTCGAAGCGTTTCGCGACCGCATCCGCGAGCACATCGGCCAACACCTGCGCGACCCCGGTTTGTCCATCGACCGCATTGCGCAGTCGCTCAACTGCAGCAAGCGCCACCTGCACAACGCCTTCAGCGCCGAAGACGACACGCTGGCGCATTACATCTTGCGCCGGCGGCTGCAGGCCTGCATGCGCGAGCTGAAAAACCCGGCCCAGGCACAGCGCACCATCACCGACATCGCGTTTTCCTGGGGTTTCAACAACGGCGCCCATTTCAGCCGCGTGTTCCGGGAGCACGCCGGTCTGTCGCCCAGCGACTTCCGGGAAACGGCGCTGCGCCAGTCAGCCGCTATTTGATTCAGCGCCCGCTCAGCGCAGCGCGCAGCCTTGCGACACGCGCAGGGCCAATTGCTGCAGCGCCACCCACGGGTCGGCTGGCCAGTCGGGCTGCTTAAGGCCTTTGACGATGCCATCCACCGTGTGCGCGTCGCGCAGCCAGCGCGTGAGGGTGGGCGTGGTCAGCTGCGGCAGCACACGTTCCATGAGCTTTTCTTTGGCGCCCCACACACGGTTTTCACGCAAGGCCATGGGCAGAGGGCGGCCCCCGTCCATGGCGCGGCGAATGCGGTTAAGCGTGCGGATGTCTTCGGCCAATGCCCAGTGCACCAGCACCGCCGCCTCGCCCTCGGCCTGCAGGCCGTCCAGCATGCGCTGCACGCGCAGGCTCTGGCCGCCCAGCACCGCTTCGGCGAGCTTGAAGGCGTCGTAACGGGCCACGTTGAGCACCGCCGCTTCCACCTGGTCAAAGCCCAGCTCACCTGCGGGGTGCAGCAGCGCCAGCTTCTGAATTTCCTGGTGCGCGGCCAGCAGGTTGCCTTCCACGCGGTCGGCAAAAAACTGCAGCGTGCGCTGGCCTTCTTCACCCGCGGCCACGCGCTGGCCTTGCTGCTGCAGGCGCTGGGCAATCCACTGCGGCAGCGCCTTGCGGTCCACCGGGTCCACGCGCACGGTCACGCCAAAACTGTCCAGCGCGGCAAACCAGGCGCCCTTTTGCGTGGCGGCATCCAGCCGCGGCAAGATCACCAGCGTGAGCATGCTGTCGTTGCCCTGCGAGGCCTGCGCCAGTTGCTGCAGCACCTGCGAGCCGTCTTTGCCGGGCTTGCCCGATGGGATGCGGATTTCGATCAGCTGCTTGTCGGCAAACAGGCTGAGCGAGCCGCCGCTGGCCAGCACCTCGCTCCAGTCAAAGTGGGCACCGGCCACGGTGTGCACCGTGCGCTCGGTGTAGCCCTGCTGGCGCGCCACGGCACGCAAGGCATCGGCGGCTTCCTGGATCAGCAGCGGCTCGTCGCCGTGCAGCGTGTACAGGCTTTTCAGTCCACGTTGCAGCTGGGCATCGAGTTGGGGCGCGGCGACTTGCATGGGCGAGGTTCGGTACGCGCTTAAAGCACTTGCACAGCAGCCAGACGGCGCATGACCTGCTGCACGATGTCGCTTTGCATGTCGCGGTACAGCAGCGCTTCTTCGGCCTCTTTGGCCAGCACGGCGGTTTCGGTGAAGCTGATGTCGCGCTCCAGCAGCAGCTCGGTGTTGTCGAGCAAGCTTTTTCCGGCCGCCGTGGCCAGGCGAAACGCGAAACGGGTGCGCAACTGCATTTCACGCACCTGGCCGGCAGCGGTCTGGCCCACCACGGTTTTTTCGCGCTGATCGCTGACCACGGTCATCACCACCTGGCCGGTGTCGCCCTCTGGGCTGGCGGGGGTGTCTGAGGTGAACACGCGCAGCCCCGCGCTTTCAAGCGCCCGGCGAAGTTCGCGCGCCACGGGCGTGGCTTCGCTGCCCTGCAAGCGCACGGACTCAAACGCAAACTTCGGCGCACCACGCAAGGCAAAGCCACAGCCCGAAAGCGCCGCGGTGCAAGCCCCGGCCAAGGCGCCAAGCCACACGGTGCGGCGGGACAAAACGGGGCGGTTGCCATGCATGGTGTGGAGCCTCAAATCACGATGTTGACCAGCCGGCCGGGCACCACCACCACCTTTTTCGGGGTGGCGCCATTGGCCTGCTTGATGAAGGCTTCGCTGGCCAGCGCGGCGGCCTCAATGGCGGCCTTGTCGGCGCTGGCGGGCACGGTCACGCTGCCGCGCAGCTTGCCGTTGATCTGCAACACCAGCTCCAGCTCGTCCTGCACCAGGGCTGACTCGTCAACCAGCGGCCACGGGGCGTCGAGCAACTCGCCAGCGGCGGCGGCAAAACCCAGTTCAACCCAGGCCGCATGGGCCATGTGCGGGCATGCGGGGTAGAGCATGCGCAGCAGCAGCGACATGCCCTCGCAGCGCAGGGCGTTGTCGCCCGCGCTGCCGTCGAAAGCAAAATCTTCCAGCGTGTTGAGCAGCTTCATGCAACCCGACACCACGGTGTTGTATTGCATGCGCTCGTAGTCGTAGCTCACCTGCTTGAGCACCAGGTGCATCTCGCGGCGCAGCTTTTTCGCCTCGGGGCGCAAAGCGGCGCTGGACAGGTTGCTGGCCGTGGCGAGGCGCAGCGCGTCGGCATGTTTGGCGCCAAAGCCCCACACGCGTTTCAAGAAGCGGTAGCTGCCCTCCACCGCCGCGTCGTTCCACTCCAGCGTGGCCTCGGGTGGCGCGGTGAACATGGTGTACAGGCGGGCCGTGTCAGCGCCGTACTTTTCGATCAGGTCCTGCGGGTCCACCCCGTTGTTCTTGGACTTGGACATGGTGCCCACGCCCTCGTAGTCAATGGCCGTGCCCACGGGCAACATGCCGTCGCCGCTGGTGGCCGGGTTCTTCAGCTGGGCGCCCACCACCTTGCCGGCTTCGTCGAGTACATGCTCCACGTCGTGCGGCCAAAAATAGTCTTTGCCGCCCTTGGCGGTGCGCCGGCTGTAAATATGGTTGAGCACCATGCCCTGCGTGAGCAGCTGGGTGAAGGGCTCGTCCACCTTCACCAGGCCCAGGTCGCGCATCACCTTGGTCCAGAAGCGCGCGTACAGCAGGTGCAGGATGGCGTGCTCGATACCGCCAATGTACTGGTCCATCGGCATCCAGTAGTCCGCGCCTTCGGCCACCATTTTCTCGGTGTTGGCCGGGTCGCAGTAGCGCATGAAATACCAGGACGAGTCCACAAAGGTGTCCATGGTGTCGGTCTCGCGGCGTGCGGGCTTGCCACACACTGGGCAAACCACACCGGCGTGGAAACCTTCGTGCTTGTGCAGCGGGTTGCCCGAGCCGTCGGGGATGCAGTCTTGCGGCAGCACCACCGGCAGGTCCTTTTCAGGCACCGGCACCGCGCCGTGTTCGTCGCAATGGATGATGGGAATCGGCGTGCCCCAGTAGCGCTGGCGGCTCACACCCCAGTCGCGCAGACGCCAGGTGGTTTTTTTCTCGCCCAGGTCTTTGCCGGACAGCAGTTCGGCCACCCGGTCCACAGCCGTCTTCTGATTCATGCCATCGAGATCGCCTGAGTTCACGCACACGCCGCTCTGCTTGTCGCCGTACCACTCTTGCCAGGCACTGTCGTCAAACGACTTGCCTTCAACCGCCACCACCTGGCGGATCGGCAGCGCGTACTTCAGCGCAAACGCAAAGTCGCGCTCATCGTGCGCGGGCACACCCATCACCGCGCCGTCGCCATACGACATCAACACATAGTTGCCCACCCACACAGCCACCTGCGCGCCAGTGAGCGGGTGCGTGACGAACAGGCCGGTGGCCATGCCCTTCTTTTCCTGCGTGGCCAGCTCGGCCTCGGTGGTGCCGCCGCTCTTGCACTCTTCAATGAACGCCGCCAGCGCCGGGTTGCTCGCAGCCGCATGTTGCGCCAAGGGATGCTCGGGCGCCACGGCGCAAAACGTCACACCCATGATGGTGTCGGCGCGCGTGGTAAACACATACATCTTGCCCTCACCGATCAGCGCACCGTCGGCACCCGCGATGGTGTGCGGGAACGCAAAGCGCACGCCCTGGCTCTTGCCGATCCAGTTTTCCTGCATCAGCCGCACCTTGTCGGGCCAGCCGTTGAGCGTGGCCTTGGGGTTGCCGATCTGCACATGGTCCAGCAGCTCTTCGGCGTAGGACGTGATGTTCAGGTAGTAGCCCGGAATTTCGCGCTTTTCCACCACCGCACCCGTGCGCCAGCCCTTGCCGTCGATCACCTGTTCGTTGGCCAGCACGGTCTGGTCCACCGGGTCCCAGTTCACCACCTGGGTCTTGCGGTAGGCGATGCCCTTCTCCAGCATCTTCAAAAACAGCCACTGGTTCCACTTGTAGTAGCTGGGGTCGCAGGTGGCCACCTCACGGCTCCAGTCGATGGCCAGGCCCATAGCCTGCATTTGCTGCTTCATGTACGCGATGTTTTCATACGTCCACTTGGCGGGCGGCACACCATTTTTCAGCGCGGCATTTTCAGCCGGCAGGCCAAACGCGTCCCAGCCCATGGGCATGAGCACGTTGAAGCCCTTCATGCGCAGGTGGCGCGTGAGCATGTCGTTGATGGTGTAGTTGCGCACATGGCCCATGTGCAGCTTGCCGCTGGGGTACGGCAGCATGGAGCAGGCGTAAAACTTCTGCTTGCCCGCGTCTTCGGTCACGCGGTAGGCGTCGGTGGCGTTCCAGTGGGCGTGCGCGGCGCGCTCGACTTCCTTGTGGGCGTATTTTTCTTGCATGAAGCAGGGACCGGGCGAGCGGTAAGGAGGACTGTCGGGAAAGAGGGTTCGGGGACGGGGTTGGGCACACAGCGATCGGCCCGCAACCGCCCAAGACGGTAACCCACGATTTTAGGCCTTGGGGACCCCCGGCGAAATTCAGCGGGCAGGCACGGGCAGCGAGGCGGCCGCCGTCGATGGATCGGCCACAAAACCGATGCGCGACAGACCCGCCGCCTGGGCCAACGCAATCAACGCCACCACGCGGCCATAGGGCGCGGCGGTGTCGGCGCGCAACTGCAGTTCGGTGGCCGGGTCGCGCTCGGCGGTGGCTTGCAGACGCTGGCGCAAGGCGTCAGCGTTCAGGGGCTGGTCATCCCAGTAAACCTGGCCTTGCGCGTCCACGCTCAAGGTCACGAAAGCGGCGGGGGCGTCCGGGGCCGCTGTGCCGGCCGCTTCGACCTGGGGCAGCTCCAGCGCCAGTCGGCTGGCCATGAGGGGTGCGGCCAAAATGAATATCACCAGCAGCACCAGCATCACATCCACCAGCGGGGTCACGTTGATGTCGCTCATGGGCCGGTGGCCGGCGGGTTTTTCCAGTCTGCCGAAGGCCATGGTGCTCAGGCCGTGGGCGCTGGCTCTGTGCCCGTGTGGCACAGCAGTTCGCGCAGGTCGCGCGCAAAGCCTTCCAGCTCGGCCTCGATCTCGGCCACCTTGCGGCCCAGCACGTTGTAGGCCAACACCGCCGGAATGGCCACGGCCAGGCCGGCTGCGGTCATGACCAGGGCCTCGCCCACCGGGCCCGACACCTGCTCGATGCGAAAACCGCCGTCGAGCCCGATGCTGGTGAGCGCGTGGTAAATGCCCCAGACCGTGCCCAACAGCCCCACAAATGGCGCCGTAGAGCCCACCGTGGCCAACAGCACCTGGCCGTATTGCAGCCGGGCCAGGACGCGGTGCAAAGCGTCGCGCAGCACGCGGGTGAGTTGCTGCGATCGGTCGCCTGCGGTGGCCAGCGTGTGGGCGGGCGCGCTGCCGAGGCTTCGGGCAGCCCGCAGCAACGGCAGCAGCAACTGGCGGGCGTCAAAGGCCGCGAGCCGCTTGTCGGCGTCGTCCAGGTCGCTGGCTTGCCAGAAGGCGGCTGTGCTCAGGCGCACGTCGTGCACGGCGCGGCGCAACAGCCAGCTTTTCCACACAATCACCACCCAGCTGGCCACCGACATGGCCAGCAACATCAGGGCCACGGCGCGACCCAAGGCGTCAGCTTGCGCCAGCGTGTCCAGAATGCCCATGTGTATAGCCCGCTCAGTGCAAGCCGAGCACGTCGAACATGTCGTACAGGCCTGCGGGTTTGCCGGCCAGGAAGCGCACCGCACGCAAGCTGCCCTGGGCGTAGGTGGTGCGGCTGCTGGACTTGTGGGTGACCTCAATGCGCTCGCCGGTACCGGCAAACAGCACGGTGTGGTCGCCCACGATGTCGCCACCGCGGATGGTGGCAAAACCGATGCTCGACGGGTCGCGCTCACCGGTCACGCCTTCGCGGGCGTACACGGCGCAATCTTTGAGGTCTCGGCCCAGCGCGTCGGCAATCACCTCACCCATTTTCAGGGCGGTGCCGCTGGGTGCGTCCACCTTGTGGCGGTGGTGCGCTTCGATGATCTCGATGTCGTACCCGGTAGACAGCGCCTTGGCCGCCATCTCCAGCAGCTTGAGCGTCACGTTCACGCCCACGCTCATGTTGGGCGCCATGACGATGGCAATGGACTTCGCGGCCTCGGCAATTTCGGCTTTTTGCTCGTCGCTGAAACCGGTGGTGCCGATGACGGCGTTCACACCGTGCTTCACGCACGCACGCAGGTGAACCAGCGTGCCCTCGGGTCGGGTGAAGTCGATCAGGCACTGGCTACCGGCCAGCCCGAGATCCAGATCGGCGGTGATGTTCACGCCGGTGGACTGACCGCCAAAGGCACCCGCGTCCTGGCCCAGGGCTGGGCTGGAGGTGATGTCGAGTGCACCGGAAAGCGCGCAGTCGCCGCTGGCACGCACCGCGTCCACCAGCATCTGGCCCATGCGGCCACTGGCGCCGGCCACACAAATGCGCAGCGGGCTTGAAGTGGTAGCGCTCATCGGGCGACTCCCGGGGTTTCCAGGGGCGGGTAGCTGGTGCCGGGCGCCACGCTGGGCGGCGTGGGTGGGGTTTGCGCGGTTTTGGCGTTGCGTTCCTGAAACGCTTGCAGCTGCGCTTCGGTGGCCTGCAACACAGGCGGCTTGTCGGACTTGCGGCGCACGTCCAGTGAGGCCACAAACTCGGCCTCGGTGGGCAGCTCGTCGCCTTCAAAACGCTCCATCACCTCGCCCTTGAAAAACACCGCCAGCTTGCGCTGCTGCGGCGACTGGCCTTGGCGCTTGAAGGTGAACACGTAGTCCCAGCGGTCGGCATGGAACACGCTGGTGAGCAGGGGCGAACCCAGAATATCGCGCACTTGCAGGCGCGACATGCCAGGCTGCAGCGCCTGGGCCTGCTCGCGCGTGACCACGTTGCCTTGCTGAATGTCGATCTTGTAGGGCGTCACCAGGCTGCCAATGCTGGGCATGCGGTCACCGAGGCTGGAACAGGCGGTGAGCGCTAGCACGGCGCTCAGGGCGCACAGCACACGGCCCGGGCGACTGAGACGCGGCAGGCGCTCATATAAAGAAGAGCGAGGAGGTGTGAGGTGATGCATGTGGGCAAACCGTGAAAGGCGCGTGGTACAGCCACCAGCAGTATGGCCATGCTGCACATCGCGCGCGCTGGCGATATGATCCAAACATTGTAGCCCCGGGGTACAGCAGCCCGCAGGCCCGGCCCCCACACGCCGGCAGCCCGGCGGCCCTGCCGCTGGCGGCCACCCCACCCCTTGCACCCTGCCCTCCCATGACCAACATCGAAGAACTCAAAAGCACGGGGCTCAAGGCCACGCTACCGCGACTGAAGATTCTGGAGGTGTTTCAAAACGCCAAGCAGCGCCACATGACCGCCGAGGATGTGTTTCGCGTGCTGCTGGAAGACCGCTCCGACATCGGGTTGGCCACCGTGTACCGCGTGCTGATGCAGTTTGAACAGGCGGGTCTGCTCACCCGCAGCAACTTCGAGTCGGGCAAGGCCGTGTTTGAACTCAACGAAGGCCAGCACCACGACCACCTGGTGTGCCTGGACTGCGGCCGCGTGGAAGAGTTTTTCGACGAAGAAATCGAGAAACGCCAGCACCTGGTGGCCAAGACGCGTGGTTTCGTGCTGCAAGAGCACGCGCTCTCGCTTTACGCGAATTGCACCAAGACCGACTGCCAGCACCGCACCAAAAGGGCCTGAGAGAGCAGCGAACCACACGAAGCGGAGAGCGTGGGGGCAGCAGGCCGTAGCGCCGGGCCGCCCCAAGCAAGGCCAGCCCCCTCGGGGGGCAGCGAACCGCACGCAGTGGGGAGCGTGGGGGCAGCAGGCCGCAGCGCCGGGCCGCCCCAAGCAAGGCCAGCCCCCTCGGGGGGCAGCGAACCGCACGCAGTGGGGAGCGTGGGGGCAGCAGGCCGCAGCGCCGGGCCGCCCCAAGCAAGGCCAGCCCCCTCGGGGGGCAGCGAACCGCACGCAGTGGGGAGCGTGGGGGCAGCTGCTCCTCACTCTCCCCGCGACATGGCCGCGCGGTGGCGCGAAACGAACTCCTGGTAGGTGTCAATGCCACGCAACTGCAAAATGGTGTTGCGCACCGCCGCTTCCACCAGCACCGCGATGTTGCGCCCGGCCACCACCTGAATCACCGCCTTGCGCACGGGAACGCCCAGCACGTCCTGGTACAGCGGCTCGTGCGGCATGCGCTCGTAGTCGCGCTCCATGGTTTCCTTGCGCACCAGGTGCACGATCAGCGAGAGGCGCATTTTGCGGCGCACAGCCGTTTCGCCAAAGATGGCCTTGATGTCGAGCAGACCAATGCCACGCACTTCCAGCAGGTTTTGCAGCAACTCGGGGCAACGGCCTTCGATGCTGGTCTGGTTGATGCGGTACAGGTCCACCGCGTCGTCGGCCACCAAGCCGTGGCCGCGTGAAATCAGCTCCAGCCCGAGTTCGCTTTTGCCCAGACCCGACTCGCCCGTGATCAGCACACCCATGCCCAGAATGTCCATGAACACGCCGTGCATGGAAGCGCGGTCGGCAAAGTGGCGCGAGAGGTAGGCGCGCAACACATCGATGACAAAGGCCGCCGATTCGGTGGTGGAAAACATCGGGATTTGAGCCCGTTCGCACATGGCCAGCAGCGCATCGGGTGCGGTCTGGCCGTCGGCCACCACCAGCACCGGCGGCTCCAGCGTCACGATGCGCGAAACCCGGCGGCGGTTGTCGTCGTCGTTGGCGCTCGTGAGGTAAGCCACCTCGCGCTCACCAAACACCTGCACCCGGTAGGGATGGATGTAGTTGAGGTAGCCCACCAGGTCGGCACCCGAGCGGGCCTCGCGAATGGCCACCTCATCAAAGCGCCGCTCAGAGGCGCCCAAGCCAGCCACCCACTGCCACTTCAGGGCTTCGCGGTGGTCTTCAAACAGGACGTCTGCGCTGACGACGGTGGGTTTCATGTCAGATCACTTTCACTCAAGGGCAGGCAGTTACCGCCAGCGTGTTGAGCTTGCGGGTGCCGCACAAGGCAAAACAGCCCCATGCAGGGGCTGTTGGTGTGGATTCGGCACGCCAGCCGGCTTCGCGCGCGGCCTTGCAGCACGCAGCAGCGAAGCGCTGCATTCAGGCGGCGGCGTGTGCCGACTGCCAGGACGTGATGAGGCCGTGCAACGCCGCTGCTTCGCCAGACGTTTTCATCTGCTCGCGCAGGGCGCTGTCGCTCAACAGCTCGGCAATTTCGGACAGGATCTCCAGGTGTTTCTGGGTGGCCGCTTCGGGCACCAGCAAGAAGATCATCAGCTGCACGGGCTGCTCGTCGGGCGCGTCAAACCCGATGGGGCTGCCCAGCTGGAACACCGCAGCCAACGGCTGCTTCAGACCCTTGATGCGGCCGTGGGGAATGGCAACGCCGTGGCCCAGACCGGTGGAGCCCAGGCGCTCGCGCGCAAACAGGCTGTCGGTGATCAGGGCGCGGTTCAGGCCGTGCAGGGTTTCAAACAGCAAGCCCGCTTCTTCAAACGCACGTTTCTTGCTGGTCGCGTCGACGCTCACAAGCACTTGCGCGGCGGGCAATATGGCAGATAGTCGGTTCATGTGGGCCTCTTGGACCGCAAATTATGCCGAGTTGAGCGGCGTTGGCTAGACTCTGGCAACAAAAAAGCCGCTTGACTTTTCAAGCGGCTTGCTGCAGTGCAACATAAGAGCCGCTTCCAGCGGCCCTTCGCGGGGTTTACATCAGGCGTTTGGCGGCCTCGTGGTGGTGGTCTTGCGCCTTGTCCTTGTAGCGCAGCACCTGGCGGTCCAGCTTGTCGGCCAAGTCGTCCACGGCGGCGTACAGATCGGCGTGGGCGCTTTCAGCGAACAGGTCTTTGCCCTTGACGTGGATGTTGCACTCGGCACGCTGGCGCAGGTCTTTTTCTTTGAGGTTGTCTACCGTGAGCAGCACCTTGATATCGACCACCTGGTCAAAGTGTCGGGATATGCGTTCGAGTTTGCTGGTGACATAACCGCGCAAGGCGGGGGTGACTTCGAGGTGGTGACCGCTGATCGTCAGGTTCATACATGAGCCTCCTTATGCTCCGGGTTGACACAAGCCGCCGGGTGGGCAGACCTCCCGGCGGCGACGGGGATGCCTTGAATCCACTATGCCCATGAACGGGGTGCAGCGCAAGCTTGCAGTGCAACAAAGCGTGAAAATGCGAACCTTGTCATTCAGCCGGGGGCCTTGGGCGTGCTGTGCACCTTGAGGCGGCGCGACATGACCACCGCCGCCAGACTGGCGCACACGCCAAGCAAGCCCGCCACCCAGTAGTACTGCACCAGGCCATTGGCATCGCGGCTGATGATGAGACCGCCCAGAAACGACGCCAGGCCCATGGCCGCAGACTGCACCGATGCATTGAGCGCCATGAAGGTACCGCGCAAGGCCGGTGTGGCCGCACCGGTGACCAGCGCCATACCGGGAATCATGCGGCCGCTGAGCAACACAAACAGCCCCGTGGACGCGGCCAGCACCGCCCACAGCGGCAGGGCGGGCATGAGCGTGATGGCCATGATGGGCACGGTGACCGCCAGGGCCAGCCAGCGAAACAGCCGCACCTTGCCCATGCGATCGGTCAGGCGGCCAAACACCCGCGCCGTGATCAGCGTGGCCGCCCCACCACACAGATAAATGTACGGAACCTGATCGGGGCGCACACCCACATTGGTCTCCATGTAAATGGTGATGAAGGGAATGATGGTGAAGCCGGTGAACATGAGCAGCGCCGAAAACGCAAACGCCCGCTGGTGGTTGCGCTCGCTCAGCACCATACCGATGCCGCGCCAGATGGACGGCCGGCCTTTCACCAGCAGGTGCTGGTTCAGCCTGGGCAGGGTCAACGCGGCACCCACGGCCAACACGCCACTGAGCGCAGCGATACCGATAAACGGCGCTTGCCAACCCAGGCGCGAGGCGAGAAACAAGCCAATGGGCACACCGGCCACCGTGGAGAACGAGAACGACGACATGACGATGCCCATGGCGCGACCGCGGCGCTCGAACGGCACCACGTCGGCCACGATGGTTTGTGAGAGTGCCGACAACACGCCGCCAAACATGCCCGCCGCCACGCGCGCCACCATCAGGAACCCATACCCCGGCGCCAACCCGCAGGCCAGCGTGGCCAGCGCAAACAGGACGTACAGCGTGAGCAGCAGGCGCTTGCGGTCAAACCGGTCCACGTAGGTGGCGGCCGCCAGGCCTGAAATACCCGCCGACAAGGTGTAGGCCGAGACCAGCAAGCCAAACTGCGCGTCGGTGATGCCAAACAGCCGCGTGAATTGCGGCCCGAGCGGCATCATGATCATGAAGTCGAGGATGTGGGTGAACTGGATGCCGGCAATGGTCAGCAACAGCCAGCGTTCGCGGCCAGGGGTGAGATGAGAATGTGTCATGATTTTGGGTAACAACCCAATGTATCCGAGGCGCCGCTGGCGCCGGGTCACCAGGCCAACCACGTTGTCACTCGATACCCTGATCTCACGCAACATGTTGGCAACCGAACAGCCCGGCTTGCAGGTCGACGGCTGTGCGCTGGTGCTCATGGGTGGTGGCGCCCGCACGGCGTACCAGGCGGGTGTGTTGAAGGCGCTGGCCGCCATGCTGGGTACCACCACACCCAGCCATGGTGGCGCTGTGGCGCCGTTTCCATTTCGGTGTTTGTTTGGCACCTCGGCGGGTGCGCTCAATGCCGCCTACCTGGGCAGCCACGCCACGCCGCGCTGGGCCTGGCAGCGCTGCCGCAGCTGGCAGGCTTCTGGCGCGCCCTGCGCTCCGAACAGGTGTACCGGCTGGACGCACCGGGCTGGGTGCGTGCCAACCGCCTGGTGGCCGGCTGGACGCTGGCGCGCCAAGTGCGCCGCCACCGCGCCCTGCTGGACACCCTGCCCCTGGTGAACACGCTGCACCAGGCCATCAACCTCCAAGCACTGGAACAGGCGCTGGAGCAGCGGCACATCGACGTGCTCGGCGTCACCGCCTCCAGCTACACATCGGGCGAACACTGGACCTTTTGCCAAACCCGCACGGACAGCCCGGTGCAACCCTGGCACCGCCCGGGCCGGCGCGCCGACTTTCAGCCCATCACCATCGAACACCTGATGGCGTCCAGCGCCATCCCCTTCCTGTTTCCGGCCGTACCACTGTGGGTGGACGGGCACAAAGAACACTTTGGCGACGGCTCCATGCGCCAGCTGTCTCCGCTGTCACCCGCCATTCACTTTGGTGCCCGGCGGGTGCTGGTGATCGGCGTGGGCCAACCCACGCGCTCGGGCATGGCCGCCCGGGTCAGTAACGAACCCACCGCCGGCACCATTGCGGGCCACGCCATGGCCAGCGTGTTTCACGACACGCTGCAGTCTGACGTGGAGCAAACCCAGCGGGTCAGCCAGACGCTGGCCCGGCTGCCGCCCCACCTGGCGGCGGCGCTGCCCTACCGCCCGGTCGAGGTGCTGGCGCTGCAGCCCAGCTTTTCGCTGGACGAACTGGCCCACAAATACATGGGCTCGCTGCCCCGGCCCACGCGCAACACCCTGGTGGGGCTGGGTGCGCTGGACACCGGGCGGGGCGCCGCCGGCAGCGCCGCTGCGCTGGCGAGCTACCTGCTGTTTGAGCCTGACTTCGTCACCGCCCTGATCGAACTTGGCGAGGGTGACGCCTGGCGGCGCAAAGACGAATTGATGATGTTTCTGAACGCACCGCCGAGCCACAACCAGCGGCCTGCAGTGCCATAATCGGCGGCAGTTTTCAACCCAGCGACACCCCATGGACAGCACACCTCCCAGTTGTGTGCTTTCAGCCCCGCCCGCTCCCGTCTGAGCCCCGCCCACCGCGCGGACGCTGAGGTCAGGCGAACGGCCGGCTGAAAGCGCCACCCCACCCGCCCCGGGGGCGCACGAGCGCCCCGCTTCCCTCAGACCCTCTCACGCCGGGAGCGCCCACATGCTCAACGTATTCACCCTGGCCAACGGCCGCCTGTTTCAGGAAGAAATCGAGTCGCTCGAAGAACTGGCGCAGTTCAAGCCCATCTGGGTCGACCTGGAAGCCCCCACCCCCGAAGAGCGGCGCTGGGTGAAACAGCACTTTGGCCTGTCGATTCCCGAAGACGCGATGGACGAGGACATCGAGGAGTCGGCCCGCTTCTTTGAAGAAGACAACGGCGAACTGCATGTGCGCAGCGACTTCTTGATCGACGATGAAGAAGACCCACGCGCCATCCGCGTGGCGTTCATCTTGAACGAGCACAACGACTCGCTCAAGAGCAAAGGCGTGCTGTTTTCCATTCACGACGAAGACGTGCCGGTGTTTCGGCTGCTGCGCATGCGCGCACGCCGCATGCCTGGCCTGATCGAAGACGCCAAAGACGTGCTGCTGATGCTGTTTGACGCCGACGCCGAATACTGCGCCGACACGCTGGAAGACATTTACGACGAGATCGAGACGGTGAGCAAAAAGGTGCTCAACAGCAACGCCTCGGACAACCTGCTCAGCGAAGCCCTGTCGGCCATCGCGCGCAACGAGGACATGTCGGGTCGCATCCGCCGCAACGTGATGGACACCCGGCGCGCCGTGAGCTTCATGATGCGCAGCCGCCTGCTGAGCGCCGAGCAGTTTGAAGACGCGCGGCAGATTTTGCGCGACCTCGACTCGCTGGACAGCCACACCGCTTTTCTGTTCGACAAGATCAACTTCTTGATGGACGCCACGGTCGGTTTCATCAACATCAACCAGAACAAGATCATCAAGATTTTCTCGGTGGCCAGTGTGTCGCTGCTGCCGCCCACGCTGGTGGCCAGCAGCTACGGCATGAATTTTCGTTTCATGCCCGAGCTGGACTGGGCCTACGGCTACCCGCTGGCCATTGGGCTCATGGTGTTGTCGGCCATCGTGCCCATGGTGTATTTCCGCAAACGGGGCTGGTTGCGGTGAGACCACCCCCATCGCTGGTTCACTTCGTGTCACCGGCTCCGCCCCTCAAGGGGCAACGCAGTGCGCCCCGGCAAAGCCGGTTGCGCCGCGTTCTGGCTGGGGGCATCGCGCGCCGGTCAATCAACGGTCGCTGAACAAGGCCTCGGTCACCGCGCCGCTGTAGCGGCTGGCCACTTCGCGCAAGAACTTCGGAAAGTCCACATGCGCGGTGTCGTCGGCACGGTCTGAAATGGTGCGCACCACCGCCAGGGGCACACCGAAGTCGTGACACACCTGCGCAAAGGCCGCGCCCTCCATTTCCACCGCCAGCGCGTCGGGCAGTTCGCGCTGCAGCGCCTGGCTCTCGGCGGTGGTGGCCACAAAGCGGTCGCCGCTGATGAGCAGGCCCTGGTGCAAGCGCGGTGCTTTCAGGCCGAAGGCCGCCACGGCCTCGGCACCCAGTTGCGGCGGCAGCGTGTGCAGCATGCGCTCGCAAGCCAGCTCCAGCGCGTCGGTCAGCGGCGCATCGGCCTCGAAACGCGCTCGGCCATAGCCCGGTACCTCGTGGCGCGGGAACAGCGGCGACGCGTCCATGTCGTGCTGCAAAAAGCTGCGTGCCAGCACCATATCGCCCACCTGCACGTCCGCGCCCAGGCCGCCGGCCACACCGGTGAACACGATGCGTTGCACACCGAAGTGCTGGATCAACAATGTGGCGGTGGTGGCCGCAGCCACCTTGCCGATGCCACTGAGCACCGCGACCACGTCTTGCCCGTGCAGGTGCCCGACCCAGAATTCGCGCCCACCCACCACCTGCTTGTATTCGTCGGGCATCAGCGCGAGCACGCTGGCGAGTTCGTCGTGCAAGGCGGCGACGATAGCGGTACGGGTCATTCGGGTGCTCCTGAAAAGACGGAGGCGGCCGAAGCCGCCCTGTCATGGTGTCGCAGTGGCTGCGTCACTTCTTGTCGCGCAATTCGCGGCGGAGGATCTTGCCCACCGGTGTCTTGGGCAGCTCGGTGCGGAACTCCACCACCTTGGGTTGCTTGTAACCGGTGAGATTGGCTTTGCAGAAATCGCGCACCTGGGTTTCGCTCAGGGCCGGATCCTTTTTCACAATCACCAGCTTCACGGCCTCACCCGACTTGTCGTCGGGCACACCCACCACGGCGCACTCCATCACCCCGGCCAGCTGGGCCACCACGTCTTCCACCTCGTTGGGGTAGACGTTGAAGCCGCTCACCAGCACCATGTCTTTCTTGCGATCCACAATTTTGAAATAGCCGCGCGCGTCCATCACGCCCACGTCGCCGCTCTTGAAGAAACCATCGGGCGTCATGACCTTGGCGGTCTCGTCGGGCCGCTGCCAGTAGCCGGCCATCACCTGTGGTCCTTTGATGGCGATCTCGCCAGGCTGCCCCAGCGGCACTTCCATGCCATCGTCGTCCAGGCATTTCATCCAGGTGTTGGGCAGCGGCACACCAATGGTGCCGCTGTATTCGGTGCTGGTGGTGGGGTTGCAGCTGGCCGACGGGCTGGTCTCTGACAGGCCATAGCCCTCGCAAATCGGGCAACCGGTCTTGTCCAGCCAAAGCTTGGCTACCGCCCCCTGCACGGCCATGCCACCGCCCACCGAAACCTTCAGGTTGCCCCAATTGACGGTGTTGAAGTCGGGGTGGTTGGCGAGGCCGTTGAACAAGGTGTTGACGGCCGGAAAGCTGTGGAAGGTGTGCTTGCTCAGTTCTTTGAGCACGGCGGGCAGGTCGCGCGGGTTGGGAATCAGAATGGTTTTGCCGCCGGTGCGCATGGACAGCATCATGTTCACCGTGAAGGCGAAGATGTGGTACAGCGGCAAGGCGCACACGCTGGTGGGCTGCTCGGTGGCGGGCACCTGCTTCATCACCGGTTCGTTCCAGGCTTCGGACTGCAGCACGTTGGCGATCACGTTGCGGTGCAGCAGCACCGCGCCCTTGCTCACACCGGTGGTACCACCGGTGTACTGCAGCACCGCCACATCGTCGGGCTTGATGTCCGGGCGCTTGAAGGTGCCGCGCGTGCCCCGGGCAATGGCTTCGTTGAAACGCACCGCCTGCGGCAGGCTGAAGGCCGGCACCATTTTCTTGACGTTGCGCACCACGTAGTTCACCACGCCGCCCTTGAGCAGGCCCAGCATGTCGCCCATGGCGGCCAGCACCACGTGCTTGACCGGTGTGTTGGCCACGCATTGCTCCAGCGCGGTGGCAAAGTTCTCCACGATCACGATGGCCTTGGCCCCAGCGTCTTTGAGCTGGTGCTCCAGCTCGCGCGGGGTGTAGAGCGGGTTCACGTTCACCACCACCAGGCCAGCACGCAAGATGCCAGCCACCACCACCGGGTACTGCGGCACGTTGGGCATCATGATGGCCACTCGGTCGCCCTTGACCAGCCCCAGGCCCTGCAAATAGGCGGCAAACGCCTGCGAAAAACTGTCGGTCTGCCCAAACGTGAGCTCTTTGCCCATGAAACTGTAGGCGGGCCGACTGGCGTACTTCTGGAAGCTTTCTTCCATCAGATGCACCAGCGACGGGTACTGGGCCACATCGATGTCGGCGGGCACACCCACGGGGTAGGCGCCCAGCCAGGGACGGTCGGCCGTCGGTTCGGTCATGCGGTATCTCCAGATCTCTTGTGGGTTTTCGACAACTGCGCATTGTCTTTCGCCACGAGGCCGCTGGGCATCGTGTTTTTCCCTTACGAACGACTGACAGGCCAGGTTAACCCATTGGTTGCTCGCGCTGGCGTGCTATGAAAAACAGTACCCGAAGCCTTTCTTGACGCGACGCAAAAAAGGGGCCCAAAGGCCCCCGTCTTGTGAAACAGATCGAATGTGCGTTCAGCTCTTCAAAGCCACCAGCACTTCGTCCAGCATCTTCTTCGCGTCGCCAAACAACATGCGGTTGTTGTCTTTGTAGAACAGCGGGTTGTCCACGCCGGCGTAGCCGCTGGCCATGCTGCGCTTCATCACGATGGAGGTGCGGGCCTTCCAGACTTCCAGCACCGGCATGCCGGCGATCGGGCTGGTCGGGTCGTCTTGCGCGGCCGGGTTCACGATGTCGTTGGCACCGATGACGATGGCCACGTCGGTGTCGGGGAAGTCGTCGTTGAGTTCGTCCATCTCAAACACGATGTCGTAAGGCACCCGGGCTTCGGCGAGCAGTACGTTCATGTGGCCGGGCATGCGGCCTGCCACCGGGTGAATACCAAAACGCACGTTCACGCCCTTTTCACGCAGGTGCTTGGTGATTTCAAACACCGTGTGCTGCGCCTGCGCCACGGCCATGCCGTAGCCGGGGACGATGATCACGTTCTTGGCTTCGCGCAGCATCTCGGCGGTCTCGGCGGCCAGGATGGGGTTCACCTCACCCACCGGCTCGGCTGCGGCACCACCCGCAGGCTTGGGCGCGGCGGCGGTGGTGCCGAATCCGCCGGCGATCACGCTGATGAAGCTGCGGTTCATGGCGTTGCACATGATGTAAGACAGGATGGCGCCACTGGAGCCCACCAGCGCACCGGTGACGATCAGCAGGTCGTTGCTCAGCATGAAGCCGGTGGCCGCGGCGGCCCAGCCCGAATAGCTGTTGAGCATGGACACCACCACCGGCATGTCGGCGCCGCCGATGGCCATCACCATGTGGATACCGAACAGCAGCGCAATGGCGCTCATGACGAACAGCGGGAACATGCCTGCTTCGATCGTCTCGGCCTGCAGGAACATGCGGCCGAAATAGATCACCGCGAGCAGACCGGCCAGGTTCAGCCAATGCCGCCCAGGCAGCAGCAGGGGGCTGCCACCGATGCGGCCCGACAGTTTGCCAAAGGCAGCGACCGAGCCCGAGAAGGTGACCGCACCGATGAAGATGCCAATGTAGATTTCCATCGCGTGGATGGCGTGGGCCGCGCTGTCCAGGTTTTTCGATGCTTCGGGGTCAACATAGGTGGCATAACCCACCAGCACCGCGGCCATGCCGACCATGCTGTGCATGAGCGCCACCAGCTCGGGCATTTGCGTCATTTGCACTTTGCGTGCGGCGGTCAGGCCGATGGCCCCGCCGACCACCATGGCGCCAACGATCCAGGGCACACCGGCCATGGTGACCTGCGGGCCGAACACCGTGGCCAGCACAGCCAGCGCCATGCCGACCATGCCGTAGAGGTTGCCGCGGCGCGCGGTTTCCTGGTTGGACAGGCCGCCCAGGCTGAGGATGAAGAGGATGGTCGCGCCGATGTAGGAGACCGTGGCCAGACTTGCAGACATGAATATCTCTTTTCTTAATCAATCAGGGACAGAGCTGAAGATCTGCCCCCGAAGTCATTACTTTCGGAACATCGCCAGCATGCGCTGGGTGACTGCAAAGCCGCCGAACATGTTGATGGCGGTCAGCACCAGGGCCAGCGCGGACAGGCCGATGATGAGCGTGTTGGGCCGTTCGGCTGAGGTGGCAATCGGCGAGATCTGCACCAGCGCGCCGATGGCGATGATGGAGCTGATGGCGTTGGTCACGCTCATGAGCGGCGTGTGCAGCGCGGGCTTCACGTTCCACACCACCATGTAACCCACAAAACAGGCCAGCACGAACACCGTGAAGTGCGACAGGAACGCGGCCGGGGCATAAGCACCCACCAGTGCAAACAGCACCGCCGTGACGCCGGCGACGATGGCAAGCTTGCCCGCTGGCATGGGGCCAGACGCTTCGCCGTGGCCGTGGCCTTTCTTGGCAGCCACCGCAGCCGCGGGCTTGGGGGCTGGCTTGGGTGCGGCCACGATGGGCGGCGCAGGCCAGGTGATTTCGCCATTTTTGATGACGGTCAAACCGCGGATCGCGTCGTCTTCCATGTTGACGTTGATCACGCCGTCCTTGGTCTTGCACAGCTCTTCCGTCAGGCGGAACAGGTTGGTGCCGTACAGCGTGGACGACTGGCGCGCCATGCGCGAGGCCAGATCGGTGAAGCCGACGATGGTCACACCGTGGCGCACCACCGCCTCGCCGGGCACGGTCAGCTCGCAGTTGCCGCCCTGCTCGGCCGCCATGTCCACGATCACACTGCCCGGCTTCATGCTCTGCACCATGTCGGCGGTGATCAGCTTGGGCGCCGGTTTGCCGGGAATCAGCGCGGTGGTGATGATGATGTCCACCTCGCGCGCCTGTTTAGCGTACATCTCGCGCTGGGCCTGCTGGAAGCCTTCGCTCATGACCTTGGCGTAGCCGCCGCCGCCCGAGCCTTCTTCCTCGTAGTCCACCTTGACGAACTCGCCACCGAGCGAGACCACCTGGTCGGCCACCTCGGCGCGCGTGTCGTTGGCGCGCACGATGGCGCCCAGGCTGGCGGCCGCGCCAATGGCCGCCAGGCCGGCCACGCCGGCGCCAGCGATGAACACCTTGGCCGGCGGCACCTTGCCCGCGGCCGTGATCTGGCCGTTGAAGAAGCGGCCGAAGGCGTTGGCCGCCTCGACCACGGCGCGGTAACCGCTGACGCCGGCCATCGAGGTCAGCGCGTCCATCTTCTGCGCGCGGCTCAGGGTGCGTGGCAGTGCGTCAATCGACAGCGCCGTGACCTGTTTCGCGGCCATTTGCTGCATCAGCTCGGGGTTCTGCGCTGGCCAGAGGAAGCCGATCAGTGTCTGGCCTGCGTGCATCAGCGCCACTTCGTCGGGCGTGGGAGCGCGCACCTTGAAGACGATGTCGCTGCCGCTCCACAGCGCCGCGGCGTTGGGCGCAATGGTTGCACCGGCTTGCACGTAGTCGGCATCGCTGAGCTGGGCCAGCTCGCCCGCACCGCTTTCCACCACCACGGCAAAACCCAGCTTGACCAGCTTGGCCACGGCCTCGGGCACGGTGGCCACGCGTTTTTCACCGGGGAAAATTTCACGCGGTACGCCGATGCGCTGCGGTGTGGGTGCGGCCGCGCTGGCTGCGGCTGTTTCGGTCGATGCGCCAGAAGTCATAAGGAAGGTCCTTGATGCAGGGATATCAGAAGGGGGTCGGGAAAAACGGGGTAGGCGTTAGCCCAGCGCGACAAGGCCAGGCTGAAGGGCATGCGCAGCCGGCTCGCCGGCCCAAGCGATTTCAGTCAGCGGCCAAACCGGCGTGAGCCCGTACTGGCGCGGTACGGCCATGGGATCGGGGTAGCCTGGCTGCCTGGGGTGCGACGGCCGTGGGGGCCTCGCCCTTCAGGGTCTCGGCGGGTACGCCAATCAACATAAATGTCTCCTCACTCGCGCGGTTGAAATGTATTTTGGCGCAGCTTAACTGAAAGCTGTTCGAAGCCGCTCAGGGTTCTTCCCCGCCGCGGCTTGAAATCTTCGGCGCCAGCGCATGAAATCTCATTTTGAAACAATGCTCTTCTGTTTATAAGTCATTACTGATATTTTGCAAAGATCAAGCGTGACAGGGCTTCAGCACGGCGTGGGTAGGCCGGTCGATAATCCGCCCATGAACAACCGTTGGAAACCCAGCGCCACCGTGGCCGCCATCATTGAACGCGACGGCCGCTACCTGTTGGTGGAAGAACACACCCCCGAGGGGCTTCGGCTGAACAACCCGGCCGGCCACCTGGACCCCGGCGAAAGCCCCGCCCAGGGCGTGGCACGCGAAGCCCTGGAAGAAACTGCGCACCGGTTCACGCCCACCGCCCTGGTGGGCGTGTACCTGTCGCGTTTCCAGCGCGAAGCCACCGGCGAAGACATCACCTACCTGCGCTTCGCCTTTTGCGGCGAACTGGGTGCCTTTGAGCCGGAGCGGCCCCTGGACCACGGCATCGTGCGCACCCTCTGGATGACGCCCGACGAACTGCGCGCCAGCGCCGCGCGCCACCGCAGCCCCCTGGTGTTGCAGTGCATGGAAGACCACCTGGCTGGCCGGCGCTACCCGCTGGATGTGGTGACCACCGACGCCTCGGTGCTGAACGGCTTGCGCTGAAGAAGCCCAGTCAATCGCTGCCCGAGACCCGGCCCCGCAACTGCTTCACCTGCGAACGCGTGGCCTTGCCGGCCAGGCGGCGCTGCTTCGAGCCAAAGGTGGGTTTGGTGGCCTTGCGCGCCTTGGGCACCGTGGCCACGCTGTCAACGAGCGCCTGCAGCCGCTCCAGCGCGTCGGCCTTGTTGTGCTCCAGGCTGCGGCTGGTCTGGGCCTTGATCACCACCACGCCTTCGGTGGTGATGCGCTGGTCGCTCAGCGCCAACAAACGCTCCTGGACGGCGACCGGCAACGGCGAGCCGTGGATGGCAAAGCGCAGATGCACCGCGTTGGACACCTTGTTCACGTTTTGACCACCCGCGCCTTGCGCGCGGATCGCGGTGAATTCCACGTCGGCAAAAGTCAGGAGGCAATTGAGCGGGGTCATGGGGAATACCTGTGGGGGACGGTACAAGGGTAGCGCAGGGGGCACCGGCGGTGATGAGGCAAGCACCGCCAACCAAGGCTGTAGCCGCACGCCACCGCCGAAGCAGGGTTTACCCCTTTGAGCAACAAGGTTTCTTTACCTAGTATGAACCCTACCCAGCAGGGTATTTTTCACACACAACCTCAGGAGCGTGCCATGCACACCACCACACCAACCCGCCGCCGTCAGTTCCTGCAAGCCACCGCCTTGGGCGCCGCGGCGCTGGCCACTGGTTGCGCTGCCGTGTCCACTGCAGCCAAGCCCCGCGTGGTGGTGGTCGGCGGCGGCTGGGGTGGTCTGGGTGCGGTGCGCGGGCTGCAGGCCAGCGGCGCCGCTGACGTGACGCTGATCGAACCCAACGAGGCCTTCATGTCATGCCCCTTGAGCGCACACTTCATTGCGGGCCACCAGCCTGCGAGCGACTTCCAGCGCAGCTATGCGCGGGTGGACCAGCTGGGCGCGCGCCGCGTGCGCGAGCGGGTGCTGGAGATCGACCGCACCCAGCGCGTGGTGGTCACAGGCACACAACGCGTGCCGTACGACTTTTTGGTGCTGTCGCTGGGCGTGGACTACATGGAAGAAAGCATCCAGGGCTACGCCGCAGCCCGCGCCCAGCTGCCGGTGGGCTTCCGGGCGTTTGAGCAGATGGCGGTGCGCCAGCAGGTCGACGAATTCCTTGAAAAGGGCGGCAATTTCGTCATCAGCGCACCCAAGCCACCCTACCGCTGCCCGCCTGCACCGTACGAGCGCGCGTTTCTGATTGCCGAGCAGATGAAGCAGCGCGGCACCAAAGGCAAGATCATTCTGCTGGATGCCAACCCGGCCCCGATGCCGGCACCGATTGCCAAGCCCATCCTGAATGGGATGAAAAGCCTGTATGCCAGCCAGATCGAGTACCTGCCCGACACCGACATCCGCGCGGTGGACATGGGCAAGCGCCAGCTCGCCACCACGGCGGGCGACATCCCTTTCGCGCACGCCAACCTGATCCTGCCGATGCGGGCGCCGGCGCTGATCCGCCAGGCCGGCCTGGGCGAGCGCTGGGCCGCGATCAAGCTGCCCAGCTTTCAGAGCCAGGCCGACGAACGGGTCTACGTGATCGGCGACGCGCAGGGCTCCCCCCTGCCCAAGAGCGGTCATGTGGCTTTTGGCAGCGGCCAGCAGGTGGCCGAAGCCATTGCCGAGCGCATCGCTGGCAAGACACCCGCCGCCGCCAACGGCCCCACCGAGCTGCCGCTGGGCATCTGCTGGGCCAACGTGACGCACAAAGAAGCGATCAACATCAACGTGTCGTCCACCGTGGCGCCGGGCGAAGCGCCCAAACTCAAGTTCAGCGTGGACCCGGAACACAACGCCCGCTCGGGCGCGGCAGCGGTGGCCTGGGGCAACGGCATGTGGAAAGCCATGCTGGGCTGATCGCCCCGCGCACTGACCCCGGCCTGCGCGGCGCTCTGGCAGCGCCGCGGGGATAATCCCCTTCATGGCAAACAAACAGCGTGTGGTGGTCGGTTTAAGCGGCGGTGTGGACTCTGCGGTGAGCGCGTACCTGCTCAAACAGCAGGGCTACGAGGTCATCGGCATCTTCATGAAAAACTGGGAAGACGACGACAACAGCGAGTTTTGCTCGTCCAACATCGACTTCGTGGACGCGGCCAGCGTGGCCGACGTGCTGGGCATTGAAATTGAGCACGTCAACTTCGCCGCCGAATACAAAGACCGCGTGTTCGCCGAGTTCTTGCGCGAATACTCGGCCGGGCGCACGCCCAACCCCGACATCCTGTGCAACGCCGAGATCAAGTTCAAGGCCTTTCTGGACCACGCCATGCGCCTGGGCGCCGAGAAGATTGCCACCGGACACTACGCCCGCGTGCGCGAACGCAACGGCGCGTTTGAACTGCTCAAGGGCCTGGACCCGCTGAAAGACCAGAGCTATTTTTTGCACCGCCTGAACCAGGCGCAGCTGAGCAAAACGCTGTTCCCGGTGGGCGAACTGCCCAAAACCGAGGTGCGCCGCATCGCGACTGAAATTGGGCTGCCCAACGCCAAAAAGAAAGACAGCACCGGCATCTGCTTCATCGGCGAGCGGCCGTTTCGCGACTTTCTGAACCGCTACATCGCCAAAGAGCCCGGCCCCATCAAGGACGAAAAAGGCCGGGTGCTGGGCCAGCATGTGGGCCTGAGCTTCTACACCCTGGGCCAGCGCCAGGGCCTGGGCATTGGCGGTGTGCGCGAAAAGGGCGCGCAAAAAGGGGGCAACGAACACGCGCCCTGGTTTGTGGCGCGCAAAGACATGGAAAAAAACACCCTGTGGGTGGTGCAAGGCCACGACCACCCGTGGCTGCTGTCCCCCGCGCTGCGTGCGCAAGACGCGAGCTGGGTGGCGGGCCACCCACCCGCAGCGGGTGCGCTGGCTGCCAAAACCCGCTACCGCCAGGCCGACGCGCCGTGTCAGTTTGAAGCCCAAGGCGAGACCGGCTTTGCGCTGCGCTTCACCGAACCCCAATGGGCCGTGACGCCCGGCCAAAGCGCCGTGGTGTACGACGGCGACATTTGCCTGGGTGGCGGCGTGATCACCACCGACGCGGCCACCGCCGTCTGAGCCAAGGCAGGCGGCGGCCTGCCGCTCAGTGCGGCGCGTGCAGCTTGGCGTGGATCTTCTTGGTGGTGCGCCACACGCCCCACAGCACCAGCGGGATCATGCCGCCGGCCAGCATTTCGGGGTTGAGCGGCAGGCCCGCTGCCTTGCCCGCCTTGCCCAGGTACAACACCAGACTCACCACGTAGTACGAGATGGCCGCGATCGACAAGCCTTCCACCGTGCTCTGCAAGCGCAGCTGCAGCTCTTGCCCTTTGGTGAGCTTTTCCAGCAGCTGCTGGTTTTGCGCTTCGGTGACGATGTCCACCCGCGTGCGCAGCAAGGCGCTGGTGCGCGACACGCGTTCGGACAACGAGGCCAGGCGCTGCCCCGTGGCTGCCACGGTGGCCATGGCCGGCGAGAGCCGCCGCTGCATGAATTCACCCAGGGTCTGCGTGCCCGGAATCGGTTTTTCGCGCAGTTCGCTGATGCGCTGGGTGACCAGCGCGTCGTAAGCCCGCGTGGCCGCAAAGCGGTAGTTGTTTTCGGCCGTGGCGCGTTCCACCTTCGCGGCCAGTGATACCAGCTGGTCCAGCAGCGCCTGCTCAGAGGTTGACTTGTTTTCCAGCTGCGCTGTGATGGTGGCCAACTGGGCTTCCGCGTCGGCCAGCATGGGCGACAGCGCCTTGGCCACTGGCAAGCCCCGCAGTGCCATGAGGCGGTAGGTTTCCAGTTCCAGCAGGCGCTGCGAAATGCGGCCGGCGCGGGTCTCTGTGGTGCCCGGCGGCGCCAGCACCAGCATGCGCTCAAAGCCCGTGGGGCGCAGGGCAAAGTCGGTCAGCGCCCACGAATGCCCGCCCCCCAGCTGCGAGGCCACCACCGCGCGGTCGCCAAACCACTGTTGCGCCGGGCCCATGAGCGCGGCCTGCGCCGCAGGCGTTTGCTCGGGCAGGTCGGCGTGCAGCATCACCAGCTTGATGGCCGCCACCGTGCGCCCAGGAATGTCGCGCAGCCAGCCGGGCGGCGTCACCAGCGCGTCCAGCAGCGCCGGGTCGGTGCTGCCCAGCCCAGCATCCTCGGGCAATTCCTGGACGATGGAATAGCGGGTGAACTCGGTGTGGCGTTCCCACTTGAGCGTGTGCTCTTCAAAGCGCAACCGCAGAAAATTGCCCTGCAAACGCTCCTGCGGCAGCTGCGCCAGGCCCGGTAGGCGGCGCAGGTGATCGCCCTCTTGCTCGCGCGTCACGCCGTCGTTGAGCACGGCCACAAACACAATCAGGGCCGGCAGCCGGATGCGGGCCGACGGGCGCGCGTGTACCTCGTTGTGCAGCAGCTCGCGCTGGGGGTCGTTGTCGGGCAGCAGGCCGGGTTCGAGGGTGGAAGATGTGTCCATGGGCAGCATTGTGCCGACAGTTCGTTGCCCGCCCACCCCGGACCCGGCAACCGATTTTCATCTTGCCCAGTCCGCTGATGGGGGATGGCACAAACACACACGGGGTGCGACCGCCCAAAAAAATGCCCGGCAGCGCCTGACAGCGCTCCGGGCCGCTGCGGCTTGGATGCTCAGTCGCCCTGGTCGGCCGCGTTGCGAATGGTGTCGCGACCGTTGCGGTCCTTCACACGGCCCAGGTCGGCGTCCAGCGCCCGAATCAGCTTGTCCACCGCGTCCATGAAGGCGGAGGCCATTTTGTCGCCATCGGCCGTGACGCTGACCGGCTGGCGGCTGGCCACACGGGCTTCAAGGCGGCAGCGTTTGTCCTTCACGCCCGACTTGCTGCCATCCAGATCGGTAAGAAACACCTCCAGGCGGGTGATGTGGTCGCGGAACCGGCTCAGGCGGCTGAGGGCTTCGTCATTGACCCATTGGGCCAGGGACTCGCCACCGTGGATGTGATCGTCGGTATTGACTTGAACTTGCATGCTCTGCCTTTCTGGGGGTGTCCGGCGCCAGCGCCGGGGAGAGAGGGTGCATGGACGAAACCACGCACCGGATACCTATGGATCAGCTCCACCCCTGGAGGTTCCTTGCGCAGCCCATGGGCGGGGTCAGGCATCGCTGGCAAAAAGCACACCGGGGTTTCAACCGCGTCTTCGAGCGGTTGAAATCTGGGAGCCGGTCGGGCTTATCGGATTTAAAAAGGTAGCTGTCAGAACGGAATGTCGTCGTCCATGTCGTCAAAACCGCTGGACTGGCGGGCCGGTGCGGGCGCTGGCGCTGGCGGACGGGGTGCGGGCGCGGCCTGGCGTGGCGCAGCGGCCGGGCGCGAATAACCGCCACCGCCGCCTTCTTCACCGGCACCGCCCATGCCTTCGCGGCCGCCGAGCAACTGCAATTCGGTGGCAATGATGTCCACCGTATTTTTTTCCACGCCGGTGGCTTTGTCCACATAGGTGCCGTATTTCAAGCGGCCTTCCACGTAAATCGGACGGCCTTTTTTCACGTATTCGCCAGCGATTTCGGCCAGGCGGTCATAGAACGTGACGCGGTGCCACTGGGTGTCTTCAATGGTCTCGCCGCTGTTTTTGTCTTTGCGGCGGCTGGAAGTGGCCACGCTGACATTGGCCACGGCCTGACCCGAGGGCAGGTAGCGGATTTCGGGATCGCGGCCGCAGTTGCCGACGAGGATGACTTTGTTGACGGATGCCATGGTGTGTTGCCCTGAAGAAAAATGCGGGCGGCGCAGGAAACCCGGGCCGCGATTGGGTCAGACATTGTGCCGCAAGTACCGCCGCCGCCCAATACGCCACCCGCCGACTGCCACCACCCGGCGGGCAGCGCCTACACTTCGCATCCATGAAAGGCGAACCGGACTTCCTGCACAACCTGCGCACCGAAATGGGCGACGGGCGGCAGTGGATGGACCGGGTCGTCGTGATGGCCTACGCGGTGCTGGCCGGCTTGGCGGTGGTGGGCTTCACCTTGCTGGCAGACGCGGCGTTTGGTCTGTACCAGAGCCTGCGAAGCGCCGCCTGGTGGGCGCCGCTGCTCTGGACACCGCTGCTGACCGCGGCCGTGGTCTGGACCATTCGGCGCTGGGCGCCTGGCGCGGCCGGCTCGGGCGTGCCGCAGTTGCTGACCGCACTGGCGCCCGAAACGCCCTTGCACGAGCGCTCGCGCTTCATCTCACTCAGGCTCAGCATCGCCAAAATTTTGGCGGTGTCGGGCGGGTTGCTGGCGGGCTTGTCCATCGGGCGGCAAGGGCCTTCGGTGCAGGTGGCTGCCGGGGTGATGCTGCACGCCCGGCGCTGGCTGTCGCCGCGTTCGGGCATCAGCGACCGCGAACTGTTGGTGGCCGGTGGCGCCGCGGGCATTGCCGCAGCGTTCAACACCCCGCTGGGCGGCATTGTGTTTGCCATCGAAGAGCTGTCGCGCCGGCTGCAAGAGCGCAGCAGCGGCCTGATGCTGGCGGCGATTGTGGTGGCCGGTCTGGTGGCCGTGTCTGCGTTTGGCAACCTGTCGTATTTCGGCCGGGTGCGGGCGGAATCGGTGTCGTGGTGGAGCCTGCTGGCGCCCGGCGCCTTGGTGGCCCTCGGTTGCGGGCTGCTGGGGGGGTTGTTGTCGCGGCTGATGCTGGCCTCGTTCACCGGACTGCCCGACCGCTTTTGTGCCTACCGCCGCAAGCGCCCGGTCACGTTTGCAGCCCTGTGCGGGTTTGCGGTGGCCGTGATTGCGGTGGTGAGCGACGGCGCCGCCGTGGGCGTGGGGCACCAGCACACACACACCTTGCTGGACCAGGCCGCCGCAGGCGCCGCCGCCGAGACCCACCAGCCGCTGCTGTTCACCGGGTTGAAGTTTGTGGCCTCCTGGCTGTCGGCCTGGGCCGGTGTGCCGGGCGGTATTTTTGGCCCCAGCCTGTCCATTGGCGCCGGGCTGGGTGCTGACGTGGCCTGGCTGCTGGACTCGCCGCACGGCGCGGCGCTGATTGCGCTGGGCATGTGCGGCTTTCTGGCGGCGGTCACGCAAACGCCCATCACCGCCATGATCATCGTGATGGAAATGACCGACGGTCACAGCATGGTGCTGAGCCTGATGGCCTGCGCGTTGCTCGCCAGCCTGCTGTCGCGCATGATCAGCCGGCCGCTGTACAGCACGATGTCGACCCTCATGATGCGCTCGCTGCAAGGGCATAAAACCCCGCAAGCGCCCGCCTACGCACCCGAAAACTCAGGCGGGCGCTGACCTGCTGGGCTTGGGCGCCGGCACCCGCATGGGCCAGGCCAGCACCAGCCACACCAGCATGGCCGCGCCACACACCGCAAACAGGCCGGTGGCACCGTGCACGCTGGCCAGCCAGCCGCCCACCGCGCCGCCCACAAAGAAACCCACCGACTGCAGCGTGTTGTAAACGCCCAGCGCGGCACCGCGTGCGTGTGCTGGCGCCAGGCGCGAGGCCAGGCTGGGCTGGCTGGCTTCCAGGGTGTTGAAGCCGATGAAAAACACGAACATCAGCAAGCCCAGCGTCCACAGACCCGGTGCAGCTCCGCCGCCGCCCGAGGCCACCCACCACAGACCCAGCTGCACCAGCGCAATCAGGCCAATGGCCGTCAGAAACACGCCGCGCAGCTTGCCGCGCCGCTCCATGGGAAACAGCACACCGCCCATGACCACCAGCGAAGCCACCACAGCGGGTAAATACACCTGCCAGTGATTCACCTTGGCCAGCCCGGCCTGCACCAGCAGCGCGGGCACCGCCATCCACATGGCGAGCTGCACGGCATGCAGCACAAAAACGCCCAGGTTCAGGCGCAGCAAACCGGGGTGGCGCAGCGCTTCGCCCAGACCACTGCGCACCTGGCGCATGTCGGACGGCTTGTGCACCACCGGCTCGGGCGGTGCCACCCAGATCACCACCGCGATGCCGACCAGCGCCAGCGCACCTGTGAGCGTGAAAATACCGGCCAAACCAATGCCGGCGGCCAGCAGCGGCGCCAACACCAGCGAGAGCGCAAACATGAGCGCAATGCTGGCACCCACCATGGCCATGGCCTTGGTGCGCACACCGTCGCGCGTCACGTCGGCCAAAAACGCGGTGACCGCAGCAGAAATGGCGCCGGCGCCCTGCACGGCTCGCCCAATGGTCAGCCAGGTGAGATCGGGCGCCCAGGCCGCAATACCGCTGCCCAGGGCAAACAGCAGCAGGCCGGCCACGATGGTGGGCTTGCGCCCGAAGCGGTCAGACGCCAAGCCAAACGGAATCTGCAAAAACGCCTGCGTGAGACCGTACATGCCCATGGCCAGGCCCACACGGGCGGCGTCGTCGCCACCGGGCAGGCGCGAAGCTTCCAGCGCAAACACCGGCAACACCAGAAACAGCCCCAGCATGCGCAACGCAAAAATGGCCGCCAGCGAGGCGCTGGCGCGCCGCTCGGCCCCCGTCATGCGGGTGGCTGCGTCATCGGCCGGAGCGGGAGAATCGGGGGAATGAGCGGCGGGCGAAAGCGACACGGTGTGAAGGCCGGCGACCCGCAGGCAATGCCTGGGCCATACCGGGGGGTGTTTGGCAAAGACCAATATTGTGCGCCAAGGCGGCGCAGCTGGCGCTCCGCCCGGTGTCTACAGGCGCCCCGGCAGGCCAAGGGCCAACCATCTCCGCTGGACACCGCGGTGGCCACGCACGGCCGGTGCCCAGAAGCCGTACACTGCGGCCATGCATTCCCAGCCAAACACCTGTATTGGCTTCCTGACGACCCTGGCTGAGGCCCGGGCACACCACGTCAGGAAGGGCGCAGCCATGCGCCCGCACGGCTTGCATAAGCCGGCCGCACATTCCTAAGCCCGGCGATACACCTCCTTCCCTTTTGCGCACAACCGCTATCGCCGGGCACCTGCCCAGCGCTGTTGCGGCCGTTCCTTTTTGATGGTGGAGCGGCCGCGTTTGATGGAGTGCTTTATGCCTGCAGTCAAAGGTGGGGGGCGCACGCTCACCCAATTGGATTTCACCCGGCTGTGCAAGCTCAACGGCGGTCTGCTGCCCGATGCGCTGGACGACCACCTGCCGGTCGCAGACCTGGTCAACGCGCGCGAGGTGCCCGGTGATGTGATCACCATGTACTCGCAAGTGGAAATTTGCATGCGGGGAACCGGTCTGCGCCGCCAGCTCACACCGGTGTACCCGGCCGACGCCGAACCGGTGTCGGGTTTTGTTTCGGTGCTCTCGCCGGTGGGCGCGGGCCTGCTGGGCCTGCGCGTGGGCGACACCGCGTCCTGGTGCACGCCCAACGGTGACGTCTGCGAGGCCGACATCGTCAGCATCCTGTTTCAGCCGGAGGCCAGTGGTGACTTCACAACCTGAACACCCCTCGCCCATGGCGCTGGCGGGTGACACGACCACCGAGCCGGCGGCGCTGGGCTTGATCGTCGCCATCACAGACTTGTCCGTGGAATCCGAACGGGCGCTGTCGCGGGCGGCGCTGCTGGCCGCCCAGCACCGCGCACCGCTGCGCCTGGTGTACTTTGCGGGTGGCGGCAAAAGCCATTACCCCGATCCCCAGGCCCGCCTGGTGCAGCGCTGCCGGGCCTTGGGCCGCCAGCACAACATCGTGATTGAACCCGCCGACAACGCAGACGCCACGCTGAAAAGCGTGAAGGCGGCGGCCGTGGGTGCGGACCTGCTGGTGATGCACCACAGCCTGTGCGGCAAGCTGGACGGGTTGGTCAAGCGTTCGGTCATCGATCAACTGCTGCGTGCGAGCCGCTGCCCGGTGCTGGTGGTCAAGGGGCCCGCCACCGAACCTTACCGCCACACCCTGGTGGCGCTCGACCTGAAAGCGGGATCAGAACACCTGCTGACCTGGGGGCTGCTGGGAGGGCAAAGCACCAGAATGTCCGTCTTTCACGCCCTGGACAACCAGGTGATGCGCCCCAGCGCAGCCACGGACCGCGCACAACCGGCGCTGTCGTTGGACGAGCGACGTGCCGCCGAACGCCAGCTCGCGCAGGTCTATCTGCGCGAGGTGATCGACCAACACGTGCCCCCCGGACAGGCCGCCGACATTTTTGTGGCCTATGGAGAGCCGGCCCGCGAGCTGGTGTCCCTTCAAAGCGCGCGGGGGATCAACCTGACGGTCATCGGCAAGCGAGACGCCTCGCTCATGCGGGACGTCCTGCAACGCTCCAAGGGCCAGCGGGTTTTGAACCAGTCGGCGGGTGACGTGTTGGTCTCGACGCTGCACCACGCCGCCACCACGGGCTGAAAGCAGCCCACAAGCCGCCTGCGGCGCCCACAGGCGCGGCCCAAACGCGGCGCTGGCGGCGGGAAAGGCTCGTGCGGCACAGCGCGAAGGCCCGCGAGCCCTGTGAAAAAGCGCTTGGCGCCTTATCATGTCGGGTTGCCTTTTTGACGCCAGAACCCGCGCTGGTGCACCGCTTTGAACCAGATTCTGCCCCCCTCGCTCTTGGATATGCCGTCAGCGGCACCGCCGGTGCCGTCGCCCGCCCACACAGCGGCCATGCGCTCGGCCGCGCTGCTGTCGGTGCGCGGTGCGCGCACGCACAACCTGAAAAACATCGACCTCGACATCCCCAAGTACGCACTGGTGGTGATCACCGGGCTCTCCGGGTCGGGCAAGTCCAGCCTGGCGTTTGACACGCTGTACGCCGAGGGCCAGCGCCGCTATGTGGAAAGCCTGAGCGCTTACGCTCGGCAGTTTTTGCAGCTGATGGACAAGCCCGACGTGGACCTGATCGAAGGCCTGTCGCCGGCCATTGCCATCGAGCAGAAGGCCACCAGCCACAACCCGCGCTCCACCGTGGGCACGGTGACCGAGATCCACGACTACCTGCGCCTGCTGTACGCCCGCGCCGGCACGCCCTACTGCCCGGAGCACGACCTGCCGCTGGCGGCGCAAAGCGTGGCTCAAATGGTGGACACGGTGCTGGCCCTGCCCGAAGGCACACGGCTGATGATTCTGGCGCCGGTGGCACGCGAGAAAAAAGGTGAATTCACCGAACTCTTTGCCGACATGCAGGCCCAGGGCTACGTGCGTTTTCGGCTCAACGGTGCTGTGGTGGAGGCCGAGGCCCTGCCCGCGCTGAAGAAGACCGAGAAGCACAACATCGACGTGGTGATCGACCGCATCAAGGTGCGCTCGGCAGAAGAAGAAACCACCAACCCACAACGCCAGCGCCTGGCCGAAAGCTTTGAAGCGGCGCTGCGCCTGGCCGACGGCAAGGCCATTGCGCTGGAAATGGACGGCGGCGCGGAGCACGGTTTTTCGGCCAAGTTCGCCTGCCCGGTGTGCAGCTACACCGTGGGCGAGCTGGAGCCGCGCCTGTTTTCCTTCAACTCGCCCATGGGCGCCTGCCCCACCTGCGACGGCCTGGGCCACACCGAGGTGTTTGACCCGACCCGCGTGGTGGCCTTCCCCACGCTGAGCCTGGCCAGTGGCGCCATCAAGGGCTGGGACCGGCGCAACGGCTACTACTTCGCCATGATCGAGAGCCTGGCGGCGCACTACGGCTTTGACGCCGAGGCGGCCTGGGACAGCCTGCCCGAAGCGGTACAGCAGGTGCTGTTGTATGGCTCTGGACTGGACGAGATCAAGTTCAGCTATGCACTGGAATCGGGCGAACGCGCGGGCAAAAAGATCAGCAAAAAGCACCCGTTCGAAGGCATCATCCGCAACTTTGAACGGCGCTACCGTGAAACCGACAGCCCCGCCGTGCGCGAAGAACTGTCGCGCTACCGCGCCACCCAGCCCTGCCCCGACTGCGGCGGCTCGCGCCTGCGCAAAGAAGCGCGCCACGTGTTCGTGGGCGAAGGCGAGCTCAAGCAGCCCATCTACAAAATCAGCCACATCACGCTGGGCGAGTCGCTGGCGTACTTTCAAAAGCTGCACCTGCCTGGCGCCAAGGGCGACATTGCGGCGCGGGTGATCAACGAGATTCGCCAGCGGCTGAAGTTTTTGAACGACGTGGGCCTGAACTACCTGAGCCTGGACCGCAGCGCCGACACGCTGAGCGGCGGTGAGGCCCAGCGCATCCGCCTGGCGAGCCAGATCGGCAGCGGCCTGACCGGGGTGATGTATGTGCTGGACGAGCCCAGCATTGGCCTGCACCAGCGCGACAACGACCGCCTGATTGCCACCCTGCAACACCTGCGAGACCTGGGCAACACGGTGCTGGTGGTGGAACACGACGAAGACATGATGCACGCCGCCGACCATGTGATCGACATGGGGCCGGGCGCGGGCGTGCACGGTGGGCGCGTGATGGCGCAAGGCACCTGCGCTGAAGTGATGGCCACGCCGGGCTCGCTCACCGGCCAGTACCTCAGCGGCGCGCGCGCCATTGCCGTGCCCGCCCAGCGCACGCCCTGGCTGCCGGTGGTGAAAACCAAAGTGGCAGCGCCGATCAAGTCACGCTTTCCCATGAGCCCCGCAGCCGAACGCCGCAGCGCGCGCGAGGCCGCACACATCGCTTCCCTGGGCGACCTGCAAGAAATTCGCGTGATCAACGCCACCGGTCACAACCTCAAGGGCGTGAGTGTGGCGTTCCCCGTGGGCCTGCTCACCTGCGTCACCGGCGTGTCCGGTTCGGGCAAGTCCACGCTGGTGAACGACACGCTATTTGCGGCCGTCTCGCGCACGCTGTACCGCTCGCACGAAGAGCCTGCCGCACACGAAGCCATAGAAGGCATTGAGCATTTCGACAAGGTCATCAACGTCGACCAAAGCCCCATTGGCCGCACGCCGCGCAGCAACCCCGCCACCTACACGGGCCTGTTCACCGGCATCCGCGAGCTCATGGCCGAGGTGCCCACCGCCCGCGAACGCGGCTACGGCCCGGGCCGCTTCAGCTTCAACGTGGCCGGGGGCCGATGCGAAGCCTGCCAGGGCGACGGTGTGGTGAAAGTGGAAATGCACTTTTTGCCCGACGTGTATGTGCCCTGCGAGGTCTGCCACGGCAAGCGCTACAACCGCGAAACGCTGGACGTGCAGTACAAGGGCAAAAACATTGCCCAAATTCTGGACATGACGGTGGAGCAGGCCCACGCCTTCTTTGGCGCCGTGCCCACGCTGCACCGCAAGCTGCAAACCCTGATGGACGTGGGCCTGACCTACATCCAGCTCGGCCAGAGCGCGACCACCCTCAGCGGCGGCGAGGCGCAGCGCGTCAAGCTGGCGCTGGAGCTGAGCAAACGCGACACCGGGCGCACGCTCTACATCCTGGACGAGCCCACCACCGGCCTGCACTTTGCCGACATTGAACTGCTGCTGAAAGTGCTGCACCAGCTGCGCGACGCGGGCAACACCATTGTGGTGATCGAACACAACCTGGACGTGATCAAGACCGCCGACTGGCTGATCGACATGGGGCCCGAGGGCGGCTCGGGCGGTGGCATGGTGCTGGCGCAGGGTACACCGGAAAACATTGCCGCGCATGAGGGCAGCTACACCGGGCGGTATCTGGCGCGGTTGCTAAAGGGTTGAGGGCTGTGCGCTCTCGATTTGGATTGGCTTAAATATCGGTCTCCCGGCACCGAGAATCCAATTTAAACCGTTGATTTTTATGACTTTTTCTCTGTCAGTTGTCTAGATATTGTCTGAATCCTCCGCCGACTCAGATGATTTAGACAATGGCAGACTCCGCGTCCAGACGGCTCCCACGCCACGGCGGTTGGCCACAATGGTCTTGTCTTTGTCAGACATTTCGCTCAGCAGATTCTTCACACGATTGGCTTTTTGCTGAGGCGTCAAACCAGAGGGCATGGCTTCGAGCAGCGTTTGATCAATCTCTTCACGGGTGGCCCTGCCAAACCTGTCGAGCAGGCTGAGTACCAGTTGCTTGAGCGCTGGCTTCTGCAAACCGGCATGGCGGGTGTACTGCCCTCGCTGGTTAACGGCATCGGCCACAGACGCAGCAATATGCACAGCAGGCGAGCGCCCTTCCACCAACTTCCGGCGCCTAAGATCGGCCAGAATCTTCGTATCAATGGGGCGGCGCTTCTGCACATGATCCAGTGCAATCACCTCGGACAGCGTGAGACTGGAGGCAGAAAGCAGCGCCCGCGTGAAGGCAGGATCAATTTCGCGACCGTGGATACGCACGGTGACCGTGGGGGGCGCCAACGCAATTTCAAAATCCGGCATCGGAAAGTGCCGTTCCCGCTGGGTGCGGTACATCCGCTTGATGCCACTGCCAATCGTGTCGATCAGCCCCAGTTCCACCATCGCATCCGCCAGACAAGGGTTGCGATACAGGTGAACCGCGTGGGATGCATCCAGAACTTGCTCAACCGTGCCCGGTATGAAAGCACCCGCGTTCGAAAACAGGAGCGCCGATGGCGACTCTTTGACCTGCACCCGTCCACCCAAGGCGTAGTCTTGGTGCGCAATGCAGTTCAACAAAGCCTCGCGAATCACCCAGGCGTCGTAGTTGGGCACCTCCAGCGGGGCGAGCTGACCGGGTGGCAGGATTCGCACGGTGTGGATACGAATTTTGGCTACCACCTCATCCACCGAAAGCGCGAAGGGCAGACCGAAATGCTGGTAGTCCAGCGGCTCGTCGCGTTCCGTGAGCAACTGCCAGGTGAGGCGCGGCGACACATCGCCCAACGTCGCCACAGCGCCCGGTTGAGCGAACAGCAACAACGCTGCCCGCGTCAACGAGCCATTGCGCGCCAATCGCAGCTCGGCAAGAAAACGCTCATGGCTCCAGCCGCTCACCTCGTCGGCGCGGCGGGGATGCTTCAGCACATAAAGTGCACGGCCACGGGCCAACGCACCCGAAGACAAGCAGCTCCAGTCGGTGGTCACACAATGCGCCGTCCAGTCCAGCGCGGCCGACTGCATGCGGATCGCTTCAAACTTCGAGCCCAGCGCAACGAGTGACTCTCCCGCCCGTCCGTAGAAATGCCCTTTCCATGCAATGGGCTGCCCGCGCGGAGCCGGCGGTATTTGGAACACCAACACGCGACTCCCAGGCGCGCAGTCAGGGTGTGACACTTCAAAAATCTGGGTGAAGGTGATGGAGGGGGACGTCCCCTGCGCCATCAGCAATTTGAGTTCATTCAAAGCAGCCGCGCTGGCCTTGTAGCTGCTGCCCACCACAGGGCGCAATCCCGATGCCGCTTCACGTTTGTCCTTGACGCCGAACACCAGCCAGCCGCCATCCTGCTCATGAAGGTTCGCCTCATTGGCCAGGGCCGAAAGGTATTTCCCCAGTTCATCCATATCGAACGACTGTTTGGCCTCTTTGAAGTCCAGCCATTCGGTTTCTGCCGGCAAGCCTCGGAACTCGTCCAGCAAACGGGTCACATCCGCCAAATCCATCATCTCGCCGCACCTTTCATCGCTTCGGTGATCTTCACCGTCTCCACGCTCACGGTGGTCACGCGGGCCAGCAGGTCCACCACCTTTTCCTTGTGGTCGGCGAAGCGGTAGGTGTTGAAGCGTTCGCGGATGGTCGGGTCTTTCGGTTTCTTTTCTTTGTGCTGGTCGAGCACCCAGTCGATGGCGCAGCGGTTGCCGAGTTTGTAGGCCCAGGCTTGCGGGGGCACGCCGCGCAGGGTGGTTTCGCTGTCCAGCGTGATGCTGCCTGCGGCCGGGTCGGACTTAAGCAGAGCTTTCGGGGCCTGGCCGGCTGCGCGGGCTCGTGCGTCGGGTTCGTCGTGCCGGGTCAGGGCGAAGGGCGCCACCGCTTCATAGCCGATGTGCAGCGCCATGAGCTGCTCGCCCCACTCGGCCCACTGCCAGAAGCCCGCGTAGAAGGGGATGCGCGGAAATTCGCGCTTGAGGTTCTGCGCGTACTTCTCGCGGTACAGCGGGTCGTGCAAGACGGCGTAGCAGTAGTGAAAGATCGCTTCCTTGGTGATCTTGCGCGCGCCCTTGCCTTTGCCGGTTTCGTCGGCGTAGTGGGCGGCGAATTGTTTGAGTGCCCAGTCGGTGATGTTGTCGACTCGCTGACCCGTCTCATCGAATCTGTACGGACCAGCGTATTTGGTCGCATCCGCTGAATACAGATTCAAGTTTGGCACCGCGTCCGAGGCAATCAATGCAAACGGCTGACGATCGCCCGCGATTACGCACATGACGGGATTTCGAGTCGAACCGTGTGGGAAAAACGCTGAGGTCTCGCCCCTCTCGTCAACGAAGAGCGTCGAATCGTACAAAGCCTGTCGAACAAATGGCCTGTAGGTCGTCAGTTTGATCATCGATGGATCAAAGTCTTCCATCCGACCTTGGTTCATCCGTCGTTTCAGATTTCTTGACCACTTCAGGTGGTCAGGATGCGCACCCAACTTAGCAGCCTTTGCAAACTCAACCGCAAACCAACGCATTCTTTCTGCGAGCGCTACCTCATCAAAATCGACAACCCACTCATCACGGTTTGTAGATGAACCGAGAGAGAAGTTCTTGAAGATCGCCCGCTCCTTCCCCGCTGTCTTCGCCGCCTTGGTCTCCTTGCTCGCCAACGGCAGCAGCGTCTCAAAATCGTTGTTGGTCAGGTTCACCCAGTTGGCGTTCTTGTCGGGCGACACCTCGTCAAACGGCAGCGCGCGCATGGGGTGGCTGGCGATGAAGGCGAGTTTTTCGTCGGCGGTCTCCATCTCGGGGCGGCGCACGTAGTACACGCGGGCGGGCCGTTTGTCTTTGGTGGCGGCCAGGCGCTTGACCATGAAGCTGATGGCCACGCCGGTCTGGATGCCGAACACGTTGTGTTTGGTGCCGCTGAGCTTGGGGTTGGCGCGCACGTCGCCACCCAGGTCCACCACGTAAATGTCGCTGAACTCGGCCGCCACGGTCTTGCGAAAGCCGTCAAAGGTGCGGCTCTCGATGAAGCTGCGGTTGGTGACGAAAGCCAGGATGCCGTTCACGTCGAGCCGGTCGCTGGCCCAGCGGAAGAAGCGGGCGTACATGTCGTAGAGCTTGGTCTTCTGCGCGGTGCTCTCGGCGATGTAGGTGGCTTTGATGCGGCGGTCGATGTCCGGGTATTCGCGGTTCTTGTTGTTGTCGTTTTCGTTGGCCTGGTTGGCGTTGTACGGCGGGTTGCCAATGACGACGCTGATGCGGCGGCTGTTCTGCCGCTTGATGCGGGCCACGTTTTCTTCACTCACGCTGCCAAACAGGTCTTGCACGCTGCCGCGCTGAGCGGTGTGCAGGCCCACGTTGTCCAGCGTGTCCACGAAACACAGGTTGGGGAACTCGGCGTACTGGCCGGTGATGGCGGCGTAGGTGGCTTCGATGTTGAGGTTGGCCACGTAGTACGGGAGGATGGCGACCTCGTTGGCGTGCAGCTCGTGTTTGTACTTCTGCTCCAGCTTTTTGGGCTGGCCGCGAAAGTGTTCGAGCAGTTCGCAGATGTAGGTGCCCGTGCCGGTGGCGGGGTCAAGGATGTCGACGTCCTTGTCAATGAGGTTTTTGCCGAAGTGTTGCTCACACAACCAATCGGCACCGTCGATCATGAAGCGCACGATTTCATTGGGTGTGTAGACCACGCCCAGGCGGTCGGCGGCCTTGGTGTTGTAGACCTTGTAGAAGTTTTCGTAGATAACTTTGAGAAAGGTCTGCTTCTCGCCGTGGCTGCCAATTTGCGCAGCGGCGGCGCGGATGGCGGCGTAGTAGGACTCCAGGCCTTTGAGCGTTTGGCGCTTGAGCGCGCCGGTGAAGAACGCACCCTCCAGCGCATACAGCTCGCGGGCCACGTTGTTGTGCTGGTGGAAGTCGCTGTCGTCGAACACCTTGGCGAAGATTTCTTCGGTGAGGATGTGCTGGATCAGCATCTCGCGCACGTCGGCGTCCGTCAACGCGGGGTTGATGGCCTCTTGCGCGTGCACGAGGAATTTTTCTTCCGCCGTGCGGAAGCTCGGGTTGCTGTCGTGCGCGGCTTCGATCATCTGGCGCAGCGCGTCGAGCACGGCAGGCAGGTCGGTTTTGAACTGTTCCACCGCAGCGCGGAAACCGGCGATTTCGGGACGCTCGAAGCTGAAGAAGAGCTTGAGCAGTTTTTCCAGCGCGGTGGTGTCGGTGACTTCACAGCGCAAGACCTCTTGCCGGTGTTGCCACAGCACGAAGGTGGTGTCGTCGCTGAAAACGATGTTGTCTTGTGGATAGCCCTTTTTGAATTTTTTGGCAATCTCATCGTCCAGATCGTCGGCGGCGTCTTTGGCTTCCCAATAGCCCATGGGCATGCGCAGCTCGTGCAACACGGCACCATCCACCGCGATGTTGGTTTTGGTGGCTGTTTTGAGCGGGTATTCGGCCAGGAAGACGAGGTTGTTTTGCCGCCCCCAGGCCTTGAGCAAATCTTTGAACGCTTCGCGAACAATGGTTTCGCGCTGGCTGCCGCTGACCTTCTTGATGAGATCGAGCTGCTTGAGGTAGTCGTTGATGAGGAGCTGGCTCATGGGTTCCCTGGGTTGGCCTTGCGCTGCGGTGGCGTGGGCTTGCCCGGATTATGCGGGGCGCTCATTTGAGCTTCTGCGCCAGCTCGGCGGCGGGCTTGCGCCTGCCGCATCAGTTGTTGCGGTAAGCCAGGCCCAGCGTGGCGCCGTACACCGTTTGGCGGCCCACCAGCGGGCTGCGCGCTGTAGCGCCCTGCAACTGCGACAGGCTCAGGCCGCCAAAGGCGACCCAGCGCCGGTTGAGCGCGGTGGTCATGCTCACACCCAATGACACGCGCTCCCAGCCAGCGCCCAAAGCATAGGCGGTGCGGCCCGTGGCCAGGGCGGCGGCTGGCGATATGCCGTAGTGCGTTTGGCGGTAGGTGTCGGTGCCCCACACGGCGCCCAGGCCCAGGTCCCAGTAGGTTTGTTCGGACACGGGGTAGCGGTAGTTCAGCCCGGTGTTGAGGTAGAAACCGCCGTCGCGGCCCAGCAGATCTTGTGAGCCGCTGACGGACCCGCTCCAGCGCGGCCCCAGGGCCAGGCTGGCAGAGGCGCGGCCGCGCAGGGTGTCGCGCACGTCGGGCAGGCCCGCCAGCAGCGGGTCGGTGCCCGACTCGCGGCCCTCGTCATACTGCAGTGAGGTGCTGAGGCGCCAGCCGTTGGCAGTGGTCAGCACGGTGCTGAGACCAGGGTCCACAGTTTCGCGGCCCACGCTCAGCAAGCTGCTGGCGCGCGCCGTGGCAAAGCGAAAGCGACCGAGCTGAAACGCCCACAGTGGGCGCAGGCTCAGGCGCTGCTCGGTTTCGCCAAGGTGTCCAGCCGACGAGGCGAGCGAGGCGCCCACCAGGTAGTCGCGGCTGGCATCGAGCGCCACGGGCTCTGCGGCCTGCACCGAGGCGCCGGCCCACAGGGCCAACGGCAGGCAAAGGGTCAAGCGGGCATGGGACATGGCCACATGATACGGGCCGAGCCCCACCGCAACGTGCCCTGCCGCCCGCAGCCGCCTTACAAACCGTTCAGGTCTTCGATGGCGTCGATCACCATGCCGGTGCCGATGGCGATGAGCAGGATGTCGGCCGCTACGCGCACGTATTTGTGGCCTGCAGGGGGCAAACCGATCTGCACCGAAATACCGCTGGGCAAGGGGTGGTAGATCACATCGGACGGCAGCGGGCGGCCCACGCGCCATTTTTTGGCCTGGCCGGGCGGCATACAGCCGTTGCCTTTTTTGGCCAGCCCGGGTGGGCACTTGCCGGCCTTGAAGCGCGGTTGGTAATAGTCGCGCACCGCCTGGCGCTGGGGTTCGCCAAAGTAGCCGCCGATCTGCACGTTGACGGAAATGCCCGACGACGAGGCCGCCAGGCGCGGGGCTTGGCTCACCTGGCGCTGGGTGTCTGGCTTACCGCCATGGCCGGGTTTGCCAGCCCATTCCGGCTTTTCAGCGCTCGCAGAAAAAGCCAGAGAAGCCAGCAACACACCCAGGCCCAGGGCACGGCACGCGGCACGCGAAGAAAAATTCACAGGGGTCACGGTGCGGGTTCTTTCAAGGGAAAACAAAGTTGTTGGTCGCGGTTGCATCATCGCCCAGAATCACCGCTTCCACGGCCTGGGTCTGTCCAGCGGCCGTGGCTTCCAGCGTGAACGGGCCGGCGGACGCGCCGACCGGGCCAAACGCCAGCGCCGCGCCGCCTGCGTGCACCGCCAGCTCGGGTGCGGCGGTGGACAAGCGGTAGCGGTACTGGCCGGTGTCGCCGTCCACCGGGCGGTTGATGATCTCGACCACCGCCGCAGGCAACGGCTGCAGCACACGCACCGACGCGTCTACCGGCGACAGCGCCGTGGTGACGGTGCCGGTAAGCGTGCCGCTGCGGGTTGAGATGGCAGGGTCCAGCGGGGTGGCCGCAGGGTGGATGCGCACAACAGTGCCCTCGGCCACCGCCACCTCGCTCACCACCGCTACCGCGCGCCCCGGTGCGGTGAGCACCAGGGTGTAGGTGCCCGGCAGCACCGGCTGCAACAGGAAGGAGCCGGAGGGCGAAGGAGTGGTGGAACGCAGGGTGACGCCGCCTTGCTGCAGGGCCACCGTGGTGCTGCCATTGGCCAGCGAGGCCACCACTTCACCGGTCACGCCGGTGGCGGTGCGCGGGAAAGCGGTGATGACCGGCTTGAGCAGGAACTGGCCCGAGCCCCCGGCTTTCACCACCGACTTGCAGGCATCGAAGTCCAGCACGACGTCGGCCAGCTGGTCGGTGGCCACATCCATATCAACGCGAATTTTCAAACCGGACTGCTGCGCACTGGGCGTTTTCAGCGCCACCTCGGTGCCGCCGGTGGGAACCACCGAATTGGCCATCGGGTTCAGCACCGTGTTGTCGGCCAGCACCAGGCGCAGCTGGCGGTAGGTGCCTGCGGTCAGGCGGGTCTGGCCCAGCTCCATCAGCAGGCCGTTGCTGAGGGTGAGCAGGTCCACGCGCTGGGGTGGGTCTTGCACCAGATCCACCCAGCCGCCATCGCTGTCGGCAGCGGTCGAACTCTGGTGCACGCGCACGCGCTCCACCGTCACGTTGACCTCGTCGTAACCGCACGACGGCGCGTCGGTGAGGGCCAGGCGCAGCGTGCCGCTGCCCGATGCAGCGCCCCCGCCACCACCGCAGGCGGCCAACACGCCAAGCAACAGCAGGGCAAACAGCAGGCGAAACCGGGTCAAAATGGCCATGGCAATGTCTCCTGAAATAAAAATCCGCTGCGCCCAGGGAGCCCAGGGCAAGCAAGCCGCCATTTTTAGGACGGTGTGCTGGGCGCAGGGTTACAAGGTGTAAGACCTGGTTACCCCCCACAGCCTGACCCGCGATCCCCGCGCCTGCACACCACCACAAGGCCGTCCATGCCCCAAGAAACCGAACTCAAGCTCGCGCTGCACCCGCACGACCTGCCGCGCCTGCTGGCCCACCCGCTGCTGGCGGCCCAGGCGCCCCGGCGCGAGCGCCTGCGCAACACCTATTTCGACACCGCCGCACTCACGCTGATGCAGCAGCGCCTGGCCGTGCGCGAACGGCAAGTGGGCCGGCGCACCCTGCTGACCGTGAAAACCGCCGGGCACAGCGTGGGCGGCCTGAGCCAGCGCGGCGAATGGGAAGCCCCCACCCAGCCCGGACGGTTTGACTTTGCCGCCCTGGTGAACGACACAACGCTGGCCCAGCAACTCACCGCGCTGGCACCGCAACTTGTGCCGGTGTTTCGCACCGACTTCACCCGCCACAGCTGGCTGCTGCACCACGGTGGCGCGCAGGTGGAGGTGGCACTGGACCAAGGCTTCGTGGCCACCCGCAACGCCCAGGGCGCCCGGCGCGAGCCGCTGCTGGAACTGGAACTGGAGCTGAAAAGCGGGCCGGTGGAAGCTCTGCTGGACCTGGCCCACACCCTCGCGCTGGGCCCCCAAGGACACGCGGCGCAAGGCATCTGGCTGCACCCGAGCGACCGCAGCAAGGCCGAACGCGGGCTGGCCTTGTATTTGAACCAGCCGCCCGGCCCGGTGAGAGCCGAGCCCGCCAAACCCGCACCCCAGGGCTCGCCCTTGATGGCGTTTCGCACCGTGGCGCTGGGCAGCCTGGTGCACTTGCAGGCCAATGTGTCGGGCTGGCTGCAGGCAGAGGCAGCGCCCGCAAATCAGCCCAACCCCGAGTTCATGCACCAGGCGCGCCTGGCGCTGCGGCAGCTGCGCAAAGCCTTGAAGCGGTTTGGCCCGGTGCTGCCACGCCGGTTTGTGGCCCACTGGCGCGGGCAGTGGCAGGCCACAGAGCGCGCCCTGGCCAGCGCGAACAACCGGGAGCAGCGCTAAGCGCCCCCGCCCACGCACTGAACCTGCTCGCCTTCACCCGCGCCGTGCTGGCGCTGCAAGACCCGCCGCACCCCACAAAGCGCGCGCGCTGAGCGACCGCCTGGCCCGCAAAGCGCTTGGCAAAACCCCGGCCTGCGCCCCACAATGGCCTCCACGTACACCAACGGGAGGACTCTGCCGTGTCAGCCATTACCTTGCGTTTTCTGGTCGAACCCGGGGCGGTCGGCCCGGGTGGTCATGTGCACAGCGGCACGGTGATGAAGTGGATCGACGAGGCCGGCTACGCCAGCGCCACCACCTGGGCGCGGGGGCCCTGCCGGGCGGTGTACATGAGCAGCATCCGGTTTTTGCGCGTGGTGAAGCTGGGCGACCTGGTGGAGGTGCGGGCCCGGCTGGCCTTCACCGGCGAGACCCACATGAACATAGCGGTGGCGGTGCACAGCGGCGACCTGGCCACCCGCAAGCTGGAAAAAACTGCCGAGTGCCTGGCGGTGTATGTGTCACTGGACGCCGATGGCCAGCCCATGCGGGTGGACAGCTGGACGCCCGAAACGCCTGGTGAAATGGCGCTGGCCAGCAGCGCGCGGGCCCAGTTTGACGGCACGCGGCCCGCCCCCCTGGAATAGCGGGCGACCGGGCTTTTTCAGGTGCCGCTTAAACGAGGGCGCTGGGCCGCGCAGCCACCTTGTCGCGCCACGCCTGCAGCGCGGCAAAGCCTTCGTCGGCGGGCTTGAAGCGCATCAACCGGCCAAACTCGACGGCACAAAACGCGGTGATGTCGGCAATGGTGAAACGCTCACCCGCCACCCAGGGCTGGCGCTGCAATTCGGCGTCGAGCCAGGCGGCGGTTTCACGGGCCTTGCCCGCCTGCGACTGGCCGAAGTCGGGAAACTGCGGTTGCTCCAGCGCCGCCAGCCCGGGGTGGGTGTGGCGAATGGCGTTGGCCAGCGGCAGCATGAAAGACCACTCGACGCGCCGGTCGGCCATTTCAATGAAAGCGCGCTCTTCAGACGTGCGCCCCATCAGGTTGGGCTCGGGCACGCGGCCTTCCATGTAGGTGCAAATAGCGCGGGTTTCGGTCAGCACGCGACCGTCGTCCAGCTCCAGTGCGGGCACCCGGGCCAGCGGGCTTTTGGCGCGGTACTGCTCGGTTTTGTGTTCCTGGGCGTTCAGGTCGATGTTGACCAGCTCCAGCCCATTGATATTTTTTTCAACCAGAAACATGAGCACGCGCCGGGGGTTGGGCGCGCGCGGGGAAACGAACAGCTTCATGGGAGGCCGCCTTTCCAACAAGGGGTTGTTTCAACGAGGGCTGGTTCGCTGGAGCGTTCGGCGGCGGTGTAGAAATTGATCATGCGCTGCGGCACCTCCATGGCCGTCGAGCATGGTAGTGGGCGGGCGGGTTTCTGTCGCGCCCAGGCTGTCGCGTGCGCGAAGCCCTCAGCGGGGCTCAGCCCTTGGCGGCTTCGAGCAGGTCGCGGGTGCGCAGCGCCTCGCGCCGGGCGGCGGCGGCAAAGTCGTCGCCGCTGGACGCATACAAAATGGCCCGCGACGAATTGACGATGACCGGGCCGGTGGTGGCACCGCCTTGCGTGCGGTAGCCCGCCCGGATGGTGGCCACGGCGTCGCCGCCCTGCGCGCCCACGCCGGGAATGAGCAGCGGCAGCGTGGGCGCGAGCTCGCGCACCCGCTGAATTTCAGCGGGGTAGGTGGCGCCCACCACCAGACCCAGCTGGCCGTTCAGGTTCCAGGGGCCTTGCGCCAGACGCGCCACGTGTTCATACAACAGGGGCTGGCCGTCCACCGAGGCCAGGCGCTGGTTTTGCAGGTCGTCGCCACCGGGGTTGGAGGTGCGGCAGAGCAAAAAAGCGCCCTTGCCGTGGTACTTCAAATAGGGCTGCACCGAGTCAAAACCCATGAAGGGCGAGAGCGTGACGGCGTCGGCGCCGTAGCGTTCAAACGCTTCAATGGCGTACTGCTCGGCGGTGCTGCCGATGTCGCCGCGCTTGGCGTCCAGAATCACCGGCACCTGCGGCGCCACGGCGCGCATGTGGGCCATCAGCTTTTCCAGCTGGTCTTCGGCGCGGTGCGCGGCGAAGTAGGCAATTTGCGGCTTGAAGGCGATGGCGGTGTCGGCCGTGGCTTCGACGATGGCGGCGCAAAAGTCGTAAATGCGGCTGGCGTCACCCTTCAGGTGGGCGGGGAATTTGGCCGGGTCCGGGTCCAGGCCCACGCACAGCAGGGAACGGTTCTGGCGCTCGGCGCCTTGCAGCATGTCAATGAAGGTCATGGCGTGATTTTACGGTTCGGCAACCAGCGCGACAGCGCAGCAGACGCCGCCAGCGCACCCGGCCACAAAGCCCCCTAAGATCGCGGCCATGCACGCTCTGTCTCGCCAACAACTGATCCTGCTCGTCCTGCTCACCCTGGTGTGGGGCGTCAACTGGCCGATCATGAAATTTGGTGTGACCGGTTTCCCGCCACTCACGTTTCGCACCATCTGCATGTGGATCGGGCTGCCAGTGCTGGGCGCGGTGCTGTTGTGGCGGCGGGTGCCGTTTCAGGTGGGCCGCGCGCACTGGCGCGAGCTGGCGCTGCTCACCGTGTTCAACATGTTTTTCTGGCACACGCTGGCCATCCTGGCCATTCAGACGCTGTCCAGCGGGCGCGCAGCCATTCTGGGGTACACCATGCCGGTGTTTTCAGCACTGGTGGGCGCCTGGTGGTTTGGCCAGCGGCTGCAAAGCCGGGCCTGGGGTGGCGTGGCGGCGGCGGCGCTGGGCGTGGTACTGCTGCTGTGGCACGAAATCACCAGCCTCTCAGGCAAGCCGCTGGGCGTGGCAATGATGCTGGTGGCCGCGGCCACCTGGGCGGTGGGCACGCAGCTGATGCGCCGCACCCGCATTCCGCACCCCACGCTGGCGCTGTCGTTCTGGATGACGCTGTTCACCGCCTTGTGGATGACGCTGCTGGCGGTGGTGTTTGAACGCGACGCCTGGGTCTGGCCCACACCGGCCATTCAGGCGGCCATTGTGTACAACGCCATCGGCGTGTTTGCCTTTGCGCAAGTGGCCTGGCTGATGCTGGCGCGCGACCTGCCACCCATCGCGTCCACGCTGTCGGTCATGTTCATTCCGGTGCTGGGCGTGTTCAGCGGCGCCTGGTGGCTGGGCGAGGTGCTGCACTGGCAAGACTGGGCCGCCGTGGCCCTGGTGATGGTGGCGATTGCCACGGTGTTGTGGCCAGCGCGGCGGGCGGTGGTTTAAGCCGCCTGTACCGTCTCCATGGCCAGGCACAGGTCGGCCCAGGCCTTGCCCTTGTCGCTGGGGGTGCGCAGCAAATAGGCCGGGTGGTAGGTGACGATGACCGGCACGCCCTGGTAGCGGTGCACCTGCCCGCGCAGCTTGCCAATGGGCTCGTTGCTTTGCAGCAAAGACTGCACGGCAAAGCGCCCCATGGCGATGATGACCTTGGGTTGCACCAGCGCCACCTGGCGCGCCAAGTAGGGCGCGCACTGCGCCACCTCGGCGGGCCGGGGGTTGCGGTTGGCAGGCGGGCGGCACTTGAGCACGTTGGTGATGTAGGCGCCCTGAGCGCCCTCGCCGGTGCGGCTCAAACCCACGGCACGCAGCATGTTGTCGAGCAGCTGACCCGCAGCGCCCACAAAAGGCTCGCCCTGCAGGTCTTCGTTTTCACCGGGGGCTTCGCCCACGATGAGCCAGTCGGCCTGCGTGCTGCCGGTGCCAAACACGGTGTGCTTGCGCCCTTCGCATAAGCCGCAGGCCTGGCAACTCGCCACGGTTTCGCGCAGCGCAGGCCAGTCCATCAGCTCGATACCCGCCGGGAGCGGTGCGAGAGCTGCTGGCGCAACCGGCGTTGGTGCTGTGGCATGGGCCGGGGTGGCTGGCCGGGTGCTGGCGGTGACCGGTGGGCGGGCTGCCGCGGGTGCGGGTGCGGGCGCAGCGGGCGCCTGTGCAGCAAGCGGTGCTGCCGCAGGGCGGGCCACGGGCCGCTCGGGCTCGGGCGTTACCACGGGCGGTTTCACGGGCGCCGCCGGCTTGGGCGCCCACACGCGCACACCCATTTCGGCCAGCATGGCGCGCTGGCGCGCATCAAGCTGCGGCACGAACGAGGTGTCTGGCGCATCGGTGTCAGCCGTTTCGGCGGCGGGTGTGGGCAGGTCTGTGCTCATGGCGTTTTTTCTTGGGCGGCCTGGGCTTGCGCCACCACCAGGTTCAGGCTCATCACCACGGCGTCTTCGCGCTCGCGCTGGCCTGCGGGGTAGTAGCCCCGGCGCAGGCCCACCTGGGCAAAACCGTAGCGTTCGTACAAAGCCCGCGCCGGCGTGTTGCTGTGGCGCACTTCCAGCCAGAGCCACTGCGCGCGCTGCCCGCGCGACCACAGCACCAGCGCGTCGAGCATGAAGCGCGCCCAGCCCTGGCGCTGCTGGGCCGGGGCCACGGTGATGTTGAGCAGGTGCACCTCGTCCACGCCGGGCATGGCCACCAGGTAGCCCAGCAGCACGCGGCCATCGGGCCGGCCTGGGTGGGCCACTTCGCCCGGCAGTGCCTCGCCCAGCAGCAGCACCGCCGGGTAGCCCGACTGCAGCGAATCGCTGAAATGCTTGCGCGACCAGGGGTGGGTGTAGGCGGTTTTTTCCACCTCGACCACGGCATCCAGGTCCGCCTCGGTCATGGGCACAAACGCAATGCGGCGCTGGCTGTGGGTGAGCGCGGGGCTGGCGCTGTCTGTGGCCAGCGCAGGCCAGCCGCGCTGCGCCCAGGCGGGGGCTGGCGCCACATCGCCAGAAGAAAGGGCTTGAGCGGAAGGGGCCATGAATCTCAGGCAGCGGTGGCCGTGGCCACGGGTGGCACGGCCAGGCGCAGGGCATCGCGTTCGGCGGTGGTTTGCGCCACCTTGTCGCGCACATACAGCGGCAGCGCGTCTCGGGCCGCCGTGGCGGCCCCGGCGGCCAGCAGGCCGGGCGCCAGCCGCAGCAAGGCGCTGGCGCTGGGCAAGGCCAGCAGGCGCTGTCCGGGCACATGGGCCAGCCGTTCGGTGTAAGCCGCAAACACGTTGCCCGCCAGCAGGCAGCGCCCTTCGGCCAGGCCCGCATCGGCCGGCAGGCACTGAGCCAGATAGGCACCCAGATCTTGCGGCGCGCACAGGCGCGGCGGCGCCAGCGGGCTCAGGCCCTGGGCGGTGCGGGCGTAGGGCGCCACATACAGCTCGTCCATGCGCGCATCGAGCAAGGCTACGATCACGCCCGGCTGTTGCGGTGCCTCTGGCAGCGCCTGCCGCGCGGCGTCGGCCAGCGCCAGCAGCGTGTCCACAGCCAGCACCGGCAGGCCATCAGGCTGGCTGGGGCTTTGCACGCCATAAGCCAGGCCCTGCGCCACGGCACAGGCGGTGCGCAGCCCCGTGAACGAGCCTGGGCCACGGCCAAACACCACGGCGTCCAGGCTGTGCAGCGTCCAGCCGGCCTGGGTCAGCAGCGTTTGCACCAGAGGCAGCAGCGTGGCCGACGCCTGGGCGCCGCCGGGGCCGGTGTGTTCCCACATGGGGGCGCCAGGCACACCGCTGCCCAGCGCCACCGACAAGGTGTCGGTGCTGGTTTCAAGGGCCAGCAGGCGCAGAGCGGCCGGGGGCTTGGCAGACAAATCGGTGGCAACAACGGGCATCCGGGCATTATCGGCCACCCAGGCGCCGGCTGCCCGGTGAGCGCCGCCGCCCCACCCCGCCCGCCCATGCACAAATTCCGCCCTTTACACGGCTGGGGTACAGGGGATACCGATCGTCGCCACATAATGAAAACACCATGTTTTCATCTGTTTTCCGCTCCTTTGTGACCCTGCCCCTGCTGCTTGCCACCTTGGCTGGCTTGGCCTTGCCGGTGGCTGCGCAGCCTGCGGCCCCTGCAGGCGCGCTGCCGCCGGGCGTGTCGGCTGCGCTGGCGCGCGCGGGCGTGCCGCCCAGCGCGTTTTCGGCCCTGGTGGTGTCGCTGGACGCCAGCGCCCAGGAGCGGCTGCGCTACCGCGCCAGCACCTCGGTCAACCCGGCTTCGGTGATGAAGTTGGTGACCACTTACGCGGCCATCGACCTGCTGGGCCCCGACTTCACCTGGAACACCCGCTTTTACAGCGACGGTGAAGTCAGCCAGGGCGTGCTGCGCGGCAACCTGTATGTGCGTGGTGGCGGTGACCCAAAACTGGTGCTCGAACGCATCCAGGCCGCTTTCATGAACCTGCAAGACCAGGGCGTGCGCGTGATTTTGGGCGACCTGGTGCTCGACCACAGCGCGTTTGAACTGCCGGCCATGGACCCCGGCGCCTTTGACGGCGAAGCCCTGCGCCCCTACAACGCATCACCCGACGCCCTGCTCGTCAACTTCAAGTCGGTGGTGCTGACGTTTCAGCCCGACACCACCGCCGGCGTCGCCCGCGTGACCAGCGAGCCGCCCATGGCCGGCCTGGACATCGACGCCACCGTGCCCTTGTCGCGCACCGGCTGCGGCGACTGGCGCGGCAGCTTGCAAGCCCGCTTCAACGACGCCAACACCATCCGGTTTGAAGGCCGCTACCCCGGCAGCTGCGGCGAACGCGTGTGGCCTGTGGCCTACCAAGACCCGGCCAGCTACGCAGCCCGCTCGCTCGAAGGCTTGTGGCGCGCCACCGGTGGCGCCATCACCGGCGAGGTGCGCGCCGGCCTCACGCCGCCGGGCGCCCGGCTGCTGCATGAGGCCCGCTCGCTGCCGCTCTCAGACATCATCACCGACGTGAACCAGTGGAGCAACAACGTGATGGCGCAGCAGGTGTTCCTCACGCTCGGTCAGCTGTCGCCCACGCGCGTGCTCACCGAAAGCAGCCTGGCCGACCGGCTCGCGCCCGTGCGCACCGCCCGCTTTGAGCGCTCGCGCGAGGTGGTGGCGAGCTGGTGGAAGCGCACCTTTGGCCTGCGCTACACCGCACCCGTGATGGACAACGGCGCCGGCCTGTCCCGCATTGAACGCATCACCCCCGAAGCCCTGGTGGGCCTGCTGCGCCACGCCGCCGTGCACCCAAAAGGTGAGCAGTTTGTGCAGTCCCTGTCCATCGCGGGTGTCAGCGGCACCACCGCCCGCATGGCCCGCGGCGCCAACAGCGCCGCCCGCGGCAACGCCTGGCTCAAAACCGGCACCCTGCGCGACGTGACCGGCATCGCCGGCTACGTCAACGCCTCCAACGGCGCACGCTACGCCGTGGTGGGCTTCATCAACCACCCCAACGCACCAGCCGCGCGGCCGGCACTGGAAGCCTTGGTGGAATGGACGGCTGGGCAGCCGGACTGACAAAGCCCAGGCTTCCCTTGCCGGAGCCGCTGCAGACGCGCCTTGCATTGAAGCCCATCAACCTCGGGGCTTCTTGCCACACCTGACAGACGGACCCGCAAAGCAGCGGCCAACACGCCGTTCTGTGCGAGCTCAAGCGCTCGGCACATGCTGAGGGCCAGCCAACCGGCAAAGCGCAGGCTGAGACCGTTCGGCGCCGCCACCACCCGCGCTCCGATGGCCCTTGGCCCGACTGAAAACGAAAGCCCTCTGCGCTGGTATTAACCCTCTGTTTCCAATCGTGGTCTGGCACTAACATCGCGATTTAGAAAATAGAACGACCGTTCTTTTTCTTGATCAGAATTCGTTACACACCAGCAGGAGACACGCATGAAGTTCATGAAATTGGCGGCGATTTCAGCAGCCGCCATCACCGTTTTGGCCGCCTGCGGTGGTGGCGACAGCCCTGACGAGGGCAGCAGTTTTGACTTGAGCGGCGCGCCAGGCAGCCTGATCGCGAGCCCAACAGCGCTGACCACACTCACCCCTGCGGCTTTCACGGCAGCATTGACCCAGGCCGGGGCCGAAGACCTGTTGCTGGTCACCGGTGCACCCAAGTGCGACATCACCTTCAACTATTTCCAGTACGGTACCGTCGGTGGTGCAGGGGAAAAAACATCGGCGTCTGGCGGCATCATGGTGCCCGGCGGCACCGACCCGGCCTGCACCGGACCGCGCCCGGTGCTGCTGTACGCGCACGGCACCAGCACCGACAAAAACAAGAACATGGCCAGCCCGCAAGACGGTGAAGCCGCCCTGGTGGCCGCCATGTTCGCCGCACAGGGCTACATCGTGGTGGCACCCAACTACGCAGGCTACGAATCTTCGACGCTGCCCTACCACCCCTACCTGAACCTGGAACAGCAAGCGCAAGACGTGGTGGACGCACTGACCGCCGCCCGCAAAGGCTTTGCCGCCATCAACGCCAGTGCCAACAGCAAACTTTTTGTGAGCGGCTATTCGCAGGGTGGTTTTGTGTCCATGGCAGCGCAGCGCAGGCTGCAGTTGGCCGGCACCCCGGTGACAGCTGGCGCGCACCTGTCTGGCCCTTACAACCTGGGCTATTTTGGGGATATCGTCTACAGCGGCCGGGTGAACTTGGGCGCAACCCTCTTCAGCCCCCTGCTCAACACCAGCTTCCAGCGCACCTACGGCAACATCTACGCGACCCCAAGCGAGATGTATGAGGAAACGTTTGCAACGGGCATCGAAACCTTGCTGCCCAGCACCACCCCGCTGAACACCTTGCTGACAACGGGCAAGCTACCAGCAACCGCGCTGTTTGCGGCTGACAGCGAACCACAACCAGAGGGCTTCGAAATATTTTTCGGCACGCCAAACCTGATCAAGACCAGCTATCGCAACGCGGTCCTCGCAGATGCCATGGTCAACCCAACCAACCCACAGCATCCCCTGCGTGTGGCCGCCTACAAAAACGACCTGCTGGCCCAGAACTGGACCCCTGCACAACCGATGCTGCTGTGCGGCGGGAACGGTGACCCCACCGTGTTTTTCGAGTTCAACACGACCACAGCCAAGAATTACTTCACGGGCCGGGGCGTGCCAGACCAAGCTGTAACGGTGCTGGACGTGGACAGCTTTAATCCAACGGCTACCACCGATCCTTTTTACGAAGTCAAAGGCGGCTTTGCACAGGCCAAGGCGGCCGCTGGCGACGCTGCAGCGGTTTTGCAGGCCTATCACGGCACGCTGGTTCCCCCGTTTTGCAACGCAGCAGCACGCGGCTACTTTGCCCAGTTTTGATCCTCGGCTCACGACCGCATCCACCCACACACAGAGCACCACAAAATGAAAAAAACATTCATTGCCACTGCCGCCACGCTCGCCTGTGCAGGCGCCTGGGCACAGGTCACGCTGTACGGCCTGGCCGACGTCAGCATCACCCACGTCAGCGGCTATGCCCAGGGCAGCGTCACCAGCCTGTCCAGCGGCCACATGGAGGGCTCACGCTGGGGCGTCAAAGGGGAAGAAGACATGGGCGGTGGCTACAAAGCCCTGTTCACGCTGGAAAGCCGCGTCGAACTCGACACCGGTGGGCTGGGCAACCGCCCCACGTCAGGTAACCAACTGCCTGACCGTCTGACCGCTGGACTGCCGCCCGCCGTGGCTGCGGCCTTGACCAACGCCGCCATCGGGCCGTCACTGGGCGTCAACCTCACCAATACAGCTTTTGACCGGCAGGCCTGGGTGGGTCTGGTCACGCCGGTTGGTGGTTTTTTGATGGGCCGCCAATACACGCCAGCCTTCGAAACGTTTGCCACGTTCGACGCCATGAACACGCAGAGCGCGCTGTCGGCCGCCCAGGTGGCGTCAATACCTGCTGGGCTCGACATTCGCTACAACAACACCTTGCAGTACCGCATCGTGCAAGGCCCCTGGAATGCGGCACTCATGTATGGCTTTGGCGAGGGCACCAGCAGCGCAAACAATCGGCTGCTGGGGATCAACACCCTCTACAAAGGTGGCGCCTTCAACGTGGGTTTTGGCCTCAACAGCAAGAAAAACTCAGCCGGTCAGCAAGCGCTCAAAACCACGGTCCTGGGCGCATCCACGGCCAGAGGCGATTGGATCGTCTCGGGCATGTTCGCCCGCATCCAGGAACCCAACCCATCAGGAGGACCTGAGCTGAGTGCAGGCCTCACGCTGGCCGGCGTGCCAGCGCCGTTGATCAGCACCGTGCTGGACCGGCTCAAACAAGATGCCAACCTGATCCACGTGGGAGCGCGCTACAACATGGGCAGCGCTGGTCACGTCACGGTGGCTTACAACCAGCTCAACGACAAACGCGCGTCCAACGCCGACATCAGCTCGTATGGCGTGGCCTACACCTACCCGCTGTCCAAGCGCACCAACCTGAACGCGGTGCTCACCCGTTTCAACAACAGCGCGAACGCGCAAGCAGCGCCCGGTGGCAACGGTTACCTAGGTGGGGTCACCGCCACAGCGGGCCGCGACGCGACTTCGCTGGCACTGGGCATGCGCCACAGCTTCTGAGGATGCGGCCCGCGCTGGTTGCGGGCCGTGCTTCAAGGCTGCACGAAAGGCTTCAAGCCGCAGCCCGCTGCAAGCGGTCCCGCACGCCGTCCCATTCGGGGCTGGCGGGCGGGGTTTCTACCCAGATGAGTTTCACACCCGTGGCGTCGAGTTCGCGCAGGGTGGCAAACAGGGCTTGGGCGGCTTGCGCGGCGTCGTCGGGCATGCGGCGAAGGCTCACACCCCGGGCTGCTTTGAGCGGTGCGCGGGCGTACACCGCGATGTGGCGGGCATCGGGGCCCAGCAGATCCAGCGCCGACTGCAGGGGCTGGGCGGCCATGAGCCGCACTTTGGCGTTGGGTGCGTAATGCGATTCGAGCGTGCCAGAGGCGCGCGGGGCCGCTTCGTCCCGCCCGCGCAGCGGCTGGCCGCAGGCGGCTTCCAGCTGCGCGGTGGTGACCATGCCGGGCCGCAGCAACACCGGGTGGCCGCGGGTGCAATCCACGATGGTGGACTCAATGCCCACCGGGCAAGCACCGCCGTCCAAAATCAACAGCGCGTCGTCAGGCAACTGCTTGAACTCTTCGGCCACATGCGCGGCGGTGGTGGGGCTGACGCGGCCGAAGCGGTTGGCGCTGGGTGCGGCCACGCCATACACGCCGTGTGCCCGGGCGGCCGCCAACAGCGCCTGCGCCACCGGGTGCGACGGGCAGCGCAGGCCCACCGAGTCTTGCCCGCCGGCTGACACAGCGGCTACGCCTTCGCGGCGCGGCAAGATCAGCGTGAGCGGGCCCGGCCAAAAGGCCTGCATGAGCGCCTGGGCAAAGGCGGGCACTTCGCGGGCGTAGTGGTCTACCCCGGCGCGCCAGCCTTGCGCACCGTCACCGGGCGCCAGGTGCACGATGAGCGGGTGGTCGCTGGGGCGGCCTTTGGCTTCAAAAATGCGGTGCACCGCGCTGGCGTTGTCGGCGTCGGCCGCCAGGCCGTACACCGTTTCGGTGGGCATGCCCACCAGCGAGCCCGCGGCCAGCCGCTGCGCAGCGGCCTCAATGGCGGCGGGGTCGGTGGCGCTCAGCAGCAGAGGCATGGGTAACAGACGCTCAAACCCCGTCAAGCGCGGGCAGGCCCAGCAGCACCAGCACTTTCGCCGCGGTTTCGCGCACCTGTTCCACAGTGGGCGCGGTGATGTTCAGGTGGCCCATCTTGCGGCCTGGGCGGGCGCTGAGCTTGCCGTACAGGTGCAGGTGGGTGCCGGGCAAAGCCAGCACCTGCGCCCATGGCGGCGACACGGGTTGTTCGCTGGGCTTGGCGCGCACGCCATTGGCATCAAACCACAGGTTGCCCAGCAGGTTGACCATGATGGCCGGGCTGTGCTGGCGCGGCGTGGGCAGCGGCAGGCCGGCCAGGGCCCGCACCTGGGCTTCAAACTGCGACAGGTCGCAGGCGTTTTGCGTGTAGTGCCCGCTGTTGTGCGGGCGCGGTGCCATTTCGTTGACGATCAGGTCGAGCCCGCCCTGGCCGTCGTCCACCAAGAAGTATTCAACGCACAGCACGCCCACGTAGTTCAGGTGGTTGGCAATGGCCACGGTGCTGGCGCGCGCCCGCTCGGCCAGCGCAGCGGGCACGGCGCCCTCGTACACAGCGGTGAGCGCCAAAATGCCGTCGCGGTGGGTGTTGGCCTGCACCGGGAAGCTCACGCTCTGCCCGTCAGAGCCGCGCGCCACGATCACCGAACACTCGGCCTGCAGCGGCATGAGCTTTTCAAGCACGCAGGGCACGCTGCCCAGCTGCGCCCAGGCAGCGGCAAGCTCTTCGGGAGTGCCCACGCGCACCTGGCCTTTGCCGTCGTAGCCCATGCGGGCGGTTTTCAAAATGCCGGGCAACAAATCGGCCGGCACGGCGGCCAGCAGCTCGGCGCTGGTGATGGCTGCGTAAGGCGCGGGGTACACGCCGCTGATGGGCGCGCATTGCACAAAGTGCGATTTCTCCTTGATGCGGTCTTGCGCCACCGCCACGCAGGCGGCCGACGGGGCCACCGGCCGGTGTGCGCCGAGCGTGACCAGCGCGGGCGCCGGCACGTTTTCAAATTCGGTGGTGATGGCTTCGCAGCGCTGCATCAGCTGCGCCAGACCCTGCTCATCATCGTAAGGGGTTTGAATGTGAAAGTGGCTGATCAGCCCAGCCGGGCTGGCTGGGTCGGGGTCGAGCACCGCCGTGAAATAACCCATGGCCTGGGCCGCCTGCACAAACATGCGGCCCAGCTGCCCGCCGCCCATGACGCCCAGCGTGATTTGCTGGCCACTGGCCGAGGTGCTGCCGGGAAGAAGGGGCTTGAAGCTCATGGGTGTTGGGGTCCAAAAATCAGGAAACGAAACGAACGAAATGATCACCGCCCAGAACATCATGTAACTGGCTTTGCCAGCCAGCAGATGTTGCCCCCTGGTGGGGGTCGCGCAAAGCGCGGCGGGGGTGGGTCATGCCGGCAGCGTCATGCCGCGTGCGGCTTCGGTCTGCGCGGCGCGAAAGGCTTCCAGCTGGTCGCGCAGGGCCGGGTTTTCGCTGGCCAGCAAGGCCACCGCAAACAGCGCCGCGTTGGCCGCACCCGCCTGGCCAATGGCAAAGGTGGCCACCGGCACACCCTTGGGCATTTGCACAATGCTGTGCAGCGAATCCACCCCGCTCAGGTGCTTGCTGGCCACCGGCACACCCAGCACCGGCACCACGGTTTTGGCCGCGATCATGCCCGGCAAATGGGCGGCACCGCCCGCGCCCGCAATGATGGCCTTGAGCCCGCGGCCCACAGCGGCTTCCGCGTAGGCAAACATGTCGTCGGGCATGCGGTGAGCCGACACCACGCGGGCCTCGTGCGTGATGCCGAAGTCTTTGAGAATCTGCACGGCGTGCTGCATGGTGTCCCAGTCGCTGCTGGAGCCCATGACCACGCCCACTTGGATGGGGTTCATGTGAGTGCCTTTTGCCCAGCCAATCCATGGCCGGGAGCATGAAGACCGGCCTGGAAAGCGGCCCGTCTCCGGTAAAGTGTCGATTTTACGTTTCGCGCCCTCGCACCGCCTCAGGCGGCTGTGGCGCCCCCATTCCAGAGCACCGCCATGATCGACGTCACTATTGCCAATTTTGAAACCGAAGTCATCGAGGCTTCGCAACACACCCCCGTGCTGGTGGATTTTTGGGCGCCCTGGTGCGGACCCTGCAAGGTCATTGGCCCTTTGCTGGAAAAAATTGAAGCCGCCTACGCGGGCCGCTTCAAGCTGGTGAAGATCGACACCGAACAAGAACAGCAACTGGCCGGCGCCTTTGGCATCAAGAGTATCCCCACCTGCGTGCTGATGATGAACGGCCAGCCCGTGGACGGCTTCATGGGCGCGCTGCCCGAAGGCCAGATCAAAGAATTTCTGGACAAGCACCTGCCCGCGGCCGAGGTGCTGGAAGCGGCTGAAGAAGAAGCCGATGCGCTGCAAGCGCTGGCGGCGGGCGACGTGGAAGGCGCGCTGGCCAAGCTGCAGCACGCCGTGCAAACCGACCCCGAAAACGACGACGCACGCTTTGACCTGGTGAAACTGCTGCTGGAACTGGAGCGCGACGATGAGGCCAAGGTGGCGTTTGCGCCGGTGATCGCCAAGTCCATGGCGGTGCGCCGGCTTGACTCGCTCAACCGCTGGATGAAAGCGCGCGACGCGCAAGACATGGTGGTGGACCCCGAGGCCTACGCCGCCGACCTGCAGGCCAAAATTGCCACCAACAAGCGCGACTTTGCCAGCCGCTTTGCACTGGCCCAACTGCTGATGGCCCACAGCCAGTTTGTGCCCGCCATGGACGAGCTGCTGGAGATTTTGATGCGCGACAAGAGCTGGAACGAAGACCTTGCCCGCAAGACCTTCATCGCCATCCTGGACATCATCGAGCCGCCCAAGCCCAAGGTGGCCGAAGGCCAGGTGCCCCCCGAAGACCCCACGGTGGCCACCTACCGCCGGCGGTTGTCGAGCGTGGTGCTGAGCTGATCAGAGACCCATCACATGCCGACCGAGCGCGATGTTCTGGTGGTCAGTGGCTCTGCAGCTTTTCCTGCAGCCACACCTTGATCAGCGACTGATACGGCACGTCCCGCGCATTCGCCGCCACCTTGATCGAGTCCAGCAAATGCTGGGGCAGGCGCAGCGAAATGGTCTTAGTGGTCGGCTTGAGGTTCGGCAGGCTCGCCTTGCGGGCTTGGGACCAGTCCAGGTGCTCGGTAGAGTCATGCGATTCCCAGTACGCACGTTCCTGCGCCTCGTTCGCAAACTTGGGGATGGGCTTACGTGGCGTTTTCATAAATGGCTCGCTCCTTTCGGTGCATGTCGCGCGCGGAAATCACCCGGATCAAGGCCCCGGATTGCCGCAAGGTGAAGGTGATGTGCAATGTCCGTCCGGCGTCTGTCTTGCCCAGGGCATGAAACCGGGGCTCCGACTGGCTGTGGGCGCCGTCTTCCAGCAACAGCAGCGGCTGGTTGAAAAAAACCTGCTCCGCCTCGGCCATAGACACCCCGTGCTTCTCATTCTTTCGGGCGTTTCCTTCGTCCCAATTGAATCCCGACAGACTTTCCAGATCGATCATTTTTGTATATTACTATCATGTACACAAAAGAAGAAGCGCCGGTCTTTGCGGAGGGGGTTTTCAGATCCGCTGGTCGGTCGAAGGCTTCTTCCAGAGGTTGATGCCGCCGTCCACCGCATGCTGGTCAATGGCGGCCAGCTCGTCGGCGCTGAAATTCAAGTTGTCGAGCGCACCCACCAGCTCGGTGATCTGCTCGGGCTTGCTGGCACCTATCAGCGCCGAGCTCATGCCCGGCTGGCGCAGCACCCAGGCCACAGCCATCTGGGCCAGGCTTTGGCCGCGCGCCAGGGCAATGCCGTTCAGTGCGCGCACATGCGCCAGGTTTTGCTCGCTCAGGTGGGCCGCGGTGAACGAGCCGCCGCCCGGGCGGTTGATGCGCGCGTCCTCAGGCACACCGTTCAGGTACTTGCTGGTCAGCAGCCCCTGAGCCAGCGGGCTGAAGGCGATGCAGCCCATGCCTTCGGCCTGCAAGGTGTCCAGCAAATCTTCTTCCACCCAGCGGTTCACCAGGCTGTACGACGGCTGGTGGATCAGCAGCGGCACGCCCATGCTGCGCAAAATGGCGGCGGCTTCACGCGTTTTGCCGGCCGAGTAGCTGGAAATGCCCACGTACAGCGCCTTGCCCTGCTGCACCGCCGTGGCCAGCGCGCCCATGGTTTCTTCCAGCGGGGTGTCGGCGTCGAAGCGGTGGGAATAGAAGATGTCCACGTAGTCCAGCCCCATGCGCTTCAAGCTCTGGTCCAGGCTGGCCAGCACGTATTTGCGCGAGCCGCCACCCTGGCCATACGGCCCGGGCCACATGTCCCAGCCCGCCTTGCTGGAGATGATGAGTTCGTCCCGGTAGGGTCGAAAGTCGCGGCGCAGGTGCTCACCAAAATTGGTTTCGGCGCTGCCGGCCGGCGGGCCGTAGTTGTTGGCCAGGTCAAAGTGGGTGATACCCGCGTCAAACGCGGTGCGCAACATGGCCCGCTGCGTTTCCATGGGCGTGGCGTCGCCAAAGTTGTGCCACAGGCCCAGGGTAATGCTGGGCAGCTTCAGGCCGCTCTTGCCGACGGTGCGGTAGGGCATGCGCTCGTAGCGGGTGGGGTTGGCGGTGTACATGGGTGCGTCTCCTGGTTTTGGTTGGCTGCACTGTACCCAGTAACCCGGTGGTAACCACAGCGTCACCGCACGCAGCCCATCTTTTCGACCGATGAGCTTGGGGCCATACCGGCGCAAAAATAGTCTTTACGACTTTTATATGTCGCATAAAATGGTTTGCGACATTTTTTTGTCGCAATGCACCAGCAACCTCATCGAAGCCCACCCCATGCCACGCGTCACCCCCAGCCAGGAGCTGGACAAGTTGGTCGAACTCATCGGCAGCGCAACCGACAGCGTAGGCATTGAAGCCATTGAGCTGCAGTTGGGCACTCCGATCCACCGCCGCACCCTGCAGCGGCGCCTGGCCTTGCTGGTGGAACAGCAACGCATCGAAATGCTGGGGGATCGCCGCACCGCGCGCTACCGCCGCCGGACATCGACTGTTCGCGCGGAAGAGCCCGAGGCGGCCTGGCGCACCGCCCCAAAGCCCGACGACCTGCCCCTTTCCGCAGCCGGGGCCGAGATCCGCGCCCACGTCACCCAGCCGCGCCACCTGCGTTGCCCGGCGGGCTACCGGCAGTCGTTCCTGGAGCAATACCACCCCAACCACACGGCCTATCTGCCACCCGCCTTGCGCGAGCAACTGCACGCCATGGGTCGCTCGCCCGCCGCGCAGACGCCGGCCGGCACCTTCGCCAGAGACATCCTCAACCGCCTGCTGATTGACCTGTCGTGGGCCTCGTCGCAGCTGGAGGGCAACACCTACAGCCGTCTGGACACCGAGCGGCTGATCGCGTTTGGTCAGGCCGCCGAAGGCAAGGACGCGCTGGAAACGCAGATGATCCTGAATCACAAGCAGGCCATCGAATACCTGGTGCTCAGCCCCGACAACGCCCGCGTGCAGACCGACACCCTGATCGCGCTGCACGCTTTCTTGTCAGACGGCCTGATGGCCGACCCCACCGCCGTGGGCCGCGTGCGCCGCCGCGCCGTGGAAATCGGCGGCAGCGTCTACCTGCCCCTGGCGCTGCCCCAGCGGCTGGAAGAGCTGCTGGGCATCGTGGTGCAGATGGCGGCCGAGATCGCCGACCCGTTCGAGCAGGCCTTCTTTCTGATGGTGCACCTGCCCTATCTGCAGCCGTTCGAGGACGTGAACAAACGCGTCTCGCGGCTGGCCGCCAACATCCCGTTCATTCGACACAACCTTTGCCCGCTGTCCTTCATCGACGTGCCGCAACAGGCCTATGTGAACGCCATGCTCGGCGTGTACGAACTGAACCGCGTGGAGCTGTTGCGCGACGTATTCGTGTGGGCCTACGAGCGCTCGTGCCAGCAATACGTGGCGATCCAGCAGACCCTGGTGCCCCCGGACATCTTCCGGCTGCGCCACCGGCAGGCGCTGGCCGAGGTGGTCGCCGTCATCGTGCGCCAAGGCGAAGCCGCCACCGAAGAGGCTGTGAAGAGCAAGATTCCCGCCACAGTGCCGCCGGACGAGCACGCGCATTTCACCACGCTGGTGCTGGCCGAATTTGCATCTCTGCACGAGGGCAATGCGGTGCGGTTTGGGATTCGGCCGCTGGAGTTTTCTGAATGGCAGCGGCGGTAGATAGGCGCTCGTTGCGGTGCGGGATACGGAAACCCTTCGCTCGCTGGACTGGCGCGTCTGGCTGCGGTCCTTCGACTTCGAGCGGCCCGTTTCCGTCAAAAGCGGTCGAAATTAACTTGGCGGAGTACTGCCGCTTGAGGATCTTGAAACTTGTTGGCGCACGCAGATTTTTTGCGCGTGGACGATCAACAGCTTGGAGCTGGAAATGTCCATTGGTTGCTGAACAGATCGAATTTCGCAGGAACCTGAACTCGCAACTTACAACCATTTTCATATGTCACCTCACAATTGCCGTTCAAGCACTGCGAAGTACACCTTACTTGTGGTTTGTTGGGCCGACAGCTCTTGCTAACGGCGGGTGCGGGAGCAATCTTAGGAACCTCTATCACGCCGGGAATCGCAGAAGAAATGGCAATACTGCATGCCACGCCCGAATTCTTCTCGCAGCCTGCCTTTGCATCAGTGTCAGCAAGGTCGCTGTTCGCGTACCCATGGGCCAGAAATAAAGTTCCAGTGTCGCTAGTGTTAGATTTGGCGATCGAAAAAAAAACCCGGCGAAACAAAGGTTCGAGTAACTTTGCAGCCAGCATTGCCACAGGATTTGAGGGCAGCCTTCTTAGCCTCAGAAAGGCTAACCGCGCTCCATCCGTATGTCTCCCTTTCGCCACTTTCAGCTAGGGATGCTCTGAAAAACCCACCAGCCAGCGTGTTACGTGCCTGACGGAGTTTCGTCCGATGAGCTTTCGCGCGATCCGGCCCAGTTTGGGTTGGAATTCGTATCCGGTTTGCCCCATTTGGGGCCGCCTGAGGGCCACTGACCCGGTTTCGGTCGCACTCACGCCTGTGCTCCGATCAGTTTGTGACGGGCCATCCACAAGTTGGACAACGCAAACAGCGTCTTGATCTGCAAGGTGTTCTTCTTCAGACCCCGATATCGCACCTTCGTGAAGCCGAACTGGCGCTTGATCACCCGAAACGGGTGCTCCACCTTGGCGCGAATCCCGGCCTTGATCTTCTCGACTTTGTCGATCAGCGCATCCCTCGGGTTGCTGTCTTTGTCCAGCTTCTTGCGCTTGCCTGGGCGCATGGCCACATGCCATTTGTGGCTGGCTTTTGCATCGGGGCGCTTGTCTGCGCCTTGGTAGCCCGCGTCACCGAACACGTCCGTCTCTTGACCATGCAGCAGGCTGTTGCCCTCGGTGACATCGGCTACGTTGCCCGAGGTGCCTCGCACGGTGTGCACCAAGCCCGATTCGGCATCCACGCCTATGTGGGCTTTCATGCCAAAGTGCCACTCGTTGCCCTTTTGACTCGAGTGCATCTCGGGGTCTCGCGCTTTGTCTTTGTTCTTGGTGGAGCTGGGCGCGGCGATGAGGGTGGCATCTACAGCGGTGCCGGCCTTGAGCAGCAAGCCGCGCTGCTGCAGCAGTTCGTTGACGGTGGCCAGGATCTGATCGGCCAGCTTGTGTTTCTCCAGCCTGTGGCGGAACCGAAGAATGGTGCTCTCGTCGGGCAGTCGGCCAAAGGTATCGAGCTGAGCGAATTCGCGGTAAAGCGGTGTGTCGAAGAAGGCTTCCTCCATGGCCGGGTCTGACAGACTGAACCACTGCTGCATGAAGTGCACTCGCAGCATCGTCTCCAGCGCAAAGGGTGGGCGACCATTGCGCCCTTCGCTGTAATACGGGGCTATCAGCTCGACCAGGGCAGCCCATGGAACCACGGTTTCCATCTGCTGCAAAAACACCTGCTTGCGGGTCTTGCGCGTGCTCAGGTTCAAGTCAAAGCTGCTTTGTTTCATGGTGCCCGAGTGTGCCGCGCTGGGCTTACATCTGCCATGCCGCTGGGGTGGTTTTGCAGAGTTTCCCTAGGGCAATCCCTTTTTGAAGGCTGACCTTACAGTCGTTCGTTTTGGTGCCTTTGGCACATTGTTCCAAAGCTGACGCATTGGCCTCAGCCTGCGATTTTCCTACGGCCCAACCCCAGGCATTATCGCTACTAAACGCTATGGAGGCCGACTTCCCCTGAGCCATTGTCGGGAAAAGTAGCAACGAAGCGAGCCCCACAAAGGCGGCACTTGCCAAGTTCACATAGTTTGATGCCCTGTTTCTCATCTTGAAGCTCTGATACTTGTTGAGGGTGTCTGATTTATGTTCTGTTTATCGGCGTTCAGCATCCTGACTTGAGACTTTTCTAATATGTGCAGGATCCAACACGATCCACGTATCTGTACCGCAAGGCAGTAATGTGGTGAGGCGCCAAGAGGCGCTGCTGGTAGTCTGGTTTCCCTCTTTCACAAAGTTGCGCTATTTGAAGTCCGATGTAGCTGATCGAATGCGGCGCTTGAAACTCGGTCCATCGCTCCGGAGTTGCAACCGGCAGCTCAGGGTCGAAACGAGATCTTCAAGCAGAACACTATGTCCTGACGCAGCAGCTCGGCATGCACGTTTACTTTCGTGGACACGCCAATACCTCCACAGCACAGACCCGCCACAGAAGCAGCCAAAGAAAAGGCCTCGCCACGCCAAAACGCAACGAGGCCATCCAAACCGACAAAAGCGATTGATTACTTGGCGGTAGGCATCACAAACTCGGCGCCCTTGGCAATGCTCTCCGGCCAGCGCTGCATGATGGATTTTTGCTTGGTGTAGAAGCGCACGCCCTCTTCGCCATAGGCGTGCATGTCGCCGAACAGGCTTTTCTTCCAGCCACCAAAACCGTGCCAGGCCATGGGCACGGGGATCGGCACGTTGATGCCGACCATGCCCACCTGAATGCGGCGCGCAAACTCGCGGGCCACGTTGCCGTCGCGGGTGAAGCAGCTCACGCCGTTGCCAAACTCGTGGTCGTTGATGATCTGCACGGCCTGCGCAAAGTCGGGCACGCGCACGCAGCTGAGCACCGGGCCGAAGATCTCTTCTTTGTAGATTTTCATGTCGGTCGTCACGTGGTCAAACAGCGTGCCGCCCATCCAGAAGCCGCCCTCGCAGCCTTCACCGGTTTGCTTGGCGTCAAAGCGGCGGCCGTCCACCAGCATCTGCGCGCCCTCTTTTTGGCCCGCTTCGATGTAGCCCGTGATGCGCTGGTGCGCGGCAGCGGTGACGATGGGGCCCATTTCGGCGGCCAGGTTGGTGCCGTTGAGCACTTTCAGCGCTTTCGTGCGCTCGATCAGCTTGGGCATGATCTTGTCGGCCACGTCGCCCACCAGCACCGCCACGCTGATGGCCATGCAGCGCTCACCGGCCGAGCCGTAGGCGGCGCCAATCAATGCGTCCACCGCCTGGTCCAGGTCGGCGTCGGGCATCACCACCATGTGGTTTTTGGCGCCGCCCAGGGCTTGCACGCGCTTGCCGTGGTGGGCGCCGGTCTCGTAGATGTAATTCGCAATGGGCGTGGAGCCCACGAAGCTGATGGCCTTCACGTCGGGGTGCACCAGCAGCGCGTCCACGGCTTCTTTGTCGCCCTGCACCACGTTGAACACACCGTCGGGCAGGCCGGCTTGCTTCAGCAGATCGGCCATGAACAGGCTGGCGCTCGGATCGGTGGGGCTGGGCTTCAAGATGAAGGTGTTGCCGGCGGCAATGGCCACCGGGAACATCCACATGGGCACCATGACGGGGAAGTTGAACGGCGTGATGCCGGCCACCACGCCCAGCGGCTGGCGCAGCGTCCAGTTGTCCATGCCGGTGGACACCTGGTCGGTGAAGTCGCCCTTGAGCAGCTGCGGAATACCGCAAGAGAATTCGATGATGTCGATGCCGCGGGCCACTTCGCCCTGCGCGTCGGTGAACACCTTGCCGTGTTCGGCGGTGATCAGGTGGGCCAGTTCGTCTTTGTGCTGGTTCACGAGCTCCAGAAACTTGAACATGACGCGGGCACGGCGGATGGGCGGGGTGTCAGACCAGGCGGGGAAGGCGGCCTGGGCGGCGGCCACGGCGGCGGCCACGTCAGCGGTGTTGGCCAGCGCCACGCGGCCGGTCACGGCGCCCGTGGCGGGGTTGAACACGTCTTGCGCACGGGTGGACGAGCCAGCGGCTGCAGCGCCACCGATGTAATGGGCAATGGAAGTGGTCATGGGGTGTCTCGTGGGGTTGAATTGCGGAATGTGTGCGCAGTTTAGAAACTGCGGCCCCACAGGACAAGGCCAAAACGCTGAATTGATTGTTCAATTTCATGAACAATAGACCCATGAACGAGCAAAAAATACACGACCGGAACCAGGAGCTTTGGGGCCACTTTCATTGGCTCAATGTGTTGGCTCAGCAGGGCAGCTACACGGCAGCCGCCGCGCGCCTGGGCGTGAGCAAAGCGGCGGTGAGCCAGCGCATGGCCGAGCTGGAGCGCATTGCGGGCGTGGCGCTGGTGCAGCGCACCACCCGCAGCGTGCGCCTGACCGAAGCGGGCCAGCGGCTGGTGGACGACACGCGGGCTTCGTTTGAACACATTGCGCAGTGTTTTGCCCAGGTACGCGACGCGGCGGGCGCGCCGCGCGGCTTGCTGCGCGTCACCGCGCCGGTGGCGTTTGCCCGCCAGCAACTGGTGCCGCGCTTGCCCGAATTTTTGCGCCAATACCCCGAAGTGCGGCTGGAACTGGACATGGCGGACCGGCTGTCTTCGTTGGCCACGGAGGGCTTTGACCTGGCGATTCGCCACACCGCCAACCCGCCCGACACGCATGTGGCCTGGACGCTGTGCGCCACCCGCTCGGTGCTGGTGGCCAGCCGTGCCTACCTGCGCCGCCACGGCACGCCACAGGCGCCCGCCGACCTGGCGCCACACAACTGCCTGCACTACCCGCGCTCGCACGACACACCCGCCTGGACGCTGGAGCCGTTGAACACATCGGTGGGCACTGAGCGGGTGACGGTGCAGGTGTCGGGCTCGCTGGCCGCCAACAACAGCGAAGCCCTGCGCGACGCGGCGCTGGGCGGGCTGGGCATCGCGCTGCTGCCCGACTTCACGGCCCAGGCCAGCCTGCTGGCGGGCAAGCTGGTGCAGGTATTGCCTGGCTGGAAACCGGTGGGGGCGTTTGCCGAACAGCTTTACGCGATACGCCCGTATTCGGCCCATGTGCCGCGCGCCGTGACGGCGTTTGTGGCGCACCTGCGGGAGGCGCTGGCGCCGGGGTTTTCGGTGGAGCGCTGAGCGCCCTCAGCCGCTCAGCCGCTCAGCCGCTCAGCCCAGCATGCGCGCCAGCGCTTCCTGGTATTTGGCCGAGGTCTTCTCAATCACCTCCTTGGGCAGTCGGGGCGCGGGCGGCGTTTTGTCCCACGGCTTGCCGCTGACCTTGGCGGTCTCCAGCCAGTCGCGCAAAAATTGCTTGTCGTAGCTGGGCGGGTTTTGCCCCACCACGTAGCTCTCCAGCGGCCAGTAGCGCGAGCTGTCGGGCGTCAGCACCTCGTCCATCAGCACCAGCTTGCCGGCCTTGTCCAGGCCAAATTCAAACTTGGTGTCGGCGATGATGATGCCTTTCTTCAACGCAATTTCAGCCGCCGCCTTGTACAGGGCAATGGAGATGTCGCGGATCTGCGCGGCCAGCTCGGGGCCGATCATGACCACGGTTTGCTCGAAGGTGATGTTTTCGTCGTGCTCGCCCATCTCGGCCTTGGCCGCCGGGGTGTAAATGGGCTCGGGCAGCTTGGACGCGTTTTGCAGGCCTGCGGGCAGCTTCACGCCACACACGGCCTGGTTGTCCTGGTATTCCTTCCAGCCGCTGCCGGCCAGGTAGCCACGCACCACCGCTTCCACCGGAATCGGCTTCAAGCGCTGCACCAGCATGGAACGGCCCGTGACCTGCGCCACTTCCTCGGCGGACACCACGCTCTCAGGCGCGTCGCCGGTGAGGTGGATCGGGCAGATGTCCAGGCCCTTGGGGCCGAGCTGGTCAAACCAGAACAGGCTGAGCTGTGTGAGCAGCTGGCCTTTGCCGGGAATGGGCTCGCCCATGATCACGTCAAACGCGCTGATGCGGTCCGAAGCCACCATCAAGATGCGGTCGTCGCCCACGGCGTAGTTGTCGCGCACCTTGCCGCGCGCGAGCAGGGGCAAAGACGTGAGAGCGGAGGTGTGCAGGGCAGAGGTCATGTTCGATGCGCGGTGGAAAGCGCCAGGAAAAAAACGCCAAGGAACAGCGCCGCGATACAGCGCCAAGAAAAAAGCCCGCTGAACAGTCAACGGGCTTTGAACCATTCCTACGGATTATCGCAAGAAGCGCGGGCACCGAATTTCAAGGCTCGGCGCCCAAGGCTGGCGTCTTATTTCACCAACTGCGCCAGCTCGCCCTTGGCGTAGCGGGCGGCCATCACGCTCAGGTTGTCGCCCTTGATCTTGGCGCCCTGGCCTTCGCAGCCAAACTCGAGGTAACGCGCCTTGCACACCGCTTTGGCGGCTTCGCGGGCCGGCTTGAGCCATTCGCGGGCGTCAAATTTTTCCGGGTTTTCCGCCAGAAACTTGCGTACCGCGCCGGTCATGGCCATGCGGATGTCGGTGTCGATGTTGATCTTGCGCACGCCGTGCTTGATGGCTTCCTGGATCTCTTCCACCGGCACGCCGTAGGTCTGCTTCATCTTGCCGCCGTACTGGTTGATGATGTCCAGGAGGTCTTGCGGCACGCTGGAAGAGCCGTGCATCACCAGGTGGGTGTTGGGGATGCGGGCGTGGATTTCTTTCACGCGGCTGATGGCCAGAATGTCGCCCGTGGGCTTGCGGCTGAACTTGTAGGCGCCGTGGCTGGTGCCGATGGCGATGGCCAGCGCGTCGAGCTGGGTGGCCTTCACAAACGTGGCGGCTTCTTCGGGGTCGGTCAGCATCTGGCTGTGGTCGAGCTTGCCCTCGGCGCCAATGCCGTCTTCTTCACCGGCCTCACCGGTTTCCAGGTTGCCCAGGCAGCCCAGTTCGCCTTCCACGGTCACACCGTATTGGTGCGCCATGTCGACCACTTTGCGGGTCACGTCCACGTTGTAGTCAAAGCTGGCGGGGGTCTTGCCGTCTTCCATCAGCGAGCCGTCCATCATGACCGAGCCAAAGCCCAGGTCGATCGCGCCCTGGCAGATCTTGACGCTGGTGCCGTGGTCCTGGTGCATCACCAGCGGAATGTGCGGATACATCTCGGCAGCGGCCTGGATCAGGTGCTTGATGAAAGGCTCGCCGGCGTATTTGCGGGCGCCGGCGCTGGCCTGCAAGATGACCGGTGCACCCACCTCGTCGGCCGCCGCCATGACGGCCTGCACCTGTTCAAGGTTGTTGACGTTGAACGCCGGAATGCCGTAGCCGTTGGCCGCAGCGTGGTCGAGCAGTTCGCGCATGGAAACGAGAGCCATGAAATCCCCTAAAAGCAGTTGGTAACCGGGTTGTAACTCGTTCGAATTTTAGCGCCCGGGTGCTTGCGTCCGGATGACAGCCGCCGCGGCCATGCAAAATTCGCCCAGATCCACACCGCTCCCGCCCACCCACCACCCAACGAGCCGCCCCTGCGCTGGCGCAACCGCATGAACCCTCTGGATATTGAACTGTTTCTGTTGCTCAACGCCTCGGCCAGCTCGCCGGCCTGGCTGCTGGCAGCGGCGCGCATGGCCAGCCAGCACCTGTCGACCGTGGCCCTGCTGGCTTTGCTGCCGCTGGCTTTTTGGGGGCGGCGCGCTCGCTGGCAGGTGTGCGGCGTGTTGCTGGCCATGGCGCTGGCCTGGCTGGCCGCGCGGGGCATGCGCGAAACCATTCCGTCGGTGCGGCCGTTTGTGATGGGCCTGGGCTTCCAGGGTATGCCGCATTCGGCCAGCGCTGGTTTTCCCAGCATGCACGCCACCATGGCCGCCGCCTGGGCCGGCGGGCTGTGCTGGTTTGCGGCGCCCCGGTGGCGCTGGGCTTGGGTGGCCGTGGCTGTGCCGGTGGCGGTGTGCATTGCCTGGAGCCGGGTCTACCTGGGCCTGCATTTTCCGTCAGACATGGGCACGGGTTTGCTGCTGGGCGCCGTCAGCGGCTGGCTGGCGCTCACTCTGAGCGAGCGGCTGGGCCTGGCTCGGCGCTTCCTGGCCGAGCCCAACGCTCAAAAACCCCGCTGAACGAAAGCGCCCAACCTCGGGTGGGACGCACCGCCAGCCGGCGCGCAACCGCTCAAGAAGCGCGGCAGATTTTCAAGGTGTTGGTGCCACCCGGTGAGCCCATGGGTTCGCCCACGGTGATGGCGTACACGTCGCCGGTGTGCACAATGCCGCGGGTTTTCAAGTGGGCTTCGGCGTCGGCCAGGGCGGTGTCGCGGTCGGCGCTGGTGTCCATGAGCAGCGGGCGCACGTTGCGGTACAGCGTCATCTTGCGCTGGGCCGTCAGGCTCGACGTGACGGCGTAGATCGGCATGCGCACGTTGTGCCGGCTCATCCACAGCGCGGTGGAGCCCGACTCGGTCAGCGCCACGATGGCCTTGGCGCCCAGGTGGTGGGCCGTAAAGAGCGCGCCCATGGCAATGGACTGGTCGATGCGCTTGAAGGTCTTGCCTTTGAAGTCGGCGCTGAGTTCGGCGTATTCGGCCTTCTCGGCTTCCTGGCAGATGTTGGCCATTTCCTTGACCGTTTCCAGCGGGTACTTGCCGGCCGCCGTTTCGGCGCTCAGCATCACGGCGTCGGTGCCGTCGAGCACGGCGTTGGCCACGTCACTCACCTCGGCGCGGGTAGGCACCGGGTTGACGATCATGGACTCCATCATCTGCGTGGCAGTGATGACCACCTTGTCCATCTCGCGCGCCATCTTGATCATGTGCTTTTGCAGGCCCGGCACCGCGGCGTTGCCCACTTCCACGGCCAGGTCGCCACGGGCGACCATGATGCCGTCGGACACCTTCAAGATGTTGGCCAGCTCGGGAATGGCTTCCGCGCGTTCGATCTTGGCGATCAGCGCGGGCTTGTGGCCCATGGCCTCACCCGCCACGTTGCACAGCTGGCGGGCCAGCTCCATGTCGGTCGCGTTCTTTGGGAAACTCACCGCCACGTAGTCGGCCTTGAGGCTCATGGCGGTCTTGATGTCGTCCATGTCCTTGGCGGTCAGCGCGGGCGCCGTCAGGCCGCCGCCCTGCTTGTTGATGCCCTTGTTGTTGGACAGCTCACCGCCCAGCTTCACGGTGGTGTGCACCGCCGGGCCCACCACCTTGTCCACGGTCATCACGATCAGGCCGTCGTTGAGCAACAGGGTGTCGCCCGCCTTCACGTCGCGTGGCAGCTCTTTGTAGTCCAGGCCCACACCGTGGATGTCGCCCAGCTCGGTGCGCGAAGCGTCCAGCACAAACGGCTGGCCGGGCTCCAGCATCACCTTGCCTTCAGCAAACTTGCCCACCCGGATCTTGGGGCCCTGCAAGTCGGCCATGATGCCGACCTCGCGCCCTGCGCGGTGCGCGGCTTCGCGCACCATCGTGGCGCGGTCAATGTGGTCTTGCGCCTTGCCGTGCGAGAAATTGAGCCGCACCACATTCACCCCGGCGCGGATCATGGCCTCCAGCAAAGCGGGGTCGCTCGAAGCGGGTCCCAGGGTGGCGACGATTTTGGTGGCGCGTTGCGGCATGGAAGCTGTCTCCTGAAAGGATGGGAACGGGGTTTGTAATTTGGTTTCAATTATCTGTGAAACCAGTTACCACGGGGTTACAGCTTCCGACACCACCGCCGCAGCTGGGTCGCTGCGCTCCATGGCTCCAGTGCGTCAGCCCTACAATGCGGGCATGCTCCGCCGGACCTCTACGCTATTGGCTCTCCTCTTTTTGGTGGGCATGGCCTTTTTGACGTTCGCGGCAGCAGGCCATCCGACTGCTGCACCTGACCGCGCTGCACACCAGCCTGTCCAAGCCTTGGTTGAGTTAACGCACAGCCAGCAAGGCGTGGGGCTCTTTAACGGCGCGCAGGTGCACGGACTCGCCGATATTCAGCCGGAACTGCCCGACGTGCTGTCTCTCCCTATGGGGTTTGTGGATCTGACACTGGCCCCACCTGAGTCCGTGGGCACAGCTTGTGCAAAGCCCGCTTCCCTCGCGCTTGAGACGCTGCTCAGACCGCCTCGCGGCACCGCCCTCACCTGACGGCGTTTGGGTCCATGCCCATGGGCCTTTGCAAACACACACCCAGAGCTTCCTCGCTTGCGCCGCAGTTACCGCTGCGGACCGCAACTGTTGGGCTTTCAGGCGGGCAATGGTCCTCCCAGTCCAGCCGCCCAGTCCCTTCCCGATATTTCCATTTTTTGCACCACTGCCCCTGTCATGGATCCTTCCACTGTGTTACCCGAGTCTCTGAATGCCATCGCCAATGTCTCGATGGGCGGTGATGCCTTCCTGCTGCTGCTGTACGTTGTGCTGGCCCTGGTGTTTTCGTTCATGTGTTCCATTGCAGAAGCCACCTTACTCAGCATCACGCCGTCCTACATTGCCGGCCTCAAGGAACTGCAACCCAAAAAGGCCGAGCTCCTTCGGCGGCTCAAGGAAGAAAAGATTGACCAGTCGCTGGCGGCCATCCTCACGGTGAACACCATCGCCCACACAGTGGGTGCCATTGGTGCGGGTTCCAAAGCCACAGCGGTGTTTGGCAGCGCCTGGTTTGGCTTGTTTTCTGTGGTGATGACGCTCTTGATTCTGTTCCTGTCCGAGATCGTTCCCAAGACCTTGGGGGCGGTGTATTGGCGCCAGCTCACCGGGCCCACGGCGTTGTTTGTGAACGTGCTCATCAAGACGATGTATCCGCTGATCCTGGTGTCTGAAAAGCTCACCAAGCTCATTTCTGGCGGCAAGAACCACAACAATTTCAGCCGTGAGGAATTCGTCGCCATGGCCGGTATTGGCCAGGAACAGGGCCACATCAACGAGCGTGAGTCCAAGATCATTCGCAACCTCTTTCTGTTCAAGTCGGTAGAGGCCAGCGCCATCATGACGCCGCGCATCGTGGTGTCGGCGCTGCAAAAAGACCTGACGGTTCAGGCGGCCTTGAACCAGCCCGAGAAAATGCCGTTTTCGCGCATGCCCATCTACAGCGCCAACATCGACGCCATTGACGGCTTTGTGCTGCGGGAGGACCTGCTGGTGGCGCTCAACCAGGGCAAGGGCGACGCCCCGATATCAAGTTTCAAGCGCGAGATCATTTCCGTGCTGGACACGACGCCGCTCACGCGCCTGCTTGAAACCTTGCTGGAACTGCGCCACCACATCGCCGTGGTGGTGGGCGAGTACGGTGAAACCAAGGGCCTGGTGACGCTGGAGGATGTGGTGGAGACCCTCCTGGGCATCGAAATTCTGGATGAAGGCGACAAGGTGGAAGACATGCAGCAACTGGCTCGCCAGCTGTGGGCCAAACGCGCCGAACGCATGGGCATCCGGATCGACGAGCCTTAAAAAACGGCTCGCTCAGGCTCTCTAAAGACCCCAACCCAACCCCAGCGTGGCCGCGCGCTGGCCGGCTGGCGTGACCCCTTCACCCGGCCACAGGCACAGACCGCCGCCGCACGCGATCACTTGCCGGTGGTTTCGCTCGGTGCGCGGCTCAGCTCGTTGTTTTGGGTGACGAGCACCTGCAACAGCTCCATGAAAGTGGCCCGCTGGCTTTCGGTGAGCGGCGCCAATATTTGCTCTTGCGCCCGCAGCATCACGGGCACCGCATCGCGCAAGGCTTGTTCGCCCGAGAGGGTGAGCGTGAGCTGGCGTGCGCGGCGGTCTTCGGTGGAGGTCTTGCGCTCCAGCCAGCCGCGGGCTTCGAGCCGGTCGACCACGCCGCCGGTGGTGGATGCGTCCAGCGCAATGTTGCGGGCCAGGGTGCGCTGGTCAATGCCCGGCTGGTTGCCAACGGTCTGCAGGGCGGCGTACTGTACGGGGGTGATGCCCAGGTCGCCCGCTTCTTGTAGAAACACACCGACCGAAATTTGATGCAGCCGGCGAATGGCGTGGCCGGGCTGCAGGTCGATGTCGATGCTGGCGGTTTGGACTTTTTTCATGGTGGGCAGAGATCAGGGTTAACCCGTACTTTTCAGCGCCCCATGTTAGCATTACACTTATCGTAAGCATACTGATGATATGTGTGCATTGTTTACAACGGAGAACCCCATGAGCAATCCGCAGTCCGAACTTCCCGTCCTGGTCGCCGGTGGTGGCATTGGTGGCCTGGCCGCCGCCCTCGCCCTGGTGCGCCAGGGTTTCAAGGTCCAGGTGTTTGAGCAAGCGCCTGAAATCGGTGAAATCGGTGCGGGCATCCAGTTGGGCCCCAACGCCTTCCACGCGTTTGACGCGCTGGGCGTGGGCGACAAGGCGCGGGGCCGTGCCGTGTACACCGACTACATGGTCATGCACGACGCCATCGACGAAGTCCAGGTGGGCAAGATTGAAACCGGCGAGGCTTTTCGGGCGCGCTTTGGCAACCCCTATGCGGTCATCCACCGCGTGGACGTGCACAAGTCGTTGCTGGAAGGCGCTGTGGAAACCGGCCAGGTCGAGTTTTTCACCAACACGCACATCCACAAGATCGAGCAGGACGAAGCCAACAAGACCGTGACGGCAATTGACCAAAACGGCAAGCGCTGGTTGGGTCAGGCGCTGATTGGTGCTGACGGCGGCAAGTCGGTGGTGCGCGCGCAGTACGTGAACGACGCGCCACGCGTGACCGGCCATGTGGTGTACCGGGCGGTGGTGGAAAAGGCCGACTTCCCCGAAGACCTGCGCTGGAACGCCGCCAGCCTGTGGGCCGGCCCCAAGTGCCACCTGGTGCACTACCCGCTGCGCGGCGGGGAGCAATACAACGTGGTCGTGACCTTCCACAGCCGCCAGCAAGAGACCTGGGGCGTGACGGACGGCAGCAAGGAAGAAGTGGAAAGCTACTTCCAGGGCATTGCGCCCAAGGCCCGCCAGTTGATTGAGCTGCCCAAGACCTGGAAGCGCTGGGCCACGGCCGACCGCGAGCCGATCGACACCTGGGTGTTTGGCCGCGCCACGATCTTGGGCGACGCTGCCCACCCCACCACGCAGTACATGGCGCAAGGCGCCTGCATGGCCATGGAAGACGCGGTGACGCTGGGTGAGGCCCTGCGCGTGCATGACAACGACTGGGAAAAAGCGCTGCCGCTGTACCAGAAGAGCCGCGTGACCCGCACCGCACGCATCGTGCTGAGCGGCCGCGAAATGGGCAGGCTTTACCACGCGGCCGGTGTCGAGCGCCTGGTGCGCAACAGCTTGTGGAAGGGCCGGACGCAAGAGCGTTTTTACGACGCGATTGAGTGGCTGTATGGCTGGAACGTCAAGAACTGTTTGAGCACCTGAATCCCTATTTTTGGAGAATCCCATGAGCCACGAACTCGGACGACTCGAAGACCTGCCACAGGACTACCGCGACGACCTGAAAGCGCTGAACCTGGTGCCGCTGTGGCCCAGCCTGCGCGCCGTGCTGCCGCCGGGCACACCCACGCGCGCCACGCAGGCCGTGCACTGGCCCTACGCCACGATCAAGCCACTGCTGCTGAAAGCCGGCGAGCTGACGCCGATTGAAAAGGCCGAGCGCCGCGTGCTGGTGCTGGCCAACCCCGGCCACGGCCTGGAAAACATGAAGGCCAGCCCCGCCATGTACCTGGGCATGCAGCTGCTGCTGCCCGGCGAATGGGCACCCAGCCACAAGCACACGCCCAACGCGGTGCGCATGATCGTGGAAGGCGAAGGCGCCTACACCACGGTGGACGGCGAAAAGTGCCCCATGAGCCGCGGCGATTTGATCTTGACGCCCACCGGGCTGTGGCACGAACACGGCCACGACGGCACCGACCCCGTGGTGTGGCTCGACGTGCTGGACCTGCCGCTGGTGTACTACATGGAAGCCAGCTACCACATCAACGGCACACGCCAGACCGTGAAGCAAGGCAGCGGAGACCGCGCCTGGACCCGCGCCGGCGTGGCGCCCACGCAGGTCTTCAACCGCAGCGACAAGCGCTACCCCATGCTGCGCTACCCGTGGGTGGACACGCGTGCCGCGCTGGTCAACATGGCCGAGAACGAGCCCGCGCTGGACTGCGTGCAGGTGACCTACGTGAACCCGGAAACCGGCACCGACGCAGAGAACATCCTGGGCTTCTACGCGCTGATGCTCAAGCCCGGCCAGACCCTCACGCTGCCAGCGCGCTCGCCTTCTCAGGTGTTCCACCTGATTGAAGGTGGTGTGGACGTGTCCACCTGCGGCAAGACGTTTGGCCTGGTCGAGGCAGACACCTGCTGCGCGCCCGGCTACGAGCCGGTGACGCTGGTCAACCGCTCGGCCGACCAACCCGCGTTCGTCTTCATCGCCGACGAATCGCCGTTGCACCGCAAGCTGGGTGTGTACGAGACGCGATAGCCCACATCCGGGGCCAGATTGAGCGCCCACCACCCAACACGCCCGTTCGGGCTGAGCCTGTCGAAGCCCTCGTGCCCACAAGGTGGGAGCCCTTCGACAAGCCCAGAGCGAACAGTGTTCTGTGGCACCGCGCAGACCGAGACACCAGCCCAAATTTCCTGACTTGAACCTCTCCAGCACCCGATCACCATGACCCAATACCTCTTCACCCCGCCCGCCGTCCAGTCGCTGCCGATCCGTGGCAAGACCGAGCGCTTCCCCATCAACCGCATTTTCTGCGTCGGTCGCAACTACCACGCACACGCCGTTGAAATGGGCCGCCCGGTCGACAAGAGCGTCGAGCAGGCGTTCTACTTCACCAAGTCGCCCCAGACCCTGGTGGAAAGCGGTGCGACCGTGACCTACCCGCCGCGCACCAGCAACTACCACTTTGAGATGGAACTGGTACTGGCCATCGGCAAGCCCGGCTTTCGCGTCAGCGAAGCCAACGCCCATGAGCTGGTGTACGGCTACGCCGCCGGCCTGGACATGACCCGCCGCGACCTGCAGCTGGTGGCCCGCGACAAGGGCCGTCCGTGGGACACGGGCAAGGACATTGAAGAAGGCTCGGTGTGCTCCGAGATCGTGCCCATGGAAGGCGTGGTCATCGAACACGGCGCAATCGCCCTGGAAGTCAACGGCGCCACCAAGCAGTCGTCCGACGTGAACAAGCTGATCTGGAACATCCGCGAAATCATTGCCGACCTGTCCACCTACTACCACCTGCAGCCTGGCGACATCATCTACACCGGCACCCCCGAAGGCGTGGGCGCGGTGGTGGCGGGTGACCAGATCACCGGCCGTGTGGAAGGCGTGGCCGAGATTGCACTGACGGTGGGCCCTGCGGAATGAAGCTCTACAACTTCTGGCGCAGCGGCACCTCGCACCGCCTGCGCATTGCGCTCAATCTCAAAGGCCTGAGCGCCGAGTACCTGGCGGTGCACCTGGGCAAAGAAGAGCATCTGAAAGACGCCTTCAAAGCGGTGAACCCGCAGATGCTGGTGCCTGCGCTGGCGCTGGACAACGGCGAAGTGCTGATCCAGTCGCCCGCCATCATCGAGTGGCTGGAAGAAACGCACCCCACGCCCGCGCTGCTGCCCGCCGGTGCCAGCGATCGGGCGCGCGTGCGTGCGCTCGCGGCCATCGTGGGTTGCGACATCCACCCCATCAACAACCGCCGCATTCTGGAAGCGCTGCGCAAGCAGTTCAACGCCGACGAAGCCACGGTGAACGCCTGGTGCGCCACCTGGATCAGCGCCGGCTTTGACGCCTACGAGGCCCTGCTGGCGGCCGACACGGCGCGTGGCGCGTTCAGCTTTGGCAACGCGCCCACGGTGGCCGACGTGTACCTGATTCCCCAGGTGGAAAGCGCGCGCCGCTTCAAGGTGGACCTGTCGCGCTGGCCGCTCATCAGCGCCATCGACCAGGCCTGCAGCGAACTCGACGCGTTCAAGCGCGCGGCACCGGCCGCGCAGCCCGACGCGGCCTGAGCCCCGTCCAGCCACCCCTTTTTCAACCCGCAGCAGGCTTCGGCGCCACGCGCGCTGAGGCCGCTGCTTTGTCCCAAGCGTTCCCATGAAACCCATGACATTCACCCAGACCCTGCGCGGCTTGGCCGCCGCCCTCACCCTGACCGCCCTGGCCAGCGGCGCCAGCGCCCAGACCCTGAAGCTCGGCCACATCACACCGCCCACGCACGTGTGGCACCAAGTGTCTGAAAAGATCGCCACCGACCTGGAAAAGGCTTCAGGCGGCAAGATGAAGGTGGCGGTGAGCCCGCTGCAAAAGCTGGGCAACGAAGCCCAGATGATCAACCTGATGCAGGCCGGCGCGCAGCAGCTCGGCGTGTTCACGGTGGGCGGCCTGTCCAACCGCGAAGAGTCCTTCCTGGCCTGGTCGCTGCCCTATGTGTTCAAGGACGTGGCCCACGCCACCCGCGCCGCCAGCACGCCGGCCGCCAAAGAAATGCTCAAGCGCCTGGACCAGCACGGTCTGGTGGGCCTGGGCTACACCTTTGCCGGCATGCGCCACGTGCTGTCGCTGCAGCCCGTGGCATCGGCCAAAGACCTGGCCAACAAGAAGGTGCGCTCGTTCCCCAGCCCCATTTACAACGACTGGTGGAACGCCAACGGCGCCGCGCCAACCGCCATGCCGCTGTCGGAAGTGGCGCCGTCGCTGACCACCAAACTGCTCGACGCGGTGGACGTGGACCTGGACGCCCTGGTGGGCCTGAAGTTTCACCAGCAGGCGCCCAACCTCACGCTGACCAACCACATGGCCTTCCCGGCCGTGATCGTGGTGTCCAAGAAATGGCTGGCCACCCGCAGCGACGCCGAGCGCGCCATGCTCACCAAGGTAGTGGCCGACGCCGAGCAATGGGGCTTCAAGACCGCTATCGACGCCGACGCCAGCAACCTGGTGAAGGCCAAGGCCGACGGCGCCAAGGTGGTCAATGCCGACATCGCCTCGTTCCAGAAAGTGGCGGGGCCGATCCGCGACAAGTACACCAGCAAAAACCCGCTGATTGCGGACTTCTACAAGCAGGCCAAAGGCCTGTAAACCGGCCCGCTCCGGCCACCGTACCGCAGACAGCGCCCGTCAGGGCCCTGTCTGCTTTTGACCATCTGAACCCAAGACCGACCATGCCCCTGTACGCCCCCATACAAACCCTGGACCGCTGGCTCATGCAGCTGGAACGCGGCGCGGTGATCGCGCTGACAGCGGGCATTGCCGGCATCATGATGACGCAGGTGGTGATGCGCTATTTCTTCAGCGCACCGATCTTCTGGGCCGAAGAAATGTCGGTGCAGCTGCTCGTGTTCGTCACGCTGTTTGGCCTGTCGCTGCTGGTGCAGAGCGGGCAGCTGGTGAGCATCGACTTTTTGCCCGCCGCCCTGCCCGCACGCGCCCGCCACGCCCTGATGGCCGTGCTGGGTGCGGTGCTGCTGGCGCTGCTGCTGTTCCTGGCGGTGCTGGGCTGGGAATGGGTCAACCGCCCCGAGGTGCGCATGGAACTGGGCGCCACCACCCAGCTGCCGCGCTGGTACAACTATTCGGCGCTGCCGCTGGCCATGGCCTGTATGGCCTTTCACCAGTTCGCCGCCATCTTGCGCCACGCGCGCGCCCTGCTCAAAGGAACCGCCGCATGATCACCCTGATCGTTTTCTTTGGCCTGCTGTTTGCCGGCCTGCCCATTGTGGGCGCCATCCTGGCGGGCGCGCTGGCCTTCATGGCCACCAACGACCTGGCCGTGCTGTACGACTCGGTACCGATCCAGTTTTACGGCGCGCTGGAAATCAACAGCCTGCTGGCGATTCCGCTGTTTTTGCTGGTGGGCGAGATCATGAACAAGGCGGGCCTGACGCAGCGCCTGATCGCCGTGGCCGAGGTGCTCGTGGGCAACCTCAAGGGCGGCCTGGCCTACGCCAACCTGTTCACCAACGCCATGGCCGCGTCCATTCTGGGCTCGGCGGTGGCGCAGATCGGCGTGATGAGCAAGGTGATGATCCCGGCCATGGAACGCATGGGCTACAACCGCGCGTTTTCGGGCGCGGTCACGGTCACCTCTGGCCTGCTGGGGCCCATCATCCCGCCGTCCATGCTGATGATCATTTACGGCGTGGTGGCGGTGCAGCCCATCGCCCCGCTGTTCATCGCCGGCATCGTGCCCGGCCTGCTGATGGTGGCAGCACTGGCGTTGGTGATTTTTTTGCACGGCGTGTTTGGCCCCGGCTTGCCGGCCGGCAGCAAGAGCGAGCGCTCCAGGTCCATCAAGGTGTTGCTCGAAGGCCTGGTGCCTGCCGTGATTCCGGTGGTGGTCATCGCCGGCATCATGCTGGGCGTGATGACGCCCACCGAATCGGGTGCGGTGGCAGCCATCATTTCGCTGGCGCTGGGCTTTGCCTACCGTGAAATCAAGGTCCGCGACCTCGGCGGCATCTTGCTGGGTGTGGCCACCAACACCGCCACCATCACCGGCCTGATCGCCGCGGCCTCGGTGCTGAGTTGGGTGCTCGCCTTTCAGGGCGTGCCCGACCTGGTGGTGGAAACCATGCAGGGCCTGACCGATTCGCCCTTTGTGTTCCTGCTGCTGGTGATCGCGATGCTGATGGTGCTGGGCATGTTCCTGGAAAGCATCAGCGTGCTGATCGTGGTGGTGCCGCTACTGATGCCGGTGGTGAACACCCTGGGCATCGACCCGATCCACTTCGGCGTGGTCTGCACGGTGGCCACGGTGATCGGGCTGGTCACACCGCCGGTGGGCCCAGGGCTTTACATCGCCATGGTGCAGGCCAACATCCGCATGGGTCCGCTGTTCAAGGCCACTGTGCCGTTTCTGCTGGCGGTGATGCTCACGCTGGTGCTGATTGCGGCGGTGCCCGAACTGTCCACCTGGCTGCCAGCGGTCACGGCCGGGCGGTAAGCCCTGGCGGAGCGGTGCCGGCAGCAACACGCCGGCGAAAGCCACGCGTTGCGCCAGATCTATGCAGCGCCGGGTGCGGGCATGTCGCTGCCCTGGGCTTCCTGGCGCACATGCACCTGCAATGGGCGGTGTCCGGCCTGGCCCAGATACACCTGGATGCGTCGGATCAGCCCCGCTTCGAGCGGGCTGTCGGCCGCCAGCAGCAACATGCCCTCAGGGGTGACCAGATCGCGCGACAAGGTCATGCCAGGCATGAGCTCGGCCGATAACACCACGCGCTCAGGCCCCCGGCCCTCGGCAGACCGCCCCATGACCTGCAGCAGAGCGCCCACCACCTGCGGGTCGTAACGCTGGCCCACCTGGTCTTGCACGAACTGCAGCGCCTCGTTGACAGACAGGCGGCGGGATGAAATCAGACCGTGCTGCAAGCCATCGAAATCATTGGCAACGGCCAGAATGCGGGCCTCCAGGGGAATGGCTTCGCCGGCCAGACCGTCCGGAAAACCCTTGCCGTCAAAACGCTCGTGGTGGCTGCGCAAGGCGGTGGCGGCGGGCTGCAAGTCGTCCAACGCGATCAGGGCCTGGACCCCCGCGACCGGGTGCTTGCGGTACAGCGCCACCTCCTGTGCGTTCATCTGGGTCACGGGCTTGCCCAGCAGTTCGTCGGGCAAACCGATTTTGCCGATGTCGTGCAACAGGCCACCCAGAAACACCTGCTGGACGGTCAGGTCGTCCAGCCCCAGCTGCTTGGCCAGGCGCTGCGCCAGTTCAGCGACCCGCCGCGAATGCCCGGCCAGCATGCCGCCGCGCAACTCCATCATGCTGGTGAACGTGCGAATGGAGGTCAGGAAGCTGTCCTTCAGGCGCTGGTTGGCGTGGGCCAGTTCGGCCGTGCTTTCGCGAACACGCTGGTCCAGACCGGCGTTCAGCCCCGCCAGGGCGCCTTGCAGGTTGCGCACCGCCTCCAGCAGCACCACCTCACCGTCACCCAGGGTGCGCGGCGCTTGCACGGCCGCGTCAGGCAACTGGCTGAGCCGCTGCACCATCTCGCGGTCTTCGCCAAGAATGTGCACGATCAGCCAGGCCGACAGAAAGCGGTGCAGCGCCGCGGCCTGCGGACCACCTTGCGCCCACAACGCGCTGAACTGGGCCAGTTGGTCGCCAAACTCGCTGTGGCGTCCGTGGTGCGCAGCCAACGCCGTGGGTGGTACGCCGGCCTGCGCCCACCAGGCTTCCTCGGCTTCAAAGTGGTACTCCGCATAGGCCTGCACCTCGGCCAGAACACGTTCGCACTCGGCGGCGTCGCCACCCACCAGCGCCTCACCCAAGGCATTGGTCAGACCCACCAGCGCCTGGTGCTGGTGGTCGATCAATTCAACACCGGTCTCAAAGCGTTCGCTCCACACAAAAGTCTGAAGCGCCAGGGAGTGCGGACTGTTCTGGCTCATGCTCACGCCCCTCGGTTTGGCCGCCTGTGTACGGCTCAGGGGCCTTGAAGCGGCTGGACACCGCGTCGGCGCATCATGTCTTCGCTCATGGCCAGCAACGCGTCAGGCGCCAGTTGGGCCTGGGCGGCGGGGTAGACGATGCCGTCTTCGTCGTCGATATGCCGCCGGTACAGGCTAGCAAAGTGGTTGATCAGGGCCGTCTGTTCCGGTGTGAAATCGGTCCAGCCCGCTGGCGGCGGCTGGCACACCCCAGCCAGCACCACGCGCACCTGCGCCCAGGCGGCGTCCATGTCGCGGTGGTCTTGCTGGAGCCGCTGCACGATGGTGTGCAGCGCGGTGTCGGTACCGGCGAGCAGCGGCGGAAACACATGCCGCTCTTCGTCTTCGTGGTGGTGTGGGGCGGCCTGGTCAAAGTAGCGCATCACGTCCACCGCCGCCTGGCCGATCTGCTGGCTCCAGCCGTGCACCCGCGCGTGTTGCTGCAGCTTGGCCAGCAGCGCCAGCATGCGGTGCACCCGCTCGTGGCAAGCGTCGAGCATCTCGAACGGCGCCTCAAAACCTGCACCGGGCGCACGGTGACCGGGCAGCGTGATCTGGCTCAGCGGGATGGATGTGGCCATGGTTCGCGGCGTTGCAAAAATTCAGCCGAGCTGCACCGCTTCACCCTGCGGGTTGAACGGGATGAAGGCCTGCAGCTGGCCCATGCGGATGGCTTCCACCATGTCTTGCAGGGGTTTTTCAGCGTCTTCGCTGCTGGGTGCGCGGCCCGCTTTGCCCGACAGGGCGGCGGCAAACACCATGCCCCAGGCAGGACCCATCTGACTGGCTTCCTGCTTGAACTGGTCAAACGAGGTGAGCTCGTCGGGCGTCTTGTCCACGCACATCTGCGGCACCAGCGCACCGCCTTCACCGCGCTCAAAACCGGCGCGTTCAGCGGGGGTGGCGTCGTCGGGCAGCTCGATGCCGGCAAACACAAACAGCAGACGCTGCGGCATGGGCTGGGCGCGGGCGGCGCTCAGCAGGTCGTCAAAGGTGGCAATGTTCATGGATGGCTGTTTAAAAAAGAAAAATGTTCAAAGCGCGGCAGGCGGATCACCCAGGGTGCTCAGGAACTCGGCCACGGCGGGCCGCACCCGGGCGGGCTTGCGCGCGCGCACCGTGCCGACGCTGACAAAGCACAGCGCCTGCTCGCCAGCCTGCAGGCCAAACAGGGCGCGCAGGCTGTCCGATTTCAAGGCTTTGCCGCTGGTGAGCGCAGAGCCAAAACCCAGCGCGGTGGCCATGAGCAGCGCGTTTTGCACGGCGCAGCCGGCCGACAGGATGCGCTCGGCCAGGTCCACGGCGGGGTCGCCGCGTTGGCCGTCCACCACCACCAGCATCAGCCAGGGCGCGCGGTGGGCTTTTTCGCGGGCTTGCGCCACCTGCTCGGGCGTGGCGCCGGCGTCGCGCTCCAGCAGGGCTTGGCCAAACACCTCGGCCAGGCGCTCGCGCTGCGCATCGGGCACGGCAATGAAGCGCCAGGGCAACAGCTGGCCGTGGTCGGGGGCGGCCGCCGCAGCGGCCAAGATGCTGTGCTGCTGCGAAGCATCGGGGCCGGGACCCAGCAGGCGCTTGGGCAGCACGGTCTGGCGGGCCTGGATCAGTTCGCCGGCCACTACGGGCCAGTCGTTGGCGGGCTGTTCCAGCGCAGGGACGTTGTATTCGGTTTTGAACATGGGACGCTCGTTGGGGTTCAACCGGGACGGCCATCGGCTCGCTGGCGGCCATACCAGCCCAGCAGGCGCACGCCCCACACGGCCATGACAACGGCCCACAGCAGCGCAGCGGCCATGACCAGCCAGGCCGGCGCCTGGTTCAGCGCGCCACCAATGCGCAGCAGCACCGCCAGCTGCAACAGCCAGAACAGCGCCCACACCAGGTTGTCCGCCACCAGGGTGCGGCCGCTGTGACCGCACGACACCCGCGTGACCATGGCCAGCATGAGCGAACCGAGGCAGCCCATGGTGAGCGCGTGCAGCGCTCCCAGGCCAAGCACCGGCGTGCCCAGCCGCAGGCCCAGCAGCTGCGAAGCGCCGGCCAGCACAAACGACACACCCAGCCACAAAAAACCCAGGTGCAGCATGGCCAGCAGCCGGATGCTCAGGCTCTGCACCAGACCCCACACAAAGGCCAGCCACAAAATGACGCTGCCCGCGGCCAGCTGCATCAGGCCCAGGCCCAGCATCCAGGCGCGGCCACCCCGCCCGGCGGGCTCGCCCATCCAGGACATGACCAGCGGCACCCAGATGGCGGCCAGTTCCAGCGCCACCGCACCCAGCAGCATCCACAACACCCAGAACGGCCGCCACACATCGATCATGGGCACGGCTCTGGAGGTGAAAAACGGAATCATGCGGTGCGCCACCACCAGGTAGGTGACCACCACAAAGCCCCACAGCCCGGTGAGCACGGCGGCATGGGCCACGTCATAAGCGCCGGCAGCCAGCGCCACCAGCAGCAGCGCCAGACTGACCACACCCACACCGCCCGCCACAGCCACGGTGCGGGCGTGCAGGCGGTCGTCCAGCGTGCTGCGGCGTACCAGTTGGGCAAACAAGGCCACCACCCAGCCCAGCCCCAGCAGCGCAACAGCGCCACCGGCCAGGCTCAGCCCCCAAGCCGTGTGAAGGCCCAGCAGCCACACCAGCCAGCCAGCGGCCTGCAGCAGCAAGGGCGCCAGCAGGCTGCGGGCTTCGGGCCCGTCCACACCGAGCCACTTGGGCCCTGCGGTGAACAGAAAACCCGTGAAGAAGAGGGGAATGAACCCAAACGTCATGACAGCCGCATGGCCCAGCGAGGGCGACACCGCGTAGGCCAGACCCAGGGCGCCAGTGGCCCGGTCCACCTGCACCAGCGCCCACCAGACGCCCGAGGCCAGCAACAGCAACACCGCCAAAGCAAAGCCCAGTCGGTGTGGCGCCAGCAGCAGGTGCGCCGGGCGCCAGGGCTGCGAAGCCAGTGGCTCGGGACGAAGCGCCCGCGCCGGTCTGGCCGCTCGCGTCAGCTGATCGGCCTGAACGGCCTGGGTAGGCGAGCCCACACAGATCGCTTGGGGGCTCGCATCAGTGGCAAGTTTCATTCATGAAAACTCAAGGGGTTGACAAAGGCATCGGCACCCGAAGCGGCTGTTTGCGTCCGACCTGCAAAAGCGCATGCGGGGCATCGACACACAGCGCCTGGAAAGCGCCGCCTAGGGGGTACCAAGGCGTTTTTATTAGACGACAAAAAGCCCCTTGGCGAAAACGCAAAGGGGCTACTACCAATGGACGATGGGGAGTGCCCGCCGGTACGCGCGCCATGCTGCGCGCACCAAGAAAAAGACCGCTGCAGCTTGCGCTGTAGCGGTCTTCAAGGGCGTTTGGACGTTGCAGGTTGACTGACCACCTAGCCGGTCAATGCGCACGCCCATGCAACTCGGCGTACGGACGTGTTACCCACACGTACCCAGGTGGCCGCACTGGGTGCAGTAATCGCAGCCGTCCTTGCGGATCATGGCGTGCGCTCCGCACTCGGGGCATTTTTTGCCGGCCATCACACCCGCAGACGTGCTCACGGACACGGCAACCGGCTCGGGCATCACCGCCGCCACGCCCTGCTGGGCGCGCCGCGCAATGATGTTTTGCAGCGCAAACGCGATGGCGGCCACTTCGGAGTCGTGCCACATCGGCACGTGCGTGCCGTCGGCCTTCTGGTAGGTGCCCAGGCGCACCGGGCCGCGGTCCCAGGCCACTTTGCGCATGTCGCCCAGGGCGCGTTCCAGGAAGCCGCCGCGCGCGGCCAGCGACAGCATGCGCATGGTAGAGGTGATCCACTGCTGCGACTCACCGCTCTGGCCCACGGGCATGAAGAACTCGATGGCGCGCTCGATCGTGCCCACGCCGTCGGCCGCAGGCACCGGCAGGAACGAGACCACGATGTACAGCGTTTTGTGGCCCTCTTGCGTCCAGTATTCCACCTTGTCGGCCACGGCCGAGAGCGCGCCTTTGGGGCGGCTTTCGATCACGGTGCGCATGGGGTCCACCGGCGCCGGTGCGGCGGCCGCAGCGGCCGCCGCCGCGTCGGTGGCAGCGCTGCCAGTGTCAAGCACCGAGCCCAGAATGCTGTTCGGGCGGTAGGTGGCCAGGCCCTTGAGGTGGGCGCGCCAGGCTTGCTGGTACAGGCCTTTGAAGTCTTCGTAGGGGTAGTCGGCTTCGACGTTCACCGTCTTGGAGATGGCGGTGTCCACAAACGGCTGCACCGCTTGCATCATGGCGATGTGGTCGCCGGCGCTCATGGCCAGGGCGTTCACAAAATACTCGGGCAGCTGGTCTACGTCACCGCCGAGTTCGCGGTACAGGCGCCAGGCGTGGTCTTCCACCGCGTATTCGCTGGTGGAGCCATCGGCCTCGCGCTTTTTGCGGCGGTACATCCAGGAAAACGGCGGCTCGATGCCGTTGGACGCGTTGTCGGCAAAGGCCAGGCTCACCGTGCCGGTGGGCGCGATGGACAGCAGGTGGCTGTTGCGGATGCCGTGCTTGCGGATCTGCTTTTGCAGCGCGGCAGGCAGGCGGCTGGCGAAGGTGCCGGCCGCCAGGTAGTCGTCCACCACCAGCTTGGGGAACGCGCCTTTTTCTTGCGCCAGGGCCACCGAAGCGGCGTAAGCCGCGTCGCGCATGCGCTCGGCAATTTGCGCCGCCATGGCACGGCCTTCGTCGCGGTCGTAGCGCACGCACAGCATGGCCAGGGTGTTGCCCATGCCGGTGAAGCCCACGCCAATGCGGCGCTTGGCGGCCGACTCTTCGCGCTGCTGGGGCAGCGGCCAGAAGGTCACGTCCAGCACGTTGTCGAGCGCGCGCACCTGGGTGGTCACGGCTTGTTCAAACGCGTCGAAGTCAAACGATGGCAGGCCGCCAAAGCCAAACGGGTTGCGCACAAATCGGGTGAGGATGACCGGGCCGAGGTCGCAGCAGCCGTAAGGCGGCAGCGGCTGTTCGCCACAGGGGTTGGTGGCCTCAATGCTCTCGCAGTAGCGCAGGTTGTTGTCGTTGCGGATCTGGTCCAGGAACAGGATGCCGGGTTCGGCGAAGTCGTAGGCCGACTTCATGACCGTGTCCCACAGTTCGCTGGCGGCGATGATCTGGTAAACCCACTGGCCATCAGCGCGCTGGTAAGCGCCCTTGGCGATCAGAGGGGCGCCCGGGCGGGCCTTGTGCACCAGCTCCCAGGGTTGGTCGCTGCCCAGGGCTTCCATGAACGCGTCGGACACGCCCACCGACACGTTGAAGTTGTTCCAGCGGCCGGGGGTGCGCTTGGCGGTGATGAATTCGAGCACATCGGGGTGGTCGATGCGCAGCACGCCCATCTGGGCGCCACGGCGCGCGCCGGCGCTCTCCACGGTGGAGCACGACTGGTCGAACACGTTGATGTAGCTGCATGGGCCGGAGGCCATGGAGTGCGTGCCCTTGACTTCGGCGCCCTTGGGACGGATGCGCGAGAAGTCATAACCCACGCCGCCACCGCGGCGCATGGTCTCGGCGGCTTCGCGCAGGGCTTCATAGATGCCGGGATAGCCCTCGGCGTCCACGCCCTGGATGCAGTCGCCCACGGGCTGCACAAAACAGTTGATCAGGGTGGCCTGGATGTCGGTGCCAGCGGCGCTCATGATGCGCCCGGCGCCAATGGCACCAGCGTGCAGGTTGGCCAGGAAGCGCTGCTCCCAGTCGGCTCGCACGTCTTCTTTTTCCACCGAAGCCAGCGCACGCGCCACGCGGCGGTACAGGTCTTCAATGCCGTCTTCGCCGGGCTTCAGGTATTTTTCTTTGAGCACATCGAGGCTGATGGGCTGGGTATGGGTCAGGTCCTGCGGACGCATGGTGTTGTCGCGTTTCATGTCGGGTCGTGTTGAAAAGGCCTGCGGCCTATCGGAAGGGGAGGGCGACCAACGGGCCACTGGGGTTTGTTGGTCGACATGGCGCTGAGGCGAAACCGTGTGGACGGCCGCTTCAGGCCTTGGTGTCGGGCAAATGGCTTGTGCGTCGGACGCAAATTATCCCTGCTGGAACCGGTTTTCACCGCCAAAGCCCTTTTCCGATGGATTATTTTGCCTTTTCAGTGGCTGGGCACGGACGGCCGGACGTCTGCCAGCATCCACTGCAACAGATCGTGAACCGACCGGATTTCCCGGCCGAAAGGCAGGTTTCCAGCGCCCCGGAAAAACAGGCCTTTGTTCGTATCGCCTTCCATGGCGTGGCCCAGTTGCTGGTCAATACAGAACTGCCCAATGCCCACCACACCGTCGCGCAGGCCGCAGTGGGCCAGGCAGTCGAACGACATATTGCATTTTTTCTTCACATGCGCGGCCGCCTGCAGCTTGGGTTCGATGCGGATGTATTTGTCCAGCCAGGGTGTGCGCACCGCGCGCGCCGGCAGGCCGGCCACGCTGATGAACTCCACAATGTCCTCGGGCCGCGCGTCGGCCAGCACGTGCTTGAAGGCCGGGTCGGCGTCGCATTCGGTGGTGACGGCAAAGGCGGTACCCATTTGTACCGCGCTGGCACCCAAGGCCTGCAGCCGCACAATATCGGCCCGGCTGCTGATGCCACCGGCGACGATCAGGGGGATTTGGCCCTCAATGCCCGAGGTTTTGAAGAATTCGAGCACCTGGGGCAGCACGTTTTCAAAATCAAACCGCGTGTCCTGCAAATCGGACACCTTGGCCGCACCCAGGTGCCCACCGGCCAAGCGGGGGTGCTCGATCACGATCGCGTCGGGCAGGCGGCCTTTTTTCTCCCACTTGCGCACCAGCAGCTGCACGCCCCGGGCGTCCGACAAGATCGGAATCAGCGCGGTTTTGGGGTGGTCTTTGGCGATTTCAGGCAGGTCCAGTGGCAGACCGGCGCCCACCACCACGGCGTCGGCACCGCTTTGCAGCGCCTGGCGCACATACATTTCGTAGGCGCTGAGCGCCTTCATCACGTTCACCGCAATCAGGCCGCGGCCCTGGGCAATGCCCCGGGCGCGCTGGATCTCGCGGTCCAGCGCCACCAGGTTGGCGGCGTCAATCTGCGCCTTGGCATCGGGTTCTTTGTCCAGGTGGCCGGTCTGGGCCATCAGGTCGGGGTGCATGCGGCGCAAGTCCACCGACGACACCGTGCCCACGCCCCCGAAGCTGGCCACGGTGCCAGCCAGCGAGCCGGCCGACACGCCCACGCCCATGCCCCCCTGCACCACCGGAATGAGTTCGCGCCCGGCCAGGCGCCAGGTACGCAGGCCATCGCTGCGGGCCAGGGTCTGCAGCTCGGCCGCCAGCTGGGCCACCGTCGAGGTGCCCTGGTGGGAAGTCTGTTCGCTATCCAAGAGTTGTTCCATGCTGTTGCACTTCCTTTGGTGCGGCCCATGCCGCCGAGGCGAGGCTAACCAGCCTGGGCCGCCGGCGCTTTGCGGTGCATCAAACACCGGTACGTTGCGCACCCGGGGGCTTATTGCACCAGCGGTGAGTCGGCGCCTTCGAGCTCGATGCCTTCCAACTGGGCCTGGCCCACCAGCAGCTGCATGTATTGGCGCAGCGCCGTGCTGCGCGACTGCAGCGCCAGCTGGGCCTTGATGCGTTCCTGCACCTGCTCAAACTCGGGCAGCTTGCCTTTGCGCCGGCCCAGCACTTCAATGATGTGCAGGCCAAAACGGGTGTGCACCAGACGCGGGTGCACGCCCATGCCCCAGCGCGAATCGGTCTGGAAGAACAGCTCATTGGCCAGCTCGGGCGCGCAGTCCTCCGGCGTCACCCAGCCCAAATCGCCGCCCTCTTTGCTGGACGGGCAGTTGGACAGCTCGGTTGCCAGCGCCTCGAAGCGGCCGGGGGGCACGTCTTTGCGGATCAGCTCCAGCAGTGCCGCTTCGGCGCGCTGCGACAGCGCATGCACGTTCACACCCGGCGTCACCGCAAACAAGATGTGGCGCACATGCAGGGCCTGGCCCACGATGAAGCGGCCCTTGTTGGCGTCAAAGTAGCGGCGGCACTCGGATTCGCCGGGGTCGGGCGAGACCACGGCGACGTCCAGCAGGCTTTCGATCACGGCGCGCTGGGCGTCGTCCAGCTCGGGCGCCACCAGCCCGGCGTGGCGCGGCAGCAGGCCCGCCTTCACCGCCTGCTGACGCAGCAACTCGGTGTAGGCGCGCTCGCGCAGCGTGTTGAGGTCGGGTGTCTCACCGACCTCGTGCAGGGCAATGCCGTTGATGCTGGCCACGACGGGCTGGGCTTCACCGGCACAGGCGCAGTGGCCGCTGCCACAGCCCACGGTTGTTGCTGCATTCATGGTGTGTGTCCTCAGGTCAATGTGAAACGGGGCGCTGCTCGGCCGGGGCGCTGGACTTCAGGCCCAGCTTGCGGCTGCGCACCACCTGGTAAGGGCGGAACACGTAGGCCAGCGTGCCGAAACCGCTCCACACATGCACCAGGCGCGAGAAGGGGAAGAGCAGGAATATGGTCATGCCCAGCACCAGGTGCACCAGGTAGACCCAGTCCAGACCGGCCAGCAGGCTGGCATCGGGACGCAACGTGACGATGCCTTGCGCCCAGGCCGACAGTTGCAGCATCGCCTGGCCGTCGGAGTGGCCATAGGAGAAAGGCAGCGTGACCAGGCCCAGCACCAGTTGCACCCACAGGATGATCAGGATGCCCAGATCGGTGCGGTGGCTGGTGAGGCGGATGCGGTCGTCAAAAATGCGACGGTGCAGCAGCAGGGTGAGTCCGATGAAACAGATGACACCCGCAATGCCGCCGGCCACCACCGCCACCATTTGCTTCTGGCCCGCCGTGATGAAGGGCTCGTACACAAAGTGGGGCGTGAGCAAACCCACGGAGTGGCCGAAGAACAGGAACAGGATGCCGATGTGGAACAGGTTGCTGCCCCAGCGCAACTGGCGCTTGCGCAGCAGCTGCGACGAATCGCTTTTCCAGGTGTATTGGTCGCGGTCAAACCGGGCCAGGCTGCCCATGAAGAACACCGCCAGGCAGATGTAGGGAAAGACGTTGAAGAGGAAGTTGTGCAGCGTGTTCATGCCTGCGCTCCTTGAGAGGGTTGGGGTGACTTTCTGACAATGTGGATCGGCTGCGGCTGGCCGGGTTTGGCCTGGCCTTCGGTGGAGCAACCACCGAACACCTCGGGCTCGGCCCAGCTCTCGTCCATTTCGGGCTCGGGTGCAATGGCCACGGCTTCGGCCTTTTCGCCCGCCAACTCCAGCACCGCGGCCAGCACGCTGGCGTAGGGGCTCTGGCGGCCAGCCAGGGCGCTGAAGATCACACGCACGATGTGCGCGATCTCGCCCATGAACTCACGCGCCTGCGGCGGCGGCTGGGTGGAGGCAAATTCCAACACCACCGGCAAGTAGTCGGGCAGCTCGCTGGCACCCAGAAACAGGCCGGCTTTTTCGTAGGTCTGGATCAGGTCGATCATGGCCGGGCCACGGTCGCGCGAATCGCCATGCACATGCTCAAACAGGTGCAGCGCGGTGCGGCGGCCCCGGTCGAACAGCTCGACGTATTCGGACTCCACGTCAAGCGCCGGGCTGGCGCCCAGGTGCTTGAGCAAGGCGTCGAGTTCGGCCAGCCGTGCAGCGGGCAGCGCCGCCTCGGCTTGCAGGGCTTCACGCATGTCGGCGGTGTGGGCGCGGAACGCCGCGTCGGGGTAGCGCAACAGGTGCGCCAGCACGCGCAGCGTGAGGCGGGCCTGGGGAGGGGATGAAGAAAATAAACTCATGACATCAATTCCTTGGTCAAACAGCTGGATCGATGAACGAAGGGGAGCAAACCCAGAACGCCGCGGAACCGGCTTTGCCGGGCCGCCAGCGTTGCCCCCTTGAGGGGGTCGCGCGAAGCGCGGCGGGGGTGGGCCATGTCCTTAGCTCTCCATCTTGATTGGGATCGTGCGCTTCTTCTCGGAACCGAAGAGGCTGGTTTCGGTCTGCCCTTCCGAGCAACCGTTGCCGAAACTGAAGCCGCAACCGCCCTTCACGTTGAAGGTGTTTTCGGCGTATTCGCGGTGCGTGGTCGGAATCACGAAGCGGTCTTCGTAGTTCGCGATCGCCATGTAGCGGTACATCTCTTCCACCTCTCGCACGCTCAAACCCACCTGGTCCAGCACCTCCTGGTTGATCAGGCCGTCCACGTGTTTGGTGCGCTGGTAAGAGCGCATGGCCAGCATGCGTTCCAGGGCGCGCACCACGGGGCCGGTGTCGCCGGCGGTGAGCAGGTTGGCCAGGTACTTCACCGGAATGCGCAGCTGCGACACGTCCGGAATCTCGCCGTTGTTGCCCAGCATGCCGGCGTTGGCCGATGCGGTGATGGGCGACAGTGGTGGCACGTACCAGACCATGGGCAGGGTGCGGTATTCGGGATGCAGCGGCAGGGCCACTTTCCACTCCACCGCCATCTTGTAAACCGGGCTCTGGCGGGCGGCGGCCATCCAGGCGTCGGGAATGCCGTCGATGCGCGCCTGCGCGATCACCTTGGGATCGTTCGGGTCCAGGAACAGGTCGAGCTGGGCCTGGTACAGGTCGATCTCGTTGGGCGTGCTCGCGGCTTCGGCAATGCGGTCTGCGTCGTACAGCAACACACCGAGGTAACGGATGCGGCCCACGCAGGTTTCACTGCACACCGTCGGCTGGCCGGCTTCAATGCGCGGGTAGCAGAAGATGCACTTTTCGGCCTTGCCGCTCTTCCAGTTGTAGTAAATCTTTTTGTACGGGCAGCCGCTCACGCACATGCGCCAGCCGCGGCACTTGTCCTGGTCGATCAGCACGATGCCGTCTTCCTCGCGCTTGTAGATCGAGCCCGATGGGCACGAAGCCACACAGGCCGGGTTCAGGCAGTGCTCGCACAGGCGCGGCAGGTACATCATGAAGGTGTTTTCAAACTGACCCATCATGTCTTTCTGGGCCTGCTCGAAACCGTCCAGATTGGCGTCTTTGCTGCGCTTGCTGAACTCGCCGCCCAGGATCTCTTCCCAGTTCGGACCCCACTCGATTTTTTCCATGCGCTTGCCGGTGATCAGCGAACGCGGGCGGGCGGTGGGTGCGTGCTTCATCTCCGGCGCCGACTGCAGGTGGTCGTAGTCGAAGGTGAAGGGCTCGTAGTAGTCGTCGATCTGAGGCAGGTTGGGGTTGCTGAAGATCTTCATCAGCAGCGACCACTTGCCACCCTGCTTGGGCACGATGGAGCCGTCGGCCTTGCGAATCCAGCCACCGTTCCACTTCTCCTGGTTTTCCCACTCCTTGGGGTAACCGATGCCGGGCTTGGACTCGACGTTGTTGAACCAGGCGTATTCGACACCGGGGCGGCTGGTCCAGACCTGTTTGCAGGTGACCGAACAAGTGTGGCAACCGATGCACTTGTCCAGGTTGAGCACCATGCCGATTTGTGCGCGTATTTTCATGACATTTTTCCTTGTAGATCGACGCTGGTTCAGGGGTTCTCGCCCTGTGACTGATAGGCCCTGACCAAGTGGTCATCTGCAGGTGTGTCGAGCCAGTCCACCTTGCTCATCTTGCGCACCACCACAAACTCGTCGCGGTTGGTGCCGATGGTTCCGTAGTAGTTGAAGCCGTAGCTCAGCTGCGCATAGCCGCCGATCATGTGGGTCGGTTTCAGCACGATGCGGGTCACCGAGTTGTGGATGCCGCCGCGCACGCCGGTGATCTCGCTGCCGGGCGTGTTGATGATCTTTTCCTGCGAGTGGTACATCATCACCATGCCGTTGTTCACGCGCTGGCTCACCACCGCACGGGCCGCCACGGCGCCGTTGATGTTGAACAGCTCGACCCAGTCGTTGTCTTCGATGCCGGCGCTCTTGGCGTCGTCCTCGCTGAGCCAGACCACGGTGCCGCCGCGGTTCAGCGTGAGCATCATCAGGTTGTCGCTGTAGGTGGAGTGAATCCCCCACTTCTGGTGCGGCGTGATGAAGTTCAGCTGAATCTCTTTGTTGCCGTTGGGCTTGATGTTGTGAATGCTGTTGGTGGTCTTCAGGTCCACCGGTGGGCGGTAGCTGCCGAAGCCTTCACCGAAAGCGATCATCCAGGGGTGGTCCTGGTAGAACTGCTGGCGGCCGGTGAGGGTGCGCCATGGGATGTATTCGTGCACGTTGGTGTAGCCGGCGTTGTAGCTCACCGTCTCGCTCTCGATACCGCTCCAGGTCGGCGAGCTGATGATCTTGCGCGGCTGCGCCTGGATGTCGCGGTAGCGGATTTTTTCGTCTTCGCGGTAGATGGCCAGGTGGGTGTGGTCGCGCCCGGTCTGCTTGCCCAGCGCTTCCCAGGCCTTCACCGCCACGTGGCCGTTGGTCTCCGGCGCCAGCTGCAAGATCACTTCGCAGGCGTCGATGTCGGTCACGATGCGCGGCATGCCTTGCGACACGCCCTCTTCCAGCGTCTTGCCGTTGAGCTGGCCCAGCTGTTCCACTTCAACACCGGTCTTCCAGCCAATGCCTTTGCCGCCGTTGCCCATTTTGTCGAGCAGGGGGCCCAGGGCCGTGAAGCGCTTGAAGGTGTTGGGGTAATCGCGCTCCACCACGGCAATCTGCGGCGCGGTCTTGCCGGGGATCAGTTCACAGTGGCCTTTTTTCCATTCCTTGACCTCAAAGGCTTGTGCCATTTCACCGGGGGTGTCGTGCATGATGGGCGAGAGCACCACCTCTTTTTCAACGCCCAGGTGGCCCACGCAGACCTCGCTGAAGGTCTTGGCGAAACCCTTGTAAATCTCCCAGTCTGAACGCGATTGCCACACCGGGTCCACGGCTGCGCTCAGCGGGTGGATGAAGGGGTGCATGTCGCTGGTGTTCAGGTCGTTCTTCTCGTACCAGCTGGCCGTGGGCAGCACGATGTCGCTGTACAGGCAAGTGGTGCTCATGCGGAAGTCGAGCGTGACCAGCAGGTCCAGCTTGCCCTGCGGCGCGTCCTTGTGCCACTTCACTTCAGCCGGCTTGGCGTCGTCTTTGCCCAGGTCTTTGCCCTGCACGCCGTTTTCGGTGCCCAGCAAGTGCTTGCAGAAATACTCATGGCCTTTGCCGCTGGAGCCCAGCAGGTTGGAACGCCACACAAACATGTTGCGCGGCCAGTTCTGCGGTGCGTCCGGGTCTTCGCAGCTCATCTCCAGCGTGCCGTCTTTGAGCGCCTTGACCACGTAGTCCTTGGCATCCAGACCAGAAGCCTGCGCGTCCTTCACCACCTGCATCGGATTGGTCTTGAGCTGCGGTGCGCTGGGCAGCCAGCCCATGCGCTCAGCGCGCACGTTGAAGTCGATCATGCTGCCGCTGAAGGCGGTTTTGTCGGCTTCGCTCAGCGTGGGCGACACGATCTCTTCCATGCCGAGCTTCTCGTAGCGCCACTGGTCGGTGTGGGCGTAGAAGAAGCTGGTGCTGTTCATCTGGCGCGGTGGGCGCACCCAGTCGGTGGCGAATGCCAGCGGCACCCAGCCGGTTTGCGGGCGCAGCTTTTCCTGGCCCACATAGTGCGCCCAGCCGCCGCCGCTCTGGCCAATGCAGCCGCACATCATCAGCAGGTTGATGACGCCGCGGTAGTTCATGTCGGCGTGGTACCAGTGGTTCATGGCCGCACCGATGATCACCATGGACTTGCCATGGGTCTTGTCGGCGTTGTCGGCAAACTGCCGCGCCACGGTGATGACCTGCTCGCGCGGCACCCCGGTGATGCTCTCTTGCCAGGCCGGGGTGTAGGCGGCGTTGTCGTCAAAGTTCTTGGCGCCTGATCCCAGACCCCGGTCAATACCGTACTGCGCCACCTGCAGGTCAAACACGGTGGCCACCATGGCGTAGCGCTCTTCGCCGGCCTTGCCCAAGCGCAGGCGCACGGCCGGCACCTTGGCGTGGTTGATCTCACCGTTTTGTGCGTTGGCGGTGAAGTTGGGGGTGTCGCGGCCACCGAAATACGGGAAGCCCACATCCACCACCTGGGTCTCTTGCTCGCCATCTTCGATCACCGAGAGTTTGAGCTTCACGTCGGTGTTGCCGCGTGCTTCTTTGGCTTCGAGGTTCCACTTGCCTTCGTCTTCGCGGCCGGGCTCGCCCCAGCGGAAGCCGATCGAGCCGTTGGGTAGCACCGCTTTGCCTGCGGTGTCAAACGCCACGGTTTTCCACTCGGGGTTGCTCTTCTGGCCCATCTTGCCGTTGAAGTCGCTGGCGCGCAGGTAGCGGTCGGGCACCATGGTCACCGAGCCGTCGGGCAGGGTGTGCTCTTTCAGCATCACCAGCAGCGGCAGGTCGGTGTAGCGGCGAGCGTAATCGTCAAAATAGCTGCTACGCTGCTTGCCGCCGTCTGGGAAATAAAACTCTTTCAGCGCCACGTGGCCCATGGCCATGGCCAGCGCAGCGTCGGTGCCCTGCTTGGGGTGCAGCCAGATGTCGGACAGCTTGGCCACTTCCGAGTAGTCGGGCGTGACGGCCACGGTCTTGCAGCCTTTGTAGCGCACCTCGGTGAAGAAGTGGGCGTCAGGCGTGCGGGTCTGGGGCACGTTGGAACCCCAGGCAATGATGAACGAACTGTTGTACCAGTCGGCCGACTCGGGCACGTCGGTCTGCTCACCCCACACCTGCGGGCTGGCGGGTGGCAAGTCGCAGTACCAGTCGTAAAAGCTCATGCACACGCCGCCAATCAGCGACAGGTAGCGCGAGCCCGCGGCGTAGCTCACCATGGACATGGCGGGGATGGGCGAGAAGCCGATGATGCGGTCGGCGCCGTGCTGCTTGATGGTGTAGACGTTGGCGGCGGCAATCAGCTGGTTCACCTCGTCCCAGGTGCTGCGCACAAAGCCGCCCATGCCACGCACCTGCTGGTAATCGCGGCGCGCTTCAGGGTCTTGCTGAATGAGCGCCCAGGCGTCCACCGGGCTCTTGCTCACGGTAAGGGCTGCGCGCCAGCGCTCCAGCAGGCGGCCGCGCACCATGGGGTACTTCACGCGGTTGGCGCTGTACAAATACCAGCTGTAAGACGCCCCACGCGCGCAGCCGCGCGGCTCGTGGTTGGGCATGTCCCAGCGGGTACGGGGGTAGTCGGTCTGCTGGGTTTCCCAGGTGACGATGCCGCCCTTGACGTAAATCTTCCACGAGCAAGAGCCCGTGCAGTTCACACCGTGCGTGCTGCGCACGATCTTGTCGTGTGCCCAGCGGTTGCGGTAGCTGTCTTCCCAGGTGCGGTCTTCGTTGGTGGTCAGGCCGTGGTTGCCCGAAAAGGCTTCCTTGGGCAGGGTGAAATGGGTGAGGCGGTCGAGAAAGTGACTCATCGTGGGTCTCCGGAAAAAGAGGACTTGGCTTCGTGAATGCGCGCGTTCATGGATTGCGGATTTCGGACCCGGCGCGCAGGTAGAACCACCAGTTCAGCACCAGGCACACGGCGTAGAAGATGGCAAAACCGTACATGGCGTATTCGGGCGAACCGGCCTTGATCTGCTGACCGATCACCACCGGGGCGATGAAGGAACCGTAGGCGCCGATGGCCGAGGTCCAGCCCAGCACGGGGCCGGCTTGCTGGCGGTCAAAGATGACGCCGATGGTGCGGAAGGTGGAGCCGTTGCCGATGCCGCTGGCGGCAAACAGCACGATGAACAGCACCATGAAGAGGAAGAAATATTCTTCGGGTGTGGCCGACTTGTAGGCCAGCAGCATCACGTAGCCCACAGCGGCCGAGGCGAACACCATCACAGCCGAGATCACTTGCGTGACGATGGAGCCGCCGAGCTTGTCGGAAATCCAGCCACCCACCGGGCGAATCAGCGCGCCCACAAAGGGGCCGATCCAGGCGTAGGTCAGGGCCGACGGCGCATTGGGGTTTTTCAGCGTGTGCGTCATCAGACCGGTGACCGGGTCCACCACGTGCTGGAAGCCGAAGATCACGGTGATGGACAGCGGCAGCGCCATCGAAAAACCGATGAAGGAGCCAAAGGTCACGATGTACAGCGCGGTCATGGACCACGTGTGCTTGTTGCTGAAGATCGCGTATTGCTTGCCGATGTTGGCCTTCATCTCACCGAAGGCGGCGAGCTTCATCACCACCACGGTCACCACCACGATCAGGGGCAGCGCCACCCACATGTTGAGCAGACCGAGACCCGTGGGCGCAGGCAGGTAGAGGTACAGGCCAATCAAGCCGATGATGCTGGTGAGGACCCAGAGGTAAATGATCTTGGCAAACGCTGCCAGGGTGCCGCCGTAGTTGGGCGACAGCGGCAGCAGGTTGTTCATGCCGAACCAGGCGGCGAAGACCAGTGGCACCAGGATGGCAGCCCAGATGAAACCGGCGTTCTGGATCCAGGTTTCGGTGCCGGCGGTGATCTTGCCCAGGATCCAGCCCGAGTCTTTGATCAGCGTCATCGACTCACCGGCGAAGGTGCCAAACACCGCAGCCGTCATGGCCAGGGGAATCAGCACCTGCATGGTGGTCACGCCGAAGTTGCCCAGACCTGCGTTCAGGCCCAGCGCCGTGCCCTGCTGCTTCTTGGGGTAGAAGCCGGTGATGTTGGACATGGAGCAGGCAAAGTTGCCGCCGCCAATGCCTGAGAGGAAGGCGCAGAGCTGAAACACCCACAGTGGGGTGCTCTGGTCTTGCAGCGCAAAGCCGGTGATCACCGCCGGGATGATGAGCAGTGTGCTGGTGAGGAAGATGGTGTTGCGCCCACCCGAAAGACGGATGAAGAACGAGGCCGGGATGCGGAAGGTCGCACCCATCAGGCCGGCAATGGCGGTGAGCGTGAACAGTTCTGCTGGGGCGAAGGGAAAGCCCAGGTTGAGCATCTGCACGGTGACGATGCCCCACATCAGCCAGACGGCGAAACCGACCAGCAGGTTGGGGATGGAAATCCACAGGTTGCGGGTGGCGATTGACTTGCCTTTGGCGGCCCAGAAGGTGGCGTCTTCGGGCCGCCAGTCGACGATGTCGGCTCCCGAGTACGTCTGCAGGTTCGCGCCTTCACCAGCGGTGGCGGTGCGCGTGTTTTTGTTGCTCATGACAGGGACTCCTGTGGGGAAAAATCGGTTCGCCAGGCGTGTGGCCGGGGTGGCGCAGCGTTGGGTTTTCAGGGCTGCTGCCAGCGTGCGAAACGCTCGGCGAGGTGTGACCATGACTGTGCGGCAGCCCGGCTGCGGCGAACATCCTTCAAAGGGGCGCCAGCACCGGTCTGAAAGACCGATGGGCTGGCGCCTGGCCATCGTCCAAAAGAACTACACGGCCAGCATGCTGCGCAATGGCCCGCCGACCATGAAAAAAGGCCGTGGTGTTCACGGCGTTGGTGGTTGGTGACAACGCGCCCGGGCTTACTTGGGCGCCATGCCTTGCTGCTGCGCGCGGGCCAGGATCACGCGCAGGTCTTCCAGGCTCTTGAAACGGGCGGTGAGCATGAGGCCCTCGCCTTTTTCCTGCAGCTCCACGCGGCCACTGCCTGCGAACAGACGGGCAATCTCGGCCTCGGTATCGCGTTTTTGCTGCACTTCCTGGGCAATCGCATGGTCCACCGACGAGATGATGTATTCGTCGCCAAAACCACCCTCAGGTTCTTTGAGCCAGACCAGGCAAGCCACCCAGCTCAGCAAGGCGCCGCCCGCGATCACAAAGAAGAACTGCGAGGGCGTGACGTACATGAACAGGAACAGGTAGAACACCGCGCCCACGTTGCCGTAAGCACCGGCCATACCCGAAATCTGGCCGGTGAGACGGCGCTTGATGGACGGGATGATGCCGAATGTGGCGCCTTCGGCACCTTGCACAAAAAACGAGCAGCCGATGGTGATGGCCACCGCAATGATGAGCGGCCAGTTGCTGTTCATCATGCCCATGAGCGCGAAGCCCACGGCAATGCCCAGCATGTAGGACAGCATCACGAAGCGGCGGTTGCCGAAGCGGTCGGACACCAGGCCGCCCATGGGGCGCGCAAACAGGTTCACGAAGGCAAAGGACGCGGCGATCAGGCCGGCCATGGCCGCCGACAGACCCCAGGTTTCTTCAAAGAACATGGGCAGCATGGAGACCACCGCCAGTTCGGCGCCGAAGTTGGCGAAGTAGGTGGTGTTGAGCGCGGCCACCGATTTGAACGGGTAGCGGTCGTCCTTGGGCACGCCCTTTTTCAGAATGGGCAGGTTGACCCGCAGCACCTGCACCAGCTGGTACACGATGACAAAGGCAATCGACACGTAACAGATCCAGGCGGTGAAGTCGTCGATGAACCCGGTGTTTTGCACCCGCCACACCAGCAAGCCCAGGATGCCGACCATGGGCACGGTGAACAGCAGCAGCAAGACCAGGTCGCGGTAGCTAGACACCTCCAGCGCGGCGGTCTTGCGGGGCTTCTTGTGCGTGTCTTTGGTGGGGCCGTCGGTGATGGCGAACCAGTAGAAAACACCATAAAGACCCATGATCACGCCGGACAGTGCTACCGCGTAGCGCCAGCCATCGTCGCCACCAAACATGGTGAGCGCGATGGTGGGCAGCGTCATGGCGGCAGCGGCCGAACCGAAGTTGCCCCAGCCGGCGTAGAAGCCTTCGGCAAAGCCGATGTCGCGTGGCTTGAACCACAGCGCCGTCATGTGGATACCGACCACAAAGCTGGCACCCACCGAGCTCAGCACCAGGCGCGAGACGAACAGCTGTTCTTTGGTGGTACCGAAAGCAAAGAACAGGGTGGGCACCGCCATGGTGACCATCAGCACCGAGAACACGCGGCGTGGACCAAAGCGGTCCAGCGCCATGCCCACCAGAATGCGGGCCGGTATGGTGAGCGCCACGTTGGCGATGGCAAACAGGCGCAGGTCGTCTTTGGTCAGCCAGTTGGCCGACTTGAGAATGGACGACGCCAGCGGCGCCATGTTGAACCAGACGTAGAAGCAGATGAAGAACGCGATCCACGTCAGGTGGAGCGCCTTGATTTCCCGGTTCTTGAACCGGAAGATGTCACTGACTTGCATGATGAAACCTCGTTAGCTCAGCGCGCTCAGTCGCCGTGGGTGGGGACGATCAGCAGCGGGCACATGACGCGGCGCGCCAGGAAGGCGCTGACCGAGCCAAAGGTCATGTGGTCGAACTCTTCCACCAGCGCGTCCAGCCGGCGCGTGATGAAGTTGCCGTCGGGCTTGTAGGAATGGCGCGCCATCACCAGCACGTCGGGGCGGCGCTCTTCGGTGGCGCGCAAGATCATTTTTCGGGCATCGCCCTCGGCAAACAGCACCTTGGCGGGGAAGCCAGCGGCCGACAGCTCGGCGGCGGCGGCCTCGGCACCGGCTTTTTGTTCCTTGAACTGCGCGTCGAACATCTCGTCGCCCGCGCTGGTGGTGCTGCCGGGTTCCTCGATGACGGAAATGAGCGTAACGGTGGGCAACTCTTGGGCAAAGAGCCGCTTGACGACGTCGAGCGCGATGCGCGCATTGCGCGAATGGTCGTAAGCCAGCATGACTTCCATGTTTTTTTCTCCAGTGGATACGGACGGATCAGCCATGTCGTGACCCGGCACGCCGCCACGCGGCGGCGGTCTGTCGCCGGGTGACACGGAACCCGGCGAGCAATAGCCCTATTCGGACCAGGGTGACCGCTCAACTGTGCGGCGGCAGCGCCCGCCTGAACATCCTTCTTTGGCACGCGGACGCGTTCCACACGGACGATGGCCCGCGCGTGGCCATGCTCCTAAAGAACTATTCAGCCGCTCAAGGGGATGTGATGCCACCGGTGCGATGCCCACGCAGGAACCCGGCGGGCGGGTGGCGCCTTAGCCGCGCAGACCCTGGTGCACGGCGTACACCGCCGCCTGCACCCGCGAGGTGAGGTGGAGCTTGCGCAGGATGTGCTGCACATGGATCTTGACCGTCGTTTCGGCGATGTCGAGCTCGCGGGCGATCAGTTTGTTGCTGTCACCGCGCGCGATCAAGCTGAGGATCTCGCGCTCGCGAGCCGACAGCAGGGCCAGGCCGTCGGCCTTGCTGGCGGCGGGCGCTTGCAGGGGCGCCGCTGCCGTGGGCACATCACCGTCCTGCGCACTGGGCTGGCGGGGCGCCTGGTTGCGAAAGGCCTTGAACAGCTTGGTCATCATCTCCGGGCTGATCACCGACTCACCGTCGAGCACCTTGACAATGGCGTCACCGAGCTGGTCGGACTCCACCGTTTTGAGCAGGTAGCCGTCGGCGCCGGCCTGCAAGGCTGCGGCCAGGTCGTCTTCGTTCTCGCTCACGGTGAGCATCAGGATGCGCATGTTGGGCGCGGCCTCTTTGAGCCCACGAACCGCGTCCACCCCGCGCACACCGGGCAGGTGGTTGTCCAACAGGGTCGCGTCGGGCCGGTAGCGCTCCACGCTGCGCAGGGCCTCGCCCGCATCGGCGGCTTCGGCGACCACCTCAAAACGCTCGTCTTGCGACAGCAGGGCGCGCAGGCCACGGCGAAACAAGGTGTGGTCGTCCACCAGCAGCAGCTGGATACGGGGCGTGTGGGGCTGGGTCATGGGGTGGGTATCCGGTTCTCAGGAGCGGCAGGTACAGCAAGGGTGCTGGCCAGAAGGTTCAGGCCCAGCGTGCTCGTGCCGTTGGCGGCCACGGGGTACGGCGGCAGGGTCAGGGTCACGGCGGTGCCGCCGGCGGGGGCAGAAGCCACCTCCACCTGGGCACCGATGCGCTCGGCGCGTTCGCGCATGATTTTCATGCCCACGTGGGTCGGGCCATGGACGTGTGCGGCGTCAAAACCGGTTCCGTTGTCGCGCACGGTGAAACGCCACCGGGCGCCCTTGGCGACTTCCAGACTGACGTGGCTGGCGTCCGCGTGCTTGCGCACATTGGACAGGGCTTCCTGAATCACATGCAGCACCTGCACCTGCACGTCGGGCGGCAGTGGCAGGCCTTGCCCGTCCATCTGCAGGCGGGTGGGCAGGCCGGTCTGGTGCTGGAACTTCTGCAGGGTTTCCTGCAGCGCGGCTTCGATGTCGTCGGTATTGGTGCGGGTGCGAAAGTGCACCAGCAACTCGCGCACGTCGTGGATGCTTTCGCGCAGGCCCACGTCCAGCTCGTCCAGCGTGGTCTGCACCTGCACCGGCTGCTCTTTCTGGACCGCCGTGCGCAGCAACTGCACCTGGATTTTGAGAAACGCCAGCGACTGGGCGATCGAGTCGTGCAACTCGCGGGCGATCAGGGCACGCTCTTCAGCCACCGCCGCCTCGCGCTCCAGGGCCGCAGCGCGCAGGCCCTCGAGGGCGCTGGCGAGGTGGCTGGCCAGCGCGTCCAGCAGTTCGGTTTCGTCGGCATTGAGCGCGATCTCGCCACGAAAGAACAGATCGATTTCGCCGATCAGCCGCTGCTGCAGGCGCACCGGCACGCTCACCACGTTCTGGTAGCCCACCTTGGCACAGTGCCGCATGGGCGCTGCGTCGTGGCTGTGGATGGGGATCACGCGGGTGCGCGCGTCGGGCTGCAAGTTGCCGCAAGCGCAGGCCCCGGCCAGCAGGCTGCGCTCTTCTTCCATCATCTCTTGCGGGAAGCAGTCGGACGCCAGCATCAGGTAGCGCTGGTTGGCTTCGTCCGACCAGCGCACCGCCACCGCATCGGCCTTCATCACCTGGCGCACGCGCTGCGAAAACCCGCGCGAAAGCTCCTCGATGGTGTTGGCGCTGGCCAAAAATGCACTCACTTCGTACAAGGCCTCCAGCCGGGCGCGCTGCGCTTCAATGCGGCGCGTCTTCAGCTCCACCTTGCTCTCCAGCCCTTCGTACAGCGACTGCAGCGTGGCGGCCATGCGGTTGAAGCCGGCCGCGACCTGGCCAAATTCGTCGTGCGTGTTCACCGCTACCCGCACCGAAAACTCACCCGCTTCCAGCTGGCGCAGACCCTGTCGCATGTTGGCCAGCGGGTTGATGACAAACCGGTAGCCGGTGTAGAGCATGAGCACGGCACCCCCGATGGCCAGCGCCATCATGAGGAACTGAAACAGGTTGAGGATGGCGGTCAGGCCCGAAAGCTCGTCTTCGATGGCATGCACAAAGCGGTCGATCGCGTCCACAAACACGCCCACGCCCTGCTGGGCCGATTCGGTGGTGACGTCACCTTGCAGCCACAGGCTGCGCTGCACCTGCCAGAGCGACTGCACCGACGCGAACTCGCGCCTGACGCCCGCTTCCCAGGGCACAAACAGCGGGCGGCTCGGGTCGCCGCTGCGCAGCAAGGCCAGGCTTTCATCGAACTGGGTCACCAGGGCCACCACGTCGGCCGGTGGCGCCTGGGCCTGCACCGCGCTGGTGATGCGCCAGGTTTGCATGCGCATGCGCCCAGCCTCGTTGACCGCGGCCGCGCCGCCTTCGAGCTGCCAGGTGACCCACAGCGTGAGCCCGATGGAGGTCAGCGCCACGATGAGAAAACCGGCGCCGAGGCGAACCAGTTTGGTGGACAGGGAGGCGCTAGATGGCATGTTCATAGGTTAGCGGCTTTCCTGGCGTCCGGATACACGTGCCGGGCTCACGGCACCGGCCCGAACCACCGTCACAGCAACGCCAGACGCGGCAACCCGGGCACCACGCGCATGGGCTGGCCCAGCCGCGCGCCCTGGGGCTGCGCCATGGGCGCCACCAGGTCGGCCAGCGTCACACCGTCCAGCACCTGCAGGTAGCTCGCCATGGCCTGCTGCAGCGCCCCTTTGAGCCGGCAATAGCCGTCGAGACGGCAGCTGTTGTGCTCGGCGTCGAAGCATTCCACCTGCGTGAAGTCGGTTTCGGTCTGGCGCACCACGTCGCCCAGCACAATGTCCTTGGCGGGTTTGAGCAAACGAAGGCCACCGCCGCGCCCGCGCGTGGTTTCCAGCAGGCCCATGCCCGAGAGCGTCATCACGATCTTGGTGAGGTGGCTGCGCGAGATGCCGTGGGCCTCGGCAATTTCGCTGATGGTGGCGGGCTGCTCGCGCTGCGCGCAGGCGGCACAGTACATGAGCACCCGCAGGCTGTAGTCGGTCCAGTTCGTCAAACGCACGCCGCATCCTCCCAATGACCGATGGTCTTTTGCCGTTTCTTAACATGCATGTTTGATGGATTTTATGCGCTAATATATTCACACCAAATGAACCTTTAAGGAACACAGACCATGAGCCACGCCGCCACCCTGGACCACCCCACCGACGACCGCGCCCAGCAAGCCATCGGGCAGATCGCCGTCAACCTGCCCGGCTCCACCGCCGTGTTTCGCCGCCTGAAGCTCGACTTCTGCTGCGGTGGCCAGGTGGCGCTGCAAGCGGCCTGCGAAGCCAAGGGCCTGCCACTGGACGCGGTGCTGGCCGAACTCGCGCAGCTCGACCGCCCGGCGGCACAAGCGGCGCCGCAGGCGCCCGGCGCGATGATCGACCACATCCTGGCGCGTTACCACGCGGTGCACCGCGAGCAACTGCCCGAACTGATCCGCATGGCGCGCCGGGTGGAAGCTGTGCACCGCGACAGTCCCGACGTGCCGGTGGGCCTGGCCGCGCACCTGGAGGCCATGGAGGCCGAGTTGCTGGAGCACATGGAAAAGGAAGAAACCGTGCTGTTTCCCATGCTCAAGGCCGGCGGCACGCCCATGGTGCGGCACCCCATTGCCGTGATGCGCGACGAGCACACCAGCCACGGCGAACAGCTGGAACGCCTGATGGCCCTGAGCCGCGACGCCACACCCCCTGCAGGAGCCTGCAACACCTGGCGCGCACTCTACGCCGGCATCGCCCAGCTGTCGGACGACCTGATCAACCACATCCACCTGGAAAACAACCTGCTGTTTCCGCAGTTTGAACCCCAGGCGACCGCCTGCTGCCCCTGAGAACAAGCCGCTTGCGCCAGATCAAGCCATGAGCACCTTGACGTGGGTCAAGGTTTCAAGGCGGTGCCGCTGGTAACTTGATGTCCGCTCCATCAGCGGATGGCGGCACGATCGAAAACGGATCCACTCGACAAGCCATGGCCCTTGACACCAAGACACCCGGATCCGCCGCCATGGACCTCGTCTGCCCCGCCGGCAGCCTGCCCGCGCTCAAGGCCGCGGTGGACAACGGCGCGAACTGCGTCTACCTCGGCCTGCGCGACGCGACCAACGCGCGCAACTTCGCCGGCCTGAACTTCGACGACGCGGCCATCGCCAGCGGCGTGACCTACGCCCACGCGCGCGGCAGCCAGGTGTTCATGGCGCTCAACACCTACCCCCAGGCGGCACACCCGGAACGCTGGCGCGAGGCGATGGACAAGGCTGTGCATCTGGGCGTGGACGCGGTGATCCTGGCCGACCCCGGCCTCATGCAATACGCCACGCAGCGCCACCCCAAGCTGCGGCTGCACCTGTCGGTGCAGGGCTCGGCCACCAACCCCGAGGCGATCAACCTCTACCACCGGCAGTTCGGTATTTCGCGTGCGGTGCTGCCACGCGTGCTCTCGCTCGATCAGGTGCGCCAGGTGGTGGGGAAGACGCCGGTGGAGATCGAGGTGTTCGGCTTCGGCAGCCTGTGCGTCATGGTGGAAGGTCGTTGCGCGCTGTCGTCCTACGTCACCGGCGAATCGCCCAACACGCACGGCGTGTGTTCGCCCGCCAAGGCGGTGCGCTGGCAGGAAACCCCGCAGGGCCTGGAGTCGCGGCTCAACGGGGTGCTGATCGACCGCTACGCCGCCGGCGAGAGCGCCAGCTACCCGACGCTGTGCAAGGGCCGCTTCGACGTGGAAGACGAGCACAGCGACTACGCCATCGAAGAACCCACCAGCCTCAACACCTTGTCGCTGCTGCCGCAGCTGCTGCAGATGGGCGTGCGTGCCATCAAGATCGAAGGACGCCAGCGCAGCCCGGCCTATGTGGCGCAGGTGACGAAGGTGTGGCGCGAAGCGATCGACGACTGCCTGGCCCAGCCCCAGCACTACACGCCCAGAAGCGCATGGATGGTCTCGCTGGACCAGGTGGCCGAAGGCCAGCAGCACACGCTGGGCGCCTACCACCGCAAATGGAAGTGAGCTTGGGATGCCCCCCTGCGCCGCTGCGCGGCTTCCCCCAAGGGGGACGCACCCCTGTAGCCCGGCGAAGCCGGTTCCACGGGTGCCCTGGATGGGGCACGCGCCCCGGCGACTGGGTCTTGGCTCCCTCGCCCCTCTGGGGTGAAGGGCAAACGCGCCACAAGACACGCGCAACAGCGACAAACAAGACACCTCCATGAAACTCTCTCTCGGACCTTTGCAGTACTACTGGCCCCGCCAGACCGTGTTCGACTTCTACGAGGCCATGGCAGCGACCGCGGTGGACATCGTCTACCTCGGCGAGGTCACCTGCTCGCGCCGCCACGAGCTGCGCCTGTCTGACTGGCTGGACGTGGCCGAGTTGATGCGCGCGGCGGGCAAGACCGCCGTGCTGTCCACCCAGGTGCTGCTGGAGTCGGGCTCCGACGTCAGCGCCATGCAAAAGGTGGTGGCGAACACCGGCTTCCTGGTCGAGGCCAATGACATGGGCGCGGTGGGCGCGCTGTCCGGGCAACGACCGTTCGTCGCGGGGCCCCACCTCAACATCTACAACGGGCCCACCCTGGAATGGGTGGCTTCCATGGGCGCTTTGCGCTGGGTCGCACCGCTGGAGATGCCGCGCAAAGACCTGACCCTGTTGCAGCAGGCTCGTCCGGCGGGCCTGCAGACCGAGGTGTTCGTGCATGGCCGCCTGCCGCTCGCGTTTTCGGCCCGCTGCTTCACCGCGCGACACCGCGACCTGCCCAAGGACGACTGCCGCTTCAGCTGCCTTGACCACCCCGACGGCCTGATGCTCAAGACCCGTGAGCAAGCAGCGTTCCTGGTGCTCAACGGCATCCAGACCCAGTCGGCCCGCGTGCACAGCCTGATCGACGCCTGGGGCGACCTGACGGCGCTCGGCGTGGATGTGGCGCGCATCAGCCCGCAGTCGCAGCACACCGCTGACGTGATCGGGCTGTACGACGCGGTGCGCCGCGCTGCGCTCGATGGGCGATCGGCCCGCACCGCCCTGCTGCCCCTGTTGCCCGACCGCGACCGCGACTGCAATGGCTACTGGCACGGCCAGCCCGGACAGGAGCGCATCGAACCCGCGGCGCTCGCCACCGCCTGAAGCCATGGTTGTCGGCGAACGCTTCAACAGCATCAGCCACCTGGTAGGGGCGGTGCTGGCCGTGGCCGCTGCGGTGGTGCTCATCACCAGTGCGGCGCTCAAGGGCGACCCCTGGCGCATCGTGGGATTCAGCGTCTACGGCGCCACGCTGGTGGCGCTGTATGTGGCGTCCACGCTGTACCACGCGCTGGGCGGTCGCGCCAAGGCCGTGTTTCAGAAGCTGGACCACAGCAGCATCTACCTGCTGATCGCGGGCAGCTACACACCCTTTGCGCTGGTCTCGCTGCAAGGCCCCTGGGGCTGGTCGCTGCTGGGCGTGGTCTGGGGGCTGGCCGTGCTGGGCATCGCGCAAGAGATCTGGCTGGCGCGCGGCGCGCGGGTGGTGTCGCTGGTGATCTACCTGCTCATGGGCTGGCTGGTGCTGGTGGCGGTGGTGCCGCTGTGGCACGCCCTGGGCCCGGCCGGTTTTGCCTGGCTGGCCACCGGCGGCGCCCTCTACACCCTGGGCATCGGCTTCTACGCCGCCGGCCACAAGCTGCGCCACGGCCACGGCATCTGGCACCTGTTCGTGCTGGCCGGCAGCACCTGCCACTTCTTCACCCTGTTGCTGTACGTGGCCTGAACGCCACAACCCCCATGAACCACACCGCTACCCCCATCCCGCGCCACACCGTCCCCCCGCCGGTAGCCGCCGTGCTCTCGCGCCTGCCACCTTACCCTGGCTCGCTGCTGCTGGTCACCGGGCTGAACCTGGTGCTGGCGCGCCAGCTGCCGGCCGATGTGGCCGAACGCCTGCAAGGCCAGCGCATTCGCATCCAGGTGCGCGACGCCGGCCTGAAGTTTGACTTTGCGTGGCAAGGCACGGCGTTCCGAGCCAGCGCGCCACAGCCCGCCACCGAGCTCACCTTGAGCGCCAACGCGCACGACTTTTTGCGCCTGGCGCAGCGGCTGGATGATCCCGACACCCTGTTCTTCAATCGTCGCCTCTGCATGGAGGGCGATACCGAGCTGGGCCTGGTGGTCAAGAACGCACTGGACGCGCTGGAGCTGCCGGTGCTCGACCTCGCGCCATGGACGCCGTCGGCCGTGTTCGCGCGCTTGCAGCGGCTGCGCCCCTTCGGCAACGCCCATGAACCCCGCTGACCGCACGGCGCTGCCCATCGTCTACGCCTGCTCGGGCTGCTCCAGCGCCGCGCAACTGGCCAACCACGTGGCGGTGCGGCTGGACCGCATGGGCGCGGCCGAGATGTCGTGCATCGCCGGCGTGGGCGGCGACGTGCCGCACCTGCTCAAGACCGCGCAGTCGGGGCGACCCATCGTGGTGCTCGACGGCTGCCCTCTCGAATGTGCGCGCCACTGCCTGCAGCGCCACGGCATCGCGCCCACGCAGCACCACCAGCTGCACCTCTATGGCGTGCGCAAGCGCCTGCACGAAGATTTCGACCCCGATCAGGCCGAGGCGGTGCTGTTTCGCGTGCGCTGCGGCCTGCAAACCTTGACGGCGCCTGCGCCCACCGCGCATGAACCCGACTCCGCCTGAGCCGCGCCGCCTGCTGGTGGCGATCACCGGCGCCAGCGGCGCCGTCTACGGCCTGCGCCTGCTGCAGACCCTGCAACAGGTGCAGCACACCGAGGTCCATCTGGTCGTCTCCGACGCCGGCTGGCAGACTCTGCGGCACGAACTGCACGCCGGCCCGCACACGCTGCGCCCGCTGGTGCACACGCTGCACGACGCGGCCCACCTCGGCGCCGGCCCGGCCAGCGGCTCGTTCCGCTGCAGCGGCATGGTGGTCGCGCCCTGCTCCATGCGCACGCTCGCGGCCATCGCGCACGGCCTGTCGGACAACCTGGTCACGCGCGCGGCCGACGTGATGCTCAAGGAGCGCCGCCGACTGGTGCTGATGACGCGCGAGACCCCGCTGCACCTGGGCCACCTGCGCAACATGACCGCGGTGACCGAGATGGGCGCCATCGTCTGTCCGCCCATGCCCGCCTTCTACCTGCGCCCCCAGAGCCTCGACGACATCGTGGACGCCAGCGTGGCGCGCGTGCTGGATTTGCTGGACGTGCCGCACGCGCTGAGCGAACGCTGGCAGGGCATGGACAAGGTGCCCGCGTGACTTACAGGGACCTGCGCGACTTCATGGCCCAGCTGGAGCAGACCGGCGAGCTGCGGCGCATCGGCGAACCGGTCTCGCCGCACCTGGAGATGACCGCGCTGTGCGACCGCGTGCTGCGCGCGGGCGGCCCGGCCCTGCTGTTCGAGCGGCCCACCGGCCACCGCATGCCGGTGCTGGGCAACCTGTTCGGCACCACCGGTCGCGTGGCGCGCGCCATGGGCGTGGACAGCCTGGCCGATCTGCGGCAGTTCGGCGAGGTGCTGGCCGCGCTCAAGGAACCCCAGGCACCGGGTGGCCTGAAAGACATGGTGGGCATGGCCGGCCTGCTCAAGAAGCTCTGGCACATGACGCCGCAGGAGCACGCGTCGGCGCCCTGCCAGGACGTGGTGTGGGAAGGCGCCGACGTGGACCTGGCGCGCCTGCCGATCCAGCACTGCTGGCCCGGCGACGTGGCCCCGCTCATCACCTGGGGCCTGGTGATCACGCAGGGGCCGCACAAGCCGCGCCAGAACCTGGGCATCTACCGCCAGCAGGTGCTCTCGCGCAACCAGCTCATCATGCGCTGGCTCGCGCACCGCGGCGGCGCGCTCGACTTCCGCGACCACGGCCGGCTGCACCCCGGCCAGCCCTACCCGGTGGCGGTGGCGCTGGGCGCCGACCCGGCCACCATCCTGGGGGCGGTCACGCCAGTGCCCGACAGCCTCTCCGAATACCAGTTCGCCGGCCTGTTGCGCGGCGCGCGCACCGGCCTCGTGCGCGCCCTGGGCGTGCCGCTGCGCGTGCCGGCCTCGGCCGAGATCGTGCTCGAAGGCCACATCCTTCCGGATGCATCGCACGCCAGCGGCTTCCAGCACGCGCTCGAAGGCCCCTACGGCGACCACACCGGCTACTACAACGAACGTGCCGAGTTCCCGGTGTTCACGGTCGAGCGGATCACGCTGCGGCGCGACGCGATCTACCACTCCACCTACACCGGCAAACCGCCCGACGAACCGGCCGTGCTGGCGCTGGCGATGAACGAGCTGTTCGTCCCGCTGCTGCAGCGCCAGTTCCCCGAGATCACCGACTTCCACCTGCCGTCCGAGGCCTGCAGCTACCGCATGGCGGTGGTGCAGATCCGCAAGGCCTACGCCGGCCACGCGCGGCGCGTGATGATGGGCGTGTGGAGCCACCTGCGCCAGTTCATGTACACCAAGTTCGTCGTGGTCGTGGACGAGGACATCGACGTGCGCAACTGGGGCGACGTCATCTGGGCCATGAGCACGCGCATGGACCCGGCGCGCGACAGCTTCACCATCGAACACACGCCCATCGACTACCTCGACTTCGCCTCACCCGTGAGCGGCCTGGGCAGCAAGATGGGGCTGGACGCGACCAACAAGTGGCCCGGTGAGACGCAGCGCGAATGGGGCCGCGTGATGGCCATGGACCCGGCCGTGCGCGAGCGCATGGACCGGCTGGGCGAACAGCTGGGGCTGTAGGCCCGCGCGGGCCGCCCCGGCGGCGGGCGTCACCACCAGAAGAACAGCAGGCCCCAGCCGCCGGCGATCAGCAGCGCCCCTGCGGTCATCGGCACCAGGGCCGCCAGGCGGCGGGGGATCGACGCGCCGTACCGGGCCGTGCAGCGCCACGCCAGCCACAGGCTCCAGGCGGCGGCGCCCGCCAGCAGCAGGGCGCGCGCCGTGCCCACCCAGGGCAGCGCCACGCCCTCGTGCCGCAGCATCGACAGGGTGGTCATCGACAGCCCCAGAAACACCCCGCAGCCGCCCAGCGGCACGTAGGCCAGGGCCAGGTGGTGCCGGGCACCGGGGCGCCCCAGCAGCCGCGCGCCGGCGACGCACAGCGCGTACAGCGCCGCGCCCAGGAGCACGCCCGTGGCCAGGATGTAGCTGGCGATCAGGGCGCCGTCGAGCCACGAGAAGCTGTCGTGGTTCTGGGGGTAGTGCGTCAGCAGCCACCACGGCGCGTTGTCGGCGAGCATCCACACGCCGCCGTGTTCGATCAGCCAGTCGGCGGCCGCCACGCGCAGCGTGACGTACCAGGGGCTGGCCGCCCAGTGGAAGGCCCCCATCGCCACGCCGATCAGGCCGAACAGCAGCAGCACCGTGTCCCAGCCCCCGGCGGCCCGTTGCCCGTTCACCGAGATCTCCACCCCCGGCGGTCGCAGGGCCAGCGCCACGGCGTCGCGCTGGCCGCTGCAGCGCCCGCACATGTGGCAGGCCGACGCGCCCTCCATGCGGCGGATGTCGATCAGGGGGGCGCAGTTGGGCAGGGCGACGATGCCGCCGGTGCGCGCCTCCCAGCGCGCGCGGTCCACCCGGAAGTGCAACGGCGCCAGCCGCGCCAGCAGGCCGAACACCCCGCCGACCGGGCACAGGTGGCGGCACCACACCCGCTTGCCGCGCCCGTACAGCAGGCCCACCACCACCGCCGCGACCGTGGAGCCGCCCAGCACGAGCAGCGCCGCCTGGGGGTACTGGTAGACGCTGACCAGCTGGCCATAGACCGTGGTGATGACGAAGGCCGTGCAGGGCCAGCCGCCCCAGCGCATCCAGCGCGGGATGCCGCGCCCGCGCCCGTGGTGGCTGACGGCCTCGCTGAGCGCGCCCTCCGGGCAGAACACCCCGCACCACACGCGCCCCAACAGCACCATGCTCAGCAGCACGAAGGGCCACCAGACGCCCCAGAACAGGAACTGCGCGAACAGGCCGAGGTGGTTCAGGATGCGCGCTTCGTCGTCGGGCAGCGGCAGGAACGCCGGCAACACCACCAGCACGCCGTAGAACACCACGATCGCCCACTGGATGCCGCGGATCAGGCGCCCGTGGCGGCGCATGGTGTGGCCCAGCGCCGCCAGCGCGCCCACGGGGCGGCCCGGTGCGGCGCTCATGGAGCCACCGCGACCGGACGGACCCGCGCCGGCTGGCCGGCGCGCAACAGCGCCACCACACCGAGCCAGAACCCGGCGTAGGCCAGCACCGTGGTCAGCGCGGGCTGCGCCCGGTAGCCGGTCAGCGCCGCGAGCAGGCCGCCCACGGCGCCGCTGTCGTCCAGGAGGTCCGCGCTGTTCCAGAGCGGGTCCACCAGCGTGGGCAACACGTCCAGCGAGATCAGCCGGTCCACCGCGTTGACCCACAGGGACGCGGCGAGCAACAGCAGCAGGGCCTCGCTGATCTGGAAGAAGCGGCGCCACGACAGCCAGCGCCGGCCCGACCGCAGCAGCCAGAAGCTCGCCAGCGCCAGCCCCAGGCCCAGCAGCGCCGAGGCGGCGAAACCCAGCTGGCCGGCGCCGGTGTGCCGGCCCGCCACGCCGTAGAGAAAGATCACGGTTTCGCTGCCCTCGCGCGCGATGGCCAGCGCCGCCAGCAGCGCGATGCCCCAGCCGCTGGCACGCGCGAGCTGGCCCGCGGCCTGCTGTTCGAGGTCCTGGCGCAGGGCGCGCCCATGGCGGCGCATCCACCACACCATCTGCAGGATCAGCGCCGCCGCGCTCAGCACCATCGCGGCCTGGAACCATTCACCGGACTCGCCGTCCAGCACGCTGGCCGCACCCAGCATGAGCAGCGCCAGCCCGAGCGCGGCGGCCAGGCCCAGCGCCACGCCCGCCCAGAGCCAGCGCAGGCCCCAGGCCCGGTCGGGGCGCTCGCTGAGCCAGGCGTGCAGGATGCCGACCACCAGCAGCGCTTCCACGCTTTCGCGCCAGGTGATGAAGATGACCTCGCCCATGGCGTGCTCCTGTGGGTGTCAGCGCGCCACGATGGCGCCCTGCCCCGTGGTCTGGTGAAAGTCGTCGAAGAAGCGGTAGCGGCCCGCGTCCAGCGGACGGAACACCAGCGACGAGGTCACGCCCGGCGCCAGCACCTTTTCCTTGCGCAGCTCCAGGCTCTCGAACTCCACCGGATCGCGCCCGGCATTCGTGATCTCCAGCCGGAACTTCGCCCCCTGCGGCACCGCCAGCTCCGCCGGCTCGAACCGCCCCTCCCGCGCCGTGAGCCGGTAGGTCGGCATGTCGCCCGCCTGCGCCAGACCCAGGGCCGACCCCATCAGCAACGCCGCCAGCAGCGAGGCACCACGGCCATTCCCGGTGTTCCTGGCGTTCGCAACATTCCCGGAGCGCGTGCCTCCCCCCAGGATGCCGTGGAACCGGCTTCGCCGGGCCACTGGCATCGCCCCCCTTGAGGGGGGTGACGCGAAGCGGCGCGGGGGGTGCATCAGTACCCGCCTTTCTTGCCCGTGCCCGCAAAAGTGAACTCGTAGCTCACGTCGAAGGGCTTGAACCACGGGCCGACGCCGGTTTCCTTGTCGGTGTGGCGGCCAAAATGCGCCGCGTGGCCGCCGGGCGGGCTGATGCGCAGGGTCAGCTTGTATTTGCCGGGACCCATCAGCTTGACGTTGTCGCCGTAGTGCGGGCCGTCGGAGGCCACCATGGGCATGAAGTGGCCGCTGACCTTCTCGGTCGTGCCCAGCTTGACCAGCTCGAAATGAATGCTGAGGTGGGGCATCCAGGCCCCTTCCTCGAAGCCGTTCGGGTGGTCCTTGAGCGCGTGGATGTCGGCTTCCAGGTGGATGTCCGAGGCCTCGGCCTTGCGCATCATGCCCTCGGGCTCCATCTTGACCGGTGCCAGGTAGACCGCGGCGATCTCCATGCCGGCCACCTTGTGCGGCGTGCCGATCGGGAATTCCTTGGCATGGGACGGCAGGGAGAACAGGACAGCGCCCGCCAGGGCGATCGCGAGCAACGGGTGGTTCATGTGGTGATCCTTAAGGTGGTGAGACAGCCCGATGGCTGAATGCAGGGCGATGCTAAACAAGAATCAATATCATTCAATTGACCCACATCAAGGTTCCGGCCGGAGCCCATGACCAAGATGCTCACGGACGCTGTTGTCCGGCCCCTCCCCTCACTTCTGCCTGCCTCCATGAGCACCGACCTGCACCGCCGCACCCTGCTGCGCCACACCGCCTGGCTGCTGGCCTCGGGCGCCGTCAGCGCCCCGACCCTGGCGCAAAGCGACACCGCCCCTTCCGACATCATCGGGGCCCCACCCCTGCCATCCCGGGTGCGCCTGGCCGCCGCCTGGCGCAGCCACGGCAACACCCCCGACTGCGGCCGCGACTGCGACCAGGTGGGTGTGCTTGAACTCGACTGGGCTGCGCGCGAGGTGCGCGTGGCCGCCCACCTGCCGGTGCAGGGGCGTGCCCACGGTCTGCTGCCCGAGCCCGGCGGCGGTTTCCTCGCCGTCGCCACCCGGCCCGGCCGCTGGCTGCTGCGCTGCGACCCACTGGGTGAGCTGCAGACCCGGCACCTGATCGACGCCGAAACCCCGCACCGCACCCTGGGTGGCCACGTGCTGGCGAGCGCCGACGGGCAGTGGCTCTACACCACCGAAACCGACACCCGCGACGGCCGTGGCTGGATCGGTGTGCGCGACCACCGCACGCTGCAACGGGTCGCGCAATGGCCCAGCCACGGCCTGGACCCGCACCACATGGCACTGGACGCTGGCGGGGCGCTGCTGGTCGTCAACGGGGGCATTCCGCGCACCGCCAGCGGCCAGAAAACCCGGCTGGAGGCCATGGACCCGTCGCTGGTGCGGCTGGAGCCGCGGAGCGGCGCGCTGCTGGGTCAGTGGCGGCTGGGCGACCCGCGCCTGAGCCTGCGCCATGTGGCCTGGGGCCTGCCGGTGGGCCCCGGCGACGGCACACCGGCGCGCGCGCCGCTGCTGGGCATCGCGCTGCAGGCCGAACACGACGAGGCCGCCCAGCGCCGCGACGCGCCCGTGCTGGCGCTCTGGGACGGGCAGGACCTGCGGCTGGCCAGCCGCGGCATCGCCGGGAATGGCTACGCGGGCGACATCGCGCCCGGTCCCGGTGGTGGCTTCATCGTGAGCGGCCAGCGCAGCCACGAAGGCCTGCTCTGGCACCCCGACGCACCGGACCGCTGGACCACCATCGCACGGCTCACCGAACCCTGCGCGCTGGCGCCCTGGCCGGGAAGCGGCGGGGTGCTGATGGGCGCGAGCCGCGGGGTCGGCTTCTGGCACCCGGCCCTGCCACCGGCCATGCTGGCCTGGCCCGGCGCCATGACGCCCGACAACCACTGGGTCGTGCTGGGCTGAGCCACCCGCCAGGGCGGCGCTTCAGCGGCATTCGAACCGGGCAAACCGCGCGGCCAGGGCGGCCAGGTCCTCCGCGTCGAGCACCGGGGCAGCCAGGCCCGGGCTGCGGCAGGTCTGCAGCACCCAGTGCGACACCGCCTGCGCGGCCAACGCGTCGGCCAGGCGGAACAGGTCATCCCGCCCGAACAGGCCGGCGTGCCAGGTGGTGCGGCACTCCAGCGCCACCCCGCTGTGCTGCAGCAGGCGCAGGCTGCGTGCCGCGCGCGCGCCGCCGCCGCGTGTGCCGGTGACCTGGTCGTGGCGGTGTTGCGGCGCCTTGATGTCCAGCCCGACCCAGTCCAGCTGCGGCAACACCCGCTGCAGTCGCTCGGGGTACATGCCGCCGGTGTGCAGGCCGGTGGCAAAACCGAGCGCGCGCACCTCGGCCAGGGCCGGGCCCAGCGCCGCCTGCAGCGTGGGCTCGCCGCCCGAGAACACCACGCCGTCGAGCAGCCCGCGGCGCTGCCGCAGGAAGCCGTGCACCGCCTGCCACGACAGGGCCCCCGGAACCGCGGCGTCGAGCAGCCCCGGGTTGTGGCAGTACACGCAGCGCCACGGACAGCCCTGCAGGAACACCACCGCCGCCAGCCGGCCCGGGAAATCAACCCCGGTCAGCCGCGTGAGTCCGCCGATGCGCAGCGCCTGCGCACCACGGGTCGCGGGTGGTGGTGCGGCGGTGCCCGCGACCTCAGGCGCGGTCGGCCGGCTCGGCAAAGAATCGGCGTTCGGCATGTTCGCCCTGTTTGCCCCGGTTGAAGCTGCTGACCGGCCGGTGGTAGCCCATGACGCGGGTCCAGACCTCGCAGGGCTGGCGTTCGTCGTCGCGCAGGGACATGTCAGCGGCCGTTGACCTGACGGCCGATGGGGTGGATGTGTTCATGGGTGTTTCCTTTTGGGGTGGTTGAAAGACGGGGCATCAAGCGGCCTGCAGCTGGCGTTTGGCGGCCAGCTTCTCAGCGTCGCAGACCGGACAGAACGGGTGCTCGCCCGCGAGGTAGCCGTGGGTGGGGCAGATGGAGAAGGTGGGGGTGACGGTGATGTAGGGCAGGCGGAAGTTCGTCAGCGCGCGCTGCACCAGCGCGCGGCAGGCCTCGCCGCTGGTCAGGCGTTCACCCATGTACAGGTGCAGCACGGTGCCGCCGGTGTACTTGCGCTGCAGCGGGGCCTGGCGCTCCAGCGCCTCGAACGGGTCGTCGGTGAAGCCCACGGGCAGCTGCGAAGAGTTGGTGTAGTAGGGCTGCTCGGGCGTGCCGGCCTGCAGGATCGCGGGCCAGCGCTTGCGGTCTTCGCGGGCGAAGCGGTAGGTGGTGCCCTCCGCGGGCGTGGCCTCCAGGTTGTACAGGTGGCCGGTCTCCTCCTGGAAGGCCACGATGCGTTCGCGCACGTGGTCGAGGAAGCGCAGCGCGAAGGCGTGGCCGTCGTCGGTGGTGATGTCGTGCGCGTCGCCGGTGAAGTTGCGCACCATCTCGTTGATGCCGTTCACGCCCAGGGTGCTGAAGTGGTTGCGCAGCGTGCCCAGGTAGCGTTTGGTGTACGGGAACAGGCCCTGGTCCATCAGGCGCTGGATCAGCTTGCGCTTGGTCTCCAGGCTCTGTTGGCCCAACGCCAGCAGGCGGTCGAGCGCGGCCAGCAGGCCGGCCTCGTCGCCCGCGTGCACATGCCCCAGGCGCGCGCAGTTCACCGTGACCACGCCCAGGCTGCCGGTCTGCTCGGCGCTGCCGAACAGGCCGTTGCCGCGCTTGAGCAGCTCGCGCAGATCAAGCTGCAGGCGACAGCACATGGAGCGCACCATGTTCGGCTGCAGCTCGGAGTTGATGAAGTTCTGGAAGTACGGCAGGCCGTACTTGGCCGTCATGTCGAACAGGCGCCGCGCGTTCTCGCTCTCCCAGGGGAAATCGGGCGTGATGTTGTAGGTGGGGATGGGGAAGGTGAAGACCCGCCCCTTGGCGTCGCCCTCGGTCATCACCTCGATGTAGGCGCGGTTGATCAGGTCCATCTCGGCCTGCAGATCGCCGTAGCAGAACGGCATTTCCTGCCCGGCGATCACCGGCACCTGCTCGCGCAGGTCGTCGGGGCAGACCCAGTCGAAGGTGAGGTTGGTGAAGGGCGTCTGCGTGCCCCAGCGCGAGGGCACGTTGAGGTTGTAGATCAGCTCCTGGATGCACTGGCGCACGGCCGCGTAATCCATGCCGTCCTGGCGCACATAGGGCGCCATGTAGGTGTCGAACGACGAGAAGGCCTGCGCGCCGGCCCACTCGTTCTGCAGCGTGCCCAGGAAGTTCACGATCTGCCCCACGGCCGAGGACATGTGTTTCGGCGGCCCCGACTCCACCTTGCCCGGCACGCCGTTGAGGCCTTCGTTGAGCAGGGTGCGCAACGACCAGCCCGCGCAGTAGCCGCTGAGCATGTCGAGGTCGTGGATGTGGAGGTCGCCCTCGCGGTGCGCCTGCCCGATCTCGGGCGTGTAGACGTGCGAAAGCCAGTAGTTGGCCGTGACCTTGCCGGCCACGTTCAGGATCAGCCCGCCCAGCGAATAACCCTGGTTGGCGTTGGCGTTCACGCGCCAGTCGGCGCGCGTGAGGTACTCGTTGATCGACGATTCCACATCCACCAGCGTCTGCTGGTCGGCGCGCAGCGTGGCGTGCTGCTCGCGGTAGACGATGTAGGCGCGCGCGGTCTGGAGGTGGTTGGCCGCGATCAGCGTCTGTTCGACCACGTCCTGGATCGGCTCGATGCCGGGCGGCGCACCCTTGAAGCGGTGGATCAGCACCTTGACCACCTGGGCACACAACAGCGCGGCTTCGGCGCCGTCGAACTCGCCGCTGGCCTGGCCGGCCCGCGCCAGCGCGGACCGGATCTTGTCGGCATCGAAGGCCTCGCGCAGGCCCGAACGCTTGATCACCTCCCTTGGAAGACTGACCACCATCGCATCTTTCATAGCTCTCGCCTCCTGGATCAAAAACACTACCTATGGTGTTCAAGATACCCGCCAGACACCATAGGTAGTTTGATTTGACGCAAGGTCGACGCAGCTTCCAACGCCGTTTCAGGCCTTTCACCGGCTTGATCTGCGTCAACCGGGTGCGGCTGTCACGCGCGTTCTGACAGGACCGCGCTGAGCCTGAAGAATCCCGGCATGGACTTCGATCACAGCCCCCGGGCGCAGGCGCTCCAGCAGCAGCTGGAGACCTTCATGCACACCTACCTGCTGCCGCACAACGCGGCCTGGCACCAGGCGGTGCAGCAGGGGGACTACCCGCCACCCTTCCTCGAAGACCTGAAGACCCTGGCGCGCGAGGAAGGGCTGTGGAACCTGTTCCTGCCCGGGCTGCGCGAAGACGAGCCCGGCACCCGGCTGGGCAACCTCGACTACGCGCCGCTGGCCGAGGCCATGGGCCAACTGCACTGGGCGGCCGAGGTGTTCAACTGCAGCGCGCCCGACACCGGCAACATGGAGCTGCTGCACCGCTTCGCCACATCCGCGCAGCGCACGCAGTGGCTCACGCCGCTGCTCCATGGAACGGTCCGATCCGCCTTCGCCATGTCCGAACCCGACGTGGCCTCGTCGGACCCGACCAACCTGCAGACCACGGTGCGGCGCGAGGGCGACGACCTCGTGCTCAACGGCCGCAAGTGGTTCATCACCGGCGTGGCGCACCCGCATTGCAGGCTGTTGATCGTGATGGCGCGCAACGCGCCCGATCACAGCGCCGCGGCCGAGACCCGGCACCACCAGCACAGCATGGTGCTGGTGCCGCTGGACACGCCGGGCGTGGACGTGGTGCGCAACATCAGCGTGGTGCACCACCACGCGCCCGAGGGGCATGGCGAGATCGTGTTCCGCCAAGTGCGCGTGCCGGCCGACCACCTGCTCGGCGGCTGGGGCGAAGGCTTTGCGATGGCGCAGGCTCGGCTGGGGCCGGGCCGCGTGCACCACTGCATGCGCACCATCGGCCAGTGCGAGCTGGCGCTGGCACTCGCCACCGAACGCGCGCTGGAGCGCCAGACCTTCGGCAAATACCTGGCGGACTACGCCAACGTCCAGGAGTGGATCGCACGGTCGCGCATCGAGATCGACCAGGCGCGCCTGCTGGTGCTGCGCTGCGCCTGGCTGCTCGACCACCCGGAGCGCACCGAGCCCGCGGCCTTGCGCGCGCAGGTGGCCGCGATCAAGGTGGTGGCCGCGGGCCTGCAGACCCGCGTGGTGGACCGCGCGATGCAGATCTTCGGTGCCATGGGCCTCTCGCCCGACACGCCGCTGGCGCAGTTCTGGACCTGGGGCCGCGCCCTGCACCTGCTCGACGGGCCCGACGAAGTCCACCTGCGCAGCGTGGCGCGCCACGAACTGGAGCGGGCACGCGCGCGCATGGGCGCGTCTTCAGCCTACTTCACCACGCCCGAGCAGATGCGCACACCGCCGCACCTTCGTTAGCCGCCCCTGCTTTTCGCGGATCGTCAACCCGTGACCTCGTGACCGGGACGGCAGCCGATCCAACAGAAAGGCGAACCTCTTGCAAAGCCTTCACGCATCCGTTGGCAGACCTGAAGCACAGGGCGTGCAGCGCGGCGGCCACAAAACCGTCCCGCGCCCGGGCCTTGTCCAGCGGTTGCTGGCAGGCGCGCCGGTTTGGCCGTAGGCTGTACCCTTCGTTTCCATTTTCTGTTGAACCATGACCACCCTTTTCGACCCCCTACAAGCCGGCGGCCTGCACCTCGCCAACCGCATCGTCATGGCGCCGCTCACCCGCAACCGCGCGCCCGACGCCATCCCGACGCCGCTGATGGCCGAGTACTATGCGCAGCGCGCCAGTGCCGGCCTGCTGATCACCGAAGCCACCGCCATCACCCAGCAAGGCCAGGGCTACGCCGACGTGCCCGGCCTGTATGGCACCGAGCAGCTCGATGGCTGGAAGCGCGTGACGAAAGCGGTGCACGCCGCTGGCGGCAAAATCGTCACCCAGCTCTGGCATGTGGGCCGCGTCTCGCACACCGACCTGCAGCCCCACTTCCAGAAGCCGGTTGCGCCCTCGGCCATCCGCGCCCACACCAAGACCGTGCTGATCAAGGACGGCGTGCCGACCTTCGTCGACACCTCCGAGCCGCGCGCGCTCGACGCCGAAGAAATCCCCGGCATCGTGCAGGACTACCGCCACGCCGCGATGAACGCCATCACCGCCGGCTTCGACGGGGTGGAGATCCACGCCGCCAACGGCTACCTGATCGACCAGTTCCTGAAAACCGGCAGCAACCAGCGCACCGACGACTACGGCGGCAGCATCACCAACCGCGCACGCCTGCTGCTCGAAGTGGTGGCCGCCGTCACGGACGCCATCGGCGGCGCACGCACCGGCATCCGCCTCTCGCCGGTGACGCCGGCCAACGACGTGGTGGACGCCGATCCGCAGCCGCTGTTCGAGTACGTGGTCCGCAAACTGGCTCCGCATCACCTGGCCTATGTGCACATCATCGAAGGCGCCACCGGCGGCCCGCGCGAACTGCCCGAGCGCCCCTTCGACTACGCGGCACTGAAATCCGCCTACCGCGCAGCGGGTGGCCAAGGTGCCTGGATGGTGAACAACGGCTACGACCTGCCGCTGGCCGAGCAGGCGTTGGCCGACGGTGCCGACCTGGTGGCTTTTGGCAAGGCCTACATCGCCAACCCGGATCTGGTGGCACGGTTGAAGGCCGGTGGCCCATTCAACACGCCGGACAAAAACACCTTCTACGGTGGCGGCGCTGAAGGCTACACCGACTACCCGACCCTCACCGACTGAATCGCGTCCGCCCTGCGGCGGCCATCGTGCGGCGCGTACCCGCGGGCGTGCTCGGTCTGGTGGGGGCTGGTGGGATCGGCATTGCGTTGACGGTGGCGATGGATCTGTTCCACAACGACGAAGCCGCCACCCTCATCCTGGCCATCTTTGCGCTCGTGGTGTTGGTGGAGCGACTCAGCGCTGCGCAAGAAGATTCTCTGAACCAGGCGCCCGGTGCACCGGGCGCGTCAGCGGGTTGGCGGGTTGGCGGACAATGCCGTCTCACCACCGCCCCACGACCCGCGCCCACCCATGCAGGCTTCACTCTTCGGCACCCTCTACCCTGGCCTTCTCCACGCCCACATCGGTCTGGTCACGCTGAGCGCTGGCCTGTTTTTCTTGCGCTGGCTGGGTGTGTTGGCGGGTTTGCGCTGGCCCATGCAGCGCCTGTCGCGCCGGCTGAGCGTGGTGATCGACACAGCGCTGCTGGGCGCTGGCATCGCCTTGTGGTGGCTGCTGCAACTGCACCCGCTGCACCAGCCCTGGCTGGGCACCAAACTGGGCCTGCTGGTGGTCTACATCGGGCTGGGCACGTTCGCACTCAAGCGCGGGCGCACGCGGGGGCACAAGTTCGCCTTTGGCCTGCTGGCGCTCACGGTGCTGGCTTTCATGGCGTCGGTGGCGCTGTCACGGCATCCGCTCGGCTGGTGGCGCCTTTGAACCCGGATCCCTGGCATCGCTCGCGTGTGGTGCGCGGCCTGCTGTGGCTGGCCGGCTCGCTGTCACTCGCTCTGGGGCTGCTGGGGGTGCTGCTGCCGGGCCTGCCCACCACCCCCTTCATGCTGCTGGCAGCGGCCTGCTACGCCAAGGCCTCGCCGCGCCTGCACCGCTGGATGCTGAACCACCGCTGGATGGGACCGATGCTGCGCGACTGGGAACGCGACCGCAGCCTGACGCGGCGCAGCAAGACGGTGGCGGTGCTGTCGATGGCGGTGATGGTGAGCTTGTCCATCTGGAGTTTTCACGGGCGCGTGGCCATACAGCTGGTGCTGCTGGCCACAGCCGCGGTCGGTGCCTGGGTGGTGCTGCGCATGCCCACACGAAAACGCTGATGGGCTGACAAAGGCAAGCTTGGCCCCCGGTGATCACCCACTTCGCATGCACCGATCCGCCCCAACAACCGGCCTAAGGATCCCTTAAGCCAGCGTCACCACCATCGCTCCCAGACCCCATCCCGCCAGGACGGGGAAACGACCCTGGAGCGTTTGCCATGACCCTTTCCTTGTTGCGCCACGCGGCGCCCGAATGCCCCACGCACCGCGCTGGCGTGAATACATTGCAGGTGCACGGTGCAGACGACCCCGGGCGCGGCGCGGTGCAGGCCTTCATTGCCCGCATCTATGCGCAACGCTTCGGCGCTTGTGTGCAGCAGTTTGCGCCCTGCCTGGTGAGCCTGCATGACCCGCTCAGCGGTGACATCGTAGCTGCGGCAGGCTACCGCTTTGCAGACGCCGGTCCGCTGTTCCTGGAGCGCTACCTGAGCGCCCCGATCGAAGACCTGCTGGGCGCACAACACGGCGCGCCGGTGGCGCGGCGCTCCGTTGTGGAAGTGGGCCACCTGGCAGCCGACCGCGCCGGCGAAGGCCGCCACCTGATCTTGTTGCTGGGCCAGCACCTGGCACAGCAACCGGACCACCGCGTGACCGAATGGGTGGTGAGCACCCTGACCCAGGAGCTGCGCCACCTGTTCGTGCGACTGGGTGTGACGCCACTGGCGCTGGGCCAGGCCGACCCGGCTGCGGTAGGCGACGACCTAGGCGCCTGGGGCCGCTACTACGAACACCGCCCGGTGGTGCTGGCTGGCCGGCTGCAAGCCGCGCTGCGGCTCATGGGCCGCCGCGCCAGCCAACCTGGCGCCGGGGAAACCACGTTATGAACACGCCGCTTTCATCGCAAAGCCCCGCCCTCACCGAGGGCGGCTTTCAGCTGACCCACACCGAACTGCACGAACACACCACCCGGCTCGCCGACACCCTGCACGCCCAAGGCCTGCGCACCGTGGCCACGCTGCTGGACAACGGCGCCGCCTGGGTGCTGCTGGACCGGGCGCTGGCCCAGGCCGGCCTGGTGCATGTGCCGCTGCCGGTGTTTTTCACGCCCGAACAAATGGGCCACGCGCTGCAGGCCTGCGGCGCTGACGTACTGGTCGCCACCCCGGCCCTGGCCGCTCACTGGCCCACAGCGCCCGCGATGCCGCTGCCGGTCGGGCCGGATGCGCTGGTGCTGCTGCGCCTGCCCGGCAGCGCGGTGCCCATGCCACCGGGCACGCGCAAGATCACGTTCACGTCGGGCACCACCGGCAACCCCAAGGGCGTGTGCCTGAGCGGGGCCGCCATGGACCGCGTGGCCCAGGGCCTGGTGCAGGCGCTGGCACCGCTGGACATCCGCCGCCACCTGTGCGCGCTGCCGCTGGCGGTGCTGCTGGAAAACATCGCTGGCGTGATGGCGCCGCTGGCACGCGGTGCCGAATGCGTGGTGCTGCCGCTGGCCAGCCTGGGCCTGCAAGGCTCGTCGCGCTTTGATCCCGCCACCTTCCACGCCGCCGTGGTGCAGCACGCACCCCACAGCCTGATCTTGCTGCCGCAAATGCTGCGCGCCTGGGCCGGCTGGTTGGCGGCCACCGGCCAGCGCGCACCGGCCAGCCTGCGCATGGTCGCCGTGGGTGGGGCGGCGGTGGGCGAGCGGCTCATGCGCAGCGCGCGGGCGGTGGGCATTCCGGCTTATGAGGGCTACGGCCTGTCCGAAGGCGCTTCGGTGCAGACGCTCAACCTGCCCGGCGCCGACCGGCCCGGCAGCGCCGGCCGCGCCCTGCCACACACCCGGCTGCGCGTGGACGCACACGGCCAGATCCACGTGGCCGGCAGCCTGATGAGCGGCTACCTGGGCAGCGCCACACCCGCGCCAGCCGAGTGGGCCACTGGCGACGTGGGCGAGCTGGACGCCGACGGCTACCTGTGGGTGCGCGGCCGTCTGCGCCATGTGCTGATCACCGCCTACGGCCGCAACGTGTCGCCCGAATGGGTGGAAACCGCGCTGCGCAGCGACCCGGCCATTGCCCAGGCGGTGGTGTTTGGCGAGGCGCAGCCCGCGCTGAGCGCCGTGCTCTGGCCGCTGCGACCCGACACCACCGACGCGCAACTGCACGCCGCCGTGCAAGCCACCAACGCCACGCTGCCCGACTACGCCCGCCTGGGCCACTGGGTGCGCGCACGGGCCGAATTCAGCCCCGCCACCGGCCTGGCCACCGCCAATGGGCGGCCGCAGCGCCCCGCCATTTTTGACCACCACGCCGATGCGCTGAACGCCCTGACGAGCGACAGCCCGGCCCCCGCCGCCACTTGATTTTCAGGAGAACCCATGAGCTTCCACACCCAACTGCTGCAACAAACCGAGGCCGCCCGCGCTGGCCTGCTGAGCGTGCCCATCATCCAGGGCGCGCTGCAAGGCCAGGTTTCGCTGCCCAGCTACATCGCCTTCCTCACCGAGGCCTACCACCACGTCAAACACACGGTGCCGCTGCTCAAGGCCTGCAAGGCCGCACTGCCGGCGCACCACGTGTGGTTGTACGACGCGATGGACGAATACGTGGAAGAAGAACAGGGTCATGACGAGTGGATCCTGGACGACCTGCGCGCCTGCGGTGTGGACGCCGAGTCGGTGCGCCACGGCCGCCCCAGCCACGCCACCGAGGTGATGGTGGCCTACGCCTACGACACCATCGCGCGCGGCAACCCGCTGGGCTTTTTTGGCATGGTGCATGTGCTCGAAGGCACCAGCGTGGCGCTGGCGCTGATGGCGGCCGACCGCATCCAGAGCGGGCTGGGCCTGCCCGATGCCGCGTTCAGCTACCTGCGCTCGCACGGCACGCTGGACCAGGAACACACGGCCCATTTCGCGATGCTGATGGAGCGCATCGAAGCCCCCCAGGACCAGGCCGCCATCGTGCACGCGGCGCGCGCGTTCTTCCGCTTGTACGCCGACGTGTTCCGGGGTCTGCCGCTGCCGCAGGTGGCCACCACCGCCACACACACGGCCGCCCAGGGAGTGCCCGCATGAAGCCCACCGAAGCCCGGGTGCTGCTGACCGGCGCCAGCGGCGGCATTGGCCAGGCCACCGCCCGCGCGTTGCTGCACGCCGGCGCGGCCGTGCTGCTGGTGGGACGCTCGGCCGAACGCCTGGAGCAACAGGCCCAGCAGCTGGTGCAGGCCGGCGCGGACACCCGCCGCGTGCGCTGGACACAAGCCGACATCAACCGGGCCGATGACCGCGCCCTGCTGGCCCGCGAAGCCCAGCGGCTGGACTGCAACGTGGTGATCCACAACGCCGGCGTGCCCGCGTTTGGCCGCCTGGACGCACAGGACGCGGACGCGATCGGCACCGTGCTGCAAACCAACCTGCTCGCGCCCATGCTGCTCACGCAAGCCCTGCTGCCCCGGCTGCAAAGCCTGCCCGCCGCGCAGGTGGTGTTTGTGGGCTCGGTGCTCGGCAGCATCGGCCTGCCGGGTTTCAGCGTCTACAGCGCCAGCAAATTCGGCCTGCACGGTTTTGCGCAGGCGCTGCGCCGAGAACTCACGGGCACGAAGGTGCGGGTGCAGTACATCGGACCGCGCAGCACCGACACCGGCTTCAACGACCCGGCCGTGCGCCACTACAACCAGGCCACCGGCACCGCGCAGGACACGCCCGACGTGGTGGCCAGCGAGATCTTGCGGCTGCTGCAGGACGGCACGGCCGAACGCTTTCTCGGCTTTCCCGAAAAGCTGGCTGTGCGCTTGAACGCCCTGGTGCCGCAGTGGCTGGACGGCAGCTTCCGCCGCCACCGCGACAGCCTGCCCACCCCCACCCCAACATCGATACCGAACGACATCACCCCACTGAAAGGACACGCCACATGAACACCTTGCATCTCCAACGCCGCCGCTGGATCGGCGCCGCCGCCGCCCTGCTGGCCAGCGCCAGCCTGGGCCTGACCATCACCCTGCCAGCCCACGCCGCCGGCGTGGACGACGCGGTGCAGGAATTGCAGCAAGGCTGGGAAAACATCCGCTACCAGGCGCCCGCCGCCGAGCGCGAAAAGCGCTTTGAAGCCCTGGCCGCGCGCGCCAGCGCCCTGAGCAAGGCCCACGCCGGCAAGGCCGAAACGCTGATCTGGGAAGGCATCATCGTCAGCTCGTGGGCGGGCGAAAAAGGCGGCCTGGGCGCGCTGCCGCTGGTCAAGCAGGCCAAGTCTCTGTACGAGCAGGCGATCCAGATCGACGGCAAGGCTCTGGACGGTTCAGCCTACAACAGCCTGGGCGTGCTGTACTACAAGGTGCCGGGCTGGCCGATCGGTTTTGGAGACAAGAAGAAGGCCGCCGAGCTGCTGCAAAAAGCACTGACGATCAATCCGCAGGGCATCGACCCGAACTTCTTCTACGCCGAATTTCTGTTGGAGAACGGCCAGGCGCCCGAGGCCACCGCGCTCCTGCAGAAAGCCCTGGCCGCACCCGACCGACCCGGCCGCGCCCTGGCCGACCAGGGCCGACGCGAAGAGGCTCGCGCGCTGCTGCAAAAGGCCAAGACGTCCTGAAGACGGATCGCGTGGGACCATGAAAAAAGGGCGGCCAGTTGGCCGCCCTTTTTTTCGCCCAGCTGGATCAGCCCGCGCGCCGGGCCAGGATTTCGAACGCCGGCAGCGTCTTGCCCTCCAGCACTTCCAGAAAAGCGCCGCCGCCGGTGGAGATGTAGCCCACGTCCTTTTCGATGCCGTACTTGGCAATGGCGGCCAGCGTGTCGCCACCGCCCGCGATGCTGAAGGCGCTGCTCTCGGCGATGGCCTGGGCAATGACCTTGGTGCCGTTCTCGAACGCCGCGAACTCGAACACGCCCACCGGGCCGTTCCAGACGATCGTCCCGGCCTTCTTGAGCTGTTCGGCCAGCTTCGCGGCGGTCTTGGGGCCGATGTCCAGGATCAGGTCGTCGTCGGCCACCTCGGTGGCGGCTTTGACCGTGGCCACGGCGTCGGCGCTGAAGGCCTTGGCGCAGACCACGTCCTCGGGGATCGGTACCTCGGCGCCGCGCGCTTTCATCGCCGCGATCACCGCCGTGGCTTCGCCCAGCAGATCGGGTTCGGCCAGGCTCTTGCCGATCTTCAGGCCCGCGGCGAGCATGAAGGTGTTGGCGATGCCACCGCCGACGATCAGACCATCGACGTTCTTGGCCAGCGCCTGCAGGATGGTCAGCTTGGTGCTGACCTTGCTGCCGGCGACGATGGCGATCAGCGGGCGTTTCGGGTTGGCCAGCGCCTTGGAAATCGCGTCCATCTCGGCCGCCAGCAGCGGGCCGGCGCAGGCGATCGGCGCGGTCTCGGCGATGCCGTAGGTCGTGCCTTCGGCGCGGTGCGCGGTGCCGAAGGCGTCGTGCACGAAGATGTCGCAGAGCTTGCCGAGCTTGGCCGCGAGTTCGGGCTTGTTCTTTTTCTCGCCCACATTCAGGCGGCAGTTCTCCAGCATCACCACCTCACCGGGCGCGACGGAAAAATCGCCTTCCACCCAGTTGGCGACCACGCGGATGCTGCGGCCCATGAGCTGGCCCATGCGGGCGGCCACCGGGGCGAGCGAGTCTTCGGGCTTGAACTCGCCTTCGACCGGCCGCCCCAGGTGGCTGGTCACCATCACGGCTGCGCCGGCGTCCAGCGCCATCTGGATGGCGGGGATGCTGGCTCGGATGCGGGTGTCTTCGGTGATCTCGCCCGCGTCGTTCTGCGGCACGTTCAGGTCGGCGCGGATGAAGACGCGTTGGCCACGGGCTTTGCCCTGGGCACAGAGGTCGGAGAAGCGGATGAATGACATGGCGGGTCCGGTTGGGCGGTGGAAGGCAAACCCGGCTGGCGCGAGCCGCCGGGATCGAACCCCCTGATTGTAGGAAACCGCCCGACAGGCGCCGTCAGGCCGGGACCATCACGAAGTCGGCCTTGCCCACGCCGCACTCCGGACAACGCCACCCGGCCGGCACATCGGCCCAGCGGGTACCGGGCGCAATGCCTTCTTCAGGCCAGCCCGCCGCTTCGTCGTACACCAGTCCGCAGACCACGCAGAGATAACAGTTCATGTCGTTTTCCTTTTCATTCATCGGCCAGGGCCAGGCGCTGCGGGTCCGCAACGCGGTCAGCGCGGACCGGTGCCGGTCTCGCTCCTGGAGCCCTTGTTGCTGCGGTCTTTGTCGTCCTGGTCCTTCGCCTTGGAGCGCTTCACCTGCCCGGTGATGCTGTCCACATCGAGTTCCACGCGCTGGCCTTCGCGGTTCGTGGCATAGACCTCGAACCCGTTGCGCTGGGCTTCGACCTTCTGGATGTTGCGATAGCCGGCAGCTTCCAGTTTGTCCAGGACTTGGGCGATCGTCAGCGGTTTGCCTTTTGGCGCTGCGTCCACGGCCGCGGCAGGCGGCTGCGAGGTTTGTGCCACGGCGGGCAGAAGCGTTGCAACACCGGTCGCGAGAACCGAAGCCACCACCAGAGAAGAAAGGATTTGAGACGTGCGCATGATGAAGACCTTTTTGAAGAAACACGGTTGAAATCGACCGTGTGGGCATTGTTGAAAAGTGGTGCTGAATTCGACCTGAACAGGCCGTTCAGCTGGCGTTCATGGAAGCGACAGACGCCACCCCGAAACCGGTCCTGACCTTGGCGGCGAGGTCGTCAATCGTCGTCGCGGTCGCGGTCTTCACCGTCGCCCGTGGCCATACCGCTGAGCGATTGGGTTGATACCAGCCCGTTGGGCGACTGCTGCCACTCCCAGGCGCCGTAGGCCAGCACCGCGATCAACAGCAGCGCGGCCAGCCAGACGCGGTTGTTTTGCACCAGATCCGGCCCGGGACCATCGACCCGGCCGTTCCACATGGGCGCCGCCTGGTTCTTGCGGCGCAGCAGGCTCAGCCCCGCGATCAGCGCCAGGTGGGCGAGCACCACGAACAGGAAGGCTTCGCCAAAGAACTCGTGCACCTCCTCCAGCCAGTCGCCGCCCAGCACGTCGCCCCAGTCGTTGTAGGTGCCGTATCCGCTGAGCGTGAGCGGTACCACCATGACCAGAAGGGCGAACACGGCCAGCGCCATGAGCAGGTTCTGCGCCTGCCGCCAGTTGATGGCCGACAGCGATGGAGCGCTGCGCACCGAGCGCAGCCAGGCCGGCAGACCGGTGAGCTTGCGCCACAGCAGGCCCAGTCCGGCCTGACGCGGGCCGAACAGGCCGTACAGCACGCGAAAAACCAGCAGCCCGGCCATGGTGTAGCCCAGCGTGACGTGCAGCAGGCGGAAGTGTTCGCCGTCCGCGGTGAGGTAGGCGCCCAGAAAGCTCAGGGCGAACAGCCCGTGGAACATGCGCGTGGGCGCATCGGTGACGAGGCGGCGGGGGGCGGACGCGCTGGACGCGGCCGGTGCAGCGGCGTTGCCGGGGGCGCTGTCGAGGGTGGGTGAGGCTTGCATGGTGGCGGCTCCTGAAGGGGTTGGGTGTCAGTCGTTCCAGGCGCGGCGCTGGCGCGCGTCAAGCCCGGCCGGGGCCTGCAGGGTGCGTTCGCTGTAGTCACCCTGGTCGGCGCCGGTGTGGCAGGCGGCGCAGTTGGCGGCGCTCTTGACGCTGGCCAGCTTCCAGACCGATGGCGCCACCTCGTCGTGCTCGCGCACGAACCAGGCCGAACGGGTGATGCGGTCTTCGGGCGGCGCCTCGGCCACCCGCTTGTAGGTGCCGGCGTTGGCCAGCAGCCAGCCGCTGATCTGCTGCACGGTGGCGGCGTCCAGCGACGCGTCGGTGCCGTAGTGCTTGTCCAGCCCGGTCATGATGCGTTGCCAGGAGCGAGCGGGCAGCATGCCCGGCGGATAGCCGGTGTGGCAGGCCGCGCATTCCTGGGTGTAGGCAGCGGGTACGTTGCGCAGCAGCACACGGCCACTGTCGGCCTGGGCGGCAGAGGCCAGGGACAGCCCGGCGGCCACGGCCAGCAGGCAGCGGAGGAAGGTGGAAGAAAGTGTCATGGGTTGCTCCAGGTGATTCAGATGAAAAGGACGGCGCTCACTTCAGGCTGTTCAGGTAGGCCAGCACATCGGCCTTCTCAACGGCGCTGCATTCGCGGCTGAGCACGTCGTTGCAATTGCGCTTGAACCACTTGTCGACCTTCGCTGTGTCGGTGAAGGCCTTGGCGTTGAAGGCGGGCGCCAGCGGCGGGATCACCTTGCCGGTGTTGGCGTGCTTGCCGCCTTTCGTGGGGGGCGTGCCGTGGCACGAGGCACACGACCATTCGCCGCCGTGTTTGGCATTGAAGAAGCTTTGGCCGCGTGCGGCGTTGCCGGGGCTGCCGGCCTGGGCGCTCCAATGCGCTTGCTGGGCGGCGGGTGTGGTGTCGGCGGCCTGGGCGATGCCAAGACCGCTGCCCATCAGGGTGGCGGCCAGCAGCAGCGAGGAGAGGGTGGGTTTCATGGCGGTCGGGCTCCGTGAACGGGGTGGTTGGACAGGGTTTCGGAAGGCGATGGAGTCAGTGTGGCCAGCGGCGCTTGAACGCCACCTGAAGCGCGCGTTCATCGGGCGTTCAGAATCGGGACACCACAATCCCGTCCATGCCCCCAGAGAGCCGTCCCTTCACGTTCCGCACCGCTGCATTTGCCCTGGTGCTGGCCGCGGCCATGGCCGCGACGGGTGCCCAGGGCAGCAGCGACCACGACCGTGCCCGCGACGCGGTGCAGGCCGGCCAGGTGCTGCCGCTCAAGACCGTGCTGGAGCGCCTGGAACGCGAACACCCCGGCCAGGTGCTGGAGGTGGAGCTGGAGCGGGACGACGGGCGCTGGATCTACGAGGTCAAGCTGCTGCAGCCGGGTGGCCAGCGGGTCAAGCTCAAGCTGGACGCGCGCACCGCCGAACTGATCCAGCGCAAAGACCGCCACCCCAAGCGCTGAGAGACTGACCCCATGCGGATCCTCCTGGTTGAAGACGAACCCACGCTGCGCGCGCAGTTGCGCACGGCGCTGGCCGCTGCGGGCTATGCGGTGGACGATGCCGACAACGGCCGGGACGCGCATTTTCTGGGCGACACCGAGGCGTTTGACGCCGTGGTGCTCGACTTGGGCCTGCCGGTGCTGGACGGCCTGAGCGTGCTCAAGCGCTGGCGCCAGAGTGGCCGCACCCTGCCGGTGTTGATACTGACGGCTCGCGACAACTGGAGCGAGAAGGTGGCTGGCATTGACGCAGGCGCCGACGACTACCTGACCAAACCCTTCCACATGGAAGAGCTGCTGGCGCGGCTGCGCGCGCTGATCCGCCGCGCCAACGGGCAGGCCTCACCGGTGCTGCAGTGCGGCGCGCTGGCGCTGGACACGCGCAGCGGCCGCGTCACGCTGAACGGCCAACCGGTGGCGCTCACCAGCCACGAACACAAGGTGCTGGACTACCTGATGCACCGGCCTGGCGCCGTGGTCTCGCGCACCGAACTCACCGAACACATTTACGCGCAGGACTACGACCGCGATTCCAACACCATCGAGGTGTTTGTGGGGCGCCTGCGCAAGAAGCTACCACCCGAGCTGATTGAAACCGTGCGCGGCATGGGCTACCGGCTCGCGCCACCAAGCGGTGTACCCAGCTAAGCTTGGTGCATGAACCTGTTTGGCCGCTGGGCGCTGTCGTGGCGCCATTCGTTGCGTTGGCGTTTGCTGGTGGCCACCCTGGCGGGTCTGGCGCTGGCGCTGCTGCTGGCGGGCATGGTGCTGAGCAGCCTGTTTCGGGCCCATGTGCTGAGCCAGTTTCAGACCACGCTGACGCAACAGCTCGATCAGCTGACCGCGCAGCTGGACATCGACGCGTCCGGCCAGCCCGCCATTGATGCGCGGGCGCTGTCCGATCCCCGTTGGCAAAAACCGTATTCCGGCCTGTATTGGCAGCTCGACCGGGTCAGCGCCGACGGACAGGCGCGCAGCGGCGTGCTGCGTTCGCGCTCGCTGTGGGACAGCAGCCTGGCGCTCAGCACCGATGCGCTGGCCGATGGCGCCGTGCATGCGCACGAAGGCACAGGCCCACAGGGCGCGCCGGTGCTGATACTGGAACGCACCGTGCGCCTGGGGGAACCCAGCGCAGCGCGCTGGCGCCTGATCGTGGCCGCCGACACGCAAGACAGCCTGCGGGCGGTGGCCGATTTCAAAGGGGTGCTCACGGCCTCGCTGCTGGTGCTGGGCACGCTGCTGGTGCTGGCAGCGCTGGCGCAGGTGGCGGTGGGGTTGTCGCCCTTGCGCGCGCTGCAAGACGCGCTGGGCCGGGTGCGTGAGGGCCAGGACGCGCGGCTCAGCGGCGCGTTCCTCGCCGAGGTGCAGCCGCTGATTGACGACTTCAACGGCGTGCTCGACCGCAACGCCGAGGTGGTGACCCGCGCCCGCACGCAGGCGGGCAACCTGGCCCATGCCATCAAGACACCGCTGGCGGTGCTGGGGCAGGCGGCGGCACAGTCGCTGCAAGTGCACCCCGAGCAGCCGCTGGCGCAGCTGGTGCAAGAGCAGGTGGACACCGCACGGCGCCAGGTGGACTGGCACCTGGCCCGCTCGCGCGCTGCGGCCAGCCACCGGCTGCCGGGCCAGCGCACGCCGGTGGCCCCGGTGGCACAGAGCCTGGTGCGGGTGATGCAGCGGGTGTATGCGGCGCGTGCCCTCGATATGGACAGCACCGAGCTGCCCGAGGCGCTGGCCTTTGCGGGCGAAGCGCAAGACCTGCAGGAGATGCTGGGCAACCTGCTGGACAACGCCTGCAAATGGGCGCGCAGCGCGGTGCGCGTGAGCGCCAGCGGCGCATTGGGCAGGCTGCACGTGTGCGTGGAAGACGACGGCCCCGGCATTGGCGAACAGGCCCGCACCACCGCGCTGCAGCGCGGCCTGCGGCTGGACGAAAGCGTGCCCGGTTCCGGCCTGGGACTGGCCATCGTGGACGAGCTGGCCCAGTTGTATGGCGGCCAGCTGAGCCTGGGCAAGTCGGCGCTGGGCGGGCTGCGGGCCGAGCTCAGCTTGCCCGCAACGGCGGCGTGAAGCCCTCGGCCTGGTGCGGCGCAGCACAAGGCGCAAACACATCCAGGGCGGGTTGGTAAGCTCGGGTGGCCACATCCATCAGACCCAGCACGGAATGAAACAGGTGGTCGTGTGACAAGGCCTGGTCGGCGCGCGCGCGCAGACAACCCGAACGCACCCCCGTGCGCTGCTGCAACCCGGGCGACATCCACGTCACCATGGGCACATGGGTTTGCTGCTGCGGCGCAAACGCGTAGGGCACGCCGTGCAGGTACAGGCCGTTTTCGCCCAGCGACTCGCCGTGGTCCGACAGGTAGATCAGCCCGGTGTCGTTGGTGCGAGCGGTCGCGCGTTGCTGCAGCCAGTTCAGGGTCTGGTCCAGAAAATGGTCGGTGTAGGCGATCGTGTTGTCGTAGGCGTTGGTCAACTGGTCGGGCGCGCAGTCCGAGAGTGTGTTGCTGGCGCATTCGGGCTGAAACGGCTTGCGGCTGGCCGGTGTGCGCTTGAAATACGCGGGGCCGTGGCTGCCCATTTGGTGCATCACCAGCACCACGCCGCGCGCGCGGCGCTGCGGGTCGAGCGCGGCGATGCGTTCGTCCAGTCCGTCGAGCATCGCGACGTCGTAGCACTCCCCGCCCTCGCACAGACCGGGCAGGTTCAGCTCGCGCGTGCTGGCACTGGGCACGCGGTCGCACACGCCTTTGCAGCCCGACTGGTTGTCGAGCCACAGCACGGCCAGGCCGGCACGCTGCAGCACGTCCAGCAGGTTTTCGTGTTCGGCGGTTTGGTCGCCACCGTGCGCGCGCGTGAGCGGCGAAAACAGGCAAGGCACAGACACCTGCGTGTTGGTGCCGCACGATTGCACCTGGCTGAAATTGACCAAGTCGCCCTGGGCCTGCCAGCGCGCCAGCGCGGGCGTGGTGGATCGGGCGTAACCGCTGAGGCCCCAGTTTTGCGCGCGCGCTGTTTCGCCCACCACCAGCACCAGCAGCGGGGGCCGAGCCTGCTGCGCGTAGCTGGCTCCCAAGTGGGCGTCTTCGCCCACCGGCTGCAGGGCTTTCACCTGGCGGGGCAACTGGTCAGCGGCCAAGCGCGTGGCGGCATAGACGCTGTTGAGCGGGTTGATCATGTAGCGCAGGTCTTTGTGGTTGCGCATGAGCGAGGCCAGGTTTTGGTAGGTGAGCAGTGCCACCAGCACGGCCACCAGCAAGCCCAGTGCCGCACCGCCGGCGTTGCGTCCGGTTTGCGCCAGCCAGTGGCGCGAGCGCAGGGGCCGGCGCCAGATCCACCACAGCGGCACACCGGCCACCAGCAGCACGGTGAACGGCAGCGCGGGCGACAACAGGTCGCGCACTTCACGCGCATCGGTCTGCACCACGTTGGCCAGCATGGTGGGGTCGATCACGGCACCGTACTGCAGCATGAAGTGGGTGTTGAAGGCCGTCACCAGCACCAGCACCGAGGCCAGCGGCCGGTAGGCAAAAGGCCAGACCATCAAGGACAGCAGCGCTGCCGTGGCGCCCCACACCAGCAGACCCAGACCGGCCAGCAACACAGCCGTTTGGCCCATCGACCCATCAAGCGCAGCCACCCGCTGCCACAAGGGCACGTTGCCCGCCAGAGCCAACCAGCATGCCAGCGGCCACACCGCGCGCCACGGGGTTTGGCCCATCGCCGCTGGGGTGCGACGCACAGCGCCAGCGACCCGCTGCGGCGCCCATACAACCGAAGGAAAGATCAACACACCAGCACCTCACAGGCCAGAACAGCCTGGCTGAGGCAGCTTAAAAACCCGGGATTAAACCGGCCTTAAGCCCAACCCCGGGGCAGCCAGCCAACCAGCTGCGTGGCGCAGCAGATTCAGCGCGGCCAGCGCAGCGTGAAGCGCGTGGTCATGGGGCTGTCGCCCTGGTCACGCAGAAATTCGGCGCCCAGTTGCTCGGCAATGCGCTCGACCAGTCGCAACCCCAAGCCCAAGCCGGCGGTGTCGGCCGACGCCACGGGCACTGCGGGTGGGGGCTGCGTTGCGTCGGCACCGCGCTGCCCGTCGTCGCTCACCGACAAGCCCACGGCCTGCGGCGTTTGCCACACCTGCACACACACCTGGGTGCCTGCCGGCGTGTGGCGCAAAGCGTTTTCCAGCAGGTTGCGCAGGGCCAGCTCCAGCAGCATGGGTTGGGCGTGCACCTGCACCGGTGCATCGGGCTGCACCAGCGAAAGCTCGTGTCCGGTTTCGTGGCCCATTTGTGCGTGGCGCGAGATCAGCTCGGCAGCCAGGGCGCCGAGTTCGATCGGTGCCGCCGCTTCGCCCGCAAGCCCAGCCACACCGGTGCGCTGTGCGCGGGCCAAGTCCAGCAGCTGCGCCAAAATGCGCCCCGCGCGCAGTGCCTCTTGCTCCAGAGCGGCCAGCTGTTCTGCCGACGCATCACCCTGCGCAGCCCGCGCCTGCAGCGCGATGGACGCCAGCGGCGTGCGCAGCTCATGGGCCACGTCGGACGCAAACGCGCGCTCGCGCTGCGCCCGCGTCTGCAAGGTGTCCACCAGTGTGTTGATGGCCTGCACGGTGCTGGAGAATTCGCGAAACCGGTGCTGGTCACCCAGCCGCTGGCCTGCAAACGCATCGAGTTCGGCCACTTCCCGAGACAGGCGGTCCAGCGGGCGCAAACCGCGCCGTATGGTCCACCACAAACCCAGCGCCACCAGCGGCAACACCAGCAGCGCCGGACGCGCCACATGCTTGGCCACATCACCGCCGAGGTCCACCCGCTGGTCCATGTTCATGAGCACCGCCACACGCCGGCGCGGTGCATGGGCTGGCGGGTCTGCGGCCTCTTCCACCACCATGCGCCAGGGGCCGCTGCCCATGGCCCCCTCGTACTGGCGCACCGAGGCCCCGGGCAGGGGGGCAGCGGTCAGCCCCAGGCCAGCGGCCAGGCGGTGCGTGTCGGTCACCACCCGGTCGCCCTGCCACTCGATCACCGCCAGGTCCTGCACATAACTGCGCAGACCCTGGCGCGCCAGCGGCTCGCTCAGCGCGCCCACTTCAGTGGGCGACACGGCCAGCCACAGCCGGGCCACACCCACCATGTGGCCGTCGCTCAGCTCTTCGGTTTCGTGGTGCCCGGTGTACCAGGCCGCCGCCATCAGCGTCAGCCAGACCAGTGTGAGCGCGCTCAGCGTCAAGCCCCAGAGGTGGCGCCACAGCAGCTTCTGGCGTGGGCGGGCAGCGGTCGCGGGCGTCATGGCGAGGGCGCTGGCGCATCGGCTTCGCGCGGAATGAAGTAGCCCACGCCCCGCACCGTCTTGATCAGCGATTCGCCGAGCTTGCGGCGCAGGTGGTGCACGTGCACTTCAATGGCGTTGCTGTCCAGCGCCTCACCAAAACCGTACAGCGCCGACTCCAGCCGCGATTTGGACAACACCTGCGGACGCGCCTGCAGCAGCGTGAGCAGCAGCGCAAACTCTTTGGCGCCCAGCGCCACCGGCACGCCGGCCCGCTGCACGGTGTGTTCGGCCGGGTCGAGCACCAGGTCGCCGTGTTCGATCACCGGCTTGCTGCGCCCACTGGCACGGCGCAGCATGGCACGCAGGCGCGCCAGCATTTCGTTGGCATCAAAAGGTTTGACGATGTAGTCGTCGGCACCGCCGTCCAGTCCGCTGATGCGGTCGCTCACGCCGTCGCGCGCGGTCATGATCAGCACCGGCATGTTGGCATGCGGCAAGTGCTCGCGCCCAGCGGGCCGCTCGGCCTGGCGGCGCAGCCGCACCAGCAGGTCCAGCCCGTCGCCATCGGGCAGGCCCAGGTCCAGCAGCATCACGTCAAACGGTTCCACCGACAACGCCGCCCAGGCCGCCTGCAAAGTGCCACACACGTCCACCGCGTAACCCGTGCGGCGCAGCGAGGCCGCCAGCCCGCTGGCAATACCGGGATCGTCTTCCACCACCAAAGCGCGCATGTCGGGAACAGGCCCAGGGCCCGCAAAAACAAAGAAGCCGATTATCCGGCGCCGTCTTAAGCGTGCCTTAACCCTGGCACCGCGCCGGCCGGGTGCGACAAGGGATAAGGCGCGCTTAATGTTCAGCGCCAACACTCGGGCTCTTTTTGACGGAGCAACCAGCGCCCGGCTGGGTTGCTGTGCCGCACATGCCCAAGTCTTCTGCCAACGCGCGCGCGCTCACTTCGCGCTTTCAAACCGACAGCCTCACCCTGCTCAAGCCGTTGCTGCTGCCCATGGCGGCCATGCTGGCGGTGCTGTGGCTGTCTCGGCTGGGGCTGGCGCTGTGGCAGTCCCAGCGCATCGACGACACCGCCGCCTGGTCCCATGTGGTGCTGCAAGGCCTGCGGTTTGACGGCGTGCTGCTGGGGCTGATGTGGGTGCTGCCCGCGACACTCACACCCTGGATGGCACTGGGCCAGGCCAGTTGGCGCCCCTGGCGGGCGGTCTTGCGTGTGTATGGACTGGTCGGCCTGGTGTTCGTGGCCTTCATGGAACTGTCCACCCCGGCCTTCATCGCGCAATACGACAGCCGCCCCAACTACCTGTTTGTGGAGTACCTGGGTTACGCCAAAGAAGTGGGCGGCACGCTGCTCAAAGACCATTGGCCCAACCTGCTGGCCACCGCCTTGCTGCTGCCCACGCTGACCGCGCTGTACTGGCGCCTGACCCACACCGGGCCAACCACCCAGTCGGTCCGCCTGCGCCATGCGCTGCCCTGGTCGCTGTTGCTGCTGGCACTGCTGGCGCTGAGCGCGCGCGGTGCGGTGGGGCACCGCCCGGCCAACCCCTCTTCAGCGGCGGTCACGGCCGACCACCTGGTGAACGAACTGCCGCTGAGCTCGGCCTACACGCTGCTGTTTGCGGTGCACCTGTCGCGCAAGTCTGAGGACGGCGGCATCACCTACGCCCGGCTGCCGCGCGAGCGGGTGATCGAGCTGGTGCGCCAGGAAACCGGCCTGCCTGCCCACGCATTTCAGCACCCCGAGGTGCCCCTGCGCCACCACCAGGTCAGCGCACACCCACGCCCGCGCCCCCTCAACCTGGTGATCGTGCTCGAAGAAAGTCTGGGTGCTGAATTTGTAGGGCGCCTGGGCGGCTTGCCGCTCACGCCCAACCTGGACCGCCTGGCGGATGAGGGCCTGTGGTTCGAGCAGCTCTACGCCACCGGCACCCGCTCGGTGCGGGGCATTGAGGCGGTGGTGGCAGGCTACCCGCCCACCTCAGCGGTCAGCACGGTGAAGCTGGCCAAGTCGCAACGCGACTTCTTCACGCTGGCCAGCTTCCTGAAAAACAAGGGCTACGAATCGACCTTCTTTTACGGCGGCGAGTCCCACTTCGACAACATGCGCGGCTTCTTCATGGGCAACGGGTTTGACCGCGTCATCGAGCAAAAAGACTTCGGCCCTGAAGCTTTCGTGGGCACCTGGGGCGCAGCAGACGGCGACGTGATGGACAAAGCCCACCGCCACTTCAGCGCGCAGCCCGCAGACAAGCCGTTTTTCGGTCTCATCTTCACCTCGTCCAACCACGCGCCATTCGAATTTCCGGACGGCCAAATCACGCTCTACGACCAGCCCAAGTCAACCGTGAACAACGCGGTGAAATACGCCGACCAAGCACTGGGCCGGTTCATCGAACAGGCCAAGGCCGCACCCTACTGGAACAACACGGTGTTCCTGATCGTGGCCGACCACAACTCCCGCGTCTACGGCCCGTCGCTGCTACCGGTAGAGCGCTTTCATATTCCCGGTTTGATCCTGGGTGGCACCATCAAAGCACCCCGCCGCATCGAGCCGGTGGCCAGCCAGATCGACCTGGCGCCCACCCTCATTTCCCTGATGGGATTGAGCGGTGAACACCCGCTGATCGGCCGCGATCTGAGCCTGCCTGCTGCGCCCAACGCACCCGGCCGGGCCATCATGCAGTTCGACAAAATCCAGGCCTACATGGAAGGCCCGCAGGTGGTGCTGCTGCAACCCGACCAGGCACCCCGCCTGATGCGCTACGCCAATGGGCGGCTGCAGCCCGATGCGGGCAGCAACCCGGCACTGCTGGAAAAAGCGGTGGCTCATGCGCTGTACGCCCAGATGGCCTACCGGGAACAACTGCACCGCTGAACCCTACCAGCCCAGCCCAATCTTCAGCGGCAAATACACCACCATGCCCGCCACGATGGTGCCCAGCACGCCGCGCTGCCAGGCAAACCAGCACAGCCCGGCCACCACCGCAAACAAGCGGGCGTCTTGCCAGGTCTGGATCAGCGCGCCCTGGGTCATCACAATTTCGGGCACCACCACCGCAGACAGCGCCGCGATGGGCGCGTACTGCAGGCCGCGTTGAGCCCAGCCGGGCAGCGTCCAGGGTTTGCTGGACATGAAGAAAAACCCGCGGGTGACCACGGTGATGACGCCGAGCGCCAGGATGGTGAGCAGGGTCCAGGGATCGACATCAAACATGGCTGGCTCCCCCCGGTGGGTGGCTCCGGGGCATTTTTTCCAGCACCAGACAGATGGCCACGGCGCTGGCAATGGCCACCAGAATGTTGAGCTTGAGCGGCAAGGCAAAAGCGACCACCGCCGCCGCGCCCGCCACGCCCGCCGACACCATGCGCAGCTTGGAACTGGCCAGCGAGCTCAGCACACCCAACAGAGCCAGAATGCCCGCAAAGCCCAGGCCCCACTCGGTGGGAATGGCGTTGGCCAGCGCAATGCCCACCAGGCTGGCCATCATCCAGGCGATGTAGTTCACCGCGCAATTGCCCATGAGGTAAGCCTGTTGGCGGGCCAGCTCGTCCGGCGTGTGGCCCGGCTTGGGGAAGCGGCGGGCAAAAAACACGTAGCTCAGGTCACCGGTGACGTAGCCCGACACCATGCGCTGCCAGCGCGGCAGGTGCATCATGTAAGGCCGCAGGTGGGCTGAAAACACCACAAACCGCAGGTTGACGCAAAACGCAGCGGCCAGAATCACCCACAGCGGCGCGCCTGCCGCGATCATGGGCACGGCAGCCAGCTGCGCGCTGCCGGCGTAGACGATCAGCGTCATCAACACCGCCTCCAGCACCGACAAACCCGACTTGACCATGGCGACGCCGGTCATCAGGCCCCAGGCGGCAATGCCCATGGCCACGGTGGCCTGGTCGCGCACGCCTTCCCAAAATTCCGCTTGTCGGCGGTGTTCAGCCAGAAAGAACATCAGGCAGCAGCTTTCTGCGCCGGCGCGCTGTCCAGCACCTGACCCGGCGCGATCACAAAGCCACGCAGAAAGTCGGCGACGGGCAAGCGCTTGCCGCCGGCGCGCTGCAGCTCGGTGAGCACCAGCACGCCATCACCCGTCTGCACCCGAATGCCGTCGGCCGCCACAGCAAGCACCACCCCGGGCAAAGCCCCGGGTTGGGCGGCATCAGAGGGTTCGGCATCGGCCATCCACACCTTGACCGCTTCGCCCGCCAGCGCCGTGGCAGCGCCTGGAAAGGGGTTGAACGCACGCACCCGCCGGGCGATCACAGCGGCGGGCAACCGCCAGTTGATGGCGGCCTCGGTCTTGTCGATTTTGTGGGCGTAGGTCACGCCTTCAGGAGGCTGCTTCACCGGCTTGAGGCCTCCGCAGGCCGCCAGCTCCAGGGCCTCCACCATCAGCCGCCCGCCCAAGGTGGCCACGCGGTCATGCAGCTGCCCGGTGGTGTCGGTGGTGGCGATCGGCAGGCGCTCCACCAGCAGCATGTCGCCGGTATCCAGCCCGGCGTCCATCTGCATGATGGTGACGCCGCTTTGCACGTCACCGGCCTCGATGGCGCGGTGAATGGGCGCAGCACCCCGCCAGCGCGGCAACAGCGACGCATGGATGTTGAAGCACCCCAGACGCGGCGCGTCGAGCACCCACTGCGGCAAGATCAGCCCGTAGGCCGCCACAACCATGGCATCGGCCTGGGCTGCGGCAATCGTGTCTCGTGCAGCGGCAGCTTCGTCGGGGTATTTGCCGTCCAGCCGCAGGCTGTGCGGCTGCGCTACCGGTATCTGGTGGTCCAGCGCAAACTGCTTCACCGGCGAGGCCTGCAGCTTCATGCCGCGGCCTGCTGGCCGGTCCGGCTGGGTCAGCACCAGGGCGACGTCAAAACCGGCGGCGTGCAAGCGCTCCAGTGCCACGCGGGCAAATTCGGGCGTGCCCGCAAAGATGATTTTCATGGGTCTTATTTGAACAAAATTCCCCGCGCCTCACGCGCGGGATAAGGCCGGTCTACCGCTCAGCCTCTCAGTGGTCCAGGTCCGCGGAATCGTCGGGCAGGGGTTCATCGGTGAACATCAGCCGCCGCACCACGCCCGCCGGGTCCAGGTGCACGTGCGCCTGGCGCGACCAACCGTTTTCCAGGAACCGATAGGTCCAGATGTCGCCATCGAAAAGGGCCACCCGCTCCACCAGGGCCGGTGGCCCGAACTGTTGCTGTACCTCGCGTCGCGTCCAGGTGTCGATGCCGATGCGGTGAAACCAGGCCAGGTCCATCACCTGGTCCACCTGGCGCAAGCGGCCGTCGGCATCCAGCGTCAGGTTGTACACCTGCTGCCCGGCCGGCTGGCGCGAATACTGGAGCTGCGTGCCGTCAGCCAGCGCAACCACCGCCGTGGGCTGGCCGAGGCGGGTTTCAATGTCGCTTCGCGGCGTGCCTTGCGCCAAGCGCTCCGGCATGCCTGTGCACCCGGCCAGCGCCAGCAACCCGGCCCACACCCAAGCGCGAGGACCCCACCGCAAGCCGGGTTTCACGAACGCATCGCCTCGCGCTGGGCTTTCGCCAGTTTGGACTTGATGCGCCCTTGCTTGAGCGAAGACAGGTATTCCACAAACACCTTGCCCATCAGGTGGTCCATTTCGTGCTGAATGCACACCGCCAGCATGCCCTCGGCCTCAATCACCCGGGCTTTGCCCTCTGCGTCCAGCGCGCGCACGCGAACCGCCAGCGAACGCTCAACGCCGTCGTAAATCCCCGGCACCGACAAGCAGCCCTCTTCGCCCTTGCGCTTTTCCGGGCTGGCCCATTCAATTTCAGGGTTGATCAACACCATGGGCTGGTTGCGCTCTTCGCTGACGTCGATCACCACCAGGCGCTCATGCACATTCACCTGCGTGGCCGCCAGGCCAATGCCGCTGGCGTCGTACATGGTGGAAAACATGCGGTCAATCAGGCCGCGGATACGGTCGTCCACCGCGGCCACCGGGCGGGCCACGGTGTGCAGGCGGGGGTCCGGGTAACACAAAATTTCGAGCAGGGTGGACGTGTTCATGGTCAGAGTAGCCACAGAAGAATCAAATAAGTGGGGGCAGCCCGACGGTCCTAAAGAGGCGCCGCAGTGACAAGCTTGCCCGTTTGTCGCTATTTTCGCCACTTTTGTCCACGGCTGTGGTTGCGCCTCCCCGTATACATTGCCTAATCAATGGCTTGGGCGCAAAATCAAATGCAAATTGTCAAGAAAAAGCTGCGCTGCAATCCCGCCTCTGACCGCTGCGGTCTGGGGTTCCCGAAACCAGCCATGCCTGCCCCAGGGGCCCCTACATGCCATTGAAGACCTGCAAGTCCACCGCTTCTTTCCCGCTGCGTCCGCTGGCTTGCGCCGGCGCATTGCTTGCTGTGCTAGCAGCCGGCAACGCCAGCGCACAAAACTTCCCCATCACCGCTGAACAGCGCGCCACGGCGGGCCAAGTGGCGCAGGCCGGCGTTGCGTTGTCAGAACTGGCGCCCAACGCACCCGACAGCTACACCGTGAAACGCGGCGACACGCTGTGGGCCATTTCCGGCCTGTTCCTGAAAAGCCCGTGGCGCTGGCCCGAGCTGTGGGGCATGAACCTGCAAGACATTCGCAACCCGCACCTGATCTTTCCCGGCCAGGTGCTTTACCTGGACAAATCCAACGGCCGCGCCCGCCTGAGCACCCGCCCACCGGGCGCCAGTGGCGGCGACCCAGACACCGTGCGCGTTTCACCGCGCACCCGCTTTGAGAGCCTCGGCGACTCCGGCATCCCGCCCATTTCCCTGCAAGCCATTGAAGCGTTTCTGACCGAACCGATGATCGTGGACGAAGCCACCTTTGCGCGCGCGCCGCGCATTGTGGCCACGCAGGAAACCCGCGTGCTGCTCAGCCGCGGTGACCGTGCCTACGCTCGTGGTCAGTACAGCTCGGGCGCAGCCGGTGAGGCGCTCACCGACAGCCCGGGCAAGTCCCGCGATTTCCGCGTGTTCCGCAATGCCGTGCCACTGAAAGATCCCACCACCGGTGAGATCCTGGGCTTCGAAGCGCAGTACGTCGGCAAGGCGCTGCTGGAACGCGGCGAAAGCACCCGCGAGGTCACCGACGCCAAGGGCAAAGTACAAACCGAACTGGTGCCCGCCACCATCGACATCGTGGTGGCCAAAGAAGAAATGCGTGTGGGAGACCGTCTGCTGCCGGAGCCGCCCCGCGAACTGCCGAATTACGTGCCCAGTGCGCCCACCAGCGCCCAAGCGGGGCAAATCGTTTCGGTGTACGGCAACGCCGTGACCTTTGCAGCTCAAAATCAGGTCGTGGCCATCAACCGGGGTACAGCCCACGGCCTGGAGCGCGGCCACGTGCTGGCGCTGCAGCGCGAGAGCCACCTTGTGACCGACAAAACCGACGACGCACGTCCTCAGATGCGTCTGCCCGGTGAGCGCAACGGCTTGATGATGGTGTTCCGCACTTTTGACAAAGTGTCTTACGCACTGGTGCTGCAAATCACCGACGGTGTCAAAGTCGGCGACCGTTTCACCAACCCCTGATCGCAGCCGCTGCATTTGCCCATGGCCAGCGACGAACTTGCCAGCTGGCTCCGGTTGCTGCTCACGCCCGGCGTGGGCAACGAGTCCGCCCGCAAATTACTGGCCACTTTTGGCCTGCCTGAAGACGTTTTCAGGCAAAGCCCGCCCGCACTGAGGGCGGTCGTGGGTCCCAAACCGGCGCTGGCCCTGCTGAGCCCCCCGGTCGACCTGGACGCATCGGTGGACCGCCTGGTGTCCTGGCTGGCCGCGGCGCCTGACCGACACGTGCTCACCTTGGGCGACGCCCGCTTTCCCCCCGAGCTGCTGCAAATGGCCGACCCACCATTGATGCTCTATGTGATGGGGCAGCTGGAGGCGCTGCATCACCCGCGCAGGCTGGCCATCGTGGGCAGCCGCAACCCCACCCCGCAAGGTGAAGCCAATGCCCGGCAATTCGCCCGTGCGCTTGGCGAGGCCGGCGTGTGCGTGGTGTCGGGGCTGGCACTGGGCATTGACGGCGCAGCCCACGAAGGCTCGCTTGACGCAGATGCTCCCACCATCGCGGTGGTGGGCACCGGCCTGGACCGCGTGTACCCCAAACGCCATCTGTCACTGGCCCACCGCATCGTGGTGCGCGGCGCCATCGTGAGCGAATACGCCCTGGGCACACCGCCACTGCCCGCCAACTTCCCCCAGCGCAACCGCATCATCGCCGGGCTGTCGCAGGGCACGCTGGTGGTGGAAGCTGCGGTGCAGTCGGGCTCACTGATCACCGCGCGGCTGGCGGCCGAACAGGGCCGTGACGTGTTCGCCATTCCAGGCTCCATCCATGCGCCGCAGTCCCGGGGCTGCCACGCCCTGATACGCCAGGGCGCCAAGTTGGTGGAGTCGGCTCAAGACATTCTGGAAGACCTGCGTATCACGGTTGCACCGGCGGGCGCGAGCGCAGACCGGGGTTCAGCAGACGCAGCCACAGACCAACCCACAGAGCCCGACCCCCTGCTCGACGCCATGGGCTTCGACCCCGTGAGCCTCGATGCCCTGCAAGCACGCACGGGCCTGGACACCGCCACCCTGCAGGCGCGTTTGCTGGAGCTGGAACTCGATGGCCGGGTGAGCCGCATGCCCGGTGGCCTGCTGCAACGACTCGGCCAAGGCTGATCAAGATCGGGCCACAACTGGGGCATCCCGGACGAAGGGCCCCACCAGGGATGCGGTGTAACCGGCTCACCGTGCCACTCGCAGGCCCCCTTCAAGGGGCGCGCGCGCAGCGTGGCGGGGGTCAGCCCAAAAGTCGTTCGGGGTTGGCGTCGAGCTTGGCCAGCGCGTCGCGCGTGGCGCGCACGGTCAGCGCTTCCTCTTCGCTCGGCACCAGCAAGCCGGCCTGCAAGTAGGACGCCACGCGGTTGGCCTGGATCAGGAAGCACCGCCCCGTGTTGGACACAAACATGTAGAGCTGGCCGCGGTCGCTGCGCCAGGCAAACTGCACGCTGTTGAGCTTTCCGTTGTGGTCCAGACCAAACCACGAACCAATCTGTAGCTCCACAGCCCAGGCGCGCATGGCCTCGTTGGGCTGGCTGCCGCCTTGGTTGATCACCTCGATGTTGCTGGCGTCCACGCCCGTGATCATCTCGATGCTGTCGTTGTCCAGGTCCAGATCGCCCACACCGCTCTCCGGCAGGTAGTCTTCCAGATGGGCCAGGCGCTCTGACAAATTGTCCAGGCTCTCTTGCGATATCGCTTCGGTGCGCGACATGAAGGCATCGGCCAGCGTGTCGCTGACCGACTTGATGTGCTGGTCTTGCATGCCTGGCGGGTAGCCCAGCAAACCCATGCCCTGGCGCAAGCGCTGCAGCAAGCCCGGCAACTGCTGGATCACCCGCGCACGGTCGTTGCGGTTGGGCTTGGCGCTGGCCGCCCACAGCAAATCCGACGCGACCTGCTTCAGCGAGCCGGTTTCCTCGTGCTTCAGCCCGTACTTGACGCTGGCCACCGCCAGCACATCGACCCAGACTTTGAACAGAAAATCGCGCACCTCGTCGCGCACAGGCATGTCGTTGAGCAGCTTGCGCAGCTCGATGGTGTACTGAACCGACAGCGTTTCCTTCTGCTCAACTTGCTGCGCCACCGTCACAAACCGGCTGGCGCTGCCCTGTTCGCTGAGGTAGGTCGACAAAAATTTCTGGAATTCGTCAAACACCAGCTGAAACACGCGCCGGCCGGTCTCGGGGTATTGCTCGATCACCTGCACCACGCGCTTGATTTCAGCTTCCAGTGCGGCCGAACTCACGTTGGACTCGAAGCCCAGCACGCAGGAACCCATGCGGTCAATCAGGCGCCGCGCTGGGTGCTGCAAGGCACTGAAAAACTCGGGCTCGGCCAGCGCAACCCGCAACACCGGGATCTGCAGCCGGGCGAACCACACCCGAACGCTGGGCGGAATGCGCTCCTCGGCCAGAATGCTCTGAAACATCAGGGCCACCACCTCGATCGTGGCCTTCTCGGTCGGCGTGGAAGCGGCCTGTTTGAGTTCAGCCGTGCGCTCGCGCAACGCGGAGGCGGCCCGGTCGACGTGCGAGGCGTCGACATACACCACCCCGGCACCCGACCCACCAGACAGAGAAAATCCGGCATCGGTACGAACCACCGCCATCGATTGCTGCATGGCTTGCTGCAGCGCCGGCGAGGGCGGCAACAATTGCGTGGCTTCAAAGTCACCGCCGACCTTCTCCATCAGCATGCGCTTGAGACGACCGACCACACCCTGAGCGCGCATGCGCGCACGGGCCAGCGGCGTCGAGCTGGTCAAAAGCCGGGTTTCGTCGTTCACACCCATGACCGATGACGCCATGCCACCGTGGCCCTGCCCAAAGCCAGCTCGCGAACCACCGGCAGACCCACCCTCGGAGCCGCCCGAACCCGAACCCGAACCTGTGCCCGTGCCTGAACCTGTGCCTGAACTTGTCTGACCTGGTTTGAGATCGGCAGCCCGGCCCGTCTGGGTGCCTGGCGTGCGCTTGACCAAAGCCTGCAGGTCAATTTCCTTCATGACGCCGCTGGACACCAGAAACTCATTGGCGGCTTTGTAAGCCCCCAGCATTTTGTTGGCCAGCACGGGCGCCAAAGCATCCTGGATCAGTGGCCAGGCTTCACGGGGAATTTGTGCATCCAGCCATTGATCGACCAAGATGCGCGCCATCACGTCAGGCAGCAACACGTCACCCCGCGGCAGCTCTTGGCGCTTTTCCAGGTGCTGTACGCGCAAGCGCAATTCATTGAGTTCGGTGGAGGCCGCGTCGAGCACCCGCATGGCCAGGCGAGACGCCATGATCTGGTCGTCGATAGCGCCCTCGGCCACCAGTTCGAGCCGGCCGGGCATGCTCAAGGTGCTGTTGCCGCTGGTGGAGAAACGGGGCAGCAGGGTGCGCTGCAAGGCTTTGCGGCTCTGGTTGAGCCACGTGGTCTGGTTTTTCTGAAAGGCGGTCCATGCATCTCGGCGTATCTGCATGTCACGCGCTGGCCCAGCCTGGTCCAGGATGGCTGTCAACCGCGTGTCGCACGCCTTGATCAACTCGGGAAGCGCACGACCCACGTGAACCACGAAGAGTTCACGCGCCTGTTTGGCCAGAGAGGAAACGTGCTGATCGGGTGACGCCACAATGGACTCAGTATGACACGAAAGAACCTGATTTTAGGGATACCCGGGCCGGTACCCGATGCCATCAGCCCTGATATTTGGCTTCACACCATAGCGCCGGCGTTCGGGTCGTCTGGGTCGCCTTCTTCTTTCTTGGTGCCACCTTTGATCAGGTCTTCGCGCTTGATGCCCAGCCACATCGCAATGGCCGCTGCGACGAAAACCGATGAGTAGATACCAAACAGGATACCGATCGTCAAGGCCAGCGCAAAATAATGCAAGGTCGGACCACCAAACAACAGCATCGACAGCACCATGATCTGGGTCGAGCCGTGGGTGATGATGGTGCGGCTGATGGTGGACGTGATCGCGTTGTCAATGATCTCGGGCGTGGTCTTCTTGCGGTAACGGCGAAAGCTCTCGCGAATCCGGTCAAAAATCACCACGGATTCGTTCACCGAGTAGCCCAGCACCGCCAGCACCGCCGCCAGCACCGCCAGCGAAAACTCCCACTGGAAGAAGGCGAAAAAGCCCAGGATGATGATCACATCGTGCAGGTTGGCGATGATCGCCGAGACCGCGTACTTCCATTCGAAGCGCATCGCCAAGTAAATCATGATGCCGACGATCACGAAGCCCAGGGCTTTCAGGCCGTCCTCGACCAGTTCGCGTCCCACCTGCGGGCCCACAAACTCGGTGCGGCGCAGCTCCACCGCCGGGTTTTGCGCTTTCAGCGCGGCCAGCACCGCCTCGCTCTGCTGGCCCGAGCTTTTGCCCGCCTGCACCGGCAGGCGCAGCAACACGTCGCGCGAGGTGCCGAAGTTCTGCACCGGCACATCGGCGTAGCCCAGCGACTCGACCACCTGGCGCACGGCAGACAGGTCGGCCGGTTGCTCGTAGGCCACTTCCATGACCGTGCCCCCCGTGAACTCGACCGACAGGGCGAGCCCGCGTGTGACCAGGAAGAACACGGCGGCAGCGAAAGTGATGGCGGAGATCGCGTTCAGCACGATGGCGTGCTTCATGAACGGGATGTCACGGCGGATGCGGAAGAGTTCCATGTGCGCTGCTTTCTTCAGTCGGCCTTGACGGCAGGGACATTGCCTTCAGGGCGCCAGACCGTGCCGATGGACACGCTCTTGAGTTTTTTCTGCCGGCCGTACCAGAAGTTCACCACGCCACGCGAGAAGAACACCGACGAGAACATGCTGGTCAGAATGCCGATGCAGTGCACCACCGCGAAGCCGCGCACCGGGCCGGAGCCAAACGCCAGCAGCGCCACACCCGCAATCAGGGTGGTGATGTTGGAGTCCAGAATCGTGCCCCAGGCGTGTTCGTAGCCAGCGTTGATGGCCGACTGCGGTGAGGCGCCGTTGCGTAGTTCTTCGCGCACGCGCTCGTTGATCAGCACGTTGGAGTCGATCGCCATGCCCAGCGCCAGCGCCATGGCCGCAATGCCGGGCAGCGTCAGCGTGGCCTGCAGCATCGACAGCACCGCCACCAGCAGCACCAGGTTGAAGCCCAGCGCCAGGCTGGAGAACACGCCGAACAGCATGTAGTACACGCACATGAAGAGCACGATCACGGCAAAGCCCCAGATCACGCTGTTGAAACCTTTGGCAATGTTCTCGGCCCCCAGGCTCGGGCCAATGGTGCGCTCCTCGATGATTTCCATCGGCGCGGCCAGCGAGCCGGCGCGCAGCAGCAGCGCGGTGTCGCTGGCCTCCATGGTGGTCATGGCGCCGGAAATCTGCACCCGGCCGCCACCGATTTCGGTGCGGATCACGGGCGCGGTGACGACCTCGCCACGGCCTTTCTCAAACAGGATGATCGCCATGCGCTTGCCCACGTTCTCGCGGGTCACGTCGCGGAAAATGCGCGAGCCCTTGGCGTCCAGCGTCAGGTGCACGGCGGCTTCCTGGGTCTGGCTGTCAAAGCCGGCCTGGGCGTCGGTGAGGTTTTCGCCGGTCAGCAGCACATCGCGCTTGACGATCACCGCCCGCCCATTGCGCTCGGGGTAACGCTCTGAGCCAAACGGCACCGCGCCGGTGCCGCGCTCGGCCGCCAGGCCCTCGGCGCTCTCGTCCACCAGCCGCACTTCCAGCGTGGCGGTGCGGCCCAGAATGTCCTTGGCCTTGGCCGTGTCCTGAACGCCCGGCAGCTGCACCACGATGCGGTCCAGACCCTGCTGCTGGATCACCGGCTCCGCCACACCCAGCTCGTTGATGCGGTTGTGCAGCGTGGTGATGTTCTGCTTGAGCGCCTGCTCCTGCACCCGGCGCGCAGCCTCGGGGCGGATGGTAGCAACCAGTCGGTATTCGGTGCCGTCGGGGCGATCGGTGGCTTCGAGATCGGCAAACTGGTCCTGGATCACGGCGCGGGCCGCGTCCAGCGTCTGGGTGTCGCGGGTGCGCACTTCAATGGTCTGCCCGTTGCGGCTGACGCCACCGTGGCGCACGCTTTTCTCGCGCAGGGCGGTGCGCAGGTCACCCGTCAGCACATCGGCACGGCGCTGCAGGGCCGCGGGCATGTCCACCTGCAGCATGAAGTGCACGCCACCGCGCAGGTCCAGCCCCAGGTACATGGGCGAAGCGCCCAGGCTGGCCAGCCAGGCCGGGGTGCGGGGCACCAGGTTGAGCGCCACCACGTAGCTGGGGTCGTTGGCATCGGGGTTGAGCGCACGCTCCAGCGCATCGCGCGCCTTGATCTGGTCGTCGGTGGTGTCAAACCGGGCCTTGACCGAATTGCCCTCGAACTGGATCAGCGAGGCATTGACACCCTGCGCCGCCAGCGCCTGTTCCACCCGGGTGACCGTGGTGGTGTCGATCCGCACCGAAGCACGGCCTGCAGACACCTGCACCGCCGGTGATTCACCAAACAAATTGGGCAGGGCATACAAAGCCCCGATCACCAGCGCAACCGCGATGATCAGGTACTTCCAGAGCGGATAACGGTTCATGGCAGTGGCCCTTGGGGCAGAGGTGACTTGTATCCAGAATGCGGTGGAACCGGCTTTGCCGGGCCACTCGCATTGCCCCCTTGAGGGGGTGACGCGCCGCAGGCGTGGCGCGGGGGCGGGCTTTACTTGATGGTGCCTTTGGGCAACACCTGCACCACCGCCGTGCGCTGCATCTGGACTTCCACGCCGTCGGCAAGTTCCACGCCCACGTAGATTTCACCGACCTTGGACACTTTGCCCAGGAAACCGCCGGCCGTCACGACCTCGTCGCCCTTGGCGATGGCCTCCACCATGGCCTTGTGTTCCTTCTGCCGCTTCATCTGCGGACGGATCATCACGAAATACAGCACCACAAACATCAACACCAGCGGCAGCAGGCCCATGATAGTGGACTGGGTATCGCCACCAGCGGCGGCCTGGGCGTAAGCAGAAGAAATGAACACGGAGGTCTCCAACAGGTTCGGGGTCACAAAAGCGCCAGATCACCAACGGGCGCCCACAGGGAACCCCGGTCACGCTGGACTCAACCTGCCATTGTATGCGTCGGGTGGGCGCACACCCACAAGCGCGCCCACCGAACCCCTAAGGCAACGCTGAACAAGCGGTCGATCCAGCGACCCGTTGCCTCCTGATTGCGCCATGCGAGAAGCAAGGTCAAATCAAGTGGATTTCGTACCGTTTCAGGGCCATTTCGACCTTGTGCACGCGTTTGGCGTGCGCTGCAGACGCACTCATCCCATGAGGCGCTGACGCGCCAGGTAGATGTTGGCCAATCCCAGCGCCACGAACGAGCGCGTGGCGTTCTTGGCCAGCCCCCGGTAGCGCACCTTGGCAAAGCCCCACAGCCGCTTGACCACTGCAAAGACGTGTTCGACCCGCGCCCGGATTCTGGACTTGTTGCGGTTCTTCGAGCGTTCGGCTTCATCGACTTCACCGCCCTTGCGCACGCGCTGGTTGGTGAAGTCTTTGGCCTTGGGCGCCCTGGAAGCGATCAGCGTCTTCTGGCTAGCGTAGGCGCTGTCGCCGTACACGCGCTGCTCGTTGCCGTGCAGCAAATCGGGCAGCGGGTGTTTGTCGTGCATGTTGGCCGCTGTCACCACGGCGCTGTGCGCCAGCCCGCTGCGACTGTCCACGCCGATGTGCATCTTCATCCCGAAATACCACTGCTGACCCTTCTTGGTCTGGTGCATCTCGGGGTCACGTTGCTTGTCTGCGTTTTTGGTCGAGCTCGGTGCGCCGATGATGGTGGCGTCCACGATGGTGCCGGTACCGACCTTCATGCCCTGCGCCTGCAGCACCTCTCCCACTTTGGCAAACAAGGCCTCGCCCAGTTGGTGCGTCTCCAGCAAGCGGCGAAACTTCAGCAGCGTGGTCGCATCGGGCACGCGCTCGCGCCCGAGGTCTATGCCGACAAAGCGCCGCAGCGCGGTGCTGTCGAGTAGCGCATCCTCGCAGGCCTCATCGGCCAGGTTGAACCAGTGCTGCACGAAGTACATGCGCAGCATACGCTCGAGCCCGATCGGTGGACGCCCGTTGCCGGCCTTGGGGTAGTGAGGCTCGATCACCGCGCACAACGCCTGCCAGGGCACGATCTGCTGCATCGTGGCCAGGAAGGTATCGCGCCTGGTCGGCCTGCGGTAAGGCTCAAAACCTTCAGCTTGATCGGCGGCCATGGCAAGGGTTTGCTGTTTCATCTTCATCTGCCTGTTCGTCTGTACTGCAACGGTACAGGTAAACACCACGCTCGAGCAGTACTTAATCAGCGTTGCCCTAACCCTTTCAGGCTACCCGAGCCACAGGCAGCGCAACCGGTGGCTGCCGCCACTGGGCCAGCAAAGCGGCCTGGCGGCTGCGTGCTGCGGCCAGATGGCGCTCTTTCACATGGCCAAAGCCTTTGATCTGCTCAGGAATGCGGGCCAGGTCCACCGCCAGCGGGTGGTTGCCTGCGTTCAAGGTGGCCAGCAAGTTGTCCACCAAGGCGCGGTATTCACCGATCAGGGCGCGCTCGGTGCGGCGCTCTTCGGTGCGGCCAAACACGTCCAGCGCGGTACCCCGCAGGCCTTTCAGGCGGGCCAGCAGGCGAAAGGCGGTGAACATGAAGGGGCCAAACGGTTGCTTCACCAGTTCGCCACGCGCATTTTTCTTGGCGATCAGCGGCGGCGCCAGGTGCACATGGAGCTTGAAGTCGCCTTCAAACTGGCTGGCAATGCGCGCATGGAAGGCCGTGTCGCTGTGCAAGCGTGCCACCTCGTACTCGTCCTTGTAGGCCATCAGCTTGAACAGGTTGCGCACCACGGCTTCGGTGAGCGCGGTTTTGCCCAACGGCTGCTCGGCCGCGCGCACGCGCTCCACAAAGCGCTGGTAGTCGGCAGCGTAGGCGGCGTTCTGGTAGCCGGCGAGAAACTCGGCCCGGCGGGCAATCAGGGCGTCCAGCGACTCGCGCTTTTTGAACTGGATCACCTGCTCGCCGCTGCCGCGCAGTTGCCACAGCGCCTCCACGGCCTGCGGGTTGTGCGCGGCGCGGCGGCCCCATTCAAAAGCCGCCTTGTTCTTGTCCACCTGCACCGCGTTGAGTTCCATGGCGCGCATCAGCGCCGCGTGGCCCAGCGGCACCCAGCCCTTTTGCCAGGCGTAGCCCAGCATCAGCGGGTTGGTGTAGATGCTGTCGCCCATGAGCTCGGTGGCGGCGGTTTCGGCATCAAACACACCCACCGCCTCGGCGCCCAGGCTGTGCAGCAAAGTGTCCACACAGGCCTGCGCCGGGTTTTGCCAGTCGGGGTTTTTCACAAACGCCGCCGTGGGCGTGGCGCTGGCGTTCAGCGCCACATGGCTGCGCCCGGCGCGCAGGCGCTGCCAGGTTTCCTTGTGCGCCGCCACGATCGGGTCACAGCCCAGCACCAGGTCGGCCGACGCGGCCGACACGCGGGTGGTCCGAATGTCGTCTTGCTGCGCGGCCAACAACACATGGCTCCAGGTGGCGCCGCCCTTTTGCGCCAGGCCCGCCGCGTCTTGCGTGACGATGCCCTTGCCCTCGATGTGCGCCGCCATGCCCAGCAGCTGGCCGATGGTGATGACACCGGTGCCACCCACGCCGGCCACAATGATGCCCCAGGCCTCGGCCCCGAGTACCGGCAGCGTGGGCTCGGGCAGCGCGCCACCGGTCCACGCCTGGCTGGTGGCTTTTTTGTCTTTCTTGCGCAGCTGCCCGCCTTCCACCGTGACGAAGCTCGGGCAAAAGCCCTTCAGGCACGAATAGTCCTTGTTGCAGCTGCTCTGGTTGATGGTGCGCTTGCGGCCAAATTCGGTTTCCAGCGGCTCCACGCTCAGGCAGTTGCTCTGCACACCGCAGTCGCCGCAGCCTTCGCACACCAGCTCGTTGATCACCACGCGCTTGGCCGGGTCCACCAGCGTGCCGCGCTTGCGGCGGCGGCGTTTTTCGGTGGCGCAGGTCTGGTCGTAGATGATGACCGTGGTGCCCTTGATCTCGCGGAACGCGCGCTGCACCGCGTCCAGTGTGTCGCGGTGCTGAATGGCGATGCCTTCGGGAAGGCCCTTCACGCCAGCGTATTTCTCCGGCTCGTCGGTCACGATCGTGATCTTCACCGCGCCCTCGGCCCGCATGCTCTGCGCGATCTGCACCACGCTGTGGCCCTCGGGCCGCTCGCCCACCTGCTGGCCACCGGTCATGGCCACGGCGTCGTTGTACAGAATCTTGTACGTGATGTTCACCCCCGCCGCGATGCTCTGGCGAATGGCCAGAATGCCGCTGTGGAAGTAGGTGCCATCGCCGAGGTTGGCGAACATGTGCTGATCAACGCTGAACGGTTGCTGGCCGACCCAGGGCACGCCCTCGCCGCCCATTTGCGTGAAGCCCACGGTGGCGCGGTCCATCCAGATGCTCATGAAATGGCAGCCGATGCCGGCCATGGCGCGCGAGCCTTCGGGCACACGGGTAGAGGTGTTGTGCGGGCAGCCCGAGCAAAACCACGGCTGGCGCTCGGCGCCTTCCACACCCTGGGTCAGCAGCGTCTGCATCGACTGTTCCTGCGCCGTCAGGATGGCCAGCTGCGTATCGATGCGCGCCTGCACCTCTTCCGGCACACCCAACTTGCGCAAACGCTTGGCAATGGCGCGGGCAATGATGCTCGGCGTCAGGTCGGCGTTGGCACGCAGCAGGGTGTGGGCGCTGGGGTTCGGCATGCTCCACTCGCCGCCGCTGAAGTCGCCTTCCACCTCGTCAAACTTGCCCAGCACGTTGGGCCGCACGTCGCCTCGCCAGTTGTACAGCTCTTCTTTCAGCTGGTATTCGATGACCTGGCGTTTCTCTTCCACCACCAGAATCTCGCGCAGGCCGGTGGCAAATTCGCGCGTGGTCTGTGCCTCCAGCGGCCACACCACATTGACCTTGTGAAGGCGCAGGCCGATGCGGCGGCAGGTGGCGTCGTCCAGGCCCAGGTCCAGCAGCGCCTGGCGCGTGTCGTTGAAGGCCTTGCCGCTGGCGATGATGCCGAAGCGGTCGTTCGGCCCCGACACCACGTTGTGGTTGAGCTTGTTGGCGCGGATGTAGGCCAGCGCCGCATACCACTTGAAGTCGAACAGACGGGCTTCCTGCTCCAGCGCGGCGTCGGGCCAGCGGATGTGCACGCCGCCGGGCGGCATGTCAAATTCGGGGATCACGATGTTGACCCGCTCCGGGTCGATCATGGCCGTGGCGCTCGATTCGACGATCTCCTGAATCGTCTTCATGCCGGCCCACACGCCGCTGAAGCGGCTCATGGCAATGGCGTGGATGCCGAGGTCCAGGATGTCCTGCACCGTGGACGGGAAGAACACCGGCAGGCCGCAGGCTTTGAAGATGTGGTCGCTCTGGTGCGCGGCGGTGGAGCTCTTGGCCACGTGGTCGTCGCCGGCCACCGCGATCACGCCGCCCCAGGGTGTGGTGCCGGCCATGTTGGCGTGCTTGAACACATCGCTGCAGCGGTCCACGCCCGGGCCCTTGCCGTACCAGATGCCGAACACGCCGTCGAACTTGTTGCTGCCGGGCGGGGCAAAGCCCAGCTGCTGCGTGCCCCAGAGCGCGGTGGCCGCCAGCTCCTCGTTCACACCCGGCTGGAACACGATGTTCTGCGCCTTCAGATACGGTGCGGCCTTCTGCAAGGCCTGGTCGTAACCGCCGAGCGGCGAGCCGCGGTAGCCGCTGATGAAGCCCGCCGTGTTCTTGCCCTGCAAGGCGTCACGCTGGCGCTGCAGCATGGGCAGCTTCACCAGCGCCTGCACGCCGCTCATGAAGGCGCGGCCGTGGTCCAGGGAATATTTGTCGTCCAGCGTGACGGTTTCAAGCGCTTTGCGGATGTGTTCGGGCAGTGGGGCGTTCATGTTGTTGTCTCCAGCGTGAAGGGGCCGCCTCGTGAGCGGTTGTTGACACCACAAACCGGCGGATCCGCTGATTTCAGTGTGCCGCACAGTGTATGACCCGCACGCTGACAGGTGTTTGCTTTCCACGCCCAGAACTGGGCGGTAAAAGAAAGATTCTTGCTTCAAAATGCCGATCATGGAAACACTCGACAAGTTTGACCTCGCCATCCTGAACGAACTGCAAACCGATGGCCGCCTCACCAACGCCGAACTGGCCAGCCGCGTGGGCCTGTCGGCCGCGCCGTGCTGGCGCCGCGTGCGGGCGCTGGAAGAGGCCGGCTTCATCATCGGCTACCGGGCCGAACTCAACCGCGAAAAGATCGGCCTGGGCGTGCTGGCTTTTGTGCGGCTGGACGCCGAGCGCAACAGCGGCGACGTGACGCGCCAGCTCGAAGCCGCGATCCAGAAAATCCCCGAAATCGTGTCCTGCCACTACATCAGCGGCTCGGGCACCTTCGAGCTGCAGGTGGTCTGCCCCGACCTGGCCGAGTTCAGCCGCTTCGCGCGAGAAGTGCTGATCAACCTGCCCAACGTGAAAGACCTGCACACCAGCTTCTCGCTGGGCGAAGTGAAGTCCGCCAGCGCGCTGCCGCTGGCCCATTTGCGGGGCTGACACCGCTTGGCATCCAACGTGAGAGCCGTCTGGAAGACGCAGACCGTGCTGTCACGCGCACGGCCGAGCAAAGAGGTGATCCCGGCTGGGACGGCACATCGGTTCGAGGCCCTGGTCGGCGTCTCGAAGCGCGACAAGGACGGGGATGCGTTGGAAACTGTCCTTGGTATCGGTTAAAGTTCAACCATTCTGACCTGTCTGGTCAGAATTTTCAATTCGACGGAGGCCCACCATGCAAAGCTGGCAAATGCAAACCGCCAAAGCGCGGTTTTCCGAGGTGGTCAAACACGCGGCCGACAACGGTCCGCAAGAAATCACGGTGCACGGTCGCTCGGTGGCCGTGGTCATTTCGCGCGATCTGTTCGACCGGCTCAGCGGCAATCAGGCATCGCTGGTCGATTTCATGCGCCAGTCCCCGTTGTACGGCAGCGACGACATCGCGTTCGAGCGCGACCGCAGCCCGCCACGCGAGGTGGACTTTTGAGCTATCTGATCGACACCAACGTCCTGTCCGAGTTGCGACGCATGCAGCCCGACCCGCACGTCGTGGCCTGGCTGCAGGCCCGACCGCGCCAGTCACTGTTCCTGAGCGTCCTGACACTGGGTGAAATCCGCAAGGGGCTGGAACGGGTGGCGGAACCCGACCGAAGGCAATCCCTGCTGGACTGGCTGGAGGTGGAGTTGCCCAACTACTTCGTGGGCCGGGTGTACGGCATCGATGCCCACACCGCCGACCGTTGGGGCCGTTTGATGGCCCAGGCTGGCAGACCGCTGCCAGCGATCGACGGACTGCTGGCTGCCACCGCCCTGCAGCACGATCTGACGCTGGTGACGCGCAACACCAAGAACTTTACAGGCCTGGAGGTCCGCCTCATCAATCCTTGGGATGCGTGACCGACCTGGCCGAACAGTCGCCACGCGCGAGAGCTGCAGATCAACCGGCCCCATCTGAAAAACCTGCACGCCAGCCCCTGAAAACAACCCGAACGGAACGTCAAAGCTCGGCAACGCCCCGAAGCCTCATGCCGTTTTGCATTCAACGCCCCGCCAGCCTACCCACGAGTTCCTTGAAGGCGCGGGCGCTGCCGTCCAGGGCTTCGCTGTCGGGCAGCAGGCGCAGGGCGTCGAACGGGCGGGGAATCACCTCGAAATCGGTCGGCGCCGGGATCACGGCCAGGCCGGCGCGCTCAAATGCCCGGCGCGCGCGGGACATGTGCAGGGCCGATGTGACCAGAATCACCGTGTCGATGTTTTGTGCGGCCAGCAGCCGGGCGCTGAGCGCCGCGTTGGTGGTGGTGTTGTGGCTGCCGCCTTCGAGCAGCATGGCGCTGGCGGGCACGCCCAGGTCGAGCAGCAGGGTTTGCATGGCCTCGGCTTCGCTGCCGTCGCCCGCGCCCAGTGCGCCGCCCGACAGCAGCACCTTCGGCGCCTTGCCGGCGTGGTACAGGCGGGCCGCGTGCCACACGCGGTCGGCCGCGGCGCCCAGGTTGGGGTGGGGGCGCTGCGGCGGGCTCGGGCCTTGCACACCACCGCCCAGCACCACCAGCACCGGGGCCGGCGCCACCGCATCCACGGTGCGCGGGCCGGCCTGGTTTTCCAGCGCGCCGCGAAGCGCGTCGCTGGCCAACGGCGTGGCCCACAGCCAGAGCCAGCCCACCGCCGCCAGGCCCGTCCAGCCAGCCGCCATGCCGCCACGGCGCCAGCCCCACCGGCGCGCACCCGCGGCCAGGCCCAGCGCCAGCAGCCCCAGCAGCCAGGCGGTGCCCAGCGGCGACACCAGCGCCGCCACCAGTTTGGCGATCATGCTGCGTCCTTCATTCGGGCTTCATCTGGCCTGTCATGTGTTGGCTGCTCAGTGGCTGTGCAGCTTCTCTTGCAGCCAAACCTTGATCAGGGATTGGTAAGGCACATCACGGGCGTTCGCAGCCACCTTGATGGCGTCCAGCAAGTGCTGGGGCAAACGCAAGGAAATCGTCTTTGTCGTCGGTTTGAGGTTGGGCAGAGACACCGACCGAGCCTTGGACCAGTCCAGGTGCTCCGTGGAGTCGTGGGCCTCCCAGTAGGCCCGCTCCTCGCTCTCGTTGGCGAACGTCGGGGTGGGCTTGAGCGGGGTCTTAATTGGCTTGCTCATAAATCACTCGCTCCTTTCTGTGCATGTCCCGGGCAGAAATCACACGGATCAAGGTGCCTTCTGCTCTCAATGTGAAGGTGATGTGCAGTGCGCGCCCTTCATCGGTCCTGCCCAAGGATCTGGTGCGATCTTCCCAGATCTTCAACACGTGCCGCCCGCAGCCGCGCCCACGCCGCCTGCACGCCGGCCGCCAGCCACACGCCGGCGCTGGCGCCCAGCAGGTCGTAGCCCACGTCCACCCACCGGGGTTCGCGGCCGGGGGCCCAGAACTGCAGCAGCTCGGTCAGCCCCGCAAATGCGAGCAACACGACCAGCAGCCGGCCGGCGCCCAGTGCCGGCCACGCCGCGCGGGCGAGCAGGCCCAGCACGCCGAACATGAGCACGTGCACCACGTTCACGCCGGGCCACCAGCCTTCCACCTGGTTGGCCGCCTGGCCCAGCCAGCGAATTTCGCTGCGCCAGGCCGCCAGCACGGTGTTGGGCAGCAGCACCGCGGCCACGATCAGCAGCACGCCCACTGCCAGGGCCAGCCGGGCCACCCAGCGCACCGCTCAGCCCGCCTTCACGTTCGCGGTGACGGTCGCGCTCGCGGGCACCTCACCTGCACCGGCACCGGCATCCGAACGCGCCAGCAAGCCCGCCCCATCCACCGCCGCCCCCAGCAGCTCGCGGTACACGTCCACCGTGCGCCCGATCACGATGCGCTCGTCGAACTCGGCCAGCGCGCGGGCGCGCGCCGCCGCGCCCAGGCGGGCGCACAAGGCCGGGTCGTCGTGCAACCGGGCGATGGCCCGGGCCAGGGCCGGCGCGTCTTTCACCGGCACCAAGAGGCCGTCCACGCCGTCGCTCACCACCTCGCGGCAGCCCGGCACATCGGTGGTCACCAGCGGCAGGGCGCAGGCGCCCGCCTCAATCAACCCCTTGGGCAGGCCCTCGCGGTAGCTCGGCAGCACCACGGCGTGCACCGTGGCGAACAGCGCCGCCATGTCGTCCACATGGCCCAGCCACTGCAGCAACCCCTCGGCCACCCAGCCGCGCACCGTGGCCTCGGGCACTGCGGCAGGGTTGCCCGGGTCCGGGTCACCGGCGAGCAAAAAGTCGATCGCCAGCCCCTGCGCGCGCAGCTCGCGGGCGGCGGCCACGTACTCGGCCAGGCCCTTGTCCCACAGCAGGCGCGCCGGCAGCAGCACCCGAAAACGGCCGCCCGCCTCGGATCGGGCATCGGGCAACGACAGCGATGGCGTGAAGCGCTGGCAGTCCACCCCCGAGCCGGGAATCAGCCGCACCTGAGCCGCGTCAACCAGCCGGGCGCGCTCGAACAGCGCCACGTCGTCCGGGTTTTGCAGAATCAGCCGCGCACCCTGGCCGCCCAGCGCCAGGCGCAGCAGGCCGCGCACCAACGGGCGCAGCAGGCGCGCCTTCAGGTCGTTGCTGGTGAACACATAGCCCATGCCGGCCACCGCGTTCACCCGTGCCGGCAAGCCGGGCGAGCGCGCGGCCAGGCGCGCCGCCAGCGAGCCATACACCGCGCACTTGATGGTGAAGCCGTGCACCAGGTCCACCTGCTCCTGCACCAGCAGCCGGCGCAGCCACTGCAGCAGCGCCAGTTCGCGCAGCGGGTTCAGGCTGCGCCGCTCCATGGGCGCCGGCACCCAGCGAAAACCCAGCGCCCGCAGGCGCTCGCCATACGGGCCCGGGGGCGACACCAGCAGCACCTCGTGCCCGGCGTCACGCAGGGCCAGGGCCAGCGAGCGGCGAAAGTTGTAGAGGTACCACTCGGTGTTGGCGAACAGGATGATTTTCATAAACGGGGCGGGTTTCGAGCCGCCATTGTCCCAGCAGGGCATGGCTCAACCGGCAGGGTGAGTTAATTGGAATCTGACCCCCATTAAAAAGCGTCAGATGCTGGACCGCAGGCAGTCAGCAAGGTAGGATTTAATCCTATTCAAACCAAGGAGCCGACCATGCGAACCACCCAGCAAATGAGCATCACCCTGCCCAACGACATGGCGGACGCGGTGAAGACCAAGGTGCGGTCTGGCGAGTACGCCAGCGAAAGCGAAGTGATCCGGGATGGCCTGCGGGCACTGATGGCACGGGATCGCGCCGTGGAAAGTTGGCTGCACCACCAAGTCGGCCCGGCCTATGACTCCCTGAAGGCCGATCCATCCAGCGCCGTCACCGCTGACCAGGTGCGTGCCCGCCTGGCCGCCGAACACGCGAAAACTCGATGAGCTATCGCGTTGTCTTCAGCCTGGAGGCACAAGAACAGCTTGCAGAGTTGTACCGCTACATTGCCGAGGCGGCATCGCCAGACATTGCCGCGCGTTACACCGAAGCTATCTTGAGCTACTGCGAGAGCCTTCGCACGTTTCCACATCGCGGCACCATGCGCGATGACATACGCCCCGGACTGCGCATCACCCACTATAAGAAGCGTTCAGTGATCGCCTTCTATGTGGACGCCGAGACGGTTTCCATCATCGGTGTCTTCTACGGCGGCCAAAACTACGAAACCATCCTCCAAGACGAAGCGGACGACGACAGTGCGGGACACTGAATCCCAAGCCGCAAGGCAACCCGGAAGTACAGGAGCACACCATGAAAAAACCCGTCCAGTACGACGACGAAGAGATGGAAATCCTGAAGGCGTGGGAGGCTGGCACGCTCAAGCCCATCAGCGGCGTGGCCAAGCACATGAAGGCCCATCAGGCCGCGGCCGAGGCCACTTTCAAAAAAGACCAACGGCTGAACATCCGCATCTCCAGCAGAGACCTCAGAAATTTGCAGGCACGCGCCCTGGAAGAAGGGGTGCCGTACCAAACCTTGGCGGCCAGTTTGCTGCACAAATTTGTCAGCGGTCGTTTGGTGGAACCGTCCTGACGCCCTGGTCCGCCTTCGTCCGCAAGGGTCCAACCGATAGACCCGGGAAACCCTGCCCTACCCCCACCACCCGCGGGTAAAAAGTACGGCAACCCATTCTTTGAGTGCGTGGCCAATGTGAGCCCCATGGCCGCTGACTCCCCGGTCTATTTTTAATAGTGCTTAAATAGCATAATTCGACACATGAGCACTATCTACTCTCCTTTTGATGTCGGCTTTGACCGGCGGATGCACGTTATTGACCGATGCCAGGTCGCGCTCTTGCGCGCCGTCAGCAATGAGGCTGGCGACCGTCTCCTGGTCAAGGGCGGCATGGCCATGCGCGTGGCTTTTGGAAGCATGCGGCTGACCAAGGACATCGACTTCGACCGGGTCGACAGCATGAGCTCAGCCTCGGTGAAGAGCGCCATCAGATCGGCCATGAAAACAGCCGCAAGCACGGCCGGCCTTCGTTCCGTAGAGATCGCTGTGACCAAAGACACGGGCACAACCACCCGATTGCGCATGACCGGGCTCACGCACACCGGGGAAGATGTTCGGTTCGAGACGGAGATATCGGGTCGGGACCAGCCTCTGGGTGCGGTCCGCCAGTTGGTGCAAGTCGTGCCGCCGTCGTCCTATGCCATCGCGCCATTCATGGTGCACACCTACACGCTCGACGCCATCACGGTGCAGAAGGTCGCCGCCGTGCTGGCGGACATGAGAAATGTTCCGCGCGACATCTACGACCTCAAGGACCTGATCGCGCTGGGCGCCAACCCCGTCGGTCTCCTGCGCTCGTTGCCCCAAGCCAAGCTGGATGGCCTGAAAAAGGACATCCTGGCCAAGCTGTCCCAGATCACCTGGCCGATGGCAGACACCCATTTGCTGCCTTACATCCCAAAGAATGAGCGAGACGTGGTGACGGCATCCGCATGGGATGCCTACATTCTCACCGTGTCGGATGCCATCGATGGATGGCTTTCACAGGCCAGCGCGCCCCATGGCGCGTTCGCCCACAGCGCGTCCGCCCCCCCGGATGCAGCCCCCCGAAGCAAAAGGCCTGGGAAGCCAACATGAGCAAGGCCTGGAAACTCAAGGCCGAAGAAGCTCTGCTGGAGCCTGACAGCCAGTACGTTCTTTCAACGGCTGCGCTCATGGGCCTGGCCCGCGCACAAGGCGAAGAACCCTCCGACGCCACTCTGCATCGATGGGTCAAGGATCTTGTGGCCGGGCGCAAGCTGGTTCAGGTGTCCAAGGGCTTGTACCTGAATCGCCTGGGGCATCGGAACCAGGATGCCGCCGAAGCGGCGCAATGGATTCGCCGCGGCAGCGTGCTGAGCCTGTCGTGGGTGCTTGAGAGGGCCGGTGTGCTCAACAACATCGGCAGCACCTACACCTGCATCATCCCTCTGGAGCCGAGCCTGTCGCAGCCCCAGACCACCCGCAAGGAAATTCCTGGCATTGGAACCTTCCGCTTCCATGCGATGAAAGCCGACCTGGTGGACGAGGCTGCGGGCAAGACCGAAGATGTCTTTGACCAGCGCTTCAATTACCGTCGATCGACGCCTGAAAAGGCCCTGCTCGACTGGATCTACCTCGGCCATTCCCACCGTTCTCGCCTGGCGCTGCCTCCGCTGGACATGGATGTCAAAGAGCTCAAAAAAGCGCGCCTGGACCGACTGGCCAGGCGCATGGGCATGGTCGGGATTTATGAAGACTGGATGGCACACTGGCACGCCTACCAGAATGACGCTGCCGTCATCGCCAACGATGCCGGGCTCCTTTAGGAGCCTGTAGGGCCTGCCCTACCCCACCACCAGCGGGTAAAAGCGGTACGGCAGCCAAGCCCCTGCGTGCGTGGCGAAGTTGAGCCACACAAACAGCACCGTGGCGTAATACCCCGCCACCGCCGCCACCCAGGTGCGCCGGTCGCGGCCCTGGCCCAGCAGGTCGGGCAGGCGGGCGAACACAAACAGTTGCAGCGGAATCAGGTACAGCGCCACGCGGTCCACCGCGGTGGACGAGGGCGACACCAGCAGCACGGCCACCGCTACCAGCGCGGCCAGCGCCATCATCATCCACAGGTTGCGCTCGGCGGCCTGCTGCCACTGCACGCGCTTGCGCAGCACCAGCAGCAGCGCGGCGGGCAGCGCGTTCATGGCGATGCGCACCGCAGCGCCTTCCGACTGGTATTGCGCCTCCACATAGCTGGTCATCAGCGCCTCCACGCTGTCGGCCAGCAGCACCCAGTACAGCACCGCCGCGGTGATGCCCACCCACAGCCCCGTCCAGAGGCGGCCGCGCGGCGTGGCCAGCACGGCCAGCGGCACCAGCAGCACGGCCGACTTGTGGAAGGTGGCGGCCAGCGCCACGCACAGCACGAACTGCAGGTTGTTGTGCCGGGCCAGGCCCAGCAAGGCCAGGCCCAGCGCCACGCCCTGGCGGCTGTAACCCATGCCCACCACGATCACCATGTAGGGCACGGCCACCGCCAGCGCCAGCCAGGGCCGCGGCTGCTGGCGGCAAAACGCCACCAGCCCCCAGCTGAACAGCGCACCGCAGCCCAGGTTCACCAGATGCACGCCACCGTCCACCTGACCGGCCAGCCAGTTCAGCAGGTAGTAGCCGGGGTCGGAATATTCCAGCACCTCGGTCAGCGAAGCGCCCACCATGTAGAGGTAGTGCCGCTCATAGGTCCCCCAGTCACCACCCACCTCGTGCCGCAGCCCGATCAGCAGCACCAGCCCGAGGCCCACCGCCAGCCACGAAGGCTCCAGCCGCGGTCCTGCCGGGCGCGGCCGGGTGGGCGCCATCACGCTGGCGCAGGCCGGCAGCAAAAACAGCAGCCAATACGTCAACATGCGGTCCCCTGGGGCGTTTGTTCTTGCAGCCAGGCCTGGAACATCAGCACCGCCCACAGACTGGCCGTGTGGTCACGCTGGCCACTCACATGCTCCGCCCATTTGGAGCGAATCGGCTCGGCGTGAAAGTAGCCCTCGGCCTGCAGGCGCCGGGCATCCAGCAGGCTCTCGGCCCAGTCGCGCAGCGGCCCGCGCAGCCACTGCCCCACCGGGATACTGAAACCCGCCTTGGGCCGCTCGATCAGCTCGCGCGGCACATGCTGGTACAGCACCTGGCGCAGCGCCCACTTGCCTTCGTTGCCACGGATCTTCATGTGCAGCGGCAGGCGCCAGGCGAGTTCGGCCACCCGGTGGTCCAGGAAGGGCACGCGCGTTTCCAGGCTGGTGGCCATGGCGGCGCGGTCCACCTTGCACAGAATGTCGTCGGGCAGGTAGGTCAGGCTGTCGCGGAACATCATGCGCAGCTGGTCCTCATCGGCGCCCGCAGCGGGCAGCGGGTCGGCCAGCCCGCTGGGCGGCTCCACCACGGCCGCGCCACCCTCGCCGCGCACCACGGCGGCCGGGTCCTGCCATTCGGACACCAGGCTCAGGTAGAGGTCGTCCAGGTTGTGCACGCCACGCAGGCGCGCGGCCAGCTTGTGCGCCTTGTCACCCACGCGCTCAATGCCGCGCGCGCCCGGCAGCAGCGCGTTGAGCGGCGCACCCAGCGCATCCCAGGCGCCCACCGGCAGCTGGCCGATGGCCTGGCCCAGCGCCTGCCGCACCGGGTAAGGCAGCCAGGCCAGCCGGTTCCAGATGCGCGGCCCCCAGAAATAGCGGTTGTAGCCGCCAAACAGCTCATCGCCCGCGTCGCCCGAGAGCGCCACCGTCACATGCTGGCGCGCCGCGTGGCACACCAGGTGCGTGGGAATCTGCGACGAGTCGGCAAAGGGCTCGTCGTACATGACGGGCAGGCGCGGAATGACGCCCTGCGCCTCGGCCACCGTGACGAACAGCTCCGTGTGCTCGGTGCCCAGGTGCTGCGCCACGGCGCGCGCGTGGGGCGACTCGTCGAACGCGGCCTCCTCGAAGCCGATGGTGAAGGTCTTGACCGGCTGGGAGGCCTGCTTCTGCATCAGCGCCACGATGGCCGACGAGTCCACCCCGCCCGAGAGAAAGGCCCCCAGCGGCACATCGGCCAGCGACTGCGCCTTCACGGCCTGCGACAGCTGCGCCTCCAGCGCCTGCAGCGCCTCGGCTTCATCGGTGATGGGGTTCGCCGCACCGGCCTGCACCACGTCGGCCAGCGACCACCAGCGGTGCACCGACAGGCTTTCATGCACGGCGCCTGGCCGCAAGGGCTGCTCCGGCGCGGCTGCGGGCGGCGCACCGCGCACCGTGAGCAGGCAGCCCGGCTCCAGCTTGTAAATGCCCTGGTAGATGCTGCGCGGCGCCGGCACCACCATGAAGCGCATGTACTGCGCCAGCGCCTCGCGGCACACCGGGTTGGCAAAGCCGGGGTAGGCCCGCAGCGCCTTCAGCTCCGAGCCAAACACGAAGGCACGCGCCCCGCCCGGCCCGGCCCAGCCGTAGTACAGCGGTTTCTCGCCAAAGCGGTCGCGCGCCAGCGTCAGCACCCGGTCTTGCCGGTCCCACAGGGCAATGGCGAACATGCCCACGGTTTTCTGCAAGGTAGCCTCAATGCCCCAGGCCTCAAACCCCGCCAGCAGAGTTTCGGTGTCCGAATGCCCGCGCCAAGGTATTACCCCCTCTCCCGCTGGGTGTCTTGCCCCCTCTCCCGCTTGCGGGAGAGGGCAGGGGTGAGGGCTCCCCGCCCCCGCTCCCACCCCCCCCTCCAGCTCCCCCCGCAATTCAAGATGGTTGTAAATCTCGCCATTGAACGCAATCACATAGCGGCCACCGGCCGACACCATGGGCTGGTGCCCGGCGGGCGAGAGGTCGATGATGCTCAGACGCCGATGCCCGAACGCCACGCCCGCCTGCGCATCGGCCCAGGCGCCCGCGTCGTCCGGGCCGCGGTGTGCAATGGTGAGGGCCATGCCGGTGACAACGGCCTCCAAGCGATCCAGCGCAGCACCATCTGTTGTCAAAAATCCCGTAAATCCACACATGGTTTACCAATTCAATTTTTGAACAGTGTTAACTACACCATTGCGCGGTACAAAGCTTCCAGCTGACCGGCCAGACTAGTAAAGCTGAAGTCTTGGACGCGCTGGTGACCAAATGCGATCTGCCGCTCGCGTTCGCTTCCATCGGCAAGCCCATGCTCGATCGCTGACGCCATCGTTTCAGCATCATCGTGCGGAAAATAGATGGCGCCCTCTTGCGCGATTTCGCGAAAGACAGGTAGGTTGCTCAGCGCCATCGAACAACCCGCTGCCATCGCTTCGAGTATTGGTATACCGAAACCCTCGTACGAGGACGGAAAAACAAACAGTCGACTCAGCTTGTAGGCACTGCGAACTTCACGATCTGTCAATCCACTCAAAAGCATGACCTGGCTTGACAAATTTGCCGACTGAATTTGCTCCTGGATCAATCTACGTTCGCCGCTGTCGTTGCCAATGATGACCAGGTTACAGGCGCGGCCGCGGTCACGAAGAAGCGCTACCGCGTCAATCAGTCGACGGTAGTTCTTGCGCCGCTCGTAGTGCCCGACCACAAGCGCAAACTCTTGGGGCAGGTGGTACTTTTGCCGTGTGGTCTGAAGGTCTGATTCAGCCAACATTTCGAATCCTTGCGTATCCAGTCCGTTGTAAATCACGGAAATTGGCACGCCTGGAAAGAAGCCCAGAATTTCATCTTTCATTGCCTCTGACACCGTGATTACATGGTCTGCTGCGCTGAGTGCCCTTTGCAAAGACAGCCTGTAAACGCTTCGCTCCCAAGTACCCCACTCAGGATGCATTTGTCGAATGTCATGAATCGTCAGCAGGGTCCGCCCGGTGGGTGACTTGACGAGTGGCTGGTTGAAACCTTCGAAAACATCAAACTTTTCTTTGCCAAGTGCAGCAGGCCAATAACCCAGCCCACCCACGAACTTGCGAATGCGCCCGTAACTCGGCAGCGGCGTTGGCCGGGCAATCACATTCGGCGCCCCGGCAAACCAGTCGCTGACACGACAATCCACCGGGTTGTAGACAACGAACTCGACCTCTGGCAGACGCTTGATCACCTCGCCGTAAATTCCAATAAATCGCTGTTTTGCGCCAGACGGCCTGTCATTTAGGCAGGTCGCATTGAGTCCAATCTTCAAAGCATTACTTTCATTAAATTTATCGCTGACCGGCCAGACCCAACACCTCGAAATGCTTTGCCAGCACAGCCCCCTCTTCAAAGGGCCGCACTGCCTCAGCAAGAAGCTCCCTGGGAATGGGATGATCAAGCGCCCTCTCAATCCCTGCTGCCATGGCAACCGGGTCACGCATGGGGACCAGGTAGCCGTACTTTTCATCCTGCAGCACCTCACGCGGCCCTGTCGGGCAGTCAGTGGAAACGGGCGTACAGCCGCACATCATGGCCTCGACCAGTACATTCGGTAGCCCCTCTACATGGGAGGACAAGACAAAAACATCAGCCCGCGCGAAATACTTCAGCGGATTCTCAACATACCCCAGCAGCCCAACGACGTCGGACAAACCCAGTTCATCGATCAAAGCCTGCAGTTCGGCTCTTAGCGGCCCATCACCCAGAATCATCAGACGCGCCTGCCTGCTCTGTGTCAGCACTTTCATGGCACGGATCAGATCAGAAAATCCCTTCCAAGTTGCCAACCTGCCGGCGGCAACAAGCAACGGAATGTCTTTATCGCTAAGCCACTCGTGCTCCACCGATTCATGCATTCGCTTGCGGGAATGAATATCGTTCACGATGTTGTACACAGCGACGTGGGGCGGCGAATCGAACACGTTCCGATACTGTTCGACCATGTCCTTCGACACACAGGTCAGCGCATCAGCCCGCCACATGACCGTGCGCATGAGTTGCTTCAAGATCCATCTCTTTGAGAAAAGGACTTTCGAGTAGGTATCGTAAGGTGTGACCCGTGACGAACCACTGATTTTGGCGCGCGAACCTGATGCAATGGCTGCGAGCAGAACGACCGCATTCAAGTGATCTTCTGCTGAGAAGACCACATCCGGCTTCATCAAACGCAAGTAGCGCCACAGTGGCAGCAACATTCCCCGGACGTTTGGCTGATTGAACACATGTACATTGACACCGTCGGTAGGCGGCAACTTGTACTGGGCATCGACTCGACCTATCAGCAGGTCAACGTCATGACCCATGTTGGCCAATGCCCGCGCGAACCGAAGTTGGGCCAACGGGACACCAGCAATCGCAAAAAGTGGAGTGACGACGCAAATTTTCATGTCAACAATTGGCCGCTTACCAGGCCCGCATATTCACCGGCCTCTACACGACTTCTGTGGAGAAAAAGAAAATTGTTGAGATAGCCGCCTCGTCCTTCGTCGAAGTGCTTCATCGATTGATGGCGATCAACATCAAACTCCGCTAATGGCGACAGCCTGCCCTCCGTCATGAAAAAACCATGGTACCCGTAGGCGAAGATTTGATCGAAAACTTCGGTGATCGGCCTGTCGTTGTGACGTTGTTCGATTTCAATCAGTAACGCCGGACGCGAGGATGCCAACGTTACTGCAGCGCCCTTGATCACACTCTGCTCATGTCCTTCAACATCGATCTTGATCAGCTTCACATCCTCAAACATGTAGCTATCGAGCGTCTGCAACTGCACCAATTCATCTCGCCCATGAGCGAAACTCGTGTTTTCAATTGAAGCTGAGGCGTCATGCTCTACCCCCGTTTCGTCAATCGGGATATGTAGATTTGCAGAGCCTGAGGCACTTGAAAGTGCAACGGAATGAAGATGCACAGTTGGCTTGCCTACGGCCCATGCAGCGAGCACTCGAAAGCACATCGGGTTAGGCTCAAACACTTCAACTCTAGTCCCCAGCCTCCAGAAGTGGTAGGCGTAGATACCCCGATTACCCCCGACGTCAACCACTCGGCCTTGTTGGCCAACAAGCGCCCCAAGGAACTTCATCTCCGGCTCAAGTGCGCCATTAAGCCACCCGTACCAATATTTCGCAGGCACCTGGAAGCTCTTCGGCAACAGATCCCTGACTTGCGTCTTCAAACCACTAAGCACTGTGGATACCTTTGTAAAAACATTCATCCCTGGAATTCCATAATGGCTGCAAGACGCGACCGCGCCGCCGAAAAGGAATACTTTTCCTCGTAGATTGCACGCAGCGCGGGATCGAAGGAAAGCAAAACCTCTTCTTCTGTGTGATTGACTGCTGCAACGAAGTCGTCAGCCGAACTGCACACCCAGCCAGCCCTATCAGCAATGTCCTCATAGCCAGAAAACGCTTCTGGCGTTCCGATGATCTTCTTGCCGTACATAAGCGCCTCGGCCACTTTGGTCTTCATTCCTGAGCCATCAAAGATCGGAGCGATCACGAAGTGCGCGTCCCGATACCAGTCGGACAGGTGATCCACGGCCCCGACGACCTCGACCTTGCCCGCTCGTTCCAGTTCATGCCGCAGAGCCTCGAATCCGCGTCCTACGATGCAAATTTTTGTATTGATGCGGGGCACCACATGTTTGACAAACCACGAAATGCCTGCACGGTTGGCGTAAAAGGTTCCACCCACAAACAAGGCAAATTTTTCTTGAGGACGCTTTGGACTCAAAGCAAAACCAACTGACATTTTGTCCTCAAGTGCCATTGATGAAACATGTGTTGCCGAACGGCCATAAACAGTTCGAAGTAATCGACTGTCGCGCTCACTCAAACAAATGATCTTATCGCTGCACCTAACTGATTTGCGCTCTGCTAGGTAGTTCACAATTAGCACAGCCAACGCGTGAGCAGATTTATTTTGTTTGAGCGAACCCAAGAAAAATCGAGCCTCTACATTATGGAAAAAGGTAGTGGCCATTAAAGCGGGAAATTGGCGCTTGGCGGCTTTGACGAATGCTCCCAGATTGGAACCATCCACAAAAACTTTGCCCACATTCGCCATCTCAATGAGCCGGAGACCTTTGGCAATAGAGCTTTCATTCAATCCATCAACATGTCCGCTGAATCCACCGACAACCAATTTAAACCCTTGCAATTGCGATCGCGGCAACTCCATAACCACCAGATGGTCACCAAATATTTCCTTGAGAGTATCATGATTCAACTTGCAGAGCAGTTCCCGGCCGCCAGCGGGATTTGCCTGCAATTCATTGGTCACCAGCAAGACGCCAGGCCGAGCCGATTCCACGGCAGATTTGTCGGACACAGTGCTACCCATATTCAATCGAAAATAGTTACCATATCTTTTAACAACTGCACCTCATCGCCCCAAATCTCGCAAAAAACTTCTCAATCCATTGAAATATCGATAATCACCTCGCGATAGCATGCGGAAACTTATGAATTTCTGTCGAATCCAGGAGCTATTCGCAAGCGCCTCTCGGATACGCAATGCTTCTATCTCTTGATGGAGATGATTCAAACTTTTCTCTGCGATGTCACGAAACTGGCTGCATTGCCCGACGGCCAGCTTTTCGAGTCGAGCTTGGCTGGCCTTGTTGATGAGTATTCGATCTTGGTAACTGGTGGCTGCTTTTGTCTGCCACTCACTCATCCACAAATCCCACCTATTGATCTTCTCAACCGAACTACCAATCCAACCCGAGGTGTTTGATCCATGCCTCACGATCAGTTGAAGCTCCTTGTCGATCACACACCGGGCATTCAGAAGTCCAGCGATGTTGTGCAACCAAACATCATGACCCTTCAAGCCGTCGGGGACGGGAAGTGCCAATGCAAGCAGTTCCTTGCGTACCGCAGTTAACGCCCCGGTCACGATAGAGTCTGGCGAGCCGTAAGCAGCCGCAACCTGCTTGAGTTTGGTGGCGCCGTGCGATATCAATCGATCATCCACTAGCTTGCCATCGTGAACAACGAGAAGTTTTTCGGGATGCTCAAAAAACGTCTGCGTTACAAACTCGATTTTGTCTGGAAACCACGAGTCATCTTGATCTGACAGGAAAATCACATCTCCTGTGCATTTTGTCATAGCCTTTTCAAAGTTCTTCGTGAATCCCAGGTTAACGTCGTTTCGGTAAATTCGAACCTCAAACGGTGCCTCTTTTTGGAAACGCTGCAAAACACTGAGTGTGTCGTCGGAAGAACGGTCATCGCAAATGACCACCTCATCGGGCAAGGCTGTTTGCGACAAGAAGCTATCAAGTTGTCTTTGCAGGTGTTGGGCACCGTTGTAGGTAGCAACCGCGATGGAAATCCGCATAGTCACACTCCTCCATCGCTTTGCAGTGTGGAGAATTTTCCTGTCAATGGGGGATTGGTCACGCTTCTTTTTCTTGCCCAGACAGTCATGCGCCCTGTCTGACCCAACCCACCCAATATCCACGCGAAGGGGAACGTGAGATAAAACCACATGCCACCCCGCATGGCGAGTTCATAAAGCCAACGCCCCAATCCGAGCCAACCTTTGCTGTTTGCCACGTAAGATGCACTTGCTATCAAATTGATAATTGATCGCTGGTGATGAACTTTTTGAAGTTGCCACCCCCCCGCCTCAAGAACTGTCGCCAGAGACTCTGGTGTGAAATGATGAAGGTGTGTCGGCAACTGTAGGGCATACCATTTATCCTTGAATATTTGAAATTCAAGCGATTTCGCATTCGGCACCGATAATGCCAGCCAAGCACCCGGACTGGCCCAGTCATGCAGTTTTTCAAGACACCCGATTGGATCGTGTAAATGCTCCAGAACCATCCAGCCAACAATCAAATCAAATGAATGCTCAGGTGCTGGGGCGCTTTCCAGCGAACCGGCATGCACCTTGTAGCCCAGCTGGCTTGCAGCTCGTGCAGCCTTCTCCGAAAATTCGATGCCTTCAACCTTCCAGCCCTTGTTTGCCATTTGGTGCAAAAAGGCACCTGAGGCACAGCCAATTTCCAGCATCCTGCCCGGAGCAAGGCTAGGCAATTCTTGCGACCGGGTGTTGAATGTTCTGTTAATCAGTGGCTTGAGCATTTTCTTGACACGCGAATGAGGTTTGACCTCCTGAATCTGAGTGCCAAGATAGGGTCCGTAATCATCAGGATAATAAAAAGAAATCGTGGCCGCAGATGGCCGTGGATTGGTTCGCATCAGTTTGCAGGCCGTACATTGAACCACCTTATATTCACCAGGTAGATCGTGCAATCGGTCATGGCCAACGAGCACAACCTCATCGCTAGCCTGACAACCCAGCGGGCAAGATGCATCCTCCAAATCAACCGATTTTTTCTTTTCGACAAGTAAGCGCCCTTCCTGCAACCCATCACCAATCTTCACTTCTTTCTCCCTTTGACTCATGCATTCACTTCAGTTTTCGGAAAATTCCACTTGGAAAACTCAATCCACTCAATGCAAATTTCCTTAAATAAATGGGGGTTTCGCGCCAAGCCCAAATCAACATCACCGCAAGGTAACCGACTATTATAACGATCCACATTGAACTACTTGGCTCGGCCTTCGCATCAATCAAAATCGCCGTCCCCACCAAGATGGATGGCATTAGCAACATGCGAAGTGAAAAATTGATTATTCCAGCAAGACTCGCCAGCAGCACAAAATCCAAAATAACCCGAAGGGAAAATGCTACTGCAGCCCCTATCAACCCGAATGAGCTCAACCCAATATACAAAAAACCGAAATACGGCAGCAATTCACTCAAGTGGCATTTGGCAACAAGGTCAGGACGCCCGCGGGCTTGTAATTGCGCATAAGGAATTTTTGCAAAGCTGTTGACCCAGAACCCCACCAAGATGATTTGCCCGACGATTGACGCTTCCCGCGCGAACTCTGGTGAGATCCACCACGCCAAGAAGGGGGCAATAAACAATATGCCAACGACCACCAGAGGAGTCATGACGACCACCAGCGTTCGCAAGGCCTCTAGAGCAAGGCGATGCTCCTCTTGGCGCGTGGTCGCTGCGAACCGTGGGAAAAGCGCTGATGACAGCGCGCCCGAAATGAGGGTGCTGCGCTCGGCCAGCTGAAAAGGCACGGTGTAGTAGGTGACAGCCTTGGCGCCAGTGATGGCGCCAATGATGAAACGGTCAAGCACGACCATCATCGGACCAACGAATGAGGTCACCGTGACCCAACCACCGAACCGGAGCAGTTGGCCGGCCTGCGCACGCGCTATTTGAGCAGGGTGGCCCTGAAAGATGTGGCGCCGGCAGCGCTCAAACATCATGAGCAACGTGCACAAACGGGCGAAGAGTGCAGCGGGCAAAAGCACGCCCAGATCAGCCCCCCAGAACAGGGCAGTCGCCAGTGGCAGTAGCTGAAAAAGTACGGTGCCGGAAACCGAGATCAGGTTCAACTCAAGGAATCGCTCTCTACCTTCTAGTGCACCCCCAAGCACGCCGGACAGGGTGGCGATGGGCACGGCAAGGATCAGCCAAGGCACAGCAGCTTGCACCTCGGGACGGAGAGCGTCTTCCACCTTGAACACGTGGCCGAAGAAATAGGCTGCGAACGGCCAGATCAGCAAGCCACCCACCACTCCGAGCCCGACGTTCAGCGCGAGCGCCGTCCAGAAGGTTTGGGCGCGTTCGGCGGCTGTACCGTCGCGCAGCGCCGCAATGCGCTGCGCCGTAGCACGCCCAAGACCCAGGTCGAATAGCCCGAAGTAGCCCAACAGCAGCCAGGCGATGGCCAGCACGCCGTAGCGCGCGTCTCCGATCAGGCCCAGATAGATGGGGATGGTGACGAGCGAAACGGCCACCGGAATGGCCGACCCGAGCAGGTTGTAAACGGTGTTGCGGCGAACGCTCATGCAGGGCGATCAATAGCGTGCTGGGCAGCAGGCAGGCACCAGACGGCGGAGCAGCCGTCTTTGCATAAGTGGCAATGCACTTTGCCTGCCCCACAGACCAAGGCATGACCTTGGCCGCGCCGTCTGCCAGCCGGTGCGTGGGCGCGTGGCCGGGCGGTGCGCCCATACAGCAACGAGTTGATGCGCTCTTGCAGCTGGCGAACGCTCCAACGTTCTACGCGACAGATTTCGAGATAGAAGTCGCGTTTGAGCGGGTCTTCGATCTGGATCACCAACCGCAAATGCGACCAGCTCAATTGTGAACACAGCGTGTGCAGAATCCCGGCGTCCGGGAACACCTCGGCAACGCGCACGCAGTAGTGAAGCTGGCGCTCGCTCCACCCCTTGCCGAAATCGGCCGTGAGTTGCCGCGCCAGCTCGGCCACCACCTGCTGGCCGTAGGTGCCCCCGCTGCCCCTGCAGCAGCTCGGCGCTGATGCGGCGGCCAATATGCCAGTACAGCTGGGTGAGTTCGGCATTGACGGCGCTGCCCACCCGCTGGCGGGCCGCGTCAATGAGCTGGCGCACTTCGGCCAGCAGGGGGTTGGGCAGCCCTGCGGGTGGGGTGCCTGCACCCGCCCCGCTGGTGCTGCTAGCTGACGGCTGAGGGGCGCGGTTAGTGGGTTCCATGGGGCTCTGCGTGGGAAGGCTTCAAGAAGTTCATGGTTGCAACCCAGTCTTGCGGTATTTCTGTTGGCTGCTTTTGGGTTTGTCCGGCAGGGTCATTTCAATGACTCCCGCTGCAAGGGCTGGCTTGAGATAGGCGTTGGTGAAGTGATTGCGGTCTTTCAGCTCCAGCGCAGCCATCAGTTCCTGGCGTGCCATGTCCCCTTCAATGACCGCCAGCAACTGCTCAACTTGCGGGGTGACTTGCGGGGTAACTTGCTGGGTAGCCTTTTTTGAGGTAGGTCTCCATGGCGCGGTCAAAGGCCAGCTCGGGGTCGTCAGTTTCTTCAATGCGCTCGTAACCGACGCGGGCCAGCCACTGCTTGAAGGGCTCCGCCTTGGGGGATGGGATGGACTGGATCAGGCGCAGCAGTTGCTCGGTGTCGGCTACGTCGGTGAGGTAGTTTTTACCGTCCGCCGACTTCATTTTCAGTTGACTACAGTTTGTAGCCAACTCGCTGCCTTCTTTTTTGAGCCGGTTCTTGAGCACGCTCCAGTAGGTGCGGGGGTTGGGGCTGTCGGTGAGCACCGCGACCACATCCACGATGCTGAAGAACCAGGCTTCTTTCTCGTGGTCCCACAGGGAGCGGACTTCCCTGGTTTCAAACAGCTTGATGGTGCTCATGGGGGCGTCGATATCAATCAGTGTCTTGAGGTGCCACCAGGGCCATTCTCTCCGCACGGTGGAGAGCATTGGCCCGACTGGGAAGTATCGTTGAAATGGATGGGCCGTCTGACACCAGCACCGTGCCGCCCTGCGCGTTGGCAAAGGCCACCAGGGATTCGATGCTGGCTTTGTCAAACGAGGCTTTGAATTCCAGCGTTTGCGATTCGCCAGCGGCGATGCGGTTCGGAAGGTCGGCGGGCGTCATGGGCGAAATGCGTTAAGCGTTTGGATTGCTTCGGGCTTTTTCGAGATGGCTGTGCGCTCGGCCAGCAGGAGGTTGGGCGCCGCGTCCACAGGGGCAGTGCTCGCCCGGGGCATGCGATTGTCGTTCATGTTTGTGACGATCCATGGGTTGGGCCGTCTGACAGCAGCCAGTCTGCGGCGCGGTGCAGGTGCACACCGGCGGGCCGTGGCAGGCCGGGCGACAGGTCCAGCGCAATCAGGTGCAGGCTGGCGTGTGGTGATGCGGTGGCGGCGTCTTGCAGCGCGCGCACTTCGCGTGCCAGGGTGGCGGGGTCGTCCAGTTCGGCGCAGACCTGGATCAGGGCTTCGTCCCCGGCGGGGCTTCGGGCGGAAAAGTCCACCTCAAAACCGGCCGCCGTTCGCACGTAGGCCGTCTCATGGCCACGGCGCTGCAGCTCGTGCCACACCACGGTCTCGAGCGCATGCCCGGTGTTGGCCTTGCCCGAGCGGTCAAAAACCGCCATCAGGCCGGTGTCCACCGGGTAGACCTTGCGGGGGTTGACCTGGCGGCGGCGCACCGAATCGCTGGCGACGGCGGCGCTGGACAGGAGAAAGGCGTCTTCCAGGTGGGCCAGCAGGCTGTGCAGGGTGTCTTTGCTGACCGCCACGCCGCGTGACTTGAGGTCGCCGTGGAACTTGTTGATGCTGAAGGCCCCCGCTGCGTTGCCCAGCAGTTGCTGCACCATCCAGCGCAGCACCTGCGGCTGGCTGAGGTTGTGGCGCTCGATCACATCGCGCAGCAGCACCACGTCCACGTAGCCGCGCAGCAGTTCGGTGCGGTTGCGGCTGTCCAGGCCTTGTGCCTCCGGGAAGCCACCGCAGGCGAGGTAGTCGGTGAGGGCGCGGCCCAGCAGGGAGCGTTCGGCCTTGGTCAGCCGGTCCGCTGGCGTGGCGGGTTCATGGCCCGCGTGGCGCAGGGCTTCGCGGAAGCTGTACGGCGTGACCACCGCCTCCATGGCCCGACCGCGCATGCTGGTGGCCACTTCGCGCGAGAGCATGCGGGCGGAGGAGCCAGAAATCACGAGTTCGATGTTCTCGCTGTCGAGGATGCGCCGGGCAAACAGCTCCCAGCCGGGCACGAGCTGGATTTCGTCCAGAAAAAAGCAGGCGCGGCGGGCGTCGCGCCAGCCGGGATGCAGGCTGTAGAAGGCTTCCACCAGCAGGTCGAGGTCGGCCAGTTGCATGCCGGCCAGGCGCTCGTCTTCAAAACTGAAGTAGAGCAAGCCGTCACGCGCCATGCCGGCGGCGTGGCGGTCGGCCAGCATCTGCCACAGCAGGCTGGTCTTGCCGGAGCGTCGAATGCCGATGACGGCGGTGGCCTTGCCTTTGACCGCCGGCAGCCAGACATCGCGACGCGTCAAGGCGGGCAGCGGTGCCGCTTGCGAGTCGATGATTTTCTGACGGATGACGGTTCTGAATTGACTTTCCACAGTGGCCTATTTTGTCTTTAATTGTCTTTTTAATAAAGACAAATTGGCGTGACGTTTGCGGCAAAGGCGCCGCGATACGCGATGCTCTGGCTGTAAACGGGCCCAACGGACGGATACCGCTATGTCTGACAGGTCAGCGGTGCTGGCGCCTTCGAGGCCTTGCGCCAGGCTGGGGGGAAATGCAAACGACGCGCCATTGGCCAGTTCGATCACCACCACTTTCTTGCGCGCGTCGTAACGCGCCGCAGTGGCCCGAGGCTGCGCGCGCCACTTCGCCCCGCTTGGCCTGCGCGATGGATTCGCGCACATCGGCGGCAAAGGCCTTCATTTCTTCGTCCACTTTGGCTTCAGGCATGGCTGACATTCTTCGCGGATTTCATGGCTGTTGCCCCACATACCAGGGCATGGCCTCAGCCACGCCGTCGGCCAGGCGGTGGGTGGGCGCATAGCCGAGCAGGCGCCGGGCTTTGCTGATGTCGGCCTGGCTGTGGCGCACGTCGCCGGCGCGGAAATCGCGGTACACGGGTTGCACGGCGGGGCTGACACCGTGGGCGGCGAGGTGGTCGCGCAACAGGCCAAACAGGGTGTTGAGGGTGGTGCGGTCGCCGACGGCGACGTTGTAGATTTGGTTGAGGGGGGATTCGGGGAGGCCCTCACCCCTGCCCTCTCCCGCAAGCGGGAGAGGGGGTAAAACCCCTGCGGTGGCGGCGAGCAGGTTGGCTTGCACGGCGTTGGCCACGTAGCAGAAGTCGCGGCTGGTTTCGCCGTCGCCGTTGATGTAGACGGTGTCGCCCTGCAGCAGGGCGGCGGTCCATTTGGGCACCACGGCGGCGTAGGCGCCGTTGGGGTCTTGCCGGGGGCCAAAGACGTTGAAGTAGCGCAGGCCAATGGTTTGAAAGCCGTAGCAGCGGGCAAACACGTCGGCGTAAAGCTCGTTGACGTATTTGGTGACGGCGTAGGGGCTGAGGGGTTTGCCGATGACGGCTTCGACCTTGGGCAGGCCGGGGTGGTCGCCATAGGTGGAGCTGCTGGCGGCGTAGGTGAAGCTCTGCACCTTGGCGTCGCGCGCGGCCACCAGCATGTTCAGAAAGCCGGTGATGTTGGCAGCGTTGGTGGTGATGGGGTCTTCGATGCTGCGGGGCACGCTGCCCAGGGCAGCCTGGTGGAGGACATGGTCGACGGGGAAGCTGCTGGGCGGGTTCGGGGAGCCCCCACCCCCGCCCTCCCCCAGAGGGGGAGGGAGTGAAGCGGGAGCGGGATCGGCCCAGACCATGGCGCGCTCGCAGTCGGCCAGGGTGCGGATGTCGCCTTCAATGAAGCTGAAGCGCGCCCACTGCTCGGGCGTGACGAGGGTTTGCACTTCGGCCAGGTTGCGGCGGTGGCCGGTGGCGAAGTTGTCGAGCCCGACCACGCGCTGGCCGAGCTTGAGCAGGGTTTCGAGCAGGTTGGAGCCGATGAAGCCGGCCACGCCGGTGACGAGCCAGGTGCGGGGCTGGGCTTGCAGGCGGGTTTGCAGGGCGGTGTAGGCGGTCATGGGGTTCAGTGTTGGGTTTCGGTGTGTGCGAGGCAGAGATCAGCGGCCACAGCCGCGAGGCGCTTGTCGCGCGTCCAGAACGGCACGCCCGCCAGGCGGGCTGCAGCCAGCAGATGGACGTCCACATAACCGATGCCGCGCCCCATCAAGGCATGGGCGTCGATGAAGAACAGCACTTCCTGATCGGTCGCCACCGCCAGGGGGGGGAGCGCCTGTAGCAGCCCCAGCACCTCGGCGCGAGCGCGCAGGTTGCCACAGGCCAGTTCGCCCACCACGAACGGATGGATGCCCACCCGCCCTTGCTGCAGCGCAGCGGCGAGCCCCGCGTCGCCCTGACGCAGGTGGTCGATCCAGACCGAGGTGTCCACAAGGATCATGCGGTGGCGTCCTTGCGGCGGGGAATCGGCTCCAGCTGGGTTTCGGTGCCACCGAGCCGTGCCAGGCGATGCGCACTCTCGCGCTGGATGAGCGCGAGCAAGGCCTCGCGGATCAGCTGGCTGCGCTCGGTCAGGCCGCTGATGTGCTGCGCCTGGGCCAGCAGTTCGTCGTCAAGGGTGAGGGTGGTGCGCATGGGGATTCCTTTTTGCCATCGAGATGTGCATCAATTTTTGCATCGTTTGATGACCAATTTTATGCCTTGAACGCGAACTGGCTGGCACGCTCGGGCAGAAAGTCCTCGGGCGCCGGTGTGCCATCGAGGAAGAAGCTGTCCCAGGTCTGGCCTAGGGGCGCAATGATGCGTTCGCAGCCGCGTGCACGCACGTCCACGCGCTTCACGCTGTCGGGCAGGCGCAACTCTGCCGGCAGGCGAATGAACTGGCCGCGCTTGTCGGTGAAAACGGTGGCCGAGGCTTCCTTGAGGATCATTCGGTGGCGTCCCTGCGGCGGGGAATCGGCTCCAGCTGGGTTTCGGTGCCACCGAGCGGGTGAGTGAGACCGCCGGTTTCTCCACGCAGCTCAGGCAGTGGCTCGGTCAGGCCAGCTCCGGCAAAGCGCGCTGCGATGCGCGAGCCCAGCCCGGCGCGCGGATGCCGCGGCTCGTTGACGGTCTGAGGCAGGATCTGGCGCCCTTCTTCTTTCGTGCTCACAGGGCCCACTCCTCCACCGCCAGCCCCGGCACACGGTGAAATTCCCGGGCGTTGTTGGTGATGACGACGCTGTCTTCGGCCAGGGCGTGGGCGGCAATCAGCAAGTCCATGGCGCCCACGGGCGTGCCGGCGCGCTCCAGGGCGGCGCGCATCTGGGCGTAGTGGTGCGTGGCCTCCAGCGGCCAGGGCCGCACGTCAAACCCGGCCAGCCAGGCTTCGACCGCGGCACTGAACCGGGGCGCCGCGAGCTTGAAGGCGCCAAAGCGCAGTTCGGCGGCCACGATGGCCGACAGCCACAACTGGCCTGGCTCCAGCGTGGCAAAGCGCTCGATCATGCTGGCCGGGTGGCGGCGCAGGATGTAGCTGCAGATGTTGGTGTCGAGCGTGCGGCGCATGGGGAGCGGTCAGGTCCAGTCGCGTTCTTGCGGCGGGTTGTCGGTGCGGTCGGCCAGAAAGTCGGCGGGCAAGGCGTCGGTGCTGGCGTAGAACTGCGCCAGCCATTGACCCATGTGGGTGCTGGGGCTGGTTTGCGGCTGCAGCCAGAGGGCGTCGCCGATTTGCTCGATGCGCACCTCCTGGGCTTGCAGGCGCAGTTTGGCGGGCAGGCGTATGGCCTGGCTGCGCCCGCTCATGAAGAGTTTGGCGGTCACGGTCATGCGGGACTCCATATGTAATATGACATTGGCATATTACACCTTGTTCGGCTTGCAGGCTGGCTGGACATGCAGACTTACAGCCGCAGGTCGCTCTCGCTCGCCGTCAGCACGTATTTCAGATCGAACAGCACATGCTCGGGCTTGCCCAGGGCGCGGATGTCGGCGGCGCTCATGGCTTTGAACTGCTGGTGCGCCACGGCGATGACGATGGCGTCGTAGGTGCCGGGCTGGGGCTGGGCCACGGGGGTGATGCCGTATTCGTGCTGAGCCTCGGCGGGGCTGACCCAGGGGTCGAACACGTCGGCCTGCACGTCGTAGTCGGCCAGCTCGCGCACGATGTCCACCACCCGGGTGTTGCGCAGGTCGGGGCAGTTTTCCTTGAAGGCCAGGCCCATCACCAGCACGCGCGCGCCCTGCACATGGATGCGGCGCTGGGTCATGGCCTTCACCAGCTGGGTGACGACGTAGCCGCCCATGCTGTCGTTCAGGCGGCGCCCAGCCAGGATGATTTCGGGGTGGTAGCCGATGGCTTCGGCCTTGTGGGTGAGGTAGTACGGGTCCACGCCGATGCAGTGGCCGCCCACCAGGCCGGGGCGAAACGGCAAAAAGTTCCACTTGGTGCCGGCGGCCTGCAGCACGGCTTCGGTGTCGATGCCCATGCGGTTGAAGATCAGCGCCAGCTCGTTGATGAGGGCGATGTTGACGTCGCGCTGGGTATTTTCGATCACCTTGGCGGCCTCGGCCACGCGGATGCTGCTGGCCTTGTGGGTGCCGGCGGTGATGATTTCGGCGTAGAGCGCGTCCACCACGTCGGCCACTTCGGGCGTGGAGCCGCTGGTGACTTTGCGGATGCTGGGCAGGCGGTGCGCCTTGTCGCCGGGGTTGATGCGCTCGGGGCTGTAGCCGGCGAAAAAGTCGACGTTGAATTTCAGGCCCGAGACGCGTTCGAGCACGGGCACGCAGTCTTCTTCGGTGGCGCCGGGGTAGACGGTGGATTCGTAAATGACGATGTCGCCCTTTTTCAGCACGCGGCCCACGGTTTCGCTGGCCTTGATGAGGGGCGTGAGGTCGGGGCGCTTGTGCTCGTCGATCGGCGTGGGCACGGTGACGATGAAGCGGGTGCAGCCGCGCAGGGCTTCGATGTCGGTGGTGAAGCTGAGGTGGCCCGCGGCCTGCAGCTCGGCGGGCTCGGTTTCCAGCGTGTGGTCTCGTCCGGCCTGCAGATCGGCGATGCGGCGGGCGTTGATGTCGAAGCCGACCACGGGGCGCAGCTTGCCAAATTCAACCGCCAGCGGCAGGCCAACATAGCCCAGGCCGATGACGGCGATGGTGTGGGGGTGCTGGTTCATTTTTGAGTTTTCCCTGGGTTCTGGTTCATGGTGTTTTTTTGGTGCGGCGGCAGGGCGGCGGGGCCCGTTCGGCCTGCAGCGACTCGATCTCGGTGCGCAGCGTTTTTTAAGCTGGCCATGGCGATGGGCATGAGGCTTGGCCGGGGGCGGTGGACAACACCGCCGGGCGGGCGGTGAAAGGCGGTGAAAATACGGAGCGCTGCGCTGGCGCCGTCGGGTGGCCTTGCCGCAGGCGGACCAGGCGGCCAAGCCGGTGTCTGGCAAGTCGGCTTGGATTCTATCGCTCGGCATGGGGCAAACCGCCCGGGGACCCGGGGCCTGCTCTGGCTCTTTTGGGTCTCCTTTTCCGGGCCCTCATCGGCACCCGTTAGGAACCGGTCTCTGTGACGCATGCATTTCCGTTCGGGCTGAGCCTGTCGAAGCCCTGAATTCCGATCATCCTGAGCTTGTCGAAGGGCAAGCTCAGGGCGAACGGGCCTCTTGGCATACGGTTCAAACTTCACGGTCCCCGATCTATCAACAACAGCCACCGCCTTTCACCATGAACCTGCGTTTGATCCTGAGCTTTGCCCGGCCCTGGCGCGGCACGCTGGCGCTGTGTTCGCTGCTGATGCTGACTGAGACCGGCGCGGCGCTGGCGGTGCCGTGGCTGGCGGGGCAGTTTGCCGCGGGCCTGCTGGCGGGCGCGCCGGGCGCGGTGCAGGCGGGCGGCGCGCTGCTGCTGGGCCTGCTGGCGCTGTTTGCGCTGCAGGCGGCGCTGAAGTTTGCCAACAGCTGGCTGCTGGGCCGCACGGCCGAGGCGATATTGGCGGACCTGCGCACCCGGCTGTACGACCACCTGCAGGCGCTGCCGCTGGCGTATTTTCAGCAACGCAAGCGCGGCGAAATTCTGGCGCTGCTGACGAACGATGTGGAGCGGCTGGCGGGTTACATCAGCGGCACGCTGCTGAGCGTGTTGCCGCTGTTGTTCACGGTGGGCGGCGCGGTGCTGCTGATGGCGCGGCTGGACGCGCGGCTGACGCTGCTGGTGGTGGGCATGATTCCGCTGTTTTACCTGCTGCTCAAGGTGCTGGGCCGGCGCCTGCGGCCGCTCTCCAGCGCGCTGCAGCAGGCGCAGGCCGAGGCGGTGTCGATCGCCGAAGAAAACCTGGGCATGCTGCCGGCCATCAAGACCTTCACGCGCGAGCCGCTGGAGTCGGCCCGCTACCGCCGGCAGATTGGCCGCACGGTGCAGCTGGGCAACCAGGAACGGCTGATTTACGCCGCGCTGGGCCCGAGCGTGCAGTTTCTGGCGGCGGCCGGCATGGTGCTGGTGCTGTGGCTGCTGGGCAGCGCATCTGAGGCGCGCACGCCGGCCGAGATGGTGAGTTTTCTGCTGTACGCCGCGCTGCTGACGCGCCCGGTGGGTTCGCTGGCCGACGTGTACGGCCAGACGCGCCAGGCGCGCGGCGCGCTGGAGCGCCTGGGCGAGGTGCTGCGCGAGCCGCCCGAGCCGCCACCCGGCACGGGCCACGAGCTGCCCCCGCTGCACGGCGACATTGAGCTGGACGATCTGAGCTTTGCCTACCCCGGGCGCGCACCGGCGCTGCAGGGCGTGAACCTGCGCATCAACGCCGGCGAAACGGTGGCGCTGACCGGCCCGAACGGCGCCGGCAAGAGCACGCTGGCGCACCTGCTGATGCGGCTGATGGAGCCCACGGGCGGACGCGTGCTGGTGGACGGACACGACATTGCCGGTGTGACGCTGGCCAGCCTGCGCCGCCAGATTGGCGTGGTGCCGCAGCATGTGTTGCTGTTCAATGGCTCGGTGTTGGACAACATTGCCTACGGCCTGCCCAGCGCCAGCGCTGAAGCGGTGCAGGCCGCCGCCCGCGCCGCCCAGGCGCACGATTTCATCAGCCGCCTGCCGCAGGGTTACGGGACCATGGTGGGCGACCAGGGCATTCGCCTCTCGGGCGGGCAGCGCCAGCGCATTGCCCTGGCGCGCGCGCTGCTGAAAGACCCGCCCATCCTGGTGCTGGACGAGGCCACGGCCATGTTCGACCCCGAGGGGGAAAAGAGCTTCATCGCCGAATGCCACGAAACGCTGTCGCGCCGCACCGTCATTCTCATCACCCACCGCCCGGCCAGCCTGGCGCTGGCGGATCGGGTGTTGCGGCTGGAGGGTGGCAAGCTGGTGGATGTGGCGCAGAGCCGTGTTGGCTGCGTTTGAGGGCAGTGGCGGGTTTCAACCCGCCAAGGTCAGAGATTCATGTAAAAACCTGCAGAGACAGGCTTAAGCCCTTGTCTATGTTGGATTTTTCGCACCTCTCTTGGGAGCTGTGGAATCCCGGCTTCAGCGCACAGCTTGCATTACAATGTAATTCAAATATCCAACCGGAAAACCGATCATGGCTGCAAACCAACTCGTACAAACGCGCATCGACGGCGCGATCAAGGAAGAAGCGGCAGCCGTCCTGGCTGCGATGGGCCTTACCGTGTCCGACGCGGTGCGGCTACTGCTCACCAAGGTGGCCCAGGACAAGGCGCTGCCCTTTGAGCCGCTGATTCCGAACGCCTCCACCATCAAGGCAATAAAGGAGGCCCGCAAAGGCAAGCTGCCGCGCTTCGCCACAGTGGATGCTCTGATGGCCGATCTGCATGCGGCAGATTGAGCGCACCGGCCAATTCAAGCGCGACTACAAGCGCGAGGTGAAGGGGCAGCACCGCGCAACACTCGACACAGACCTGGTGCCCGTACCGGTCGCGCTGGCTTCCGATCAGTCGCTAGAACCTCGGCACCGTGACCATGCGCTGACCGGAGACTGGAAGGACCACCGGGATTGCCACATCAAGCCGGACTTGGTGCTGATTTACCGCAAACCGGATGCCTAGGTGCTGCAGCTCGTGCGCCTGGGCTCACACAGTGAACTCGGCCTGTGAGTTTGTTCCTGTGCATAACGCCAGCGAAGCACGGCGCCCGCACACGGGTCGATCGGTTGCTGGCGAACGCCAAGGATAATGGCGCGCTGATACGCATGCCATGCCCACCCCGTTGCCCCCCACATCCCTACCCACAGCAGGTCCGTCCGGCCGCCTGGCGCAGTTCCGCGCCCTGAGCCGCGCGCAGCAGCGCACGCTGCTGGCCGCCAACCTGTATTTGCCGCTGTGCTGGATGGGCCTGCGGTTTTGGGGGCTGCCGCGCCTGCAGGCCTGGCTGCAGCGCCGGCCTGTCGCCGCAGCCACGCCGGCGCAAGCCCTGGCCCTGGCCGACATTCAGGCGCTGGGCGAAGCGGTGAACATCGCCGCACGCCACACCCCGTTTCACGCCACCTGCCTCACGCGCTCGCTGCTGCTGGGCTGGCTGCTGCGCCGCCGCGGCGTGGCGAGCGAGCTGCGCATTGGCGTGCGCCTGACCCAGGGCACGCTGGACGCCCACGCCTGGGTGGAGTGCGGCGGCGTGCCGGTGAACGACCGGCCCGACATCGCCACCCAGTTCGCCCCGTTCGGCGACCTGGTGCCTCTGGAGGCCTTTCAACCGTGAGCGGCATCGCCGGCATCATCCATTTCGACGGCCGCCCGGTGGAACCGGGCCAGGTGGAAGCCATGACCGCGGCCATGCACTACCGCGGGCCGGACGGCATAAACCATTGGCGCCGGGGCCACGTGGCGCTGGGCCAGTGCATGCTGCGCACCACGCCCGAGTCGCTGGAAGAAACCCAGCCGCTGACCAACGAAGACCAAAGCCTGGTGCTGGTGATGGACGGCCGGGTGGACAACTGGGAAGAACTGCGCCGCGAGCTGCTGGGCAAGGGCGCGGTGCTGCGCACGCGGGCCGATGCCGAGCTGGTTCTGCGGGCGTATGAGGTGTGGGGCGAGGATTGTCTGCGTCACATTGAGGGCGACTTTGCGCTGGTGATCTGGGACGCGCGAAAGCAAGAGGCGTTTTGTGCGCGGGATCGGGTGGGCAACAAGCCTTTTCACTACCACTGGAGTGGTGACACGCTTGTTTTTTCGTCCGAAGTGCATCCCATACTGGACTTGCCATGGGTTGCCCGGCAATTCAACAAAGGCCTGATGGCCGAGTGCCTGGGGGCCGAGTGGCTTTCCCGAGAAGAGACTTTCTGGCAAGGCGTTTTACGGCTGATTCAAGCCTTCCGCATGACCGTAAGTTCGAGCGGTCCGCGTCTGGATGAATATTGGTCCCCCGATCTCTGGGAAAAACCCCCCTATACGAGAGATGAAGAATTTGTAGAGCACTACCGTGAGTTGTTCACTGACATTGTGCGGAAGATGTCCCGCTCATCGCAGGTGGTGGCGTGTGAGGTCAGTGGTGGGTTGGACTCATCTGCCATCTTTGCCGTGGCAGAGAACATGCGCCGACACCATGGTTTCCCCGCCCCAGGCCTGGAAGGCTACGTTCTGGACTTTCAGGGCTCACCCGATGCCGATGAATTGAACTACGCCAGAGCGGTTGGGCAGCACCACGAACGTGTCATTCATGAGGTGCCGCCAACCCGAAAGTCACTGTCTTGGTACCGTGAAAGCGCAGTGCTTCACAAAGACTTCCCAAGCTATCCCAATGGTGTCATGGGCTTGGGTATCCGCGAGCAGGCCCGCAGTGCAGGCAGTCGCGTCTTGTTGACCGGGGTCGGTGGCGACGAGTGGGTGGGTGGCGTTCGAACCTACTACGCCGAGACGCTAGCAGGGGGTGAGTGGCGCGCGTTCTACGAATGCCTGAAGGCCGATCTGGCCGAAGTTGGTCTGCGGGACAGCATCTGGTGGCTGCTCAGAAATAACTTGGCTCCTGCCCTACCGGAAAGAGTGAAAACCTTGCTGCGCAAGCTTCGTGCGAAAAATCGCCAGGAAGATGCCGCACATGACACCTGGCTCAAGCCTGAACTGAAACACATCCTGCAGGAGCGTCGGCAAACCTACGCCTGGTCAGGACCGCCTTCGTATTCGAGGCTTGGTCAGGTCAGCCAGCTTTCCATGCTGAGCGGCGCCTACGCGGCAATGGCCCGCGAAGGCGAGGAGCGCCTGAGCTCAAGTCTGGGCATTGAGTTGCGCCGCCCATTCTGGGATGCACGCATGGTTCAGTTCGCCTTTTCAACTGCGGATCGGCTGCGGGTGCGCGGGGCTGTTGACAAGACCATGCACCGCCGGGCGATGAAAGACCTGCTGCCACTCAGCGTGCTGGAGCGAAACACGAAAGCAGATTTCATGGTCGCGTTTCGCTGGCACTGGACAGATTTGAGGGAAGCCCTGATGCAACGAAAAGAGGGTTCTGACCGCGTGCAGCGCTGGGTGAATCCAGCGCATGTCCAGCGACTATATGATCAAGGCTTGGACATTGAACACTCCGGATGGCCCGAGTGGCTGCTGTGGACTTTGTTCGCATGTGACGCCATGCTGGAACCGGAAGACTGTAAAAAAGTGTAGTATTCCCACACGTTTGTATGTAATTGGAGTTTGAGCATGAATGAAAAAACAGTGGCTGCCGTAGCCACCCAACAGGCCACCTCACAGGAAAAGCAGCCCTACCGCACGCCTACTTTGCAGGTGTTTGGGCGTGTAAATGCTCTGACGCAAGGCGCATCCATGGGTGCAAACGGGGACGGTGGTCAAGGGATGATGGTTGCCATGTGATGATTCTTGTCACCGCGTGTCCTACAAATATCATCGACACCGGTCGCCTTGTATCCCGCAGGGTTAGTTTTTACTTTTTCACTACAGACCTTGGTTGTGGTCAACGTCTGCAAAAAACATAGACGTGTGTCGCTAGAGTGGAAATTGATTGACAGTGATGGCGCGTGAATTTCGATGAGCGGAGTGCTTGAAGAACATCTGGGGTATCTATCACATCCCCATCGGCTTGATCTCTACCGGGCAGCGCTCAAAAACGTCATTCAGCCTGGCGACAAGGTACTGGATGCAGGCTGTGGCACGGCAGTGTTGGGTTTGCTTTGCCTTCAGGCCGGGGCAGATCACGTCTATGCTATTGACTCAACGGCGGCCATTGACATCGCGCGTGACACGCTCACGCGCGCAGGATGGGGAGACAAAACCAACTTCATACGTGGTTCCTCGTTCCAGGTTGATTTGCCTGAACTTGTCGATGTGGTCATCTGTGACCATGTGGGGTATTTTGGTTTCGACTACGGTCTGATCGGTCTGCTGGCAGACGCACGCAAACGCTTCCTCAAGCCGGGTGGCACCCTCATACCAGGGCGGCTCAAGCTCCATGTTGCGGCGGTGCAGTCGCAAAAATGCCAGGAACAGGTTGAGGCTTGGCATGGGCCCAACATCCCGCCTGAGTTCCACTGGCTTCGCCAGCACAGTGTCAACGCGAAACATGCCGTCAATTTGCAACGCGACGAGCTTCTATCGGCGCCTGCAGAGTTGTGTTCCATTGATCTTCAGATCGACAACCCCGATTTCTATTCGTGGAATACGCAACTAACCGTTCAGCGCGACGGTGTGTTGCATGGGTTTGCCGGCTGGTTCGAGTGCGAGCTTGCGCCTGAGGTCTGGATGACAAATTCGCCTTTGTCTGAAACGGCCATTGGCAGATCCCAGGCATTCTTTCCGATTGACACTGCACTGCCAGTGCGTGCTGGCGACCAGCTTGACGTGACGGTGATGGCAAGGCCGACCGATCACATGATTGCCTGGGTGATGAAACATCCGGCATCCAAAAACATATTCAGCCACTCCACGTGGCAGGGTGATTTGCTCGAGCAGGAGCGTCTCGTTCGAAGTCACCCCGAACATGTACCTGTCGTCAGCAAAACAGCCAGAGCCAGAAAGCTCGTGCTGGATTATTGCGATGGGCGCCGATCTGTGGCGCAGGTTCAAGCCGCCGTGCTGCAGGAACATCCAGCACTCTTTCCAACCCAGGAAGAAATTGCACGATTCGTCGCATCGGTTTTGAGCCGAGACACCCAGTGAGCGTGCGGTTACTCAGTGAGGGCGCTCGCTTGCAGGCACCGAGCCCTGCAGTGCCTTTTCATCAATGGACACTTGAGGACGGGACCGTCTGGACGCTGTTTTTCCGCCTGGACGACGGGTATCTGCTTCGCTTTCCAGACCTTGCTGATTTTGAGGTGTCGGCCGACGGACAAAATATCACCGCTTGGCCGGTGCCTGGCGTATCACCAGGCACCGTGGAACACCTGCACCTGAATCAGGTTTTGCCGCTGGCGCTCAGCCGTCAAGGACGACTGGTGCTTCATGCGAGCGCGGTGGAGATCAATGGATCGGGTGTCGCCTTCACCGGTGCATCTGGGCGAGGCAAGTCCACACTGGCGACCAGCTTTGCCACGACCGGCGCGCGCTTCTTGACCGATGACGGTTTGCAGATTGACTGGGTGAACGGGATCTGCCAGTTAATACCAAGTCACCCCTCTGTTCGACTATGGGAAGACAGTCAGGCGGCCCTGATTCACCCAAGCTTGGACCTTGCTCCAGCCGTGGAGTACACATCCAAGGTCCGGGTGCTGGCGGGCAAGGGGATGACTTTCTGCGACCAACCACAACCGCTTCGGCGGGTTTATTTTCTCGGGGATGGATCCTCAGCGTCACTGAAAATTGAACCAGTTCGGCCGCCAGAAGCGCTCCTGGAATTGATCAAAAACTCCTTTCTGCTCGACATCGAAGAAAAGCAGTTGCTGGCCTGGCATTTCGACGAACTGGTCAAGCTGGCCAAACTGCCCATCTACTACCGACTGGACTATCCGCGCCGCTATGAAGATCTGCCCCGCGTGCGCGAAGCCATCGCCAGGCATGTCCTTGACCAAGAAAGCCACATGACATGAACCTCTCAGACAAAGTCACGATTCCCACCCAGGTGATGGCCCGAACCGTTGGCGACGAGACGGTGATCCTGGACCTGGCCAGTGGCACCTATTACGGGCTGGACCCGGTGGGGGCGCGCATCTGGCAACTGATGACCGAGGGGCTGGGGCTGGCCCAGGTGTGTGAGGCGATGCTGGCGGAATACGAGGTGTCGCGCGAAGACATTGAGCGGGACGTGTTGGCGCTGGTGCAGGCGCTGCTGGACAAGCAGCTGGTAAGCGGTGGCGCCTGACGCGGCCGGGCTGCGGGCTTGGCTGGCGGCCTGGGCGGCCGGCACGCCGGCGCCGGAACCTGTGCCGCCCTCCTGGACCGCAGCCGACGCGGTGGCGGCCGCGCACAACGAAGGTGTGGTGGCGCTGGTGGACGGGCGCTGGCACCCGGCGGCAAAGCCCGACACCACCCCCTCTGCGCAAGACGCGCCCCCGCTGCCGCCGCCCGAGTGGGTGAAAGCCTTCGGCGCGGCGGCGCGAGACGCCACGCTGGTTTCGATGGTGATTGAAAACGAAACCCGGCGTGTGCTGGGTCTGATGAGCGAGGGCGGCCTGCCGGGCTTGCTGCTCAAGGGCTCGGCGCTGGCGCACTGGGCTTACGTGCAGCCGCAGTGGCGCGCCTGTGGCGATGTGGATCTGTTGCTGCCCTCGCGCGCGGCCGCCGAACAGTTGTCGGCCCGGCTGACCGCGGCGGGCTACGCGCGCGCCCAGACCTCGGGCGAGCTGGTGGCGTATGAACTGCTGTGCACGCGCCAGGTGATGCCCGACTGGGTGCTGGAAGTGGACGTGCACTGGCAACTGACCAATTCCCCGCTCTTCTCGGGCGCCTTCAGCTTCGACGAACTGATGGCCGATTCCCTGCCGCTGCCCAAGCTGGCGCCCACCGCGCGCGGGCTGGGGAAGGTGCATGCGCTGCTGCACGCCTGTGTGCACCGGGCGCTGAACCTGTCGATCGGTGTGGACGACAAGCTGAAATGGCTTTACGACCTGATCGTGCTGACGGACGCTTTCAGCCCGGCCGACTGGCAGCGCATGCAGCAACTCGCAACAGACAAGCAACTGGCCGGGGTGGTGCTGAGCGGGCTGGAAGCGGCCGCCACCATGTTTGGGCGCACGCTGCCAGCGGACGCGGTGGCGGCGCTGCGCCACGCAGCGGCGGCCGAGCCCCTGGACGCGACGCGCCTGGCCGACTGGCGCTACATGCAGCGCCAGACCTTTGCCGCCCTGCCCGGCCTGGGGCTGCGGCTGCGCTGGCTGTGGCAGCGGGTGTTTCCGAGCCGGGACTATCTGACCTACCTGTATGGCGAGCAGACCAGCTACCCGGGCCTGATGTGGCAGCGCTTCAAGCGGGTGCTGCAGCGGCTGGGCCGCTGAGGGGCGGGTGTCCCCATGGCCGCCCCAAATAGCCAACCGGCATCGCCCGGTGACCCTGCACCTTATTTGTAGATCATGGGCAAAAGTCCCGATTTGGGACTAAACTTCTTCTTATGCGTGTGATTGCCGTGTCTACCCTTCGGGCCTTCTGGGAGCACTACCCCGACGCCGAGCAGCCGCTGAAGGCTTGGTACGAGGAGGCCACCAGTGCGAGTTGGAGCCAGCCCGCCGACATCAAGGCGCAGTACCGCAGCGCCAGCGTGCTGAAGAACCGTAGTGCGGTGTTCAATATCAAAGGCAATGACTACCGGCTGATCGTGGCCATTGCGTACAAGTTGCAGATCGTCTGCGTGAAGTTTGTCGGCACCCACAAGGCGTACGACGCTGTGGACGCAGAAACCATTGAGTCGGCCTGACCGGCCACGGAGGAAAACATGGACATTCGCCCTATCCACACCGAAGCAGACTACAAGGCCACCCTCAAAGAGATTTCGGCCTTGATGGAGTCCGACCCTGATAGGGGCACGCCGGAGGGTGATCGCCTGGACATCCTGGCCACGCTGGTGCAAGCCTACGAGGCCAGGCACATGCCGATCACTGCGCCGGATCCGGTGGAGGCCATCAAATTCCGGATGGATCAGAGCGGACTGTCCGTCAAAGATCTGGAGTCGATCATTGGCAAGAGCAATCGCGTTTACGAAGTCCTGAACCGCAAGCGCCCGCTGACGCTGGCCATGATCCGCAGACTGCACCAGCGCCTGGGCATACCGGCCGATGTGCTGATTGCCGAGACCGTCACCGGGTGAGCAATCACCTGGGCGCGAGCCATTTGATGGGCAAAGAGGGGTCCTGCGGAAAGAATCCAACATCTGCGGGGTGTGGGGGAACCTGTCGGACACGACCCGTAACCGTCATGTTTCATCTGTACACTTATGACCACACTTCAATCGGTACGCAATAGCCGATAGTTCCCGGAGGAGGCGACTGCTGTCTGGCGTGCCACGCGCACCACCCGACGGCCTGCGCGTCTGAAAACAACAAATATCGCTCTTTCACATGCTTGCCCTGCTGCAATCTGACGCCGGTACCACCTACGCCTGGATCCTCTTTGCCACGACCGTGGTGGCTTTCCTGATTTCGCTGGTGCTGGTGCTGTCGCGCCACACCCATGGGCACTTCACGATGGACCACGCGGAATCGGGGGCGCACAAATTCCATGTGGATCCGACACCGCGCGTGGGCGGCATTGGCATTTACCTGGCGCTGGTGCTGGCCTGGGCGCTGCTGTCCCCTTCCGACGTGCAGCGCTTGCTGGGCATGATCTTGCTGGCAGGGATACCGGCGCTGTTGTTCGGACTTGTGGAAGACATGACCAAGCGCGTGGGGGTGCTGCCGCGCCTGCTGGCCACCATGGTCAGCGGGCTGGTGGCCTGCCTGCTGAGTGGTGTGGCGCTGAGCCGGCTCGACGTGCCGCTGCTGGACTGGGCGCTGACCTGGTGGCCGCTGGCCGTGGTGTTCACGGCGTTTGCGGTGGGCGGTGTGGCCAACGCGGTCAACATCATCGACGGTTTTCATGGCCTGGCCAGTGGCACCGTGGTGCTGGCGCTGGTGACGCTCTCGGTGCTCGCTTTTCGAGCAGGCGACGCCCCGCTGGCCCTGGTGTGCCTGCTGGTGGCGGCGGCCATGGTGGGTTTCTGGTTGATCAACTACCCCTGGGGCAAGCTGTTTCTGGGCGACGGCGGGGCGTATTTTGCGGGCTTTGCGCTGGCCTGGCTGGCGGTGCTGCTGCCCATGCGCAACGCCAGCGTGTCGCCTTGGGCGAGCCTGCTGGTGTGCGCCTACCCGTTCATCGAGGTGGTGTACAGCATCGTGCGCCGCCGCCTGCAACGCCTGTCGCCCGGCGATGCGGACCGCCACCACCTGCACAGCCTGCTGGCCAGCGCGTTCATTCACCGGCGCTTTCCACACTGGTCGCACAACTGGCAGAACGCCGCCGTGGCGCCGGTGGTCTGGTGCTTTGTGGCAGGCCCGGCGCTGCTGGCGCTGGTGTTTCACGACGACACCGAGGTGCTGGCCGTGGGCATGCTGGCTGCGGTGGCGGCCTACCACCATGTGTACCAGCGACTGGCCCGGCGCGGCGAGTCGCTGGCCACGCTGAGTCAGGCGCCCAACGGGGCGCTGCCCGTACCGGTGCCGCTGGACCCGCCGTGACGATCGCCTGGGCTCCAGGCCGCTGCGCGGCCGGCGGTGTGGCGCCGGGCTGGACGCCCCGATGCGTGAGGTGGGTATGAGGCCGGTGGCACAGGCGGCGGCCGACCGGCTGAACCAGACGCTGCAGGGGCTGACTCTGGGCGCGGGTGTGCTGCTGATCGTGTGTGCGCCGCTGATTCGGGGTGGCAACCGGCATGTGGCCCTGATGGTGCTGGAGTGGCTGGGGCTGGCCGTGTTGCTGGGTGTGGGCCTGCGCAGCCTGGTGCGGCCTGCGGGCGCCTGGGGCCACGGCACCGAACGGCGGGGTTTGCTGGTGCTGGCGGCCGCGCCGCTGTGGGTGGCGCTGGTGCAGCTGCTGCCGCTGCCCATGGAACTGTGGGCGGCCTTGCCGGGGCGGGCTTTTTACCTGGATGTGCTGGCGGCGGTGCAGGCACCGGACGCGCTGTGGCGGCCGGCTTCGCTGACGCCCGACGCCACCTGGGCGGCGGTGCTGGCGGGCATTCCGCTGGTGGCGTGTTTTGCGCTGGCGCTGACCCGCACACCGGCGCAGCTGAAAACGCTGACGCGGGTGTGGATTGGCGGGGCCGTGGCGCAGGCGCTGCTGGGCCTGGCGCAGCTGGGGCCGTTTCCCGCGCTGTACTTTGACTCGCTGTTCACCGGGGTGATTGGCACTTTTGCCAACCGCAACCACTTCACGAGCTTTCTGGTGATGACGCTGCCACTGGTGGTGCTGGAGCTGCGGGACGCCTTGCGCCACCGGCAGGGCCAGGACCACCGGCTGGGCCACGCCGGCTGGCTCTGGGGGGTGGTGCTGTTTGTGCTGGTGGTGGCGGTGCTGGCGGCGGGCTCGCGTGCGGGCATTGCCACCGGGGTGCTGGTGACGCTGGCCACGGTGTTGCTGCTGCCGGGGCCGCGTGGCGGGCAGCTGGGCCTGCCCTGGCGGCTGGGGGGGCTGGCCGCCCTGGTGCTGCTGGCGCTGGGCGCGGTGGGGCTGGACTGGCTGGGGCGCTTTGCCGGTTCAACCGTGGTGGCCGATTCGGCGTTTCGGCAGCTGCTGGCGGCCCGCACCTGGACGGCGGCGCTGGAATTCTGGCCGCTGGGCTCGGGCCTGGGCTCTTACGCCGGGGTGTTCCCGCGCTTTCAGCCCGCCGAAGTCAGCGGCTTTGCCCCCCACGCGCACAGCGACTACGTGCAGCTGCTGATGGAATGCGGCCTGCTGTTTGTGGTGCTGGCGGCGCTGGCGTTGTGGCTGGTGGGCCGGCGGGTGCGCTGGCTGGCCGCAAGCGCCCGCACGCCGCACGGCCTGAACCGCCCGCAGCGGCAGATGATGGTCTGCGGGCTGGGCCTGCTGGCGCTGGTTCTGCATGCGTGGGTGGACTTCAACCTGCGCATTCCGGCCACTGCGATGCTGGGCGCGTTTCTGCTGGGCGCGCTGCTCAGGCCCCAGGGCGGTGACGACCACCCGTCGCCGGCCACCCGGGCCAGCGGCCGGGCTTGGGAGGGTGCCACGTAAAATCGTGCTATCTTGCACGCTCTTTTTTTGGGCAGCCCCTTGAGACCTTTGGCATGAAATTTTTCCTGAGCCGCTTGACCGTGTGGTGCATGGCCGCACTGCCGGCGGCGCTGTGGGCGCAACAAGCGCCACAACCGCCACAAGAGCCGGCGGTGGCAAACGCGGCCACCGTGCCGATGCCCGTGGCGGCCGGCCGCCAGCCGGTGGCCAACGACAACGCCGCCAACCAGACGCTGGGCAACGCCCCCCTGCTGCCGGGGCAGCCCCTGAACGCACTGGCCGGTGTGGGCACCGACTACCGCGTGGGACCCAACGACCTGCTGGAGGTGGAGGTGTTTGGCGTGCCCGACCTGAAGCGCACGGTGCGCGTGAATTCGTCGGGCATGGTGTCGCTGGCGCTGGTGGGCAACCTGTCGCTGGCTGGGCTGACCGCGCAGCAGGCCGAGGCGATCATTGCCGCGAAGTACGCTGAAAAATACCTGCAGGACCCGCAGGTATCGGTGTTCATCAAGGAGTTCACCACCCAGCGCATCACGATTGAAGGCGCGGTGGCCAAGCCCGGCATTTACCCGGTGACGGGGCAGTTGACGCTGTTGCGGGCGCTGGCGCTGGCCGGCGGTGGCGGGCAATTTGCCGACCTGACCGAGATCATGCTGTTTCGCTCCGTGGCCCAGGGCCCGCAGCAGACCCTGAGCTTTGACCTGGAAAGGATTCGCAAAGGCGAGGCCGCAGACCCGGTGATCGTGGCCGACGATGTGATCGTGGTCAAACGCAGCCCGGCACGCGCTGCGCTGCGCGATTCGCTGTTTCGCGACATCATCGATTCGATCAACCCGTTTTCGAGCCTGACGGCCAAATGAGCGGCTGAGCCGCCCGTGGGCTTCGCCGTTATGGCGAAGCGCTTTCACGGGCACGCCGCTGCCACGTGCCCTTCAATGCCCTCCCCCCGTAGTCGAGTTTCCCCATGTCCACACGCGATCCCCTGCCCGCCCTGCCGCCGGCCTCACGCAGCCTGGCCTTGCGCCAGCCCAACGGCCTGCAGACGCAGGTGTTGCGCGACGAGTCCGACGAGCAGGAGAACGACGCCCTCAACATCAAGGACTTGCTGCGCATCGTCCTGAAATACAAGTGGATGCTGCTGGCGCTGACCTTGCTGTGCGGTCTCGCGGCCACGGTGCAGAGCCTGCGCGGCACGCCTTTGTACCGCTCCAGCGTGCTGGTGCAGATCGAGCGCAGCGCGCAGCGGGTGGTGGCGTTCAACCAGGACGTGGACACCGAGCAGCAGGTGTATGACGACGGCTCGCAATTGCAGACGCAGATTGAACTGCTGAAAAGCCGTGGCCTGGCCGAGCGGGTGGTGGACGAAATGGGCCTGGACAAGAGCCGTGCAGCAGCCGGGGCGCTGGCGCCCCAGGCAGGCGACGCTGGCCCGCTGGACGCCACCGATGCGCCGGCCCCGGGCAGCCTGGGTTTTCTGGACCGGATTCTGGCGAACTACCGGCAGTTGAGCACGCCGTCGGTGGCCGACGAACAGTTTCTGGGCCGCAACGGTGCCGTGGGTGCGTTCATGGGGTCGGTCAGCATCGAGCCGGTGCGCAACTCGCGGCTGGTGAACATTGTGGTGGTGAACAGCAACGCCGAGCTGGCGGCGCGCATTGCCAACACCATTGCCAAAACCTTCATTGCGATGAACCTGGAGCGCAAGCTGGAGTCGTCGGTGTACGCCAAGACGTTTCTGGAAGACCAGATCAAGGTGACCAAGGCCCGGCTGGAGGAGTCGGAGCGGGTGATCAACGCCTACGCCAAGCAGAACGCCATTCTGGTGCTGGACGAAAAGACCAATGTGGCGAACCAGAACTTCGCCGACTTTTCCACCGCGCTCGCGCGGGTGGAGCAGGAGCGGATCAAGGCCGAGTCTCTGTACAACGAGGTGCTGCGCAGCCCCGAGAGCACACCCCAGGTGCTGGAGAGCAAGGCGGTGCAGACCTACAAGGAGCAAAAGGCCAAGCTGGAAGCCGAGTACGCGATGAACTTGAGCATTTACAAGCCGGATTTCCCGAAGATGGTGCAGACCAAGGCGCAGATCGACGAGCTGAATGCCCGCATCAAGGCCGAAATTGCGGTGGTGGTGGCGTCGGTGAAGGGGCAGTTTGAAGCGGCCAAGCGCCAGGAGCAGCAGTTTCGGGCCCGCCTGGGCGAGACCCGCAGCGAGGTGCTGGCGGTGCAGGACCGCAGCGTGGACCTGAACCTGCTCAAGCGCGAACTCGACACCAACCGGCAGGTGTACGACAGCCTGCTGCAGCGGCTCAAGGAGGTCACCGTGACCGGTGGCCTGACCACCAACAACATTGCGGTGGTGGACGAGGCCCGCACGCCGCTGTTCCCGTTCAGCCCGCAACCCCTGCGCTATGCGGCCATCGGCATGGGCCTGGGCCTGTTGCTGGGCCTGGGCCTGGCGTTCCTGCGCGAGAACCTGGACGACTCGATCAAACATGCCGACGAGATCGAAGCGACCTACGGTCTGCCGCTGCTGGGCTGGATTCCGCTGCTGAAGAAAAAGGGCGCCGCCGACTCGGCCGCGCTGCTGGCGCACGAAGACCCGCGCAGCCCGTTTGCCGAGGCCTACCGCTCGATGCGCACGGCGCTGCAGTTCTCCACCACGGAAGGGGCGCCTCGGCGCCTGATGGTGACCAGCTGCGGCAAGGGCGAGGGCAAGTCAACCACCGCCATGGCGCTGGCGATCAACTTTGCACAACTGGGCAAAAAGGTGCTGCTGATCGATGCGGACATGCGCAGCCCGTCGGTGCACCACATGCTGAAGGTGCCCAACGAGATGGGCCTGTCCAACTTCCTCTCGGGCACGCAACACAGCGACGTGCTGGCCTACCAGACCGGCATTCCCAACCTGTCGGTGATGCTTGCGGGCCCGAACCCGCCCGATCCGGTGGAATTGCTGATGGGCGCCAAGTTCATGCTGCTGCTCGACAAGGCCCAGGAGCTGGGCTACGAGCATGTGATCGTGGATGGCCCGCCGCTGCTGGGCATTGCGGATTCGATCGTGCTGGGCAACCAGATCCAGTACATCGTGTTTGCCGTGAAAGCGGGCAGCACGCGGCGCTCCAGCATCAAGGATTCGCTGCGCCGCTTGCGCAACGCGGGCCTGCTGCCCATGGGCATGGTGCTCACGCACGCCAGCAACCAGCACGGCCACGACTACAGCAGCGAGAGCTATTACGGCTATGGCGCCCCTGGCGCCAAGGCGCCGGCGCAAGCCGCCGTGGCGCAAAGCAGCGAGCCGGAGCTTGACGGCCCCGTGCGGGCCGGCTGAAGCCCCGCTGAGGCCAAGCCACACCATGGGCCCCACAAAGCCACAGGCCACCGGCCGCCAGGCGGTGTGCGCTGCGCTGCTGGATTTTCAGCACATGCCGGGGCGTTACCCGGTGGCGATGCGCGAGCCGCGCCCGGTGTTCGAGCATCTGCAGCTGGTGTTGATGCTGGCGGCGGGGCGCACGGTGGACGGACTGGGGACAGACGCCGATCTGGAGGCGCGCGTGCGCCAGGCGGCGCGGTTTTTTGTGCGCACCGTGCTGCTGCGCCCCGGCGCTGACCATTACACGCTGCTGGGGGTGCAGCCGGGGGTGGCCGCAGAGGTGCTGCGGGAACACTACCGGCTGATGATTCGCCTGACGCACCCGGATTTTCTGGCCTCGGGTGAGTCCTGGCCCGCCGATGCGGCGGCGCGCATCAACATCGCCAACGACGTGCTGTCTTCCCCTCCGCGGCGGGCGGCGTACCACGCGACGCTGGTCCAGGGCCAGCCCCCGGATTCGAACGAGGCGCTGGTGCGCGCGCTGCAATCCCCGCTCCCCTTGCCGCAGGCCCTGCGGGCGACCGCAGCGGATCGGCGCAAGCCGGCGAGCCGGCGGGCGGTTGTGCCGGCGGGCGTGGCGCTGGTCGCCGTGCTGCTGGGCATCGTGATGTGGCCGTCGGCCGAAGATGGCTCGCTGACGGTGGCCCGCCCACGCACCGACCCCGCCGTGGCCGCCCTGCCCGCCCCGCTGCCTGCCGCCGCGGAGGCGCCGCGGGTGCCCACCGAGCAAGCGGATCGGCCGAACCTGCCGGGCCTCCCGGATCTGCCACCACCGCTGTCATCCCCCGACGTTTTCGTGGCGCAGCGCCACCCGGCGCCAGCGTCCGTTCCTGTGGCACCGCAACCTGAGATGACAGCCGCACGGGCAGTCGCCCCTGTGCGCCCGGCGGCGCCCCAGACCCACACGGAGCGCTCGGTGGCCAGCGCGGTTCAGCCAGCCGAAAAACCCCCGGCATCTGCACGGTTCCCGGCGCGCGCGGCCCAGCCTGCCGTGGCAATGGTGGCCGCAGTGCGCCCCAGCGGACCCGAGGCACCCCTGCGGGAAGTGATTTATATGCCCCCGGTGCAGGCCGCACCCGTGACCTTGGGCGATGAAGCCGCCAAGGTGGCCCGGCTGGCGGCGGACGTCCCCTTGCCGCAGACCGCCGGTGAGCGGCCCCTGACTGAAAAACCGGCGGGCGCCACACCCGCCAGCACCCAGGGGCCGGTGATCCACATGGGCCAGGTGCAACCGGTGCTGTCGAACGTGACGCTGGCCCTGCAAAGTGGGCGGGGCGAAGAGGCGCTGCAGTGGCTCGAACGGTCTTCGCGCACCGATGCGTTTGCCGCGCAGTTTGTCCGGAAATACCACCAGACGCTCGGGGGCGCCCGCGTGACGGGCCTGGGGCAGGTGCGCTTCACGCCCCGGTTTGCGGCCGAACAGCTGGTGGTGGACGGCGTGGTGCAGCTGCGGCTGCAGGACGAGAAACAACAGGCCTCGGTCAAAGACTTTCACCTGCGGGCGTATTTCCGGTCGCAGGGCAGCGACCCGGTGCTGGCCCGGCTGGTGGCGGAATGACCGCAGCGCACCGATCGCCTGCGGCCATCTCGCTGGCGCTGGCAGCGCTGGGCCTGGCGGCGGCCGTGTGGCTGGGCTGGATGGCGATGCAGAGCAACCTGCAGCAGGCTTGCGCGTTGAAACAGTGGCCACCACTGGCGCGCTGCGAAGCCCTGGCCGCGCAAGCGCCGGCGCAGCAGGTGCAGGCGCTGCGCGCGCAGGTGGCGGCCAACCCCGGCGATGCGCGTCCGCTGACGGCGCTGGCCACCCTGGCCCAGACGCCCGGGGGCACACCGGGGCTGGACCGCCAGGCCCTGCTGCACGCCGCCGCCCAGCTGGCGCCCCAGCAGCGCCAGGTGCTGCGCCTGCAGGCCAACGATGCGCTGCAGCAGGGGCGCTGGCCCGACGCGGTGGCGCATCTGGTGCTTCTGGCGCAGTTTCACGGCGATGGCGAAGCCGCGCGCACGCTGGCCCTGATGGTGGGACAGGCCGGACAGCACCGCGCCTTGCTGGACGCCCTGTTGGGCCAGCTGCAGTCCGACGGCCGCTGGCTCGAACCGGTGCTGCGCAGCCTGCCGGCGGCGAAGGTGCCCATGGTGCAGGCCATGCCGGTGGTGCAAGCCGCCATGCCGCTGGGGCTGATCACGCCGGCGCTGGCGCAGGTGCTGATCCAGCACCTGATTGCCGGCGGTGCCTGGCTGGACGCCCATGCGGTGTGGCTGCATGTGTGGAACCGGCCGCTGGGCCTGCTGTTCAATGGCGACTTCGAACAGGATTTCGTGAAACACGGATTTGACTGGAATGTGACCGACACCAACCCCTACCGGGCGGGTGCACGGGTGCAGCAACCCCGGATGGGACAGCAGGGCCGGGTGCTGGAGGTGGCGTTCACGGGCCGGTCCATCGCCCTGCCGGTGGTGAGCCAGCACCTGGTGCTGCCGCCGGGCGACTACCTGTTCACCGGCAGCGCCCGGTCTCGCGGCCTGCGCAGCAACGAGGGTCTGGCATGGGTGTGGACCTGTGCCTCGACCCGCCAGGAACTCGCGCGCACGGCGGCCATCCAAGATTCGGCGGGGCGTTGGGAAAAGATCACCGCCGCCGTGCGGGTGCCGCCCGCCTGCGGTGTGGGCGTGCAGTTGTCGCTGCAGACCTTTGCCGCGTACGAGGCGACCACCGGGTTGCGCGGTGAGGTGTGGTTTGACCAGTTCGAGTTGCGCTCGACCGAAAGGCTTCCTTGATTGACTTGCACAGCCACATTTTGCCGGGCATAGACGACGGCGCAAAAGACCTGGACATGGCGCTGGAGATGGCGCGCATTGCCGTGGCCGACGGCATCCACACCATGGCGTGCACGCCCCACATTTACCCCGGCATGTACATGAACGATGCCACCGGCATCGGGCAGGCGCGCGAGAAGCTGCAGGCCGCGCTGGACGAGCGCGGCATTGCGCTGAAGCTTGTGTTGGGCGCCGACGCGCACCTGGTGCCGGAGTTGCTGGACGGGCTGCGCGCCGGACGGGTGCCGACCCTGAACGGTTCGCGCTACCTGCTGCTGGAGCCCTCGCACACCACGCCGCCCCCGCGGTTCGAGGAATCGGTGTTCAACCTGGTGGCCGCCGGCTACACCCCGGTCATCACGCACCCGGAGCGCCTGACGTGGGTGGAAACCCACTACCCGGTGTTTGTTCGCCTGATTGCCCAGGGCGCCTGGATCCAGGTGACGGCCGGGGCGCTGACGGGGATGTTTGGCAAACGGGCCAAATACTGGGCCGACAAATTCCTGATCGACGGACATACCCACATTCTGGCCACCGATGCGCACTCGACCGGCCGACGTTTGCCGCAACTCACGCCCGCGCTGGAGGTGGTGGAGCGGTTGATCGGAGCGCAGGAGCGCGCGCAGCTGGTGCTGCACCGGCCGCAAGCCATCCTGGACAACCTGGCCCCCGGGCTGGCCCCCGCCCTGCCTGTGCCCGCCCGCCGCACAGGCTGGCTGAGCAAGCTGCTGCCCGGTTTTGGCCGCCAGGCATGACACGGCGCCGCCCCACCGGGCGCTGCAGGACTGCAGCGGTGATGGCTGGCGGGTCTGTCCCACTGCCGTTTCCAGGTTAAAACGACGCCTCTCTTGACTTGGCAGGGCATAGCCTGTGACCTGCGGTTACACTGAAGTCAAACTGAATCATTCGCCTACCGAAGGAAAAAGATGAAAAATCACTTGTTCGCCTTGTCACTGCTGATGGCCGCCACTGCTGCGGTGGCGCAAACGGCACCGGCCCAGCCGGTGGCCAAAGTGGTGGCATCGGAAGGCCTGGTGACCGTCGGATTCCAGAACCAGATGCGCAATGCCGCCGCCAACATGCCACTGTTCGAGGGTGCGCGTGTGATGACCACGTCTACCGGCCGGGTCACCATTTCCTTTGACAGCGGTTGCCGCGTGAGCCTGAAACCCAACGAGGTGTTTGCCGTGTCCGAGTCGGAATGCAAGGCCTTGGCGGCCCTGCCCGCCGGTGGCGCCGCGTTCGGCACCCCCGCACAAAACGCCTTGGTGCTCGCCGGCGTGGCCGGCTTCGGTTTGGGCCTGGTGGGCGGCAGCAGCGATGACCAGCCGTTGAGCGGCAACTGATCGCCACCGACGTCCGGATCAGCGGGCCTGCCGCACAGAAAAAAGAGCCTCAGGGCTCTTTTTTCATGGGCGAGGCCAGGGCTTGTGGCTTCCTCGCCGCCTGTCTTGACTTGAGCCGACCCGTCGCCTACGATCTCGCCCAAAAGGAAAACCCCACATGAAGCACCACGCACTCGCTCTTTCCCTCATGGTGACCGCCGCATCGGCGGTGGCGCAAACCGCACCCGCCCAGCCCATTGCCAAGATTGTGACGGCTGAAGGCCTGGTAACCGTCGGGTTTCAGAACCAGATGAGCAATGCCGCTGCAAACATGCCGCTGTTCGAGGGCGCGCGCGTGATGACGACCTCCACCGGCAGGGTTTCCATTTCGTTTGACAGCGGTTGCCGCGTGACCCTCAAACCCAACGAGGTGTTTGCCGTGTCCGAGTCGGAGTGCAAGGCCCTGGCGGCCCTGCCCGGCGCCGCGGCAGGCGCGGGCGCAGCCGGGGGCATGCAGGTGCCCAACCTGCTGCTGGTGGGCGGTGCAGCGGCCTTGGTGCTGGGCCTGGCCGGTGGCGGCGGTGATGCCCCGGTGAGCGGCAACTGAACCCGACACCCAGCGGGCCAAGCAAGGTGCCGGCGACAAAAAAGAGCCTTTGAGGCTCTTTTTTTATGGGCGCGGCCACAGCACCCACAGCTGCAGGGGTTGCTTGAGCGCGGCGGCCACGGTGTAGGCGGGATCGGTCCAGCTGCCCCAGCCGGTGAAAAGGTCGGCGCGGACCGCGCCCACGATGGCACCACCGGTGTCCTGCGCCATCACCAGTTTTTGCAGGTTGAGCGTGGGGCCCTGGGTGGCCAGCCACACCGGGGTGCCATAGGGAATGCTCTGCGGGTCCACCGCAATGGAGCGGCCGGGCGTGAGCGGGACGCCCTGGGCGCCGCGCGGGCCAAAGCGGGCGTCGAATTCGCTCAGCGCTTCTTCGCGGAAGAACACGGTGCGCGGGTTGCTCCATAGCATCTCGTTCAGCCGCTGCGGGTTTTGGGCGGCCCAGGCCTTGATGGCGTCCCAGGAGGCCTCGCGAATGGCGCGCTGGTCGAGCAGCCAGCGGCCCACGCTTTTGTAGGGTTGGCCGTTGTGCGCCGCAAATGCCACGCGCACCTGGCGCTGGCTGCCATCGGTTTCGGTGATGTTCAGCCGGCCTGAGCCCTGAATTTGCAGAATCAACGCGTCGATCGGATCGGCCAGCCACGCAATGGCGCGGCCCTGCAGCGCGCTCTGCGCGGCGGGCAGGGTGTCGATGTCCTGGCGGCTGTACCAGGGCTGGCCCGAGCGCAGCCCTGCGGGCGGCGCATACAGCGGTGTGCGGTGGGTGGCGGTGGCCACGCGGCTGGCAGGCATGATGGGCTCGTAGTACCCGGTGAGCAGGCCCTGGGGCTCGGTGCCATCGGTCTCGACCACGCGGTAGGGTACAAAGCGGCGCACCACCCAGGCGTGCTGTTCGGCGGGTGTGGCAATGGCGAGCTGGCGCAGCTCGGCGCACAGCGCTGCCTGGCCGGGCGCGGGCCGCTCGCAGCCGCGCACCCAGGCGTTCCAGACTTCGTGCAGGCTGTCCTGCCCCCAGCCGGGCACATCGGCCCAGCGCACCGGCGTCCAGCGGCTTTTGCCGCGCTGGATGGCAGGTGGCAAGGGTTCGTCACCGGTGAGCGCAGGGGTTGGAGCGGGGGTGACCGGTGCGGGCGTCGGGTATGGGCCCGGGTCCACCGCGCAGGCGGCCAGGGTTCCTACAATCAGCGCTGCCAGCGACAGGCGCAAGCCGACCCACCGTTGACCAGCTCCGCCCGACGGCACTTGGGCCGCCGTTTTTTCCTCTCGGTTAACCCCCACACTGAAACGATCCATGACTTTGTTGTTGCTTGAAGCGCTGGGCGCCTTGGTGTTGCTGGTGTTCATCGTGTGGTGGACCATGTTTTCGGGTCGCAAAAATGGCGAATTGCCCGACAGCGTGATGGACGATGAGCAGGAAAAAAAAGAGAAAGCCGCACCGGCAAACGACACCCGCGCCAAGGACTGACACCGCTCAGGCTCATGGGGCACGCAGCGCATTGGCCAGTTCCACAGCCGACTTCACGCCCATTTTGTCAAACACGCGCGAGCGGTGCACTTCCACAGTGCGCACGCTGATGTTGAGCTGATCGGCCACCAGCTTGTTGGGCAGGCCAGCCACCACCAGGTCCATCACGGCGCGCTCGCGCTCGGTCAGGCTGTCTACCCGCTGCTGCACGCTGCGCTGCGTCTGGCGCTGCGCCAGCACCTGCGCCGACTGGGCCAGCGCCTGCTCCACCCGGTCGACCAGCGCGTTATCCGAAAACGGTTTTTCGCAAAAATCAAACGCACCGCGCTTGACCGCATCCACCGCGGTGGGCACGTCGGCATGACCAGACAAAAAGATGACCGGCATGGCCGCTTGCCACGGCAGGGTGAGCAGGTGTTCAAACAGCGTCAGACCGCTCATGCCGGGCATGCGCACGTCGAGCAACACGCAACACGGCACGTCGGGCTCGCGGCGCCAGCTTTCCATTTCGGCCAGAAACGCGTCGGCGCTGTCATAGCTCTCGCTCAGCAGCCGGCGGGTGCGCAGCAACCACGCCAGCGCTTCGCGCACGCTGGCATCGTCGTCCACCAGGAAAATTTTGGCGTCGGGGTGCAGGGTGGAGAGGGAAGCCATAAGTTTTCTACTATAGCGCTCTGTGCGGCGGCTCTCGCCGCGCCACGGCTCGCGTAAAGTCGCCAGAATGTGGACCACACCGCCCGGGCCTGGCGCCCCATCACCCGCTGGTATTCACACCGCGCCGGCCCTGCCCGCGGTGTCGTTCGGCGCTTTGCTGCACCAACTGGCGGCGCAGCGCCCCGACGCGCTGGCGCTCAGCTGGCGCGACCCGGCAGGCACGGCGCCCGATGGGCCTTGGGCCCAGCTCACGTACGCGGGCCTGGCCAATCGCGTGAACGCCATCGCGACCCAACTGGCTCCCAGCCTGCAACGCGGCGACCGAATGGCCTGGCTCGGCCTGAACCACCCGGCGCAGCTGGCGCTGTTGTTTGCGCTGGCGCGGCTGGGCGCCGTGCTGGTGCCGCTGAACCACCGACTCTCTCCCGCCGAGTGGTGCGCGGTGCTGCAAGACTGCGCGCCCACGTTGCTGGTGCACGACGACACCTTGGCCACGGCCGCGCACGAACTGCCGCACCGGCTTGAGCAGCCCTTGGCGCTGTGGCCGGTGCAGGCGCTGAGCACCGCCAGCGAACCCGCGCGGCCCTCCGATGCAGGCGCCGATGGGCTGGACACACCGCTGCTGCTGGTCTACACATCGGGCACCACCGGGCAGCCCAAAGGCGCGGTGCACACCCAGGGCAATTTGCTGGCCAACATGGCCATTGCCGCGCAGGTGCAGGGTCTGACCGCCGCCGATACGGTGCTCACGGTGCTGCCGCTGTTTCATGTGGGCGGGCTGGGCATACAAACCCTGCCGGCGCTGTCGGTGGGCGCACACGTGTTGCTGTTTGCGCGCTTTGACGCGACCGCCACGCTGGCCTGCATCCAGCACGAGCGCCCCACGCTCACGCTGCAGGTGCCCGCCACGCTGCAAGCCCTCACCAGCCACCCCCAGTGGGCGGCCACCGACATTGCTGGCCTGCGCGCGGTGTGGGCCGGCTCCAGCCTGCTACCCCCCGAGCCGCTGCGGGCCTTCATGGCGCGGGGCGTGCCGGTGTGCAATGTGTACGGCAGCACCGAAACCGGGCCGTTTTCCATGGCCCTGCCGCCCACGCACGCCCGCAGCCACGTGGGCTCGTGCGGCTGGCCAGCACCGGGGGTGGACGTGGTGCTAAGCGACGCGCAAGGCCGGCCGGTGGCGCCCGGCGCCGTGGGTGAGTTGTGGGTGCGAGCGCCCAACGTGGTGCACCGCTACTGGCCCGACCGCCCCGCGCTGGACGGCGCCGGCTTCTTCCACACCGGCGACCTGGCGCAACAGGCGGCCGATGGCAGCCACACCGTGGTGGGCCGGGCCAAAGACATGATCATTTCGGGTGGCGAAAACATCTACCCCGCCGAAATTGAAAACCTGCTGGCGCAACACCCGAGCGTGGCCGAATGCGCCGTGGTGGGCCAGGCAGACACCCGCTGGGGCGAAACGGTGGTGGCCGTGGTGGTGCTGCGCGCAGGCATGCCGCCTGGTGCTGACTGGGCGTTACCGCTGCAGCAGTTTCTGGACGGGCGGCTGGCGCGCTACAAGTGGCCACGCCGCTGGTTGCGGGCAGACGCCTTGCCCAAAACCGCGCTGGGCAAGGTGCAAAAGGCGACGCTTCAGAGGGTGTTGGCAGCGTCGGCCGGTTGAGGCTGCGCCACGGCGGCGGGCTGCAACCGCGTGGCCAGCCACACCAGCACCAGCACCGGCACACCCAGAAACGCGGTGGCAGTGAAGAAAGTGGCGTAGTCGTAAGCGTCCACAAACGCACCCGAATAGCCCGCCAGCCACTTGGGCGCCAGCAGCATCATGGAGCTGAAGAGTGCGTATTGCGTGGCCGAATAGGTCACGTTGGTCAGGCTCGACAGGTAGGCGATGAACGCTGCCGAAGCCACGCCCGCGCTGAGGTTGTCGGCAGAAATCACGGCAATCAGAGCTGTCACGTCGTGCCCGTGCCCAGCCAGCCAGGCAAACAGCAGGTTGCTAGCCGCCGACAACACGGCGCCCAGCATCAGCACCCGCATGACGCCCAGCCGGAGCGACAGCGCGCCGCCAATGAAGGCGCCCACCAGCGTCATGATGATGCCGTAGACCTTGGTCACCGCCGCCACTTCGTCCTTGGTATAGCCCATGTCCACATAAAACGGGTTGGCCATGATGCCCATCACCACGTCGCTGATGCGGTACACACCAATCAGCGCCAGGATCAACAGGGCCTGCTTGCCGTAGCGCTTCAAGAAGTCAGCAAACGGCTCCACCAGCGCGCTGCGCAGCCACTCGGCCGCGTTTTTTGACGGGGCCAAAGCCACGCGCACCGGCTCACGCGTAAACAGCACCGTGAGCACGCCCACCAGCATGCTGGCCGCCATGACCAGGTAGGCCGACGTCCAGGCCGCCTGCTGGTACAGCACCCCCGGCCCGACAGCCCCGGCGGTGGCCGCAGCAGGCGCCACCTCGGCACGGGCCGCCAGCCACAACACGCCAGCGCCGGCCCAGATCATGGCCAGGCGGTAACCGGTCTGGTAGGTCGCGGCCAGCGCGCCCTGGTGGCGCGCGTCGGCCGACTCGATGCGAAAGGCGTCCAGCGCAATGTCTTGGGTGGCCGAAGCAAACGCCACCGCCAGCGCACACCACACCACCAGCGTGAGCTGGCTGCGCGGGTCGGCCAGCGCCATACCCACCAGCGACGCCATGATGGCCAGCTGCGACAACAGCAACCAGCTGCGCCGCCGGCCCATCAGGCGTGTGAGCAGGGGAATGGGCATGCGGTCCACCAACGGCGCCCAACACCACTTGAAACCATAGGCCAGCCCCACCCAGCTCAGGTAACCAATGGTGGTGCGGTCCAGCCCGGCTTCGCGCAGCCGAAAACTCAGCGTGCCCAGCACCAGCAGCAGCGGCAACCCGGCCGAAAACCCCAGCGCAAACATGCGCAGGCTGGCAGGCTCCAGGTACACGCGCAGGGTTTCACCCCAAGTGGGCTTCGGCTCGGCGGCAGGGGCGTCGGGTTCGGTGGCTGCGGAGGGCGCAGCGGGCAAGGCGGTGGGCGGGGGCAGCGGCATCGGTTGGGGCAGATTGGCTTGTGCAGGCGCAGATGCGCTGCTTTGTCTATTATTGACCTATGTGCATTTTCTGCGACCTCCGTTCGGCCTCGTCCACTGCTCCCTCGCCCGCTACGGCCTCAGCGGGCGGGCAACCCGTGTGGTCCGCCAGGCGCGCCTTTGTGTTGGCAGGCGCAGCGGCGGCCGCGTTGCCTGCTGCAGCGCAGGTGGACGTGGGCAAATCGTCTGCGCTGCGCAAACTGGTGCCCGCCGAAGAGCTAGAAGGCGCTGCCCGGCAGCAATACACCCAAATGATGGGCGAGGCTGGCGGCCAACAGGCCCTGCTCCCCGCCAGCCACCCGCAGGTCAAGCGCCTGCGTGCCATTGCGCGGCGCATCATCCCGCACGCACCAGCCTGGAACGCGCGCGCCACCCAATGGCAATGGGAAGTGAACCTGATCCAGAGCCCGCAGGTGAACGCGTTTTGTATGCCCGGGGGCAAGATCGCTTTCTACACCGGCATTCTGGACAAGCTCAAACTGAACGACGACGAGGCCGCCATGATCATGGGCCACGAAATGGCCCACGCGCTGCGCGAGCACGCCCGGGAACGGGTGGCCAAAAGCAGCGCCACCAACCTCGGCCTGCGCCTGGGCGCGCAGCTGCTGGGCCTGGGCGAACTGGGCAACGTGGCCGCCGGCCTGGGCACGCAGTTGCTGACCCTGAAGTTCAGCCGCGAAGACGAGTCAGAGGCCGATCTGGTGGGCCTGGAACTCGCCGCCCGCGCCGCCTACAAGCCCCAGGCCAGCGTGAGCCTGTGGCAAAAAATGACCGCTGCTTCAAACGGCGCGGGGCCAGGCTTTTTGTCCACCCACCCCAGCGGACCCAACCGCATACGCGACCTGCAGGCCAATGTGCCCAAGGTGCAGGGGTTGTACGAGGCGGCGCGCAGGGAGTGACCAGCGTTTACCTCAGGGCGCGGAGCGCTTGTGGCTCATCAACTCAGTCACAAAAACCGGTCGGCTGGATTTGCGTTCAAACTTCACGTCGGATTTGACGTCTGGTGCGTACCAAAACGTGTCATCCTGCTGGCCGCTGTTGCCTCTGGAATTTCTGAAGAATCCGCGGTGCACGATCTTGTAGGCCATGAACTTGCCAGCTGGCACGGTGACTTCCTCGTACGCCTCCACCTCCACCTTCTGCTGGGTGCTGCCGGTCACACCATCGGGACGTGCCCAGTCAGCCTCAAACTCCCAGCGTTTGCCAACCACCAGCGGCCATACGCGCCAAGGCTTGGCTGACGGGTTGTACGGACCCTGTATCAGACGCTCCGCGATGGGCACGGTCTTGCCGTCCATCGAGAAGACGGGGCCAGCATCGGACTTGGCCACTGTAGCCACGATGCGTGCCTCTTCCAGCTTGGTCAGGGCATCAACCCGCCGCCACTCCCACGACTCGCCCACCGCATAGGCTTCGGGCGCGGGCATTTCAGCGGTCTGCGCGAAGGCGGCCCACGGCGCCCCGGACAGGGCCAACAAGCAAATCAAACGAGCGAATACGGACATAATGGCTCTCCCAAAAGTTTGAACGATTGACAAGCGACACCGTCAATGACAGCCGACTGGCACATTCAAGGAAAGTCTGGGCGGTCAGTTGAACTGAATCAGGTGATCCTTGTAACTGCCATCCAGCATCGTGTGACGGATCTGCAGCGATCGACCCGACAGGTTGTCAGTGACGGAAATTACCGGGAAACTGCCACCCACAGACGAAACGGTCCGGCTGAAAATCCCTTTGGGCACACCGGTACTGGGGGAATTCACCGAACCCGCAGGACTGAAGCTGTACGCGTTGACCGATCCGATGCGCTCGGCCAGGGCGTTGGACGTCCAGGCGATCTCTGCGCTGCTGGTAGCGGCGGCACCATCGGTCACAAATGCGCGACTCACCGGATTAAAGCTGTGCCACTGTTGGGTCGCCGCGTACTGCGCGGGCAACAGTGGCGTCGTGATACGCGAGTTAAAGGTGTGGCAAGGCGCAACTTCGGTGCCGCAATAGGCCCTGAAGGTATAAAGCGACCAAGCTGGCACAGTGGACAGGTCGAACTGCCAGCTTGCACTGGGTGGCTCGCCGTACATGGTGGGGTGGGCCCATTCGATGAATGACACGGTGGCAGAACCCACATTGGGATTGGGTCGTAACGTGATCGCGGCTGTCCCAGTGATGCCCTGGGTGCGCTGGATACGGAAGATGTTGCTGGTGGAGCTTGCAAGCTGCTGCGTGGTGGTCACCTCGTTGGGGTTGCTGCCCGTTGCATTGAGGATGCCCATCCAATTCTGCGGCAGGTTGGGTGAGACGTCGCCCAACACCAGGCCGTTGGTGGGCAGGCCGGGCCCGCTGACCCGGACGTAACGGATTGCGTTGTTGGGGTTGTTGGAGAAGTTGACTGTTCCGCCGTTGTTCGGACGCTGGACAAAGATTTCCAGGCCCACCTCAAACCGGCTTCGCGGCGCGTTATTGAAGAAAGAGGAGCCGTCCAGGATGGACTGGGGAATGGTCTGCTCACGCTGCCGAATCGCGGCACGGATGAACACATCAACAGGGCGCTGATTACCAATCAACCACCATTGTGTTCCGCTGGATCGCGAGCCAGGAAACTTCTTGGCGGTCAAGATACGGTTATCGATAAAGCCGTTCCGGTCGCGGAACTTAATGTTCAGCAAGGCTTCATCGCGCCCGTCTGAGCGCGGGGTGTAACGCATCAACTCTGGAAGGTTGAACTGTGCGCCGTCCATGTCGGCGCTGGTCAACAGACCATAAAAATAGGCCTCCGGGTCGTACCCGTTGTGCAGGAAATCGATGTCCACGTTGGGCGCGTCGCCCGCACTGGCTACGAAGTCCTCGCATTCAGGCGCGACGCCCTGCAGTCGACGGTTGACGGTGTCTGGGTTGGGCGCCCGGTTCGCTGCCGGCACAGCGAAACAACGCTCCAGTTCGATTTTCGCAAAGTCCAGCTCTCGCAAGCTGAACGTTGCAGTACTAACCGTCGCGGTGCTAACAGCTGAAACACTGCTGGAGCTAGTTCCGGCCAATGGCACAGAGGGCGCGCCCGGGTTGAGCACATTCGAAATCGCAGGGGTACCGTTGTCAAAGGTGATTCGAATCTGATCCAGCATTTGGTCAGCCCCTGTGCCACTGCCGCCGACAAAAGGTGAAGTCACTGGGTCAAAGGTGGCGGGGTCAACACCAACGCTCTGCAGCACGGCAGCCAATTGGGTCACCACGTTGGCCGTAACGGCAGCCAAGTCTCCCAAACTCACACTCGCCAGGGCAGCAGGGTCCTTGAGAAGTGCGAACGGATCTCTGTTGATATCCAGTTGCGCCGCGATAGCTGTGGTCAGCGGCGTGACGTTGGCGGTGGACTCTGAACCTGTGGCCGGCTTGGTCGCAACGATGCTGATCATGGGGTTCACAAGCCCATCGGGGTCGGTGACCACGACGGCAAACGGCGCCTGGCTGGCAATGCTCAGCACGCACCGGTACCCACCATCTGGACCGGTGGTCACCGGGTCGTTCGTGCATGCCGATACACCGATTCGGTCGGTCACTGAAATCAGAGCGTTGGGCAGTGCCGCACCAATTGCAGCGGTGCCGACCAGTGCAGCAGGCGCAGGCGGCGGGCTGGCCGAAGGAGGGTTGTTGCTACCCCCACAGGCCGCCAGCCATGCGATCAGGCACGCGGCAGCGAACGCCCGGCCGTATTGGATGTATTCGCGTTGCATGGTGTGTCTCCCTAATTCGTTCCGCCTAAACATGCTATTGATCCGGCCCTGTGAAGTCTTAAGCTGCATATCGAACGTGATGGTCCTGGAAGTAGCTCATGACGCGCTCGGGGTTTTGCTCCAGCATCGCCATGTGATCGTTGGCCGCATCGCGTAGCTTGGCCTTGGTTCGCACCGGCACGCGCTTGCCCATCTCCTGCTTCAAGTCCGCATTGAGCCGCTCCTCTGGGTTGAGCTGTGGGCTGTAGCTGGGCAGGTAGAACAACTCGATCTGGTCCTGCCGCTCAGCCACCCAAGCCTTCACCAGCTTGCTGTGGTGGACCCGCAGGTTGTCCAGAATCAGAAAGACTTTTTTACCCGCGTCCTTGATCAAAGCTTGTAGGAATTCGATGAGCTTCTCAGCATCGAAAGCCTCGTCAATGATCATCCACCGCGTCTTGCCCTGGTTGGTCACCGTGGCAATCATGGAGAGCTTTTGACGGGTGCCGCCCACGGCCATGGCCACCGGTGTTTTGCCCGCTGGCGCGAAGCTCCTGCCGCGCACATCGGTGTTGACCAAGGCCGTCTCGTCGCCCCAGTGAATCTCGGCCCCCTCGGCCCTGGCGCGCTGCTCAATGCCGGGGTACTCGCCCTCCAACCAAGCCTGCACGGCAGCAGGGCTTTGCTCGTAAGCGCGCTTGATGGGCTTTTGCGGTGTGAAGCCCCAGCGGGTGAGGTACTTGCCGATGCTGCGCACTTGCAGCTTGATGCCAAATTCCTGTTCGATGAGCTGACCCACTGCGGCCCGGCTCCACAAGCTGAAATCCATCTTGAGCTGCTCGGGGCGTTTGTCGATGATCAGGCGCTGGATGGTATCTTCCTGCGCCTGACCGAGCACCCGGCCATCGCCTCTGGCTCGTCCACGAACAGCGGGACGTATCGCACCCCAGCCGCCAGCGTCAAACAGATCGATAGCCGTTCGCACTGTCGGGTAGCTCAGCCCCGTCATCGTGACGATCTGCATGATCTTGGTGCCTTGTCTGTACAGCCTCACGACCTGTTTGCGTCGTTCGTGAAGTTGCTCCAGTGTCTGACTTCTTGCGCTTTCTTTTTCCATGACACTCTGATCGCGAAAATCAGACAAAGTTCAGACTTTAACGGGCCTTATCTATAGGTCGGACAGAGACCTGGCGCAGGAGTGCAGTGTCAGCGGCTGAGACTTGGGATGCCATTGCCCTAAAGTTACAACAGGACACAGCGGCCTCCCCCAAAAGTTATAGAAACTGCACTCTTGCAGTGATGCCGATCCATGTCCTCCTGCGCAGCTGTGCGGCCTGATTGGCGTGCAAGTTGACAGCAACCGTTGGCCCTGGAATCCGCTTTAGCGGCGTTAGCCATTTTTCGGAGCAAGTAGAGCGTGCCGCGAGCTGGACATCGTCCTAAACCAAGCCTAAATTTGGGAGGGTTTGTGGTTCCGGCACAAATCGCAGGCATCCCAGTTTTTGGTTATGGACCGACACAATCCGCACCTGATACAGGACAAAAGATCACGCTGCATGCTATCTTGTAGACGCAGTCTGAAGGGTGCGCGACGCACAGCTGCCGGTTGGGGGGGAAATCAGACAGGAGGCCTGCATGCGTGTGCTGATCGTTGACGATCATTCAATGTTTTGCGACGGACTCAAGCTTTTGCTCAAAACCTTGGGCGTGGCTTCGCAAGTCGCATCTTGCACACGCGCAGACCAGGCAATTTCGATGGCCAAGAATGGGCCTTGGGACTTGCTCCTGGTGGACTGGAACATGGGCGCGAACTCAACAGGTGGCGCTGAACTGATCGCCACGCTCATGGCCCTGCAACCGCAGATGCGGATTGTGGTGATTTCTGCCGAATCAAGCTCGCGGCGTGTGCACGAAGCGATTGAAGCGGGCGCTGTGGGTTTCGTGCCAAAAGAAGCATCGTCTGAATTGCTGATTGATGCGATCCGCATCACCTCGCATGGCGGCATCTACCTCCCGGCCAGCGTACTGGACGCTCCGGCCAACACGCCCGCCGAGAACAAGGTCGAAGGCGCTCTGTCGCTGCAGGGGGCCTATCCGCAACTCACACCGCGTCAAATTGAAGTACTGGTGTGGGCCGTGAAGGGACAGTCCAACAAGCTGATCGCACGCACCCTTGGCATTTCAGAGGGAACCGTCAAGCAACACCTCAATGCGGTCTACCGTGAACTCAACGTGAGCAGCCGGACCGAGGCCATTTACTCGCTGTCCCGCAAAGGCCTGAAGGTGTTCTAGTGGCCGAGGGTTTTGCTCCAGAGATCCGGGCCGATGCCGAAGAGGCCATGCTGCTGCTGCGGGTGGGTACAAGCACCCGCGTGCTGTTCGGTGTATGCGGCGCCAGTGCCTTGGTTGTGGCGCTGGCTTGGTCCCCCTTGCAGCACTGGCGTTGGTTTGCCCTGTGGTTCTGTGTGGTGCTGGCCAGCCAGGGCTTTCGCATCTGGAGCGAGGTGTCAGCCTGCCAGTCGACATCGGCGCGGCCGCTGTCACAGCGCGTCAACATCGCCAGCGCGTCGGCTCTGGGATCCGGTGTGACACAGGCCATTTCACTGGCATTTTTCCCACTGATGGATGCGTTTGAGCAGTCGCTGCACACCGTGATCCTGCTGGTGATGGCAACCGGAGCTGTGGTTTATACCGCTGGCCATCCTCGAACCTACATTCCCTACCTAGCGCCGATCATCGCTGGCCTGGTGTTGGCCTGGTGGACGCTGTCTGCTGCGGCACAGGAGCGTCCTTGGCTCGCTGTTGGCTTTGGCCTACTGATCGCGGTCTACGGTTTTAACCTGCTGGGCTATGCGCGGGACACATGGACCATCTTCCTAAATGCAGCAGCCATGCGGCATCAGGAAGCGCAGCAAAGCCATCGCCTAGCAGTGGCTGTTCGCGCAGCCGAAGCCGCCAGCCATGCCAAGACACGCTTCCTTGCGGCAGCCAGCCACGATCTGCGGCAACCCATTCACACAATTGCCCTGTTGACCGGTGTGCTCAAGCTGCGCCATCAGCAAGACACCAGCACCGAGGTGGTGACGTTGCTCGACTCGGTGGTGCAAAGCCTGTCGCAGCAGCTTGACGACCTGCTTGACATTTCAAAACTTGATGCTGGTGTGGTCAAGGTGGCAGCACAACCCTTGTCGCTGAGGCGTTTTTTGCAACGCAGGTTGGATGAGGTTCAAAACGACGCGCAGGCCAAAGGTCTCACTACCCGGCTTGAAGTACCACAGGACGCGAACGTCCACACCGACCCCAACCTGCTGGAACGCGTCCTACGCAATTTGCTGAGCAATGCAGTCAAATTCACCGAGCAAGGCGAGATCGGGCTGAACCTGAGCACAAGCGGTGATTTCGCGAAGATAACGGTGCGAGACACCGGCTGCGGCATTGCGTCAGAGCACCTGGACGAGGTGTTCCACGAGTTCGTGCAACTCAACAACCCGGAACGAGACCGCACCAAGGGTATGGGTTTGGGCCTTTCCATCGTCAGTCGGCTGTGCCGCCTGATGGGTGTACCGTTGAAACTGTACTCAAACCCAGGTCAGGGCTCAACTTTCGAGCTGTTGCTGCCGCTACTGTCGACGCCAGCCAAGGAGTGGGAACACCTTCCAGCTCAGCAGCAGCGGCTGCAACTGAACCTTACGGTGCTGGTGGTCGATGACGAAACCGGCGTTCGCAGCGCAACCGCGCTGCTGTTGACAGAGCTGGGTTGCCGCTGCCTGGAGGCCGAAGACCTGGCTGGCGCATTGCGCGGAGCGAAGCGTCAGCGCCCTGACTTTCTCATCGCCGACTACCGGCTGCGTGGCGAGGACAACGGGATCGAGGTGGTACGTGCCCTGCGCAAACTGCACCCGGGCCTGCCCGCCGCGATCGTCAGCGGTGACGTCGGGTCTGCCCAGCTTCAAGCAATTGAGCTCGCCGGTTTGCCGCTGTTACACAAGCCGATGCGGCTGGATACGCTGGTTGGGCTGCTAGGCAGCCAGGCTGCGCAGCCGATCGATGCTGCGCAAAGCGACGGACGGCTCTAGACATCTCCGAGGCAAAAGTACACCGCCTAGGCTGGACCTCCTTCATGCACCCGCGGGCGGGCGTGGGCTGCGCTGTGCGCTGACCAGGCGGCCGAGTTGGGTCGCCAGCAAACGGACGAGCTTGTCTGACGCCGCTTGCACCGCCTGAGCCGAGGTGGGCGCCAACGCGCTTGCCGCGACTGGCTGGCGCCCTTCCAGGCGTGCTTCGACCATGCAGCGCTGGTCGTTCTGGCCGCTCTTGCCTGCGTTTTCGTCGCCCAGGTGAACCTCCACGCGGGTGATGTGGTCCTTGACGTGCCGCAACGCGTTTTCGACGGTGGTGCTCACTTGTTCGGCGAGGGTCCCGTTGCCCTGGATGTTAGCGTCGGTGTTGATCTGGATTTTCATGGGAGTGTCGTGTTGTTCAATGGAATAGGCGCAGCGGTGGCGCGTTCAGTGGCGGAAGGTCGCGGCCACACCGGTTTTGGTGGGCATGCGCTGCGCGGGGATCACGCGCACCTCGCCGCCCATTTGCTCCACCAGTTCGCCAATGTCGTCGAGCAGGTCGTCCACGGCGGGGGCTGAACGTTCGGCCAGGCTCACCCGGCCGGTGCTGGAGTCCAGCCGGCCGGCCACCTGCCGTTCGTCTTCGATCAGCAACGAAGCCACTCGGCCTTCTACTGCGGCTTGGGCCACCGCGTTCAGGTCGTCACTGCCCCGCCCGCTGGCGAGAGCGGCCTGAAATGCATCGCCCCAGGCCTGCTGGCGGGCTTGATACTGGGGTTGCACGACCGCCCAGGCGCGCTGGCTCAGGGTGGCCATGTCCAGCGCCTCGGGGTTGGTTTCCAGCCCGTCGGGCAGCAGCAGGCTGTTGTGGCTGACTTGGCGAAAACGGTGGTGGTGCTCGGGCAGTGCGGCCAGCATCAGCGGCAAACCGCTCGGTCGCGAATGGTGCTCAAGCAAAGCACGGTCCAGGGCGCGAAAGTAACGCTCGGCATCGAGGTCCGATTCGTCCTTCTTGCCGCCCGAGCTGTGCACCATGGGCGAGCTGCCCCGACCGATGCCGCCGTGCGAAGAAACCGTTTGCTGCGGTTCGGTGAGCTCGTCGCCGAGCGCATCGACCGAGGTGCGCGGCACCGGTTCAGCCAGGTCGATCTCGACCAGGCCATCGCGGTTGCCCTCAAACAAACGGGCCTTGTCGCGGCTCAGGCTGAGCACCTGGTAGCGGTCCACCGACTGAAGAAAACGCCGCAGCGGTTTGGTGTGGAAACTGTCGGCAGCGAGCGCAAGCTCGGGCATGGCGCGGGGCAGTACAAACACGCGGAACACATCGGCGCAGCCCAGCACGGCCAGGCCGTCGAGGGTGTGCTGCCAGAAGTTTCATCGTCGGCGGGCGCATGAAACGACGCCACCAGCGCCTGCACATCCGCTTGCGGATGGGCCTGCCGAAGGGAAGCTTCCAGCGTTTCGATGCCTTACCGAAAACGGACCGGGTCTTGCCGGTTGTCGGGATGACTGCGGTGGGTGGCCTGGTACAGCGACAAGCAAGGCGGCTGGGCCCCTGCGGTCAGCGCCTTCAGGGAGTCGGGGGTCAGTGCATGCATGGGTGGTTTTTCCTGGGGATGCGGCGGGCCGCGAGACCTGGCAGGTCACGCAACCCATCGTTGCCCCATGCTAGAGCGGCACCCCGGTGGGGTCGGTTCGCTAGCGCACCGACTGGGCTGCAGCCCGCAGTGGATCAGGGCGCCCGTGCATTCGCGAGCTGGCGCGTCAGGTCCGCCTGCAACGCCAGCGCATCGAACCAGGCTCGGTAGCCCGCATCACTGGGATGCAGGCCATCGCTCGCGTTGAGCTCGGGCTGCAGGACGAACGGATCAGCGTCGTACTCGTGGAACAAGTCAACGTAAACCAGTCCGTGCTGCTCCGCAGCCACCCGTACGATGTGATGCATCTGGCGCGAGCGCCAAGTCATCCACCAGGAAAGCGGTGCGCGAAAAAACGGGGCATTACCGATGTTGCCCGCCGGCATGATCACCACCTGGTCGGCCCGTTCTCGGGCCAGCAACCCTATTCGGTCCAAGTCGCTGCGCAGCGCGTCCAGCCCACGCAGGCGGATGACGTCGTTGCCGCCCGCCTGCACCAGCACCATATCGAATTGGCCGGGCCCCACGAACTGACGGGTCACGTCGGCCAGGGTGGCACCGTCGCGGGCCCGGTTTTCGATGTGCAGGGTCGGGAACTCGCGGGCCAGCAGCCCGGCCACGCTGCGCCGTGCATCGCTAGCCCCGGTGCCAACCCCGGTGCTGTCGCCCACAATGAGCAATCGCATGCGCGCCCCGCGCGGAGCGTGTTGCAGTGGCTCACTCAAACGGACCAACTCGACGGATTCTCGCAAGTTTTTGACAGTACGCACCGCCACCAGCACCACGCCTGCGGCGAGCACCAGCAGCAGCAAAGACGGCAGCCAACGGCTCAGCAGGCTGGCCGTGGGCGTGCCGCCAGCGGGTGCCAGCTTGGTCGGAGCAGAGCGGACAGAGCGGTTCAACACAGGGGCTTTCATGGGATACATCGCATAGACCATGGATGTTTCCCGCGAACGCTCTGTGCGTCTGTGTGCCACCGAACACAGCTGTGTGCTTTGTGGCCTGGGTGCGACACCGAGCAGACTCCTCGGTGGACTTGGCCTGGGGTGACGGGTCACACCGGGTGACAAAGCTGCACGCCATCCACAACCCCGAAGCCCAGCATGCACGCTCAGACCGAGAAGCATCCCGGCATGCCCCAACGGGCCGATCCGACCAAGGGCGTCCCGATCGCCGCAGCACCGCGCGCAGGCCGGGCTGGTCTACGCACCGCGCACGTGCTGGTTGAACCGCCGTTCTTCACCAAACGTGCTCTCAGGCCCGTGTCCGGGTATGAACACCGTGTCGTCGCCCATGGGCCACAGGCGCTCCCGGATGCTGCTGATGAGCTGGGCGTGGTTGCCTTGCGGAAAGTCGGTGCGGCCAATGCTGCCGGCAAACAGCACGTCGCCCACAAACGCACGCTGCGCCTCGGGGCTGTGAAACACCACATGGCCAGGCGTGTGGCCTGGGCAGTGGCGCACGTTGAGCGTGCAGCGCCCGATCTGCACCGTGTCACCGTCGGCCAGCCAGCGCGTGGGCGTGAAGTGGCCCGCCGGTGGAAAGCCAAACATCTGGCTCTGCTGGGGCAGGCCATCAATCCAGAACTGGTCGCCCGGGTGCGGGCCAATGATGGGCAGACCCAGGCGCTCAGCCAGCTCGGCGGTGCCGCCCGCATGGTCAATGTGCGCGTGGGTGAGCCAGATGGCCTTGAGGTGGACGCCCAGCCGCTTCACTTCGGCCAGCAGCCGGTCCAGGTCACCACCGGGATCGATCACGGCGGCATCCAGCGTGTCACCGCACCAGACGATGGAGCAGTTTTGGGCGAACGCGGTGACGGGGACGGTGAGGTAGTGCAGCATGTTGGGTCTCAGATCGAAAAATCGTATTCGATGGTGATAGGCGCGTGGTCCGAGAACTTCTCGGTTTTGTAGATGGCCTCGGTGCGCGCGTGCGCCGCCAGCGCGGGCGTGGCCAGGTGGTAGTCGAGGCGCCAGCCCACGTTGTTGGCGTAGGCCTGGCCGCGGTTGCTCCACCATGTGTAGCAGGCGTCGGTGGTGTCGGGCTGCAGCTGGCGGTACACATCAACCAGGCCGCCGTCGCTGAGCAGTTGGGTCATCCAGGCGCGCTCCTCGGGCAGGAAGCCGCTGTTTTTCTGGTTGCTGCGCCAGTTCTTCAGGTCCGCTTGCTGGTGGGCAATGTTGATGTCACCGCACAGGACAAACTCGCGCTCGCCTTTGAGCGCCATCAGGTGCGGGTACATCAGGGCAAGAAAGCGGTATTTGGCTTCCTGGCGCTCTGGGCCCGACGAGCCGCTGGGAAAGTACACGCTGATCAGGGAGAGCTTGCGCGCGGGCGTGTCAAAACGCAGTTCCACATAACGGCCTTCGGCGTCAAATTCACCGCCGTCAAAGCCCACCACCACGTCGCTCGGTTCGTGGCGGGTGTAAACGCCCACGCCGGAATAGCCTTTTTTCTCGGCGCAGTGAAAGTAGCCATTCAAGCCCGCCAGCGCTTCAAAACGGCCGCTCAGGTCGGAGGCCTGCGCCTTGATTTCCTGTACACAAATACAATCGGGCTGGTGCCCGGCGAGCCACGCCTCCAGTCCTTTGGTGCTGGCAGAGCGGATGCCGTTGAGGTTGAGGCTGGTCAGTTTGAACAAGGAATTCCCCATGGTGTTGGATGTGGGCACGGCGGCTGCCGGTGCTGAAGGTGGCGGCGGCGCGTTGGCGCAGGACTTTGTGCAGTTCTGCGTGGACTCGGGCGTGTTGCGCTTTGGCGAGTTCAAGACCAAGGCTGGGCGTCTGTCGCCGTATTTTTTCAATGCGGGCCTGTTTGACGACGGTGCCAAGCTGGGTCGGCTCGCGCAATTTTATGCAAAAGCCCTGGTCGACAGCGGCATTGAGTTCGACATGATCTTTGGCCCCGCCTACAAGGGCATCCCACTCGGCGCGGCGGTGTCCATCGAGCTAGCGCGCATGGGCCGCAATGTACCGTTTGCCTACAACCGCAAGGAAGCCAAAGACCACGGCGAGGGCGGCACGCTGGTGGGCGCACCGCTCAGGGGTCGGGTATTGATCGTGGACGATGTGATGAGCGCTGGCACGGCCGCGCGCGAATCCATCGCCTTGATACAAGCCGCTGGCGCCACGCCACACGCGGTGGCCATTGCCCTGGACCGCCAGGAAAAAGCCACCAAAATCGGGCCGGACGGCCAGGTGCGTGACGTGGACCACAGTGCGGTGCAATACGTTCAGCACCAGCTGGGTCTGCAGGTCTGCGCCATTGCGAGGCTGGCCGATTTGCTGCAATATCTGACGGATCACACCGGTGGCGAGCTTGGCGCTCACTTTGAGCGTGTGCTGGCCTACCGCCAGCGCTACGGTGTGGCCTGAGGAAACCCTGTGCACCGAATCCGCCTGTCTTTGTCGCGCACCCACCGGGGTGCGGTTTGTGTTGCGCTGCTGGCGCTGGGCTGGGCGGCGGGCGCGTCGGCCCAATCCAACACACAAGGCATCTACACCTGCATTGACAGCAAGGGCCGCCGCATCACCTCGGACCGCCCCATTCCCGAATGCCTGGACCGTGAACAGCGCCAGCTGGGCAGCACCGGCGTGGTGCGCCGCGTGCTGCCGCCCAGCTACACGGCCGACGAACGCGCCCGGCTGGACGCGCAGCGCAAGGAAGAGGAAGAGCAGCGTGCCCGGCTCGCCGAAGAAAAACGCCGTGACCGTGCACTGCTGATCCGCTACCCCACGCAGGCCTCGCACGACAAGGAGCGGGCCGACGCACTGAGCCAGGTGGACGAGGTGATTGGTGCGGTGAACAAGCGCGAACGGGCGCTGGAACAGCAGCGCAAAGACATCGACACCGAAATGGAGTTTTACCAGCGGGACCCCGCCAAAGCCCCGACCTGGTTGCGCCGCAAGTACGAAGACAACCAGCAGCAGGTGCTGGTGCAAAAGCGTTTTCTGGACGAACAGGCGCAGGAGAAAAAACGCATCAATGCGCGCTTTGACGAAGAGCTGGCCAAGCTGCGCCAGCTCTGGAACGGACGGTGAGCTCACCCCTGCGCCGCTGACGCGGCTTCCCCCTGAGAGGGGACAACATCTGTGGCCCGGCAAGCCGGTTGCACGATGTTTCCGGGCTCGGACACGCGCTCCGGGTACACCGGAGCCCGGTTCCTTTGGTCTCTACTGCAGTTTCTGTTTCAGCACGTCGTTGACCTGCTGCGGGTTGGCCTTGCCTCTGCTGGCTTTCATGACGAGGCCCACCAGCGCGTTGAAGGCCTTGTCTTTGCCAGCGCGGAACTGCTCGACCATGGGCGCATTGGCGACCATCACCTCGTCGATGATTTTTTCCAGCGCGCCGGTGTCGTTCATCTGTTTGAGGCCTTTGGCTTCAATGACGGCGTCCACGTCGCTGGCCTCGCCGGTCCACAGCGATTCAAACACCTGCTTGGCCGCGTTGTTGGACACGGTACCGTCCGCAATGCGGCCAATAAGCGCAGCCAACTGCTCGGCGCTCACCGGCACGTCGGCCATGTCACGCTCTTCGGCGTTCAACCGGCGAGACACCTCGCCCATGATCCAGTTGCTGACCAGCTTCGCCTGGCCGCAGACCTTGGCAGCGGTCTCAAAATAAGCCGCCATGGCCGGGCTCTGCGTGAGCGTGGTGGCGTCGTATTCGGGCAGGCCGTAGGTCTGCACCAGGCGCTCGGCCATCTGGCGCGGCAGCTCGGGCATCTCGCCTTTCACGCGCTCCACCCAGTCGCGCCCAATCACCAGCGGTGGCAGGTCGGGGTCGGGGAAGTAGCGGTAGTCCGCCGCGTCTTCCTTGGTGCGCATGGCGCGGGTTTCGCCGGTGTCGGGGTCGAACAGCACCGTGGCCTGCTGGATGGCATGGCCGTCCTCGATCTGGTCGATCTGCCAGCGCACCTCGTAGTCGATCGCCTGCTGCATGAACTTGAAGCTGTTCAGGTTCTTGATCTCGCGGCGCGTGCCCAGCTCGCCACCGGGCTTGCGCACCGAGACGTTGGCGTCGCAACGGAAGCTGCCTTCTTGCATGTTGCCGTCGCAAATGCCGATCCAGGTCACGATCTTGTGCAGCTCTTTCGCATAGGCCACGGCCTCGGCGCTGCTGCGCATGTCGGGTTCGGTCACGATCTCCAGCAGCGGCGTACCGGCCCGGTTCAGGTCGATGCCACTTTGTCCAATGAAGTCTTCGTGCAGGCTTTTGCCCGCGTCTTCTTCCAGGTGCGCGCGCACAAGGCGCACCGTCTTCTTCTCGTCACCGAGGAAGAACGACACCTCGCCACCCTGCACCACCGGGATCTCGAACTGGCTGATCTGGTAGCCCTTGGGCAGGTCGGGGTAGAAGTAATTTTTGCGGGCAAACACGCTCTGCTCGGCAATGTGCGAACCGAGCGCCAGACCGAGGCGAATGGCTTTTTCCACCGCGCCGCGGTTCATCACCGGCAGCGTGCCGGGCAGGGCCAGGTCCACCGCGCAGGCTTGCGTGTTGGGCTCGGCGCCAAAAGCGATGGGCGCTCGGCTAAAAATTTTGCTTTGCGTGGAAAGTTGGGCGTGGGTTTCGAAGCCGATGACGACTTCGTAACCCTGCACCAGGAGGGATTTGCTGGAACTCATGGTCAGTAGCCTTGCGGTGCGCGGGTATGCCAGTCGGTGGCTTGCTGGAAGGCGTGGGCGGTGTGCAGCAGCTCGCCTTCCTTGAAATAGTTGCCCACCAGTTGCAACCCCACCGGCATGTTGGCAGCGCCAAAACCGGCCGGTACGCTCATGCCGGGCAAGCCGGCCAGGCTGGTGGACAGGGTGTAAATGTCGGCCAGGTAGTTGGCCATGGGGTCGGCACTTTTCTCGCCAATTTTCCACGCCACCGTAGGCGCCACCGGCCCGGCGATCACGTCGCACTGGGTGAAGGCGTGCTGAAAGTCTTGTGCAATCAGTCGGCGGATTTTTTGGGCCTGCAGGTAGTACGCGTCGTAATAACCATGGCTCAGCACATAGGTGCCGATCATGATGCGGCGCTGCACCTCGGGGCCAAAGCCTTCGCTGCGCGACTTCTTGTACATGTCGATCAGGTCGTCGTACTGCGCGGCGCGGTGGCCGAACTTCACGCCGTCAAAACGGCTGAGGTTGCTCGACGCCTCGGCCGGCGCAATCACGTAGTACACCGGAATGGACAGCTCGGTGCGTGGCAGCGAAATGTCCACCAGCGTGGCGCCCAGTTTTTCGTATTCGGCCAGTGCTGCGCGCACGGCAGCCAGCACGTCGGGTGCGCAACCGGCGCCGAAGAACTCGGTGGGCAAACCAATGCGCAGGCCTTTGAGCGGCTGCGCGGCGGTGGCGCCTTCGCGCACACGGGTGAGCGCCGCGCTGTAATCTTCGGCCGGGTGGTCCAGGCTGGTGGAATCGCGGTCGATGTCAGGGCCGGCCATGGCGCTGAGCAGCACGGCGCAGTCGGCAGCGCTGCGGGCCATGGGGCCGGCCTGGTCGAGGCTGGACGCAAACGCCACCATGCCGTAGCGCGAGCAGCGGCCGTAGGTGGGCTTGATGCCGGTGATGCCGCAAAACGCGGCGGGCTGGCGGATGGAGCCGCCGGTGTCGGTACCGGTGGCAGCGGGCACCAGGCGCGCGGCCACCGCAGCGGCCGAGCCGCCCGACGATCCGCCGGGCACGCGGGAGGTGTCCCAGGGGTTGTGGGCTGGGCCAAAAGCGGAGTTGTCGTTGCCCGAGCCCATGGCAAATTCGTCGCAATTGAGCTTGCCCAGCGTCACGGCACCCGCAGCGGCCAGCTGGGCCACCACGGTCGCGTCAAACGGACTTTGGTAGCCGGCCAGCATGTTGGAGCCCGCGGTGGTGGGAAAGTCGCGGGTGACGAAGATGTCTTTGTGCGCCAGTGGCACGCCCAGCAGCGGCGTGCGCTCGCCTGCAGCCAGGCGAGCATCTGCGGTCTTGGCCTGGGCCAGGGTGGCGTCTTCGTTGAAAGCGAGGTAGGCGCCCAGGCCGGCATGCTGCTTGGCACGCGCCAGCAGGTGCTGCGCGGCTTCCACGCTGGAGGTCTTTTTGTCGGCAATGGCGGCGGCCAGTTCGGCCACGCCCATCTGGTGCAATTCGGTGGCGCTCATTCGATGACTTTCGGCACAAGAAACAAGCCGCGCTCCACGGCGGGCGCGCTTTTTTGGTTGGCTTCGCGGTTGTTGGGCTCGCTGGCCACGTCGGGGCGCAGGCGCAGGCTCACATGGTCGATCACAGCCGTGGGGTGGGCCAGGGGCTCCACGCCGGAGGTGTCGACGGCGTTCATCTGCTCAACCGTTTCAAAGAAACCGTTGAGCTGGGTCAGCATGCGTTCGCTCTGGACTGCAGACAGCTCCAGCCGGGCGAGATTGGCGATGCGCCCGATGTCGGACAGGGTCAGGGACATGACAGGACTCGGTTGCGGTGTAATACAAAAGAAACAACCCAGGGCGTGAAAAACGCCCCTGCAACGGGTTGTAAAGAGAAGAATTTGCCCCGCAATGCGCGCAGTTATGCACAGGGGATACGGTATTATCCAAGGTTTAGCGGCAATACCCGTCTTGCGACGCTTTTTGCCCTCGAATCAAACACTTAGCCTCACCTTTCGGCCCACAAGCCAAACCCACACCCGGCGATGAGCACGCGAAGCCGTGCCCATGCCCCACAGGACTTTTGCACCATGTTTGAAGCGTTTCGTCGGCAGTTTTCGACCGACCTGGCCATTGACCTTGGCACCGCCAACACCCTGATCTACGTTCGCGGCAAAGGCATCGTCCTGGACGAGCCCTCGGTGGTGTCCATCCGCCACGAAGGCGGCCCGCAGGGCAAAAAAACCATTCAGGCCGTGGGCAAAGAAGCCAAGGCCATGCTGGGCAAGGTGCCCGGCAACATCGAAGCCATCCGCCCCATGAAAGACGGCGTGATCGCCGACTTCACCGTGACAGAGCAGATGCTCAAGCAGTTCATCAAGATGGTGCACCCGCGCTCGATGTTCAAGCCGAGCCCGCGCATCATCATTTGCGTGCCCTGCGGTTCCACCCAGGTTGAGCGCCGCGCCATCCGCGAGTCGGCTCTGGGCGCCGGTGCTTCCGAGGTGTACCTGATCGAAGAACCCATGGCCGCAGCCATCGGCGCTGGTTTGCCGGTGTCGGACGCTTCGGGCTCCATGGTGGTGGACATTGGTGGCGGCACGACCGAAGTCGGCGTGATCTCGCTGGGCGGCATGGTCTACAAGGGCAGCGTGCGCGTGGGCGGTGACCGCTTTGACGACGCCATCATTGCTTACATCCGCCGCAACTACGGCATGCTGATTGGCGAGCCCACGGCAGAAGCCATCAAGAAGCACATTGGCTCGGCCTTTCCGGGCAGCGAAGTCAAGGAAATGGAAGTCAAGGGCCGCAACCTGTCTGAGGGCGTGCCGCGCAGCTTCACCATTTCCAGCAACGAAATCCTCGAAGCCCTGACCGACCCGCTGAACAACATCGTGTCGGCCGTGAAAATGGCGCTGGAGCACACGCCACCTGAGCTGGGTGCCGACATTGCCGAGCGCGGCATGATGCTGACCGGTGGCGGCGCGCTGCTGCGCGACCTGGACCGCCTGCTGGCCGAAGAAACCGGCCTGCCGGTGCTGGTGGCCGAAGAGCCGCTGACCTGTGTGGTGCGTGGCTGTGGCATGGCGCTGGAGCGCATGGAGCGCCTGGGCACCATTTTCACCAGCGAATAAGCCCGCGCCGTCCGCCGGCACAGATCCAGCCCCCACCGACCCTCCATGCCACTGGGCACCCTGGACCGCACCCCGCCACCGTTTTTCAAACAGGGGCCATCCGCGCTGTCCAAACTGGTGGTGTTCAGCGCGCTCGCGCTGTTTCTGATGGTGGCCGACGTGCGTTTCAAACTCACCGTGCCCGTGCGCTCGGCCATGGCCACGGTGCTCTACCCGGTGCAATGGCTGGTGCTGCAACCGGTGCAGGCGGTGGGCCAGGCCGGAAGCTACTTCACCTCATTGCATCAGGCGCAGCGCAGCGAGGGCGAAGCACTGCAACGCCTGGCCACCCAGGCTGGGCAGTCGCTGCAGCTGGAACAGCTCAACCTGGAAAACCAGCGCCTGCGCGAACTGCTGGCCATGCGAGCGCGCATCACCACACCAGCCACCGGCGCACAGGTGCTGTACGACGCGGCCGATCCGTTTTCGCGCAAGGTGGTGATCGACCGCGGACAAACCCACGGCATCGAGCCAGGCTCCCCGGTGATCGATGAAAGCGGCGTGCTTGGCCAGGTTACCCGGGTGTACCCCCTGGTGTCTGAAGTGACTTTGCTGGTGGACCGAGACCAGGCCATTCCTGTGCTCAACACCCGCACCGGTGTGCGCAATGTGGCCTATGGCCAGCCCTCGACCCACGGCGACGGGCTGGAGCTGCGCTACACACTGGCCAATGCCGACATCGTTGAAGGCGACTTGCTGACCACCAGCGGCGTCGACGGGGTGTACCCGCCGGGCTTGCCGGTAGCGCGGGTCACATTGGTTGAGCGGCGTGCCGAATCGTCCTTCACCCGCATTGGCTGCGAGCCGTTGGCTCGGGTACAAGGTGCATTGCATGTGCTGGTGCTGGCACCCGTGGGCCCGAGCCTGCCGCCTTCGCGCCCGCCAGCGAGCGGACCCATGTCGCAGCGCAATGCGCCGGGTACCGCTGCAACCGCCCCCCGGAGCGCGCCATGATCATGCGACCCGGCCAGCAGTTGCTGCTGCCCGCCAACCCGTTCTTCATCTGTTTCACCCTGATCGGCGCGTTGCTGGTCAACATGACGCTGAACATGGGTCTGTGGGGGCGTGCGGCCTGGGTGCCCGACCTGCTCGCCGTGGTGCTGGTGTTCTGGAGCGTGCACCAGCCGCTGCGCATTGGCGTGGGCGTGGCTTTTGCCTTTGGCCTGGCCATGGACGTGCAGCAGGGCGCACTGCTGGGCCAGCACGCGCTGGCCTATACCGTGCTGGGCTACTTTGCCGTGTTCATGCACCGGCGCCTGCTCTGGTTTGCGGTGCCCACGCAGGCGGTGCAGCTATTTCCGCTGTTCCTGGGGGTGCATCTGCTCGAATTGCTGGTGCGCATGGCCTCGGGTGGTACGTTCCCAGGCGCGTTGTTCTTTCTGGCGCCATTCATTGAAGCCTTGCTCTGGCCGGTGGCCAGCGTGCTGCTGCTGGCGCCCCAGCGCCGTGCGCCCAACCCCGACGACAACAGACCTTTGTGAGCATGACCGAGCTGCGTAACGTCGAAGCCGATCTGGCGCAGTTCCGCACCCGGGTGGTGGTCGCGGGGCTGGCCGTGTTGCTGGCGTTTGGCCTGATCGCAGCGCGCATGGTGTACCTGCAGGTGATGCGGCACGACGACCTGCTGGCCCAAGCCGAGAGCAACCGCACGGCGGTGTTGCCGGTGGTGCCCAACCGGGGCCAGATTCTGGATCGCCATGGCCGTGTGCTGGCCACCAACTATTCTGCCTACACCCTGGAGATCACGCCCTCCAAGGTGTCCGACCTGGACGCCACCATCGAAGCCTTGGGCGACATCGTCGACGTGCAGCCGCGCGACAAGCGCCGCTTTCGCAAACTGCTGGAAGAATCGCACCGTTTCGACTCGCTGCCGCTGCGTACCCGCCTGAGCGACGAAGAGGTGGCGCGCTTCACGGCGCAGCGCTACCGTTTTCCGGGTGTGGATGTGCGGGCACGGTTGATCCGCCAGTACCCGCATGGCGAAGTGGCCAGCCACGTCATCGGCTACATCGGCCGCATCAACCAGCGGGAAAAAACCAGCATCGAAGAGTGGCCCGAAGAAGAGCAGGCCAACTACCGGGGCACCGAATACATCGGCAAGCTTGGCGCCGAGCAAAGCTACGAACGCGAGCTGCACGGCATCACGGGTTTTGAGCGGGTGGAAACGTCGGCGGGCGGGCGCGCGGTGCGCTCGCTGGCCAACACGCCGGCCACCCCGGGCAACACGGTGGTGCTGGCCATCGACATTCAGCTGCAGAAGCTGGTGGAAGACATGTTTGGCGAGCGCCGCGGCGCGCTGGTGGCCATTGACCCGCGCAACGGCGAGGTGCTGGCCTTTGTCAGCAAACCCACCTTTGACCCGAACCTGTTCGTCGAAGGCATCGACGTGGAAAACTGGCGCGCGCTCAACGAGTCGCTGGACAAACCGCTGTTGAACCGGGCACTGCGCGGCACCTACCCGCCGGGCTCGACCTACAAACCGTTCATGTCCCTGGCGGCGCTGGAAACCGGTACCCGCAGCGCGGGCACCACAATCAACGACCCCGGCTTCTGGATGTTTGGCAACCACCGCTTTCGCAGCCACGGCGACGGCGGATTGGGTGCCGTGGACATGCACCGCAGCATCGTCAAGTCGAGCAACACCTACTACTACTCGCTGGCCAGCGAAATGGGCGTGGACATGATGCACGACTTCATGAAGCCGCTGGGTTTTGGGCAGATCACTGGCATTGACCTGCGCGGTGAGGTGCGCGGCGTGTTGCCCAGCCAGGAATGGAAGCGCAACAACTACAAACGGCCCGAGCAAAAGCGCTGGTACGCCGGTGAAACCATTTCGCTGGGCATTGGCCAGGGCTACAACAACTTCACCATGCTGCAAGTGGCCCACGCCATGGCCACACTGGCCAACGGTGGCGTGAAATACACACCGCACCTCACCCTGGCCACCGAGGACGTGGTGACGCGCGAGCGCAGCCTACCCAAGGTGCCTGTGGCCACGAACCTGGGCTACAAGCCCGAGCACGTGCAAACGGTGTTGCGTGCCATGCAAGGCGTGACCACCGAAGGCACCTCGGCCCGCGTCTTTGCTGGCGCGGGCTACGAAAGCGGTGGCAAAACCGGCACCGCCCAGGCGGTGACCATCGGCCAGAAAGACCGTTACGACGCCAGCAAGCTCGAAGAACACCAGCGCGACCACTCGCTCTACGTGGCGTTCGCGCCCATGGAACAGCCCCGCGTGGCCTTGGCGGTGGTGGTGGAAAACGCGGGCTTTGGTTCGGCACACGCAGCCCCCATTGCACGCCGGGTGTTTGACTACCTGCTGATGGATCAGTACCCCAACGCCCAGGACCTGGCCGCGGTACAAAAAGGCCTGGCCTCCAGCCCCATCGGCACGCCGCTCAAAGCCAGTGAGATGCCTTGGCCGCCGACCGAAAAAGCGGCTGAAGCCAGCCCCCGCACGGCGCCCTGAGGGGACAAGAACCCGCGGGGCCGTTGCAGGCTCAGGCCGCCGGCAGCGTGAACCTGAACACCGTCCCCCGCGGCACGAACGGCTCGTGGGTGAGCGCGCCGCCGTGCTGCTCAATCACGGTGCGGCACAGGCTCAGGCCCAGCCCCATGCCTTCGGCCTTGGTGGTGAAAAACGGCGTGAACAGCCTGGCCTGCACCTCGGCGCTCAGGCCATGCCCCCGGTCGGTGACGGCGAATTCGACCCAGGACTTCTGGGCCAGCCCTCCCACCAACACGCCCGATTGCAAACGCGACTGGCGCACCGACAACGTGAGCAGGCGTTCGGCAGAGCGGGCCGGCGGATCGCCGTCGGGCATGGCCTGCATGCCGTTGCGCGCCAGGTTCAGCAGCACCTGCTCGACCATGGTGCGGTCGCACAACACCGGCGGCACACCCGGGGCCACCTCGATCTGCACGCGAATGCCCTGTTTTTTGGCCTGCAGACCGAGCAACGGCGCAATGGCATCAATCAGGCTTTGCGGTGCCACCGCCTCGCGCACCTGCTCGCGCCGGCGCACGAAGTCGGCCACGCTCTTGATGACACGGCCGGCGCGCTCGGCTTGCTCGCTGATGCGGCGCATGGCCAACTGCAGGTCGGCCTGGGGGGCTGCCTGGGTGGTGTCTTCCAGCAGGTTGAGCGTGCCCGTGGCGTAGCTGGCAATGGCCGCCAGCGGCTGGTTGAGCTCGTGGCTCAGCAGCGAGGCCATTTCGCCCACCGTGGCCAGGCGTGCGGTGGCCTGCAGGCGGTCTTGCGAAGCGCGGTTGATGTCTTCCACCCGGCGCTGCTCGGTGAGGTCGAGAATGGCGCTCATGTAGCCGGTCTGCACGCCCTGCGCGTCGATCAGCGGGGCTTCGATGATGAGCACCGGAAACCGGGTGCCGTCGCTGCGCTGGAACACCGACTCATAGCCTTCGCGGGGCAGCGTCTGCCCGGCCAGGCGCACCGCCAGGCGCTGCTGGTATTCGTCCACCAGCTCGGGGGGCCACCAGGGAGCCGGCAAGCCGGTGCCAATGAGTTGCTCGGCGCTGTAGCCCACCATTTGGCAAAAAGCCGGGTTCACGTAGGTGATCCGCCCGTCCATGCCACGTGCGCGCAAGCCCGTGACCAGGGAGTTCTCCATCGCCTTGCGAAAGGCCAGAGCGTCGGCCACGTCCAGCTCGGCGCGCTGGCGCCTTCGCATGTCGCGCCCCAGCAAGGCCAGCACCGCCAGCAGCGCCAGCGACAAGGCGCCCACCACCGCGGTCAGCACGTTGGGAAACAGGCCCACCGCCCGGCGCGGGCTTTCCATGCGCAGCATGAGGGTGTGGCCGGGCAGGTCCAGCAAGATGCTGGCATGGAGCACGCGGCGGCTGCTGGCCACGGTGCTGTGCAGCGCCAGGCGGGTGCCGTCGGGCTCGGTAAAGGCCAGACCTCGGCCTTGCAACATGGCTTTGTTCGTCAGCTCCGTGAGCAGGCCGGGCAGGGTGTAAGTGACCACCAAAAACCCGTTGGGCAGACCAGCGCGCACCACCGGCAGGCACATTTCCATCAGTTCCAGCCCCTGGCCACCGCTCAAGGGCCAGAAGTAGCTGGGCGAGAACGCAGGCCCGGAGAGGCGCCGCGCGTTTTCACAGGCCTGACGCACATCGGGCAAGGCCTGATCGCGGTTCAGATAACCCGACAGGCTGGCGAGGTAGGGCGTGTCGCGGTGTGCCAGCAGCGCATGGGTGTTGCTGCGCCACTCCAGCCGCACCATCTCGCGGTGGGCCGTCAGCAGGTCGGCTGCCGGGGCGGTCCATGAATCGGCGGTGGGGGCCACGCTGTGCAGCGACTGCAAGGTCTGCACGTTGCGAATCAGCTCACCGCGGATGTCGTTGGCCACTTGGGTCGCATCGCGTTCCAGCGCGGCCTGGTCGCGGCCCTCTTCGTATTCGGCTGCCAGAAACACCAGCACACCCAGCAGCACCAGCACCAGCGCCATGAGCGCACCCCAGAGGAGCCAGCGGCGCGAGCGCAGGCTGGAGCGGCCAGGCGCCTTGGTCACCACCACGGAAGTCATGCAACCGCGTGGCGTGGCCACAGGGCAGCCAGTGGCGCTGCCCCGCGGGGGGTGACGCGCCCAAGGGTGCGGCGCAAGGGGTTTACCAAGGTCACAACCTCCGGTGCTGCAACGCCGGTAGCTGCTTGCGCACGTCCTGCAGACGTGCCATGTCGATATCGGCCAGCACCACACCCGGGCCTTCGGCCTGCATCGCCATCACCTCGCCCCAGGGGTCGATCACCATGCTGTGGCCCCAGGTGCGGCGGCCGTTTTCGTGCAGACCGCCCTGCGCACTGGCGATCACGTAGGCCTGGTTTTCAATGGCGCGAGCGCGCAGCAGCACCTCCCAGTGGGCCTGGCCGGTGGTGTGGGTGAAGGCCGATGGCACCAGCAGCAGGTCGGCGGCCAGCGCACGGTACAGCTCGCCAAAACGCAGGTCGTAGCACACGCTCTGCCCCACGCGCCAGCGCTCGCCGCTGCGGCTTTTGCAGTCAAACACGGTGGGCGTTTCGCCCGCCCGCAACACGTTGGCTTCGTCGTAGCTTTCGCGGCCGTTGTCAAAGCGGAACAGGTGGATCTTGTCGTAGCGGCTGGCGTTTTCACCCCGCGGGCTGTAGGCCAGCGAGGCGTTGGCCGCGTGCAGCGGATCGTCGGTGGCCATGGGCAGGGTGCCACCCACGATCCAGAGCTTCAGGTCGCGCGCGGCGTCGGACAGAAAGTCTTGCACAGTGCCCAGGCCGGGCGTTTCGGCCAGCAGCAGCTTGTCTTCGTCCTTGTGGCCCATGAAGCAGAAATATTCGGGCAGCACGGCCAGCTCGGCCCCGGCGCTGGCGGCCTGGCGCAGCAGGCGCAGGGCCTCGCTGAGGTTGGCGTCCAGGCTGATGCCCGAGACCATTTGAATGGCGGCGACTTTCATGGCGGCTCCTTGTGGTGGGGTGTGGGCAATCGCTCCGGGACACCCGGTGGGATGGCTGCTTACTGTAGCGCTGGGGCGGTCGATGCAGCGGGGTTGGGCGGCTGGCGCTGTATTTTTTCGACCTGCGGGTCGGCCCAGCCGCCAGTGATGTGAAATTCTTGTGTGGCCGCGCTTTGCAGCGGCTGGCGCAACAGAAACTGCGCCAGAAACGTGCCCAGCCCCACGGCGGGGTTGATGGCGGTCGCAATCAGCGACGCGGTGCCGGCGTTGATTTCGGGCACCACCACCACCTTCAGGTCTTGTTGCTCACGCGCCAGGTCGGCGCTGCCTTCCATGAGTACGGCGGCGTTGACGCCCTTCATTTGCAGGTTGTTGGTGAGCAGTACACCCTGCTCAATGCGCGCATCGCCGCGCACGAAATCGAACGCAAAACCCTCGGAAAACACATCGCGAAAGTCGAGTACCAGGCGCCGCGGCAGCGCCTGCAGGCTCAGCACGCCGAGCAGCTTGGCGGCCCCGGGGTCCACTTTGAGGAACTGGCCACGCTCAATGTCGACCTTCAACTGGCCGGTGAGACTGGGGTAGTCCAGCGCCAGGGGCGAGCCCAGCCAGCCCACGCTGCCCTCCATGCGGCCCTTGCCACCGCGCACCACGCCTTCGCGACCAAAACGCGACAAGAGCCGCCCCGAGTCGTCGATGTCGAGCTGGAAATCCAGGGCGGTGCGCCGCTGCGTGGCGGTGCCCGAGCCGTTGGGCGTTTCCTGCGCGGCCCAGTTGCCGGTGGCGCTGAGCCGGGCTTCGGGCAGGCCGAGCTTGAGCTTGGTCAGACGCCATTCGCTGTTGCGCGCCGTGCCACCTCGGTTGACGGCTTCGATTTCGACCCGGCCCAAGCTGCGGTTGGCCACCCGCAGTTCGTCCACCGCAATGTCCAGCGCGGGCACACTGGCGGGTTGCTGCAGCAGTTGCTCCACCTCGGTCGCCACCGTGGGCGCCAGGCTCAGGCGCGCCAGGCGCGCAAACACACTGCCGGCCGTGCCCGCGCCCGGCTGGCGGTAGGCCACGTAGCCGTTGAGTTCGTCGGCGTCGACGTTGGCGCGCCACTGCGTGCCCTCGCGTGCGCCACCGAGCACCACCCCGTTGAACACACGGCCCGCCACGGTGAGGCGGTCGGCGCGTACCGCCAGCGTGGTGGGCAGGTAGCCCAGGCTGGCGTTCGGGGCGGCGGCCTCGGCGCGCGGCGCGGGCGCCGCGCTGCGCACATCAACCCCGGTGGCTGAAGCAAACGCGCGCTCCCAGGCGTCCAGGTTGAGCTGGTCCAGCCGGATGTTGCCCAGCACGCCGTCTGAGGGCAGCGGTGCCGCCTCGTTGCCGCCCAGCCCCACGGCCACGCTGCCACGCAACACCTGCGGCTCGTCACCACGGATGTCGCGTTCGTATTGCAAGCTGGCCAGCGGGCTCAGCGGAGCGCCGAGCTGCACCGCCAGCCGGTCGGTCTGCGCCACACCGCTCACCACCGACAGCACGCTGGATTCAAAGCGCAGCGGCAAGCTGGCGTCTGTGGCTTTGTTCAGCGGCGCAGGCAGGTTGATCGCCATACCCTGCAGGTTGCTGTTGACCAGCAACTCGGGCACGCCCGCGCGAAAACCCAGCTGGGCGGTGTAGGCGGCGCTGCCCCGGGCGTTTTGAAACAGGCGCGAGACAAAGCCCAGACCAGCGTCCCGCAAGCCGTCGGCACTGGCCATGCCCTGGCCGCGAAACTGGATGCGCGGCGGGCCGCTGGCGTCGGGCCGCATGCCGCCTTCAAAACGTATCTCGCCGCCATACAGCCGGGCCTGGGCCGCCGCCACGCTGAAGCCTTTTTCGCTGAACTGCAGGGTGCCGGTGGCGCGCCCGAGCAGGGGCGAGTCGGGGCTGATCTGCACGTCGTTGCCGACAAACTGCACCGTGCCGGCCACGGCGGTGGCGGGCATGTCAAAGAAAGGCAGGTTGAGCTGAAACTGCACGTTGGCCGGGCCACCCATGCGCGCACGGGCCAGGGCCTCGCCGGTCATGGCGTTGAGCGGGCTGTTGCGCACAAAGCCCAACACCTCGCCGGCCGGGCCTTGCGCGCGGGCGCTCACCACCAGGGTGGAGGTCTGGGCCAGATCATCGATGCGGATGTCGGCCTGGCTCAAGCGCACATTGGGCGCCGCTTCCAGCCCGCCTTGCAAGCCGGAGAGCTTGAGCGCGGTGCGGTCCAGCACCAGCTCGCCGGCCACGCCGCGCAGGCCCGGCCAGGCCACGTCGTCGGGCGTTTGCAGATAAGTGGGCACATAGTTGAAGTCCAGCCCCTGCAGCTGGGCGCCAATGCGAAACACGCCGGTGGCGCCGGGCGCGTCAAACGGCATGTCGTAGATGTCGCCCTGCAGTTGGAAGTCCACGCGGCTGGCCGAGCCGCCGCGCACGGCCTCGCGCACGTAGCGCCGGGCCTGCGTGCCAATGGTGAGTGGCAGGTAGCGGTGCACGCGCGTGGCGTCGGCGCGGCTGAGCGTGGCGGTCAAGTCCAGCACGCCAGGAAACCGCGAGCCCGATGCGCTGCGCGAGGCATCGCTGGTGTGCCAGCGCAGCTGCGCTGTGCCCTCGGCGTCGGCGTTGGCCAGGCGCGCCGCCTTCACATCCACCTCAATGCGCTCGCCCTCGATGCGCCAGGACGCGTCGGCGTCCAGGCGGGTGAGCGGCAAGCGGGCCTCGTCAAACACGCCGGGCAGGTCGATGGCACCGTTGTCGATGACCAGTTTGGCGCGCCCCCCGTCACGCGTCAGATCGAAGTCCACCGTGGCGCCGGCAATACCGGGCCGCCCGGGCAGCGGGTACAAGCCCGAAGCCGACAACCGGCCGCTGGGCTCGCCCGTCAGCGCCAGTCCCACGATGCGGCCTTTGGCCTGGTAATCGCCGCCGCGCCAGTCGGGTGTGGGCGCATCGGGCGCCGAAGGGGACGGCTTGGCGCCCTGCCAGCTGGCCGACAAGCCCTCGACCCGGCCCGCTGGCTGCAGCGTGGCCAGCAGGCTGTGGGTGGCGGTGGTCAGCGGCAGGCGGGTGGCGATGGCGGTCAACGCGGCCAGGTCGAGCTGGTCGGCCGTCAGCGCCAGGGTGGCCGGGCGCTGGCCCTCGCCGGTGGTGTGCTTCAGGTACACCACACCACCGGGCCACTCCGCCCCCTCGCCGGTGCGAAAGCGCAGGTTGTGCGTGGTGAGGCCAAAGCCCCGGTCGTCCCATTGCGCGGCCAGCCGCCCTTCCAGGGTATCCAGCACCAGGTCGGGCAGCTGCGGCCCCAGCTGCACCGCCACACCCTGCAAAGCCAGGTCGGCGGTGGTGCCGGCGATCTGCCCGCGCGCCACGTCGGCCCAGGCGCGCAACGCACCGTGGCCAGAGCGCACCTCAACGCCCCAGTTGGACAAGTCCACGTAGGCACGCAGCTGTGCCACGTCCACCCGCTCAAAGTCGGCGTACAGCTCACCGTCCCAGCGGTGCCAGGGCGCTTGTCCGGGCGCGCGGTGGCGCCCCAGGCTCAGCAGCGGTTCGCGCAGGCGGGCCCGCAGGCTGAAGCGCTCGCCCCATTCGGGTGGTGGCGTCGCGTCCAGCCGCATGTGGTGCGTGCGTGCGGTGTTGCGCATCACCAGGTTGAGGGCGTCCAGCGCCAGCGTTGGCTGGCCGCGCAGGTCGTCGGTCCAGCGCACGGTGCCGCCCTGAATGACGAACTCGTCCTGCGAAAAAAACCAGTCGGCGCCAGCGCTGTCGGCTTCGCCCGGGCCGGACAGGTCCAGGCCCGCCACCTCGATCCGCCCTTGTGCGGTGCGCCGCACGTCCAGCACCGGCTGGTCGATCACGATCTGTTCAAACCCGAGCCGCCAAAGCGACCCCACCGAGACCGATGCCCGCACCAGCGGCAGCTGCAGCGCCGGTCGCCCCTGCGGGTCCAAGAGCTGCACACCACGCAATTCGAAGCTGGGCATGAAGGCCGGCAGCAAGCCCTGGGCCGCGCCCCGGGGCTCGGCCCGGATCTCACCCACCTGCACCGGAACCCCCACCGCCGCGCTGGCCCAGCGTTCGAGCTCGGGGCGCCACTCGCCGATTCGGGGCACAATCAATAAGTGCAATGTCCCCCAGGTCAGTGCAAACAGCCCCCAAGCGGCCAAAACCACCCACAGCAGCAGCCGCGTCACGGCAGCAAGTGTTTTAAGGGTTCGCGTGGCTGATGCGATAGGCGCCGGGGTTTGATTCATGTCCAATGCAAATTATGACGGCCAGCCACACCCCAGGTTCCGCGCTCCACGATGCCGCTTTGTCACCACATGTGAATCCCCCGTCCAATCCGTGCCCGCCGCTCACCGCCGCTGACCGCCAGGCCGACTATTCGCGCTTCGTGCAGCGCGTGCGGCGGCGCTACCCCCAAGAGCTCGACTGCCTGCCGCCGGGCGAACCGGTGCACGCCAGCATGCAGGTGTGCCTGGCGCAGTTGCGCGAACGCGGGCTGCCCCTGCCGGCCGCGCTGCGCGTGCTGCGCCAGCTGGTGCTGGAGCGGCTGGTGGTGCTGGACTGCGAGCAAGGCGCCCCGCTGGCCACCGTTACCCGCGCGGTGACCGAACTGGCCGAACTGGCGCTGGACGCCGCCTGCACCCTCGCTTTTGCCGAGCTGGACGACCTGTACGGCGCGCCGCTGGCCGACGCGCCGGAACCCTTGCCGGTGCGCCTGCGCGGTGGCGAAAACGGCACCGCAGTCGACGCAGCGGCAACGGCCCAGCCCAAAGCGAGCGCGCGGGCCCAGCTGTGGGTGATCGGCATGGGCAAGCTCGGTGCGCGCGAACTCAATGTGTCCAGCGACATTGACCTGATCTACGTGTACGACGCCGACGGCGAGACCGCAGGCAACGCGCAGGGCCGCAACAAAATCAGCAACCACGAGTATTTCGGCAAAGCCGTCAAACACATATACAACACCGTGGGCGAAACCACCGAGCATGGCAACGTGTTCCGGGTCGACCTGGCGCTGCGGCCCAACGGCAATTCCGGGCCCAGCGCGGTGTCGCTGGGTGCGCTGGAAGAGTATTTCCTGGTGCAGGGGCGCGAGTGGGAGCGCTTTGCCTGGCTCAAAAGCCGGGTGATTGCGCCCGCCGCCTGCGTGCAAGACAAAAGCGCCAGCGCGCTGCGCAGCGCGGTGCTGCCGTTCGTGTTTCGCAAGTACCTCGACTACAACGTGTTCGACGCGCTGCGCACCTTGCACCGCCAGATCCGCGAACACGCGGCCAAACGCGCTGCCGGCAACCCGGGCCGCGCCAACGACGTGAAGCTCTCGCGTGGCGGCATCCGTGAAATTGAATTCACCGTGCAGCTGTTGCAGGTGGTGCGCGGTGGGCAGTTCCCCGAGCTGCGCACCCGCCCCACGCTCGACGCCTTGACCCGCCTGTGCCGCGCCAGCCTGATGCCCCAGGCCACCGCCGACGCGTTGGCCGAGGCCTACGATTTTCTGCGCCGGGTGGAGCACCGCATTCAGTACCTGGACGACCAGCAAACCCACGTCATGCCCACGCGGGACGACGACCTGAACTGGATCGCAGCCAGCATGGGCTGCGCCAATGTGTGCGCGTTTCTGCACGCCTTGGACGGTCACCGCGAGGTGGTGGCCCAGGAATTTGACACCCTGCTGGGCGGCCCGAGCAACGGCGGCTGCAACGGCAAGGGCTGCAACGGCAAAAACGGCAACGGCCGGGCGCCCGACGACCTGCAAGGCGTGCTGTCGCAACTGCCTGAAGCCTTTGCCGCCAAGGTGCGCGACTGGACAGAACACCCCCGGGTGCTGGCTCTGCGTGAAGACGCGCGCGCCCGCCTGGTGCGGCTGGTGCAGCGCACCGGCGCCTGGCTGGACGAAGGCCGGGTGAGCGAAACGGCCGCGCTGCGCATGGCCGAATGGATCGAGCCCCTGCTGCGCCGCGAGAGTTACCTGGCGCTGCTGCAAGAACGGCCGTCGGTGCACGAGCGCCTGCTGCGCCTGCTGGGCGCGGCCAAGTGGCCCGCGCGGTACCTGCTCCAGCACCCCGGTGTGATCGATGAACTGGCCAGCCAGCAACTGCTGACCGACCGCTTCGACCCGGTGCAATTTGAAGCCGAGCTGGAAGCCCGCCGTGCGGCGCTGCAGTCCACCGGCGAGGACGACGAAGAGGAACTGCTGAACATCTTGCGCCGGGCCCACCACGCCGAGGTGTTCCGCACGCTGGCGCGCGACCTGGAGCAGGTGCTCAGCGTGGAACAGGTGGCCGACGACCTGTCGGCCCTGGCCGACGCCGTGCTGCGCACCACCGCCCGGTGGTGCTGGGCGAGGCTGAAAAACCGCCACCGCGAAGAACCCGCGTTTGCCATCATTGGCTACGGCAAGCTCGGCGGCAAAGAGCTGGGCTACGGCAGCGACCTGGACATCGTGTTCGTGTACGAAGACGAGCACGAAAACGCGTCGGAAATCTACGCCGCGTTTGTGCGCAAGATGATCAACTGGATGACGGTGAAAACCGGCGAAGGTGATCTGTTTGAGATCGACACCGCGCTGCGGCCCAACGGCAACTCGGGCCTGCTCGTCACCAGCTTCACCGCCTACGCCAACTACCAGGAACGCCGCGGCAGCAACACCGCCTGGACCTGGGAACACCAGGCCATGACGCGGGCACGCTTCGTCATGGGCAACCTGGACCTGGCGACCCGCTTCGACGCCGTGCGCGAAGCCGTCATCACGGCCGAGCGCGACCCGGTGGCACTGGCGGCCGAGATCGTGGCCATGCGCGAAAAAGTGCGCGCTGCACACCCCGTGCGCGGCTCGCAGTTTGACGTCAAGCACAGCGTGGGCGGCATGGTGGACGTGGAGTTTGTGGTGCAGTACCTGGTGCTGTCGCAGTCGCAAACGCACCCCGAACTGCGCGCCAACACCGGCAACATCAACCTGCTGGAACGCGCCGAACGCGTCGGCCTGCTGCGGGCCGGCATGGGCGCTGCGGCCGCCAACGCTTACCGCACGCTGCGCCAGATACAGCACCGCGCCCGGCTCGACGAAGCGCCCACCCAGGTGGAAACAGCGCTGGTCACGGAAGAAGCGGCGGCGGTGCGCGCGCTGTGGCAACACGTGCTCGGCCAGCCAGTGGCCCCTGCAGCCAGCGCATGAACCAGGCTTCGCGCACCTGGCTGGCGCTGTGCGCGCTGCATGGCGTGGCCAGCATGCTGATGTGGTGGGCCGGCGACCGGGCGGTGGACGCGCTCACCTGGCGCGCCGACGGCTGGTTGCAACAACCCTGGACCCTGTGGACCAGCCCCTGGGTGCACATGAACACGCCGCACCTGATTGGCAACCAGGTGGCCCTGGGCGCGCTGGCTGCGTTTGCCTGGACGATTCGCCCTACCTTGGCCTGCGCGCTGGCCTGGCTGCTGGCCTGGCCGCTGACGCAGCTCTCGCTGCTGCTGTGGCCGCAAATTGGTTATGCCGTGGGTCTGTCGGGCCTGCTGCACGCGGGCGCCATGGTGCTGGCGGTGCAGCTGATCCTGAAGCGCATCGCCGTGCCCAAGGCGCGCCGCTGGGGCGGCCTGCTGGCGCTGGGCCTGCTGGCCAAACTGGCGCTGGAAAGCGGCTGGTCTTATCCGGTGGTGTGGAACGCGGGCAACGACATGTCGGTGGTCCAAGCCGCCCACCTGGCCGGCGCCTTCTGGGGTGCCGTGCTCGGGCTGGCGCTGGGCCGGCGCGACCGCAGCCAGCCCATGGGCACCACGGCGGACAGCTCCCTGGCCACGTTGCGCTGAACCCGTTCACTATCAAAAATGCCCGCAGCAGCGGGCATTTTTTTGGGCCTTCAAGCCGCTCAGGTCGGCACGGGCTCGGCGGCAGCGGGCGCTGCCAGCGACTTGCGAAAACGGTTGAGTTCCTGCACGGTCTTGAAGGGCTGTTCCATCAGCAAGCTCATGTTGTGCAAGATGCGGTCGACCACCCGGGTTTCCCACACGGCGTCAAAGTCGATCTGCTTGTCCAACCAGTGCTCCAGCCACTCGGGGTTGGGCAGCTTGCTCTGGATGGTGTCATTCGGGAACATGGCCTTGTTCACGTGCAGGTTGGTCGGATGCAGGGCCTGCGCGGTGCGCCGGGCGCTGGCCATGAGCACACCCACTTTGGCAAACGCCACCTTGGCGTCGTTACCAAACTTGCCAATGGCGCGCTTCATGTAACGCAGGTAAGCACCCCCGTGGCGGGCTTCGTCCTGGCTCAGGGTGGCGTAAATCTGTTTGATCACCGGCTCGGTGTGCCATTCGCTGGCGCGGCGGTACCAGTGGTTCAAACGGATCTCGCCGCAGAAATGCAGCATCAGCGTTTCCAGTGGCGGGGCGGGGTCAAATTCAAAGCGGATGTCGTGCAGTTCCTGCTCGGTCGGTACGAGTTCGGGCCGGAAGCGGCGCAGGTATTCCATCAACACCAGCGAGTGTTTTTGCTCTTCAAAAAACCAGATCGACATGAAGGCCGAAAAGTCGGAGTCGTCGCGGTTGTCGCGCAAAAACATTTCGGTGGCCGGCAACGCCGCCCACTCGGTGATGGCGTTCATCTTGATCGTCTGGGCCTGCTCGTCGGTGAGCGCGCCGGCCTCGAACTTGTCCCAGGGAATGTCCTTGTCCATGTCCCAGCGGACGGATTCGAGTTGCTTGAAGAGTTCGGGGTACAGCATGTCGGGCTTTCGGTCGGCTAGCGGGTGGCGTTTGATTTTATGCGGCGGGTGTGAAAGAGCGCTTACAAACCATCGAGGTTGGCAAGGGTACGTGCGGCCTGCACGCGCAGGGCTTCGCGCTCGGCGGGGGCCAGGCGGGTGAGGTTGCGCACCATGAGCGCGGTGCGGGGGCTGGCTGCCAGTTCGGTCTCATGGCGGTCCAAAAAGTTCCAGTACAGCGTGGTCATGGGGCAGGCGCTGGGGCCGGTTCGCTGGTCGGGCTGGTAACGGCAGCCGCGGCAGTGGTCGCTCATGCGGGCGATGTACTGTCCGCTGGCCACGTAGGGTTTGCTGGTGAAACGCCCGCCGTTGGCAAACAGCGCCATGCCGGCCACGTTGGGCAGCTCCACCCATTCCACCGCGTCCACATACACCGCCAGGTACCAGTCGGCCACCTGCTGCGGCTGCACCTCGGCCAGCAACGCAAACTGGCCGGTAACCATGAGGCGCTGGATGTGGTGCGCGTAACCGTGTTTCAGGGTCTGGCCGATGGCGTCTTTCATGCAGGCCATGTGGGTCTGGCCGGTCCAGTACCAGCGCGGCAGCGGGCGCTGGTGGTCAAAGTGGTTGGCGGTCTTCATGCCAGGCATGTCCAGCCAGTACACGCCGCGAATGAATTCGCGCCACCCGAGAATCTGGCGGATGAACCCTTCCACGCTGGCCAGCGGCAGGCCGCGCTCAAAGTGCGCGGCTTCGGCCGCACGGATCACGTCGCGCGGGTCGATCAGGTGCAGGTTCAGCGCCACCGACAACAGCGAATGCCAGCCAAAGGGCGTGTCGGTCCACATCGCATCCTGGAAGGCACCGAAACATTCGAGCCGGTCGTCCACAAAGCGCTGCAGCGCTTGCTGGGCCTGTGCAGCGGTCACGGGCCAGCCAAAGTGCGCCAACTCGCCAGGGTGCTCGGGAAAGCGCGCCTGCACCAGCGCGATCACCTCGCGGGTGGTGGCGTCGGGCTCAAAGCGGGCGGGCTCGGGAATCCAGCCCGGGCCGGCCTTGGGGTAGCTTTTGCGGTTGTCGGCGTCAAAGTTCCATTGGCCGCCCACCGGCTCTTTGCCTTCCATGAGCACGCCGTGTTCGCGGCGCATCTCACGGTAAAAGTACTCCATGCGCCACTCTTTGCGCCCGCTGGCCCAGCGCGCAAAGCGCGGGCGGCTGCACAAAAAATGCGTGTCTTCCAACCACTGCAAGGGCACGCCGGCGGCTTGCGCCACGGCTTCCATGTGTTGTTGCAGCCGCCATTCGCCCGGCTCGCACACCCACAGCGTTTGCGGTGCGAGCGCTTTCAGCGTGTGCGCAAGGCGTGCGGGCAGGCTGCCCAGCGTTTCGAGCTCCGGGTCGTCCAGCGCCAGGTAGTGGCAGGGCAGGCCGGCCTCGGCCAGGGCTTGGCGAAAATGCCGCATGGCCGACAAAAACAGGGCAATGCGCGCCTTGTGGCTCCACACCTGGGTGGCTTCACCGGGCGCTTCGATCATGAGCACGGCATCTTGCGCCGGGTCGAAGCCGGCCAGTGCCGGGTTGCCCAGCCAGAGCTGGTCGCCCAGCACCAGCACCAGGCGGCGCAGCGGGTTTTGAGCGGCCGGGGTCATGCTGGGCGGTCTTTAGCGGCGGCGCGGCAGCGGTCGCTGCAAAACTTCACCTGCTCCCAGGTGCGCGCCCATTTTGCGCCAGGTCATGGGGCGGCCGCAGGCGGCGCAGGGTTTCTGGGGCAGGCTGGCCTTGTTGCCGCGAAAACCGCTCATGCGGCCTCCGGCGCTGGCTGCGCCTGGATTTCGGCTGCGCCCGCGCGCCAGCGCGCCACACCGGTGGTGATGTCGTCGAGCTGGCCCATGGGCCAAAAGGCGGGCGCTTGCGCAGCGCCCAAGCCGCGGCGCTGGCGGTAAAGCGCTGGCGACTGCCCGCCGGCCCAGATCTCCACCGTGGGCGGCAGGCGCTCGCGCAAACGGTCCAGCGCCGCCAGCACGTCGCGCGGGTTTTGCACGGCGGTGAAGCTCAGGGCCACCACGTCGGCGCGGTAAGCGCTGGCTGCGGCCACGATGTCGGGCAGGGGGGTTTGCACCCCCAGCGCCACGGTGTCGCAGCCTTCCAGCACCATGAAGCTTTCTGCCATGAGCAGGCCCAGGGCGTGGGGCTCGCCGGGCACCGTGGTCAGCAGCACCCGGGGTGGGTGGCGCGGCTGGTTCGAAGCCACCTGGGCCATGGCGTGGCGCAGCAGGGCTTGCACCACCTCGGTGTACAGGTGCTCTTCAAACACCGCGAGTTGACCGTCCAGCCAGGACTGGCCCACCCGCACGTTCATGGCGGTGACGCCGTCGCGGATCAGCGCAGCCAGGCCGTGGGCCAGCAGGTACTGGTTCATGGACTGGCGCAGCTCGTGGGCCTGGTGCTGGCGCAGCAACTGCATCCAGTGATCCACCGGCACGCCGCGCGGGGCCTCAGCGGCCTGGGCGGCCGCTCGGGGGCGGGTTTTGCCCAGGCGTGCCGCTGGTGGTTCGGCGGCAGGGGTTTGAATCCGTTCGTCGCTCGCTTGCGTACCCAGTTGCAGCAGCTGTTGCAAAGGCAACGCCACCACGCCACCTGGGCGGTGGCCGGCGTCGAGCAGGCGGCGAATGTGGCGCAGCCGCAGCAGCTGGGTGTCGTCGTATTGGCGCTCGCCCAGCGCGTCGCGTTCGGGCGTGGGAAAGCCATAGCGCCGCTCCCACACCCGCAACGTGTCTTTGGACAGCCCGGTGTCGCGTTCGACATCGGCAATGGTGTGGCGTATCTCGGCGGTAAGGCTTGAACTTGTCATGGACAAATGATCCAATGGTTTACCGCATTATGGAGTTTTATATATGAACGAGCGAGTTGTCTATGGCAAGCCCGCACAACGCGGATGGCAACCCTGGCGCGCCGCTGTTGCTTTGGGGTGGGCGCTTGGCTTGAGCTTGAGCCCAGCTGTGCAGGCCCAGCCGCTGCCAGCCAAGGCCGGTGCCAGCGCCACCTGCGCGCCCCTGCTGCAGCACCGCTTTGACCGGCTGCAGGACGAAAAACCCCAATCGCTCTGCCAGTACGCCGGCCAGGTGGTGCTGGTGGTCAACACCGCCAGCTTTTGTGGTTTCACCGGCCAATACGAAGGCCTTGAAGCGCTGTACGCGCGGTACCAGGGGCGCGGGCTGGTGGTGCTGGGCTTCCCGTCAAACAACTTTGGGCGCCAGGAGCCCGGCAACAACCAGGCCATTGCCGATTTTTGCGAGAACACGTTTGGCGTGAAATTTCCGATGTTCAGCAAAACCAACGTGGTGGGCCGCGACGCCAACCCGCTGTACCGACAACTCGCCACGCGCACCGGCCAGACGCCGCAGTGGAATTTTCACAAGTACCTGATCGGGCGCGATGGCCAGACGGTGCGCAGCTTTGGCAGTGCGGTGGAACCCAATAACCCTGAATTAATCAAGGACATTGAACGATTTCTATCGACTAAATTGTGACCGATCAGTCACAATAAAACCAATTAGTATATTTTTTGAGCCCGCCACACTTGAACACACCACGCAAGCGGACGCCAACCACCGGTCGGGAGGGAACCATGACCCACATTCAGCGGAACTTTTTTGAACCGCCAACGCTCATAACAAGCAACTTGCGGGTGCAGGCGCCAGTAGCCCACCCTCAGCCCGTTTCTGCACTGCGAAGCCTTCCAGGCGTGTGTCTGGATGCAATCCCGAGGCGGTTCTCCTCCTCCTCCCTCCCTCCCTTGTTCGTCTTGGGGCGCTTCGCAGGCTTTTCTTTTTCTACCGGCCGTGCACTGCCGCAAGGCAGCGGAGTCTGACCCATGTATTCAGACCCCCACGCACCCGCCGCCCAGCCTTCCGCACACCGCCCACGCCAACCGCGTGTCGCCATCATCGGCTCTGGCATTGCCGGGCTGGCCGCCGCCCACACGCTGCAAGGGCTGGCCGACATCACCCTGTTTGAAGCGGGCGACTACTTTGGGGGCCACACCCACACCGTGGACATGACCCTGCCCAACGCGCAGGGCGTGCCCACCACGTTTGGGGTAGACACCGGCTTTCTGGTGCTCAACGAGCGCACCTACCCCAACCTGCTGGCGCTTTTCGCCGCCCTGGACGTGCCGATTGCCAAGTCCGACATGTCGTTTTCGGTGCAGGCGCCCGGCGCTGCGCCCGGCGGCGGCACGCTGGAATGGAGCGGCTCCAGCCTGTCCACCGTGTTTGCCCAGCGCCGCAACCTGACCAACCCGCGCTTTTGGCGCATGCTGGCCGACATCGTGCGCTTCAACCGCATCACCACGAAGCTGGCGCAGCGCGGTGAAGACCTGCAACCCAACACCCGCTGCTGCAACCCTGGGCGAATTTTTGCGGGAACAGCGCTTTTCCGACGAGTTCCGCGACTGGTATTTCCTGCCCATGATGGGCTGCATCTGGAGCTGCCCGACCGACCAGATGCTGGCCTTCCCCGTGGCCACCATGGTGCGGTTTTGCCACAACCACGGCCTGATCCAGATCACCAACCGGCCGCAGTGGTACACCGTGGCCGGCGGCGCGCGCCAGTATGTCGACAAGATCACCGCCCGCATCCCCGACCGCCGCCTGAACACCCCGGTACACCAGGTGCTGCGCGACGAGCAAGGCGTGCGCGTGGTCACCCAGAGCCAGGTCGAACGTTTTGACGCGGTGGTGTTTGCCTGCCACAGCGACCAGGCGCTGGCGCTGCTGGGCAACCAGGCGTCTGCCGAAGAAACCGCGGTACTCGGCGCCATCCGCTACCAGCCCAATCACGCCGTGCTGCACACCGACACCGCCGTGTTGCCCCAGCACAAACAGGCCTGGGCCGCGTGGAACTACGAGCGCTCGCCCAGTGCCAGCCAGGAGTCGGCCCAGGTGTGCCTGCACTACCTGCTGAACCAGCTGCAGCCGCTGCCGGTGCAGCAGCCGGTGGTGGTGTCGCTGAACCCGCAAAGCCCCATCGACCCGGCCAAAGTGGTGGGCGAATACACCTACGCCCACCCGGTGTTTGACCTGGCCGCCATCCGGGCGCAGGCCCGCGTGCCCGCCATGCAGGGCCAGCAAAACAGCTTTTTTGCCGGCGCCTGGATGGGCTACGGCTTCCACGAAGACGGCCTGAAAGCCGGCTTGCAAGCCGCCCGCGCCCTGATGGATGTCCACGGCCTCACCACCACCGCCAACCCTGCCGACTCGCGCCGCGCCGCCTTGCCTGGGGTGTTTGCATGAGTGGGAATGGCGCCAGCGTGGGGGCCACCGACCTGAGCGCCAGGCCGCCCCAAGCCGGGTCAACCCAAGCCGGGTCAGCCCTCATTGGTTTCGGCCAGGTGCGCCACGTGCGCCACCGCCCCCAGCGCAACGCCTTTGCCTACCCCACCTATTTCTTGATGCTGCCCATGCGCAGCCTGCGCGCACACGGCCCCGGCGCGCTGTCCCGCAACCGGCGCGCCGCGCTCGCATTTCACGACAGCGACCACGGCGACGGCGGCCCGGACAGCCTGGCCTGGCTTGACCAGCTGCTGCTGCAACACGGCGTCACCGACGCACAGGGCGAGGTGTGGCTGCACACCTACCCGCGCGTGCTGGGCTACAGCTTCAAGCCCGTGAGCTTCTGGTATTGCCACCGGGCCGACGGCAGCTTGCGCGCCGTGCTGGCCGAAGTGAACAACACCTTTGGCGAGCGCCACTGCTACCTGCTGGACGCACCGCGCCTGGGCGTGCCCTGCACAGCCGACAAGGTGTTTCACGTATCGCCGTTTTGCCCCGTGCGCGGCCACTACCGTTTCGTGTTCATGCGCACCCAGCAGGGCGGCCAAGACCGCACCGTGGCCCGCATCGACTACTTCGACGCCGCCGGCGAGCCGGTGCTCATCAACACCAGCGTCAGCGGTGTGCTGCAGCCGCTGACCGCACAAACCCAACGCCGCGCGTTGTGGGCGCACCCGGCCATGACGCTGGGCGTGATCGCCCGCATCCACTGGCAGGCCGTGCGCCTGTGGCTCAAGCACACCCCGTTTTTTCGCCAGCCCGCTGCCCCAACCGACTTCGTGACCGCAGGCGACACGCCCGCGCACACGCGCCGCAGCTGAACCCTTCAATGCCCATGAACAGCACCACCGCCACCGACAACCCCGCCGGCTTCGCCCTGCCCCGCAACGCCCCCGCCGCCGCCCGCACGCTCATGCAACTGCTGCAGCGGCTGCGACATGGCAGCCTCACGCTGCAACTGCCCGACGGCTCGGTGCAGCGCTTTGGCAGCACCGACGGCCCCCACGCCAGCCTGCACATGGTGAACTGGAACATGTGCCGCGCGGTGCTCAAGTCGGGCGACATTGGCTTTGCCGAAAGTTTCATTGCCGGCGACTGGAACACGCCCAACCTCACCGCGCTGCTGGGCCTGATGGTGGCCAACCGGCGCGAAGTGGAAGACGCCATTTACGGCTCGTGGCTGGGCCGCCTGGCCTACCGCGTGCGCCACCTTCTCAACCGCAATTCCAAAGCCAACAGCCGCAAAAACATCCACGCCCACTACGACCTGGGCAACGCCTTTTACGAACTCTGGCTCGACGGCACGATGAACTATTCGTCGGCCCTGTTTGAAGCACCCGACCAGCCGATGGTGGACGCCCAACACGCCAAGGTGCGCCGCGCCTTGCGCATGGCCGGTGTGCAACCGGGCGACCGCGTGCTGGAAATTGGCTGCGGCTGGGGCGCCCTGGCCGAAAAGGCCACCACCGAATTCGGCGCGTCCGTCACCGGCGTCACCCTGTCCACCGAACAGCTGGCGTTTGCGCAGCAGCGCATGGAAGCGCTGGGCGTGCAAGGCCGTGCAGACCTGCGTTTGCAGGACTACCGCGACATTGCCGACGCGCCGTTTGACGCCATCTGTTCCATTGAAATGCTCGAAGCCGTGGGCCGCGAATACTGGCCCACCTACTTCCAGTCGGTGGCCAAGTTGCTGAAGCCGGGCGGGCGCGCCTGCATCCAGAGCATCGTGATCGACGACGCGCTGTTTGAACGCTATATCGCCGGCACCGACTTCATTCAGCAGTACATCTTCCCCGGCGGCTGCCTGCCGTGCCCGAGCGAGTTGCGCGCCCAGGCGGCCAAAGCCGGCCTGGAGGTGGTGGACGAGTTCGCGTTCGGCCCCGACTACGCCCGCACCCTGCAGCTGTGGCGCGAGCAGTTTTTGCACGAACAAGAGCGTGTGCTCCAGCTGGGTTTTGACCAGCGCTTCCTGCGCATCTGGGAGTTTTACCTGGCCTACTGCGAAGCCGCTTTCACCGGCGCCAACATTGACGTGGTGCAGTTCACCCTGCGCAAACCCGGCTAAAAGCCCGTCCACCGAAAGCCTGTCATGCCGTCCACCACCCGCCCCCTGCGCCTGCGTCGCGTCCACCCCGCGGCCGCGTTTTTGTTGTCTGTGACAGCCGCCGCGTGGTGGCCCGCCCTGGTGCAAGCCACCACGCCCGAGCCCACCGTGAGCGCCGCGCTGCAAGACAAACAGCTGCAGGGCAACGCACGGCTGCGCGTGTGGGGCTTTGAGGTGTACGACGCCACCCTGTGGGCCGGCAACGCCTTTGACGCCCAGCGCTACGAGCAACACCGCTTTGCGCTGGAGCTCAACTACCTGCGCAGCTTCAAGGGGCGCGACATCGCCGAGCGGTCCATCGACGAAATGCGCGGCATTGCTGCCATCACGCCCGAACAGGCCACGCGCTGGCTGGCGGCCATGAGCACGCTGTTTCCCGACGTGCAGCGCGGCGACCGCATCACCGGCGTGCACGTGCCCGGCAGCGGCGCGCGCTTTTACCTGAACGGCCGGCTGCGCGGCGAACTGGCCGACGAAAATTTCTCGCGCCTGTTCTTTGGCATCTGGCTGTCGCCCAAAACATCGCAACCCGCCATGCGCGCCACGCTGATCCAGGCGGCCGCTGCGGCGCCGCGCACACCATGAACCCCACCGCCGCAGCGGCCACAGACCCGGCGGCGCGCTTCATTGGCCCGGGGGCCTGGCGCCACGGCCTGGGCTACGGCCTGCTGGGGCTGCCGCTGGCGTTTGTAGCGCTGCCCTTGTATGTGATCTTGCCCAACCACTACGCCCGCGAATTTGGCGCGCCGCTGGCCGCCCTCGGCGCGGTGCTGCTGGGCGCGCGCCTGATCGACGCCGTGCTCGACCCCTGGATCGGCCGCTGGTGCGACCGCCTGTTTGCCCGCTCCACCCGCGCCGTGCTGGCTGCTGCGGCGGTGGCTGCCGTGGTGCTGGCGCTGGGCCTGTGGGGCCTGCTGTTTCCGCCTCCGGCTGTGCGCAGCGCCGGCATGGCCGCCTTGCTGGGCTGGGCGGGCGCGGTGATGGCTGTCACCTACACCGCCTACAGCGTGGTGAGCGTGGCGCACCAGGCCTGGGGCGCGCGGCTGGGCGGCAGCGAAGCCCAACGCAGCCGCGTGGTGGCCTGGCGCGAAGGGCTGGCTTTGGTGGGCGTGCTGCTGGCCGCGGTGTTGCCCGGCACGCTGGGTCTGGGCGCCACGGTGTCGGCCTTTGCCGTGCTGCTGGCCCTGGGCGGCTGGGCCTGGAGCCGTTCGCTGGTGCCGGCTGCCATGGCGGCTTCGCCACTGCCGGGTGCGGTGCCAGCGCCTTCTCCGCTGCGCCAGCCCGCCTTTTTGCGGCTGCTCGCGGTCTTTGTGCTCAACGGCACCGCCAGCGCCGTGCCCGCCACGCTGGTGCTGTTTTTTGTGCAAGACCGTTTGCAGGCGTCGCCCGCCCTGGAACCCGCGTTTTTGGCCACCTACTTTTTGTGCGCTGCGCTGTCCATGCCGCTGTGGGTGAAGCTGGTGGGCCGGCTGGGCCTGGCGCGCACCTGGCTGGCGGGCATGGGTTTGTCGGTGGCGGTGTTCATATGGGCGGCCACGCTGGGCGCTGGCGACACCACCGCGTTTCTCATCGTGTGCGCGCTCTCTGGTATCGCGCTGGGCACCGATCTGGCTTTGCCCAGCGCCCTGCTGGCGGGCCTGATTGGCCGGCTGGGCGAGCGCGGCCAGCGCGAAGGCGCCTACTTTGGCTGGTGGAGCTTTGCCGCCAAGCTCAACCTGGCGCTCGCCGCCGGCCTGGCGCTGCCGCTGTTGGCCTGGTTTGGCTACACCCCCGGCGCGCGCGAGCCCGAAGCCCTGCTGACCCTCACCATCGCCTACTGCCTGCTGCCTTGCGCCCTCAAGCTGCTGGCCGCTGGCGCCCTGTATGGGCTGGTGATCCGACCCGAACGCCGGGCCGCCGCCAGCCACCTCGTCCACACCCCTGTTTCCTGAAAGCCCCACCATGCAACGACGCCTTTTGCTCACCGCCGGCCTGGCTGGCGCGGCCACCCTGGCCGGCTGCGCTGGCCCACAGATCGCCCAATACGCGGGCGAAAAGCCTGCCCTGGACCTGCGCACCTATTTCAACGGCATGCTGGACGCCTACGGCGTGTTCACCGACCGCTCGGGCCAGGTGGTCAAGCGCTTCACCGTGGTCATGCGCTGCACCTGGGACGGCGACAACGGCGTGTTCGATGAAGACTTTGTGTACTCGGACGGCACCACCGGCAAGCGCATCTGGCGCATGAAACACCTGGGCGACGGCCGCTACAGCGGCACCGCCGACGACGTGGTGGGCGAGGCCCTGGGCGAAACCCGTGGCAACGCCTTTCGCTGGGGATACACCCTGGCCCTGCCGGTGGACGGTCGCGTCTGGAACGTCACGTTTGACGACTGGATGTACCTGATGGACGAGCGCGTCATGCTCAACAAAGCGGTCATGAGCAAGTTCGGCGTGCGCCTGGGTGAAGTCACGCTGACCTTCATAAAAAGATGACCCCCCGCGCCGCTTCGCGTCACCCCCCCGGGGGGCGGCACTGGCCGTCTGGCGAAGCCAGCCCGGCGGTGCCCTTGGCTGCAGTCGCACTCCGGCGCCACGAACACCTGACACGACTTTCTCGACCTACCGGCCCCACCCATGACACCCCAAAGCAGTTTTGTTGAACCCAGCCCCGCGCGCAAAGCCCCCCCCGCGCAGCGGCAACGTGACTGGCATCTGCTGCGCCCCTTCAACCCACCCATCGCCGACTGGCGCGGCCAACGCGTCTGGCTGATTGGCGCGTCCAGCGGCATTGGTGCGGCCACGGCGACGGCGCTGCAGGCGCGGGGTGCGCAGGTGCTGGTGTCGGCCCGCAGCGCCGGCGCGCTCGACGCGTTTGTGGCCGAACACACCGAAGCCGACGGCACCCGCCTCACGCCCCAGGCCTGGCCCCTGGACGTGACCGACGCGCAGGCGGTGACCCGCACCGCCCAGGCCATCTTGCAACAAGGGCCGCTGGACCTGGTGCTCTACTGCGCCGGGCACTACCGCGAAATGCGGGCCACCGCCATGGACATGGCCGACCTGAAGCGCCACCTGGACATCAACTACACCGGCGCCCTGCACGTGATCGACGCCGTGTTGCCCAGCCTGATTGCCCGGGGCAGCGGTCATGTGAGCCTGATCAGCAGCGTGGCCGGCTTTCGCGGCTTGCCCAAGAGCCTGGCCTACGGCCCCACCAAGGCCGCGCTCACCAACCTGGCCGAAACCCTCTACCTCGACCTGGGGCCGCTGGGCGTGGGCGTGAGCGTGGTACACCCCGGCTTTGTGCAAACCCCGCTCACCGCCCAAAACGACTTCACCATGCCCGCCCTGATCACGCCCGACCAGGCCGCGCAGGCCATGGTTGACGGCTGGGCCAACGGAGCTTTTGACATCCACTACCCCAAGCGCTTCACGCGCTGGATGAAACTGCTTCGCCTGCTGCCCTACCGCCTGTATTTCCCGGCCGTGCGCCGCTTCACCGGCCTGTGAACCAACGATGAACCCCACCGAACCCCGGGCCGCCGTGGCGCGCATCAGCGCATTTTTTGAAGCCTTGTCGCCGCAGTCGCTGGCGCTGATGGATACGCTCTACGCGCCCGACGCTCGCTTCAAAGACCCGTTCAACGCGGTGCAGGGCGTGCCCGCCATCACCGGCATTTTTGAGCACATGTTCCACAACCTCCACGAGCCGCGCTTCGTGGTCACGCAGCAAGTGGTGGACGGCGCGCAGGCCTTTCTGGTGTGGGAATTTCGCTTTCGCTTCAAGCGCTTTGACACCACCACCGAACAGGTGATCCGGGGCGGCTCGCACCTGGTACTGGCAGCGGACGGCCGCATCAGCGACCACCGCGACTACTGGGACGCAGCCGAGGAGCTGTATGAAAAGCTGCCCGTGGTGGGCAGGTTGATGCGCTGGCTCAAGCGCCGCGCCAACAGCTGAGCGGGGCGCCCAAGCGAAGCTCAGTCCGGCTTGCTGTCGATGAAGCTCTGGCGCAGCGCCAGCTTGTCGCTGAGTTTGGCGAGGTTGGGGTAGGGCGCGCGCCACTCAATGGCGGGAAAGCGGAAGTCGAGGTAGCCCAGGGCGCAGCCCACCGCCACGTCAGACAGGCTCAGGTGCACGCCCGAACAAAACGCCTTGTCACCCAGGCCCTGGCTCATGGAGGCCAGCGACGCGTGGATTTTTCCCATCTGGCGATCGATCCAGGCGCCGCTGCGCTGGGCTTCGGTGCGCCCGGGCCAAGTGGCTTCCAGGCGGGCCAGAATGGCCGCGTCCAGCACGCCGTCGGCCAGTGCTTCCCAGGTTTTCACCTCGGCGCGCTCGCGCCCCTGCGTGGGAATGAGCTTGCCCACGGGCGACAGCGTGTCCAGGTATTCCACGATCACGCGCGAGTCAAACACCGCTTCGCCACCCTCCATGACCAGGCAAGGCACCTTGCCCAGCGGGTTGGACGCGGCAATTTTCGTGTCAGCCGCCCACACGTCTTCAGGCACGAACTGGTAGTCGAGCTTTTTCTCGGCCATGACGACGCGCACTTTGCGCACGTAAGGGCTGGTGATGGCACCGATGAGTTTCATGGACGTGGGTTTTTTGTTGCAGGGTTCCCTGGGGCTCGCCATTTTAGCGATGCGCGCATACCGCTGCGCTGACACGGCCCATAGCGCCCCGGCCACACCACGAGGCCCGCGCCGGCCCTGCTCCTACAATCGACAAATGCGCCCGACCACACCCAACCCCACCGCTTCATCCGCCCCGGCCTCTGCCGCCCTGTCCCCTGTTTCGGCCCTGTCCCCGCTGGACGGCCGCTACGCCGGCCGCCTGGCCAGTCTGCGCCCCTTCATGAGCGAGCAGGGCTACATGCACCGCCGCGTGCAGGTCGAAATTGCCTGGTTCATCGCCCTGTCCGATGCCGGGTTCGACGAATTCAAGCCGCTCTCGCCCGGTGCCCGCACCTACCTGATGGGCCTGGTGAAAAACTTCAATGAGGCCGACGCGGTGGCGATCAAGGACATTGAAAAGGTCACCAACCACGACGTGAAAGCCGTGGAGTACTGGATCAAATCCAAGTTTGACGCCCGCCCCGAGCTGGAAAAAGCCTCCGAATTTGTGCACTTCGCCTGCACCAGCGAAGACATCAACAACACCAGCCACGCCCTGCAGCTCAAGGGCGGGCGCGACGTGGTGCTGCTGCCCGCGCTGGACGGCCTGATCGCCAAGCTGCGCGACATGGCCCATGCCTTTGCCGCCGTGCCCATGCTCAGCCGCACCCACGGCCAGACCGCCAGCCCCACCACCGTGGGCAAGGAGCTGGCCAACGTGGTGGTGCGCCTGAACACCGCCCGCGACCGCATTGCCGGCGTGAAGCTCATGGCCAAAATGAACGGCGCCGTGGGCAACTACAACGCGCACCTGAGCGCCTGGCCCGACTTTGACTGGGAAGCCTTCAGCCGCGAGGTGGTGGAAACCGCCGAGCCGCTGGGTCTGGGCCTCACCTTCCAGCCCTACAGCATCCAGATTGAGCCGCACGACTACATGGCCGAGCTGTTCGACGCCGTGGCCCGCGCCAACACCATCCTGATCGACCTTTCGCGCGACATCTGGGGCTATGTGAGCCTGGGCTATTTCAAGCAGCGCCTGAAGGCCGGTGAAATTGGCTCCAGCACCATGCCGCACAAGGTCAACCCGATCGACTTTGAAAACGCCGAAGGCAACCTGGGCCTGGCCAACGCGGTGCTGCGCCACCTGTCTGAAAAGCTGCCCATTTCGCGCTGGCAGCGCGACCTGACCGACTCCACCGTGCTGCGCAACATGGGTGTGGCCATGGGCTACGCGGTGCTGGCCTACCACTCGCTGAGCGTAGGCCTGGGCAAGCTGGAACTGAACGAAGAAGCCCTGGCGGCCGACCTCGACGCCTCGTGGGAAGTGCTGGCCGAGCCCATTCAAACGGTGATGCGCCGTTTTGGCGTGCAAGGCGCCTACGAAAAGCTCAAAGAAGTGACCCGCGGCAAAACCGTGACGGCCGAGGCGCTGCACGCACTCATTCGCAGCCTGGAGATTCCCCAGGCCGAGAAAGACCGCCTGCTGGCCATGACGCCGGGCAGCTACATCGGCAAGGCCACCGAGCTGGCGCAGCGCGTCTGATGGCCCGGTCGCCGCGCTCAGCGGCCTGAACTGCACACTTTGCACTTACCGCTGGCGGGCTCGCCAGCGGCGTTTGCCACCCGTTTGACATAGCGCAAACAGCCGCTCCTGGCGCGCCCCTACAGTCGCCACCTGCGCGGCCGCACCCTGTTGGTCCGCCCTTGTCGCACACAAGCGACCCCCAACGACCAACACCGGAGCTGCCGCCATGGCGATCGAACTGTTCAACCAAAACGGCCATGTGTGCCTCATGTTTGCCCACCTCAGCGACGAGGGCGGTGAAGCGGTGCAGGCCAACCAGTTTCTGGTGATCCACGGCGACACCGGCGCCATCATCGACCCCGGCGGCAACATGGCCTACAACGAGCTGCTGCTCACCGTGGGCCGCTATTTTTCGCCGCAAAAGCTGTCCATGATCCTGGCCTCGCACGCCGACCCGGACATCATCGCCTCACTCGACCGCTGGATGACCAGCACCCAGGCCACGCTCTACATTTCGCGCCTGTGGGAGCGCTTTGCACCGCACTTTTGCAAGCCCGGCAAAACGCAGGGCCGCATCATCGGCATTCCCGACCCCGGCATGCGCATCCGCCTGGGTAGCAGCGAAATCGTGGCGCTGCCGGCGCACTTCATGCACTCCGAAGGCAACTTCCAGTTTTGGGACCCGGTCAGCCGCATCCTGTTTTCGGGCGACCTCGGCGTGTCCATGGGCACCTCGGCCGACGCCGCCCAACCCATCACGTCGCTGGCCGCCCACATCCCGAAAATGGAAGCGTTTCACCGCCGCTACATGGTGTCCAACAAGGTGTTGCGCCTGTGGGCCAACATGGCACGCACGCTGCCCATCCACATGATCGTGCCGCAGCACGGCGCGCCCCTGGCTGGGCCGGCGGTGAAAGAATTCATCGACTGGGTTGGCACCGTGGACTGTGGCGTGGACCACCTGACGCAGGCCAACTACACGGTTCCTCAGTAACAAGTAACCCCCCGCGCCGGCTTCGCCGTCACCCCCCAGGGGGCGGCACTGGCCGTCCGGCAAAGCCGGCCCGGCGGTGCCCTGGGATCAACTCCCCCGCAGCGGCATAGTTCTTCTCTCCGGCGCGAGAAGCCTCAGCCCCAGGATGCGGTGGAACCGGCTTCGCCGGGCCACTCGCATCGCCCCTTGTGGGGCGGAGCGGTTACGCGAAGCGAACAAGCGATGGGGGTGAGCACTGTACTGCGGCGCGGGGGGAGCCTTTCTCCAGCGCCCGTTCGGCGTAGCGGTTGAACCGCCAGGAATCGCCTTCCAGCGTGATGCGCCGCCAGCTCACGCGCTTTTCGCCGGGCGACATTTCGGTCCATCGCTGCACTTCGTCAAATGTGCGGCCACAACCTTTGCACAGGGCATCGCCCTGGCTGGTGGAGCAAATGGCAATGCAGGGCGTGTCGGGCATGCTGTCAAACCAGGCCAGCCATGCCTCACGGGCGGCTGCGGGCAGGGTGGCTTCGTCGGCCTCGGCTTCATGAAAGTACACCATCAGCGCATACACCTCGGCCAACGCACGCAAAGGTACGGCCAGCGACAAGCCGTCGGGCGAGGGTGAGCGCTCACGCCAGAAGTTGATCGCGGCTTCAATGTCGGTGATGTGAATGCCTGCCATGGGGGCGGATGATAACGAGCACCACCCCGCCCCGCGCCGTGCCGGGCCTTTGCAGGTGTGGAAAGTGCGTACCGGGTTGACAGCTGCCGACAGGTACCCGCCGATACAATTCGCCCCCCAGGGGCCCCAGGCCGCACAACATCCCGTGTCGGATTCAGCGGGGCCTGACGCAGGCCAGCCGGCCCCCAACAACTCGACCAACAAAGCTCTATGGATTTCCTCACTTCACCCGAATTCTGGGTTGCGCTGGGCCAGATCGTCATCATCGACATCTTGCTCGGTGGCGACAACGCGGTGGTGATCGCCCTGGCCTGCCGCAAGCTGCCGCCGGCACAGCGCACCAAGGGCATCATCTGGGGTACGGCGGGTGCCATCGTGCTGCGCGTGATCCTGATCGCGTTTGCCATGACGCTGCTCAACGTGCCGTTCCTCAAATTTGTGGGCGCGCTGCTGCTGGTGTGGATTGGCGTGAAGCTGCTCGCACCCGACGAAGACGGCCACGGCGACGTGGCGGGCAGCGACAAGCTCTTTGCCGCCGTCAAAACCATCATCGTGGCCGACCTGGTGATGAGCGTGGACAACGTGATTGCCATTGCCGGCGCCGCTCAAAATGCCGGCGAGCACTCGATGCTGCTGGTGGTGCTGGGTCTGCTCATCTCCATTCCCATCATCGTCTGGGGCAGCCAGTTGGTCATCAAGCTCATGGCGCGTTTCCCCATCATCATCACCGCTGGCGCCATGCTGCTGGGGTGGATCGCGGGCGGCATGCTGGTGTCCGACCCTGCCTTTGCCAGCCCCGACCAATGGACCTGGATGCTCAAGCTGGAGCAGACAAACGCCATCCATTACGGTGCGGCAGTGGCCGGTGCGCTGCTGGTGCTGACGGTGGGCAAACGGCTGGCCGCGCGCAACGCGCTGCAACAGGCCTGACGCACCCAGCCGCTGGCCGCCCGCGCTTTTTTGCTTGGGCCAAGGCCGGTGCGCTGCTATGCTGAGCCGCATGAAACTCATCGTGAAATGGCTGTTTGCCGCGTGCGCCCTGTTGCTGGTGGCTTACCTCCACCCTGGCGTGCACATCCAGAGCTACGGCTCGGCGCTCATCGCTGCGGCCTTCATCGGCTTGTTCAACACGCTGCTGCGGCCCATTCTGGTGGTGCTCACGCTACCGGTCACCGTGGTCACGCTGGGCCTGTTTCTGTTCGTCATCAACGCCCTGATGTTCTGGGCGGCAGCCAGCCTGCTTGACGGTTTCCACGTCGACGGCTTCTGGGCCGCGTTGCTGGGCTCGTTGATCTATTCCGTGCTGATGCTGGTGGTGGACGCGGCGTTGAAGGCGCTGTTTCCCCGCTCGTAAAGCGCCCCGCCGCGCGGGCTCCCATCGATCCGGTCCAGTGAAGTCTTAATTTCCGTTCGTCCTGAGCCTGTCGAAGCCCTGTATCCCGTTCGTCCTGAGCCTGTCGAAGGTCCGGTCCAGGGCCAACGGTTGATCCGTCGCCTGGTCGCATCAACAGCCTACTCCTCCAGCACCGACTCGCGCAGCAGCACCTCGGCCTGCCGCAGGCGGCTGTCCACAATCGCCAGCTCCATCGGGTCGGCAGCGCGCTGCGCTGCGGGCAGAGCTTGTGCGGCCTTGAAACGGTCCACCGCGCCCGCGTAGTCCAGGTGCGCCACGCGCGACTCGGCTTCGGCCCGTATGGCGCGCAGCGTCTGGCCTTGCGCCTGGTACGCCCGGGCCAGCGTTTGCCAGGCCAGCGCGTCGCGCGGGTGCTGCACCACCCAGTTTTGCAGGTGCGTGGCCGCGCGCTGGGGTTCGCCAGTGGCCAGGGCCGCCTGGGCGCCCAGCAGCGTGAGCGTGCGCCCGCTGCCGGCCAGGGCCTGGTCTCGCAGCGCAGCCAGAGCGCTGGCCCGTGCCGTGGCGGCGGGGCCGGTGGCGGGCGGGGCAGTCAAGAGCACTTCGAGCAGCAGCGCGTCCACCACCCAGTGCGCCGCCGGCACCACCTGCGGGCGCAGGCGCTGCGCCAGGTCCAACGCGCGGTCGGGTTGCCCCAGGCGCAAAGCTGCCCACGCCGCGGCGTAGCGCTCGCCCGGTGCAGCTTGCGGCCCTTGGCCGCTTTGCAGCCACGCCCGCAGCCTGTCGGGCCCGTTTTCGGCCAACACGCGCGCGCGCGCCGCCATGAGCGTGTGCAGCTCAGGCGCCACCGGGGCAGCGCTGCGCAGCGTGGGCGCGCCATTCATGGCGGCGCCGGTGCCCGCTGGCAGGCTGAGCGTGAGCCCCGGCCCAGCCGACGCTGGTGATGAGGGTGCATCGCGCAGCGGCCCCACGGCAGAGCGCGTGGGCTCCAGCGGCAGGCGCGCACGCATGTCGGCCATGCGCTCGCTGCTCAGCGGGTGGCTGCGCAGGTAGGGAAACGAGCCGTCGTCGCTCAGGCGCGAAGCCTGCTGCAACTTGTCAAACATGTCCACAAAGCCTTGGCCGTCAAAGCCCGCGCCGGTGAGCACACCAAAGCCCACGCGGTCGGCCTCGCGCTCCATGTCGCGCGAAAAGTTCAGCTGCGTTTGCGCGGCCACCGCCTGGCTGCCCATCATGGCCGCGCTGGCCACCTCGGTGTTGGCGCGGGCGGCCAGGGCGCTCAAAATCATGGCGCCCATCATCCAGGGCGCCATGCGGTCTTGCCGGGCCACCAGCCGCGCAATGTGCCGTTGCGACACATGGCTCAGCTCGTGCGCCATCACCGAGCCCAGCTCGGCCACGTTGTCGGTGGCGGCGATCAGCCCCAGGTGCACGCCCAGGTAACCGCCGGGAAGCGCAAAGGCGTTCACCCGCCGGTCGCGTGAAATCATCAGCTCCCAGGCCAGACGCTCTGAAAGCTCGGGCGGCACATCGCCCCGTGCTCGCGCCGCCGCCAGCAGCGGCTGCCAGATGGCCTGCAAGTAGTCTCCCAGCACCGGGTCGTCCAGGTAGTCCGGGTCGCGGTAAATGTCGCGTGCAATGCGGTCACCCAGCCGCCTCTCGGCCGCAATCGACATGCCCTGCACATCGCCCAAGCCCGGCAAACCGCCCGACACCAGCGCAGGGGGTTCGGCCGCGGGCGGCAGGTTTTGGGCCACCGTCAAAGAAACCGGGGCCAGGCCCAGCGCCACCACCAAGGCGGCCGTGAGCCCGCACACACCACGGCTGGGGCGGTGTACAGGGAAAGTCAAAGGCAAACGCATGCCCGTATGATGCCGCCAACCCCACAAGGTTTCTGTAAAGCACGCGCAAAGCCACCGCCATGAACGACACAAACGCCACCCCCAGCAGCCCCCTCACCCACTTCGACGCCCAGGGCCAGGCCCACATGGTCGACGTGTCTGCCAAAGCCAGCACGCACCGCGTGGCCGTGGCCGAAGGCCGCATCCGCATGGAGCCCGCCACGCTGGCGCTGATCCAGAGCGGCAGCGCCAAGAAAGGCGACGTGCTCGGCATCGCCCGCATTGCCGGCATACAAGGCGCCAAAAAAACCAGCGACCTCATTCCCCTGTGCCACCCGCTCGCACTCACCCGCGTGGCGGTGGAATTTGAGGTGGACGCGGCGGCCAACAGCGTGCTGTGCAAAGCCACCGCCGAATGCACCGGCCAGACCGGCGTGGAAATGGAAGCCCTCACCGCGTGCAGCGTGGCGCTGCTCACCATTTACGACATGTGCAAAGCCGTAGACCGGGGCATGACCATCAGCGGGGTGCGCCTGATGGAAAAGCGGGGTGGGAAAAGCGGGCACTTTGTGGCGGCAAAGGACTGACCACGCATCCCCAGCCTTCGGAGCACCCTGTCGCAAGAGATTATTGATTTATTTCATTGTTCAATGTAAAAGTGATTTTCCGCAAACATCATTGAACAAGCCATGACCCTGGCGCACCTCGTCACCGAGAACAGCGAAAACCAGTTGCGCCAGTACACCGACGCGGCGGCCGTCTTCGGTGCCCACTCGCGCGCAGTCAAGGAAGCCGCCGCCGTTCGGGGCACCATGTTCTGGCGCGAGCTCAGGGGCGTCAACACCCTCATTCGCACCTCGGCGGCTGGTGCCCAACGCAGCCTGGGTCCCGATTCTGAGCAGACACAAGCGATCTACGCCAGCTTCATGAAGCGAAAAGAGCAGGCCGAACAAAGCAAAAAGTCGCTGGCCCTCAAGCTCGACGAGATGCGAAAGCTCAACAGGGTCTATGGCGTCGGGCGCACACCGCACGTCGTGGTCTCGCTGCTGCAATCGATGGAGAAGGCGGGCATTGCCGAACAGTTCCTGACCGTGGGCACCCATGCGCTGTACGCCTACGAGTCGGCTTGCGGCGTGCGGGTGGGCACCGACGCGCTGGCCACACGTGACATGGACCTGCTGTACGACACCCGCCGACATGTGTCGTTCGTGACCACCCTGAAACGCCTGGACTCTTCGCTGATCGACATCTTCCGCAAGGCCGACAAAACCTTTCGCGTCCGCTCAGACCAGTTGCAAACTGCGGTCAATGACGACGGCTTTGAAATAGACCTGATCCGTCGTACCGCGATCGATGGCGATCCGCACCCCTTGCCCATGAGCGCCAAGGAAGAAGACTTCTGGGCCGTGCAGGTTTCATCGGGCAACCAACTGGTGTCGGGCCGGAAGTTCGAGCGGATGGTTGTATCACCCAAGGGTGACATGGCCATGATGCGTACCGTGCACCCGCTGGACTTCGTGAGGGTCAAAACCGCCATTGCCGCGTCGCCCCAGCGCGACCCGCTCAAGCGCCCCAAAGACGCACTGCAAGCCCAGATTGTCCAGCGCCTCTGGGACGACTATTTGGTACACCTGAGGTAATTGGAATCTGACCCCGATTACCATGGCTTGAACCTCTGTGTGTTACACGATGAGTACATCGTTGCACACAGATCCAGTCACCGAAGCAGGATGGCCTTGCCACATCCCCGCCCTCGTGCGCGGCACGATCGTCATCACAAGAAACCTGCCCAGCAGGATGATGGCTGCACCGCATTCATGGAAAATTAGAATCTGACCCCAATTTTCCCCGATTGTTTCTTGGGCTTGAGAATCAATCAATTGGAATCTGATCCCGATTGTTTAAAAGGCTCTGCCAGACCTCAGTTATCCCAGCCGTCCAACGGCAAATAAGCTACGGGCTCTCCGGTGGTGCGGTCCACCAAAACCACCCAGTCGGAACGGTCTTCAGACATCAATGGCAGATACCCCAATGCGTCGGCTGCTCGACCACTGTGCCTTACAGCGCCGTCAATAAAGTCCACTTGATCAGCGTATCGGGCCCGAAGGGCGGCTAAAGGTTTTGCAACACGGGCCACCTCGGCGGCTTGGTCGCTGTAAGGCACCCAGCGGTCTGGGCGAAAGGCAGCGTAATTACCCGCCATGGACTGTTGGACATTCGCCAAGAAATCGGGGTCCGTGCCTTGCGCGAGGCGCACCCCCAGCGGTTTGGGGCCTGTGAGGCTGAGCGAGCGCAATGCCTCAGGCGCAAGCTCCAGGGTTCCGGGCGTTATGTCGGGCACGCTGACCACTCGAAACGAGTCTTTCTCAAAAGCCAGCCAAACGGGTCGCGCCTGTGCAAGGCTGTTTAGCCCATAGGTCAGTGCCGCGAGTTGGATCAGCACCACCAGACCGATGTCGCGAACCAGCTCGGCACGCGGCTTCTTCAGATCGTAAATGACCAGGGTTAGCAGCGGCCCGCAGACCACGTCGACGATCACGATCAGCCAGAACAGCCCTTGCCCCCCCGCCAACTGACCGTAGGGGCTCGGGTACCACATGCCAAAAACCAGCGCAGCAACGATCCCAGCCAGCAGCAGGCTGAGTAATAGGTGCTTGAATGCGGCGCCAAGAGCCGGTTTGAGTCGAAGGGCAAGGTTCATCTGGACGCAATTGACTGGATGTAAACAGCAACGAAAAAGAGCGCCGAAGCGCTCTCTTTCAGCTCAATGCTCAAATTAGCTTACTTGCACTCAGAAGGAGCGAAACGAGCAGGCAAGGTACCAGCCGCTTGGCCGACAGCCAGCTGGGCTGCGACTACGCCTGCAGCTGCACAGCGCCACCGCACTGAATCAGCAGGAGGCGTGAATGCTGCGGTGCCAACAGGCAATGCCACGCCAGGAAGTGCAGCGCCCAAGTAGGGCATCATCGTCAGCGTTCCGTTACCAGCAGCCGCAGTCGTGGTGATCGTGATCAAGCCGGTCGCAGGAGCGATAGCGATAGCGGCAACGTTGCGCGATGCAGTAGGCGCTGTGTAGCCGACAGAGTAGCCAAGCGCATCTGACGAAGGGTTGCCGGAAGCAAGGATGTCCTGAACGTTCACTTTGGCGGCTGATGCACCGACCAAGCCTTCTGACACACGGGCACGGACGGTGTAGTCCTGGTAAGCAGGCAGAGCCACAGCAGCCAAAATACCGATGATGGCCACCACGATCATCAGTTCGATCAGGGTGAAACCTTTTTGCATGGAACGCTTCATTTGAAAACTCCTTGGAAGGGAAAAAACAGGGTTGGGTCGGTTACGGGTTCTATTCAGCAGGGACCGTGCCAACCTGAAATGACGCTGTTTTCGCGGCCTTTTTCACGGTTTAGAACTTGCGGGTGACATTTTGTGTCTTGCCCCGCCGTTTTGGGGTGACAAAACTTGTCACATCAGGCCGCACAGACAAGTTTTGTCACAACTCAAACACCATGCCGGCGCTGAGCCAGCGGATGTCGTGGCACAGGTCTTGGGCGTGGCTGGGTGTGGCGTCGACGCGCTGTTGCCCCTGGGTCACCGCAGCCCGGGCTGGGGTCAATCACTCCTCAATGCCTCGACCGATGCATCGCTCAAAAATTGATTCCAGTGCGCGGTAGTCACAAAGCACTGCGTCAATGTTGGCTTGAACCCATTCACCGGGCTCTGCCTCCCACCAGCTGATCTGGTGGCCTGCGTTGATGATGATGTGCTCAAAGAGGATGCGCTGGGCGCGGCCGTTGCCTTCGCGGAACGGGTGAATCACATTGAGATCACCGAACAGTTGCGCCACCAGCCTGACCAGCTCCATGCGCTCAAACCCCTCGTACCACTGCGCCCTTCGCAGGCGCTCGAAGAGCTTCGCGGATTCAGGCTCCATGCGATGGATGTTGCAAAAGCGGGTGCCGCCCTTGGCGATGTCGATGCTACGCAGTTCGCCCGCCCAGTCATAGAGATCGGCAAACAACCGCTGGTGGATGCGCTTCAGATAGCCAAGGTCGTAAGGGGGAGGTGAGAAGTCGATTTCGTTGGCTGCGACGCTCGAGATCTCTCGTTCGGCCTCACTCAACAATGCATCGTCGAGAAGACCGAGACGATTCTTCAGGGTATCTGAGCCAGGATAGCAATAGGGGTCCTGGCCTGTGCCGTACTTGTCAGCGGTCAAGTCCGTGCTTGTTGATAGGTTTTCAACACGGCTTCCCGGGTGGGTAGCTTGCGCTCGGCATCTACGGGCTTGACGCTGTAGCCCTCTAGTCGAAGGCTGGCGACGTAGTTGGATTGGCGGGATTGGGCGCAGTAGGCCGCTTTGGCTTTCAAGCTGAGCGTTTTCACGGGTAGGGCCTCAGTGGATAAAACGACCCTGTATTTTACTTGCCAGGCCGGCGGGTTGGCATCTGTTTCGCCCATTGCGAGGCCCACTGGCCACGACCCGTTCACAACTCAAACACCATGCCGGCGCTGAGCCAGCGGATGTCGTGGCGCAGGTCTTGGGCGTGGCTGGGTGTGGTGTCGAAGCGCTGAATTTCTTCCATGATCAAGCCGGTTTCGGCGGGCTTGGTGTGGGTGATGTAGATGGGGTAGCGCGGGTGGGGCTGGGCGGGGTTGATCTGGTCGAGCTCTTCGGCCAGGGTGCCGGGCGACAGGTGCAGGCTTCGGCGAGCGAGGTCTTTTTCGCGGTCGCTGAAGGCGGTTTCAATGACGAGAAGGGCCACGGGCAGCTGGTTGATGCGCTGCCAGAAGGCGGGGTTGCGCTCGGTGTCGCCGCTGAACACCCAGTAGCCGGTGGCCGAGGCGGCGGCAAAGCCCACGGCGGGCACGGTGTGCACGGCGGGCAGCACTTCAATGGCTTGGCCGCCCACTTGCAACACCTGGCCCACGGCAATGGGCACAAAGCGCATGAGCGGTGCGGTGGCGCTGGGGATGCTGGAGAAGTCGGGCCAGATGAGGTTGTTGAAGATGTGGGCCTTGAGCGCGCTGATGGTGGCGGGCAGGGCGTGCACTTGCAGCGGCGGTGCACCGGCGGCCAGGCGGCGGGCGGCCACGGCGTCGAGCATGAGGGGCAGGCTGGCCACGTGGTCAAGATGGGAGTGGGTGAGCAGCACGTGGTTGATGCACGCCATTTCGTCCAGGGTGAGGTCGCCCACACCGGTGCCGGCGTCGATGAGGACGTCGTCGTCCAGCAAAAAGGAAGTGGTGCGGCAGCCGTGCGCGATGGCGCCGGAACAGCCGAGAACTCTGACGCGCATTGGCGGTGTAACCCGGGGTTGGCCAGCCTGGGCTGGCTTATTTGGTATCGAAAGTGGTGGTGCCGTCCCACGCGGGGCGGGGCGGCTGTTGCCTGCTTGAGGCTACCCGCTCGGCATAGAGCCGGTAAAGGACTTTTTCCGCGTTTTGGCGCTGCAGGTTGAGCAGATGAACGTCGCAAGCGTCCCAGTCTTGGGCGCGCCAGGCTTTGAGCGCCAGACTCCACCCGCGCAGCTCTTCGGCTTGCGCGGGGCTCAGGCTGGCGGAGGGGGCCAGCGGGGCGTAGATGGTGACGGCGCTGGCTTTGCCTTTGACGCGCACGCGGTCGAGCTCTTGCCAGACAAACTGGCGCGCCTGGGCCTGGGTGGTTTCGCTCACGACCACATCCACGCCATACAGGCGCGACAGGCCTTCGAGCCGGGCGCCGAGGTTGACGGCGTCGCCCACCACGGTGTAGCTGCGGCGCACGTCAGAGCCCATGTCGCCCACGCACATGGCGCCGGTGTTGATGCCGATGCCCACGCCAATGGCGGGCAGGCCCAGGGCGGCGTGTTCGCGGTTGATCTGCTGCACGGCTTCGGCCATTTCCAACGCGGTCTGCACGGCCAGGCTGGCGTGGTTGGGGGTGTCGACCGGGGCGCCCCAGAAGGCCATGACGCAGTCACCCATGTATTTGTCGATGGTGCCGCGGTGGCTGCGTATGACGAGGGTGAGGCGGCTGAAGACGGTGTTGAGCAGGGCCTGGAGCTGGGTAGGCTCCATGGTTTCAGACAACTGGGTGAAGCCGCGCATGTCGCAAAACATGACCGTGAGCTCACGGGTGGTGGCGGTCATGCTGTAGCTGTCGGGGTCTTTCACCATTTCGTCGACCAGCTCGGGCGGCACGTAGGTGCCAAACAGCTGGGCCAGCTCGCGTTTGGACCGGCTTTCCACCAGGTAGCCGTAGCTCATGTTGAGCGCAAAGGCGAGCGCGGCCATGACGAGGGTGCTGGCCAGCGGCAGCACCAGGCCGTGGCCCAGGTAGAGCCAGAAATTGAGCCCCACCACCGCGCCCACCACACCCACACTGAGCGCGACCGCGCGCCCAGCGCTGAGCAGCGGCAAGGCCAGGGCCAGCACCAGCCCGGACGCCACCAGCACCACCAGCTCGTAGCCCAGGGCGTAGTCGGGTTGGGTGATGAGATCGCCGTCGAGCAGGCCGGCAATGAGGTTGGCATGGGTTTCCACGCCGGGGTAGGTTTCGCCCACGGGGGTCACGCGCAGGTCGAGCAAGCCGGGGGCGGTGGTGCCCACCAGCACAATCTTGTTTCGCAGCTGGCCCGGCGGGACGCGACCGGCGAGCAGATCGACCGCCGACACGTAGGTGAACGAGCCGCCCTGCGGCCCGCCCGGGCCGCGAAAAGGCACCAGGGTGGCCACGCGGTCGTCCACCGGAATGGCGAGGGACGTGGTGCCTGACGGTGTGCCCTGGGTCAGCTGGACGCTTTCCAGCGCCTGGTAGTCGGGCGCAAGAAAGCGCTCGGCCGGAAAGCCAGGCTCCACCCGGGGTGAGCCCAGCAGCAGGCGAAACATGGCCAGCGAAAGCGACTCGTAATAGCGGCCCTGGTGCTCGGCCAGCAGCGGCAGCGAGCGGACCACGCCGTCGCGGGCGGTGATGGCGTTAAAAAAGCCGGCCCGGGGAGCGGCTTGGGCCAGCGGGGCGATGTTGGCGCCATAACCGTCCCAGCGGGTGGCCAGCACGCTGCGGCCTTGCAGGGCTTCGGGCTGCATCACGGGCGCGGGCAGCACGCCGCTGGTGCGGCCGTCGCGGTCGCTGGTGAAGTAGTAGCCCAGCACCACGGGGCGGCCCTGCAGGGCGCGGGCAAACTGGGCGTCGTAGTCCAGCTCGGGTTGCAGGCTTTGCACGCGTTCGGCAAAGCCGGGCTGGTTGGCCAGGGCGCCGCTGGCGAGCTGCTGCAGTTGGCGCAAGCCCGAGCTTTCGTCGGGCTCGGCAAACACGGTGTCGAAACCGAGCAGCGCAATGCGCTGGTCTTCAAACAGGGTGTCCACCAGGCGGGCCATGTGGTGGCGCGACCAAGGCCAGCGGCCCACTTCGGCCAGGCTCTTTTCGTCGATATCGACAATGACCACCCGGTCGTCCAGCGTGGCGGGCATGGTGGCGCGCAGCCGGGTGTCGTAAATGATGTCGTCCAGCCGCTGCAGCACGCCCATGGGCACCATGCCCACCGCGTGCAAGATGGCAAAAATGAGCGGCAGCAGGGTGACGGCGATGCGCGGGCCGTGCTTGGTCAGGGCCTGCATGGGTGCCGGAAGGTGGGAGCGTGCGACCGGCCGTTCACGCAGGCACGTTGGCCTGCGTGGGCCAGCGTCACTGCTGGATGAACTGCATTTGCGTGCCCGCGAGCTCGATCAGGTCACCATGGCGCAGGTTGACCGCTTCGGTACCGATCGGTTTGCCGTTGATGGTGGGCTTGATGGCGCCTTCAACCAGCGCCACCACGTAACCCTGAGGGCGGCGGGTAATGGCCGCCACCGCCACGCCGGGCTTGCCAATGGTGGTGACCACTTTGACCAAGGGCACCTCGCGGCCGATCGCAGCACCCGACATCACCTTGATGGCGGCGTTGCCTGTCGTTGGGGCCACTGGCTCGTTGGGTGCCACCATGGCGCCCGAGTTGATGACCATGGTTTTCTCAAAATTGTCCGACGCGCCGTCGTGCACAAACTTGATCTTGTATTTGCCAATCTCGACCGTATCGCCATTTTGCAGCTGCTGCTTTTTGATGGCTTTGCCGTTGACGTAGGTGCCGTTGGTGCTGTTGAGGTCCTCCAGGAACACGTCGGCACCCGACATTTGCATGACGGCATGTTCCCCGCTCACGGCGAGGTTGTCGATCACGATGTCGTTGTAGGGACGGCGACCGAGTGTGGTGCGGTCTTTGGTGAGTTGCACCTCCTTGATGACAACACCGTCGATGGAAACGATCATTTTCGGCATGGCCGACTCCTGTGGAACCTGAATAATTAATTCTAAAGATGTGCTTACTGACCCAGCATGCGCGACAGCAACCCCCTGCGGACCGGCTTCGAACGAGCACACGCCAGTATCACAGAAATATTATCGCGACCGCCGCTGTCATTGGCTGCGTCGATCAGGGCACGGCCCTTCTCCTCCAACGTACCCGCGGTCACGAGTATGGCGGCGATGCGCTCGTCGGTCATCATGTCGCTCAGGCCATCTGAACACAGCAGGTAGAGATCGCCGTCTTCTGCCCGGTATTCGTTGACTTCCAGCAACACCGTGTCTTCAACACCGAGCGCACGGGTGACAAGGTTTTTGTGGGTGGCGTACTGCGCCTGCTCCACAGAAATGAGGCCGGCGTCGATCTGTTCTTGCAGCAGGGAATGGTCGCGGGTGAGCTGCGAGAAAGAACCCGCACGCAGCCGGTAACAACGGGAATCGCCCACATGCCCGATGAGCGCACGCGTACCCTGAAAAACGCCCATGACCAGCGTGGTGCCCATGCCCGCGTACTGGGGGTTGGAATTGGCCGCGTTGAAGATGGAACGGTTGGCGTTGTCGATGCAGATTTCCATGGCACGCTTGAGCTCGCGGGCGCTCGCGTCCACACCGCCTTCGGACAACCAGCGGCCCAGCTCGGTCTTGATGAAGGTGGTGGCCATGGCGCTGGCCACTTCGCCCGCGTTGTAGCCGCCCATGCCGTCGGCCAGCACCGCCACCTGGTTGTCCGGGTCGACCATGACCGCATCCTCGTTGTTCTCACGCAAGAGGCCGGGGTCTGTCAGGCTGAAAAACTCGAAGATCATGGTGTGGTTGTTTATAGCCGGACATGGACCGTTGCCGAACCAGGGTTGGTGGCTTCGTCCCCCGATTGTGTGGCAACTGTGGCGGCGAATGTATCGGCATTGTCGTGCGCGCCCAGCGCTGCAGTGGCTTGAACGGACTGGATGTGGGTCTTTTCGAACTCGGTGGGACCCGGCGCTGCCACCGGTAACGCAGCGGGAACGGCGGCCGGGGGCTCTGCGCTGGCGTCCACTAGCCGCAAATCGTTGGCCAGCTCGCGCCCGGTCTGGTAGCGGTCTTGCGGCTGTTTGGCCAGCAATTTTTCCAGCACACCGGCCAATTTTTCGGACAGCTCCGGGCGCAGGGTGCGCACATTGGGCGCGGCCTGGTTGGCAATCTGGTACATGAGCGCGGCCATGGAATCGCCGCGCAGGGGCAGGGTACCGGTGAGCAGCTGAAACAGCATCACGCCGAGCGAATACAAATCGGATCGCCCGTCGATGTGTTGGCCGGCGAGTTGTTCGGGCGACATGAAACTGGGAGTGCCCAGCACCATACCGGTCTTGGTGCGGCTCGAATCGGTGATGCGGGCGATGCCAAAGTCGGTCACTTTGACGGCCCCCGTTTCAGGGGCGTACATGATGTTGGCGGGCTTGATGTCCCGGTGCACCACCTGCTGGCTGTGCGCGTAGTCCAGCGCCAGCGCCACCTGCGCCCCCATGTCCAGCACCGTGGCCACCGGCAGCAGGTGGCCAGGGCGGGTGTGCTCGGTGAGATCGCGGCCGTGCAAAAACTCCATGGCAATGAAGGCCAGGTCGTGCTCTTCACCGGCGTCAAAAATGGTGACGATGTTGGGGTGCTGCAGCCGCCCGGCGGTTTCGGCTTCGCGAAAAAAGCGCTCGCGGGCGTCCTGCAGTTCGCTGCCTTCAAACTCGGCGCTCAGCGCCAGCGTCTTGATGGCGACCACGCGACCGATTTTCGGATCGCGGCCTTGGTACACCACGCCCATGGCGCCCTTGCCCAGCTCTTTTTCCACCTGGTAGCGCCCGAGCATGGGTTTTTCAATGCCGCCACCACCCAACAGCAGGGTACCGCCCGGGTGCGACGAAGCGCCACCGAGCACCACCGTTTCAGACAGGTTGCGGGCGCGCTTGAGGCGCATCTGCACATCGGCATCGTTGCGGTCGAGCTGGGCCATGTGTTCATAGACCGCTTCGGCCTTGTTGAACTGGCGCTTGCGCTCGAAATCGAGCGCGAGGTGTTTGAGGTTGTCCATCAAGGCGGTGGTGTGGGGCACGCGCCGGAAGCGGTCAAACGCCATGTCCAGCTGGCCTTGCCCTTGAAGCGCCAAGCCCATCATGCGGTTGGTCTCGGCCGACTCTTCGTCAGAACGCGTCTTGCCGGCCTCGGTCACCAGAAAGCGTTTGGTGGTCAGCGCCAGGTGACCAATCAGCAACAAGGCTGCAGGCAACACCAGTGGCAGCCAGGTGGCGGCCGAGGCGAGCAAAGCGTATTCCGTGCCGAGCAGCGCCACAAACATGGCAGCCGTCATGGAGGCTGCCATGGCCGCAGACAAGCGTGGGATCACCACCACCACATAGGCGGCCACCAGCAGCAGCACAGCCAACATGGCCGCACCACCCCAAGCAGGCTGTGCAATGAAATGGCCACTCAAGATGCTGGAGGTGATGTGCGCCACGGTGGCGGCGGGTGACATGGCCGCCGACACCGGGGTGGTGAACAAGGTGCCCACACCGGCGGCGGTGGCGCCAATGATGACGATCTTGTCGGCGTACTTGGTGGCGGGGATCTTGCCCGAGATGACGTCGTAAAAAGAATCTTCGGGGAAGGCCGCCCTTCCACCCCGCTCTGGGTAAAACTGCGGCAAAACCGTGCCGCCAGCCGCAGTGGGAATGAAGTTACGACCCAGCTCAAGGCCTTTTCCGGGACGCACCCGGATGTCCTGCGCGCCCAGATTCAGGCTGTGGGCGGCCACCATCAGCCCCATGGACGGCACGCTGAAACCGTCAAAACCGACCAGCAGCGGCTCTTGGCGCACCACACCATCGCGGTCGGGCAACTGGTTCAGGTGGGCCACAGCCGCGGCCGCCTGGCCAATGGCTTGCAAGGGCTGCTGCGACTTGAAAGCCGGCACGCCCAAGGCGGCAACACCCGTGCTGGCCGCCAGGGCACTGCGCTGGGCAAACGCAGGCAAGGGCGCATCGGGCGGGCCCGCCGGTTCGCCCAGGCTGAACACCGATGGCACGATCACCCTGCCCGCCTGCGCCATGCTGGCCGCAAGCCGGGCGTCTGAATCCAGCGTTTGCTCGGCGCTGCTGATGAAGCCCAACAGGCGCTGGCGGGACGCTTCGCCCAAGTCTTGGAAAGCGGGCTCGGGCGATGGGTCACCGAGCAGCGTGCGCAATTCCCGCAGGCTGTCCAGGCCCCGGTCGGTTTGCGGTTCAAAGAAAAAGGCGGTGTGGGCCACCGTTTTGGCCTGAGCGCTGGCCAGTTGGTCGATCAACTGGGCGTGCACCTCGCGCGGCCAGGGCCAGCGGCCGATGTTGGCCATGCTCTGGTCGTCAATGGCGATGATCGCAATGCGGTCGCTCGGCACGCGGTCGGTGCGGGTGCTGGCGAAATCGTAAAAGCGCCGCTCCAGCCCGCCAAACAGGTCGGTGGCGGCATGCAACAACAGCACAGCCAACACCACCAGCAGACCCACCAGGGCGTCCGAACGCCAGACCGGCTTGGGGCCTGTGGACTTTCCGGTGTGGCGTCGGTTAAACAAATGGGCCTCTGTGCGTGAACAAAATGGCGCGGTGGCGTGTGAATACTCGGGCGGGCGCGTATTCAACGCTGGTTGAGTATTGTCAATGGCGTCGAAGTTGTTGCATTTTGTTGCAAGACAGGCGGCCCCATCAAGGCGCTGTGTGGACTTGACGCGTTATTTCACGCAGAGGCCAAAAAAAAAGGACAACGTTTCTGTTGCCCTTTTTGGTTCGCCCGCCGGGCGTTTGCGCAAGCGGTGCTTACAGCATCGCCTTGAGCAACTTGGCCATTTCAGACGGGTTGCGCGTGACCTTGAAGCCGCACTCTTCCATGATGGCGAGCTTGGCGTCGGCCGTGTCAGCACCGCCAGAGATCAGCGCACCGGCATGGCCCATGCGCTTGCCAGCGGGCGCGGTCACACCAGCGATGAAACCGACGATCGGCTTCTTCATGTTGGCCTTGCACCACAGAGCGGCTTCGGCTTCGTCCGGACCACCAATCTCGCCAATCATGATGACGGCGTCGGTGTCGGGATCGTCGTTGAAGGCGCGCATCACGTCGATGTGCTTCAGGCCGTTGATGGGGTCGCCACCAATGCCCACCGCGCTCGACTGGCCCAGACCGATTTCGGTCAGCTGCGCCACGGCTTCATAGGTCAGCGTGCCCGAGCGGGACACCACACCGATGCGGCCCTTGCGGTGGATGTGACCGGGCATGATGCCGATCTTGATCTCGTCGGGCGTGATCAGGCCGGGGCAGTTGGGGCCCAGCAGCAGGGTGCGCTTACCGCCGGCGGCTTCCTTGGCCTTCATGCGGTTGCGCACTTCCAGCATGTCCTTGACCGGAATGCCTTCGGTGATACAGATCGCCAGGTCCAGGTCGGCTTCAACGGCTTCCCAGATGGCGGCGGCGGCACCCGCTGGCGGCACATAGATCACCGACACGGTGGCGCCGGTTTCAGAGGCGGCTTCGCGCACCGAGCTGTAAATTGGAATGTTGAAGATCGACTCGCCGGCCTTCTTCGGATTCACGCCAGCCACGAAACAATTTTTGCCGTTCGCGTATTCCTGGCACTTTTCCGTGTGGAACTGACCGGTCTTGCCGGTGATGCCCTGGGTGATGACCTTGGTGTCTTTGTTGATGTAGATCGACATGACTTGTTCTCGCTTTTCTGGGCTTAGGCGTTGACGGCGGCAACCACTTTTTGGGCGGCTTCGGCCATGGTGTCGGCGCTGATGATGGGCAGACCGGACTCGGCCAGCATCTTCTTGCCCAGTTCTTCGTTGGTGCCCTTCATGCGCACGACCAGCGGAACGTTCAGATTGGTGGCCTTGCAAGCCGTGATCACGCCCGTGGCGATGGTGTCGCACTTCATGATGCCGCCAAAGATGTTGACCAAGATCGCCTTGACCTTGTCGTTCTTCAACATGATCTTGAAGGCTTCGGTGACCTTCTCGGGGGTGGCACCGCCGCCCACGTCCAGGAAGTTGGCCGGCTCAGCGCCGAACAGCTTGATGGTGTCCATGGTAGCCATGGCCAGACCGGCGCCGTTCACCAGGCAGCCAATGTTGCCGTCGAGGCTGATGTAAGCCAGGTCAAATTTCGAGGCTTCGATTTCGGCCGGGTCTTCTTCGTCCAGATCGCGGTAGGCCACGATTTCGGGGTGGCGGAACAGCGCGTTGGCGTCAAAGTTGAACTTCGCGTCCAGGGCCATCAGGTTGCCCTTGGAGTCGCAGTTCAGTGGGTTGATTTCCACCAGCGACGCGTCGGTGTCCATGTAGCACTTGTAGATCTTGGCGAAGATGTCGACCGCCTGGTCCACGGAAGCGCCGGTCAAGCCGATGGCTGCAGCCACCTTCTTGCTCTGCTCGACGGTGATGCCGGTCAGCGGATCGATCATCTCGGTGATGATCTTCTCGGGGGTGGAATGGGCCACTTCTTCAATGTCCATGCCGCCTTCGCTCGACGCGATCAGGGCAACCTTCTGCGTGGCGCGGTCGGTGACGAGCGACACATACAGTTCGTTCTTGATGTCGGCGCCGTCTTCGATGTAGAGGCGACGCACCTTCTGGCCTTCGGGGCCGGTCTGGTGGGTCTTGAGCTGCATGCCCAGGATTTCGCCCGAAATCCGCTTCACGTCTTCAATGGTTTTGGCCACCTTGACGCCGCCACCCTTGCCACGGCCACCGGCGTGGATCTGCGCCTTCACGACCCACACGGGGCCGCCCAGCTTTTGAGCGGCTTCCACCGCCTCTTGCACCGTAAACGCCGCAATACCGCGGGGCACTGGCACACCAAATTGGCGCAAGATTTCCTTGCCTTGGTACTCGTGAATCTTCATGAGGTCTCTCTCAGGAATGGATAAAAGGGTCAACGACCAACCAGAGGCGGCCGAAAATCGGGCGCTGGGAACAGCAACCCGGGAATGTATCATGCTGCAGCGCACCAAAGGCATGCACTGCTGCGCGATACGTAATGCATAATTATATTGATGCATCTCTGAACCCAAACTGACAAGGCAAACAGCGTCATGGCCAAAGTCTTCATAGATGGCGAAGCAGGCACCACCGGACTGCAAATTCGCGAGCGTCTGCACAACATGCCGGGTGTTGATGTGGTCAGCATTGCACCCGAGCACCGCAAGGACCCGACCGCCAAGCGCGACCTGATGGCGCAGGTGGACCTGGTCATTCTTTGTCTGCACGACGATGCCGCCATCGAATCGGTGGCCATGATCGACAGCCTGCCCGGCAACAAGCCCCGCATCATTGATGCGTCGACCGCGCACCGCTGCGCACCCGACTGGGTGTTTGGTTTCCCCGAGTTGTGTGCCGGCCAGCGCGAAGCCGTGGCCACCGCAGCGCGCGTGGCCAACCCTGGCTGCTACGCCACCGGTGCCATCGCACTGATTCGCCCCCTGGTGGATGCCGGGCTGCTGCCCAAAGACTTCCCCATCTCGCTGCCCTCGGTCAGCGGTTATTCGGGCGGTGGACGCACCATGATCGAAGCTTATGAAAAGGGCGAAGCGCCCTTGCACGAGGCCTATGCGCTGGGCTTGGCACACAAGCACATTCCCGAGATCTTGCGCTACACCGGCCTGCAACGCCGCCCCATCTTCATTCCGGCGGTGGGCAATTTCCGCCAGGGCATGCTGGTGCAGCTGCCGCTGCACCTGGATACGCTGCCGGGCACACCCAAGGCCAGCGACCTGGTGGATGCGCTGGTGGCGCACTACGCGGCCAGCGCAGCCGCGGGCGGCTGGGTGAGCGTGGAACCCGCCACCGAGAGCGGCAAGCTCGACGCCACCGCGCTCAACGACACCAACAAACTCGAACTGCGTGTGTTTGGCAACGACAGTCACCACCACGCCGTCTTGATCGCACGCCTGGACAACCTGGGCAAGGGCGCCAGCGGCGCTGCGGTGCAAAACCTTCAATTGATGCTCGGGGTTTAAGGCCCCCCCTGCGCCGCTGCGCGGCTTTCCCTCTAGAGGGTGCCATCGTGTGCTCGCACCGCCTGCGGCTTTGCGCAAGTCCTGTTTGAAACCGCGTGATTCAGTCGTCGTCACTCCCTGAGACCACGCGGCGGACAACTTCGGAGCCAAAGCCACGCGCCAGTAGAAAGCGCATGTGTTTGGCGCGGCCTGCGGCGTCGGTGGCGGGTTCGCCGAACTTCTTGCGCCAGACCTCGCGTGCACGCTCCAACTCGGTCCCTCTCAGCGCGGCCACGGCGTCGGCCACCGCCGCGGGATCCAGCCCCTTGGCCTGCAGCTCCTGCTTCACCCTCGACGCGCCCAGGCGGCTGGCCCGGCGGTGCACCACCGATTCGAGCACGCGCTGCTCGTTGATGAAGCCTTTGGCCTCCAGCTCATCGAGCGCCCGCGCCAGCTCGCCAGGTTCGGTTTCGTGAGCGCGCAGCTTGCGCTCCAGCTCGGCACGCGAATGCTCACGGCCGCTCAGCAGGCGCAGGGCCCGCCCTTTGAGGGAAATTTGATCGAAGGCCATCGCGGGAATAGGCGCTGCCCACGCCGAGGTGCGGGCAGCGGAAGTTCAAGGGTGGTTATTCGGCAGCCGGAGCTGCGCGCTCAGCCTTGTCAGCTTTCTCGGCTTTGTCTGCCTTGGCCGCTTTGGCCCCCTTGGCTGCGGCGGCGGGCTCATCCACCGGCAGCAGCGGCACACCCAGCGAGGCGCGCACTTTGTTTTCGATTTCGACGCGCAGGTCGGGGTTTTCGCGCAGGAATTCGCGCGAGTTGTCGCGACCCTGGCCAATTTTTTCGCCGTTGTAGGCATACCAGGCACCCGACTTTTCGATCACCTTGTTGTTGGCGCCCAGGTCCAGGATCTCACCTTCGCGGCTGATGCCCTCGCCAAAGAGGATGTCGAACTCGGCGGTTTTGAACGGTGGCGCCACCTTGTTTTTGACCACCTTCACCTTGGTTTCGTTGCCAATGGCGTCTTCGCCCTTTTTGATGGTGCCGGTGCGGCGAATGTCCAGACGGACCGACGCGTAGAACTTCAGCGCATTGCCGCCGGTGGTGGTTTCGGGGCTGCCAAACATGACGCCGATCTTCATGCGGATCTGGTTGATGAAGATGACCATGCAATTGGTCTTCTTGATGTGGGCGGTGAGCTTGCGCAGCGCCTGGCTCATCAGGCGTGCCTGCAGGCCGGGCAGGCTGTCGCCCATTTCGCCTTCGAGCTCGGCCTTGGGGGTGAGTGCGGCCACCGAGTCCACCACGATCAGGTCCACCGCGCCGGAGCGCACCAGGCTGTCCACGATTTCGAGCGCCTGCTCGCCGGTGTCGGGCTGAGAAATCAGCAGGTCTTGCAGATTCACGCCAAGCTTCTGTGCGTACTGGATGTCCAGCGCGTGTTCGGCGTCGACAAAGGCGCAGGTGCCGGCGAGCTTTTGCATTTCAGCGATCACCTGGAGCGTGAGCGTGGTCTTGCCCGACGATTCTGGACCGTAGATTTCGATCACCCGACCGCGCGGCAGGCCACCAACGCCCAGGGCAATGTCCAGCCCCAGCGAGCCGGTGGACACGACCTGGATGTCTTCAATGACCTCACCCTCGCCCAGCCGCATGATGGTGCCTTTGCCGAACTGCTTTTCGATCTGTGCCAGCGCGACCTGCAAGGCCTTGGCTTTTTCGCTGTTGAGGGGGTTGGGTTTGACGGCTGCGTCCATTTGAAGCTCCTGGGCGGGTAAGTGGGTGGTCGCTCCCAGCATGTGTTTTTGCGTACAGGCTGGATGCTTGAACAGCAGTTTACAGCCAAGTAAAACGCCAAACACCAGATTTATGGTCAGTTTGCCTTACTATTTGCGGCATGTTTGAACCGACCTTTTCAACAGACACCACCGCAGGTGCGGACGACCGCTGGCGCGTGGGCCACCTGGGCCGTCTGATGGGCCAGGCCTTGCGCCGTTTTGACGAGCGGGTGTTGCACCTGATGGCGCACAACGCGGAGGTGCCGCTGGCGTTGTCCAACCTGGCGGCACGCGCGCAAATTGGGGCTGCCCACATCCACATCACGCGCCACCTGGGCCTGCAAGGCTCGCGCCTGACCGATCTGGCCCAGCAGGCCGGCATGAGCAAGCAGGCCATGGGCGATCTGGTGACGCAATGCGATGCGTGGGGCCTGGTGCGGCGCGAACCCGACCCGCTGGATGCCCGGGCGCGCCGCATCGTTTTCACCGACACGGGGCTGCTGTGGCTGGAAGCTTTTCGCCAGGCAGTGGCGCAGGCAGAAAGCGAGTTCCGGGCACAGGTGGGCAACGACGTGGCCACCGTGGTGGCGCTGGGCCTGGAGGCCTATGGCTCGGAGGCGGTGGACACACGCCGGCACACCGCGACCCGGTGAAACCCCGGGGGTCCAAAGGCGCCCAAGGGCCAGCCCGGAGCCTAAAATGGACCGGCACGGATCTTGGTTGTGTGGCGTTTGTGCGCCCTGACACAAAGAGATCCGTCCGTTGCAGCATAAAAACCGCCCGCCAGACCAGAGGAGACACCCATGCGCATCTTGATTGCCGAAGACGACCAGGTTCTGGCCGATGGCCTGTTGCGCAGCTTGCGCGCCGCCGGAGCCGCCGTGGACCATGTGGCCAGTGGCAGCGAGGCCGATGCCGCGCTGATGACGAACAACGAGTTTGACCTGCTGATTCTGGACCTGGGCCTGCCCAAGCTGCACGGGCTGGAAGTGGTCAAGCGCCTGCGCGCGCGCGGATCGTCGCTGCCGGTGCTGATCCTGACGGCCGCCGACAGCGTGGAAGAGCGTGTAAAAGGGCTGGACTACGGCGCCGACGACTACATGGCCAAGCCGTTTTCGCTGCAAGAACTCGAAGCCCGGGTGCGAGCGCTCTCGCGCCGCGGCATGGGCGGCAGCACCAACACCATCAAGCACGGCCCGCTGGAATACGACCAGGCCGGGCGCGTGGCCACCATTGAGGGACGCATGGTGGAACTGTCGGCCCGCGAACTGGGCCTGCTGGAAGTGCTGCTGCAGCGCGCCGGGCGCCTGGTGAGCAAAGACCAGCTGGTGGAGCGCTTGTGCGAATGGGGCGAAGAGGTGAGCAACAACGCGATCGAGGTTTACATACACCGCCTGCGCAAGAAGATTGAAAAAGGCCCCATCCGTATCGCCACCGTGCGAGGCCTGGGTTACTGCCTTGAAAAGATCCCTGGGTAGATGAGCACCCCCCGCGCCGGGCTTGCAGCCCGTCACCCCCCAGCGGGCAGCACGGGCGGCCTGGCAAAGCCGGTTCCACGGTGCTCTGGCTTGGAACCCTTCGCGCCGGACAAGTTTGCGATGAACAGCCGCGCCTGACATGTCCGAACCCGAGAAACAAGACAACGGCCATATGTCGTTCGGGCTGTTCCAGCGTGAGCAGCGCAGCCTGTTTGGCGAGATCCTGGACTGGATGCTCACGCCGTTGTTGTTGCTGTGGCCGTTGTCGCTGGCGCTGACCTGGTTTGTGGCGCAGGGCATCGCCAGCAAACCGTTTGACCGGGCGCTGGAATTCAACCTGCAAGCGCTGACGCAGTTTGTGGTGAGCCAGGACGGCAAGGTGAGCTTCACGCTCACGCCACAGGCGCGCGACCTGCTGCGGGCCGATGACAGCGACCTGGTGTATTACCAGGTGGTGGACCCACGTGGCGAACTGATCAGCGGCGAAAGCGATTTTCCTCTACCGCGCGACAACGAAACCCCCGAACCGGGCCGTGTGCTGATGCGTGACGACCTGGTGCGCGGTGACGAGGTTCGGGTCGCCTACACCTGGCTGTCACGCGGCAACGGCACACAGCGCCTGGTGCTCATGCAAATGGCGGAAACCAAGGGCAAGCGCTCCACGCTGGCGACCGAAATCATCAAGGGCGTGATGGTGCCGCAGTTCGTCATCCTGCCGCTGGCGGTGCTGCTGGTGTGGCTGGCCCTGGTGCGTGGCATCCGGCCGCTGAACGAGCTGGAACAGCGCATCCGCGCGCGCAAACCCGACGACCTGAGCCCCATTGAAGAGTCGTTCATTCCGCAAGAGGTGGCACCGCTGGTGTCGTCCATCAACGACCTGCTGACCCGCCTGAAAACCTCGCTGACCACGCAAAAGCGCTTTCTGGCCGATGCAGCGCACCAGCTGAAAACGCCGCTGGCCGGCCTGCGCATGCAGGCCGAACTGGCGCAGCGCGAAACCGATCCGGTTGAAATCCGCGGTTCGCTGCAGCAGATCGCCCGCTCCAGTGCGCGAGCCACCCACACCGTGAACCAGCTGCTGGCCCTGGCGCGGGCCGAAACCACCGGCCGCACACTGCCCAGCGCCCGCATCGACCTGGCCAAGCTGGTCACCAGCGTGGTGCAAGACTCGGTGCCGCGGGCACTGGAACATGGCACCGACCTGGGCTACGAGGGCCCCGACAACGTGCCTGCCGACTGCATGATGGACGGCAACCCGACCTTGCTGCAAGAAATGGTGCGCAACCTGGTGGACAACGCCATCAACTATTCAGGCCGGGGTGGCGTGGTGACGGCGCGGGTGCTGCTTGACCGCTTCAGCGGCGTGCAGATTTTGCAGGTGGAAGACAACGGCCCCGGCATTCCGGAAAACGAGCGCGACCTGGTGCTGCAACCGTTTTACCGCGCGCTGGGCACCAACGTGGACGGCTCCGGCCTGGGCCTGGCCATCGTGCATGAAATAGCCCAGCAGCACGGCGCCAGCGTGTACATGGACGACGCCCACCCCGACCAACCCAACCGCGGCCTGCTGGTGTCGGTGCGCTTCGCACCCACCAAGCAGCCGCCGCAGGAATAAGCCTCTTTACAGCGCCAGAGCTGTAGGGCAACCGGACCAGACGCCGGGCCGCCCCAAGGCAGGCCCTAGCCCCCGCGCAGCGGCGGAGCGTGGGGGCGATGGCCTACGCTTTGTAGACGTTGAGCTGCAGCTTCTCGCGCTCCACCGCGCGCGCTACGGCTGGCAGGGCTGCAAAGCGCTGAGCCAGGTCCCAGGTCTTGGGAAAGTCGGTGGGATCAATGCCGGCGTAGCCACCCCAGCGCAGCAGCGTGAGGGCATATGCGTCCAGCGCACCGGGCTTTTCACCCGCCATCCAGGGCGTGGCCTGGGCAGCCAGGGTTTCGATTTCGCCCAGCAGCTCGCGGTAACGCGCCACGGCAAAGCCACGGATCGCGTTCTGCGCCGCTTCGTCGTCGGTGAATTTTTGCGGCATGAACACGTGCGTGAACGTGGGGTGCACGGTGTTGTTCATCCAGGTCAGCGTTTCCAGCGCGCGGGTGCGGGCCATGCCGCTGGCGGGCAGGATGCCGGCCTCGGGCAGCTTGGCGTCCAGGTGCAGCAAGATGGTCACGATCTGGGTGATGACCTCGCCGCCGTCCACCAGCACCGGCACCTGCCCGCGTGGGTTCATGGCCAGGTACTCGGCCGAGCGCTGCTCGCCTTTGTGCAGCTTGACGCTGACAGGTTCGAACTCGACACCGGCCAGCTCGAGCATGGCGTGCGGCACAAACGAGCAGGCGCCGGGGGCGAAGAAAAGCTTGAGGCTCATGGAACAGTCTCCTTGTTTTGGGGGAATGAAAAGGGGTTCAGCTCAGGTGCTTGCCAACGATGCCAGCCAGTTCAAACATGGTGACCTGCGGCTTGCCAAACACCGGGGTGAGCTTGGCGTCGGCGTTGATGCTGCGTTTGTTGGTGGCGTCTTGCAGGCCGTTGGCCTTGATGTAGTCCCACAGCTTCTTGATGACCTCGGTGCGCGCCACCGGCTCGGCGCCGATCACGGCGGCCAGCGCCTCGCTGGGCTTGAGGCCGGCGCCGGGGGTGGTTTTGCGCGGCGCTTTGGGCACCTTCACGGCGGCGGTTTTGGTGGCCGCGGTTTTCTTGGCGGCTGCCTTTTTCGCCGGCGCTGCTTTTTTGGCAGGTGCTGCTTTCGCGGACGCGCCAGCAGCGGTCTTGCGCGGTGGGAACTTGGAGGGCGCAAACTCGAAATTCACCTTGCCGGCTTCCTTGTCCCAGGCCAGGAAGGCCTTGAAGGCGCGGCGCGTGCGCATGGATACAAACTTGTCGAGCAGATCGGTTTTGCCGGTTTCCAGCAGCTTGTGCATTTGCTCGCGCGCCACCGGTTGCTGCAAGATGATCTTGCCGCTCTTGAAGTCGCAACTGGGCGTGGGCTGGGCTTCGGTGGGCACCGCTTTGCTGCACACGTAGTTGGCGCCGTGCTCGTGCACCGGGCTGCCGCACTTGGGACAAGCGCCCAGCGACTCGCTGGCTGAAAAGTCCACCAGCTCGCCGGTTTCTTCGCCTTTTTTGTCGTCGCCAAAGTCAAATTCAAGCTTCCAATTCTTGTCTTCTTCGTTGAACTTGATCACGATTTCGGCCACGAAAGGCCAACCGGCTTTGGAGCGGAAGCCTTCCAGCGGCCCGATCTTCTTGACGGCGAGCAGCGTTTCGGCTTCCTCGGGCTCAAAGGTGCGGCCAGCGGGCGACTTGCCAAAAGAGAAACCACAACCGTCCGACTGGCCGTCGGCGCCGGTGCAGGTGTAACGGCGGTAGTTTTCTTTCACCACGCCGCCGCAGTTGGGGCAAGGCGTTTGCAGCGTGGCGTAGTTGCCGGGAATGGTGTCGCGGTCGTATTCCTTGGCCTTTTTGACCATGTGCTCGGTCATCTGCGCAATCTCGGCCATGAAAGCGCTGCGGCTGAGCTGGCCCTTTTCCATCTGCGCGAGCTTGTATTCCCACTCGCCGGTGAGTTCGGCTTTGGACAGTTCTTCCACGCCCAGGCCGCGCAGCAGCGTCATGAGCTGAAACGCCTTGGCCGTCGGGATGATCTCGCGGCCTTCGCGGATGATGTATTTCTCGGTCAGCAAACCTTCAATGGTGGCGGCGCGGGTGGCGGGCGTGCCCAAGCCTTTTTCCTGCATGGCTTCGCGCAATTCGTCGTCGTCAATCGTCTTGCCCGCGCCTTCCATGGCGCCCAGCAGCGTGGCTTCTGAATAGCGCGCAGGCGGCTTGGTTTTCAGGCCCTTGGGCTCCACGCTGTCGGTGCGCACGGTCTCGCCCGGCCGCACCGGCACCAGGTTTTGGCCCTTGTCGCCCTCTTTGGCCTCTAGCACGTCTTCGGCGGCTTCCTTGCCGTACACGGCCATCCAGCCCGGCTTGACGAGCACCTTGCCTTCTGTCTTGAAGTTGTGGCCAGCGGGCACAGCAGGCACCGCCACCGTGGTGATGCGGGTGGTGACGGTGAATTCGGCGCTGGGGAAGAACACCGCCAGAAAGCGGCGTACCACCAGGTCGTACAGCTTCTGCTCGGCGTCGCTCAGGCCGCTGGGTGCCTGCAGCGTGGGGATGATGGCAAAGTGATCACTCACCTTGCTGTTGTCAAAAATGCGCTTGGTGGGTCGGATGTAGCCGTTGTTGAGCGCGGTGAGCGCGTGCGGCGCCAGGTGCTTCATGCCGCTGTCGGCCAGCATCTCAAAGGTCTGCTTGACGGTGGGCAAATAGTCTTCGGGCAGGGCGCGCGAATCGGTACGCGGGTAGGTCAGCGCTTTGTGGCGCTCATACAGGCTTTGCGCCAGCTGCAGCGTGGTCTTGGCCGAGAAGCCAAAACGGCCGTTGGCCTCGCGCTGCAGGCTGGTCAGGTCGTACAGCAAGCCGCTGGCCTGCGTGGTGGGCTTGCTCTCTTCTTTCACCGTGGCACGCTGGCCGCGCACGGCGTCGGCAATGGCGGTGGCTTCGCGGGCGTTCCACACGCGGTCGGCCTTGAGCTCGGCGTCGGCGTCTTCACCGCTGGGTTTCTTGAAGGCGGGGTCGAACCACTTACCGGGGTAAGCGCCGGCCTCGGCCTGGAAGGACGCGTGGATTTCCCAGTAATCGCGGCTGCGGTGGGCGCGGATTTTTTCCTCGCGCTCGACCACGATGGACAGCGTGGGCGTCTGCACCCGGCCCACGGTGGTAAGGAAGAACCCACCGTCGCGCGAGTTGAACGCGGTCATGGCGCGCGTGCCGTTGATGCCGACCATCCAGTCGGCCTCGGAACGGCTGCGGGCGGCGTCGGCCAGGCCCTGCATCTGCTCGTCGCTGCGCAGGTGCGCAAAGCCGTCGCGGATGGCCGCTGGCGTCATGGACTGCAACCACAGGCGCTGCACCGGCTTGCCCAGGCTCTGGTATTGGCCGTTTTTCTGGCCGCCGGCGTACTGCTCGATCAAACGGAAGATCAGCTCGCCCTCGCGGCCCGCGTCGCAGGCGTTGATGAGGCGGCCCACGTCTTTGCGCTTGGCCAGCCTGACCACGGCGCTCAGCCGCGACTTGGTCTTGTCGATCGGCTTCAGGTCAAAGTAAGGCGGCAGCACCGGCAGGTGGGCAAAGCTCCACTTGCCGCGCTTCACATCGAACTGCTCGGGCGCGGCAATTTCCACCAAGTGGCCCACGGCGGACGTGACCACGTACTGATCGTTTTCAAAATGGTCATCGTGTTTGTCGAACTTGCCCGCGGTGGGGGTCAGTGCGCGCACGATGTCTTGGGCCACGGATGGCTTCTCCGCAATGACCAGGGTTTTGGCGAAACCTTCAGTTTTCATCTCTACAATCAGCTTTCGCGCGTACACACGCGCACACATGGGCACGCGCACACTCGCGCGCACCTGCATGAATCAACCTTACCAAAAATTTTGGCCGTGACGCAAAGCCCCCGCCCGCCGCTCTCGCCCGCCCAAAATAAACCATCGGCTGCACGGCGCATCCAGACCCGCCGCTCGGGTGTGCACGGCAAAGGCGTCTACGCCGTGGTGGATCTGGCCGAAGGCGAGACGCTGATTGAGTACGTGGGCGAGGTCATCACCTGGGACGAAGCGCTCAAGCGCCATCCGCACGACCCCACCGATCCGAACCACACCTTCTATTTCCACATCGACGAAGAGCACGTGATCGACGCCAAGTTCGGTGGCAACTCATCGCGCTGGATCAACCACAGCTGCGCACCCAACTGCGAAGCCGAGATCGATGACGGCCGGGTGTTCATCCGGGCGCTGCGCAACATTGCGGCTGGCGAAGAGCTGTTTTACGACTACGGCCTGGTGATTGACGAGCCCTACACCCCCAAGCTCAAGGCCCAGTACCCGTGCTGGTGCGGTGCGCCCACATGCCGCGGCACTTTATTGGCCCCCAAGCGGGCGGGCAAACCATCGAAACTAGGATGACCCCCCTGCGCCGCTTCGCTCGCCTTGCAGGCCGCAGCATGGGACAGAGCCCATGCTTCTTCGGGCTGTCCGAGCCTGCGCAGGCAGGCTCGGAGCTGCGGCCCTCAGCCCCCCGAAAGGGGGGACGCAGCTGGTGGCCCGGCAAAGCCGCTTCCACGGCTGCCTCGGAGAAAGTCGTCGCTCCGGTCAGGCGTGCACACATGCAACCACTTTGCGCGCATGTCTGATCTCTTGCCCCACGTAGAGGCCGTCTGGCAGGCGGTCGTGCCCGACCTGCCGGGTTTCACCGTCGAGGTGCTGCCCAGCATCGATTCCACCAACACCGAACTCATGCGCCGCGCACGCGCGGGCCTCATGGAGCCGGTGCTGCTGGCCGCCGACGAACAAACCGCTGGGCGCGGGCGCTTGGGCAAGGGCTGGCACAGCCGGGCCGGGCAGTCGCTCACGTTTTCGCTGGCCCTGCCCATGGCACCGGCCGACTGGTCGGGCCTGTCGCTGGCGGTGGGCGTGAGCCTGGCAAACAGCCTGCACCCCGATGTGCGCCTGAAATGGCCCAACGATCTTTGGCTGCACCAGCGCAAGCTGGGCGGCATTTTGGTGGAAACAGCGGGCACCGGCGACCCGGCGGTGCGCCAACGGCTGGTGGTGGTGGGTGTGGGCATCAACATTGCCCGCCCAGACGCCTCCGCAGTGGCCGTGCAGGCCCCGTCTGACACCCAAGTGGCCGCCATGGCGCCTGCCGGCCTAGCAGAGGTGCTGGTGGGCGTAACGGCGGGCGAGGTGCTGGCTCAGGTGGCCCCAGCGCTGGTGCGTGACCTGCTGGCGTTTGAATCCCAAGGCTTCGCCGCGTTTTCGCAGCGCTTTGCCCAGCTCGACGCGCTGCAAGGCCTGGCGGTGCAGCTGACCGATGGCACCCGGGGCACCGCATGCGGCGTGGACGCGACCGGCGCCTTGCAGGTGCTGACCCCCGAAGGCATGCGTGCCATCAGCAGCGCTGAAGTGAGCGTGCGGCCATGTTGAGGTGGGTGATCTGGCTGCTGGTGCTGGCCAATGCGGGCTATTTCGCCTGGACGCAGGGCTACTTGTCCCCGCTGGGCCTGATGCCCCAGGAAGAACGCGAGCCCGAGCGGTTGCAGGCCCAGATCCAACCCGACACCTTGCGGCTGCTGAACGCGCCGCGCAGTGCCAGCACACCAACCGACGCTGGCCTCAACAGCAGCCAGACACCCGCCACCGCACCCGCTGATTCGGAAACGCCGCCGACCCCAACGCCAAGCCTGGCCCAAGAGACCGCGCCGGCTGCAGAGCCAGCACCGCCCGAACCACCTGCGCCACCGCCACCCAGCCCGGTGGTCTCCGCTCCACCGCCTGCCCCCCCAGCAGCCCCCGCGCCAGTGGCCGCTGGCGCCAGCGCCTGCTGGCTAGCGGGTGCTTTCACCGCACCGCAGGCCGACACGCTGCGCGCCGCACTGACGCTGCTGGACTTGCCACGGGGCAGCTGGCAGCTGAACGAAAGCCGCAGCGGCGGCCGCTGGATCGTCTACATGGGACGCTACGACAACGCCGAGCAACTGGAACGCAAAAAAGCCGAGCTGCGCGAACTGAAAGTGGATTTCCGCCAGGTGTCAGCGCCGGGCCTGGGCCCTGGACTGGCGCTGGGCACGTATTCAAGTGAAGCCGCCGCCCAGCAAGCGCTTCAAGATGCCGTGCGCGCAGGCGTTCGCACGGCCCGGGTGGCCCAGGAGAGGGCCGAGTCCACCAGCTTCAGCCTGCGCCTGCCCGATGCCACACCGGCCCAGCGTAACGCGGTGGCGGGTCTCGGTGCTGCGCTGGCGGGTAAGCCCTTGCGCCCCTGCAACTGAAACGCGGCGTGCGCCGCCAGACGGCGTCAGACCGCAGCGCGGCGGCCCACCGCCCCAGCTGTGGCCAGTACCCAGGCCCACAACACCAGACCCCATAACCAGCTGGTGGATCCCCCGCCGCCCGAAGCCACCGGCACCGCCGCAACCACCTGCAAACGGTCGGTGCCGGTGCGGCCCAGACTGTCGATCACGGTCAACTGAAACACGTAGGTGGCAGGGCCAGAGGCCAGCGCCACGCTGGCGAGCGCTGTGTTGGCCGACCCAATTGGCACGGATGGGCCCTCCAGCTGCTGCCAGGCGAAGCTGACGATGGTGGCGCCGGGAAGGGGTACGCTCTGGCGCCCGTCCAGCGCCAGGGTTGTACCGGGGCGCACGTCGGCTATGGGTGCAATCACCACCGCAGGACCCAGCGCGAGCCGCACGGCAACATCTGCGTCCAGCAGCCCGGGGCCGCAAGTGTCGGGGGTGCAGTTGCAAACAGATTGCGTCACACGCAAGCTGCTGCAAAGCGGGTAGATCGGCACCCGCGCAATGGACGACCAGGGGCGCGCACCGGCGCGCATGCGGTCCACCAGCTGGGCGGGCGACAACGCAGGATTGAGTGAGAGCATCAGGGAGGCCACACCTGCAGCCAGCGGCGCTGAAAAGCTGGTGCCCTGCAAATACCCGTAGGCGTTTTCTGCAGGTACCGCCGTGGTGAGCCCTGAGTTGATGGTGGAGTAGAGTTCAATCCGCTCATTCACCGAGCCACCCGGCGCCATCAGACCCAGTTTGGGGCCGTAGCTCGAATAGTCGGTCTTCAACCCATCTTGCCGTGCAGCCCCCACGGACAGCACCCGCTGACAATCGGCCGGGCGCAACAACTGGCTGCTGAGATTGCCGCCTGCCACCACCACCAACGTGCCGAGAGCGGTCACATCGTCAATGGCGGACTGGTAGAGCGCATTGCTGGCACAAGGTACGTCGCCGCCAAAGCTCAGGTTGATCACACGGGCCGGGTTGGGGTTGGCCGGCACGCCGGCCACCGGCAAGCCCGCAGCCCAGCGCATGCCATCCAGCACATCGCTCAGAAAAGCGCCGCATTGGCCCGACACGCGCACCGGCAACACTTTGTTGGCCCAGTTGATGCCCGCAACACCCAGGCTGTTGTTGGATGCAGCCGCCAGCTGACCGGCAATGAATGTGCCGTGCCAGGAACTGTCTGAGACGGCGCACAACCCAGCATCCACCAGCTGCTGCACTGGGGCAGGGTTGCCGGTGCGCGTGACCCAGTCGCCGGGGTCGGTGGGGTCGGCATCGCGGCCACTGCCATCGCCGGCAAACTCCACCTCGCTCACAAAGTCATAACCGGGCCAGGTGCGGCCCGCCAAATCCGGATGCGGCAAGATGCCAGTGTCCAGCACCGCCACCGTGACGGCTGCGCTGCCCGTGGTGAGCGCCCAGGCCGGCGGCATATTGATGGCTGAGACACGCACGGCATCGGGTGTCTGGAGATGCCATTGCTTCGTGAAGTCGCTATCGTTCGGCGTGGTTTCCAGCCGTTTGAGCAACACATTGGGCTCCACCCAGGCCACGTCGGGATGCAGGCGGACTCTGCGCACGGCATCTTGCAGCGCCTGGCCACGCAGCGGCCGCTCAAAACGCAGCAGCTGGGCGTTGCCAGCTTCACCGGCAGCGAGCATCGGCAAACCGGCTTCGCGGGCCAGGCGGGCGGTGCGCTCTCGCCCCTGGCTTGCCTTGTGCTCCCAAGCTTGCTGGCCGGGTGCAAACCCGCCGCGCCGCGAAGCCTGTGGCGCTTCAGGGGGGGACGCATCTTCTTCAGAGGCACGAAACCCGATGATCAAGCCAAACGCCACCGGATCTGCCGTTGGGGCCGACAGCATGGATTGAGCAAACAAAGGCGCAGCCACAGCCAAGCCTGCAGCCAGCACAACGGGGGCGATCAGCGTTCGCCAATGAAATAGGTGCATGGGGCTTTTGTAGCACGAAGGCGTTGTTTGCTGCAGGGTTCCAACAGGTCTCACCGCACCAGGTGACGACCAAGCGCCGGGTTTGACCGATCAGCGGTGCCTACCTGTAGACCCGGTTGACCGCACACGAATCCGCCAAGCAACAAAAAAGCGCCCGCAGGCGCTTTTTCGAACCAGGCAAACGGATGCTTACTGGGCCACCACGCGCACCATTTCCAGGCACTTGTTGGAGTAACCCCATTCGTTGTCGTACCAGGCCACCACCTTCACAAAGGTGCTGTCCAGCGCGATGCCGGCATCAGCGTCGAACACGCTGGTGCAGGTCTCGCCACGGAAGTCGGTAGCCACCACTTTGTCGGTGGTGTAGGCCAGCACGCCCTTCAGGGCGCCTTCGCTTTGCGCTTTCATTTCGGCGCAAATTTCAGCGTAGGTGGCTTCGGTGTTCAGCTCCACAGTCAAGTCGATCACCGACACGTCGGACGTGGGCACGCGGAAAGACATGCCGGTGAGCTTTTTGTTCAGCTCGGGAATGACCACGCCCACGGCCTTGGCGGCACCGGTGCTGCTGGGGATGATGTTTTCCAAAATGCCGCGGCCACCGCGCCAGTCTTTGTTGCTCGGGCCGTCCACGGTCTTTTGCGTGGCGGTGGCTGCGTGCACGGTGGTCATCAGGCCGCGCTTGATGACCCACTTGTCGTTCAGCACCTTGGCCACGGGGGCCAGGCAGTTGGTGGTGCATGAAGCGTTGGAGATGATGGCCTGGCCGGCGTAGGTCTTGTCGTTCACGCCAAACACGAACATGGGGGTGTCGTCTTTGGAGGGCGCAGACAGGATGACTTTTTTGGCGCCGGCGTCCAGGTGTTTCTGGGCGGTGACTTTGTCCAGGAACAGGCCGGTGGACTCGATCACGATGTCGGCACCGACTTCGTTCCACTTCAGGTTGGCGGGGTCGCGCTCTTGCGTCAGGCGGATGGTCTTGCCGTTGACGACGATGTTGCCGCCTTCCACCTTGACGGTGCCTTTGAAGCGGCCGTGCACGCTGTCGTATTGCAGCATGTAGGCCAGGTAGTCGGGCTCCAGCAGGTCGTTGATGGCGACGACTTCGATGTCCGAAAAGTTCTGGATCGCGCTGCGCAGCACGTTGCGCCCGATGCGGCCGAAACCGTTGATACCGATCTTGATGGTCATATCCTGTACTCCTGAGGTGTCAAAAAGTTAAAGAAAGCGGGTCACTTCGCCAACACGGTGCGAACCGTATCGGCCACGTTTTCAGGCGTGAAACCAAAGTGCTGGAACAGCACCGGCGCCGGGGCCGACTCGCCATAGGTGTCGAGGCCCACCACAGCGGCCACGCCGTATTTCCACCAGCCATCGGTCGAGCCCATTTCAACCGCGATGCGGGGGAGGCCCTTGGGCAACACAACGGCCTTGTAGGCGGTGTCCTGGCGGTCAAAGGTGGTGGTGCTGGGCATGGACACCACGCGCACGGCAATTTTGTGTTCTTTGGCCAGCAGCTCTTGCGCTTTCAGGGCCAGTTGCACTTCAGAGCCGGTGGCGATGATGACCGCCTGGGCTTTCTTTTTCAGGCCCACTTCACTGGGCTCGGCCAACACATAGGCGCCACGGCTGATGTCGCCCAGCTCGTGCTTGGGCGCGTAGGGCAGGTTCTGGCGGCTCAGCAGCAGCGCGGTGGGCTTGTTGCTGTTTTGCAGGGCCACGGCCCAGGCGACGGCGGTCTCGGCCGTGTCGCCCGGACGCCAGACGTCCAGGTTGGGGATCAGGCGCAGGCTGGCGGCGTGTTCGACCGACTGGTGGGTCGGACCGTCTTCACCCAGGCCGATGGAATCGTGCGTGAACACGTGGATCACGCGCTGCTTCATCAGCGCGGCCATGCGGATGGCGTTGCGGCTGTAGTCGCTGAACGTGAGGAAGGTGCCACCGTAAGGGATGAAACCACCGTGCAGGGCCACGCCGTTCATGATGGCGGCCATGCCGAATTCGCGCACGCCGTAGTTGATGTGGCGACCACCCTGGCCAGCCTCGTTCTTCACCACGTTGCCCGCCAGGTCAAAGCGCAGGTTGGGGGTGGACTTGGTGTTGGTCAGGTTGGAACCGGTCAGATCGGCCGAACCACCCAGCAGCTCGGGCAGCGCGGCGGTGAAAGTTTCCAGCGCGATCTGGCTGGCCTTGCGGCTGGCCACGGTCTCACCCTTGGTGTGGGCCGCGAGCACGGCGTCGACAGCCACTTGGTGAAACTGCTTGGGCAAGTCGCCTTTCATGCGGCGCACAAACTCTTTGGCCAGCTCGGGGAAGGCGGCCTTGTAAGCGGCGAACTGGGTGTTCCAGGCAGCCTCAAAGGCCTTGCCAGCGGCCTTGGCGTCCCAGGCAGCGGCCACGTCTTTCGGGATCACGAACGGGGCGTGCGGCCAGCCCAGCGCTTCGCGGGTGAGCTTGATCTCTTCGGCACCGAGCGGCTCGCCGTGGGCCTTGGCGGTGTTGGCCCGGTTCGGGCTGCCCTTGCCGATGGCGGTCTTGCAGCAGATCAGCGTGGGCTTGTCGGCGCTGTTTTTGGCGGCGGCAATGGCGGCGTCCACAGCGTCGGCGTCGTGGCCGTCCACCGCGCGGATCACGTTCCAGCCGCAGGCTTCGAAACGCTTGGGCGTGTCGTCAATAAACCAGGGCGCGACCTGTCCATCGATCGAGATGCCGTTGTCGTCGTACAGGGCGACCAGTTTGCTGAGCTTCCAGGCGCCGGCCAGGGCCACGGCCTCGTGGCTGATGCCTTCCATCAGGCAGCCGTCGCCCAGGAACACGTAGGTGTGGTGGTCAACGACCGTGTGGCCTTCGCGGTTGAACTCACTGGCCAGCAGCTTCTCGGCCAGCGCCATGCCGACCGCGTTGGTGATGCCCTGGCCCAGCGGGCCGGTGGTGGTTTCCACGCCGGGCGTGTGGCCAACTTCGGGGTGGCCAGCGGTCTTGCTGCCCAGCTGGCGGAAGTTTTTCAGCTCCTGCATGGGCAGCTTGTAGCCGGTCAGGTGCAGCAGCGCGTAGATCAGCATCGAGCCATGGCCGTTGGACAGCACGAAGCGGTCGCGGTTGGCCCACTGCGGGTTCGTCGGGTTGTGGCGCAGGTGGCGGCCCCACAGCGCGACGGCCATGTCGGCCATGCCCATGGGTGCGCCGGGGTGGCCCGAGTTGGCGGCCTGCACCGCGTCCATGGCAAGCGCGCGGATGGCGTTGGCCTGGGTCTGGGCCGACACGCTGGGCGCGGCTGCAGCCACGGGGGCGGCAATCGGGGCTTCAACAGGGGCGGTGCTGGAAGGGGTGCTGGCGGCGTCGGACATGGGGAGGACCAATGGGTGGTGGGGATGGCGGCGCAAATGCGCCAAACCGCTGATTTTATCGGGCCGTTGAGCCCCCTCACCCAAACGGCGGCCGGGCATGCCTGCAAAGCGCAGCCCTCGCACATAATTCAACCGCTCCAGCTCGTCTGGATCACCCCACCGCTGGACACCCTATGTTGCGCACCTCACCCCCCTCCGTTCCTGCCATGCTGCTGGCCGCCGGGCGCGGCATGCGCATGCGCCCGCTGACCGACCACACGCCCAAACCCTTGCTGCCGGTGCGGGGCAAACCGCTGATGCAGTGGCCCATGGAAGCGCTGCTGAGGGGCGGTTTTTCTCGCGTGGTGGTGAACACCGAATGGCTGGGTGAACAGATTGCGCAGCGGTATGCCGACTGGCCGCAGCAACAGCCGGGCGCCGAGATTGCGTTTTCACACGAAGGCCAGGACTTTGGCTACGCGCTGGAAACCGCAGGCGGCATTTCGCGCGCGCTGCCCTTACTAGGCGATGTGTTCTGGGTGCTGGCCGGTGACGTGTTTGCGCCCGACTTCGCCTTCACCGAAGGCAGCGTGGCCCGCTTCGCCGCCAGCGAGCAGCTGGCCCACATCTGGCTGGTGCCCAACCCGCCACACAACCCGCGCGGTGACTTTGGCCTCATCGCTGACGGCCTCGCCCTGAACGAGGCCGAAGAGAAATTCACCTACAGCACCATCGGTCTGTACCGGCGCGCGCTGTTTGAAGCCCCGTGGTGCGACACCATTCCGGGCAACCCACAGGGCACCGCCGAGCCGCTGGCGCCCCTGCTGCGCAAGGCCATGGACGCCGGGCGGGTGAGCGCCGAGCTCTACACCGGCGCCTGGACCGACGTGGGCACACCCGAGCGGCTTGCCGAGCTGAACGCGCCGGCGCGCTGACCCGGGCCGGACCACGGCACCCGACCCAGAGGCACGTCCCAGGCAGGGCAAGGGCGATCCAAAAGCCGCACAATGTCGGCCATGGACACCACCACCCACTTCCATCTGTACGCCGAACGCCGCGCCCGCGTGGCCGCCCAACTGGGTGCCGGCGGCATTGCCATCGTGCCCACCGCGCCCGAGCGCTCGCGCAACCGCGACAGCGAGTTCCTGTTCCGCCACGACAGCTACTTCTATTACCTGACCGGTTTCACCGAGCCCAACGCCTGGCTGGTGATCACCGCCGACGGCGAAACCACGCTGTTTTGTCAGCCCAAAGACCTGGAACGCGAAATCTGGGACGGCATCCGCATGGGCCCCGAAGCAGCGCCCAGCCACCTGGGCGTGAGCCAGGCGTTTTCGGTCACCGAACTGGACCAGCGCCTGCCCCGGCTGCTGGAAAACCGCCACACCGTCTGGTACCCGTTTGCCACCCACAAGGGGCTGGAAGGCCGGGTCGACGGCTGGCTACAGAGCGTGCGCTCCCGCGTGCGCTACGGCGCGCTGTGCCCGGACGTGCAGCGCGACCTGTGCGGCGTGCTCGACGAAATGCGGCTGATCAAGGACGCGCACGAGCAGGGCATCATGAAGCGCGCCGCGCAGATCAGCGCACGCGCTCACGTGCGCGCCATGCAGCGCAGTGCCGCCATGCTGCGTGCCGGTCAAGACGTGCGCGAATACCACCTGGACGCCGAGTTGCTGTTTGAGTTCCGCCAGCACGGCTCGCAATACCCGGCCTACAGCAGCATCGTGGCCGCTGGCGCCAACGCCTGTGTCTTGCACTACCGGGCCGACAACGCACCCATCCGCGACGGCGAATTGGTGCTGATCGACGCCGGCTGCGAACTCGACGGCTACGCCTCCGACATCACCCGCACATTCCCGGCCAACGGCCGCTTCACCGGGCCGCAGCGCGCGCTGTACGACCTGGTGCTGGCCAGCCAGGACGCAGCCGTTGCGGCTACCAAACCGGGCAACCGCTTTGTGGACCCCCACGAAGCCACGGTGAAGGTGCTCACCCAGGGCATGCTCGACCTGGGCCTGCTCGACAAAAACCAGGTCGGCACGCTGGAAGACGCCATAGAACACCGCCACTATTTCGCCCACTACATGCACCGCACCGGCCACTGGCTGGGCATGGACGTGCACGACTGCGGCAGCTACGTGGAGCCCTCCGAGCTGGGAACGGTGAGCGAGCGCAAAGACCCGTTGAGCGGTGAAACCATCAAAGACCGGCCCAGCCGCATCTTGCGCCCCGGCATGGCGCTCACCATCGAGCCCGGCCTTTACGTGCGCCCCAGCGACCGCATTCCACGCGAATTCTGGAACATCGGCATCCGCATTGAAGACGATGCCATCGTGACCGAAACCGGCTGCGAACTCATCAGCCGCGACGTGCCGGTGAAAGCCGATGAGATCGAAGCACTGATGCGCGGCTGAAGCGGTGCGCGTTCTCAGCGTCAACACCGGCAGCGCGCGGCCCCTGCGCATCGGCAGCCGCAACTATTTGTCGGCCATTGGCAAAACCGCTGTGCCGGGCTGTGTGAGCGTGGGCCGGCTCGGGCTGCAAGGCGATGAGCAGGCCGACCCCAGCGTACACGGCGGGCTGGACAAGGCGGTGTACGCCTACCCCACCGAACACCTGGCGTTTTGGCAGGCGCAGCGGTTTGAACAGGGCGCCAGCCTCTTCAACGAAGCACTGCCGCCCGGCTTCATGGGCGAAAACCTCAGCCTTGCCGGGCTGCTGGAACGCGAGGTGTGGATCGGCGACACCCTGCATTTCCCCGACTGCGTGTTGCGCGTGACGGCACCGCGCGAACCCTGCTTCAAGTTCAACGCCGTCATGGGGCTGCCCCACGCGGGGCGGCTGATGATGGAACACGCCTGCCCCGGCTTTTACCTGGCGGTGGTGCAACCCGGCCATGTGGAAGCTGGCCAGCCGTTCACGCTGGCGCCCGGCGTGCGCGGCCTGAGCGTGCTGGACGCCTTTGCGGCCAAGCGCCTCAAACACCTGCGCTGAATCCGCCCGCCCGCGCGGTGTTTTGCGGTAGAAACACCGCATGTCTGCCCCAACCTCCCCACCCCTGCGCGTCCTCTGCCTCACCATGAACCCGTCGGTTGACCTGTCAACCGAGACCGAGCGCGTGGTACCCACCCACAAACTGCGCTGCACCGACACGCTGCACGACGCCGGCGGTGGCGGCATCAACGTGGCGCGCGTGCTCGCCCGCATGGGTGGGCAGTGCACCGCGCTGTGCCCCACCGGTGGCTCGTCGGGCCAGTGGCTGCAGGCCCGCATGGCGCAAGAAGGCATGCACGGCGTGTTCCTGCCGATTGCGGGTGAAACCCGGGTCAGCTTCACCGTGCACGAACACGCCACCGGCGCCGAATACCGCTTTGTGATGCCTGGCCCCATGCTGAGCGACGCCGAATGGCAAGCCTGCCTAAGCCACCTGGAAGCCATGCCCGACTTTCACGACCTGCTGGTGGCCAGCGGCAGCCTGCCCCCCGGCGTGCCCACAGACTTTTTCGCCCGGCTGGCGCGCCTGTGCCGTGAGCGCGGCGCACGCCTGGTGCTCGACACCGCCGGCCCCGCGCTGGCCGCCGCGCTGGCCGAAGGCGTGTACCTCGTCAAACCCAACCTGCGCGAACTGACCGAGCTGTGCGGGCAACCGCTGGACACGCCAGCGCAGTGGCACGCTGCCGCGCGTGCCCTGGTGGCGCGTGGCCAGGCCGAGGTGGTGGCGCTCACGCTGGGGCACCTGGGTGCGCTGCTGGTCACGCGCGACGGCGCCTGGAATGCCCCCCCACTGCCCATCCAGGTGGCCAGCGCTGTGGGCGCGGGCGACAGCTTTGTGGGTGGCATGGTCTGGGCGTTGCAACACCACCGCCCCTTGACCGATGCCTTTGCCTGGGGTGTGGCAGCCGGCTCAGCGGCGCTGCTCAGCGTCAGCACGGGTTTGTGCTGCAAAGAAGATGCGCAACAGCTGTTTGCCCAGGTGCAGACAACCCCCTTGTGAACGGCCCTGAATCCCGCACCGTTTCCACCGGACGGGCGATTCCCACCGAAAATGTCACGGCCGCATCAACCGCTACGCGCTTCTACGGACTGGGGTTTTTCCCCCTGAAGATTTAGAATGCGCAACACGCTTTCACATTGCAATAAATTGATTCGTCAGGAGACAAGCCCATGACCCCGGAAAACAAAGAGAACAAGCGCGCCGAACTCAAGCGGGCTGCGCTCGAATACCACGAGTTCCCGACCCCCGGCAAACTGGCGATTGCGGCAACCAAGCAGTTGACCAACCAGCGCGACCTGGCACTGGCCTACTCGCCCGGTGTGGCCGCGCCCTGCGAAGAAATCGTGGCCGACCCCAACAACGCCTTCAAGTACACCAGCCGCGGCAACCTGGTGGCCGTCATCACCAACGGCACCGCCGTGCTGGGCCTGGGTGACATCGGTCCGCTGGCGGCCAAGCCGGTGATGGAAGGCAAGGCGGTGTTGTTCAAGAAGTTTTCGGGCATCGATGTGTTCGACATCGAGATCAACGAAAAAGACCCGGACAAACTGGTCGACATCATCGCCAGCCTGGAGCCCACCTTCGGCGGCATCAACCTGGAAGACATCAAGGCGCCCGACTGTTTTTATGTGGAGCGCAAGCTGCGTGAGCGCATGAAGATCCCGGTCTTCCACGACGACCAGCACGGCACCGCCATCGTGGTGGGCGCGGCCATCTTCAACGGCCTGAAAGTGGCCGGCAAAGACCCCAAGACCATCAAGCTCGTCACCTCCGGCGCGGGTGCGGCGGCGCTCGCCTGTCTGGGCTTGCTGGTCAAGCTGGGCATCCCGCGTGAAAACATCTGGGTCACCGACCTGGCCGGCGTGGTCTATGAGGGCCGCACCGAGCTGATGGACGAGGACAAGATCCAGTTCGCCCAAAAAACCGACCAGCGCACGCTGAGCGAAGCGATTGAAGGCGCGGACGTGTTCCTGGGCCTGTCGGCCGGCGGCGTGCTCAAGAAAGACATGGTGGCCAAAATGGCCGCCCGCCCGCTGATCTTTGCGCTGGCCAACCCGAACCCCGAAATCCAGCCGGAAGACGTGAAGGCCGTGCGCGACGACGCGATCATCGCCACCGGTCGCTCCGACTTCCCGAATCAGGTCAACAACGTCCTGTGCTTCCCCTACATCTTCCGCGGCGCACTGGACGCAGGCGCGTCCACCATCACCGACGAGATGGAGATTGCAGCGGTGCACGCCATTGCCGAGCTGGCCCAAGCCGAGCAAAGCGAAGTGGTGGCTGCCGCCTACGCCGGTGAAAAACTGGCCTTTGGCCCCGAGTACCTCATCCCCAAGCCGTTTGACCCGCGCTTGATGATGAAGATTGCCCCCGCCGTGGCCCAGGCTGCGGCCGACAGCGGCGTGGCCCTGCGCCCCGTGACGGACATGGCGGCCTACCGCGAAAAGCTGCAGAGCTTCGTGTTTGCCTCGGGCACCATCATGAAGCCGATCTATGCGGCAGCCAAAACCGCGACCCGCAAGCGCGTGGCCTACGCCGAAGGCGAAGAAGAGCGCGTGCTGCGTGCCTGCCAGATCGTGGTGGACGAGGGTCTGGCCCGCCCCACGCTGATCGGGCGTCCGGCCGTCATCGCCGAGCGCATCGAAAAATTTGGTCTGCGCCTGAAAGAAGAGCTGGACTACGACGTGGTCAACGTCGAACAAGACCACCGCTACCGCGAACTGTGGCAAACCTACCACCAGATCATGGAACGCCGTGGTGTGACCGAGCAGCTGGCCAAGATCGAAATGCGCCGCCGACTGACGCTCATCAGCTCCATGCTGCTGCGCCGCGGCGACGTGGACGGCGTGATCTGCGGCACCTGGGGCAACACCCAGCTGCACCTGGACTACGTGGATCAGGTGATCGGCAAACGCGAAAACGCCAACTGCTACGCCGCCATGAACGCACTGATGCTGCCCGGGCGCCAGGTGTTCCTGGTGGACACCCACATCAACTACGACCCCACCGCCGAGCAGCTGGCCGAAATCACGCAGATGGCCGCGCGCAAGATGATGCGCTTTGGCATCACGCCCAAAGCCGCCCTGCTATCGCACTCCAACTTTGGGTCCAGCAACCAGCCCAGCGCGGTCAAAATGCGCCAGACGCTGGCCATTCTCCAAAAAGATGCACCCTGGCTGGAAGTGGACGGCGAAATGCACGGCGATGTGGCGCTGGACGCCGAAGCCCGGCTGGCCATGATGCCGCGCTCGGCCCTCAAGGGCGACGCCAACCTGCTGGTCTGCCCCAACATCGACGCCGCCAACATCGCCTACAACCTTCTCAAAACCGCGGCCGGCGGCAACATTGCCATTGGCCCGATGTTGCTCGGCGTGGCCAAGCCTGTGCACATTCTCACAGCCAGTGCCACGGTGCGCCGCATCGTGAACATGACGGCCCTGACCGTGGCCGAAGCCAACGTGGTCCGCTGATCGCTCGGGAAAAAGCAAGCGCTAACTTTTCAACACATTTTTCACCCGAACCCCTGCCTGTTTATTCAGCATCGGCTTGCATTTTTGTAACGCTTCAGGCACACTAGCACACTTGAATTTCAGGGTTAACCCGCCCATCCGACACGGGGTCAAAAGCCGCTTTTAGCGACTTTTGACCGGTGTAGGTGGCGGGTTGATTGCATCAGGAGCAGGGATTTTCATGGGTCTTAAACAGATCCGGACACACAGCTGGCGCGTCAAACGGGTTTTGGGACTCGTGGTGGCCGTGGCGCTGACGGGAACGCTGAGCACCTTATGGGTGCAAGCCCGGGCACCAGTGCCCACGTCACCGTCCGACACCCACACCGCTGTGCTGACATGGTCTGGTTTGCCTCCGCAAGGTCGGCAGGTGATGGAACAGATCCGCGAAGGTGGGCCATTCCGGTACGAAAAAGACGGCACCGTGTTTGGCAACCGCGAGCGTCTGCTGCCAAGCCAGAAGCGGGGTTTTTACCGTGAATACACCGTACCCACCCCGGGTCTGAGTCACCGGGGTGCCAGGCGAATAGTGTGCGGAGGGCTGAAGCCCCGGGTTCCTGATGCGTGTTATTACACCGAAGACCACTACAACAGCTTCCGGCTGATCGTGCAGTGAATCTTGGGTGGCGATTAGATTTTTAACTTTGACCTTTGAAAGAGACGCGGAGATGGACATGCCACTTCGTAACGTACGCCCCAATATCGTTCAGTCGATTCGCGCTTATGGCGTGAAAGACCTGCAGGCTTCGGCCGAGCAATTGGGCCATCACTTCCTGTATGCCAACCTGGCGAAAGCCCAAAGCAAACAGGACGTGCTGGAGTTGATCGCAGCTCAATACACCTTGCCCGCACACTTTGGCAAAAATTTCGATGCGCTCTACGACTGCATGACCGACATGGTCCACAAGTCGGGACCGCAGACGGGTTTCATTGTGGTGCTGGAGCACATTCCGGCCCACACCAAGTTCGACAAGGAAGCGCGCGAGCAACTGCTCGACATCTTCCGCGATGCAGCTGATTACTGGAGCGACCGCAAGATTCCATTCCGCTGCTTCTACTCGTTCTCGGTGGCCCGCACACCCAAGGGCGAAGAGCAGATCGAAGTGGAAAGCGAAGAACCGATGCCCACGGACAAGCTGCTCGACGTGAGCCCCATGGCGCTGCGCATGAGCAGCCCGTTCAACGCCGGGTACTGGCTGGCCGCAGCCTGATGCTGCCCCCCCGCGCCGCGCCTGCGGCGCGTCACCCCCCTACAGGGAGGCGACACTGGCGGCCTGGCGAAGCCAGATCCGCTGTGCCCTTGGTGAATTCGGCCGCTGCTTGCAGCGGCTTTTTCACGCTTGCGTGTTGGGAGCGGCCTGCTGCACGGCTTGGCACAGGGCCACGTATTCGTGCACCGGCACTTCTTCGGCGCGGCGTTGTACGTCAAACGTGCCTGTAAAACCGCGGGCTTCGAGCCACTTGCCCAGCGTGTTGCGCAAGATCTTGCGGCGCTGGCTGAAGGCCGTTTGCACCAGTTCGCCGTAGAGCCGGATGTCGATCGCGGGCGGCTCGGCCAGCGGCACCATGCGCACAATGGCGCTGTCGACGCGGGGCGGTGGATCAAAGCTCTCGGGCGGCACAAACAGCACGTTGTCCATGGCGTAGCGCCACTGCAGCATGACCGAGAGGCGGCTGTAATCGGACGAAGCCGGGCTGGCCACCATGCGGTCGATCACTTCCTTTTGCAGCATGAAGTGCTGGTCTTGCACCTCGGCCACATGGTCGAGCAGGTGAAACAGGATGGGTGTGGAAATGTTGTAGGGCAAGTTGCCCACCACACGCAGCTTGCGTCCGCCTTCGGGGTTCAGGCGGACAGACAGCGCGGTGAAGTCGACCTTGAGCACGTCCGACTCGATCACCTCCAGCTGCCCGTGGCTGCGCAGGCGGGCAGCGAGATCGCGGTCGAGCTCAATCACGGTGAGGTGACCCAGGCGCTCGACCAGGGGCTGCGTCATGGCGGCCAGACCGGGGCCAATCTCCACCATGGCATCGCCAGGCTGCGGACCGATGGCATCCACAATGGCGTCGATGATGGCGCGATCGGTCAGGAAGTGCTGGCCAAAGCGTTTGCGGGCAATGTGTTTCATGCGGAGCGACCTATGCGCCTGCCGGCAACGGGCATCACAGCTGGGGCGCTTCGCGGTATTCGACAAATGCCCGGCTGCGAACGTCCTGGGCCCAGCTTTGCAGCGCCTCACCCGCCTTTTGCTCGCGCACCAAGCCGCGCACCACTTCGCGCTGTTCGCGCTGGCTCAGGGTGTTGTCACGCCGCTCATCCACGCGGATCAGGTGCACGCCAAAGCGCGACACGAGCGGCTGCGAAATTTCTCCCGGGCGCAGGGCGTTCATGGCTTCTTCGAACTCGGGCACAAATTGCCCGGGGTTGGCCCAGCCCAGATCGCCGCCTTCTCGGGCCGAACCGTCCTGGCTGTGTTCGCGCGCCAGCGCTGGAAAGCTGGCCTGCCCCGAGACGACCTGTTCGCGGAACTGGCTGAGCCGCGCCACGGCAGCGTCCTGGCTGAGTTGCGGGGTGACGCGCAAAAGAACATGCCGCGCGCGGGTCTGGGTGACCACCACGTCGGGCAGACCGGCCTGGCTCTTTTCCAGCACTTTGAGCACATGGAACCCGGCCGGGCTGCGAAACGGTCCGGCAATACCGCCAGCGGCCACGGGTGCAACAGCTTCGACAAACAGGGCTGGCAAGCGGTCGGCGGGGCGCATGCCAAACACGCCCCCGTTGGTGCGTTCGGGCGCATCCGAGTACTCGCGGGCCAGGGCAGCAAAGTCAAACCCGCTGCGGGCGCGGTCGGCCACGGCCTGCGCGCGCACCTGCAGTTCACGCACGCGCTCTTCGCTGGCGCCTTCGGGCACCAGCACCAGCACATGCGCAAGGTTCAGTGTGAGCTGACTGGGGTCGACGTTGGTTTGCTTTTCACGGATGAAGTCGTCGATGTCGGACTCGGTGACACGCACGCGGGACTCGACCTCGCGTTCGCGCACCCGTTGCAGCAGGATCTGGTTGCGCAAGTCGTTGCGCAGGCGGTTGAGGTCCATGCCCTGGGCCGCGACGCGGCGGCGGAAGTCTTCCAGGCTCAGCTGGTTTTGCTCGGCAATGGATTGCTCGGCCTGCAGCAGCGTGGCCTCGTCCACGCGCAGCCCCATTTCAGCGGCCTGTTGCAGTTGTGCGCGCTCACTCACCAGCTGCTCCAGCACCTGGCGAGCCAACTCGTCGCGCGCTGGCATGGCGGCACCCTGCTGGGTCAGTTGCTGTTCCACGCGCAGCATGCGCTGGCGCACCTCGTTGTTGGTCACCGGCTCCGAGTTGACCAGCGCCACGATGAAGTCGGCGGTCTGTGGCCCGGTGGGCAACACGCTGCGCAGCGAGTTGAGCTGGGTTGAGGGACGCAAGGTCTGCGCCGTGGCCACACCACCCCACACCAAGGGCGCGCACAGCAGCAAAACGGCCAAACGGGACGGGCGGGCTGGAAACAGGAGGTCATCAGTCATATTGTTGGAACCGACTCGGCGGGTTGATTTCTTCTCGCAGGTACTGGTAGCGGGGCACGCTTTCCTTGAGCGTCTTCAACGGATTGGACCCGATGCGCGAGAAGCCTGAGAATTCAAGTTGAAACAGGATGCGTTGGTTCGCACTGGCGCTGCTGCGCTGCAAGCGCTCCAGCACCACGCGGCCAAGCCAGCAACCCGCATCGTACTCAAAGCCGGCCACCAGATCGACGACCTTGCGGTCGGGCACGCTGTAGTTGATGCGGCCCACGCTGTACCACTGCCCGGCACCCAGCGCCTGGCCGGGTACGCCGTTGCGCACCGGGGTGCTCCACAGGTCGTTCAGTGGCCATTGCCAGCCGATGTCGTACTGCTCGCTGCTGCCGCGCTGCAAGCGGTAGGCGGCGCTGAGCACACGGTATTTGCTGGGGGTGTAGCGCGCACTGAGGGTGGTGCGCACCGACTCGCGCTCTTTGGGGTTGAACTGCACATTGGCGTCCATGGACCAGCGCGGATCCCACTGGATGCGCCCGCCCACCAGCACGTCACTCAGACGCTCCAGCAGGGGATCACCACCCGGCAAGCCAGCGGCATTGGGGAGCACCACCGTCTGGTCGCGCAACAGATAGCGCTGTGCAATGCCCACGCGCACCACTTCAGCGCCAGTTTGGGGGTCCAACAGGCGCGAACTGACGCCCAAGGTGAAGGCACGCGTGTCCGAAATGCGGTCGTTGCCACCAAAAGCGTTCTCGGTGTAGATCGATGCGAAGTTGAAGTCGTTGGCGGCCGAATCGTAGTTGGGCAGCAGCGATTGGTCGCGGTAAGGCGTCCAGCTGAAAAAAGCCCGTGGCTCCAGGGTCTCGGTGAATGCGCGGCCGAAGTGGCTGGCCTGGCGCTCAAACACCAGCCCGCTGTCCACGCTGAAGGTGGGCACCACGCGCGAGGCGCTTTGGCTGCCGGCCATCAACCCATCGTCCAGCCGGTAGTGGGCGGCGTGCAACTGCAGACGCGGCTTCACGTAGCCGCCTGGCGCCTGCCAGTTGCGGCTGATCTCGCCCACGGCCAGGCTGCGGGTGCCGTTTTGCCGGTCCGGTGCCGCCACCACCGCGTCGGCCCGGAAGCGGGTCATCTCGGTGCGTACCGACCAGTCCCAGCCGCCGAGCCCGCCAATGCGGGCGTCGTTGCGCGCATAACGCACGGCCAAGGAAGGCAGGCGGTCGTAAGGCGGCGTGATGGGTGCCTCCACGTCTTGCAGGGTCTGCCACTGGTAAGCGCCCGCCTCCACCGACCAGGGGCCGCGCCCCCAGTTCAGCACCGCATCGCTGGCCAGCAGGCGCGAGGTGAGCGAGGTGCTGGAACGCGGGAAATCGCGCCAATAGTCGTCGTCGCTCACGCGGTTGAGGTTCAGGCGCAGGCCCACCGGGCTGTCCAGCCCCAGCAGGCGCACACCGGCCTGTTCTTGCAGGCGGTGGTTGTGCTGCACCGAATAGCCCCACCGGTTGCTGTCGCGCAAGCGGTCCGACGGCATGAAGGCCGCGCGCGCCTCGCCGTTGTAGCTCGGCTCCAGGTAACGAAACTCGCCGCCCAGGTCCACACCGCGCTTGCTCATGAAGGTGGGGTAGAGCGTGGCGTCGAAGTTGGGCGCCAGGTTCAGGTAATACGGTAGCGTCAGTTCCAGGCCGCTGATGTTGTCGATGTTGATGGTGGGCGGCAACACACCGGACTTGCGCTTGTCGGTGAGCGGAAAACTCAGCAGCGGCAGGCCCAGCAGCGGCACGCCTTTGAACTCCAGCACGCCCCCCGTGGCCAGTCCGGTTTCTTCGACGTTGTCGATATCAATCCGTGTGGCGCGCACCAGCCAGTCGGGCATCCATTTCTGGCCCGGCGTGCGCGGGCAGGTGGAATAGCGGGCATCGTGCGCCGCCATGCGGTCTTCGCCGAGAAAGTCGATGCGGCTGGCGTCGCCCTGACCGCCGTTTTTCAGCAGCGAAAACGCCGGTTGCACAAAGGTGCCGCGGCTGGTTTCCACGTTGATCTGCAGCTCGGGGCCCTCGTACCGGTTGCCGCTGCGGTTGATGAGCACGTTGCCTGCGGCACGGGCATCGTTGGTGGCCTGGTCAAATTCCAGCCGGTCGGCACGGATCACGGTGTCGTGGCGGCGCAGCTCGGCTCCGCCTTCAATGAGCACCAGCCCGTCGGTCTGGCCCGACAGGCGATCACCCGACACAAAGGTGGGCAACTGCCCTTGCACCGCTTTGGGCAGGTTTTCTTGCAGCAGCGGGCTGGGCTGCAGCTGAGCGCCCAGGGTCAAGGCTTCGTCGCCATCGCCCGACTGGGCCCACACCAGCCCGGGCGCGGCCAGGGCGCCCAGCGCCAGACAGGCGAGCAAGCCGCGCACGGCACACGCCACCGGCACCCGCACGAAGCGGGGTTCAAGGGGGTTCCCGGCCACAAGGGCAGGGACCGGCGGTGCGGGGCGGCGGTTCAAGGCGTAGGGCTCAGAGAGTGAGGAGGCGGACCCGCGGCAGCAGAGCCTGAAAAGTACAAAGAACAGCGGGATGCTGGTGAGACAAAGGCGGGTTGCGGCGCTCATTGTGGCGCCCATGGGCCACGCGAAGCGGGTTTGTAGAATCTGCGGCGATTATCCTATGCCAACACAGCGGCTGTCGCTGTGCACCAGCCCACTCCCATGACCCCGATCCAACCCCTTGTTACGTGGGCCGACCCCCAGCGCGAAACCGCCTTCAACGCCTGGCTGCACTGCCTGGCCGGCGCCCAGGGCCTGCTGCCCGCCACGCTGCGCCCGGCCTCGGCCGACGCCAGCTTTCGCCGCTACCTGCGGGTGGACACGGTGGATGGCGCGAGCCGCATCGTCATGGACGCGCCGCCCGACAAAGAAAACTGCCAGCCCTTCGTGCACGTGGCCGGCCTGATGCAGGACGCCGGCCTGCTGGTGCCGCAGATTTTGGCCTGGGACGAGCCGCTGGGCTTCATGCTGCTGCCCGACCTGGGCACGCAGACCATGATGGAGCAGATACAGCCCGACAACCCGGCCGCCAACCACGCCCGCTACCTGCAGGCGCTGGACACGCTGCTGGCCTGGCAGCTCGCCTCCAAGCCCGGCGTGCTACCGGCTTACGACGAGCCGCTGCTGCGCCGCGAATTGCAGCTGTTTCCCGACTGGTACCTGGCCCAGCACCGCCAGACCACGCTGCAGGGCAAAGACGCCGAGACGCTGAGCAAGGCGTTTGACAGCATCGTCAAGCGCAATCTGGCCGCACCCAGCGTCTATGTGCACCGCGACTTCATGCCGCGCAACTTGATGATCCCCGCCCTGCCCGGCAGCACCCCGGCCCAGCAACTCGGCGTGCTGGATTTCCAGGACGCGGTGTACGGCCCCATCACCTACGACATCGCGAGCCTCATGCGCGACGCCTTCCTCACCTGGGAGGAAGATTTCGTCATCGATATCACCATTCGTTACTGGGAAAAGGCGCGCAAAGCCGGGCTGATGGACTTTGAAGACTGGCACAGCGACTTCGGCGCCTTCTACCGCGCGGTGGAATGGATGGGCCTGCAGCGCCACCTGAAAGTGGCGGGCATCTTTGCGCGGCTCACCCTGCGCGACGGCAAGCCCAAATACCTGGCCGACACGCACCGCTTCATCCACTACATCCGCAACACCACACACCGCTACCGCGAGCTGGGGCCGTTTCTCAAAGTGATCGACCAGGTGGAAGGGTTTGAAGCCGCCTCGGGCTACGCCTTCGGCCGCGTCTGAGGCCACAGGTATGCCGCGCTTTCACTGCCCCGTCCCGCTCGCTGCGGGTACCGAACTGGACCTGCCCGCTGCGGCAGCCCGCCATGTGCAGGTGCTGCGCCTGCAGCCCGGTGGCGTCATCACGCTGTTCAACGGCGACGGCGGCGAATACAGCGCCACCGTTCTGCGCATGGGCCGCTCGGACGTGGCGGTGCGCGTGGACAGCCACCAGACCCGGGAATGTGAGCCCAGCCGCCGCGTGCACCTGGCCGTGGGCATGCCCGCCAACGACCGTATGGACTGGCTGGTGGAGAAAGCCACCGAACTCGGCGTGGCCAGCGTGCAGCCGCTGCACACCGCCCACAGCGTGCTGCGCCTGAGCGGAGAGCGCGCCACGAAAAAGCAGGCCCATTGGCAAGCCGTGGCCACCGCCGCGTGCGAGCAGTGCGGCGGCAACCGGGTGCCCACCGTGATGCCGGTGGCCGAACTGACCGCCTGGCTCAAGACCGCCAACCCCGCTGACCCAGTTGACGCCGCAACGCCCCTGCTGCGGTGCGTGCTGTCGCTGGCCGATGGCTCTCAGCCGCTGGCGGCGGTGCTGGCCAGCCAGCCGGCCCAAACGCCGGTGCTGTTTCTCAGCGGGCCCGAAGGGGGCTTGAGCCCCAGCGAGGACGCCGCGGCCCGGGCCACCGGGTTTGTGCCGGTCACGCTGGGGCCGCGCGTGCTGCGCGCCGAGACCGCTGCGCTGGCTGCGCTGGTGCTGGCAGCACATTGACGCGCCCCACCTGAAGCGGCTGCCCCGCACCGGACAGCCACCCGAGGTCAGCCGCTGTATAAACACCCGCTTATGAATAAAAACCTCTGGCTGCTGGCCGCCGCGCAAGGCCTGTTTCTCACCAACAACGTGGTGTTCATCGCCATCAACGGTCTGGTGGGCTTGTCGCTGGCGCCGCTGGGCTGGATGGCCACCTTGCCGGTCATGGGCTATGTGGTGGGCGGTGCCTTGTCCACACCGCTGGTGGCACGCACACAAAGCGCCTACGGCCGCAAGGGCTCGTTCCAGATCGGTTTGCTGGTGGCGTTTGCGTCGGCCCTGTTGTGTTTCTGGGCCGCCATTGACAAAAACTTCTGGCTGCTGGTGAGCGCCACCGTGATCGCGGGTTACTACAGCGCCAACGGCCAGCTGTACCGCTTTGCCGCAGCCGAGCTGAGCGCGCCCGATTTCCGCGAAAAAGCGGTGTCGCTGGTGCTCGCCGGCGGCCTGGTGGGCGCGGTGCTGGGGCCCAACCTGGCGAGCCGCACACGCAGCCTGTTTGATGTGCCGTTTGCCGGCGCCTACCTGGCGCTGGCCGTGGTGGCGCTGCTGTCGATGGCGATCATGTCGTTCCTCAAATTTCCACCGCTGCCACCCAAAAAGGCGAATGCCGACCCGGGGCGCCCGCTGTCGGTCATCATGCGCCAGCCGGTTTTCATTGTGGCCACCGCAGGGGCGGCGCTGGGCTATGGCGTGATGAACCTGCTGATGGCGGCCACGCCGCTGGCCATGCAGGTGTGCGGCTTTGAGTTTGACGACGCCGCGCTGGTGCTGGAGTGGCATGTGATCGGCATGTTTGCACCGGGCTTCTTCACCGGCCACCTGATCAAGCGCTTCGGGGTGCTGACCATCATGGGCGTGGGCGTGGTGCTCAACATCGCCTGCATTGCCATTGCGCTCTCGGGTGTGGACCTGCACCAGTTCCTGATTGCCCTGTTTTTGCTGGGTGTGGGCTGGAACTTCCTGTTCACGGGCAGCACCACGCTGTCGCTTCAAGCCTACAGACCTGAGGAAAAAGACCGCGCACAGGCCGCCATCAACTTTTTTGTTTTTGCCACCATGGCGGTCACGTCGTTCGCCTCGGGCGCCCTCGTCACCACCCAGGGCTGGCAGTGGCTGAACGTAGGTTCGCTGGTGCCTGTAGCCCTCACCGGCGTGGCCCTGGCGTGGCTTGCGTGGCTGCGGCGCCAAGCCCACAATGCGGCCTGACCCGGGGCACATCGACTGACCCGGGCCTGGGCCGCAGCAGCCGCTGCGGCTCCACTTCACACAAGGGATACGACATGGGCTTGATGGACTCTTTGATTGGCGCCGCCACCAACGCAGCGATGGGCTCGCTGCAGGGCAACCAAGCGTCGGCAGGCGCCACGGGCGCAGCCGGTGGGCTCGACCCCCAGATGCTCATGGGCATCGTCGGTGCGCTGATGAACAACGCCGGTGGCCTGCAAGGCATTTTGGCCAAGCTGCAACAGGGTGGCCTGGGTGAAGCGGCCCAGTCGTGGGTGGGCACGGGTGCCAACCAGCCCGTGTCTGCCGACCAGCTCGGTGGCGCCCTGGGCCCCGACCTCATGGGCATGATCGCCCAGCAACTCGGCGGCAACGCCCAGCAAGCCGCTGGCACCATGGCCGACCTGCTGCCGGGCCTGATCGACAAACTCACACCGCAAGGCCAGATGCCCACCGACAACGGCACGGGCGCTCTGGGTGCCCTGCTGGGCGGCCAAGGTGGCGGCAACGCGGGCGACCTGATGGGCATGCTCGGCGGCCTGTTGCAAAAACGCTGATCGGGTGTGGCCGCTGGGCCATTGAACGCAGCGTTTCGACCCGCAAACAAACAGCCCCAAGCGAGGCTGTTTTATTTGAAACGTGTGCCCGGCAGTTGACGCTCAGGCGGGCGCACGCTGGTCCAGCCAGGCCTTGAGCGCAACGTAAACAGCCGACGGGTCTTGCTCGTTGAAGATCTCGTGGTACAGCCCTTCAAAACAATGGCTGGTGACCTTGTCGCGCGGCGCCATGGCGGCAAAAGCGCGGCTGCCTTCGGGGCGCACCAGGCGGTCAGCACCGGCATACATGAGCAAGGTGGGCACATGCCAGCGCGGTGCGGCGGCCACCACCCGGGGGCCGTTGCTGTCGATGAACCGGGCCAACCGGGCCGAAATGCGGTCGTGCACCAGCCGGTCGTTCGCGTAGGCATCCACCACCGCCGCGCTGTGTGAAATCTTGCTGGCGTCCAGGCCGTTTGAGAGCGCCAGGTTGGGCGCCCAGCGGTAAAGCAACCGCATGATTTTTTTCTGCTTGGGGCCGATGCCCGCGTCCAGCGCGGGAGACGACAGCACCAGCGCATCCACCGGCGCGATGTTGCGCTGAACAAAGGTGGACGCCACCAGCCCCCCCATGCTGTGGCCCATGAGAATGAGCGGGCAGGCCCAGGGCCGCGCAATGTGCCGCCGCGTGTCGTCCAGCACCTCGGCCAGGTCGTCCAGCAAAGCGGTGTCGGACGGGATCACGCCACGGGCGCCACCCGACTCGCCGTGACCGCGCTGGTCGTAGGCGCGCACGCAAAAGCCCCATTCATTCAGACGCTGGGCCAGCGGGTCGTAGCGCCAGGCGTGTTCGCCCAGGCCGTGCACCACCAGCACCACGCCACGCGGGCGCCAGCGCATGGGCAGCGGCCAGTCGTACAGGGCCAGGTTCAGGCCGTCTTCGAGGGTGAAAGGGGCCTGGGTGGTGTCGGACATGGCGGGGGCAAGCGAAGGCGTTGGGGCCGGGGACGCGGGTTTTGGCGAAACGCGCCTGCCGTCAAGGCATGCGGGCAATCACCTGGGCCACCGAGGCGGTGAGGCGCTGCGCGTAGTCCAGGTGCAAAAACTCGTTGGGGCCGTGTGCGTTGCTCTTGGGGCCGAGCACGCCACACACCATCATTTGCGCGGTGGGGAAACCTTTGCTGAGCATGTTCATGAGCGGAATGGTGCCGCCCTGGCCGATGGTGCCGCAGCCGGCGCCAAAGTGCGCTTGCGAAGCGTCTTGCAGCGCGGCTTCAAACCACGGTGTGGTGGTGGGCGCGTTCCAGCCGCTGGCTGCGCCTTCGCCCTCAAACGTCACGCGGGCCTGGTACGGCGCGTTGTCTTCCAGCAAGGCTTTGAGCTCTTGCACGGCGCTGGGCGCGTCCACCAGCGGGGGCAGGCGCAGACTGAGCTTGAACGCGGTGTAAGGCCGCAACACATTGCCTGCGTTGCGCAACTCAGGGAAACCGTCGGCCCCGGTGACGCTGAGCGTGGGCCGCCAGGTGCGGTTAAGCAAGGCGTCCACCGGGTCGGTGGTGGTGGGCAAGGCAAACACGGTAGAGCCACCGCAGTCGTGGTGTGCCCAGGGGAAGCGCTTGTAAATTTCGTCGCCCAGAATGGCCGCCGTGGCCTTGGCCTGCGCCACGCGTTCGGCGGGCACTTCGCAGTGAAAGCTGGCCGGCAGCAGGCGGCCGGTGGCGCTGTCTTCCAGGCGGTCCAACACCTGGCGCATGATGCGAAAACTGGACGGCACCAGCCCGGAAGCGTCGCCCGAATGGATGCCTTCGGTCAGCACCTCCACCTTCAGCACGCCGCTGGCCATGCCACGCAGGCTGGTGGTCAGCCACAGCTGGTCGTAATTGCCGGCGCCACTGTCCAGGCAGATCACCAGGCCCACGTCGCCCAGCCGGGTGCGCAATGCGTCCACGTAGGGCAGCAGGTCGCCCGAGCCGCTTTCTTCGCAGGTTTCCACCAGACCCACGATGCGCGGGTGCGCCGCGCCTTGGGCCTTGAGCGCCTGCACCGCCGCGATGCTGGCGTACACCGCGTAGCCATCGTCGGCGCCGCCACGGCCATAGAGCTTGCCGTCCACAATTTTCGGCGTCCAGGGGCCGAGGTCGCTGCGCCAGCCGGTGAATTCGGGTTGCTTGTCGAGGTGGCCGTACATCAGCACGGTCTGGCCTGAAGCGGGGGCGGGCGTGCCGTCTCGCCCGGCGCTGGCGGGCATTTCAAAAAACAGCACCGGCGTGCGAGGCACACCCTGGACATCGTTGAGGCGAATCACTTCGAGCGTGAGGCCGGGCACCCGCTGGGCCTGCACCCAGTCGGCGGCGCTTTGCAACACCCGGTCGAGCAGACCGTGGCTGGCCCAGTCGGCGTCAAACGCGGGCGACTTGGCCGGCACCTCGATGTAGCGCTGCAGCTCGGGCACGATGGTGCTGGACCAAGCGGCGTTCACATGGCTTTGCAGCGCCGTGGGTTCGAGCGGCAGGGGCTGGGGCAAGCGGGCGTTCATGGCATCGGTCTCCAGGGGATCAAAGCCCAGCGCGCACCGGGCGGGCCGCGTCCCGAGGCAGCAGCCACCGGGCCGGGGTTTCAGAAGCTGGCGCAAGTATAGGCACGATGCGGTGCCGCTGGCAGGTGCGCAGACACCGTCATGGGGTCAAGGCAGGCTTCGCAGCGCCTCAAACGCCGCCTTGGGCAGTGCTCAAAGCGCTCTGGCGCTCAGACTGTGGCCAGGTCTGTGCGGCCGCTCAAGCGGAACACGCGCACCACATCGGCGAGCCGGGCGGCCTGGTCTTTCAGGCTCTCGGCTGCCGCCGCGCTTTCTTCCACCAGCGCGGCGTTTTGCTGCGTCATCTGGTCGAGCTGGCTGACCGCGCCGCTCACCTGGCCCATGCCGCTGGACTGTTCGTTGGCGGCGGTCGTGATGTCGCTGATGAAGGCCGACACCTTGTCGGCGTTGGCCACGATTTCGCTGATGGTGCTGCCCGCCTCGGCCACCAGGCGCGAACCCATGTCGACCTTGTCCACGCTGTTGCCAATGAGCGTCTTGATCTCTTTGGCCGCCTCGGCGCTGCGCTGCGCCAGGTTGCGCACCTCGGCGGCCACCACCGCAAAGCCCCGGCCTTGCTCGCCGGCGCGGGCGGCTTCTACCGCGGCATTCAGCGCCAGGATGTTGGTCTGGAACGCAATGCCATCGATCACACCAATGATGTCGCCAATCTTTCGGCTGCTCTGGTTGATCTCTTCCATGGTGGTCACCACCTGGCCCACCACCTGGCCACCGCGCGCGGCCACCTCGGCGTTGGCCACCGCCATCTGGCTGGCCTGGCGGGCCGCGTCGGCGCTCTGGCGCACGGTGCCGTTGATCTGTTCCATGCTGCTGGCCGTTTGCTGCAAGCTGCTGGCGGCTTGCTCCGTGCGGGTGGACAAGTCCTGGTTGCCCGAAGCGATCTGCGCGCTGGCGGTGCCAATGCCGTCAGAGCTTCTGCGCACCTCGCCCACAATGCGCGCCAAGGCGTCCTGCATGCCGCCCAGCGCCTGCATGAGGCGCGAAAGCTCGTCTTTGCCATCGATGGCCATGGACTGGGTCAGATCCCCCTGTGTGATGGCGGTGGCCAGGCGCTGCGCGTGGTCGAGCGGGCGGCAAATGCTCTGCATGTTGGCCAGCGTGGTGGGCACCACCACCAGCCCCGCCAGCGCAACCGCCAAGCCAAACAGCCACAGCGTCTGGTCGCTGGTGGACTGCTCCTCGGCCTGCAGGCTGGCCGCTTCGCCCAAGATGATTTTTTCAATCTGGGCCATGTCGGCCAGCAGCGTTGCGTATTGCTCGTGGGCGCGTGCCAGCATGCGGTTGGCCACGGTGGCGCTGTCGTAACCACCCGCCTTGATCTGCACCACCACCGGCTCCACCGCCGCCACGTACACGCCCAGCCGTTGTTGCATCTCGCGCAGCAAGGCGTTGTCCTCGTCGTCATCGCCTTCCAGCATGTGGCCGATCTGCTTGTCTATCTCGGCGCGGGCTTTTTCCCACCGCATGTTGGCCAGCGACAGTTGTTCAGGCGATTCGTAGTGGATCACCATGTCCTTCTCGTAGCGGCTCAGGTCGGCCATGGCCACGCGCAGGCGCGAGAGGATCAGCGTTTCTTCAAACGCATGGCTCACAAACTCTTGGCTCAGCTGGTGCAAGCGCTGCATGCCCCACAGGCCAGCTCCGCCCACCACCACCAGCAGCGCCAGCACCACGCCGATGGCGCCGAGCATGCGGGTGCGAATGGAAAACTGACGCATCAGGTGGTTGAGTCCCATGGAAATGTCCCGATCAAGCAGAGGTTGGATGGCAACGCACCGAGAGTCAGACCAAGCGCAGCGAACCGCTGGGCTTGAACACCAAAATGGCTTGGGCCAGGTTCTGCGCTTGCTCTCTCAGGCTTTCGGCGGCCGCGCTGCTTTCTTCCACCAGCGCCGCGTTTTGCTGCGTCATCTGGTCGAGCTGGTTCACCGCGGTGTGCACCTGGCTGATGCCCCCCGATTGCTCGGAAGACGCCGCCGTGATCTCGCCAATGATGTCGGCCACGCGCTGCGCGTTGGCCACCACCTCGTCAATGGTGCTGCCCGCTTCGGCCACGAGGCGCGAGCCGGCGTCCACCTTGTCCACGCTGTTGCCAATGAGCGTCTTGATTTCTTTGGCCGCCTCGGCGCTGCGCTGCGCCAGGTTGCGCACCTCGCCCGCCACCACGGCAAAGCCCCGGCCTTGCTCGCCGGCGCGGGCGGCTTCCACCGCCGCATTGAGCGCCAAGATGTTGGTCTGGAACGCAATGCCGTCGATCACGCCAATGATGTCGCTGATCTTTTTGCTGCTGTGGTTGATCTCGTGCATCGTGGCCACCACCTGGCCCACCACCTGGCCACCGCGTGCGGCCACTTCTGCGTTGGCCACCGCCATCTGGCTGGCCTGGCGGGCTGCGTCAGCGCTCTGGCGCACGGTGCTGTTGATCTGCTCCATGCTGGCGGCGGTTTCTTGCAGGTTGCTGGCCGCTTGCTCGGTGCGCGCTGAAAGGTCGTTGTTGCCGCTGGCAATTTCTCGGCTGGCGGCTTCGATGTGTACGGCTGAGGCCTGCACCGACGCCACCACCACCTGCATGCGCTGCAGCGCGGCCCTCAGGGCCTGCGCGCGCGGCGTGGTCACGTCCATGCCGCTCATGTCCAGCGCAATGCCGTCGGGCTGGTCCACCGCGGCCACCATGCCGGCCAGTTCAACGCCTTCGCGGGCGGTGCGCCCCATGCTCACCGCCAGCACCACCTCCAGCGAGGTCTGAATCACCACATAACCGGCATGCAGCATCACACGCCAGAAGTTGGCTTCGGTGGTGCAATAAAAGCCCAGGCCAGCGGCTTGCAAACGGTCAAACAGCACATGGTGCACCGCAAACAAACCCGCCGCGAACACGATGGGCCGCCAGTCCAGATACACCAGCACCAGCGCCAGTGTGACGAACACGCCAAAGTGGTATTCGATTTCGCCGCGCGCCAGTTGAATGTGCAGCGCCACCAGCGCCACCAGCGCAAACACCAACACCAGGCGCGAGACCATGGTGCCGCGCGCCACAGCGAAGACCGCAGCGCCCAGGCCCGCAAACGCCAGCGCACCGATCACGCCCAGCGTAGGCTCGTAATACAGAAAGCCAATGACCACAGCGGCGATGGCGCTGACCACGATGGCGGCCAGCATCACCTTGTCACCCAAAAGGGCCTGGCCGTTGTCGGCGTGTCTGCGTTGGTTTGTGTTGCTCATGTCGAAAACCCTGGTTTATCGTGATTTGGTCGAAAAGAAAGTGCCCGGCATCGGGGGCAAGCCCCAGCGCCTGCGAGCGGGCCGTTCAGAAACTTTCCCAGTCGCCTTCATGGCCAGCGGCCACAGCTGCCTTGCCTGGCTGGGAGGCAACGGTCTGCAGGTCCGGCGGCCGCTGGAGGGCACGCGCCGGCGGTCGTGCGGCCAACACGGGAGGCGCGGTTTTTTGCGCAGCGGGGCGGACGGTGGACAACGGCGCTTTGGGCACTCCGGCGCGCGGCGCGGCAACCGGATGCGTGGGGCTGCTGCCACCGGTGCGGAACATCGCAATGACTTGCGACAACCGGACCGCCTGGTCCTTCAAACTCTCTGCCGCCGCAGCGCTCTCTTCCACCAGCGCGGCGTTTTGCTGCGTCATCTGGTCGAGCTGGTTCACCGCGGCGTTGATCTGCCCAATGCCGCTGCTTTGCTCGCCGCTGGCGGCGGTGATCTCACCGATGATGTCGGCTACGCGCTGGGCGTTGGCCACCACATCGCCAATGGTGCTGCCCGCTTCGCCCACCAGGCGCGAGCCCGCTTCCACCCGGTCCACGCTGGTGCCAATGAGCGTCTTGATTTCTTTCGCGGCTTCGGCGCTGCGCTGCGCCAGGTTGCGCACCTCGCCGGCCACCACCGCAAAGCCCCGGCCTTGCTCGCCGGCGCGGGCGGCTTCCACCGCCGCGTTCAGCGCCAGGATGTTGGTCTGGAACGCAATGCCGTCGATCACGCCAATGATGTCGCTGATCTTTTTGCTGCTCTGGTTGATCTCTTCCATGGTGGCCACCACCTGGCCCACCACCTGACCGCCGCGCGCAGCCACTTCGGCGTTGGCCACCGCCAGCTGGCTGGCCTGGCGCGCCGCATCCGCACTCTGGCGCATGGTGCTGTTGAGCTCTTCCATGCTGGCTGCCGTTTGCTCCAGGTTGCTTGCAGCCGCTTCCGTTCGGGCTGACAGGTCGTGGTTGCCCAGTGAAATTTCGCTGGTGGCCACTTCAATGCTGGCGCTCGACTGCTGCACCTGCGCCACCAGGGTGCGCATGGCCGCCTGCATGGACGACAGTGCGCCCACCAGGCTCTGCGGCTCCGGCGTGGGCGGCACATGGCCCGTCAGATCACCGCCGGCCATCTGTTGCAAGGTGGCTCGCACCACCGCCGGGTCACCCCCAATTTCACGGCGCAAGGTGCGTCGCAATTGCATCCCCAGCACCACCGAAACCGCCATGGCCAGCGCGGCCAGCCCCATGGAAATCCAACGCATGCGGTCGGCGCGTGCGTTGACGGCGACATGGGTCGCATGCGACAACACGCCCATGTCATCGCGCAGCTTCAACAGCGCGGTGCGCAGCTGGCGCCAGGCCGGCGTTTCGACTTTGTTAAGCAAGGCCCCGGCCTGGGTCGGGTCGGTCTTGAGCGTGTCCAGCACCTGTTGCTGGGCGCGGCCCTGGGTGGCTCGCAGCTCGCCCAGCGCCAAAATGGCTGGCTCAACCGTCAGCCCCTTGGCCAGCTGCTGGCTTTCGTCAAAGGCCTTGTCGTAGGCCTCTCGGGCGCCGTCCAGGTTTTTGTAAGCGGTCAGGTTGCCTGGGTCCAGCACGATGTTGCGCATGGCCTGGCCCATCTGCAGGCCTTGGGCATACATCTCACGCACGCCGTTGGCAATGGCCGCTTCGGTTTGAAGGTAGCCATCAAACTCGCGCTGCGTGTTGATCAGCGAGCCGATGGCGGCGGTCAAACCGCCCACGAACAGCACCGAGGGCACAACAAAGGCTATCAAGAGGCGCTGGTTGAATCGCATGGTGTTCACCTACGGGCATTGGTGTGGGATTCAGAAGCTTTCCCAGTCGCCTTCAGCACCGGCCGCGGTGGACTGTGCGGACTTGCTGGCGGCGGGCTGCGGCCGCTTGAGGGCTGTAGAAGAAGCCGGAACGGAAGCAGGCGCCGATGCCGCGATGCGCGGTGCGGCAGGCTTGGCCAGCGCAGCGGTGGGCTTGGCGCTGGGCTTGAAGCTGGTGGTCGCACGCTGGGTAGGCGTGATGTGGGCGTACGTGCTCGCGGCGCGCGCGGGTGCGTTGACCATGGCGCTGCCATCGGTGCGGAAGATCGCGATCACCTGCGACAGGCGCGCGGCCTGCTCTTTCAGGCTCTCGGCGGCCGCCGCGCTTTGCTCCACCAGTGCCGCGTTTTGCTGCGTCATCTGGTCCAGCTGGTTCACCGCGGTGTTCACCTGGCCAATGCCGTCGCTTTGCTCGCCCGCGGCCGCCGTGATTTCGCCAATGATGTCGCTCACGCGCTGCACCGAGCCCACAATTTCGCTCATGGTCTGGCCCGCATCGGCCACCAGGCGGCTGCCGGTCTCGACCTTGTCCACGCTGGTGCCAATGAGGCCTTTGATTTCTTTGGCGGCTTCGGCACTGCGCTGCGCCAGGTTGCGCACCTCGCCGGCCACCACCGCAAAGCCCCGGCCTTGCTCACCGGCGCGGGCGGCTTCCACCGCCGCATTGAGCGCCAAGATGTTGGTCTGGAACGCGATGCCGTCGATCACGCCAATGATGTCGCTGATCTTTTTGCTGCTGTGGTTGATCTCGTTCATGGTGGTGACCACCTGGCCCACCACCTGACCACCGCGCACCGCAATCTCAGAGGCGCTGGCCGCGAGCTGATTGGCCTGGCGCGCAGCGTCGGCGCTTTGGCGCACGGTGCTGGTCAGCTCTTCCATGCTGGCCGCGGTTTCTTCCAGGTTGCTGGCGGCCTGCTCGGTGCGGGCGCTCAGGTCCTGGTTGCCGCTGGCAATTTCGGCCGACGCGGTGTTGATGCTGTCGGCCGCGCTGCGCACCTGGCCCACGGTGTTCACCAACGACGCTTTCATGGCGCCCAAGGCTTTGAGCAGGTCGCCCAGTTCGTCGGTGCGTTTCGTGTTCACTTCCCGGCTCAGATCGCCGCTGGCCACCGACTGGGCAATGCTCACCGCTTCTAGCACGGGTGCGGTCACCGAGCGGGTGATGCGCCAGGACACCACCAGCCCCAGCAAAACAGCCAGCGCAGCCAAGCCCGCCAACAGCATGATCTCCCGCTGTATCACGGCGTCCGAGGCGGCCACCGCATCGGCCACCACTTGGTGCTCCAGCGTCTTCAGCTCGCCCATGGTGCTGGTGTAGCGCTCAGCGGCCGGCATGAGGGCAGACTGCAATTGCTGGTTGGCGCCGTCCAGGTCGCCGGCTTTGAGGGTGTCGAAATAGGTCTTGCGCACCGCGATGTATTCGGTGCGGCGCGCGGCAATGTCTTTGAGCAATGCCTTGCCTTTGTCGCTGTCAATTTCGTCTTCCAGCCCCTTTTGCAGCTCGTTGATGCGCTGCGTGGTCTGCGCAATCAGCGGCTTGAAGTAGGCGTCCACCTCGGCGTCGTTGCGCGATTTGGCCAAGGCCATCACCCGGTTGATGTTGAGCTGGGTGCTGGCCAGCCATTCGTCGGCCATGAAGGCGCGCCGCTCCATGGCCACCACGTCAATGGTGCCTTGGCGTGCGGCTTGCAGGCTGTTCCAGGCCACCACCGTGAGCACCACCAGCAGCACCAGCACGGAGGCGAAACCCAGCGTCAGACGCTGGCCAATTTTGAGTTGGTTGAAGTACATGAAAGGTCTCCGTAAATCTGAGGGAATCGCTTAAAAGCTTTCCCAGTCGCCTTCGGCGGTGGCCTGGGTAAGGGCACGCTTGGGCTGGGCTGGGCTGGCAGAGGGGGCGCTGGGGGCCGGGGGACGAAGGCGCTGGGTGGGCGCCGCCAGCGCCTTGCGTTGCGGCACCGACAACGGCACAGCGGCGGGCTTGCGCCGGGGGCTTTGCACCGGCACCGGCTTTCTGTTGGGTACGGCCGTGAGCGGGGTCAGGGCAGAAGCATCGTCACCCGTGCGGAACGTGGCGATCACCTGCGACAGGCGCGCGGCCTGCTCTTTCAGGCTCTCGGCGGCCGCCGCGCTTTGCTCCACCAGTGCCGCGTTTTGCTGCGTCATCTGGTCGAGCTGGTTCACCGCCGTGTTCACCTGGCCAATGCCGTCGCTTTGCTCGCCCGCGGCCGCCGTGATTTCGCCAATGATGTCGCTCACGCGCTGCACCGAGCCCACAATTTCGCTCATGGTCTGGCCCGCATCGGCCACCAGGCGGCTGCCGGTCTCGACCTTGTCCACGCTGGTACCAATGAGGCCTTTGATTTCTTTGGCGGCTTCGGCGCTGCGCTGCGCCAGGTTGCGCACCTCGCCGGCCACCACCGCAAAGCCCCGGCCTTGCTCACCCGCGCGGGCCGCTTCCACCGCCGCATTGAGCGCCAAGATGTTGGTCTGAAACGCGATGCCGTCGATCACGCCAATGATGTCGCTGATCTTTTTGCTGCTGTGGTTGATCTCGTTCATGGTGGTGACCACCTGGCCCACCACCTGACCACCGCGCACCGCAATCTCAGAGGCGCTGGCCGCGAGCTGGTTGGCCTGGCGCGCAGCGTCGGCGCTTTGGCGCACGGTGCTGGTGAGCTCTTCCATGCTGGCTGCGGTTTCTTCCAGGTTGCTGGCGGCTTGCTCGGTACGGGCGCTCAGGTCCTGGTTGCCGCTGGCAATTTCGGCCGACGCGGTGTTGATGCTGTCGGCCGCGCTGCGCAGTTCGCGCATCATGGACAGGAAGCGCTGGCGCATGCTTTCCACCTCCAGCACCAGGCGGCCAATGTCGTCGTGGCGGTCGGTGCTGAACGGGCGGGTCAGGTCGCCCTGGGCCACGCTGGTGACGGCCTGGGTCAGTTCGGCCAGCGGACGGCTGACATTGCGCCGAACCAGCCAGAACAAACCCAGCCCCAGCACCACCGTGGTGGCGGCCAGCAAGGCCCAGAACGCGTAGATGGTTTCCCAGTGCGTGGCCATGGCTTCATCGTCAGACACCTCGGCCACCACCCACCAGCCGCCCGCCTTGGCGGTGCGCTTCACGCGCCATGGGTTGGGTATGTCGGCCTGAAAGAGCGCCGTACCGCCGTCCACAAAGTTTTGCGGTGCATCGCGCAGCTGGTCCAGCACGGGACCGGCGTCGGGGAACACATCGAGCACTTTTTTGCCTGCGGCTGTGGGGTGGGCCACAAACACCGCCTCGGCGCTGGAACTGCGCGGGTCGATCACATAGGTGCCGCCGGTTTCAAAAAAGCGCGCTTCGTTGACGAGCTGGGTCAGCGAGGCCTGGAAGTCGCCAATGTCAAACCCGATGAACAGGATCCCCACCACCTGACCGGCGTCGTTGGCCACCGCCTCGTAGTGGGTCATGTAGGGCTTACCAAACAGCACGGCGCGGCCGGTGTAGGTTTTGCCCTGCAGCATGAGCGGGTAGGCGGGGTGCTCACGCGCCAGCAGGGTGCCCATGGCACGCTCACCGTTTTCCTTTTTCAGCGAGGTGGTGATGCGCTCAAAGTCATCGCCTTTGCGCATGAAGATGGTGGCCACACCGCCGTTTTGCTGGTGAAACGTGTCCACCTCGGCAAAGTCGTTGTTGAGCAACATGCCCCAGCTTTTCAACTGGCCAGCCTCGGCATCCAGTTCCAGTTTTTCCGCAAACTTCTGACGGAACGGGCGGTAGGCCCGGTCGGTCATCATGCGGGCGGTGGCATCAAAGGCGTCTACCGAATCGGCCACGGCCTGCGCCTTGTCTCCGGCCCACACCACGATGCGCTCGCGCGAACGGTCTTCGGCCACCACCGCCATGCCCACGCTGATGAGCAAGAGCACGCTGGCCAGCATGCCCACCGCCTGGAGCGCGACGCGACGCGCAATCGAACGGTGTCGGGTAGGAGGTGTGTTCATGCGGATCTTCTCGTGGGGGCAGAGCGGTTCAACAGACTTACTGCAGGCTCTGCGAGCTGTCCATGAGGCCCATGTCGGCACTGCTCATCAGCGCGTCGATGTCCATCAAAATCAACATGCGTTCACCCACGCTGGCAATGCCGGTGATGAAGCTGGTGTCCACCGTGGTGTTCATCTCGGGCGCTGGCTTGATCAGGTCGCCAGCCAGCTCCAGCACGTCCGACACCGAGTCCACCACCGCACCCACCACGCGGCCGTGCACGTTGAGCACGATCACCACGGTGAAGCCGTTGTATTCCACCTTGTCGCAGCCGAGCTTGATGCGCAGGTCCACCACCGGCACGATCACGCCGCGCAGGTTGACCACGCCTTTGATGAAGCTCGGCGCGTTGGCGATGCGGGTGGGCTCTTCAAACGAGCGGATCTCCTGCACGCGCAGGATGTCGATGCCATATTCTTCGCCACCGAGGCGAAAGGTCAGAAATTCGGCCTTTTTGACGGCAGCAGCGCGCGCGCTGTGTTGGTTGGCCTGCAGGGTGGCCTCGTTGCGCATGTCCATGGGATGGGTCCTCGATTAACGGGTTGGTCCATGGACTATCGGCTTGGCGCGCCAGACCTGAAGCTCTAATAAAAAGTCGAAACCCCTGGCTTACCCCAGCTTAAGAGGACATGAGTACCAAAGTGAACCATCCGCCCACGCCCTCATCACCCCGCGCCGAAGGATCCGGTGGCTCCACCTTGCCGATGTCGATTTGGCGAAACGTGCTGGAAAAAGTGAGAACCGGTTGCCACGAATGAATCTGCGGGCGGTCTCCATTTTTGAATGCCCATCGCTCACCTGCCTGTGCAGTCAGCGCACCATGTCGGTCCCTTGCTCTGCCATGGCAAAAACAACCAACTCTCGACCCCTGTCTGCTTGCGCGACGCATTTTTGTGATGACTTCGCTATCAACACCACACAGTCGGATTCAATCAAGGCATCACGACCCAATTGGGCCATGGGCAAGGTAAAACTGGCGTCATTGACTGAAAACTTTGAAACGCGTTTTGGTTTGGAACCACCCACCATGGACAACTCAGGCCCCAGACAAGCGACAGCCATGCTGTTTAACACAGCCGCTGGCGTCGAGAGCCGCCATTGAATCAAGGACTCAATACCTGCCAACTCAATATTGGACAACTCGCTTTCAAAACGAACCCCACCGCGCTCATCATAAATTTTCAGGTACGAAAAAGTGTGATCCACATTCACACCCACACAAAAGCGCCGGGGCTCAATGCCGATTTGCATGGAACTTGACCTTCAACACCTATGCGTGCTGAGTGCGTGAGGTTGCTGGATACTCTGGCCTGATTGCCGCCACCCTGACACCTTCGTAACCGACCATGAGCCTGAGCACCGAAGCCCTGTTCACCGCAGCCCTTGGGCTGCAAGCCCCCTGGCGTGTCGAGCGCGCCGAGTTGAGCACCGCCAAGAAACGCATTGACTTTGAAGTGGTCTGCACCGAGCGGCGTCTGACCTGCCCGCACTGCGGCGCACCCGATCAAGGCATCCACGAGAGCATTGAGCGATCTTGGCGCCATCTGGATTTTTTCCAGTTCGAAGCCTGGCTGCACGCGGCCATACCCCGCGTAGCTTGTACCGCCTGCGGCAAGACCAGCCAGGTGCCGGTGCCCTGGGCGCGCGAGGGCAGCGGCTTCACGCTGCTGTTTGAAGCGCTGGCGCTGAGCCTGTGCAAAGAACTGCCCGTGGCCCACGCGGCCCGTCACCTGCGTGCCGACGCCAAAGCCTTGTGGCGGCGCATTGAGCACTACGTCAAGCTTGCGCGTCAGAAGGACGACATGAGCGGCGTGCGCCACATCGGCATTGACGAGACCAGTCTGCGCAAGGGCCACGAATACGTCACGGCCGTGCACGATCTGCAGCAAAAGCGCCTGCTCTTTGTCACCGAGGGACGCGATCACCAGACGGTCAATGCCTTCACCCAAGACCTGTCCGAACATGGCGGGAGCGCCCAGGCGATCAGCCATGTGAGCATGGACATGAGTGCGGCCTACCTGAAAGGGGCACAGCAGCAACTGCCGCAGGCGGCCATCTGTTATGACCGCTTTCATGTGGCGGCCCTGGCGGGCAAGGCCATGGATGAGGTGCGCGCGGCCGAATTCAAAAGCCGGCCCACCGCCGTGGCGCAAGCGCTGGGCGAGCTGGACCGCGCCAGCAGGCGCAGCCTGAGCTGGGCGATGCGCACGCACCATGCGAGCTGGAATCAGCGGCACATACAGGCGATGTACACCCTGCAGCGCACGAACTTGCAAAGCGCACGGGCCTGGCGCATGAAGGGGGCGCTGCGCGAGGTGTATGAGGCAGCGGCGCAGGGTCACGGTGAAGAGGTCGCCCGCACGGGTCTGACCAAGTGGATCGGTTGGGCCATGCGCTCGCGCCTGGAGCCCTTCAAGCGGCTGGCGCGTACGCTCAAGACGCACTTCGAAGGTGTCATCACGGGCATGCAGCAAGGACGCAGCAACGCGTTTGTGGAGGCCATGAATGGGCTGATGCAAAACGCCAAGCGGGCCGCACGCGGATTCAGAACGAGCAGGAACTTCATCGCCATTGCGCACCTGCGCCTGTCCAAGCTCAAGCACCTTCCAGCCAACCCGTTCGAGTACGCAGCGCCGCGCTTCGCAGGCCTCAGCACGCATAGGTGTTGAAGGTCAAGTTCCATGCAGATCGGCATTGAGCCAGCGCCGGTACCCCGTAAACCGATCAAACACCACCGCATCAGACGGAAAAATTCCATCTCCACGCCACGGGTATTTAAATCTAACATCGTAATAAGTACACACGTTGGGTACCTGAAAAAATGAATCCCCAACCAGATCTTTTGAATGCCTGGCGGGCAATGCTGCTCTTATCAAAGACGGAGCTTCAATACCCGGTATATGAATAAAGCCACCGGGCGATAGATGAGTCTTGCGTTTGCAACTGCATTTTTAATATCTTAAAAAGTTGACACTTTACATAAAATACGCAAATATGTCAAGATATTATTTTTATCATTTAAAAATCGCAGGACAAGACCTCGGCGGCGCGGGTGTGAAAAGACGAAATGGGTCCGAAGCGCTTGTTGAACACAACCCCGCCACCGGGTGAAGTCAGCGCCAATGGCTTCCCCCTCTGAGACCCACCTGTCCATGCTCAAACGACACGGGAATGCTTCGCGGTGAACCAACGAAGCGAGGCTCAGATGAAAGCGGGGCTAGCGAGGTACGGTCACATGCGAGGATCCATGCCATATGGCATGGAGCTTGACCTCAGCACCTGCGCGTGGTCACACCCGCGAAACGTGGTGCGGCGTGTTCAAGCGGGTGGGCCGATAGGTGCCTGAGCTTGAATAGACGCAGGTCAGCAATCGCGTTGAAGTTCGCGCTTGTTCTGAACCCGCATGCAGCGCGCTTGGCGTTTTGCATCCGCCCATTCATGGCTTCCACACATGCGTTGCCGCGCCCCTGCGGCATGCCCCCGATCACGCCTTCAAAGTGCGTCTTCGCGGGTGCTCACGCGCTCCGTATCGGGATGGATTGCAAGGCGCAAACCGAAGCCATGGGCGTGGCCATGGCAAAAATTTGTAGCGCAGCCGACCGCCAAGGGGGATGCGCGGGCACAGCGAAGGGACTTGCTCCGCGTTGCCCAAATGGGCCTTTGTCAGGCCGCAGCACCCACCCGAAACACGCTCACCAGCTCGGCCAGCTGGGTGGCCTGGTGCTTCAGGCTGTCGGCAGCGGCCGCGCTTTCCTCCACCAGGGCCGCGTTTTGCTGGGTCACCTGGTCCAGCTGGGCCACGGCGTCGCCCACTTGCGAAATGCCGCTGGACTGCTCGGCACTGGCCGAGGTGATTTCACCAATGAGGTCGCTCACACGCTTGACCTGGCTCACGATGTTGCCCACGCGCTGGCCGGCTTGCTCCACCAGGGCGGTGCCCGCATCCACACGCTCCACGCTTTCGCCAATCAACGTCTTGATTTCCTTGGCTGCCGCGGCGCTGCGCTGGGCCAGGTTGCGCACCTCGCCGGCCACCACCGCAAAGCCCCGGCCTTGCTCTCCGGCGCGGGCGGCTTCCACGGCGGCGTTCAGGGCCAGGATGTTGGTCTGGAACGCGATGCCATCGATCACGCCAATGATGTCGTTGATGCGGCGCGAGCTGGTGGCAATGTCTTGCATGGTGTGCACCACCTGGCCCACCACCTCGCCACCGGCCACGGCGGCGGCGCTGGCGCCATGGGCCAGTTCGCTGGCCTGGCGGGCGGTTTCGGCGTTTTGCTGCACGGTGGCGGTCAGCTGCTCCATGCTGGCCGCGGTTTCTTCCAGGTTGCTGGCTTGCTCTTCGGTGCGCTGCGACAGGTCAGCGTTGCCGGTGGCAATCTGGCTGCTGCCGGTGACGATGTTGTCGCTGCCCTGGCGCACCTCGGAGACGATGCGAACCAGGCTGTCGTTCATGGCCTTGAGCGCCAGCAGCAGCTGGCCGGTTTCGTCCCGCGCGCTGGTGTCAATGGACGACGTGAGGTCACCACTGGCCACGGCCTGGGCCACGCGCACCGCCTGCCCAATGGAGCGGGTGGTGGTGCCGGCTACCAGCACCATGACCCACACACCCAGCAGGCCAAGCGCGGCCAAAGCCAGGGCCATCGTCCACAGGCTCTGACCCGCGGCACTTTCGCGGTCGCGCAGTTCGGTCGACAACGCATGGAACACACGGTCGATCAACGCAAACTGCGCGTCGATGTGGCGGGTCGTGGCAGCGAAATAGTCTGCTGAAGGGTAGGTGAGCGTTTCAGCCAGCACGACCTGCTGATCGATCAGGGCAAAGGCTTCGTCAGCGGCTTTCCAGGCTGCCGCCACCGGCGCCTGCAGCGTTTGCTGCAGGTGGGGGGCGGCGGCAAACACTTTCTCCATGTCCTTCTGGGCATTGCGCATGTGCATGCGGGACAGGTTGTTGAGCGCCGCAAGGCGGGCGCGCTGCTCGGGCGAGGCCTCACCCCGCGCCAGCACCAGGGCACCTTGCGCACGGGCCTGGCCCAGGCTCTCGGTGAGTTGCGGCAAGTAGGCCAAGGTCGCCTGGATCATGAAATAGGTCTCGGCGATGGGGTTCAGCGTCATCCCCGACGCATCGGCCACGTCTTCCAGCAGGTCCAGCTGCTGGGCGATCAGGGCCGTGTGGCGCGCAAAGCTCTGCGGACCATCCACCGCGCGGCTGCCCACCGCGTCGGCGAGTGCGGTCCAGTCGCTGCGAATGCGCTGGGCCCGTTCATTGGCCTGGCTGGAAGACAGGCTGGCCACCGACAGCAGCGCCGTGTTCAAAGCAGCGTCTACCTCGCCGCGCTTGGCTTCGCGCGCCGCTTTCACGCCTTCGTTACCGCCCAGGTAACCGGCCGACATGCCCCGGTGCTGCTGCGACAGCTGCAGCAGCTTGAGCACGTCGCCCGCGGGCGCAATGCCACTGGCCTCGTTGCGGGCCGCTTGAAAGTAGCTCATCTCACCCCGCACGGCGATCGTTACGGGTGCGACCACCATGAGCAGGGCCACCAAACCGATGAGGATGAACTTGTGGGCGAAACGAAGGTTGGCGATGAAGCGTTGCATGAAAGTAACCTGGAAAAAATTAAGCGTGGTGGGTGTCCATGAGGCCCATGTCGGCGCTGCTCATGAGCGCGTCGATGTCCATCAAAATCAACATGCGCTCACCCACGCTGGCAATGCCGGTGATGAAACTGGTGTCCACCGTGGTGTTCATCTCGGGCGCGGGCTTGATCAGGTCTTGGCTGAGCTCCAGCACATCCGACACCGAGTCCACCACCGCACCCACCACGCGGCCGTGCACATTGAGCACCACCACCACGGTCAGGCCGTTGTATTCGACGGTGTTGCAGCCGAGCTTGATGCGCAGGTCCACCACCGGCACGATCACGCCGCGCAGGTTGACCACGCCTTTGATGAACGGCGGCGCGTTGGCGATGCGGGTGGGCTCTTCGTAAGAGCGGATTTCCTGCACCCGCAGGATGTCGATGCCGTACTCTTCTGCGCCCAGGCGCAGGGTGAGGAATTCGGCTTTTTGGGCCGTGGCAGCGGCGGCCTTGCGCGCGCTGTCTTGTTGGGCCAGGTGGGTGGCTTCGTGACGCATGTCCATGGTGTGCTCCGGGCTGGGGTTTAGAAACTTTCCCACTCGTCCGCGTCGCGGCGGCGGCTGGCCGGGGCGCGTGCGGACTCGATGGCTTTTGCGGCAGGAGCTGGCGCTGGGGTGGCGCGCGGCAAGGCCGGCGCGCGGGCCGCGGGCTGGGCGTGCAACGGCTTGGGCTGCGGCGCCGGCGGCGCTGCGCGCACCACGGCCATGCTGCCTGGCGCACCCGAGAGCTTGAACACGCTGACCGCCTGCACCAGCTGCTGGGCCTGGTTTTGCAGGCTAGCGGCGGCGGCGGCACTTTCTTCCACCAGCGCAGCGTTTTGCTGGGTGGCCTGGTCCATTTGGGTCACGGCTTCACTGACCTGGCCCACGCCCGCGTTTTGCTCGCGGCTGGCGCTGCTGATTTCGCCCACGATGTCGCTCACGCGCTGAATCGAGCCCACAATTTCCTGCATGGTCGAGCCCGCGCGGTCCACCAACGCCGTGCCTTGCGCCACGCGCTCCACGCTGGCGTTGATCAGGCCCTTGATTTCTTTGGCCGCCTCGGCGCTGCGCTGCGCGAGGTTGCGCACCTCGCCGGCCACCACCGCAAAGCCCCGGCCTTGCTCGCCGGCGCGGGCCGCTTCCACGGCGGCGTTGAGCGCCAGGATGTTGGTCTGGAATGCGATGCCGTCGATCACGCCAATGATGTCGCTGATCTTCCTGCTGCTGTCGTTGATGTCCTTCATGGTCTGCACCACCTGGCTCACCACCTCGCCGCCTTGCACGGCGACATGGCTGGCGCTGGTGGCCAACTGGCTGGCCTGCTGGGCGTTGTCGGCGTTTTGGCGCGCGGTGGAGCCCATTTCTTCCATGGAGGCGCTGGTTTCTTCCAGCGCGCTGGCCTGCTGCTCGGTGCGGCTGGAGAGGTCGGCGTTGCCCTGGGCAATCTGGGCGCTGGCCGTGGCCACGCCATCAGCACTCTGGCGCACGCCAGACACCACACGGGTCAGCGAGCCCTGCATATCGCGCAGGGCGCTCAGCAGGGGCGTGAATTCGTCGCGGGCGTCGTCGCGCACGTCGGTACTCAGATCGCCGTCGCGCACGCGCTCGGCCACCGCCTGCGACAACGCCACCCGGCCACGCAACACCCCCGCCACATAAGCCGAAAAAGCCAGCAGCGCCAAGGCAATGGCCAGCGCCGCAGCGGTGATCAGGTTGGAGGTGATGACCACGCTGCTTTCAATGCGGTTGATGTCCTGCGTCAAACCCGTGCCCTGAATCGCCTTGCCGTCAACAATGGCCTTGAGCAACACGTTGCGAGCGGGAATGGTCACGTCCACCAGGTACGCAAAAGCCTCGTCTTTCTGGCCTTGCTGGATCAGCGCAACGTTGGCTTCGCCCGCTTTCCAGAAAGCCGCCAACACCGGCGGCAAGCTGCCGAAATGCGCCTTGCCCTCGGGCGAAAACAGGCGCTGCTCGAAGGCTGACAGCACCGCGTCCATGTTCTGGCGCTTGCTGGCGATGTAAGCCAGCGCTTCCTGCTGCTCTTGTGGGGTGCGCGCCAAAATGGCGTGGCGGATCTGCAGCGACACCTGGGTCACATTGAGTTCAAGCTCGCCCATGGCATTGAGCTGGGCCACCCGGTTTTCTTCGGTGAACGCCGCCAGATCGCTGGCGTTGTGCAGCGTGATGTAGGCATAGGCGCCCAAGGCGGCCAAAGCCACGGCAATCGCCACGCTCACCGCATACAAGCGCTTGGCAATGCCAAAAGTTGAACCATTTCCCATGTTTTTTCCTGTCCGAAGCTGCCTGAAGGTGAAGGTGTGTGCAGCGGGCGGGCACCAAGCCCCGCACACAACGCACCGGCATGCCCATGGGCCTTGGCGGCCTGAATTCCGGTTTGTCTGGGAAAAATATCGGCGCAAACCCTGCCGACTGAAGTTGGAAAAACAGGAAACAAGTCGTACTTTGCCTCCCAGTTCCCAAACCTTGATGCAAATCAAATGGCACTTTGGTGGCACCCCTGTGGCATCTTCTGTGGCGCCCAGCCCGCGCGGGCAGTCGCGCGGGTGTCGCTTCGGCGGCCACGTTCTGGTACCTTGCTTGCTATGCCAAGCACCCCCCACACCGAACCCGACGCGCGCCACCTGGCCCCCACGTCCTGCATCGACAGCCAACACCCCGCCGTGGTGGCGTTTGCACAAGCCCACGCCCAGGGCGCCACCGGGCGCGACCAGGCGGTGTCGATCTACCGGGCCGTGCGCGACCAGCTGCGCTACGACCCCTACCGCATCGACCTGTCAGCCCACGGCATGCGCGCCAGCACGGCTTTGCAGCAAGGCCATGGCTGGTGCGTGCCCAAGGCGGTGGTGCTGGCCGCGGTGGCGCGGGCGGCGGGCATACCGGCGCGGCTGGGGTTTGCCGATGTGCGCAACCATTTGTCTACCCAGCGGCTGCGCGACACCATGAAAACCGACGTGTTTGCCTGGCACGGCTACACCGAGCTGTGGCTGGACGGCGCGTGGCGCAAGGCCACACCCGCCTTCAACGTGGAGCTGTGTGACAAGTTTGGGCTGCTGCCGCTGGAATTTGACGGCGTGCACGACTCGCTGTACCACCCGTTTGACCGCAGCGGCCAGCGGCACATGGAATACGTGGCCGAGCGTGGGCCTTTTGACGACCTGCCGCTGGCACAGATTGCGGCCACGTTTGCCGAAATTTATCCAGGCTTGCTGGTCGGCTCCGCCGTGACCGGCGACTTCGCTGCCGATGCCGCCCGCGAAACAGGGGCTGCGTCAGCCGCGCCCTGACCGGTTCACCGCTTGAAGCGAAACACCGCGGTGCTGGCCAGCAGATTGGGCAGGCTGCGCACTTCGCGGCCTTCGTGCAGGCCAAAGCTGTCTTCAATGGTGAGGCCGTTGCGCCGCGCCAGCACCTCAAAGTCTCGGTAGGTGCCCACGCGGATGTTGGGCGTGTCGTACCACTGGTAGGGCAGGCGTTTGGTCACCGGCATGTGGCCCTGCAGCACGGCCAGGCGGTTGGGCCAGTGGGCAAAATTGGGAAACGCCACGATGCCCAGGCGCCCCACCCGGGCGGTTTCCAGCAGCATGGTCTGGGCGTTGCGCAGGTGTTGCAGGGTGTCGATCTGCAGCACCACGTCAAACGCGTCGTCACCAAACATGGTGAGCCCGCCTTCCAGGTTGAGCTGCAACACGTTGACGCCGCGCTTCACGCAGGCGAGCACTTTGGCGTCGTCAATTTCCACGCCGTAGCCGGTGCAGGCGCGGGTAGCCTGCAGGTGGGCCAGCAGGGCGCCGTCACCGCAACCAAGGTCAAGCACGCGGGAGCCGGGCGGCACCAGGCGGGCAATGGATTCCATCACGCTGTGTTCGGCCATGGTCAGTTCCCTCCCACGCTGGCGCGCACGGTGTGCTGAAAGTAAGCGCGCACGGCCTGGTGGTAGCGCGGGTCGTCGAGCAAAAAGGCGTCGTGGCCGTGGGGCGCGTCAATTTCGGCGTAGCTCACGTCGCGGCCGTTTTCCAGCAGCGCCTTCACCATTTCGCGGCTGCGCGCGGGTGAAAAACGCCAGTCGGTAGTGAAGCTGATGAGCAGAAACTTGGCCTTGGCGCGGGCCAGCGCGGTGCTGAGCGAGCCGCCGTGCTCGCGCGCGGGGTCGAAGTAGTCCAGCGCGCGGGTGATCAGCAGGTAGGTGTTGGCGTCAAAGTATTCGCTGAACTTGTCGCCCTGGTAACGCAGGTAGCTCTCGATCTGGAACTCGACGTCCTGGGTGCTGTAGCGGTAGGCCAGCTCGGCCACCGCGACAGGATCTTCACCATCGACCGCCCGCAGCTTGCGGCCAAACTTTTCATTCATCACGTCGTCGCTCAAATACGTGATGTGCCCAATCATGCGGGCGATGCGCAGGCCGCGCCGGGGCAGAGTGCCTTCGCGCAGGTAGTGGCCCCCGCAGAAATCGGGGTCGGTCACGATGGCGCGGCGGGCCACTTCGTTGAATGCGATGTTTTCGGCCGTGAGGTTGGGCGCGCTGGCCACCACCACGGCGTGGCGCACGCGCTCGGGGTATTGCAGCGTCCAGCTCAGCGTCTGCATGCCGCCCAGGCTGCCACCCATCACGGCGGCCAGCGTCTGGATGCCCATCACGTCGAGCAGGCGGGCTTGCGCGTCCACCCAGTCTTCCACCGTGACGACCGGAAAGTCGGCCCCCCAGGGCTGGCCGGTGGCGGGGTTGGTGTGCGTGGGGCCGGTGGAGCCAAAGCAGGAGCCGAGGTTGTTGACGCCGATGACGAAATAGCTGTCGGTGTCCAGCGGCTTGCCAGGACCGATCATGTTGTGCCACCAGCCTTCGCTGCGCGGCAGCGGCTGGCCCTGCGCGTCGGCGTGCACGCCGGCCACATGGTGCGATGCGTTGAGCGCGTGGCACACCAGCACCGCGTTGGAGCGGTCGGCGTTGAGCGTGCCGTAGGTTTCCACCACCAGCTCGTAGGTGGGCAGCACGGCGCCGCTGCGCAAGGGCAGCGGTTGGTCAAATCGGAACGTTTGGGGCGTGACGATCACTGGGCATTCCCTGCTGGGCAGGGTCCAAAAAACAAAAACCCGGCGCCGCCCAACACAAGTGTTTCAAAGGCGAGGCCGGGAATCCCCCCTTTAGCGGCATTTCTAAAGCGCCCGCAATCTGGATCAAATCGGCGCTGGAGCAAGTATAAATTGAAGCGCTGCCGCGTGCAGCCCAGCGCAGACGCGGCTCTGGATGGCCAAAGCCGTGCGAAAAACCCGCAAACGGCGCTGTGGCTGGCGCGTCCAGCCGCTTGGCGCCGACCTGAGTGCAACAATCCGCACTATTTAGTATTAGCCTGACGCCCGTTTGGGGCACCGCTGCCACAGACCCCACCACCATGAATTTTTACGACCCAGCAGCATGGGCCCGCGCCGGTTTGGCGCTGGTTTTGTGCGCCGCCTTGAGCGCACAGGCCCAAACCTGTGCGGCGCCCGGCCGCGACGGTACCGCCGCCAGCAGCGGCACCGTAAACACCTACTACCCGCCGGCCGCCGGCAGCTACAGCGCGCCCAGCACCAGTATCGCGCTGGGCGTGTCACGCGGCGCCGCCACGGCCGTGGCACCCGGCGACCTAGGAGCCTGCGCGGCAGAAGCGCCATGAGGTCCGAATGCTTGGTAAATTGTGGGCATGGCCGCAAGTTACCTCCCCTACGAACCGCAACAGCAGCGACTGCTGCCTGACGCACTGCAAGACTGGCTGCCCGAAGGGCATCTGGCGTACTTCATCAGCGACAGCGTCGACAGCCTGGACCTGAGGGCGTTTCACGCCCGTTACGACAAGGGCGGCCCACGCAACCAACCGTTTCACCCGGCTATGATGATCAAGGTCTTGATCTATGGCTACGCCACGGGCACCTTCAGCTCGCGCAAGCTGGCGGCCAAACTGCATGAAGACGTGGCGCTGCGGGTGCTGGCCGCAGAGAACTACCCGGCGCACCGCACGCTCTCGGACTTTCGGGCACTGCACCTGCAAGAGCTCTCGGCCTTGTTCGTTCAGGTCGTTCGCCTGGCGCGCGAGTGCGGCCTGGTCAAACTGGGCACCGTGGCGGTGGACGGCACCAAGCTCAAGGCCAATGCGAGCCGTCACAAGGCCATGAGCTACGAGCGCATGCTCAAGGCCGAGGCCGAACTCAAAGCGCAGATTGACGGGCTGCTCAACAGAGCGAAGGCGGCCGACGACCTGGAAAAGAACGAACCCGACATCGACATCCCCAGCGAGATCAAACGCAGAGCCGATCGGCTGGCCGCGATCACGGCGGCCAAGCTGCGGCTGGAACAACGCCAGCGAGAAGCCGATGCAGCCCGTGGGCGCAGTCAGAACGATCAGCGCAAACCCCGGGACAAGGACGGCAAACCCAAGGGCGGGCGCTACAAGCTCGACTTCGGCGTGCCCAAAGACAGCGCCCAGGAGAGCTTCACCGACACGGACAGCCGGATCATGAAGCGTGCCGGTGGGGGCTATGACTACAGCTACAACGCGCACACGGCGGTGGACGAGAGCGCGCAGATCGTGGTGGCGGCCGAGCTGAGCAACAACGCCACCGATAGCGACCGCCTGCCCGTGTTGCTGGCGGCGGTGAAAGCCAACCTGTGCGAAGACGCCAGGCAGGTGCTGGCTGATGCGGGGTTCCGCTCGGAGTCGGTGTTCGAGCAGATCAAGGACAGCCCGAGCGAGTTGATCGTGGCGCTGGGGCGCGAGGGCAAGCAGGCGCTGGAGATTGACGCCCGGAAGTACCCGCGCAGCGCGGCGATGGATGCCAAGTTGAAGACACCCGAGGGCAAGGCGGCCTACCGCAAGAGGAAGTGGATCGTGGAGGCGCCCAACGGCTGGATCAAGAGCGTGCTGGGGTTCAGACAGTTCAGCTTGCGCGGACTGGACAAGGTCAAGGCCGAGTTCAAGCTCGTGTGTCTGGCGCTGAACTTGAGACGGATGTGCAGTTTGCGCGGCATTTGAGGGAAAACGGGGCATCTCGGGGCGCGAAACGGAGCGTTCAGACCTGACCAAGGCCGCCGTAAGGACCACGCCAAACAACGGAAGCGATCAAATCGCCCGAGGCACCGCGCAGCGGTCCTCAAATCAGTACGCGAAACGTTCTGCCGCGCAGGCTCCTAGTGGTGGTGATGCAGATGCAGTGCGCCAACCTGAACACCACCAACACCAGCAACTACGGCGCAGGCAACGGCACCGGCCGCGGCTACACCGACCCGGCCGGCAGCTGCCTGGCCGGGCGCTACGAGTACGTGCGCGCCGGTGCAGGCACCACCTCCACCTCGCTGGACCTGCGCGGCTCCCCGCTCACATCCGCCTACGTGCAGGACGCCGCCACCGCCACCAACCGCCGCACGTTCCAGGTGATTCGCGTGCCCCAGCATTCGGCGCTGACCCTCACCGGTACGGTGAACGCGCCCTATTGGAATGGCAGCACAGGCGGCGTGGTGGTGCTGGACGTGGCGGGCGCGCTGAACTGGAACGGCCAGACGGTAGATGTGGCCGGGCGGGGTTTCAGGGGCGGCGGCGGCGTGCAGTGGACGGGTGGTCAGGACACCGACGCCACGCCAGACTACGTGGCCACATTTGCCAGTAACCAGCACGCACCCAAAGGCGAAGGCATCGGGGGAACGCCGCGCTGGGTCCTTGACCAGGAAAACAGCGTTCGCAGTGACCTCGGCGACACCTGGGGTGGCTACGCCGACGGTGACATGGGTCGCGGCGCCCCCGGCAACGCGGGCGGCGGCGGCGACAACCGAAACAACGGGCGCGACAACGGCGGCGGCGGCGGTGGCGGCAACGGCGGTATCGGCGGCTTTGGTGCCTATGGCTGGAAGAACGCCGACTGGGCCGGCGTGTTCACCGCGTCGGACGTCGACCTGCGCGGTATCGGCGGCGGCGCATTCGCCTCGGCAGCCCCGAACCGGGTGGTGATGGGCGGCGGTGGCGGCGCCGGTGGCAGCAACAACGACGGTACGACCCCCATCAACTCCAGCGGCGGGGCCGGCGGTGGCATCGTGGTCGTGCGCGCAGGCAGCATGAGCGGTACCGGCACCGTCAACGCCAACGGCGCTGCGGGCCGCACACAGCCCCTCAACGACGGCTCGGGCGGCGGCGGCGCGGGTGGTTCTGCGGTGCTGATGAGCGTGGGCGGTGGCTTGGGCGGGATCACCGTCAATGCCAGCGGTGGCGCGGGCGGTGACTCGTACCTGGGCGGCAGCCCGGCCCACGCCGGCGGCGGTGGCGGCGCGGGCGGCGTGGTCATTCGTTCGGGTGCCGCCACGGCGGTGAATGTGCCCGGAGCGCTGAACGGCACCACCAACACCGGCGGCAACCCGGTGGGCGGTGCCGCCCACGGCGCCACCCCGGGCGCCCCCGGCAGCAACACCACCCCGGGCGACAGCTCGTTCAGTACCCGGCCCAGCGCCCAGTGCCTGCCCAACCTCACGGTCACCAAACGCACCCTCACGCCCACCGTCACCACGGCCGGCGCCACGTCGGTGAGCTACACCATTGTGGTGAGCAACAGCGGCGGCGCGGCCCTGGGTGCCGACCTGGTGGACAACACGCTGCCGCCAGGCTGGACCTTTGCCCAAACCAGCGCGCTGACGTTCGCGCCCGCGCTTTCAGCCAGCAGCTGGGGCGGCTTTGTGGAAGGTGCCACGCCGGGCCTGCCTGCGGTGGCCGGCAGTCCGGGCACCACAGCCAACCTCAGCACCAACGGCGCCCCCGCCGGCGCTCCGGTCTGGGCCAACCTGACCCTTCCCGGCCTGGCCAACAACATTCCCGGCAGCGTCACCCTGAGCTTTGTCGTCAACGTGCCGGCCAGCGCGCCGGTGGGTTGTTTCCACAATCCGGCCGGCGTGAAGTACCTGGACCCCACGCGCAGCACCGCCGGGCGCGAGATCACGCCCGCGGTGAACAACACCGCCAACCGGGATGGCGCCCAAGTGGGCGGCACCGCCAACACCGGTTACGAAACCAACCCCGGGCCAGGCACCACGGTCGGTGGCAGCAACTATTCGGGTCTGCCCAGCGGCTTGAGCCAGGAAGACGTGTGCCTGCAGGGCGATCTGTCGATCACCAAAACCGCACCCGCCAGCGTGACCGCCGGCCAGACGCTGACCTACACGCTGACACCCCGCAACAACGGGCGCGCCATCAGCGACCTGACGTTCAGCGCCAACCAGGCCACCGAAGCCAGCAACACCAGCACCACCACCCGTGTGCTGTCCAACAGCGCGGTGCGCGTGGTGGACACCCTGCCCGCCGGCCTCACGCTCACCAACCCGGTCGCGCCCATAGGCTGGAACTGCTCGCAGGCTGGCCAGACCCTCACCTGTGACAGCACCGCACCACTGCCGGTCGCGGCCAGCACCGATCTCGCGGCCATCACCGGCACCGTGCGGGTGAGCAACACCGCCTGCGTCGGACCGCTCATCAACACCGCCACCGTGAGCGGCTTCCAGGCGCCCTACGCCGACAGCACACCCGGCAACAACACCGGCACCGCCAGCACCACGCTCAACTGCAACGCCAACCTGAACGTGAGCAAAACCAACGGAACCGACACCGTGGTGACCGGCACCACCACCACCTACAGCGTGGTGTTTACCAACAACGGCCCGTCCAGCGCCGACGGCGCCGTGCTCACCGATGTGCCCGGCGCAGGCCTGAGCAGTTGCAGCGTCACGTCCTGCAGCGCCAGCGGCGGCAGCCCGGTGGCAGCCAGCTGCCCGGCCGCGCCCGCCGACCTGCTGGGCCCGTCGGGCGTGATCGCGAGCAACTTCCCCGCCGGGGCCGCACTCACCTTTTTGGTGCGCTGCACGGTCACAGCCAGCGGCACATAAACACGCCCACACGCCAGGATCGGGGCTGAACGCGGCGACCAAACAGGCCCGGCGCCGGCGCGTTGCCGGGCCCTGGCACCGTGGGTGTTGTTATGGCGCATCGGCCAACAAGGGCGCCGATCGCCATCGAAAAATAGTCCCTGTTTCTGCGGCATTGCGCGCATAATCGCAGCGCGCGCGTCCGAAACGCTCGCTTGACAAGTGATCGGTTGGTTTCGCGTGCTACAGGTTTTGTTTGCTAACGGGGCTCCATCGCTATTTTTATCAGTGTTACTAGGAGTCCCAACCATGGGCAACAAACTGTACGTGGGCAACCTGCCCTACACCGTCCGCGACGAAGACCTGCAGCAAGCTTTCAGCGCCTACGGCTCTGTCAACAGCGCCAAGGTCATGATGGAACGTGACACCGGCCGCTCCAAAGGTTTCGGCTTTGTCGAAATGGGCAACGACGCCGAAGCGCAAGCCGCTGTTGAAGGCATGAACGGCCAGTCCCTGGGCGGTCGCAGCCTGGTGGTGAACGAAGCCCGTCCGATGGAAGCACGTCCTCCCCGCACCGGCGGCTTCGGCGGCCCCCGCGGTGGTGGCGGTGGCTTCGGTGGTGGCGGTGACCGTTCCGGCGGTGGCGGCTACGGTGGCGGTGGCGACCGTTCCGGCGGCGACGGCGGTTTCCGCAGCCCCTACGGTGGCGGTGGCCGTCGTGACGGCGGTGGCGGCGGTGGCCGTGGCGGTTATTAATCGCTCAGCGCCTCAGCTCTGAACAGCACCGAGCCAGCTCCCGCAGCCGGTCGGTGCAAGAAAAAAGCCCCTCGGCATGCCGCGGGGCTTTTTTCATGGCGAGTCGGGTAGCGGGGCCGGCTCGATCCGCCGCCAACCCTCAACCAGGCCGCTCAACCCAGGGTGTCGTTCATGATGTTGGTGGCCCAGGCCATGGCGTAGAGGCCTTCCATGGTGCTGGGTTGGGCCGACACCCCGCCAGCGCCCGGCGCGGGCACCATGATTTTCTTGGCGGCGTCGTAGCGGTACACGGCCGCCACATGGATCACTTCGCTTTGCGACACAAAGCTGTAGCAGGTGTTGGCAATGATGGGCTCCGTGGGCACGCCCATGCCGAGCGACTGGGCGGCAATGGCGCCAGCACAGACCTTGCCCTCCTGGTTGGCCATGTGGCCCGACTTGGGCATGCCCGGCGCACCCGCAATCGAGTCGCCCAGCACGTACACCCCTTGGGCCACGGTCGACTCGTAGCTGAGAAAATCGACACCGCACCACCGGTTAGCCACATTGGCCAGCCCGCTGCTGCGCGCAATGGCGCCGGCACGCTGGGGTGGAATCACATTGATGACCTGGGCCTTGACCTTGCCCTGCACGTCAAATTCAAGAACCCCCGCCTGGGTGTCCACACCCTTGAGGTCGGCGTTGGGCACGTATTCGATACGGCCGCCGTAGCGGCTTTTCCAGACGGCCTCAAACAGACCCTTCTTGGCCTGAATCTCGGGATTGGCGTCGAACACCAGCAGCTTGGCCTTGGGCTTTCGGGTCTGCAGGTAATGGGCAATCAGGCTCGCCCGCTCGTAAGGGCCAGGCGGGCAGCGGTAAGGCACCTTGGGGATGGTCATGGCCACCACGCCATCGTCGGGCAGCGCCTGCAGCATGTTGCGCAGCTGCTGGGTCTGCTCGCCGGCCTTCCAGGCGTGGGGCACGCGCGCCTGCTGGGCTGGCGTGCCCAGGCCCTCGATGCCGTCGTACACATAGTCCACACCGGGCGAGACGATCAGCCGGTCGTACGGCAGCCGCTCGGCACCCGCACGCACCTCGCGCGCCGACAGGTCGATACTGTCCGCCCGTGCACGCACCCAGCGCAACCCGTTGTTGGCCACAAAACGGCTGTAGGGCCGGGAAATATCACGCAGTTGCAGCCCACCGTGAATCACCCGGTTGCTCATGGGACACATGACGAATTCACCGGCAGGTTCCACCAGCGTCACCTGCAACGCCGGGTTGAGGCGGCGCAAATACCGGGCCGCGGTGGCACCACCGAAGCCACCGCCAATGACCACCACCCGCTCACCGGCCTGCGCCGCCACGTGGGGTGCCGCCACTGCAGCAGCAGCAACCAGTCCAGCCTTGAGAAAAACGCGTCGTTGGATCATGCCGGTCTCACTTCAGGCTGGAAAAATAGTCCGCGATGCGCGACAGCTCGTCGTCGCTGTAGCCCTTGGCATGCTGGTGCATGATCGTGGCGGGCAATTTGCCGCTCTTGTAGCCCAGCAGCTTGCTCAAAAGGTCTTGGGCTGGGCGCCCGCCAATGGTCAAGCCGGTGCCCTCGGCGCGGCCGTCGGTACCGTGGCATGCCATGCAGCTCGCGGCCCACAGCTTCACCTGAAAGGCAGCCGGGTCTAAGGCTGGCGCCTGCGCCCAGGCACCCAATGGCCAAGCCACTGAGGCCATCAGCGCCATGCGCCGGCCCTTTTTTGCCCATTCACGCGGACGATCGATCAAGCGCTGGTGGTTCTTGGCCATGTAAAACCTGGGTGTGCACGACAGATGTTTACATGTTGCAACACCCGGCCAGGATGTCAAGCCGGCCGCGCAACGCGGCCCGACAAACTCCGCCAGTCAGGCGACCAGTGGCTGGCGCATGCCAGGCTGCAGGCTCAGAATTTTTCGGCTCGCACCACGTCAACGCCTGAGAAAAACAAGGTCAGGCTGTAGTGGGGCGCGTAGGTGGCGAGCACGTGGCGCGCAATGGCATCGGCCACCTCGGCGGAGCAGATGAGCTTCATTTCGATGCTGCGGTCGGCCTCCCACAGGGCTTCGCGCGTGCTCAGGCGGCTGCCGCCGCGCACATCGTGCACGGTGTAGCCTTGCGCTCCCAGCCGTTGGCTGTCGGCCACCAGCCGCTTTTCAAGGGCCGCTTCGGAGATGATGACCAGCAGGGTTCGGGTGTGTTTTTCCATGGCGGGTGCGGAGGTCAGGCGAACAGGTTTTGGAGCCAGCGCGCCAGCTCAAGGTACAGCGGCACGCCCAGCACAATGTTGAACGGAAAAGTGAGGCCCAGCGCAGCGGTGATGGACAGGGCCGCGTTGGCTTCGGGCACGGCCATGCGCATGGCCGTGGGCGCAGCGATGTAGCTGGCACTGGCCGCCAGCGTGGCCATGATGGCCACGCCACCCGTGCTCAGGCCGAGCATGACCCCGGTAAGCGCACCGCCCACCGCCAGCAGTGGCGGCGCGATGAGCGCAAAACCAATGATGCGCACGCCGTAACGGCGCAACTCGCCCAGGCGCCCACCCGCCACCAAGCCCAGCTCCAGCAGGAACAGCGCGAGCACGCCCTTGAAGGGCGCCATGAACACGGGGGCAATGGGCGCGGTGCCGGCTTCGCCCATGACGGCGCCAATGATCAGGCCGCCCGCGAGCAGCAGCACCGATTTGCCGAAAAACACGTCGTGGCCCAGCTCGGCCCAGTTGATGCGGGCCTTGGCGCCACCCGGTGCTGGGGGAGCCCCTAAGCGGGCCAGCAAAATGCCCGCCACGATACCGGGCGCTTCCATGATGGCCACCCACAAGGCAGCATGGGCTTCGGTTTCCACGCCCTGCGCGGCCAGGTAGGCGCTGGCCACCGCAAAGGTGACCACGCTGACCGAGCCGTAGTGCGCGGCCATGGCCGCCGCATCCACCCGGCTCAGGCCCAGCGCACGCAACACCGGCGTGAGCACAAACGGAATGGCAAAGCCCAGCGCCATGCAGGCCAACATCTGCGGCAACAGGTCGAGCAGGGGTTGCTTGCTCAGCTCGATACCGCCCTTCAGGCCAATGGCCAGCAGCAGGTAAATGGACAGCGTCTCGTACAGCGCTTCGGGCAAGCGCAGATCGCTCTTGACCAGACGGGCAAAAACACCGAGCAGAAAGAAAAGCACCACCACATCGATCATGGAACGGACTCCAGGAACGACAAGGGGAAGGGCTGCGTGGCCGGCGCAGTCGGGTTGCTGTGGTCCAAGGGGGTGTCAGGGATCATGGGCACCGATTGTGCGCGATGCGCCTGGCGCGGGGCCGCTCAAGGGGCGGCTTTTGTGGCTTGCCGGTGCTTGCGCGGGCGCCCCGACAACAGCCGGTCAAACAGCGGATTGGGCAGCAGGCGCAGCAGCTTGGCCACCACGCCCATTTGCCAGGGAATCACCCGGTAACTGGTGCGCGCCTGTATGGCATCAAACGCGCGGTCGGCAAAGGCTTCGGCGCTCATCAGAAACGGCATGCTGTAGCGGTTTTTTTGCGTCAGCGGCGTGTCCACATAGCCTGGCAGCAGGGTGACCACCGCCACACCGCTGCCGCGCAGTTCGCCGCGCAGGCTTTCGCAGTAGGCCACCACAGCGGCCTTGCTGGCGCAATAAGCGCCGTGCCCGGGCAGGCCGCGAATGGCGGCCACGCTGGCAATGCCCACCAGCGCACCGCTGCCCCGCCCGGTCATGGCGGTCACAAAGGGGTGGAAGGTGGCGGCCAGGCCGGTGTTGTTGATCGCGAAGGTGCGGGCCTTGACGTGGATGTCGTCCGGCTCGGCCGTGTCCATGCCGATGCTCACGCCGGCGTTGGCAATGACCACGTCGGGCACACCTTGCGCGGCCAGGCAGGCGTGGCCCACGGCCACGATGCTGTCCACATCGGCCACGTCGGCGCCATAGATGCGGCAGCGCTCGGTGCCCAGGCCCTGCGCGTCGGCCCAGGCCTGCATGTCGGCGGTGCGCCGGGCCACCAGCGCCAGCCGGTAACCGGCGCGGGCAAAGCGGGCGGCCAGCGCCTGACCAATGCCGCTGGAGGCGCCGGTGATGAACACCAGAGGGGCTGGGGTGAGCGCTGGCGTGTCGGGCATAGAAGCGGCTTTGGGTGGAGGGCGCTGGCTCAGCGCGGGGACAGCTGGGCCTTGACCCGGCCCTTGAACAAAACCACCCGGTCATCGCCCTGGTAGTCGAGCGAGTCGGCGTTGATGCGGTCGTTGCCGCGCACCACGGTCACCGGGCGGTCGGACACCAGCCGCTGCGGCTCGGTGAACACCTGCAACAGGTCGCCACGAAATTCCAGCCGGGGCAGCACCGCGCCGGCGGCCGTGCGACCGGCCTCGCGCACCACCACGGCGTCGCCTTCCAGCACAAACTCGGTCTGTGCGCCGTTGCTGGTGATGCGCTGTGCGGTGGCCGTGGTGAGCAAGCCGTCGGCCTGCACCGAGCGGATGCGGGCCTGGTCAATCTCCACCGAGTCGGTGTCGGGACGGTGGCGCGCTTCGGTACCATAAATTTCACTCTTCAACACGCCGTCGGCGTCAAACACCTTGACGGAAAAGCGGCGCATGAAATAGTCGGGCTCGTGCGTAACCGGGCGGGCAACCGCAGGCAAGGCAGCTTCGGGCGTGGCGCGCAGCAGCCAGTAAGAAGCCAGCGCCATCAGGCCCATGAGCAACACCGGCAGGTAAATGGATACCTGGTCCCAGACGCGCCCGGGCCGCCAGGCCGAAGACCGGCTGGGCGCTGCGGGGCCGAGTGGTTGCAGTGGCGCGGGGCTACTCACCGGGCGGCTGCCTCAAGTTCGCCGGCGTAGGCGCCACGGGCCACCAGCAGCAGGTCGCACAGCTCGCGCACCGCACCAGCCCCAGGCAGGCGCTGCGTGACCACATGGGCCAGCGCCAGCACCTCGGCGTGGGCGGTGGGAGGGGCGCAGGCCAACGCGGCACGGCGCAGCATCGGCAGGTCGGGCCAGTCGTCGCCCATGGCGGCTGCGGCCGACCAGTCCAGCCCCAGTTCGGTCAAGATGGACTCGGCCGCTGGGCGCTTGTCTTCGGTGCCGTAGCGCACGTGCACCACACCCAGCGCCTCCAGGCGCTTGCGCAGCGGGGCCGAGTCGCGCCCGGTCACCACCGCCGGCGTGATGCCGGCACGCTGCAGCAGCTTCAGGCCATGGCCGTCCAGCGTGTGAAAGCGCTTGATCGTCTCACCGGCTTCGGTGAAATACAGGCCCCCATCGGTCAGCACACCGTCCACGTCAAAAAACACCACCCGCACCGGCTGCGCACGCAGCAACAGCTCGGGGTCGAAGTTCAAGGTGGGGCGCAGCGGCGGCAGATCAAGGGACATGGAGCAATGCTAACCGGGGAGGACAAAAGCACCGAGTGAAGAAACGCCAACCCAGGGCGCCGCGGAACTGGCTCCGCCAGGCCGCCAGCGCCGCCCCCTGGGGGGGTGACGCGCGCAGCGCGGCGCGGGGGGTCAGATGACTTTCGCGCGCATCAAATCGTTGCTGTTGAGCGCACCACACAGCTGGCCCGCCCCGTCCACCACCAGCACGCTGGTGATGCGGCTGGCCTCCATCAGGCCGGCGGCTTCGACGGCCAACGCATCGGACCGCACGGTGCGCGGGTTGGCGTGCATCACGTCGCGCGCGGTGAGGCTGCGCAAGTCGGCGCTGCTGCCGGTTTTTTCGATCAAGCGGCGCAGGTCGCCGTCGGTGAAGATGCCCAGCACGCGGTCGTCCGCGTCCACCACGGCGCTCATGCCCAGGCCTTTGGCGCTGATCTCGCGCATCAGCGTCATCAGGTCGGCATCCAGCAGCACGCGCGGCACATCGGCGCTGGCGCGCATCACGTCGCTCACATGCGTGAGCAGCTTGCGCCCGAGTGCGCCACCGGGGTGCGAGCGGGCAAAGTCGTCGGCCTTGAAACCGCGCGCATCGAGCAGGGCCACGGCCAGCGCATCGCCCATGGCGAGCTGGGCGGTGGTGCTGGCGGTGGGCGCCAGGTTGTGCGGGCAGGCTTCTTTTTCCACCGAAGCGTCCAGCACCACGTCGGCATGGCGGCCCAGGGTGGACTGCGGGCGCCCGGTGAGCGCCACAAGCGGCACGCCCATGCGCTTGATGAGCGGCAGCAACACGGTGAGCTCTTCGCTCTCGCCGCTGTTGCTGATGCCCAGCACCACGTCGGCGGCGGTGATCATGCCCAAGTCACCGTGGCTGGCCTCGGCCGGGTGCACAAACATGGCGGGCGTGCCGGTGGACGCCAGCGTGGCAGCAATCTTGCGGCCAATGTGGCCGCTCTTGCCCATGCCCATCACCACCACGCGGCCCTGGCTGTTCAGCACCAGCTGGGTGGCCTGGGCAAACGCGTCGCCCAGTCGCTCGGCCATGGCTGTGACGGCCAGGGCCTCAATGGTCAGGGTCTCAATGGCCAGCGCTCGAGCGCGCAGGGGGTCAAACGGGGTGGGTGAACTCATGGCGCGATTATCGCCGCCGCACCGCCCAGGCGCCCGCCGGCGCGGGTGAATGGCCTCCGTCGCCCGTTACCATTCAAAGGTATGAATTCGCTCGACATCACGCTCTTGTACCTGCTGGCCGCTGTGCTGGGTGTGGTGGCCTGCCGTCAGCTGAAGCTGCCGCCCATGCTGGGTTACCTGGTGGTGGGTGTGATCATTGGCCCCAACGCCTTGGCGCTGGCGCAAAACTCCAGCGGCGTGCGCTACCTGGCCGAGTTTGGCGTGGTGTTTCTCATGTTTGTGATCGGGCTGGAATTCAGCCTGCCCAAGCTGCGCAGCATGAAACGCTATGTGTTTGGGCTGGGCATGTCGCAGGTGCTGCTGACGGTGCTGATCACCACCGGCGCCTCCCTGGGCCTGGCGCTGCTGCTGCCCACCTGGTGGAACGTGTCGTGGCAGATCGCACTCGCGCTGGGCGGCGTGATGGCCATGAGCAGCACCGCCATCGTCATCAAGCTGCTGGCCGAGCGGCTGGAACTGGAGTCTGAACACGGCAAGCGCGTGGTGGGCATTTTGCTGTTTCAAGATTTGGCGGTGGTGCCCTTGCTGGTGCTGATTCCAGCCTTGGCCGCGGCGCCCGAAGACCTGCTGCCAGCGCTGGGCTGGGCGCTGGTGAAAGCCGTGGTGCTGCTGGGTGTGCTGCTCACCGGCGGACAGCGGGTGATGCGCTGGTGGCTCACGCTGGTGGCGCGGCAAAAGAGCGACGAACTCTTCATGCTGAACCTGCTGCTGATCACGCTGGGGCTGGCCTGGCTGACCGAACACGCCGGCCTGTCGCTGGCGCTGGGTGCTTTTGTGGCGGGCATGCTGATTTCGGAAACCGAATACAAGCACCAGGTGGAAACCGACATCCGGCCGTTTCACGACGTGTTGCTGGGCCTGTTCTTCATCACCATCGGCATGATGCTGGACTGGTGGCTGGTGATCGAGCGCTGGCCGCTGGTGCTCCTGTTGCTCACACTGTCGCTCGCCTTCAAGCTCGCGCTCATCACCGGCCTGACCCGCCTGTTTGGTGCCAGCACCGGTGTGTCGCTGCGCGTGGGCTTGTACCTAGCGCAGGGCGGTGAGTTTGGGCTGGTGCTGCTGACGCTGGCCGGGCAAAACAACCTGGTGCCGCCGGCGCTGTTCAACCCGATTCTGGCGAGCATGGTGATTTCCATGCTCGCCACGCCGTTCATCATTCTGTACACCAACAGCATCGTGAGCCGCCTGGTGGGCAGCGACTGGCTGATGCAGTCGGTGTAGATGACGAGCATCGCGCGCAAGGCCATCAACGCCGACAAGCACGTCATCATTTGCGGCTACGGCCGCTGTGGCCAAAACCTGGCGCGCTTGCTGGAAGCCGAAGGCATTCCCTACATGGCGCTCGACCTCGACCCCGACCGCGTGCGCCAGGCCGCTGCGGCCGGGCATTCGGTGGTGTATGGCGACGCCGCGCGCCTGCAAGCCCTGATGGCCGCCGGCCTGCACCGCGCCAGCGCGGTGGTGGTGACCTACCTGGACACGCCCAGCGCGCTCAAGGTGCTGCACCACACCCACGAACAGGCGGTGAACGTGCCGGTGGTGGTGCGCACGGTGGACGACACCGACCTGGAAAAACTGCGCCAGGCGGGCGCCACCGAGGTGGTGCCCGAAGCGATTGAGGCCAGCCTGATGCTGGCCAGCCACGCACTGGCGCTGGTGGGCGTGCCCATGCGCCGCGTCATCCGCGTGGTGCAAGACCAGCGCGACGCGCGCTACAACCTGCTGCGCGGCTATTTCCACGGCGCAGGCGACGAAAGCATGGACGAGGTCGACCACGAGCGCCTGCACACCGTGACCATGCCGGCGGCGGGGCGCACCGTGGGCAAAACGCTGGGTGCCCTGGCGCTGGACGCTGTGGGCGTGCGCCTGGTGAGCCTGCGCCGGGCCAACGGCTTGCCCAGTGCGTTCAGCGACGCGTCGGTGCTGGAAGGCGGCGACACCCTGGTGCTCAGCGGCAAGGCGCCGGCGCTCGCGCTGGCCGAGGACAAGTTGCTGTCGGGCTGAGCGCCCCGCCCCATACCAATCCCATGACAGCCTGGTGGTTAAATGGAACGATTGGTATACATGACGACCAGTCAGTCTGTATGCTTTCGGCTCCTTACCAATTTGGAGCAGCAACATGATGGACCGCCGACTTTTCCTGGGTGCCGGTATCGCGGGCGCCTCTGCGCTCACCTTCTCGTCCGTGTGGTCGCAGAGCGCGCCCAATGTCGGCGCACCCGTGTTGCCCGAGGTCGGTTTTCGCCGCATGAAGCTGGGCGCCATGGAAATCATTGCGCTCAACGACGGTGCCGTGCGCCGCCCGCTGGGTGAAGAGTTTGTGCGCAACGCACCACTCGAGCAGGTCAAAGCCCTGCTGGCTTCGCAAAACCTGCCCACCGACTACGTGGACATTTCGTTCACCGCGTTCCTCGTCGTCAGCGGCAACACCAAGTTCCTGATCGACACCGGCTTTGCCGACAACGGCCCACCCACCACCGGCAAGCTGCGCGCCAACCTGGCCGCGGCCGGCTACAAGCCGGAAGACATCAACCATGTCATCTTGAGCCACTACCACGGCGACCACATCAACGGCCTGCGCGCCAAAGACGGTTCGCTGGTGTACCCCAACGCCAAGGTGCATGTGCCCGCGCCCGAGCACGCCCACTGGATGGACGACGCACGCATGGAAGCCGCGCCACCCGCCATGAAGGGCGCGTTCCAGGCGGTGCGCCGAACCGTTGGGAGCCTGCCCGCCAGCCAGTTGGTCATGTTTGAACCCGGCGCAGAAATCGCCCCCGGCATCACCTCGTCGGCCGCCTTTGGACACACCCCTGGCATGAGCATTTTCACCATCCGCTCCGAAGGCCAATCGTTTGTGTACGTGGCCGATGTGGTGAACGTGCCGTCACTTTTTGCGCGCAGCCCCGAATGGGCGGTGGCCTTTGACATGGACGCCGAGATGGCCAAGCAAACCCGCCGCCGCGTGTTTGACATGCTGGTGAAAGACAAAACCGTGGCCGGTGGCTTCCACTTCCCATTCCCGGCGTTTGGTACCCTGGAAACGGCAGGCAACGGTTACCAGTTCAAGCCCATGGCCTGACCCGGCGCCCGCCGCTGCACCCAAAACCCCGGCTCCAAACCGGGGTTTTTTCATGGGCGGGGCGATAATGAAAGCCGCTCAACGGACCCGACCCCATGGACACCTCTGCCTATCTGAAATCCCACATCCGCACCGTGCCCGACTGGCCAGCGCCCGGCGTGCAGTTCCGTGACATCACGCCGCTGCTGCAAGACCCCAAGGTGTTTCGCGTGCTGATCGACGTGTTTGTGCACCGCTACATGGACCCAGCCTTGCGGCCCACCGTCGTGGCCGGTCTGGACGCGCGCGGCTTCATCATTGGCTCGGTGCTGGCCTACGAACTGGGCGTGGGCTTTGTGCCGATTCGCAAAAAAGGCAAGCTGCCGTTCACCACGGTGCAGGAAACCTATGAGCTCGAATACGGCAGCGCCACCGTGGAACTGCACACCGATGCGGTGAAGCCGGGCGACCGCGTGGTGCTGATCGACGACCTGATTGCCACCGGCGGCACCATGATGGCCGGCTGCCGGCTGCTGGAAAAGCTGGGGGCCGAGGTGATGGAAGGGGCCGCCATCGTGGACCTGCCCGAACTGGGCGGCTCTGACAAGCTGCGCGCCTCGGGCTTGAAGCTGTTCACACTGCTGAATTTCGCCGGGCACTGAGCAGCCTGAGCCCGCGCTGCCTTCACAACTTGCCGTGCTGAGTCTCACTCAGCGCTGAAAAGTCGCTGTGTGACTCGGGCACGGGCAACAACAGGTCGGCCTCAGGCGGCTCACGCCGCACCGGCGGTGCTGCGCTTTGCAGTGCGCGCCGAAAGGCCTCCACCTCGCCGGGTGCCACCGGCTGCGCCCGGGCAGCAGGCACCGGTTTCAGCGGGGCCGGAATCGCGGTGTCGCTGGGCAGCGGCACGTCGCGCCGCCTTTGCGCCGCCACCGCAGCCTTCAACGCCATGCCCCGCTGGTCGTGCACCGCCTTGCGCCGCCAGTACACCGAACGCACCTCCATCGTGTGGCGCGACTGGGCGCTGGACTGTATCCAGCGCTCAATCTCCAGCAGGTACTCGTCGGGCATCACCTCGGCGGGCAGTGCCAGGTCGATCAGCACCAAAAAACTATCGCCATTGGCGTCCAGCGTCAGCACCTTGAACTCGTAACTGGTGGACAGCACGCCACCGCGGATCAGCGACTCGCGCACCACCGAAAACAGCTGCTCGCGCCGCAAGATGCGCCGGCCGCGGCGCGGCGAGATCATCGGCAGGTTGGTCTGGGCAAACCCACGGCGTGCCCGCGCAGCGCCCGGTTTGCGCAAGGGACTGGTTTTTTTAGCTTGCAGCCAGCTGAACAAGGACATGGGCAAAGTATGGCGAAAACCGCGCAGGGCAGTGGGTGAAAAAGCGGTGCAATACCGGCGCTGATGAATCGGTGGCCCGGCGCACGGCGCTCAGGTGACCGCCACCCGTTTGGGTTTGTTGTACATGCGCCGGGCCAGCACGGCCGACATGGCCACAGCCAGGTCGAGTGCCACATCAGGGTGGCGCACGGACAGCTCACGAAAGCGCAGCGGTGTCATGCACCAGAGCCGGCAATCCGACCCGGCATGCACGGTGGCGCTGCGGGGCAGATGGCTGAAGAAAGCGCCTTCCCCCAGCAAAGAACCCGCGCCCACCATGGCAATGCGGATGCGCTCACGATCGTCTTCGTAGTGCACCGTGAGGCTGCCGCTTTCGACGAAATACACGGTGCGGTCTTTCACGCCTTGCTCAATCAGCACCTGCCCTTGCGACAGGCTGACCGGCTGCAGGTAATTGGCCAACGTGGTCCACTGGCCCTCGCTCAGGCTCAGGGGCACCGCATCCAAGGCATTGCAATGGCGCATGGACTGCGCCAAACCCTGGATGTCGTAGCGCGATGCGGCCGCAGAAGAAGCGTTCATGCCGCCAAGATAACCGCGGGCAGCGCCTAAGGGCAAGGCGCTTTTACGGCTTCTTACAGTTGCACTCCCAACGGTGCGCGGGCAGCGCCGGGCGGCGCGCGGCGGCTCACTTTCCGATGCAAAAACGCGAAAAAATTTCGCCGAGCAAATCGTCGGCGGTGAATTCACCGGTGATCTCACCCAAGGCATGCTGCGCGAGCCGCAGCTCTTCGGCCAGCAAGTCCAGATGCTCGGCACCCGCAGCCAGCAGCGCGTGGGCGCTGTCCAGGTGGGTTCCCACGCGCTTGAGCGCTTGCAAATGGCGCTCCCGCGCCATGAACAAGCCATCACCCGCGTGCTGCCAGCCCGCCAGGGCCAGCAGACGCTGACGCAGGGTTTCCAGTCCATCGCCGCTTTTGGCCGACAGCGCCAAGTCGCCAGCCTGCAGGCGTGCAGCCAATGCCGCCTCGGCATCGGCCGGGCACTGGTCGAGCTTGTTCCACACCTGCAACACCGCCACACCCGGCGGCAGCGCCGCGCTCAGGTGCCCGGCAATCGCGGCGTCTGCGGCCTGGTAGTCGGCGCTGGCGCTGCGGGTCAGATCGTGCAAAAACAGTACGGCATCGGCCCGCTCAATCTGGCCCCAGGCGCGCTGAATGCCAATTTTCTCCACCTCGTCCACATCCGGGCTGTCGCGCAAGCCGGCGGTATCAATCACGTGCAGCGGCACACCCTCGATCTGGATGGTCTGCTGCACCACGTCGCGCGTGGTGCCCGCAATGGGGGTGACGATGGCCAGCTCGGCACCGGCCAACGCGTTGAGCAACGAGCTTTTGCCCGCGTTGGGCTGGCCCGCAATCACCACCTTCAGCCCGTCGCGCAACAGGGCGCCCTGGCGGGCCTGCCCCTGCACGTCGGCCAGTGCGCTACGCAGCCGTTGCAGTTGGCCCATGGCATCGGCCTTTTGCAAAAAATCGATGTCTTCTTCCGGAAAGTCCAGCGTCGCTTCAACCAGCATGCGCAGGTGAATCAGCGCGTCACGCAAGGTGTGGATGCGCTCGGAAAACACCCCGGCCAGCGAGCGCGACGCGCTGCGTGCAGCCGCTTCGGTGCTGGCGTCGATCAGATCGGCCACAGCTTCGGCTTGCGCCAGGTCGAGCTTGTCGTTCAGAAACGCCCGCTCGGTGAATTCGCCCGGGCGCGCCGGGCGCAGCCCCGGCAAAAGCGGTTGGCCCTCGGTGGTGGCCGACTGCGCCACCGCCAGGCAACGCGCCAGCAACAGCTGCAACACCACCGGGCCACCGTGGCCCTGCAGCTCCAGCACGTCCTCCCCGGTGTACGAGTGCGGTCCTGGAAACCACAGCGCCAGGCCATGGTCAATCGGCTGCCCCTGCGCGTCGAGGAGCGGCAGGTAGGTGGCTTCGCGGGGCTTGAGCTCGCGGCCCAAGAGCGCCTGCACAAACGGCTTCAAACCGCTGCCGGACACGCGCACGATGCCCACAGCACCCCGGCCGGGCGCGGTGGCAATGGCGGCAATGGGGTCGGTTTGTGCGCTGAGCATGGCGAATATTTTGCGTGCGTTTGGTGATCAGAAACAGCGAGGGCCGCTTGCGCGGCCCTTTGCTGGAGCAGGTGCCTTATTTGGCAGCAGGCTTGCCTTTGAACAAGTCAAACGGCAGCGTGAATTTCAGCGGCACGCCCATGCGGTTGTTGATGAACGACTGCTGCGCAATGGTCAACACGTTGTTCGTGATCCAGTACAGCACCAGGCCGGACGGGAAGAAGAAGAACATGACCGAGAACACCAGCGGCATCATCCACATCAGCTTGGCCTGCAGCGGATCGGGTGGCAGCGAGTTCAGCGCGGTCTGGATCATGGTGGTCACGGCCATCACCAGCGGCAAGATGAAGTAGGGATCGGGCGACGACAGGTCGGTGATCCAGCCCAACCACGGCGCGTTGCGCATTTCCACGCTCGACAACAGCACCCAGTACAGCGCAATGAACACGGGGATCTGGATCAGAATGGGGAAGCAGCCACCCAGCGGGTTGACCTTTTCTTCCCGGTACATCTTCATCATTTCCTGCTGCATCGCCTGTGGGTTGCCCTTGAGGCGCTCGCGCATTTCCATGATGCGCGGGTTGATCGCCTTCATCTTGGCCATGCTCTTGTAGGCGCTGGCGTTGAGCCAGTAAAAAGCCGCCTTGATCAGCACCACCAGCAGCACGATGGCCCAGCCCCAGTTCTGCACAAAGCCGTGGATTTTTTCCAGCAACCAGTACAGCGGCTTGGCCAAAATGGTGAGCCAACCGTAGTCTTTCACCAGCTCCAGGCCGGGGGTAATGGTCTCGAGCACCTTCTCGGCTTGCGGGCCTACAAACAGACGGGCCTGCACGCTCTGGGTCTGGCCAGGGGCTACCGCGGGCAGTGCGGTAATGGCACCCACCGCGTACAGGTTGTTGTCGATCTTGCGGGCAAAGTTGTCACGCGCCACACCCTCGCCCAGCACCCAGGCGGTGGCAAAGTAGTGCTGCACCATGGCCACATAACCATTGGTCGCGGACTTCTCGAAATCGGCCTTGTTCTTTTCGATGTCGGCAAATTCCACCTTCTGGTATTTCTGCGCCTCGGTGTAAATGGCTGGGCCGGTGAAGGTGGAATAGAACGGCGTTTCGCTGCTGAGCTTGTTGCCGTCGCGCACCAGTTGCAGATACAGCTGCGGGCTCACGGCCTGGCCGCTGTTGTTCACCACGTCGTGCTGGACCGTCATGTCGTAGCGGCCACGCGTCAGGGTGTAGGTCTTGACCAGCTTCACGCCGCCCACCTCGGCCGACTCAAAGCGCACCTGCAGCTCGTTCTGGCCCTCGGCCAGCGACGTGGCACCGGGCACCAGCGTCATCGGCGTTTTGTGGGTCGGGAAACTGCCGCCAATCAAACCGCTCTGTGCGACGTACGTGCTGTTGGCGTTCTGGGTCAACAGGGTGAACGGCTTGTCTTCCTGGTCTTCGCTAGATCCGGTGGCTTCGGCGTGTTTGAACAGCTGGGCATCAATAACCGAGCCGCCTTCGCTGTTGAACACCAGCTTGAGCACGTCGGTGGTGACTTCGTGACGCACCGCCGCAGCGGATGGCGCACCCGCAGGCGCTTCACCGCTGACAGAGGCCACACCCGCCGCAGACGGCAGACTGGCATCGGCAGCAGGCGCCTGACCAGCCACCGGGGCCGGTGCGGTCACGGCGGAAGCCGGGAAAAAGGTGGGTTTCTGGCCGTTGTGGATCTGCCACTTGTCCCAGATCAGGACCATCGAAAGACCAAAAACCACCCACAGGATGGATCGACGGATGTCATTCATGACGGGTTCTTCTTTTCTGAGGGGGGTGAAATCAGACGGGAAAACAAAGCGGGCGCAGCCTCGGGAACCGCGTCAAAGCCGCCTTCGCACCAGGGATGGCAGCGGCCCAGCCGCTTGAGCGTGAGATAGCTGCCCGCCAGCGCACCGTGGCGCTCCAGCGCGCCCAGGGCATAGACCGAACACGAAGGCTCGAAACGGCAACTGCTGCCCAGCGAGGGGCTGAGCAGCAAACGGTAACCCTTGACCAGACCCATCAGGCCTTGGCGCGGCCAGTCAGACAACATGGGGCACCTCTGGAGAAGCGGGCACCGCAGAGCTGAGCGCCTTCACAACAGGCACCCGCTGCACCACCCGGTCCAGCAATTGGTCGAGCTCGGCCCGCACCGCGCGTTTCAGAGCGTCGGACGTGGCGCTCACAAACTGCTTGCGGCTGAATTCGGTGCGCAGACGAACGACAAACGCCGCCTGCGGCAGCTGGTGGGCTTTTTCGCGAGCGGCTTCGTAAATCTGGCGACGAATGGCGTTGCGCGTCACCGCGCGGCGCGCCCAGCGCTTGGGCAGGAGTACACCCAACCAAGCATCGGCGACAGGAAAAAGCGCCCGACCTTCGTGGGCGCTCTCATGTGCAGCGTCCAACGCCACACGGTGCAAGGCGAAGTGGGGGGTTTTGGCCACAAGGGCACCCGCCATAACGGCTTGAAATTGCTGCCTGGACTTGAGCCGCTGCACCACTGCTGAACCCTCAGGCCCGTTCAGTGGTTGCGCCGGGCCGGCCGACAGCGGCACAGCACGCGCGGGCTCAGACGGCCAGACGCTTGCGGCCCTTGGCGCGGCGAGCGTTGATCACAGCACGGCCACCACGGGTTTTCATGCGGACGAGGAAGCCGTGGGTGCGGGCGCGTTTGATCTTGGAAGGCTGGTAAGTGCGTTTCATGGTGCTCAGTAGAAATCGGGGAAACCCGCAATTATCGCAAAGAAACCCGATGCGCGGCAAGCACTTGCAGGTATATCTCGTTCCAACACATCAGCAAAGCCCTGTTTTCACCGGTCAGAGCGCGGGTGTCAGCTTGTGGATAAGTTGGTGCGCGCACTACAATCAGTGGTCTGCCCCGAGCCATTTGTCCACAATAACAGCGTATCCGCCATTCCCAGCATGACCGAGGGCACCACCCCAGACATTCCGCCCACTGACGCCCAGTCTTTATGGCTCACCTGCCTGGACCGCCTGGCCCAGGAAATCCCCGAGCAGCAGTTCAACACCTGGATTCGCCCCCTGTCGGCCACCGTGGCCGCCGACCGCAGCAAGGTGGTGGTGTCGGTGGCAAACCGGTTCAAGCTCGACTGGATTCGCGCCCAATACGCGGCCCGTATCACGGTGCTGATGGAAGCCGTGAACGGCTCACCGGTCAATCTGGAGTTGGTGCTCGCTCCGCGTGAGGGCCCCAGCCGCACGTCACCGGCACCTCGCACGGTGCAAGAACAGGTGTTGGCCGAACTGCCCGACCTGGCACCCGTGGAAGTGGCCAGCCCCAGCGCCCCCAAGACCCGGTTGAACCCGGCACTTACCTTCTCAACCCTGGTGGAAGGCTCGGCCAACCGCATGGCTCGCGCTGCCGCCATGCACGTAGCGGGCAGCCTGGGCCAGTTGTACAACCCGCTGTTTATTTACGGCGGCGTCGGCCTGGGCAAAACTCACCTGGTGCACGCCATTGGCAACCACCTGCTGGCCGATCGTCCACAGGCCAAGGTGCTTTATATCCACGCCGAGCAATTCGTGTCGGACGTGGTCAAGGCCTATCAGCGCAAAACCTTTGACGAGTTCAAAGAGCGTTACCACTCGCTGGACCTGTTGCTGATCGACGATGTGCAGTTTTTTGCCAACAAAGAGCGTACGCAAGAAGAGTTCTTCAACGCGTTTGAAGCCCTGCTGGCGCGCAAATCGCACATTGTGCTGACCAGCGACACCTACCCCAAGGGCTTGGCCGACATCCATGAGCGCCTGGTTTCGCGCTTCGATTCGGGTCTGACGGTGGCCATCGAGCCGCCCGAGCTGGAAATGCGGGTGGCGATTCTGATCAACAAGGCGGCCGTGGAACACGCAGTGATGCCCGAAGAGGTGGCGTTTTTCGTGGCGAAAAACGTGCGCTCCAACGTGCGCGAACTGGAAGGCGCGCTGCGCAAAATACTGGCCTATTCGCGTTTCAACCAGAAAGAAATCTCGATCCAGTTAGCGCGCGATGCACTGAAAGACCTGCTTTCCATTCAGAACCGGCAGATTTCGGTGGAAAACATCCAGAAAACCGTGGCCGACTATTACAAGATCAAGGTCGCGGACATGTACAGCAAGAAGCGCCCGGCCAGCATTGCCCGTCCGCGCCAGATTGCGATGTTTCTGGCCAAGGAGCTGACCCAGAAGAGCCTGCCCGAAATTGGCGAGCTGTTTGGCGGGCGCGACCACACCACGGTGCTGCATGCGGTGCGGAAAATTGGCGCCGAGCGCCAGCAAAACACCGAACTCAACCAGCAACTGCACGTGCTGGAACAAACCCTCAAGGGATGAGGCGCGTGACACGGTGCACACCCTTGGACGGCCCCAGCAACACGGCGGTCATGGCGCTGCGGCCCATTTCAGGGTGGGCGCTGCAAAAAGGCGAAAATAGCGACTGTTTGGCCTGCGCCAAGGCCCATACGAGCGGGGCAACAGAACCCGGCCACCGAGTTAACCAGAGACGAAAGAGTCTGACATGATCGTTTTGAAATCGACCCAGGACAAGGTTTTGGCTGCGCTGCAGTCGGTGGCCGGCATTGTTGAGCGCCGCCACACCTTGCCCATTCTGGCCAACGTGCTGCTGCGCAAGACCGGCTCGGCGGTGCAGCTGACCACCAGCGACCTGGAAATCCAGATTCGCACCACCGCGCAGCTGGACGGTGACGAAGGCAACTTTGCCACCACCCTGGGGGCGCGCAAGCTGATCGACATTTTGCGCACCATGCCGGGTGACCAGTCGGTGAGCCTGGAATCGAGCGCGGGCAAACTCATTCTGAAAGGCGGCAAAAGCCGCTTCACGCTGCAAAGCATGCCACCCGAAGACTTTCCGCTGGTGCAAGAGTCGGCCAGCTTCGGCCCGGCGTTCAGCGTGCCGCAGAAAACCCTGAAAAGCCTGCTCGGCCAGGTGTCGTTTGCCATGGCGGTGCACGACATCCGCTATTACCTGAACGGTATTTTGTTTGTGGCCGAAGGCCAGCAGCTCAGCCTGGTGGCCACCGACGGCCACCGCCTCGCATTTGCCAGTGCCACGCTGGACGTGGAAGTGCCCAAACAAGAAGTGATCTTGCCGCGCAAGACGGTGCTGGAACTGCAGCGCCTGCTGAGCGACAAGGAAGGCGCGATTGAAATGCAGTTTGCGGCCAACCAGGCCAAGTTCAGCTTTGACGGCATGGAGTTCGTCACCAAGCTGGTGGAAGGCAAGTTCCCAGACTACAACCGCGTGATTCCGCGCAACCACAAAAACATCATCACCCTGGGCCGCGTGCCGCTGCTGGCTTCGCTGCAGCGCACCGCCATCATGACGAGCGAGAAGTTCAAGGGCGTGCGCCTGAACATCGAGCCCGGTGTGCTGCGTGTGGCGTCAAGCAACGCCGAACAGGAAGAAGCGGTCGACGAACTCGATATTGATTACGGTGGCGACACCATTGAAATCGGCTTCAACGTGACCTACCTGATCGACGCGCTGCAAAACATGTCGCAGGAAATGGTTCGTATCGAACTGTCCGACGGCAACAGCTCCGCGCTGGTGACCAACCCCGATGACAACGCGTTCAAATACGTTGTCATGCCGATGCGGATATGACGACGCCCCCCGCGCCGCCTTCGACGTCACCCCCCACTGGGGGGCGACAGCAGCGGCCCGGCAAAGCCGGTTCCGCGCTGGCCTGGACCAAGCCCCGCGCACCGGTACCTTTTGCTCAACCCGCTACTCTGCGGGTTTGGCGTTTCTAGAAGTCAGAGAAATTTCACCATGTCCGAAGCCAACAAGCCCGCCGATTCCGTCAACACTGGCGAGGTCAGCACGGAAAGCTCCAACTTTCAGCCCACCATCGACGCCCACCAGGCCGGCGCGAGCGAAGGCTATGGCGAAGGTGCCATCCAGATCCTGGAAGGCCTGGAAGCGGTACGCAAGCGCCCGGGCATGTACATCGGTGACACGTCCGACGGCACCGGTCTGCACCACCTGGTGTTTGAGGTGGTGGACAACTCGATTGACGAAGCGCTGGCCGGCCACTGCGACGACATCATGGTCACCATCCACACCGACAACTCGATTTCGGTGGTGGACAACGGCCGCGGCATTCCGACCGGCGTGAAGATGGACGACAAGCACGAGCCCAAGCGCTCGGCTGCCGAAATTGCGCTGACCGAACTGCACGCCGGCGGCAAGTTCAACCAGAACAGCTACAAGGTCTCGGGCGGCTTGCACGGCGTGGGCGTGAGCTGCGTGAACGCGCTCAGCCAGTGGCTGCGCTTGACGGTGCGCCGCGAAGGCAAAATGCACCAAATCGACTTTGCGCGCGGCTTTGTGCAAAACCGCATCTTGGAAACGCAAAACGGCGTCGAGATTTCACCCATGAAAGTGACCGGCGACACCGAAAAGCGCGGCACCGAGGTGCACTTTCTGCCCGACTACGACATCTTCAAAGAGAACGCCGACTTCCACTACGAAATTTTGTCCAAGCGTCTGCGCGAGCTGAGCTTTTTGAACAACGGCGTGCGCATTCGCCTGAAAGACGAACGCAGCGGCAAGGAAGACGATTTTTCGGGCGCGGGTGGCGTGCAGGGCTTTGTGGGCTTCATCAACAAAGGCAAGACGGTGTTGCACCCCAACATCTTCCACGCCACCGGTGACCGCGCCAGCGACCAGGGCACCAACATCGGCGTGGAAGTGGCCATGCAATGGAACAGCGGCTACAACGAGCAAGTGCTGTGCTTCACCAACAACATTCCCCAGCGCGACGGCGGCACCCACCTGACCGGCCTGCGCGCGGGCATGACGCGCGTCATCAACAAATACATTGAAGAACACGAGTTTGCCAAAAAGGCCAAGGTTGAAGTGACCGGCGACGACATGCGCGAAGGCCTGTGCTGCGTGTTGAGCGTGAAGGTGCCCGAGCCCAAGTTCAGCAGCCAGACCAAGGACAAGCTGGTGAGCAGCGAAGTGCGCGGCCCGGTGGAAGACATCGTTTCGCGCCTGCTGACCGACTACCTGCAAGAGCGCCCGAACGACGCCAAGATCATCTGCGGCAAGATTGTGGAAGCCGCCCGCGCCCGCGAAGCCGCCCGCAAAGCACGCGAAATGACGCGCCGCAAAGGCGTGCTCGACGGCATGGGCCTGCCCGGCAAACTGGCCGACTGCCAGGAAAAAGACCCGGCGCTGTGCGAAATCTACATCGTGGAGGGCGACTCCGCCGGTGGCTCGGCCAAGCAGGGCCGCGACCGCAAATTCCAGGCCATCTTGCCGCTGCGCGGCAAGATTCTGAACGTGGAAAAAGCGCGTTATGAAAAGCTGCTGACCAGCAACGAAATCTTGACGCTCATCACCGCGCTGGGCACCGGCATCGGCAAAGCCGGCGGTGAAGGCGCCAGCAGCGACGGCAAAGACGACTTCAACGTCGCCAAGCTGCGCTACCACCGCATCATCATCATGACCGACGCCGACGTGGACGGCGCCCACATCCGCACCCTGCTGCTCACCTTCTTCTACCGGCAAATGCCCGAGCTGGTGGAGCGCGGCCACATCTACATTGCGCAGCCCCCGCTTTACAAAGTGAAGGCCGGCAAAGAAGAGCTGTACCTGAAAGACGCGCCCGCACTCGACGGCTTCTTGCTACGCATTGCCCTGAAAGACGCCAAAGTGTTCACCGGCGGCGCCACCGCCGCCACGCTCGAAGGCGACACCCTGGGCGAACTGGCGCGCAAGCACCAGGTGGCCGAACACGTCATTGCCCGCCTGTCCAACTTCATGGACGCCGAAGCCCTGCGCTCCATTGCCGACGGCGTGTCGCTCAACCTGGACAACATGGAGCAGGCCGAAGCCAGCGCCGTGGCGCTGCAAGCCAAACTGCGCGAACTCACCACCACCGGCGTGCCCGCCGAAGTGGCAGCCGAGTTTGACGCCCGCACCGACAAACCCATCTTGCGCATCAGCCGCCGCCACCACGGCAACGTGAAAAGCAGCGTGCTCACGCAAGACTTTGTGCACGGGGCCGACTACGCCGCCCTGGCCGTGGCCGCCGAAACCTTCCGCGGCCTGCTGGGCGACGGCGCCAAGGTCATGCGCGGTGAAGGCGACAAGCAAAAAGAAGAAAAAGTAGGCGACTTCCGCATCGCCATGCGCTGGCTCATCAGCGAAGCCGAGCGCACCACCAGCCGCCAGCGCTACAAAGGTCTGGGTGAAATGAACCCAGCCCAGCTCTGGGAAACCACCATGGACCCCACCGTGCGCCGCCTGCTGCGCGTGCAGATCGACGACGCCATTGAAGCCGACCGCGTGTTCACGATGCTGATGGGCGACGAAGTGGAACCGCGCCGCGATTTCATTGAGACCAATGCGCTGCGGGCGGGGAATATCGATATCTGATTTCGGTGTAGCCGTAGGGCGCCAAATTATTTGCGACTTGCGCCATAGTGCTGCGACTGAGTGACGCTAGTTGCTGCGATTGACCTATTGCGCGCCACAGTTCTTGAATGACCTCGAAGTGGGAGCGGTCTGAAGCGAGACCGAAGTGTTGGCTTATGCAGAAACCGAAATCTGCACCAGGTGAGTGAGAGATATGTCAGGTGACAGTGAAAGTAAAACTTCGCCAAGTTAGCGAAAAATTACTGACACGGTTACTGCAAAATTCCGGCCGCGCCGCGCTGGTCAGATAGCCAGGGAGTGTCCGAATTTTTGTGTTCGAGGCGCTGAGAGACTTGTCCACGGTGGCGGGCGTCGCTTGGCGACGAACGACCGACACGGTGGTCAAGTCGGTGCCACATCTTACGTGGCAACCTTCGTGAAACGATCTTCATAGAGGATCGCAAACTGGTTCATCGCATCCTTCCAGTTGTGCGCCGCACGGCCCCATTCGGCCGTGATGTTGCGCAGCGCCAGCCAGATCAGTTTGCTGGCAGGCTCGATAGCCAGCGCAGATAGGGGTCAAGAGAAGTCACTGTTGATTCATTTCCAAAACTGGGCCATTTCGGGACGAGTTCACGTTGAAATCTGAGCCACGTTGCCGCTCTATCCTGCTGAATTTTTCAGCACGGAGGAGCAGGAGTGATCAACGTGAGCACATTGAGCAAGTTACGCCGCCTCGTGCTGAGGCAGGACGTGTCGGTGCGCGAGGCCAGCAGGCGCCTCGGTATCTCGCGCAACACAGCCACCAAGTGGCTCAAGGACGGCCAGATGGCCGAGCCCCAATACCCACAGCGGGACTCGGGGCCCAGCATCCTCGATCCGTACAAAGAGCAGTTGAGCCAGTGGCTCAAGGCCGATAGCCACCGCAGCAAGCGCGATCGGCGTGGGGTCAAGGCGATGTTTGAAGCACTGCGGGCGCAGGGCTACAGCGGCAGCCGAGGGCCGGTCTACGCCTTTGCCCAGCGCTGGCAGCAAGAGCAAGGCAACGCTGCGCGCGGCGCAGGGTTTGTGCCGCTGAGCTTCGAGCTGGGCGAGGCGTTCCAGTTCGACTGGAGCTGCGAGTACCTCTTCATAGGGGGACTGCGCCGCCGTCTGGAGGTGGCGCACACCAAGCTGGCGGCCAGTCGCGCCTTCTGCCTGGTGGCGTACTACAGCCAGGCGCACGAGATGCTGTTCGACGCGCACGCACGGGCGTTTGCCCTCTTCGGTGGCGTGCCCCGGCGGGGCATCTACGACAACATGAAGACTGCGGTAGACAAGGTCGGTCGGGGCAAGCAGCGCAGCGTCAATGCGCGTTTCGAGGCCATGACCGGGCACTACCTGTTCGAGCCGGAGTTCTGCAACCGGGCTGCCGGCTGGGAGAAGGGAGTCGTCGAGAAGAACGTTCAGGATCGGCGCAAGGACATCTGGCGCGAGGCCAGTGAGCGGCGCTGGGGGACGCTTGGCGAGCTCAACGACTGGTTGCAGCAGGCCTGCGTGAAGGCCTGGGCCGAGATGAGTCACCCTGAGTGGGTGCATCTCACGGTGGCTGATGTCTGCCAGGACGAACGTGTTCGCCTCATGCCCAACCCGCGTGCGTTTGACGGCTATGTGGAGCAGCCGGTGCGGGTCTCTGCCACCTCGCTGATCCACTTCCAGCGCAACCGCTACAGCGTGCCGTGTGAATGGATCCACGCGGTGGTCAGTCTGCGGGCCTACGCGGATGGCCTGTTGGTGGTCGGAGCCGATGGGCGGCAGGTGCGGCTGGAGCGCAGCTTCGAGCGGGATCAGACGATCTACGACTGGATGCATTACATCGCGCTGGTCGAGCGAAAGCCCGGTGCGCTGCGCAATGGTGCGCCCTTCAAGACCATGCCCGAACCCCTACAGGAACTGCAGCGCCAGTTGCTGCGCCACAGCGGGGGCGACAGGGTGATGGCGCAGGTGCTCATGGGGGTGAGCCTGCACGGGCTGGAGGCCGTGCAGGTGGCGGTGGAGCTGGCGCTGCAGTCCGGGCGGGTGAGTGCCGAGCACGTGCTCAACGTGCTCTCTCGCTTGCAGGAGCAGCGTGCGCCCGAGCCGCCAGTGGCCACGATGCTCACGCTCAATACGCCACCACTGGCCAACCTGCGGCGCTATGACGCACTGCGCAACCCCCAGCCTCATGAGGCGTCACCGGAGTCCGACCATGCATGATGTCATTGATGCTTTCAAAGCGCTGGGCCTGCACGGCATGGCCAGTGCCTGGCCGGAGGTGCTGGGCACCGCCCGCATGAAGTCGCTCGACCATGAGGCCGTTTTGCACCAGCTCATCAAGGCTGAGACGGCGCAGCGCGAGGTGCGCTCCATGGCTTACCAAATGCGTGTGGCGCGGTTCCCATCGCACCGCGATCTCGCTGGCTTTGACTTCGTCCATGCGCAACTCGATGAAGCGCTGGTGCGCCAGCTGCACACCCTTCGATTCCTGGAGTCGGCGCACAACGTGGTGCTGGTCGGTGGCCCCGGCACGGGCAAGACCCACCTGGCTACGAGCCTGGGGATCGAGGCGATCCGCATGCACGGCAAGCGGGTTCGTTTCTTCTCTACGGTGGAGTTGGTCAACGCCCTGGAGCTGGAGAAGGCTCAGAACAAGTCTGGGCAGTTGGCACATCGCCTGATGTATGTCGATCTGGTGATCCTGGATGAACTGGGCTACTTGCCGTTCACGCAGTCGGGCGGCGCGATGCTGTTCCACCTGCTCTCCAAACTCTATGAGCGAACGAGCGTGGTGATCACCACCAACCTCACCTTCTCGGAGTGGAGCAGCGTCTTTGGCGACGCCAAGATGACCACCGCCTTGCTCGACCGTCTCACGCACCACTGCCACATCGTGGAGACGGGCAACGAGAGCTGGCGATTCAAGCATTCCAGTGCCGCTGGCGCGGCACTGCCAAAGCAACGCCCAAAGACTCAGAAAGGAGATCGAAAACCAGCGGACCCTATAGACTTATCCACAACCGAATAGCCAAAAAACCCATCAACCCGGTGGCTCAGTATTCGACGTGATCACTGGCTCAGTTGTACTGATGAATCAACACGCAGAGGTCAAGGGTTGTTCCGTTCGAGGGTCACTCAAATTGAAAGACGCTGCCGGCTAACCGGCGTCTCAAATTCCGAGTACTTACGCGCGAGTCACACAAAGCCTTGGCGCGACGCCAGTAATGAAGAACGCCTTGACGGCGAAAATGGTTTTCTTCTCACGCCCGATGCTGATTTGCTATTTGACCGTGGATTTATCTCATTCAAAAATAATGGCGATGTTCTTGTTTCGCCAGTGGCCGATCTCGGTTCGATAGAACGGATGGGAATCACATCAAGCATGCTGGAGAACGTTGGTCTCTTCTCTGCTGGCCAAAGCCGTTATCTCGATTTTCACCGCGACATGGTTTTTCTCAAGGCAAAGGTAAAGCGCTAGTTCGCAAGTGACTGAGGCAGGTGCCGCCCTGTTTCGGGACACAGCTACCCGCCAACTCCTCATGGAAGCAGAAATGCATTAGGACAAGATATCTCGGCATGGATTCTTCCTATGGGTCGTTCGAATGCTGGGCGTTCTTCAAGTGGTTGTGCCACTGGTACACGTTGTTGCGGGGCTTGTTCCGAAAAGCGTCATCAGGACGGCGGCACTCATCTGGCGCCACGAAGAACACCGTCCAATCTCCATAGTAAGCGCCCTCGAAATGGATCATGTCTTCCACCACCTACAGATCGACGTCGAGATCCCCTGAATTGCAGCAGATACGCGCGTCTTGCCCATTCAGAAATTGCAGGTGAACGTACGCCATGTACGTGGTGTGGCAATAGTTCAGCGGGCCGAGCACTGGCCCAGCGAAACCCCAATCGTCCATGTCTTGTTTGCGGCTGTTCCGACCATGGAAAAGACCGAGGTACATGCCGGGCTGCGTCGGACGCTCGCCGTACTGAAGGCGCTGCGGGGTCGGATCTGTTGGGGTCATTGCGTTCCTCTTGTGGTGAGGAGCAAAGACTATTCAAAAGGATCTGGTCTGACACCCAGGGCTTTGCCTGGGGTGACGTTATATGAAACGTGCGCCAAGATGGAGTGGCGAAACGCCCTATACCGCCCCCACTGCTCAAAACCGATGAGCAAGGTTTCCACCTTGACCTCGCCCACCACAGCACCGTCCACACGCGCGCCCGGAGGCCCATGCTGCGCCCAGTGAAGAAGCGCCTGCACACTACCAGTCGGTTGGGCACCCAACCACTCAAGCCCAGCGTTTTTGCCTGACGCGCCATGTTCCAGCAGTAGCCCGCGCCCGGCAAGCAACCGGTGATGTGCAGGTGGCGGGTGGTGGCGGTGTGTTCGGGCTGGTTGACGCATGGAAGGTCTTGGAGTTCGTACATGACGGCGTCGGCGTCTTCCTGGGTTTGCAGGGACGGTGGGTGGAACGTGGCTTCGGGGATGGGCCCGACTTTCTGGCTTTTGGCTTTGACCAGAATGGATGTGGTTTTGCAGAATATGATGGGACGCTCGGCGAACGAGTCTGGTACTGGCTTGCAGCGACTTCACGGCTGCAGCAAAAAGGCCGGATTGGTCTCGATGGGCTCGGTCGGTTGCAACGCGCAGCTGGCGGGCCAAAACCAAATGTTCGTTGTTGTGTGGCGCTGATTCGCACGGGTTAAACGCCCGCTCGCAGCGCCCCTGTCTGTGTTGTGCTCTGCCCTTGGCAAGCGCAGCACGTGTTCTTGCTGTGTCCACTGGGCGCCGCTTTCTCCTGCGCCGCCGGGCTTTGCCTGGTTTCGGCGCCATCTCTCTGAAAGGCTCTTTCATGAGCACCAAGCTTTACGTGGGCAATCTGCCCTATGACGCCGACGACAAGGCGCTGCGCCACAATTTTTCCGAGTACGGCGACGTCTCGTCGGCCAAGGTCATGATGGACCGTGACACGGGCCGTTCAAAAGGCTTTGGCTTTGTGGAAATGGGCACCAGCGAGCAGGCTGACGCGGCCATTGAGGGGCTGAACGGCATGTCGGTCGGCGGCCGTTCGATTGTGGTGAACATTTCCCGCCCGAAAGAGGCCAGCGCTGGTGGTTTTGGCGGTGGCAACCGCGGCGGGCGCGGCGGGCGCGGCGGCTACTGAGCGCGTTTGGCGCTTGCCATGAAACCGGCCTGAGGGCCGGTTTTTTTTCGCCTGCAACAGCCCGCAATCAGCGGCCGAGCAGTTGGGCGTGGGCCACTTTCAGGCAGCAGTCCCAGACCGTGTCGAGCCCGGCGGCGGTGGCTATGCGGTCGGCTTCCTGGCTCTTGAGGCCGAGCTGCTGCCAAAAGCTTTTGGCGCCGATGGCGACCGCGCTGCGCGCGATGTCGGGTATGTCTTCTTCCCGCCGAAACACGTTGACCATGTCGACGGCGAAAGGGATGTCTTCGAGCCGTGCGTAAGCGGTCTCGCCCAAGATGGCTGGGTAGCGCGGATTCACCGGCACGATGCGGTAGCCGTGTTGCTGCATGTAGCGGGCCACGCCGTAACTGGGGCGGTGCGCATCGGCCGACAAACCCACCACGGCGATGGTGCGGTCGCGCTCAAGGATTCGGCGAAGGGTGGTGGTGTCTTTTGGCATGGCCTCCACAATACGACCATGGCGACCGAACGCAAAGCACTGCCTGCCGTTAACACCACGCGCTGCACCGGCTGCGGCTGGTGTGTGGCGGTGTGCCCGCCGCACGTGATGTCGCTGGCTGTGCAAAGTGGGAAAAAGTATTCGCTGGTGCACGACGAACCGGGCTGCACCGGCTGCGCCAAGTGTGCAGTGACGTGTCCTTTCGACGCGATTGCCATGGTGCGCTTAACTGAACCCCGTGAAATGCGCTGAACCAGCAGCGCACGGTCAAAGCACAGCCGGCTTTTGCCAGGCCACCAGCAGCATGCGCTTCGTTCGGTGATGATCACCCTATGTCCCACACCGTGTGGGCACCATTTCAACGGAAAAACCCATGAGCGATTTGTCACAACCCACCCACACCCCCGTCTTGCTGGACAAGCTGCAATGGCGCTACGCGGCCAAGAAGCTGGACGCCACCCAAGTGGTGCCGCAAGACAAGGTGGACCGCATCTTGGAGGCGGCGCGCCTGGCACCCACTTCGAGTGGCTTGCAGCCGTTCGAAATCATCGTAGTGACCAACCCTGCCGTGCGCGAACAGATCAAGCCCATCGCGTGGAACCAGGCGCAGATCACCGATGGCTCACACCTGTTGGTGTTTGCCGCCTGGGACAACTACACCGCCGAGCGCATCAACCACATGTTTGACCTGACGAACGCGCAACGCGGCGGCACCAACGAGGGCTGGGAAAACTATCGCCAGATGCTGCTGAACAGCTACCCCGCGCGCGATCCACAGGTGAACTTTGAGCACGCTGCGCGGCAGGCTTACATTGGCCTTGGCGCTGCGCTAATTGCGGCTGCGTTTGAGGCGGTGGACAGCACACCCATGGAGGGCTTTGACCCGGCAAAGCTGGACGCCATTTTGAAGCTGCGCGAACGCGGCTTGCGCAGCGTGGCGATCTTGCCGCTGGGCTACCGGGCCGAAGAAGGCGACTGGCTGGTGAACCTGAAAAAGGTGCGCCGCCCGATGGCTGAATTTGTGACCGAGGTGCGCTGACGCTCGCGGTTTGGTGGGTTGTGGGACCGGTGTTGGGCCGGTCCACTACCATTGGAGTCTTCGTTCCGTTTGGCTCCTGCTCACCATGCCCCATACCGCTCCCGCCTGCCCACAATGCGGCCTTGAAAACACCTACGCCGACGGCGACAACTTCGTCTGCCCCGACTGCACCCACGAATGGCCCAAGGCTGAGGCAGGCGCAGGCGATGAAGACGCTGGCAGCGCCGCCGTGAAAGACGCCAACGGCAACCCGCTGGCCGACGGTGACGCGGTGATCTTGATCAAGGACCTGAAGGTCAAGGGTTCGTCGAGTGTGCTCAAAAAGGGCAGCAAGATCAAAAGCATCCGCCTGGTGGACGGTGCCGATGGCCACAACGTGGACTGCAAAACCGAGCTGGGCAGCATGCTGCTGAAATCGGAGTTTCTGAAGAAAGCCTGAGCGCCCAGCACACCCACACAACGCACCGCCATGAGCCGCATCGCCGTCATCGACTTCGAAACCACCGGTATCTCGCCCGGCCAGGGCGACCGTGCCACCGAGGTGGCGATTGTGTTGCTGGAGCACGGCCAGGTGGTCGACCGCTTTCAGAGCCTGATGAACGCGCGTGTGCACATTCCGGCGTTCATTACGCAGCTCACCGGCATCACCAACGCGATGGTGCAGGCCGCGCCGCCGGCCGAAGCCGTGATGGCCGAGGCCGCCCGCTTTGTAGGCGAGGTGCCGATGGTGGCGCACAACGCTTCGTTTGACCGCCGCTACTGGGTGGCCGAGCTCGCGCGCGCCGGACAACCGGCGCAGCAGCCGTTTGCGTGCACGGTGCTGCTGTCGCGCCGGCTGTACCCCGAGGCGCCCAGCCACAAGCTGGGCAACCTGGTGGATTTTTTCCACCTGCCGCGCACCGGAAAGGCCCACCGCGCGCTGGCCGACGCCGAAATGGCGGCCGAATTGCTGGGGCGCATTCAGCACGATTTGCGCACCCGCCACGGTGTGCCCAACCCCGACCATGCCTTCCTGATGGGGCTGCAGCGCTGCACCAAGCCAGCCGTGGCCAAGCTGCTGCGCCAGGTGGCAGCTCAGGCTTGCCCCACATGACACCCCAGCCAACACACGCACAGAAGCGGGGCGATCCGGTACGCTGGGCAACCATGCGCCTCGTTGTACCCAGCCTTGCCCTGTTGTTCGTCCTGCTGATGGGGGGCTGCGGCAGTGCGCCCCCGGCACCCGGACCGGCTCACCGCCCGCTGTTGACGGGGCAGGCCAGCGACATCGCCATCCATGCGCTGGGCCTGGTGGGTACGCCCTACCGGTACGGCGGCAACACACCGCAAAGCGGCTTTGACTGCAGCGGGCTGATTGGTTATGTGTACAAAAGCAGTGCCGGTGTGGCGCCGCCGCGCACCGTGGCCCAGTTGGCAGGCTTTGGCCAACCTGTGAATGCCCGCGAGCGGCGCACCGGTGACCTGGTGATTTTTGGCGCTGGCAGGCCGTTTCATGCGGGCATCTATGTGGGTGAAGGCCGGTTTGTGCACGCGCCGTCCACCGGCGGCACGGTGCGCATGGACCGCCTGGACAACCGCTACTGGGCCGCCCAGCCCACCGCTTTTCGCCGCCCCTGAGCGCGTTCACGGCGCGCGCGCTAGGCAGCAGCCTGCCAAGGCCGCGCGACAATATAAGTATGACCCACGCCCAACGCACCTCCACCCCGCTGTCCACCCAGGACACCACCCGCATTGACGACCTGCGCATCGGCGCGGTGCGCCCACTCATCACGCCCGCACTGCTGCAGGAATGGCTGCCCACGCCGCCCGAGGCGCTGGCGCTGGTGGAGAGCAGCCGCAGCGCGCTCTCGCGCGTGCTGCACGGGCAAGACGACCGCTTGATCGTGGTGGTCGGGCCCTGCTCCATCCACGACCACGCGCAGGCCATGGACTACGCACAGCGGCTCAAAACCCAGGCCGACGCACTGGCCAGCGACCTGCTGGTGGTCATGCGGGTGTATTTCGAAAAGCCACGCACCACGGTGGGCTGGAAGGGGTACATCAACGACCCCCACCTGGACGGCACGTTCGCCATCAACGAAGGCCTGGAACTGGCCCGCCAGCTGCTGCTGGACGTGCTGGCGCTGGGCCTGCCGGTGGGTACCGAGTTTCTGGACTTGTTGAGCCCGCAGTTCATCAGCGACCTGGTGAGCTGGGGCGCCATTGGTGCGCGCACCACCGAAAGCCAGAGCCACCGCCAACTGGCCAGCGGCCTGAGCTGCCCCGTGGGCTTCAAAAATGGCACCGACGGCGGCGTGAAAGTGGCGACCGACGCGATACAAGCCGCGCAGGCCGCCCATGCCTTCATGGGCATGACCAAAATGGGCCAGGCGGCCATTTTTGAAACCCGGGGCAACCAGGACTGCCACGTGATTTTGCGGGGCGGCAAAGCACCCAACTACAGTGCGGCCGACGTGGACGCCGCTTGCCAGCTGCTCAAAGCCGCCGGCCTGCGCGAACAAGTGATGGTGGACGTGTCGCACGCCAACAGCAGCAAACAGCACCGCAAACAGATCGACGTGGCCGCCGACGTGGCGCAGCAGATCGCCGCAGGCGAAACGCGCATCACCGGTTTGATGATCGAGAGCCATCTGAACGAAGGACGGCAGGACATCGTGCCTGGCCAGGCGCTGCAGGCGGGTGTCAGCGTCACCGACGCTTGCATCAGCTTTGAGCAGACCGTGCCGGTGCTCGAAGGGCTGGCGGCGGCCGTGCAGGCGCGCCGAAAGCGCCTGAAATCAGGCAACTGACGTCAGGCGCAAGCCTTGGCACCGCTCACGCTGGCGGCGCCGAGGCGGTTTCAAGGTCGAATCAGCGCGGCTTGCGCGGCACCATCGGGCCGCGGCCTTCGATGTGGCGGAAATTGATACGGCCCTTGCTCAGGTCGTAAGGGGACAGCTCCAGCGACACGCGGTCACCCGCCAGGATGCGGATGTGGTTCTTGCGCATCTTGCCTGCCGAATACGCAATCAGCTGGTGACCGTTGTCCAGAGTCACGCGAAAACGCGTGTCGGGCAGCACCTCGTTGACGATACCCATCATGTCAATCAGATCTTCTTTGGCCATGTGTGGCTCCTTTTCAAATACAGATTTGGGGTGACAGCACCTGCCCCACAGCGATCGGGCGCGCGTGGGTGCGCAGTGTGTCGTTAACCCAGTCAATGCCTTGCGCAACAGCGTATTTTGCCGCGGCATCGTGGGTCGAGAAATCGTCAACAAAGCGCATCACTCGGGCAGTGGAAGCGCTGCCGCGACCACTGGCGATGGACACCTGTGCGGCAAAGCGCCCGCAGGGGAGCGGACGCGGGCAAGCCGCAATGCGGTATTTGCCCAAAGTGAGAGGAGAAAGACTCTTCGTTGTCGTAATCGTGGTCGTATGAATCATTAAAAACATCAGTGGGCAAGGGCCCGCAGCAACAGCCGCAAAACCTGAAAACGCCCGAAAAACAAAGTGGCAGCCCCAAGCGCCGGGGTGCCCAACTGAATCTCCCGGAGCCAGCGCGGTGTTGGGAACACCAGGCCAGATCCGGCGCACGAGCCACGGCAGGGGCATCGGCAACAGGAGGGAAAACATTTGCCACGGCGCCGACCCAAGACGGGTTCGGGGCTGGCGTGGCTCACCAAGGTGGGACTGGACCAGCAACCCCTCTGCCTGGGGTGGTGCGCGCAGGTTGCTGACAACTTACGCGCGGCCGGTCGCCCAAGGCGAACCAGTTAATGTAGCACGAGGAAGGGAACTGTGCACGCGGTGGGAGCTGGCCCGCAAGCGTGAGCGCTGACAGCACACCCGCTTTGTATCGCTTTAAAAGCGCATCAGTTTGGCCACTTCAGCGGGAAAAGGGTCGGGTATAACAAGCTTGCAGGATTCAACAGGGGGAACAATTTGACGGGGCTTAGGGGTGGCGCGAATGGTGAATCACGCCGGTGCGGCTCGTGCATGTAGTCCCTGTCCTGCAAGCCCATGGCCTCTTCCCCCCGATTGTTGTGTGGCAACTCAAAAACCAAGATAGCGCATCACACGTCAATCTCCCTCCCCCACATCGCGCCCCTTGCTGCTGCGCCAGATGGCGCGCACCAGCCACAGCCCGCCCACGAAGGCGCTGGCAAAGCCGATGAAGCCGAAAGCGGGCAGGCCGAAGAGGGTCGGGCCGCCTTTGACGGTCATGACGATGGACGAGCCGATGATGAGCGCGGCGATGACGAGCGCCATGGTGAGGCGGTTGGCGGCACGGTCGATCTGGTCGCCCACGCGTTTGAGGTGGGCCAGCTCAATGCCCACGTGCATGCGGCCACGCCGGGCGTTGCGCAGCAGGCGCGACACGTCGTGTGGCAGCTGTTCGGCCACGGCCAGGGTGCGGCGCAGGGTTTGCCAGGCGCGGTTGGCCACCACCTTGGGCTGGTAGCGGGCGCGCACCACCTGGCGCAACAGCGGCAGGGCTTCGGTGGTCATGTGAAATTCGGGGTCGAGCCCGCGGCCCATGCCTTCCAGGGTGATGAAGGCTTTGATGAGCAGGGCCATGTCAGACGGCAGGCCAAGGTGGTGTTCGCGCAAGATGGTGGTCACGTCGGCCAGCATCTGGCCCAGGTTGAGCTGGGCCAGCGGGGTGCCGTGGTACTGGTCGACGAAAGCTTCAATTTCGGTTTCCAGCACGGCCAGGTTGACGCCGTGTTCGTCCCCGGTCCAGTCGAGCAACACGTCGGCCACGGTCTGGGGGTTGCGCTCGACCAGACCGAGCAACAGGTTGAGCAGCTCTTCGCGCCGGCGCTGCGAAAGGCGCCCGACCATGCCGAAGTCAATGAAGGCGATGCGGTTGCCTTCGAGATAGAACACATTGCCGGGGTGCGGATCGGCGTGGAAAAAACCGTCTTGCACGATCATTTTCAGCACGGCCTGGCTGCCACGTTGGGCGAGCAGGTTGCGGTCGAAGCCGTTGAGATCGAGCCCAGCCAGGTCGTTGCCGGCGACACCGCCCACAAAGTCTTGGACGTTGACGCGCTCGGTGGTGTGCTGCCAGTGGACCTTGGGCACCACGATCCAGGGCATGGGTGCGAGATTGGCGGCAATGCGTTCGGCGTTGCGGCATTCGCTGGCCAGGTCCAGCTCGCGCTTGAGGGAGCGCGCCAGTTCGCGCACCAGTTGCTGGGGCCGGTAGGGCTTGAGGTTGGGTATCTCGGCCTCGGCCACGGCGGCCATGCGGCCCAGCAGGCGCAGGTCGGCCTCAATGGTGTCGGTGATGCCGGGGCGGCGAATTTTGACGACCACTTCGGTGCCGTCTTTGAGCTGGGCGCGGTGCACCTGTGCAATGGACGCTGCGGCCAGGGGCTCGGGGTCGAAGCGGGCAAACACGTCTTCGGGTTCGCCGCCCAGGTCTTCGCGCAGCTGGGGGCGCAAGGTGTCCAGCGGCACAGCGGGCACATGGCTGTGCAGTTTTTCAAATTCGGCAATGAATTCAGGGCCAAACAGGTCGGCACGGCCGGCCAGGATCTGGCCGAGCTTCACAAAGGTGGGGCCGAGTTCTTCAATGGCCAAGCGCACCTGCACCGGCGGTTCAAGCCGGGCGAGGTCGGCCGCATGTTCCCATTTCAGAGCGTGGCCCGCGCTTTCCAGCCGGTCGGCCAGGCCCAGGCGGCGCACGCTGTCGCCAAAACCATGGCGAATCAGCACACCCAAAATTTGATTGAGCCGCCCCATGTCTCGGGCAGCGCCCAGCGTTTCGATCAGCATGGCCGGATGATAGACGGCCCGTCAGGCGTGTGCGCGGCTGAACAAGGGCAAGCGAAACGCAGGGCGAAAAGCCCGCTTGGGCCGGTGGCGTTGCGCCTTGACGTGAACCACTTTTTATCCAGCCAGCAACGGTATGCGGCAAGAATTTCATCACGGCGCGTTTAAAGGCGCATAATCCAAATGTTCGGGCGGTTTCGCTGCCCGTGCAAGTTAGGTGATCGGTCAGTTTCGCGCGCTACGGCGGTACTTTTTTGGTTTGTTGTGCTTTCGGGACCCCATCGCTTTGTTTTATGTATTTTTGAGGAGTCCCCATGGGCAATAAACTTTACGTCGGCAACCTGCCGTACACCGTTCGCGACGAAGACCTGCAACAGTCGTTCAGCGAATTCGGCTCTGTCAACAGCGCCAAAGTCATGATGGAGCGCGACACCGGCCGCTCCAAAGGTTTCGGTTTCGTCGAAATGGGCAATGACGCTGAAGCACAAGCTGCTATCAACGGCATGAATGGCCAGTCGCTCGGCGGCCGCAGCATCACCGTGAACGAAGCTCGTCCGATGGAGGCACGTCCTCCCCGTACCGGCGGCTACGGTGGTGACCGTTCCGGTGGTGGCGACCGCTCCGGCGGTGGCGGCTACGGCGGTGGTGGCGGTCGCGGCGGCTACTAAGCCCTGCAATCCCAGTCAACGGCAGCGATGCCGTTGCACCCCAGCTGACACAGCCCTGTGCTGAGTCCAGTAGAAAAGGCTTCAAAACCATGTTTTGAAGCCTTTTTGCTTTGGTGTAGCCAATAAAAACCCCCTGTTATGCAACCCAGCAAAACAGGGGGTTTTTGTCTGGGCAGACCCGTCTGGTGATTGGGGCTTATTTGCGATCAGGCAGTTCGATTTTGACCTCAAGCACTTCCAGGTTGTCCTGGCGCTCCAGCATGACCTTGATGTCGTCCGGATTGATCTTGATGTATTTGCTGATCACGGCCACCAGTTCGCGCTGCAGCGCGGGCAGGTAATCGGGCTCTGCGGCATTGCGGCCGCTGCGCTCGTGCGCCAGGATGATCTGCAGCCGCTCTTTAGCGACGCTGGCGGTTTTCTTTTTCTCGCCGAGCAAGAAGGACAGGAACGACATGCTCATTTCCTTCCAAACACACGCTTGAAGAAGCCCGCCTTTTCGGCTTCGATGAAGCGCAGCGGTTTGTCGGCGCCCAGAAAACGGTCGATGACATCGCTGTAGGCCTCCGCCACGTCGGTGCCTTTCAGGTGGATCGCTGGCGTGCCCTGGTTGGACGCGGTCAACACGTTTTCACTCTCGGGAATCACGCCGATGAGTTTGATGCGCAGGATGTCCTGGATGTCTTCGAGCGACAGCATCTGGCCGTCGGCCACGCGCGTGGGGTTGTAGCGCGTGATCAGCAGGTGCTCCTTGATGGGCTCCTTGCCGTCAATGGCGCGCTGCGTCTTGCTGCCCAGCATGCCCAGGATGCGATCGGAATCGCGCACGCTGGAGACTTCGGGGTTGGTGACGATGAGCGCTTCGTCGGCGTAGTGCATGGCCATGAGCGCGCCGGTTTCAATGCCGGCGGGCGAGTCGCACACGATGTACTCAAAACCCATGGCCGAGAGGTCGGTCAGTACCTTGTGCACGCCTTCCTGGCTCAGGGCGTCTTTGTCGCGCGTCTGGCTGGCGGCCAATACAAAAAGGTTGTCGCACTGTTTGTCTTTGATGAGCGCCTGGTTCAGGTTGGCTTCACCCTGGATGACGTTGATCAGGTCGTACACCACGCGGCGCTCGCAGCCCATGATCAGATCCAGGTTGCGCAGGCCCACGTCGAAGTCGATCACGGCGGTTTTGTGACCGCGCAGGGCAAGGCCGGTGGCAAAGCTGGCGCTGGTGGTGGTTTTGCCCACCCCGCCTTTGCCGGAGGTGACGACAACGATTTTGGTCATGGTGCGGGTTCTTTCAAATGCAAAAGGGGTGCGGGGTGCAACGGGCGGGTGGCCTGGGGCGTTACACCGATAAAGGGTCGATCACGAGCTTGTCACCGTCGGGACCCGGCACCAGGCGCACCTGGGCCGCCTTGCCCAGCACGGCGTCGGGCAGGGCCACTTCGCTGGTGCGGTAAATGCCGGCAATGGAAATGAGCTCGGGTGCCATGCTGAGGGCAAATATGCGCGCATCGGTGTTGCCGCGCGCACCTGCAATGGCTTTGCCGCGCAACGGCGCGTACACATGGATGTGCCCATCGGCAATGACTTCTGCACCAGGGTTGACCATGGCCATCACGACCAGGTCGCGCCCGCGGGCATAGACCTGCTGACCCGAGCGCAGGGGTTTGTCGATGACCAGGGCACCTGCAGCGGGCTGCGGTGCTGCCACCGGCTCTGGGGCTGGCGCTGCGGTGGTGCTGGCCGCGGGGGCTGGCGCAGCGCGCTGCACGGTAGCGTCGGGCGCCGGAGTGAGGCCGGCGGCAATGGCATCGGCCATTTGCGCTTCGTTGCCGCCGCGCACGGCCAGCGGGGTCAGCCGGTATTGGCGCAACAGGTGCACCAGCGCTGCAAAGTCCAGGCTGGCGTCGGGTTCGGCCACTTGCAGCGGGAACAGGTCGATGACCAGCGAGTCGTGGTCAAAGAAGTCGGGCATGTCACCAAACCGCTGGGCAAATTCGGTGCTCAGGCGGGCCAGGTCGGCAGATTTGAGCAGCAAGGCCACCAGAGGCAGGTTGGCACTCTTGATCTCGAAGGTGGCAGGCGCGTTGGCAGCGAGGGCAACGGACATGGGTGGGGCAACAGACTCAAAAACCGGGGATTCCAGGGGAAAAAGCAACGGGCTCGAATCACCGTTCAGGCCCGCAACCAAGCGCTGGCATCTTAACAGCCGGGTACTGCACCGCTACAGAGCGCTTGTAGCCAAGTGTGAGCGACCAGCGCCATGGCGGGCCCGCGGCCAGACGCCTGCGATGGGCTGGGCTTGCGATTGGACAAGGCGCGTCGGGCTGCATCGCCACACACTTGATCGGTATGAAACCTCTGCCCAAAGTCTCTGTGGTGCGCCAACCCCAAAAGAAACCGCCTGACCCGGGCTTGGGTCAGGCGCTGGTGTGGGTGCGCATGACACGTCCGGCTTTTTTGTGGCTCACGGTGGTGGCTTGTGTGCTGGGCACCGCAACCGCTGCAGCCTGCGGCTGCGGGCTCGACCTGCCGCTGGCGCTCGGTGCCACCGCGTTGGCCGTGCTGGCACACGCGGCAGGCAATGTGTTGAACGACCTGCACGATGCACGCAATGGAGCAGATGCGGCCAACCAGCGGGGTATCTTTCCGTTCACAGGCGGTTCGCGGCTGATACAGACCGGCGTGGCGACCGAGCGGCAAACCGCCGAACTGGCCTTCGCGCTAGTGTTGTTTCTGGTACCGGCCGGACTGCTGCTGGCGGTTAAAGCCGGTGGTGGTGTGTTGCTGCTGGGCTTGGCGGGACTGGTGCTGGCCTGGGCTTACTCGGCACCACCGCTGCGGTTGATGTCGCGCGGGTTGGGCGAACTGACGGTGGCACTCGTGTGGTTTCTGGTGGTGGTGGGCGCGGACTATGTGCAGCGCCGCCACTTTTTCCCCATACCCGCCTGGGTGGCGTTGGGTTTTGCGCTGCTGGTGGCAGCGCTGCTGCTGATCAACGGGTTTCCGGACGCTGAAGCCGATGCCCAAGTGGGCAAGCGCACCTTGGTGGTGAGGCTTGGTCCCGTAAAGGCCAGCGCGTTGTATGCCGTGCTGGCGCTCGGCGCTCACCTGTGGTTGGTGGCCGGCGTCTGGCTGTTGGTGCCGCCAAGCCAGGCGCTTTGGGGGCTGGTTTCTTTGCCGTTTTCCCTGGCGGCTGCAGGATGGCTGGCCCAACACAGGCACCAGCCCGACAGGTTGAAACCTGCTCTGGTGCTCAGCGTCATAGCGGTGTTGCTGCACGGACTGGGTCTCGCCGCCGGTTTTGCCCAACTGGCGCGGTTGCACTGAAAAACGCGCCACAGCCGCTCGAAACGCCAGCCCAAAACTGGCTTGCCAAAGCAATTGATCACAGCCCTGTGGGTAACTTTTTAATAACCACGTGGTTATCCACAGACAACCGCCGCCTGGCCCAGTTGTCCCCGTTTCGGTCGCCGGGAAACAGGGCCGTCTGCACAGGCTTTGGCAGCACCCAAGTGCTTGTCCCGCTTGAAGAAAACCAGCTTATCCACACAAAACGGCCCCCTCTACTACTGCTACTAATTTGTATTAAAGCTATAGAGAGATAAGAAGCGGGAACCGAAAACCCGTTTTTTGCGCCGCTTTGGGTTGCCTGCCAACACCTTGGTAGGCAAAAAGTTGATTTTTTTCGGCTGACGCAACCATCACTTCCGTGACCCCTTGCGTGTACCAGATCCTTTGTGGCAGCTGATTTCGACGTTCAAACGGTTCAGCCGTGCCCAGCAGGGGGGTTGTGAGCGCCTGGAAGCGGCCAAGCGGGGTCCTGGGAGGGCCAGGACCGATCAGGCGCTCCAAATGCCTGAGAAATGCACCGTGACCTGCCTGAGCGCGTGATGAACGCCCTGCAGCGCAATCACCTGGCTTGGCAAGACCGGGCGCCCGGGGGTTTGAAAGCGTTCAGGACCTTCAAAACCATGGATTTGCCAGCTCTCAGAGGCTGGCGGGTCGGTAACAACGGCCCAAACCGTTGTTTTGGTCCGAAAAAAACGGCTTCTTAAAGAGGTTGATCACAACCTTGTGGGTAACTTTTTAATAACCACGGGGTTATCCACAGAAGACCGCCGCTTGGCCCAGTTGTCCCCTTTTGGGTCGCCAGGAAACAGGGCCGTCTGCACAGGCTTTGGCAGCACCCAAGTGCTTGTCCCGCTTGAAGAAAACCAGCTTATCCACACAAAACGGCCTCCTCTACTACTGCTACTAATTTGTATTAAAGCTATAGAGAGATAAGAAGCGGGAACCCGAAGGCGAAAAAAACCGCCTGGACGGGCGGTTTTGATCGAAAAACATGCCGGGCTCTACAGGGCGTGCGTCACCAACTTGAAGTCCGGGTCTTCTGCAAAGGTTTTCACGGCAAAGCCCAAGCCTTTCATGAGCTTGAGCATGCCCGGGTTGTTCGCCAGCACCAAGCCTTCAATTTCGGTCAAACCCTTGTCTCGTGCTTCTTCCATGATGCTCAGCATGAGCCGCGAACCCAGACCTTTGCCGTTGAAATCGTCTGCCACCACGAGTGAAAACTCGCAGCTCGCTTTGTCGGGGTTGGTGATGTAGCGCGAAACGCCCACGATGCGCTCGGTTTCCACCGGTTCGCCCCCTGGGCCGGGCTGGCGGGTGCGGTGGATGGCCACCAGCGCCATTTCGCGGTCGTAATCGATCAAGGTGAGCCGCGAGAGCATGGATGGCGGCAGCTCTTTGAGCGACGACACAAAGCGGAAATACCGGCTTTCGGGCGACAGGTGTTGCACCAGGTCTTGCAGCATCTGGGCGTCGTCGGGGTGGATGGGGCGGATGGTGTATTCGCCACCGCCGCGCAGCGGCCAGACCTGCTCGTAACGCGCCGGGTAAGGCAGGATGGCCAGGTGGGCGTAGTTGCGGGCGGTGGCGGGCGCGTTATCGATGACGATGCGCGCGTCCACCGCGACCGCACCCGATGCGTCCACGATGATGGGGTTGATGTCCATTTCACGCAGCTGGGGCAGTTCGCACACCATTTCGGACACGCGCAGCAGCACATGTTCGAGCGCATCCATGTCTACCGCGCTGGCGCCGCGCCATTCGCCCAGGGTTTCGGCCACGCGGGAGCGGTCAATGAGCCGGCGGGCCAGAAACTGGTTGAGCGGTGGCAGTTCCATGGCGCGGTCGTTGATGAGCTCGATCATGGTGCCACCGGCGCCGAAGGCAATGACCGGGCCAAACGGGTCGTCGGTGACGAGGCCGATGTAGAGTTCGCGGCCGCGTTTGTTGCGCGCCATTTTCTGGATGGTGACGCCGTTGATGCGGGCGCCGGGCTGGGCTTTGGCCACGGCCTGGATCATGGTGTTGTACACATCGCGCACGCCCACGGCGTTCATCACGTTGAGCGCGACGCCGTTCACATCGCTTTTGTGGCTGATGTCGGGTGAGTCGATTTTGAGCGCCACCGGGTAGCCCAGCTGGGTGGCGATCATCATGGCTTCGTTGGCGCTGCGCGCCAGAATGGTTTGTGTGACCGGGATGTGAAAGGCCGAGAGCAGGGCCTTGGACTCCATTTCGGTGAGCACCTTGCGGCGCTCGGTCAACACGTTTTCAATCAGCAGGCGCGCGCCTTCAATGTCGGGCTTGGCCAGGGTGGACAGCGGGGGCGGTGTTTGCTGCAGCAGTTGCTGGTTTTCGTAAAAACTGGCGATGTTGCCAAAGGCGCCCACGGCGGCTTCGGGCGTGCGAAAGCTGGGGATGGCGGCCGCCGCCAGCACTTCGCGGGCTTCGATCACCGAGGCGTCGCCCATCCAGCAGCACAGCAGCGGTTTGCTCATCTGGGTTTTGAGGCTGGCCATGGCGCGCGCCACGTCGGCGGCGTTGGTGCCGGCTTTGGGTGAGTGCACCACCAGCACGCCGTCGATGCTGCGGTCGTGGCCGGCGGCGTCGATGGCGGCCTGGTAGTGCGCCGGTGTGGCTTCTTCAGACAGGTCAATCAGGTCGCACAGCGAGGCCAGGGCGGGCAGCTGGGGTTGCAGCGCCTTCACGGTGTCGGGTGCCAGGCGGCCCAGTTCCAGGTGGATTTCGCTCACCCAGTCGGCCGCCAGCACGCCGGGGCCGCCGCCGTTGGTGACGATGGCCAGGCGCTTGCCCACCGGGCGGTAGCGCGAGGCCAGGCATTTGGCGGCAGAAAACAGCTCGACGAACGAGCGCACCCGCACCGCGCCGGCGCGTCGCAGGGCGGCGTCAAACACGTCGTCGCTGCCCACAATGGTGCCGCTGTGGGTCTGGGCGGCCTGGTTACCGGCTTTTTTGCGCCCGGCTTTGAGCACGACCACCGGCTTGGCGTTGGCGGCTGCGCGCAGCGCGCTCATGAAGCGCCGGGCGTTGGAAATGCCTTCCATGTAGACCACGATGCTGTGCGTTTGCGCATCCGACGCCAGGTAGTCGAGCACCTGGGCAATGTCCACCGACGTGTTGGGGCCCAGCGAGACCACGGTGGAGAAACCCACGGCGTTGAGGCTGGCCCAGTCGAGGATGGAGGCGGTGAGCGCGCCCGACTGCGAAACCAGGGCCAAAGGGCCGGGGTTGGTCAGTGGGCCAGCCACGCTGGCATTGAGGCCGCTGCGGGGGCGCTGAAAGCCCATGCTGTTGGGGCCCAGCAGGTGCATGCCGTGGCGGCGCGCCACGCGGTGCATTTCCAGCGCCAGTTCGGCTGTGATGCCGCTGCCCACCACCAGGGCGGCGCGGCACTTGATGCGGCCCGCCACTTCCAGCGCTTCAATGGCTTCGGCCGGTGGCAGCACGATGATGGCCAGGTCGGCCCGGGTTTGGGCCAGGTCGGCCAGGGTGCCGGTGGTGTGGATGTCCAGAAACACCAGCGTGCCGCTGAAGCGTTGCTGGGTGATGGCGGCGACCAGCGCCCGGGCCTGAGGGGTTTGTAGCTCGGCGTTGTCGGCCTGGCCAGCAAAGACCGCAATGGTTTCAGGCTCGAAGAGGGGGGTGAGGTAGTGTTTGTCCATGGGGGACTCAGGTTGCTGCAAAAAAGGAATATGAAGGGGTGTGGATGGGTGGCGAAAACCTTTGAACCCAACCCACACACCCGGCAGCGACAAGGCAAGCGCGTCCCGTGACGTGTGGCGATTCGGCCGTTCAGTCAGCGCCAATCAGCACACGCACATGGGCCGCCACACTGCGCGCCAGTGGGCTGAGCACATAGCCACCTTCCAGGCAGGAAATGATGCGCCCCTGGCTGTGTTTTCGGGCGATTTTCATGAGTTCTTGTGTCACCCACGCGTAATCGGCTTCCACCAGGCCCAGGTTCCCCATGTCGTCTTCGCGGTGGGCGTCGAAGCCGGCCGAGATGTAGATCAACTCGGGTGCAAAGGCGTCAAGCGCGGGCACCCAGTGCTGGGTGACGGCTTCGCGAAACGCGTCGCTGCCCGATCGGCTGGGCAGGCCCACGTTGACCATGTTGTCTCCGGTGGCGGTTTCGCCGTTGAACGGGTACAGGCCTTTTTCAAAGATGGAGCACATCAGCACGCGCTCGTCCCCTCGAAAAATGTCTTCGCTGCCGTTGCCGTGGTGCACGTCAAAGTCGATCAGAGCCACGCGTTGCACACCGTGTGCGTTGAGCGCGTGGCGAATGCCCACGGCCACGTTGTTGAAAAAACAGAAGCCCATGGCGGCCGAGCGTTCGGCGTGGTGGCCGGGCGGGCGCACGCAGCAAAAGGCGGTGGGCGCGTCGCCGGCCAGCACCAGGTCGGTGGCTTGCACGGCGGCGCCGGCGGCGCGCAGGGCGGCCGTGAGCGTGTGGGGGCACATGTTGGTGTCGGGGTCGACTGCGTGCAGGCCTTCGGCGGGTGAGGCGTTGATGATTTCACTGACGTAGAGCGAAGCATGCGCGCGCGCCAATTGCTCCTGGGTGGCCAGGGGCGCGTCGTACGGGATCATGTAGTCCAGCAAGCCCTTGACCAGCAGGTGGTCGTTGATGGCGCCCAGGCGGTCGGGACATTCGGGGTGGTGTGGGCCCATGTCGTGGCGGGCGCAGTCGGCGTGGGTGATGTAGGCGGACAGCAAGTCGGGTCTCCTCGGCTTTGGTACGGGTGGTGATCTGGCGGTGTTCCCGCAGGCATCGGACGTGCCTGTGCAGGGTGAATTTGCCAATCTAGACCCGAATGCTGACGGCTGCCTTGATGCAGCGCAACATGCACGTGGCGTGCCTCTGGACGAGGCGAACCTGTTCGAGCAGGCGGCTGATGCTCAGCGGCCGGTTGGGGTGTTGAAGCACCTGCCGCTGATGGGTTGTTTTTAATGCAGTCCGGTCAGGCTGGCTGCTACCGCACGTTTGAATGGGGTGAACCGCTCACCCAAACCCACCAGGGCCTGGCGCACGAAGCGGGCGGGTGCTTCTTCGCGGGTGTAGAGCTGGGCCAGTGCGTGGGTGGCCAGGTACAGGCCGCGGCTGGCACGCTGGTGGGTGCGTTGGTAGCGTTCCAGCAGGGCGGGCGAGGCAATGTCCTGGCCTTGCTGGTGCGCCTGGGTGAGCAGTTGCGCCAGGGTGTCGATGCTGCGCAGGCCCAGGTTGAAACCGTGGGCGGTAACGGGGTGCATGCCCACGGCGGCGTCGCCCACCGCAGCAAAGCGCTGTGCCACCAGGCGGCGCGCCCACACGCCCACCAGCGGGTAGGCGTGGCGGGTGCTGCACAGGCGCATGGCGCCCAGCTGGTGGCCAAAGCGCTCGGCCATGGCGGCGTTGAATGGGGATTCGGGCAGGTCCATCAGCGGTTGCAAGGCTTGGCTGGGCAGGGTGAGCACCACCGACGAACGCGGCAGGCCCGTCTGCGGGCAGGGGTTCATGGGCAGTAGGGCCAGCGTCTGGCCGTGGTCAAACCATTCCCACGCGGTTTCATGGTGAGGCTGCTCATGCGTCATGTTGCACACCAGCATGGTGCGGCCGTAGTCGTGCAGGTCGGCCGGTATGCCCATGGCGCGGCGGGTGCTGGAATGGCGGCTGTCGGCGGCCACGGCCAGCCGTGCGCTCAGGGTGGTGCCGCTGGCCAGGGTGATGTGGGCCCCCTGGGCGGTGGTGTGGATGTGCGTGACCTGTTGCTCGCCGTATAAAGTGGGTGGCGCCCCGGGTGTGTCACCTTCTGTGGCCATGGATGCTTCAAAGGCGGCGCGGCGGATGTGGTGGTTGGCCACCAGGTGGCCCAGCTCTGGCTTGGGGCTGAGGGTGTGGCTGATGCGCATGCGCGACTGGCCGCGGCCCGCACCGCCGTCGAGCACCAGCGCGTCGCGCAGCGGGGCGATGTGGGCTTCGCCCAGGTGGTGCCACACGCCGAGCTGGCGCAGCAGCGCCGCGCTGTGCTGGGTGAGGGCAATTTCGCGGCCGTCAAACGCCGGGTTTTGCAGCGTGGCCACGCTGCTTTGCTCCACCAGGCCGATGTGCAAACCGCTGCCTCGCAAAGCTTGGGCGAGGCACAGCCCGGCGGGGCCGGCGCCGATGATGATGAGGTCAAAGTCCATGGCGGGGCAGCTTATCGGCAGGCTGCTGCGCGGGGCTTGATGTGCATCAAGCAAAACAGCCCCGGGGTGGCCGGGGCTGTTGGGCTGGGCAGGCGTCTGGCGCCCAGGGTTCAGCTTTGTTTGGGCATGCCGGCTTCACAGCCCATGCCACCCATGCCTTTGTGGTCACCGTGCATGCCATGGTGGCCGCCTTTGCCACCCATGCGGTGTTCACCCTTCATGCCGGCGCGCTGCATGCCGCCGTGCGCCTGGGTGTCAAACACTTTTTGCTGTTCGGGCGTGAGCGCGGCGTAGAAGCTTTTGGTGGCGTCGATACGTTTGGCCATCTGTGCGTCGCGCTCGGCTTTCAGGGCTTGCATTTTGTCCAGGCGCTCAGGCGTGGTCAGCTTGGACCAGTCTTCCCGCGCACCGGCCTTCATGGCGCGGGGCTCGTGCGCGGTGCGGGCCACAAAGGCGTTCCAGGCAGGTTCTTGCTCGGCGCTGAGCTTCAGCTCGGCCTTCAGCTTGGCCTGGCGCTCGGCGTGGTGTTGCTGCATGCGCTCCATGCGCTGGGCATGGCGTTGGCTCATGTCGGGCTTGCCAGCTTCGGTGGTGGCCTGGGCCATGTGCTGTGCGTGTGCGCCGTGCGGCATGCCACCCATGCCTTGTGCAATGGCGGTGGCCGAGATGCCCACAAAAGCGGTGGCCAGTGCGGCGGCGATGAGGCCTTTTTTGGAAATCAGTTTCATGGTGTTCACTCCTGAGTCGGTGGTTGAAAGACGTTCCTGAAACCGCAGCGGGTGTGTGTTTCTGGAATGGGTTCAGTGTGCGAGCACCGTGTATCGGCTCGGTGACCTATTGAGTCGCTTCTGTAAAGTTTTGTTCCGAATACCCCATGGGTCTTGATCCCGTGTCCGGGTTGAACCTTGCGCCAGATCAAGGATGGCTCAGGTCGTCCAGGATGGGGCAGCCGGGTCGCCCGTCGCCCGGGCACAGGTGCAGCAAACCGTCCAGGCTGCGCTGCATGGCTTGCAGCGCTTCGATGCGCTGGCTCAGTTCGTCGCGGTGTTTTTGGGCAATGCGTTTCACGCTGGCGCTGCTGCGCCGGCGGTTGTGCCACAGGCTCACCAGCTCGGCAATGGCGTCCAGGCCAAAGCCCATGTCGCGCGAGCGGCGGATGAAGCGCAGCGTGTGCACATCGGCCAGGCTGTACTGGCGGTAGTTGCTGTCGGTGCGGTTGACGGTGCCCAGCAGGCCGAGCGATTCGTAGTGGCGCAGCATCTTGGGCGAAATGCCGCTGAGCCGCGCCGCCGTGCCAATGTTGACCGGCCAGGCGTTGACCGCGTCGAGCGACGGATCGGCTTCGCTGGCGTGGCTGCAGGCCTTCATGCCGCGACCGTGTAGCCTTCTTCGCGGATCGCTTCGGCCACCGTTTCGCGGGGCTGTTCGGTGTCCACTTCAACCCGGTTCTGGCTGCGGTCGATGCTGACGACGGCTTGGGGGTCGAGCAGTTTGATGGCGGTGGTGACGGCTTTTTCGCAATGGCCGCAGGTCATGCCTTGCACGGAAAAGATCTGGTTCATGGTGAGTTCCAATGGTGTTGGTTGGGGGTGAGCCTATGTTCAGGCTTGACACCGTGTCAAGGTCAAGTCTGCTGCAGAAAACAAGATACACCTTGTCGCTTGACCTTCCCACCGGGGTAAAGCTTATGCTTCTGGCATGACAAGTTTGAATGTACCGAACCAAGCCACGAGCCACGCCCACCAGACCGACCCCAACGCTTCGAGCCAGATCGACCTGGGCATTGGCGGCATGACCTGTGCCTCGTGCGTGTCGCGGGTGGAAAAGACGCTGAAGAAGCAGGCGGGTGTGAGCGACGCCACGGTGAACCTGGCCACCGAGTCGGCCCGCATCACGCTGGCGGGCACGGGCGACGCTGAGACGCTGGCCCGGCTCAAACGCGCTGTGCGCGACGCCGGTTACGAGCCGCGCACCACCGACGCCATGGACGACGCCAGCCCCGCACACTGGCTGGGTGTGCCGCTGGATTTGTGGCCCGTGCTGGTGGGTGTGTTGTTGTCGGCACCGCTGGCGCTGCCCATGGTGGGCGACCTGTTTGGCAAACACTGGATGCTGCCCGCCTGGATCCAGTTTGTGCTGGCCACGCCGGTGCAGTTTGTGCTGGGTGCGCGCTTTTACAAAGCCGGCTGGCACGCGCTGAAGGCCCTCACCGGCAACATGGAGCTGCTGGTGGCCATCGGCACCACGGCGGGTTGGGCGCTGTCCACCTGGCTGTGGTGGAAGGCCGAGCCGGGCGAGATGGTGCACCTGTATTACGAGGGCTCGGCGGTGGTGATCACGCTGGTGCTGCTGGGCAAATGGCTGGAAACCCGCGCCAAGCGCCAGACCACCAGCGCCATCCGTGCGCTGCACGCGCTGCGGCCCGAGCGCGCTCATTTGCTGCCCGATGGCGTGCGCCGCATCGAGCTCACCGACGTGCCGGTGGACGAGCTGTTGCCGGGCGACATCATCCGCGTGTTGCCCGGTGAGCGCTTTGCGGCCGACGGCGAGGTGCTGCTGGGGCACACGCAGGCCGACGAGTCGATGCTGACCGGCGAGGTCATGCCGGTGGCCAAAGAGCCGGGTGATTTTGTGACCGGCGGCGCGCTCAACGGCGAGGGCTCGGTGGAGGTGCGCGTGCGTGCGATTGGCGCGCAAAGCGTGCTGGCCCAGATCATTGCGCTGGTGCAGGACGCGCAGGCCGCCAAGGCGCCGGTGCAGCGCCTGGTGGACCAGGTGGCCGCGGTGTTTGTGCCGGTGGTGCTGGTCATCGCGCTGGTCACGCTGGGCGGCTGGCTGTACCTCGGCGCGCCAGTGGAAGAGGCCTTGCTGCATGCCGTGGCTGTGTTGGTGATTGCCTGCCCCTGCGCGCTCGGCCTGGCCACGCCCACGGCCATCATGGCGGGCACCGGTGTGGCCGCGCAGCACGGCATTTTGATCAAAGACGCGCAAGCGCTGGAGATCGCGCACCGCGTGGACACGGTGGCGTTTGACAAGACCGGTACCCTGACCGTGGGCCACCCCCGGTTGCAGGTGATTGAAGCCGCCGCTGGTGTGGACGAGCTGGCGGTGCTGCAGGCGGCCAGCGCACTGCAGGCGCAGAGCGCCCACCCGCTGGCGCGCGCCGTGCTGGACGCTGCCACCGCCCGCGGCCTGGCGGTGGCGCCCGACGCTGCGCAAGACGTGCAAGCCGTGGCCGGGCGCGGCGGCTGGGGCACCGTGCAGGGCGCGCGGCTGGCGCTGGGCAGCCTGCGCTGGATGGACGAACTCGCCGCAGCGCTGGGCCCGCTGGCCGAGCGTGCGCAGGTGTTGCAAAACGAAGGCGCCACGGTGTCGGTGCTGGCCGCGCAAAACGAGGCCGGCACCTGGGCACCGCTGGCGCTGCTGGCGTTTGCCGACGAAGCCAAGCCCGGCGCCGCTGCCGCGCTGGCGGGGCTGCGCGCGCAGGGCATGCGCTTGTTCATGGTGTCGGGCGACAACCGGGGCGCCGCCTTGGCCATGGCCCAAAAGCTGGGTCTGAAGGCTGAAGCGGGCGAGGTGATTGCCGAGGTGCTGCCGGGTGACAAGGCGGCGGTGATCAAGCAACTGAGGCTTGGAGAAGGCGCCGGCGCAGACCAAGCAACAAGCCATCACACCGTTGCCATGGTGGGCGACGGCGTGAACGACGCACCTGCGCTGGCTGCGGCCGACGTGGGCCTGGCCATGAGCCACAGCCAGGGCGGCAGTTCGGACGTGGCGATGCACGCCGCTGGCATCACGCTGATGCGGGGCGACCCGATGCTGGTGGCCGCCGCGCTGGACATTTCGCGCCGCACCGTGTCCAAGATCCGGCAAAACCTGTTTTGGGCCTTTGCTTACAACGCGGCCGGCATTCCGCTGGCCGCGCTGGGCTACCTGAGCCCGGTGCTGGCGGGTGCCGCCATGGCGCTGAGTTCAGTGAGTGTGGTGAGCAACGCCTTGCTGCTCAAGCGCTGGAAACCCCCGGTGACGCCGCCGGCAGTGGCCGAGCACCCGCCGGGCGCATGAGCTGCGGCATGGCCAGTCGCGTTTGGCGCCTGCCTGAGCGCTTACAGGTTTTGCTGTTCCCTTGCTGCAGCGCCGGCGGTGGGGCGGTGTTAAGGTCGCGCCCCGCTGGCCACTTCCCCTGGGTCGCGGCCTTGGCTCCCCATTCCCTCCCTTCTGAAAGTTCTCATGTTGTTCACCCCTTTGCAAGCCGGCGCCATCACCATGCCCAACCGCGTTCTCATGGCACCGCTCACCCGGGCGCGCGCCAGCGCGGGCCACATGCCCAACGCGCTCATGGCCGAGTACTACGCGCAGCGCGCCAGTGCCGGCCTGGTCATCACCGAATGCACCATGATCCTGCCCGGCACGTCGGCTTTTGTGTCTGAGCCGGGCGTGTACAGCCCCGAGCAGATTGCAGCCTGGAAGGTGGTGACCGACGCGGTGCACGCCCGTGGCGGGCGCATCTTCATGCAGATCTGGCACGCCGGGCGCGCGGCCCACCCGGCACTGAACGGGGGTGCAGAAACCGTGTCGTCCAGCGCGCTGGCGGTGGACGGCGACACCCAGACCCCCGAAGGCAAGCGGCCCAATGTGGTGCCGCGTGCGCTGCGCGCCGACGAAATACCCGCATTGGTGGAAGCCTTTGCCCAAGCCGCCCGCAACGCGGTGCAAGCCGGCTTTGACGGTGTGGAAGTGCACGGCGCCAACGGCTACCTGATCGACCAGTTTTTGCGCGATGGTGCCAACCAGCGCACCGACGCTTACGGCGGCTCGCTGGAGAACCGAGCCCGTTTCCTGTTTGAGGTGCTGACCGCGGTGAACGCCGCCATTGGCGAAGGCCGCGTGGGCCTGCGTTTGTCGCCCCTGAACAGCTACAACAGCATGATCGACAGCGACCCGATGGGGCTCACGGCTTTCCTGGCCGAGCGCTTGAACGGCTTCAACCTGGCTTACCTGCACGTGATGCGTGCCGACTTTTTCCAGGCCCAGCAAGCCGACGTGATGACGCCCGCACGCGCCCACTACAAAGGCGTGCTGGTGGGCAACATGGGCTACAGCGGCGACGAGGCTGAAAAGGCCGTTCAGGCCGGGTTGCTCGACGCCGTGGCCTTTGGCACCGCCTTTTTGGCCAACCCCGATCTGCCGGCGCGCCTGCAGGCCGGTGCGCCGCTCAATGCCCCCGACGCCAGTACGTTTTACACGCCCGGCGCCAAGGGCTACACCGACTACCCGGCGCTGTGAACCGACACGGCCGGCGTCGCCGGCCGTGTCGGTGTCGGCCGCGCAGGGCGGGTGCTTGTTGACCTGTATCAAGACCCGAAACGGCGATCTGCGGGATGCTAGGGACGCTGCTTGTCAGCCATAACAACCCTCCGGAGACAACGCCATGAACCACGAAGCCCTGCGCGTCATCCGCGACGAACATGCCACCTTGGCGGCCATGTTGCAGTCGCTCATGCAGATGGTCAAACGCGGCCCCAGCCCCGACGGCAAAGACCAGCACGAGCTGTTTTTTGACGTGCTGCGCGCCATGCTGTTCTACATCGACGAGTTCCCTGAAAAGCTGCACCACCCCAAAGAGTCGGACCTGCTGTTTCCCCGCGTGGCACGGGCCGCGCCGCACGTCATGAGCGCCATTGACCAGCTGGAGCGTGACCACGGTGCGGGCGAGCTGCGCGTGCGCGAGCTCATGCACCTGCTGATGGCCTGGGAGTACCTGGGCGATACGCGGCGCAAGGCGTTTGAGGACGAGGTGACGGCCTATGTGGATTTCTATTTGCAGCACATGCGGCTGGAAGAAACCGTGGTGCTGCCCGAAGCCGAAAAGCACCTGACCGACGCCGACTGGCATGCGCTGAACGCCGCCTTTGCCACCAACCAGGACCCGCTGAGCAACCGGGTTCCACGCGACCCGCAGTTTGACCGCCTGTTCACCCGCATCGTGATGCGGGCGCCCGCACCCGTGGGGCTGGGGCAAGACTGAGCGATTGAGCGATGCGGCGCCTGGCCGGCGCGGCGGGGTGTCCGGGTTCGGCGGGTAATACAAATAGTTTTAGTTGACGCGGATCAATGGCGATCTGTGGTTGATCGTGCATACTTATGTAACTATTTGTATTACACGTGTGCCCGCACCATGTCTCAATCAGCCCAACGTACCCCTTTTGACGACCCTTATGGCGTGTCCAGGTTGCTGCACACCCTGGTGTTGCTGGTGCAGCGCTTGCCCGACGAACAGGGCCGCGGCGGGCATGCCGCATTTTTTGATGCGGTTAACGCGCTCATGATCGACGTGTGTGCCAAGGTGCCGTCTGAACAAGCCGCCAACGACGCGCTGGTGCTGGTGGCCATTGCCCAGCTGGAGCGCCGCCCCCTGGGGCACGACCCGCTGGTGTACGACCTGATGCAAGTGCTGCGCACCTATGGCTTCATGGCGGGTGAACGCGGCGCTTTGCTGTTGTCCACCCTCAGCCGCCTGGTGGACCGGCATGTGCGCCTGTTCTGGCAAGAGTCTGAGCTGCCCGAGGCACCCGCTGCAGCGGCACGCAGCGAGCGGCCCAAGGTGGTCGACTGGAACACCCTTAACCTGCCCTGGCACCTGCGCCCTGGCCAGCGCGTGGCGGTGGCAGCGCTCCCGGAGCCCAACGAGTCCCAAGAGCCCGACAGTCGCGCCCGGCAACCCGGCGTGGTGGTGGACTGGCCGACAATGGCCGGGCCATGCCAAGCCCCATCCAGCCCCGCCTGAACCCGGACCCAGCCGCCGACCCCACCCCCTACGTGCGGTTGGCGCTGGCGCTGTCGCTGGGCGCCGCGGTGTCGCTGGGCATCACCCGCTTTGCCTACGGCCTGTTGCTGCCCACCATGCGCGAAGACCTGGGCTGGAGCTACACCCTGGCCGGGGCCATGAACACCTTCAACGCCGTGGGCTATTTGCTCGGCGCCCTGGCCACGCCCTGGCTGCTGCGGCGCAGCGCGCCCACCGCTTTGCTGCTGTGGGGCTCGGCGCTGGCCACCGTGTTTATGGCGCTCAGCGGTTTTTTCACCACCGCCGGGCCGCTGCTGGCGCAGCGCTTGCTGGCCGGTGTGGCCAGTGCGCTGGTGTTCATTGCCGGTGGCCTGCTGGCCGCGCGCCTGGGCGCGCGCCAGCCGCACCGCAGTGGTTTTTTGCTGGGGCTGTATTACGGCGGCACCGGCGTGGGCATTGTGTTGTCGGCGCTGGGCGTGCCCTGGGTGCTGGAACACGCCGCCGGCCAGCCCCACGCCTGGACTTGGGCCTGGTGGGGCCTGGCGCTGCTGTGCGCGCTGGCCACCGCGCTGCTGGCCTGGCCCGCCCGGGTGCTCGCCGCCAGCGAAGCGGGGGCGCCCCCAACACCTGTGGCGGCACCGGGTGAGGTGGGCCACGCGGCCCGCGCGCTGGCCGGGCGCGTGTTTCGCCCGCGCGATTTCGCCTTTGCCCTGGCCGGCTACACCGGCTTCGGCGTGGGCTACATCGGCTACATGACCTTTGTGATCGCCCTGCTGCGCGAGCAGGGCAGCACCCCCGGCGCCATTACCCTCTATTACGCCCTGCTCGGTGTGGCTGTCATTGCGTCGTCCCGCATCTGGGCCGGTTTGCTGGACCGCCACAAAAACGGCCAGGCCCTGGCCCGGCTCAACGCCCTGCTCGGTGTGGCCGCTATCCTGCCCGCCCTCACCACCGCGTGGCCGCTGGTCATCGCATCGGGCCTGTTGTTTGGCGGCGTGTTTCTGTCGGTGGTGGCCAGCACCACGGCGCTGGTGCGCCACAACCTGCCACCCGCGCAATGGGCCGCCGGCATCAGCGCCTTCACCATCGTTTTCGCCGCCGGCCAGATCGTTGGCCCCACCGTGGTCGGCTTCATCGCCGACGGCCCCGGCGGCCTGGCCCGCGGCCTGGTGTTTTCAGCGCTGGCGCTGTGGGTGGGGGCGGCGTTGGCGTTGCGGCAGCGGGCTTTGTGATGCGCATGCGCCATGTGCATGACCCCGGGTTGCGGCGTTAGGGCACCATGTCCAACATGCCCTGCTGGCGCATCAGGTCCATCGTAGAGCCTTCCTCGATCGCGTACACCCCGCGTGTTTCCTTCCAGATCAGTCCCTTGTTTTGCAGCGCCATAAGGGCTTGCTGGACGTTTGATCCATCGGGTTCCAGGGTCTCGTGCGGCGCGATGCTGCGCAGCACCACTTTGTAGGCGGAGAGTGTGTCCTCTTGAAAAGGAGCAAAGTCGGCTTGGCGCGCGGCCATGACACGCAGCACCGCAGACTGCAGGGGTGTGAGCGAGTTGACCACCCGCAGGGTCTCTTTTTCCGCAGACGAGATCTGGGCCAGCACGGAGGCTTCGAACCGGGCAGGCACGTCACCGGGTTGCAGTTCGAAGTCAAAGCGCAGTTCCTCGGCTGCCGCGCCCAGTATTTCGGGTCTGTTGGAAGCCTTGGCAAACAGCGCTATGACCGCTTCGGGGTCCAGCGGCGCTGGGAGATCGACACCTTCGCAAAACCATTGCACAAAAGACGCATCAAGGGCCGGGAATGCCACCAGCGGTGCACCGAAAAACGCTTGCTCCTTGCTGTTGCGCAGCATGGCGAGCTTGTCCCGGTTGGAGCCGGTGGCGACGATCCTCAAGCCATTGTGCTGGCTTGAGTTGAGCTCGTCGCGTGCCGCCTTGAGGGCAAAGAGGGCGTCGTAGCCCTTGTCGCTGGTGATCGCATGCTGCGCTTCATCAATGATCAAAACGATGGGCTTTTTCAGTTCGTCTGAAAGATCAGCCAGCGCATCGCTCAGCGAAATGGCCACACCCAGCCCGATCTGGTTCAGTGACAGCTCCAAAACCCCGGGCACGGCGACGGTGTTCACCCCGATCTTGCGGGCCAGCCGGGCCATGACGTTGGCATTCTGGTGGAGCGCAGCCCGCACGGTGGACACAATCATTTCGCCGGGGTCCGTGGCCTTGTTGGACCACAGATCCACGTACAGCACATGGGCGCCGCTTTGCTCCAGTGCAGGCCGCAGGTCCTCGCGCATGAAGGTGGACTTGCCGGTGCGCCGGGGCGCTGCCAGGAACAGCCCTGATGAAGCCACCGAGCCCACTTTGTTGGCCAGAATCTGGGTCGCCAGCCGCTGAGCCAGCTCGGTACGCTTGAAGATAGGCGGGTTGGCATTCATGTTTTACACCCTTTTATAGACGACTATAGAAAATTATAGTGGGCTGGTAAGGCGGTGTGTGCTGGCTGGGTGCGGGTATTCCGGTGGACGCCAGCCGCGCCCCGCAATTGGCCTTACCTTTGGCCACGCGCAGCGGTATCGTGTGGGTCCAATCGGGCGGTGCTGTTCGCCGCTTGCACGCTTTGTTTTGAAGGACCGCGCCATGGCCATGGGGCAATTTGCATACGCCAGCAACACCAACCGTTTTCTGGGCGCCGATCCGCTGGCGGACCAGCCGTTTGCCATTGCGGGGGTGCCGTTTGACGGCGTGGTGACGAACCGGCCGGGCGCGCGCTTTGGCCCGCAGGCCATACGCGCGGCCAGCCTGATGCTGTGTGACGGCATTCACCCGGTGTTTGATGTGTCGCCACTGGCTTACCTGGGTGACGCGCTGGACATGCGCCTGCCCAATGCTTCGCCGCTGCCCGAGGTGCGCCGACACCTGGAGGCGCAGGCGGCGGCGCTGATGGCGCGGCACCATTGTGTGTTTTTGGGTGGTGACCATTCCATCACCTTGTCGCTGCTGCGAGCGGCGAAGGCGCGTTACGGCGGCGGGGAGCCGCTGGCTTGCCTGCACTTTGACGCGCATTGCGACACCTGGAGCGACCACTTTGGCGAGCCCTCGGGCCACGGCACCTGGACGTATGAGGCGATCCAGGAAGGCCTCATCAGCCCGGCGCACACGGTGCAGGTGGGCATCCGCTCCAGCGGGGAGCGGGCAGCGCGCGAGTATGTGGCCGACCAGGGCGGGCAGATTTTCACGGCGCGGGCGCTGCGCGGGCTCGACGGCGCGGGGCTGCAGCCGGCGCTGGACGCGATACGCGAGCGCATGGGGCAGCGCCCTTGTTATTTGACGCTGGACATTGACTGCCTGGACCCGGCGTTTGCGCCAGGCACGGGTACACCCGAACCGGGCGGGCTGACGAGTTCGCAGGTGCTGACGTTTCTGGAAGGCTTGGCGGACTTGAACTGGGTGGGCATGGACTGTGTGGAAGTGGCCCCGGCCTACGACCACGCGGAGCTGACGACGAACGCGGCGGCCACGTTTGTGTGGACGTACCTGAGCGGCCAGGTGGCCAAACGGAACCGGGGGGTGTGAGCATGTTCCAGCGTTCTTTGGTGGGCTCGGACACGCAGCTCAACCGCCGCAGCTACTACGAAGCCAGCGTGAACCGCCCCGAGCCTTGCCCGGCGCTGGAGGGCGCGGTGCAGGCCGACGTGGTGGTGGTGGGCGCAGGCTTTGCCGGCCTGAGTGCAGCGCTGGAGATGGCGCAGCGCGGCCTGAGCGTGGTGGTGCTGGAGGCCGACCGCGTGGGCAGCGGTGCCAGCGGGCGCAACGGCGGGCAGGCGATCGTGGGCTACGCCAGCGGGCAAGAGCCGTTTGAAGCGCAGCTGGGCGCGGCCGATGCGCAGCGCGCCTGGGACATGTCGCTGCAGGCACTTGACCTGATGGAGCAGCGCATGGCGACGCACAAGATCGATTGCGACTGGGTCAAGGGCTATGTGTATGTGGCCGATTCGGCGCGCAAGGCGCGGGCGCTGCGCCAAGAGGTGGACGGCCTGCAGCAGCGCGGCCTGGCGTGCGACTGGGCCGAGGGCGCACAGGTGCCCCGGCTGATCGACAGCCCGCGCTATGTGGCGGCGGCGCGCGAAACCCGCTCGGGCCACCTGCACCCGTTGAAATACGCGCTGGGCCTGGCGCAGGCGGCGCAGGCGGCGGGCGTGCGTATTTTTGAACACACGCCGGTGACGGCGCTGCAGCGCGGGACCACGCTGGTGGCCACCACGCCGCAGGGGTTGGTGAAAGCGCGGTTTGGGGTGTTGGCGGGCAACAGCATGCTGGCGCAATACGGCCCGCAGGTGGCGCCCGACATTGCGCCGCGCATCATGCCGGTGGGCACCTACATCGTGGGCACAGCCCCGCTGGACCCGGCGCTGTGCGCGCGCTTGATCCCGAGCAACTCGGCGGTGTGCGACAACAACTTTGTGCTGGACTACTTTCGCTTCAGCGCCGACTTGCGGCTGCTGTTTGGCGGCCGTGTGAGCTACACCACCCAGACGCCGCGCCACCTGGAAGCGGTGATGCGCCAGCGCATGGGGGCGGTGTTCCCGGCGCTCAAGGACGTGCCGATTGAGCATGTGTGGGGCGGCTTTGTCGACATCAGCATGAACCGCGCGCCCGACTTTGGCCGCCTGGGCGACAACCTGTATTACCTGCAGGGTTTCAGCGGCCACGGCGTGGCGCTGACCGGGCTGGCTGGCCAACTGGTGGCCGAGGCGGTGGCCGGGCAGGCCGGGCGCTTTGATGTGTTTGCCCGGCTGAAGCACCGCGCGTTTCCGGGTGGTGCGCTGTTACGCACGCCCAGCCTGGCGCTGGGCATGCTGTGGTACCGGCTGCGCGACGCGCTTTGAGGTTCTGGGGCGGTTGCGGTGCATCCGCCCCAGGCGCCTGCGGTTACTGGCGCGGTTCGCCCTGGTCGTTGACGGCGATGGTGTTGCCGGGTGCCGAGGTCATCTGCACGCGGTGCTCGATGCCGCGGAAGTTGTAAGTCACGTCCCAGTAAGCGGGTTTGGCGCCGCCGGGAACGTTTTCACAACGCTGCACATCTTGTGTGGCGACCGGGTTGTCGCGACCCACCTGGGAGCCGAGTGCGGCACCGGCGAGCACACCGCCGACCGTGGCAATGTCTTTGCCAGTGCCGCCACCCACCTGGTGGCCCAGGATGCCACCGATCAGGGCACCGGCCAGGGCGGCGGGTACGTTGGCGGCGCTTTGCGCTTGCGGCACCTGTTCGCGTTCGACCCAGCAGCGCTGGCCCGAGGTGGCGAGCACGGCGCGGGCCGACGTGACGTTGGCGTCGAACAGGCGTTCACCACCGCGGCGGCGGCTGTCGTAGACCGGTACCGGCAGAGGTGCGTAGCGGTTGTCGGCAATGCGATCGCTTGGATCAATGATGCGCACCGACGAGATGCGGTCTCTCAGACCCATGGCGGCCAGCGACGGGTAACGTCCCGGGCGCAGCACCACGCAGTCACCGCGGAAGCGGTTGTCGTCACATACTTCCCAGCGCTCGCTCACCACCACGGCAGAAGCCGCGCGGTCGTTGAACCCGGCGCGTTGCAGGTTGGCCAGAGGTTCTTCGGTGGCAAATGAGCGACCGCCGAAGCCTTCGCGTTCAAAAAAGGTCAGTTGTGGGGCCACCGACGCCACGGCCGCCACTGGCGAGGGGGCGTAGCGGTTGTCGGCGATGCGCACGTTGGGGGCGATGGCGCGCACCGACGAGATGCGGTCGGTCAGACCCATGGCAGCGAGCGACGGGTAGCGGCCTGGACGCAGCACCACGCAGTCGCCGCGGAAGCGGTTGTCGTTGCAGACTTCCCAGCGCTCGCCCACCACCACAGCAGAAGCGGCACGGTCGTTGAAGCCCTGGCGCCGCAGGTTCACCACCTGTCCCGTGGCCACGAAAGAGCGGCCGTCGAAGCGTTCCCGCTCGTAGAAGGTGACTTGCGGGCGCACCGGCGCAGCCGCGACCGGAACCACCGGAGCGTAGCGGTTGTCGTCGATGCGCTCGTTGCGGTCAATCACCCGGGCGGAGGAGATCCGGTCGTTCAGCCCCATGGCGGCGAGCGACGGGTAGCGCCCGGGACGCAACACGGTGCAACGGCCGTTGTAGGCACCTTGCTGGCACACCTCCCAGCGTTCGCCTACCACCACGGCGGATGAGGTGCTGTTGTTGAAGCCATAGCGTTCAAAGCTGGGCACCTGCTCGGTGGCGGTGAGGGAGCGGCCGGTAAAGTCCGGGTTTTCGTAGAAGGTGGCCTGGGCGGCCACCTGGGCGGCAAACGCCAGGCCCAGAATTGCAAAAAGGCCTTTGATCGGGGTTTTCATTTGAGTGTCTCCAGAAAATGTGTCAAGGCGAGCATGTTCCCCTGGGTTGGCGCTTGTCTGTGCGATGGCGCACATCACCCAGGTGACGGGTGCGCGGCGCTCACGGGGCCGGTACAGCCGCCAGTTCCTGGCGCACGGCAGCGGCCAGCACCGGGCCGTAACGCGCAATGTCGGCCAGCGGTGCGTAGCCGTAGCCAATGACCAGGCCGCGCAGGTCGGTGCGGGCCAGGCAGTAAGCCGAGAGCGGGCGCACCGTGAGACCTTGTTGTGCCAGGCGCTGGGCCAGGGCGCGGTCGTCCACCCGGTTGGGCAAGCGCAGGCACAGGTGCAGACCCTGTTCGGCGCCGGTGATGCGGGGGCCTTCGCTGTGCTCCCGCAGTAGGGGGGCCAGCGCTTGCAGCAGGCAGTGGCGGCGTTCGGCGTAGCTTTGCCTGGCGCGGCGCAGCGTGCTGCTGAAGTGGCCCATTTCAATGAACTCGGCCAGTGCGGCCTGCAGTGGCATGTGCCCGGGGCGGTTGAGGTCGTAGTGGGCCTGCTTGAAGGCGGCCACCTGCGGTTTGGGCACCACCAGATAGCCTAACTTGATGCCGGGGTAGAGCACCTTGGAGAAGGTGCCCATGTAGAGCACGCGGCCGTCGGTGTCCAGCCCTTCCAGGCTGGAAATGGGCGGGCCGCTGAAGCGGTATTCGCTGTCGTAGTCGTCTTCCAGCACCCAGGCGTTGTGGGTGCGGGCGGTGGCCAGCAGCTGGTGGCGCCGGGGCAGGCTCATCACGGCGCCGGTGGGGTACTGGTGCGAGGGCGTGAGGTAAATCAGGCGCGGCGGTTTTGCGTTGTCGGCCTCGGTAGGGCGGATGCCTTCCACGTCCACTTCCACCGGGTGGATGTGCAGGCCGGTGGCCATGAAGGCTTTGACGGCGCCCCAGTAGGCCGGGTCTTCGGCCCACACGGTGTCGCCATGGTCGGCCAGCAGCCGGGCGCAGAGCTCGAGCGACTGCTGGGTGCCGGTGGTGATGATGACCTGGTCGGCGTCGAGCTGTACGCTGCGGAACACGCGCAGGTAGTCGGCCACGGCGCGGCGCAGCGGCGCGTGGCCGCCCGAGGTGGCGTAGTCCAGCATGTCCGGGTAGGTCATGCGCCAGTGTTTGTTTTGCAGGCGCTGCCAGAGCGTGAGCGGGAAGGCGCTGAAGTCGGCAATGCCGGGGGTGAACGGCTGAACTTCGAGTTCGGTGGCGCAAAAGGTGGTGGACAGGGCCACGCCACGCGCCGAGAGCCGCCCGCCCGGCACGCTGGCACGGGCCGGGCCACCGGCGCGCCGGCCGCTTTGGCCGGGCAGCGCGCGCGGCACGCTGTCGTTCACATAGGTGCCGCTGCCCACGCGGCTGGCCAGGTAGCCCTCCACGCTGAGCTGGTTGATGGCGGCCACCACCGTGTTGCGCGAAAGTTGCAGGTCTTGCGCCAGATCGCGGCTGGACGGCAGGCGCTCACCGGCGGCCAGTTTGCCGTCCAGCATGGCGCGGCGCAGCGCCTCGTACAGCTGGCGGTGCAGCGGAAGGGCATCTTGCTTGCCCAGACGGGTCATTTCACTGAGCAGAAATTCGGACAGCATGGGTGGTGATGGGCAAGGTGGTTTCCGAGAGTGGCACCATAAGGTGACAACAAATGGCTCTTATTGTGATCCAATTTGAGTTGCACAATGCCTTAACGTGTTTGGAGACAACATGAACCCAACGCCTTGCATGGTCTGGCTGCCGGCCGACCACCGCCTCATGGGCGACCACGGGCACCAGATGCCTTTTCTGCTGCTCGGCGACAAATATGCCCGCGCCGTGAAGGTGGGCGCGCAGGCCCAGCCGGTGATGTTCCCGCTGGCCGAACCCGACCAGATCAGCGAATTGCTGTCGATGGTGGACGGCGTCATGCTCACGGGTTCGCCGTCCAACGTGCACCCTTCCCACTTTGCCGAAGACGTGGCCGACCCCAGCCTGCCGCTGGACCCGGCGCGCGACACGCTCACCTTGGCGCTGGTGAAAGCTTGCGTACACGAAGGCGTGCCGCTGCTGGGCGTGTGCCGCGGCTTTCAGGAAATCAACGTGGCGCTGGGCGGCACGCTGCACCAGCGGGTGCAGGAAGTGCCCGGCCTGATGGACCACCGCGAGCCCAAGGGTGCGCCTTTTGAAGAGCAATACGCCCCGCGCCACGCGGTGCGCTTCAAACCCGGCAGCGTGTTTGAAACCTGGGCGGGCGGCCCGCAGACGGAGGTGAATTCGCTGCACGGCCAGGGCATCAACCGGCTGGCCGACGGCCTGGAAGCGCTGGCCCATGCACCCGATGGCGTGGTGGAAGCGTTTGCCGTGAAGGGCGCCCACACGTTTGCTTATGCGGTGCAGTTTCACCCCGAATGGCGCTGCTGGGAAACGCCGTTTTACGCCGCCATTTTTGAGGCGTTTGGCCACGCCTGCCGCCAGCGGCGCAGCCTGCGCCTGCAGGCCGCCGACCTGGCCCGCCACACCAGCTGATACCGACAAACACAACACCGAGGACCCGGCCCATGACAGACCGAAAAACCATGACTTTCAACGACCTGGAAAACTGGCTCAACGAGCACCGCGTGACCGAGGTGGAATGCCTGGTGCCCGACCTGACCGGGGTGGCCCGCGGCAAGATTTTGCCGCGCGGCAAGTTCACCGAAGACCGGGGCATGCGCCTGCCGCAAGCCATTGTGGGCATGGGCGTGACGGGCGAGTTTCCCGAGAGCGGTCCTTATTACGACGTGATCGACCCGACCGACAAGGACATGCAGCTGCGGCCCGACCCGAGCACCGTGCGCATCGTGCCCTGGGCCACCGACCCCACCGCGCAGGTGATCCACGACTGCTTTGACCACGCCGGCAAGCTGGTGCCCTTTGCACCGCGCAGCGTGTTGCGCAAGATTTGCGATCTGTACGACGCCGAGGGCTGGGACCCGGTGGTGGCGCCCGAGCTGGAGTTTTACCTGACCGCGCGCAACACCGACCCGAACACGCTGTTGAAGCCGCCGATTGGCCGCAGCGGCCGGGCAGAAACCTCGCGCCAGGCGTATTCGATTGACGCGGTGAACGAGTTCGACCCGCTGTTTGAAGAAATTTACGACTACTGCGACAAGATGCACCTCAACGTGGACACGCTGATCCACGAGGTGGGTGCGGGGCAGATGGAGATCAACTTCTTCCACGCCCACCCGCTGGGCCTAGCCGACGAGGTGTTCTTCTTCAAGCGCACGGTGCGCGAAGCCGCGCTGCGCCACGACATGTACGCCACCTTCATGGCCAAGCCGATTGCCGGCGAGCCCGGCAGCGCCATGCACGTGCACCAGAGCATTGTGGACAAGGCCACCGGCAAGAACATTTTCAGCAACGAAGATGGCACCGCATCGGATGCTTTCCACCACTACATTGGCGGGCTGCAGCGTTACATCCCGGCCGCCATGGTGCTGGTGGCGCCGTACGTGAACAGCTACCGCCGCCTGAGCCGCCACACGGCCGCGCCGATCAACATCGAGTGGGGCCATGACAACCGCACGGTGGGCATTCGCTCGCCCATTTCCAGCCCCGAAGCGCGTCGGGTGGAAAACCGCGTGATTGGCGCCGACGCCAACCCCTACGTCGCCATGGCCATGACGCTGGCCTGCGGCTACCTGGGCATGAAAAACAAGATCAAGCCCAAGCCCGAAATGAAGGGCGACGCGTACCTGGCGCCGTATTCGCTGCCGCGCTCGCTGGGCGAGGCGCTGGACTGGCTGCGCCGCGAGACCGACCTGCACGACATCCTGGGCAAGGAGTTCATCACGATCTACACCGAGATCAAGGAGCTGGAGTTCGACGAGTTCATGAAGGTGATTTCGCCATGGGAACGAGAGCATCTCTTGTTGCACGTCTGAACACGCCATCCAAGGACCGACCATGATCACCTCAACCCTCATCGCACCCCCCGCCCTGGTTCGCCGCGCCGAGCAGCAAGACACCCAGGCCATCCAGGCGCTGGACAGCGCGCACTTCATGCACCCGTTCACCGACCACGCGGGCCTGGCTTCGCGCGGGGCACGGGTGATCACGCGCGCCGACAACATTTATGTGTGGGATTCCGAGGGCAAGAAGATCCTCGACGCCATGAGCGGGCTGTGGTGCGTGAACGCCGGCTACGGCCGCAAGGAACTGGCCGACGCGGCCTACCAGCAGATGATGACGCTGCCCTTCTACAACAGCTTTTTCAACACCACCAACGTGCCGGCGGTGCAGCTGGCCACCAAGCTGGCGGCGCTGGCGCCGGTAGTGGGTGGGCGCAAGTTTGAACACGTGTTCTTCTCCAGCAGCGGATCGGAAAGCAACGACACCAACGTGCGCATGGTGCGCCGCTACTGGGATTTGCTGGGCCAGCCGCAGCGCAAGGTGATCATCAGCCGCCAGAACGCGTACCACGGCAGCACCATGGCGGGCGCTTCACTGGGCGGCATGAGTGGCATGCACGCGCAGGGCGACCTGCCCATTCCCAACATCACGCACATTGAGCAGCCCTACTTTCTGGAAAACGCGCTGCCGGGCGAAAGCCGTGCCGACTTTGGCCGCCGTGCCGCGGGCTGGCTGGAGGCAAAAATTCTGGAAGTGGGTGCTGACAAGGTGGCCGCCTTCATCGCCGAGCCGGTGCAGGGTGCGGGCGGCGTGATCATTCCGCCCGACACCTACTGGCCCGAGATCCAGCGCATCGTGGACCAGTACGGCATCTTGCTGATTTCGGACGAAGTGATCTGTGCCTTTGGCCGCCTGGGCCACTGGTTTGCCTATGAAAAGTTTGGCTACCGCCCCGACCTGGTGACCTTCGCCAAGGGCGTGACGAGCGGCTACATCCCGCTGGGCGGCGTGATGGTGGGCGACCGCGTGGCCAAGGTGCTGATCGAGCAGGGCGGCGAGTTCAACCACGGCTACACCTACAGCGGCCACCCGGTGGCCTGCGCGGTGGCGCTGGCCAACATTGAACTGATGGAGCGCGACAACCTGGTGTCCCGCGTGCGCGACGACGTGGGCCCCTACCTGGCCGAGCGCTTTGCCGAGCTCAACCAGCACCCGCTGGTGGCCGAGGCCGAAACCTGCGGTTTCGTGGCCGGGCTGGTGCTGGTGAAAGACAAGGCCACCAAGGCCATGTTTGACGAAGAGCTGGGTGTGGGCATGATCTGCCGCGGCCATTGCTTCAAGAACGGGCTGATCATGCGCGCGGTGGGTGACCGCATGATCATTGCGCCGCCGCTGGTGATGACGCGCGCCCAGATCGACGACATGATGGCGCTGATTCGCCTGTGCCTGGACGCTACGCTGGCCGATTTGCGCTCTGCGGGCCTGCTGTCCTGAAGCGATTTTTTGATACAGTGACTGAATCCCTCTTTTGGGGCGTCTTCGGGTCCGTTTGTTGCTTTCCTTGTAGGCCTGCACGGGTTCCGGTGTCACACCCGAATCTTCGGCTTGCATTCAACCCTTTCTGGAGTGTTCTTCACCATGAAAAAGCATGTTCTCGCACTGGCCATCACGGCCGTTTTGCTCGCCGCCTGCGGCAAAAAGGAAGAGCCCGTCGTGGCCCCTGCGGCACCTGTGGCCGCAGCGCCCGCAGCACCTGCCGGCCCGGTGCTGGACGATGAAAAGGTCTTGAACATCTACAACTGGCCCGACTACATCACCGAAACCCTGATTGCCGACTTTGAGAAGGAAACCGGTATCAAGGTGAACTACGACACGTTTGAAAACAACGAAGCGCTCCACGCCAAACTGGTGGCCGGCAATTCGGGTTACGACATCGTGGTGCCCACCGCCGGTTTCGGCAAGAAGCAGATCGACGGCGGCCTGTACCAGGAGATCGACCGCAACAAGGTGCCCAATTACGCCAACCTCGATCCCGAGTTCATGGCAAAGATCGCGGGTGTCGACCCGGGCAACAAGCACTTTGTGCCCTGGGCCTGGGGTTTCACCACCGTGGGCATCAACAAGCAGAAAGTGGAGAAGGCGCTGGGTGACATGCCCATGCCTGAAAACGCCTGGGATCTGGTGTTCAAGCCCGAGTACTCCAGCAAGCTCAAAAGCTGCGGCATCATCTACCTGGACTCGCCCAGCGAGATCTTGCCGGTGGCGCTGCACTACGTGGGCAAGCCGGCGTACAGCGAAAACGCCGAGGACTTCAAGGCAGCCGGCGCCATGCTGGCCAAGGTGCGCAAGGACGTGCGCCTGTTCTCCAGCACCATGATCGACGACATTGCGGGTGGCAAGGGCTGCGCCTTCATCGGCTGGTCGGGCGACATCAACATCGCCGCCGACCGTGTGAAAGAAACCGGGGGCAAGGACGAGATCGTGCCACTGCTGCCCACTGGCGGTGGCCTGGTGTTCATTGACACCATGGCGATTCCGAAAGACGCCAAGCACCCGAACAACGCTCATGCCTTCATGGACTTCTACCTGCGTGCCGAAAACGGTGCGGCCATGGCCAACGAGATGAACTATCCCACCGGCAACAAGGCTGCGCTGCCCATGATCAAGGACGAAGTCAAGGGCAACAAGACCATTTTCCTGTCGGACGAAGACACGGCCCGCCTGATTCCCACCGGGGGCTTCTCCAACGAAATCGGTGGTGTGCTGAACGACACCTACAACGCGTTCAAGCGCGGCAAATAAGCTGCCGTTTGCGCCAAGGGCTGTTCTTCCGTTGCGGTTGAGCGGCCCTTTTTTTGGCTTGATCACAAGAAGATGGAACGAGCGATGACAGACACAACGGGCTATCTGGTGACCGAAAAGCTGGTCAAACGGTTTGACGAGGCGGTTGCGGTGGACGAGGTGTCACTTTCCATCGGCAAAGGTGAGATTTTTGCCCTGCTGGGCAGTTCGGGCTGCGGCAAGTCCACCCTGCTGCGCATGCTGGCCGGCTTCGAGAAACCCACGTCGGGGCGCATTTTGCTGGGCGGGCAGGACGTGGCGGCCATGCCGCCTTACGACCGCCCGGTGAACATGATGTTCCAGAGCTACGCGTTGTTTCCGCACCTGAACATCTGGGAAAACGTGGCCTTTGGCCTCAAGCGCGAGGGCCTGCCCAAGGCCGAGGTGCAGCAACGCACCGATGAGATGCTGGGCCTGGTGCAGCTCACGCCCTACGCCAAGCGCAAGCCGCACCAGCTCTCGGGCGGCCAGCAGCAGCGCGTGGCGCTGGCGCGCAGTCTGGCCAAGAAGCCCAAACTGCTGCTGCTGGACGAACCGCTGGGCGCGCTCGACAAGAAGCTGCGCGAGCAGACGCAGTTCGAGCTGGTCAACATCATCGAGAGCGTGGGCGTGACGGTGGTGATGGTGACGCACGACCAGGAAGAGGCCATGACCATGGCTGGGCGTATTGCCATCATGAGCAAGGGCCGCGTGCTGCAGGTGGGCACGCCGGAAGAGATTTATGAGCACCCGCGCAACAGGTTTGTGGCCGACTTCATTGGCAACGTGAACCTGTTTGCGGGCAAGCTCAGCGTGGACGAGCCCGACCACTGCGCGGTCGCGACAGCCTTGGGCCTGATGCATGTGGGCCACGGCATCAGCGGCACCCTGGACATGCCCGTGGCGGTGGCGGTGCGGCCCGAAAAGATCGAGATCAGCAAGATCATGCCGACCGACGTGGGCCCCAACCTGTTCAAGGGTCGGGTGAAGGAAATTGGTTACCTGGGTTCTTACAGCACCTACATCGTGCAAGCCAGCGACGGCTCGAAAGTGAAAATCACCGAGGCCAACACCTCGCGCCAGGACCTGTCGGACATCACCTGGGAAGACGAGGTTTATTTCTGGTGGGGTGACCGGGCCGGGGTGGTCTTGAGGGACTGACCGTGATCAGTCTCCCCCGCGCCGCTTCGCGTCACCCCCCAGAGTAGGGCAACGCGGGCGGCCCGTCCTGAGCGTGTCGAAGGGCGGTTCCGCGGCGTTCCGGGTTCGGATGGCCCGTTCCCCAAGGTTTGTAGTTTCTGGAGGTTCTTGATGGCTGTTTCATCGCTCCCCATGCCCGGCAGGCGCTTCGTGATTGGCGTGCCGTATGGCTGGCTGATCCTCTTCTTCTTTCTGCCGTTCCTGATCCTGCTCTACATCAGCTTTGTGGACATGGGCGGCGACATCAGCCCGTTCAAGCCCATCTGGGACAGCGAGGCCGGTGTGTTGCGGCTGAAGTACGAGAACTACCTGTCGATCTTCCGCACGGAAGAGGGTGCGCCGCTGTTCAAGACGCTGTACATCGATGCCTACCTGCGCTCCATCTTGTACGCGCTGAGCACCGCGCTGCTGTGTCTGTTGATCGGCTATCCGTTTGCATATTTCATTGCGCGCGCGCCCGAGAGCGTGCGCCCGGCGCTGCTGCTGATGGTGATGCTGCCGTTCTGGACCTCGTTTTTGCTGCGCGTGTACGCCTGGAAGGGCCTGCTGGCGGACCAGGGTGTGATCAACCGCTTTTTGATGAGCATCGGGGTCATCGACGAGCCCATGCAGATGCTTTACACCAACGTCTCAATGCTGGTGGGCATGACCTATGTGTACCTGCCGTTCATGATCTTGCCGCTGTACGCCAACCTGGTGAAGATGGACTTTCGCCTGCTCGAGGCCGCCTACGACCTGGGCGCCTCACCGTTCAAGGCGTTTTGGCTCATCACCGTGCCGCTGTCCAAGGCCGGCATCATTGCCGGCTTCATGCTGGTGTTCATTCCCTGTGTGGGCGAGTTCGTCATTCCGTCGCTGCTGGGCGGGCCTGAAAACCTGATGATCGGGCGCGTGGTGTGGGACGAAATGTTCACCGCCAACGACTGGCCCAAGGCCACCGCGCTGGCGGTGGTGATGATTGCGCTGATCGTGATTCCGCTGGCCATTTATTACCACTACACCGGTGAAAAAAGTGAAGGAGCCAAGGCATGAAACAGCTGCTCGAAAAACACTTTGGCAAGTTCTGGCTGGCGATGGTGTTCGCCTTTCTTTACCTGCCGTTGCTGTTCATGATCGTGTTTTCGTTCAACAGCACCCGGCAGGACGCGCGCTTTACCGGCTTTTCGCTGCGCTGGTACGAAGCGCTCACCCGCGACACCAAAATTGTTGAGGGCTTCTGGCTGTCGCTCAAGATCGCGACGGTGACCGGTTTGCTCTCTGCCGTGCTGGCCACGTTTGCGGCCTTTGTGCTGGTACGGTACCGGCGCTTTCTGGGGCGCACCGTTTTCTCCGGCATGGTCAACGCGCCGCTGGTGATGCCCGAGGTGATCATCGGCCTGTCGCTGTTGTTGCTATTTGTGGGCACACAAAACTTCTTCGGCTTCCCGCAGCGTGGCATGGGAACCATCATTGTGGGCCACACGCTGCTGGGCATGGCCTACGGCATGGTGGTGATCCAGAGCCGTTTGCTGGAGATGAACCGCAGCATCGAAGAAGCCGCCATGGACCTGGGCGCACGGCCCATGCAGGTGTTTTTCCTGGTCACCCTGCCGAATATTTTTCAGGCCATCCTGGCGGCGTTTCTGCTGGCCTTCACGCTCAGTTTTGACGACGTGGTGATTGCTGAATTTCTGTCCGGCCCCGGGGTGAACACGCTGCCGCAGGTGATATTTGGCTACGCCCGGCGCGGTATCAACCCCACCATTTACGCCGCCGCCACGCTGCTGATCGCCACCGTGACGGTGGTGATCGTGGCCTACGCGGTGTGGGTGGCCCGGGCCACGCGTCGGCGCGACCGCGAAATTGCGGCTGCAACCCGGGCCGAGTTGGTGGCGCTGTCGCCGCAATAGGGCCTTGCGCGGTGGCCCGCTGGCTTCCAACCGGTGCCGACTGGATGGTTGATCTGCGTGCAAAGTGGATGGGCCAAAGGGCTTGAATCCGGCGTAGCATGGTGCCATTGCGGAGTTTTCCGACCCTTGGACCCAAGCCCATGACCGACACCACACCTGCCCAGACGTTCGACGGCCGCGCCGTTATCAATGGCGAGCGCGTGGCCGCGCTGGACGGCCAGACCTTTGACTGCCTCTCGCCAGTGGATGGCCGGCTGCTGACCACCGTGGCCCGTTGCGGCCAGGCCGACATTGACGCTGCGGTGGCGGCGGGCCGGGCGGGGTTTGAGTCGCGCCGCTGGAGCGGCATGGCGCCGGCGCAGCGCAAGCGCATCATGATCAAGTTTGCCGACCAGTTGCTGGCACACGCCGATGAGCTGGCGCTGATGGAAACGCTGGACATGGGCAAGCCCATCAAGTACGCCAAGAGCGTGGACGTGAACAGCGCGGCCAACTGCATCCGCTGGTATGGCGAGGCGGTGGACAAGGTGTACGACGAAATTGCACCCACGGGCCGCAGCGCGCTGGCGCTGATCACGCGCGAGCCGGTGGGCGTGGTGGGCGTCATCGTGCCGTGGAATTACCCCATGATCATGGCCGCCTGGAAGATCGCGCCCGCGTTGGCGGCGGGCAATTCGGTGGTGCTCAAGCCGTCTGAAAAGAGCCCGCTCACCGCCCTGCGCCTGGCCGAGCTGGCACTGGCCGCCGGCATTCCGCCCGGTGTGTTCAACGTGGTGCCGGGCTACGGCCCCGAGGCTGGCAGCCCGCTCGCGCTGCACATGGACGTGGACTGCATCGCCTTCACCGGCAGCACCCGCGTGGGCAAGCAGATTCACGTGATGGCCGGGCAGAGCAACCTGAAACGCGCCTGGACCGAGCTGGGCGGCAAGTCGCCCAACATCGTGTTTGCCGACTGCCCCGACCTGGACCGTGCGGTGGAGGCCGCTGTGGGCAGCATCTTTTTCAACCAAGGCGAGAGCTGCAACGCACCCTCGCGCCTGTTTGTGGAAGAAAGCATCAAAGACGCGTTTTTGGAAAAGGCGCTGAAGCTGGTGCCCAACTACCAGCCGGGCAACCCGCTGGACAAAGGCACCGTCATGGGCGCCATCGTGGACCAGGTGCAGCTGGACAACGTGATGCGCTACATCGGCCTGGGCCAGAGCGAAGGCGCCAAGCTGATCGCTGGTGGCTCGCTGGCGGCGCCCGTGGCGGGCGGTTGTTATGTGCAGCCCACCATTTTTGACGGCGTGACGCCGCAGATGACGATTGCGCGCGAAGAGATTTTTGGCCCGGTGCTGTCGGTGCTGGGCTTTACCGATGCGGCCAGCGTGGTGCGCGAAGCCAACAACAGCATCTACGGCCTGCAAGCGGCCGTGTGGACCAGCGACATCAACAAAGCCCACGGCGTGGCCCGCGCGCTGCGCGCCGGCACGGTGCATGTGAACCAGTACGACGAAGACGACATCACCGTGCCGTTTGGCGGCTTCAAGCAGAGCGGCGTGGGGCGAGACAAGTCGCTGCACGCGTTTGACAAGTACACAGAAACGAAGACGACGTGGATCAGGATTGATAGCCCGGTCTAGAAAACACCCCCCGTACCGCTTCGCGTCACCCCCCGGAGGGGGGCGGCACTGGCGGCCGGGCAAAGCCCGTTCCGCGGTGCCCTCGAAAAAGACAGCTCGCGCCGCCATGTTTGTATTTGAAGGAGACCCCCATGAACGCACCGCAGAAACCTGAAAACCTGAACGCGCCCCACACTAACGCCGCCTGGCACCAGCGCCGGCTTGACGCCACGCCGCGTGGCGTGGGCGTGATGGGTGACTTCTTCATCGACCGCGCCAAGAACGCCGAGTTCTGGGACATTGAGGGCCGGCGTTTCATTGACTTTGCGGGCGGTATCGCGGTGCTCAACACCGGGCATGTGCACCCCAAGGTGCAGGCGGCCATTGCGGCGCAGCTGCAGCGCTTCACGCACAGTTGTTACCAGGTGGTGCCCTACACCGAATACGTGCAGCTGGCCGAGCGCATCAACGCGATCGTGCCCATTGAAGGTCCGGCCAAGACGGCCTTCTTTTCCACCGGCGCCGAGGCGGTGGAAAACGCCATCAAGATTGCGCGCAGCAGCACCGGGCGCAGTGGCGTCATCGCCTTTGGCGCAGCCTTTCACGGCCGCAGCCTGTTTGCCGTGGCCATGACCGGCAAGGTGCAACCCTACAAGGCGGGCTTTGGCCCGTTTCCGCCCGAGATTTACCACGTGCCGTTTCCGTGCCACTGTGCGTCGCTGGACGACACCAAACACGCGATGGAGCAGCTCTTCAAGTGCGACATTGAGCCCAGCCGGGTGGCGGCCATCATCTTCGAGCCGGTGCAGGGCGAGGGCGGTTTCAACCCCATTCAGCCAGCCGCCGTGAAGTGGCTGCGCGAGCTGTGCGACCAGCACGGCATTTTGCTGATTGCCGACGAGGTGCAAACCGGTTTTGCCCGTACCGGCAAGATGTTTGCCATGGAGCACTACGGTGCCAAGCCCGATCTGATCACCATGGCCAAGAGCATGGCGGGCGGCACCACGTTGTCGGCCGTGTCGGGCCGCAAGGCCATCATGGACGGCCCGGCCCCGGGTGGTCTGGGTGGCACGTATGCCGGCAACCCGCTGGCCATTGCGGCCGCGCTGGCGGTGCTGGACGTGATGGCTGAAGAAAAACTGCCCGAGCGTGCCCAGCTGCTGGGCGACCGCCTGCTGGCGCACCTGAAGGCAGCCCAGGCGAAGTACCCGCGCATGGGCGACGTGCGCGGCCTGGGCGCCATGGTGGCGTGTGAATTTGTGGATGCCCACGGCGCCCCCGATGCCGACCTGACCAAACGGGTGCAAGCCGCTGCGTTGAAACGCGGTCTGCTGCTGTTGACTTGCGGCGTGTACGGCAACGTGATCCGCTACCTGTTCCCGCTGACGATCGAAGACACCGTGTTTGCCGAAGGCCTGGGTGTGCTGGACGCGGCCATGGCCGAGGTGATGGGGTGAATGCGTGAGGCTGGAACCAGGCGCAAGCACCAGCCTTGCCGAGCGTATGGGCGCTTTGCAGGCGCAAGGCATCCATTCCATTTTGACCACCTTCACCGACCTGCACGGTGCGCCCAAAGGCAAGCTGGTACCCCTGGCTGCGCTGCCTGACGTGGTGCAGGTGGGCGCAGGTTTCGCTGGCCCCAGTATCTGGGGCACAGGCCTGCCACGCATGGGCGCACGCAGCGAGTATTTTGGGCGGGTGGTGCCGGCGTCTTTGCGGCCATTGCCCTTCATGCCCGGCGTGGCGCACGCCGTGTGCGACGGTTTTGCGGGCGGCGAGGCGCTGGAGACCTGTTCGCGCCAGTTGCTGAAGCGGCAGGTGGCACGTCTGCAAGCGCGAGGTCTGACGCTGTGGGTGGGCATTGAGCCGGAGTTTTTTTTGCTCAAGCGCGGGCCCGACGGCGCCTGGCAGGTGGGCGATACAGCGGACCGGCACGCCAAACCGTCGTACGACCTGGCCGCCATCGGCCGCAACCTGGGTTTCCTGGATGACATGCGGCGCCACCTGGGTGCGCTCGGGTTTGAGTTGCAGCAGATGGACCACGAAGACGCCTGTGGTCAGTACGAGATCAACTACCGGTTTGACGACGCTCTGGCCGCCGCCGACCGCTACCAGCTGTTCAAGCTGACCGCACACACGGTGGCGCAGCAGCACGGCCTCACGTTTTCCACCATGCCCAAGCCGCTGGCGCACGCGCCCGGCAGCGGCCTGCACTTTCACCTGAGCCTCACCGATGCACAAGGTGTGGCCGTGATGGCCGACCCTGGCGGGGCGCTGGGTCTGAGCGCGCTGGGCCACCAGTTTGCTGCTGGCCTGCTGCACCATGCCGATGCGCTGGCGGCGCTGTGTGCACCCACCGTCAACAGCTACAAACGCCTGGCCAGCAGCCAAAGTGCCTCGGGTACCACCTGGTCGCCGGTGTGGAAAACCCTGGGTGACAACAACCGCACCTGCCTCGTGCGTACCGTGGCCAACCGGCTGGAATGGCGCCTGCCCGACCCGTCGTGCAACGTGTACGCGGCGCTGGCGGGCACGCTGGCCGCCGGGCTGTCGGGTATCGACCAAGGGCTGCCCGCGGTAGAGCCTTGCAACGAAGATCTTTACCAGCGCCAGGCACGCGGCGACGCCATGCCGGCCCGCTTGCCCCGCGACCTGTGCGCTGCGCTGGAGGCCCTTCGGCAGGACGCCGCCTTGCACGAGGCGGTGGGCTCAGCTTTCTGCGATCAGTTTCTGGCCATCAAGCAGGCCGAGTGGGACGCCTGGAGCCAGCACGTGAGCGGGTGGGAGCTGGAGCGCTATGCGGACGCGGCCTAAGAGGTTCTGAGGCGGAACCGTGTCTCTGGACGGTGGTGTGTGCGGTTTCGCCATAATCCACCCCTTGAGCCCGACCCAACCCACCCAAACCTGGACCAAAACCGCCGACCGGCCGCTGCGCAGCGCTGCCCAGTCGTTGGGCATCTGGTTGTTTGCCCACTTTGTGGGGGTGGCGGTGCCGTGGCGCTCGGTGCGCCAGGTGGACGGATCGGTGTTGCTGGCGTTTGAGCATGAGCGCCTGCAAGCCCTGGCCGCTGCTGGCGAAAGGGTGCCACCGGTGCTGGCTTTTGATGGGTACACGCTGGAAACCGGTGACATCGGACCGACGCTGGACCATGTGCTGCACCGCACCCCCGAGGGCGAACGCCTGGCGCTGATGTGTGCGGCCAGCGCCGATTTGGCCGGCTTTCACGCGCGGGGCCAGTGGCACGGCGGCGCTCAGGTGCGCAACCTGACCTGGGACGGGCAGCATTTCGCCCGGCTGGATTTCGAGGAACGTTTGCAACCGGGCCTGCCGCTGGCCACGGTGCAGGTGTACGACGCCTTGCAGCTGGTGCTGTCATTGGCCCGCCATCTGGACGCCCTGGGCCCGCAAGCCGTGTTGGCCGTGCTCAACGCCTACGACCGGGCCAGCGCACCGGCCGGGGGGGCGGTGCACCCTGCGCCCGATTTGTCGGGCTTTTTGCGGCGGCTGTTGCCGCGCTTGCGGCTCGTGTCGCGGGTGGCGGCCTGGTCGAGCCGGCTGGACGGTTCGCGCGAGCTGGTGCGCTTGCGCACCGTGCTCGACGGCATGGCCGCATTTGTGCAGCAGTCTGCGCCTGCCGGGGCGCCCTGATTCAGGTTTTGTAGCCCGGGTCCAGCCGCTCGGCTTTGCGCAGCAGCGCGGGCCAGGCGAGTTGCGCGCCCTGGCCTGCGGTGGCCACGCGCATCACGTCTGCCATGCCCGCCAGGATGGCCGGGTGCACCTGGGTCAGTTCGCCACCGCCGGCCTGCGCATCGACCTGGATGCGGCAGGTGTTTTCCAGCGTGTACATTGACAGAAAAGCGTCGGCGATCGTGCGGCCAACCGTCAGCAGGCCGTGGTTGCGCAGCACCAGAAAGTTGGCTGTACCCAGATCGGCCTGCAGGCGTGGCTTCTCGTCGGGGCGGAAGGCCACGCCTTCGTAGTCGTGGTACGCCAGCGAGGCCAGTACGAAGGTGCTCTGCTGGCTGATGGGCAGGATGCCACCCTTTTGGGCGCTCACACCCACGCCGGCGCGCGTGTGGGTGTGCAGCACGCAGCCGGCTTCGGGGCGGGCTTCGTGCACCGCGCTGTGAATCACAAACCCGGCCGGGTTGACCGGGAACGGGCTGTCGATGAGCTTGTTGCAGGCCATGTCGACCTTGACCAGGCTGCTGGCGGTGATTTCGTCAAACATCAGCCCGTAGGGGTTGATGAGGAACTGGTGCTCGCCGCCGGTGACGCTGTCGGGCAGCTTGGCGCTGATGTGGGTGAACACCAGATCGCTCCAGCCGTAGGCGGCCACCAGCCGGTAGCAGGCTGCAAGGTCGCAGCGCAGCGCCCATTCTTCGGCGCTGACCGCGTCTTTCAGTGAGGGAATGTTGAGCATGCCGTGTCTCCTGCGCCGCAGCGGGGTGCGCGGCAATGGGCGACATGGTGGCGCGCACAGGCCAGTGCTGCTGTCGCACGATGGACATGTGACGATTCGGCAGCGACCCCACGCGCTGTCCGGTGCGACGGCTTTCAAACCCAGGATGCCGCGGAACTGGCTTCGCCAGGCCGCAGGCATCGCCCCCGTGGGGGGTGGCGCCGAAGGCGCCGCGGGGGTTAGCGCTTACATGTGTTGAACCCCAGCAGCGCGTAAGGCGGGCACCAGCCCATCAGGCCGGTGAGCAAGGGCACCACGCCCACGTAACCCCACAGGCCCACGCTGCCGGTGGCTGCTGCGGCTATGAGGGCCAGGCCGACGACGATGCGGATGGTGCGGTCGATGCCGCCAACGTTTTTGGTCATGAAAGTGCTCCTGGGAAGGCTGAAAACAAAAGAACCGGTCCAACGTGGCGGCCGCCGAGGGCGGCTCACAAACCATGTTGGGGGGTGGCGCTATTGAACCGGGTTGCTGGCAGCGGGTATGTGACCTGCGTCACAAAGCGTTCACCGGTCGTTCACCGGTCGCTCAGCGTGTTTGCAGGGCCGCCAGATTGCGCAAGGCCGCGCTGTCGCAAATGGTGATGCACTCGCGCGAGAGTTCAACGAGGCCGTCGCGCTCGAAGCGGTGGAGCAGCCGGGTGACGATTTCGCGCACCGTGCCCAGCTCGTCGGCCAGCGCCTGGTGGGTGGCGCGCACCTGCTGGCCGTGGCCGAGCAAGGTGGCCGCCAGGCGGCTGTCGAGCCGCTGGAAGGCCACGGCCTCGATCAGGCTGGTCAGGTCGGCCATGCGCAATGCAAACAGGCCGAGCACAAAGTTGCGAAAACCCGCGTCGGCCATGGCCACCTGGAAGTCGGGCGGAGACAGCAGGGTCAGGGTGGTGTCGGTGGTGGTCACGCCGTGGGCGGTGAGGGGCTGGTCCGCAAACAGCCCGGCGGAAGACACCAGGCACATCTCGCCGGGCAGCACGCGGTACAGTTCCAGCTCTCGCCCATTGGCGGCGCTGCGCGACACGCGGACCTCGCCTTGCAGCACCATGGGAAAGCCCTGGCAGGTGTCGTGTTCCCGAAACAGGGGCGTGCCGGCGGGTACCCGCACCAGGTTCAGCCGGGGGAGCAGTTCCGGCAGCGAACCCATGGCGGGGTACAGCGTCAGCAGGCTCAGGGCATCGGTGTCGGGCATGGGCGCATTGTAGGAGTCTGATCGCGTCCCGGATTCGAATGGCTTGGCTTAGTTCGTTCAAATATTTTGAACTTAGGCTTCAAGCGCTTTGACGCAGCGGGAACAGGCGATTGCCTAAACTGCGTGTATGTCTAAAGCGTTCGTCTCTCGTTACCACCCTGTGGCCGTGGCTCTGCACTGGTTGCTGGGCGTGGCGCTGATCGCTATTTTTTCGCTCGGTCTGTACATGGCCGATCTGCCGTTCTCGCCCCAGCGCTTGCAGTTTTACAGCTGGCACAAGTGGGCCGGGGTGACGGTGTTGACGTTGTCGTTCGTGCGGTTGCTCTGGCGCCTCACGCACCGCCCGCCCGCTTTGCCGGTGGCTATTGAAATGGCCATGCCTGCCTGGCAGCGCATGGCGCACCACGCCACCCACTTCGGTTTGTATGTGCTGTTTTTTGCGGTGCCGTTGCTTGGCTGGGCCTACAGTTCGGCCGAGGGCTTTCCCATCGTGTGGTTGGGTCTGGTGCAGTTGCCCGACTTTGTGCCGGTGAGCGAAGGCCTGGCCGATGTGCTAAAGCCGCTGCACAAGTTTTCGGCTTACGCCATGGCGGTGCTGGTGTTACTGCATGTGGCTGGCGCGCTTAAACACCACTTTGTTGACCGCGATGGTCTGATCCGGCGCATGGCCTTTGGCCGCCGTTGAATTTTCCCGGGAGTCCTTCCATGAAACTGTCTTTTGTATCTTTGGCGCTGGCCGCCGCAGCCCTTTCCCCGCTGGTTGCCCAGGCCCAACAGGCCCTGGTCCCTGCGCAAAGCGAAGTCTCTTTCGTGAGCCGCCAGATGGGCGTGCCGGTCGAAGGCAAGTTCAAGACCTTCAGCGCCCAGGTGGCGTTTGACCCCGCCAAGCTGGCCACCAGCCAGATCGCTTTCACGGTGGACACGGGCAGCGCCGACATCAGCCGCGAAGCCAACGCCGAATTGCCCAAGGCCACCTGGTTCAACGTGGCCGCCTTCCCCAAAGCCACATTCCAGTCCAGCAGCATCAAGCGGCTCGATGCCAGCAAATTTGAAGTCACTGGCAAGCTGAGCATCAAAGGCCTGAGCAGCGACGTGGTCGTGCCCGTGACGCTGGCCCAGAACGGCGCCACCACCACCGCCACTGGCGCCTTCCCCATCAAGCGCCTGGCCTTCCGCATTGGCGAAAAAGAGTGGGCCGACACCTCGATGGTGGCCGACGAAGTGCAAGTCAAATTCAAGATCGCCCTGACCGGTGTGCCCAAGCTCTGATCCATTTTTTGTTTTTTTCACCCCCAACCCCACCTAGGAGTTCACCCATGCGCAAATCCCTGACCTTGCTGGCCGCAGCCGCCACCTTGTCCACCGGCGTTTTCGCCGCCGACTACGCGATCGACCCGACGCACACCTTTGCCACGTTCGAGATCGGCCACTTTGGCGCCAGCGTGAACCGCGGCCGTTTCGACAAAAAAGAAGGCAAGATCTCGTTTGACAAGGCCGCCAAGACCGGTTCCGTGGACATCTCCTTTGATGTGGCATCGGTCAACACCGGCACGGCCGGCTTTGACAAGCACCTGCAGAGCGCGGACATCCTGAACGCTGAGAAATTTCCCAAGGCCCAGTTCGTGTCCACCAAGTTCCATTTCAATGGTGACAAGGTCAGCTCTGTGGATGGCAACCTGACCCTGCTGGGCAAGACCCAACCGGTGACGCTCAAGGCCAACCAGTTCAACTGCTTCGAGAGCCCCATGCTCAAGCGCGAAGTGTGTGGTGGCGACTTCGAAGCGACCATCGACCGCACCGCGTTTGGTGTGAACTACGGCGTGGACTGGGGTTTCCCGAAAAACGTGCGTCTGGTGCTGCAGGTGGAAGCCGTTAAACAGTAATCCCCCCCCTGCGCCGCTGCGCGGCTTCCCTCGAGGGGGACCGCACCAGCGGCCTGGCGGAGCCAGTTCCGCGGTGCGTCTAGGTTCAGACACCTGCTCCGGGGAAGTTGTTGGCGGCTAAAAAAGGCCCGCATAAGCGGGCCTTTTTTCATGGGCGGGTAGCGTTTTCTAATCGGCTCAGAAACCGCATGGCCTGTTCCCGGTTATCGCCGCACATCTCTGCGCTGGGTTGCAGCGAACCGCAGACTGTTGGCCGTTCAGGCAGGCCAAACAGCTTGCAGCGCAGCGCTTCATCCAGGTGAGGGCAGGGCACACCGGCTGGTTTGCCCGCCGGTAAACCGGGCATGGGGCTGCTGATGGACGGTGCGATGCAGCACGCCGCGCAGCCGGGGCGGCAGTTCAAGCCTGAAATTTCCGGGCCGCCCACAGCACCTGGTCCACCACCCCGTGCAGGGCGGTGCGGTTCGATTCGAGCGAGAGTTGACCGTTGGGGTCAAACGCCTCAAAGGCCTTGGGCAGGGCGAACTGCTTGGGCGCCACCCAGCACTGCAGGTTCATCAACACCGGCGTCAGATGTGCCAGGCCACGCAGGCCGCCCAGTGCGCCGGGCGAGGCGCTGAGTAAGCCCACCACCTTGCCGGCAAAAGCTTTGGTGCCCTGGCCCCAATCGGGGTCGCCCTTGATGGGGCTGGACACCCAGTCAATGGTGTTCTTCAGCAGCGCCGTCATGCTGCCGTTGTATTCGGGTGCGGCGACCAGCCAGGCGGGGTGCGCGTGGAAGATTTCTTTCAGGCGCACCGCGTCGCGGGGCGTGCCCTTGGCTTCCAGGTCGGCGTTGTACATCGGCACGTCAAAGTCGGCCAGGTCCAGCCGCGTCACCTGCGCGCCTTCGGCTTGGGCCATGTCGGCAGCGGTCGCTGCGAGCTGGCGGTTGTAAGACTGGGCACGTGTGCTGCCCGCGAATACGAGGAGGGGGATGGGTGTGGTCATGCCTCCATTGTGGCGCACCCGGTGGTGCACGCTGGTGGCTGGAGCAGGCGCCTTGAGGACAAAGATGGGAGAATTGGCGCCTGCCTTGCGGGTGTCCATCGGGCACCGGCGCGCGAGCGCCACCGCGCCTGGCAGCTGTTTCACGTGAAACACCCTCTCTTTTGCATTGTTGGGCGCCGCCCTTTGGCGGAGCCCCGGAGCCCCATTTATGTTGTACCCCCAGGAATTTGATGTCATTGTTGTGGGCGGTGGCCATGCTGGCACCGAGGCCGCGCTGGCGGCTGCCCGCATGGGCTGCACCACGCTGCTGCTCACCCACAACATCGAAACACTGGGGCAGATGAGCTGCAACCCCAGCATTGGCGGCATTGGCAAAGGCCATTTGGTGAAAGAAGTGGACGCGCTGGGCGGCGCCATGGCGCTGGCCACGGACGAAGGCGGCATCCAGTTTCGTATTTTGAACAGCAGCAAAGGCCCGGCGGTGCGTGCCACGCGCGCCCAGGCCGACCGCATTTTGTACAAGGCCGCCATTCGCCGCATGCTGGAAAACCAGCCCAATCTGTGGCTGTTTCAGCAGGCCGTGGACGACCTGATGGTGGAGGGCGACCGGGTGGTGGGTGCCGTGACGCAGGTGGGTATCCAGTTTCGCAGCCGCACGGTGGTGCTCACGGCGGGCACCTTTCTGGATGGCAAGATTCATGTGGGGTTGAACAACTACGCGGCCGGGCGCGCGGGTGACCCGCCGGCGGTGTCGTTGTCGGCCCGCTTGAAAGAGCTGAAGCTGCCCCAGGGGCGGCTCAAAACCGGCACGCCGCCCCGCCTGGACGGCCGCAGCATCGACTACAGCAAATGCACCGAGCAGCCCGGCGACGGCGTGCCGGGCGGCATGAACGCCGACAAGCCGGTGCCCGTGTTCAGCTTCATGGGGGGCGCGGTGGCGCACCCGCAGCAGGTGCCGTGCTGGATCACGCACACCAACACCCGCACGCACGACATCATTCGCAGCGGTTTTGACCGCAGTCCCATGTTCACCGGCAAGATTGAGGGCGTGGGCCCGCGCTACTGCCCGAGCGTGGAGGACAAGATCAACCGCTTCGCCGACAAGGACAGCCACCAGATTTTTCTGGAACCCGAGGGCCTGACCACACACGAGGTGTACCCCAACGGCATCTCGACCAGCCTGCCGTTTGACATTCAGTACGCGTTGGTGCGCAGCATGCCCGGCCTGGAAAATGCGCACATTTTGCGGCCCGGTTACGCCATTGAGTACGACTACTTCGACCCGCGCTCGCTCAAAAACAGTTTTGAAACCCGGCAGATTCAGGGCTTGTTTTTTGCCGGCCAGATCAACGGCACCACCGGCTACGAGGAAGCTGCCGCACAAGGCCTGTTTGCCGGGCTGAATGCGGCTCTGCAAGTGAAGGGCGAAGCACCCTGGCTGCCCCGGCGCGACGAGGCTTACCTGGGTGTGCTGGTGGACGACCTTGTGACCCAGGGCGTGACCGAGCCTTACCGCATGTTCACCAGCCGGGCCGAGTTTCGCCTGCAGCTGCGCGAAGACAACGCCGACATGCGCCTGACAGAAGCCGGGCGCCGCATGGGCTTGGTGGACGATGCGCGTTGGGACGCTTTCAGCCGCAAGCGCGACGCCGTGGCGCGCGAAACCGAGCGCTTGAAGGCGACTTGGGTGAACCCCCGCAGCCTGCCGGCTGAAGAGAGCGTGCGCGTGCTGGGCAAGGCCATTGAGCACGAACACAACCTGTTTGACCTGCTGCGCCGCCCCGGTGTGGGCTACGCCGATCTGGCAGGCATGGACGGTGGCAAGTACGCCGGCCCTGATGTTTCACGTGTAACGCTGGGCGATTTGCTGGAGCCTGTGGTGGAGCAGGTGGAGATAGCGGCCAAGTATTCGGGCTACATCGACCGTCAGAAGAGTGAGGTGGAGCGCGCAGCCTTCCACGAAGGCATGCCGCTGCCGGGCGACTTGGATTACATGCAGGTGGCGGCTTTGTCGTTTGAGGCGCGGCAAAAGCTGGCCAAGCACCGGCCCGAAACGCTGGGGCAGGCCTCGCGCATATCGGGCATCACGCCGGCCAGCATTTCGCTGTTGCTGATTCACCTGAAAAAAGGCGGCTTCCGGGGCTTTGCCACCTTGCCTGCAGAAAGCGAAGTGTCGGCATGAGCGCAGCGCCGGGCCGCCCCCAAGCCAGCTCGCACCTCAGCCCGCAGGGCGAAGGTACACCCGTTCACCGCGATGTGTTGCTGAAAGGCTTGCAGGCCTTGGGGTTGCCGCTGGCCGAAGCGCAGGTGACGCTGCTGCTGGACTACCTGGCTCTGCTACAAAAGTGGAACAAGGTCTACAACCTGACCGCCGTGCGCGACCCGGCCGAGATGATGACGCACCACCTGCTGGACAGCCTGTCGGCCATTCAGCCGCTGCTGCGCCACACGGCCGGTCGGTCTGTCAAGTTGCTCGACGTGGGCTCGGGCGGTGGTTTGCCTGGTGTGGTGATCGCCATCACCTGTCCCCACATCGACGTCAGCTGTGTAGACACGGTGGGTAAAAAAGCCGCGTTCATTCAGCAGGCCGCTGCCACCCTCAAGCTGCCCAACCTGCGCGGCGTGCATGCCCGGGTGGAAAGCCTGAAAGCCGAGGAGGGCGGTGGCTTTGATGTGGTGTGTTCGCGCGCCTTTGCTTCGCTGGTGGACTTTGTGTCGTGGTCTCGCCCGGCGCTGAAGCCTGGTGCCGTGTGGATGGCCATGAAGGGCAAGCACCCGGCCGATGAATTGCTGGACTTGCAAAATGCGGCCCCATGGGCCGAAGTGTTTCACGTGGAACCCTTGCAGGTGCCCGGGTTGGACGCCGAGCGCTGCATCGTTTGGCTGCGCGAGCGCCCGATCGCCTGAATGGCTTGAGGCGGGCGTTGCCACCCCGGCGCGTGGCCCACGGCTGCTTGGCCCCGTTCACGTAAACTCACCCCTCTACTTCTGGGGGTTTTCATGTTTGGCGTTGCAGATTACGGCGCATTTGTCGCAGCCATTGTGGTGTTTCTGGCCATTCCGGGTCCTGGCAATCTGGCACTCATCACCTCCACCAGCAAGGGCGGCATACGCGGCGGCCTGGCGGCTACCTTCGGCGTCATCGCGGGTGACCAGGTGCTGATGTGGATGGCTGTGGCGGGCGTGGCCGCGCTGCTGGTGGCTTACCCAGCCGCTTTCAGTGCGGTGCAATGGCTGGGCGCCGCCTACCTCGCCTGGCTGGGCTGGAAAATGATCAGCGCCAAGCCCGGTGACAAGCCCGTGCTCAACATCCGACCGCGCCAGTACTTTCAACAGGCGCTCACCATCACGCTGCTCAATCCCAAAGCCATTGTGTTTTACATGGCGTTTTTTCCTTTGTTTGTGGACCCCGCCAGACACCAGGGCCTCGTGACCTTTGGCGCCATGGCGGCCACCGTGGCTGTACTCACTTTCTTGTATGGCCTGACCGCTGTGTTGCTCACCCATTTCCTGGCTGAGCGGATGCGGGCCAACCCCGTGATTGCGCGCACGCTGGAAAAGCTCGCCGGTGTTTTCCTGATCGGCTTCGGCATCAAGCTGGCCATTTCCAAATAATTACAACTACCGAAATCACCCATGGCCAAAATTTTCTGCGTTGCCAACCAGAAGGGTGGCGTCGGCAAGACCACCACCACCGTCAACCTGGCGGCCGGGCTTGCCAAGGTGGGGCAGCGCGTGCTCATGGTGGACCTGGACCCCCAGGGCAATGCCACCATGGGCTCAGGCGTGGACAAGCGCAGCATGGCGCTGTCGGTGTACGACGTGTTGCTCGAATCGGCGTCGGTGGCTGAAGCGGCCATCAAGTCTGAAAAGTGCGGCTACGACGTGCTCGGCGCCAACCGCGAACTGGCCGGCGCCGAGGTGGAGTTGGTGGATGTGGAGCGGCGCGAAAAACGGCTGAAGACCGCGTTGGCGGCGGTGGAGGCCGACTACGACTTCGTGCTCATCGACTGCCCGCCCTCGCTGTCCATGCTCACACTCAACGGTCTGTGCTCTGCCAACGGTGTGATCGTGCCCATGCAGTGCGAGTACTTTGCGCTCGAAGGTCTCACCGATCTGGTCAACACCATCAAGCAGGTGCACGCCAACCTGAACAAAGACCTGCAAATCATTGGTTTGCTGCGCGTCATGTTTGACCCGCGCATCACCTTGCAGCAGCAGGTGAGCGACCAGCTCAAGGCGCACTTTGGCGACAAGGTGTTTGACAGCGTGATACCGCGCAACGTGCGCCTGGCCGAAGCGCCCAGCTACGGCCTGCCGGGTGTGGTGTTTGACCCGGCGGCCAAAGGCAGTCAAGCCTTTGTGGCCTTTGCCAAAGAAATGGTCGAGCGCAGCGGCACGCCTTGAGCGCTCACCGTTCCACGTGAAACACTGGCATGAAGCCTGACAACGTCCTCATCTTGCCCGGCTGGCAAAACAGCGGGCCAGACCACTGGCAAAGCCGCTGGGAAGCCTTGCACGGCTACCGCCGCGTCGACCAGCACGACTGGATGCGACCGCGCCGTGGTGACTGGATTGCGCGATTGGAAGACGTGATCCTCGCCACAGACGGGCCGGTGGTGCTCGTCGCCCACAGCCTGGGCTGCGTCCTCACCACCGACTGGGCACAGGTTTCGCATAGCACCGCGCGTGTGCAAGGCGCGCTGCTGGTGGCGCCGGGCGATGCCGAACGCGACGAACTGCGCGGCGTGTTGCCCAGCTGGTCGCCCATCCTGCGCCAGCGCCTGCCGTTTCCCAGCGTGCTGGTGGGCAGCCGCAACGACCCGTATTGCGATTTTGCCAAAGCGCAGTCGCTCGCCGACAGCTGGGGTTCGCGCTTCATTGACCTCGGTGAACGCGGCCACATCAACGCCGAATCGGGCCTGGGCGACTGGCCCGAGGGGCATGCCATGCTGCTTGAACTGACGAACCTATAAAAAGGACACCATGGTCACCAAAAAACCCAAAGGCCTCGGCCGTGGACTTGAAGCCCTGCTGGGCCCCAAAGTGGCGGAAGCCGCTTCGCCCGACGCGCAGGAAAACGAGCGCAACGCCACGCCAAGCAGCTTGCCGCTGACCGAGCTGGTGGCTGGCGTTTACCAGCCCCGCACCCGCATGGACGAGGGCGCACTGTACGAGCTGGCCGAGAGCATCAAGGCGCAGGGCATCATGCAGCCCATTCTGGTGCGCAAGCTGGCTGATGGCCCGAACGCTGGCAAGTACGAGATCATCGCCGGCGAGCGCCGCTTCCGGGCCTCGAAGTTGGCCGGGCTGGACAGCGTGCCGGTGCTGGTGCGAGATGTGCCGAACGAGGCCGCCGCGGCCATGGCGCTGATCGAGAACATCCAGCGCGAAGACCTCAACCCGCTGGAAGAAGCCCAGGGTTTGCAACGCCTGGTGAAAGAGTTTGGACTCACTCACGAACAGGCCGCGCAGGCGGTGGGCCGCTCGCGCAGCGCCGCCAGCAACCTGCTGCGCCTGTTGCAGCTGGCCGACCCGGTGCAGACCATGCTCATGGCGGGCGACCTGGATATGGGCCACGCGCGTGCGCTGCTGGCGCTGGACAAGGCCACCCAGATCACAGCGGGCAACCAGATTGCGGCCAAAAAAATGTCGGTGCGCGAGGCCGAGAGTCTGGTGAAGAAGCTCAGCGCCGAATTTGCGCTGGCGCCCCAGAAGCTGAAAAAAGAAAAGTCGCGCGACATCAAGCGGGTGGAAGAAGAGCTGGCCGACCTGCTGACCGCCGACGTGGAGGTGCGGGTGAAAAAGCGCGTGAAGCGCCATGGGCGCTTTGAAGAACTGGGTGAAATCGCCATCCACTTTGGCTCGCTGGACGAGCTCAACGGCCTGATTGAGCGGCTGGGCCGAACCGCCAACCGCTGAAAGGTCGTTCCCATGCTGGCAACCCTGGCGCGCTGGTGGCCCCTGCCGGCTTTGCTGGTCTGGGCGGCGGCGTGGGGCGTTTTTGTACTGGCCGGGCAGCTCGGCATGGGCGCGCTGGTGGGGGTGCTGCTGGCGTGCGCGCTGGGGGTCGCGGGCAGCCTGCTGGCTGGAAGCTGGTGGCGCCGGCTGATGGTGGGCCTGGGTTTTCCGCTGTCGCTGGCGCTGTCCGGGGCGGCCAGCCTGGCCGCCTGGCACTGGCTGTTGCCATTGGCGCTGTTGTTGCTGATCTACCCGCTAAACGCCTGGCGCGACGCGCCGCTGTTTCCCACCCCGCGCAACGGGCTGGATGGGCTGGGTCAGCGCGTGCCCTTGCCCGCAAACGCGCTGGTGCTGGAAGCCGGTTGCGGCCTGGGCGATGGTCTGAAAGCCTTGCGCCAGGTGTACCCCGGCGCCATGCTGCACGGGCTGGAGTGGAGCTGGCCACTGCGGGCTGCCTGCGCGCTGCGTTGCCCCTGGGCGCGGGTGCGCCAGGGCGACATATGGCGCGCCGACTGGGCGCCTTACCAGATGGTTTACCTGTTTCAACGGCCCGAGAGCATGGGCCGTGCGGTGGAAAAAGCGGCGGCAGAGCTCCAGCCCGGCGCCTGGCTGGTGAGCTTGGAATTCCCGGCCCCAGGCCTGGTGCCCAACGCCGCACTGCAAGACCGCGGGCGGCCGGTGTGGGCTTACCAGGTGCCGTTTCAGCGCCGTTCGGTACCCGAAAAATTGGCCGGCTCGCCGTTAAAACCTCGGTGAGCGCTGCCGCCAAGCGGCTGCAAGACGTTCTGACGCGCACGTGACGGACGTCCGGAGTGGTGTTGCGACGGGGCTCCCTGCCTGTGCAGTCGAGCACACATGAGTCAATCCATTCCAGTTGCACGCTCGCCATCAAGGCATCCACTAGAGTTTCAAAGGCATAGTATCCAGGCCGGACGTCGCCGCTTCAAGTACTTTGGTATTCAAAACGAAAGCGGACCGATGTAGACCGGTTTGATCTGTCTGTTTTTGAAGGGAACTTGTGATGAGCAACGGGATGAATCTGCAGAGCGTCAAGCGCATGGCCGTTTTGGGTGGTGGCTTGCTGTTGGTGGCCACGGCGCAGGCCGGTATGGTGACCGACCGCAACGGCAATGTGGGCTACGACACCGCCGCTGAGTGCGATGCCGCTGTGGCCGCTGGCAGCGCCCGTTACTACCAACCCTTCACCGAGCATCCGCCCCTCAAGCGTGCAGGCGAGGCCGACGTGAAAGTGATGAAACTCAGCGAACTGATGGCAGCGCAACAAGCTGCCGCGGCCCTGGGTTACGACGCAGCAGGCTACGCCAAAGGCGCTTGCGACGTGGGCGTGGGCCGCAGCAACAGCCGCGACGGCGTGAGCCCGGAATTGATCGGCAAATACGTACCCTACAGCCCGGCGATGTCGGTGAACGTGTACTTCGACCGCCAGGGCACGCCGGTTCGTGCCAGCATGCAGCAATGCGACAACAACTTCAGCCGCAACCTGCCGCGCCCGGTGGGCAACTCAACCCCGGTGTCGGTGGTGCCTGCGACCGAGTGTTTCGCCAACGTGTTGATTCCGGCGCGCTTTGAGACGCGCACCGAACAGGTGGTCAAGGTGCCGGCCACCAAGCGCTATGAGGTGGTGCCCGCCACCTACAAGACCGTGTCCGAGCAAGAACTGGTCAGGCCGGAAACCCGGCGCCAGATTCCTATTCCAGCGACTTACAAAACGGTGACCGAAGAGGTGGTTGTGAGCCCCGCCACCTTCCGCGAAGAACCGGTGCCCGCCACGTACAAAACGGTGGTGGAGTCCGTCGTCACCAAGCCTGCCAGCACGCGTGTTGAAGTGGTGCCTGCCACCTACAAGACGGTGACTGAGCAAGTCATTGCCACGCCCGAGCGCAAAGAGCTGCGCGTGATTCCCGCGACCTACGCAGAAACAGAAGAAACCGTGGTGGACCGCCCGGCAACAACCCGTGTTGAAGCGGTGCCCGCCACCTTCAAGACCGAAACCGAGCAGGTACTGGTTAAGGCAGAGTCGCTGCGTTATGAGCCTATTGCGCTGCCGCTGCGCACCGTGTCTGAGGAGGTGCTGCGTACCGAAGCCAGCGCCCGCCTGGAGGCCGTGAAGCCGACCTTGCGTACCGTCACCGAGCGCGTACTGGTGAAAGAGGCGAGCAAGCGACTGATTGAAGTGCCGGCGGTGTTCGAGACCGTGACCGAGCGCGTAAAAGTGGCTGACGCTACCCGGGAATGGAAGCGTGGCCGTGCCTGGGTCGGGCAAGCGATCAATGTGCGGCCTTTGCGAGGCTTTGTGGTGGGGGCCGATGGCAAGGTGGATGGCAACCGCGTTGAACTGGATGCCGCGGTAGAAAACCGCAGCACAGGTGTGGTGGACACCCGTGTGGTGACGGCCAACAACACCAACCTTGACGACGACGTGATGTGTTTAGTGGAAATTCCCGAGCGCTTTGAGACCATCACCCGCCAAGTGCTCAAAACGCCTGCGTCGGTGAGGGAGGTGGAGATTCCCGCCGAATACGCCACCGTCACCCGCCAGGTGCTCAACACCGAAGCAGGTACCCGTGAGGTTGACATCCCTGCCACCTACCAGTCGGTGACGCGTCAGGTCATTGATACCGACAAGCTGCGTGCCATGGGTTACCGGTTTGACGAGAAAGGCGACATCGTAGCCACGCCAAAAGGCGAGAGGGTGTTGCGCGCGGCAGCCGTTGCCGGTCTGGCGGGCGCTGACACCACCGCTGGAGCCCAGTCCGGTGAAGAGGGCTATGTGCGTGAAATCAAGCAGCCCGCCGAATACCGCACGCTCACTCGCCAGGTGGTAGCCACGCCAGCCACGGTACGCACCGTGGAAATTCCCGCGACTTACAAGACCGTCAAAACCCGGGTTGTGGCAAGTCCTGCCCGCACCGAAGAGACCATCATCCCCGCCACATTCAAGACCGTGTCCCGCCAGGTTGTCGCCACCGCGGCCAGCTCGCGAGAAATTCCGGTGTCTGCCATCATGGGCACCGTGCAGCGCCAAGTGGTTGACACGCCAGCGTCCACCCGTCAGATCCCGGTGGCTGCGGTGATGCAAACCTTGTCGCGGCGTGTGGTGGACACCCCCGCCTCGTTCCGCGAAGAGGTGATTCCTGCGGTGTTCAAGACGGTTGAGCGCCAGGTGGTGGACACCCCAGCCACCACACGTGAAATCGATGTGCCGGCCCAGTTTGAAACCCTGAGCTACCAGTTCAAGGTCTCCGAGGCGAAGGCCGATCGCCGTGCGGTGTTGTGCGAGACCAATGCCTCACCCGCCAAGATCATGGAAATCCAGCGTGCCCTGCGCAGCGCAGGCTACAACCCGGGCGCCATTGATGGCGTGATCCGAGGCCAGACCATGAACGCCGTGAACCAGTACCAGCAGGCCAAGGGCTTGCCTGTGGATGGTTTCTTGAACCTCGACACCGTGAAAGCGCTGGGCGTGTCGCCCAACTGATCCGCAGGTCGGTTCAAAAAGCCTTCCTTCGGGAAGGCTTTTTTTGTCTCCGCGCCACAGCCTCCAACCTGGCATTTCCAGTGGGTCAGCGTGTTGGCCCGATTGATCCGGCCCTGTGAAGTCTAAAGCTGCATATCGAACGTGACGGTCCTGGAAGTAGCTCATGACGCGCTCGGGGTTTTGCTCCAGCATCGCCATGTGATCGTTGGCCGCATCGCGTAGCTTGGCCTTGGTTCGCACCGGCACGCGCTTGCCCATCTCCTGCTTCAAGTCCGCATTGAGCCGCTCCTCTGGGTTGAGCTGTGGGCTGTAGCTGGGCAGGTAGAACAACTCGATCTGGTCCTGCCGCTCAGCCACCCAAGCCTTCACCAGCTTGCTGTGGTGGACCCGCAGGTTGTCCAGAATCAGAAAGACTTTTTTACCCGCGTCCTTGATCAAAGCTTGTAGGAATTCGATGAGCTTCTCAGCATCGAAAGCCTCGTCAATGATCATCCACCGCGTCTTGCCCTGGTTGGTCACCGTGGCAATCATGGAGAGCTTTTGACGGGTGCCGCCCACGGCCATGGCCACCGGTGTTTTGCCCGCTGGCGCGAAGCTCCTGCCGCGCACATCGGTGTTGACCAAGGCCGTCTCGTCGCCCCAGTGAATCTCGGCCCCCTCGGCCCTGGCGCGCTGCTCAATGCCGGGGTACTCGCCCTCCAACCAAGCCTGCACGGCAGCAGGGCTTTGCTCGTAAGCGCGCTTGATGGGCTTTTGCGGTGTGAAGCCCCAGCGGGTGAGGTACTTGCCGATGCTGCGCACTTGCAGCTTGATGCCAAATTCCTGTTCGATGAGCTGACCCACTGCGGCCCGGCTCCACAAGCTGAAATCCATCTTGAGCTGCTCGGGGCGTTTGTCGATGATCAGGCGCTGGATGGTGTCTTCCTGCGCCTGACCGAGCACCCGGCCATCGCCTCTGGCTCGTCCACGAACAGCGGGACGTATCGCACCCCAGCCGCCAGCGTCAAACAGATCGATAGCCGTTCGCACTGTCGGGTAGCTCAGCCCCGTCATCGTGACGATCTGCATGATCTTGGTGCCTTGTCTGTACAGCCTCACGACCTGTTTGCGCCGTTCGTGAAGTTGCTCCAGTGTCTGACTTCTTGCGCTTTCTTTTTCCATGACACTCTGATCGCGAAAATCAGACAAAGTTCAGACTTTAACGGGCCTTATCTATAGCGATCAAAGCAGGGCACGGCCGCGTTCAATTCACCGACTTGGTGTGAAGCAAGCGTGGAACCAGGTAGCGTTCTACTGAAGCAGATACCAGCGCCAGCAACCATGGGGAAATGTGACGGATCATGTGAGGCCAGCTCCATGTAATATATAAGTATTCTTTTAGCCGGGGTATAGCCAAGGTCTGTCAGCCTTTTGTTGTTTCGGCGGCCGCAAGTGGCGCGCGGCTCCGCCCATTGTGGCAGGGGGTTGAGGCGCAGACGCCCGTTCAGAGTGCGAAGATCTTGCCCGGATTCAAAATGTTGTGCGGGTCGAGTGCGCGCTTGATCGTACGCATCATGTCCACCGCACCGCTGCCGGCTTCGGTCAGCAAGAAGTCCATTTTGTGCAGGCCCACGCCGTGTTCGCCGGTGCAGGTGCCTTCCAGGCTCAGCGCGCGCGCCACCAGCAGGTTGTTCAGCACCTCGGCCTGCTCGCGCTCTTCGGGTTTGGTGGGGTCGATCAGGTAGCCAAAGTGGAAGTTGCCGTCGCCCACATGGCCCACCAAAAAGTAGGGGATGCCGCTGGCGTCGGCTTCTGCCACGGAGTCGAGCAGGCAGTCGGCCAGGCGGCTGATGGGCACGCAGGTGTCGGTGGACACGGCGCGGCAACCCGGCTTGCTCTGTATGGCGGCAAAGTAGGCGTTGTGCCGGGCGGTCCACAGGCGGGTGCGCTCTTCGGGCGTGGTGGCCCATTCAAAGGCGTTACCGCCGAACTCGCTGGCAATTTCTTGCACCGTTTCGGCCTGCTCTTTCACACTGGCCGGCGAACCGTGGAATTCCATCAGCAGCATGTGTTCTTCGCGCAGGCCGAGCTTGCTGTGCGCGTTGACCATGCGCACGGTGCCGGCGTCGATCAGCTCGCAGCGGGCAATGGGAATGCCCATCTGGATTACCTGAATGGTGGTGCGCACCGCCGCTTCGATGCTGGGGAACGAACACGTGGCGGCCGAAATGGCTTCGGGCAGCGGGTACAGCTTGAGCGTGACTTCGGTGATGACGCCCAGCGTGCCTTCGCTGCCCACCATGAGGCGGGTGAGGTCGTAGCCGGCGCTGCTTTTTTTGGCGCGGGTGCCGGTGCGAATGACTTCGCCGCTGGCGGTGACGACTTCCAGCGCCAGCACGTTTTCGCGCATGGTGCCGTAGCGCACGGCGTTGGTGCCGCTGGCGCGCGTGGCCGCCATGCCGCCAATGGAGGCGTCTGCGCCGGGGTCGATGGGGAAGAACAGGCCTTCGCTTTTCACCGCTTCGTTCACCGCCTTGCGCGTCACGCCGGGCTGCACCGTCACGGTCAGGTCTTCGGCGTTGATGGACAACACCGTGTTCATGCGGCTCACGTCGATGCTGATACCACCCTGCACAGCCAGCAAGTGGCCTTCCAGCGACGAGCCCACGCCGAAGGGAATCACCGGCACCCGGTACCGGGCGGCCAGCGCCACGGCGTCGGCCACGTCTTGCGTTCTCTGGGCAAACACCACCGCAGCGGGTGGCGGCACGTCGTACACCGACTCGTCGCGCCCGTGTTGCTCGCGCACCGCCAGCGCGGTGGAGCACTGCGCACCAAAACGGGTTTGCAGCGCCGCCATCAGTTCGGCGGGCACCTCGCGGGGCTGAATGTCGGGGGCAAGGTGGGTATGTGGTGTGGGGGCGTTCATGGCGTGTCTCCTGCGCAGCGGGTGTCTGCAGGCCGCCAGTTTACGCGGTCGCACCTCCGCCGTGCGCTCGGTGGCTGTCGCTTTCGGGGCGGTTGGGTGGCACTTGGCAAGTCACACCAAAGGACCGCTGCTCGCCCTTCAAGCCGCCTTCTTTTTCTGTTCTTCCAGGGTTTCTGGCCGGCGCAAGGTGGCCGGGGTGTTGGGGCGCTGGGTGTGTGCGGCGCCGGCCGCAGAAGACAGACTCGTTTTGGCACCGCCCGACGGCGAGCTGGGCGCGCTTTGGTTGCTCGCCAGGCCAGCCAGCCCCAGCGTGCAGGCGGCCATCAGCTGCACGCTGCGGATCTCAAATGGGGTGATGCGGTTTCGTTGACGTGTCATGGTCGGGCTCCAGTGCGTTGAACGAGCGCCCATTCCAACCCACGCCAGCCCGGCCGGCCAGTGGTTTTGCCACCTGTTGCCTGGTTGACAGGATATTTGCCTGGGACACATCTGCACGCGTGTGGTTACGGGCCGCACAGAGGGCGCTGGGCCCCGCGTTCCCGCACAATGCGGTTTTGTCTGCACACCCGCCACCTGAGGACTTTTCATGGGCAACCGACTCACACAAATTGCAACCCGCACCGGCGACGCCGGCACCACCGGGCTGGGTGACAACACCCGCGTGTCCAAAAACAGTCTGCGCGTGCACGCCATGGGCGAGGTGGACGAGCTCAATTCCCACATCGGCGTACTGCTGTGCGAAGACATGGCGCCCGACGTGCGCACGCTGCTGGTCGAGGTTCAGCACCAACTGTTCAACCTGGGCGGCGAGCTGTCCATTCCGGGCTTCGAGCTGCTCAAGCCCGAGGCGGTGCTGGCACTGGACGATGCCCTGGCCACTTACAACGAACAACTGCCGCGGTTGCAAGAATTCATTTTGCCCGCCGGCACCCGCGGCGCCGCCCAAGCCCATGTTTGCCGCACCGTGGCCCGGCGCGCCGAGCGCGCTGTGGTGGCACTGGGCAACGAAGAGGCGCTGAAAGAAACCCCGCGCCAGTACCTGAACCGCTTGAGCGACCTCATGTTTGTGCTGGCGCGCGTGCTCAACCGCATGAACGGCGGCGACGACGTGTATTGGAAAAGCGAGCGCATGGCGCAGCAGGACCCACAGCCGTGAAACGCCCGCTGGCAGCCGTGTTGGCCGGGTTCACGGTGCTGGCTGGCGCCCAGACCGAACCCGCCAGCACCACGCTGGTGTGCGAAGCCGTGTACCTGCCGGCGCGCACCACCTGGACGCGCACCGTGGCCATTGCTTACGACCAGCAGCGCGTGCGTTCGGTGCAGATTGACGGCGTGCCGGTGTACACCTTCAACGTCCGCGAGACGCTGATCTTGACCGCGCTGGACAACGAGCGCATCCAGATCGACACCGCCAGCCAGACCTGGACCAGCGATTTCCGTGGCCTGGCCACGGCGCAGGGGCGCTGCGAGCGGGAAGGCTGAAAGGCGAGCCGTGCGCCCCCGGCCTGCTGGCGTTTACGAGAGACCGAGCCGGCGGCGCAGGTCTGGCAAGGCCGCCTGGCCTGCCAAGTAGCCCGCTTCGATCATTTCCTTGCGGGCGGAAAAATCGGAACTGTCAAAGCGGTCCGTCTTGGGCTGGATCAGCAGGTTCGCCGTCTTGCTTTCCATTTGCGCCAGTGAGCGCCCCATGATCTCGAACGATTGCAAGATGATCTCGTAAAGCCCCGAGCGGGGTTTGCTGGTGGGGCGTCCGCCCACATCGACAGCAATCACCATATCGGCGCCCATCTGCCGCGCCACACCCACAGGCACCGGGCTGGTCAGTCCACCATCCACCAGTTCCCGGCCTTCAAAAAGGGCTGGAATGAAAACGCCCGGAATGGAGCAAGAGGCCGCCACTGCACCGCCGGTGTCGCCGCGTTTCAGCGCGACCAGTTCGCCAGTGGCCAGGTCGGTGGCCACGGCCGCAAACCGACGGGGCATTTTCTCGATGGGCATGTTGTCCAGGTAGCTGTTGACCAGGCGTCTCAGGCCTGCTCCACCCAACATGCCGCGCCGGTTGCCAGAGGACAGATCGGCCACATCGATGTCGCGCACTTTCAGCGCCACTTCCTGCATCTTCCAGGGTGAAAACCCCGCAGCGTAAAAGGCACCCACCAGCGAACCCGCGCTGGTACCCGCCACGATGCTGATCGGGACCTTGGCTTCGTCCAGCGCCTGGAGCACCCCAATGTGGGCAAATCCGCGCGCAGAGCCGCCACCCAAAGCGATGCCGATCACCTTGTTGCCCGTGGCAGCTGCTTTGCGGTTGCCAGACTGTGCCAGGGCGTTTCCGGATGCGATCACACCGGCACCCAAGGCCAGCCATTGTCTGCGTTGCATGCTCTTATTTATCCACGGCCTTGACGACGCCCTGATCAATCAGGTTCTTGAGTTGGTCCCACGCCGAGGCAAAAGCGCCCGCGGGCTCGCCCCGGGTGATGTTTTCCACCTTTTCGTCCAGCAAAACCACCTCGACACGGCGGTTGAGTTGCCGTCCTTCGGCGGTGGTGTTGGATGCCACCGGGCGCCGTGAAGAGAAGCCCGAAGTTTTGATGCGCTGCTCAGGTACACCCCGGGCCGCCAGGCCTTTGCCAATTTCGGCAGCCCGTTCATCGGACAATTTTTGGTTCAGATCGGGATTGCCCACATTGTCTGCGTGGCCCTCAAGCGCCACTTGCTTGTCGCTCTTGGTCTTGATGAGGTACGCAATACGGTCGAGATACGGCCCCGCTTCCTGCGCATTGAGTGAGCTTTTTCCCACTTCAAACAAGGCAGAGCTTGGCAGCATGATCTCCACACCCCGGTCGGCTTGTTGGATCGGCAGCACCGGACCGCTGTAAGGCGCTGGTGCGGGGGGTGCTGTTTGGCAGGCAGACAGCAGCGCGGCGGTTACCAGAGGCCATACGAAACGGCGAATGGGGGGCAAATAGGACATGGGTTTTTTCGGAAATCAAGGCGTTGGGGTGTGCCCGCAGGCACCTCTTGGGGTGTTCAGCGTAAGTGCTGGCACCCTCCCGACCCGGGCTTTGCGCTTGCTCCGACCATCCATTCGTGTGACATTGCCGGCCCTGTGGCGTGCGCACAACCCGGTGGGCGCCAGCGCTGGTGGCGGGGTGAGCACTGCTTCACGCAGCGATCAACCGGGTTCCTGGATTCACCCGGCCATGCGCAGGCTGCCGGCGTCGGGCCGCTTGCCTGCGTGCAGGCGGATGCGCAGCGACAGGTCTGTGCGCGAATCGGCGTATTCCACCGCTTGCTCGGCCGTGAGGTCGCCGCGCTGGTACAGCTCGTACAGCGACTGGTCAAAGGTGGCCATGCCCAGTTCGGTGCTCTTGGCCATCACGTCCTTGATCTCGTCGGTCTGGCCCTTCTGGATCAGGTCGGCCACGTAGGGCGAGAGCAGCATCACTTCAACCGCCGGCACCAACGCACCCGCTGAGCCGCGTATCAGCCGCTGGCCCACCACGCCCTTGAGGTTGAGCGACAGGTCCATCAACACCTGGCGGTGCGCGGTCTCGGGGAAAAAATTCAGAATGCGTTGCACCGCCTGGTTGGCGTTGTTGGCGTGCAGGGTCGACACACACAGGTGCCCCGTTTCGGCGTAGGCCATGGCGTGCTGCATGGTTTCGCGGTCGCGGATCTCGCCGATCATGATCACGTCGGGTGCTTCGCGCATGGCGTGGCGCAGCGCTTCGTCAAAGCTCTGCGTGTCCAGCCCCACCTCGCGCTGGTCCACGATGGACAGGCCGTGGGCGTGTTCAAACTCCATCGGGTCTTCCACCGTGAGGATGTGGCCGCTCACGCTGCGGTTGCGGTGGTCGAGCATGGCCGCCAGCGTGGTGGACTTGCCCGAACCCGCAGCACCCACCACCAGCACCAGGCCGCGCTTGAGCAGGGCCAGTTTTTTCAGCACCGGTGGCAGTTTGAGCGCGTCCAGTGACGGGATTTTGGCGTTGATGTGGCGCACCACCACAGCCACGTCGCCGCGCTGGCGGTACACGTTGACGCGAAAGCGGCCCAGGCCGGGCAGGGCGATAGCCAGGTCGCATTCCAGGGTGGACTCGAACTCGCGGATTTGCGACTCGCGCATGACCGAATAGGCCAGCCGCTGGGTGTGGGTGGCGTCCAGCTTGCCTTCAGACAGCCGCTTGATGACGCCTTGCACCTTCATGGCCGCAGCGGTGCCGCTGGACAGGAACAGGTCGGATGCGCCGTGGGTAACCATCAGCGAGAGGTAGTGGCCCAGATCGTCGTCTGGTGCGGGCAGGGCGGGGTCCATGGGGTGTTCGCAATACAGAACGCAGTTGCCTACCGTATCGGCAGTTGACTGGCCAGCTTGAATCAAGCCCCTGCTACGAAGCCTTTGGTTTCCCAAAGACTTTCAGAAATGCGGTGTATTTGACCTTTTGCCAAGAGGCTGGCAAGTCACTGCTGCCATCCAAGCTGTTGGACTCCAGCGCTGTGTAGATTTCCCGAACCAAATCGTTGTCGATCAGCTTGGCTGTCAGCATTTTCTTGAGCAGTGCATGGCCATGCCAAAGACCGCCAATTTCGGTCAGCTCGGCCAGTTCGTGCATCGCCAGGTCATCGGTCACGACCACGGCTGGACGAATCTGGCCGAACGCCAGTACGCGGCAATCGGTATAAGAAGGGGGCGAACGCCGGTGTTTCATGAACCGCACTGGGTCCATTTGGACGATTCCGTGGAGCGCGCTGGCGGCCGCATCCAGCGTTGCCTTTTCGTCTTTGCTGAGCTTGATGGTGTTGCTCAGTCGTTCCTGTGCCAGCAACTCGTCGGCATCAAACCAAGGAAAGAGAAACTGCAGTCTGGGCTGACGCAGCACCTCGTTTTGCACATCCTTCAAGACGGTCAGGACGTAGTCCTTCTGCCCGAACTTCTTGCCCAACAGCGGTCGCACCCGTTTCGCCAACCGCAGGTAGGCGTTCGTATCAAGCAGGACCAGTGTGGTCAACGCGCTGGGTCTCCCACCAGAGATGCGCGCATGGCGGTTGCGTCCTGCAATCCGATGTCCAGCACCTGTTGCAGGTAGCCAGCGCCCGTTTCACGCTCATTGAGCAATTGGCGCATGGCCACGTAGAAGTCGGACCTGAACACGTTGCTGGTTGCCTTGATCAGCTCGGTGGCGTCTGGTGGCGCAGGCGCAAACAAAGCTTGACTGACCAGTCCGTCTCGCACGCTGTTGCGCACCGCATGAATTTGTCGGCCTTCCAGTGGCAGGAGCTTCAGACCCTTGGCTTGAGCATAGGCCTGGACCTGGAGAAACACGGTGTTCAGAGAAATGACGTGCTCGTGAGCCGCTTCCAGCAAGGCCGCGATCATGGCCTGCCCCCCACGTGTCTGCATGGCCTTCGCGTAGGCGCCTTCAGCACATGCCTGCGGGAAAAGCAGGGCACCGGCAAAAGCGTCGGCGAAGTCTTCGCCTTCGTCCTTGCCCGCCAGTTCTGGGGTGTACACGTGGGCCAGTTCGTGTGCCATCCAGAACTTGAAGTCTTCCAGGTGGGTGTCCAGATTCAGGTAGACAAACGTCACCTTGTCTGCCGGCAGCAAGATGTGCAGCGCGTTCTTGTGGTTCTGCTTTTCGCCCCACAGCACGGGTACCAGCAAAGCGTCGTTGTCGCGGAACTCGTTGATCAGGTGCTCGTACCGAAGCACCGAAGCCAAGCCGATGCCCAGCTTCTGCCGCACCTGAGCCACAGCGCTTTGCAACGGCGCATAGTCGGTCGTTGGGGTGGGCAGCGATGTGTGCAGTGCTCGCCTCTCGGGCAAATACGCAACCAGAGGTTTGAGCAGGGCTGCCATGGCCATGGCTTTGACGATGTGCTCGTCTGTTGTTTTGGCACCGCCCTTTTTTCGAAAAGCGATGACGGGTGCATCCGTCTCGGGCATCACCAGCTGGTCAAAGCCCAGCTTGAGCGTGGTGGCCAGCTTCAGCAGCTTGGCCGGCCGGGGAAAGTTCTTCCCCTGAAGCCAGTTCGACACCACCTGGGCAGATTCGCCAATGGCCTCGGCTAGTTGATCCTGGGTCCATCCGCGTTCGGCCAGGGCCGCTTTGATGGACGGGCTGTGGATAACTTTGTGCATAGGCGGTGAATTGTGACGCCTGGGTCGAATAAATCAAGTTTTATCAAGTTTTCCTGACTGGTCTGAGTGGCCTTTCGGTCCACCCAGACCGTTGGCACCCGGTCAAACCAGCTGGCCGCCCTCAATGGCTTTGAGCTTCGCCAAGATGTCTTCCTTGGTGCGGTAGCGGCCAAACAGCTTCATGTCCTGCTCGCGCACGATGGGGAAGGTGTCCAGGATGTAGGCCGCGTCTTTGGCATTGATGCCGTAGAGGTGGAAGAACAGCGCATCCAGCGAAGCCATGCGGGCGCGCCGGTCTTCCTCGTCCCAGATAAACGGTGGCAGTACCTCGCCCTGTGCGTCCACGTGGCCCATGTCGCGGGCAAAGGGCGCCATGTCGTGGGCGGTGTAGGTCAGGGCCAGTACCTGCTGGCGGATGAAGTCGGCGATGCTTTGGGTACCGACGCTGGCTTGGAAACGCTCGGTGGCGATGATGGGAAGTTGCTCCAAGATGTAGGCGCTGAAGTTCTGCCCCTGGAGTTTTTGTCGCCCGAGAAAGTCAAATGCAAACGAATTCAAATTTGCAAGCAACAGGGCATGTGTCCAGGGCGGGGTTGCTGACCCTGCTCCTGCGTCCGGCAATATCACAGACATCGAATGTCCAACGCCGCAGAACGGCAACACAGCGGCGATGAAGGAGCGTACGTTGGTCGGCGACGTGACCTGTTTGAAGCTGATGGCCCAGTTGAAACGGAGTTCAGGGGCAATGGAGGCCGTGTTGACGAAATATTGAGGCTCGGGCATCCGCATGGGCGAGGCCTTTTCGACAGCCGAAATGCTTTCTGGTTGAGCCGCTCGCTTGAGGTTGGCCGCGTTCACAACCACATCGGCAGCCCGGTGATCGAACATTTGCACCATCTTGCCCTCGTACAGAGGCAACGCCTCTTCCCCTCCTCGGAACCAGCGGTTCATCGGTCCAGGCGCCCAACCGTCTTTCTTCAGCTCACTAGGCTTGATAAACAGCTTGGAGTCGATCGTCATATCAAACATCCTTACAAGTCGCACAGGCCAAGCCCTCTGATCGGGTAGCTGACCGAGACTTTCGCTGAACCTGCCGTGACGCAACAGAACCGGGTGATTTGTATACACGTTGAGCGCAATGTCGGCGTCGCGCCGGTTGCGAAAGATGGGCGCCGCTCCGGTGTTCGGGTTGACGCGCTCAAAGTCCTCGGCGCTCAATGAAAGCGTGCGCTCGGCGTTGTCCAGCTCATCAATGCGGTGCAGGTAGAAAGCGCAGCGGCTCTTCGGGAACACACGCTGGTTGCCGGCAAAGACCAGGGTGCAAAACTTGAAACGCGAGTCCACGTCCGGGAAAAATCCCTTGCGGTTCTCGAAATCAAACAACGCGCCCAGACGACCGGTGGCGCTTATGGAGCGAAAAAACGCAGACGCACTTTTGTCGGCCGCAATACCGCTGGGTGTGAGCAGGGCCACCACACCTTTTGGTGCGCACAGCGTTTGCGCACGCTCGACAAACAGGCTGTAGAGGTTCATGTCACCCCCGCCGAGCAGCGGGTAGTCACCGCTACCCAGCTTGCCGTTGCCCAGCACGCGCGCGTTGGCCTCGGCGCGTTCTGTGGCTTCCACGTATTGGGTCCACAACCCGGATTTCTGAACCTGAAGCTCTGCGATCCGCCGTTTTCGATCAGAAGCGCGGGGTTCTTTCGCGATGGCTTCAACACGCTCGGAAAACCAGGGGACCTCTTCGAAGCGAATCTTGTCCCACGGCGGATTGCCGATCAGCGCGTCAAAGCCTGAGGAGTTGCCCGCGAACACGGTGGGAAAACTCGTCCACCAGTGGAAGAAGGTTTCGCGCGCGGCCAGTGCGCGAGCGCGGGCGATGAGGGCGTTGGCCGCCGAGGTGGCCGCGTCGTCGCCATCCAGCTTGCCGGTGGCGAGCACCGACACCAGGTTGTGGTTCGGGTCCAGCAGCCGCATGAGACCAGCGTACTCAGGGTGTTGACCCGCAGCGATCGCGGCCTTGGCTTGCTCGGCGTCTTTGGGCAGCTTGAGCAAGCGCGGCAACTGGCTGATTTTCTCCACAGGCCAGCCCGGCACCAGCCAGCGCAGCGCGCGCCAAAAATCCAATACTGCGTGTAAAGGCGCGAGCTGGGCCTGCGCTTCGGTGGCCAGCTGTTTGGACAACTCGGCTTCGCCAATGTCCACGTCGGTGAGGTCGGCCACCTGAGCCATGGCCTTGGCGGCCAGCGCCAGACGGTCGAACTCTGTTTGCAGCAGCAACGCGCCAAGCTGCTGCAGGCCGCGCTGCACCGTCGGCAGTTGCTCGCCGTGCAGGCTGTCACCGATTTTGAGGTGGTGGTCCAGAAAGCTGAGCGGCGCGCCCACGGTGAAGGTGTGCAGCCAGAGCGCGGTCTTGGCCAGTTCCACCGCCATGGGGTTCTTATCCACACCGAAGATGCATTTCTTCAGAATCATGCGGCGCACGATGTGGCGGTCGTCCAGCTGCGCATCGGTCACGGCCCATCCGTGGTTCTTGGCGGTTTTTCGGATGCTGGAGCGAATGGCCGATATGCGTTGCAGCACCGGGCTTTGCCAGGGTTGCCCGCGTTCCGCCAGATGCGCGGCCCAGGGCTGCTCGTTCACCCTCAGCGTGGCGGTGGTGATGGCTTCCAGAATGCGGTCGGCCAGATCGTCCACCAGCGCCACCAGAAAATGGCCGCTGCCCATGGCGGGGTCGCAGATTTGCAGCTCCAGGATCTGGCTGGCCGGGTCTTTGGCATCCAGAGCTTCCCAGTCGCCGGGGTTCATCGAGGTTTTTTTGGCGAGCTTCTTGATCTGTGCCTCGAAGTCGTCGGCTTTCTCGCCCGCGAGCAGGCCCACCGATTCGCGCAGGATCAGGCGCACCAGATCGTCGTGCGTGTAGTAACTGCCTGAAACCTTGCGTGCAAAGCTGGCGGGCTGCGCTGTGATGCGGTTGATCTCGGGTTTGTCTTTGTAGTCGTCGCGGGCCTGTACCTCATGTACCAGGTTGTATTCCAGCAACCGTTCGTAGATGCCACCCAGGTGCGAAACGGACAAGTCGCGGTAGTTGATCCAGCCCCGGATCACGTCTTCGGTGCGGCGGGACAGCGCGTCGATGATGGGCGCCATCACTGCGTCGGGCACGCGGGTGCGCTCCAGCAGCGGCGAGCGGGCGCGGTCGAACAGGCCGCCGTTGTAGGCGGGCATGCCCACCGCGTCGTCGCCTTCGTCGATCAGCAGGAAGGCACCTTTCAGGTCGCGCCAGATGTTGTCCAGCTTGGTGGAAAACACCTTGGAAGCGTCGATGTCGTCGCGCACTCGCTGGCGCAGTCGGCGCACGCTGTAGGGCGCATAGCGTTCGTCGCGCACTGGGAGCAGGTTGCGGTCTTCGGCGTAGAAGAGAAACAGCAGCCGGTAGAGCAACACTAGCGCGCCTTCGCGCACCTCGTCCAGGTAGTCGGTGGTGTATTGGGGCCGTTTGAACTGGCCGTACCCCACTTCCTGGGTCTTGGCGTGGAGGTCGCCACGCGCGAGCGCATCGGCAAGCCGCGGGAACACCTCGCCAAACACGCGGGCTCCCAGGTCTTGCGACACCTTTTCTTCGTACAAGCGCGCTTCGTTGAGCGCGTACGCATGGAAGGTGCGTTCGCTGTCGTCCCAGCTTTGGCGCATGAAAGCGCCACGGTGGAAGAACAGGAAAAAGAGCCTGAGCGCGTGGTCGGGGGCGATCTCGTCCAGCTCGTGCTGTATACCGGGAACGCCCAGCGCGGCTGACAGATCGACTTCAAAGAATTCTTCAGCTCGGGAGCGGGCGTCCTGCCAATAGAGGCGCCACACGGCACCGTTTGTCAACATGCCCCACTTCACGGCGCGGTCCGACACCACGTCGGCACGGCTCAGGTAGCGCAGCATCTGCGACGAGGGCGCGTCGGGGTCGTGCGCATCGCTGGTATCGCTGCGGTCCAGTGGGCGCAACCAGCGCTTGGCTTCGAGGATGGCTATGCCGTGGCGGTAGCGTTGGTCGTCTTTCAACGGCAACGCCGTGGCTTTGGACGCTGCATCGGGGAAGAGCAGCACGTCCGGTACGTCTTCCCGCCGTTTGCCCGACAGGTTCACCTGCGGGAGGACGTCGTCCCCCCAGCCCAGCTCCACCAGCACCTTGTTGATCACCAGGGCTTCGGTTTGCGCCTCGTTGATGGTGGCGGTGCTGTCTAGACCTGTGAAGATGCCTTGAAGGGCTGCTTTGAAAGCTGCAAAGGCAGTGTCGTCAAACTCCTGGAAAGGCGGCGTTTCCGTGACGCCTCGGGTCAGAAAATCTTGTGTGAATAGCTGTCCCTGCATGGCTTTCCCGTGTGCTGGCTGTGTTGGAGAGGCAGTTTAAGCGGGGTGTGTGCCGGGACCGGCTGATACGAGCGCAAAAAAAAGCCTGACCCCCGATGCAGGGGCCAGGCTGAGGGGTGAAACCCAAAAAGTGGTGGATCAGGCTTTGCGGTTCAGCAGCGCGTGCAACAAGATCGCGCCGAACGTAGCCGTTCCGATGCCACCCAGCGCGAATTCACCGAACTTGAGTGTGTAGTCGCCCGTACCCAGCACCAGCGTGATGGCGGCCACCAACAGGTTTTTGTTGTTCGAAAAATCGACCTTGTTGTCGACCCAGATCTTGGCGCCGGCCACGGCGATCAGGCCAAACACGACGATGGACACACCGCCCATGACCGCCAGCGGAATGGCCTGGATCAGCGCGCCAAACTTGGGGCTGAAGCCCAGCAAAATGGCCATGATGCCCGCCACCATGAAGATGGCGGTGGAGTAAATTTTGGTGGCGGCCATGACGCCGATGTTTTCGGCGTAGGTGGTCACGCCGGTGCCGCCGGCGCTGCCGGCCACGATGGTGGCCACGCCGTCGCCCATGAAGGCGCGGCCCATGTATTTGTCCAGGTTTTTGCCGGTCATGGCGGTCACGGCCTTGATGTGGCCCAGGTTTTCCGCCACCAGAATCACGGCCACCGGCGCAATCAGCAGCATGGCGTTGGCTTCAAATACCGGTGCGCTGAAGTTGGGCATGCCAAACCAGGCAGCGTTGATCAGACCCGACAGGTCCATCGGGTTGCCCAGACCGAGGCCGTTGGTGAGCACGGCGTAGACCACGCTGGCCACGATCAGGCCCATCAGGATCAGCAGGCGCTGCAGCATGCCGCTGCTGAACACCGCCACCAGCGCCACGCAGACAAAGGTCACGCCCTGCATCCAGGCGTCGAAGTTGGTGGGCGCCATGTTTTTGATGGGGATGTGGGCCAGGTTCAGGCCGATCACGGCCACCACCGAGCCAGTGACCACCGGCGGCATGAAGCGCTCGATCCAGCCGGTGCCCACGGCCTGCACGATGGCGCCGATGAGGGTGTAGACGATGCCGCAGGCGATGATGCCGCCCAGCGCCACGCCAATGTTGGCGTTGGGCCCGGGGCCGGCGTAGCCGCTGGCGGCAATCACCACGCCAATGAACGCGAAGCTCGAACCCAGGTAGCTCGGCACTTTGCCCTGCGTCATGACGAAGAAGATGAGCGTGCCGATGCCGCTCATGAGGATGGCGACGTTGGCGTCAAAACCCATGAGGATGGGCGCGAGCACGGTGGCACCAAACATGGCGATCAGGTGCTGCACACCCATCACCGTGGTTTGTGGCCACGACAGCCGCTCGTCGGGCCCCACCACGCCGCCGCTGGCGAGGGTGGAGGCCGGTTTTTCTGTCCAGTTGAATAGACCCATGGGAAGAAACTCCGTTGTTGTTAAAGTAAAAATCAGGAAAGCGTGCGGCCGCGATTCTGACCGCAGCGAGAGACGCCCACAAGCCGCGCTGCAGCAGCGCAGACCCGCGCGGGACAACAGGGGCTGCCGATGCGCAGCCCCGGTGTCAGGCGACGCGGAAGAACCGCATCTCCACCCGGTCTGGAAAGCGTGCGCCGGTGCCCACGAACAGGCTCTCGGTCAGCCACGCCAGTGCAGAGTGCGATACCTCGAAGCTGGGCGCGCAGCGAAAGTAAATGGCCGCTGGGTCCACCGGCTCGCCGCGCACCAGCTTGGCAATGTCTTCGGCCGAGCCACGGCGCAGCGCGCGGTTTTGCACAAACACATGGGCGCCGGGCCAGGCCGGGTCGTTCAGTTGCAGCAGGTAGCGTGCATCCAGGTCGGCGCAGGTGTCGCTCACCACCAGCTGAAAGTCGGCACCGCCGGCCAACACCGCGCCGTTGACCCGGCCGCTCACCGTGCCGCCGGTGATGGGAATGATGCGCCGGCGGCCCCGGCTGTTGAGCCCGGTGATGTCGCCGGCCTCCAAGGGGGCTGCGACGAAGACGGTGAGGTCGAAGGCGGGTTCGAGCGTGGGGGTGGGCAGGGGCATGGGTCCGATGCTACCGCCACTGCCCCTTGGCCCTTGTTATCAGGGCCGGCCGAGCCAGTGAGCCTGGGCGCGTTCAAAGGCTTGTGCGCCCACCTTGCGACCCATGGCCAGACCGGCCACGTTGCCTTCATAAAAGTGGATGCCGCCGTACAGCCGCGATTCGCCCGCTTCCTGTGCGGCTGCACTGAAGCTGCTCCAGCTCAGCACCGTGCCAGCCGCGGTGGCCAGGCCCGGCTCCACGCGCAGGGGCACTGGCTGGGTGTAGCTGGCGCCAAACGCATCGCTGCCGGTGAAGCGGCTCAGCACCTCGGCGCCCGCCATGGAAAACGCGCTGTGCCCCGAGGTGAACTCCGGGAACGGCGGCGTGGGGAAGCTGCTCACCTGGTAAGGGCGCCAGGCTTCGCCGTCGATGGTGGCTTCGGTGGTGCCGGTCCAGCCGCGAATGCGTTTGCCACGGAAGAGGTGCCGGATGGCGGTGACCGGGCGCACATAGTCGTAATAGCGCTTGCATTCCCAGGTGGCAATGGCGGCATCGTGGATCGCGTTGGCCAGGGCAAAAAACATCTTCACGTCCTGCGCCAGGGTGTGGTGGTCGCGCGCCGAAACGAAGGCCGCAAACACCTCCCAGTGGCCCGGCGGCAGCTCGGAGCTGGGGCCATCGGCCCAGTATTCGGCGATCACCTTTTGCTTGACCCTGAGCTTGTCCTGCACATCCACCACGTGTCTGGCCTGGTCCAGAAACGCCTGCGAGGTGAGTGCAGCCGGTGCCGACGGCCGGAACTGTCCGGCCGAGGTCAGGGCGAACGGACGCACGTCTTGCCACTGCGGGCCGATGAAGCCTGGCACCTTGACCGCGCCGCTGCCGTCCGCATAAGCCAGTGGCTGCCAGCGTTCGGGCACCAGGATGTCCGACGGCGTGGCTGGCGAGGTGACGTGCATCGGCATGTTGACCGGCCTGTAGCCGGTGGTGTCGGCGTACAAGCCGGCCTGGTTGGCGCCGTCGGTGTGCGCATGGGCCAGCACGGCCTGCGCGGCCAGGTTGCCCAGGCCTTCGGGCGTGGCCGGGTTGGTGCTCGTGCTCGGCGCACTGCCCTGGCTGGCGAGCATGGCGTCAAACGTGGCGGTTTCGCTGGGGAACTGGTCTTTCAGCACGGCGTGGGCGGCGTGGCTGATGGCTTTTTCGATCTGCGTTTCGGTGGCCCCCGTGACGCGCGCTGTGCCCAGGTGCACCGGCAGCGCTTGCGCGTCGTGCACGGCCCAGACATCGAATAGGGCGGTGTGCAGCAGCGCGAGCGAGCGCGCCACCATGGGCGGCCCGATGCGGTTGCGGTCTGCGCCCACGCCGGTCGCACCGATGTGGCGGATGGCTTCGAGCGCGGTGTGGGTCCATTTGACGGAAAGGGTATCCATGGCAGGCTCCTCATGACGGGGTTGAAGGAGGCTCTAAGCTAAACCTGCGCCGTTGTGGGCGCCATTCACCCAATGGGGGGAAACGTCCTCAAAAGGGGGATATCCCGCGCCGCCAAGGGCGGCCACGCGCGGCGGCTTGGGCTGTCACCTCGGCACTGGTCGGTTGGCGGTCCAACTGCTACGCTGCCCGTCCCGGAGACACCACGAGACCGCCATGCGCCAGAGCCCGCCGCCCTACGTTCCGCAAATTCGCCTGTACCAGCAGTGGCTGGCCGAGCACCGAGGTCTGCGTTTTGATGACTACGACGCGCTCTGGCGCTGGTCCACCACCGACCTGGACGCGTTTTGGCAAAGCATCTGGGATTATTTCGACCTGCGCTCGCCCACGCCCCACCAGGCGGTGCTGGAGCGCAACGTGATGCCGGGCGCCCACTGGTTCCCGGGCGCGCAGGCCAACTACGCGCAGCAGGTGTTTCGCCATGTGCAGCCGGCCCACGCTGCGGGCTTTGCGGCAGTGGTCAGCCGCAACGAAAAAGGCCGCGCGCTGGAGCTGAGCTGGCCCGAACTGCGCCGCCAGGTCGCGTCGCTCGCGCTGCACCTGCAGGCGCAGGGTGTGGTGCCCGGCGACCGCGTGGCGGCTTACCTGCCCAACATTCCTGAAACCATGGTCGCCTTCCTCGCGGTGGTGAGCATCGGCGGTGTGTGGAGCGTGTGCGCGCCCGACATGGGCACCAACGCCGTGCTCGACCGCTTCAAACAGATCGAGCCGGTGGCGCTGATCGCCTGCGATGGTGTGACGTATGGTGGCAAAGACTTCGACCGCCTGGCCGTGGTGGCCGAGCTGCGTGCGGCCCTGCCCACCGTGCGCCATGTGATCCTGCACACCAACCTGGCCGTAGAACCCGCCGCAGTGGACAACGCGCTCGAAGCGGCCCAGCCTTGCACCGCTTTCAGCACCGCCGTGGCGCAGGACGACGCCGCGGTGCAGGCCTTCGAGCCCCTGTGGCTGCCGTTCGACCACCCGCTGTGGATCGTCTACAGCAGCGGCACCACCGGCCTGCCCAAGCCCATCGTGCACGGCCACGGCGGCACGCTCATCGTGGCGCTGGCGCTCAAGATCATCCACAACGACGTGGGCTGCAGCTACCACCCCAACAGCTGGGGCGAGCGCTACCACTGGTACAGCTCCACCGGCTGGGTGATGTGGAACGCGCAGACCAGCGGCCTGCTCAACGGCACCACCTGCGTCATCTTTGATGGCAACCCCGGCGGCAGCAAAGACCAGCCCGACTGGACCGTGCTCTGGCGCTTCGCGGCCGAGCAGGGTGTCACCTTCTTCGGCGCCGGCGCAGCGTTTTTTGCGAACTGTTTGAAGGCGGGTGTGGACCTGTCGGCGTGCGGCGACCTTTCCAGCGTGCGCGCGCTCGGCACCACCGGCTCACCGCTGTCGGAAGACGCCCAGAACTGGGGCACGGCGCAGTTCGCTGCCATCGCCCAAACCGAAGCGCAGCGCGACATCTGGTGGTGCAACATTTCTGGAGGCACCGACTTCGCTGGCGCGTTCATCGGCGGCCACCGTGAACTGCCGCAAACCCCTGGCCGCATGCAGTGCCGCCTGATGGGCTGCGCGGTGGAAGCCTGGGACGAACAGGGCCAGCCCGTCATCGACGCTGTGGGCGAACTGGTCTGCACGCAACCCATCCCGTCCATGCCGCTGTACTTCGTGGGCGACGTGGACAACCAGCGCCTGCTGGGCAGCTACTTCGACATGTACCCGGCGGGTCATGGGCGCAAGCCCGGCGGCGGTCAGCCGTTACCCCCACGCTCCCCCGCTGCGCGATGTCCGCTGCCCCCCGAGGGGGCTGCCCCGGTCTTGGGGCGGCCCGGCGACCGGGACCTCGGCCCAGAAGCCGGCGCCGTCTGGCGCCATGGCGACTGGCTGCGCATCCACCCGGACGGCTCGTGCGTCATCTACGGCCGGTCCGACGCCACCATCAACCGCCACGGCCTGCGCATGGGCACCAGCGAGCTGTACAGCGCGGTCGAAGCCCTGCCGGAAGTGCTCGACAGCATGGTGGTGGACCTGGAGTACCTGGGCCGAGAAAGCTACATGCCGCTCTTCGTGGTGCTGCGGCCCGGCCTGGAGCTGGACGACGCCATGACCGCCCAGATCAACGGCGCCATCCGCACCGCGCTGTCGCCGCGCTTCCTGCCCAACGCCATCCTTCAAGTCGCTGAAATACCGCGCACCCTCTCGGGCAAGAAGCAGGAACTGCCCATCAAAAAGCTGCTGCTTGGTCAGCCGCTGGACAAGGTGATCAACAAGGAAGCCATGGCCAACCCGGGCTGCCTGGACTGGTACGTGGCCTTTGCCGCCGAACACCAGGCGCGCGCGGTGGCCAGCTGAAGCGGCGGGCCACCGGCGCGGTCGCGTGGGTGACCCAAAGCGGGCCAGGCATGGGGCTGCCCCTGTTTTCAGTCGGGGCGCGCCGGGTTATGTTGCGGGTTGTCCATTCCACCCACCAGGAGACCCGCATGAACCCCCGCCAACCCGCCGAATTCAACCGCCGCCAGGTCCTGTCTGCCGCAGCCGCTGCCGTGGCTGCGCCCGCCCTGCTGCCCGCCACCGCCTGGGCACAAGACAAGTTTCCCTCGCGCCCCATCACGCTCATTGCCCCCTGGCCGGCTGGCGGCAGCAGCGACGGCGTGATGCGCGCCTTTGCCGAAAGCGCCAGCAAGAGCCTGGGCGTGCCGGTGGTGATTGAAAACAAGCCCGGTGCCGGTGGCACCATGGGCGCGGCCGCCATGGTCAATGCCAAGCCCGACGGCTACACCCTCACGCAACTGCCACTGGGCATTTACCGCCTGCCGCACATGCAAAACATGAGCTTTGACCCGGTCAAAGACATCAGCCACATCGTCTGCCTCACCGGCTACACCTTTGGCATTGCCTGCACCGCCGACGCACCGTTCAAGACCCTCAAAGACATGGTGGCCTACGCCAAGGCCAACCCCGGCAAGCTCGAATACGGCCACACCGGCACCGGCACCACGCCGCACCTGGCCATCGAAGAGTTCAGCACCAAAGCCGGCATCCAGCTCAACCCCATTCCGTACAAAGGCTCGGCCGAAATCATGCAGGCCATTTTGGGTGGGCACATCCGCGTCATGAGCGGCACCACCGAATTTGCACCGCACGTGTTCAGCGGCAAGCTGCGCCTGCTGGCCACGCTGGGCAGCCAGCGCAACAAAGCCTTTCCCGACGTGCCCACCGTCAAAGAAAGCGGCTGGGACACCATCACCGAATCGCCGTTTGGCATCGGCGGCCCCAAGGGCATGGACCCGGCCGTGGTGAAGGTGCTGCACGACGCTTTCCGCAAGACCCTGGAAGACCCAGCGGTGCAGGCCACGCTGGACAAGTTCTACATGCCCAGTATCTACATGAGCACCGCCGACTACACGGCGTATGGCGAACGCACGTTCAAGGCCGAGAAGGCGACGATTGAGCGGCTGGGGCTGGCGAAGAAAAGTTGAAGCCTCGGTGAAAACCCGCAATTGACAGGCGGTCGTTCTGGGGTGAAGGTGGCAGATTGTTCGGCCGCTTTCACAAGGTTTTTGCATGCCCAGCACACCGCACCAGCACATTGCCACCGTGATGCAGGTCGCTGCGGACGGCGTGGGCGCACAAGCCGCAGCGCGGCACGAGCAGGTGATCCGCGACTCGTGGCACCGCTGCGTGCACGAGCACCGGCTGGACCCGACGCGCATGCAGGAAGCGGTGATCCTGCCGCAGGCGCGGCTGCGCGAGCACCAGGACCAGATGGAGGCGCTGTTGCAAATCGCGCGTCACGGGCTGGAGGCGCTCTACAGCAAAGTGGCTGGCCTGGGTTATGTGGTGCTGCTGACGGACGCGCGCGGCGTGACGGTGGACTTTCTGGGTGACCTGGTGTTTGAGCCCAGTCTGCGCAAGGCGGGCCTCTACCTCGGCGCTGACTGGAGCGAGCAGCACGCAGGGACCTGCGGCGTCGGCACTTGCATCAGCACCGGCAAAGCGCTCACCGTGCACCTGGACGACCACTTTGACGCCACCCACATTCCGCTCACCTGCACCACCGCGCCGGTGTACGACAGCGCGGGCGAGCTGAGCGCAGTGCTCGACATTTCGCAGCTCAGTTCGAGCCAGCCCAAGAGCAGCCAGCACCTGGCGCTGCAGTTGGTGAAGATGACGGCGCACGACATCGAGCACGCGGCCTTTCTGCACCGCCATCGGCACGACTGGATCTTGCGACTCTCGGCGGCGCCGCAGTTCCTGGACGTGCAGCCCGAGTACCTGCTGGCGCTGGACGGCCACGGCCGCGTGGTGGGCCACAACCGGCGTGCCCAACTGGCTTTGCAGGGCCCAGCGCCGCACGCGCCGCCGCTGGTGGGGCGCAGCTTCGAGGCGCTGTTTGACCTGTCGTTCAGCCAGATCGGCCGCTTCGTGCTGACCCAGCCTTCGGACCAGCGCGCGGTGATGCTGGCGGGTGGACGGCAGCTGCTGTTTCTCTCGGCCGTGCCGCCGCCGCCGCGCCCGGTGGCCGCTGCGCAGCGCGAGCGCGCGGTGCCAGCGCCGCTGGCCGCGCTCTCGGCGGGCGACGCCGCGCTGGACCGGCAGGTGGAGCGCGTGGCGCGGCTGGTGAACACGCCCATCAGCCTGCTGATCACGGGCGAAACGGGTTCGGGCAAAGAATTTTTTGCCAAGGCGGTGCACCGTAGCAGCGAGCGCCGCGCGCGGCCCTTTGTGGCGGTGAACTGTGCGGCGATCCCCGAGCACCTGATCGAGAGCGAGCTGTTTGGCCATCTGCCGGGCAGCTTCTCGGGTGCATCCATCAAGGGCAAGCGCGGCCTGATCGCCGAGGCCGACGGCGGCACGCTGTTTCTCGACGAGATCGGCGACATGCCGCTGGCACTGCAGACGCGGTTGCTGCGCGTGCTGTCCGAGCGCGAGGTGTTGCCGGTGGGCGCCACCCGGCCGGTGCCGGTGAACATCCGCGTGATCGCGGCGACGCACGCGCCGCTGGAGCAGCGGGTGCTGGCGGGCTGCTTCCGCGACGACCTGTATTACCGCCTCAAGGGCGCGCACATCCAGTTGCCGCCGCTGCGCGAACGCAGCGACCTGGGCGCCATGATCACGCGGATGCTGGGCGGGCGCACGCTCACGCCCGCCGCGCTTCAGCGCCTGCTGGCGCACCGCTGGCCTGGCAACCTGCGCGAGCTGCGCAACGTGCTGGACTACGCGGCAAGCATCTGCGCGAGCGGGGCGATGGATCTGGACGATCTGCCGGAGTTGTCGGTCGCGCGGCTGACTTCGCGGGTTGATACGGCGGAGGCCATGACTGGCGACGGGCCTGAGGCGCTGCTGCAGGCGCTGCGCGCGGCGCACTGGAACGTGAGCGCCGTGGCACGCGCCATGGGTCTGTCGAGGATGACGTTGTACCGGCGGATGAAGCGGTTCAACATCCTTCCCCCGAACAGGCAGGACGGCCCCTCGCTCCACTAAAAGCCCGGCCGAGAGGTTGTGACACCTGTCACTTTGCGGGTGACAGGTGCACGAGGTGTGACACCCGCACCGCTTCTGAAAGTCTCGGCAAATCAAGCACTTGCGCGCGTCCGCCGCATGGCACGCGTCTTGAGTTGTATGGGGCACCGGCCCGCTTCGAGGTCGGCACCCACAGGAGACAAGACCGATGACCGATACCGCAACCGACACCGCGCCCACCACCACGACCGTGACCACGCCTTCCCAGCGTGCCCAGGCCTGGCTGGACCAGTTCGGCGCCGCCCTCGCATCCGGCCAACCCGACGCCGTATTGCCGCTGTTCGACGCCGACTGCTACTGGCGCGACCTCGTTTCATTCACCTGGAACATCCGAACCCAAGAAGGTGTTGATGCCATCCGCGACATGCTCGCGGCGCGCCAGGCCGAAACCGGCGCATCGAACTTCCAGCTCGAAGGCGAGGCGACCGAAGCCGACGGTGTGCTAGAGGCCTGGTTCACTTTCGAGACCCAGGTCTCTCGCGGGCGCGGCCACCTGCGCCTGAAAAACGACAAGGTCTGGACGCTGCTGACCACCATGGTCGAGCTGAAAGGTTTTGAAGAGAAGAAGGGCACACGCCGCGTCAAGGGCGCGGAGCACGGCGCACAGCAGGGGCGCAAGAGCTGGCTGGAGCGGCGCCACGAAGAAGAGGCGCGGCTGGGCTACGACGAGCAGCCCTACACGGTGATCATCGGCGGCGGGCAGGGCGGCATCATGCTGGCCGCGCGGCTGCGCCGCCTGGGCGTGCCGACCATCGTGATCGAGAAGAACCCGAGAGCCGGCGACAGCTGGCGCAACCGCTACAAAACGCTGTGCCTGCACGACCCGGTCTGGTACGACCACCTGCCCTACATGCCCTTCCCGGACGACTGGCCGGTGTTCGCGCCGAAAGACAAGGTGGGCGACTGGCTGGAGATGTACACCAAGGTGATGGAGATCAACTACTGGGGCTCGACCACTGCGAAGAAGGCCAGCTACGACGAGGCCAAAGGCGAGTGGACCGTGGTGGTCGACCGCAACGGCGAAGAGGTCACCCTGCGGCCGAAACAGCTGGTGTTCGCGCTCGGTGTCTCGGGCTACGCCAACGTGCCCAAGATCCCCGGCGCCGAGACCTTCGAAGGTGATCAGCACCACTCCAGCAAGCACCCTGGCCCCGAGCAGTACAAGGGCAAGAAGGCGGTGGTGCTGGGCTCCAACAACTCGGCCCACGACATCTGCGCGGCGCTGTGGGAGAACGGCGCCGACGTGACCATGGTTCAGCGCAGCAGCACGCACATTGCGCCGTCGGACTCGCTCATGGAACTGGCGCTGGGCGGGCTGTACAGCGAGGAAGCGCTGAAGAACGGCATTGACCACCACAAGGCCGACCTCGTGTTCGCCAGCGTGCCCTACAAGATCATGCACACCTTCCACATCCCCGTGTACGACGAGATCAAGAAGCGCGACGCCGACCTGTACGGCCGACTGGAGAAGGCGGGTTTCATGCTCGACTTCGGCGACGACGGCTCGGGCCTGTTCATGAAGTACCTGCGCCGCGGCTCGGGCTACTACATTGATGTGGGCGCGAGCGAGCTGGTGGCCAACGGCAGCGTGAAGCTCAAGAGCCACAACAACATCGAGCGCATCAACCCCAAGAGCGTGACGCTGACCGACGGCACCGAGCTGCCAGCCGACCTGCTGGTCTACGCCACCGGCTACGGCTCGATGAACCACTGGCTGGCTGACCTGGTGTCGCCCGAGGTTGCCGACCGCGTGGGCAAGGTCTGGGGGCTGGGCTCGAACACCACCAAAGACCCGGGGCCGTGGGAAGGCGAGCTGCGCAACATGTGGAAGCCCACCAACCAGAAACAGCTGTGGATCCACGGTGGCAACCTGCACCAGAGCCGGCACTACTCGCAGTTCCTGTCGCTTCAGCTGAAGGCGCGCTACGAGGGCCTGGACACGCCGGTCTACGGGCAGGCGCCGGTGCACCATTTGCGTTGATCGGCTGAGGGCATCGCTATAGTGGGCAGGCCCAAACGCCTGCCCACGCCATGCCCGCATGCCACGAACCCCACCGCTGGAGCGATCCTTGCTGATCGCCGAACAGCGCTCGGCCCTCTCCGGCTTCACCTACGACCTGAAGTCGGCGGATGGCGTGGTGCTGGGCGAGCTGTGTTTTCCCGACTGGGCGCAGGCCCGCAACGCGCGGCTGAAGAACCCGGCGCCGAAGCGGCTGCGGTCCAGCATCGACCTGCGCCTGTCGGGCGCGGCATACACCATTGAATTTGAGTACACACGCCGCGGCTGGACCAACGACACCCGCTTCGAGCTGATGCACGATGGTGCGCGGCTGGCCTCGGCAGCGGTGGCGGTGCCTCAAGGCTTCTGGGGCCGTGCGACCCTCACCGTGACCGAGCCGTTCAGCGGCGAACTGGTCAGGCGCAGCAGCCTGTTCAAGACCCGCTTCGAGTTGCTGCGGGGTGGTCAGTCGCAGGGACTCATTCACGAGCCGGATGCCATCACCACCCGGCGGCGGCTGTGCGCCGAGCTGCCGGCAGACACCGCGCCGGCGGTGCAGGGCTTCCTGTTGTTCCTGGTGTTGAACCTGGCGTTTGGCTGAACCCTCACCCCTTCCGGCTCACCAGCACAATCCCCGCCGCCACGCCCAGCAGCGCCAGCACCAGCTGCAGCGTGAGTGGCTCGCTCAGCAGCACCACGCCAAACACCAGTGCAAACACCGGCGTCAAAAAGGTGAAGGTGCTCATCTGCGTGGCGGGGTAGTGGCGCAGCATCCACATCCAGGCCAGGTAGCTGGCGAAGGCGCCCACGGCGGTTTGCAGAAAAATGGAGCCCCAGGCCAGCGCGGAATAGTTCAGGCTCCAGGTTTCGCCCAGCGCGAGCGAGAGCAGGGGTGTGACGGCGGCGGTGACGCCGAGTTGGTAGAACAGCGACTTTTCGGCCGCTGCGGTGGCAATTTTGGTGGTGCGGATGGCCAGTGTGGTCAGGCCCCAGAGCATGCCGGCGGCCAGGCCCATGGCGTCGCCTTTCCATTGCCCGGCCACGGGGGAGCTGTGCATGAAGCCTTCGCTGAAGGCCACGGCCACGGCGCTGAACGCGACAAACAGGCCCACCCACTGGATGCGGCGCAACTTTTCGGCCGCCACGAAGCGCGGCAGCAGCAGCGCCACCCAGAACGGGCTGGTGTACAGGAACACCGTGAGGCGCGAGGCGCTGGTGTGCGTGAGGCCCAGGTAAATAAAGCAGAATTCGCCCGCAAACAGCAGACCCACCAGCAACCCGCCCCACAGCGTGCCGTCGCGTTTGAACAGCGGCACGCCGCGGTATTGGCACCACAGCCAGAGCAGGGTGGTGGCGCCCCACATGCGGATGGAGGCCTGCCACAGCGGCGGGATTTCGCGGCTGGCGAACTTGATCAGAATTTGCTGGAAACCCCAGAACGCGCAGCACGCCACCAGCAGGGTGATGGCAAACGTGTCGAGGTGGTCTTTGCGTTGAATCGTGGTCATGGCATCAGCGGGTGAGGGTCAGCGCGCGCAACTGGGCTTTCAGGCGCTGAATGTCGGCGGCGCTCAGGCCGGCGAGGGTTTGGGTTTCGTGTTCGCGGGCCTGGGCCATGAGGGGGTTCACTTTTTCCTGCCCTGCGGGGGTGATGGCCACGAGCGTGCGCCGCTGGTCTTGTGGATCGTCCGTCAACTGCACCCAGCCTTGTGCGCTCAGGCGCTGCAGCAGCTTGGTGACGGTGGGCTGCTGGCTCAGCACCTCTTGCGCGAGCTGGCCCACGGGCATGGGGGCCTGGTCGCTCAGCGTTGCCAGCACACGCCATTCCAGCGAGCCCAGCCCGGCGGCTCGCACCGCGGCTTCAAAGTCTTTGAACAGCGCATGGTTGGCCTGGCCGAGCAGGTAGCCCAGGTAGTCGTCCACAAAGCGGGAGCCGGTTGCTTCGACGGGTCCTTGCGGCCGCGCGGTGTCCGTCCTTCTGCCCATCGTCAAAGGGGGTGTTCGGTGTAGAACTTACCGCCGTGGTAGAGCAGCGGCGACGCGTCGGCGCGGTGGGCGCAGCGCTCTACTTCGCCCACAAAAATCACATGGTCGCCCTCGGCGTACTGGCTGCGGTTGAAGCATTCAAACGTGGCGGCAGCACCCGCCAGCAGCGGCGCCCCGCTGACGCCTTCGGTGAATGCCACACCGGCCCAGCGGTCGATGCCCTTGGCCGCAAATTGCTCGGCCAGGGCTTGCTGGTCGGCGCCCAGCACGTTGATGGCGTAGTGCATGCCGTTGGAAAACGCCGCCATGGAGCCCGCCGCACGGCCCAGGCTCCAGAGCACCAGTGGCGGGTCGAGCGAGACCGAGTTGAAGGAGTTGGCGGTCAGGCCCACCAGCTCACCCGCAGCGGTGCGCGCCGTGACGATGGTGACACCGGTGGCAAACATGCCCAGCGACGCGCGGAATTCGCGCGCAGAAAAGTCGGGTGGGCGGGCCTGGTGGCCGGCAGAGCGGGCTGGTGACATGGGTGCCATTTACATGAAAATTCATCAATAATAGGCGGTGCCGTGCCAGGCATCAAGCCCGCAGGGAACCACCCGGCCAACGCGCCTTGGAAGGGCGCGCGTATTTCTTTAGGAGACGTTATGTTGCAAGAGCGGATCGAACCCGCCTGGGTCGACGCGTTTGAGGCCGTGTTGCGCCGCTGCGCGTTGCAACCGGGTGACACGGTAGCCATTCTCGGTGAAACCCAAAGTCGGCCGGTGCTGATGGAATTGGCGCGCCTGGCGGCTGACCGCCTGGGGGCGCGCAGCTTCACGCTCACGCTGCCCTCGGTGTTCAGCGCCCGGGAGCCGGTCACCCGGTCCACCGGCGCCACGCCGGCCATTCAGCAGCTGGCGCCGGTGGTGGCCGCGCTGCAAGCCTGCACCCTGGTGGTGGACTGCACGGTAGAAGGCCTGATGCACGCGCCCGAGCTGCCCGCCATTTTGCAGGGAAACGGCAGCACCCAGCCGCGCGTGGTGTACGTGAGCAACGAGCACCCCGAAGCGCTGGCCCGCCTGCTGCCCGACGACGCCACCGAAGCCCGCGTGAAAGCGCATGTGAAACGCCTGCGCGGCGCCCAGGCCATGCGCGTGCGCTCAGCCGCGGGCACCGACCTCAGCATCGCCCTGCCAGGCGCGGTGGCTGGTGGCAACTGGGGCAGCACCACGCGCCCCGGCACGCTCACCCACTGGCCGGGCGGCCTGGTGCTGGCGTTTCCCGCCGCCGGTAGCGTCAACGGCACGCTGGTGCTGGCCGAGGGTGACGTGAACCTGACCTTCAAGCGCTACATCGAGCGCGCTATCACGTTGACGATTGAAAACGACTACGTGACCCGCATCTACGGCACCGGGGTGGATGCCGAACTGTTGCGCTCGCACTTTGCCGCCTGGGGCGAAAAAGACGCTTACGCCGTTTCGCATGTGGGCTACGGCCTGAACGATGCCGCCCGCTGGGACAGCATGGCGCTTTACGACAAGCGTGACTTCAACGGCACCGAGCTGCGCGCCTTTGCCGGCAATTTTCTCTACAGCACCGGCGCCAACGAAACCGCTGGCCGCTACACCCGCGGCCATTTCGACTGGCCGATGCGCGGCTGCACCGTGTCGCTGGACGACGCAGTGGTGGTGGGCGCAGGCCGGGTGGTGGACGCATGAACGCCCGCAGCGCAGTGCGCGCAGCGACAAGCCCCGGGCCGGGCGGCAGCCCGGAACGCAAGGGGGCATTTCTATGACATTACCGAAATTCATGACCCTGGGCAGCGGCCCCACGGTGCTCATGTTGCACGGCATTGGCGGTGGTCACCGCGCCTTTGCGCCGCAGGTGGAAACGCTGGCCAGCCTGGGCTACCGCGCCGTGGCCTGGGACATGCCCGGCTATGGCCGCAGCGCGCCCATTGAGCCTTACACCTTCAAAGGCCTGGCGCAGCGCTGTGTGGACTTGATCGACGCGCTGCAATGCGACAGCGTGGCGCTTTTGGGCCACAGCATGGGTGGCATGGTGGCGCAAGAAGTGATCGCCCGCCGCCCGGACAAGGTGAACAAGCTCATCTTGTGCGGCACTTCCGCAGCCTTCGGCAAACGCACCGACGGCAAGAGCGCCGAGGCCTGGGCGCAGCAGTTCATTGCGCAGCGCACGGCGCCGCTGGACGCGGGCCAGACCATGGCACACATGGCGGCCAAGCTGGTGCCGCAGATGGTTGGCCCCGGCTCGTTGCCCGAGGGGCTGAAGCTGGCCGAGCACTGCATGGCCAGCGTACCCGCCGCCACCTACCGCCGCGCGCTGGAGTGTCTTGTCACGTTTGACCGGCAGGCCGATCTGGCCCAGATCCGCGTGCCCACCTTGCTCATCGGCGGCGAGTTTGACCGCGTGGCCGCGCCCGCCGTGATGAAGCAGATGGCGGCCGCGATCCCGCGCGCGCGCTACGCCGAACTCGCTGGCATCGGCCACCTGATGAACCTGGAAGCACCCGACGAGTTTGACGCGCTGTTGCTCGCTTTCCTGCAGGAGCCCACGCCCAAGCCGCTGCCCGACACGCATTGAGCCCATCACCCCACTCGCAGGAGACAAGCCCCATGAACAACCCCGTCAACCCACACACCGGCCTGGACTTCACCCCCGCCGTGGGCGACATGCCGTTCAACCCGCTGCAGCGTGAGCTGCTGGCCAAGGCCCACGCCTTGGGCCGCGACGTGTTCGCCGCCCGCGCGCCGCAATGGGACCGCGAAGCCAGCTTTCCGTTTGCCAACTACGACGACCTGCGCGCCGCCGGTTTTCTGAAACTTTGCGTGCCCACCGCCCACGGCGGCCTGGGCGCTGACTACACCACCTACATGATGGTGGCCGCTGAAATTGGCCGCTTTTGCGGCGCCACCGCGCTCACCTGGAACATGCACATTTGCAGCACCATGTGGACCGGTGTGCTGGCCGACGGCATTGCCATGACCGACGAGCAGCGTGCCGAGCACCTGGCCCGGCGCGAGCTGCACTTCAGCCGCATCGTGAACGATGGCGCCATTTACGCCCAGCCTTTCAGCGAAGGCACCGCCGCCGCTGCCGGGCGCGCGCCCTTCGGCACCACCGCCAAAAAGGTGGACGGTGGCTGGCTCATCAACGGCCGAAAGATCTGGGCCAGCCTCTCGGGCGCAGCCAATTACTACGGCATCTTGTGCACCGAAGACAAAGGCGACGACCACCCCGACGCGCGCGACACGCTCTACATCAGCGTGCCCGCCACGTCCGAAGGCTTCAGCATCAGCGGCGACTGGGACCCGCTGGGCATGCGCGGCACCGTCAGCCGCAACTTGGCCTTCAAAGACGTGTTTGTGAGCGACGCCGAGCAGCTCATGCCGCGCGGCATTTACTTCAAGGGCGCGCAAACCTGGCCCGCCATGTTCTTCACGCTCTCGCCCACCTACCTGGGCCTGGCCAACGCGGCCTACGACTTCACCGTGAAATACCTGCGAGGTGAGGTCGAAGGCGAGCCGCCCATCAAGCGCCGCCAGTTCCCCACCAAGCAGATCACGGTGGCTCAAATGCGCATCCAGCTGGAGAACATGAAAAGCATCTTTGCCCGCGCCATTGCCGAGGCCAAGCCCAACCCGAGCAAAGACGAAAAACTGCGCCTGTACGCCGCGCACTACAGCGTCATGGAAGGCGCCAACGACATTGCCCGCCTGGCCATTCGCACCTGCGGCGGACAAAGCATGATGAAACACCTGCCGCTGGAGCGCCTGTACCGCGACAGCCGCTGCGGCGCCCTCATGCTGCCCTGGACGGCCGAACTGATACTGGACCGCATGGGCCGCGAGACGCTGTACGAAGCCGGCGAAAAAGACGCTTGAAGGCGAGCATGGCGCCCTGCGTGCAAGCTGTCACGCTCTGCCCAGGCACTTGCCTGGGGCGCAAGGCGTTCAAGCCGGGCTGGCTCCTAGAATGCCTGCATGAGTGAAATTGACACGTTCCGAATGGGCAAGCGTCTGGTGCTGCTGGCTTTGGCTGCGGCGGTGCTGACCCCGGCCCTGGCCATGGCGCGCGGGCCTGGCCACCCGCTGGCCGATGTGCCGGGCAGCGATCCCTGCCGTGAGTTTGTGGCGCGCTTGCCCAATGTGTCAGGCGCCTTGTGCTCAGCCGCCCAGCTCAAACCCACCGTGGGCCGCTCGGTGCAAGGCCGCACGCTTTACTACCGCGACGTGGTGGCCCCCGACGCCAAAATCCGCGTGCTCGTGGTGGGCGCCATGCACGGCGACGAACTGTCGTCGGCCTCGCTGGCGCTGCACTGGATTCAACGCGCCACCGAAACGCCGTCCAACGCCCACTGGCGCTTCGTTCCCGCGCTCAACCCCGACGGCCTGATGGCCCGGCCCGCCAAGCGGGTGAACGCCCGCGGCGTGGACCTGAACCGCAACTTTCCCACGCCCAACTGGGCACGCGACGCCAAGGTCTACTGGGAACAGCGCACCAAAAAAGACCCGCGCCGCTGGCCCGGACCCAGCCCCTTGTCCGAGCCCGAATCGAAGTACCTGCACGACGAGATGGAGCGCTTCCAGCCCGACCTGGTGGTGAGCATCCACGCGCCCTACGGCGTGCTCGACTTCGACGGCCCCGGTGTGCCGCCGCCCCAGCTCGGCCGCCTGTACCTTGACCAGGTGGGCATTTTTCCCGGCAGCCTGGGCAACTACGGCGGCGTGCACAAAGGCATGCCGGTGGTCACCATTGAACTCACCAGCGCGTTTCGCACGCCGCTGGACGCCGAAATGCGCCAGATGTGGCTGGACCTGCTGCGCTGGATGAGCGAGCGCGTGGGCCAAGGCATGGGCGGGCCGGTGCGCTGAGCGCGCTGGGCTCCCCAAACCGTTTCAAACCAAACAGCTTTTTCAAAACCGCCGGTTCAGCGCGGCCGCCAGCACCGTCTGCCGCTGGCGTATTTCAGGCATCCACGCCACGGCCACCGGCACGCCGTTGCGGGTGACCGCCCGCGCTGCCCCGGCGGCGGTGGTCTCCAGCTGGCTTTCCAGCCGCAGTTGCCACGACCAGGCGCCGGGCCGCGCGCTGCGCGCGCCACCGTCGAGCTGCAGGCCCAGCGCCAGCAGGCGGTTGGGGCCCAGCGGCAGGGTCAGCGGGTCGGCGTTGGGCAGGCCCACCCGCGCTGTGCCGCCAGGGCCACCGCCGGCCCAGCTGCTGGCGCTCAGTTGCCAGGTGGCGGCCTTGTGCAAGCGCCAGCGCGCGCCCAGCGCGAGCTGCCAGGCCCGAAAACGCTCCGGGTAGCCCAGCGCGGTGGTGGTGCTGGCGATGTGCCGGTCGGTCTGCCGCCAGCCCAGCCTAGCGCCCCAGGCCCAAGGGGTGTCAGCGTCTTGCGGGCTTGTCTGGGCGAGCGTGCCCAGCGGTAGCCAGCCGCTCAGCGTGAGTGCATCCACGCGCAGGCGGCTGCTGGTTTGCACCGACGTGCCGGTCTGGGTCTGGCCGTCGTAGTGGCGCGTGCCCTGGCTGCGGGCCCACTGCGCTTCCCATGTGGCCGTGCCGCATTGGCCTCCCGCCGCCAGCGCGACACGGTCCAGCCAGCCGCGTTCGGTCAGCACCGTAGCGCCTTGAGCATCCCGCTCGGCCCAGTGGCTGTGCTCGCGCCCGGCTCCCAGGCCCAGCGTGGGCGTGCCGCAGTCCATGGCCAGTGCAGCGCTGGAAAAAACCAACGCCAGCGCCACAGCCATGGAACCGCTGCAGCGAGCCCGTGGCGTCAAATGAACTCGCTCCAGGCGTGTGTTTCCGACAGGTCCGCGCTGCCATCGCCGTTGGTGTCCACGCTGATGAACACCTGGGTGTCAGACACCGCCGTGATGCGCAAGCTGCTGGCCGAGCCTGTCACGAGGGCCTGGCCGTTGGGCGGGTAGTTTTGGGCGCCCAGCCCGCTGAAGGGCGTGATGTTGGCGATGACCACCGACTTGCCGCCCAAGGCCGACGACGTGAGGGTGCCGTTGACCGTGGCCGAGTACGCGTAGTCCAGCAGCGCGGGCTCAATGGTTTCGTGGGTGGTGAAGTTGGTCAGGGTGCGGCTCGTCAGGGTACCGCCCACATTCAGCTCTTCGCGGTAGCTGGCCGTGGTCAGGCCAAATGTTTGTGCGTAAAGCCCGGTGGACACGGTGTCGAGCGTCACCGTGCCGTTGGCCAGCACCGAACCCGCTGCCGAGGTGACGCGGAAAACTTCGAACGACAAGGTCAGCTTGGCCGCAAACACGGTGGATTGCAGGTCGCCCGTGAGGGTGTTGAAAGCAAATCGCAGCGTGCCGTTGGCCGTCTCCCCCAGCTCCACGCAGTTGTTGAAGGTTTCTGTGAGCACGTCCCCGGCTGAGACGACCCCATTGTTGTCCCGGTCGTCAAACGTGATCGTGACGCTGCCACTCTCACAGGGCAGGATGTCGCTGTACTCGGCGCCCACCACCACGGCGCCTATGCCCGCCACCCGTTCGGGCAACCGGGGCAGCTGCAGGCGCGCGTAGCGCAGCGGTTGGGGCACGGCACTCACGCTGGCGCCGTACACCAGTGCTTCTGATGTGTCCACCAGACTGAACGAGGTCATCAGCACCTCTTGCGTCACCGTGAGGTAGTTGGCCGCCGTGATGGCCAGGGGTTCGCCCACCGGGTTGTCGGTCAAATCGCTGCTGCCACCGCAAGCCACCAGCGCAGCGCAGGCCACCCAGGGCACCGATTTTTTGAAGGAAAACATGGGCCCAACTCCTCAAGATGAATGATGAAAATTCATTCTAGGAAGCGCGCACTCGGCGGTGGCCGGGCCATGTGTGGTCCCGTTGCGTCGCGTCAATGGGCGCGAACAAGGGCCTCTGAAACGGGCACGGCCCGCGCAGGGCGGGCCGTGAAAGACACCCCGCGTGTTGCGGGGAAGAAAGGAAAAAAAGGGCCTACTTGGTCACGCTGATGTGGCCCGAGCGAATACCCGCCCAGTATTTGTCCAGCTCGCGTTTGACCACGGGCATGAGGAAATACAGGCCCACGATGTTGGCCAGCGCCATGGCGAAGATCATCGAGTCTGAGAAGTCGATCACCGGGCCCAGCCCCATGCTGGAGCCAATGACCACGAAGACGAGGAACAAAAATTTGAACACCAGTTCCGATGCCAGGCTGTCGCCCAGCAGGTAGGTCCAGGCTTTCAGGCCGTAGTAGCTCCAGGTGATCATGGTGGAGAAGGCAAACAGCACCACCGCCAGCGCCAGCACATAGGGGAACCAGTGCACCGCGCTGCCAAAGGCGGCCGAGGTCAGGCCCACACCGGAGGCGCCATGGGCCAAGGGCGTGACGCCGCTGGCGTCGACATGGCCGGTGATGATGATCACCAGGGCCGTCATGGTGCAGATCACCACGGTGTCAATGAACGGCTCCAGCAGCGCGGCAAAGCCTTGCGACACCGGTTGGTCGGTCTGCACCGCCGAGTGCGCAATGGCCGCCGAGCCCACGCCGGCCTCGTTGGAAAACGCGGCCCGTTTGAAGCCCTGGATGAGCGCACCCACCACGCCGCCGGCCACGCCTTCGGCCGAGAACGCACCCAGGAAGATCTGGCCCAGGGCCCAGGGCAGCATGTCGATGTGGACGAACAGAACCACCAGGCCCGCCACCATGTAGAGGCCGGCCATGAAGGGCACCACTTTTTCCGTCACTCGGGCGATCGACTTGAGGCCGCCGATGATCACCAGGCCCACCAGCACGGCCATGATCAGACCAAACAACCAGCCTTTGCCGGCCAGGAAGCTGTCGGCCCCCCCGGTCACGCCCACCACCTGCTGAAAGCTCTGGTTGGCCTGGAACATGTTGCCCCCGCCGAGGGCACCTCCCACGCAACAGATGGCAAAGAACGCCGCCAGAAACTTGCCCAGCCGTGGCAGGCCGCGCTCGGCCAGCCCTTTGGAGAGGTAGCGCATGGGCCCGCCTGAGACGGTGCCCGCCGCATGGTGCACGTTGCGGTACTTCACGCCGAGGGTGACTTCAGTAAATTTGGACGCCATACCCAGCAGGCCAGCCAGAATCATCCAGAACGTGGCACCCGCGCCGCCGATGCCCACCGCCACCGCGACGCCGGCAATGTTGCCCAGGCCCACGGTGCCCGATACGGCGGTGGTGAGGGCCTGAAACGGCGTCACCTCACCGGCCATGGACGGATGGGAATAGCGCCCGCGCACCACCTGGATGGCATGGCCAAAGCCCCGGAACTGAATGAAGCCGAAATACAGCGTGAAGACCACGGCCGCAGCGATCAGCCAGCCTACGATGAGTGGGAAACTGGTGCCGCCCACGGGCACCGAGTAAAAAATGGCACCGGCCACGGCTCGGAATAGGGCTGCACCACGGCGCTGATGCGCTCGTCCAGCGTGGGTGGCTCAGCGGCTTGCGCTTGCGCTGCGCCATGGGCCAGCATGCTGGCCACCGCCAGCCATGCACCGCCCAGCGCGCGTCCATCGCCAAGCTTGAAAGAGGTTGGGATCATGCTTGTCTCCTGTTTTTTTTTGGGGCGCCGGGCGGCGTGTGGGTCACCGCAGCCGCAGCGCACGGCTTTCTCGCCGGGATGCAAAAAGGCCGGTGACTGCCGCGCGCAGCCACCGGCCTTGATCGATATTCTCAGGCCTGGCTGGGCGGTGGCGTTTGCAGCCGTGCTGTGCGGGCCATGGGCGCCTGGGTCTGGGGCTTCATGCCGTAAAAATCAAACGCCATGGCGGGCTGCTCGCCGTGGATGAGTTCGGCCAGCGCCTTGCCCGAGCCGGCGCCGTGCGTCCAGCCCAGCGTGCCGTGGCCAGCGTTCACCCACAGCTTGCCCACTTTCGTGCGGCCCATGAGCGGAATGTTGGTGGGGGTGGCCGGGCGCAGGCCGGTCCAGAACTGCGGGTCGCCGCCTTGCTCGGGTGTGCGGGTGTCGGCCACGCCGGGGAACACTTCTTCAATGCGCTTGACCAGCATCTCGCAGCGTTTTTTGGCCAGCGGCGTGTCCAGCGACACATCGAACCCGCCCAGCTCGATGGTGCCGGCCACGCGCAGCTGGTTGCCCAGGCGCGACATCGCAATCTTCAGCTGGTCGTCGATCATGCTCACCTGGGGTGCCATGTGCGGCTGCAGCAGCGGCAGGGTGGCGCTGTAGCCTTTGCCGGGGTAAATGGGCACGTGTACGCCCACGCGCTTGAGCAGCGGGGTGGTGTACGAGCCGCAGGCCACCACATAGGCGTCGGCCTTCAGGGCGCGTGTGGCCCCGGTTGCACGGTCGCGCACGCGCACCTGCTGCACGCTGCCACCGGTGACGTCAATCGCTTCGATGTCGTGGCCGTAAAGCATCTGCGCGCCGCGTTGGGTGCACAGTGCGGCCAGTTGCTGGGTAAACACCCGCGCGTCGCCCGACTCGTCGCTGGGGGTGAACGTGCCGCCCACGATGCGGTCGGCAAAGGCCGTCAGCGCGGGTTCAATGTTCAGCAGCTCGGCGCGGCTGATTACTTTGCGCTTCACACCAAACTTCTGCATCACGGCAGCGGCGCCTGCCGCACCGTCAAACGATTTCTGGTCGGTGTAGTAGTGGGCAATACCGCGTTCGAGCCGGTGGTATTCGATGCCGGTCTCGGCCACCACGTCTTTCAAGGCCGCGTGGCTGTAAGAGCCCAGCGCCACCAGTTGCGCCACGTTGCGCTCAAACGCGGCGTCGTTGCACTGGCCCAGAAACTGCAAACCCCAGCGCCACTGGGCGGGGTCGATCTGTGGGCGAAACAGCAGCGGCGAGGTGGCCGAAAACATCCATTTCAGCGCCTTCAGCGGCGCTTCGCGGTTGGCCCATGGCTCGCAGTAGCTCACCGAAATTTGCGCTGCGTTGCCAAAGCTGGTTTCCAGCGCCGCGTCGGGCTGGCGGTCAACCAGCGTGACGGTGTGGCCGCGCTGCAGCAAATGCCACGCCGTGCTGACCCCGATGATGCCCGCGCCCAATACCGTGACTTGCATGACCCGCTCCGAAAAAGTGGAAGAAACAGGTGCGCAGTATGGGAAAAACCCGGCTTGAAGTGAAGCGGAATTAACTTAAAATTTCTTGCATCAGATTGGCTTATGCATGTGCCACCCCCGTGCGACGCCCCATCCGACCTGCGGGCCGTTACCTGGTATGCAGGTCGTGTTCATCCACCCAAGTTGCCGCCCACCCCATGAGCACCTTTGACCCCGACGCCCTCGAATGCCTGGCCGCCATCATTGAAGAGGGCGGTTTTGAGCGCGCCGCGCAGCGCTTGTCCATCACGCAGTCGGCGGTGTCGCAGCGCCTGCGCGCCCTGGAAGCGCAGGTGGGCACGGTGCTCATCGTGCGCAGCCGCCCGCTCAAGCCCACCTCGGCCGGGCAGCTCATGCTCAAGCACGCCAAGATGATGCGGCTGCTGCGCGCCGACCTGGAAAAAGATCTGAAGGAACTCGCGCCCAGTTCCACCGGCGGTGGCCGCGAAGACGAGCGCATTTCGGTGGCCATCAACGCCGACAGCATCGCCACCTGGGCGCTGCCCGCGCTGAACGCGCTGGCGCAGGGCGGCCTGCCGATCGAGATCATCACCGACGACCAGGAATTTACCCACGAGTGGCTGCGCGAAGGCCAGGTGCTGGGCTGTGTCACCTCGTTGGGGCAGGCGCTGCGCGGCTGCAAGATGGAGCCGCTGGGCACCATGGACTACGTGGTGGTGGCACAAGCCGACTACGCCGCCACCCATTGCCCCAAAGGCCTGAGCGCGCACAACTTTCACAAGCTGCCGTTTGTGGCCTTCAACCGCAAAGACAATCTGCAGCACGGCTTTGTGTCGCAGGCGTTTGGCTTGCCCCGCGTCATGCTCAAGCAGTTGTTTGTGCCGTCCAGCGAAGGGCAGGTGCGCGCGGTGCAGGCCGGCTGGGGCGTGAGCGTGTTGCCCGAACTGCGGGTGCGCGAGCTGCTGGCCAGCGGCGAACTGGTCAACCTGGCGCCGCGCCACCGCCTGGGCGTGGCCCTGCACTGGCATTGCTGGAACCTCAGCTCCGACGTGCTCGATGCACTCAGCACCGCTTTGCGCAGTGCTGCCGCCCACAGCCTGACGCAAAAAACCCCGCCTGAGGCGGGGTCTGGAGCCCGAGGCTGAGCCGGTTTACTTCGGCATCACCACGGAGTCGATCACATGGATCACGCCGTTGTCGGCCGCGATGTCCGTGGCCGTGACCTTGGCGTTGTCCACCGTCACACCGCCCATGGTGCCGATGGTCAGTTCCGAGCCCTGCACGGTTTTCACTTTGCCGGCCTTCACGTCGGCCGCCATCACCTTGCCGGGCACCACGTGGTAGGTCAGCACGGCGGTGAGCTTGGCCTTGTCTTTCAGCAGGGCGTCCAGATCGGCCTTGGGCACCTTGGCAAAGGCGGCGTCGGTGGGGGCGAACACGGTGAACGGGCCTTTGCCCTTGAGCGTGTCCACCAGGCCGGCTGCCTGAATGGCGGTCACCAGGGTTTTGAACGAACCGGCGGCCACCGCTGTGTCCACGATGTCAGCGGCCTGGGCAGAGGTGAGGGCGCCGAAGGCCAGGATGGAAGCGATGAGGGTCTTTTTCATGGTGTGGGTCTTTTCAGGTTGAGTAGGTGAAACAGGAACCGCCCCAGGGGAGGCAAGCTTGGATTTCTGGGTGGTGCCCTAAGGACACCGCGCCGAAAACCCGGGGGCTGAGCGCACTTTATCCTTAATCGTCCGAAAAAATACCAATTAGTATGTAAAGATACTTATCAGTTGGGTTATCGACTTTGCCGTCGAAATCGGGCAGAATCCGAGTCCTACAAAAAGGTTTTCCATGGTCAGCGCAGCCCTCAAATCTCCCCCGCAAGCCACACCCAAGCGCAGTTTTCGCGAGCAAATGCACATTGCCCGTGAAGACGCCATCGTTTCAGCGGTGAACCGCCTGCTGGCCGAAAAAGGCTTTGACGCCATGACCGTCGACGAGGTGGCGGCCGAGGTGGGCATTGCCAAAGCCAGCCTCTACAAGCACTTTCCAAGCAAGGAAGACCTAGCCGCTGCCGCCATGGTGCGGGTGATGGAGCGGGCAAGGGCGTTTTTGGACAGCCTGGAGCGTCCAGCCGGTGAGGTGCCACCCATTGAGCAGCTGCGCGCGGTGGCACGCTGGACCATGGAGGTGCAGCTGGCGGGCGAAATGCCGTCGCTGCCGAGCGAAAACTCCAGCCTGCGCGCCGCGCTGACCACCAACAAAGCCTACGTGGACGGGCTCATGGACGTGAGCGACCGCATGGGCGCCTGGATCACGGCCGCCCAGGCCGATGGCAGCCTGAACCCGGCGCTGCCGCCCATTGCGGTGCTGTACACGCTGTACGCCCGCGCCTGCGACCCGGTGCTGGGTTTTCTGAAAAGCACCGGGCTCTACAGCACCGAGCAAATCATTGACATGGTGCTGAGCACCTGTTTTGACGGCTTGAGGGCCAGATAACCCCCCCGCGCCGCTACGCGTCACCCCCCAAGGGGCGGCACTGGCGGCCTGGCAAAGCCAGTTCCGCGGTGCCCTTGGTCAAACCCTTTCCGCCGGAAAATCAATGTCCCCTCCGGAGAGCGCGACTTCACCCAGGGATGCAGTGGAACCGGCTCTGCCGGGCCACTCGCATCGCCCCCTGGGGGGTGACGCCGCAGGCGGCGCGGGGGGTTATCGAACGAGCAACACCGGCACCTTGCAGTGCGCAATCACCTGGGTGGCCACCGAGCCCATGACCAGGTTGCCCAGCGCGCTGTGGCCGTGCGAGCCCATCATCACCAGGTCAAATTTACCGGCCTCGGCCGCTTTGGCGATCAGCTCGCCAGCGGCGCCCACCTTGCTGACCACTTTGCCTTCTATGCCATGGCGCTTCAGGAACTTGATCACCGGGGCGGTGACCTTTTCCGCCTCGTCGGCGTAGTAGCCATTGGCAATGTCGGCGCCCACAGCCGCGCGGGCGCGGGGAGGTAGCGGCGTTTGCGCGGTGAACAAGGTGAACTCGTTCGTGGGGCTGAACACTTCGTCGTGCGTGGCCAGGTAAGCCAACATTTTTTTGGTGTAGCTGCTGCCATCGACCGCGAGCAAAATTTTCATGAAAGCGTCTCCTGTTGGGGTTGATCAATCTGCAGTGTAAGAGCAGCCAAGGCCGCGCTTTTTTACCTGGCGCAACAGCGCCTTCAGGGCAGGCTGATCAGGTGGTGCGGCACAAAGGCCCGTTGTTCTTGCTTGTCCGCATAGCCCAGCGGATTCGCCACGATGCGGCAGCGGCCCACCTGCACGTCGGTGGGGCAATGCAGGTGGCCATGCAGCCACAGGTCGGCCAGGGGCAGCAATTCGTCCAGCCCGTTGCAGAAGCCGGCCGTGCCCGGGCTCAGGCCGTAGCGCGGGTCGGCGCTGTGCAGGGTGGGCGCGAAGTGGGTGACGACCACGGTCGGGCCGTCAAAGGACTGGTCCAGCGCGCTGCGCAGCCAGTGCTGGCAGTCCAGTGCCAGCGCGCGCATGGCCTCGGCGTCAAACAGCCGGCCGTGGCGCTGGCCGGCCATTTTGGTGAGGTAAAAATTGGCGGCCCGGAACGCTTTTTCGCGCTGGCGCAGGCGGTGGGTGAGCGGGTCGGTGGCGAGCGAAGCGGCAGCGGGAGCGGCAAAGGCCGTGTGCGCGCCCTTTCGCGGCGCACGCGGCGCCTTGGCAGGCTTGGCGTGCACGTCGCCCAGCGCGTCGTAGTCGCTCCACAGCGTGGTGCCCACAAAGCGCACGCCGTCCATCGCCAGCGTTTCGCGCTCCAGCCAGGCAATGCCCAGGCGATCGCAGGTGCTGCGCAGGCGCTGGTGGGCCTCGTCCAGGTCCAGAGCGTCGTATTCGTGGTTGCCTGGCACAAACAGCACCGGCACGGGCCAGCCAGCGTACTGCGGCAGCGGAGAGAAACGTTGCAAACCCCAGTCGGGTTCGGCCATGGCGCTGCCGTCGCGGCGGATCTGGTACGAACCAATGTCGCCGGCCAGCACCAGCACCTGCGCACCCGGCGCGGGGCTGGCGACAAATTCGGGATTGGCTTCGAGATGCAGGTCGCTCAGAAGCTGGATATTCATGCGGGCATTGTCGGCCAGATCGTTGCGCCCCGCAGCCGCCTGACCACTCAGCGAATGACCAGCACCGGGACGTGTGAGCGCGCCAGCACCTCGGTGGTGACCGAGCCCATGACGGCGGTTTCGAGTGCCGACTGGCCTCGGCAACCCATCACCACCATGTTGCTTTGCAGCTGGTTGGCGGCGTACACCAGTTCGGCCGCTGGCGTGCCCTGGCGCAGCATGCGTTGCGGGCTGAAACCATGGGTTTGCAGGAAATGGCTCGGTTCGTCCAGGATCGAATCGTTGGCCGCTACGTCAAAACGCCCACCTTCGCCCGGCAGGACATGGAACAGCACGTACTCGTAGTGGGGCCGAAACAGCAGCTCGTTGGACACGATGTAGGTCAGCATGCGCCGGGTGTAGCGGCTTCCGTCAACGGCGAGCAGGAGTTTCATGGACATGGAGCGATCTTTTAAAGCCAACAAGGCGTTTTTAAGCGTTATCGGCCAAAAAACCGCTGGCTGAAGCGCGCTCGACGGTCTGGCGCAACCAGCGGTGGGCGCTGCTGTGCGATGCCTGCCGATGCCATAGCGCGTCCACATGCACGGGTGGCACGGGCAGGGGCAAGTCGCTCAGCGCCAGTTCGTGTTCGCGGCCGGTGGCCTCGACAAAGTGGCGTGGCAGCACGGTCAGCAGGTCGGTGGTGGCGACCACACGCCCAGCGGTGAAAAACTGGTTCACCGTCAACACCACCCGCCGCTGGCGCGACATCGCTGCCAAAGCCTCGTCCACAAAACCAAAGGCCCGCCCTGAAAAACTCACCAGCAGGTGGCGGGCCGCGCAGTAACTGTCCAGCGTCAGCGGCTGGCCAGCCAGTGGGTGTCCGCGCCGCATCACCACCACGTACTCGCCGTCGTACAGGCGCTGGTGCAAAAAACGGGGGCTGCTTTCTTGCAGGTGCAAAGCCCCCAGCTCGGCCAGCACGCCGGGGAAATGGCCAATGGCGAGGTCGGCTGAGCCCGATTCCAGCAAGTCGCGCGGGTCGCGTGTGGTCAAGGGCAGCACCCGCAGGTTCACGCCTGGGGCTTCGCTTTCCAGAATGTCCATCAGACCGGGCACGATTTTGGCGGCGGTGGCGTCGGCCATGGCCAGCACAAAGGCATTGGCGGCGCTACCGGGTGTGAAGTCGCCAGGGTCGAGGGCCTCGCGCAGTTGCTGCAACGCGTCGCGCACGGTGGGCCACAGCAGCATCGCCACCGGGGTGGGTTCCACGCCGTAGCCTGAGCGCCGCACCAACTCGTCACCCATGGCCTCGCGCAAGCGTTTCAGCGCATTGCTCACGGCGGGCTGTGTCATGGCGAGGTTGTGCGCCGCCCGGGTGAGGTTGCGTTCGGTCATCACCTCGTCAAAAACCCGCAGCAGGTTCAGGTCGAGGGTGCGGAAATTGCGTTCATTCATCATCAATATGAATGTAATGCATCACAAAAATAAATTGGCATGACATGGGGGTTTACCCTAATATCCGTTTGTCCAAAAGACATTTGCCATTTTTTAAGGAGTTCTTCATGAGCACCGTTTTCTCTCCTACCCCCGAATCTCTGGGTTTGAACCCATCCTCCCTGGCTACCAAGGCCGGGGCTTACCGTGTCCGCCGCCGTTTTGACGGTGCCCGTGGTCTCGCCGCCATGCTGCTGGCCGCTGTGGTCGCGGCCATCGTGGTGGTCGCCGACCGCCTCATCAGCACCTGGGCCGATGGCCACCTTTTTCTGGCCTGGGTTTTCTTGTGGGTCGTGATTTTCGCGGGCTCGGCGCTGTTTGCCGGCACCGCCCGCCGCCTGGCACACAGCACCATGCGCTCGCTGGACGGCTGGTCGCAGACCCTGGCTCAAGCGCGCGCCGAGGCCCGGCTGTGGGATCTGGCCCAGAACGATCCCCGGCTCATGGCCGACCTGACGCAGGCACGCCTGCGCGCGCTGGAAGACCACAACGATTTCAGCGATGCGCTGGCCCCGATGGGCTTGGACACCGCTGTGACCCCGGTCAAGTTGGCCGGCTGGGACGCATTCATTGAGCGCATGGCCGCCAGCCGCACCCGCAACATGCACTTGCACTACATCTGACAAAGCGCTGAGCGCGCGGCCCACAAGGCTGCGCCCAGCAAAAAAGCCACCGGCGGTACCGGTGGCTTTTTTTCGCCCGAATGGATCATCCGGGAGCTTCAACAGCCCAGGGCAGGTCGTGCCCTGAACCGCTTTTTTCGGGCCGCTGTGTGTACTTACAGCGCTTCCAGGCGCTTTTCAAGCGCGGCCTTGGTGTCCACCAGCGCTTGGGGCAGGTGGTAGGCCAGCTGCTCAAAGTGGGTTTCGTGCAGCTTGAGCTCTTCCAGCCAGGCGGCTTTGTCGATGCTGGTCACGGTGTTGAACTGCTCGGGCGTGAAGTCCAGGCCGGTCCAGTTGAGTTCACCGTAGGTCGGGGCCACGCCAAACATGGTCTCGGTGCCGGCGGCCTGGCCTTCAATGCGGTCGATCATCCACTTCAGCACGCGCATGTTTTCGCCGTAGCCGGGCCAGACGAACTTGCCGGCTTCGTCTTTGCGGAACCAGTTGACGCAGAAGATGCTGGGCAGGCTGTGACCCTGGCTGCTCAGGCGCTGTTCCATGTTGAGCCAGTGCTGGAAGTAGTCGCTCATGTTGTAGCCGCAGAACGGCAGCATGGCGAACGGGTCGCGGCGCACCACGCCCTGCGCGCCGAAGGCGGCGGCGGTGGTTTCCGAGCCCATGGTGGCGGCCATGTAGACGCCTTCGGTCCAGCTGCGGGCTTCGGTCACCAGTGGCACGGTGGTGGAACGGCGGCCGCCGAAGATGAAGGCGTCAATCGGCACGCCGGCCGGGTCGTCCCAGGCGCTGTCCAGCGCTGGGTTGTTGGTGGCGGCCACGGTGAAGCGGGCGTTGGGGTGGGCGGCCTTGGCGCCGGTCTGCTTGGCAATCTCGGGCGTCCAGTCTTTGCCTTGCCAGTCAACCAGGTGCGCCGGGAACTTGCCCTGGTCCTTTTCCATGCCTTCCCACCACACGTCGCCGTCGTCGGTCAGCGCCACGTTGGTGAAAATCACGTTTTCGTTCAGGCTGGCCATGCAGTTGGGGTTGGTCAGCGTGTTGGTGCCCGGTGCCACGCCAAAGTAGCCCGCTTCGGGGTTGATGGCGTAGAGCTTGCCGTCGGCGTGGGGCTTGATCCAGGCGATGTCATCGCCAATGGTGGTCACGTTCCAGCCGTCAAAGCCGGCCGGTGGCACCAGCATGGAGAAGTTGGTCTTGCCGCAGGCGCTGGGGAAGGCCGCTGCCACGTGGTACTTCTTGCCCTGCGGGTTGGTCACACCCAGAATCAACATGTGCTCGGCCAGCCAGCCTTGGTCACGGCCCATGGTGGACGCGATGCGCAGCGCCAGACACTTTTTGCCCAGCAGTGCGTTGCCACCGTAGCCCGAGCCGTAGCTCCAGATTTCGCGCGTTTCGGGGTAATGCACGATGTACTTGGTGGTTGGGTTGCAGGGCCAGCTGGTGCTGTCTTGCTCGCCCGCAGCCAGCGGCGCGCCCACGGTGTGCATACAGGGAACAAACTCGCCGTCGGTGCCCAGCACGTCGTACACGGCCTTGCCCATGCGGGTCATCAGCTTCTGGTTCACGACCACGTAGGCGCTGTCGGTCAGCTCGACGCCAATGTGAGCGATGTGTGAGCCCAGCGGGCCCATGCTGAACGGCACCACATACATGGTGCGGCCGGTCATGCAGCCGTCAAACAGCGGCTGCAGGGTTTTGCGCATGTCGGCTGGGGCCATCCAGTTGTTGGTCGGGCCGGCGTCTTCTTTTTTCTCGGCGCAGATGTAGGTGCGGTCTTCCACACGGGCCACGTCGGACGGGTCCGACCATGCCAGGAAGCTGTTGGGGCGCTTGGCAGGGTCGAGCCGTTTGAAGGTGCCGGCGTCCACCAGCTGTTGGCACAGGCGGTCGTATTCGGCATCGCTGCCGTCGCACCAGACCACGCTGGCAGGCTTGCACAGGGCAACCATGTCGGCCACCCAGGCAATCAGCCGGGCATTTTTGACGTAGGCGGGGGTGTTCAGGTTGAGGCCCTGCATCACGGGTGAGTTCATGGGAAGAAGCTCCAGAGTTTGTAAAGCGGCAAGCCCAAGAGACACCAACAGCCGCAAGCCAGTCAAGACTGGGGGCGGCTGTGAGGCTCCCTTGTGCGAAAAAGGGCGGTCGGCGCTCGGGGCTGCTGTACGGGTTGCGGATGCAGCACGAAGGAAAAAAGCGGGAGGATGATCCCGGGTTTTGATCCGCGTGTCGGCCTATTCGCACAATTTTATGAAAGCGCCGGGTCAGTTACCGGCAAGTTACATGCAAAACCCGCATAACCTTATGCGTATGACGGCGGGCTGTGGCCGGTTCGCGCTGTGTGGTGTAGGGCGACCGTGCGCTGGGTCGTGCCTGTGACAAGAAAAAGGCCGAAGGCCCGGGCGGGCGTTCGGCCTGGTGGGCTGACGGGATGGTGTCAGGCCATGAACACGGCAATGAAGGCCAGCAGGAAGATCAGCACAGCGCCGGCGATGGGCAGGACGATGGGCATCAGGGGAACGATGGACTCCACCACATCTTGCGGCTGGTCTTTGTGGCTGTCGTGATCGTGGTGGGACATGGGTTCTCCAGAGGAATGAACAAAACTGCCGCTGATTTTAGGGCAGACGCCGTGGAACGGCGAAAAAAACGGGGTTACAGCAGCGCGTAGGTGGTGCTGGCGCGGCACACGCTCTGGCCGTCGCGTGCCCCGCTGATGTCAATTTCGCCAAACACGAGGCTTTTGCCGGCGCGGACGATGCGCGCCGTCACCAGGGCGTCCTGGTTAGACAAAGGCTTGAGGAAGCTGGTGTTGAGCTGCACCGTGGTCATGGGCCGCTGGTTGCCCAGGCGGGTCACGATGGCCAGCACCATGGCGGTGTCGGCCGCCGACATGAGCGCCTGGCCGCACACCATGCCGCCCACGCGGCTGAGCTGGTCGTTCTGAGGCAGACGCAGGGTTACTTCGCCGTCTGAAAACGCCTCCACGGTGAGGCCGAGCGCTTGCACCCAGGGGGCAAACCAGTCGGCCAGCGCGTGTTGCAGGGTGTCGGTGGTGACGGAGGCGAAAGGGGTGTCTTGGGTCATGGGTTCATTCTTTGCGGCGCAGCTGGGACAGCCAGTGTTCCATCATTTTGCCGGCGGCTTCGCGTCCACCCAGGCCAAACGCCAGGGCCACCGCCACCGCCACAGCGCCCAGGGTGAGGCCAAACGCCAGATTCACGATGTCGTCCGCAATGCCCATGGCGCGCAGACCCATGGCGATCACCAGCGCCAAAATGGCATAGCGCCCGACGCGCGCCAGGCCTTTCGTGCTGGCGCCGCTGGCCCGGTCAATGGCGTCGTAGGCCACATTGGCTAGCCAGAAGCCGATCACCAAAATGGCCGAGCCCAGCAAGATGTCGCCCCCAAAGCGGATAAAGGTGGACACGATGTCGCTCACCTGCGAAAAACCGAGCTGGCTGGCTGCTTCCACGCTGGCAAACAGCATGGCAAAAAACAGCGCCACCCGCCCCACGGCGGTTGAAGCGGGCGTGCGCTCAAAGGCATGGGCCATGCCGATGCGGGCGGGCAGGGTGTCAAAACCCAGCGTGGCCAGCAGGCTGGCGAGCAGTTTGCTGGCAAACGAAGCCACCAGCCAGGTCACCACCAAAATGAGGCCGGCGGCAATCAGGTGGGGTACGCCTTGCATCAGCAGGGCTAGCATGTCGGTGGCGGGGCGCGAAATGGCTTCGATCTTCAGTGCGTCCAGCGCCGCAATGAGCGAGGGCAGAAACACCGCCACAAACACCAGCAGGCCGATGACGGTGGACAAGCGGACCGACTCGGCCAGCCCCGCCTGCCCGCCCAGCTTGTCCACACCCGCAGTACGGCTCAGGTTTGTGGTGAGGTTGCGCAGCACGGTGGCCACGATCCAGCCCACGCCCCCAATGATGAGGGCACCCAGCGCGTTAGGCAGCATGCTCAGGGTTTGGGTGACCATGGTGCGCAGCGGGTCCAGCAAACCTTCCATGTCCAGCGCACCCAGCACCGCGGGCACAAACAGCAAAATGACCAGCCAGAACAACGCACCCGCCAGGCCTTCGCTCATGGGGGCCATGTCGGCGTGCTCCGACAGCTTTTCGTCCAGCGTGGACTTGTCCAGCAGCTTTTGCGCGACGGCGCGCACCACACTGGCCACCAGCCAGCCCACCAGCGCCAGCACCAGGCCGCCCAGCAGGCGCGGCGCGTAGGCAAACAGCTCGGTAGCCAGGGCCGAAAACGGACCCGACACGATGGCCAGGTTCAGCGAGTTGAACACCGCCACCAGCGTGAGCAAAATCACCACCCAGAACAGGCCCAGCGCCACCGCGCCTTCAATGTCGACCCCGGTGCCGGTGAGTTTGCCAAACCGGTGGTTGACGCCAATGAAGCCCAGGCTTTTGCGCACGGCGGCGCGCACCACCACGGCGATGAGCCAGCCCAGCACAAAAATGGCCAAGGCCCCGAGCAGTTGCGGTATGTGGCTGCCCAAGGTGCTTTGCAGCGAGTCCCACAAGGCGTTCGTGTTCATGGCGCTTCCTCCCGATTGGTGTTGGACACCGGACCATGATGCAGAGCCACTGGGCAGGCGTCAACCCGTGTGAAGCAAGATGCCCGCCGATCGCAGAGGAAAAATGGCAAACGCCGCCAATGCCGGCGCGTTGCCGGCAAATGTGTTTTGGTGGTCTGTGCGTTAGAGCAGCGTGGTGTCGAAGCCGGCTTCGCGCAGGCACTCGATCACCTGCGCAATGTGTTCGCGGCCGCGGGTTTGCAACACCAGTTCAATCGCCACGTTTTGCGCCGCCAACAAGGTGAAGGCGCGCTGGTGGTGCACCTCGTCGATGTTGGCGCCGGCCTCGGCCACGATGCCGGTGATGCGCGCGAGGTTGCCCGGCACGTCGCGCGCGTTCACCTGAATACGCGCCAACCGGCCGGCGCGCACCATGCCACGCTCAATGATGGAGGCCAGCAGCAGCGGGTCGATGTTGCCGCCGCACAGCACCAGGCCCACTTTCTGCCCGGCAAACCGCTCGGGGTACTTCAACACCGCGGCCAGCCCGGCGGCGCCCGCGCCTTCCACCAGGGTCTTTTCAATCTCCAGCAGCATCACGATGGCCTGCTCAATGTCGCCCTCGTCCACCAGCACCAGGTCGTCCACCTTCTCGCGCACGATGGCCTGGGTGATCTCGCCCGGCGTGCCCACCGCAATGCCCTCGGCAATCGTGCTGCTGCCCTGCGGCAGGTGCGTGCCCTTGATGGCGTTGTACATCGCCGGAAACCGCTCGGTCTGCACGCCGATGATGCGGATACCGGGCTTCAGGGCCTTGGCCACCGTGGCCATGCCGGCGATGAGGCCGCCCCCGCCCACGGCCACCACCAGGGTGTCCAGATCGGGCTGCGCGCGCAGCATTTCCAGCGCCACCGTGCCCTGGCCAGCCACGATCGCTTCGTCGTCGTAAGGGTGCACAAACACCAGGCCTTGCTGCTGCGCCAGGGCGTAGGCGTGGGCGCGGGCTTCGTCCAGGGTGTCGCCGTGCAGCACCACCTCGGCATCAAAGCCGCGGGTGCGGTCAATCTTCACACCCGGTGTGAAGCGGGGCATGACGATCACCGCCCGAATGCCCAGCCGCTGGGCGTGGTAGGCCACCCCTTGCGCGTGATTGCCCGCGCTCATGGCCACCACACCGCGCGCGCGCTCGTCGGCGCTGAGCTGGGTCAGCTTGTTGCAGGCGCCGCGCTCTTTGAACGAAGCGGTGTACTGCAGGTTTTCAAACTTCAAAAACACCTGGCAGCCGGTGAGCTGCGAAATGGTGCGCGATTCCACAAATGGGGTGTCCAGCACCTGCCCGGTCAGACGGGCGGCGGCGGCTTCAATGTCGTGTAGTTCCAGCATGGCGCCATTGTGGCCCGCCGTCCCCGCCAACGGGCTTGGGGAAAAGCCCCACAAATTGCTCAAACACGCTCCATCACGCTCTTCCATGAAACATCAAGCTGGGTTATGTTCCGCTCAGAGCCGCATGTGGGCTGCCCGGCTTGGGCGGCCCGAGGTTTTTCTGGAGGTGTCTGGATGACCAAACGCACGGTGCAGCCCGCAAGCCCTTTGGCGCGGGCGGTGCTGGAACCGCGAGAGCCCCGCGAAGGGCGCAGCCCCTGCGCGGCGGAAGGCCGGGTGTTCGTGCCCCATGGTCTGCGCCAGGCACCGGTGCTCGACCTCATGTGTTCGCATTTCGTGCTCACACTGGCCGCCCGCCAAGGCCCGCGCTTCAATGTGCGGCGCGACCTGAACACCTTGCTGTCGCTGGCCGGGCGCCATCTGGTGTGGCCGCTGACCGTGCTGGGCCGGCTGCGGGAATTTTTGCAGCGCCGCTGCAAAGACAACGAACTCTGGAGCGACCACGACCGCCTGAGCACCAACGCCTTTATGGAGCGCTACGGCATCTGGCGCGGCCCGTACGAAGAAGGCACGCTGTTTTTCTACCTGGACGAGTACGCCAAAGAATCGCCCAAAGACCTGCTGGCCGTGCTGGCCGTCACCGGCGACTGGCTCAGCCAGGCGCTGAAGAAGCAGTCCACCCTGGTGGAAAAAAACATCGACGCGCTGGCTGGCCTGCTGCAGCTCAACCGCGCCGAGCGTGCGCTGTTGCTCTACGGCACGCTGGCGCGCTACCAGCGCGACCTGCGTTCCATTCTGGTGGAGTTCAAGGTCAACAACGCGCCCGAGGCCTATGCTGCCATTGCCGATGTGGCGGGCGTGAAAGCCAGCGAAGTGGGCGAGGCGCTGCGCGCCGGCTCGCGGCTGGAGCGCATCGGCATGGTCGAAAACCTGATCTCCGAGCACAACATCACCGACCTGGCCGACCTCATGAAAGTGAGTGAAAAGCTGCCGCCGGTGCTGATGCGCGAGTACCGCACGCAGAGCGAACTGATGGCGGTGTTCACCCGGCCGGCAGCCCGCTCGGCGCTGACCGACAAAGACTTTGCCTTTGTGGGCGACGATGTGCAGCTGCTGAGTGGCCTGCTGCGCGAAGCCGTGGCGCGCAAGGAACCGGGCGTCAACATTCTCTTGTACGGCCCGCCTGGCACCGGCAAAACCGAGCTGGCCCGGGTGGTGGCACAAGCCGCCGGGCTGGAACTGTTTGAAGTGGAATACGCCGACCGCGACGGCAACGCCCTGAGCGGCCGCGACCGCTATCGCTCGTTGCAAATCGCCCAGGTGTTTTTGAAAGGCACGGCCCATTCGGTGCTGCTGTTTGACGAGGTGGAAGACGTTTTTCCGCCCATCTCCAGCGAAGCGGCGCAGCTCATGGCGCGCGCCGAACACGTGGCCGCGCCGCACACCGGCAGCGTCAGCGGCAAGGCCTGGGTCAACCAGATTTTGGAAACCAATGCCGTGCCCACGCTGTGGGTGACCAACCGCATCGAGCAAATTGACCCGGCGTTTCGCCGCCGTTTCGCTTACCACCTGGAGCTGAAAAGCCCACCACCGGGCGCGCGCGAGCAGCTCGTGCGCAAAACGCTGGAAGACGTGTGTGTGTCGGACGCGCTGGTGGCCCGGCTGACGGAGCGCAAAGGCCTCACGCCGGCGCAGATTCGCACCGCCGTGCGCTTCGCCCAGTTGGCCACCGCACCGGCCAAGCCCACCCCCCGCCGTGCGGGCAAAGCCGCCATGAGCGCTGCGCCGGCCCCGGTGCTGGACGACCTGATCGAGCGCCAGCTCAAACACGCCGACCTTGCCCTGGGCCGTCGGCCCGACGCGCTGCAGCGACCCAGCGTGACGCAGTACAGCCTGGACATGCTCAACGTGGAGTCGCGTTACGAACTGCCGCGCATCGTCAGCGCGCTCAAGGCACGCGGCCACGGCTGCCTGTGTTTCCATGGCGCCCCTGGCACCGGCAAAACCGCGCTGGCCGAGCACATGGCGCAGCAGCTGGAGCGACCGCTCATGGTGCGCCGCGCCAGCGACCTGATGAGCAAATTTGTGGGCGAAACCGAGCAGCAGATGGCGGCCATGTTTCGCGAAGCCGAGGCGGAAAAAGCGGTGCTGCTGCTGGACGAAGCCGACAGCTTTTTGCAAGACCGCCGCGGCGCCCAGCGCACCTACGAGGTGACCGAGGTGAACGAGATGCTGCAGGGCATGGAGCGCTACGCGGGCATTTTCATTTGCACCACCAACCTGATGGACAGCATCGACCAGGCGGCGCTGCGGCGCTTCACGTTCAAGATCCATTTCAAGCCGCTCACCCGTGAGCAGCGCGAGCGCATGTTTGTGGTGGAAGCGCTGGGCGGTGAGGCGGCGGTGTTGACGGACGCCTGGCGCTCACGGCTGGCCCGGCTGGAACAGCTGTGCCCCGGCGACTTCGCCGCGGTGAAGCGGCAGGTGGAAATTTTGGCTGAAACGCTGGCGCCCGACGAATTTTTGGCCCAGCTTGAAGCCGAGCACCGCATCAAACCCGAGGTGCGCGAATCACGCGGTATCGGCTTTACTCATTGAGGGCCAACCGCGCAAACCGCGGCAACACCGAAGCCGCTAGCGGCGTGTCCTTTAAGCCCGCGCTGATCTGTGCCGCATCGCGCCCCGCGCGCGCCAGCACCGGCCCCATGCCCTCCACATAAGCCCTGAGCGCTTCGGCTGAAAACTCCGGGTGAAATTGCACGCCCCAGGCGCTGGGCCCCACCCGAAAGGCGTGGTGCGGCTCAAACGCATTGCCGGCCAGCAGCACCGCCCCCGGCGGCAGGCGGCGCACCGACTGCCAGTGCGTGGCCTGCGCTTCAAAGTCGTCGGGCAGGTGCCCCAGCAGGGCGTCGGTCTGTGCAGCAGCGTGGCGCTGCACGCGCACCGTGCCAATCTCCACCCCCTGTGGGTGGTGTGCCACCTCGCCGCCCAGCGCGTGCGCCAGCAGCTGGTGGCCGTAGCAAATGCCCAGCACCGGCGTTTGCACCGCCACGGCCTGCTGCAGCCAGGGCACCAGCGCTTCGCTCCAGGCTTCGCGGTCGCTCACCATGGCGTGTGAACCCGTGAGCACAATGCCCGCTACGGTTTGCGGCGCGGGGGGCGGTGTATCCGAGCGGGCGTCGTAGGTTGTCACCTCGGCACCGCCTGTGCGCAGACCCGCCTCGATCCAGTCATGAAAGTCTCCCAGGCGTTCGCGGATGTGGTCGTGCGTGCGACCGGTCTGGACGATGAGCAGGGGGCGGGGTGCAGTCATGCCCGTGATTCTAGAAACACCGCCCTCGCCGCGCGGGTTGCGCCCAAGAAAAAGCCCGTCTCAACGACGGGCCAAACGAGGAGACAAGCAAGCATGCGTGAGAGAGATGTCTTGTTCCATAACGCCGCGGAACCGGCCGGGCCGCCACCGTTGCCCCCTGGGGGGGTGACGCGCGCAGCGCGGCGCGGGGGGTCAGTGAAGAAGCGCCATTGGCCCCGAGGGCAGTTCTTCCGGCGTGTAGTCCGGGTGGTGGTCCACAAAGAAACGCAGCTTCTGGTCGAGCCGGCCCACACGCTGGTGGGCTTCGCTTTCGCAGTGGTGCTTGGAAATCAGGTTGAACAGCTTGCCGCGCAGAAACCAGAGGTCTTTGGGGCTCTGGCAAGAAATCAGGGCCGCGTGCAGGCGTGTGCGCACGGGATCTTTGATGTCGGCCATCGCGTCGTGGAATTCGTCAACGAGGAAATCCAGTTCCAGCACCTGGGTGTCGTGGTACTTCTCGTGGTGGCGTTTGCCGAACCATGGCAGCTTGAAAAACATGCCGCACTCCATTTCGCGATGTTCAAAGTCAGTGAACGGGGTTGCCCCCGGGCTCACCTTCAACATCGGCGGTGCCGCTTCCGCCTTGAGGTTTTTTACCCTTCAAACAGGCTTCGACCGACGAGTGGTCGCGCTATGAAAAACAGGTCAAACGATGGTGTTCAGATCGCTTTTTCCAGCGCGCCCAAACTACCCAAAAGCACTCACCACCCGCAGCACGTCCGCACCGTAAGCCTCGCGCTTTTTCTGTCCCAGACCTGCAATTCCATCCAGGTCGGCGTCGGTTTGGGGCATGCGGCTGGCAATGGCGCGCAAGGTGCTGTCGTGAAAAATCACAAAAGCGGGCAGGTTGTGCTCGCGCGCCACTTCGCCGCGCCAGGCCTTGAGGGCGTCCAGGCAGTCGCGTTCGGCCAGGCTCAGCGGCTGGCCGTCGGGCGCTGCGGCCGCGCTGCTGCGCGCGGCCTTGCTGCGGCTGGTACGGCCCGGGGTTTTTTCAGCCGCCAGTTTCAGCGCCACCGGGCGCTGCCCTTTCAAAATCTCGCGGGCGGCGTCGGCCAGGTGCAGCGTGTTGTAGTGCGCCGCGTCCACCTGCACCGCTTCAATGGCGATCAGCTGGCGCAGCAGCGCGCGCCATTGGGTTTCTGACAGGTCGGCCCCAATGCCAAAGGTGCTCAGCTTGTCGTGCCCGTACTGCGCCATCTTTTCGGTCTGCTTGCCGCGCAAGATGTCCATGATGTGACCCGCGCCAAACGCGGTGCCGCTGGTCTGCTGCACGCGGTAGATGCAGGAGAGCAGCTTGCGGGCCGACTCGGTGGCGTCCGTTAGCGCCGGCGGGTGCAGGCAGTTGTCGCAATTGCCGCAGGGCTCGCTTTTTTCGCCAAAGTAGGCCAGCAGCCGCACGCGGCGGCAGTCGCTGGCTTCGGCCAGGGTGAGCAGGGCGTCGAGCTTGCCGCGCAGCACCTGCTTGAACTCGTCGGCCGCGGGGCTCTCGTCGATCATGCGGCGCTGGTTCACCACGTCTTGCAGGCCGTAGGCCATCCAGGCGTTGGCGGGCTCGCCGTCGCGACCGGCACGGCCGGTTTCCTGGTAGTAGCCCTCAATGTTTTTGGGCATATCCAGGTGCGCCACGAAGCGAACGTCGGGCTTGTCGATGCCCATGCCAAACGCGATGGTGGCCACCATGATCAGGCCTTCTTCGCGCAAGAAACGGTCCTGGTGTTGCTGGCGCTTGGTCGCGTCCATGCCCGCGTGGTAGGGCAGGGCGTTCAGGCCAGCGTCGTTCAGCATGCCGGCCACTTCTTCTACCCGGCGGCGCGACTGGCAGTAGACGATGCCCGCGTCGTGGCCCGCGCTGCTGGTGTGTTCGTCGCGTATGAAACGCATCAGCTGGGCGGTGGCGTCCTTCTTTTCCACCAGCTGGTAGCGGATGTTGGGCCGGTCAAAACTGCTGATAAAGGTGCGCGCCTGTTGCAGTTGCAGGCGTTCCACGATGTCGGCGCGGGTGAGGTCGTCGGCCGTGGCGGTGAGCGCCACGCGGGGCACGCCGGCGTAGCGCTCGTGCAATATCGCCAGCGAGCGGTACTCGGGCCGGAAGTCGTGGCCCCACTGGCTCACGCAGTGCGCCTCGTCAATGGCAAACAGGCTGAGCTTGCCGCGCTCGTGCAGCGAATCCATGAGCGCCAGAAAACGGGGTGTGGTCAGGCGCTCCGGGGCGGCGTAAATGAGCGTGAGTTCGCCGCGCAGCAGCTGCTTTTCGGTTTGCTGGGCTTCTTCGCTGGTGAGGCTGGAGTTCAGGAAAGCGCCGGCCACGCCGGCTTCAATCAGCGCGCCCACCTGGTCGTGCATGAGCGCGATCAGCGGCGACACCACCACTGTGAGGCCGTGCCCGGCGCGCTCGCGCACGATGGCCGGCACCTGGTAACACAGCGACTTGCCGCCGCCCGTGGGCATGAGCACCAGGGCGTCGCCGCCCGCGCTCACGTGCCCAACAATGTCGGCCTGCGGGCCGCGAAAGGCGTCATAGCCAAACACTTCCTGCAGCACGCCCACGCAAGCTTCCAGGGTTTCGCCCTGGGGAGAAATATCAATCATGGACAACGCCATCGGGTGATTTCAGGCCACCGGTCACATTTGCTCCCACGGCAAACCCTCAAAACGCCAGCCGTTCAGGCTGGAGCGCTTGAACGCGTCGTTCAGCTCGCCTTCAAAACCGTGCACCACATGCGCCACCTGGGCAAAGCCGGCGGCTTCCAGGGCAGCGCCAGCGTCCAGCGTGCGCTTGCCGCTGCGGCAGATCAGCAGCACCGGGCGGGTTTTGTCGCCCGCTTCTTTCTCCACCGCCGCAGCAAAGCGTTGCGGGTCGGGCGTGAGGTCGGGGTATTCGTACCAGGGAATGTTCTCCACCTCGGGCGGGCGGCCCACGTAGAGCGACTCGATCTCCATGCGCACGTCCACAAACAAGGGGCCGGCGCTGCCGTCGGCGGCACTGCGCGCGCGCTCCTGTTGCAGCCAGGCCCAGGCTTCCTGGGGGTTGAGGTGTTTCATGGCGCCTATTGTCGGGTATGCGTGTGGGCGCCCTTGCTGCGGGGCAGGCCACGTGCCGCGGCTTTGGCCCGCCGCCGCCACAGTTCCTACAATCCCATCCATGACTTTCCCGACCTACACCCGCGCCCAGGCCTTGCCTGACATCCTCTCGAAACGCATCGCCATTCTGGATGGCGCCATGGGCACCATGATTCAGCGCTTCAAGCTCGGCGAGGCGCAGTACCGCGGTGAACGCTTCAAAGACTTTCACAAAGATGTGAAGGGCAACAACGAACTGCTGAGCCTGACCCGCCCGGACGTGATCCGCGACATCCACGAAGGCTACCTGGCCGCCGGCGCCGACCTGATCGAGACCAACACCTTCGGCGCCACCACGATTGCGCAAGAAGACTACGACATGGCCCCCCTGGCGCGCGAGATGAACCTGGCGTCGGCCCGCATCGCCCGCGAAGCCTGCGACAAATTCAGCACACCCGACAAGCCCCGCTTCGTGGCCGGCGCCCTGGGCCCGACGCCCAAGACCGCCAGTATCAGCCCCGACGTGAACGACGCCGGCGCCCGCAACGTGACCTTTGAGCAGCTGCGCGCCGCCTATTACGAGCAAGTGGAAGCGCTGGTGGAAGGCGGCTCTGACGTGTTGCTGGTCGAAACCATCTTCGACACCCTCAACGCCAAAGCGGCGCTGTTTGCCATCGACGAGTATTTTGAAAACAGCGGCGAGCGCCTGCCGGTCATCATCAGCGGCACCGTGACCGACGCTTCCGGCCGCATCTTGAGCGGCCAGACCGTCACCGCTTTCTGGGCCAGCGTGCGCCACATCCAGCCGCTGGCCGTGGGCCTGAACTGCGCGCTGGGCGCCACGCTCATGCGTCCCTACATCCAGGAACTGGCCAAGGTCGCGGGCGACACCTTCATCAGCTGCTACCCCAACGCCGGACTGCCCAACCCCATGAGCGACACCGGTTTCGACGAAACGCCGGACGTGACCAGCCGCCTGCTGCACGAGTTTGCCGCCGAAGGCCTGGTGAACATCGTGGGCGGCTGCTGCGGCACCACGCCGCAGCACATTGGCGCGATTCACGACGCGGTGGCGAGCCAGGCGCCGCGGGCGGTGGGGCGGCAAGCGTTTTACAAAGAGGCGGTTTGAGTGTGGTGGAAGTGTCCCCGAGCGAAATTCGCTCGGGGACCTTTTCGGGGTTTACTTGCTACCGATGTAGATAAAACCGTCGGTTTTCGCAGAGTTCAAGGCCAGCACTACCAAGCCTTGATCGACTGAGTCGTAGTAGGCCATGCCTGTCGCTGTGGCCCCGTTCCCCAAGGCGCAGGTAGAGCCCGAGAACGTGACGGACACGTTGAACACGTTCTTGCCACTGGCGCGGGGAGTAATTAAACCTGATGCAGAGCAGCCCAGATTGGCAGGTACCGTGACGGCACCTGAAGAAGAGATGGTGACAGATACCCCTTGCACCGGACTGCTGCCCGAAACGCCCTCACCGGTAAAAGAGCCTGCAACAGCTGCCAACGAAGCAGGCTGGTCGTAGGCTGCCTCATAAGTCCCCGTAAAGGAGACGCCGCCTGACGTGGTGAGGCTGATCGAAGATTTTGGGGCAAAGGTGCCTGAATAAGTGGCCGAGGAGGTCGTGCGGGATGGGATGTTGAAGTCCGAACCTGAGCCGCTTAGGGTGTTACCGCTGGCCGTGGTATTCCCATACAAAGCACCAGCGATCCCACCGCCTGAGGTGTAGACACCCCAAGTCTCTCCGTTCTCCAAAATCGCCAGATTGACACCAACCCCTGTGGTGGTTGAGCCACTCCAAAAGCCTTCGACCGCCAATGTGGTGGCAGCGTCATCTCCACCCCCGCATGCGGTCAAAACGGCAGTGCTGACAGCCAATGCCGCCCATCGAAGTTTGAATTTGTTCATGGATTCCCTGAATTAATTGATAGAGCCTGTAACGACATGTCACGGCCAAATGGATCTTAATCTGAAATAGTCGTAAATGGACTATTCCAAATCGGGATAGAGCATCCATATGTGCCCGTCTCCATACACCATCCTCGCTACCAAGCCTTGCAGGCTGAAATGGCGCGGACTCGCCAGTCCGCCGGGCTTTCACAGGTGCAGCTTGCTCAAACACTGGGTGTTGGACAGTCCTACGTTTCCAAAGTGGAGCGCGGTGAAATGTATGTGGATGTGATGGTGTTCATCGACTGGTGCCGCGCATGCAATGTTGAGCCTCAGGAAGCCATCGCAAAATTTGCCAGAGACTGAGGTCAGCCCACGTCCTTCAGTCAAATCCTGAAGAACCTTCAGTTTGCGCCGGCAACCAACTGCCCCCAAACTACTCGGTTCCCGTCAAGGGGAGTAACCAACCTGCCACCGGGCTTTGCCCGGTTTCGGCGGGTGGGGTTTTCGTCAATACGTGGTCTGGTTCAATGCGATCAGGCCGCCGGAAACTCCGGGCTGGGCGCCATGCCCGGTTCAGGCCAGACCTTGGAGGGTGTTTGTTTTTCAACACCGTCCTTCAAGGTATTTCTATGGAAACCATTGCTCCCCTTTGGCTATGGGGCGTTTTCGTCGCCTTCGTGCTCGTCGCACTGTTTGTCGACTTTGTCGTGCTCTCCAAGCAGGGCGCCCATGAGGTGGGTGTCAAAGAGGCCCTGTACTGGTCGCTGGCCTGGGTGGTGGTCAGTCTGGTCTTCAACGCCATGTTCTGGTGGGCCATCAAGGACACCACCGGGTCTGTCGAGGTCGCCAACGAGAAGGCGCTGGAGTTCCTCACCGGCTACCTGATTGAGAAGAGCCTGGCGGTGGACAACATCTTTGTCTTTCTGCTGATCTTTACCTACTTCGCGGTACCGCCCACGTTCCAGAAACGGGTGCTGATGATCGGCATTCTGGGCGCCATCGTGCTGCGCACCATCATGATTCTGGTGGGTGCCTGGCTGCTGGACCAGTTCCACTGGATCCTCTACGTGTTCGGCGCTTTCCTGATCCTGACCGGCATCAAGATGTGGGTGGGTGCGGATTCCGAGGCCAACCTGGACGACAACCCAGCCCTGAAGCTGCTGCGCCGGATCATGCCGGTGAGCAAAGAGTACGACGGCGAGAAGTTCTTCACCGTTGAAAACGGCAAGCGCATTGCAACGCCGCTGTTGATGGTGATTGCCCTGGTCGGCATGACCGACGTGATCTTTGCGGTGGACTCGATCCCGGCCATTTTTGCCATCACCAAAGACCCGTTCATTGTGCTGACCAGCAATGTGTTTGCCATTTTGGGGCTGCGCGCCATGTTCTTCTTGCTGCAAGCGGCGGCCAGCCGCTTCCACTTGCTGAACTACGGTCTGGCCGTGATCCTGGTGTTCATCGGCACCAAGATGATGCTGATCGACATCTTCAAGATTCCAGTGTCGGTGTCGCTGGGGGTGGTGATGGGCGTGCTGGCTATCACCATGGTCTGGAGCGCCAAGACGGCACCCAACACCTGATCTGGAGCGGGCAACACGCTGACACGAAAAACCGGGGCGCTTGCCCCGGTTTTTTGTTGGGTGTTTGAAACATGCTGCAGGTCAGGCCGCCGGCCCGCCGCAGCCAAGCGCTGCCGGGTGAACCTGAAAACGCGGTGCTGGGTTACCGCCTGCGGTCGGGCCCGGGCATCAACGCGTCCAGTTCCCCGTGCATGGACTGCACCCGCTTGCTGTCGATCCGCTGTTTGTGGACGCTGTCGCGTGGCCGTTCGGCCAGGCGCCGGGCCACGGCGGTCATGAGTTTGGCGGCGGTGGCGGGTTGTTCGGGGATGAGCGCTTCCAGCGCCGTGCGCACGAGCACGGCGCCCTGCATGGGGGTGCTGGCGGTGCCGGTGGCCGAGCGTGCGGCGCCGTCCACCAAGGCCATTTCGCCCATCCGGCTGCCAGGCCCGAGCACGTTGATCGTGACCGGGTTGCCCCGGCGGGCGATCAGGTTTTCCACGGTGATTTCACCGCTCAAAACCAGCACCATGAAGCCGGTGTCGGTGGCTTCGCCCTGGCGGATGATGGTGCTGCCCCTGGCGAAGCGGCGTGGCGTCGTGAAGCTGACCACGGTGAGCGCTTCGGCTTCGCTCGGTTGCATCAGCACGGTGGGCGCGCGCAGCAGGCGGGTGGCTTCGTGTGTGCTGGAAGATCCACTCACCCAGCCTCGCGTTCTGCAGGCAGGCGTGGCTCGGGGGCGCCATTGGCGCGTGGGGCGCCAAACAGGTTGTCGAACAAAGCCATGGGTCGGGTGGGCGAGAGAAGTGGCGGTAGATGATCATTTTTCCTTTGTTGACGACTGCATGGTGCGAAGAAATGCACCGATTGGGCACATCGTTTGCTTGTATCGCTTCATGCCGTTTGCCGCCCACACCCTGTTCAACCGCCCACCAGCGCCCACCGCCGAAGCCTGGCGCGACCCGCTGGCGCTGTTGCTGGCCTCCACCGGCGAGGGCATTTACGGGGTGGATCTGGATGGCCTGTGTGTGTTCATCAACCAGGCGGGCGCCCGCATGATCGGTTTTGAGCCGGCCGAACTGATGGGCCGCAACATGCACGACCTGACCCACCACGCCCGGGCGGACGGCTCCCCCTACCCCGAGGCGCAGTGCCCCATCTTCAACGCTTTTCGCCAGGGCTTGCCGTGCCGCATCGACAGCGAAGTGTTCTGGCGCCGCGACGGCACGGCGTTCCCGGTGGAGTATTCGAGCCACCCCATCATGGACGGCAGCCAGGTGCGCGGCGCGGTGGTCACGTTTGTGGACATCACCGAACGCAAGCGCGCGGCTGATGCGCTGCAGCGCGCCAAAGACGAGCTGGAAGAGCGCGTGAGTGAGCGCACGCTCGCACTGGCCACGGCGCTGAAGCAGGTGCGTGAACTGGCTGCGTGGTCTGAAACCGTGCGCGAAGACGAGCGCACCCGCATTGCGCGCGAGGTGCACGACGAGCTGGGCAGCCTGCTGGTGGCGCTGAAAATGGACGTGAACTGGATGGACAAGCGCCTGGCCGAACAGCCCCAGCGCAGCCCCGAGGCGGCCGGCGACATGCGCGAGCGCATGCGCTGCAAATGCCAGAACATGAGCCGCCTGATCGAGACCGCGGTGGACAACGTGGGCCGCATCATCACCGACCTGCGCCCCAGCATCCTCGACCACCAGGGCCTGTGGGCCGCGCTGGAATGGCAGGCGCAGGAGTTTGTGCAGTCGGCCGAGATGACACTGGACTGGTGCCTGGACGTGGACGGCGTGCCCGAGCCACCCGAGCCGCTGGCCATGGCGGTGTTTCGGATTTTTCAGGAGATGCTGAGCAACGTGGGCCGCCACGCGCGGGCCCGGCACCTGGCCGTGTCCATTGCGGTGCAGGGGCGGGCGCTGAGCCTGGCGGTGCAGGACAATGGCGTGGGTGCGCCGGCGCAGGCCTTTGAGGCCGCCGACGCCTACGGCGTGATGGGCATGCGCGAGCGGGCCCGCCACTTTGGGGGCGACGTGCAGATCACCAGCGCACCAGGACGGGGCACGCGCATGTGCCTCACGCTCACCTTGCCGGACGGAGCCACCGCTTGAACACCGTGTTTGACACCTTGCCCGAAACCATCCGCGTGCTGATCGGGGACGACCACCGCATCGTGCGCGAAGGGCTCAAGCAGATCCTGGCCGATGCGCCCGACGTGCAGGTGGTGGCCGAAGCGCAGACGGGCATCGAGGTGCTGGCCACGGTGCAGGCGCTGGGCGGTCCGCTGGGGCTGGACCTGGTGCTGCTCGACATTGCCATGCCCGGGCTGGACGGGCTCGATGTGCTGCAAGCGATCAAGCGCGAGTACCCGCGCCTGCCGGTGCTCATGCTCAGCACCTACCCCGAAAAGCAATACGCGGTGCGCTGCATTCGCCTGGGCGCCTGTGGCTACCTGAACAAAAGCGCCGACCCCGACGACATGCTGGCCGCCGTGCGCAAGGCCGCCGGCGGCGGGGTGTTTCTGAGCCAGGCCACGGCCGAAGCGCTGGCCGCAGCGGTGGGCAGTGCCTCGGCCCAGGGCGGGCCCGAGGCGCTGTCGCACCGGGAGTACCAGGTCTACCGCTTGCTCACGCAAGGCCGCACCGTGAGCGAAATTGGTGCACAGCTGGGCCTGGCGCCCAACACGGTGAGCACCTACCGTGCACGCATCCTGGAAAAGACCGGCGCCAAGAACGACGTGGAGCTGGCGCTGTACGCCGAGCGCCACGCGCGCGCCCCCAAACCGGCCTGAACCGGGCTGTTCTGGCAGCATTTGTAGGGCTACCCCTACACCGCGTGGGGCCCGCTGCCGCGAAATGCCACGCCAGAGCGCAAACGCAGCCGCTTGGCACGCCGGTTGGCCCGCAGCTTGCAATACACACCGCGTCTACAACTCACGAGGTGTGCCATGTCCGAATTCTTCGATCCCTACAACGCCGACCGCCCTTTGATGATGAAGTGCAGCTGTGGCCGCGACCACACGCTGGCCGACCACCACGCCGAGGTGGCCGCCGACAGCGCGGCCGTCGAGCTGCGCCGGCGCAGCGAGACCGCCGAGTTCGAGGCCTACAGCAACGAGTTCATTGAAGCCACGCTGGTGAAGGCGCTGTTTCCGCAAGACGAAGAGCGCCGCCGCTTTCTGCGCGCGGTGGGCAAGGGCACGGCCATGGCGGCCATTGCCAGTGTGTTGCCCGTGGCCAGCATGCAGGCCATGGCGCAGGAAAAAGGCAGCCTGGAAAAAACCAACCTCAAGATCGGCTTCATCCCGATCACCTGCGCCACGCCGCTGATCATGGCCCACCCGCTGGGCTTCTACCAAAAGCAGGGCCTGAACGTGGAAGTCACCAAGACCGCCGGCTGGGCGCTGGTGCGCGACAAGATGATCAACAAGGAATACGACGCCACGCACTTCCTGTCGCCCATGCCGCTGGCCATCAGCCAGGGGCTGGGCAGCAACGCCACGCCCATGAACGTGGCCACCATCCAGAACATCAACGGGCAGGCCATCACGCTGGCGCTGAAACACAAGAACAACCGGGATCCGAAAAACTGGAAAGGTTTCAAGTTCGGCATTCCGTTTGACTACTCGATGCACAACTTCTTGTTGCGCTACTACCTGGCCGAAAACGGCATCAACCCCGACACCGACGTGCAGCTGCGCGTGATTCCGCCGGCCGAAATGGTGGCCAACCTGCGCGCCGGCAACATCGACGGCTTCCTTGGCCCAGACCCGTTCAACCAGCGCGCGGTGTACGACGAAGTGGGCTTCATCCACCTGCTCACCAAAGACCTGTGGAACGGCCACCCCTGCTGCGCCTTTGGCACCAGCACCGAGTTCATCCAGAAAAACCCCAACACCTTCGCTGCGTTGTACCGCGCGGTGCTCACCTCAGCGGCCATGGCGCGCGACCCCAAAAACCGCGAACTCATTGCCAAGGTGATTGCGCCCAGCCAGTACCTGAACCAGCCCGAGGCGGTGATCAACCAGGTGCTCACCGGCAAGTTTGCCGACGGCCTGGGCAAGATCCAGAACGTGCCCGACCGTGCCGACTTCGACCCGATGCCCTGGCAGAGCATGGCCGTGTGGATGCTCACGCAGATGAAGCGCTGGGGCTACCTCAAGGGCGACGTGAACTACAAGCAGGTAGCTGAAAAAGTGTTCCTGATCACCGACGCGCGCAAGCACATGAAAGACTTGGGCCAGCCGTTCACCGCCGGCCCCGCTTATGTGAAGCACAAGATCATGGGCAAGGAATTTGATGCAGCCAAGCCCGAGGAATACCTGAAAAGCTTCGCCATCAGCAAGGCGGCGTGACCATGAAAGCCCTCAGTCTCAACCTGCGTGCAGCGGTGGTCTCGCTGCTGCTGTTCATCTGCTTTGTGGGTGCGTGGCAGCTGGCCACCACCGGCCCTTCCATCGGCGCAGCGTCCACCGGCATGACCGCCGAGGAGATCGAGTACGCCAAGATGATGGGCAAAGACCCGGGGGCTGAAAAGAGCACCGGCTTCCCGCCACCGCTGGAAGTGGCCAAGGCCAGCTGGGTGCACCTGTCCGACCCGTTTTACGACAAGGGCCCCAACGACAAAGGCATCGGCATTCAGCTGGCGCATTCGCTCTGGCGCGTGGGCCTGGGCTTTGCGCTGGCCATGGCGGTGGCCATACCGCTGGGCTTTCTCATTGGCATGTCGCCTCTCATGCGCAAGGCTTTTGACCCGTTCGTGCAGGTGCTCAAACCCATCAGCCCGCTGGCCTGGATGCCGCTGGCGCTCTACACGCTGAAAGACTCGGACGTGAGTGGCATCTTCGTCATCTTCATCTGCTCGGTGTGGCCCATGCTGATCAATACCGCGTTTGGTGTGGCGGCGGTCAAGCGCGAATGGCTCAACGTGGCGAGCACGCTGGAGGTGAACCCGCTGCGCAAAGCGTTTCAGGTGATCTTGCCGGCGGCGGCGCCCACCATCCTCACGGGCATGCGCATCAGCATGGGCATTGCGTGGCTGGTGATCGTGGCCGCCGAGATGCTGGTGGGTGGCACGGGTGTGGGCTATTTCGTGTGGAACGAGTGGAACAACCTCTCGCTCACCAACGTGATCTTTGCCGTGTTGTTGATCGGTGTGGTGGGCATGTTGCTCGACCTCATGTTTGCGCAGTTGCAGAAGGCGGTGACCTATGTGGAGTGATACCAGCGTGCGCGAAAGCGCGGCACTGTCGGTCCCTGTGAACGCCCCCACTGAAAAGGCTTATTCGATGTCCGGTTTCCTCAAAGTCGAGCACCTCGCCAAGGCTTACCAGGCCGACAAACCGGTGTTTGCCGACGTGTCCTTCACCATCGACAAGGGTGAGTTCGTTTGCATCATTGGCCACAGCGGCTGCGGCAAAACCACGGTGCTCAATGTGTTGGCGGGGCTCGACACCGCCACCAGCGGCCACTGTTTCATGGACGGCCGCGAGATCGCCGGCCCCAGCCTGGAGCGCGGCGTGGTGTTTCAGAGCCACGCGCTCATGCCCTGGCTCACGGTGCGGCAAAACATCGCGTTTGCCGTCAAGTCGCGCTGGCCCGACTGGGGCCAGGCCGAGGTGAACCAGCAGGTGGAAAAACACGTGGCCATGGTGGGCCTGAGCCCGGCCATCGACAAAAAACCCAGCCAGCTCTCAGGCGGCATGAAGCAGCGCGTGGGCATTGCGCGGGCCTTCGCCATCCAGCCCAAGATGCTGCTGCTCGACGAGCCCTTTGGTGCGCTGGACGCACTCACGCGCGGCACCATTCAGGACGAGCTGATGGGCATCGTGCGCGAGACGCACCAGACCGTGTTCATGATCACGCACGATGTGGACGAAGCGATTCTGCTGGCCGACCGCATCTTGCTCATGAGCAACGGAACCGAGACCGACCAGGGCTACAAGCCCGGTGGCATGGCCGAGGTGGTGGTGAACCCGCTGCCGCGCAGCCGAACGCGTGCGCAACTGCACCACCTGGAAGGCTACTACGAATTGCGCAACCACATCGTTGACTTTCTGGTCAGTCGTGCGAAAGCCCATTGAAACCATACTGAGCCTCCTCGGTCAGATCCCCTTTGTTCCACTCCTGCTTCTTTTCTCACTCCAAAAGGCAACACATGAGCCGACTCGACGTCACCGAAAAAATCATCACCACCAAAGTCACCAAGGGTCTGAGCTGGGCCGACGTGGCCACCAAGGTCGGCCAGTCCAAGGAATGGACCACGGCGCTGTGCCTGGGCCAGATGACCGCCACGCCGGCGCAGGCCAAGGTGCTGGGCAAGATCTTTGGCCTGAGTGCCGATGAGCAGAAGTGGCTGATGGTGGTGCCCTACAAAGGCTCGCTGCCCACCAGCGTGCCCACCGACCCGCTGATCTACCGCTTCTACGAACTGGTGAGCGTGTACGGCACGACCTTCAAGGAACTGATCCACGAAGAGTTTGGCGACGGCATCATGAGCGCGATCGACTTCAAGATGGACATGCAGCGCCAGGCCGACCCGAACGGCGACCGCGTGAACATCGTGATGTCGGGCAAATTCTTGCCTTACAAGTCGTATTAACCCCCCGCGCCGCCTGCGGCGTCACCCCCCTTTTTAGGGGGGTGATGCCAGTGGCCTGGCAAAGCCGGTTCCACGGCATCTCTGGGTGGTGCACTGCGCGCCGGATGCCGGGTCCGATCCCGTGGGGCTTTGGCTGGTTCGCGCCGGTGTGCAGGTTGGGTCTGGCCTCAACCCGGCAGCGGAATCCACTCGTCCTTGTCGTCCGGCGGAAGCGCAAAGCGGCCCGCCGCCCAGTCGGTTTTGGCCTGCTCAATGCGCGCTTTGCGCGACGACACGAAGTTCCAGAAGATGTGGCGCTCGCCCAGCGGTTCACCGCCAAACAGCATCAGCGTGGCCGGGGTGCGGGCGGTGATGGCAGCGTCTGCGTCGTCGCCAAACACCAGCAACTGGCCGGGCTGGTACACCTCACCGGCGTGCTCAATCTCGCCTTTGGCCACGTACACGGCTTGCTCGCGGTAGCCACCCGGCAGCGCCTTGCGGGCGCCGGCCTGCCATTCGGTGTGCAGGTAAAACAGCGGCGAGTGGGTGCGCACCGGGCTGGTTTCGCCGTAGGCGCTGCCAGCCACCAGCCGCATCCATACGCCATCGGCTTCCAGCACCGGCAAGGTGCTGGCTGGGTAGTGGGTGAAGGCGGGATCACATTCCTCAAAAGCCTCGGGCAGCGCCACCCACAGTTGCATCAGCTCCAGGCCGCCACCCAGGTACGAGTCGGGGTGGGTGAAGCGCTCGCTGTGCGTGATGCCGCGCCCCGCCGTCATCCAGTTCACCTCGCCGGGGCGAATGACTTGCAGCGTGCCCAGGCTGTCGCGGTGCGTGATCTGGCCGCTGAGCAAATAGCTCACGGTGGACAGGCCAATGTGCGGGTGCGTGCGCACGTCCGACGCACGGTCGTATTGCGACGGTAGCGGCACCGGGCCGGCGTGGTCCAGAAATACAAAGGGCCCCACGCTGCGCCGCTGGGCAAACGGCAGCACACGCCGCACCATCAGGCCGTGGCCCAGGTCGGCGGCTCGGGCGTTGATGACGGTTTCCAGCATCGTGTTCTCCTCGGGTTTCTGTGGGCAACGGCAGCCGACCTTAACCCACCACCGCATCCGCTCGCCGTGCCGCCCCATCCGGCAAACGGCGCAGGCGCGCGACAATCGCCACCCATGCGTATCGAACAACTGCGCGAGCGCCTGCAAGCGCTCGGCGCCAACCCCCGCCACCAGCAGCGCGTGCTGCGCCTGTGGAGCCAGGCCCTGCCGCAAACCAGCGGCCGGCGCCAGGTTGAACACTTCTTGCCCGCCGCCCTGGTGGCCGAGCTGCCCGCCATCGCCCGCGAGCTGGCTGCGTTGGCCACGCTTGAATCACAACACCCCGGTGAAGACGGTTCGGCCCGCCTGCTGCTGAAGCTGGCTGACGGCCAGATGGCAGAAACCGTGCTGCTGCCGCGCGACGGGGTGTGCGTGTCCACCCAGATCGGCTGTGCGGTGGGCTGCGTGTTTTGCATGACCGGCACCACGGGGTTGATCCGCCATGTGGGCAGCGCCGAGATCGTGGCGCAGGTGGCGCTGGCGCGCAGCCTGCGGCCGGTGAAAAAAGTGGTGTTCATGGGCATGGGCGAGCCCGCGCACAACCTGGACAACGTGATGGAGGCCATCGACCTGCTGGGCACCGTGGGCAACATCGGCCACAAAAACCTGGTGTTCTCCACCGTGGGCGACCCGCGCGTGTTTGAAGCGCTGCCGCAAGGCCGCGTGAAGCCTGCGCTGGCGCTCTCGCTGCACACCACCCGCGCCGACCTGCGCGCCCAGCTGCTGCCGCGTGCACCGCGTTTGTCGCCCGAAGAACTGGTGGAGGCGGGTGAGGTGTACGCCCGCGCCACCGACTACCCCATTCAGTACCAGTGGACGCTGCTGGAAGGCATCAACGACACCGACGAAGAGCTGGACGGCATCGTGCGCCTGCTCACGGGCAAGTACGCCATTTTGAACATGATTCCGTACAACAGCGTGCCCGAGCTGCCTTACCAGCGCCCCAGCTGGGGAAAAGCCGCGGCAATAGCCCGCCGCCTGCACCAGCGCGGCATCCTCACCAAGCTGCGCCAGTCGGCCGGGCAAGACGTGGACGGCGGCTGCGGCCAGCTGCGGGCCCGGGCTGAGAAGCCGGCACGCAAAGTGATCACGCTGCGCGCAGCCTGATCGGCGCGGCGCTGACCGGTCTGCAAACCGATCCGGGCGCCAGCCACCGGCGGGGTGTGCACTTGGGTTGACGCACATCAGCTTGGTTGTACCGCTCATGGGCGTAGACTGAAAAATTGCGGGGAAGGTCGGGTCGTCCATGGCTGGTTGAGCCCGCCCGCCCATCTCGTTTACCACCCAAGGAGTGTCTATGACCGCCATGATGAAAGCCGCCGTGTTTGTTGAACCCGGCCGCATCGAAATCACCGACAAGCGCATCCCGGACGTTGGCCCCAACGATGCCTTGGTGCGCATCACCACCACCACCATTTGCGGCACCGATGTCCACATCCTGAAGGGCGAGTACCCGGTTGCCAAAGGTTTGACGGTGGGGCATGAGCCGGTGGGCGTCATCGAGAAACTGGGCAGCGCCGTACAGGGCTACGCCGAGGGCCAGCGCGTGATCGCCGGGGCCATCTGCCCCAACTTCAATTCCTACGCCGCCCAGGACGGCGCCCCCTCGCAGGACGGCAGCTACCTCGTGCCCATGGGCCTGTGCGGGTGCCACGGCTTCAAGGCCACGGCCGGCTGGCGCTTTGGCAACCTGATCGACGGCACGCAGGCCGAGTACGTGCTGGTGCCCGACGCGCAGGCCAACCTCGCCCCCATTCCCGACGGCCTCACCGACGAGCAGGTGTTGATGTGCCCGGACATCATGTCCACCGGCTTCAAGGGCGCCGAAAACGCCAACATCCGCATTGGCGACACCGTGGTGGTGTTCGCCCAGGGGCCCATTGGCCTGTGCGCCACCGCAGGCGCCCGCCTGCTGGGCGCCAGCACCATCATCACCGTGGACGGCAACGACCACCGGCTCGGTATTTCGAAGCAACTGGGCGCCGACGTCATGCTCAACTTCAACCACTGCGACGTGGTCGAAGAGATCATGAAGATCACCGGCGGGCGTGGCGCCGATTCGTCCATTGAAGCGCTCGGCACGCAGGCCACCTTTGAGTCGGCGCTGCGCGTGCTCAAGCCGGGCGGCACGCTCTCCAGCCTGGGCGTGTATTCCACCGACCTGACCATTCCCCTCTCGGCCTTCGCCGCCGGGCTGGGCGACCACCAGATCCGAACGGCGCTCTGCCCCGGCGGCAAAGAGCGCATGCGCCGGCTCATGAATGTGTTGGCCTCTGGCCGGCTTGATCTGGGCGTGATGGTCACGCACGAATACAAGCTGGAAAACATCGTCGCCGCCTACGACCTGTTTTCACACCAGCGCGACGGCGTGCTCAAGATCGCGATCAAGCCGTAAGCGGTTGGTTTCGTTGCGTCCCTGGCGGTTGGCCGGCGCCGCTCACGCGGGCGCGCCCAACGGATCAGATCAACCGCTGCTGCAACGAAGCCTCGTTCAGCGGCCGCAGCCGCGCATAGTCCAGCAGTTCGGCCAGGTGTGCGCCCTTGCCCTGCCACTCGTACACCACGTTTTCGGCCAATAGCACGTAATGCCAGGGCAAGCCGTTGCGATGTTCCGGCGGCAGCTCGTTAATGCGGTTGCACCAGCCCACAGCGGCCTTGAGCTTGCGCTGCACGTTGGGGTGAATGGCCTGTTGCTGCGCCTTGGTTTCCACCAGATAGATCGCGCCCTCGGTGCGCACCAGAAAGTCGGGTGAATAAAACGCGGGCAGTCCATCGTCTTTCACGTAGCGAAGCCGGGCAAAGCTGTGGCGGTTCTCGCTGATCTTGCAGAAGGCGTGCACCTGCGCATCGGCCTTTGCCCAGTGGATGAAGGCGCGCTCCAGTCCCCCGTTGCGCGCCGGCCAGCCCAGCCGGGTGTAAATGCATTTGGCCACCTCCGCCGAATGGCTTTCGCGCACCATCAGTCGGGGCACTTCAGACAGTTGGCGCCGGTGCACCTCAATCTGCCCGGTCACGTGTTTTTGCTCCGATTCCAGCAGCGCCACCGCAAACACCTTGGTGAGGTGGTCCACCACAGGCTGCAGCAGCAAAACGCGCCAATTTTCATCCTCCTGCGGGTTGAAGGTACCGTCAAACAGGCGGGTCCAGATGTAGTCGTCTAGCCAGCCGGTGAGGTCGGCCGTGTTCACCTGCAAATACGGCTTGGCCAGGTGGGTGGCGATTTTGTTGCCTTTTGGCAAGGGCTCGTGCAGTGCCTGGCTGATGCGCCGCGTCAGGCGCGACAAATAGTCGTTGTAGCCACCCACGTTCATCACCGCGCCGTCCACCCGGTAGTCGCCAAACAGCGTGGCGCTTTGCAGGTCTTGCGAGATGAAGGTGTCGCCCTTGCCCAGCAGGCCGGTCAGCTCGGCGGCCGACATGCTGGTGAAGGCGGGCAGGCTCTCCACGTCCAGCGGCTGGTGGTCGCGCAGCTCGTCGGCCTCTTGCAAGATGAACGGGATGCCGAAGTCAAACGCTTCGAAGTCTTCGCGCAGTTCGGCGGCGATCACGTCGCCGGTGGCGCTGGTGTCGTCCATGTCTTCACCGGTCGTGCCCGCCAGCCCGTCCGCAATCAGGTCGTCGTAAAACGACTGGAATGCCGGGTGCTCCACGATGGATAGCACGTCGATCAGGCTGCCTGGCTCTTGGCCCGCGTTGATGCGCTCACGGTTCTCGCGCTTGAGGTCGCTGTACTCCGCATCGCGCCACATCAGGCGCAGGCCACGGCCAATCGTCTGCTCCAGCAGAATTTGCGCTTGCGACGAGCGCAGCGGGACGATGACGCAGATGTTGTTCACGTCAAAGCCTTCTCGCAGCATCAACACACTCACGATCACGCGCGGCGTAGCATGCCGGTCCACGCTGAACAGGCGCTCGCGCACCGGCGCCCAGTCCTTCTCGCCCAGCTCGGCCTTTTTGCCCGAGTCGATGGTCATCACCTCGTCGGCGCTCAACCCTTCCTGGTCCTGCAGAAACTGCGCGACCAGCGGCGACACGGTCGTGTCCTCGCACACCACGAGCATCTTCGGGTGGCGGTGCGGGTCCAGCGCAGCAAAGTCGGCTTCCAGCTTGCGCAGCTTCTTCAGGCCCGCGCGCAGCATCACGCGCTGTCCTTCGCTCAAGGCCGGGTTGCCGTTCTCGTCGCGCTCGGCCTTGAACGTTAAAGGCAGCGCACCGATCTCCTTGCGGCGGTCCAGCACCAGCGACTTCACCAGCCCGGCGCGCATGGCAGCCTTCAAATCGAAGTCCGTCACGATGTGCGGGAAGTACAGCTTCTTCTTGCTCTTTCCCGTGCCCACGTCGTTGTATGGCGTGGCCGAAAAGTCCACCTGTACGAAACGCCGGCCCTTGGTTTCGGCGATGCGGCTCAGGCTCTTCTGCCATTCCACCTCGGTCGTTTCGCCCTCGCGCTTGAACTCGTGGATGTGGTGCGCCTCGTCGTTGAACACCATCAGCTCGGGCAGGTCGGCCAGGAACGCCAGCACATTGCCGCGTGCGTATCGGCGGTCCAGCACGTCCAGGCTGTTGCCAGTGGCGCGGCCTGGTGTGAGCGGCAGCACCGCGCCCACCACCCGCTCGGGCGGTAGCGGTGCGCCGGGCGTTTCCAGTTCCTCCGCGTCGTCCACCACATCACCCTCGGCCAGCAGGTGCCAGTTGGTGATGGCAATCATCCCGTTTCCCGTAGCCTTCAGGCCGATCTCGTTCTTGCTGCACACGTTGCCGCGCACAAAGGCAAACACGCGCTCGCGGTAGGCCTCGGGTATGAACAAGTCGGCAAACAAGGCCACGTCCGAGCGGCTGAAGTCGCGCGCGCCATTGCCGTTCTCAAACAGCTTGCCGCAGAACGCATCGAGCAGCCGTTCGTACACGATCAGCCCTGGCGCGACCACCATGAAGTGGCGCGTGAAGCGTGCGTCGTCCACACCCGCTGCCTGTGCCGCCGTCTTGTTCAGCAGTTGCCAGATCATCAGCGCCTGCAGTACCCAGGTCTTGCCAGTGCCGGTGGCCATCTTGAAGCAGTACTTGGGGTGCGCGTGTTTGCTGGTCGACACCTCGGCCAGTCGCGCGCCGGTCAGCAGCGCATCGGGCGCTGCGGCCTTGTACAGGTCCAGCAGACCCCAGTGGGTGTGTTCCGCGCCCAGTACCTCGTGCGCCACGATGGCGTTCAGGATCGCCTGCTTCTGCCCGGCGTGAAAGTTCAGCCCGCCACGCGCTGCCACCATGTCCTCGCCAAACCACCAGCCCAGCAGCTCGGCGGTGGTGGGCGTCACCAGCTCCAGTAGGTCGGCTGCTCCGCTCTCCAGCCCCAGACACAGCGCGTTGGTTTTGGCCGTGAGGCCGATGGACAAGGCCAGGGGGTGTTCGGCGTCCTTGGCGTTCACCGCGCCGCTCATGCCGCCTCCACCATGGTCACCACCTCAGCCTCAAAGCCGAACACATCCACCACCCGCACGCACACCTTGCGCGGGCCGGTCTTGAGCGGCAGCGACAGGTGCGCCTGCGTCACCACACGCAGCGCGTCGGCGTCGTTGGCGGTGTTGCCCCGGTAGTCCTGCCAGACCGAGCGGAATACCTGGCCATCGTAGTCCGGGTCCACCGCCCAGTACTCGATCAGCGCCAGCGGCTCCGCGTTGGCCACGGCCTGCAGCTTGGCGCGGTTGGCGTCGTCCAGGTTGATGGCCTCGGGCGAGAGCAACACATAGTTTTTCAGGCGCACCGTGATCGTCTCTTGCGCGCCTGGCACTTCATCTGTTCGGGCTGAGCCTGTCGAAGCCCCCTGGTTCCGATCATCCTCAGCTTGTCGAAGGACAGGCTCAGGGCGAACAGTGCGCCGTTTGCGCTCCACTGGGTGCAGCGTCAGGTACTGCAGGGACGAGAAGCGCACCTGCCCGCGCAGCTTGTCGATGCCGCCTTTTTTCTTGAGCCGGTCCATCAGGTCCGGCGGGATCACCAGCACCTCCAGCCGCGCGTCGTTGAGCGCGGTGATGGTCTCGCCGATGCTGGGCTCGAAGTTCCAGCCCAGCACCACCACGCGGTCCCAGCCGCCCATCAGGTTGTCGCGCTGCGCAATCGCCTTCTTCAGCGTGGCCGCGCCCGTCAGCTTGTTGGGCGAATCGGCCAGCACCAGGGTTTTGCTGCCGCGCTTGCCGCCGAGTTCGACGCCAGCGATCTGGCCCAGGTTGCGCTGCGGGTTCGCGTCCGGTGGCAGGGGCAGGGCGCCGTAGAGGGAGAGCACGATGGCAGACAGGTCGCCAATGCGGAAGTCCCGGCCCAGCGCCACCTTGGCGGCTTCGACCTGGTAGTCGCCGATGGCTTGATACAGAAAGGGCTTGGCCTCCTGGTCGATCAGGCGCTTGCGCATGACCATACAGGCGGGTTTTCCTAGATCGGTCGTAATCCATCTTCTTGCCCCGGCGCTTTTGTAGATGCTTTTGTTCCCGTCCTTCTCTACACGTCTTCCTTCAGCTGCAGCAACGAAGCTTCCGCTTCCCCCAAAGAAGTCAGCGACGAGGTCTCCGGGATCAGTGGCTGCTTCGATGATTCGGGACACCAATTCGATAGGCTTTTGTGTTGGATAGCCAACTTGCTCCTGTGAGTGCGCCACAACAAAGGGGACTTCCCAAACGTCGTGCATTTGGACGCCCTTACTGGGTTCTTCGGTGCGGATCGTGATGAGCTTTCCGGTTTCGTCCGGGACGTTTATGCGCCTTGTGTCTCCATGGATGGCAGCAGTTGAAGGTGCTAGCGGTTGGAACAGCTGTTTGAACTTGTTGTTTTCCGTCTTGCGATAGAAATAAATCGAGTCGTGCATCCGCTGGAAGGTGCTCGCCGCGGCTGACCAGCGTCGATACCACCAGCAGATCTCGTTCACGAAGTTGGATTTGCCAAACACCTCATCCATCACGATCTTCACGTAGTGCCCCACATGCCAGTCCAAATGCACATAAATCGACCCCGTGTCCGCCAGCAGCTCGCGCATCAGCACCAGGCGCGGCGTGATCATGGCGAGGTAGGACGCGGTGCCGTCTGACCAGGTGTCGCTGTAGGCGAACTGTTCGATGACGGTGGGCTTCTGCTCCAGCTCCACGCCGGGCAGGTTGACCTTGGTGCGGTAGTCCGCCTTGGAATCGAACGGGGGATCTATATAGATGAGGTCCACCTTGCCGCGCAGGCTGGGCGTGTGTTCGTCGCCCGCCAGCAGCGCGGCCATGGCCAGCAGGTTGTCGCCGTAGATCAGGCGGTTGGTCCAGGGTGCGTCAGCGGGCGGGGTGGCAGCCGCATCGCCCAGCGTGCCCTGGGGGTTGGGCAGCAGGCTGGTTTGGCCCGGGGCGAACACCTCGCGCTGGGCGGCGCGCTTCTGCGCGGTGATCCAGTCCTGCGCGGCGGCGTCGCGCGCGGGCAGTACCAGTTCGCGGGTTTGCAGCCGCACGCGCTGACGGCCTTCCAGCCCCTCCAGGATTCTTTCGGCTTGTTTGCGCCCGTTGGCGACGATCTCGGGCAGCTGTTCGAGCAGGGATTTGGGCATGAGCGGTTTTCAACCGGTGGTTGAATCAAAAATCAAGTGACTGTTGAGATCATATTCAACAGAAACTTGAAATACCGTTCAAGCGAATCTTAGTTTGCTGGGATGGACGAAAAGATCGAATTCACCCATCGCTTGCGCGCGGCGATGGTCCATGCGGGTTACGCCGCCAGCCCGTCGGTGTTGGAACACGAATTCAATCTGCGCTGGCCTGGGCGATCCATCAGCAACCAAGCGGCCTGGGGCTGGCTCAACAGCCGCTCCATACCCAAGCAAGACAAGCTGCAGGTGTTGGCCGAGTGGCTGAAAGTTGAACCGGAGGTATTGCGCTTTGGCGAGGCGGTGCGCAATAAGGTAACGGAGCATCGTCAGCGTTGGGACGAAGGCGTCGGTTACCAGGAGCGCGAGGTGTTCGATGCGTTTTTACGTCTGCCTGCCGCGCAACGAAAGGTGATCCGAGAGGTGATCCTGACGTTCGCCAAGGCGCACACCGAGCCGGATACATCTAATTGACGTGCCAGGTGAGAGGGCTATTTCAGTAGCCGGCAGCGCCGAAGGCAAGACGAGCAAATTTTTAATCCCAAAACCAGAACCGCTGAACCGCCTGTGGCGATCTCCACCCTTGCCGAGGTGGCCGGTTGCGGTGAAGCGCCGCGTCAGCAGCCGTTGTGCAGCTTCCACATGGCCTCGTGGCCGATGGCCTTGGCAAAGGCGGGCACTTCGCAGCGCGCCGACTCGGCGGGGTCGGTGGGCGCTGCGGTAGCTGCTGCGGGGGCGCTGCTGCTGGCCGGTGTGGTTTGCCACATGGCGGGCGTGGGCATGGCGTTGTCGCGCACCCAGCGGGCGCTGCCCAGCACCGCCACCGCAAAGCCCAGCAACACCAGCGCTTGCAGGGCGCGGGTGCTGGCCGGCAAGCGTTCGCGGGGTGCCGGGCTGGTTTCGCACACCCCGCCTGGGCACAGCTGAGCCTGTTCTTTGTTGAACAGGTTGTAGACCTTGCAGCCAATGCAAATGCCAAAGGCCGATTCAAAAAACATGAACACCAGGCACAGGCCACACACCAGCATGTTGACCGGCCCGATGACCTGCTGCACCACCAGCAGCCACAACATGCTCAGGCCCAGCACCAGACCAATGCCCCAGGCAAAGCGCTTTTGGGGCGCGCCCACCCATTCGGGCTGCTGATGGCGCACCACCCACTGCCCCAGCCGGTACACCGGCGCATACTGTGGGCCGGCGAACAGGCGCACCGAAAACTCCAGGACAAAGGCCACCACAAACACGCGCGTGGGCTGGAAGTTGCCGAGCAAAAACGCGTGCATGAAGGTGATCAGCGCGGCGGCAAACAACAAGCCAGCGCTGGCGCGCACGGCGCGTTCGTTGAGCACGGGCACGGCAAATTCGGGGCGGATCTGGCCAAACTGAAACAAGGGCATGGTGGGCGGTGGTTGGAAGCTGGGCATCAAAAGACAGGCTGAACATGCCCAGAATGGGGCATGACATGGCTGCGCAGTATTCACCAAACACAGCCGCAGCGCCTATGATCAAAATCATATGAAAAGCCTGCCCAGCGCCACAACCCGTTTGGTGCCCGCATTGCCGCCCGAGCTGGCCGCCCTGCTGCCACCTGCGCTGCACCCGCTGTGCGATGCCGTTGACCTGGTGCGGGGCACGCGCCTGTTTGCCACCGGCGCCCGCCCGGCGCACCTGTTTTTTATGGAGCACGGTGAAGCGGTGCTGGAGCGCCCCGGCCTGCATGGCGAGCTGGTGGTGTTGCAGCGCTCACGGCGCGGTTTCACTGGCGAGGCCAGCTTGCAGTTTGAGCACTACCACTGCGACGCCCGCGTGCTCACCGACGCCCGCATCACCCGCGTGCCGTTGGGCGCGGTGCGCGCTGCGCTGGCCAGCGACCCGGCCTTTGCCTCGCGCTGGATCGGCATGCTCAACCGCGAAGTGCGCCGCCTGCGCCTGCAGTGCGAGCGGCTGGCGCTGCACCGCGTGCAAGACCGGGTGCTGCACCTGCTGGCCACCGAAGGCGAGGCCGGGCGCTACCTGGTGCCGGGCGGAATCAAGTCGCTCGCGGCCGAACTGGGCGTGACGCACGAAGCGCTGTACCGCGGCCTTTCGGCACTGGAGCAAGCGGGGCGCTTGGCCCGTGAAGCGGGTGCGCTGCGGTTGTTGCCAGCCCTCTGACGCTGGACGGTGTTGACCCCAGCCTTGCGTTGCGTTTCTTGCACGGAAACCTTATGGGCCGATCGCTGCAGCGTTGCGGTGCAGCGTTATGGGGTGCGAGGTGTCGATACGCCCCTCCGACCTGGCACGCCAACCTTGCATGTGCGCACGGTCAAAGCCTGAAGACGCTCACCAGCTCAGCCAGGTTCTTGGCCTGGTGCTTCAGGCTGTCGGCCGCTGCAGCGCTTTCTTCCACCAGCGCGGCATTTTGCTGGGTCACCTGGTCCAGCTGGGTCACGGCATGGCCGACCTGCATGATCCCCTGAGACTGTTCGGCACTGGCCGCGGAGATCTCGCTGATGAGCTGGCTCACACGCTGTACCTCGGAAACGATGGACTTCATTGATTCGCCAGCGTCGTTGACCTGGCTCGCTCCAACCTCGACTTGTTCGACGCTGGCACCGATCAACGACTTGATCTGCTTGGCGGCCTCGGCAGACCGCCCGGCCAGGCTGCGCACCTCGCTGGCGACGACGGCGAAGCCGCGACCTTGCTCGCCGGCTCTGGCCGCCTCCACCGCGGCGTTGAGTGCCAGGATATTGGTCTGGAAGGCGATACCGTCGATCACACCAATGATGTCAGCGATTTTCTTGGACGAGGCATCGATGCCTTGCATGGTGTTCACCACGGTGCTCACCACTTCACCGCCCTTGATGGCCGCTGCCGACGCGCTGGCCGCCAGCTGATTGGCCTTGCTTGCGGTGTCGGCGGTGGTTCTGACCGTGCCGGAGAGTTGCTCCATGGAAGCCGCCGTCTGCTGCAGGTTGCTGGCCTGCTCTTCGGTGCGCTGGCTGAGATCCGAATTGCCGACTGCGATTTGCGACGAGGCCGTGACGATGCTTTCGCTGTTCGTCCGCACCTTGGCAACGATGGTTGCCAGGCTGTCACGCATGCCCTTCATGGCCGCCAGCAGGCTGGTGTTGTCGCCCTGGCGCACGCTGACCTCCACCGCAAGGTTGCCGTCCGCGATTTCCTTGACGACGCGGGCGGCATAGCCGGGCTCGCCACCCAGCTGGCCGAGGATGGAGCGCGACACCCACAAGCCCATGCCAATGGCCACCGCGAGAGCCAGCAAGGCGCCACCGATCACCACAACACGGTTCAATTCGCGCAGCGCTTGTGCGTCGGCAGAGCGGGTGGCCAGCAGGTCGCGTTCGGCCTTTTCGAACTCGGACGCCAACGCGCGGAAGCCGTCCATCGCGGACTTGTCCTTGGCCAGCCCAAACTCGGCCAAGAGTTCCTCATAGGTCCTGGAGCCGGCCTTGACGTCCCGGCGCAGCTGTTGGGTGGCCCTCACCACGCCCACGAATTCCTGGTGGCGCGCCTGTATTTTCTCCAGCCGCTCTTGCTGAACCGTGTTGTCTGATGTGAGCTTCTTGAGTTCGGCCCAGCTGGCGCCATAGGTCTCTAGGCCCTTGTTCCACGGCTCGAGGAACTGGTCGTCACCGGCCAGCAGAAACCCGCGTGCACCGGTTTCCATGTTGATCATGCTGGTCAGGATGTGACCCGATTCGTCCAGTACCTTGTAGGTATGGGTGTTCCAGTCTGCGGCTGCCTGCAGCCGATGACCGGTGTAAAGCGTGGTGCCAGCCACCGCGATGAACACCGCGATCACCGCAGCAAAGGCAATCGCCAACCGGCGCGATACCGTCATCGTCATTGTTTCCCTTTTCATATGTGGCTCCACAGGTGGTCTCGCAGGCACTGCGACACCCTGTCGCGGTGTCCAGTTCAGGCCATCCGTGGGAGCTTATCGGTCGACTCGGAGCGATCTTGAGCAGTCCATGAGCAATGGCCTTGCGGCTGCGGCACCCAACCGGCCCTCAAGGGATCAATGCAGCGTCAGCGGGTGCGTGGTGGTTTTCACCCGCACCACGGCGGGCTTGGTTTCATACGGCACGGGGGCGGCACCGGTGATGGCGGCGGCGATGCTGCGGGCTTGCCGGGCAATGGGTTCAATGAAGCGGCTGGCCTGGCCATTCACCGTGATGCAGTCGCCCAGCGCGTGGATGCGCTCCACGCTGGTGCGCAGGCCCACGGGTTCCACGGCAATGCCGTTGTCCCAGGCCAGGGCGGCGCTGTGCGCCAGGCGCGGCGGCGTGGCCAGGCCGGCGGCGGCGATCACCTGGTCGGCGGCGAAACGCTGGCCGCAGGTGGTGGTGACGCGGTAGCGTGCGCCCAGCTTTTCCACGCTGGCCACTTGCACACCGCCCTTGAACTGGATGGGCAGGTCTTGCCAGGCGGCCAGTAGCGGGGCGCCGGCCTGCTCGTTCGGCCAGCGCCCTAGCGGCTGGGTCATCACGTCGAGCAGGGTGATGCGGTGGCCGCCCAGCGCCAGGTCGTTGGCGAGTTCGCTGCCAATCAGCCCGGCGCCCACGATCACCACGTCTTTGCCTGCGTCACCCAGCGCGGCGCGCAGCCGCTGGTAAGCGCCCAGGTGGTTGATGCGCCAGCACAGCGCGGCGGGCAGTGCAGGGGGCAGTGCGGCTTGTGCGCCGTGGGCCAGCACCAGGTGGTCGTAGCGCAGGGTGCCGCGGGTGGTGCGCAGCGTGCGGGTGTCGGTGCCAATGCGCACGGCGTCGGTGTGCGCCAGCAGGCGCAGGTTCAGGCGGCGGGCCGCGTCAGCGCCGGTTTCTTTCACCAGCCGGCCCAGGTCCACCTGCCTCGCCATGGCAATGGACAGCAGGGGTTTGTCGTACACGTCAGCGGCGCAGGCGCTCACCAGGGTGATGGGCAGCGCTGCATCGAGCGCACGCAGCGCTTCGGCCATTTGCCAGCCGGCCCGGCCACCGCCCACGATCACCACGCCCGCCTGATGGCGCGTGGCTGCGTTCCACACCGGGGCGTGTCGGCTGGCCTGGGCGCGCAGGGCTTCGATGCTGGGGGCCTCGTACAACGCAAAGTCGCTTTTGGTCACGCCGCACAGCGGGCAGTACCAGTCTTCGGGGATGTCTTCAAACCGCGTGCCGGCGGCCAGACCGCTGTCGGCGTCGCCCACGGCTTCGTCGTAGATGTAGCCGCAGGCGTCGCAAATGTATTGGCGAAACGGCTCGCCGGTGGCCACCGCTGCAATGGGCGCGGCCAGCGGCAGGTCGCGCACTTCGCCGTAAATGTGGGAGAGGGCGCTCATAGTGGCATCACTTCCTGGCTCAGCCGCGCGATTTCTTTGCGCAGGTGCTTGATGGCCGGTGTGACGATGGCCACAAAGTGCGATTCGCGCACGCGGCGCTGCACGTCCGAGCTCATGAGGTAGCCGCGCGCGCCCTGGTGCATCAGCGCCGACTGCGCGGCCCGCAGGCACAGCTCGGCACCGTGGGCGCGGGCGTCCAGCACGTCAATGAAAAACTCGGTGCTGCCGTCAAACGGCGTTTCGGCCATCTTCATCACGCGCTCGGTGAGCGCGTCCAGCTCGGCCTGCAGCGCGTCGGGCCGGTCTTCCAGAAACTGGTTTACATGGCCCAGCTGCGCTTCCACCGCCCACATGCTGTCGATGGCGCCCTGCGTGATGCCCACCGCCATGCCGCACTGGAGCATGACAAACGCCGCGCGGATGCGCGCAATGGTGGGTTTGGCCGGGTCGGCAATCAGCTCACCGGCACCCACAAAATAGTCTTTCAGGTGTAGCGCCCAGGTGCCCGTGCCTTCCATGGCTGAAAAGCTCGGGCAGTCGCGCATCGTCACGCCCGGCGCGTCGCAGCGCAGCAGAAACATCAGCTCTTTGCCCAGGCTCTGGCCGTCGGCTTCCACCGCCGCAATGGCGCCGCAGCAGTGGTCAGGCCCGAGGTTGCTCACCCACGGCAGGGTGCCGTTGACCAAGTAGCCGCCGTCCACCGGCGTGGCCTTGAGCAACAGGCTCTCAATCTGCGCGTAGCTTTTCATGGGGTTGGACAGCGCGGTGCCGCCCAGCCGCTGCCCGCTGGCCATCTGCATCAGCGCGTCGCCCGTGAGCGCGGGGTTGCCCGACTGTTCCAGGTACAGCCCGCACACCGCCTGGCACCACATCATGAAGCCGGTGGCGCCGCACACCTTGGACGCCTCGGCCATGGCGCGAATGGCCAGGCCGTAGTTGCCCAGGCCAGCCGGCGCGGCCAAGTGCGCGCTCATGGCGCCGGCTGCGGCCAGCTGCTGCAACACCGCGCGCGGGTAGTGGCCCTGGCGGTCAATGCCCTCCACCTGCTCGGCCAGCGGGCCCTGGGCAATGGCGCGCACGGCGGCCAGCAGGCTGTGTTCGGCAGGGGTGGCGAGTTCGGGTGGCAGGTCAGCGGGGTTCATGGCGGGTCCAGGGTGAGGCGTTGTATTCACTCCCTCTCCCGCTTGCGGGAGAGGGCCGGGGTGAGGGTTCAGACCATCGAAATCTCAAACGGAATCGGGTTGCGCATGCTGTTGGCCACCGGCGAATAAAAGTTGGCGTGCTGCACGATCTCGTTCAGCACCTCGCGGCTCGCGTCGCCTTCCACCAGCACCTTCACTCGAATGGCCTGAAAGCCCATCTCGGGTGGCGCTTTTTCCAGCGCACCGCCCGCGCCCCAGGCGGCCGGGTTGCCAATGTCGCCCTCCATGAACACTTCGATCTTGCTCAGCTTCACGCCCTTCCAGGTGGCCACGGCGGTGACCCCCACGGCAATGCAGCCGCCCAGGCCTGAGAGCACGATTTCGCCCGGCGCCGGCGCCGTGTCTTCGCCAAACAGGTGCAGCGGCTCGTCCACCACCACCGGCGCGTGGTTGCCCACGTAGCTCAGCGAGCGGTACTGGCCTTCCATCACGGTGTGAACCTTGTTGGTGCCCCGGCTGGCCGGGTTGGCCTGGCCCTTGGCGGCAAACGCGGCCAGGCCGGTGCCGTCAATCGGGCGCAGGTAGGTCTTCACGGTGGTCACAGCGGCGGCGGGTTCGAGCAAATCGGTTGCAGACATAAAGGTTTCCAAAGTGGACAAGGTTGATGGGATAGGGAAAAGCAAAGGGAAAACGAACCGGTCTCAGGCGGCCAGCAGGCGGTTTGGCAGGTGCGGGGGCGGGCACCTGCCCGGCTCGCGGCTGGCCATCACCACCACCGGCTCGGTGGTTTGCAGGTTGGCGTCCATGCGCATGGCAAAAGTCCTCTCGTGAAGCTCGGCGGGCGGGATGACCTGCGAGCTTCATTGCAATGGACGTGCCAGGGCGGCGCACAGCGGGGGCTGTGCGCGCAAGTGGTTGATTTGTTTGGGTTTGTGTGTGCCAGGCACCCCTGTGCGCGGCCAATGGCTGCTGTGGGTTGTGGCCACTGTGTTAACAAAATGTCAACACAGTGGCGGCGGGGCATGGGTGCTGGAGCCGCTGCGCAGCCCGGCCAAAACACCCGCCATCGCTGCGGTTCAAGCTTGTTTCATGAGCCACACCGCAGCGGCCAACTGCCAATGCACCCTGACAGGCTGGCAGAAAACGGCCAGTTCTGGCACAAAAAACCGCCAGCCATTGCGTGTGCTCAGCGGCGCCTTTTCGCACAGACGGTTGAATTGATTCAGCTTTTTTGAATACGCACCGGTGGCATGGGTTTTGATGGGTGACGTGCATGCCTCTGATTCAAGGAACCCACCATGTTTGACCTTCCCGACGCTCTTCTGTTGGCGCGCATCCAGTTTGCGTTCACGGTGAGTTTTCACTTTTTGTTTCCCGCCATCACCATCGGCCTGGCCAGCTACCTCGCGGTGCTCGAAGGCCTGTGGCTCAAGACGGGCCGCGAAGACTACATGAACCTGTTCCGCTACTGGATCAAGATCTTCGCGCTGGTGTTCGCCATGGGGGTGGTGTCTGGCATCGTCATGTCTTACCAGTTCGGCACCAACTGGGCGGTGTTTTCCGACAAGGCCGGCCCCATCATCGGCCCGCTGATGGCTTACGAAGTGTTGACGGCCTTCTTTCTGGAGGCCGGCTTTCTGGGCGTGATGCTGTTTGGCATGAACCGCGTGGGCAAGCGCCTGCACTTCACCGCCACGCTCATGGTGGCCCTGGGCACGTTTGTTTCAGCGTTCTGGATTCTCTCGGTCAACAGCTGGATGCAGACCCCGGCGGGCTACGCCATCAACGCCAACGGCCAGTTCATTTCGGCCGGCAGCTGGTTCACCATCATCTTCAACCCCAGCTTCCCGTACCGGCTGGTGCACACGCTCTCGGCCGCCTACCTGACCACCGCTTTTCTGGTGGGCGCAGTGGGTGCCTGGCACCTGCTGAAAGACCGCGCCAACCCGCGCGCGCGCCTCATGTTTTCCATGGCCATGTGGATGGCTGCCATCGTGGCGCCGTTGCAGATCGTGCTGGGCGACCTGCACGGCCTGAACACGCTGGAACACCAGCCGGTGAAGGTGATGGCCATGGAAGGCCACTACCAGAGCCACCCGGAAGGCGCGCCGCTGATCCTGTTCGGCATTCCCAACAGCGCTGAGGGCCGTGTGGACTACGCGGTGCAAATCCCCAAGCTGTCGTCGCTGATCCTCAAGCACGACCTCAACGCACCCATGAACGGACTGGACACCGTGCCCGTGGCCGACCACCCGCCGGTGGGCACGGTGTTCTGGGCCTTTCGCGTCATGGTTGGCCTAGGCTTTCTGATGGCCGGGCTGGGCATGCTCAGCCTGTGGGCGCGTGCTCGTGGTCGGCTGTACGAATGGCGGTGGCTGCACCGCTTCGCGCTGGCCATGGGCCCCTCGGGCCTGGTGGCAGTGCTCGCGGGCTGGATCACCACCGAGGTGGGCCGCCAGCCCTGGACCATCCAGGGCCTGATGCGCACGGCCGAGTCGGCCTCACCGCTGGCAGCACCCGCCGTGGCGGCCTCGCTGGTGACCTTTGTGGTCGTGTACTTCGCGGTCTTCGGTGCCGGTGTGCTCTACATCCTGAAGCTGATGGCCAAGCCGCCGGGGGTGCACGAGTCGGCACCGCCCAACATCCCCGCGCGCGCCGCCGGCACCACGCCCGCCGTGGCCCTGCGCCCCGACGCCCTCGCCACCGAATAAAGGGAACCCCATGAACATCGACCTCACCCTCATCTGGGCCCTCATCATCGTGGTGGCCGTCTTCATTTACGTGGTGCTGGATGGTTTCGACCTCGGCATCGGCATCCTGTTCAACACCTTCGAGGTGGGCCACGACCGCGACACCGCCATGAACAGCATCGCACCGGTGTGGGACGGCAACGAGACCTGGCTGGTGATGGGCGGCGGCGGGCTGCTCGCAGCTTTTCCGCTGGCCTACGGCCTCATCTTCTCCGCGCTGTATGCGCCCATCATTGCCATGCTGCTGGCGCTGGTGTTTCGCGGCGTGGCGTTTGAATTTCGCTGGCGCGACCCGGCCCACCGGGGCTTCTGGGACTTTGCGTTCACCGGTGGGTCGCTGCTGGCCGCGTTCTCGCAAGGCGTCATCCTGGGTGCGCTGTTGCAGGGCGTGGCCATCAGCGGGCGGGCCTATGCCGGGGGCTGGTGGGACTGGCTTACGCCCTTCTCGTTGCTCACCGGCGTGAGCGTGGTGGTGGCCTATGCGCTGCTCGGCTCCACCTGGCTCGTGATGAAGGCCGAAGGCGCGCTGCAGCGCCAGGCACGCGCCATGGCCTGGTGGCTCGGTGGCGCCACGCTGGCGGCCATCGCAGCGGTCAGCATCGCCACCCTGTTCCTGAGCGCCGACTACTTCAGCAACTGGCTGAGCTGGCCCAGCCTGATGTGGGTGGCTCCGGTGCCGCTGCTGGTGGCGCTGGCCAGCGTGGCCTTTGTGCGCAGCCTCAAGGCGGGTCACGAGACCGCGCCGTTCCTGCTCACGCTGGGCATCTTTTTGCTGAGCTTCGTGGGCCTGTGCATCAGCGTGTTCCCGTATGTTGTGCCTGGCGCCGTGACCATCTGGGATGCCGCCACCGACCGCAGTGGCCAGGTCTTCATGCTCTGGGGCACGGCCTTCGTGCTGCCCATGATCCTGGGCTACACCGCCTGGTCTTACTGGGTGTTTCGCGGCAAGGTCAGCGCAGACGGGTACCACGCATGAAACCCCCTCTTTTGCGCTGGCCCGCCATCACCCCGGCGAGCCCTCAAGAGCCGCTGCAGCCCCTGTGGCGCCGCCTGCTCTGGATGGCCGGTATCTGGGTGGCCAGCATCGCCGTGCTGTCGGCGGTGGCCATGGTGCTGCGCTGGGTGCTCAAGACATGAACGCTTCATCGGCAAGGTGGGCGCAAACGGCTGCTGGCGCCAGGTCGGGCGCGGTGCGGTGCGGTCGCAGCGTCAGGGCGCCCGCTTCACTTGTGCACCCTGCGTGCAGGCATGGCGCAGGCCTATCGACCCGATCAGCAAATCCAACCGGCCACTTGATTTTTCGCAAACGGGTAACCCCCACGGGTATCCATACTTCAATCATCGATTGAGAAAAACTCTTGATCGGTTTTTTTTGATAGTCAACCCAAAAGGAGTTCATCATGGAACAAGTCTTCAGCTTCCCCCGCCTCAACGAAGCCGCCCCCGCCTTCCACGCCAAGACCACGCACGGTGACCGCTCGCTCGCCGACTACAACGGCAAGTGGTTGATTTTGTTCTCGCACCCGGCCGACTTCACCCCGGTCTGCACCACCGAGTTCATCGGCTTCCAGAAACACGCCGAGACCTTCCGCGGCATGAACTGCGAACTGCTCGGCCTGTCGATCGACAGCCTGTATTCGCACCTGGCCTGGACGCAGAACATCCAGGAGAAGTTTGGCGTCGAGATCAGCTTCCCGATCATCGAAGACATCAAGATGGACGTGGCCCGCGCCTACGGCATGGTGCACCCCGGTGCCGCCGACACGCAGGCCGTGCGCGCCACCTTCTTCATCGACCCCAACGGCGTCCTGCGCGCCATGGTTTATTACCCCATGAGCAACGGCCGCAGCATCGAAGAGTTCGTGCGCCTCTTGCAAGCCATGCAGACCAGCGACGCCAACAAAATTGCCACCCCCGAAGGCTGGACGCCCGGCTGCGACGTGATCGTGCCACCGCCCAAGAGCCCCGACGCGATCAAGGCGCGCATGGCCGAAGGCTACAAGACGACCGACTGGTACTTCTCCACCAAGTCGCTCTGACACGCCCGTGCGTGGCCGCAAGGCCACGGGCCTGAGGTTTGTTGACCGCCCATCCCACCTGCAACGGCGGCGGGGTCTGGCCCACAAAGTCAGCGCCCCGCCCCATGAACACCATGAACACCCCTCGCATGCACATCGAGTCGTATTTCGACCCGGCCACCTCCACCTTCAGCCACATCGTGTGGGACGCGTCCACAGGGCAGTGCGCCCTGATCGACAGCGTGCTCGACTACGACCCCAAATCGGGTCGCACCGACACCGCCAGCGCCGACCGTCTGATCGACCGCGTGGGCGAGCTGGACCTGAGCGTGCAGTGGCTGCTTGAAACCCACGTGCATGCCGACCACCTCTCCGCCGCGCCCTATTTGCAGCAGCGCCTGGGTGGGCTCATTGCCATTGGTTCGCACATCACCACCGTGCAACATGTCTTTGGCAAACTGTTCAACGCCGGCACCGAATTTGCCCGCGACGGCAGCCAGTTTGACCGCCTGCTGGTGGATGGCGAAAGCTTCTCCATCGGCCACTTGCAGGCCTGCGCCCTGCACACACCCGGGCACACACCCGCCTGCATGACCTACGTGGTGCGCGACCACAGCGTGGACCCGATCCGCACCGTTGCGTTTGTGGGTGACACGCTGTTCATGCCCGATTACGGCACCGCGCGCTGCGACTTTCCGGGCGGCAGCGCCAGCACGCTGTACCAGTCCATTCAAAAGGTGTTGAGCCTGCCCGACGACACCGAGCTCTACCTGTGCCACGACTACCCGCCCAGCGACCGCGAACCCCAATGCCTGACCACCGTGGGCGCGCAGAAAGCCGCCAATGTGCATGTGCACCAGGGCGTGTGTGAGTCAGACTTTGTGCAGATGCGCCAGCAGCGCGACGCCACCCTGGCCATGCCGGTGCTGATCCTGCCTTCGGTGCAAGTCAACATGCGGGCTGGCCAAATGCCGCCACCCGAAGACAATGGCGTGACCTACCTCAAGATACCCATCAACGCCGTTTAAGAGGCCTGTTGAGCCCAGTCACCCAAGCCCGTAAGCGCCCTATATGAAGAGTCCCCTGGCACAGTGGTTCCCCATTCTTCAATGGGGGCGTCAATACACTGGCGCGCATTTCAGCGCCGACGCCGTAGCCGCTTCGGTGGTCACCCTCATGCTGATCCCGCAGAGCCTGGCCTATGCCTTGCTCGCCGGCTTGCCACCCGAAGCCGGGCTGTATGCCAGCATGGCGCCCCTGGTGGTTTACGCCGTGTTTGGCACCAGCAGCACACTGGCGGTGGGGCCGGCCGCGGTCACATCGCTCATGACCGCCGTGGCGCTGGGCCCGGTGGCGGCCGCAGGCAGCCTGGGCTACGCCACCGCAGCCGCCTTGCTGGCCTTGCTCAGCGGCGCCATGCTGTTTGCCATGGGCGCGCTGCGGCTGGGGTTTGTCGCCAACTTTTTGAGCCACCCGGTCATTTCGGGCTTTGTGTCCGCCTCGGGCTTGCTGATTGCCGCCACCCAACTCAAGCACCTCATGGGCGTGCCCTTGACCGGGCAGACCCTGCCCGAGCTGTTGCCCAGCCTGTGGCACCACGCCGCGCAGGTGCATGGGCCCACGCTGGCCATCGGGCTGGGTGCGCTGGCTTTTCTGTTGTGGGTGCGCCGCTCCCTCAAGGCGCGGTTGCGCGCCTGGGGCCTGGGTGCGCTGGCCTCAGATGTGATCACCAAGGCAGCACCCGTGCTGGCGCTGGCCGTCACCACGCTGCTGGCCTGGGGGCTGCGCCTGGACGAGGCCGGCTTGCGCGTGGTGGGTGCTGTGCCCGGCGGCCTGCCACCCCTGAGCTTGCCGGTGCTGGACGCCAGCCTGTGGCCCCAGCTGGAGCAGCTCGCCACGGCGGCGCTGCTCATCAGCCTGGTGGGTTTTGTGGAGTCGGTGTCGGTGGGCCAGTCGCTGGCCGCCAAGCGCCGTGAACGCATTGAACCCGATGCCGAACTGCGCGCCCTGGGGGCGAGCAACATGGCGGCGGGTCTTACCGGGGGCTTTCCGGTGACCGGTGGTTTCTCGCGCTCGGTGGTCAATTTTGATGCCGGTGCGCGCACGCCCGCCGCGGGCGTTTTCACCGCGCTGGGCCTGTTGGTGGCCGCGCTGTTGCTCACGCCTGCGCTGCACTATTTGCCCCAGGCCACGCTCGCCGCCACCATTGTGGTGGCCGTGCTCACCCTGGTGGACTTCGGCGCCTTCAAGCGCACCTGGCGCTACGCCCGCGCCGACTTCACCGCGCTGGCGCTCACGTTTTCGCTCACGCTGTTGTGGGGCGTGGAAGCGGGCTTGACGGCGGGCGTGAGTGCTTCGCTGCTGCTGTATCTGTGGCGCACCAGCCGTCCGCACATCGCCACCGTGGGCCGGGTGCCGGGCACCGAGCACTACCGCAATGTCTTGCGCCACGCGGTGCAAACGCACCACCGCATTTTGAGTTTGCGTGTGGACGAAAGCCTGTACTTTGCCAACGCCCGCTACCTGGAAGACCACATTGCCGCCGAGGTGGCCGCCCACCCCGCCATTGCCCATGTGGTGCTGCAGTGCACGGCCATCAACGCGATTGACGCCAGCGCGCTGGAAAGCCTGGAAATGATCACGCAGCGCCTGAAAGATGCGGGCGTGCAACTGCACCTGAGCGAGGTGAAAGGTCCGGTCATGGACCGGCTGCAGCGCAGTGATTTTCTGGCACACCTCACGGGGCGTGTGTTTCTCACGCACCACCAGGCGGTCACCGCGCTCGTGTCGGAAACACCGCCGCGCTGATGGGTTTTCGCCCGCCGCTGGTTTCACGCCCAAGTGGGCATGGCATGCCCATCAAAACCCGGAAATTTTCAGGCGCTTGCGATTTCTCATGGATACCCCAGCAGGTATGTGAAAAATAGGGTGTGTGCTGGTTGAGTTCAGCGCAGGTGAGCCGAATTCGCGGCGCGCCATCATTTCAAGGAATTTGCACATGAAGAAGCTGATCGCCCTGGGCGCTGCCGCCCTGCTGTTGTCCGGTGTGGCCCAGGCCCAGACCCAGGAACTGTTTGTCAACATCCACAGCGGCAACGCCATGGCACAAGGCGCAGGCCTGGTGCTGGCTGGGCAGGCCCTGGAACAAAAAGCCAGTGTGCGCGTGTTGCTGTGTGACGCCGCTGGCGACATGGCTGTGGCGGGCAAGCAAGGCCCCAAGCTCAAGCCGCGTGAGGTGACCACGCAGCAAATGCTGCAAGGCGTCATCAAGGCCGGCGCCAAGGTGGAGGTGTGCGCGCTGTACCTGCCCAACACCGGCCTGAAGGCGTCGGATCTGATCGAGGGCGTTCAGCCGGCCAAGCCCGCTGACGTGGCGGCCCACTTGCTCAAGCCGGGTGTGAACACGCTGGCTTTCTGATCGGGTGTGAACCCAGCCAACGGCGCCCCGCGGGGCGCCGTTGGTGTTTTCAGGCCTGGCCGAAGCTGTCGGGCATTTGCACCGCCACCACGCTGCCCCGAGCTGTCACCACGCCGTCCGCCATCACCGTGGTTTCCACCACCACTTTGCGGCCTTTGATCTCCTTCACCTGACCGCGAATCTCCAGCGTGGTCTCCAGCGGCGTGGGCTTCAAAAAGTCCACGTGCAGGGAACCGGTGACGAAGCGAAACGGGGGCAGCGTGTCCATGTCGCGGCCTTCGCTGCGGTACATGGCGGCTGCGGCCGTGCCGGTGCTGTGGCAGTCGATCAGCGAGGCAATCAGCCCGCCATAGGCGTAGCCCGGTACCGAGGTGTGGAACGGCTCGGGCTTGAAGCGGGTCACGGTTTCATCCCCTTCCCAGTAGGTCTTGATCTGGTGACCATGGTGGTTGTTGCTGCCACAGCCGTAGCAGTGCGACACGTTGTCGGGGTAGTGGTCTTGAAAGGCTTTCATGGGTGGGCTCCGGTGTGGTGGATGTTGATTCATCAGTACAACTGAGCCAGTGATCACGTCGAATACTGAGCCACCGGGTTGATGGGTTTTTTGGCTATTCGGTTGTGGATAAGTCTATAGGGTCCGCTGGTTTTCGATCCCCTTTCTGAGTCTTTGGGCGTTGCTTTGGCAGTGCCGCGCCAGCGGCACTGGAATGCTTGAATCGCCAGCTCTCGTTGCCCGTCTCCACGATGTGGCAGTGGTGCGTGAGACGGTCGAGCAAGGCGGTGGTCATCTTGGCGTCGCCAAAGACGCTGCTCCACTCCGAGAAGGTGAGGTTGGTGGTGATCACCACGCTCGTTCGCTCATAGAGTTTGGAGAGCAGGTGGAACAGCATCGCGCCGCCCGACTGCGTGAACGGCAAGTAGCCCAGTTCATCCAGGATCACCAGATCGACATACATCAGGCGATGTGCCAACTGCCCAGACTTGTTCTGAGCCTTCTCCAGCTCCAGGGCGTTGACCAACTCCACCGTAGAGAAGAAACGAACCCGCTTGCCGTGCATGCGGATCGCCTCGATCCCCAGGCTCGTAGCCAGGTGGGTCTTGCCCGTGCCGGGGCCACCGACCAGCACCACGTTGTGCGCCGACTCCAGGAATCGAAGGGTGTGCAGCTGGCGCACCAGCGCTTCATCGAGTTGCGCATGGACGAAGTCAAAGCCAGCGAGATCGCGGTGCGATGGGAACCGCGCCACGCGCATCTGGTAGGCCATGGAGCGCACCTCGCGCTGCGCCGTCTCAGCCTTGATGAGCTGGTGCAACACGGCCTCATGGTCGAGCGACTTCATGCGGGCGGTGCCCAGCACCTCCGGCCATGCACTGGCCATGCCGTGCAGGCCCAGCGCTTTGAAAGCATCAATGACATCATGCATGGTCGGACTCCGGTGACGCCTCATGAGGCTGGGGGTTGCGCAGTGCGTCATAGCGCCGCAGGTTGGCCAGTGGTGGCGTATTGAGCGTGAGCATCGTGGCCACTGGCGGCTCGGGCGCACGCTGCTCCTGCAAGCGAGAGAGCACGTTGAGCACGTGCTCGGCACTCACCCGCCCGGACTGCAGCGCCAGCTCCACCGCCACCTGCACGGCCTCCAGCCCGTGCAGGCTCACCCCCATGAGCACCTGCGCCATCACCCTGTCGCCCCCGCTGTGGCGCAGCAACTGGCGCTGCAGTTCCTGCAGGGGTTCGGGCATGGTCTTGAAGGGCGCACCATTGCGCAGCGCACCGGGCTTTCGCTCGACCAGCGCGATGTAGTGCATCCAGTCGTAGATCGTCTGATCCCGCTCGAAGCTGCGCTCCAGCCGCACCTGCCGCCCATCGGGTCCGACCACCAGCAGGCCATCCGCGTAGGCCCGCAGACTGACCACCGCGTGGATCCATTCACACGGCACGCTGTAGCGGTTGCGCTGGAAGTGGATCAGCGAGGTGGCAGAGACCCGCACCGGCTGCTCCACATAGCCGTCAAACGCACGCGGGTTGGGCATGAGGCGAACACGTTCGTCCTGGCAGACATCAGCCACCGTGAGATGCACCCACTCAGGGTGACTCATCTCGGCCCAGGCCTTCACGCAGGCCTGCTGCAACCAGTCGTTGAGCTCGCCAAGCGTCCCCCAGCGCCGCTCACTGGCCTCGCGCCAGATGTCCTTGCGCCGATCCTGAACGTTCTTCTCGACGACTCCCTTCTCCCAGCCGGCAGCCCGGTTGCAGAACTCCGGCTCGAACAGGTAGTGCCCGGTCATGGCCTCGAAACGCGCATTGACGCTGCGCTGCTTGCCCCGACCGACCTTGTCTACCGCAGTCTTCATGTTGTCGTAGATGCCCCGCCGGGGCACGCCACCGAAGAGGGCAAACGCCCGTGCGTGCGCGTCGAACAGCATCTCGTGCGCCTGGCTGTAGTACGCCACCAGGCAGAAGGCGCGACTGGCCGCCAGCTTGGTGTGCGCCACCTCCAGACGGCGGCGCAGTCCCCCTATGAAGAGGTACTCGCAGCTCCAGTCGAACTGGAACGCCTCGCCCAGCTCGAAGCTCAGCGGCACAAACCCTGCGCCGCGCGCAGCGTTGCCTTGCTCTTGCTGCCAGCGCTGGGCAAAGGCGTAGACCGGCCCTCGGCTGCCGCTGTAGCCCTGCGCCCGCAGTGCTTCAAACATCGCCTTGACCCCACGCCGATCGCGCTTGCTGCGGTGGCTATCGGCCTTGAGCCACTGGCTCAACTGCTCTTTGTACGGATCGAGGATGCTGGGCCCCGAGTCCCGCTGTGGGTATTGGGGCTCGGCCATCTGGCCGTCCTTGAGCCACTTGGTGGCTGTGTTGCGCGAGATACCGAGGCGCCTGCTGGCCTCGCGCACCGACACGTCCTGCCTCAGCACGAGGCGGCGTAACTTGCTCAATGTGCTCACGTTGATCACTCCTGCTCCTCCGTGCTGAAAAATTCAGCAGGATAGAGCGGCAACGTGGCTCAGATTTCAACGTGAACGCGTCCCGAAATGGCCCAGTTTTGGAAATGAATCAACACGCTGTCAACGCAAACCGTGGCGTTCTCGCATTACAACCACCTGTCGGCGCAACTGCCGATCGATGCAAAGACGGGCAACCTGGTTTCCGGCGGCGTTGCAGAGCAAGCCGAGCAGTGCTTGGCCAATATTAAAGCCATCGTGGAGAGCATCAACCACTCGATGGCCGACGTGGTCAAGGTCAATATCTACCTGAAGAACCTTGCTGATGCAGAGGCTGTCAATAGACTCTGTGCCACGCATTTTCAGAGCGCAGGACCGGCCAGTCGCTTCGTTGGTGTTTCGGAACTGCCTAAGGGCGCGTTGATCCAGATCGATGCCGTGGTTTCGAACGCTGAAGGAACGGCGCGATAAGCATTTCGGTACCCATGAAGTTGATGCCCGCTTGACCTTCAAGAGCCGTTCGGACTCGGACAACCGTCGGCTGCCCCTGTGCTAGCGCCAGCGTCTGCCCAGCTTGGTCATCGACCCTGCGCCTGCCTCAGAACAGGCGCCAAGATCCCCGACCCCGCTTGGTCCTAGGCGGGTGGTTGCAGAGGGATCTGGCGCACGCCCTAGAATGGGCCGCTTTAACCCACGAGTTTCACATGACCACTGCCAAGAAGCCAACCGCATTCAGCCGAGCCCTCACCCCCAGCGCCGAGCTGGCCGCTGTGATCGGTGCAACGCCGCAACCCCGCACCGAAGTGGTGAAGCTCATGTGGGAATACATCAAGGCCAACAACCTGCAGAACCCGGCAAACAAGCGGAACATCTTGGCGGACGCCAAACTCAAGGCGGTGTTCGGCAAAGACGAAGTCACCATGTTTGAAATGACCGGGCTGGTGGGCAAGCACCTGAGCTAACCCACTACGGCGCCCGGCTCTCGGGCCGGGCGCTGTGCGGTGAGCCATAGGCGGCTCATGCGCACGGGTCTGCCACAGCAGCGCCCACCCAGCTCGACGGGCCGCGCCTCGCCGGTCCGGTCGCCAGCCTCCTGACGATTCCGTCGGCGCTTGAATCGCCTCACCTCAATCCCGCCTTCCTCAACCGGTAGCCAAACTGCCGCAGCGTGAGCCCCAGGCTTTGCGCGGCTTGGCTCTGGTTGCCGTGGTGGCGCAGCAGGGCGTCTTGCAGGGTTTGGGTGCTGTGTGAACGGGCACTTTGGTAGTCGCGCACGTGGCTTGCCGGCAGGGGTAAGCTGGGCGGCGGCTCGGCTGCGGCCGGCGGTGCCCAGGCTTCGGGCATGAAGCGTTCCAGCGCGGCGGCGCTGATGCCGGGGTGATCGGCCAGCAGCACCAGCCGCTCAATCAGGTTGCCCAGCTCGCGGATGTTGCCGGGCCAGTTGTGCGCTTCCAGCCGGGCCAGCGCGTCGGGCGCCAGGTACACGTTGCGCTGGTGCGCCTGGTTGGCGCGGCTCACAAAGTGCAGCGCCAGGGCGCGCACGTCTTCGCGGCGTTCGCGCAGGCTGGGCAGGCGTATGGGGATGACGTTGAGCCGGTAATACAGGTCTTGCCGGAAGCGCCAGGCCTGCACCTCGCGGGCCAGGTCGCGGTTGGTGGCGGCCACCAGCCGCACGTCGATGTGCAGTTCGCGTTGGCCGCCCAGTCGCACCAGCGTGCCTTCTTGCAGGGTGCGCAGCAGCTTGCTCTGCATGGGCAGCGGCAGTTCGCCAATTTCGTCCAGAAAAATGGTGCCGCCGTTGGCCTGCTCAAACCAGCCGGGGCGCGCGCTGTGGGCGCCCGTGAAGGCGCCGCGCTCGTGGCCAAAGAGTTCGCTTTCAAACAGCGTCTCGGGAATGGCCGAACAGTTGACCTTGATGAACGGCTGCGCATGCCGGCCACTGGCCAGGTGTACGGCGCGGGCAAACAGCTCTTTGCCCGTGCCCGACTCGCCCAGCAGCAGCACCGTGGCTTGAGATTGCGACACCCTTTCCAGCTCGCCCAGCGCTTGCAGCAGCGCGGGCGAACGGCCAATGAGGCCGTAGCGCGCGGTGTGGGTGTCCAGCGCGCGGCTGAGCACTTCGTTGCGGGCTTCGAGCTGGCGGGTTTGCTCGGCCACCAGCTGTTCCAGCTGCAGCAGCTGCCCAGCCAGCGTGGCCAGCAGGCGCAGCACGGCCAGGTCGTCGTTCAGGTGGCGCTGGCGGCTGCGGATGCGGTGGCAGCCCAGCACGCCCACGGTGGCACCGTTGATTTCAATGGGCAGCGCAAGGTAGGCCACGGTCTGCGGCGGCAGCTCGGTGCGCGCCACGGTGCGAAACAAAAACAGGGGTTCGGCGTCCACGTCTTGCACGATGGCGGGCAGCCCGCTGGCCAGAACCCGCCCGGTGATGCCCTCGCCCCACTGAAACACGCCGCGCGCCGCCTCGTCGGTGGTGAGGCCGTAAGCATGGCGCACCGAAGCCGTGCGCGGCTGGCCCGGCAACACCTCGTCAGCCAGCACCATGCGCCCGCGGTTCAGGCCCAGCAGCTCGCTCATGAGGTGCAGCATTTCGCGCAGCACAAACGCCGGCGCCAGGCTACGGCCCACGAGCTTCATCACCTCGCGCATGAGCAGCAGCTCTTGAGCGGGCCAGTCGGTGGCGGGGTCGCTGGCGTCGGAAAGTGGGCGTTGCGGTGGCATGGCTGTGTGGCGGTTGCGGGTACTGCTAGCAAACATCGCACCAGAGACGTGATGAACCACATGAAAGCAGGCTTTAAAACCCTGCCATCCAACGAAAGAAGGCTTTTACACGCGTGAGGCGGGCCCTGCTGAGCTGGTGGGGCTGCTGGCCGGGCGATCTTGAGAGGCTTGAGCGGCTACCTCACCCAAACGAGGTCAAGGCAGGTCTACCTAGCTGCTGAAGCACTCCATGAGCGCACAAGCCCCGCAGCAGAGTGCCACTGGGCCATGCTTTAAAATCAATCCCTCTCAAGGAGCGCTGCAGCGACCCACCGACCCGGTGGGCGTCAGGCTTGAGACACCGGGCGTCTACCGCCCCGCCGGTCCGTCCGGCCCCCAACGGCGCTCACCAGTTTCAGCCTGCAACCCTGGTGAGCCCCATGTCCGTTGATTCCACCTCGTCTTCTTCTTCGTCCGCCGTGGCCGTGCCGCCCATGCTGCTGTCTGGCCTGGAGCCGCTGCGCATTGGCACCGACAGCCTGTTTGTGAACGTGGGCGAGCGCACCAACGTCACCGGCTCCAAGGCGTTTGCTCGCATGATCCTGAACGGCGAATACGAGCAGGCGCTGGCCGTGGCGCGTCAGCAGGTGGAAAACGGTGCGCAGATCATCGACATCAACATGGACGAGGCCATGCTGGACAGCAAGGCCGCGATGGTGAAGTTCCTGAACCTGATCGCCGGCGAGCCCGACATTGCGCGTGTGCCGGTGATGGTGGACAGCTCGAAGTGGGACGTGATTGAAGCCGGCCTGCGCTGCGTGCAGGGCAAGGGCGTCGTCAACTCGATCAGCATGAAAGAGGGCGTGGACGAGTTCAAGCGCCAGGCCGGGCTGGTGAAGCGCTACGGCGCCGCTGCGGTGGTGATGGCCTTTGACGAAAAGGGCCAGGCTGACACCTACGAGCGCAAGGTGGAAATTTGCGAGCGCGCTTACCGCGTGCTGGTGGATGAAGTGGGTTTCCCGCCGGAAGACATCATCTTCGACCCCAACATCTTCGCCATCGCCACCGGCATTGAAGAGCACAACAACTACGCGGTCGATTTCATCAACGCCACGCGCTGGATCAAGCAGCACCTGCCGGGCGCCAAGGTGAGCGGCGGTGTGTCCAACGTGTCGTTCAGCTTTCGGGGCAACGACCCGGTGCGCGAGGCGATCCACACCGTCTTTCTGTACCACGCCATCAAAGCCGGCATGGACATGGGCATCGTCAACGCGGGCATGGTGGGCGTGTACGACGAGCTGGAGCCCGAGTTGCGGGAGCGCGTGGAAGACGTGGTGTTGAACCGCCGGCCTGATGCGGGCGAGCGCCTGGTGGAAGTGGCCGAAAACGCCAAGGGCGCGGCCAAGGACGACAGCAAGAAAAACGAGTGGCGCGGCCTGCCCATCCGCGAGCGGCTCACACACGCGCTGGTGCGCGGCATGAACGAGCACATCACCGAAGACACGGAAGAAATGTGGCGCCTGATTGAGGCCGCCGGCGGGCGCCCGCTGAACGTGATCGAGGGCCCGCTCATGGACGGCATGAACGTGGTGGGCGATCTGTTTGGCCAGGGCAAGATGTTTCTGCCGCAGGTGGTGAAAAGCGCGCGCGTGATGAAGCAGGCCGTGGCCCACTTGCTGCCCTACATCGAAGCCGAAAAGCTGGCGCTGCAGGCGGCCGGTGGCGACGTGAAAGCCAAGGGCAAGATTGTGATTGCCACCGTGAAGGGCGACGTGCACGACATCGGCAAAAACATCGTCACCGTGGTTTTGCAGTGCAACAACTTCGAGGTGGTGAACATGGGCGTGATGGTGCCCTGCCACGAGATCCTCGCCATGGCGAAGAAAGAGGGCGCAGACATCGTGGGCCTGTCGGGCCTGATCACGCCCAGCCTGGAAGAAATGCAGTACGTAGCCAGCGAGATGGAGAAAGACGCGCACTTTCGCGACGCGCAGATTCCACTGCTCATTGGTGGCGCCACCTGCAGCCGTGTGCACACCGCCGTGAAGATCGCGCCGCACTACAGCGGCCCGGTGGTGTATGTGCCCGACGCTTCGCGCAGCGTGAGCGTGGCGCAGGGTTTGCTGAGCGATCAGGCGGCCAAATACATCGCCGAACTCAACGCCGACTACGACAAGGTGCGCACCCAGCACGCCAACAAAAAGCAGGTGACGCTGTGGCCGCTGGCGCAGGCGCGCGCCAACAAAACGCCCATCAAGTGGGCGGGCTTCACACCCACCCAACCCAAGTTCATTGGCAAGCGCCAGTTCAAGAATTTCGACCTGGCCGAGATCGCCAAATTCATCGACTGGGCGCCGTTCTTTCAGACCTGGGACCTGGCCGGCCCGTACCCCGCCATCCTGGACGACGCCGTGGTGGGCGAGCAGGCCCGCAAGGTGTTTGCTGATGGGCAGGCCATGCTGAAGAAGATCATTGAAGGCCGCTGGCTCAGCGCCAATGGCGTGATCGGTCTGTACCCGGCCAACACGGTGAACGACGACGACATTGAGCTGTACACCGATGAGACCCGCAGCCAGGTGGCGCTGACCTGGCACGGCCTGCGCCAGCAAACCGAAAAGCAGATGGTGGAAGGCGTGATGCGCCCCAGCCGCTGCCTGGCCGATTTTGTGGCGCCCAAGGGCGCGGCCAACGACTACGTGGGCCTGTTCGCCGTGACCGCCGGGCTGGGCAGCGAAAAGAAAGAAAAGCAGTTTCTCGACGCGCACGACGACTACAGCGCCATTCTGTTCAAGTCGCTCGCAGACCGCCTGGCCGAAGCCTTTGCCGAGTGTTTGCACCACCGCGTGCGCACCGACCTGTGGGGTTACGCCGCGGGTGAGGCGCTGAGCAACGAAGAGCTCATCAAAGAAAAGTACCAGGGCATCCGCCCCGCACCGGGCTACCCGGCCTGCCCCGACCATTCGGTCAAGCGCGCCATGTTTGCGCTGTTGCAGTGCGACGACATTGGCATGGGTCTGACCGAAAGCCTGGCCATGACGCCGGCCGCCAGCGTGAGCGGTTTCTACCTGAGCCACCCCGACAGCACCTATTTCAACGTGGGCAAACTCGGCGAAGACCAGATGCAAGACCTGGCCGCGCGCAGCGGCGTGGCTGTGACCGATCTCAAGCGCTGGCTGGGCACCAACCTCTGAAGCCGCTCGTCCAGCCGGGTTGGCCGCCGACCTGACGGTGGGGGGTGGTGCAGGAAGCGCGTGCTACAAGGCCAGCACAGTGTTGGACTTGGGGTGATTCATGGCGGTGTGCGCGGCTTGCGGTGCCGAAAACAGGGACAAAGCCAAATTTTGCAAGGGGTGCGCCCAGGCGCTCGTGCCGCTCGCTGCGGCTGTGCCTGCGCCTGCGCCTGCGCCTGCGCCTGCGCCGGCGTCTAGAGGGCTGGCCTGCCCTGCGTGCCATGCGCTCAACCGGCGCTCCGCCACGGTGTGCAAGTCCTGCGAGGCCTCGCTGAGCCCGAGCCTGCCTGGTACAGCGGCCAGCACCGGTGTGGTGTTGGCTCGCCGCCGCTGGGGCTGGATCATCGGCCCGGCTTTGCTGGTTGCAATTGGTGCTGCCTGGTGGGTACAGGCACAGCACCCTGCTGCGCCCTATGTGCCGGTTGGGGCGCCTGTGGTGGCCCAGCCAGAGCCGACCGCAGGGCCACGGGTGCAGGTCACCATCACCGCCGCCCTAACGGTGCCAGCCGTTGCAGAAGCCCTGCTCCCGAGCGAAGTCCCGCCCCGCCCGGTACCCATGAAAAAAGAACCCAAATCCGCCAAAGCTTCCAACCCGCGCGGTACTGCGCAGGCCGAACGACAGAGCCCGCCCGCTACCCCACAGCCGGAACCTGCCGCAACCCAGGCTGATGGATTGCCGCGACCATCGGCCCCAGGCGAATCGGACCGTTTGCCCGCAGTTACCGCATCGGTGGACCAGCAGTGTGCCGATCGCAGCAACTTCATCGCCCGGGACATCTGCCGCATTCGAGCCTGCAACGACGCCGCCCGGGCGGCCGACCCGGTCTGTGTCCGGTTCCGCCAGATGGAAGAGGCGAACCGCCAGAGGCAGCAGAACTAGACCGATACCTCGACCGCCATACCGTGCTCGCCACCTGGCGGCACTGTCACCACCTCGTCCGCCGCGTTGGCGGTTTCCACGCAGACGAAGCGCAGGTACGCGTCGTCCTTCAGGTCGGTCATGCCTGCAGCGATGGAGATCCAGGGGTTCCACATCACCGCCGTGCGGCTGCCCTGTGCGCTCAGGCGGGTGCGGCGCTGCAAAGCGTCATCAACGATCGTCAGTGCGGCGGGTACACCGGTGTAAATGCGGTCCACTTCGGCGGCGATGTGCACGGCACCCGTTTGCCGCTTCACCGCGCCGCCCGCGCCGGTGGCATTGTCGATGTAGCTGCAGCCCTCCAGCCCAGTCACTGCGGTGCGCGCTATGTCGCCTACCGCAAAGTAACTGTGCAGCGCCTGCGTGATCTGAAACGGCGCATCGCCCGTGTTGCGCGTGGTCAGCGCCAGCCGCAGCGTGGTGCCCACGGTGATTTGCAGCGTCAGCTCAAACGCGTGCGGCCACAGGGCGCGGGTGTCGGGCGTGTCCCGCAGGCCCAGCGTTACCTGCGTTTCGCCCGCTGGAGTGGCGTCCGTGTTCAGCACCGACCACAGCCGGGTACGCGCAAAACCATGGTTCGGCCGCCCCAGGCCCTGCGGGTCGGGGCCAAACCACGGCCAGCACACCGGCACACCCCCGCGTATGGCCTTGCCCGCCTCGTAGCTCGCCCGCTCGCTGAGGAACAGCACATCGGCCTCCGCGCCCACCGGTCGGTACGACAGCACCTGAGCGCCGTACAACGACACCACCGCCTCGGCGTGCGCGTTGCGCACCTGCAAAAAGGGCAGGCCACCAGGACCGCTGATGAAGGTCAGGTGATTGGCCAAGGCGTGTGTGGCGTTGAGATCTTCGAGCGTCATAAGAGCGTGCAGTGGGTTGGATAAGCCGGAGGTCGTTCATTTTCCGTGAGCACTTGGCCGTTGACCTGATGAGCCACGCGATTTGCCTCCATGGCAAGTCGATTTTCAGTAGCCGAACCCATTCTCTTGTCCCGCATGGCTTAGCGTCTGCGTGCCAAGGGTTGGTCATAGAAAGCCTGCCCACGGATGGAGGCCGGGACGACAAAAGGACGCGCGTGGGCGCTGCAGGGTCCAGATAGTGAATACGCGTTGATTAAAATCGGGGTATTGCGAACAGGCGTGTTGCTGTGCCATTTCGCATTCCATATAAAGATTCACGGAGTGAAAATGATTCGAAGCCTGGTACGCATGACGTCTTCCCTTTCGGTTTGCCTGGCTGGTTCCATGGCCCTTTTGGCTTTGCCTGTAATGGCTCAAAGAGGCCCGGTACCCGAACTGAAATACATGAGTCCAAAGTGCGCTTCGATGCTGGAAGCTCAGCGCACGGCTCCGAGTGTGATGCGCAATCAGCCTTCCTTTGCCGAGATGCGGCGGAACTACAACGATCAGTGTGCTGAGGACCAGTCGCAAGCGCAGCGGCGCTGGTACGCCGAAAAGCGCGAGACCGAGCAACTGAATGCCGAACAAGACTACGCGATGAAAAAACAGCAGTTGCTCAGCGCCAACGAGGTCAAACGCAAGTCGGATCAATGCATGGAGATGCGCAGTGCACTGGAATCCCGCAAGAAACGCACGAACCTGACCGAAGGCGAAAAGCGCGACCTGGGGTTGTTTGAAACGGCTCAATGCCGATCTGCATGGAACTTGACCTTCAACACCTATGCGTGCTGAGGCCTGCGAAGCGCGGCGCTGCGTACTCGAACGGGTTGGCTGGAAGGTGCTTGAGCTTGGACAGGCGCAGGTGCGCAATGGCGATGAAGTTCCTGCTCGTTCTGAATCCGCGTGCGGCCCGCTTGGCGTTTTGCATCAGCCCATTCATGGCCTCCACAAACGCGTTGCTGCGTCCTTGCTGCATGCCCGTGATGACACCTTCGAAGTGCGTCTTGAGCGTACGCGCCAGCCGCTTGAAGGGCTCCAGGCGCGAGCGCATGGCCCAACCGATCCACTTGGTCAGACCCGTGCGGGCGACCTCTTCACCGTGACCCTGCGCCGCTGCCTCATACACCTCGCGCAGCGCCCCCTTCATGCGCCAGGCCCGTGCGCTTTGCAAGTTCGTGCGCTGCAGGGTGTACATCGCCTGTATGTGCCGCTGATTCCAGCTCGCATGGTGCGTGCGCATCGCCCAGCTCAGGCTGCGCCTGCTGGCGCGGTCCAGCTCGCCCAGCGCTTGCGCCACGGCGGTGGGCCGGCTTTTGAATTCGGCCGCGCGCACCTCATCCATGGCCTTGCCCGCCAGGGCCGCCACATGAAAGCGGTCATAACAGATGGCCGCCTGCGGCAGTTGCTGCTGTGCCCCTTTCAGGTAGGCCGCACTCATGTCCATGCTCACATGGCTGATCGCCTGGGCGCTCCCGCCATGTTCGGACAGGTCTTGGGTGAAGGCATTGACCGTCTGGTGATCGCGTCCCTCGGTGACAAAGAGCAGGCGCTTTTGCTGCAGATCGTGCACGGCCGTGACGTATTCGTGGCCCTTGCGCAGACTGGTCTCGTCAATGCCGATGTGGCGCACGCCGCTCATGTCGTCCTTCTGACGCGCAAGCTTGACGTAGTGCTCAATGCGCCGCCACAAGGCTTTGGCGTCGGCACGCAGGTGACGGGCCGCGTGGGCCACGGGCAGTTCTTTGCACAGGCTCAGCGCCAGCGCTTCAAACAGCAGCGTGAAGCCGCTGCCCTCGCGCGCCCAGGGCACCGGCACCTGGCTGGTCTTGCCGCAGGCGGTACAAGCTACGCGGGGTATGGCCGCGTGCAGCCAGGCTTCGAACTGGAAAAAATCCAGATGGCGCCAAGATCGCTCAATGCTCTCGTGGATGCCTTGATCGGGTGCGCCGCAGTGCGGGCAGGTCAGACGCCGCTCGGTGCAGACCACTTCAAAGTCAATGCGTTTCTTGGCGGTGCTCAACTCGGCGCGCTCGACACGCCAGGGGGCTTGCAGCCCAAGGGCTGCGGTGAACAGGGCTTCGGTGCTCAGGCTCATGGTCGGTTACGAAGGTGTCAGGGTGGCGGCAATCAGGCCAGAGTATCCAGCAACCTCACGCACTCAGCACGCATAGGTGTTGAAGGTCAAGTTCCATGCAAATCGGCATTGAGCCTTTGAAACCCGGTACCAAGAGCGCTGCAATTAAGCGCCCTGAAGGGACGTGTTCAATCCAGGCGACTGAACACGGTGGTGCTTTGATCCTGCTCGCGCAGGCTGAACGTTTCCTTCGTGACCGAAAGGACCGAATTGGCCTCGTGGTCTAAATGGTCGCCGGCCTTGAAAGTCCAGACGATGCGGTGGCCTTGGTAATGCCAGACACCGTATTGCAGCACCTCACCACTGTCGCGCCTGATTTCCCACTCACCGTTTTCGTACAGATGAATAGGAATGGTGGAGCGCGACGACTGCCATTTCCCGGCGAATGCTTTCTGGCTGAAGGCTTCGTCGCCCGAGCAGGCCGTCAGCGTGCCCGCTATGAACATGCACGCAAGTCCCAACCTGAGGCGGTTGGGGCGTATTCGCTGCGCACCAGGGTGTCTGCTCACGGTTTGTTCAGCGCCTTTCGCACCGCTTCCTCTTCTGAGCGCCGCAGCGCCGCCGATACCTCGTCGGCCCGGCGTTTGGTTTCCTGTTCGAAACGGAGCTGCTCCATCTCGGCCATCTGCTGCTTGCGTTGCGCCTCGCGCGCTTCAGCTTCCTTTCGCTGGTTCTCGCGAGACAACAGATCAGCCTCTTCGCGGCTGGCAGGGCGCACGCCATGTGTCTGGTAATACTCTTGCAGCACTGCTTTGTCTTCGGCCGAACGCTGGAGCGCACTGGGTGGATTCGTCACGGCCGCGCGCATGAACATCATTTGCAGCACCATGCCCATCACCGCCAACAGGCCAATGAATACCAGCGATTTGGTGAGCGACGACTTGAGGTTGGACAGCAACCACACCAACGTCGAAAGGCGCTCTTCCTTCGAAGCTTCGGTGCGGTGGGCATGGCGCGCCGTGGCTGCTTTCACGGGCGGCAGGTGGTTCATGAATCCACTCGGAGTTCCCAGCTGCTCCGGCTGCGCAGCGGCACTGGCGGCCAGGCTTTCTTGCCTTGCCTCGTCGTGTGCCAGCTTGGCGTCGTAAGCAAAGCGAGATGATGGGCTCGACAAGGTGTTGAGTGCGAGCTTCAGCGTCTGCATGTGCAGATCGAGGTCGGCTGCACTGAGTTTCGAGCGCTCGGCAATCAGTTTGTCCACTAGGCGGCCATGTGCTTGCTGGATGTCCTCAGTGGACGCGTGCCGGCTCACTTGCAGCCATTCGTAAAGAGACTTTTTGGCGGGCTTCACGGCGCTTTCTCGTTGAATGCGGGGCTTTAGATGTTACAGATTGTGCACGAGCGGACTGATTTCGCCTGGCACGGATCGGCCCCAGTCTGTCCTGCTAAAGCTGTGATTGCGCATGTTCATCGGTGGATCTGACGGTCCACTGTGTTCACCCCAGCCGCAGCGCCCGCCGGTACTGCACCGCTTCCGCCACGTGCCCTACGCCCACCGCATCGGCCCCGGCCAGGTCGGCAATGGTGCGGGCTACGCGCAGCGCGCGGTGGGTGCTGCGGGCGCTCCAGCCCAGGCGGGCGGCGGCGGTGTTGAGGAACTTGAGGGCGGCGGGCTCGGGGTGCACGTGTTCGTCCAGCGCCTGCCCGGCCAGCGCCTGGTTGGGCTGGCCCTGGCGGGCTTGGGCGCGCTCGCGGGCGGCTTGCACGCGCTCGCGCACCGCGTCGCTCGGTTCGCCGGCCACGCCGTGCAGCAGGTCGTCGGCGGGCAGGGCGGGCACTTCCACGTGCAGGTCGATGCGGTCGAGCAGCGGGCCGCTGAGCTTGCTCTGGTAGCGGTTGATCTGGTCGGGCGTGCAGCGGCAGGCTTTGGTGGGGTGGCCCAGAAAACCGCAGGGGCAGGGGTTCATGGCGGCCACGAGCTGGAACCGCGCGGGGAACTCGCTTTGCATGGCCGCGCGCGAAATGCGGATGTGGCCGCTTTCCAGCGGCTCGCGCAGCGCCTCTAAAGCCGCACGGGGAAATTCCGGCAGTTCGTCCAAAAACAGCACGCCGTGGTGCGCCAGCGAAATTTCACCGGGGCGCGGTGGTGAGCCGCCGCCCACCAGGGCCACGGCGCTGGCGGTGTGGTGTGGCGCGCAGGTGGGGCGCTGGCCCCAGCGATCCAGGGCGAAGCGCCCGGCGAGCGACGCCACGGCGGCGGATTCGAGCGCTTCTTGTGTGCTCATGGGCGGCAGCAGGCCGGCGAAGCGCTGCGCCAGCATGCTTTTGCCCGAGCCCGGCGGGCCCATCATCAACAAGCTGTGGCCACCGGCGGCGGCAATTTCCAGGGCGCGTTTGGCAGCCACCTGGCCTTTCACGTCGGCCAGGTCGGCGTAGCTGGGCGCCTGGCCGAGCTGCGTGGGTGCCAGGCGCACCCAGCCGCCGTCGTCGGGCGGTGGCTCGCCGGGAGCGTTGGCGTTTTCGTGCAGAAAGTGGGCCACCACGTCAAGCAGGTGGCGGGCACGGTGCACCTGGGCTTGCGGCACCAGGGCGGCTTCTTCGGCGCTGCCCGGTGGCAGCACCAGCCGGGTTTGCGCGGCGGCTTCGGTGTCAGCGGCGCGGTGCAGCGCCAGGCTCATGGCCAGCGCGCCGCGCACCGGGCGCAGCTCACCGCCCAGCGACAGTTCACCGGCAAACTCCCAGCCCGCCAGCCGCGCGGCGTCCAGCTGGCCGCTGGCGGCCAAGATGCCCACGGCAATCGGCAGGTCAAACCGCCCAGAGTCTTTGGGCAGGTCGGCCGGCGCCAGGTTCACCGTGATGCGTTTGTTGGATGGAAATTCAAGCCCCGAATTGGCAATGGCCGAGCGCACGCGTTCGCGTGCTTCCTTCACCTCGGTATCGGCCAGGCCCACCAGGGTGAAGCTGGGCAGGCCGTTGGCCAGATGGACTTCAACCTGGACTGGCCGCGCTTCAAGACCCAGCAGTGCGCGGCTGTGCACCAACGACAGACTCATGTGAATTCCTCCCTGTTTCGGTGCATGACCCGGGTTGAACGGCCCCGAAGGCCCGTTTCCGGTATTGCACTGTTTTGGTGCGCACGTCTTTGGTGTGACACCCGCCGAGCGTGGCAAAGAGTTTTCATGATGGCACAGGGGCGGCCTTCGGCCTGCACACGTCTGGGGGATGGAGGTGCTTTTGCAACACATGGCGACCTGTTTTTGGCCACAGGCGTGCAAAGTTGGCACGGTCCATGCTTGGGTGTGAATGCAACCGAATCCAACCCGTGGTGTGGGCCAGCCGGCCTGATCACCCTCCTGATCTAGAAGAGGAATCACAGCATGAAAATGGTCTCCGCCATCATCAAGCCGTTCAAACTGGACGAAGTGCGCGAAGCGCTCTCCGGCATGGGCGTGCAAGGCATCACCGTTACCGAAGTCAAGGGCTTCGGCCGCCAGAAGGGCCACACCGAGCTGTACCGCGGCGCGGAATACGTGGTCGATTTCCTGCCCAAGGTCAAGATCGAGGCCGCTGTGTCCGACGACCTGGTGGACCGCGTGATCGAAGCCATCGAAGGTGCTGCACGCACCGGCAAGATCGGCGACGGCAAGATTTTCGTCACCTCGCTGGAACAGGTGGTTCGCATCCGCACCGGTGAAACCGGCAAAGAAGCGCTCTGATCACCGCCACAGTTCAAGAAAGATCACGGACATGAAAAAACTACTTGCAACCCTGTTGTTGGGCATGGGTCTGGCCTTTGGCGGTCTGAACGCCGTGGCCCAGACCACCGAAGCGCCGGCTGCGGTGACCGCACCGGCTGATGCAGCGTCGGCCGCTCCAGCCGAAGCCGCACCCGCTGCAGACGCCCCTGCCGTTGAAGCGCCCGCTGCTGCGGTGGCCGCTGAAGCGCCTGCCGCAGAAGAAGCCAAACCAACCGTCGACAAGGGCGATGTGGCCTGGATGATGATTTCCACCGTGCTGGTGATTTTGATGGTCATCCCCGGCCTGGCGCTGTTTTATGGCGGCCTGGTGCGCAGCAAAAACATGCTGTCGGTGCTGATGCAGGTGATGGTGGTGTTCTCGCTGATCACGGTGCTGTGGGCCATGTACGGCTACAGCCTGGCGTTTGGCGGCGAAGGCCTGATCATCGGCAACCTTGACAAGGTGTTCCTGATGGGCGTCACCATGGATTCGCTGGCCGCCACGTTCACCCCCGGTGTGGCCATCCCCGAGTTCATCTTCATTGCCTTCCAGGCCACGTTTGCCGGCATCACCTGCGCGCTGATCGTGGGCTCGTTTGCCGAGCGCATGAAGTTCAGCGCGGTGCTGCTGTTCTCGGCCATCTGGTTCACCTTCAGCTACCTGCCAATTGCCCACATGGTGTGGGGCACGGGCGGTTACCTGCTGGACAAAGGCGCGTTGGACTTCGCTGGCGGCACCGTGGTGCACATCAACGCGGCCATGGCTGGCCTGGTGGGTGCTTACATGCTGGGCAAGCGCATTGGCTACGGCAAAGAATCCATGGCGCCTCACAGCCTGACGCTGACCATGGTCGGTGCCTCACTGCTGTGGGTGGGCTGGTTCGGTTTCAACGCCGGTTCCAACCTCGAATCCAACGGTGGCGCCACCCTGGCCTTCATCAACACCCTGGTGGCCACCGCCGCTGCGGTGCTGGCCTGGTGCATCGGTGAAGCGCTGGGCAAGGGCAAAGCGTCCATGCTGGGTGCGGCTTCGGGTGCGGTGGCTGGCCTGGTTGCCATCACCCCGGCCTGCGGTTCGGTGGGCCCCATGGGCGCCATCATCATCGGTCTGGTGTCTGGCTTCGCCTGCCTCTGGGGCGTGTCGGGTCTCAAGAAAATGCTGGGCGCTGATGACTCGCTGGACGTGTTCGGCGTGCACGGTGTGGGCGGTATCGTCGGCGCCTTGCTCACCGGCGTGTTCTCGGCCGGCTCGCTCGGCGGCATCAAGGGCGACGACTTTTCCATCGCCGGTCAGCTGTTCATTCAGGCCGAAGGCGTGGTCATCACCATGGTGTGGTCCGCTGTGGTCGCTTTTGTGGCCTACAAGATTGTGGACATGATGGTCGGTTTGCGTGTGTCGGAAGAAGCCGAACGCGAAGGCCTGGACATCACGTCCCACGGCGAAACCGCCTACAACCGCTGAGCGGTTCAGGTGTGCGCAACAAACTTCACAGGCTGTTGCCACCCCGTTGTTTCTGAGTGTCTCCTTTGGATGTTGAACCCGCGTTGCCGCAAGGCACGCGGGTTTTTTTTCGGGTTTTGCAAACTCGCGCCGTAAGATGGTTTCCGTCACACACCGCCCCAACCCAACGGGGCATGCTCAGGAGGAAAACCATGTTCAAGCTTGTTTCGCGTGCCGCGCCTTGGCGGCCTTTTTTGTTCGCCGTGGTGCTTTGTGGCGCCGCACTGCCCACGCTGGCTGCGGGCAACACCACCGCCAAAGAAGCCCCGCGCAAGCCGGCCAAGGTCACCTTTGTTGACGCGCCGTCCAGTGAAAAGCCGGCTGCGCGCAAGCAGCGGCTCAAGCGCGAGTGCAAAGGCCGGCCCAACGCAGGCATGTGCCTGGGCCACACGCGCTGACGTTTTCAACTTTACTTATCGACGTGTTTGGCTGAAGTGACGTTTACCTCAGCAGTGTTTCAAGCCGATGCTTGTGCGCCACCCACTTCGGACAAACCTCCGTCAGCAAATCGAAGAAGGCGCGCGAGTGGTCGGGGTGGATCGCATGGCACAACTCATGAAAAATCACGTAGCTGATACACGTGCCGGGGGCCTGCACCAACGCCGAGTGCAATGTCATGGAGCCGCTGGGCGACAGGCTGCCCCAGCGTTTGGCCAAACGTTGAACACGCAGGTGCGGCATATCGAGGTGGTTGAAGCGATAGTGCCCATGGCAGTGTTTCAATGCCCGTAAGAACACCGCTTTGGCTTGCTGGTGCCGCCACCGCTGAACGGTGCTTTCGATGACCTCTGGGTGATGGCGGTCGCCAGGCTCCACCGTCACCACCATGTCCGAGCCGCGAAGTTGAACCCCTGGCGTTGGTCCCGCTTCCATCTGCAACTTGTAGCGGCGGCCCAGGTGCAGGTGCGACTCGCCTGGCACCCAGGCACGGGTCGGCGTGCGTGGGTCAAACTGCAGAAAGAACGCCCGTTGTTCTGCAATCCAGCGCTGGCGCTTGAGCAGCAAGGCGTCGATGCGTGTCCCGTCGCAGCCCTCGGGTGCGCGCACAAAAACCTCACCCGACGGGTGCACCTCCAGCGCCAGTGTCTTGCGCCGAAGCCCCGTCCGGATCACCTGTACGCGGTCCAGCACATCAGCCATTGATGCCCCGCGCCCTGGCCAGGTTCAATGCCTGGTCAATGATCGCGTCCATCTGCACCGCGGAGAGCTTCACCCCGCGGTCGTCCCCCACCACGTCGTAGAGAAAGTGGTCCAGGCCGATGCGTGTCTGGTTCATGGCGTCCAGGTTGCGCCAGTAGTCCACCACATGGTGCGCAGCCAGGGCGTTCAGCACGGCCAGCGCAATGTCTTCGGCCAGCTCTGCGCTTGTGGCCAGATCGGGAATCCCGTCCAGCACCCGCTTGACCGTTCCGTACACAGCCAGGCCGTGGTCGTTGCCACGCAGCCCGGGCGGCACGTCATCCCGAGGGCGGCTCATCACGGCATCCCGCGCTTCTTGCGCACGCTGCAGGTAGGTCAGCTCGTTGATACGGCGGGCGCGGTAGTCGTCAATCGCCTGCTGAATCAGCCGGGAAAATTTCTCATAATAGGCCGGGTCCACCTTGATGCGCTCTTCAATCACCCGCTTGGTGTTGAAGGCGATGATGTCGGCCTGCGAGGCCGGCGTGGTCGCCTCCTGATCGTCAATGGTCTTGCGCAGCGAGGCGTTGTCCAGGATGTTCACCGCCGAGCGCAGCACCAGCACATCGCTGGCCTGCAAGTGCGTGTTGAGCAGCTTGCGAATGCGTGGCTCATAGTCGCGTTTGAAGTCCACCGCGTCGGCAAAGCGCAGCTGCGCCGCCTGTTTGAGCTTCGCAAAACGCAGCATGTCGGCTTTGTAGCGGTCGATCTGCTCCACCGGTGTGGTCATCAGAAAACGCTCGCTCGACAAGGCCAGTTGCAGCAAACGGCCCAACGCGGACAGGCGCTCGTAAAAGTCGTGACGCACGTCGTCGTCGCGCAGCTCGTCCAGGTAGGCGTTGGTGTCGTGCCGGTTGCCCACGCGGCGGAAAATTTCCAGCAGGTGCGCATGGGCGTCGGGCAACTGGGCCACCTCGGTCTGAATGTTCACCAGCATGCCCGTGAGGTCGCCTTCCTCAAACCCCGCCAGCGCCTGGTAGCTGGAAATCGCCTTGTCCAACTCTTGCAGCACACCGGCGTAGTCCACGATCTGGCCGAAGTCCTTTTCCACCGTCGCCACCGGCTCGTCTTCGCCGCCCGACTCTTCAATCGGCGCCTCATACAGCCGGTTCACCCGCGCAATGGCCTGCAGCAGCGTGTGCTCGTGCAGCTCGCGGGTCAAGTACAGCACCCGGTTGCGCGGTGCGTCAAAGCCAGTGAGCAGCTTGTCTTTCACGATCAGAAGCTCCGGTGCCTCGCCGTGTTTGAACGAGCTGATCAGCCGCTTGTTGTATTCCTCCTCGTTGCCGTGGCGCTGCATCATCTTGTCCCAGAAGCGGTGCACGGCTTCCGTGGGCTCGTCGTCTTCGCCATCGCTGTTGGCTCGCCCGTTCGGGCCGGAGATCAGCACCTCGCAGCTCACTTGGCCAATCTCGTCGATGTACTCCTTGAGCCGGACCGCCGCTGCCCGGCTGGCCGCCACCACCTGCCCCTTGAACGGCGTGCCCTGCCAGGTGCTGCGAAAGTGTTCACTGATGTCAAACGCCAGCATGTACAGGTAGGGGTCGGCCTGTTGCAGCATCTTCTCGCGCGAGTATTTGCGCTTCAGGTCGGCGCGCTGCGCGTCGTTCAGGCCGGCGGTGTGCCGCTCAAACCACTTGTCGATCGCTTCCTGGTTCTGCTCCACATCCACCAGGCGGCTTTCATAAAGCAGTTTCACCACCGCGCCATCGCGCACCGCTTCATCCATGGTGTAGCTGTCGATCAGCCCGCCAAAACGGCCCAGCGTGTTGCGCTCGAGCCGGGTCACCGGCGTGCCGGTGAAGCCGATGTAGCAGGCGTTGGGCATCAGCAGCCGCATCTTGGCCGCCAGCGTGCCGAAATTGGTGCGGTGACCCTCGTCCACCAACACGAACACATCGGGCGAATCCACCGCAAAGCGCCGGGCGATCTGGCTCACCCGTTCAAATTTCTGGATCAGCGTGGTGATCACCTGCGCGCGCGGGCTCTTCACCAGCGCCAGCAGGTCGCGCGCCGAGGTGGCGCGCTGCGGCTCCAGGCCGCAGGTTTTGAAGGTGCCCTCGATCTGCTTGTCCAGGTCGTCGCGGTCCGTCACCAGCACGATGCGCGGGTTCAACACCCCCGGCAGCAGGGCCAGCCGCCGCGCCAGCATCACCATGGTGAGCGATTTTCCCGAGCCTTGCGTGTGCCACACCACGCCGCCCGTGCGGCGGCGCGCGCCGCTGTCGGTGGTTTCCCAATGGTTGATGCGTTCAACGATGCGCTCGATGGCGCGCACCTGCTGGTAGCGCGCCAGCTTGCGCGTGCCGCCGTCAAACACCGTGTAGTGAAAGACCAGGCGCAGCAAGCGCTGCGGCTCCAGCAGCGCGGCCACTGCGCGGTCCTGGTCGGTCACGCTGCGGGCCACCAGGTACTCGGCCGGTTCTTCCGCCACGCCGGGCACCGTGTGCGCGCCGCTCAGGCGCTGCACCAGTTCAAACAGATCTGCGCGCACCCCGTCGGGCAGCGGCTGCGCCAGCAGCGCGGCCACCGAAGCGTCGCTCACCGTGTCGTCGCGCCAGGCCGACCAGAAACGCCCCGGGCTGCCCACCGTGCCCACGCGCGCCGTCTGCCCGTTCATGGCCAGCAACACCTGCGCCATCACAAACAGGTGCGGCGCCTGGCTCTCGCCCTGGTAGCCCACCAGCTGCGCCACCCCTTGCGCCACGTCAACGCCCGGCGCCTTGCACTCGATCAGGCCCAGCGGGATGCCGTTGACGAACAGCGCCAGATCGCAGCGTATTGTGTTCTGGCTGCGCGTGCGCTGCACCACGAACTCGGGCGACACCTGAAATGTGTTGTCCAGCGGGTGCTGCCAGTCGATGTAGCGCAGCGAGCGCCCGCGCGAGTCGCCGTCGATCGTCTGCTCCAGGCTGGTGCCCAGGGTGATCAGGTCGTACAGCGCCTCGTTGGTGCGCAGCAGCCCGTTGTAGGGCAGGCTTTTGAGGCGCTGGATGGCGGCGCTCAGGTTTTCTTCGGTGAACAGGTGTTCGCCGGAGGTGGTGTGGATGCGGTTGAAGCGCTTGAGCGCGTCGCGCAACACCTCGTCCAGCACCACCTGGCCCAGCCGGGGGCCGCGCAGCTGCCGCGCCTGGGCCGGGCTCAGGTACTGCCAACCCATGGCCAGCAGCAACTGCAAGGCCGGCGCCTGGCTGGCCATGACTTCGCTGGGGTCGAAGTCCGGGTCGGGCGGCGGGCTGGTGGCCTGGGCGCTGGTCATGGGCGTTCTCCGGCGAGCAGTTGTTGCATCAGGGCGCGCTTTTGGTGTTGCAGGGCGGCGAGCTGTTGCCGTTGCAACTGCAATGCTTGGTCGGCGGCGTTCAGCACCTGGGCGATGGCTTCTTGCTCTTCTGGCGGCGGCAGGTTCAGTTGCAGCTTGAAGAAGTCGGTGCTCGTCACGTTCAGCAGCCCGTGGCTGCGGGCGCCTTCATGGGCGATGGCGCGCAACTGCCGGTTGAGCAGGCCGCCCTCGAAAACTGCGGTGAGGAAGTCGGTGTCGGTCTGGGCCGCGTCGGTGATCCCGAAACACAGGCACAGCGTGGACACAATGCCTTCGTCATACCGGTCCAGCCGCTTGATGGCACCAAACGGGTAGCCCGCCGCCGCGCTGCGGTTGTAGGCAAATTCCCCGCGCTGGATCAACAGGTAGTGTTCGTTTTCTTCGGCCGCCATCTGCTTGGCGAAGTAACTGCCTTGCTCCACCAGACCGCGCTGTGCTGACACGGTCAGCGCGCGGGTGCAGCCATCAGCGTTCTTGCGCGTTATCCGCATCAGGAACGAGCCCAGGCGTTGAGGCTTCCAACTGCCCTGGAACCCCTTGAGGCGCTTGCGCCCGGTCAGCAGGTGCTGCATCAGGCCTTGTTTGCGCTCAGCCAGTTGTTCAATGATCGCCTCTGACTGGTGGATGGCTTGATCTGCAAGGAACAAAACGTCGGCGACCTTTGCCTGCACCTCCACCGGGGGCAAATCGATTTCAAGCCGTTTGAAGTAGGGGAGGCCAATGGTCCTGACGGTGGACCCAACCGCCATGCGATCAAACTCGGTGGCTTTCCATTGAAGCCATTGGTAAAGGTATCTGTGATGCAGCAAGCTCTCATCGCACTGCCAAGCAATGAAGTGCTGGCTGACCGCCATGTCGGTACCAAGAATCGCGCTCTTGCCGACGCCCGCGTCACGCAAGAGAACCACAGTGGTGCGAGGATGAACAACGGCAGAGGAGTTCTTGATGCCTTCTGGCGTGATATTGCGGTGGGTCCGTGCAATCCACCCTCGGTTCAGTGAACCAGAGTCGGCGAGTGAGAGCCACTGAATATCACCATCCCAATATTCGGGATGGCGTTGGCTTGGCGTGTGCCCGCTTCCACGAATAGCGATGTCATCCAGCTTGTATCGAACAAGTGGTTTGTAAGTGGGACTTGCCGTCATGACTTCTTCTTGGGCGCCGCCACCTGCTTGGTTTTCCCGCGCTCGATTTGCTGAATGCTCTTGTCCGGCACCGGCAGTTGTTCGGGCAGGGTGCCGCCCAGTTCCCGGATGGTCTGGCGCACCTTGGCGCCCACGGCGTGGTGGGTTTTGTTGGCCTGGGCTTTGCCTTGCACGCCTTCGCGTTTGAGCTTTTCTTCGGTCTGCGTGGCGCGGAACAAGTTGGCCGCCAGCTCGGTGCTGCCCATGTGGTCGAGGATCTTGTGGCTCTTCTTGAGCCCTTTGTGGGCGTGGATGTCTTTGGCACCCAGGCCGCCGTACAGGCCCTTGTAGCCGTGGTCTTGAAACACGGCGTAGTCGAGCGGTGTTTCCACGCCCGCGTCTTTGGCGGCGGCGCTCAGGGCCTTGTTGTGTTCGGCCAGTTCGTTGCGGATGGCCAGGCGCCGTTCGTCTTCGCTCAGGTGCTGGAACTGCGCCGCGTCGTTGAGTTCCTGGCGGCGGGTCTGCACGGCGAAGTAGGTCTGGCCGTGCGCGATGACGGGTTTGCCCGGGTCGCCGTTCTGCACGATGAGGTAGCAGGCGTAGCGCGAGAGTTCGATGTCTTCGACGGGGCGCTGGGCGCCGGAGCCAATGTCGACCATTTTGCGGACATCCGCAAAATGGTCTGCGATCGGGAGACCGCTCTGGAGGCAAGCCTCACGGGCCTTCTCGATCACGGGCAGGAAATTGCGGTATTGCGGGTAGTCCAGCACCGGCGCCAGTTCGCGGGCCAGCCAGTATTCAGCACCTTCCGCGCTGGTGTGGCGGATGCCTTCGAACACGTTGCGCGGTGCGTTGGGTTGCAAGGGTTTGTTCACAGTCCCAGCTCCTTGAGGTGTTGTTTCATCTTCAGACGCACGGCGCTGAGGGCTTCTTCCAGGCGGTCAATCTCGGCTTCCGTGGCTTTCAGGTCGATGGGCGCTTCTTCTTCGTAGGTGTCCACGTAGCGCGGGATGTTGAGGTTGAAGTCGTTCTCGGCCAGGGTGGCGCGGCTGACCAAGCTGGCGAACTTGTCCACGCCCTGGCGGGCGCGGCAGGCCGCCACGATGTGCTGGATGTGCGTCTCCTCCATCTGGTTCTTGGTCTTGGCTGGGGTGTACTGGCCGCTGGCGTCGATGAAGAGCACGTCGTCGCTGTCGGCGCGCTCGCCGCCTTTTTCGCGGGCGCGGTCCAGCAGCAAGATGGCGACCGGGATGCTGGTGGTGGGGAAGAGGTTGCCGGGCAGGCCGATCACGGCGTCGAGCAGGTTGTCTTCAATCAGCCGCTGGCGGATGCGGCCTTCGGCGCCGCCGCGAAACAGCACGCCGTGCGGCACGACCACGGCGACCCGGCCGCGCTGGGGCAGGGCGACTTCGACCATGTGGCTGATGAAGGCGTAGTCGCCCTTGCTCTTGGGCGGAATGCCGCGCCAGAAGCGGTTGAAGCGGTCGTGTTCGGCGTCGTCTGCGCCCCATTTGTCCAGGCTGAAGGGCGGGTTGGCGACCACGATGTCGAAGCGCAGCAGGCGATCGTTTTCCACCAGCAGAGGGTTGCGCAGGCTGTCGCCGCGCTCAATGCGGGCGGAGTCGAAGCCGTGGATGAACATGTTCATGAGCGCCAGGGCGTAGGTGCTCTGGTTCAACTCTTGCCCGTAGAGCGACACGTTGTTGTTGCCCACGGCGGTGGCGGCTTCGAGCAGCAGGCCGGCCGAGCCGCAGGCGGGGTCGCAGATGCGCATGCCCGGCTGAGGGTTGGCCAGCACGGCCAACAAGCGCGAGACGGCCATGGGGGTGTAGAACTCGCCGGCCTTTTTGCCCGCGTCGGAGGCAAAGCGTTCAATCAGGTAGATGTAGGCGGAGCCGATGGCGTCTTCTTTGACGCGGCTGGGGCGCAGGTCCAGATCGGAGAAGTCTTCGAGCAGGTGCTTCAGGCGGCCATTGCGTTCTTTGGTGTCGCCCAGGCGGTCGGTGTTGAAGTCGATGTTTTTGAACACTTCGTCGAGCTTGTGACGGTCCTGGTTGGCTTCGGCAATGTGGCGCAGGGTGATGTCGATCAGTTCACCCACGTTGGGCGCGTTGCGGCGCTCGTACAGGCTGTCGAAATCGGCCCGGAAGGTGTCGGTGGGTTTTTTGGTCTTGGGGTCTGTGAGCAGGACCATGGGCAGCACGAACCGGTCGCGCTCCATCAGGCGCTGAATGCGCTCGGGGTCGTTGCCGTACTTCTCTTTGTAGTTGTCGTAGTGGTCGTGCCAGACGTCGCTGATGTACTTGAGGAACATCATCGTGAGGATGTAGTCCTTGTACTGGGCCGGGTCGATGGTGCCGCGGAAGGTGTTGCACGCGGCCCAGGCCTTGCGGAAGATGTCTTGGGTGGTGGTGGTTTCGGTCATGGTGTTCTTTGGGGCGCCCGGCGTGGCCGGGCGCGGTTGGACCTACCGTTTGCCGCAAGGCGGGTGGTAGAAGGCGCGCAGTTCTTGCTCGATCTTCATGCGCTCGGCTTGGTTGCAGTAGTACGCCGCAACGAAGAGCGGTTGGTTGTGCCCCTGCCAACTGGGCGTACGGTCGTGGTTCTCAACCCGCTCGCGCACACTGTGCGACTCGCCGATGTCGAGCACGCGGTATTGCGCGTCGGTGGGGCGCTTGCCCAGGATGGCGTAGACGCCAGACTGAGAGCGCAAAGGCCCTGTGTGATCGAAGGGTCCATCGAAGGGGTAAGATTTGAGTCGGATCGACATGGCTGTACCTCGTAAGGGTTGGTGGATAGCGGTCCCGAAGGCTGGGGTGTTGGTAGCACCCTGGCCTTCATCTTTTGAGCGATGACCCAGACCACGGGTCAACGCACTTCCTGGGCTTTCGCCCAGAGAACCTGCTCTGCAAACTGGCGGCGCTTCTCGATCAACGCCGCCGACAGGCTTTGCTCTTCTCTCTGCAACAAGGCAAACGCGGCGATGCGCTGCTGCACCGCCATGGGCGGCACGGGAATCTTGAGTTGGCGCAGGCTGGGAACCGTCACCATGCGGACGATGGTTCCCCGGGCGATCGCGTCGATGGCTCGCTGGGTGGGGCCGCTGTTGAGCACCCATTGCAGGTAGAGCGGGTTAAGAACCTCGGGGTCGCGAACGCGGATGCGGATCAGCGGCGAGGCCAGGATCGCCGGCTGGTGCACGCTTTCGACCAGGACGGCCTGGTTGCTGACCCCCCGCGAGCGAAAGATCAGGTCGCCCGGGCGCACTTGCAGCTTGGTCTGATCGCCGGTGAAGGCGATGAATGGCAGCTCAACGTCGTCCGTCAACGAGTCGCCCATGGCGTTGGCCATGTTCACCACACGCACCGGCCCGGGCGGCTCATCGGTGATGGCGCCCCGGAACGCGAACCCCGGCAAGAGGTCCGTTACAGTGTCGATTGAGATTTCTGCATTCAGCATGCGGCGGATCGTAGCACGAATTTGAATTTTATTAATGCAGTTTGTCGCATACTGCAGATTATTTTATATGAGTTAAGGGTGTTGATAGAAGGCGTGCTTGTTGCCCAGCTGAAAAACTTGCACAGAAGACCACAGGAATTCTCATTCTGCTGTTGGCTTGCCGCTCTTAATATGTGTGCATGTCTTCCACACTTTCCCAATTTCCCAACCACTTGATCGAACAGGTGCGGACCGCGAGAGCGGCAAATCGGCCGATGCGCATCACCGGTGGTGACACCAAGACCTTCTACGGCGAGCCTACGGTGGGCGATACCCTGTCTACCGCCGACTGGGCCGGTATCGTCAGCTTCGAGCCCACCGAACTGGTGGTGACGGTGCGCGCCGGTACCCCGCTGGCCGAGCTGGAAGCGGTGTTAGCCGAAAAAGGCCAGTGCTTTCCGTTTGAGCCGCCGCGCTTTGGCGCCGGTGGCACGGTGGGCGGCATGGTGGCTGCCGGCCTCGCGGGCCCGGCCCGCGCCTGCGTGGGCAGCGTGCGAGACTTCGTGCTCGGCGCCCAGTTCATCAACGGCCGGGGTGAGCTGCTCACCTTTGGCGGCCAGGTCATGAAAAACGTGGCGGGTTACGACGTCAGCCGCGTCATGGCCGGCTCGCTCGGCACGCTGGGTGTGCTGGCCGAGCTCAGCCTGAAGGTGCTGCCGGTGGCCCCGGCCGAAGCCACGCTGGTGTTTGAGCTGAGCCAGGCCAACGCCCTGGAGCAACTGCACCGCTGGGGCGGCCAGCCCTTGCCCATCAATGCCTCGTGTTGGGTGCGCGACGACACCGCGCCCGGCGCGCCCGAGCTGCTGTTTGTTCGCCTGCGCGGCGCGGTGGCCGCCGTGGAAGCGGCCTGCGTCCGCATGGCCCAGGAAGCGGGTGGCAAGCGTATGGACAACGCCCAGGCCGGCGCCGACTGGACCGCCTGCCGCGACCAGGCCTTGCCGTTCTTCACCCCGCCAGCCCCCGACCTGTGCCTGTGGCGCCTGTCGCTGCCGCAAACCGCGCCGGTGCTGGCGTTGCCTTACGCCCAGTTGATCGAATGGCAAGGCGCCCAGCGCTGGCTGTGGGCGCCCGCGTCCGCAGCGGCCGAACTGCGCGGCGCTGCAGCGGCTGTCAACGGCCACGCCACCCTGTTCCGTGCGGGCGCCGACGGGGCGCCCGGTGTACCCCGCTTCAGCCGCCAAACGCCGGCCATTGAAACCATCACCCAGCGCCTGCGCGAGCAATTTGACCCGGCAGGCATCTTCAACCCCGGCAGAACATAAGCCCCCATGCTCCGCCACTGAGCATGGTTGGTGACCCCCTGAGGGGGCGCTAACCCGGCTCGGGGTGGCCCGGCGCCAGGTTTTTTGAGCTGAACACACATGCAAACCAACCTCTCCCCCGAATACCAGGCCCGTGCCGATGGACGCGCCGCCGAGGCGATTTTGCGCAAGTGCGTGCACTGCGGCTTTTGCACCGCCACCTGCCCCACGTACCAGCTGCTGGGCGACGAGCTGGACGGACCGCGCGGGCGCATCTATTTGATGAAGCAGGTGCTGGAAGGCGCCGAGCCCACACGCAAGACGCAGATGCACCTGGACCGCTGCCTGACCTGCCGCAACTGCGAAACCACCTGCCCCAGCGGTGTTGACTATGGCCATCTGATCGACATTGGCCGCAAGCTGGTGGACGAAAAGGTGCCGCGCCCGGCGAGCGAAAAAGCGGTGCGCTGGTTGCTCAAAGAAGGCCTGCCGTCGCCGCTGTTTGGCCCGGCCATGAAGATGGGCCAGATGGTGCGCGGTCTGCTGCCGGGCACGCTGAAAAACAAGGTGCCCGCCAAGCAGGACGCGGGTCGCTGGCCCACCACCGTGCATGCGCGCAAGGTGCTCATGCTGGCGGGCTGCGTGCAGCCGGCCATGATGCCCAACATCAACTCGGCCACTGCGCGCGTGCTCGACGCGGCGGGCATCCAGGCCGTCATCGCGCCCAAGGCCGGCTGCTGCGGTGCGGTCAAGTTCCACCTGAACGACCAGGACGGCGGCAAGCGCGAGATGCGCGCCAACATCGACGCCTGGTGGCCAGTGATCGAAGACGGTGTCGAGGCCATCGTCATGAACGCCTCGGGCTGCGGCGTCACCGTGAAGGAATACGGACACATCCTGGCCGACGACCCGACCTATGCCGCCAAAGCGGCGCGCATCAGTGAACTGACCCGGGACCTGAGCGAGCTGCTGCCTGCGCTGGTGCCGGTGCTCAAGCCCAAGCTGGCCGGCCAGCCCGACGCCAACAAGGTGATCGGTTTTCACCCGCCTTGCACATTGCAGCACGGTCAGCAGCTCAAGGGTGGCGTTGAAACGCACCTGGCGGCCCTGGGCTTCACCGTGCAGGTGGCAAAAAACGAGGCGCACCTGTGTTGCGGCTCGGCCGGCACCTATTCGGTGCTCAACCCCGAGCTGTCTTACCAGCTGCGCGACCGCAAGCTCGGCCATCTGGACGAGCTCAAGCCCGCCGTGATCACCAGCGCCAACATCGGTTGCATCACCCACCTGCAAAGCGGCACCGAAACGCCGGTGCGGCATTGGGTCGAAATTCTGGACGACGCGCTCGCGGGGTAAGCTCGCCCGCATGATCCCCGCGCTCGCCACCCTGCTTGTTTTCCAGTTGCTGGGCGAAGCGCTGGTGTTTGCGCTCGCCGCACCTGTGCCGGGCCCGGTGGTCGGTTTGGCGCTGTTGTTGCTGGTGCTGGTGCTGCGCCCGGCCTGGCTGCAGGCCATCAAGCCCACGGCGCAAACGCTGTTGCAACACCTGTCGCTGCTGTTTGTGCCGGCGGGTGTGGGCGTCATGCTGCACCTGCAGCGCCTGGGTGACGAGGCGCTGGCCATCGGCGTGGCGCTGGTGTTGAGCACGCTGGTGGGGCTGGCCAGTGCCGCCCTTACCATGGCCTGGCTCATGAAGCGCGTGGCGCCCCCGCCCCAGGCGGTGGATGGAGAACAGCCATGAACCCGGTGTTGCCTGCGGCGGCCGAGCGCCTGGCCGATGTGTGGGTCTACCTGGCCACCACGCCGCTGCTGGGCCTGACCGTGACGCTGCTGGTGTACCAGGCCGCTTTCATGCTCTACCAGCGCAGCGGCTTTCACCCGCTGGCCAACCCGGTGGCCATGGCCGTGGTGGCGCTGGGCACTTTGCTGTGGGCCACGGGCACGCCCTACGCCACCTATTTCGAGGGCGCGCAGTTCGTCCACTTTTTGCTCGGTCCGGCCACGGTGGCGCTGGCGGTGCCGCTGTTTGAACAGCTCGCGCGCCTCAAGCGCCTGTGGCTGCCCATGGTGGGTGCGCTGGTGGTGGGCACGCTGGCCGCCACGGTCACGGCCATCGGTGTGGGCTGGGCGCTGGGTGCGTCCAAGGCCACGCTGGCATCGCTGGCGCCCAAGTCGGTCACCACGCCGGTGGCCATGGGCATTGCCGAAAAGATTGGCGGCCTGCCTTCGCTCACCGCCGTGCTGGTGGTCAGCACCGGCATTGTGGGGGCGGCCAGTGCCCGCTTTTTGTTTGATGCCCTGCGCATCACCGACCCCACCGTGCGCGGCTTCGCGCTGGGCACGGCCGCCCACGGCATCGGCACCGCACGCGCGTTTCAGGTGAGCGAAGAAATGGGCGCCTTCGCCGGCCTGGCCATGGGTTTGAGCGCGCTGTTCAGCGCGCTGGCGTTGCCGCTGGTGGCGGGGCTGCTGCTGCGCTGGGTCTGAGAGGCTGAGCGTCTCTCATTCGCGCCCGCTCACCACCCCAAAACACACCCGCTCGGCGTTACCAATGCGCGCCATAGCCCGAGCCATGGCTGTGCTTTGCGCCTGGACCGGGCACGTTTGTTTGAGGCGCTGCTCGGACACGCCCAAAACGCTCAGCCTCTGAACCTGCCGCGCGTCATGCGCCGCGCAACCCGCCCGGGCGCAGGCGCGGCTGTAACCAGCGCCACACCGGCTGGCCGTAGGCAATGAAGCCCAGCGCCAGCAAGATCAGCGGCAGGGCGATGAAGACCTGACCGGTCAGCACCTCACCGCCCAGGGCCACACCCACCCACAGCGCCACCCCGGGGTTGACGAACGAATAGCTGCCCGCCAGCGCGGCCGATGTGTTTTTGAGCAGCCACAAATACGCGTTGAGCGTGACCAGCGTGCCCATGACCACCAGGTAGCCCCAGGCCAGGGCCGATGTCAGGCTCAACTGCGCCGGGCTCCAGGTCTGGGCAGCGGGCTCCAGCAGCGCGGCGGCGGCGGTGCCCATCAGGCCACCCAGCAGCCACTGCGCAGCCGAGGCCATGGCGGGCGCGGGCAGGTCCAGCTTGCGCGAGGCGTAAGAGCCGATGCTCCAGAGCAGCGGCGCGCCGAAAGCCAGCAGGGCGCCCAGCCAGGTGGCTGAAAAGTCACCTTCCAGCGCCAGCACGGCCGCACCGGCCACGCCAAGCGCCAGCCCGATCCAGCTCGTCACGGGCACAGCTTCGCCGCCCCAGCGGGTCCACAGCGCCAGCCACATGGGCATGGTGGTGACCACGGTGGCCATCAAGCCCGAGCCAATGCCCATCTTCTGCGCCATCACCACCATGCCCATGGCACCGCAGACCATGAGGCCGCCGATCAGGGCCGAGTGCCGCCACTGCGCACCGGTGGGCCAGGGCAGGCGCTGCCAGCGCGCAATGGCGAGCATGATGGCGCCCGCAGCGACAAAGCGGGTGCCGTTCATCAGCAGCGGCGGCATCGACTGCATGGCCAGGTTCAGCGCGTTGTAGGTCGTGCCCCAGACGATGTAGACGATCAGCAGCGCGGTGATCAGCTTGATGCGGGCATCTCTGGCGCCAGGCAAGCGGAAAATGATTGGCATTTCGGGTCTCAAGACGGAAAATGTTCGGTGCCGAGTTGGCGGAGCCGAATTTATCCGAAGAATGCACCCAATGCAAGACAATTTCCAGACAGACGACCTTGACAGGAGAATTCTTACGGCCTTGGCCTCGGATAGCCGCCGTTCGTACGCTGATGTGGCTTCCGAAGTGGGCATGTCGACCGCTGCCGTGCACGAGCGCGTGCGAAAAATGGTGGAGCGGGGCGTGATTGAGCGCTTTTCGATCCGGGTGGCGCCCGAGGCGCTGGGCTTGCACCTGACGGCTTTTGTGGCCATTCGCAACGACGGCGGCGCCCACTGCCGCGACATTGCCGAGCGCCTGCGGGAACTGCCCGAAGTGGTGGAGGTGCACAGCGTGGCCGGCGAGCACGACTCGCTCGTCAAGGTGCGCTGCGCCAACGCACGGGCGCTGGAAGACGTGCTCTACGCCATCAAGGCCATTGCGGGCGTGCTGCGTACCACGAGCACGGTGGTGCTCAACACGGAATTCGAACGCTGAAATCAGGCTGTCAGGGCGGCCTCGATGTCCTTGGCCAGCTTCTCGGGTGCGTCCTGCGGTGCGTAGCGTTTGAGCACCCGCCCGTCTTTGCCCACCAGAAACTTGGTGAAGTTCCACTTGATGGCCTTGCTGCCCAGCAGGCCGGGGGCTTCGGCGCTGAGCCACTGGTAGAGCGGGTGGGCCTCGGCGCCGTTGACGTCGATTTTGCTCATCATGGGAAAGCTCACGCCAAAGTTTTTCTGGCAAAAAGCCCCAATTTCTTCGTTGCTGCCCGGGTCCTGACTGCCAAACTGGTTGCAGGGAAAGCCCAGCACCACCAGACCGCGTGCGGCGTAGCTCTGGTGCAATTTTTCCAGCCCGCCAAACTGGGGTGTGAAGCCACAGGCGCTGGCGGTGTTCACGATCAGCAAGGTTTTGCCGCGGAATTGCTCAAGTGCGACCGGTTTGCCGTCGATGGATTGGGCTTCAAAGTCGTAAATGCTGCTCATGAAAACTCCTGGGTGGTGACGAATGGCGCGATTGTGGCGGCATGTGGGCTGGGGCGCGCAATCCGTCACAGCGGCCCTGCCCAGCGGCAGGTGGTGTGGGGGGTATGCACCGTTCGCGGGCATACTCAGCTCAAAACGGCGTCTGGCTTTTATTTCAGGGTGTCTACATGGGCGGTTCGTACACAGTGGCTTTGGTGGGTTTTGCCCAAAATGAGTCGTCAACCTTCGAGTCGTTTTTTCGGCTGGCCGCCCGTCGCCCACCTGGGTACCTGGTGCAAGACGAAGTCATGGACGCGCAAATCCTGATCGTTAAGGAAACTCTGCAAAACCACCCCAGCGGCATGGCAGATGTAAGCCCAGCGCGGCACACTCGGGCACCATGAAACAAAGCAGCTTTGACTTGAACCTGAGCACGCGCAAGACCCGCAAGCAGGTGTTTTTGCAGCAGATGGAAACCGTGGTTCCATGGGCTGCCCTGGTCGAGCTGATAGCCCCGTATTACAGCGAAGGGCGCAATGGTCGCCCACCCTTTGCGCTGGAGACGATGCTGCGAGTGCACTTCATGCAGCAGTGGTTCAGTCTGTCAGACCCGGCCATGGAGGAAGCCTTCTTCGACACACCGCTTTACCGCGAATTCGCTCAGCTCGATACCTTTGGCCGACTGCCCGACGAGAGCACCATTCTTCGGTTCCGCCACAGGCTGGAGAAACACAAGCTGGCCGATCAGATCCTGGCCACCGTCAACGAACTGCTGCAGCAGCGCGGCTTGCTGCTCAAGGCCGGCACCGCTGTAGATGCCACCCTCATCGCCGCGCCCAGCTCCACCAAGAACAAAGACAAAGCGCGAGACCCCGAGATGCACTCGAGTCAAAAGGGCAACGAGTGGCACTTTGGCATGAAAGCCCACATAGGCGTGGATGCCGAATCGGGCTTGGTGCACACCGTGCGAGGCACCTCGGGCAACGTAGCCGATGTCACCGAGGGCAACAGCCTGCTGCATGGTCAAGAGACGGACGTGTTCGGTGACGCGGGCTACCAAGGCGCAGACAAGCGCCCCGATGCAAAAGCCAGCCACAAATGGCATGTGGCCATGCGCCCAGGCAAGCGCAAGAAGCTGGACAAAGACAGCAACCCGAGGGATGCGCTGATCGACAAAGTCGAGAAGATCAAGGCCGGGATTCGCGCCAAGGTGGAGCACCCGTTTCGGGTGATCAAGCGCCAGTTCGGCTTCACGAAGGTGCGATATCGGGGTCTGAAGAAGAACACCTTGCAGATCAAGACGCTGTTTGCGTTGTCCAACTTGTGGATGGCCCGTCACAAACTGATCGGAGCACAGGCGTGAGTGCGACCGAAACCGGGTCAGTGGCCCTCAGGCGGCCCCAAATGGGGCAAACCGGATACGAATTCCAACCCAAACTGGGCCGGATCGCGCGAAAGCTCATCGGACGAAACTCCGTCAGGCACGTAACACGCTGGCTGGTGGGTTTTTCAGAGCATCCTTAACGCCGACAACACCCAGGCCCTGCACCTGGTGCGCTACGCCGAATTGCCGGGCAAAGTGCTGCTGCTGGGTAACAGCGACGGGGGCACCGGCTGGCCGCTACAGCGCAAGCCGGTGAAGCTGGTGTCGGTGCTGGCGGCGCTGGACGCCATTGTTGGGGTCAGCCCGGCGGCGCCGGCCCGCAAGCCCGCGGCGGCGTCGGCCAAGTTCGCCGCCACGCAGCCTTTTCAGGCCTCACAAACCCAGGGGCTAGATGCCAGCATGCGCCGGGCCAGTGGCCAGCTGGCGGCGGCCGAGCCCGCCCTCAAGCGCTCGCGTGCGGGCGAAGACCGCAATTTTCCTGCGACCCAGCCGTTTTCTGAGAGCGTTCCGGCGCCCATGGTCCCGGCCGTGACGGGGCGGCGCAAAGCCGCCGAGTCTGAATTCCCGCCCACCCGGCCCATGACGCGAAGCAGCGCTGCCGGGGCGCCTGCGCCAAAACGGCCCACGGGAGGGGATGCGCCCGCAGCCCCTGCACCAGCACAGGCACCCGTTCGCCGCGTCGGTGCGCCCATGGTCCCCGCCGTATCCGGCAGGTCCGCGCGCCCGGGTGTGATGCGCCTGACCGACTTTGGGGGACTGGACGAACTGCCCGCCCCGCCTTCAGCGCCGGCGTCTTCGCGCAGCAGCAGCAAAAACTCGCGCTCACCCCGCTCCCAGCTCAGCGCCAGCAAAGCCCCGGTGCCTGAGGTGCAGCGCGGCGACGTGCTGCTGGTGGCCGAAAGCCTGGTGGAAGGGCGCATTTTGCACAAGCGCTTCAAGCGCTACGGTCTGTCGATCGACTGGTCGCGCGAAGCGGCGCAAGCGCTGGTCATGCTCAAAGCCCATCCGTACCGGCTGGTGGTCATCGACCGGCTCAACGGCGAACCCGATGCCTACCAGGTGTGCCGCAACACCAAACAGCGCAAGCTGGCCAACGGCCAGGCGCCGGTGGTGATCATGTTTGCGCCCACGGCGGGCAGCATGGACCGCATGAAAGCCGGCCTGGCCGGCAGCGACGCCTACCTGTCGCGCTCGGTCGGCGAGGCCGATCTCTACAAAGTGCTGGCGCAGCACCGGCTGGTGAGCCTGGATGGCTTTGAGAAAACCAATATAGGGTTTTGACCACCCCCCGCGCCGCGCCTAAGGGCGCGTCACCCCCCAGGGGGCGGCACTGGCGGCCTGGCAAAGCCAGTTCCGCGGTGCCCTGGGGTCAACTCCCCTTCCGAAGCGAAATGCTTTTACGCAGGATGCGGTGGAACCGGCTTTGCCGGGCCACTCGCATCGCCCCCTGGGGGGTGACGCGCCCTTAGGCGCGGCGCGGGGGGAGCCGATCTACCCGTGCAAGTCGTCCCGGCGGGCGATTTCCAGCAGGCGCTCCAGCTCGTGCGGGTGCGCACGCTGGTTGTGGCGGTGCCACAGGGCAATCACCCACATGAAGCCGGCCACCAGCACGCCAAACGCGGTGATGGCCATGAACGCCGACCAGCCGGCTGCCGTGGAGAAGCTGTACATCGCCCCCAAAATCAGGATGCAGGCTTGTTCGTTGAAGTTTTGCACCGCAATGGAGCGGCCTGCCCCCATCAGGTTGTGGCCGCGGTGCTGCAGCAGCGCGTTCATGGGCACCACCAAAAAACCGCCCAGGCCGCCCAGAAGCACCAGGAACGGTGCGGCCACCCACACGTTGTCGATGAAGTTCATCAAGATCACCAACAGCCCCATGGCGATGCCCAGTGGCATCACGCGGGTGGCCTGGTCGAGCTTCATGCGCATCGAGGCCACCACCGCACCCACCGCCGTGCCCAGTGCCACCACGCCCACCAGGCTGGAGGCCTGTGTGGTGCTGTAGCCCAGCGCGGCGCCGGCCCAGGCCAGCACGATGTAGCGCAGGTTGCCCGAAACGCCCCAGAACAGGGTGGTCGTGGCCAACGAAATCTGGCCGAGGCGGTCGCGCCACAGGCGGCTGTTGCAGCGCCAGAAGTCGGGCAGCAGGGCCAGCGGGTTCTTGGGCATGGGCCGCGGTGTTACGCCGGTCAGCGGTATGCGCAGGTTGAAAACCGACGCCACCACATACACCAGCACCAGCACCCCAATGGCCGCCTTCGCTGCGCTGTCGATGCCGGTGTCCACACCAGGAATGTCAATGGACAGCAACAAGCCGGACAGCCACGGCCCCACCAGCTGACCACCCAGCAGCACACCCAGGATGATGGAAGCGATCGTCAAGCCTTCGATCCAGCCGTTGGCCTTGACCAATTGCGACGGCGGCAGCAGCTCGGTCAAGATGCCGTATTTGGCCGGCGAATAGGCCGCCGCACCCAGGCCCACCAGGGTGTAGGCCAACAGGGGGTGCACACCCACCAGCATCATCAGACAGCCCACCACCTTGATGGCGTTGCTGATGAACATGACCTGGCCTTTGGGTCTGGCGTCGGCAAAAGCGCCCACAAAAGGCGCCAACACCACATAAAACAGCGCAAACAGCGGCACCAGCGCCGCGCTCTGCCATTCGGGTGCGCCGCGCGTGCGCAGCAGTTCAATGGCGGCCACGAACAGCGCGTTGTCAGCCAGAGAGCTGAAAAACTGCGCCGTCATGATGGTGTAGAAGCCGCGCTTCATGGGGATGATTTTGTACGCCGGGCCACGCCAGGGGACGCTGGTGGGGTGGCCTGATGCGGCTTTTTTATGCGAAAGTCAGCGGGTCTCCAAGGATGCCGGGTTATAGCACGCCACTTGTGAGCGTCTGTAAACAACCGGTGCCGCGGCCCCCCTGGCCGCAGGCCCTTGCCCTTTGGTTGCTGCCCGCTTTTTTGCCGACTGCCATGCCCCGTCCGATCCTCGCCACCGTGCACCCCGACGCTTTGCGCCACAACCTGCAGCGTGCCCGCGACTGCGCGCCTGACGCGCGGGTCTGGGCGGTGGTCAAGGCCAACGCCTACGGCCATGGCATTGAGCGCACGTTTGACGCCCTGCGCAGCGCCGACGGCTTTGCCCTGCTCGACCTGGCCGAGGCCGAACGCATCCGGGCGCTCGACTGGCGCGGGCCCATTCTTTTGCTCGAAGGCGTGTTTGAGCCGCGCGACCTGGAGCTGTGTTCGCGCCTGCACCTGTGGCACACGGTGCACTGCAGCGAACAGATTGACTGGCTGGCAGCGCACAAAACGCAGCTGCCCCATCGCGTGTTCCTCAAGCTCAACAGCGGCATGAACCGCCTGGGCTTCACGCCCACCGCCTTTCGCGCCGCCTGGGCGCGGCTCAACGCGCTGCCGCAGGTGGAAGAAATTTCGCTCATGACCCACTTCAGCGACGCCGACGGCCCGCGCGGTGTGGCCCACCAGGTGGCGGCCTTTGAAGCCGCCACCGCCGACCTGCCGGGCGAGCGCACCCTGTGCAACAGCGCGGCCATGCTGCGCTTTGCCCGCCAAGCGCTGGGGGTGGACCCGGGCGCGCCCGCCACCGAAACCCTGAGCGCGGACTGGGTCCGCTCAGGCATTGCCACCTACGGCAGCGCGCCCGACCATCCCCAGCGCACCGCCGCCGACTGGGGACTGCAGCCCGCCATGACCTTGTCCAGCCGGTTGATTGCGGTGCAGCAACTGCAGACGGGCGACACCGTGGGCTACGGCTCGGCCTTCACCGCCGAGCGGCCACAACGCATTGGCGTGGTGGCCTGCGGCTATGCAGACGGCTACCCGCGCCACGCGCCCAACGGCACACCGGTGCTGGTGGCCGGGGTGCGCACCCGTGTGGTGGGTCGCGTCAGCATGGACATGATCACCGTCGACCTGGCGCCGCTGGACGCCCTGGGCGTGCCTTGCGGCGTGGGCACCGAGGTGGTGTTGTGGGGCGTGAGCGCGTCGGGCGCGGTGTTGCCGGTGGACGAGGTGGCGGCGGCGGCGGGCACCATCTCTTACGAGCTGCTGTGCGCGGTGGCTCCGCGGGTGCGGTTCGAGTAGTTTTCCCCGCGCCGTCACCCCTATGGGCGGTGCGAGTGGTCTGGCTGGTTCCACCGCATCCTGAGCCCTGTCGCGCGCGCCGGATCTGGCGTGGGTGGTTACCAAGCGGATTCTTTTTGGCAGGTGGTGGGCTTGTGGTTTGGGTCGCGCGTGACAATCGATTGCACTGCCCTGCAACCGCCGCACCGAAAGCCCTGCCTTGACCACCTTCCGCTCCCCCCTGGCCATGTTGATGGGCTTGCCCTTTGTGGCCTGGGTCATTTTGTACTGCGCCGTGACCTGGGGCATTTTCGGAGCCTTGCTGGGCGCGGTCACGCCCAACTTGCGGGCGCAAATGGGCGTGTCGTTTCAGCAAATCGGCTGGCTCATGGCCCTGTGGAGCGCGGGCGGTGCGGTGGGTTCGTTGCTCGGGGGGTCTATTGCCAAGCGCTTCCCGCCTTACAAGCTGCTCGTGGGCTACACCGTGCTGGTGGTGGGGGCCCTGGCGGGCGTGTTGCTGGCGCCCAGCTTTGGCTGGCTGGCCTTGTTCATGGTCACCATCGCCACGTTTGAGACCGCGTTGTTCACCCTGGGCCATGGTCTGCTGGCCGAACTGAGTGACGACCCGGAACTGCGCACCCGTATCGTCAGCCTGGTGGACGTGGCCTACAGCCTGGGCACGGTGCTGTCGCCCCTGCTCGTGGCTGCGGTGCTGTTGTGGTCACCGCAATGGCGCGCGCCCTACGCGGCGTTTGGGTTGCTGGCGCTGGTGATGCTGGTCATGACGCTGCAGCGCTCTCGGCTGCGCGGCGTGGGCTTTCGGGTGCATGTGTTGGACGCCACCGAGTCCCGCGCCAGCCACCGTCCGCTGGGCTACGCCGGGTTGTTGCGCCAGCCGCTGGTGCGCTGGGTGCTGGCGGCCGGTGTGTGCAGCGGCCTCACGGAATGGGGCCAGTATTTCTGGTTTGTGAGCTTTGCCACCGAGTCGCTCGGCCTGCACGAGCAAAGCGCCCGGCTCGCGTTGGGCTTCCTCATGGCGGGCATGGTGGTGGGTCGAGTCTGGCAGGCGTTTGGCCACAGCCGCTGGTCGCTGGAGCAAAAGATTCTGCGGCTGGGCACACTGGCCAGCGTGGCGCTGGCGGCCGTGTGGTTCACCCCGGCCGGCGCGCCGTTTGTGTGGCTGGCCCTGTGCAACTTTGCGGCGGGGCTGGGCGTGTCGGTGGCGTTTCCCATCTTGCTGGGCAGCGCCTTGCGCGGTTTCCCGCAAGAGGCCCCGCGCCTTTCGGCCCTGCTCATGATCGCCTTCACCGTGGGCGCCCAACTGGCCGCACTGCTCATGGGCGAGCTGGCCGAAACCCACGGGCTGCGAGTGGCGTACGCCACCCTGGTGCTGGCCGCCGTGGCGTTTGTGGGCTGTGTCTGGCAGCTGGGCCGGCTGCGCGCGCGCGCGTTGGCCACTTGATTGCTTGCGCTCAACGGCGCACCCTGCATTTCACCTGAACCTGTTGTGAGGCTTGGCCCTTCCCGGCGCAGGTAGGCCAATGACCGCTCAATGTTGTACCCCTGGGGGTATATGTGTATACTGCAGGCCGTATAGGAGAAACGCACCATGATCCCCCGAAAAACCGCCCGTTTGTCCCAGTCTGTCGTTGCCCGTGCGCAAGCTTTGGCGCCCCACACGCAGTCCCAGCGCCGCTGGGTGCTGGCGGGTTTGTCGCTGGCCATGGTGACCGGGGTGGCCTTGTTCACCGCTGGCGGCGTGCACGCGCAGGCCGCAGCCGGCGCGCCGCAGGTGCCCGTGGTGGTGGTGGGTGCCCAGGCGGTGGGCGCCGGTGTGGCGCTGGACGGCAGCTTGCAGGCCGTGCGCCAGAGCGTGTTGTCGGCCCAGGCCAGCGGCCGCATTGCCAGCCTGTCGGTGAAAGCCGGCGACCGGGTGAAGGCCGGCCAGGTGCTGGCCGTGATCGACGACCGCGCCACCCAGGCTGGTGTGGCGCAGGCGCAGGCTGGCTTTGCCGAAGCCGACGCCAACCTGGCCAACGCCAAGGCCCACTTTGAGCGCACGCGCGACCTGCGCGCCCAGGGCTTCGTGGCCCAGGCTGCGCTGGACACTGCGCAGGCTCAGCTCAAAGCAGCGCAAGCCGGTGTGGCGGCTGCCCGCGCCGGGCAAACGCAAGCCGGTGTGGCCCAGGGTTTCACCCGCCTCACCGCGCCTTACGACGGCTGGGTGCTGGCCACCCACGCCGAAGCCGGTGGCCTGGCCATGCCCGGTGCGCCGGTGCTCACGGTGTACGCGCCGCAACCCATTCGCGCGGTGGTGCATGTGCCCGCCTCGCAGCAAACCCTGGCCCAGCAGGCCAAGCGCATTGAAGTGCAGTTGCCCGGCACCGACCGCTGGGTGACCCCCGCCAGCCAGACCAGCCTGCCCGCGGCCGACCCGGTATCGCAAACCGTGGAATGGCGCCTGGACCTGAGCGCCGCCGATGGCGCCGGCCAGGTGCCCGGTCGCCAGGTGCGCGTGCGCTTTGTGGGTGGTACCGCACAGCCCGACAGCCAGCGGCTGGTATTGCCCGAAACGGCCCTGCTGCGCCGCGGTGAGCTCACCGGCGTGTATGTGGTGTCCAGCAAGGGCGAAGGCCAGCCAGCCGGGTTTGCGCTGCGTGCGGTGCGCACCGGTGCGGTCCACGGCAGCGCCGGGGTGGAAGTGTTGGCAGGCCTGAAAGCCGGCGACCGTGTGGCGCTGGACCCGGTGCGCGCCGGCCTGTCGGGCGCTGTGCCCGCCGCCCAGTAAGGACGCCGCCATGAGCCACCCCGAACCCATTTCCCACGCCACCCCTGAAAAGCTGGGCTTTTCTGGCTCGGTGGCGCGCATGTTTCAGAGCAACGCCATCACGCCGCTGCTGGCGCTGGTGGCCTTGCTGCTGGGTCTGTTTGCCGTGCTGGTCACCCCGCGCGAAGAAGAGCCGCAGATCAACGTGACCATGGCCAACGTGCTGATCCCCTTCCCGGGGGCTTCCAGCGCCGACGTGGAAAAAATGGTCGCGGCCCCGGCGGAGCATGTGCTCTCGCAAATCCAGGGCATTGAGCACACCTACTCGGTGTCGCGCCCCGGCGTGGCCGTGCTCACCGTGCAGTTTCAGGTGGGCGTGCCGCGCACCGAAGCGCTGGTGCGTCTGTACGACGTGCTCAACGCCAACCAAGACTGGCTGCCCCAGGGCCTGGGCGTGTTGACCCCGATCGTCAAGCCCAAAGGCATTGACGACGTGCCAGTGTTGGCTGCCACGCTGTGGACGAAAGACGCCCAAAGCGCACACGACCTGGAGCGCGTGGCGCACGCGGTGGAAACCGAGCTGAAGCGCGTGCCAGGCACGCGCGAAGTGGTCACCATTGGCGGCCCTGGCCGTGCAGTGCACGTGTGGCTCGACCCCGCCCGCCTGCGCGAGCGCGGCGTGAGCGTGCAGACGCTGCACGGCGCCATTGCCTCGGCCAACCAGGCGCTGCCCTCGGGTGCGGTCATCAACCCCAACCCGGCCGCGGGTGAGCCCGGCATGTTGTCGGTGGAAACGGGCGAGTTTCTGCAAAACGAAAAAGACGTGGGCGACATCGTGGTGGGTGTTTCGAACGGTCGCCCGATCTATCTGCGCGAAGTGGCGCGGGTCGAAGCCGGTGCCCAACTGCCCAAGCGCTACGTGTGGTTCACCCCCGGCGCGGCCGATGCGGCCCACCCCGGCCAGCAAGGCCAGAACCACCCGGCCGTGACCATCACCGTGACCAAAAAGCCGGGTGAAAACGCGGTGGACGTGGCCGCTGGCGTGCGCGAGCGGCTGGACAACCTGAAGAACACCATCATCCCGGACGACGTGGAAGTGGCCATCACCCGCGACTACGGGCAGACCGCCGCGGACAAAGCCAACAAGCTGATCCAGAAGCTGATTTTTGCCACCGGCAGCGTGATCATTCTCGTGGGCTTGGCGCTGGGCCGGCGCGAAGCCATCATCGTCGGCGCGGCGGTGATCCTTACGCTCACGGCCACGCTGTTTGCCAGCTGGGCCTGGGGCTTCACGCTCAACCGCGTGTCGCTGTTTGCGCTCATTTTCTCCATCGGCATCTTGGTGGACGACGCGATCGTGGTGGTGGAAAACATCCACCGGCACCGCCAACTCACACCCGACGAATCGCTGGCGGTGATCATCCCGCGCGCGGTGGACGAGGTGGGCGGCCCCACCATTCTGGCTACCTTCACCGTCATCGCGGCCTTGCTGCCCATGGCGTTTGTGAGCGGCCTCATGGGCCCTTACATGAGCCCCATTCCCATCAACGCCAGCATGGGCATGGCGATCTCGCTGGCCATCGCGTTCACCATCACGCCGTGGCTGGCTTTGAAGCTCACCAAGACCGGCCCCGGCCACGCCGCGCACGGCCCCAGCAAGCTCACCAACGCTTTGCAAAACACCTTCGCGCGGGTGCTCACGCCGCTGCTGCAAAGCGCGCGCAAGCGCTGGCTGTTGCTGGCCGGCATTCTGGTTGCGCTGCTGCTGTCGGTGGGCCTGGCGCTGGTGCAGTGGGTGGTGCTGAAAATGCTGCCGTTTGACAACAAGAGCGAGTACCAGGTGGTGCTCGACATGCCCGCCGGCACCCCGCTGGAAAACACCGCCGCTGCGCTGCAAGACCTGACCGCCTGGCTCGCGCAGCAGCCCGAGGTGGCCAACGTGCAGGGCTACGCCGGCACGGCCAGCCCCATCACCTTCAACGGCCTGGTGCGCCAGTACTACCTGCGCGCCGACGCGGAAAGCGGCGACCTGCAAATCAACCTCACCGACGCCGCGCACCGCAGCGAAAAGAGCCACGCCATCGCGCAGCGCCACCGCCCCGATCTGGAAAAAATCGCCGCAGTGCATGGTGCGCGCATCAAGGTGGTGGAAGTGCCGCCCGGCCCGCCGGTCATGTCGCCCATCGTGGCCGAGGTCTATGGTCCCGACGAAAAAGGCCGTGCCGAACTCGCACTGCGCGTGGCCCAGGCCTATGCCGACACGCCCGACATCGTGGGTGTGGACACCTCGTTGAAAGAGCACGCCCCACGCGCGTTCCTGCGCATCCAGCGCCAGCGCGCCGAGTCGCTCGGCATTCCGGTGCAGGTGATTGCGCAAACGGTGTACGCCGCGCTCTCGGGCTCGGACGCCGCCTACCTGCACGACGGCCACGCCAAGTTTGCGGTGCCTGTGCGCCTGCAGCTGCCGCTGGACCAGCAGGTTGGGCTGGAAGCGCTGCTGGCGCTGCCCCTCAAAGCGGCCAACGGTGCGATGGTGCCCTTGTCCGAGCTGGTGACGGTGGAACGCGGCGTGATCGACCAGCCCCGCTTCACCAAAAACATGCTGCCCGTGACCTACGTGATGGGCGACATGGCCGGCAAGCTGGACTCGCCGCTGTACGGCCTGTTTGACATCCGCACACGCATGGACGCCGCCGCATTGCCCAACACCGGCGAACTCGGTGAGTACTGGATCAGCCAGCCCAAAGACCCGTACCGCCAGTACGCGGTGAAGTGGGACGGCGAATGGCAGATCACCTACGAGACCTTCCGCGACATGGGCGCCGCTTACGGCGTCGGCCTGATCCTGATCTACCTGCTGGTGGTGGCGCAGTTCAAGAGCTACGTCACGCCGCTGATCATCATGGCGCCCATTCCGCTCACCATCATCGGCGTCATGCCGGGCCACGCGCTGCTTAATGCGCAGTACACCGCCACTTCCATGATCGGCATGATCGCGCTGGCCGGCATCATCGTGCGCAACTCCATCTTGCTGGTGGACTTTATTGAGCTGGAAACCCGGCGCGGCGTGCCGTTTGCCGAAGCCGTGGTGCAGTCTGCCACCGTGCGCGCGCAGCCCATTGCACTCACCGGCCTGGCCGCCATGATGGGCGCCTTCTTCATCCTGGACGACCCGATCTTCAACGGCCTGGCCATCTCGCTGATCTTCGGCATCGCCGTGTCCACACTGCTCACGCTGGTGGTCATTCCGGTGCTGTATTTCGCTGTGTACCGGAAAAAGTACGAGGCGCTGGCCACCGCTGCCACCTGATTCTTCCCCCCGTGTTTTTTTAAAGGAGTTTGAAATGACTGTTGAACGTTACATCCGCCTCATGGCTGGTTTTGTGGTCATGCTGTCGCTGGCCCTGGGCTTTGACAAAAGCCCGATCTTCGTGAGCGAGTGGTTCCTGGCGTTGACCGCCTTCGCCGGCTTCAACCTGTTCCAATCCGGGATCACCGGCTTTTGCCCACCCGCGTTTTTGTTCAAAAAACTGGGTGTGCCCGAAGGCAACGGCGCCTGCAGCACCGGCAAGCGCTGAACCGGTAGGGTGCTCGGCCGTTCGCTTCGCTGCGGGCTGTCTGAGTCGGCGCATGTGTTCTTCTTTTGAATGGCTTTATGACCAGTCCTACCCCGTTGAAATTCCTCATGCCCGGCTGGTTCTCGCTGGTCATGGGCCTGAGCGGGCTGGCATTGGCCTGGCACAGCGCGCAGGCGGCCCTGGGTGACATGGCCACCGGCATCGCGCTGGTGGTGGGCGGTTTGGCGGTGCTGGTGTTTGGCGTGTTGCTGGTGGCTTCGGTGCTGCGCATGGTGCGCTACCCGCAGGCCCTGGCCGACGACCTGAAGCACCCGGTGCGCCACGCTTTTGTGGCGGCGCTGCCGGTGTCACTGCTGTTGCTAGCCACGGTGGGTGTGGCCCTGGGCGGGGCCACGGGGGGCTTGTCCACCGCGTGGCGCGGTGTGTGGTGGCTGGGCAGCGTGACGCAGCTCTGGGCCACCGTGTGGGTGCTGAGCCGCTGGATCGCACCGGCCGCAGCGGCCCAGCCGGGCCAAGGGCCGGGCAACACGGGGCTGTGGCCGGCGGTCACGCCGGTGCTGCTGATTCCGGTGGTGGGCAACGTGGTCGCACCCCTGGCGGGTATTCCGCTGGGCATGGACGGCTGGTCGGCCGCGCAAATGGGCATTGGGGTCTTTTTCTGGCCGCTGGTGCTGCTGCTCACGCTGGCGCGGCGCATCGCCCACAGTCCGCTGCCCGAGCGCGTGTTACCGGCCTGGTTCATCACCATTGCGCCGCCCGCTGTCATTGGCTTGGTGCTCGTCCAGATGCAGGCACCGCTGCCCGTGGTGCAGGCGTTGTGGGGTGTGGGGCTGTTCTTTCTGCTGTGGGTGGCGCCGGTGATCAAGCGCATCGTCGCGCAGCCGTTTGGTGTGGCGTTCTGGGCGCTGTCGTTCCCGCTCGCTGCCTTCACCACACTCACCCTGCGCCTGGCGCAACTGCAATCCGACAGCCGCTGGCACGGCCTGCTGCAAAACGCGGGCGTGCTGCTGCTGGCGTCCACCTCCATGGTGGTGCTGTGGCTGGCCTTGGCCACCGTGCGCGGCCTGCGCGACGGCACCCTGCTGGCACCCGAACCGGTTGCCAACATCATTCCCGTGTCGGCATGAGCAAGACCGCCGTTCAGCCCCTCCCCGCCGAGCGCAAGGCCGAGCTGATGCACCGCCTGCGCCGGGCCGAAGGCCAGGTGCGCGGTCTGCAAAAGTTGCTCGACGAAGGTGCCGACTGCGCCAAGATCGCCCAGCAACTGCTGGCCACCCGCCACGCGCTGGACAGCACCTATGTGCGGCTCAACCTCTCGGTGGCCGAACAAGAACTGTCGTCACCTTCGCCCGAAGGCGCGCAGCACGTGACCGACGTGCTGGACCGGTTGCAGAGCCGGCTTGGGCGTTCGCGCTGAAGCGCTTAGCGGCCCGGGCTGCCAGGCGAGCACTCGGCAAACCCGTAGCGCTCGCAAAACGGGTTGCCCAGAAGCGGCAGCCAGGTCGGGATATCGTGAAACTCACGGGCGATGGTGCTCAGCACCGTGTCGCGGTAGGGCTGGTAGCGAAAGCCCTCGCCGTCCACCGCAAAGTAGCGCACGCCGGCCACCTCAAACGACCGCACGCTCACGCCCTCGAAATACGGCGTGAAGTCGCTCAGCTTCGGTTCCTTGAAATCCAGGATGCGCATGTGCTGGCCCTGCAGCGTGCGAAAGTCCACCAGCTGGTCGTCTTGCCGAGCATGGTGGCGTCCCACGCCAAACACCGGCACATAGGCGGTGTGGAAAAAGCCCAGCATGCTGGCCGTGCTGTACGCACGCGCCATCACGGTGGCACCGGGCGGCAGATCTTGCTGCAAGGCGCTCACAATGGCCGGCGCTTCGCGCAGAAACACCGCTTTGTCGTACAGCTTGGTGGGCTGCCACAGCGACAAGGGCAGCCAGGCAATGGCCGCCACCAGCAGCAGGTGCGGCACCGACAGGGCCACCGTCCAGTTCAGGCTGCGGCGCAGCGCCCGCGGCTCCAGCTTCAGCCCGGCCCACACCACAAACAACGGCACAAAGCCCAGCACCCAGTGCAGGCCCACGCTGCGGCGCAGGCTTAAAAACGCAAACAGCACAATGGGGAACAGCCACAGCACGGCTGCCGCCCGCTGTGTGCTGGCCGACACGCCAGGCACCGCGCGCGCACGCAGGCCCTGCCACACCAGCCAGGGCGTGAGCAGGTACAGCGCCATGCCGGCGTAGACGGCAAAAGTCTTCAACTGCCAGTGCGAACCCTCGTGGCGGTTGAACACGTTGAACATCACGTTGCTCCAGCCGTGTGTGGCGTTGAAGCCCAGGTTGATGCCAATGGACGGCAGCGCCAGCGCAAACATGAGCGGCAGCGCCCACCAGCGCTCGCGCCGCCAGCCCAGCACATGCACCGCGTAGGCCAAGCCGAGCAGGGCAGCGAAGTATTTGGACAAAAACGCCAGCCCCACGAACAGGCCCGCCAGCGCGTACCAGCCGGTGCCCCGGCCGCTGCAGTCGCTGGCGCGCAGGTAAGCGTAGGCCGACAGCGCCATGAACAGAATCAGTGGCGTGTCGGTCGTGACCAGCACAAACATCCACGACCAGGGCATGACCAGGTACACCGCGCCGGCCAGCCAGGCGCTGGACTCGCGCGCTTCGGGCAAAAAGCGGCGCAGCAGATCGACCACCAGCAGCGCAATGGCGCTGGTGACCAGCAGCGTCACGCTGCGCAGCACTAGCGGGTGGTCGCTGATGCCGTGCAGCACCGCCAGCAGCCAGCCCACCATGGGCGGGTGGTCGGAATAGCCCCAGGCCGGGAACACGCCCCACTGGTAGAAAAAGGCCTCGTCCCCGGTCATCGGGAACGTGGCCGCCACCCCGATCTTCAGCAACAACGTGGTCGCCAACGTGGCCCAGAACAGTCGGCGTGCGCCCGCGAGGGAAAGGTCAGAAGCGGTCATGGCCATGTGTCATTCAAAACAAAAAAATTACTTTCCAGATCGGGGCTTCAGGCGTCCATGGCCAGCAAACTCACGCCCACCACAATGAGCGTGCAGCCCGCCACCCGCAGCCACGAAAAGGGCTCGCCCAGCCACAGTACACCCAGGCCCATCGTCACCACAAAGCCCAGGCTCACCAGCGGGTAGGCTAGGCTCACGTCCAGCCGCGACAGCACCCACAGCCACAGCACCGCGCTGGCGCCATACAGCACCAGGCCCAGCCACACCAGCGGACTGGAGAGCGCATGCAGGTAGGTGGCACCCACGTCGCCACCTGCGGGTGCGCCCATACCGCGTTTCATGGCCAGCTGAGCCGCTGACGACAGCAGCACACAAAAAAGGGCCAGGCCCAGCGCAATGGATTTCATGGAAAAGACGTCTCGTGGTGGCGGCAGGAAATGGGTCGGCGCGGGCTCGGTCAAATGCCCACGGTGGCGGCCAGCCCCATGGCGCCCATCACGCCCAGCGTGACCCAGCTGAAGGGGTCGCGCAGCGCAAACTGCAGCGGGTCTTCGCCGTGCAGCTCGCGCCGCCCGGTCTTGAGCCAGATGCGCATGACCCACAGCAGCAACACGGGCGCAGCGCCCCACAGCCACTCGGGTTGCACATACAGCGCCTGGCTGTTCTGGCTGTCGATGTAGAGCGTGAGCACCAGCACCGCCAGGAAGCCGCTGGACAAGCCCATGGCCCGCAGCGAGGCCAGGTCGCGCGGCTGGTAACCCCGGCCGGGCGCCAGGTCGGCGCGTTCGCCGTCCAGTTCCTCCAGCTCGGCGCAGCGTTTCACCAGCGCCAGGCTCAAAAACAGAAAGATTGAGATCGCTAGCAGCCAGTTGGACGGCGCCACGCTCACGGCCACCCCGCCCGCGCCAATGCGCAGGGTGTAGAGGCCTGAGAGCACCAGCACATCCAAAAGCGCCACGCGTTTGAGCCACAGCGAATACGCCAGCGTGGTGACGGTGTACGCCAGCAGCATGGCGGCAAAACCGCCCGACACCGCCAGCGCCAGCCCAAAGGCGAGCGCCATCATCACCACGCCCAGCACCACCGCCAGCGCAATGCTGATCGCGCCCGAAGCCAGCGGCCGGTGGCGCTTTAGGCGGTGCACCCGGTCGTTGGGCAGGTCCAGCAGGTCGTTGAACAAATAGGTGGCCGACGCACACAGGCCAAACGCCACAAAGGCCAGCGCCGCCAGGCCCCACAGCGCCGGGTCGAGCGCGTGCGCGGCCAGCAGCGGCAAAAACAGCAGCGCGTTTTTGGACCACTGTTTGAGGCGAATGGCGCGCAGCACGGTCTTGAGCTTCAGTGGCGCTTGTTCAAACACGCGCGCCTGCGGGTGCTGGCGCTGCAGCGCGCGCACCACGGCGGGTGGCGCGTTCACGGCCACGGCTTGTGTGCTGCCTTGCCACACGGCAAGGTCATCGCGGCTGTTGCCGGCATAGGTCCAGCGGGTGTGGCCGCTCGCACGGGCGTGCTCGTCGATGGCGGCGCGCTTGTGGGCGCGGCTCAGGTTGGGACCACCGGCGCCCCCGTGGGTGCCCAGCACGCCATCAAAAATTTTGAAATGTGCCGCCACCTCGCTCACGATGCGCGCGTCCGCCGCGCTGGCCAGCACCAGGGGGCGGCCGCGGGCGTGTTCGTCGCGGAGGTACTGCACAAAGCGCTCGTGGTAGGGCAGGCGGGCTGGATCGGGGCGCACCGCGTCGGCCAGCTGGTGCTTGAAACCCGCCTTGCCCAGCAGCAGCCAGGCCAGCAAGCGCAACAGGTTCAGCGGGTTGCGGCGCACCAGCAGCATCACCGATTCGTACAGCGTGTCGGACAGCGTCAGTGTGCCGTCCAGGTCCACATAAAGGGGGCTGGCGTCGTGCGGCGGTGGGGGTGTGTTGGGGTGCGGCAAGCTGGGCGTCCGTTGGGGAGGGCTGGGGCGATTTTAGGTCGCTGGCCGCCGGCGCTGGCTTTGCGCACCAACCGCCGCGCCAGCATGCCCAGCGCCTGCGTTGCCATGGCGCGTGGTGCGCAGCGGCCCCGCGCCTCTCAACCCCCGCTGCGCAGCAGCAGCGCCGGGTTCAGCCGCATCTGCCCTAGCAGGTAGCGCGCGCCCATGCCCAGGCTCACGCCGCTGACCAGCAGCGCCGTGAGCCCGCCGCTCCAATACAGGCCCACCGGGCTCATGTCCAGGCGCCACAGCAGCAGGCCGGTGGCCAGCGCGCTGCCGGCCAGCAGGGCAAAGGACGATGTGACGGTGGCGAGCACCACGTATTCCCACACCAGCACGCGCCTGAGCAGCGAGTGGCGCGCGCCCAGTGCGTGCATCACCGTGGCGTCAAACAGCTGGCGGCTGCGGCTGGCCGCCACCACGCTGGCCAGCACCAGCAGGCTGGCTGCCAGGCACACGCCCGCCACCACCGCCAGGCCGCTGCTGGCGCGACCCATGAGGGCGCGGGTTTCGCGCAGCAGCGACTCGGTGCGCACGGTGGCGATGTTGGGCGCGACGGCGGCCAGGCGGTCCTGGGCGTCCAGCGTCTGTTCCACCGGCAGCCAGGCTGCGCCCACATGGCGGGTGATGAAGGGCTCCAGCGCGCCGTCGCTGAAGATGGCTTCCAGCCACAGGCGCGACTGCATGCGCCGCTGGCTGTAGATGGCGGCCAGCGTGGCCTCCACCGGCGTGCCCATGATCTCAAAGCGCAGCTGGTCGCCCACCTTCAAGCCCAGCTCGTCGGCCTCGCGGTCTTCCATGGCCACCAGCGGTTCGCCGCTGTGGTCTTGGGGCCACCAGGCGCCGCGGTCGATCACCACGTCGTCGAAGTTGCCCGAGCGGTTGCTCAGCTTGTGTTCGTCGCGGGCTTCGCGGGCGCGCTCACTGTTGCCGCTTTCGCGCAGGGTTTCGCCGTTCACCGCCGACAGCCGCCCCAGCACTAGCGGGGCGGTGCGCAGTTCAGCGCTGCCGCTAGCGCTTTGCAAGGTGTCGCGCAGCAGCGGAATTTGTTCGGTCTGCACGTCGTAAAACACCAGCGCCGGTGCGTTGGCGGGCACGGTGTCGTTCACGGTGCGCAGCAGCGTCATCACCACCAGCGTGCAGGCCACCAGCAGCGTGAGGGCCGAGCCCAGCGAAAGCAGGGCGGTGCGCAGCGGTGAATGCGCCTGCTGCAAACCGGCCAGCGCCAGTTGCAGCGGCAAGGGCAGGCGCGGGTGGTGTTGCAACCGGGCGGCCAGGCGGCGCAGGCCGCGCGTGGCCAGGTCGAGCACGCCCAGCAAGGCGGCGGTGGCCAGCACAAAGGCCAGACCAAAGCGCGGGTCGGGCAGCACCGCTACCAGCAGCGCCAGCGTGGCGGTGGCCACGGCGGCCGTGAGCCACCAGGCGCGGCGCGGCGTGCGCAGCGCCTGCCCTTCCACACCCCGAAACAGGGTGGCCGGGCTGACCGACAGCGCGCGGCCCAGCGCGGGCAGCGAAAACGCCAGCGCGGTGAGCACGCCAAACGCCAGTGCCACCAGCGCGGGCTGCCACAGGCCTTGCAGCAGCAGCGTCACCGGCAGTTTGTCGGCGGCCAGCTGGGCGCCAGCCAGCGCCAGCCCCATGCCCAGCGCCACGCCCACCGCGCTGGCCAGCAGCGCCAGCATGAGTATTTGCAGCAGCACCATGGCGGCCAGCCGGCCGTCGCGCAGGCCCAGCGCGCGCAGCGTGGCCAGGCTGGTGAGCTTGCCTTGCAGGTAGGCCTGCACGCTGTTGAACACACCCAGGCCGCCAATGAACAAAGCGGAAAAGCCGATCAACATGAGACCCGAAGCGATCTGGCCCAGCACCTCGGCCATGCGGTCGCTGCGTTCGTCGAAGCTGCGCACCTCGGCGTCCAGCGCGGGAAAGGCGGCCATGAAGCTGTCGCGCCAGGCGGTGGCGGCCTGGGCGCTGGGCTCGTCCACGCGCACGCGGTAGCGGTATTCCACCCGGCTGAGCGGCTGCACCAGACCGGTGGCCATGAGCGCGCCCTCGGCCACCAGCACCGGGGCGGCGCCCCAGTCGGCGCGCAGGCTGCGGTCGGGCTGGCGCACGGTGATGGCACGCACCACCAGTTCCAGCTCGCCAATGGCAATGCGGCTGCCGGGCTGCAAGCTGAAGCGGGTGGCCAAAGCGGCGTCAATGGCGGCGCCCCACTGGCCGTCGCGCTGGGCCAGTGCGTCAGCCAGCGGCGCGGCCGGGTTCAGTTCCACCTGGCCCACCAGCGGGTAGGCCGCGTCGGCGCTCAGCAGCTCGATCAGCTGGGCGCGGCCGTCTTCGGTGCGCAGCATGGTGCGCAGCTCGATCACGCGCGATACCGTGGCGCGCGCCTGCATCCAGGCCAGCGTGTCGTTGGGCAGGGGTTGGGGCGATTCAATTTCCACATCGCCGCCAAAGATCAGCCGGGCATCGGTACGCATCGCGTCGGCCACCTGGCGGTACAGGCCACCGCCCGCGGCCACCAGCGACACACCCAGCACCAGGCAGGCCACAAAAATCCACAGGCGCCGACCACTCGCGCGCAGGTCGCGCCAGGCCAGGTCAAGCAGAAACAGCATGGCGGTGCTCCGGCTGGCGTTCGGTGGGCGTTTCCTGCAGCTGGCCTTCGTGGAGGCGCAGCACGCGGTCGCAGCGGGCGGCAAAGTCCAGGTCGTGCGTCACCAGCACCAGGGTGGTGCCCAGTTCCCGGTTCAGGCCAAACAGCAGCTCGCGCACCGCCTCGGCGGTGTGGTCGTCCAGGTTGCCGGTGGGTTCGTCGGCCAGCAGCAGGCGCGGGCGGTGCACCAGCGCGCGGGCAATGGCCACGCGCTGCTGCTCGCCGCCTGAGAGCTGCGACGGCTTGTGGTGCATGCGGTCGGCCAGGCCCACGCGGCGCAGCATCTCGGCCGCCGCTTGGCGTGCGCCGCTGGCCCCGGCCATTTGCAGCGGCAGGGCGGCGTTGTCCAGCGCGCTCAGGCTGGGCAACAGGTGAAAGCTCTGAAACACGATGCCGATGCGCTCGCGGCGCAGGTCGGCCAGGCCGTCGCTGTCCAGCGTGCCCAGGTCGATGCCGTCGATCAGCACCTGCCCGGCGCTGGGCCGTTCCAGCCCCGAGAGCAACAGCAACAGCGAGGTTTTGCCCGAGCCCGACGGGCCGGCAATGGCCACGCGGGTGCCGGCTTCGATGCGCATGTCCAGCCCGCGCAGCACGTCCACGCGGGTGTTGCCGAGCGGGTAAGACATGCCGAGCTGGCGGGTTTCAATCAGGGCGGTGGTTTTTGTCATGCGAGTCGGAGCGAGTCTTGGGGCTGAGGTTCCCGGTGTCAGGGTGGCCATAATGACCGGCTTTCAGCCCGCGCGTTTGCGCAAGTCGCTCTTATGGATTTCTGGATCACCTCTTTGCTGCTGGCCGGCGCTGCGTTTGCGGCCGGTGTGCTCAACGCCATCGCCGGCGGCGGCAGCTTTCTCACCTTTCCCGCGCTGGTGTTTGCCGGCGTGCCGCCCATCATGGCCAACGCCACCAGTGCGCTGGCGGTGAGCCCGGGCTACCTGGGCAGCACGCTGGGTTTTCGGGCCGAGCTGCGCGAGCTGCCCACGCGGCGCCTGCAACGTGAAATGGCGCTGTCGGCGGGGGGTGGTGTGGCGGGTGCGCTGCTGTTGCTGATCACGCCGGCGCACCTGTTTGCCGGCATAGTGCCCTGGTTGCTGTTGTTTGCCACCGCGCTGTTTGCGGCAGGGCCGGTGCTGGCACGGCGCGCGCAGGCTGCATCCAAAGAAGGGCAGGGGCTGGCCGCCTGGCGCGAGCCCGGGCTGTTGCTGGTGGCCATTTACGGCGGCTATTTCAACGGTGGCCTGGGCATCTTGCTCATGGCGCTGTACACCGTGGCCGGCGAGTCGCGCATCAACACCGTGAACGCGCTGAAAAACCTCAACTCGCTGGTGCTGTCGTGGCTGGCCGTGGGCGCGTTTGTGCTGGCCGGTGCCATTGCCTGGAAAGAAGGCCTGTTGATGATGGTGGCCGCCACGGCGGGCGGCTTCTTTGGTGCGCGTTGGTCCAAGCGGCTGCCCGCACAGTGGGTGCGCGTGGGCGTGATCGTGGTCGGGCTGGTGATGAGCGCGCTGTTTTTTGCGCGCAGCGCCTGAGGCCACCAAGCCACTAGGCCGGGAGCCAGGTCCAGGCCTGGCCCAGCGCCTGCGTCACCAGTTGCCACAGCGAAACCACATAGGCCACTGCGGCCACGCCCGTGGCAGTGGACAGCAGCAGGGCCACGCCGTCGCGAAACATCCAGCCCAGGCTGAGCAAGATCAGGCTCAGGCTGGGCAGCAGGTTGCCCAGTGGCAGCGGCAAGAAAATCACCACGCCCATCAGCGCGATCCACACGCCCCACCACACCCGCGTGCGGTCGTGTGAGCACAGCGCCCACCGCGGTCGCAGCCAGCGGTTGCCCCGCTCGTACATCCAGGTCAGGCCGTGCAGACAGCGGCCGGTCCAGCGTTCGTTCAGCGTTACGTTGCCCAGGCGGGCAGGCAGGGGCCAGGTGTCGTGCCCGCGTGCCCAGGCCCAGGCCAGCGCCCAGATGCCCAGGCTCATGGCCGTGCCGGTGCCCGGCAGCGGCACCGAGCACACCACGGCCAGCAGCATCAGCAACACCGCAGCCGATGACTCGCGGTGCAAACCGAGCAGTCCCGCCAGGCTCAGGCGCAGGTCGGCGGTGCTGCTGGCCCTTGCCGCGGCCGACACGGTGCTGGCGCGGTGTCCGTCGGCGGCCTCGCGCAGCCGCTGCGCCAGATGGATGCTCATGGTGTTGCGCGCGCCCTTCGACGCATCAGGCCTGTGCCCGGCGCAGCGCGGCAGGTGTACCCAGGCGCCCCGCCAGCCAGTGCCCAGCCACCGCACACGCCAGCAGCAACAGCATCACCAGTCCCCAGCCGATCCACAGCAGCGGGGCGATCCAGGCCATCAGGCCATCGGCCGACGGCAGCACCTGCCCGAGCCACTGCACCAAGTCCACGGCGGCCGCCTGCAGGCCTTGCAGCCAGGCCGTGTCCAACCACAGGGCCAGCCAAGCCGGCACGGGCCACTGCCCCGCGGCGGTGGCCAGGTCGGTGGCTTGTCCGGAGGCCATCGCCGCCAGCAGCCAGTCGGTCACTTGCACGGTCAGCGCCACCAGCCCGGTCCACAGGCCGGCCAGCACCACAAACGCGACCCAGATCATGGCTTTCATACAAAGCGTCCTTTTTTCGGTGATGGGCTGGCGGGTGTCATGCGGCTGCGGGCAGCGTGCGCCAGGCCTTCACCATGGCGTCCAGCATCTCGGCTTCGCCTTCGGCCAGGTGCCCGTCGGCCAAGGCAATGCCTTCGCACAAATCCAAGATCTGCGCGCGCAGCTGCGGGTCTTGCACCTCGTTCATCAGGGCCTGGCGGGTCGCATCGTCGATCTGCGACGAACCGGTCCACTCGCCGTGGGCAGCGTGCAGCAGGTCTTGGCAAAACAGGTCGATCACCGCCTTGATCTCGTCAGCCGGCAGGCCCAGGCGGCGTGGCGCCTCCAGCCGGTCCAGCGCGCGGATCTCGGTCATTGAATAATTGCCGTCGGCTACAAGGGCCATGGCCAGCAGGCGCGTGGCGGCCTGGGGGCTGTTGGTGGGGTAAGTTCTCATGGGTCACTGCTTTCGTAGAGTGCAAAAAAGAACCAGGCCAATTGTTCGTTGTGGGGGGCGCCTGGCGTGCCCCGAACAGGAACCTAAGATAGGGCCCCACGGAGGCATAAAAAAGCAGACAATGAGTGAAAAATATTCCTTAAAATACGAACAATGAACCAGGAACTCAACTACAAGCACCTGTATTACTTCTGGGTCACGGCCAAAGAGGGCGGCATGTCGCATGCGGCCGACCGGCTGGGGCTGGCGGTGCAAACCGTGAGCGCGCAGGTGCGCCTGCTCGAACAGTCGCTGGGGCATGCCTTGTTCAAGCCGGCCGGCCGTGGCCTGGCGTTGACCGACGCCGGACAGGCCGCGTTGCAAGTGGCCGAGCAGATTTTTCACCTGGGTGAGCACCTGCAAACCGCCGTGCGCGAGGCCGGCACACACGTCGGTGTGCGCTTGGTGGTGGGCATTTCTGATGGCTTGCCCAAGCTGGCCGTGCGCGACCTGCTGGCCCCCGCCATGGAAGAGCCCAACCTGCGCCTGCTGTGCCACGAAGACAAGTTTGACGACCTGCTGGCCGACCTGGCCCTGCACCGCCTGGACGTGGTGCTGTCGGACCGCCCCGCACCCGCCAACCCCAACCTGCGGCTCTACAGCCACGCGCTGGGGTCGTCGGCGCTGGGCTGGTACGCGCCCAAGGCATGGCTGACGCAGGCCAGCCACAACTTTCCGCACAGCCTGGCCCAGGTGCCCGTGCTGCTGCCCACCGCACACGCTTCGGTGCGCCTGCGGCTTGACCAGTGGTTTGAACGCCAGAGCGTCACGCCCAACCTGGTGGGCGAGTTTGAAGACAGCGCCCTGCTGGCCACGTTTGGCTCGTCCGGCATGGGCGTGTTTCCCGCTTCTGAGCGCATGCGCGAAAAGCTCTCGCACGGCTACGGCCTGAGCTGGTTTGCGCCTTGCGATGGCGTGCAAGAACACTTTTATGCCATTGGCACGGCGCGCAAGGTGCAGCACCCGCTGGTGCAAAAACTGCTGGTGCAAAAGCTGGCCGACTAGCGCCTGAGGGACCGCCCGCTGTGGAGGCAGCGTGCACGGTGGCGCCGTGCCGGCTGGCCCGGGTGGCGCCATGTTGCAGCGCCCGCTGCCACAAAATGCCGCCATGCACACCCTCACCCCTGCCGCCCACATGCCCTGGCCCGTGGCCAGCCCGTTTCGCATGCGGCCCGGTTTGTCGCGTCTGGCGCCCGCCGCTCAGGCTCTGCACACACCGCCGCCCGAGCCACCGCCCCTGTTTCTGCGCGACGACCAAGCTGCCGCCTACGCCCACCACAAACAGGCCGTGCTGCAAACCCACCCAGATCGCGCCCTGGTGGGCCAGGCCGAGCCCGCCGTGCTGCAGGCCATTGCCGACGCCTATGCCGCCCAAACCGGCGTGGCCCTGGCGCCCACGGCCCAAGCGCTGGCGCTGGGCATGCAAGAAGACATGGTGGTGCTGCACGACGAGCCGGGCGCCATGCGCACACGCTGGCTTGGCGTGTGCTTTCCGTCCAACTGGAGCCCGGCCGACAAGCTGGGCCTGGACTTCACCGCCATTCACGCCCCCGTGGCCGACAACGCGCTGCTGCAAGCCGGCGGCAAAGGCATTGTGGACATGGCATTTCGCCAGGCCAGCATGCTGCGCCATGTGTGGCTGCTCTCGCCCAGCAGCGACCTGGCGCAGCACCCCGAAACCCGCCGCACCCGCTGGGAGGACGCTGTGGCGCAGGCCGACGCCACCGGTCAGCGGCTGCTGGAACAGGTGTTTTATCGCGTCGAACGCCAGACCACGCTGCCCCTGCCTGCCCTGCAGCGCGGCGTGTTTTTCATCCGCGTCATGGTGTGCCCGCTGCCGAGCGTGTTGCAGGTGGCGCCCACGCGCGCAGCCGAACTGCACGCCGCACTCGCCTCCATGAGCGACGCCGTGGTGGCCTACCGCGGCATGGCCGGCGTGCGCCCGCGCCTGCTGGCCGAACTGGCCGCGCTCGAGAGCCCCTGAAACGCCGTTGGTTGAGAGCGCTCAAGGCCGCGTGGCGCGTCCGGCCTACAGTGCGCTGAACGCCTCCCTACCCAACGAGCACGCCCATGAAATTCCCGCCTGGCATACGCACCTGTCTCTACAACAGCGCCGGGCTGGACGCCGTGCTGGACCACATGGCGCAGCAGGCGGCTGGCCTGCTGCGCGGCAACGGCCCGGTGGCGGTGGTGGGCGTGCTGCGCCGCGGTGCGCCGCTGGCCGATCGCCTCACCGAGCGCCTGGTGCTGCGCCACGGCCTGCCGCCGCCGCTGCGGCTGGACCTGTCGGTCAAACGCTACGCCGACGACCTGACCCTCGTCTACCCCGACACCCAGCTCACCGAATTCCCGCGCGACGTGTCGCTGGACCTGAGCGGTGTCACCGTGCTGGTCGTGGACGACGTGCTCTACACCGGGCAGTCGCTGCTGAAAGTGCTGGAGCACCTGAACCGCAAGCACGCCGCGGCCGTGCGGGTGGCCGTGCTGGTGGACCGTGGCGTGGCCACGCTGCCCCTGCGCGCCGACGTGGTGGGCCTGCGGCTGCAAGTGGCGCCCAGCCACATCGTCGAATGCCACGTGCCGCCCTACGAAACCGACTTCAGCATCCAGCTGCTGCAACCCCCGCGCGCCCGCTGAACCCGCCCGCCGCCCCAAGGAGCCACCATGTTCAAAGACCGCGAAGACGCAGCCCGCCAACTGGCCACCCGGCTCGCCGCCTACCGGGGCCAGCACCCGCTGATCTTGGCCATTCCCCGCGGCGCCGTGCCCATGGGCAAGGTGCTGGCCGAGCTGCTGCAGGGCGATATGGACGTGGTGCTGGTGCGCAAACTGCGCGCGCCCTACCAGCCCGAGGTGGCCATTGGTTCGGTCGATGAAAGCGGCTGGAGCTACATCGCGCCGTATGCCGCGTCCGTGGGGGCTGACCAGGACTACATCGCCGCCGAAAAACACGAGCAACTGCAAACCATCCACTCGCGTCGCGTGCAGTACTCACCGATCCGCGCCCCCATCGACCCCGAAGGCCGCACCGTCATCGTGGTCGACGACGGTCTGGCCACCGGCGCCACCATGATCTCGGCCCTGCACAGCCTGCGCCGTCGCCTGCCCGCCAAACTGGTGTGTGCGGTGCCCGTGTCATCGCCCGAGGCCCTGGCCCGCATCCGCACCATGGCCGACGAGGTGGTGTGCCTGCACGCCCCCGAAGACTTCCAGGCTGTCGGCCAGTTTTATCGCCACTTTCCGCAGGTGGACGACGACGAAGTGATGGCCCTGCTGAGGGACTGAATCGCAGCCCACCGCCTGCAGACTGTCCAGTCCGTTAGCGCCAGAGCAGGAGCTGCCCACCGCACCCTCCGAAGAGATGGACACTGGTGGAGCGGTGGGGAAACCCGTCGCGGACCGTTTCGGCCGGGTGCATGCACCGCAGCCAAAGGCGCTCAGCGAGCCACTTCGAAGGTGTAGGCGATGAAGCGGCTTTCCCAGCGCGCATCTTCTGTAATCGGCGGGCGAAGGTCCACGCCACGCAACAACCAGCGGCCAGGCTGGGGCAGGCGAAAGCTGACGCGTCCCGCGGCATCGGTACGCGCCCAAAGGCCGCCCGGCGTGGTCTCGTGTAGCAGCTCCACGGGCAGAGCGGCCAGGGGCTTGCCGTCGCGTTGCACCTCAAACACCGCATCGCTACCGGCCTGCAGCACGCCGCGGGGAGCCACGCGAAGCACATCCAGCGGCTGGCTGTTGTCGCGCGCCGGTGCCGCTGCGCCTTCTATTCGAGCGACCTTCAGGTAACGTTCCTGAAAAGGGCGGCCTTGTGCACGCTGTCGGGCGAGCACCGCGCGCAGCGTGTCGCTGGCACGGATCTCGTCGAAGTAGATGTCGACGATGGCGGACGCGAGCTCGACCTCGAAGGGCTGCAGGCGCACCACGCAGCTGAACGTACCGACCTCGGGACCGGGCACGCGATACAGCGTGTGCCGGCGACCCACGCGCGTTGACGCCGGCTTGTGAACCGTGCCCTTGGCATCGGTACAGGCCCAGTGGGTCACCACCTTCGGCTCCACTGGCGCCTCGTAACGCGGGTACAGGTTGCCCGTGCCCAGCGCCAGTTGCAGCGGCTGTCCGGCGCCGCCTTCCGGGTTGTCCACGCGTTCAAACCAGGTGTCGTGCGCCATCGCCGGCCAAGCCGACAGCATCAACAAGGCGAACGCCAAGCTGCGACCAAGCGATGTCAGCCGGGCGGTCATGGCCATGGCAGCGTTCCTGTTCATATTCATGTTTGAGAGGCGCTCAAGGCCAGAACGATCAGCGAGGCCGCCGCCACCCACGACGCCAGCACGCGCACGCCGACCTGAGCCCAGGCCCAGCGGGGCAGACGCACCAGCGCCGCTGCGGCCAACGCCCAGACCAGACTGCCCACAAAGAGTCCCATGGCCAGGGCCCAAGGCAGCGCGTTGGCAGACGCCGCCGCGGGAGGCGGTAAGGCCGCCAAACCCACCCCGGCGCCGAGCATGGCCGCCACCGTTGCCGTGACGGGAGCGCCCCAGGGCCGCCCCACCGCCACCGCGAGTCCGCCGAGCGCCGCCGCCAGCAGGCTCGGCCAAGGCACCCGCGCCAAGGGCAGTGCATCCGACAGCGAGAGCACCAGCGCCACGCCCAGCGGCAGCGCAAACGCCAGCCACGCCACCACGGGCCAGCCGGGCTGCGCGCCCCACTGCTGCCCAATGAACAGCGCCGCGGCCAGCAACGGCAGCAGCATGCCGGACGCCAGCAGCGGTTGTGTCAACCCAGAAACGAAGCCCGGTTCCAGCACGGTGATGGACCTCAAAAGGCGCGCACGAGAAACACCGCGCCCACCAAGGCAATGAGGGCACCCAGCCCCCGCACCGCCTTGGTGCCCCAGGGCCAGCGGGTGAGCTCACCAAAGGCGATGCCGCAGAGATGCAGCAAGCCCGTTGAAACGACGAAGCCCAGGCTGTAGGCGATCGGATCGGCGGCCTGGGGCAGCTCGGTGCCGTGCGCATGGCCGTGGAAAACAGCGAACGCCGCCACGATCACAGCCGCCAGCGCCAGCGGCGCCCGCCAGCCCCAGGCCACGGCCGCACCAAGCGCAATGGCCGACAACGCAATGCCCACTTCCACGCCCGGCAGGGGCAGGCCCAGCACACCGGCCGCTCCACCCGCAGCCATCACCAGCGGAAACACCACCGGCAACAACCACAGCGCCGGCCGGCCAAGAAAGGCGCCCCAGAGGCCGACCGCGACCATCGCCACCAGGTGGTCGGGACCAGCCAGCGGGTGCAGCAAGCCGCTCGCGAACCCTCCGGCAACCCCGCTGGCTTCGTGTGCCAGAGCGGCCCCCGAAGCGGCGCAGGCGCCCACCACCACAGCCACCCGGCCGAGGCAGCGGGTCAGGCGCTGACCCAGCGCCTGCAGACCTGCCCAGACACCGTGGCCCCGGATCCCATTCGGCGCCTTCAATCGGCGGTGGACGGCAGCGTCGAAAACGGCGTCATGGTGCGGTGTGGTCGGCGCAGACCAAGCGTTCAGGGGCATGAAACAAAGTATCTCACAGCACCGTTCAGGAACAGGCGGCGGGTCTCCATGGCGATCGGCTCCTGCCCTGGGCTCAAGGGGATGTTCATATGGGGGGCTTGCTTGCTATCCCGATCGCCCGTCAACGGTCTGGAACCGCAAACCCGGCGCAGCCCCGGCTCAGGTTTTGGACACCACGATGACCACCGCAACCAGCACACCGCCGGCCAGCGCAACCAGGCTGAAACGCTGGTGCGCTTGCTCTGCCTGGGTGATCGTGGTGTGCGCGCGCAAGCCACCGCACCACGCCACTTTTGCACAGGCGCCCGGCGAACGATTTGAGTGGGCTCAACGCGCAGCGCCAGCGCTGGATCGCTCAATGTGTTTAAATACCATCCAAATGGAATCCAATTGGAATCCAAACAGATGGTTTACAGATGGCAAACACTCCAACCGAACCCAAAGCCCGGGTGGGCGATACCGAAAAACTCACCATCAACCTGGGCGTGGTGGACCTGGGGCAGGTCGACCTGCTGGTGCAGGAAGGCTTTTATTCCAACCGCTCCGACCTGATCCGTACCGCCGTGCGCAACCAGCTGGCGGTGCACGCCGACACGGTGCGCCAAACCGTGGCGCGGCGCACCCTCATGCTGGGTCTGCAGCACCTGAGCCGGGCCGACCTGGAGCGTGCCGTGGCCGCCGGCCAGCGGCTGCGGGTGCAGGTGGTGGGCCTGGCCCGCATTGCCGAAGACGTGCCACCCGAACTCGCGCTGGCCGCGATCGAGTCGGTGTCGGTGCTGGGCGCGTTTCATGCATCACCCGAGGTGCGCCGCGCGCTGGCCGGGCGCATGGTGTGAGCGCGCCTTGCACCGCGCCCTACCTGCCTGAACACGACACCCCACACGAAAGCCTTTTTTGACCCCACGCCTTCCCCGCAACCCCTCTGCCTTTTCACCACCGAGCGCCCTTGCCATGAACATCCAGGAAACCATTGAACGCGCGCTGGCGTCGGCCGGGCTCGACACCCAGAGCGGCCCCCTGCGCGGGGTGACCGACACCATCCGCAACGCACTGGCCTCGGCGGGTCTGGCGGTGGGCGCAGCGGCCACGCCAGCGCAAGCCGCCCCGCCCAACGACAACACCATCGACGTGGTGGCCCGCGAAGTGCCTGCGCCGGGCGCTGAGGCGGCCGAAGCGGATGCGGCCGGCGGCCAGTTTGTGCTGCGCAGCTTCAGCGCCCCGGCGGGCACCCGGGCCTACAAGCTGTATGTGCCGGCGCAGGCCGTGGGCTCCCAAAAGCCCAAGGCCGGCAGCTTGCCGCTGGTGGTCATGTTGCACGGCTGCACCCAGTCGGCCGACGACTTTGCCGCCGGCACCCAGATGAACCGGCTGGCCGACGAACACGGCTTTGTCGTGGTCTACCCCGAACAGGCCTCGGGCGCCAACGCCTCGCGCTGCTGGAACTGGTTTCGCGCCGAAGACCAGGTTCGCGGCGCTGGCGAGCCAGCGTTGCTGGCCGGCCTGGTGCAGGCCGTGGTGGCCGAGCACCCGGTGGACCCCGCGCGTGTGTATGTGGCCGGGCTGTCAGCCGGCGCGGCCATGGCGGTGGTGTTGGGTGAAACCTACCCCGAGCTGTTTGCCGCCGTGGGCGCCCATTCGGGCCTGCCCTATGCCGCCGCACACGACATTCCTTCGGCCATGGCGGCCATGAAAGGCCACAGCCCCATGGGCATGGGCCACTTGCCCGGCACGCCGGCCGACCCGCGCCGCCAGGCCCAGCAGGCGGTGCCGGTGATCGTGTTTCATGGTGACCGTGACCACACCGTGCAACACAGCAACGGCGAGCAGATCGTGCGCCAGGCCACCAGCGCCCACGCGGCCGGGCTCAGCGCCCGCACCGAACAAGGCCAGTCGCCCAGCGGCCGCAGCTACACCCGCACGCGCCACACCAATGCCCAAGGCCAGTGCCTGGTGGAGGCGTGGACGCTGCACGGCGCGGGCCACGCCTGGTCGGGTGGTGCTGCCGCGGGCTCGTTCACCGACGGCAATGGCCCCGACGCGTCGGCCGAAATGCTGCGCTTCTTCCTGGCGCTGCCAGGGCAGGGCCAGCGCTGAGTCTTAAAACTCGATCTTGTCGGCAATCGCCTTGATGCCCGCCTTGGCGCAGGCGTCGTCGGCGTCGCCGCCGGGCGCGCCCGACACGCCAATGGCACCGTAACTGGAGCCGCCGCCCTCAATCACCACACCGCCGCCCACCGCCAGCATGCGCGGTGTGCTGCGAATACCGCTCATGGGCTTGCCCGCTTGCGATTCGGTGGCCAGGTCCAGCGTGGACGTGCGAAAACTCGCCGCCGTCCAGGCCTTGTTGGTCGCCACGTCCACCGTGTGGGCGCCCGCAAAGCGGTCGCGCAAAAACACCTGGGTCAGGCCCGAGCGGTCCACCACCGCCACGCCCACCTGAAAACCCTGCGCGCGGCAAGCCGCCATGGCCGCCTGCGCCGCCACCAGCGCGGTTTCGGGCGTCAGGGCCTTGATCTGGAACGTGGCCGCCGGGGCCTGTGCAAAAGCAGGCAAAGCCACACACAAACTGGCCGCAGCCATCACAACGTGTCGCATATCGAAGTCTCCACAAAGGGTTGAAACCACGGCCAGCCCAGCGAGCCGCCGCACCAAACCCATGCTAGGAGCCTGCGCGGCAGAACGTTTCGCGGGCTGATTTGAGGATAACTGCGCGGTGCCTCGGGTGATTTGATCGTTCCCGTTGTTTGGCGTGGTCTGTGCGGCGGCCTTGTGCGGGTCTGAAGGCTCCGTTTCGAGGCCCTCGATGCCCCGTTTTCCCTCAAGTTGCTCGCAAACTGCACATCCTCCTCAGGTTGAGCGCCAGACACACGAGCTTGAACTCGGCCTTGACCTTCTCCAATCCCCGCAGGCTGAACTGCCTGAACCCCAGCACGCTCTTGATCCAACCGTTGGGCGCCTCCACGATCCACTTCCTCTTGCGGTAGGCAGCCTTGCCTTCGGGTGTCTTCAACTTGGCATCCATCGCTGCGCTGTGCGGGTACTTCTGGGCGTCGATCTCAAGGTCCTGCTTGCCCTCGCGGCCCAGCGCCACGATCAACTCGCTCGGACTGTCCTTGAGTCGCTCGAACACCGACTCCGATCGGAACCCCGCATCGGCCAGAACCTGCTTGGCGTCATCGCCCAGGGTGGCCTTCACTGCCGCCAGCAATACGGGCAGGCGATCGTTGTCGGCGGCGTTGTTGGTGAGCTCGGCCGCCACCACGATCTGCGCGGTCTCGTCCACCGCCGTGTGCGCGTTGTAGCTGTAGTCGTAGCCCCCACCGGCGCGTTTCATGATCCGGCTGTCTGTGTCGGTGAAGCTCTCCTGGGCGCTGTCCTTGGGAACGCCGAAGTCGCGCTTGTAGCGCCCGCCCTTGGGTTTGCCGTCCTTGTCCCGGGGTTTGCGCTGGTCGTTCTCGCTGCGTCCGCGCGCGGCATCGGCTTCTTGCTGGCGCTGCTCCAGCCGCAGCTTGGCCGCCGTGATGGCGCTCAACCGATCGGCCCGGCGCTTGATCTCGCCGGGGATGTCGATGTCGGGCTCGTTCTTCTCCAGATCGTCGGCCGCCTTCGCTCGGTTGAGCAGGCCGTCGATCTGGGCTTTGAGTTCGGCCTCGGCCTTGAGCATGCGCTCGTAGCTCATGGCCTTGTGGCGACTGGCGTTGGCCTTGAGCTTGGTGCCGTCCACTGCCACCGTGCCCAGCTTGACCAAGCCACACTCGCGCGCCAGGTGAACCACCTGCACGAACAGGGCTGCCAACTCCTGCAGGTGCAGCGCACGGAAGTCCGACAGCGTGCGGTGCGCCGGATAGTTCTCCGCAGCCAGCACCCGCAGCGCCACGTCTTCGTGCAGTTTGGCCGCCAGCTTGCGTGAGCTGAAGGTGCCCGTGGCGTAGCCGTAGATGAGGACCTTGACCATCATGGCCGGGTGAAACGGCTGGTTGCGCGGTCCGCCCTTGGCGTACCGGGCGTGGAAGGCGCTCAGATCCAGACTGTCGACGCTGTCACTGATGAAGTACGCCAGGTGCCCTTCGGGCAGCCAGTCTTGCAGTGCGTCGGGCAGCAGTCGCTGCTGTTGGGGTTCGTAGGGGAGGTAACTTGCGGCCATGCCCACAATTTACCAAGCCTTCGCGACCTCAGTGCGCTTCTGCCGCGCAGACTCCTAGCCACAGCGCCCGTGCGGCGCCCTGCGTTGCGTCAATCAACATGCCCATCCCGAGGCCGCGGTAGCGCCGTGGCACGATCGGTGCTTCCCCAACAGCGGTTCACCCACCGCCCGCCTTCCATTCAAACCCATGCAACTCCCTGCACACCAGCTCAGCATGTCGGTGCTGATGGCGCCCGACACCGCCAACTTTTCAGGCAACGTCCACGGCGGCACCATATTGAAACTGCTCGACCAGGTGGCCTACGCCTGCGCCAGCCGCTATGCCGGCACCTACGTGGTCACGCTCAGCGTCGACCAGGTCACGTTTCGACAACCCATCCATGTGGGCGAACTCGTCACCTTTCTGGCCTCCGTCAACCACACCGGCAGCTCGTCCATGGAAATCGGCATCAAGGTGATTGCCGAAAACATCCGCACGCAGGAAAACCGCCACGTCAACAGCTGCTTTTTCACCATGGTGGCGGTGGACGACGCGGGCAAGCCCACGGCGGTGTCGCCGCTGCGCCCCTTCACCCCCGACGAGCGCCGCCGCCACGCCGCCGCCGAGGTGCGCAAGGCCATGCGCCGCGAAATGGAACAGCGCTTTCTGGCCGTGCGCTGAAGCGCCGCCGGGCCGGCCCACCCCACCGGCTGCGGGTGACAGGCTTTCAGCCCGGTGGCGGTTACAGTGGCGTGCGGCCACAGAGGCCGCTGACTTTTTTGGGGCCCGCCGCTGGCCCCGCACCGCTGAATGACCGCTGCCCAAACCCCACCCCCCACCCACGCGCTCTTGGTAGCCAACCTGCTGGCCCAGCTCGCCTTTGGCCTGCTGGCCATGACCATCTGCCTGCCCTCCATGCAGGAATGGGCCAGCATATTTGGCGCCAGCCAGGCCAGCGTGCAGCTCACCTTCAGCGGCTATGTGATCGCCTACGGCGGCCTGCAGTTGCTCTACGGCCCGCTGTCTGACCGCCTGGGGCGCAAAAACATCTTGTTGTTTGGCCTCTTTGTGGCCGGCGTGGGCTCGGTGCTGGCGGCCCTGGCGCCCAACCTCGGCCTGCTCACCCTGGCGCGCGTGCTGCAAGGCGCGGGCAGCGCGGCCGGCATGGTGGTGGGGCGCGCCATGGTGCAAGACCTGTTTCAAGGCCCCGCGCGCACCCGCGTCATGGCCTACATCGGCATGACCATGGGCCTGTGCCCGCCGCTGGCCACCATCATCGGCGGGCAGCTGCACGTGCGCCTGGGCTGGCAGTCCAACTTTGTGCTCATTGCGGTGCTGGCCGCCGTGCTGTTTGTGGCCGCCTGGCGCGGCCTGCCCGACCACCAGAAAGCCACCACCGTGCAGCCGCACTGGCTGCGCGCCATGTGGGCCTCGTATGCGCGCCTGGCCCGCGAGCCCGCGTTCATCCTGTATGTGGCGCTCCTGTCCATGATCACGGCCACCTTCTACACCTTCCTCAGCGGCGCCCCCATCGTGCTCGGCAGCTACGGCGTGGGCCCGGAAGGCATTGGGTACTACATCATGAGCATTCCGCTGGCCTACATCGTGGGCAACTACCTCACCTCGCACCTGGTGCACCGCACCGGCGAGCGCCCCATGATGCGGCTGGGCCAGGCGCTCACCCTGAGCGGCGTGGCCCTCATGCTCGGCCTGGCGCTGGCCGGCTGGCATTCCCCGCTGGCCTTTGCCTTGCCGCTCATTTTGCTGGGCATCGGGCACGGTTTTCTGGTGCCGCCGGCGCTGGCAGGCACCGTCAGCCTCGTGCCCGCACTGGCCGGCTCAGCCGCCGCCGTGGCCGGCCTCATGCAGCAAATGATGGGCGCCGTGGGCGGCTTCACCGTGGGCCTGTTCCCGCACGAAAGCGCCGTCAACCTGGGTCTGCTGATGCTGGGCTACGCCCTGTGCGCGGCGCTGGCGCATTGGCTGCTGCACCGGCGGCCATCCTAGCCGTCCAGCCGAAACCGGGTCCCCGGTGGCCAAAAAAGCTTTGTTGGAGGTCCTTGCGGGCGGCTTTTAAACACGCGTTGAGCGCTGCGTTTGACGGGTGCCTGTGGTCGTGCCATAAGTCACGATTTACAAGGAGAACGCTATGAAACACCCCGCCGTTGCCATGGCCCTGTCCGGGCTGCTGGTGCTCAGCACCTTGGGCTGCGCGGTGTCGCGCGAACAGTCCACCGTGGGCGAGTACGTGGACGACGCCACCATCACCGCGCGCGTCAAGGCCAAGTTTGCCGAAGACCGGGAGGTCAGCGCCTTGTCGATCAGCGTGGAAACGCTGCGCGGCGCGGTGCAGCTGTCGGGCTTTGCCAAGAGCGCGGCTGAAAAGAGCCGCGCCGAAAGCATTGCGCGCACCACGCCCGGGGTGTCCAGCGTCATCAACAACATCGTGGTGCGGCCCTGAGCAGCCCGCCTGCGCGTCTTTCCCCTTCCATCCCACGGAGACCAATGCCATGAAGCACAACCTGAACCCGCAAGACAAGCAAGAGCCGCACACCCACAAGGTGGAAAACGACACCAACAAGGTGGGTGAGCAAGACCCGACGCAGCTCAACCAGGGCCAGCGCACGCCCGCCAGCCGCAGCGACCGCGAATCGCATGTGGGTGGCAGCAACCAGTCGCAGTCGCGCCGGGCGCCGCCGGGCAATTCCGCTCGCTGAAACCGGCAAGCGTTCAGCCGCTCAGCCCGCCTTGGGCTGAGCGGCTTGCGTGGCTTCGCGCAGACGCTGCTGAAAGGCCTCAGGCACCGGCGCGACCTTGCGGTCGGCCTTGTTCACAAACACCACGCCCACTTTGCCGCGCGCCACCTCGCGGCCCTGGCTCAGTTCGGACATGCGAAACACCAGGTCGAAGCCGTAGCGGTTGAAGTCGGCGGGCACCATGTCCACGCGCAGGGTTTCGCCGTGAAACGCCTCGGACTTGTATTGCGCCACGAGGTCCCCCACCACGATGGGGCTCCCGGCCACATTGCCTTCGGTGTAGCCCAGCCAGCGGAAAAACCGCACCCGCGCCTCTGACACCAGCGTCAGCAGCTGCGCGTTGTCCAGGTGGCCGCCCTGGTTCACATGGCTGATGTAGATCTGCATGTCGGTGGCAAAGACAAAGCGCTCGGGGAGTTCAAAAGTGATGCGGCTCATGGGGTGAAAACGTGCTCTGAAAAGGGGCTGGAGGGGGGAATCAGGGCATTGTCGCCGGCACATAGAATGGCACCCCTTTCCCCGTATCCCGCACCCTGGACCGCTTGCCATGCACATCGCCGTCAACGAAGAACTCAAAGCCTATATCGACCCCCTGACCCCGGACGAATACGAGGCGCTGGAGCGCAGCATCCTGGCCGAGGGTTGCCGCGATGCGCTGGTGCTGTGGGGCGACACGCTGGTGGACGGCCACAACCGCTACAGCATTTGCCAGAAACACGGGCTGCCGTTTCAGACCGTGCAGAACACGCTGTTTCGTTCCATGGAAGACGTGCACCTGTGGATGATTGGCCAGCACCTGGGGCGGCGCAGCGTGTCCGATTTCCAGCGCGGGGTGCTGGCCTTGCGCCAGCGCGAGATCATGGCCGAACGCCGCGTGCGCACCCAGGCAGCGGCCAGCGCTGAGCGCACCGACAGCACCGTAGGCGAGGCCGTTGCGCCCGCCGCACCGGGTGCGCCCGAGCCCGACGCGCTCAAGAGCCGCGAAGCCATTGCCCGTGCCGCGCGCCTCAGCAGCAGCCAGGTGGTGGCGATTGAAAAGATCCAGAAGCAAGCCGCGCCCGAGCTGGTGGCGGCGGTGAAGTCGGGCACCATTTCGCTCAACACCGCCGCCGCCGTGGCTTCTTTGCCCGCTGACGAACAAGTGGCCGCCGCCCACGCCGGCAAAGACGAGCTGAAGCTGGCCGCCAAGCGCGTGCGCGAGGCCAAGCGCAAACCGCACGAAGACGCAGCACCCGAAGCCACCACCCCGGTGGACACCGACGCGCCCGACGCGGTGCAGGCCCTGCAACGACAGGTGGCCACGCTGCAGGCCGAAAACGCCGCGCTGCGCCAGCAGGTGCAAGCCCTCGAAGCGCAATTGGTCTGACCGGCCAGACCCAGGCCCGTTGAGCCAGCTGCGCGCAGCTGGTCGCTTTTTTTCAATGCTCCAAGCCTGCAGGCCAGCCCCGGCAGGCTGGCCTGCGCCTGCGCCTGCGCGCTTCGGCCTGCGTGCGCCAGCGCACAGACGCGCCGTGCACCAAGCCCTAAGGTCCATCCATTGGCGCTGGGAACTCAACTGGTGTGCCATGCGGTGCTGCCCCTGGGTTGCGCCGTTCGTTCAACCTTCAAAGAAAGTTCACCATGCGTATCAACCACCGTTTCTCCATCCTCTTGCTCGTTGCTGCTGCCTTCACCACGCTGGGCGGCTGCGCTTCCAGCGCCACGCAAGAAAGCACCGGCCAGTACATGGACGACACCGCCATCACCACCAAGGTGAAGGCCGCCATCTTCAACGAGCCCACCCTGAAGTCGGCCGAGATCAACGTCGAAACCTTCAAAGGCGCTGTGCAGCTGAGCGGCTTCGTCGGCACCCAGGCCGACATCAACAAGGCCGTGGCTGTGACGCAGGCCATCAGCGGCGTGCGCTCGATCAAGAACGACATGCGCCTGAAGTAACCCGCCTTGGGCGCCACACCCGGCGCCACGCGGTTTCTCCCCCTATTTAGATTCGAGGTCTCTCCATGAACACACACACACAAACCCTTCCCCGCGGCCTTGCCCTGGCCGCCGCACTCGTCCTGGCCCTGGGCCTGGGAGCTTGCAGCAACATGTCGCGCCAAGACCAGAACACCGCCGTGGGCGCTGGCGTGGGCGCGGTCGGCGGCGCTGTGCTGACCGGTGGCAGCACCATCGGCACCCTGGGCGGCGCGGCCATTGGTGGCCTCATCGGCAACCAGATTGACACCAAGAAATAAGCCAGCGGCCCAGCAGGCCCGCCCAGCCACTGCGCGGGCCTGACTCCCCCATTCCCTTTCGAAAGCACGCTATGAGCACCCCTATTCAAACCCTGAGCGACGACGCCGCAGCCGTGGCCCGTTCGTCGGCCAACAGCACCGAGCGTGCAGCCCACCAAGGCATCGACCGCATGGCCGAAAGCCTGGACGGCGCGCGCTCGCACACCAGCGCTGCGCTCAAGCAGTTCGCCCACGACACCGAGACGCTGGCCCACCGCGGCATGGACGCCATGCGCGACGGTGCCGGCCAACTGCGCGAGAAATCGGCGCACGCCAAAGACATCACCACCACCTACATCCAGCACGAGCCGGTCAAGTCGGTGCTCATGGCGGCTGCCGTGGGCGCAGCCCTCATGGGTCTGGTGGCCTTGCTCAGCAAGCACAGCGGCTCGGGTCGCTGAAAGCAGGGCACGCTCGCATGATCCACCCGGTGTTTCGTCTGGCTGCGGCGCAGCCCCAGCTGCTGGCAGAGCACGCGGGTGCCTATGCGGGCTTGTTGTCTGAAGCGCTGGCGGTGAGCAGCGCTCGCCTGCAGCGGCGGGTGGTTCTCCAGGCGGCCGGTGCGGCTTTGCTGGTGGTGGCTGCGGTGCTGGTGGGCGTGGCGGTGCTGCTTTGGGCTGCCTTGCCCGAAGCGGTGGCGCGCAGCCTGTGGGTCTTTGTGCTCACCCCGCTGGTGCCTGCTGTGGTGGGTGGGGTGTGCGTGTGGGCCGGCCAAAACCGCGACCCCGGCGAATCGTTTGCCACCCTGCGCCTGCAACTGGCCGAAGACCTGGCGCTGCTGCGCCGCACGGGCGCCGCATGAGCGCACCGCACACGCCAGGCGCTGCAGCGGCACCCGCGCGAGCGGCCGTGCCGCCGCTGGTGCCCAGCGCAGCCAGTGAGCGGCTGACCCTGAGCCGGGCGCAGCTGGCCGGCTGGCTCGACCACGACCGCGAGACCCGCAGCGCTGCCCCAAGCCTTGGCTTGGCGGCCCTGGCCAGCCTGCCCTGGCTCAGCCGCTGGCGTAACCACCCGCTGGCTGCGCTGGCGCTGGGCGCGGCGGTGCGTGCCTGGCAGCGCAAGTCGTCTGACGGCACCACCCCGGCTTTGCAAGTGCTGGTGCTGGGTACGGCGGTGTCGGTGCTGCGCCGCCGCCCCAAAACCGTGCTGATCTCGGTCGCGCTCGCCGCGGCCACTGTGTTCTGGGTCCGCTGGCGCCAACGCGGCAGGCCCTCCAATCCATGAAACCGGAGTCATCCCATGCTTTACACCATCGCCGTCGTGCTGCTTATTTTGTGGCTGCTGGGCCTCGTCACCTCCACCACCATGGGCGGTTTTGTCCATGTGCTGCTGGTGATTGCCGTGGTCGTGGTCTTGTTGCGGATCATCAGCGGGCGCAAGCCGCTGTAAGGGGCTTATGTGGGCTGGCGCACAGACGCCGCCCACCCACCAGGGGTAGGGTGCGCCGTTGCGCCCGTTTCCCCGGGGTTGCACTGTCCCCCCAACTAACATGCCAGACACACCACACCGCCCAGACACCACCGAGCAAGACCGGCGCAGCGCCTTGCTGAAGGCCGGCGCGTTGCAAAACGCGATCCTGACCAGTCCCAACTTTTCGATCATCGCGACCGACGAGAAAGGCATCATCCAGCTGTTCAACGTGGGCGCCGAGCACATGCTGGGCTACCGGGCAGACGAGGTGGTCAACCTGATCCGGCCCAGCGACATGCACGACCCCGAAGAGGTGCGTGCACGGGCCTTGCAGCTGAGCGAGGAGCTCGACACGCCCATTGCGCCCGGCTTCGAGGCGCTGGCCTTCAAAGCCTCTCGCGGCATGGAGGACATTTACGAGCTCACCTACATCCGCAAAGACGGCAGCTCGTTCCCGGCCATCGTGTCCATCACCGCGCTGCGCGACGACCATGCCGACCTTATCGGCTACCTGCTGATCGGCACCGACAACTCGGTGCGCAAGCGGGTCGAACTGCAGCTCAACGAAGCCCTGGTGGCCGCCGAAGACGCCAACCGCGCCAAGACCGACTTCATCTCCAGCATGAGCCACGAGCTGCGCACGCCGCTCAACGCGATCCTGGGTTTTGCGCAGCTGGTCGAGTCGGGCACGCCCGCACCCACGCCCACGCAAAAGCGGGGCATCAACCAAATTCTGAAAGCCGGCTGGTACCTGCTGGACCTGATCAACGAAATTCTTGACCTGGCCCTGATCGAGTCCGGCACCATGAGCCTGTCGGGCGAGCCGGTGTCGCTGGCCGAGGTGCTGCTTGAGTGCCGCGCCATGGTGGAAGACCAGGCGCGCCAGCGCGGTATTGGCATGACGTTTGCCCGGTTGGAAGCACCGCGTTTCGTCAAGGCCGACCGCACGCGCTTGAAGCAGGTGCTGATCAACCTCCTGTTCAACGCCATCAAATACAACCAGTCCGGCGGGCATGTGACGGTGGTCTGCACCCTGAGTGCACAAGAGCGTGTGCGCATCAGCGTGCGCGACACCGGCCCCGGCCTCACCACCGAGCAGCTGGGCCAACTGTTTCAGCCGTTCAACCGGCTGGGGCAAGAGTCTGGCGGGGAAGAGGGCACCGGCATTGGCCTGGTGGTGACCAAGCGCCTGGTAGAGCTCATGGGTGGTTTGATTGGTGTGGAAAGCACGCCCGGCGTGGGCAGTGTGTTCTGGGTTGAAATGCCGCTCACGGCCGCGCCGCAGTCGCTGGCCAGCGACGCCCTGGTGCTGGACGTGCCGCGCACCGAAGCGCCCCTGGGCGCCCCGCAACACACCGTGCTGTATGTGGAAGACAACCCGGCCAACCTGGAGCTGGTGGAGCTGATCGTGGCGCGCCGCCCCGACCTGCGGCTGCTGGGCGCGGCAGACGCCAGCGTGGGCATTGAATTTGCCCGGGTCTACCAGCCCGAGGTGATTTTGATGGACATCAACCTGCCTGGCATCAGCGGGGTGGAGGCCATGAAAATTTTGCGCGCCGACCCCAGCACCGCCCACATTCCGATCATTGCGCTGAGCGCCAACGCGGTGCCTCGCGACATTGCGCGCGCCATGTCCGCCGGGTTTTTTAACTACATCACCAAGCCGATCCAGGTCAACCAGTTCATGGAGGCGCTGGACCAGGCGCTTGCATTTGCCCAGACCGACCGCGGCACCGCGCTCACCAAGGAACCCGCATGACGATAGCCGCCCAGGACCTGTTCAACGCCCGCATTCTCATCGTGGACGACCAGGCGGCCAATGTGCTCCTGCTTGAAGAGATGCTGGCCGCAGCCGGCTACACCCAGGTGACCAGCACGCAAGACCCCACCACCGTGTGCGCGCTGCACCGCCGCCAGCCGTTTGACCTGATCTTGCTGGACCTGCAAATGCCGGTGATGGACGGCTTTCAGGTGCTGGAAGGCCTGAAGGCCAACAACGCCAACGATTACGTGCCGGTGCTGGTGATCACGGCCCAGCCAGGCCACAAGGTGCGTGCGCTGCAAGCCGGCGCCAAAGACTTTGTGAGCAAACCGTTCGACCTGGTCGAGGTGAAAACGCGCATCCACAACCTGGTGGAAGTGCGCTTGCTGTACCAGCGCCTGGCCAACCAGAACAAGCTGCTGGAAGCCGAGGTGCTGGAGCGCACCGCCGAGCTGCGCGAGAGCGAAGCGCGCTACCGCAGCCTGACCGAGCTGGCCACCGACTGGTATTGGGAGCAAGACAGCGCAGGGCATTTCACCAAGGTGTCAGGCCCGGTGCTGGAGATGCTGGGTATCCGTGTGGATGCGCTGGTGGACAGCGTTGACGGTGCCGAGGGCGCCGCTGCTGCACCCGCTGAAGACGGCTGGGACGAAGCCCAGCGCCAGGCACTGCAAGACCGCATCACCGCCCGCACGCCGTTTCTGGATGTGCGCCTGAGCCGTTTGTTTCCCAACGGCGTGAAAAAAGAGTACCGCGTGAGCGGCACCCCCATGTTTGACGCTGCCTGCAACTTTGTGGGTTATCGGGGCTTCGGGGTCGAAATTCTGGGTTGAATCCCGACCCGTCGGCCCGCTTGGCAGCCTGCTCAGCGGGCCAGGTAGCCGCCGTCCACCGGGTAGTAGGCCCCGGTCACAAACGACGCGCGGCTGGATGCCAGCCACACCACCAGCTCGGCCACCTCGGCGGGCTCGCCCAGGCGCCCAATGGGGTGGGCCGCCACCAGCATGTCGTGCACGGCAGGGTCTTGGTCCAGCGCCGCGATCATGGGCGTTTGAATGAACCCAGGCCCCACCGCATTGACGCGAACGCCCTCGACCCCGTATTCCAGCGCAGCGGTTTGCGTGAGGCCCACCACGCCGTGTTTGGCCGCCGCGTAGGCCGGCGCTGAAGCAAAGCCCACCGCGCCCAGGATGGACGTGATGTTCACAATGGCGCCGCCGCCGGTGCGCAGCATGGCCTCGATCTGGTATTTCATGCCGTAGAAAACCCCCGAAAGGTTCACTTGAATCACCTGCGCCCAGCCATCCAGCGGGTAGTCCGCCGTGCGGGCGCTGGGGCCGCCAATGCCGGCGTTGTTCGCCGCCACGTCCAGCCGCCCAAAGTGGGCGCAGCAGCGGTCCACCAGGTTCTGGCAGTCGGCGGGGTTGCCCACGTCGGCGGTCACGGTCAGCACCTCGCTGCCCACCGCGCGCACCAGCGCGGCGGTTTCTTGCAGGCCGGCGTCGTCCCGGTCCGAGATCAGCAGCGCAGCGCCTTCGCGCGCACAGGTCAGCGCCACGGCGCGACCAATGCCTGAAGCGGCACCGGTGATCAAAACCACTTTGTTCTTGAGCATGGGGGTTCTCCTGTGAATGGATGGGCAAAAAAAAGCCGCGTGGATCGTGAGACCCACGCAGCGTAAATAGTTTCAATGGCCCGCGGTGTCCGCTGCAGCTCAGGTGCGCGGTTCGCCCGCGCCGTTCACCGTGATGGTGCGTCCGGGCGCCGATGTCATCTGTGCGCGGTGCGTGATACCGCGGAAGGTGTAGGTCACATCCCAGTAAGCGGGCGCGTTGAGGTAGGGTTCGTTGGCGCAGCGCTGCACGTCTTGTGTGCTCACGGTGTTGCCGTAGCGGTCGGTGCCCACGGTGGAGCCAATGGCCGCACCCGCCACCACGCCGCCCACGGTGGCCAGGTCGCGCCCGCTGCCGCCACCCACCTGGTGGCCCAGCACGCCACCAATCACCGCGCCAATCAGCGCGCCGGGCACGTTGGTTGCCGGGCGGTCCAGCTGCACTTCTTCGCGCTCGATCCAGCAGCGCTGTTCGGTGGCGCCCATCACGGCGCGCACCGACAACACGTCGGCCTGGTACAGCTGCTCGTTGCTGCGGCGGCGGTAGTCCCGCGTGGGTGCCTGCTGGCTGGGGTAGGTGTACACCGTGGCCGGGGCGGCTTGCACCACCGGCTGGTCGTAGCTCCGGTAGGGTGCGGCGCAGCCTGCCAGCGTGAGGGCCGCCACGGCGGTGAGGCCGGTGGCGAGGGCTTTCCAGTGAAAGCGTGCGGGTGTGGTGGTGTGTGACATGGGGTTCCTTGGGCGTGACCGCGTGGCGGGGCCTGGCCTTCAAACCGCGCGGCGCCACGGGCGCTTGGGCGGTTGAAAAACCAGGTGACAGGTCCACGTTATGCGCCCACGGTAGGCGCGTCTGTTCGCTGGCGCGCACACCCGGCTTGTATCGCTGCGTAACGCGGTGGCGCTTACCCGCTTTGTTTGGGCTTGTGTGCTATACCGAACAGACGAGGGCTCATGCGCGTGAAAAACTCCACCGTTTGTTGCATGTCGACTCTCAAACACACGCCGAATTAAGGACACGCTTGACCACCACCAGACCAACCTGCGGGAACCAGCTGCTCGACGCCCTGCCCGACGCGGAATGGCTGCGCTGGCAACCCCAGATGGAGCTGGTGGATTTACCGCTGGGCATGGTGCTGTACGAGTCGGGCAGCACCATGGGCCACGTGTACTTTCCCAGCAACGCGATCGTCTCGCTGCTCTGCGTGCTGGAAAGTGGGGCGTCAGCAGAAATTGCCGTGGTGGGTCACGAAGGCATGGTGGGTATTTCTGTCTTCATGGGTGGCGGCTCTACCCCCAGCCGGGCGGTGGTGCAGAGCGCGGGCAAGGGCTTTCGCTTGCGGGCCAGCGCTCTCAAGGACGAGTCTGCTCGCTCCGGCCCCGTGATGCATTTGCTGCTGCGCTACACCCAGGCGCTCATCACCCAGATGACGCAAACCGCGGTGTGCAACCGCCACCACTCGCTGGACCAGCAGCTGTGCCGCAGGCTGCTGCTAAGCCTGGACCGCCTGCCTGGCAACGACCTGGTGATGACCCAGGAACTGATTGCCAACATGCTGGGCGTGCGCCGCGAGGGCGTGACCGAGGCTGCGCTCAATTTGCAAAAGGCGGGACTCATCCGGTACGCGCGAGGCCACATCAGTGTGCTGGACCGGCCGGGCCTGGAGCAGCGCACATGCGAGTGCTACCAATTGGTGAAGACCGAGTACGACCGCTTGCTGCCTCCGCAGCTTTGAGCCCCGGGCGGTGCTTGGCTTAGGGTGCCTTGCTGTTGCCGGCGCGGCCGGATGGCGGTGGGCTTTCGGGTCGGTGGTCAACCCGCGGCGCACCACCTGTTCTTGCCTGGACTCAAGCCTTGTCGGCTGGCGCTGACTTGTCGGCTGCAGGGGTTTCTGCTGTTGTGAACCAAGCCTCTGTGGCCTGCTCTTCCCATGCCTTGAGCTGCTTTTCCGCTTCGTCTTTGGCGATCCCGTAGCGCTCCTGTAGCTTGCCCGCCAATTGATCGCGGTGGCCTGCGACGACTTGCAGGTCGTCGTCCGTCAGCTTGCCCCATTGCTGCTTGGCCTGGCCTGTGACCTGTTTCCAGTTGCCTTGAATGGTGTCCCAGTTCATGTGTGTCCTTTGGTTGGGGGCGAAGAAAACCTTCACCGCACCAACCCTTTGTAAACGGCGTGCATGCGCGCGTCTGTGCGCTGGCACACGCCAGTGCGTCTGCAGCGGGGTGTTGTCAAACAGGCTGGCCTATGTGCGCCACAGCACCGACGCGGGCGCCCGCAGCGCGCAAGCTGCAGCGGTGGGTTTCCTTGACGCCGCGGGCCATCCGCAACCGAAACCCACCCCCTTATTTGATGGCCACGGAGCACCCCACCATGAACGCCTTTTCCAAAACAGCTGCCTCCCAGCCCACCACCGCCCGCCGCACGCTGCCCTGGCTGCCTTTGGTGGCGCTGGTGGCCGCAGCGCTGCAAATCGGCTGCGCCAGCTTTCCGGCACCCACCGAGCAGATGGCCCTGAGCACCGCTGCCGTGGCCAGCGCCGAGCGGGCGGGCGCCGTGGCGCTGGCACCGACCGAAATGGCCATGGCACGCGACAAGCTGGCCCGGGCCAATGCCTCCATGGTGGAAGAAAAGTTTGAACGCGCCCGGATGCTGGCCGAGGCCGCGCAGGTGGATGCTCGTCTGGCCGAGGCCAAGGCCCGCAACGTCCAGGCCGCCAAAGCCGCCACCGAACTGCGTGAAGGCAACCGGGTGCTGCGTCAGGAACTTGAGCGAGCCGCCCAGTAAAGCGCCGTTCACACGCCACGCCGCCCCGCATCCTCATCCGAAAGAATCCCATGAAAACTTCCCATCTGATCGCTCTGTCTGCCGTTGCCCTGGCTGTGTTGGCGGGCTGTAGCAGCGTGCCCAAGGGCAATGCCCAGCTGGAGCAGGCGCGCACCGAATACCGCGCCGTGACAGCCGACCCGCGTGCCCAGAACAACGCCGGCTCCGACATGAAACTGGCCAGCGACGCCATGAACAAGGCCAACACCGCCTGGAGCAGCAAGGAAGACGAAGCACAGGTCAACCACCTCGCCTACCTGGCGTCACAGCGCGTGGCCATCGTGCGCGAAACCATGAACATGAAAACCGCTGAAACTATGGTGGCCAGCGCGGGTGCCGACCGCACCCAGGTGCAGTTGCAGGCCCGCACCCAGGAAGCCGATGCCGCCCAGCGCAGCGCCACCGTGGCCCAGCAGGCCGCCACCACCGCGCAGCTGAACGCCGCCGCCGCCCAGCGCAGCACCGAGATGGCACGCAACGAGTCGGCCCAGGCCCAGCAGCAGACCCAGCTGGCCATGGAGCGCAACCGCCTGCTCGAAACCCAGCTGAAGGAACTCAACGCCAAGCAAACCCCGCGCGGCCTGGTGGTCACGCTGGGCGATGTGTTGTTTGACGTCAACCGCGCCGAACTCAAGCCCGGCGGCCTGCGCATGGTCGACCAGCTGGTGGCGGTGCTCAAAGAGTTCCCGCAACGCACGGTGCTGGTGGAAGGCTTTACCGACAGCACCGGCAGCGACAGCCACAACCTGGCCTTGTCGGGCCAGCGCGCCGACGCCGTGCGCACCGCGCTGATGCGCCAGGGCATCGACAGCGCGCGCGTGACCGCCCGCGGCTATGGCAAGGCCTCGCCCGTGAGCGGCAACGAAACCGCCGCCGGCCGCCAGATGAACCGCCGCGTCGAGATTGTGCTGTCAGACGACAACGGCCGCACCGTGGCGCGCTGAGCGGGCCCCTCAGACGCGCACCACCTCACCCTTCAGCGACCACAGGATGGCGAGCACTTCGTTGCGCACCGGAAGGTCGATGCCACAGGTCTCCAGCGCCGCCATGGCATCGTCGATCACGGTCACAAACTCCTGCTCGCTGATGTTCATGCCCCGGTGCGTGCTCAGCATGTCTTTGCCGCCATAGGTCTCGGGGCCACCCGCGCCCATGCAGAAGAAATCGATCACGTTGCGCTCCAGGCGGTTCATGTCGTCGACCTGTGCGTAGCGGATGTTGACGAGCGGGTTCGCCATGTGGTTCTTGATCAGCTCGCGGGTGATGCGCGTGATGCCCTCGTGGCGGCCGAGGCGATCGTACAAAGTAGCCGTGTCCTGACTCATGGTGCTCTCCTTTGGTGAAGCGGTGAAGGGATGCCTGCCCCGGTTGCTCAAGGGACTGGCGAACGCAGTTGGTGCAGCCATGAGGCGTACTCCAGTTGGCCGGGGTCGCTGCTGTGGATGCAGACTTCGTGGTGCAACTGCCCCAGCGCGCTGGCCAGCGCCTGCTCCAGTTGCAGCAGCGCCTCGGGCGACAGCGGTTGCGGCAAGGTCAGTGCCGCGTGTCCGTTGCCGGGCGAGTGAACATCCAGATGGGTCGTGGTCATGATGTGCTCCTGAACGGTACGGCAGGTCGGGTTTGACCTGCCGTCATGGAGCATGTACCGGCCCTGTTCCTCAAACGTTCCTCGGACCGCCGGCACTTGCGGAGTGCGGTCGGGCGCCGCACACTGCGGGTCATGGACATGATGGAACCAGTCCCGCTGGAGGTGCGTTTGCTGGGGCGTTTCGCCGTGGCGGTCGATGGCGTCGAGATCGCTGCCGACCGCTGGCCCAGCCTGCGCGCCATGCAGCTGGTGCAACTGCTGAGCCTGCAAGCACGCCACCGCCTGCACCGCGACCTGATCATGGACAGCTTGTGGCCGCAGCTGGAACCCGAAGCCGCTGCAGCGAACCTGCGCAAGGCCGTGCACCATGCCCGGCAGGCGCTGGGCCGGCACGACAGTCTGGTGTTGCAGGCCGGTGAACTGGTGCTGTGGCCCGACCGCCCGTTGAGCGTCGATGCCGATGCGTTCGAGCAGCGCGCCCTGGCGGCGCTGGGTTTGCGCGATGCCACGGCCTGCGCCGATGCCGCAGGCCACTACGCGGGCGACCTGCTGCCCGGTGCCCGCTACGAGGCCTGGACCGAGCCGGCCCGTGAACGCCTGCAGGCGCGCTTCCTGGAGCTGTTGCGCGCGAGCGCCCAGTGGGAGCGACTGGCGCAGCAGGATCCCACCGACGAGCCCGCCCACCGCGCGCTGATGCAGCGCGAACTGGCCGCGGGCAACCGCGCCGCGGCGGTGCGTTGGTACGCGCAATTGCGCGAAGCGCTGCAGCACACGCTGGGCGTGTCGCCCGAAGCGCAGACCGAGGCTTTGTACGAGCGGTGTGTGGCCGGCTTGCAGGCCGTGGGCCCCACGTTGGTGGGCCGGGGGCCGGTGCTGGCCCAGGTGGCGGCGTGGCTGGGCATGCCGGCCACCGAGCGACCGGCCGGCATCGTGCTGCGCGGGTCGGCCGGCATGGGCAAGAGCGCGTTGTGCCGCGAGATCGAGGTCCAGGCCCGCAGGCGCGGCTGGACCGCGCTGCGTATCGATGCCGCCGGGAGTGGCCGAACCTGTGAAGTCGTGGCGTCCCTCGCCGAGCGCCTGATCCTGGACGACCGTGCGGTGCTGGACCGCATCGGCGCGCCGGCCCGCACCGTGCTCGCGCAGCTCAGCGCTTTGGCCGCACCGGCCCATGCACCACTCGGACCGCTGGGTCGCCACCAGGTGGTGGGTGCCCTGCGGCGCCTGCTGCTGGCGGCTGCGCCCGGCGCCCCCGTCTTGTTGCTGGTGGACGACGCTCACCGCCTGGACGACGCCGATGTCGATGTCCTGATGCAACTGGCGATCGCGGGGGCGCCGGTGTGCTTGCTGCTGGCCACACGGCCGCTGGCCGCGGCCGCGGCATTGGCGCAGGCCGTGTCGCGGCTGCAGCGTGCGGGCGTGCTGCAGACGATCGATCTGGAGCCGCTGGACGACGACGATGGTCGCCGTCTTGCCCTGCAGGCGCGGCCCGCGCCGCTGCCCGACGAGGTGCTGTCCCGGATCGTGCAGGCCGCCGAAGGGAACCCGTTTGCCGTGATCGAGCTCGCCCGCTGCGCCGCGCCGGGCCACCACGGACGGCTACCAGGCAGCAGCGCCGAGGCCATCACCGCGCGGCTGTGCGACGTGCCCGCCGATGCCTTGGCCTTGCTGCGCTGGCTGGCGCTGGGTGGCGACGAGCTGGATGTGCGCACGGTGGAGGCGCTGGCGGTGCTGGCCGAGGTGCCCGGTCTTGCGGCGCTGGATGGCGCGCTGGATGCTGGCGTGCTGGTGGTGGCCGACGGGCGCTACCGTTTTCGGCACGGTCTGGTCCGCCAGGCCCTGATGGACCAGGTGCCGCCCCACCGCCGCCAGCCCATGCACCGGCAGATGGCCGCGCAACTGGCCGAGATGGACGCCGTACCGGCCCGCGTGGCCCGCCACTGGCTGGAAGGTGGCCAGCCGCGCAACGCCGTGCCCTGGCAAGTGGCCGCCGCCCGCGAGGCCGTGCGGCTGGCCGCCTTCAGCGACGCCCTGAACCATCTCAAACCCTTGCTGGTTTTGCAGCCGGACCACGCCGAGGCGCTGCAACTGCGCGCTGAAGCGCTGGACGCCATGGGCGACCCCGCTGCCATGGCCGCCTACCGGCTCGCGGCGGACGCGGCCGGTGAACCCGACAGCCACAATCTGCGGGCCAAGGCCGCCCTGGCGCAGGTGAAGCAGGGCGACCCGAAAGGCGCGCTGCTGGCGCTGCAGGGCGTGCGTCCCACCTCGGTGGACGGCCTTCTGAGCGAAGCCCTGGCCTACAGCGGCGCCGCCGCGCTGGGGGTGGCCGACCCCGCCATGGGTACCGCCAAGGCTGCCGTGGCGCGCCGGCTGGCGCTCGAATCGGGCGACACCACGGCGCTGGTGATCGCATCGTGGGCGCAGGCTGCGGCGGCGCACGCCCGCGGTGAGTTGCACCGCAGCGTGTGGGCCGACTTGCAGGAAACCTGCGCTGTACCGCACCTGGCGCTGCGGGTGTTTGACGGTCACCTCTGCATCACGCAGCGCTTTCTGTACGGCGCACGGCCCTACGCCGACGTGATCGAATTTGCCTGCGCCCTGTCCACCGAAGCACAGCGGCTGGGCGCCGCGCGCGGCCATGCCTTTGGTGTCACGCTGCGCGGCGAAGCCGAGTGGCTGGCGGGCGACCTGTCGGCCGCGCGGCTGCACCTGCGCGAGGGCGCCCGCCTGCACCGCGCCATTGGCGGGTCGGTGGGCGAAGCGCTGTCGCTGCAGCGGCTGGCCGAGGTGGCGCTGCACGAAGGCCGACGCGACGAGGCTCAGGCCCTGATTGATGAAGCCCTGGACGTGGCGCGCCAGACCGACATCGGCTTTCACTTGCTGGACCGCATTTACGGCACCCGCATCAACCTGCACGCCGACGACCCGGCTGCGGCGTTGCATGTGATGGAAGACGCCAGCGTGTCGGTGCGTGGCCCGCTGGAAACCTGCCCCGGCTGCCGTATCACCTTTGCCGTGCCCGCCGCCATTGCCGCCGCCCGCGCCGGTGAGCTGACGCTGGCCAGTCAGCACGAAGCCCAATGCGCCTACCTCGCCAACGTGGTGATGCGCCTGCCGGCGTGGTACGCCGCGCACGACGAGGTGCGCGGCCACCTGGCCGCTGCCCGTGGCGACAGCGCAGACGACGCCGTGGCCCGGTTTGCGGCCGCCGCCGCGCGCTTTCGCGAGGCCGGGCAGCCGCTGGATGCGGCGCGCTGTGAGCAGCTGGCCGCGGCAGCACCCGGTCGCCGTTGAGTAAGGTGCAAGGAAAGCCTGCTCAACCCTTCAACCCTTCAACCCCACACCGCGTCCAGCGCGGCCCAGGCGCTGGCCAGCACCGGTTCGCCGGCCCGCTCGGCCAGGCAGATGAAGCTGAGGTCGCACTCCAGCGCCACCTGGTCGGCCACCACCAGGCCGCGCGCCTGTGCTTCGCGCATGGCAATCGAGTCGCGCACCAGGCTCAGGCCCACACCGCTTTTCACCAGGTCCAGCATGGACGCTTCCTGGTCCACCAGCGCCACGCGCCGGGGCTCCAGGCCGGTGAGTGAACCGGGGCCAAACACGCGGCGCTGCAGCCGGTGGTGCGCGCTGGCGGGCGGGGTGGCCAGCCAGGGCAGGGCGGCGAGCGCCTTCCAGTCTTTGCCGCGCACCTGCGGCCCCCAGCCTGCCGGCGCCAGCACGCGGTAGGTGAAGCGGGTGAGCGGGCGCAGCCGGTAGGTGGCGTCCAGCGGGTCTTGTGGCAGGTCCAGAAAAAAGCCCACGTCCAGCTCGCGGCGCGCCAGGCGCGCCAGCACATCGCCGCTCATGCTCTGGCTCAGCTCGGTGCCCACCTGCGGGCTGGTTTCCACCAGCTGCTTCAAAAAGGCACCCAGGCGGGTGAACTCCGGGTCGAGGATGGTGCCGATGCGCAGCGTGCCGCGCACCGTGGTGTGCAGCGCCGCAGCGGCCTGGCCAAAGTCGGCCAGGGCGGCCAGCGCCTTGTCGGCCAGGGGCAGCAGGGCCGCGCCGTCCTGGGTCAGCGCCATTCCCTGCGGTGTGCGGACAAACAGCAGCAGCCCGGTGGCTTCGCTCAGGGTTTTCAGCTGCAGGCTCACCGCCGGCTGACTCAGGTGCAGGCGCTGGGCCGCACGCGACACATTGCCTTCGCGCGCCACCGCGGCAAAGGCGCGCAGCGTTTGCGGCTCCACCGCGGGCAGGGCGGGGCGTTGGGTTTCGGGCTTCGTCATGGCACCCATTATTTGCCAAGCTTATGGCGGTCGCTGCACAAATTCATTGGATTTTTGGCCAAAATGCTTTCACACTTCCGGCCCAGATGGCGCAAGACCATGAGCCCCGCAAATAACGATCGGAGACCCATGCACGGCGACAGCCCCTACGACCCGGCCGAAGGCGACTGGCAAACGCTGGTGACCTTTTTCAGCCCCACCGAGGCTTATTTGCTGCGCGGCTGCCTGCAAGCCGGCGGCGTGCCCGCGGTGGTGGCCGACGCCCACCTGGTGCAAACCCACTCGCTGCTGGCCAGCGCCATACCGGTGCGGGTGATGGTGCCCGCGCACCGCATGGCCGAGGCCGAAGCGGTGGTGGCGGCCTACCAGCGCGGCGACTTTGCCCTGCCCGACGACCAAATCCCCACCCCGTAGATGTCCACCGCAAACGCAACCACCCCCCACAACATGAGCGACACCACCTTCGACTTCATCGTCATCGGTGCCGGCACCGCCGGCTGCCTGCTGGCCAACCGGCTCAGCGCCAACCCGGCCAACCGCGTGCTGCTGGTGGAAGCCGGCCGCCGAGACGACTACCACTGGATCCACATTCCCGTGGGCTACCTGTATTGCATTGGCAACCCGCGCACCGACTGGCTGTACGAAACCCAGCCCGACCCCGGGCTCAACGGCCGCCGCCTGCGCTACCCGCGCGGCAAAACGCTGGGCGGCTGCTCCAGCATCAACGGCATGATTTACATGCGCGGCCAGGCCCGCGACTACGACCAGTGGGCCCAGCTCACCGGCGACGACGACTGGCGCTGGGACCGCTGCCTGCCCGATTTCATGGCGCACGAAGACCACCACCGCCTGGACCTGCAAAACGCCAGCGACCCCGCGTTTGCCGCCCTGCACGGCCACAAACACCGCGGCAGCACCGGCGAGTGGCGCATTGAAAAGCAGCGCCTGCGCTGGGACCTGCTCGACGCCTTTGCCACCGCCGCCCAGCAAGCCGGCGTACCCGCCAGCACCGACTTCAACACCGGCAACAACGAGGGCGTGGGCTACTTTGAGGTGAACCAGAAAGCCGGCTGGCGCTGGAACGCGTCCAAGGCCTTTTTGCGCCCGGCGCAGCGGCGCCCCAACCTGACCGTGTGGACCGAAACCCAGGTGCAGCGCCTCACCCTGCAGCGCGCGGCCAGCGGCGAACTGCGCTGCGTCGGCGCCGAGCTGGTGCGCGAAGGCCAGGCGGTGCGCGTGCGCGCCGCGCGCGAGGTGGTGTTGAGCGCGGGCAGCATCAATTCGCCTCAAATCTTGCAGCTCTCGGGCATTGGCCCGGCGGCGCTGTTGCAGCGCCACGGCGTGGCCGTGCAGCACGATCTGCCCGGCGTGGGCGCCAACCTGCAAGACCACCTGCAGATCCGCACCGTGTTCAAGGTGCAGGGCGCCACCACGCTCAACACCCTGGCCAGTTCGCTCTGGGGCAAGGCCAAGATCGGACTCGAATACGCCCTGAAACGCACCGGCCCCATGAGCATGGCGCCCAGCCAGCTCGGGGCCTTCACCCGCAGCGACCCGGCGCAGCCCTGGCCCAACATCGAGTACCACGTGCAGCCGCTCAGCCTGGACGCCTTTGGCGAGCCGTTGCACAGTTTTCCCGCGTTCACCGCCAGCGTGTGCAACCTCAACCCCACCAGCCGGGGCCATGTGCACATCACCAGCCCGCGCCCGCAAGACGCGCCCGCCATTGCGCCCAACTACCTCAGCACGCCCGAAGACCGCCAGGTGGCCGCTGACAGCCTGCGCGTCACCCGGCGCATCGTGGCGCAGCCCGCGCTGGCCCGCTACCAGCCCGAGGAATACAGGCCGGGCGTGCAGTTCCAGACCGATGAAGAACTGGCCCGCCTGGCCGGCGACATTGCCAGCACCATTTTTCACCCCGTGGGCACCACGCGCATGGGACTTGCGGGCGACCCGCAGGCCGTGGTGGACAGCCACCTGCGCGTGCGCGGTGTGGCGGGCTTGCGTGTGGTGGACGCTGGCGTCATGCCCACCATCACCAGCGGCAACACCAACAGCCCCACGCTCATGGTGGCGGAAAAGGCGGCGCGCTGGATCTTGGCAGGGGTTTAACGCAAGCGCCCGATGTAGCGTGTGCTGAGCTCGTCGCGCGCGTTGCTGCCGGGCGGTGCCTGGGCGTTCCAGTCCGGGTCTTCCACCGGGCGCTGCAACGGCACCGTTTCGGGGCGCAACCCCAGCTGCGCGGTATCGATCAGCGGTGGGCGCACACGGGGCTGTATCTGCGCCACCAGCGTCTCCAGCCGCTGGGCCAGGGGCAGCAGTTCGGCGTGGCCGTCGGTTTCGGCTTTCTCCCGCGCAAACCGCACGATGGCGTGCGCATAGTCTGCGTTGCTCGCCATCCATTCGGTGTCGGTGACCCGCCCGGTTTTGCGGCGCAGTTGCACATGAAGGTGCGCAGCCGCGGCCAATACGTCGTTTTGCGACATCTTTTGCTCCAGTTCCAACGATCCCCGGTGCGCAGCATTTCCCGTGCCAAAGCCCCAGGAAACCAAGGGAAACTCCCGATGCACAAGTCTGGTGCGAGCGCTTAAAGTCGCGTCACTCGCAAACAGCGCATGCCGCTGGTGACCGCGGGGGACCGAGGAGACAAGCCCAGTCCAACTCAAAAAATTGTTTCAGCGTCCCGAGAGATGCCAGAAATCACAAGCCAGCCCTTCGGGGTTGGTTTTTTTTCGCCTGGGCCCGGTCAGGGTGCCTCGCAGGGTGCAGGGCCGCGCTGCCTGCAAGGGGCCGATCGGGCCTCGGCTTGGGCCTCTGTGGGCAACGCGCAAACGACGGCGGTGTGCGGAAATCAGCTGAATATTGCGATTACATCTTGTATTCAAAAATGGAAACATACCTTCCATGCCGCAGGCAGAGCTTGTTTTTCCTGATCAAATTGATCAAAAAAATTGATAAAAATCAAACACTTAAATGAAGCATTAGGTGTTTTCCCTTGACCGGCATTGGGTGGCCTGTGCTTTGCAAGCGGTAGGTCATCTGCCTTTTTGTTCAATGGAATCAGGTGGCCCCACCGGCGATTGCCGGCCCCCATTCACGCCAGCCTATGGAGACAACCATGATGGAAACTTTTTACGAGGTGATGCGCCGCAAGGGCATCTCGCGCCGCAGCTTTCTGAAGTACTGCTCGCTCACCGCCACCTCGCTCGGGCTGGCACCCGCGTTTGTCCCGCAAATTGCTTACGCGATGGAGAACAAGCCCCGCACACCGGTGATCTGGCTGCACGGGCTGGAGTGCACCTGCTGCACCGAAGCGTTCATCCGTTCGGCGCACCCGCTGGCCAAAGACGTGGTGCTGTCCATGATCTCGCTGGACTACGATGACACCCTGATGGCCGCCGCCGGCCATCAGGCTGAAGAGCTGCTGGAAGAGCTGCTTGTGAAGTACAAAGGCCAGTACATCCTGGCCGTGGAGGGGAATCCGCCGCTGAATGAAGACGGCATGTTCTGCATCCAGTCGGGCAAGCCCTTTCTCGAAAAACTGCAGAAGGTGGCCAAGGACGCCAAGGCCATCATCGCCTGGGGTTCGTGTGCCAGCTGGGGCTGCGTGCAGGCCGCCAAACCCAACCCGACACAGGCCACGCCGATCCACAAGGTCATCACCGACAAGCCGATCATCAAGGTGCCGGGCTGCCCGCCCATTCCCGAGGTGATGACGGGCGTGATCACCTACATGCTGACGTTCGACCGCATCCCCGAGCTGGACCGCCAGGGCCGGCCGAAGATGTTCTACAGCCAGCGCATCCACGACAAGTGCTACCGCCGCCCGCACTTTGACGCCGGTCAGTTCGTCGAGGCCTGGGACGACGAGTCCGCGCGCCGCGGTTACTGCCTCTACAAGGTGGGCTGCAAGGGCCCGACCACCTACAACGCCTGCTCCACCATGGAGTGGAACGAGGGCACCAGCTTCCCCATCAAGGCCGGTCACGGCTGCATCGGTTGCTCGGAAGATGGCTTCTGGGACAAAGGCTCGTTTTACGACCGCCTGACCGACATCCACGCCTTCGGCATCGAAGCCAACGCCGACCAGATCGGCGGCACGGCAGCGGCCGTGGTGGGTGCTTCGGTGGCAGCCCACGCCGCCATCACGGTGGCCAAGCGGGCGCGCGACACCTCGCGTGAAAAGTCCAACACCAACGCCTGAAACAAAACAAGGAAAAGATCATGGGTGTCTACGAAACACAGGGCTTCAAGCTCGACAACACCGGCCGACGCATCGTCGTCGATCCCGTGACCCGCATCGAGGGTCACATGCGCTGCGAAGTCAACCTCGACAGCAACAACGTGATTCGCAACGCGGTGTCCACCGGCACCATGTGGCGCGGCCTGGAGGTGATTCTCAAGGGCCGCGATCCGCGCGACGCCTGGGCTTTTGTGGAGCGCATCTGCGGCGTTTGCACCGGCTGCCACGCGCTGGCCTCGGTGCGCGCGGTGGAGGATGCGCTGGGCATCCAGATTCCGCTCAACGCCTACCTCATCCGCGAAATCATGGCCAAGACGCTGCAGGTGCACGACCACGCGGTGCACTTCTACCACCTGCACGCGCTGGACTGGGTGGACGTGATCTCGGCCCTGAACGCCGACCCGAAGAAAACCAGCGATCTGCAGCACCTGGTGTCGCCCTCGCACCCGATGTCCTCGCCCGGTTATTTCCGCGACGTGCAGAACCGTCTGAAGAAGTTTGTTGCGAGCGGTCAGCTCGGCCCCTTTGCCAACGGCTACTGGGGTTCCAAGGCCTATGTGTTGCCGGCCGAAGCCAACCTGATGGCGGTTACGCACTACCTGGAAGCCCTGGATCTGCAAAAAGAGTGGGTGAAGATCCACACCATCTTTGGCGGCAAGAACCCGCACCCGAACTACCTGGTGGGCGGCGTGCCCTGCGCGATCAACATCGACGGCGACGGCGCGGCCGGCGCGCCCATCAACATGGAGCGCTTGAACTTCGTTGAAGCGCGCATCAACGAGATCATCGAGTTCAACAAGAACGTCTACGTGCCGGACGTGCTCGCCATTGGCACCATTTACAAGCAGGCCGGCTGGCTCTACGGCGGTGGCCTGTCGGCCACCAACGTGGCCGACTACGGCACCTACGAGAAAGTGCAGAACGACCCCAGCACGCAACAGCTGCCTGGCGGCGTGATCCTGGACGGCAACTGGGACAAGATCCACGCCATCGACCCGCGCGACCCTGAGCAGGTACAGGAATTCGTGAACCACAGTTGGTACAAATACGCTGACGAGTCCAAGGGCCTGCACCCCTGGGACGGCGTGACCGAGGCCAACTACAAGCCCGAGGGTCCGAACTTCAAGGGCACGCGCACGAACATTGAGGCCGTCGACGAAAGCGCCAAGTACTCCTGGATCAAGTCGCCGCGCTGGCGCGGACACTCGGTCGAGGTCGGCCCGCTGTCGCGTTACATCCTGGGTTACGCCCATGCGATGAAAGGCAACAAGTACTGCCAGCGCGTCAAGCAACAGGTCGATGAATCGGCCGTGGCCATCAACAGCGCACTGCCCAAGGCGCTGGGCCTGCCGGAGACGAACTACACCCTCAAGCAACTGTTGCCCACCACCATCGGTCGCACCCTCGCCCGTGCGCTGGAGAGCCAGTACTCTGGCGAGATGATGATGGACGACTTCCGCCAGATGGTGCAGAACATCAAGAACGGCGACAGCAACACCGTCAACGTCGAGAAATGGGACCCCGCCACCTGGCCCAAAGAGGCCAAGGGCGTGGGCACCGTGGCTGCGCCGCGCGGCATGCTGGGTCACTGGATCAAGATCAAGGACGGCAAGATCGAGAACTACCAGTGCGTGGTGCCCACCACCTGGAATGGCTCGCCGCGCGACACCAAGGGCCAGATCGGGGCCTTCGAGGCCTCGCTCCTGAACACGCCCATGGTCAACCCCGAGCAGCCGCTGGAGATCTTGCGCACACTGCACAGTTTCGACCCTTGTCTGGCCTGCTCCACCCACGTGATGAGCGAAGACGGTCAGGAAATGGCCCGCGTCACGGTGAGGTGAGATGAAGCCCCCTGCGCCGCTTCGCGTCTTCCCCGAAGGGGGGCGCACCCTGTGGCCCGGCAAAGCGGGTTCCACGGGTGCCTTGACCAAGACCGTTGCCCGCTCGAAGTGTCCATGGATCTGTGAAACGTTATGAAACCACACGAGGAGAAACACATGCAAGCCAATACCATCCGCCGCCTTTCGATCAGCACGCTGCTGGCCAGCCTGACCGGCGCAGCCCAGGCCCACGGGGGCCACGGACCGCACGAACTGTGGGACATGCTCACCCATGCCATTGGCCTGGAACAGGGGCTGGTCCTGCTGGGGACGGGCGGGGTCGTCTGGGCTGTGCGTCAGTGGCGTGCACGCCGTGGCCAGACCGTGTCGAAGTGACCGTCGTTCCCCACCCGGAGCACACCATGTCCACACTGTCTGCCCAAGAACTGGCCCAGCAGCGTCTGGCCGATGTCACCGGCATCGACGAGAACGCCGTCTCGAACGGCCAGTCCGTCCAGTCGGTCTATGTGTACGAAGCGCCGGTGCGCATATGGCACTGGATCAACGCGCTGGCCATCACGGTATTGGCCATCACCGGCTACTTCATCGGCGTGCCGCTGCCGACCATGCCGGGCGAGGCCAGCGACAACTACCTGATGGGCTACATCCGCTTCGCGCACTTCACCGCCGGCTACATCCTGGCGGTGGGCCTGGCTGGGCGTGCCTACTGGGCCATCGTCGGCAACCACCATGCGCGCGAACTGTTCTGGGTACCGATGTTCCAAAAAGCCTATTGGCGCGAAGTGATTCAAGTGATGGCGTGGTATCTGTTCATCGCCCCCAAGCCCAACCAGTACGTGGGACACAACCCGCTGGCCAGGTTCGCCATGTTCACCCTGTTTCTCGGCATTGGCCTGTTCATGATCGTCACCGGTTTTGCGCTCTACGGCGAAGGGACGCAATCCGGCTCCTGGGCGCACACGCTGTTCACCACCTGGGTGATCCCGCTGTTCGGCCAGAGCCAGGACGTGCACACCTGGCACCGCCTGGGCATGTGGGCCATGATCATCTTCGTCATCCTGCACATCTACGCCGCGATCCGAGAGGACATCATGGGGCGCCAGAGCATCGTGTCGACCATGATTTCGGGTTACAGAACGTTTAAGGACTGAAAAGATGGACCCCCGCGGCCTTCGCGTCACCCCCCAGGGGGCAGCGCTGGAGGCCCGCCAAAGCCGGTTCCTCGGCGCCCTTGATTCAGGCACTTCGCTCCAACTTCGGCTCTTTGATATGGCACGTTCCGCTCCACATCGTCAGTACCCTATCGCGCCGGTGATCCCGCCGCGGGGTGTGCCGGTGCGTGCGCCGATGCATCCGGGGCGTTTGCTGGAGCGGACCTGTCTGGTGCCGTTGGCGCTCAACCAGAGTCAGGCGGCGCGCTTGCTGGGCCTCTCGCGCCGCCGCCTGCACGAATTGGTGCATGGTCAGCGGGCCATGTCGCCCGACACCGCCATCCGCTGCGCGCGGCAGTTCGGCATCGACGCCGGCTTCTGGCTCGCGCACCAGGCCGCCTGGGACAGCTTCCACGCCTGGAAGCGCTTCTGTTCCGGTCCGGTCACCCCTTCCGTCTCCCCTTGAGTTTTTCGGGACCACCCACCATGAGCGCCCATCCGTCCGAATCCACCTGTCACCCCGGTGGTGACACCCTCGCCCAGCCGCAGACCATCGTGGTGCTGGGCATCGGCAACCTGCTCTGGGCCGACGAGGGCTTTGGTGTGCGCTGCATCGAAGCCCTGCAGCGTCGCTACGAGTGTGCCGAACACGTGTCGCTCATCGACGGCGGCACCCAGGGCCTGTACCTGATCCAGCACGTACAGGCGGCCGACGCGCTGCTGATCTTCGATGCCATCGACTACGGCCTGGAACCCGGCACGCTCAAGCAGGTGCGCGACGACGCGGTGCCGCGCTTCATGGGTGCCAAGAAGATGAGCCTGCACCAGACCGGTTTCCAGGAGGTGCTCTCGCTCGCGCAGCTCACGGGCAAGTTCCCGGCCCAGGTGCTGCTGATCGGCTGCCAGCCGCAGGAGCTGGAAGACTACGGCGGCAGCCTGCGTCCGGTGGTCAAGGCGGCGATGGAAGAGGCGCTGGCCCTGGGGGTGGATCAGATCGCGCGCTGGGGCGGCCAGCCCGCACCGCGGCGCAGGCCGCTGGGCGAACGCGAAGCCGTGACCATGGACGAGCTGGCGCTGGCCGCCTACGAGACGCAACGCCCGGCGCCAGAGGCGGCCTGTCGCGAGGGCGATGAACGATTTCTCAGAAGCCCCCCCGCGCCGCTTCGCGTCACCCCCCCAGGGGGGCGGCACCAGCCGTCCGGCGAAGCCGGCCCGGCGGTGCCCCCGGGCGGAGCCCCTTCTCTCAACCAGGTGGGTGTTTGACATGTGCATCGGCATACCCATGCAAGTCAGTGCTGTCGAGCCCGGCCATGCCTGGTGTGAAGGCCGTGGCGAGCGCCGTCGCGTCAACACCGCGCTGGTCGGCACGCTGGTGCCGGGCGACTGGCTGCTGGTGTTCCTGGGTGACGCGCGCGAAACCATCACCACCGAGCGCGCTGTCGAAGTGAACGCTGCGCTGGATCTGGTGCTGGACGCCATGCAGGGCCTGGACGCCTGTGGCGATGCCGGCTTTGCCTTGCCCTCACAAATGACCACCGAACAACTCAGGCAGTTGTCCGGACAGACCTGAAACCTCGCACACAGGAGACACCATGAACACCGCCACCGACACCACCCACCGGGCTTTTGCCTTGCCACTGCCCGACACCAACCCCGCGCCGCCGCTGGTGATGCGCCTGGCGCGCGATTTCGGCGCCGCCTGGGTCGATGAAACCAGCGTGTCCCCCTGGAGTGCCGGCGGCGGTGACCGCGTGGTGCTGCTCGCGGGCGACCCGGTGCGGTTCCCCGAAGGCCAGGACGTGGCGGCCGTGCTGCCCGAACTGATGAAAAATTTTCCGAACCGTTTTCAGGTGGCCGTGGTGCCGCGCGACAGCGAGGACGCGGTGGCACGCCGCTACGGCTCGCAACGCTGGCCCACCCTGCTGTTTTTTCGCGACGGCCAGTACGTGACCGCCATCGCCGGCATGCAGGACTGGGACGTGTACCTGCACGGCGTGGCCGCCGCGCTCGCCATGCCGCCTTCGCGTCCGCCCACCATCGGCATCCCGGTGGTGAGCCAGTCCGGTGCGGCCAAGGACAGCGGTTGCCACTGAAACCCACCGACAGACAAGGACGCCCCATGAAAGAATTTCCCATTCCTCTCGTTGCCCTCGGCCCGGGTACCCAGGTCGAAGACGAAAAGCTGGACTACGTGCACATGCCCAAAGACATGGACACCTACCGCCCACCCGTGCTGCCGGAGCCCGAAGACCTCGTCGGACGCGATGCGGCGCGCGCGGTGCTCGGTCAGGTGCTGGTGTTGCTGAACCGCACGGCAGAGCGCGGCCCGGGCGGCCAGGTGTCACTGACCACGCTGCCTGCGCAGGACCTGCGGCTGATCAACCAGATCATGGGCGAGGGCGAGGTCAGCGCCCTGGTGCGTGAAGAAGACGGCGCGCTGGAAGTGCACATCCAGGAAGCGGTGCTGGCGGGCGTCTGGCGCCTCATGACATTGCGCACCGTGGATGGCGAGCGCACGCTGATTGACGATGTGCTCGAGGTCGGCCCGGTGCCCGCGCTGCTGCGCGCGATGGCGGTGGACGATGTATGGCCCCAGGGCGAGATGCCGCATTGGGCCGGCCCTCTGCCGCCCAACGTGCAGAACGCGCCCCTGCTGGTGGAAGAAATCCGCGACCAGGTCGCGGGCTGGAAACCAGGCCAGGTGCCGCACGTGGTCAACCTCACGCTGCTGCCGGTCACACCCGAAGACATCGGTTTCCTGGATCATCACCTCGGTACCGGTCGCGTGCTCATGCTTTCGCGCGGTTACGGCAACTGCCGCATTTCCAACACGCGCCTGTCCAATTGCTGGCGCGTGGTGTATTACAACTCGATGGACAAGGTGATCCTCAACACGGTCGAGGTGGTGGACATGCCCGAAGTGGCCATGGCCGCGCCCGAAGACCTGCGCGATTCCCACGAGCGCCTGCTCGACGTGATGACCTACCTTGAACAGGCATGAGCCACCACACTCCACCGCTGCGCGGGTCGCTGCCCGCCGAGGGGGCTGATCCGGCTTGGGGCGGCCCGACGCCGGATCGCGCGATCGCTGACCGACCTAAAGGCTTCGAAGGCTTTGAAGGCTCGTACCTCGGCAACCGCGAGGTGCTGCGCCCCGAGTCGCGTCTTGAATGCAAGATCTGCTGGTGGGTCTACGATCCCGCCCTGGGGGATCCACAGTGGCAAATTCTGCCCGGAACGCCGTTTGCAGATTTACCCGCCCACTGGCGTTGCCCGAACTGCGATTGCGATGCCGAGCAGTTCCTGATGCTGCCGGATTGAGATGAACCCCCTACACCGCTCCGCGACCTCCCCCTTGCAGGGGGAGCACACCAGCGGCCCGGCAGAGCCGGTTCTGCAGCGTGTGCTGGACCAGCGCGTCCAGACCCTGGTGGACTTCTACAAGCACGTGCAGACCGAGCGCATGGTGGGCATTCCCTTGCTCAACCCGGCGCTGTCGGTCGAGGCGGTCGGTTTTGCATGGGCGGGTGGTGCTGAAGAGGGGGCAGAGCCGGTGGCCGAAGGCGTGTTGATCACACCCTGGTTCATGAGCCTGCTGCGGCTGCCCGCCGCGAACCTGCCTCACGAAAACCGGGTGACGCGCAGCTTCGTGCGTGAATTCGGCAGCGAGCGCTTCGATTTCATCGGTGCGCACGATCCCGCCGTCGGGTACCACGAGACCTGCGCGCTGTTTTCCCCCATGAATGGCTTCAACAGCCAGGACCTGGCGCGGGAGACCGCGCTGGCCTCGCTCGCTCTGACCCGAGCGGCGCCGCCCGAACCGATCACCCCCTTGCCAGAGCCCAGCGCCCTGCCGGCGCGCCGCGCCTTCTTGCTCGGTCGCCGGGGAGCGCTCGCGCCATGAACACCACGTTCGCACCCACCGGACTCGCAGACCTTGCCGGTCGGCTGCGCGTGTCACCGGGCGCGCCGCTGCCGCTCAGCCTGCGCAGCTCGCGCCAGGACTGGGCTGCGCGCCTGGCGCCAGGCCAGCCGGTGGCGGCCTTGCCCGGTCTGGTGGCCAGCCTGTTCAACCTCTGTGGCCACGCGCATCGCTTGTGCTCATCGCTCGCCATCGATGCCGCAGCGCCCGGCTTGCTGAGCACACCGCCAGCCGTGGACCAGCGTCTGCGCACCGAGACCGCGCAGGAACACATCCGCCGCATGGGCCTGGACTGGCCACGTCTGCTGGCCACCGACACGCCCGGACCGCAGGCTGCCCAGGCGCATGCCGCGCTGTCTTGTTGTCCGCTGCTCGTCGCCGCAGCCTCGCCCACCCCCTGGCCAGCCACGCTCGCCTGGCTGCAGGAACAGCTGCTGCACATGCCCGCCGCCACATGGCTCCGGGCCTGGCAGGCGTCCGGTGCCGACTGGCTGCTCGATTGGAGTTGCCGCCACACCGGCTGGTTGCCCGCGTTGCTGTGCGCCGCCCGCGCGGTTGACACCGGCACACCGCTGCAACCAGCCGCAGCGCTGCGCGCCCACGCCGATGTTTTGGACCAGCGCAGCCTGTCCGCTGCGCTGGCGCTGCAGCCCGCCTTCGCGCTGTGCCCGCAGTGGCACGGCGCCAGCGCCCACACCGGCAGCTGGACACGACTGAACGGCATGGACGTCGGGCTGCCGCTGAGTCCCTGGGCCTTGCTGGGCAGTCGCCTGGCCGAGTTGATCCGCCTGTGCCAGCCCGACGCGCCGGGCCTGAGCGGTGCGGGCTGGCTGTCTTTCGGCGCGCTGAACACCGGGCCGCGCCAAGGCCTGGCCTGGGTGGAAATGGCGCGTGGCCTGCTGGTGCACCAGGTGGAGATCGATACGCCCCTGGGCGATGCGCCCGCGCGGGTGCTGGCCTGCCGCGTGCTTGCGCCCACCGATTGGAATTTCCACCCGCAGGGCGTGGTGGCGCAACACATCGCCGACTTGAGCGCGAGCGAGCCGGTTGCCACCGTGGAACGCCGCGTGCGCCTGCTCATGGCGGCGTTCGACCCCTGTGTGCCGTTTGACGTGGCGCACCCGCTGGCTGCCGCTCAGGAGGTGCCACATGCATGAAGTCAGTCTGGCCTGCGGTGTGTTGAAGCTGGTCGAAGACACGGCCCTGCGCGAGCGCTTCTCGCGTCTGTTGTCGCTGCGGCTCGAAGCCGGTCAGCTCGCGGGGGTGGACGCGCGCGCCCTGCGTTTCGCGCTGGAGTGCCTGGCGCCCGGTACGGTGCTCGAGGGCGCCCAGATTGACATCGAAGAACCCCCCGGCCAGGCCTGGTGCCTGGGCTGCACCCAGACTGTGGCTATCGCCCAGCGCGGCGACGCCTGTCCGGCCTGTGGCAGCTACCAGCTACAGCCTACTGGCGGCATGGCCTTGCGTGTGCTGGACATGCAAGTGAGCGATGATTGATTGTTTGATTTAATGAACCAGGAGAACCAACATGTGTGTCGTGTGCGGATGCAGTAACAACAGCGTGGCCCATGCCCGGCATGTGCAGAGCCAGGCGGGCGAAGCCGGCGTGGTGCAGGTCAACCCCGGCAATGGCGACTTGCATTTTGGTGCCGGAGCGGCCCGCGTATCGGTGCCCGGTATGAGCCAGGCGCGCGCCATCCAGCTGGAGACCGACATTCTCGGCGCCAACAACCGCGTGGCGGTGCAGAACCGCGCGCATTTCGAAGCGCACGGCGTGACCGCGCTCAACCTGGTGTCCAGCCCCGGCTCGGGCAAGACCACGCTGCTGTGCGCGACCATCGAAGCCTTGAAGAGCCACGCGCCAGGTCTGCACGTCGCGGTGATCGAAGGCGATCAGCAGACCAGTTTCGATGCCGATCGCATTCGCGCCACCGGCGCCCCCGCCATCCAGGTCAACACCGGCAAGGGCTGCCACCTCGACGCGCCCATGGTGAGCGAAGCCTTTGCACAGTTGCACAGCCACGACGGCCACGCCCATGGGCACGGTCATGCACACGATCACCACCACGGCGATGCCCACAGCCTGCTGTTCATTGAAAACGTGGGCAACCTGGTCTGTCCTGCGGTCTGGGACCTGGGCGAGGCCGCCAAGGTGGCCATTCTCTCGGTGACCGAGGGCGAGGACAAGCCGCTCAAGTACCCCGACATGTTCGCCGCCGCGCGGCTCATGGTGCTCAACAAGATCGACCTGCTGCCGCACGTGCAGTTCGACGTGGCGCGCTGCATCGAACTGGCGCGGCGCGTGAACCCCACCATCGAGATCTTGCAGCTCTCGGCCACCACCGGCGAAGGCATGGACGCCTGGCTGCACTGGCTGGACCACGCCATGGGTCACGGCCATCACCACCACGAAGAGCCCGCGCCATCGGTCTCGGAATCGGCGCTGCGGGATCGGGTGCAGCAGCTCGAAGCCGAGCTGGCCAAAGCCCGCGCAGCATTGAGCCCCCACACTCCGCCGCTGCGCGGGTCGCTGCCCCTCGAGGGGGCTGGTTTCGCCTTGGGGCGGCCCGGCGGCGAAACCGCCCTCTCCGCCGACGCCTCGATCTGACGCCATGAACACCACGCCTGTGCCCACCGTGCTCGCCTGCGGCGCCTGGCTGAAAAATGCCGCCTGCCTGCTGGTGAACGGCGCACCCGTGTGGTCGGCGGTGCACGGCGACCTCAGCGACCCCGCCGCCTGTGCCGCGCTGGAGACGTCGGTGCAGCGCCTGCTGGCCGAACACGGTGCGCCCATTGCCGCCGTGGCACACGATCTGCATCCAGACTTCTTCAGCACCCAACTCGCGGTGCAGTTGGCGGCTTCGCTCGGTGTGCCCGCTATCGGCGTCCAGCACCACCATGCGCACATCGCGGCGGTGGTGGCCGAGCACGGCCTCGCGGAACCGGTGATCGGTCTCGCGCTGGATGGCGTGGGTCTGGGCACAGACGGGCAGGCCTGGGGCGGTGAATTGCTCTGGGTGGACGGCGCGCAGTGGCAGCGCCTGGGCCATCTGCTCCCGCTGGCCCTGCCCGGCGGCGACCGCGCCGCGCGCGAGCCCTGGCGCATGGCGGCCAGCGCGTTACACGCGCTGGGCCGGGGCGGGCAGATCACCACCCGCTTCGCACCGCACGTGGGCGAGGCTGTGGCCGCGGGGGTGCAGCAGATGCTGGCCAAGAGCTTGAACTGCCCCACCACCAGCAGTGCTGGCCGCTGGTTCGACGCGGCGGCCGGCGCGCTGGCCTTCAGCGTTCGCCAGGCCGACGAAGCCCAGGCCGCCATCGCGCTCGAAACCGCCGCCGCCCGCTGGCTCGCCCAACACCCACACACCACCCCGCAGCCCAGCGCGGTCATCGACGCGCAGAACCGCCTGGACCTGCGCGGCCTCATGCCCGCTTTGTTCGATGCCGACGCCACGGGTGCGGACGCCGCTGCCGCGGGCTTTCACCTCGCGCTGGCCGACGCACTGGCTGCATGGGCTACGCGCGCCGCCCGCGAACGCGGCTGCCGCGACGTGTGCCTGGGCGGTGGCTGCTTCTTCAACCGCATCCTGCGCGAGCGCGTGACCGAGCGCCTGCAAGCGGCGGATCTGCGTGTGCACCGACCGCTGGAAAAAGGCTGCGGCGACGCCGGCCTCGCGATCGGTCAGGCCTGGGTCGCGGCGCAGCAACGGGCAGCGACCCCACAGAACATTTCGTCAAAGGAAACCGAACCATGTGCCTAGCCATTCCCGCTCAACTGGTGGAGTTGCGCCCCCACGACCAAGCCGTGGTGAACCTCGGCGGCATCCGCAAAGAGATTTCCATCGCCCTCGTGGCCGACGTGAAGGTGGGTGACTACGTGATCGTTCACGTGGGCCACGCCATCGGCGTGCTTGACCCTGAAGAGGCGCTGAGCACGCTGGCGCTGTTTGCCGACATCGCCCGGTTCGCGTCCGATCCCACACCGGAGGACGGGACCCGCGCCGGGCCGCCCCAAGCGGGGCCAGCCCCCTCGGGGGGCAGCGAATCGCGCAGCGGTGAAGCGCGGGGGCTCAAGCAACTCAGCGCCGGGCCGCCCCAAGCGGGGCCAGCCCCCTCGGGGGGCAGCGAATCGCGCAGCGGTGAAGCGCGGGGGCTCAAGCAACTCAGCGCCGGGCTGCCCCAAGCGGGGCCAGCCCCATCGGGGGGCAGCGAATCGCACAAAGCGGGGAGCGTGGGGGTGGAGGTGCCAGCATGAAATACATCGACGAATTCCGCGATGGCGAGCTCGCCCGCCAGATCGGCGCGCGCATCGCCGCCGAAGCGCTCCCGCAGCGCCACTACAGCTTCATGGAGTTCTGTGGCGGCCACACCCATGCCATCAGCCGGTACGGCGTTCTCGAGCTGCTGCCGCCCAATGTGCGCATGATCCACGGCCCGGGTTGCCCGGTCTGCGTACTGCCCATTGGTCGCATCGACCTGGCGATCCGTTTGGCCCTGGAGCGCGGCGCCATCGTCTGCACCTATGGCGACACCATGCGCGTGCCCGCCAGCGACAGCCTCTCACTCATCAGGGCCAAGGCGCGCGGCGGCGACATCCGCATGGTCTATTCCGCGGCCGACGCGCTGGCCATCGCGCGCGCGAACCCGCAGCGCGAGGTGGTGTTCTTCGCCATCGGTTTCGAGACCACCACGCCGCCCACGGCGCTCGCCATCCGCGATGCGGCGCGCGAAGGCCTGGCCAACTTCAGCGTGTTGTGCTGCCACGTGCTCACGCCCTCGGCCATCACCCACATCCTCGAATCGCCCGAGGTGCGCCAACTCGGCACCGTGCCGATCGACGGCTTCATCGGCCCGGCACACGTGAGCATCGTGATCGGCTCCGCGCCCTACGACCACTTCGCCGAGGAATACCGCAAGCCGGTGGTGATCGCCGGCTTCGAACCGCTGGATGTGATGCAAGCCATCCTGATGCTGGTGCGCCAGGTCAACGAAGGCCGTGCCCATGTGGAAAACGAGTTCACCCGCGCCGTCACGCCCGAAGGCAACCTCAAGGCCCAGGCCCTGGTGTCCGAGGTGTTCGAGCTGCGGCCCAGCTTCGAGTGGCGCGGCCTGGGTGAGGTGCCCTACAGCGCGCTCAAGATCCGCGAGGCGTTTGCCACCTTCGACGCCGAACGCCGTTTTGACCTGAACTACACGCCCGTGGCCGACAACAAGGCTTGCGAGTGCGGCGCGATCCTGCGCGGCGTGAAGAAGCCAACCGACTGCAAGATCTTCGGCACCGTCTGCACGCCGGAAAACCCGGTCGGGTCCTGCATGGTGTCCAGCGAAGGCGCCTGCGCCGCGCACTACACCTACGGCCGCTTCCGAGACATTCCCATTGTCCCGGTCACCGCCACCGCCGCTGCCATCGAGGAGGCCACCCCGTGAGAGCCGACATCGAGCAACCCCCCGGCGGCGAGGCGCCCGCGCCCAAGCCGGTGAAGAAGAATTACATCCGTCCGCTGGACATCAAACACGGCCGCATCGACATGGGCCACGGCGCGGGCGGCAAGGCCGCGGCGCAGCTGATCGAGGAGCTGTTCCTGGCCGCCTTCGACAACGAGTTCCTGCGCCAGGGTGACGACGCTGCGGTGCTGGCGCTACCGGCCTTCGACCCGGCGCAGGGTCGCCTCGTGATGGCGACCGACGGTCATGTGATTTCGCCGCTGTTTTTCCCCGGTGGCGACATCGGCTGCCTCTCGGTGCACGGCACGGTCAACGACGTGGCGATGATGGGCGCGCAGCCGCTGTACCTGAGCGCGAGCTTCATCATCGAAGAAGGCTTCCCCCTGATCGAGCTGCAGCGCATCGTCAAGTCCATGGCGGCTGCGGCGCGCCAGGCTGGCGTGCCGGTGGTCACCGGCGACACCAAGGTGGTGGAAAAAGGCAAGGGCGATGGCGTGTTCATCAGCACCACCGGCGTGGGCGTGCTGCCCCCGGGCGTGCAGATCAGCGGTCGCCACGCGCGTGCGGGCGACGTGGTGCTGCTCTCCGGCAGCATCGGCGACCACGGCGTGGCCGTGCTCTCGCAGCGCGAGTCGCTCGCCTTCGAAACCACGATCACCAGCGACACCGCCGCGCTGCACACCTTGGTGGCCGCCATGCTCGCGGCGGCGCCCGGCGCGGTGCGCGTGCTGCGCGACCCGACGCGCGGCGGCCTCGCCACCACGCTCAACGAGGTGGCGCGCCAGTCGGGCGTGGGCATGCTGCTGCAAGAGGCCGCCATTCCCGTCAAACCGCAGGTAGACGCGGCCTGCGAACTGCTGGGCCTGGACCCGCTCTACGTCGCCAACGAAGGCAAGCTGATCGCGGTGGTGGCGCCCGAGTTCGCGGATGTGGTGCTGGCGGCGATGCGTGCGCACCCGCTGGGGCAAGAGGCCGAGCGCATCGGCGAAGTGACGGCCGACCCGCACCACTTCGTGCAGATGGCCACGCGCTTCGGCGGCCGCCGGGTGGTGGACTGGCTCAGTGGAGAGCAGCTGCCACGGATTTGTTGATCCCCCCGCCGCGCTGCGCGCGACCCCCCAGGGGGCAACGCTGGCGGCCCGGCGAAGCCGGTTCCGCGGCGTTCTGGGTGGGTCGCTGCACGCGCTTCGGGCGCTTGCATGGGTCATGCTCCGTTGTGTTTGCCGATTTGCTTGAAAACGTCACCTGAGAACCCCTTGCGCATCCTCCTGCTCTGCCACAGCTTCAACAGCCTCAGCCAGCGGCTGTTCGCCGAGCTGCGCGCGCACGGCCACACCCTGAGTGTGGAGCTTGACATTGCCGACAGCGTGACCGAAGAGGCAGTGGCGCTGTTCCGGCCCGACCTGGTGCTGGCACCGTTCCTCAAGCGCCGCATCCCGCCAACGGTGTGGCAGCGCGTGACCTGCCTGGTGGTGCACCCCGGCCCGCCGGGCGACCAGGGGCCGTCTGCGCTGGACTGGGCGGTCTGGCGCGGTGAGCCGCACTGGGGCGTGACGGTGCTACAGGCCAATGGCGATTTCGACGCCGGCCCGGTCTGGGCCCATGCCTCGTTTGACATGCGCCCTGCAACAAAAGGCAGTCTGTACCGCCGTGAGGTCACGCAGGCCGCGTGGCGGGCCACGTTGGCCGCCGTGCAGCGCTTTGCGGGTGGCGAGCGCTCAGCCCCGGCGTTGCCAGACGACGCACCGCTGGTGCGCTGGCAGCCGCTGCTGCGCCAGAGCGAACGCGCGATCCACTGGGCCACCGAAAGCACCACCAGCGTGCTCGCCAAGCTCCGCAGCGGCGACGGCCAGCCCGGCGTGTTCGACACGCTGTGGGGTCAAGCCTGTTACCTGGGCGATGCCCACCCGGCCAGCGCCGCCGCCATGGCCGAATTCAGCGACGCCGAACCCGGTGCCATGCTGGCCGTGCGCGAAGGCGCGCTGCTGCGCTGCACGGTGGACGGTGGCGTCTGGATCGGTCAGGCCCGGCGCGCCGACCCGCCCGGCACGCCGCCCGCGCTGGGCAGCTTCAAGCAGGTGGCGGCCGAGCTGTTCGCCAGGGAAGCGGAATGCCTGCCGCAGCGCCCGGTGCCACTGGTGCGGGCAGCGGACGAGTGGGGCGAATTGCGCTACACCGAGCACGGCCCGGAGCGCGCGCGCGTGGGCTGCCTGAGCTTCGACTTCTACAACGGTGCCATGTCCACCGCCCGCTGCGAGCGCCTGCGCGCCGCGTTGCTGCAGGTGCGCGAGCGGCCCACGAAAGTGCTGCTGTTGCTGGGCGGCGACGGGTTTTTCAGCAACGGCATCGACCTCAACAGCATCGAGGCCGCCGCGCACCGCCCCGGCGACAGCGCCGCCGATGCCTCGTGGCGCAACATCCAGGCCATGAACGACGTTGCGCTGGCGGTGCTGCAGACCACCGACCGGCTCACGGTCAGTGTGCTGCGCGGCAACGCCGGCGCGGGTGGCGCCTTTCTCGCGCTGGCGGCCGACCAGGTGTGGGCGCACGGCAGCGTGGTGCTCAACCCACATTACAAGAACATGGGCAACCTGTATGGTTCCGAGTACTGGACCTACCTGCTGCCGCGCCGCCTCGGCGACGCCGGCGCAAAGGCGCTGATGACGCAGCGCCTTCCGCTGCTGGCCGCCGAGGCGCTGAAGATCGGCCTGCTCGACCACAACGATGAGGGGCCGCGCCAAGGCTTCGAAGAGCGCGGCCTGGAGCGCGCGCTGGCGCTGGCCAGCTCCTACAATCAGAGCGGAGAGCTGGCTGCCAAGCAGGCCCGGCGCGAGCAGGACGAGGCCCACCGTCCGCTGGCCCTTTACCGCGAACAGGAACTGGCGCGCATGCACCGCAACTTCTACGGCTTCGATCCCAGCTACCACGTGGCACGCCACCACTTCGTGCACAAGCAGCCGCACGCCTGGACACCCCGCCATCTGGCGGTGCATCGGCCGTGACGCAACCCCTCCTTCTCGAAGCCCTGCCCACCGTGCTGGTGGTGGACGACGAGGTGCGTTCGCAGGACGCGCTGAGGCGCACGCTGGACGAGGACTTCACGGTCTTCACTGCCAGCAGCGCCGACGAGGCGCGCGGCCTGCTGCAGCGCCAGCCGGTGAGCGTGATCCTGTGCGACCAGCGCATGCCGGGCATGACCGGCGTGAACTTTCTCAAGGAGGTGCGCGAGCAGTGGCCCGACGTGGTGCGCATCGTCATCTCGGGCTACACCGATTCCGAAGACATCATCGCGGGCATCAACGAGGCCGGCATCTACCAGTACATCCTGAAACCCTGGTCGCCCGACCACCTGCTGGAGTCGGTGCGCAACGCGGTCGAGGCGCAGGCGCTGCAGCGTCAGACCAGCCGGCTCGACCTGGAGCTGCGCACCAACACGCGCGTGCTGCGCCAGCGCACCGCCACCCAGATGGCGCAGGCGCGCAGCAGCTTCGGCTTCGACCGCCTCGTGCGTGCGCCCGGCAGCCCGCTGGACCAGGTGTGCAACATGGCACAGCGCGCCGCGCGTTACGACATCCCGGTGCTCGTGCTGGGCGAATCGGGCACGGGCAAGGAACTGCTGGCGCGAGCCATCCACTACGCCTCGCCGCGGAGCACCGGCCCCTTTGCGGTAGAGAACTGCGCGGCCATTCCCGACACGCTGCTCGAATCCGAGCTCTTTGGCCACAAGCGCGGCGCTTTCACGGGCGCGTATGAAGACCATCGGGGCCTGTTCCAGCGCGGCGATGGCGGCACCGTTTTTCTCGACGAGATCGGCGAGACGTCCCCCGCCTTCCAGGTCAAGCTGCTGCGCGTGTTGCAGGAGGGCGAGGTGCGGCCCGTGGGCGGTGCGCGCCCGGTGCCGGTGGACGTGCGCCTGATCGCTGCCACCCACCGCCAGCTGGAGCAGCGCGTGCGCGATGGCCTGTTCCGCGAAGACCTCTACTACCGCATCGCCGGCATCACGATCACCGTGCCGCCGCTGCGCGATCGCGTGGCCGACATCCCGCCCATCGCGCACCAGTTGGTGCATGACGTGGCCGCCGAGTTGGGGCACCCGGGCGCGATCCTGCCCGACGAAGCCATGGCCTGCCTGGTGGCCTACCCCTGGCCGGGCAACATCCGCGAGCTGCGCAATGAAATCGCGCGGGCGTTGGCCCTGCACGACGGCGCGCGGCTGGACGCCGCGGCGTTCTCCAGCCGGGTGCTGCAAGGCCGCGCATCGGGCACGGCCGACGACCTCACCGCCGCCATCCCCCAAAGCGGCACGCTGAGCGAGCGGCTGAACGTGATCGAGGCGATGCTGCTGCGCGAAACCCTGCTGCGCCACCGCTGGAACAAGACCCGAGCGGCCCAGGAACTGGGCCTCTCCCGCGTGGGTCTTCGCGCCAAAATACAGCGCTTCGGATTGGAGCCGAAGTGAGGTCCACCTCCGTCGCTTGCGCCTTGCGCGTAGCCGCATCCCACCTCAAGGGGGTGACGCCAGTGGCACGGCAAAGCCAGTTCCGCGGCGTCTGCCGGATGGAGGTGTCGCTGTGAAGCATGGCGCTGGTCTCAACGTTTTGTGGCTTCAGTCGGGCGGTTGCGGCGGCTGCAGCATGTCGCTGCTGTGCGCCGACACCCCCGATTTCCGGGGCCACCTGCGCGATGGTGGCGTGAACTTGCTGTGGCACCCCTCGCTGTCGATGGCGAGTGGCGAAGAGGTGATCGCGCTCCTGCACGCGGTGCTGGACGGCAGCACCCGGCTCGACGCGCTGTGCGTCGAAGGCTCGCTGCTGCGCGGCCCGAACGGCACGGGGCGCTTTCACATGCTGGCCGGTACCGGCCTGCCCATGATCCACTGGGTGCGCGAGCTGGCGGCGAAAGCGAAACACGTGCTGGCCGTCGGCAGCTGCGCGGCCTGGGGTGGCATCACCGCCGGCGGCGACAACCCCACCGACGCCTGCGGCCTGCAGTACGAAGATGACCGCACCGGAGGACTGCTCGGAGCGGATTTCCGCTCCAGCAGCGGCCTGCCGGTGATCAACATCGCGGGCTGCCCCACGCACCCGAGCTGGGTGATTGACACACTCATGGCGCTGGCCGCCGACGGCTTTACGGCCGACGACCTGGACCCGCTGAACCGGCCGCGTTTCTATGCCGACCAACTGGTGCACCACGGCTGCACGCGCAACGAGTATTACGAGTTCAAGGCCAGCGCCGAAAAGCCGTCGGACCTCGGCTGCATGATGGAGCACATGGGCTGCAAAGGCACGCAGGTGCACGCTGATTGCAACACCCGGCTGTGGAACGGCGAGGGCAGCTGCACACGCGGCGGCTACGCCTGTATCGCCTGCACCGAGCCCGGCTTCCAGGAACCCGGTCACCCGTTCCACGAAACGCCCAAGCTCGCCGGCATTCCCATCGGCCTGCCGACCGACATGCCCAAGGCCTGGTTCGTCGCGCTGGCTTCCTTGTCCAAGAGCGCGACGCCGAAACGGGTGAAGAACAACGCGGTGGCGGATCACCTGGTGGTGATACCCGCCGTTCGAAAAACGAGGTTGAAATGAGTCGCCTGCTCGTCGGTCCGTTCAACCGCGTCGAAGGCGACCTCGAAGTCCAGCTCGACATCGCCGACGGCCGCGTCACCTCCGCCCAGGTGAACGCCACCATGTACCGCGGCTTCGAACAGATCCTGCAGGGCAAGGTGCCGCACGATGCGCTGGTCTATGTGCCGCGCATCTGCGGCATTTGTTCGGTGTCTCAGTCGGTGGCCTCGGCGCGTGCGCTGGCCGACCTGGCCGGCATCACCATGCCGGCCAACGGCCAGCACGCGACCAACCTGATCCTGGCGACCGAAAACCTGGCCGATCACCTGACGCACTTCTACCTGTTTTTCATGCCGGACTTCGCCCGCCCGGCTTACGCCGACCGGCCTTGGCACGTCGAAGCCCAACGCCGCTTCGCGCCCGACCACGGCGAGCAGGTGCGCGCGGCGACCGCTGCGCGCCAGCGCTGGTTCACGCTGGTGGGCACGCTGGGCGGCAAGTGGCCGCACACGCAGTCGGTAGAACCCGGTGGCTCCACCCGCGCCATTGATGCCGCCGAGCGCGTGCGCCTGCTGGCGAAAGTGCGTGAGTTCCGCAGTTTCCTGGAGCGCCAGCTGTTCGCCGCGCCGCTCGAAGCGGTGGCGGCGCTGACCAACGAAGCCGCGCTGTGGGGCTGGCACGCGCAGGACCCGCTGGGCGGCGACCTGCGCTTTTTCCTCACCCTCGTGCGCGACCTGCAACTCGACACGCTCGGCCCCGGACCGGGGCGTTACCTGAGTTATGGCGCTTATGCACAGTCGGGTGGTGGCTGGGCCTTGCCCGGTGGTGTGTGGCGCGCGCAGACCGGCGCGGTCGAAGTGCTGAACCCGCACCGCATCACCGAAGACGCCACCCACACCTGGCTGGCCCACGCGCGCGAGCCGCTGCATCCGCTGCACGGCATCACCCGCCCCGAGCCCGACAAGCCCGGCGCCTACACCTGGAACAAGGCGCCGCGCCTGGGTGGTGAAGTGGTTGAAACCGGCGCTGTTGCGCGCCAACTTGCCAGCGCCCAACCGTTGGTGCTGGACGCGGTGGTGCGCCACGGCGGCACGGTCTACACGCGCGTGCTGGCACGGCTGATCGAGCTCGCCCGCGTGGTGCCGCTGATGGAAGAATGGCTGCAGGCGATCCGACCGACCGAGGCCTTCTGCGTGCCGACCATACTGCCGGACGAGGGCAGTGGCGTAGGCCTGAGCGAGGCCGCGCGCGGCAGCCTGGGCCACTGGCTGGTGGTGCGGCGCGGGCGTATCGCGAACTACCAGATCGTCGCGCCCACCAGCTGGAATTTTTCGCCGCGTGACGCGCAGGGAACGCCCGGCGCGCTGGAGCAGGCGCTGGTGGATGCGCCGGTGCGCGATGGCGAGCAGACACCCATCGCCGTCCAACACATCGTGCGTTCGTTCGACCCCTGCATGGTCTGTACCGTGCACTGATATGGACACCCCCCTGCGCCGCTGTGCGGCTTCCCCCCGCTCTGGCGCGCCTTCGGCGCTGGGCAGGGGGACGGCGCCCGCGCCCCGGCGAAGCCGGTTTCGCGGCACCCCTGGACGAGGTGCTGTCCCGCGTTGCGAGGGCTTCTTTTCATCATGAGCAAAGACCGCGCCCCGAGCCCGCTGCCCACCGTGCCGATGGAGGGTGTGGACGATTCCACCTGGCTGGACGTGATCCAGAAGATGGACGAGGTCTACACCCGACTGATCGACGACGAGGTGGAGCTGGAGAAGAAGAACACCGAACTGGAGCAGTCGCAGCAGTTCATCTTCAGTGTGCTCACGTCGATGTCGGACGTGCTGGTGGTGTGCGACGAGCGCGGTTTGATCGAGCAGGCCAACGCGGCCTTGTGCGAGCTGGTCGGGCGCCACGAGGAACAGCTGCGCGGCAACTGCCTGGCCGATTTGCTGGCCGACGCCGCCAGCGTGGACGCCGCACGCGCCGCGATGGACTGCAGCGATACGCCGCGTTCAGGCCAGGGCATTGAGCTCAACTTGCTCGATCGCGAGGGTCAACCGGTGCCAGTCGATGCCAACTGCACGCCGCGCATTGGCCCCAGCGGGCGGCGTGTCGGCACCGTGTGGGTGGGTCGGCCCACGGCCGAACTCAAGCGCGCGTACCACGAGATGCGCTCCGCACACGAGGCCCTCAAGCGCACGCAGCAGCAGCTCCTGCATTCGGAAAAAATGGCCTCGCTCGGCCAGTTGGTGGCCGGCGTGGCGCACGAGCTGAACAACCCGATCAGCTTTGTGCTGGGCAATGTGCACGCGCTGCGCAAGTACTGCGACCGCCTGCAGACCTACATGGCCGCGCTGCACGCCCACGAGCCCGAGCCGGCGCTGCAGGCGCTGCGCCAGAAGCTGCGCATCGAACACCTGATGGGCGACCTGCCGTCCCTCATCGAAGGCACGCTGGAAGGCGCACAGCGCACCGCTGACATCGTGCACGGACTCAAACGCTTCTCGGCCATGGACCCGGAAGAGCGCACGCCGGTGAACCTGATCGAGGTGATTGAACGCGCCATTCATTGGGTGCAAAAAGGTCGACACTCACCCATGGATGTGCGCTGGCAGGCGGGCACGCCCTGCATCGTCATGGGCAGCGCAGGCCAGTTGCAGCAGGTGATGATGAATCTGTTGCAAAACGCATTCGACGCCGTGGGAGGCCTTGGTGCGGTGGCGCCATGCGTCTGGGTGTCTGTGGTTTGCGATGGCACCCGGGCCCGCGTGTGCGTGCGCGACAACGGACCCGGCATCCCGCCCGAGCACCTGCTGCGTATCTTCGATCCCTTCTTCACCACCAAGCCAGTGGGTAAGGGTACGGGTCTGGGCCTGTCGATCAGCTACGGCATCGTGGAGCAGCACGGCGGACGCTTGAGCGCATGCAACGCTGAAGGTAGGGGGGCCGAGTTCCAGATGGAGCTCCCTCTGGCAGGGGCCTGACGCGGGTGAGAGGTGTTCGCTGATGTCCGCTCATCAGCTTAAATAGCCCCCGATCGGCCTTGTAAAAGCCCGACAGCGGTTCTCATTTTGTGAGCGTTGGGTTCGGTGCGCACCCAGCCGTTGCGCAGGATGTTGCAGCAGTCGGAGCCGGAAGCTCCGGCTGCTGCGGTTCCCGTGACAATCGCCGCATGGAACTGCTGCTTGTCACCCTTGCCTCCCTGTTTGCCGGTTTTGTCGATGCCATCGTGGGTGGCGGCGGGCTCATTTTGGTGCCGGCGTTGTTTGCGGTGTTTCCCTCCACCCATCCCGCCACGCTGTTTGGCGTCAACAAAGGGGCTTCGGTGTGGGGCACCGCCGCAGCCACGTTGCAATACGCCCGGCGGGTTCAAATGCCCTGGCACGCGCTGCTGCCGGCGGCCGCCGTGGCGTTTGCCGGGTCGCTGGTGGGCGCCTGGACGGTGACCGTGATTTCACCCGACTTTTTGCGCCGCGCCTTGCCGCTGGTGCTGCTGGGTGTGCTGGCTTATACGCTGGCCAAAAAGCAGTTGGGCCACAGCCATGCGCCCCGCTTTACGGGCCGCCGGGAAGCGCTGGCGGCCAGCCTGCTGGGGGTGACCATTGGCTTTTACGATGGCTTCTTTGGCCCCGGCACCGGCAGTTTTTTCGTTTTTCTGTTTGTGCGCTGGTTGGGCTACGACTTCCTGCATGCCAGCGCCAGCGCCAAGCTGCTCAACACCGCGTCCAACCTGTCGGCGCTCATGTTGTTCGCCTGGAAAGGCCATGTGTGGTGGCATTTTGTGGTGGTGATGGCGGTGGCCAACGTGGCGGGCAGCTTGCTGGGCACCCGCCTGGCGCTGAAACACGGCAGCGGCTTCGTGCGCCAGGTGTTCATCGTGGTGGTGAGCGCGCTGATCTTGAAAACCACCTACGACGCCTGGCTGCGGTAAGCCGCCGGGGCGCTCACCCGCTCATGGGTCTGCGGGGGCTATAGTAGAAACACTATGGCGCAATCCCCCACTTCCTCTCTGTTGATGATTGAAGACGACGCCCGTCTGGCCCAGATGGTGGTTGACTACCTGGGCCAGTCGGGCTTTGCCGTGACCCACGCGCCCGACGGCGAGCAGGGTCTGGAACACCTGCAGTCGATGCTGCCCGAGCTGGTCATTCTGGACCTGATGATGCCCGGCATGGACGGCCTGGAAGTGTGCCGCCGCATCCGTGCCCTGCCGGGCGACGCCGCGCGCGTGCCGGTGATCATGCTCACCGCCAAGGGCGACCCGATGGACCGCATCATTGGCCTGGAAATGGGTGCCGACGACTACGTACCCAAACCCTTTGAGCCGCGCGAGCTGCTGGCGCGCATCCGCGCCGTGCTGCGCCGCCGCGGCGAGCCGGGCACCAACCACGCCACGCGCAGCACGCCGGTGCTGCGGTTTGGCTCGCTCGAAATCGACCGCGATGCCCGCACCGTGCAGGTGGGCGCCACCGCCTGTGAACTCACCTCGTACCAGTTTGACCTGCTGGTGGCCCTGGCCGAGCGCGCCGGGCGCGTGCTCACGCGAGACCAGATCATGGAGGCCGTGCGCGGGCGCGAGTTGGAAGCGTTTGACCGCTCCATTGACGTGCACATCGGCCGTATCCGCAACGCCATCGAGGCCGACAGCAAAGACCCCAAGCGCATCCTCACCGTGCGCGGCGTGGGCTATGTGTTTGCCAAACAGCAAGACTGATGGCACCCCGCCTGCACCCATTCATGTGCCATGACTGAACCCCGATGGATTCCCTGATCGGCCAAAAGCTCTACCTGCGCATTTGGCTCGCCGTGGTGGCCGCTGTGGCTGTGCTCGCCCTGGTGGTGGGCTGGCTTTGGCAGGTGGCGCTGGACCACGAGCGCGAGCAAAACGCCAGCCGCGCCGGGCGCGAAATTGTGCTGCGCAACAGCGCCGGCGACATTGTGGGCCAGGCGCCCGCCCGCGCCGTGCGCGTGCCCGGCGAAGGGCTTGAGTTTCAGGTCACCATGAAAGACGGGCAAACGCTCTACGTGCAGCTGCCCCGCGCCAACCGCCAGCCCGGCAGCCCGCTGCCCGCGCGCCGCACCCAGGCCTGGTTGCAATCCGCCCCCGGTTTTGCATGGCTGCTGGGCCTGGTGGCGCTGGCCGTGGCGCTGGGCGCCTACCCCATCGTGCGGCGCCTCACCAAGCGGCTCGAAGCCCTGCAAAAAGGCGTGGAACGCTGGGGCGATGGCGACCTGTCCACCCGCCTGCCGGTGCAAGGCCATGACGAAATTGCATTTTTGGCCACCCGCTTCAACGCTGCCGCCGAGCGCGTGCAAACCCTGCTGCAATCGCACAAAGCGCTGCTGGCCAACGCCTCACACGAATTGCGCTCGCCCCTGGCCCGCATCCGCATGGGGCTGGAGCTGATGGGCCGCGACAGCGCCAGCGCTCCGCAGCGCCAGGAAATAGCGCGCAGCATCGAAGAGCTGGACCAGCTCATTGACGAAATCTTGCTGGCCAGCCGCCTCGACGCCCGCGACGCCAACGACCCATCGGCTCTGGGCGCCACCGAAGAGGTGGACCTGGTGGGGCTGGCCGCCGAAGAGTGCGCCCGCACCGGCGCCGATCTCGACATCGCCCCCGGCGCTTCGCCCGTGCTGCTGCAAGGCCACGCCCGCCTGCTGCGCCGCCTGCTGCGCAACCTGCTGGAAAACGCCCGCCGCTACGGCACCAAAACCCCGCCCAGCATGGCTGACGAAGGCGCTGCTGCCGACGTGCGCCTGACCATGGCCCTGCTGGACACGCCCGGCAAACCCGGCAATACACCCGGTAAAAAACCGGGTGCGGGTCGGGCCCAAACCACGGTCGTGATCTGCGTCGAAGACCGCGGCCCCGGTGTGCCGCCCGACCAGCGCGAACGCATCTTTGAGCCGTTTTACCGCCTGCCCGGCGCCAGCGAACGCGAAGGTGGCGTGGGCCTGGGCCTGTCACTCGTCAAAACCATTGCCGAGCGCCACGGCGGCCACGTGCGCTGCGAAGCCCGAGAAGGCGGCGGCGCCCGCTTTGTGGTCGAGTTGCCGCTCTGAAAGCGGGCCATTGTCAGCCAGCGGTCAAGCTTGTCCGCGTGCCGACAACCCGGCCTGAATTTTGGGTTTTATTACCTAAAAATATGTAACAACTCCCCCAAATAGGGGATTGGCGAAATTTATGCGGCAGCGCACAATTTACCCTGTTGCTGTCACAACACCGCGAAGAAAACGGATCCGGCAAACAAGATACGTTATCAAAAACGTTTGAATCTGGTCTCCCAACGACGTCCTTCCAAGGACTTTACAAAGCCACCGCAAGGTGGCTTTTTTTTGGGCGTTTCACCCGGTGTGGCATGCTTGTGCACTGGCTATGCCCACTCTCCAACCCGTGGGGTCCATAGCAGCCACAAACGGCCTCGGTGCTCAGCCGTGCTCGACCTCAGAAGGTGTTTCAAATGACTTCCATGCCCCCCATTTGCCCCGTGATTCTTGCGGGTGGTTCCGGCACCCGTTTGTGGCCGCTGTCACGCGCGGGCTTTCCCAAACAATTTTTGTGTCTGGACGGTGCCCACAGTCTGTTTCAGCAAACCGCCATGCGTTTGGCAGGGCTGCGGTCAGCCGGTGTGGTGTTGCAGGCGCCTTTGGTGGTGGGCAATGAAGGCCACCGTTTTTTGGTGCTGGAGCAATTGCGTGAGGTGAGCACTGACGCGGCCACGGTGCTGTTGGAGCCCATGGGACGCAACACCGCGCCCGCGCTGGCGCTGGCCGCGATGGCCGCGATGGCTCAGGGGCAAGACCCCGTGCTGGTGGTCACCCCGGCCGACCACGTGATCACCGACGAAGCGGCGTTCAGATCGGCTGTGACCACTGCCGTGGCCCATGCTGCGCAAGGGCAGATCGTCATTTTGGGCGTGGCGCCCACCCGGCCCGAGACCGGCTACGGCTACATACAGGTGCAGGGCGGGCAGCCCCATGCGGCATGGCCTGTGTTGCGCTTTGTCGAAAAACCCGACGCGGCCACTGCCCAGCGTTACGTGAAAGAGGGCGACTACCTGTGGAACGCGGGCATGTTTGTGGTGAAAGCCTCGGTGTGGCTCCAGGCACTTGAGCGTTTTCGGCCCGACATGGTGCAAGCCAGTCAGGCCGCCTGGGCGGCGCGCAGCACCGACGCATCGTTTGTGCGCCCCGGCAAAGCCGAGTTCGCCGCCATACCCGCCGACTCGATCGACTACGCCGTGATGGAGCACTGCCCGGGCAGCGGCCTGCCCATTCAGGTAGTGCCGCTCAACGCCGGCTGGAGCGACCTGGGCGCCTGGGACGCTGTGTGGGACGCGTTGCCCAAGGACGGCCTCGGCAACGCCACAAAAGGTGACGTGTTGGCGGTCGACAGCCGCAACAACCTGGTACACGCCAGCAGCCGCCTGGTCAGCGTGCTGGGGGTGAATGACCTGGTGGTGGTTGAAACCCCCGACGCCGTGCTGGTGGCGCACCGCGCCAGCGCCCAGGGCGTCAAACAGATCGTGGGCCTGCTGCAAGACCAGCACCGCGAAGAACACAACCTGCACCGCAAAGTGCACCGCCCTTGGGGCTGGTACGACAGCATTGACGAGTCTGAGCGCTTCAAGGTCAAGCGCATCCAGGTCAAGCCCAAGGCCAGCTTGAGCCTGCAAAAGCACTACCACCGCGCCGAACACTGGATCGTCGTCAAAGGCACCGCCGAAATTACCTGCGGCGACAAGGTGGTGGTCCTGACCGAAAACCAGTCCACCTACATACCACTGGGCGAAGTGCACCGCCTGTCCAACCCCGGCACCATCCCGCTAGAAATCATTGAAGTGCAGTCGGGCAGCTACCTAGGCGAAGACGATATTGTTCGGTTTGAGGATCGGTACGGGAGGTAACCTTTCTCTGTTCCAGCTAAGGGCTTTACGCAAACAGGTCGGCGGCGGCCAATCGCGTGCCCTTGCTGTCCTTGACAGACAAAGCCGGCGCAGCACCAAGGTCTGGCCAGGCAATTCCAATTTCCGGGTCATCCCAAGCAATGCACCGCTCATGCGCCGGTGCGTAGTAATCCGTCGTCTTGTACAAAAAGTCCGCCGTTTCGCTGAGCACCAGGAACCCATGCGCAAAGCCCGCTGGCACCCACAGTTGTTTGTGGTTGTCTTCGCTCAGTTCCACACCCACCCATTGCCCAAACGTGGGTGAACTTTTGCGTATATCCACCGCCACGTCAAACACCGCGCCGCGCACCACCCGCACCAGCTTGTCCTGGGGCTGCTGCAGTTGGTAATGCAGGCCGCGCAGCACGCCCTTGGCGCTGCGGCTGTGGTTGTCTTGCACAAAGTTCAAGTTGGTGCCCGTGGCTTCGTTGAAGGCTTGCTGGTTGAAGCTTTCAAAGAAAAAGCCGCGTGCGTCGCCAAATACTTTTGGCTCAATCACCATCACGTCGGGGATGGCGGTCGGTGTGGCCTTCATGAAAACACCTTCTCGCTCAAGATACGCTTCAAGTACTGGCCGTAGCCGTTTTTCAGCAGCGGCTGGGCCAGGGCTTCCAGCGCAGCGCTGTCAATCCAGCCGTGGCGCCAGGCAATTTCTTCCGGGCAGGCAATCTTCAGCCCTTGGCGGTGTTCCAGCGTGGCAATGAACTGGCTGGCTTCCAGCAGGCTCTCGTGCGTGCCTGTGTCCAGCCAGGCATAGCCCCGCTTCATGATCTGCACGTTGAGCTGGTCCAAGTCCAGGTAGGCCTGGTTTACCGCTGTTATTTCCAGCTCGCCTCTGGGGCTGGGTTTTACGGCCTTGGCAATATCCATCACCTGGTTGTCGTAAAAATACAGGCCGGTCACGGCGTAGTTGCTCTTGGGCTGCAGCGGTTTTTCTTCGATGCTGCTGGCTTTGCCCGCGGCGTCAAAGGCCACCACGCCGTAGCGCTCGGGGTCTTGCACATGGTAGGCAAACACGGTGGCGCCGCCACTTTGGGCATCGGCGTCGGCCAGCAGGGTGGTGAAGTCGTGGCCGTAGTAAATGTTGTCGCCCAGCACCAGGGCGCTGGGCGCGTTGCCAACAAACTGCTCACCAATGATGAAGGCCTGGGCCAGGCCGTCAGGGCTGGGTTGCACCGCGTACTGCAGGTTCATGCCCCAGGCGCTACCGTCGCCCAGCAGCTGCTGAAAGCGCGGGGTGTCTTGCGGCGTGCTGATGATCAACACGTCCCTAATGCCCGCGAGCATGAGCGTGCTCAGCGGGTAATAAATCATGGGCTTGTCGTACACCGGCAGCAGTTGCTTGCTGATGGCGAGCGTGGCCGGGTGCAGGCGGGTGCCGGAGCCGCCAGCGAGGATGATGCCTTTGCGTTGGGTCATGGGGGTATTGCCAGTCAAGGTTGTACTCAGTGTCAGTGGACGGGTTCTTGCCAGGCCAGGTCGAGCGCTTGTGCTGTGGCCAACAGGCGTTTGTCTCGGGTCCAGAGTCTGGCCCCAGACAGGCGGGCGCTCGCGCACAGGTGTGCGTCCACATAGCCGATACCGCGCCCCATCAGGCTCTTGTGCTCAATGAAGTGCATCACCTCAGAGTCCAGTGCTTTCTGCATGGGCGGGAGCCCCTGCAGCAGCTGCAACACTTCTTGCCGGTTCTTCAGATTTCCACAGGCGATTTCACCCACCACAAAGGGGTGTATGCCCACTTCCATCGCCATAAGCGCCCGGGCCAGCAAAGCCTCGCCATGCCGCAGGTGGTCTATCCAGACCGATGTATCGACCAAGATCATGTGTTGGACGGTTGCCGGGGAATGCTTTGGAGCTGAGGCTCACTGCCGCCCAGTTGTGCCAGGCGCTTGGCGCTTTCGCGCTGCACCAAGGCCAGCAAGGCTTCGCGCAACAGCTGGCTGCGTTCCTTCAAACCACTGATTTGTTGAGCCTGGGCTAGCAAATCATCGTCTAGTGTCAGGGTCGTTCTCATGGTTGCGGTCCTTTGTGCATCAATAAAAGCATCATTTTGTGCGTCGATTGGTGTTTCGGTCAATGGGCGCGCATGGCCGGCGCAGGTTTGACTGCCGTGATGCTCTCGTGCTGCGTGACGGGTGTTCAGCGTGGGTCAGAGAATTTCAGTCAGCATGCGGTGCGCGCCGTGTCGCCAGTCGGGCAGCACCAGGGCAAAGGTCTGGCGCAGGTGGGTGGTGTTCAGTCGCGAGTTGAGCGGGCGGGCTGCTGGCGTGGGAAAGGCGGTGGTGGGCACTGGCGATACTTCTTGCACCTTGATCGGTTGCTCGGGTTTTATAGCGCGTGCTGTGTCCAGCACGAAGCGGGCATAGCCGTTCCAGGTGGTTTCGCCTGCAGCGGCCAGGTGGTAGGTGCCGGCGTCCTGCGGGCGCTGCAACACCTGTCGGATGGCGTGGGCCGTCACGTCGGCAATCAGGTCGGCGCCGGTGGGGGCACCGTGTTGGTCGTCGATCACGGTCAGGCGCTCGCGCTCAGCGGCCAGGCGCAGCATGGTTTTGGCAAAGTTGCCGCCGCGCGCGGCATACACCCAGCTGGTGCGAAAGATCAGGTGGCGGCAGCCGCTGGCTTGTATGGCGCGCTCGCCGTCCAGCTTGGTGCGGCCGTACACGCTCAGTGGTCCGGTGGGCGCATTTTCTGTCCAGGGCGTGGTGCCGGCCCCGTCAAATACGTAGTCTGTTGAATAGTGCACCAACAGCGCGCCGATGCTGTGCGCGGCTTCTGCCAGCACGCCGGGGGCCAGCGCGTTGAGGGTGCGGGCCAGTTCAGGTTCGCTTTCGGCCCTGTCCACGGCGGTGTGGGCAGCGGCGTTGACGATCACGTCAGGCCGCAGGGTCAGCACGGTTTGGCGCAGGGCTTCCAGCTGGGTCAAGTCGCCGCAGCCGCCTTCGGTGTCGGAGCTGTGGCGGTCCAGCGCCACCAGGTCACCCAGGATGCTGAGGCTGCGCTGCAATTCCCAGCCCACCTGGCCGTTTTTGCCAAGCAGGAGGATCTTCATACCGTACTTCCGCTGTATTGCTTGCCCACCCATTCGCGGTAGGCGCCGCTTTGTACGTGGGCCACCCAGTCCGGGTGGTCCAGGTACCACTGCACCGTTTTGCGAATGCCGCTCTCAAACGTTTCAGCGGGCTTCCAGCCCAGTTCGGCTTCCAGCTTGTGGGCGTCAATGGCGTAGCGCCGATCGTGGCCGGGGCGATCGGTCACGTAGCTGATCTGGCTGGCGTAAGGCTGGCCGTCGGTTCGTGTGCGCAGTTCGTCGAGCAGCGCACACACGGTGTTGACGATCTCAATGTTGGGCTTCTCGTTCCAGCCACCCACGTTGTACACCTCGCCCAGACGGCCAGCTTCGAGCACGCGGCGAATGGCACTGCAGTGGTCCTTCACATACAGCCAGTCGCGCACCTGCATACCGTCGCCATACACCGGCAGGGCCTTGCCCGCCAGCGCGTTCACGATCATCAGCGGAATGAGCTTTTCAGGAAAGTGAAACGGCCCGTAGTTGTTGCTGCAGTTGGTGGTGAGCACCGGCAGGCCATAGGTGTGGTGGTAGGCGCGCACCAGGTGGTCGCTGGCGGCCTTGCTGGCCGAATACGGGCTGTTGGGCTCGTAGCGATGGGTCTCGGTGAACGCGGGGTCATCTTTGCCCAAGCTGCCATACACCTCGTCGGTGGACACATGCAGCAAGCGAAACGCCTCGCGCTCGGCGCCTGCCAAACCGCCCCAGTAAGCGCGCACCGCTTCCAGCAGGTGAAACGTGCCCACGATGTTGGTCTGGATGAAGTCTTCCGGGCCGTGGATGGAACGGTCCACATGACTTTCGGCGGCGAAATTGACCACCGCACGTGGGCGGTGCTCTGCCAGCAGGCGGGCCACCAGGGCTGCATCGCCAATGTCGCCCTGCACAAACACATGGCGCGCATCGCCTTGCAGACTGGCCAGGGTTTCGAGGTTGCCCGCGTAGGTGAGCTTGTCGAGGTTGACGACGGGCTCGTTGTGTTGAGCGAGCCAGTCGAGGACGAAATTGGCGCCTATGAAGCCGGCGCCGCCTGTGACGAGAATCATTTTGAATGTGCCTAAAGTTGTATATTGGGTTTTAGTGAGCGAATTTACAGATATCTGTATCTGCGCACAGATTAATTGGTATCCGAATGAATATTTTTAGATATAGATCGATCTTTAGTCTATGGTGTTGAAGGAATTTTCTGATCCCAAAGCCTTAGATAGCCATCAGATTTTGATCGCAATTTCCGCCCAACTTCGTTAAAATTACTGGTGGTACTGATTGAGTTTGCCTTGAAAATATCTGCGCCTAGTGCTGCTCGACTTTCTCCTACGCTAAAGTGCATGGCTGAGAGTATGGTAGGGAAATAGTCGAAGTGATTCATGATCACGGGATGGTGCCTGATGCGTTCGGGCGTCATGATTAAACTGAAGATATCACTTTGTATCGTTTGGGAGGATGTTTTTATGCCTAGGCTCAACATTCGCTCAAAACTTAGGTTGTTTTTGCTCGGGCCCATGAACGGATGGTCGCCAGTGATCACAATGACGCTGTTCTGGTTCAGGCCTGTAGACTCAAGCCAGCTTACAAAAAGTTCAACCTGCTTGATTGAGCAGTTGTAGATTTCATCAATGGATGAGGAGTGTCCTAACATTTGGCAATACGGTGTGAGAACTCCTTTTGGACCGTGGGTGTCTAGGGTTAGAATATTTAGAAAAAAAGGTTGCTGTTGGTTGCGAAGCGCATCTAGACGTTCACGTGCGTGTTTGAGTACTGTGTGGTCAGAAAATCCCCACCATCCTTTGGGAGGGTTCTCTTCTGAAAAGATTGTCTCTAGTTCTATTTTGCCCGTAATTTTGGTGAATCCATGTGTTTTGAGGAATTGCCCCTTTCCTGCAAAGGCATGATCTGCACCGCCGATAAATTCATTGTGATAGCCAGCAGTTTTGAGTATGTCTCCGATGCAGGTGGCTCGCTGAAGCGGCTGATCTATTTGACCTAAGTTATTGCCGCCAAGCATGCCAACGGGCATAAGGGGAATGCCGCATTGGCTGGCAACCATCCCAGCTAACGTCCACTGAGTCCCTGGCAATATTTGAAAAAATTTGGGCGCGATGTGTTGTTTCGCTAACTGCAGCAGCCGTGAGTCTGCTGGAATATGCCTATGCTCTAGAGACTCGACATAGATCCATATCAAGTTGTATTGAGGTGTATGCGGGATTTTTTTTACGTCTGGATTTTGATACCATTCTGATATCCAGTCGCTGCTTGTCGAAGGGTCCTGAGAATTGCTAAGACTGTCTTGGAGATTGACTGTCACTGCAGTTGCAGATAGTCCGGTTGCCGTCAATAAGGCGGCAAAAAAAAAGGCTAATCCTTGTAAATGTTTGAAGCTTTGATGGTAGTTTCGTTAGAATTAGATAAACTAAAAACGCAGCTATGAGGGGTTTAAAAAACAACTCTCTCAGAGAGTCTTTAATAAATAATGACGGCATTCCTTCGGTGCGCGTGTTTAGATGAAACAGCAGTTGCTCGACTGATATATCGCCAAACGTTCCAGCTATTAGTAGGGGCATTCTGTAGCAGAAGACGGCCACTGCTATGAAAAAAACCGCCACCAACCAAGGCTGCTTTTTGCTCTTGAGCGCATTATTCATGTCTCGTTTATATTCAATAATTACTTCGCGTCGCGCGAATGCTGGACGCTCTTGCTTTGAATTTCCATAGTCCAGCGATCCTTCCGGCCAAGCGCGAAATTAATGAGGGGGAGAAAAACAAAGTGCGAAAGGGAATCATCAGCAGGGCACCGGTCAATACGCGCCAGCGTAGTCGATTGGCGGCCTGAGGGCCTTGGTATCTATGCGAGTACAACAGTTTGGATTGGGCGTGGTGAAAGCCGCGGAGATATTCCGAGCGCCAGCGAAACTGCCCGCCGACAGAGCCGCGCGAGGCGTGCACCGCCAGCGCGTCGGGCACCACCACGATGGGGCGTTGCTGCAAAAAGGCCCGGGTGCAGAGGTCGTCGTCTTCGTAATAGAGGAAGAACGACTCGTCGAAAAACCCCACCTGTTGCATCTGCGCCATGTTGAGCAGCAGGCAGGCCCCGCAGGCGAAGCCCACACAGCAAGGGCCCTCGGCAGCTGGGCCTTTGGCCTTCCACGAAAAGTTGGGCCAGCGGTAGTTCAGGTCGGGTCGGCCTTTGGGGTCCACAATTTGCGGTGCGACGATGGCCGTTTCAGGGTTCGATTTGGCAAAGTTCACCAGGCGCCCCAGCGCTTCGGGCGAGAGGTTGCAGTCTGGGTTTAGCAGCAGCGCGTAGGGCGTTTTAACTTGCCGCAACGCCAGGTTGTTGGCCGCACCAAAACCCCGGTTGGCCGTGTTTTCAATGATCTGCGCTTGCGGCAGCAGGGCACGGGCGGTGGTCACGGTGTCGTCGCGGCTGTTGTTGTCCACCAGCATCACATGGGCTGCGCCAGACAACATGGGCACCTGTGCCTGCAGGCAGTGCGCACTGTTGTAGGTCACGATAATGATGGTGACCTGGTCCAGGTGTTGAAGCGTGTCCGTCTGGGGCATGGGGCTTGAGCTAAGTTCGGGTCCAATTGTCCTTCAGTTTGAAAAAGCACCTTCAGCCCATGACCCCCCGCATTTCTTTGCTTGTGCTCACCTACAACCAGGTAACCATGGTTGAGACGGCGGTGCAGTCGTGCCTTGCACAAATTGGCGAGCCGCTGGAAATTGTGTTGTCTGACGATGCTTCCACCGATGGCACCTACGAGCTGTTGCTTGAAATGGCGGCAGCCTACCGCGGGCCACACCAGGTGCGGGTGCGCCGCAACCCGCAGAACCTGGGCATAGGGGCGCACTACAACGCAGCCATCAATGACAGCGCAGGGCAGCTGTTGGTGACGGCCGCAGGGGACGACATCAGCCTGCCGCACCGGGTTCAGACGCTGGCGGCGGCATGGTGTTAGCGGCGGTCTAAACCCGCGTAAATTTGGCGGCGGTAAGTGGTGGCGGAATTTGGTGACGTAATCCGGCGTTCATTTTTGGTGGCCGATTCTGGGTGCGGTTTTCGGTGCTGAGCGTGCCAACAACAAGGGCCCCGTCAGGGGCCCTTGTTGTTGGCGCGGGAGACTCGTTGGCGCTCAGAACGGCAAGTCCGTGTCAAAGTCTTCCAGTGAATCAGTGGTCACGCGCTGCGCACGCAGCAGATCCTGGATGACCCCTCCGTAATGGGTCCAGACGCGATCGCGCAGATCATCGAGCAACTCCATCACCGCCATGGCTTGTTCCGGTGTCCAGGTGTCGTCCACCGCGAATGGCAGCCCTTGGCGCAGTCCTGAAGGCGGATGCCACGGTTTCATACGGTCTCCTTTGAAGGCTTGCGCTTTACCGTGCGCGCCCGGGCATGTTCTTGCGCCTCCTTGTGCCGGTACGAGTTGCCCTTGATGCCAACAATTTCGGCGTGGTGAACTAGGCGGTCCACGAGGGCGACCACGCAGGCCGCGTTGGGGAACACTTCGCCCCACTCGGCAAAGGACTTGTTCGTGGTGATCAGCGTGCTCTTGTGCTCGTGGCGCCGGCTGATCAACTCGAACAGCAGATCGGCATACCGGCTGGAATACGACAGATACCCGACCTCATCAATGACCAGCAGCGCGGGTCTGGCGTAGTGGCGCAGTCTTGTACGCAGTGCCGAATCGCTGTCCAGGCTGGCCAACTCGCCCAGCAGCTTGCCGGCGGTGGTGAACATGACGGTGTGCCCTTGCAGCACCGCCTGATGTGCAATGTTCTGGGCAATGGTTGTCTTGCCCACGCCAGAAGGGCCCACCAGGATGGCATTGCTGGCACTGTGCAGAAACTGCAGCGTCATCAGCTCGCTCACGCTGGCCTGGTCAATCTGCTCGGGCCAGCTCCAGTCGTAATCCACCAGGGGTTTGAAGCGCCCGATGCGCGCACTGTGCAGCCGGCGCTCCATGGAGCGGCGACTTCTCTCGTGCTCCTCCCATTCCAGCAACGTGCCCACCCAGGGCTCTGTGCAGCAGGTATCCCAGTGGGACAGCACCCCGTGTAGTTGCAGCGCCTGGGCTCGGAGTTTGAGTGTGGCCGAATCAGTTGTTGGCATCGTCACCCTCCTGCGTGAGGCGGTCATAGCCGTCCAGGCTGTGGGGGCGCACGGCGATGTCGCGCGCGCGCACCTGCGCAGACAGGGCCACGCCCAGCGGGGGCGGGGTTTGCTGCTGGCTCTTGCTCTGACGCTGGCGCTCAAGCGCCAGACGAACCGCATGGGGGTGCGGCACACCGCGGCTCATGGCGTCCGTGACGGCGGCCATCATCTGCGTGCGTCCATGCACGTCCAGGAGCTCCTGCAACTCACGGGCGATCCGCCCCAACGGCTCACCCCGCTTGGCCGCCTCTGTCAGCAAATCCTGCACCTGAGGAAGCGCGTGTACCAGGCGGTCCGTGTCGCGGTGCGCTCGCGCGCCTCGCTTGTGCTGCACCAGGTCCTGCACATGGGCCTCGATCTCGATCTGCTGAGCCTTGTCCCAGCAACGCGGGTGCGAGGCCAGCGCCTGCTGGCCGTCCAGAATACGCACCTCACGCAAGCTGGCGTGCACGGTGAGGCTGCGCTGAACGTGGGTGTGGGGGATGGAATAGTCGTTCAGATCGAACCGAACGTAGGGTGTCTTGGCCGCTGTAACGCCGCGGATCTCATCGCAACAAAACGGTGTGGCCGGGATGTCCATCAGGTGCGAGCGCTCTTGGTCAAAGGCCTGCTGCACCGACAGCTGGGAGTCCTCGGGGCAGCGCCGAGCGCTGGCAGGACCAGCCACCCAGGCATCGGCCTGGGCATTGAGATCGTCGATATCGGTGAAGCTGCGTCCCTCAAAGAAGGCGGTGCGGATATAGCGGATGGCCCGCTCCACGCGCCCCTTCTCATTGCCCCGGGCCGGGGCCACGGGCCTGGCCTCGAAACGGTAGTGCGCCGAGAGTGCCAGCAGCGTGGGATTGAAGCGGATGGCCTGCCCCTTGCGTTCGAGCACCGCGCTCTTGAGGTTGTCGTACAAGACGACCCTGGGAACGCTGTGCCAGGATTCAAAGGCCTGGACGTGCCCGCGCAGGAAGCTCTCCATGTGCGCGCCCAGGAAGAAGCGCAGGAAGATGCGTCTGGACCAGGAAAGGACCATCACGAAGGCCATCAAGGGTCGGCGGGCTTGCCCGATCTGGATGTGGCCGAAGTGGCCCCAGTCGCATTGCCCCTGTTCACCGGGCAAGGTGCGCAGGCGCAAGTAGGCCTGTGCTGGGGGGCGCGGACGGTGGCGGGCGACGATGTGGCGAAAGTGGTCGGGGCGCCCCTCGTAACCGCGCTCGGCGGCCATGGTGTGCAGCCGGCTGGCCGTGAGGTTGGGGAACTGCTTCAAGGTCTCCTGGATAAAGGGCAGGTAGGGGGTCACGCCCGAAGTGCGTTGTGCGGGCACGATTGGGGCCGCGCCGGCCTGGGTGAGCACGCGCATGACGGTCTCGCGGTGCACGCCCAGCTGGGACGAGATGGTTCCCACCGGCCAGCGCTCGGCGTGGTGGTAGCGCAGGATCTGCGCCTTGAGTTCAGGTGAAATGGCCATGTGAGTCGGTACTCCATACGGAAGGTTGGGATGGATGGCGAAAGCGGCATCGCAGAAAGTCCTGACGCACAAAAGCCGAGACCGAACGGCCGCAAAACTGGCACTTGCAGCGCTGGCTTGCGTCTGGATTCAGAGCGGTTGCGTCGCTGGATGGGAGTACATCAGCGCAGGGCGGTGGTGGGCCACCCTGATGCGTCACTATTTGTTGGCGCGCGCGCCATTGCCCCTGGCGTGTGGCGTGAGCGTGGCGGCCCTTGCGGCTGTCCTGGTAGCGTTTGGCAGCGGCGCGCTGGGCGCAACTTCTGGCCTGGAGTGAGCAGACTGCGCTGCAGTAGCGCTGGCCGCGGTCGCAGTGGCTGCAGATGAGCACAGGGCTGCGACACAGGGCGCACAGAAAACGTCTGGGCGGTGGTGACGGCGGCTGTGGTGGTGCGTGTTGGGCAGTGGGCATGGGCGGTCCATTCCCATGCGTGGGCCCACGCTGCTGGACAGCCACGCCCGCTTCGTGAATACTGACAGCGGCAACGGCGCCCTCCAAAGCGGTGGGTCTCGGGGCGCGACAGTGGGTTTACCGGAAAGTGACTGTCACTGTCGCGCCTGCTTCTTACACAGGTAGGCGATATGTAACGCAAAACACCAGCGCTGCGCCATACCCCTGCGCTGGCTCAAGCCCGCTCGCCATGGCCAAAGCAGGCACGCTCAGGACACGTCTGTGCCCTGTGCAACGGGCACCCTTCGATTCAAAGGAAATTCAAAGCAGTCAGCTGACTGCCGCGGATGACCGCCACCGACTGCTTGCCGACACCAGATTTACGCGGGTTTAGAGCGCCGCTAACACATGGGACGCATCGGGCCAGAAAGCTGATTTGCTGGCCAGCCACCTGGTGGATATGAGCGCTGACGGTTTGGACATGGGCACGATTCATGTCGTCGACCTTGCAAGCTGGAGACGCCCTGAGGACTGGGTGCGCAGGCGACCCTATGTGGTGGGTGCGTCTCATGCTTTCACGCGCCGACTACATGAACGGTTTGGTCCTATTCGAGCTGATCTGCCTTACGAGGACCAGGCCATGGCCTTGCGGGCCAGCTGCATGGGGGGCGGTATCACCGTGCAAGAGGCACTGGTGATGTACCGACGCGGCGGTGTGTCAGCTGGGGCTGGCGAGCGTTTGACGGTGGCCGCGAATAAGCAACGCTTGAACGTTAAGCATCGCCGCCAGCGTGCGTTGTATCTGCAGGTTCAGCAAGATCTGGCTACTGTGGGGCGGTTGGATTTGTGGCGCGGCAAGCTGGTCAAGAAACTGCACCAAAGTGAGTTGGTGTTGTCTTTGAGTGAAGCCCAAGGTTGGAGCACCCGTTGGGCGCTTTTGAAACAACATTCAAAGGCCGGTTGGGCATGGGGCTTTGTCCAGCTGCTGGCCGCGCAGTGGCCTGGGCTGAACCTGGCCTGGTCGAACTGGCGCAGGTAGCGAAGCAAAGTTTGCCTCAGCTTAAGGTGCGGCGGTGAGCTCCCACACCAGGTGGCTTCGGCGGCCCGCAAGATGGTCCACCGCTGTCTTGATGGCAAGCTTGGGAGAGCGTCTTACAGGGTGGTAATCGCCGCGAGGGTGAATGCGATGTTGCCTCACCAATTCGAAGCGGCCTTGGAATCCGTACATGGCTCCCATGGGATTTGAGCCTGTGAAATACAGATGGCTGCGGTCGGTCAGCACATTGACATGCGTCGGATCGCAGAAAGCCAATGCATGGGGGAAGGCCGGAAAAACAGCGTAGAAATGGCCACCCGGTTTCAAAACCCGCCACACCTCGTTCATTAACTCGATAAACGGGAACCTGCTGAGATGGCCCGATGCACTGTTACCCACTCGGGGGACGTGCTCTAAAAAGTCATAGGCAGACAGGCTATCGAAGTGCTTGTCTGGAAACGGAATAGGCTCCAGAGTCAAGTTGGCAGCCACGATTGCGGCGACACCGGGAGCTGACAAACCATCACGAATGTCAATTCCGTACAGGGTTTCGCAACAATAGGGGTTTCTGGGTATATTGCCGCAGCCCAGGTCCAAGTGAAGTCGCATAGAGATCGTCAATGCCCGTGCGCCAAGGTCTCTCCAGCCTTCAGCCGGTACACCGTCCCGCAATACGGGCAGCGGGCTTCGCCGGTTTTGGCCACGTCCAGGTACACCTTGGGGTGGGTGTTCCAGAGCTTCATGTCGGCGAGAGGGCTGGGGCAGAACACCCCGCCGTGGGCGTTGAGGTCTTTGGCGGTTAGTTCTATGGCGGCGTTGCTCATGGTGGTGGACCTTAAACCTGCGTGAGCCAGTGGGCGTATTTGGGGTTGCGGCCGCCGACGATGTCGAAGAACGCGCTCTGGATCTTTTCGGTGATGGGGCCGCGGCTGCCCACGTAGTCTTCTTTGCCGAGCTCGATGCGGTCGAGTTCGCGGATGGGGGTCACTTCGGCGGCGGTGCCGGTGAAGAAGGCTTCGTCGGCGATGTAGACCTCGTCGCGGGTGATGCGCTTTTGCACGATCTCCAGCCCCAGGTCTTTGGCGATGTGGAACACCGTGTTGCGGGTGATGCCGTTGAGTGCACCAGCCGAAAGGTCGGGCGTGTAGATGACGCCGTTTTTGATGACGAAGATGTTTTCGCCGGCGCCTTCGCTCACAAAGCCCGAGGTGTCCAGCAGCAGGGCTTCGTCGTAGCCCTCGTCGGTCACTTCCATGTTGGCCAGGATGCTGTTGGTGTAGTTGCTCACGGCCTTGGCCTGCGTCATGGTGATGTTGACGTGGTGGCGGGTGTAGCTGCTGGTTTTCACGCGGATGCCGCGCTTGAGACCTTCTTCGCCCAGGTAGGCGCCCCACAGCCAAGCTGCCACCATCAGGTGGATGGTGTTGCCTTTGGGGGACACGCCGAGCTTTTTGTCGCCGATCCAGGTCAGGGGCCGGATGTAGGCGCTTTCCAGCTTGTTTTCGCGCACCACGGCCTTTTGGGCTTCGTTCACTTCTTCTTTGGTGAACGGCAGCTTCATGCGCAGAATCTTGGCGCTGTTGAACAGGCGTTCGGTGTGCTCTTCCAGGCGGAAAATGGCGGTGCCGCCGTCGGCCGTTTTGTAAGCCCGCACGCCCTCAAAGGCGCCACAGCCGTAGTGCAGGGTGTGGGTCAGGACGTGGATCTTGGCGTCGCGCCATTCGACCATCTGGCCGTCCATCCAGATCTTGCCGTCGCGGTCTGACATTGAGGGAATGGGTGACATTTGCATTGCCTTTGGTGGGTTGATCGTGCGATTTTACGTCCCGGCTGGCGGGTCTTCAGGGTTGGCCAGCCGCAGCTCAAAAGTGTCCAGGCGGCCGTGGTGAAAGGTACAGGTGACGGTGTGGCCTTGTTCGTCGCGCCACTCTAGCGCTTCGGGCTCGTGCCCGGGTGCCGACAGCCGTTGCCCCAGGCTGAGCGTGCGGCGCACCACGTCAACCAGCGGTTGCCCCCGTTTCAGTTGCCGGTGCAGCCGCCGCGCGTCTTGCACATGGCCGATGGGCCGGGTGGCTGCGGTGCGCAGCAGGCGCATGAGCTTGGTGAAATGCAGCAGCACCCAAAAAGCGATCATGAGTGCGGCCAAGATCAGGCCTTGCCCGCCGTAGCTGCGCCAAGCGGCGTAGGCGATGGCAGCGGCCAGGGCGGGGAAGATCAGAGCGCGCAAGCGGTGAGGCAATTGGGGCATGTTCACAAGCTCCTGGCCAGTTCCATGGCCTCTTCAATGCGTTCCACGCCGTGCACGGTCAGGCCCTCAAAGGCCTTGTCGTTCTTCTTGGGCATGTTGGCTTTGGGCACCACGGCCACGCTGAAACCGAGTTTGGCGGCTTCTTTCAAGCGCTCCTGACCGCGCGGCGCCGGGCGCACCTCGCCGGCCAGGCCCACTTCGCCAAAGGCCAGGAAGCCCTTGGGCAGGGGCTTGCCGCGCAAGCTTGAAGTGATCGCTAACATCACTGCCAGGTCAGCTGCTGGCTCGGTGATGCGCACGCCGCCCACGGCGTTCACAAACACGTCCTGGTCCATGCAGGCCACGCCCGCGTGGCGGTGCAACACCGCCAGCAGCATGGCCAGGCGGTCGCGGTCCAGGCCCACGCTCAGGCGCCGGGGGCTGGGTCCGCCCGTGTCCACCAACGCCTGAATTTCGACCAGCATGGGCCGCGTGCCTTCCAGCGTCACCATCACGCAGCTGCCGGGCACGGGTTCCGAATGTTGCGAGAGGAAGATGGCGCTGGGGTTGCTCACGCCCTTCAGCCCTTTTTCGGTCATGGCAAACACGCCGATTTCGTTCACCGCGCCAAAGCGGTTTTTGATAGCGCGAATCAGCCGAAAGCTGCTGTGTGTGTCGCCCTCGAAATACAGCACCGTGTCCACCATGTGTTCCAGCACCCGCGGGCCGGCCAGCGCACCTTCTTTGGTCACGTGCCCCACCAGCACAATGGCCGTGCCGCTGGCCTTGGCCGCGCGCGTCAGGTGGGCCGCGCATTCGCGCACCTGCGCCACCGAGCCGGGCGCGCTGGTGAGCTGTTCGGAATACACGGTCTGGATCGAGTCGATCACGGCCACTGAAGGGCGGTGCGCGTCCAGCGTGGCCAGTATTTTTTCCAGCTGAATTTCGGCCAACACGTTGACCCTTGAGCCGTCCAGCCCGAGCCGGCGGGCGCGCAGCGCCACCTGGGCGCCGCTTTCTTCACCGGTGACGTAGAGCGTGCCCCCACGCTGCCCCGCTTCGCGCGGTCCGCTGCCCCCCAAGGGGACTTTCGCGCCTTGGGGCGGCCCGGCGTCGCTCATGGCAAGCGTGCCCCCGCGCTGCCCCGCGTTGCCCGGCGCCGCTTCCCAGCGCCGCTGCAGCGAGTCCAGCGCCTGCAGCAGCAGGGTGGACTTGCCAATGCCGGGGTCGCCGCCGATCAGCACCACGCCACCTTCCACAATGCCGCCGCCCAGCACCCGGTCCAGCTCGTCGTGGCCGGTGGGGGTGCGCTCCACGTCGCTGGCTTCAATGTCGGCCAGTGCGGTCACAGCGGCGGTCTTGGCCAGCGACGCAAAGCGATTTTTGGTGGGCGCTGACGACTCGGCCACCGATTCGATGAGGGTGTTCCAGGCGTTGCAGTGCGGGCACTTGCCCAGCCACTTGGGGCTGCTGCCGCCGCATTCGTTGCAGGTGTATTGGGTTTTTTCTTTGGCCATGTGGCTGGCAATATAGTCGAGTCCCGCCGCGCCCTGGCGCAGCCCGCTTCCGTGAGACACCACTTGTCAACCAGCCCCGATTCTTTTCCCCCCACCGTGGCGCAGGCGCTGCGCGTGCTGGCGCCGGGCGACGTGCCCGCCTCGGGCGCCGCCCGCGCGTTCAACCTGCAACTGGCCCGCATCGACAAGCTCAAGGCTCAGCTCGACGACCTGGACACCCTGGGCCAGACGCACCGGGTGGAACTGCACCGCTGGGTGGCGCCGCTGCAGCAGCGCCAGCGCCAACGCACGCGCGACATGGCCCTGTGGCTGGCTGAATGCGTGCAGGGCAAAACGCTGAGCCGGCTGCAACACGACACCGCCACCGAGGCGCTGTGCCGCCTGGCCCAAACACTGGCCGAAGAGGGCGACAAAGCCATGGCCGCGCTGCACAACCAGCACAGCCGCCACACGCTGGCGCAGAAAAAGCAGGCCGCTGCCGACGCCATGCGCGCGAAGCTGGAAGCGGTGCTGGGTGAGCCCCTGGCCGACACCGACCCGGACGCGCCGATGGAAGAGCTATTGCGCGCCGGCATGGCGCGCTGGCGCGAGGCGCAAGACGCCGCGCAAGCGCGCCGCCGCGACAAGAAAAATGCCCGCAAAGCCCGCCAGAAGCCGGGCGCCGAGCAGGAACAAGCCCAAGCCCAGCAGGCCGATGCCGACACCCAGTTGCGCACGCTGTTTCGCCAGCTGGCCAGCGCCTTGCACCCCGACCGCGAACCCGACGCGCAGGAGCGTTTGCGCAAAACCGCGCTCATGAGCGAGGCCAACGCCGCCTACGGCCGCAAAGACCTGGTGACGCTGATGCAGATTCAGCTGCGTGCCGAGCTGGCCGACCCGGCGGCCGTGTCGCGCCTGGCCGACGACAAGCTGGCCGCGCTCACCCTGTTGCTCAAGCAGCAGGTGGCCGAGCTGGAGCGTGAACGCGCGGCCCGCCAGCAGCGCCTGGCCGCCGAGTTTGACTTGCCGCCCGGCGCCGTGACCAACCCGAACACGCTCAAGCAAAGCCTGCTGGCTCAGGTGGACGCGCTGGAGCAAGACGTGGCGGAGCTGGAGCGAGACTTTGAACAAGTGCAGGAGCCCGCCGGGCTCAAGCGCTGGCTGAATGCGCAGCGCGAAGCACCGAACCGGGTGCGAGTAAATCGCGACCCCGACGACTACTGCTGACCTGGCAGCATGTCCTGGCTCACGGTGCCGGGTGGCTGTAATGACGTGTCACCTCGGCAACGTCCACCGTGTAGCTGGCGTACCAGCGCTCGCGGCCCAGGCGCTGTGCGGCCAGGTGGTCGGTGTGCTGTTTCCAGGCGCGGATGCTGGCTTCGTCGGGCCAATACGACAACGCTATTTCCTGCTCGCCCTCGGTCACGGCGGTGAAGTCGAGGCAGCCGAATTGCGTCAGCGCCAGTTCGCGCATGTGCGCGGCCATGGCGCTGTAGGCGGCGTCGAGCGCGCGGGCTTTGGCGCGGAAGATCACAACGAACATTCGAATCCCCGGGCGAGCTGATGGGTGATATCGGCCGCGGGCAACGAACGGCAGCCGCTCGCGTTTTGCCCCGCCCACAGCGGTGAAAAGTCGCCACGGCCCAGCGCTTCGAAGTGCGCGCGCAGCGGCGCCATGGCGGCAGTGGCCAGCGGGAAAGCCGGGGCGGCCAGGCTCATCGGGCCGAGCTCGCGCATGGCGCGGTTGACGATGCCGCGCGCCGGCCGGCCGGTGAACACGTTGGTGAGCGCCGTGTGGCGCGCTGCCTCACTTTGCAGGGCGGCGCGGTGCAGGGCGCTGGTGGTGGCTTCTGCGCTGCACAGGTAAGCCGTGCCCACCTGCACACCGGCGGCGCCCAGCGCCATGGCCGCAGCCACGCCCGCAGCGTCGGCAATGCCGCCGGCTGCGATCACCGGCACGCGCACCGTAGCCACGATTTGCGGCAGCAGCGCGAAGGTGCCCATTTGCACGCTCAAGTCGTGCGACAGAAAGTGCCCCCGATGGCCACCGGCTTCCAGGCCTTGGGCAATCACCGCGTCTGCACCGTGCGCTTCCAGCCAGCGCGCTTCTTCCACCGTGGTGGCGCTGGACAGCACCACGCTGCCCCAGCTTTTGACGCGTGCCAGCAAGTCGGGCGCGGGCAGGCCGAAGTGGAAGCTGACCACCGGCGGGCGAAAGGGCTCGATCACATCGGCCACCGCTTCGCTGAACGGCACGCGTCCGGCGCCGGCGGGGACAGCCGAGATGTCCAGCCCGGCTTCGGCATAGAAGGGTGCCAGCGCGTCGCGCCAGCGCGCCTCGTGGGCGGCGTCGGGCGCTGGGGGCGTGTGGCAAAAAAAGTTGACGTTCCAGGGGTGCGGCGTGCCTGCGCTCAGGGCGCTCAGCTCGCGTTGCAGCGCCTCGGGTGTGAGCATGGCGCCCGGCAACGAGCCCAGTCCACCGGCGTTGCACACGGCGGCGGCCAGCGCTGCGCCTTGCGCGCCGGCCATGGGCGCCTGAATCAAAGGAAATGGGGTGCCCAGCAGGGCGGTCAAGGTGGTCATGGCGGGCATTTTCCCCTGTGTGGGCGCGTCTGAGCGATTCGGGCAGAAGCATCCGGGAAAACCCTTGCCTGGCAGGCTGTCAAAACATTTAACATATTAAATAAATGAACGAGCCAACTCCTTTTGTCCACCGCAACCTGCCGCGCCTGCTGCTCGAAGCGCGTGAGGCCGTGATGCAGCACACCCGGCCCAGCCTGCGCGAGCACGGCTTGTCAGACCAGCAGTGGCGCGTGCTGCGTGTGCTGGGCGAACACGCTGCCGAGCGGGCGGGCGTGGAAACCGGCCGGGTGGCGCGCGAGGCCTTGTTGCTGGGCCCCAGCCTCACCGGTGTGCTGACGCGTATGGAGCGCGACGGGCTGATCCGCCGCGCCCGCTGCCCGCAAGACGCCCGCCGCACCGTGGTGCGCGCCACGCCCGCGGGCTTGAAGCTGGTGCGCACGCTGTCGCACACCATTGAGGCGCATTACGCGTGGATGGAAGAACGCCTGGGCAAAGCGCAACTGGGTCAGTTGTATGCGTTGCTGGACCAGGTGATCGCATTGGAAGCGCCCCTGGGCGAGGACGAACCTGAGATGGAAACCGAATGAACATTCCCTACCTGCCCACCGGCACGGTGTACGGCACCTTGCTGAACTTTCAGCGCGAGCACGCACTGTGGGCGCCGCGCATGAGCGAGGCGCCCTACAAAGAGCCGCCGCAGGCGCCGGTGCTTTACATCAAGACCGCCAACACCTTCACGCCGGCGAGCCACGCCATTGCCCTGCCGCCCGGTGTGGCCGAGGTGGAGGTGAGCGCTTCGCTGGGCCTGGTGGCGGGTGAGGGCGGTGCCGTCGCGGGCTGTGTGTTGTTCAACGACGTGGCGATTCCCCACGAGAGCTATTACCGCCCGCCAGTGAAATTTCGGTGTGTGGACGGGTTTCTGGGTGTCGGGCGCGAGGTGGTGTCTCTGGACGCCGTTGGCGGTCTGGCCGGGCTGGGCGCAATGACCCTGGAACTGCGCGTGCATGGCGTGTTGAAGCAAGTCATTTCGCTGGCCGATCTGGTGCGCGACGCCGCCACGCTGTGGGCCGACGTGAACGCCTTCCAGAGCATGCGCCCCGGCGACGTGCTGATGCTCGGCACCGACTGCCTGGCCGACGGAAACCGGCCACGGGCAAAGGTGGGCGATGCGGTGGAGATCACAGCTGCCGGCTTCAAACCCTTAACCCACCAATTCGTGCAGGAGTCCCTATGAAAAGAGCCCGCATCGCCTGGGCCGGAGCGGTCCACGACGCCATCGAATCGGATGGCCAACTGGCGTTGCTCACGCCCGCGTTCAAAGGCCGCCGCGTGGGGTTTGACGAGGTGGTCTGGTTGCCGCCGCTGGCACCCGTGCCGCGCCCTCGCACGGTGCTGGCGCTGGGTCTGAACTACGCCGACCACGCCAAAGAACTGGCTTTCAAGGCGCCCGAAGAACCGCTGGCTTTCGTGAAGGGCGAGGCTTCGCTCATTGGCCACCGCGCGTTCACCGTGCGGCCCGAGGGCGTGCAGTTCATGCACTACGAATGTGAGCTAGCGGTGGTGATTGGCAAACCCGCGAAACGTGTGAAGAAAGCTGACGCGTTGCAGCACGTGGCCGGCTACACCGTGGCCAACGACTACGCGATCCGCGACTATCTGGAAAACTGGTACCGCCCCAACCTGAAGGTGAAAAACCGCGACACCTGCACGCCCATCGGCCCCTGGCTGGTGGACGCGGCCGATGTCCCTGACCCGATGAACCTGGCGCTCAAGACCACGGTGAACGGCAACGTCACGCAGCAGGGCAACACGAAAGACATGATCTTCGACGTGCCCACGCTGATCGAATATTTCAGCAGCTTCATGACGCTCATGCCCGGCGATCTGATCCTCACCGGCACGCCCGACGGCGTGGTCGATTGCCAGCCGGGTGACGTGGTCGTCACCGAGATCGAGGGCATTGGCGCCCTCACGAACACCATGACTTTCGAAAGCCACGCATGACCCGCATTGACCACCTCATCAACGGCAAAACCGTCGCCGGCGCCGACTACTTCGAAACGATCAACCCCGCCACGCAGGGTGTGCTGGCCGAAGTGGCTTCGGGCACCGAAGCGGAAGTGAACGCCGCGGTGCAGGCCGCCAAAGACGCGTTCCCGAAGTGGGCTGGCTTGCCAGCCACCGAGCGCGCAAAAAAAATGCGTGCGCTGGGTGATCTGATAGCGAAACACGTGCCTGAAATTGCTCGGACCGAGACCGACGACACCGGTCAGACCATTGCTCAAACCGGCAAGCAGCTGGTGCCACGCGCAGCAGACAACTTCAACTACTTCGCCGAAATGTGCACCCGCGTGGATGGCCACACCTACCCCACACCCACGCACCTGAACTACACGCTGTTTCACCCGGTGGGGGTGTGCGCGCTCATCAGCCCGTGGAACGTGCCGTTCATGACGTCCACCTGGAAGGTGGCGCCCGCGCTGGCGTTTGGCAACACGGCGGTGCTGAAGATGAGCGAACTTTCGCCCATGACCGCCGCGCGCTTGGGCGAGCTGGCGCTGGAGGCCGGCATCCCAGCTGGTGTGCTCAACGTGGTGCACGGTTTCGGCAAGGAAGCGGGCGAGCCGCTGTGCGCGCACCCCGATGTGCGCGCGATTTCCTTCACCGGTTCCACCGCCACCGGCAACCGCATCGTCAAAGCGGCTGGCCTCAAGAAGTTCAGCATGGAGCTGGGCGGCAAGAGCCCGTTTGTGGTGTTTGACGACGCCGATCTGGACCGCGCGCTGGACGCCGCCCTGTTCATGATCTTCAGCAACAACGGCGAGCGCTGCACGGCGGGCAGTCGCATTCTGGTGCAGCAGAGCATTTACGCCGACTTTGCCGCGAAGTTCGCCGAGCGCGCCAAGCGCATCACCGTAGGCGACCCGCAAAACGAAAACACCACCATCGGGCCGATGATTTCAAAGGCCCATCTGGCGAAGGTGCGCAGCTACATTGAGCTGGGGCCGAAAGAGGGCGCGACGCTGTTGTGCGGCGGCATCGACCGGCCCTCTTATGCGGCCGAACTGTCCGCGCATGTGCAGGCGGGTAACTTCGTTTGGCCCACGGTGTTTGCCGACGTGGACAACCGCATGCGTATCGCCCAGGAAGAGATTTTTGGCCCGGTGGCCTGCCTGATTCCGTTCCGCGACGAGGCCCATGCGATCGAGCTGGCGAACGACATTGCCTACGGCCTTTCCAGCTACGTGTGGACGGAAAACATTGGCAAGGCGCATCGCGTGGCCGCTGCGGTGGAAGCGGGCATGTGTTTCGTGAACTCGCAGAACGTGCGCGATCTGCGGCAGCCGTTTGGCGGTACCAAAGCGTCGGGCACGGGGCGTGAGGGCGGGACCTGGAGTTACGAGGTGTTTTTGGAGCCTAAGAACGTGGCGGTTTCTCTGGGGTCGCATCACATTCCTCATTGGGGAGCTTGATTTGCTCTCCTGCATTGCACGCTTGGACCTGGGCGGGAAGGGCGCGCCGTGGCGCTCTGTTGCGCTCATGTCCCCCGAGACGGGCTGCGCCCGTTTCTCCTCCTTTACTTCGCTACACAGAACGCCACGTCACGCCCTTCCAGGGCCGATGTTGGAGATCAACGTTCGATTGCCAATGCGCAGCGAGAAGGTGGTGATGGGGGTGTGCCGCAGCGAAGTCAAGGCGGAGGGCTGCGCGCAGCGCGGACCGGGGGACATGAGCGTAGGTACATGCCCGTCACCGCCTTCTCCGAACACACGTCAGAAGAGAAACCGCAGCGAACAAGCAACCCAACGGAGACAAGCCAAATGGGCAAAGTAGCACTGGTCGGCAAGATCACCCACGTTCCCTCCATGTACTTGAGCGAGCTTGACGGCCCGCGCAAAGGCACGCGCCAAGACGCCATAGACGGCCACCAGGAAATCAGCCGCCGCTGCCGCGAAGCGGGGGTGGACACCATCGTTGTGTTCGACACCCACTGGCTCGTCAACGCCAGTTACCACATCAACTGCGCGCCGCATTTTGAAGGCAGCTACACCAGCAACGAGCTGCCGCACTTCATCAGCAACCTGCCGTTTGCTATTCCTGGCAACCCCGAGCTGGGTCAGCTGCTGGCCCAGGTGTGCAACGAACACGGGGTGGAAACCCTGGCCCACCACGCCACCACGCTCGGCCCCGAATACGGCACCCTCGTGCCCATGCGCTACATGAACGCCGATCAGCACTTCAAGGCCGTCTCCGTCTCGGCTCTTTGCATGGTTCACTACCTCAACGACAGCGCGCGGCTGGGCTGGGCCATGCGCCGTGCGGTGGAAGACCACTACGACGGCACGGTGGCCTTTCTCGCCAGCGGCAGCTTGAGCCACCGTTTCGCGCAGAACGGCCTCGCGCCCGAATTCGCCTTCAAGGTCTGGAGCCCATTTTTGGAAACGCTGGACCGCCGCGTGGTGCAGATGTGGGAAAACGGCGAATGGGCCGACTTCTGCGGCATGCTGCCCGAGTACGCCGCCAAGGGCCACGGCGAAGGCTTCATGCACGACACCGCCATGATGCTGGGCGTGTTGGGCTGGAGCGAATACACCGGCAAGGCCGAGGTCATCACGCCGTACTTCGGCGCCAGTGGCACCGGCCAGATCAACGCCGTGTTTCCCGTCACCCCAGTCACAGGCCAGGCCATCCCCAAGGCGCAGGCATCGGCCGCCGATGGCTTCAGCCTTGTGAGTTCGCGCCTCTGACCGGAAGTGTCCCCATGCCTCACCTCGTCGTCCTTTACACCCCCAACCTGGACAAGCCGGCTGCTGAAGGCGGTGTCGACATGACCGGCCTCTGCCGCGCACTCGCCGACACGATGCTCGCGGTGCGCGACGAGCAGGACCGCCAGGTTTTCCCCACCGGCGGCACGCGCGTGCTGGCCTACCCGGCGGCGCACAGCGCCGTGTCCGACGGCGGCGCAGCGGGCATCGCCGCCGGGCTGGGCGGTGACTACGCTTTTGTCTACATGAACGTGCGCATGGCCAAAGGCCGCAGCGCGGCCGTGCACCAGCGCGTGGGCGACGCGCTCAACGCCTGCGTGAAAGAGCGCTTCGCCGAACAGCTGGCGAAACGCCCTATCGGCATCACCGTGCAGGTGGACGAAGGCCACGAGGTCTTTGACGCCAAGAACAGTTCGCTGCACCCGCTCTTTCCCAAACCCTAAAACCATGTTCGACAACACCCTTATCCAGCAACTTGCGGCCGAGCTGCAGCGCGCGCAGCAGACGCGCAGCCCGGTCGAGCACTTTTCGAAACGCCACCCGGGCATGACGATTGAAGACGGCTACCGCATTGGCCGCGCCTGGGTCGAGCTGCAACAAGCCGAAGGCCGCAAAGTGATCGGTCACAAGATCGGCCTGACCAGCCGCGCCATGCAGATCAGCAGCCAGATCGACGAGCCGGACTACGGCACCCTGCTCGACAACATGCTTTACACCGCGAAGGCCGGCGAGGTGCTGGAGATCCCGATGAAGAACTTCATCGCCCCGCGTGTGGAGGTCGAGCTGGCCTTCGTGCTCAAGGCGCCACTGGCCGGGCCCAACGTGACGGTGGACGACGTGCTCAACGCCACCGCTTACATCACCCCCGCCATCGAAATCATCGACGCCCGCATTGAGCAGTTCGACCGCGACACCAAGGCCATGCGCAAGGTCTACGACACCATCAGCGACAACGCGGCCAACGCCGGCATCGTCGTCGGTGCCGGCGACCCGGCTTTTCGTGCCGACCCGCACAGCACCAACCGCCCGTGGTGCGGCGCCATCCTGCGGCAAAACGGCGCGGTGGAAGAAACCGGTCTGGCCGCGGGCGTGCAGGGCGACCCGGCTGTCGGCATTGCCTGGCTGGCCAACAAACTCGCGCCCTGGGGCGAGCGGCTGGAGGCAGGCGAGCTGGTGCTGGCGGGCAGCTTCACGCGGCCCGTGGCCGCCCAAGCAGGCGACCTGTTCGAGGCCGACTACGGCCCGCTGGGTTGCCTGAAATTTCGTTTTGTCTGAACCCACACTCCAGCATGAAAACACCCACCAACACCTTCAAGCAAGCGCTCACTCAAGGCCGGCAGCAAATTGGCCTGTGGCTCGGTTTGGCTCATGCTTACAGCGCTGAAATTTGCGCCGGGGCCGGCTTCGACTGGCTGTTGATCGACGGCGAACATGCACCCAACGGACTGCAGGACGTGCTGGCGCAGGCGCAGGCCATTGCGGCCTACCCCGGTTCGCACGCCATCGCCCGTGTGCCGGTCGGTGACACGACCCTGATCAAGCAGTACCTCGACCTTGGCCTGCAGACCCTGCTGGTACCCATGGTGGACACGCCCGAGCAGGCCGCTCAGCTGGTGCGTGCCTGCCGTTATCCGCAGGACGATGGCCTGGGTGGCGTGCGCGGCATGGCGGGAGCCCGTGCGTCGCGGTGGGGCCGATACCCGAACTATGCAAAGGAAGCCAACGCACAGGTTTCCCTGTTGGTGCAGGCCGAAACCCGTGAGTCGCTACGTCACCTTGACGCCATTGCCGCTACGCCGGGGGTCGACGGGGTTTTCATTGGGCCGGCCGACTTGTCGGCATCGCTCGGCCATGTGGGCAACCCTGGCCATCCCGAGGTGCAGGCCGCCATTGAGGATGCCATTTGCCGCATCCTGCGCGCCGGCAAGGCGCCCGGCATCCTCACCACCGACGAAGCCCAAGCCAGTCACTACCTGGCGCTGGGCGCGGTGTTTGTGGCGGTGGGCCTGGACACGCAGATACTGGCGCGCCAGACCAGCGCGTTGGCTGCACGTTTCAAGACCGGTGCCACAGCCACCGCCGATTTGCCCAAGGGCAGTGTGTACTGACCCTTGATCTGCAGCGAAGGAATGCCCCCATGAACGCCATCTTGCCTGTCAACACCACCTCGGCCGCACCCTCCGGCATGCATCCCGACGAGTGGGCCGCCCGCTTGGAGCTGGCCGCCTGCTACCGCGTGTTCGCCCACCTGGGCTGGACCGAGATGATCTACAACCACATCACGCTGCGCTTGCCCGACAGCGTGAGCGGCGCCGAAAAACAGTTCCTGATCAACCCGTTTGGCCTGCACTACAGCGAAGTCACAGCGAGCAATCTGGTGAAGATCAACCTGCAGGGTGAGGTGCTCGATGGCTCTTCGCACCGGGTCAATCCAGCGGGCTTCGTGGTGCACGCCACCATCCACGGTGGACTGGAAGGCGCGCACTGCGTCATGCACACCCACACCACGGCCGGCGTGGCCGTGGCCTGCCTCAAAGGCGGCCTGCAGCAGACCAACTTTTACAGCGCCCAGCTGCACGGCATGGTGGCCTACCACGACTTCGAGGGCATTACCATTCACGCGGAGGAGGGGCCGCGCGTGCTGCAAAGCATCGGCAACAAACCGGCGGTGATTTTGCGCAACCACGGCCTGCTGGCCTGGGGCGCCACGCTGGCGCAGACCTTTGCCATTTTGTGGACGCTGCAACGGGCCTGCGAAATCCAGCTGGCCACCTTCAGCATGGGTGGAGCTGAAGCGGCCATCCCGGTGCCCGAGGCCATTGCTGAAAAATGCACCCGCGACGCGCTGCAGTTCAACCCGAACCACGGCGCAGGCCAGGACGTGTTCAACGCCCTGGTGCGTCAGGTGGACCGCCTTGACGATTCCTACAAGCATTGAAACCATGAACGAACCGACATTTCAACGTGTGACCATCGTGGGCGCGGGCGCCATTGGCGGCTGGCTGGGTGTGCGGCTGGCGCAGGCGGGCTGTACGGTGAGCGCCATCGCGCGAGGCGAAACGCTGGCCAACTTGCAGCGCGAGGGCTTGCGTTTGCGCAGCGGCGACAGCGAGCAAACCGTGAGCGTTCAAGCTGTGGCCGATGGCAGCCAGCTCGGCCCGCAAGACCTGGTGATCGTGGCCGTGAAAGCACCGGCGCTGGCCAAGGTGGCGCCGCTGGTGGCACCGTTGCTGGGCCCCAAAACCGTGGTGTTGACGGCCATGAATGGCGTGCCCTGGTGGTTTTTCGACGGCTTTGGTGGCAACCATGCGGGCACCCGTTTGCAAACCATCGACCCCGAGGGTGCCCTGGCCCGTGCCATGCCCGCCGCCCACGTGATCGGCTGCGTGGTGCACGCCAGCTGCTCGGTGGACGCGCCGGGCGCCATTCGCCACCACTTTGGCAACGGTCTCATCGTGGGTGAGCCGGCTGGGGGTGAAAGCCCACGCGTGCAGGCGCTGGCCGCACTGCTGCAGCATGCAGGGCTCAGCGCCACGGTGTCGCCCCAGATTCAAAAAGACATCTGGTACAAGCTCTGGGGCAACATGACGGTGAACCCCGTGAGTGCGCTCACGGGCGCCACCACCGACCGCATCTTGAGCGACGAACTGGTGCGCGGTTTCATCAGTGCGGTGATGCTGGAGGCCAAGGCCATTGGCGAGCGCATCGGCATTCCCATTGAGCAGCAGCCGGCTGACCGTCACGCCGTGACGCTCAAGCTCGGGGCGTTCAAAACGTCCATGCTGCAAGACGTGGAGGCCCGCAAGCCGGTGGAGCTGGATGCGCTGGTGAGCGTGGTGCGCGAGCTGGGGCAGCTCACCGGTGTGGCCACGCCGTTCACCGATGCGCTGCTGGGGCTCAGCCGTCTGCAGGCGCAGACGCTGGGCCTGTACCCGGCTTGAGTCTGTTTACAGCAGCGCCGGAAACAGCTTCACCAGCCCGGTGGCCATCACCTCGACCGCCAGTGCGGCCAGGATCAGGCCCATCAGCCGGGTCATCACGTTGATGCCGGTCTGGCCCAGGAACCGCGAAATGGGCTGGGCCAGCGTGAAACACACGGCGGTGGCCAGCGCGATGACCACGCCGTAGCCCACCAGCGCGGCGTGCTGCAAAAAGGTGGCGGCCTGGTCGGCGTAAATCACCACGGTGGACATGGTGGCCGGCCCGGTGAGCAACGGAATGGTGAGCGGCACCACAGCGATGGAGGCCCGGGCCGAAGCGTCGTCCACCTCGCCCTGGGTGGTCTTGGCTTCAGCGGGTTGGGCGTTCAGCATGGACAGCGCTGAGGTGAGCAGCAACATGCCACCGCCCACCTGAAAGCTGGCCAGCGAGATGCCAAAAAACTCCAGAATTTGCAGGCCGATGATGGCGCAGGTGGCGATCACCGCGAACGCGCTGACCGACGAAATCAACACCGTGCGCCGGCGCTGTTTGGCCGAAAAGCCCTGCGTGTAGTGGATGAAAAACGGAACGATGGCCAGCGGGTTGACGATGGCCAGCAGGGTGATGAGGGGCTTGAAATCCATGCTGCGGATTGTGGGGCAGGAAGCGCGCCGCCACGCAGCATCAGCGGATTTCAGGTGGTATTCATGCGCCGCTACCGTGGCGATCCGTCGCCCGGCAGGCGTCTGCGGAACATGCCGTAGCCCTCCATGTGCAGCACCTTGTCGCCGTGCTGGTTGAACATTTCCCACACCGTGCGCACCAGGCCCACGTCCGCCCGTTTGCTCATGGGGCGCTTTTCGGTGATGGTGTGCTGCAGCCGCAGCACGTCACCGGGGTAGACCGGCTTGGTCCATTTCAGGCTCTCCAGGCCGGGTGAGCCCAGGCTGGACGTTTCGCACAAAAAGTTCGTCACCATCAGCCGCATGGCCATGGCGCAGGTGTGCCAGCCGCTGGCGCTCAGGGCGCCAAATACCGACGCCTTGCCACCTTCTTCGCTCAGGTGAAAAGGTTGCGGGTCGAACTGGCTGGCGAAGGCGATGATCTCGTCCTTGGTCGGCGAGACCGTGCCCAGATCGCGCACCTGGCCAATTTCCAGGTCTTCCCACCAGACCTTGATGTGCGGGCTTTGTTCGGGGGTGGTGGCGGTCATGTTCGTCTTTCAAGGTGCCGGAGTTCCATCCTGGCGTGTAAAAAAGGCGCAGCCCAGGGCATCGCCGGGCCGGCTTTGGCGGACGGCCAGTGCCGCCCCCTAAAAGGGGGTAGCGCGAAGCGCTGCGGGGGTGTCATTTCACCTTCCTCCTGAGACGTCCAACAAAGACATGGTGGTGTAACTTGCCGCGTCGGACAGCAGCCAGACAATGGCCTGCGCCACCTCGTCGGCGGTGCCGCCGCGATGCATGGGCACCAGGTGCTTCAGGTCTTGCACCCGGTTGGGCAAGCCGCCCGAGGCATGAATCTCGGTCTCGATCAGACCCGGGCGCACCGCGTTCACGCGAATGCCCTCGGCACCTACTTCTTTGGCCAGCCCGATGGTGAAGGCGTCCACGGCACCCTTGGCCGCGGCGTAGTCCACGTACTGGCCCGGCGATCCCAGACGCGACGCTGCGCTGGACACGTTGACGATGGAGCCCCCGCTGCCGCCGTGCCGGGTGCTCATGCGCCGCACGGCTTCGCGGGCGCACAGCATGCTGCCCAGCACGTTGACGTCAAACATCCGGCGCCAGCGCGCCATGTCCATTTCGTCCACCCGCGCGCTCACGTCCACCACGCCGGCGTTGTTGACCAAGCCGCTCAGCGGCCCGAGCTTGGCGTCGATCCGGGCAAACATGGCCAGCACCTGGGCCTCGTTGGCCACGTCGGCCTGCACCGCCATGGCGGTGCCGCCGCCGGCACGGATGCGGCGCACCACCTCGTCGGCAGCCAGCGAATTGGCCGTGTAGTTCACCGCCACCGCCCAGCCCTGCTGCGCAGCCAACAAGGCGGTAGCGGCACCAATGCCGCGGCTGGCGCCTGTCACCAAAAGCACGGGGCTCATAACCGGTCTCCTGCAAAAAGGGGTGGCATCGCTTACAACACGGGCTCACCAGAATTCAAATATCTTCAGGGCTTGCGCAAGCCTTGATTACAACAGCGCCAGGAGACACCCATGCGTCGCACACTCGACTATTACTTTGCACCCCAGAGCCCCTGGATGTATTTGGGCCATGCCCGGCTGAGCGAACTGCTGCAGCGAACGAACACCGAGGTGCGTGTGCGCCCGGTGGACTTTGGCCACATCTTCTCCGTGTCGGGCGGTCTGCCCTTGCCACAGCGTGCCCCACAGCGCCAGGCCTACCGGCTGGTGGAACTGCGCCGCTTCAGCGAAGCGCTGGGCGTGCCTTTGAACCCGCAGCCGCGCCACTTTCCGCTGCCCGGTGACCCTTCGGCCCTGCTCATCACCGCGGTGGCCGCACACGACGGCGCAGCTGCTGCCATGCGGCTCACGGGTGCCATTGGCCAGGCCATCTGGGCCCAAGAGCGCAACATGGCCGATGCCACCGAGCTGGCCGCTGTGCTGTCCGAATGCGGGCTGGACGCTCAGCGGCTGGCGCAGGCCCAGGACGCTGACAACAAGGCGCTTTACGCGCAGCACACCCGCGAGGCGGTTGACGCAGGGGTGTTTGGTGCGCCAAGCTACGTCGTTCATGGCGAGATTTTCTGGGGTCAAGACCGGCTCGACTATGTCGAGCGCCGCTTGACCGCCTGAGTTTCCCTTTCAAAAACCAACACACAGGAGCATTGCATGGGCCAGTTCGTTGAACTCACTTCCGCCGACGGTTTCACCTTCCCTGCCTACGTGGCGCAACCCGCGGGCACGCCCAAGGGCGGCCTGGTGGTGCTGCAAGAAATTTTTGGCGTCAATTCGCACATCCGTTCGGTGGCCGACGGCTATGCCGCCGACGGGTATTTCGTGGTTGCGCCGTCCACCTTTCACCGCGTCAAAGCCGGTGTGGAACTGGGTTACACCGAGGCCGACATGGGCGCCGGCTTCGCGCTGAAAACGGCGGTGGAAGCCCTGCCCGAGCCCGGCGTCATGCCCGACATCCAGGCTGCCATTGACCACGCGGCGCAAGCCGGCAAGGTGGGCATCCTGGGGTACTGCTGGGGCGGTTTGCTCACCTGGCGCTCGGCCTGCCTGCTCAAGGGTTTGTCCGCTGCGGTGCCTTACTACGGCGGCGGCATGACCGGCGAGGCCGATGCCGCCCGCCAGCCGCAGGTGCCCGTGCTGGCCCACTTTGGCGACCAGGACCACTGGATTCCCCTGGACACGGTGGAAGCCTTCAAAAAGGCCCAGCCCGGTGTGGCGGTGCAGGTGTACGCCGCCAACCACGGTTTCAATTGCGACCAGCGCGGCTCGTACAACCAGCCCGCCGCCGAGCTGGCGCGCGAACGCACGCTGGCTTTTCTGGCGCAGCATGTCGGCTGATGCCCTGGCCGCATGGCGGGGCGTTCGTGCGCTGGGGCTGGCGCTGGCGGGCTTTTTCATGGGCGCTCAGGCGCTGGCGCAAAGCCCGCAGCCCTACGCTGGCCCGCTGTTTGACGCCCACCTGCACTACAACGACGAAGCCTGCGTGCACGACGCACCGGCGCCCGGTTGCCCGCACCCGCTGGCCGATGTGCTCGCGCGCATGCAGGCCAGCGGCGTGCGCGGTGTGCTGGCCAATTCCCGGCCCAACGACGGTACCAAGGCCCTGGCCACCGCGCAGGACCAGACCCGCGCTGCGGGCGTGACCGTGGTGCCGTTTGTGCGCCTGTACCGCCACCGCGCCGACTACAACAACTGGTTCCGTGACGACACCATCGTGGACCTGGTGCAGGCCGAACTGGCCCAAGGCACGCCCGCCGGCCCCTACCGTGGCCTGGGTGAATTTCATTTGTACGACAGCGTCAACGCCAACGGCCCGGTGGCCCAAAAGCTCATGGCGCTGGCCGACGAAAAAGGCCTTGCCATCCTGGCCCACGTGGATGACGTGGCAATTGACCTGTTAATGGCGAACACGCCGTCCAAGGGTCAGAACATGCGTTTGATTTGGGCCCACACCGGCATTGGCGGCACCCCGGTTGAACGGGTGGATGCACTCATGGCCCGCTACCCGCTGCTCATGGGCGAACTGTCTTACCGCCCCGGCCTCACCTGCGAGGGCGGACAGCTGTGCCCCGAGTGGCGTGCCCTCATGCTCAAGTACCCCGACCGTTTCATGATCGGTTCCGACACCTGGGTCAACCAGCGCTGGCTGTACTACGGCGATCTGATGCAGGGCTGCCGCACCTGGCTCGGCGGCTTGCCACCGGCCGTGGCCCGGCGCATTGCCTGGGACAATGGGGCGCGCCTGTTTGGCGTGGCCACGCCAAAAAATTGAACATGATCCAACTGCATTACTACCCCAGCACCGCCAGCATGGTGCCGCACATCTTGCTGGAAGAGCTGGGCGTGCCCTATGAGCGTGTGCTGGTGGACCGCACCCAGGACGCACAGAAAACCACGGCTTACCTGAAGCTCAATCCCAACGGCTTGATCCCGGTGCTGACCGACGGTGAGCTGGTGTTGTACGAGACGGCCGCCATTGCCCTGCACCTGTGCGACACGCACCCCGCCAGCGGCCTGGCGCCCGCGCTGGGCACGCACGAGCGCGCCCATTTTTACAAATGGCTGATGTGGCTGACCAACACGCTGCAGAGCACGCTCATGGTGTATTTCTATCCCGAGCGCTGGGTGAATGCCGGCAATGTGGCGGGTGCGGCCGAGGTGAAGCACCATGCTGAAATCCGCGTCAACAACCTGCTCAAACAGCTCGACGCCGAGTTCGTGCGCCATGGCGGCCCCTGGTTCATGGGCCAGGCCTACACCGCGCTCGACGCCTATGTGTTCACCCTGTGCCGCTGGACCCGCGGTTTTGCCAGCGCGCCAGCACGTGACAAACGCTACCTGGGACCCTACCTGCAGCGCATGCTGGAACGCCCGGCGGTACAGCGTGTGCTGGTCAACGAGGGCCTGAGCGCCCCGTTCGTCTGAAACGGCGTTACCGCCCCGAATGCGCGATGTAGCGCTTGCGCCAGAAGACGACGCTCAAGACCACCGCCGTCAGGCTCATGGTGCCCATGGCCCACCAGAAACCCGACTTCTGGTGCAGCAGCGGAATGAACTCGAAGTTCATGCCGAAAATCCCGGCGATCAGGTTCAGCGGCAGAAAGATGGCGGTCAGCGCCGTGAGGGTGCGCATGGTGTCGTTGGTGCGGTTGCTCTGGGCTGAAAAGTGCATCTGGATCGCGACCTCGGCATTCTGTTCGAGTTGCCGCACGTGGTGCACCACGCGCTGGATGTGTTCCAGCAGGTCCCGGCTCCGTACCCGCAGCAGTTCCAGCCCGCGGTGGCCGCCAAAGTGGTCGGTGCCCTGCTCGACAACCTCCCATTCCGCCAGTGCCTCGATCCAGTCCAGGATGGCCGAGCGCTGGTCTTCGCAGATCTCGTCCAGGTGGTGCAAGGCAATGCGCGCTTCCAGCAGCGCCCCCCAGTTGTTGAACCGGGCCTTGGGGTGCAGCAGCTCGGACTGCCAGTGGTCCAGCTGGCGCGTGAGCTCACGGCGCAGCGCCAGGTAGCCGTCCACCAGGTGGTTGACGATGCGCAGCATCAGGTCGGCCGGACTGGCCGGTATCTGCGCTCCACTGACGCGCACATCCGTTGCGCCAGACGACATCAGCCGCGAAGCGTAGTGCGCCAGCGTGGTGCAACCCGCCGGGTGCACGGTGAGCAACACGCGGTCGAACAGCGCGAAGCCCACTGGGCTGGTATCGATACGGCGCAGTACCGGAGGCCCGCCCTTTTTGGGCCGCTGAGCCGGTGCCGGGGTGATGTCTTGGGGGGTCTCGCCATGTCCCGCCGCCAGGCGGCGGAAGACCAGGATGTCGTATTGCGAGGTGTAGTCGAAGTGCGAGGGCAGGTGCTGGTTGAGCAGGTCAGAGACGTGCAGGTCCACGATCGACACGCCGCACAGGTGGCGCAGGCTGGCCTGGATCGTGGCCTGCTGTTGCTCGAACTCGCTTCTCTCGCAGGCAATCCAGACATAGCCCCGCTCGGGCAAGGCGGCGGGCGCTGCCGAGCTTTCGCTCACGCCACCGGGCAGGATGCTGAAAACGCGCATGGCGTCTGGCAAATGAAGGGGTTCAGCCGCGCAGCAGCCGCGCGGCGTCGCGTGCAAAGTAGGTCAGCACGCCGTCAGCGCCCGCCCGCTTGAAGGCCAGCAGGCTTTCCATCATCACCGCGTCGTGGTCCAGCCAGCCGTTGAGGGCAGCGGCCTTGAGCATCGCGTACTCCCCACTCACCTGGTAGGCGAACGTGGGCACGGCGAATTCGTCTTTCACCCGGCGCACGATGTCCAGGTACGGCATGCCGGGCTTGACCATCACCATGTCGGCGCCCTCGGCCAGGTCCAGCGCCACCTCGCGCAGCGCTTCGTCGCTGTTGCCCGGGTCCATCTGGTAGACCTTCTTGTCGGCCTTGCCCAGGTTGGCCGCCGAGCCCACCGCGTCGCGAAACGGGCCATAAAAGGCGCTGGCGTATTTGGCGCTGTACGCCATGATGCGCGTGTGTACCAGGCCACGCGCCTCTAGCCCCTGGCGAATGGCACCAATGCGCCCGTCCATCATGTCGCTGGGCGCGACCATGTCCACGCCCGCTTCGGCCTGGGTCACGGCCTGTTTCACCAGAATCTCCACCGTGGGGTCGTTCAGGATGTAGTTGTGCTCGTCCAGCAGGCCGTCTTGACCATGGCTGGTGTAGGGGTCCAGCGCCACATCGGTCATCACGCCCAGTTGGGGAAAACGGCGTTTCAACTCGCGCACCACGCGCGGCACCAAGCCATCGGGGTTCAGCGCTTCCTGTCCGTCGGGCGTCTTGAGCGACTGGTCGATCACCGGGAACAGCGCCAAGACCGGAATGCCCAGCGCCACGCAGTCTTCGGCCACTGGCAGCAGCAGGTCCAGGCTCAGGCGCTCCACGCCGGGCATGGAGCCCACCGCTTCACGGCGGTTCTCGCCGTCCAGCACAAACACGGGGTATATCAGGTCGGCCGGGCTGAGCCGGTGTTCGCGCACCAGATCGCGGGTGAAGGCGTCGCGGCGCAGGCGGCGTGGGCGGTACAGGGGGTAGGGGGCAGGTGCGTGCATGTTCGGTATTGTGTCAAAGTGCCATCGTTGGCATTTTCTCGACGGGAGGTCGGTTGTCAGCGCTGGCCGTTGATTGAAAAACGCAAAAGATTGTGGTGAACTGTGCGGTAGTAAGAAAATACTGCGAGTGTCGGGCGGGTCAAGGTCCGCTGGAGGTGGTATTTTCAGCAGCCGACTGACGGAAAACCGCGCTTGGGTGTCGTGCCAGCACTTTGCTACGCAAGGCTGTGCAAGTATCTTGTCTGTCTGCTGCCTCAACTGTCTACATATTTCTCTCGTCATGCTGCAAACCAAAAAAAGCAACGCGAACCCATCCGCGTCAGTCAAGCCCGGGGGAGGTGCTGAGCCCGATGGATGGTCGCTGGACGATCATTGGCCCGAATTGCTGGCGGGCCTGGCCGATCAGATCACCGAAGGCGTCAGTACCCTGCAAAGCAGCATCGACCAATTGTTGATCAAAGGCCGCATCACCAAGGCTGAGCACCGCGCGCTCAGCATACCGGCCGAGCGCATCAAGCTTGGCGGTATCAGCGCCCAGCAAATCAACCGCTTTTACGGTGGCCGCATTCGGCAGTCGCACGAAAAAGTGGACATGGCGGAACTGGTTGAAGGCGTGCTGCAGGAGCGAAAAAAAGAGCTCGGTGTGCTGGGCATAGCGCTGCGCCGCAAGCTCAAGCCGGTGGAGGTGCTGATCGATCCCACGGTGGCCCACACGTTTGTCAACGCCGTTCTCGACTGGGGCTTGCCTTTTGGCAGCCGGGTCGACGTGCGAATGGACCTCAATGCTTGGCCGCAGCATGCCCGCTTTCAGGTGCGTGTATCCAACGACGGCGTGCCGCCGTCGAGCAGCACCACGTCGGACAACCTGAGCTGGATGCTGATCCGTCAGATCGCCCTGGCGGCCGGCGGCATTGAAATCGACCGTGAACTTAACGAAGAGGGCGTGAGTTTCACGGCGCTGTTCAACCGCACCGTGCAAGCCGTGGACGGCATTTCGGCGGTGGACTTGTCGGATGAGCACTCGTCGATGTTCAAGTCGCTTTCCGGGACCTATGTGCTCACTGTCTCGCCCAATTTGCAAATTCGCGCCGACGTGCGCGATGCCTTGCGCGAGATTGGCATCATGTCCGACAGCGTGGTCGACTTCGGTCAGGCCCGTGAGGCGCTCAAAGGCCGCATGCCCAACCTGATCGTGATCGACTCCGAAATCAAGGACGATGAGTTCGAAGCCTTTCGCCGCGATTTGCTGCGCGAGGTGTTTGAGTTTCCGTTTGTCGAAATTTCGCCGGACGACAGTTCATTTGACATGTCAGGCTTTGGCGAGTTTTCGATGGCGAAAGTGGGCCGAGGCAACATCCGCGAGGCTTTGGGCACTGCGGTCATGTTCGAACTGGCCAAGATGATGTAAGGCTTTCACCGATTGGCCTGTCAGCGTTTTTCTCGGTTTTGTCAAATTTGACAGGGGTTCGGCGATGTCAGGAAAATATTGGTGTACCATTTCACCCGAGTGAGCCGAAAGGTAAGCTCCCCGCTTTTCCTCCCTGAGCGGGTGCCTTAGTGTGTGACAGCAAAAAGGCTTCCTAACCCGGCCCTGTGGGCCGGGTTTTTTTTCGCCACCGTTTTCAACGCTGTTGCCAAGCAGCGGGTGGTGCGCGGGGTGCGCGGGGTGCGCGGCTACACTGCCACCATGCTCTGGGTCAAATCCTTCCACATCGTGTTCATCGCCAGCTGGTTTGCTGGTCTTTTTTACCTGCCGCGCATCTTTGTCAATCTGGCCATGGTGCCGCCCGAAAGCGTGGCCGAGCGGCAGCGCCTGCTGCTCATGGCGCGCAAGCTGATGCGTTTCACCACCTTGCTGGCCGTGCCGGCGTTGGCGCTGGGCTTGTGGATGTGGCTTCCTGCGCCAGTCGGCTGGGGCTTTGGCTGGGGGCCTGGCAACGGCTGGATGCACGCCAAGCTGGCCGTGGTGGTCCTGATCCTCGGTTACCACCATGCCTGCGGCGTCATGCTGCGCAAGTTTGAGAGCGGCAGCAACCGGCGCAGCCACGTGTGGTACCGCTGGTTCAACGAAGCGCCCGTGATCATGCTCGTGGTGGTGGTGGTGCTGGTGGTGGTCAAGCCTTTTTGAGGCTCGGCATATGGTGCAGGTCGTTGACCGGTTGACGCAGCCCTGGGGTGCCCGGGCTGTATCGGACCTGCTTGCCGGCACCCGTCAACTGCACCCTTCTGCGGCCCCATCGGATCGGCCCAGCGGCCGTCGCTAGATTGAATACCCGCTCATCTGCCTGGCCGCTGGCCCTGCTGTTTGCGGGGTTGGTGGTGTACGCCAGCTTCTACCCTTTCACGGGCTGGCGTTTTCAGGGCGTTGCCCCGCTGGCGTTTTTGCACGCTCCGCTGCCCCAATACTGGACGGGCTTTGACGTGGGGGCCAACCTTGTTGGGTATGCACCGCTCGGCTTTTTGTTGGCGCTTGCGCTGTTGCGCTCCGGGTGGTCACGCGCGGCCTGGCCGCTGGCGGTGTGTCTGTCGGCCTTGCTCTCTCTTGCCATCGAGGCGCTGCAAAATTACCTGCCCATGCGCGTGCCTTCCAATGTGGACTTCGCCCTCAATGCCACAGGTGCTGTGGCGGGCGCGAGCACCGCGTGGGTGCTGGAGCGGCTGGGAGGCTTGCGCCGCTGGAGCCAGTTTCGTGCCGACTGGTTCGACCCCGGCGCCCATGGCGGGCTGGTTTTGCTGGCCTTGTGGCCGTTTGCTTTGCTGTACCCCGTGTCGGTGCCCTTCGGCCTGGGCCAGGTGGCGGAACGCCTGGAAGCCGGGTTGCGACGCCTGTTGGCAGAAACCCCTTTTCTGGAATGGTTGCCCCTGCGTGCCCAGCAACCCTTGCCTTTGAGCCCGCTGGCCGAGGCTTTTTGTGTCGCCTTGTGTCTGCTGGCGCCCTTGCTGATGGGGTACGCCGACCTGCGTTCGGTGCTGCGCCGTTTGATCTTTGCGTGGCTCTTGTTTCTCTGCGCTGCGGCAACAGCATCCTTGTCCTCGGCGCTGACTTACGGCCCAACGCATGCCTGGTCCTGGATCAGTCCGCCCGCGGGCATGGGGTTGGTCTTGGCCATGCTGGGGGCCATGGCGCTGCTGGCTTTGCCGCGCAGGGTTTGCACGGTGGCCATGTTGCTGAGCCTGGCGGTGTCCTTGAGCCTGCTGAACCGGGCGCCGGCCAGTCCGTATTTCGCGCAGTCGCTGGAAGTATGGGAGCAAGGCCGGTTCATTCGGTTTCATGGGCTCTCTCAATGGCTGGGCTGGCTGTGGCCGTTTGCCGCCCTGGTTTTTGGCGTGCGTGCGGTGCTTCGCCAGCCCGCCGCGCGGTGAGCGCACACTAAAATCAGCGCCATGCCTGAAAACAAGTCTTATTACGAGCGCCACATTTTCTTCTGCCTGAACCAGCGTGAGGGCAGCGAAGCGTGTTGTGCCCAACACAAGGCGCAGGCGGCGTTTGACCGTTGCAAGTCGCAGGCCAAAGCACAGGGCCTGCTGGGCCCGGGCAAGGTGCGGGTCAACAAGGCCGGGTGTCTGGACCGCTGTGCAGGCGGTCCCATTGCCGTGGTCTACCCGGAGGCGGTTTGGTACAGCTACGTCGACGAGAGCGACATCGACGAGATCGTGCAATCGCATCTGCGCGATGGCGTGGTGGTGCAGCGTCTGGTGACGCCGTCCGACGTCGGCCGCTGATCCCATTCTTCTTTGCGCAGCCCCAGCAGACGCGGGCTTTTGCGCTCTTTCCCCGGAGTTGGCATCATGAATGCTCAGACCGAATACCTGCTGCAGGACGGCCCAGCCGGTCGGCTGGAGATTGCCATTGACCGACCCGCCGATGCCGCTTTAGGCGTGGCGGTGATCGCTCACCCCCATCCCCTGCACGGCGGCACCTTGTCCAACAAAGTGGTGCAGACTTTGGCACGCGCTTGCGTGATGGCTGGCTGGACCGCTGTGCGGTTCAATTTCCGAGGGGTGGGGCGCAGCGAGGGAGTCTATGACGAGGGACGGGGTGAGCTGGACGATCTGCTCGCCGTGGTTGCCGAGCAGGCTCCCGAGGGGCCGTTGTGCCTGGCGGGGTTTTCGTTTGGGGCTTTTGTGACCAGCCACGCCGCCGCGCGGGTGCAGAGCACGCGCGACCTGCAGCGCCTGGTGCTGGTCGGTACCGCGGCCAGCCGTTTCTCGGTGGCCGAGGTCGCTGCGGAACTCCATGGCCGCACACTGGTCATTCATGGCGAGCAGGACGATACCGTGCCGCTCGCGTCTGTATTGGACTGGGCTAGGCCCCAGGTGCTGCCGGTGCTGGTGGTGCCCGGTGGCGGTCATTTCTTCCACGGGCAGCTGCCGTTGCTGCGCGATCTGGTGCTGCGCCACCTGCGCGCCTGATGCTGGCTAGTCCGTTCACTTTCTTTTTTTTCTTCATCCAAGGACAGCGTTTTGTTGCGTCGATTGTTTCTCCGTGTGTTGTTCCTATCTTTGTCAGCGCTGGCGGTTTTTCCGGCAGCCGCCCAGTTGTCGCAGCCACCCGAGGTTGCTGCCAAAGCCTACTTGCTGCTCGATCTCACGTCGGGCCAGGTGCTGGCGGCCAAAGACCCCGACCAGCCGGTTGAGCCGGCCTCTCTCACCAAGCTGATGTCCGCTTACCTGGTGTTTGATGCGCTCAAGGCCGGCAAGATCAGCTTGACCCAAACCTTTCCCGTGAGCGAGCGGGCCTGGAAAATGCCCGGCTCGCGCATGTTCATTGACCCCAAGATGCAGGTGCCGGTGGAAGACCTCATCAAGGGCATGATCGTGCAGTCGGGCAACGACGCCACCGTGGCGCTGGCCGAGGGCGTGGGAGGTTCCGTCGAACGCTTCGTCCAGATGATGAACGAGCAAGCCAAAGCGCTGGGCATGTCCAGCAGCAGCTTCAAAAACCCCGAAGGCCTGACCGTTGCCGGCCACACCACCACGGCGCGGGACCTGGCCACGCTGGCCACCCGTCTCATGCGCGATTTTCCCGACTACGTGCCCTACTACGCCATCCAGCGCTACCGCTACCCGGGTACGCCGGCCGCCAACGACACCAACCGCAACCTGTTGCTGTTTCGCGACCCCAGCGTCGACGGGTTGAAAACGGGCCACACCAACGCGGCTGGCTACTGCCTGGTGGCGACCGCCCGGCGGCAGGTGCCAGCGCTCGGCACAGGTGCTCAGGGCCAGCGCCGTTTGCTCAGCGTGTTGCTGGGCGCTTCCAGTGAAAACGCACGCGCAGCCGAAAGCCAAAAGTTGCTGAACTGGGGTTACACCGCCTTCGATGCGGTGCGTCTGTTCCCTGCGGGAGCGCCCGTGGCCACGCCGCGGGTCTGGAAAGGCAAGGCTCCCCTGGTGAAGCTGGGTCAGCCTGACGGCGTGGTGGTTTCGGTGCCTGCCGGTGAAGGTGGGCGTCTGAAAACCGAGATTGTGCGGCCCGATCCTCTGGTGGCGCCGCTCTTGCAGGGGCAATCCGTGGGCACGTTGCGCGTCAGCCTGGCCAGCGGTGCGCTGGTCACCGAAAGGCCACTCACCGTGCTCGAAACGGTGGAAGAAAGTGGCGTGATCGGCCGCGCCTGGGATGCTTTGCGCCTTTGGATCCAGTGAGTCGCGGGGAGGCTGCGACGCCAGCTTTCGGCAGAAGCACCACTCAAGCGGCCAGCTTGAGGTGCGCCAAGTTCATTTGATTTGCCAGAAAATTGAGCCCGTGCTACAGTCGAGGGCTTTTCGGAATCTTCCGGGAAGTATCCGTTTTTGCTTTTTTCTAAACGTTTAGGGACGTTTCATGCCAACTATCAATCAACTCGTGCGCCACGGCCGGGAGGTCGAAAAGACCAAATCCAAGAGCCCGGCCATGGAAAACTCTCCGCAGCGTCGCGGTGTGTGCACCCGTGTGTACACCACGACCCCAAAGAAGCCCAACTCCGCTCTGCGTAAAGTCGCCAAAGTGCGTCTGACCAACGGTTTTGAGGTCATCTCCTACATCGGCGGCGAAGGCCACAACCTCCAGGAACACAGCGTCGTGCTGGTTCGTGGTGGTCGTGTCAAGGACTTGCCCGGTGTGCGTTACCACATCGTGCGTGGTTCGCTCGACTTGCAAGGCGTGAAAGACCGCAAGCAGTCGCGCTCCAAGTACGGTGCGAAGAAGCCCAAGGCCAAATAAGCCCTGCTTCGTCCGGATATCCAGTTGCTGTTTCCCGCGTGGCGCGGTGATTCAGCGTTGTGACCCGAAGCGCGGAATGTTCCGTGTGGGTCGAGTAAGTGAGGGTTCCACTGACCCTCGCGGTGTTTGAAAAGACGCCAACTGAAGTTTTATGAGGTGAAATAATGCCACGTCGTCGCGAAGTCCCTAAACGTGAAATCCTGCCGGATCCCAAGTTCGGCAACGTCGAGCTCTCCAAATTCATGAACGTGATCATGGAGGGCGGCAAAAAAGCTGTCGCCGAGCGCATCATTTACGGTGCCTTGGAGCAGATCGAAAAGAAGACCGGTAAAGACCCGGTCGAAATCTTCTCGAACGCCATCAACAACGTCAAGCCCATGGTGGAAGTCAAGTCCCGCCGCGTGGGTGGTGCCAACTACCAGGTGCCCGTTGAAGTGCGCCCTGTCCGTCGCCTGGCGTTGTCCATGCGCTGGATCAAGGAAGCCGCGCGCAAGCGCAGCGAGAAGTCCATGGCCATGCGCCTGGCCAATGAGCTGGTCGAGGCCACCGAAGGCCGTGGTGGCGCCATGAAGAAGCGTGACGAAGTGCACCGCATGGCCGAAGCCAACAAGGCTTTCAGCCACTTCCGCTTCTAAGACCCGTTCCCATCGTCAGTTCAAGCGAGCCCGCGGACCCCAATAAAGGGTGGCGGGCTTGCCTTATTCAGGAGTATTTTCATGGCACGAGTTACGCCACTGGAGCGGTACCGCAATATCGGTATTTCCGCCCACATTGACGCCGGCAAGACCACCACCACCGAGCGCATTCTTTTCTATACCGGCGTGAGCCACAAGATTGGTGAAGTGCACGACGGCGCCGCCACCATGGACTGGATGGAGCAGGAGCAAGAGCGTGGTATCACCATCACGTCCGCTGCCACCACCTGTTTTTGGAAGGGCATGGATGGCGCCTTCCCTGAGCACCGCTTCAACATCATCGACACCCCCGGCCACGTGGACTTCACCATTGAGGTGGAGCGTTCCATGCGCGTGCTGGACGGTGCTTGCATGGTGTATTGCGCTGTGGGCGGTGTGCAGCCCCAGTCCGAAACCGTTTGGCGCCAGGCCAACAAATACAAAGTGCCACGCCTGGCTTTTGTGAACAAGATGGACCGTACCGGCGCCAACTTCTTCAAGGTCGTTGACCAGATGAAGACGCGCCTGAAGGCGAACCCTGTGCCGATCGTGATCCCAATTGGTGCTGAAGAGCATTTCACGGGTGTGGTCGATCTGCGCAAGATGAAAGCCATCATCTGGGACGAAGCCTCCCAGGGTATGAAGTTCACTTTCACCGACATCCCGGCCGAGTTGCTGGAGTTGGCGCAAGAGTGGCGCGAGAAAATGGTGGAAGCTGCTGCCGAGTCCAGCGAAGAGCTGATGGACAAGTACCTCGGTGGCGAAGCGCTGACCGAAGAAGAGATCACCGCCGGCCTGCGTACGCGCACCCTGGCTTGTGAAATCCAGCCCATGCTGTGCGGTACCGCGTTCAAGAACAAGGGTGTTCAGCGCATGCTTGACGCTGTTATTGAGCTGCTGCCTTCGCCGGTGGACATTGAGGACGTCAAGGGCACCGACGACGACGAAGCGCCAACGACCCGCAAGGCCGATGACGAAGAAAAGCTGTCCGCACTGGCATTCAAGCTGATGACCGATCCGTTCGTGGGTCAGCTGACGTTTGTGCGCGTGTACTCTGGCGTCATCAAAAAAGGCGACACCGTTTACAACGCGGTCAAGGGCAAGAAAGAGCGCATTGGCCGTATCGTTCAGATGCACGCCAACAACCGCCTGGAAGTCGAAGAAATTCGCGCCGGTGACATTGCCGCTTGCGTGGGCTTGAAGGACGTGACCACCGGTGAAACCCTGTGCGATCCATCCGCCATCATCATGCTGGAACGCATGGTGTTCCCGGAGCCTGTGATTGCCCAGGCTGTCGAGCCCAAGACCAAGGCCGACCAGGAAAAAATGGGCATCGCTCTGGGCCGTCTGGCCGCAGAAGATCCATCGTTTCGCGTTCGTACCGACGAAGAGTCGGGTCAGACCATCATCGCCGGCATGGGCGAGTTGCACCTGGACATCATTGTTGACCGTATGCGCCGCGAATTCGGTGTCGAGGCCAACGTCGGTAAGCCACAAGTGGCCTACCGCGAAACCATCCGCGGCACCATCGAAGATGCCGAAGGCAAGTTCGTGCGCCAGTCCGGTGGTAAGGGTCAGTACGGTCACGTGGTGCTCAAGATCGAGCCGCAAGAGCCGGGCAAAGGCTTCGAGTTCGTCGACGCCATCAAGGGTGGTGTGGTTCCGCGCGAGTACATTCCTGCGGTCGAAAAGGGCGTGATCGAAGCGCTGGGCCAAGGCGTGCTGGCGGGTTACCCCGTCGTGGACGTGAAGGTCACGCTGCACTTCGGTTCGTACCACGACGTGGACTCCAACGAACTCGCCTTCAAGATGGCTGCCATCTTCGGTTTCAAGGAAGGCTGCCGCAAGGCCCAGCCCGTCATCCTGGAACCCATGATGGCCGTGGAAGTTGAGACGCCAGAAGACTACGCCGGTACCGTGATGGGTGACCTCTCCAGCCGCCGCGGCATGGTGCAGGGTATGGACGACATGGTGGGTGGCGGCAAGGCCATCAAGGCCGAAGTGCCCCTGTCCGAAATGTTCGGTTACTCCACCTCGCTGCGCTCGGCCACACAAGGTCGCGCTAGCTACACCATGGAATTCAAGCACTACTCGGAAGCTCCTCGCAACGTGGCCGAAGCCATCGTTGCATCGCGCGCCAAGTAACCAGCCGCTTGAAAGGGCTCAACCCGAGGCATCAACTGCCTCGGGTGGGTCAAGAATCAAAGCCGGTCTGCGATCACGCGCCGCCCTGTCCCCGTGCGGGGCGAACCAGCAGTGTGATGCAGACCTAAAACCAGTGACACGGGTTTGTTCTTTCTAAGGAATTGAAAAATGGCAAAAGAGAAATTTGAGCGGACCAAGCCGCACGTCAACGTTGGCACCATCGGTCACGTTGACCACGGTAAAACCACCCTGACCGCGGCCATCACCACCGTGCTGTCGGCCAAGTATGGCGGCTCCGCCAAGGCCTACGACCAGATCGATGCGGCTCCGGAAGAGAAGGCCCGCGGTATCACCATCAACACCGCCCACGTGGAATACGAAACGGCCAACCGCCATTACGCCCACGTTGACTGCCCCGGCCACGCTGACTATGTGAAAAACATGATCACCGGCGCCGCGCAGATGGACGGCGCTATTCTGGTGTGCTCGGCCGCTGACGGCCCCATGCCCCAGACCCGCGAGCACATCCTGCTGGCCCGCCAGGTGGGCGTGCCTTACATCATCGTGTTCCTGAACAAGTGCGACATGGTCGACGACGCCGAGCTGCTCGAGCTGGTGGAAATGGAAGTGCGCGAGCTGCTCGACAAGTACGAGTTCCCTGGCGATGCCACCCCCATCATTCACGGCTCTGCCAAGCTCGCCCTCGAAGGCGACAAGGGTCCCCTGGGTGAAGAGGCCATCATGAAGCTGGCTGAAGCGCTGGACACCTACATCCCAACGCCAGACCGCGCTGTGGACGGTGCCTTCCTGATGCCCGTGGAAGACGTGTTTTCCATCTCCGGTCGCGGCACCGTGGTGACCGGTCGTATCGAGCGCGGTATCGTCAAAGTCGGCGAAGAAATCGAAATCGTTGGTATCGCTGACACCCAGAAGACCACCTGCACCGGCGTGGAAATGTTCCGCAAGCTGCTGGACCAGGGTCAGGCTGGCGACAACGTCGGTATCCTGTTGCGCGGTACCAAGCGCGAAGACGTGCAGCGCGGCCAGGTGCTGTGCAAGCCCGGCACGATCAAGCCACACACCCACTTCACCGGCGAGATCTATGTCTTGTCCAAAGACGAGGGTGGCCGTCACACGCCGTTCTTCAACAACTACCGTCCACAGTTCTACTTCCGCACGACCGACGTGACCGGCTCCATCGAGCTGCCAGAAGGCAAAGAGATGGTGATGCCTGGTGACAACGTGTCGATCACCGTGAAGCTGATCAACCCCATCGCCATGGAAGAAGGCCTGCGCTTCGCCATTCGCGAAGGTGGTCGTACTGTCGGCGCCGGTGTGGTTGCCAAGATCATTGCTTAAGGAGCACGCATGTCTTCCAAGCAAAAAATCCGCATCCGCCTGAAGGCGTTTGACTACAAACTGATCGACAGCTCCGCTGCTGAAATCGTTGATACTGCCAAGCGCACCGGTGCGATCGTCAAGGGCCCCGTGCCCCTGCCGACCCGCATGAAGCGTTTTGACATCTTGCGTTCGCCGCACGTCAACAAGACCAGCCGCGACCAGCTCGAAATCCGCACCCACCAGCGTCTGATGGACATTGTGGACCCAACCGACAAAACGGTTGACGCCTTGATGAAGCTCGACCTGCCGGCTGGCGTGGACGTGGAAATCAAGTTGCAGTAAGCAGCTTTTGTAGGGCCGGTGGCATTTCGATGCTGCCGGGCTTGCAGAAACAAAGCCCGCTGGTTATACTGGCGGGCTTTTCGGACTTTTGTCCGATGGGTTCGGCTTTGCCGATGCGGCCTGTCAATTTTGCAGCAGCCGTATTTTTAAAACGTGTCGGTGTCCTTCACAGGGTGCCGACGCATCATCAGCCCCGGCCAATTGAAGTCGGGAACGGAGAAAACAATGAGTCTTAGCAACTCCCTCGGGTTGTTGGGTCGCAAGGTGGGCATGATGCGCCTGTTCACCGATGATGGGGACGCAGTTCCTGTCACGGTGGTCGACGTGTCTAACAACCGTGTGACGCAAGTCAAAACTCAAGCCAATGATGGCTACGATGCATTGCAGGTCACCTTTGGTGCCCGCCGTGCCTCACGCGTGACCAAGCCCGAAGCGGGCCACCTGGCCAAGGCCGGTGTTGAAGCGGGTGAGATCATCCAAGAATTCCGCGTCGCCTCCGACGTTGCCGCCCAGTACCAGCCTGGTGCCGTGGTGGCTGCTACCGCGATCTTCGCGGCTGGCCAAAAGGTGGACGTGCAAGGTACTTCGATCGGTAAAGGCTTCGCCGGCACCATCAAGCGCCACAACTTCAAGTCGCAGCGCGCGTCCCACGGTAACAGCCGTTCGCACAACGTGCCCGGCTCGATCTCCATGGCACAAGACCCAGGTCGCGTGTTCCCCGGCAAGAAAATGACCGGTCACATGGGCGATGACACCAAAACCATCCAAAACCTCGACATTTTCCGCGTTGACGAAGCCCGTCAGTTGCTGATGATTCGCGGTGCGGTGCCGGGTTGCAACGGCGGTTTCCTGACCGTTCGTCCCGCCATCAAAGCCAAAGTCAACAAGGGAGCAAACTGATGCAAGTTGAACTCCTGAATGACCAGGGTCAAGCATCGTCCAACGTGGACGTGCCCGAGACCGTTTTTGGTCGCGATTACAACGAAGCGCTGATTCACCAGCTGGTTGTGGCCTATCAGGCCAACGCCCGCCAGGGTACGCGTGCTCAAAAAGACCGTGAGCAGGTCAAGCACTCGACGAAGAAGCCGTTCAAGCAAAAAGGTACGGGTCGCGCCCGCGCCGGTATGACGTCTTCCCCGCTGTGGCGCGGAGGCGGTCGTATTTTCCCGAACAGCCCGGACGAAAACTTCACCCAGAAGATCAACAAGAAAATGTACCGCGCTGGTATGGCTTCGATCTTCTCGCAGTTGGTTCGCGAAGGTCGTTTGTCTGTGGTGGACTCCATGAAGGTGGACTCGCCCAAGACCAAGCAATTCGCTGACAAGCTGAAGGCCATGAACCTGAGCCATGTGCTGGTGATTGCCGAAGAAGTCGACGAAAACCTGTACCTGGCTTCGCGCAATCTGCCCAACATCTTGGTTGTTGAGCCGCGTTACGCAGACCCGGTGTCTTTGGTGCACTACAAAAAGGTGATCGTCACCAAGGGCGCCATTGACCAGCTCAAGGAGATGTTCGCATGAGCGTCACGAAATACGACGAAGGCCGCTTGATGCAGGTGCTGGTAGCACCGATCGTGTCGGAAAAAGCCACGCAAGTGGCCGAGCAAACCAACGCTGTGCTGTTCAAGGTGCTGCGTGACGCCTCGAAACCAGAAATCAAGGCCGCTGTGGAATTGATGTTCAAGGTTCAGGTCAAGGGCGTTTCCGTTCTCAACCAGAAGGGCAAAGCCAAGCGTTTCGGCAAGACCGTCGGTCGCCGCGATCACGTGCGTAAGGCTTATGTGACCCTGATGCCGGGTCAAGAGCTGAACTTCGGCGGGGAGGCTGTTTAATCATGGCAGTTATCAAGATGAAGCCCACCTCACCAGGCCGTCGTGGCATGGTGAAGGTTACGCGTGACCACCTCCACAAAGGTGAAGGTTTTGCGCCCCTGCTGGAACCTCAGTTCCAAAAGGCCGGCCGCAACAACAACGGTCACATCACAGTTCGCCACAAGGGCGGTGGTCACAAGCACCACTACCGCGTGGTCGACTTCCGTCGCAACAAGGACAACATCCCGGCCAAGGTTGAGCGTATCGAGTACGACCCCAACCGCACGGCGCACATCGCGCTGGTGTGCTACGCCGACGGCGAACGCCGCTACATCATCGCCCCGCGCGGTGTTGAGGTGGGTGCAACGCTGCTGTCCGGTTCGGAGTCCCCGATCCGCGTCGGCAACACGCTGCCTATCCGCAACATCCCGGTTGGTTCCACCATTCACTGCATCGAACTGCAAGTCGGTAAAGGCGCCCAAATCGCCCGCTCCGCAGGCGCTTCGGCTGTGTTGCTGGCTCGCGAAGGCATCTACGCTCAAGTGCGCATGCGCTCGGGTGAAGTGCGCAAGGTCCACGTTGATTGCCGCGCCACCATTGGTGAAGTGTCCAACCAGGAACACAGCCTGCGCCAGTTGGGCAAGGCCGGTGTGAAGCGTCACATGGGTATTCGCCCAACCGTCCGCGGTACCGCCATGAACCCAATCGACCACCCACACGGTGGCGGCGAAGGCAAGACCGGCGAAGGCCGTGCGCCAGTGGATCCATGGGGCAACCTGACCAAAGGCTACCGTACGCGCAACAACCGCCGTACGCAGTCGATGATCGTGTCGCGTCGCAAGAAGTAAAGGGTTGACAACATGACTCGTTCACTCAAAAAAGGCCCTTTCGTTGACCATCACCTGATGGCCAAAGTCGAAAAGGCCGTGTCCACCAAGGACAAAAAGCCCGTCAAGACCTGGTCCCGTCGCTCCATGATCCTGCCCGATTTCATCGGCCTGACCATTGCCGTGCACAACGGCAAGCAGCACGTACCCGTGTACATCACCGACCAGATGGTTGGACACAAGCTCGGCGAGTTCTCGCAGACGCGGACGTTCAAAGGCCATCCGGCGGACAAAAAAGCGAAGAAGTAAGGACCTACCATGAGTACAGAAACCCGCTCCGTCGTTCGCGGCGTGCGCCTGTCGGTGGACAAAGGCCGACTGGTTGCCGACTTGATTCGCGGCAAAAAAGTTGACCAGGCACTGAACATTCTCGCGTTCACGCAGAAAAAAGCTGCCGGCATCGTCAAAAAAGCGCTCGAGTCGGCCATTGCCAACGCCGAGCACAACGACGGCGCTGACATCGATGAATTGAAGGTCAAGACCATCTACATCGAGCAAGGCACCACGCTCAAGCGCTTCTCGGCCCGCGCCAAAGGCCGCGGCAACCGCATCAGCAAACCCACCTGTCACATCTATGTGACGGTTGGCAACTGAAGAGGTCACAGGAATATGGGACAGAAAATCAACCCTACCGGGTTCCGCCTCGCCATTTCGCGCAACTGGGCCAGCCGCTGGTACGCGAGCAACCGTGACTTCGCCGGCATGCTGGCCGAAGACATCAAGGTGCGCGAGTACCTCAAGGGCAAGCTAAAGAACGCCGCCGTTTCGCGCGTCGTGATCGAGCGCCCCGCCAAAAACGCACGCATCACCATTTACTCGGCCCGTCCGGGCGTGGTGATCGGCAAGAAAGGCGAGGACATCGAGAAGCTGAAGAAAGAACTGGCTGCCAAGTTGGGCGTTCCAGTTGCGGTCAACATCGAAGAAGTGCGCAAGCCTGAAATCGATGCCAAGCTGATCGCCGACAGCATCACGCAGCAGCTCGAAAAGCGCATCATGTTCCGCCGCGCCATGAAGCGTGCGATGCAAAACGCCATGCGTCTGGGTGCCCTTGGCATCAAGATCATGTCGTCGGGCCGTTTGAACGGTATCGAAATTGCACGCTGCGAGTGGTACCGCGAAGGCCGTGTGCCACTTCACACCCTGCGTGCTGACATCGACTACGGCACGTCCGAAGCCAAGACCACCTACGGCATCATTGGTGTCAAGGTCTGGGTCTACAAGGGCGACACCCTGGGTCGCAATGATGCGCCCGTGGTTGCCGAGGCACCCCGTGCCGAAGAAGAGCGTCGTCCGCGCGGTCCCCGCCGTGAGCGTCCAGCAGGTCCTCCTGCCCGCGCTGCGGTTCGCCGCCCTGGCGCCAATGCCGCACCGGCCGATGGCAGCGACAAGCCTGCTGAAGCCACCACCGGCACCGACAAACCCGCCGTTAAGCGCGTTCGTAAAGACGCACCCGCATCTGCAGCTGCGGACGGCAAAGGAGAATAACTATGTTGCAACCTGCTCGTCGCAAGTACCGTAAAGAGCAAAAAGGCCGCAACACGGGCGTCGCCACCAGCGGCGCTACCGTGGCTTTCGGTGACTTCGGTCTGAAGTCCACCGATCGCGGTCGCCTCACGGCCCGCCAGATCGAAGCCGCACGCCGTGCGATTTCCCGTCACGTGAAGCGTGGCGGCCGTATCTGGATCCGCGTGTTCCCGGACAAGCCGATCTCGAACAAGCCTGCCGAAGTCCGTATGGGCAATGGTAAGGGCTCGGTTGAGTACTACGTGGCTGAGATTCAGCCCGGCAAAGTGCTTTACGAGATCGTGGGTGTGCCGGAGCAGCTGGCTCGTGAAGCGTTCACGCTGGCCGCCGCCAAACTTCCATTGCGCACCACGTTCGTGACGCGCTTGCTGGGTCAGTGATTCAGGAGAACATGCATATGAAAACTACTGAACTGCGCCAGAAGGATGTGGCTGGCCTCGAAGCCGAAGTGAAATCGCTGCAAAAGGCCCACTTTGGCCTGCGCATGCAAAAAGCCACGCAACAACTCAACAACAACGCCACGCTGGGCGACACCCGTCGCGCCATCGCCCGTGCCAAGACCATCCTGGCCGAGAAGCAGCGCGCTGCTGCGGCCAAATAAGGAGCGAACCCATGACGGAAGCTAAAACATCCCTCAAGCGCACCTTGGTTGGCAAGGTGGTTAGTGACAAGCGTGCCAAGACCGTGACGGTGTTGGTTGAGCGTCGCGTGAAGCACCCGCTTTACGACAAGATCGTTGCCAAGTCGAGCAAATACCATGCGCACGACGAAAACAGCGAATACAAGACGGGCGACGTGATCGAGATCACCGAAAGCCGTCCGCTTTCCAAGACGAAAAACTGGGTGGTCAGCCGCCTGGTGCAAAAAGCAGCTCTGGTGTAAGCTTGTTTGTGCTGTTCGCAGCGCAAATCTGAAAAGCGACCGATACTTCGGTCGCTTTTTTACTTTCTAGGCCCCACTTTTTGAGGCCATGTTTTTTAGACCTGCGGGTCCATAACCACGAGGAGCACAGCATGATTCAGATTGGCGAAAAAATTCCGGCGACTACGTTGATGGAGTTCATTGAGGTCGAGGGCAATGGTTGCAGCGTTGGCCCCAACCCGGTTGATGTCCAGGCCGCCTCTGCGGGCAAAACCATCGCCGTATTTGCGTTGCCCGGTGCCTTTACGCCAACCTGCTCTGCCAAGCACGTACCGGGGTTTGTGGACCAGGCTGCTGCGTTCAAGGCCGCAGGTGTCGACGAAATCTGGTGTCTGAGCGTGAACGACGCCTTCGTGATGGGTGCCTGGGCGCGTGATCAAAAAACTGCTGACAAGGTTCGTATGCTGGCCGACGGCAGTGCCGATTTCGCCAAGGCCACCGGTCTGACGCTGGACCTGACGGCCCGCGGTATGGGTTTGCGCAGCAACCGCTATTCCATGCTGGTTCAGGATGGGGTGGTGAAAAGCCTGAACGTCGAGGGGCCAGGCAAGTTTGAAGTGAGCGATGCAGACACGTTGTTGGCCCAGGCAAAAGCCGGCGTCTGACCTTCAACGCTTTCTGCAAAAAAGCCGCGCTGTAAACACAGCGCGGCTTTTTTTATGGCAGCCGTCAGAGCTCGACCTTGAGGTAGTGCGCCCCCGCAATGGGGTTGTGGTAATACGGCGCAACCTCGTAAAAGCCGGCTTCCTGGTAGAGGGCGCGTGCGGCTTCCATGTCTGTTAACGTGTCCAGCAGCATGTTGGTGTACCCAGCCAGGCGGGCTTCTGACAGGATGAGGTCCACCAACTGGCGCCCAAGGCCGAAACCGCGGAACGCCGGACGCACGAACAGGCGTTTCATTTCACAGGCGTTCAGGTGGTCACTTCCCTCCAAGGGGCGAAACGCACAGCAACCGGCCGGGCTTCCACCCACCAGCGCCAACGCGATGGCGCCGTTTGGCGTGGTGTAAGCACCTGGGAGTTCGTCCAGTTCGGCCGCAAACCCCTGGAAGCAGAGGTCGATGCCAAGGTCTGCCTGGTAGTCCAGGAAAAGGGCCCGAACTGCCTCGATGTCGTCTGGGCCTTGGGCCCACCGAAGGATGATGTCGGTTGAAGGAGTCTCAGTCATGTGCTGGCAGTGGGGCGCAAGGGCTAACGCGCGGTAGGTGGCCTGCCACTATAAGGCAGCGAAGCTGAATGCGGCCGCCAAGTCCAGCAACCTGGACGATGTGAAAACGTCATTCAGCGCTCGCGCTGAGGGTCAGACCTGCAAGGCTTGCAACGACGTTTATCGGAAAGACTGAGTACCGCGCAGCGATGGTGCGTGCGGACCCTGAAAGAAGACCGGGGTCTTAAGATAAACAGACCTTCTAACGTTGATTGAAACCGTCAGCTCTGAGCCAGCAGCTTTTCAATGAGTGTGTGGAGCGCTGCGAAGTCGGGCTCACCCACATAGCGTTTGACAATGCGCCCTTGTTTGTCCACCAGGTAGGTGGTGGGCGTGAGTTTGACGTCTCCCCAACTCTGGGCGATCTCGCCGGTGTTGTCGAGCGCCACTTTGAACGGCAGTTGTCTGGTTTGGGCGAAATTCAAGACCCAGGCTGGGGGGTCGTAGCTCATGGCCACAGCCACGGTTTCGAAGCCCTGGTCCTTGTATTTGTTGTAAGTTGACGCCAGAGCCGGCATTTCTTTGACGCATGACACACAGGTCGTGGCCCAGAAATTCACCAGCGTCACTTTGCCTTTAAGGTCGGCAGTGGTCGTCTTGGCGCCGTCCAGCAGCACAAAGGTCGAGTCGGGCGCCGGGTCCCGGGTGCCGCAGCCCGTCAGCATCAAAGTGGAAGCCAAGCCCAGAACGGCCACCGCTGAGAGCAGGGCGCGCCGGGCTACCGGGGAGTGTGTTTCTTGGGTCATTGTGGTTCGAGGGTGCCGGGAATACAGTGCTCAGGTCAATCGAAAATGTCTGATGCCGTCTATCTTCAGGAGTTCACCATGCAACGTCGCCAGTTTAACCAGTCGCTTGCCAGCGCCACAGCCTTGTTGATACTGGCAGCCCACCAACAGGCGCACGCCCTCACGCTGGCGGACCTGACCGACAAAGATGCCAGCGCCGGTCTGAAGACCGCGCTGGAAAAAGGTGCGCTGGCGGCCGTGGCGTTGCTGGGCAAGCCAGACGGCTTTTTGGGCAACCCCAAGGTGCGCATTCCGCTGCCAGGTTTCCTGGAAGATGCGGCCAAACTGCTGAAGATGACCGGGCAGGGCAAGCGGGTGGACGAACTCGTGACCAGCATGAACCGCGCCGCAGAGGCGGCTGTGCCCATGGGCAAAGACCTGCTGCTGGGTGCGGTGAAAAGCATGTCAGTCATCGATGCGAAGAAGATTCTGACCGGTGGCGACAACTCGGTGACGCAATTCTTTGCCGAAAAAACACGTCTCCCGCTCGGAGAGAAGTTTTTGCCAGTGGTGACGCAGGCCACTGAAAAAGTAGGACTGGCCGCGAAATACAACAAAGTTGCCGGCAAAGCGGCGGGTATCGGTTTGGTGAAGAAAGAAGACGCGAATATTCAACAGTACGTGACGAGCAAATCACTCGACGGCCTGTACACCATCATTGGCGAGGAAGAGCGCAAGATTCGCCAGGACCCGGTGGGTGCCGGCAGCGCCATATTAAGCAAGGTATTTGGCGCCTTGAAATAACGCTTTGCCCCACCGTCAACCGAGTGATGTCAGCGTGCGCTCACTTCAATTTGGAGCGCGCCTCGGTCAGGCGGGCTTCCAGGTACTCACCGTAAAAGTCGGGCACGGCCACACCCACCAGACGCTCGGCCAATTCCTGTCCGTTGGGACCCAGAAACAACACCGTGGGCGCAAAGCGGGCTTTCCAGGCGCGGGCCTGGTCAGCGGGCGTGGTGTTTTCGCCGGCAAAACCTTGTAGGTTGGTGGTGCGGTCGCGTATATCGATCTGCACCGCCTGCACGCCGGCATCGCGCCGCATAGGCAGCAGGTAGTGGTTGCGCACCAGATCGCAATAGGGGCAGCCGGTGAGGGTGGTCATGACCACCAGGGGTTCCCCGCGCGCCGCAGCCGCCTGGGCTGCCGCCCGCAGGGAAGACGGGCTGGGCAGGGCGGCATGGGCTTTTGGGGCAGTGGCTCGCGCAGGTGTGGCTGTGGTCATGGTGTGGCTGAATGTTGGGGGCAGCGCCCGGCCAGTGGCGGCTCAAACAATACCGCGCTGCTGCAACTCAGACAAGCGCTCTGCGGGAGCGTTCAACCAGTCGCACAGCACTTCTTCGGTGTGTTGGCCCAGCAGGGGAGGAGGCAGGTCGTTGCGAACCGGGGTGGCGCTGAGCTTGAGCGGGCTGGCCACCAGGTCCACCGCATCGGCCATGGGGTGTTCCCACCGCTGCACCATGCCACGCGACAGGATGTGTTCGTCCGCGAAAACCTCGGCCAGGTTGTTGATCGGGCCGCCGGGTACCTTGGCGGCCTCCAGTGCCGCCAGCCAGTCGGTCTTGCTGCGGGTTTTCATGATGGACTCCAGCAACGGCACCAGCGTGTCGCGGTGGCGCACCCGGTTTTGGTTGCGTGCGAAGCGCTCGTCGGTTCCCAGTGCGGGCTGCCCCGCCACTTCACAGAATTTGGCGAACTGGCTGTCGTTGCCCACGGCCAAGATGATGTGTTGCGGCTGGCCTTGGGCATCGGGTGCGACTTCAAACACCTGGTAGGGCACGATGTTGATGTGCGCGTTGCCCGCCCGTCCGGGCACTTTGCCCTCTTCGCGGCCGCGCACCAGGTAGTTGGCGCCGAGGTTGGCGAGCATGGCGACCTGCGTGTCCAGCAGCGCCATGTCAATGTGCTGGCCTTCGCCGGTGCGCTCGGCGTGGCGCAGCGCTGCCTGAATGGCGACCGTGGCGTAGAGCCCGGTGAACAGATCGGCCACGGCCACGCCAACCTTTTGTGGGCCGCCACCGGGCAGATCGTCGCGTTCGCCGGTCACGCTCATCAGGCCACCCATGCCCTGAATGGCGTAGTCGTAACCCGCGCGGTCTTTGTAGGGGCCGGTCTGGCCGAAACCGGTGATGGAGCAGTACACCAGGCGCGGGTTGATGGCGTGCAGCGAGGCGAAGTCCAGCCCATAGCGTGCCATGTCGCCGACCTTGTAGTTCTCCACGAATACATCGGCTTTGGCAGCGAGTTCGCGAATCAGCGCCTGGCCTTCAGGCTGGGCAATGTCGCAGGTGATGGAGCGTTTGTTGCGGTTGGCACCCAGGTAGTAAGCCGCCTCGGCGGTGTCGGCGCCGTCGCGCCCTCGCAGAAACGGCGGTCCCCAACCGCGGGTGTCGTCGCCGCCCGGGTGGTTCGGGCCCGGCGGGCGTTCCACCTTCACCACGTCGGCCCCCAGGTCGGCCAGGGTTTGCGTGCACCAGGGACCGGCGAGCACGCGCGACAAATCAAGTATGCGGATACCATCCAGAGCGTTCATAACGCCATTGTGCGCGACCCGACGCGGTTCGGTTGTCGCTCACGCGTGGTCACCCCCTTACTGGAATTCCATGTTGCTCTTCAACCGGGCCGGTGCGACCCGCGCCAGCCGCACCGTGTCACGCGGGCTGTTGCCTTTTTTGCTGCTGGCCTGGACTGTGTCGGCCTGCAGTCCCACATTCAATTGGCGTGAATGGCGCAGCGACGGCACGCCCCTGCTGGCGCTCATGCCGTGCAAACCCGAGAGCGCCGTGCGCCCGGTGCCGCTGGGCGGCGCACCCACCACCTTGCACATGCATAGCTGCGACGCCGGTGGGTTGACCTTTGCCGTGGCCTGGGCCGACCTGACCGATGCGGCGCGCGCACCCGAGGCGCTGGGCCAGTGGCGCGGCGCGGCGCTGGCCGCCATTCGGCTAGACCCGGCTTTGGCGCTTGACGCCCAAACCCAGTGGGACGCGCGGGTGCCAGGGGCGCCCACTGCGCAAGGCCTCAGGGCCCAGGGCACCACCCACGACAACCGTCCGGTGCAGATGCGCGCGGTGTATTTCGCCCGGGGTAGCCAGATTTACCAGGCGGCGGTGTACGGCACCCGTTTGCCCGACGCCGAAGTCACCACGTTTTTTGACGGGCTGAGACTGCCATGAGCGGCCCCGAACGCCATTTGCCCGGCGCAGCCAGCGCGTCCCATCGCTCTGGGCCGGTGCGGCAAGCGTCCGCGCCCAGCCCAAGCCCTTCGGTGGACCAGCTGGGCCTGCGCGCAGCGGTGGTCGTTTTCCTGTCGTTCGCCCTGGCGTATTTTTTCTCCGCGCTGGTGCGCGCCATCACCGCCACGATTTCACCCACCTTGAGTGTGGAACTGGCTCTGAACGCCAGCGACCTGGGTTTGTTGGCCGGCGGTTACTTTTTTGGTTTTGCACTCACCCAGTTGCCGTTGGGCAACTGGCTGGACCGCCATGGCCCGCGCCGCGTGATCCTTGCGTTCCTGAGCCTGGCGGTGCTGGGTTGTGTGGCCTTTGCCCTGGCCACCAGTTTCTCGGGGTTGCTGGCAGCGCGGGTGCTCACGGGCATGGGCGTGAGCGCTTGCCTCATGGCGCCCCTCACCGGTTACCGCCGCTGGCTGGCGCCGGCGGCGCAAATGCGTGCCAACTCCTGGATGCTCATGACTGGCTCGCTGGGAATGGTGGCCGCCACGCTGCCCGTGCAGTGGCTCATGCCCTTGATGGGTTGGCGGGGTTTGTTTTGGGCGCTGGCGGCGCTGATCGTGCTGTCCATGGCGGGCATTGCGGCGGCCGTACCACCCTGGCGCCAAGCGGTGGCGCGGCCGCTCCCGCACGAAGCCAGCGCCACGCCGCCGGGCTATGGTCTGATCTGGCGGCACCCGTATTTTCGCCAGATGCTGCCGATTGGTTTTGTCAACTACGGTGGCATGGTGGCGGTGCAAACGCTCTGGGCTGGCCCGTGGATGGTGAAGGTGGCGGGCTACACACCGCAGCAGTCGGCGGCCGGGCTGTTTGGCATCAACCTGTCCATGCTGGGCGCGTTCTGGCTCTGGGGCATTGTGAACCCCCGGCTGGTGCAGCGAGGGCTGAGCGCCGAGCGTCTGATTGCCTGGGGTTTGCCGCTGAGTCTGGGTGTGCTGGCGGCCATCGTGTTGCTGGGCGCCGGCGCGGGCTGGCCGTTGTGGGCCTTGTTTTGCGTCAGCAGCACCTTTGTGGCGTTGTCGCAGCCGGCGGTGGCGCTGGCTTTGCCTGCCGAGGCCGCAGGCCGTGCGTTGTCGGCTTACAACCTGGCCATCTTCTCCGGGGTGTTTGCGGTGCAATGGGGCATTGGCCTCGTGATTGACGCGTTCAGCGCACTGGGCTGGAGCGAACCCGACCGCTACCGCGCTGCGATGGGCGTTTTTCTGCTGTGTTGTGTGCTGGCCTACCTGGGCTTTCTCCGCCCTTACGTCCGTTCGCAGGCCCGCAACGCGGGTTTGCAACAAGGCTAAACTGGTGCCATGAACGGCATCCTCATCATTGCCCACGCGCCGCTGGCTTCGGCTTTGCGCGAATGCGTGTTGCACGTGTTTCCAGACAGCGCCGAGGCAGTGGCTGCGCTGGACGTTCAACCCAATATGCCGCCCGAAGAATCGCTGGCCCAGGCGCGCGCCTTGATGCGCCAATTGGGCCAACCCAACACCCTGGTGGTGACCGACGTGTTCGGCGCTACCCCCTGCAATGTGGCGCAAAAGCTGGTGGACGGCGTGCGCTCCAAGCTGATCACTGGCGTGAACCTCCCGATGCTGCTGCGCACCGTGTCGTACCGCCATGAGTCGCTGGACGCGCTGATCTCGCGCGCCATGATCGGCGCCACGCAGGGTGTGATTCAGGTGGCTGTGACCGCTCCCCAAAATCAGGCCAGACGAGCCACCCATGATCAAGACCACCGTGACCATCAGCAATAAGCTCGGGCTGCACGCCCGTGCCTCGGCCAAACTCACCAAGCTCGCAGGCAGCCACAGCTGCGAGGTCTGGATGTCACGCGGCGAGCGCCGCATCAACGCCAAGAGCATCATGGGCGTGATGATGCTGGCTGCGGGCCTGGGCAGCCAGGTCGAGCTGGAAACCAGCGGCGCCGACGAGCAGCAGGCCATGGATGCGCTCGTGGCCCTCATCAACGACAAATTCGGCGAGGGCGAATGATGGTGGCTGCTGCGGTTGTGCTTAGGCGCTGCGCCGCTTCGCAGGCCTCTGACCTTGTGTCTGCCGGCTAGGAGTCCGCATGAGCTTTTCTGTTCACGGTCAGGCGGTTTCTCGTGGCATCGCCATCGGGCGGGCGGTCATCGTGGCGTCCAGCCGCATGGACGTGGCGCACTATTTCGTCACCACCGAGCAGGTGCCGGCCGAAATTGAACGGCTGCGCAGCGCCCGCAACGCGGTGGCAGAAGAAATCGAGCGCGTGCAGCACAGCCTGGGTGCGCTGGGCTCCAACGACGCACACCCCGAGCTTTCTGCCCTGCTGGACGTGCACCTCATGCTGCTGCAGGACGAGCAACTCACCAGCGGCGTCAAACACTGGATCGTGGAGCGCCATTACAACGCCGAATGGGCGCTCACCAGCCAGCTGGAGGTGATCGCGCGCCAGTTCGATGAAATGGAAGACCCCTACCTGCGCGAGCGCAAGGCCGACCTGGAACAGGTGGTCGAGCGCATGTTGCGGGTCATGCGGGGCATGGTGTCGCCCGTGGTCACCGGCGCCCAGCCCGGCACGCACGACAGCAGCAACGACGTGCCCCTGGTGCTGATTGCCCACGACCTGTCGCCTGCCGACATGCTGCAGTTCAAGCAAAGCGTGTTTGCCGGTTTTGTCACCGACGTCGGTGGCAAAACCAGCCACACCGCCATCGTGGCACGCAGCATGGACATTCCGGCGGTGGTCGGCGCGCGCTCGGCCAGCCACCTGATTGCGCAGGACGACTGGGTCATCATCGATGGCGATGCGGGCGTTGTGGTGATCGATCCATCGCCGGTGCTGCTGGCTGAATATGGCTTCAAGCAGCGCCAGGGCGAGGTAGAACGCGAGCGCTTGTCGCGCCTCAAAAACACCCCGGCTGTGACGCTGGACGGCCAGAAGATCGAGTTGCTGGCCAACATTGAGCAACCCGAAGACGCGGTGGCTGCGCTCAAGGCCGGGGCGGTGGGTGTGGGCCTGTTCAGGACCGAATTTTTGTTCATGGGGCGCAACGGCAAACTGCCCGATGAAGAGGAGCAGTACCAGGCCTATCGGCGTGCGGTTGAGGGGATGCAGGGTTTGCCCGTCACCATTCGTACAGTGGACGTGGGTGCCGACAAACCGCTGGACCGTGGCGCCTCGCGCGCGGTGGACGACTACCTGAACCCGGCGCTGGGTTTGCGTGCGATCCGCTGGAGCCTGGCCGATCCGGCCATGTTCTTGGCGCAGTTGCGTGCCATTTTGCGCGCCGCCGCACACGGGGCGGTCAATCTGCTCGTGCCCATGCTGGCCCACGCCAGCGAAATTCGCCAGACGCTGGCGCTGGTGCAGCGCGCCCGCGAGCAGCTGGACGCGCGTGGCCAGGTGTATGGCGCGGTGCGCCTGGGCGCCATGATTGAGGTGCCGGCCGCAGCGCTCACCATTCCGCTGTTTCTGCGGCACTTCGACTTTCTGTCCATCGGCACCAACGACCTGATCCAGTACACGCTGGCCATTGACCGCGCCGATGAGGCTGTGTCGCACCTGTATGACCCGGTGCACCCGGCCGTGCTGCAGCTGTTGGCCGGCACCATCGCGCAGGCGCGGGCCCAAGGCAAGGGCGTGAGCGTGTGCGGTGAAATGGCGGGCGATGTGGCGATGACGCGCCTGTTGCTCGGTTTGGGCTTGCGCAGTTTTTCCATGCATCCGTCGCAAATTTTGGCGGTGAAGCAGCAAATATTGCGTTGCGACACGGCCAAGCTCGCCACCTGGGCGCAGAGCGTGCTGGTGGCCGAAGACCCGGCTGCGTTGATGGCCGATTGACGTCCCGAACCCCATGCTCCTGGGTATCCACCACGCGGCCATCATCGCCTCGGACTATGCGCGGTCCAAGCATTTTTATACCGCGCTGCTGGGGCTGACGGTGCTTGCCGAGCACCACCGCGCGCAGCGCCAGAGCTGGAAACTGGATCTGGCACTGCCCGACGGTTCGCAGATCGAACTGTTTTCATTTCCGGGCGCGCCACCGCGCCCGTCTTACCCCGAAGCGCAAGGCCTGCGCCATCTGGCGTTTGCGGTGCAAGACGTTGCCGAGTGCAAGCGCGATCTGGAAGCCAAGGGGGTGGCTGTCGAAGCCATTCGCGTGGATGAATACACCGGTCAGCGCTTCGTCTTTTTCGCCGACCCGGATGGTTTGCCGCTAGAACTCTACGAGGGCGGCCGCACCGCCTGAAGCTCAGCGCGTGCGCGTGGCCAGCACCGCAGCACCGATGATCATCACAGCCGCCAGCGCCACCGACAGGCTGGGGGTTTCACCGCGCACCCACAGCAGCGTGAGCGTGGACAGCAGCGGCGTCAGAAAGCTCAGCACCCCGATCTGCCGTGCGTCGCCGCGCTTGAGTGCCGCGTCCCACAGAAAAAATGCACCGCCCAGCGGGCCCAGGCCCATCAGCGCAATCAGCCCCCAGTCGCGTGCCGACAGCGCGGTGGCGGGCTCCAGCCAGGCATGGCACAGCAAAGACAGCAGCCCCGAGACCAGCGCAAAGCTGCCAATGGCGGCGGTGGGAAAGCTGCGCACCCGCTTTGTGAGCAACGAGTAGCTGGCCCAGATGAATGCCGAGCCCAGTGCCGGAATGTAGCCCCAGGCCCACACCGCGTCGGCGCTGCCACCGCGCCCACCCAGGATGGCCAGCGCTGCGCCGGCAAAACCCAGCAGGGCGGCCAGCACGTGCCGCAACGTGAGCGACATGCCCGGCAGAAACAGCGGCGCCATCACCACAATGCCCAGCGGCCAGAGGTAGTTCACCAGATTGGCTTGCACCGGTGGCGCGTGGCGAAGCGCAATGAACAGCAAAAAGTGAAAGCCAAACAGGCCATACACCCCAATGGCCAGCGTGGATAGCGGCACGCGCCACTGGCGAAAGTCAAACCGCGACAGCGGCAGGGCAATCACGCTGCCCACCAGCAAGGCCAGTCCAGTCAGCAAAAAAGGCGGTACATGCGACAGCGAAACCCCAAGCGCAGCCAGCGAGGCCCACAGCGCAATGGCGCCCAGCGCCAGCAGGTTGGCGCTCATGGGCGGGCTCCGTTGTTTTGCACCGCGGGTTGATCCAGAACAAAGCCGAAAAGCACCACCATCTCAGATACTCCAATGGGTATTTTTAAATTGCATAGGACATGACATGAGCACCTTCGATCACAGTGGTCTGATTCAAGACATCAACGACAGCCTGGCGCCGTTTCGCAAGGCGCAGCCCGAGGCCATGGCCGGGTTTGGTGCGCTCGCCAAGGCTGCCATCACCGACGGCGTGCTCAGTGCCAAACAAAAGGAGCTGATTGCGCTGGCCATTGGCGTCACGCAGCGCTGCTCAGGCTGTATTGGCTTTCATGTGAAGGCGTTGCACCGCCTGGAATGTACCCGCGCCGAGTTGGAGGAAATGCTGGCCGTCTGCGTGTACATGGGGGGTGGTCCGGCGCTGATGTACGCCGCCGAAGCCATCACGGCCTGGGACAAGATGCACCCCAACAAGGGCTGAAAAAGCCCTTGGCCTCAGGCGGCCGGCGTTGGGTTCAGTGCGTTGTGGGCCTGCTGGTCAGCGTGGTAGCTGCTGCGCACCATGGCGCCCACGGCGGCGTGGGTGAAGCCCATTTTGTAGGCCTCGGCTTCGAACATCTTGAACGTGTCCGGGTGCACATAGCGGCGCACCGGCAGGTGGTGGCCGCTGGGCGCCAGGTACTGGCCAATGGTGAGCATGTTGATGTCGTGCGCGCGCATGTCGCGCATCACATCCAGGATCTCTTCGTCCGTTTCGCCCAGGCCGACCATCAGGCCGCTCTTGGTGGGCACATGGGGGAACAGCGCCTTGAATTTCTTCAGCAGGTTCAGGCTGAACGCGTAGTCCGAACCCGGCCGCGCTTCTTTGTACAGGCGCGGCACGGTTTCCATGTTGTGGTTCATCACGTCGGGTGGCGCGGCTTTCAAAATCTCCAGCGCGCGGTCGTCCCGGCCGCGAAAGTCGGGCACCAGCACTTCAATTTGTGTGTGCGGGGACAGTGCGCGGGTCTTTTCAATACAGGCTACAAAGTGGCCGGCGCCGCCGTCGCGCAGGTCGTCGCGGTCCACGCTGGTGATCACCACGTATTTCAGCTTGAGCTGCGCAATGGTCTTGGCCAGGTTGTCGGGCTCGTTCACGTCAAGCGGGTCCGGGCGGCCGTGGCCCACGTCGCAAAACGGGCAGCGCCGCGTGCATTTGTCTCCCATGATCATGAAGGTGGCCGTGCCCTTGCCGAAACATTCGCCAATGTTGGGGCAGCTGGCCTCTTCGCAAACGGTCACCAGTTTGTTGGCGCGCAGCACGTCCTTGATTTCGTAAAAGCGCGTCGTGGGTGACCCTGCCTTGACGCGAATCCATTCGGGCTTTTTGAGCACCTCGGCCTGCACGATCTTGATCGGGATACGCGCGGTCTTGGCCTGGCTTTTCTGCTTGGCGGTGGCGTCGTATTGGGCGGCAGACTGCGCTTCGCGCACGGTGTTGGACGTGCTGGATGTGGCGGCCGTGGGGGTGTCGGGGCTGGTCATGGCGTGGGCGCGATACGCGCGGTTGTGTCAGGGCGTGAGGGTGGTCTGGAGCTTCTTGCCCAAAACCTGGGCCGCTTCATCCCATGAAACGGCAACCCCGATTGTAGAAAGGTCCACTGTCTGCAGGCCAGCATAACCACAGGGGTTGATGCGCCAGAAGGGTTGAAGGTCCATGGCCACGTTCAGCGCCACACCGTGGTACGTGCAGTGGCGGCTGACCTTGATGCCCAGCGCGGCAATTTTGCCCAAGCCGGTGAAATCGGGTTCTGTCGACTCACCAGGCAGCTTCTTTTGCGGCCGCTGGGGCAGCAGAGCGTGGCTGGTCGGGTCTTCCAGCCGCACGTAGATGCCTGGCGCGTGGGCCACCCGATGGCCGGTCACACCGAAATGCGCCAGCGTGCGGATGACGGCCTCTTCAATGCGGTAAACGTACTCCTTGACGAAATAGCCGGCTCGCTGCAGGTCGATCAACGGGTAAACGACCACCTGGCCTGGCCCGTGGTAAGTCACCTGGCCGCCGCGGTTGGTTTTCACCACCGGAATGTCGCCGGGTGCCAGCAGGTGGTCTTCACGGCCGGCCAGGCCTTGGGTAAATACCGGCGGGTGTTCGCACACCCAGAGTGCGTCGGGCGTGTCGGTGGTACGGGCCGCCGTGAAGGCCTGCATGGCCTCGTAGGTGGGGGCGTAGTCCACCCGGCCGAGAAACTGCAGATCCATTCAGAGCACGATCTTGACCATGGGGTGCGTGGTCAGCGTGCGGTACAGCTCATCGAGCTGTTCGCGGCTTGTGACATGCACCGACAAGGTAAGGCCCATGTAGTTGCCCGCCTTGCTTGGGCGCTGCTCCACCGTGGCCTCGTCAAAACTGGGGTCAAACGCTCGCGCCACGTTCGTTATGGCCGGCAAGAAGCCCTCGGCATTGGCACCCATGACCTTGATGGGGAAGTGGCATGGGTAAATAATCAGCGATTGCTCTGGTGGGATATCCGGTGGTGTGTCCATGCGGTGCTCCTCAGATGGACGGGTTGGCTTTCGCCGTCTGGTAACCCGCGTACAGGCGCTGGTAAACAGGGCCTGGCAGTCCACGCGAAGCGCCGTGGCCTACCGGCGCACCGTCCAGCAGGGTCACAGGCAGCACCTCTTTGGTGGCCGATGACAGCATGAGTTCGTCTGCGTCCAGCACCTCCGCGCGGGTGATGCGGCGCAACTCGAAGGGAATGCCTTGTTCGCGGCAAATGTCCTCAATCAGGTTGAAACGAATGCCTTCGAGCACCAGGTTGTCTTTGGGTGGCCCCATGACCACACCGTTTTTGACCACCCACACATTGCTGGCAGCCGCCTCGCTCAAAAAATCACCCCGAAACATCACCGTCTCCAGCGCGCCAGCGTCCGCGCTGATCTGCCGGGCAAATACCGCGCCCAGTAGGCTGGTGCTTTTGATGTGGGCCTTCTCCCACCGGAAGTCGGACGCGGTCACGCACGCCACGCCCTGCGTGCGCTGCGCAGCGCTGGCCAGCTTCATCTCGCCACACATCACAAACACCGTGGGCTTCAAGCCCGGCAGCATCACATGGTCTCGCGGGGCGACGCCTCGGGTCACCTGGATGTAAATCAACTGGTTGGGTGCGCCCGTGGTGTTCGCCAGATCGTTGATCAGCCGCTGGGCAATCTGGAGCCAAGCTTCATTCGAGAGCGGGTTGGGTATGCGCAGTTCGGCCAGCGAACGGTCTAGGCGGGCCAGGTGCTCGTCAAGCCGGAAAATGTGTCCGTTGTAGGCAGGCAGCACCTCGTACACGCCGTCGCCAAAAATGAAGCCGCGGTCGAGCACGCTCACCTTGGCGTCGCACACGGGGCTGAAGTCGCCGTTCAGGTAACAGAGAGAGTTGGGAAGGATGGGCGCATCGCCCTGGGCCATTGAGTTCATGGGGTGAATTATCGGCTGGCACCCGCGCGCACAAGAATCGTGCCCAAGGGGCTTGACGACCTCATGGGGTTTCTACGTATAATGAGCGGCTTTGCGGGACCTCTCGCGTTTGTAACCTGCTTGTAATTTGCCATGACGACAATGCCACCGGTTGAGTCGAAGGCGACACAGCAAGACGAATGGGAAGATGGGGCGCAAGAGCCTGAATTCAAGCCCTTGACGCGCGAAGAAGCGCAGCAGTGGCGAGCCAGTCAGCCGGTTCTGTCTGTCTGGCGCTTGGTTGGTGCGCAGTTGCTGGCTGGGCATGGTGTCGGTTTGCTGGGATGGTTGCTGACGCAATCGGCGTCGGTGGGTTGGTCGGTTTTGTATGGTGCAGCTTCGGTTGTGATTCCGTCGGCCCTGATGGCCTACGGATTGACATCAAGCGCATTGTCCCGACTCACCTCGGGCTTTGCGCAGGCGGCGTTTGCCGGCCTCCTGTTTTGGGAGGGTGTCAAAGTGCTGTTGGTGGTGGCCATGTTGTGGCTGGCACCTTCGGCGGTCCCGGATTTGAATTGGTTTGGCCTCTTGGCCGGCTTGGTGGTGGTGCTGAAGGTGTACTGGTTGGGCTTCTGGATTCAGTCCCGCCGTACGAATAAAAACGGTTAAATTTCCGACAGATCGGTGAAATAAAAATGGCAGCTGACGGTAACGTTCTAACCCCCGGCGAATACATTCGCCACCATTTGGTTCACCTGACCAATTCCAAGCAGGAGTCCATTGTGGACTTCTCGGTGATCAACATCGACTCCGTGGTCGTGAGTTCGTTGCTCGGGATGCTCGTGTGCTTCGTGTTGTGGAAAGCAGCGCGGTCGGCCACTGCCGGCGTGCCGGGTCGCTTCCAGGCGGCGGTCGAGCTGCTGGTCGAAATGGTGGACAGTCAAGCCAAGTCGGTGATCCACAACGCCAACAGCCGCAAATTGATAGCGCCCATGGCGTTGACCGTGTTCGTCTGGATCTTCATGATGAACTTCATGGACATGATTCCGGTCGATTTGATCCCAACCATCTGGCACACCGCCGGACCTGCGATGGGATTCAAAGACTACATGCGTGTTGTGCCCACGGCTGACCTTTCGACCACGCTGGGTCTCTCTGTTTCGGTGTTGCTGCTGTGCCTCTACTACAACATCAAGATCAAAGGTTTGGGCGGTTGGGCGCATGAGTTGGTCAGCGCACCTTTCGGCACCAGCAAAAATCCTGTTTGGGCACTGCTTTTGGGCATTGTCAACTTCCTGATGCAAATGATCGAGTTCGTGGCCAAAACGGTTTCCCACGGCATGCGGTTGTTTGGCAACATGTTCGCTGGTGAGCTGGTGTTCATGCTGATCGCGTTGCTTGGTGCCTACGGTGCCTTGTCGCTCGGCGGTGGACTCTTCTTCGTCGGACACGTGATCGCTGGCACGGTTTGGACTTTGTTCCATATCTTGGTCATTACCTTGCAAGCGTTCATTTTCATGATGCTGGCCCTGATTTATCTCGGGCAAGCGCATGACGCTCACTGAAGCGCACTGAACGGTCGCGCTCTGGTTTTCTCTCTCGTTTGTTTCTTTCTCAACTTTCGTTCATCTCATAGGAGTCATCATGGAAAACGTTCTGGGTCTTGTCGCACTGGCTTGCGGTCTTATCGTTGGTCTGGGCGCCATTGGCGCATCCATCGGCATTGCGCTGATGGGCGGCAAATTTCTGGAAGCCTCGGCCCGTCAGCCTGAGTTGATGAACGACCTGCAGACCAAGATGTTCATCTTGGCTGGTCTGATTGATGCCGCTTTCCTGATCGGCGTGGCTATCGCTCTGTTGTTCGCTTTCGCCAACCCCTTCACGCTGTAATTGGGTTTGCTGCCCAGCGCGGCGCCGTGGGTGTGTGATGCGAGGTTCTGACCTCCGTTGCAATACCTGGCGCTTCGCGGCGGCAAGTGCGTCACCACTCTTGTTAACACACAGAAAGGCGTTGCGATGAATATCAATGCAACCCTCTTTGCGCAGGCCATCGTCTTTGCGATCCTGGTGCTCTTCACGATGAAATTCGTGTGGCCCCCGATTGCCAAAGCGCTCGATGAGCGTGCGTTGAAGATTTCCGAAGGTCTGGCGGCTTCCGAAAAAGCCAAGACCGAACTGGCTGGCGCCAACAAGCGGGTGGAAGAAGAGTTGAGCAAATCGCGCAACGAGTCTGCTACCCGCCTGGCCGATGCTGAGCGCCGTGCGCAAACCTTGATTGAAGAAGCCAAAGGTCGGGCCACCGACGAGGCCTCGAAGATCGTCGCCGCAGCCCGTCAAGAAGCCGAGCAGCAGGTCGTCAAGGCCCGCGAAGCTCTGCGAGAAGAAGTGGCTGCGCTGGCTGTCAAGGGCGCCGAGCAAATCCTCAAGCGCGAAGTCAACGCCGGCGTTCACGCCGAGTTGCTGGGTCGCCTGAAGACCGAGCTCTGATTCGCCGCAACCCAGTCGGTATCGTCTAGAGGCATCCAAAGGTAAACCATGGCCGAAATTGCCACCATTGCCCGCCCTTACGCGGAAGCGCTGTTCCAGGCTGCCACAGCCGACGCAGCCACGACCGCGGTCTGGCTCGACGAGCTGGCCGCCGTGGCTTCAAACGATCAGCTGCGCCAGTTTGCGGACAGCCCCAAATCGTCGCCTGCCCAGGTGTTTGACCTCATCGCTGGCGTGCTGAAAAGCAAGCTGCCCGAGATGGGTGGCAACTTCTTGCGCACGGTGATCGACAACGGTCGTCTCGCTGCATTGCCCGAAATCGCTGCCCAGTTCCGCGTCTTGAAAAACGCGCAGCAGGGTACGTTTGACGCCGTGGTTTACAGCGCTTTCGATCTGGACAGCGCTGCGCTGGCCGATCTGTCGGGTGTGCTCGAAAAACGCTTCGGTCGCAAGCTCAACCTCCAGGTTGAACTGCAGCCCGAGTTGATCGGTGGCATTCGCGTTGTGGTGGGTGACGAGGTGTTTGACACCTCGATCAAAGCCCGCCTGGAACAAATGAAAATTGCCCTGACGGCCTGACGGCTCGATCCCCGGGCGCGCCTGCATCACATTTAACGAAAGAAGGAAAGAGTCATGCAACTCAATCCCGCCGAAATCTCTGAACTGATCAAGTCCCGCATTGAGGGACTGGCCGCATCGACCGATGTGCGCAACCAGGGCACCGTGGTGTCGGTGACCGACGGTATCGTCCGCGTCCACGGCCTGTCCGATGTGATGCAGGGCGAAATGCTGGAATTCCCGGCCAACAAAGACGGCGTGCCGTCCTTTGGTCTGGCGCTGAACCTCGAGCGCGACTCCGTCGGCTGCGTGATTCTGGGTGAATACGAGCACATCTCCGAAGGCGAAACCGTGAAGTGCACGGGCCGCATTCTGGAAGTGCCGGTCGGTCCCGAGCTGATTGGCCGCGTGGTCAATGCCTTGGGCGCTCCGATCGACGGCAAAGGCCCGATCAACGCCAAAATGACCGACGTGATCGAAAAGGTTGCGCCCGGTGTGATCGCCCGTAAATCGGTGGACCAGCCGGTGCAGACCGGCTTGAAGTCGATCGACTCGATGGTGCCCGTGGGCCGTGGTCAGCGCGAGCTGATCATTGGCGACCGCCAGACCGGTAAAACGGCTGTGGCTATCGACGCCATCATCAACCAAAAGGGTCAAAACATGACCTGCGTTTACGTCGCGATTGGCCAAAAGGCGTCGTCGATCAAGAACGTGGTGCGTGCCCTGGAGCAAGCCGGCGCGATGGACTACACCATTGTCGTTGCTGCTTCGGCCTCTGAATCTGCTGCTATGCAGTACCTGTCGGCCTACTCTGGCTGCACGATGGGCGAGTACTTCCGCGACCGTGGTCAGGACGCCCTGATCGTGTACGACGATCTGTCCAAGCAGGCCGTGGCCTACCGTCAGGTGTCGTTGTTGCTGCGCCGCCCACCAGGCCGCGAAGCCTATCCTGGCGACGTGTTCTATCTCCACAGCCGTTTGCTGGAACGCGCTGCTCGCGTGAACGCCGACTACGTCGAAGCCTTCACCAAGGGTGAAGTCAAAGGCAAGACCGGTTCGCTGACCGCGCTGCCTATCATTGAAACGCAAGCCGGTGACGTGTCTGCGTTCGTGCCAACCAACGTGATCTCGATCACCGACGGCCAGATCTTCCTGGAAACCAGCCTGTTCAACGCCGGTATCCGCCCCGCCATCAACGCCGGTATCTCGGTGTCGCGCGTCGGTGGTGCTGCCCAGACCAAGCTGATCAAGAACCTGTCCGGTGGTATTCGTACCGACTTGGCACAGTACCGTGAACTGGCTGCGTTTGCGCAGTTCGCCTCCGATCTGGACGAAGCCACCCGCAAGCAGCTCGACCGCGGTGCCCGCGTGACCGAGTTGCTGAAGCAAGCTCAGTACAGCCCGCAGTCGATCGGTCTGATGGCGTCCACGCTGTTTGCCGTGAACAAGGGTTTCATGGACGACATCGAAGTCAAGAAAATCTTGGCCTTCGAAAACGGCCTGCACGCGTTCTTGAAGGACAAGCACGTGGCCCTGCTGACCAAGCTGGAAGCCGACAAGGCCATGGACAAGGACGCTGAAGCCCAGATGGCGGCCGCCATTGCCGAGTTCAAGAAAACCGGCACGTACTGATCCGGCCCATTGACCCGATAAAGGAGCAGCAATGGCAGCAGGCAAGGAAATACGCGGCAAGATCAAATCGGTGGAAAACACCAAGAAGATCACCAAAGCCATGGAGATGGTCGCCGCCTCCAAAATGCGCAAGGCGCAGGAACGCATGCGTGCGGCCCGGCCTTACGCCGAGAAAGTGCGCCAGATCACTGGCAACCTGAGCCGGGCCAATCCGGAGTATGCGCACGCGTTCATGCAGACCAACAACGCCAAGACCGCTGGTTTTGTCGTTGTGACCACCGACAAGGGTTTGTGTGGCGGTCTCAACACCAACGTGTTGCGTGCCGTGACCAACCAGCTCAAGGACTTGCAGGCGCAAGGCGTGGGCGCGGAGGCCGTGGCCATTGGCAACAAAGGGCTGGGCTTTCTCAACCGCATCAACGCGAAGGTCGTGTCCAGCGTGACAGGCCTGGGCGACACGCCCCACCTGGACAAGCTGATTGGCCCCGTCAAGGTGTTGCTCGACGCGTACACCGAAGGCCGCGTTAATGCGGTCTACCTCTGCTACACCAAGTTCATCAACACGATGAAGCAGGAGTCGGTCATTGAGCAGCTGTTGCCCCTGAACGCCGGTGAGTTGCAGGACAACGCGGGTGGCCGCGACTGGGACTATGTGTACGAGCCCGATGCACCTGCCGTGATCGACGAGCTGCTGCTGCGCTACGTTGAAGCACAGGTGTACCAAGCGGTTGCAGAAAACATGGCCTCGGAGCAGTCCGCTCGCATGGTCGCCATGAAGGCGGCTACCGACAACGCGGGTAGCGTCATCGGCGAACTCAAGCTGGTCTACAACAAGACCCGTCAAGCTGCGATCACGAAAGAACTTTCGGAAATCGTGGCCGGTGCTGCAGCGGTTTGACGTTCAACAGAATTCAGAGAAATTAAAAGGTATCCATCATGTCTCAAGTACAAGGCAAGATTGTTCAGTGCATCGGCGCCGTCGTGGACGTGGAGTTTCCGCGCAACGAGATGCCGCGCGTTTACGACGCTCTGAAAATGGAAGGCTCCGCCCTGACGCTGGAAGTCCAGCAACAGCTGGGCGACGGCGTGGTGCGCACGATTGCGTTGGGTTCGTCTGACGGTCTGCGCCGCGGCATGCTGGTGACCAACACCCACGCGAACATCACCGTGCCCGTGGGCAAGGCCACGTTGGGCCGCATCATGGACGTGCTGGGCGCACCGATCGACGAGCGTGGTCCGGTGGACCAGACGCTGACGGCACCCATTCACCGCAAGGCCCCGGCTTATGACGATCTGTCGCCTTCGCAGGAACTGCTGGAAACCGGCATCAAAGTGATTGACCTGATCTGCCCGTTCGCCAAAGGCGGCAAGGTGGGTCTGTTCGGTGGCGCCGGTGTGGGCAAGACCGTGAACATGATGGAACTCATCAACAACATCGCCAAGGCCCACAGCGGTCTGTCCGTGTTCGCTGGTGTGGGTGAGCGTACCCGTGAGGGCAACGACTTCTATCACGAGATGGCCGATTCTGGCGTGGTGAACCTGGAGAACCTGGGTGAGTCCAAAGTGGCTATGGTGTACGGCCAGATGAACGAGCCTCCAGGAAACCGCCTGCGCGTTGCGCTGACCGGTTTGACCATTGCAGAGTCATTTCGCGACGAAGGCCGTGACGTGCTGTTCTTCGTGGACAATATTTACCGCTACACGCTGGCCGGTACCGAAGTGTCCGCACTGCTGGGCCGTATGCCTTCCGCCGTGGGCTATCAGCCCACGCTGGCCGAAGAAATGGGCCGCCTGCAGGAGCGTATTACGTCCACCAAAGTCGGTTCGATCACTTCCATTCAGGCCGTTTACGTGCCAGCCGATGACTTGACCGATCCGTCTCCTGCTACCACCTTCGCCCACCTGGATTCCACTGTGGTGCTGTCGCGTGACATTGCATCGCTGGGTATCTACCCCGCTGTGGATCCACTGGACTCCACCAGCCGCCAGCTGGACCCGCTGGTTGTCGGTCAGGAGCACTACGAAACTGCCCGCGCCGTGCAGAATACCCTGCAGCGCTACAAAGAACTGCGCGACATCATCGCCATTCTGGGTATGGACGAACTGGCACCTGAAGACAAGCTGGCCGTGGCCCGTGCCCGGAAAATCCAGCGTTTCCTGTCGCAGCCGTTCCACGTGGCCGAGGTGTTTACCGGTTCCCCGGGCAAGTACGTGCCGCTGTCTGAAACCATCCGCGGTTTCAAGATGATCACCGCTGGTGAGTGCGATCACCTGCCGGAGCAGTCGTTCTACATGGTTGGCTCGATCGACGAAGCGTTTGAGAAGGCCAAAAAAGTCGCCTAAAGCGGTCTGATCGGACATCCGGTTGGCTCGGAGGGTGAAAGGGTTCAAACCCAAGTTTCTCGCCCCATGACCAGCCGGACTTCCCTAGATTCGCTTGAACCCGACTTTTTACAGGAGTACATATGAGCACCATTCGCGTCGATGTAGTCAGCGCTGAAGAGTCCATCTTTTCTGGCGATGCCAAGTTCGTGGCGTTGCCGGGCGAAGCTGGTGAGCTGGGCATCTTGCCTGGCCACATTCCGCTGATCACCCGGATCAAGCCCGGTGCTGTACGCATCGAAAAGGCCGATGGCGGTGAAGAATTTGTGTTTGTGGCGGGCGGCATTCTTGAAGTGCAGCCCCACCACATCACCGTGCTGTCTGACACCGCTATCCGTGGCAAGGACTTGGACGAGGCCAAAGCTTCTGATGCACGCAAGCAGGCTGAAGAAGCGGTGAAGAACGCCAAGAGCGATATTGACTTGGCGAAAGCCACGTCTGAGCTTGCGGTCATGGCTGCACAGATTGCTGCCTTGCGCAAGTACCGCCAGAAGAAGTGAGCAGCCCACTGCTGCTCAGCTAGAAGATACCGGCCCTGTGGCCGGTTTTTTTATGCCTGAATTGGCTGTTTGCTAACAGCGCTCAAGCGCTCGGGTATGCTGGCCGCAGGAGGAACGTATGTCGTCTATTTCGGAAAATCCAGAACTGTCCTCCGAAGAGGTTGCAGCGCAATTGTTGGTCACTTCGTCCGCGCTGAACGAACTGACGCTGCCTGACGCGGTCAGGGTGGTGGCCTATATGCGACCACGCTGGATCTCTGCTGGCACTGTTTTCATACGTGAGGGAGAGGTTGAGCAAAACGACTACATGCTGTTGGTACTCGATGGCGATATCGCCGTGGAAACCGAGATTCCCAACCTGGATGAAGGCATGGTGCTCAACGTCATTGGAGCGGGCCATTTGATCGGTGAAATGGGTTTGCTCGACGGCGCGCCACGATCTGCCACCTGCACAGCGAGCACCGATGTGGTGGCAGCGGTGCTGACGCGTACTGAGCTGATGGCGTTGTTAAGAGACGAGCCCGAATTGGCCGCTAGATTGTTGATGGCCATTTCCAAACGCATGGCAGACCGGATGCGGGATATGACAAAAAAGCTCAACACCTTTGCACAAATGAACAAGGCACTTCAAGAGGAACTGCAGGCTGCCATCAGCAGTCACAAAAAAAGACCCAAGAGCGCAGCGTGACTTGACCCTCTTGCACTAGCAGCGAACCACGCAATCAGGCAGTTCATTGAGGATGGGTGTCTCCGCTGCAGAAGGAAAGTGTTCCACCAGCAAGGCCGACACCTCTTCCAGTGCCTGCGTCAAACCTGTTTCAAAGTCACCACCCTGCAAGCTGTGACCCAGTCGGTCAACGATGGCTTGCCACTGGGCCGGGCTGACACGGCGTGCCAAAGTCCGGTCGGCCACGAATTCGATCGCGTGTTCCGCCAGTAGCAGGTAAATGAGCACACCGTTGTTTTGCTCGGTGTCCCACACACGCAGCTTTCCAAACCAGCCGAGTGCGCGTTCCCTGACCACGTTGCGCAGAGGTCGCTGGTCAGAGACATTCCAAAGGTCTGAGAAAGGCAGGGCAGCCTCTACGCAAAGACGCACCTCACCGGTGTGTCGTGTCTCACTGGCTGCTACGCGGCGCGCGAGTCTTTCAGCCAGGTCGTCCGGGACTGCGCGCAGTGTGTCAGAGCGGTCCAGCCACTGGTGTTGAAGAATGCGGACAAATTTGTTCATGCCGTGTTGTGCCGTTACCAGCCGCCCGATGCGCCGCCGCCGCCAAAGTTGCCCCCGCCACCCGAACCAAAGCCGCCCCCACCCCCAAAGCCGCCGCCTCCACGAAATCCACCCCCGTTGCTTCCACCCCAAGAACCTCCGCGGCCACTGCGACCGGTTGCTGGAAGGTGCGGGACGAACTGCATGAAAAGCCCTGCCAGCATGCCCAGCATACCGGCGCCAACAGCGATCCAGAACACGGACGTGATGGCCCAGGCCAAACCGCCCGCGCCCACGCCGGTCAGCAGCACACCCAATTTGTTGCCGAAAATGCTTCGAAGCACCGACGAAATGATGGGTACGGCAAAGACCAGAAAAATAAGCAGATCCATCCATTCAAAATCACCGCCGCCCCCAGAGGTTGTGGCCTCTGGCAGCGGCAGTGCTTCGCCCCGGATGCGGGCCAGAATCTGATCTACGCCCGCGTGGATGCCGCCTGCGTAATCGCCTGCGCGAAACGCGGGCGTGACGGCCTGGTCCAGGATTCGGCGCGCCATAAGGTCGGGGATGGCGCCCTCGAGCGTCTTGGCTGTGGCAATGCGCAAACGCCGGTCGTCCCTGGCGATCACAAACAGCACGCCGTCGCCCACGTCCTTGCGCCCGATCTTCCAAGCATCACCGAGGCGCTGGGTGTAGTCGGCGATGTCTTCCGGTGTGGTCGTCGCCACCATCAACACCACCACCTGTGAGCCTCTTTCCGCTTCAAAGGCCGCGAGCTTGGCTTCAAGCGACGCCAGGCTGGCAGCATCCAGGGTGCCAGTCTGATCCATCACGCGGGCGCTGAGCTCGGGTAAGGGCTGCAGCCCTTGGGCCAGGGTGCCAAAAGACAGCAGCAACGCCAGCAAGCCCAGAATGAGCGAACGGATTGACAGCCGTCGAGCCAATCCTGGCAGGGCCGATCGGCCCAGGCATGGCTTGGCTGCCCAGGCGGCTTTCATGGCTTGTTGAAGTCCACGGTGGGTGGGGTCGAAATGGCGGCTTCGTTTTCAACCTGGAAGTTGGCTTTGGGCGCGTAGCTGAACACCATGGCGGTCAGGTTGGTCGGGAAGCTGCGGGTGAGCACGTTGTATTCCTGAATGGTCTGGATATAGCGGTTGCGTGCCACGGTGATGCGGTTTTCGGTGCCTTCCAGCTGAACGCGCAGATCGCTGAAGCCCTGGTTGGCCTTGAGGTTGGGGTACTGCTCGACCACCACCATCAGCCGGCTGAGCGCGCTGCTCACTTCCCCTTGTGCCGCCTGAAATTTCTGCATGGCGGCCGGATCGTTGACCATCTCGGGTGTCATTTGGATCGAGGTGGCTTTGGAGCGTGCCTCAATCACCTTGGTCAGCGTGTCCTGCTCAAAACTGGCCTCGCCTTTCACGGTGGCGACGATGTTGGGGATCAGGTCAGCCCGCCGCTGGTATTGGTTCAACACCTCAGACCAAGCCGACTTGCTTTGCTCGTCCAGCCGCTGAAAGTCGTTGTAGCCGCAGCCCGTGAGGCTGACGGCCAGCAGCAGGCCGCTGATCCAGTAAAAGAGACGGGTGACGGCTGTGGATGTGCGCATGGGGGAACCTCCGCTGGCCCGGTAGGCCGCTTGAAAAACAAATAGGTAGAAGTCAACAAAAAATACTATACCCGCCACCGCGCCGCCTGAACGAGCGAGGTGTGCAGCAGGTCGGGTGTGCAGGCGTCAAAATACAGGCATGCGCAAACCGAAACTGCCCCTGGGCACCCCTGACGACACCGAACACGCGTTTTACGACGCTTTGCAGCACGCCGATATTGAGCGCTTGATGGCCTGTTGGGTCGACGAGGATGACATCGTCTGCGTGCATCCTGGCGGCCCGCGGCTGGTAGGTCACGCGGCGGTGCGTGCCGCTTTTGAGGCCATGTTTGCCAATGGCAGCGTACAGGCATTCCCTGAAAAAGTGCGCAGGCTGGACGCTGGACCGTGCAGTGTGCACAGCGTGGTGGAGCGTGTAGCCGTGATGAGTGACGACGGTATGCAGCACGCCTGGGTGGTTGCAACCAATGTCTACGCCAAGACCGCACAGGGTTGGCGCATGGTGGCCCACCATGCCAGCCCGGGCACACGCACCGAGCCGGTTGAGGTGCTGACGGCCCAGCCCGTGCTGCATTGACGCGCCGGTTGTGCAAACCATAAGCGACCAAGCCCGGGCCGTTGAGGGTATGAACTATCAGGCGCCCTGGTGGTTGCCTGGTGGCAACCTGCAAACCCTGTGGGCAGCGCTTGCCAGCCGGCGCCATTTTGGTCCGGCGCCGGCGTGGCAGCGCAGCCGCTGGACCACGCCCGATGGCGACTTTATTGACGTGGACCAGGCCACACACGCCAGCGCGCCGCAAGCGCCCTTGCTGGTGCTGTTTCACGGGCTTGAAGGCTCGTCGGGCAGCCACTACGCCATGGCGTTCGCCGACTTTGCCGCCACCCAAGGCATTGCTTTTGCCGTGCCCCACTTTCGAGGCTGTTCGGGTGAGCTCAACCACGCACCACGGGCCTACCATTCAGGTGATTTCACCGAAATCGACTGGGTGCTGGCTCGCTTTGCACGTGAAAACCCTGGCCGCCCGCTGGTCGCCGTGGGGGTTTCGCTGGGAGGCAATGCCTTGCTGCGTTGGGCAGGCGAAGCTGGGGAGGCTGCGGGTGAGCGGGTTCGCGCCGTGGCCGCCGTCTGCTCACCGCTTGACTTGGCCGCAGGTGGCCATGCCATTGGCCGTGGATTCAACCGGCAGGTGTACACCCGCGTGTTTCTTTCCACCATGGTCCCCAAGGCCCTCAAAAAGCTGGAACAGCACCCCGGTCTGTTTGACCGAGAAGCCCTTCTGGCAGCGCGCGATCTCTACGAATTTGACAACCTGTTCACCGCGCCACTACATGGCTTTCGCAACACCGACGATTACTGGGCGCGTGCGTCTGCCAAGCCGGTGCTGCACCGCATACGCGTGCCCGCGCTGGCACTGAACGCCCTGAACGACCCCTTCGTTCCAGCGCCATCCTTGCCTTCCGCGCAACACGTCGGCCCCTGTGTGACGCTGTGGCAGCCAACCCAGGGCGGACATGTGGGCTTTCCCTGCTCGGCTGGGCCCCTGGGTGTTCCGGGGCATGTGCGCACCATGCCCGAATCGGTCGGGCGCTGGCTGCTCGCGCACACCTGAAAAGGAGATTCACATGGACGATATCGTCAAAGCCGCCATGGCCAAATGGCCTAACGTGCCGCATTGTTACGGTTGGCTCGGGCTCGACGCGCGGGGCCAATGGTTCATGCGGGATGACGCCACCCAGGCTGCAGGCCCCTTTGCCTGCGAACCCGGCGAACCTTGCAAATCAGCCAAAGGCTCCCTGCTTTTGCACGAAAAACTGATCGAATTCATACACCGCAACTACAGCCGCGATGCTGGCGGGTGCTGGTTCTTTCAAAATGGTCCACAGCGGGTCTACGTCGAGCTGGAAAACACGCCTTACATCTGGCGCCTTCAGCCCGGCGGCGCTGTACTGGCCCATACGGGTCAGCCGGCTGGACGCGTGAAAGCTTGCGCGGTCGATGAACTGGGGCGGCTGTACCTGCAAACCGAACTCGGTTGGGGTCTGGTGCATACCAGCGACATGGTGCAGGCCGCAGATGCGGTCGAAGCGGGAAGCTGGAGTCCGCAAGACATACAGTCGAAGGACCTGCCCTTGATGGGTGCCTTTGTCAGGAGCCCGCAGCGGATGGCCCAAAGCGCACAGACAGCCATTTGAGCAAAAAAAAGCCGGACGCTGTCCGGCTTTTTCGCAGCTGAGGTGAATTACTTCACCGAAGCCAGCATGTACTCAACAGATGCCTTGATATCAGCATCAGAAGCCGCGGAACCGCCTTTGGGTGGCATGGCTCCCTTGCCTTTGATCACGCTGGCCGTCAGGCCGTCAACGCCCAAAGCCAGACGAGGTGCCCAGGCGGCCTTGTCGCCAAACTTGGGTGCGCCCGCCACGCCGGCCACATGGCACACAGCGCAGGCTTGCTTGTAAAGCGCTTCACCAGCACCCGCGGAAACCGTGGCCGATGCAGGCACGGCTGCTGCAGCTGCAACAGGCGCTGCGGCTACAACGGCGGCAGGGGCTTCCACCGCAGGGGCAGGGGCAGCGGCGGCGGAAGCCGCTGGGGCTGCAGCTTCTGCCGCTGGCGCTGGCGCTGCGGGCTCGGCAAACTTGCCACCACCTGCGTTGGCCAAGTGCACCACAGCGCGACCTAATTCCACGTCGCTGAAAGCGCCGCCAGCTTGCGAACCCATGGCTCCCTTGCCCTGCAGCACCGAGGCCAGCAAAGCGTCGTAACCCGTTGCCACGCGGGCAGCCCATGCACCGGTATCGCCAAACTTGGGCGCGCCAGCCAGACCAGCGTCGTGACAGGCGGCACATTGCGCCTTGTAAACCGCGTCGCCAGCTTGCAGTGGACGGTTGGCGTCACGCAGTTCAACCGAGCCCACGCGCTGGATTCGCATGGCAGTAGCCAGCTCTGGGTCCACGGCGCCAGCGGCAGGCTTGTCGCCTGAGGTGACGACGTAAACCAAACCAATGATGATAAAAATGGGAGCCACAAAGGAGAAGAAAGACGTCCACAACAGCTGTGCGGGTGTCTTGATCGGGCCGGTGTGAGATTCGTGCGCGTGATCGCTCATGGTGTCCTCAAGGGGTGGCGGAACGGGGCCAAGATGGGAAATGGCAGGCCTGCACGGGTTGGGCAGACAGCCCGCGATTATAGTCAAGCGCCCCCTGCGCTGGCCTTGCTTGGAGGGGTAGCTGATAGAATCGCGTCTTGCACCGCGCATCCACGAAACTTGGTGTTGGGGCCTAAAGCCGATCAACATCGACACGAGAGGGTCCGTATCGACTATCGGTCCCAAAACAGCATGCCGCTGTAGCTCAGTGGATAGAGTATTGGCCTCTGAAGCCTTTAGGCATTCGAGATGCGGCGCAGAATTTGAGTATTGGTCTTTTGACAGCATGCGGCTGTAGCTCAGTGGATAGAGTATTGGCCTCCGAAGCCAAGGGTCGTGGGTTCGATCCCCGCCAGCCGCACCAAAATCAATGACTTACGTGGGTTTTCCGTGGCCCACGCGACAGTCGAAAACTTGCCATCAGCCTCACCTAGCTCAAAATTTGGGCTACGCAATGTACGGGGCCGATGGTCACAGCAGCTCTGACCTTTTGGCTATGGCCCACCTGTGGCCCACGCGTGGCCCACCGACTCTGTCCTTAAACTCGCCGACGGTCTTTTTTGACTGTAGGTCTGGAGCCCGACTCGCTTCTTTTCTGTGATCGATAGCCACTAGCGAAGAAGCCTTGCCGTCAGGAAAATTTGATGTCAATTCGTAGCGAAAAAACAACTTAAATCCATTTGGGCAAGCTGCAGTTGATCAAATTCGACGGTTATTCGTGGGATGACCACCCTTTCGTGAACGGAAGGAGGCCCCGCCAGGAACCAACACAGATGGCTATGCGGTAGTGAACGAAAGCCCGCCGAGGGCTGTGTGCGCATGCGCACCTTGGGACAATTCCGTCTGCAGGGTGCGCAATGGGTGCCAAATGCGGGAAAAAAGGTCCTTCAAACGCGCAAACCGGCCCCCTGGATGGCGCTTTGCGCGACCGCAATAGACCCTATCGACGGAAACTGACTCATTGCACTGATGGCGGTCGTTTCGGCGTGGGGTATTTCAGCAGCCTGTCAGGTCAGCGCCATGGCTGAGCTGGGTAGCCCCAGGACGGTTGGCAGGGCCAAGGTTCGACGGTGAATGGCCCCGGGGACTAGACGATGGACGAGGGATGCTTGGCCAGCGGCGTGACCGTGATCTTCATGAACGGGAACAGCGGCAGGTTGCTCAAGGTGTTGTGCAGCTCGTCGTTGCTCTCCACGTCGAACACGCTGTAATTGGCGTACTCGCCCACCACGCGCCAGAGGTGAGGCCACTTGCCGGCGCTCTGCAATTGCTGCGAGTAGGCCTTCTCCTCGGCCTTGATGCGTGCGGCCTCTTCCGGTGCGAGCGTGGATGGAATGTTGACGACCATGTGAACCAGGTAAAGCATGGGATGTCCTTTTGGTCAGGCAGAGAGCCTTGAGGTGGAAAGAAAACGAAGTACGGCCTGGTTGAACGCCTTGGGCGCTTCCAGGTTGGACAGATGGGACGCTGACACCACAGCCAACTCCGCACCGGCAATGCCCATCTGCATGGTCTGGGCATCGGCAACGGTTGTGACCGGGTCCGATGCGCCCGCCAAAAGCAGTGTGGGAAGGGTGATACGGCCGAGGTCCTCGCGCAGGTCCGATGTGGCCAGGGCCTCGCAGCAAGCGGCATAGCCCTGCGGCGCGATGCCGGCGATCCAGGCCTGCGCCCGTTGCACGGCGACAGGTTGCGAATAGACAAAATCCGCGCTGAACCACCGGCCAGGGGACGATGCGGCCAGGGCCTGCATGCTGGCCTGGCCGCCTTCGCGGACCATCGTCGCCCGGTCGTTCCATCCCTGCGGCGTACCGATTTTGGCGGCACTGTTGCACACGGCGATGGCGTTGAAGCGGCTGCCGGCATGGATGCCCAGCCACAGGCCGGTGTGGCCCCCCATCGAAATACCGCAGAACGCGGCGCGTGCGATGTCCAGTGCGTCCAGCACGGCAAGAACGTCCTGGCCCAGGTCGGCGAAGCTGTAGGGGCCTGGCGTCACCGGACTGCCGCCGTGGCCGCGGGTGTCGTACCGGATCAGCCGGTGGTGTTCGGAGAACGCGTCCACCTGCGGGTCCCACATCTCAAGTGGGGTACCCAGCGAGTTGGACAGGATGAGCGCCGGTGCGTCGGCATCGCCGTCGACCGTGACGCGGAATGTGCCACGCGCTGTGGTCAGCGGCACGGGTGACGAAGGCTTGGCATGTGGCATGTCCGGTCTCCTTCAAACACGTTCGATGATCAGTGCGATGCCCTGACCCACGCCGATGCACATGGTGCACAGCGCGTAGCGCCCGCCGGTGCGGTGCAGTTGAGCCACGGCGGTGGTCACCAGCCGCGCGCCGCTGGCGCCCAGCGGGTGGCCCAGGGCGATGGCACCGCCTTGCGGGTTCACGCGTGCGTCGTCGTCGGCCAGGCCCAGTTGGCGCAGCACGGCCAGTCCCTGAGAGGCGAAGGCTTCGTTCAACTCGATCACGTCCATCTGCGCCAGCGTGAGCCCGGTCTGCGCCAGCACCTTCAGCGTGGCCGGTGCGGGGCCGATGCCCATGATGCGCGGTGCGACACCGGCCGTGGCCATGCCCACCACCCGGGCGCGGGGCGTGAGCCCGTGGCGCTCGGCGGCCGCAGCGCTGGCCAGCAGCACGGCGCAGGCACCGTCGTTCACACCGCTGGCGTTGCCGGCCGTCACGCTGCCGCCCGGGCGCACCACGGGTTTGAGCTTGGCCAGCGCTTCCAGCGTGGTCTCGCGCGGGTGTTCGTCCACTGTCACATGCACCGCATCGCCCTTGCGCTGCGGCACGGCCACCGGCACGATTTCGGCGGCAAAGTAGCCGGCCTTCTGCGCGGCCGCGGCCTTGGCCTGGCTGCGCCAGGCGAAGAGGTCCTGGTCTTCGCGCGACACCTGGAAGTCGTCCGCCACGTTCTCGGCCGTCTCGGGCATAGCGTCCACGCCGTGCAGCGCTTTCATCTTGGGGTTGACCAGGCGCCAGCCAATGGTGGTGTCCTGGATGGAATTGCTGCGCGAGAACGCCGACTCGGCCTTGGGCACGACGAAGGGCGCGCGGCTCATGCTCTCCACACCGCCCGCGACCATCAGGCCCGTCTCGCCCGACTTGATGGCGCGCGCCGCGATGCCGATGGCGTCCATGCCCGAGCCGCACAGCCGGTTGACGGTGGTGCCCGGCACCTCCAGCGGCAGGCCGGCCAGCAGCAATGACATGCGCGCCACGTTGCGGTTGTCTTCGCCGGCCTGGTTGGCGCAGCCGAAGATCACATCGTCGACCGCGCGCCAGTCCACGCCCGGGTTGCGCTCGGCCAGGGCCTTGAGCACCACAGCGCCCAGGTCGTCGGGCCGCACGGACGACAGCGCGCCGCCGTACTTGCCGAAGGGGGTGCGCACGGCGTCGCAGATGAAAATGGATTCGCTCATGGGGTATCTCGCAGTGGCAAAAGTCATGGCGCAGCAGGCGCAGCGTCGGCAATAGGCAAGCCGACGATGCCTTCCAGTGCCTCGAGGCTCAGGCCCTCGACGGCATCCACCAATTGCAGGCCGTGCGCTGTGCAGGCGAAGGTGGCCAGGTCGGTGTAGATGCGCTTGACGCAGGCCAGGCCGGTCAGCGGGTAGGTGCAGCGATCGACGATCTTGCTGGCGCCCTGCTTGGTCAGCAGGTCCATCATCACCCAGGTCTGCTTGGCACCGATGGCCAGGTCCATGGCCCCGCCGACGGCGGGAATCGCGCCCGGCTCGCCGGTGCTCCAGTTGGCCAGGTCGCCCGTGGCCGAGACCTGGAAGGCGCCCAGCACGCAGATGTCCAGGTGCCCGCCGCGCATCATCGAAAAGCTGTCGGCGTGGTGGAAATACGCGCCGCCGGGCAGCAGCGTGACCGGCTGCTTGCCGGCGTTGATCAGGTCGTAGTCTTCGCTGCCCGCAGCGGGCGCGGCGCCCATGCCCAGGATGCCGTTCTCGCTGTGCAGGATCACCTCGCGGCCTGCTGGCAGGTGGTTGGCCACCAGCGTGGGCTGGCCAATGCCCAGATTGACGACGGCGCCGTCGAAGATGTCCAGCGCCACGCGCGCGGCGAGCTGGTCCTTGGTGCGACGTGGGTAGATGGCAGCGGTCATGGCAGAACTCCGAAAGCGGGCGAAATCAGTTCCAGGAACACCGCGGAACCGGCTTTGCCGGGCCGCTGGTGTTGCCCCCGGCAGGGGGTTGGCGAAGCGACACGAAGTGCGCGAAGACTGGGGGTGAGCTTCATCACGCTGCTTTCTTGAAACCGCCGGCCTGGGTGGCCACGCGGTCGATGCGGACGATCTTGCTGACGAAGATGCCGGGCGTGACGATGGTCTCCGGGTCCAGTGCGCCCAGCTCCACGATGTCATGCACGGTGGCGATGGTGCGACGCGCGGCCATGGCCATCACCGGGCCGAAGTTGCGCGCGGCCTTGCGGAAGACCAGGTTGCCCCAGCGGTCACCCGCCTCGGCTTTGATCAGCGCCACGTCGCCATGGATGGGGTACTCCAGCACGTACTGCTTGCCGTCGATCTCACGCGTCTCGCGGTCGCCGGCCAGTTCGGTGCCAAAGCCCGTGGGGCAGAAGAACGCGCCGATGCCGGCGCCCGCCGCGCGGATGCGCTCGGCCAGGTTGCCTTGCGGCACCAGTTCCAGCTCCAGCTTGCCGGCACGGTACAGGCCGTCGAACACCTGGCTGTCGGCCTGGCGCGGAAAGCTGCAGATGATCTTGCGCACGCGGCCGGCCTGCAGCAGCGCGGCCAGGCCCACGTCGGCGTTGCCGGCGTTGTTGTTGACGACGGTGAGGTCCTTCGCGCCCTGAGCGATGAGGCCGTCGATGAGTTCGTTGGGAATGCCGGCCGTGCCGAAGCCGCCGATCAGGACGGTGGCCCCGTCCTGGATGCCGGCCAGGGCGTCGGCGACCGATGGAGCGATCTTGTTGATCATGAGAAAGTCTCTAGGGGGAAATGATGGCGTTGCATCGACGTGACCGCGTCACTTGGCGGCTGCTGGGACGCCCGGCACCACAGCGCCAACTGCGCTGTGCGCCTGCGCTGCACGGTTGTGGCGAATGCAGAACACCGCCATCGCCGCAATCACCGCCGGCAAGGCGATGGCCATGAAGTTGCGTTCCAGCGGTAGCGCCATGGCCACGAGGCTACCGATGACGATGGGCGCGAGAATGGCGCCGCTGCGGCCGACGCCCGAGGCCCAGCCAATGCCGGTGGAGCGCACCGCCATCGGGTAGTACTGGCCCACATAGGCGTAGGTCACGATCTGCGTGCCGATGGTCGAAGCCCCTGCCAGACCGACCAGAACGAACAGCACCGACGTGGGCACCGGGTAGCCGAGCAGGCTGATGGACAGCGCTGCCAGCAGGTACATGCCGACCAGCACGTGCTTGATGTGGAAGCGGTCGGCCAGCCAGCCACCGCCGATGGCACCCACCATGCCGCCGAAATTCAGCACGAGAACGAAGGTCAGTGCCGAGCCCAGCGTGTAGCCGGCGCCCGCCATCAGCTTGGTGAGCCATGAGCTGAGCGCGTAGACCATGAACAGGCACATGAAGAATGCCACCCAGAACATGATGGTGCTGAACCCCCGGCCATCCTGGAACAGCTTGCCGATGGGTGCGCTGGTGTCACGGTCCTGCTGTGGCAGGTCGAACGAATCGCCCGGCTGCAGCTGAGCCTTCTGCCCGGTCTTGATCAGGTAGGGCATGGACTCGGGCATGGACTTGAGGATCACCGGGATCAGCAAGACCGGCAGGGCCGCAGCCAGGAACACAGACTGCCAGCCGTGACTCTCGATCAGGCCCTTGCCCACCACCGCCGCCAACATGCCGCCCACCGCATAGCCGCTGAACATCAGCGTGACCATGGTGCTGCGGATCTTGCGCGGCGAGTACTCGGTCATCTGCGCGACCACGTTCGGCATCACGCCGCCGATGCCGAGGCCAGCCAGGAAGCGCATCACGCTGAAGGTCACCGGGTCGCTGGTGAGGCCCGCCGCTGCCGTAAACACGCTGAACAGCGCAATGCAAATGGCGATGGCGCGGCGGCGGCCAATCTTGTCGGCAATCGTGCCGAGAAAGATCGCGCCAAACATCATGCCGAACAGCGCCGAGCTGACCATGAAACCCGCGTTGGTCGGGCTCACGCCCATCTCTTTCATGATCGACGGCAACGCGATGCCGGCGACCGCGAGGTCATAGCCGTCGAAGATGATGATCAGCGCGCACCAGAGCAGGACGCCCCGGTGAAAGCCGTTGAATTTGGCTTCGTCCGCCAGCTTGTGCAGGTCGATGTGTCTCATGTTTGTCACGTGTGGGGTGTCGTGGGATCAGCCGAGGTCGCCGCCGGCCACCGGCAGCACGGTTCCCGTGATATAGCTCGATTCGTCGGACGCCAGGAATAGGATCGGGGCCACCTGCTCGTCCAGCGTGCCGTAGCGTTTGAAGAAAGTGGACTCGGTCACCTGCTGCACAGCCTCGGCCATCCAGGCCTGTTCCTGCGCGTTGTCGCCAGCGGGATTGCGTGGCGTGCGGCGCGGTGGCGCACTGGTGCCGCCCGGCGCGGTTGCGGCGACGCGGATGTTGTGCTGCGCGTACTCCATCGCCAGCGAATACGTCAGCGCGTTGACGCCGCCCTTGGCCGCCGAGTACGGCACCCGGTGGATGCCGCGCGTGGCATTGGACGACACATTGACGATGGTGCCGCCGCCGCGCGCCAAGAGGTGCGGCAGCGCTGCATGGCAGGCGTACAGCGTGGGCATCAGCGAGCGGCGAATCTCCGCGTCGATCTGCGCCGGCTCGAACTCGGCGAAGGGCCGCATGCGGATCGCACCGCCGACGCCGTTGACCACGATGTCGATGCCGCCGAAGGTCTGTGCGGCAAAAGCCATGGCGGCGTGCGCACCCTCGTAGGTCTCGAGATCGGCCACGAAGCCCGCCGTGCGACCGTCGGCCGCCACCTCGTGCGCGATCTCCTGTGCCACCTCGGCGACGAAGTCCGCGCGATCGACCAGCACCACCTTACCGCCCTCGGCGGCTACACCCTGCGCCACGCCGCGTCCGATGCCCTGGGCCGCGCCGGTGACCAGAACCACCTTGCCTTCAAATCGTTGTGTCGTTCTCATGCTGTCACCGTTGTTGGGTTGGGTGTGAACTTCTCGTAATGGAAGCTGGCCGGCGCAAGGCCCTCGGCCTTGAAGTACTTCTGCACCGCGTCCACCATCGGCGGCGGGCCACACAGGTACACATCGACATTCCCGGCGTGCAGCACCTGCGGGGGCATGTGCTGCGTCACGTAGCCCTGCTGCGGGTGCGTGGTCTGCGGGTCGGCCACGCAGGTGGCGTAGGTGAAGCCGGTAATGCGGCGGGCGTAGTCGGCCAGCCGGTCCACCATCACCAGGTCCTGGTCGCGTGTGACGCCATAGATCAGGTGCACGGGCTGCTTGAGGTCCTGGGCGGCCAGCACTTCGAGCATGGACAGGAACGGCGCCAAGCCCGTGCCACCCGCCAGAAACAGCAGCGGCCGCGTGACGGCGCGCAGGTAGAAGCTGCCCAGCGGGCCGGTCATCTGCAGCGGCTGGCCAGCGGCAGTGGACCCGAGCCAGCCGCTCATCAGCCCACCGGGCACCTGCTTGATCATGAAGGTCATGCGGCGGCTGCCCGGCGCCGAGCTGAACGAATACGAGCGGTGCTGGCCGCTGCCCGGCACGCCGATGTTGACGTACTGGCCGGGCAGGAACACCGGCGCCTCGGTCGGGCTGTCGAGCACCAGCTCGTAGGCCGCGTCGGCGAACGTCGTCACCTCACCGACCACGGCTGCGATCTGCGCGGTGCCGGTCTTGCAGGCGGTGGATGGCACAGGCACCGCGATCACGCAATCCGACGTGGGAATCATCTGGCAGGTCAGCACCAGGCCTTCGGCCGCTTCGTCGGCCGTCAGCGCCTCGTCGATGTAGTCGTCGCCCAGGTCGTAGCTGCCGGTCTCGGCGCGGCACTTGCAGGTGCCGCACACGCCGTCGGAGCAATCCATGGGCAGGTTGATGCGGTTGCGAAACGCGGCATCAAGCACCTTCTCGTTGGCGCCGCAGTCGACGAAGCGGGTCACACCGTCTTCGAAGTTCAGCGCAATGCGGTAGTGGTTCATCGTGTGTCTCCTTTTGCTTGTTCGTGCATCTCAGTTTTCCATGGCGCCGGAGCGCCATCCGCGACGCATGAAACAACGCCAACCGGGGGCAACGCCGGGCTGGCTTTGCCAGACGGCCAGTGCCGCCCCCTGGGCGGTGACGCGAAGCGGCGCGGGGGGCGTTTCACTTCAGAGGTGGTAGATGTCCACGACCTGGCTGATGTAGTCATCCTTCAGCACGACCTTCTTGCGGGCGAACAGGTAGCCCGCTTCGCCGCCCTTGCGCAGCGTGGCGAAGATGGTGCCGAAGTAGTGGTCGGTCTTTTTGTAGCGGTGGCTCAGCGTATGGAAGTTGTAGCGAACGTCCACCTCGTCACCGGAAGTTGTCAAGCTAGTTGTCGCCTGAGGTTGTCAAATCAAGCTGCCTTCTGATCGGACTCCTTGGTTTGTGGGCTGTCTGGGTTTAGGTGAACCTCGTCGATGAAGGTCCAGTTGCGGGTGTTTCCTGACCAACGCGCTGGATGTTGTTGCCTGGCTTTTTCATAGACCGCAGCACGTGCGTGCAGCAAAGCTTCATCGGTCTGTGCATGGCGCTGCGCGGGGGTCACGAAGCTGATTGCACTGTGCCTGTGCTGCTCGTTGTACCAGTGCACCAGCTCGGTCACCCAGCGCCTGGCCTGCATCAGATCGGCAAACGGCTTGAGCGGCAGCTGCGGGCGGTACTTCAAGGTCTTGAACAGCGATTCGGCGTATGGGTTGTCGTTGCTCACCGCGGGGCGGCTGCGGCTGTGTGCCACGCCCAAGCGCTGCATGGTGGCCAGCATCGTTTCGCCCTTCATCGGACTGCCGTTGTCCGAATGCACTGTGACCTGATCCGCACCAACGCCCTGGCGCCGACAGATGTCCTCCAGCAGCGCTGCAGCCCGCTCGGCGCTCTCGCAATCGAAGACCTGCCAGCCCACCACCTTGCGGCTGAAGATGTCCACGAACAGGTACAGGTAGAAGAACAGGCCGCGCACCTGGGTGGGCAAGTAGGTGATGTCCCAACAGTAGATCTGGTCGGGCCTTCTCGCCACCAAGGCGCGGGGTTTGCTGCGCTTTTGCGGCACGCGTTCAAGGCGGCGGTGAGCCAGTTGCCCAGCCTGACGCAGCAGCCTGTACAGGGTTGACTCGCTCGCCACGTACATGCCCTTGTCAGCCAGACGGGGCACGATCTGGCTGGGTGGCAGGTCCTTGAACTCCTCACTGTTGAGCACAGCCAGAGCCGCCAGGCGTTCAGCGTCGCTCAGTTTGTTGGGCGGGCAGTTATGACTGCGTTGATCAGGGGTGCGCCTGTCGCCCACATACAGCGCATTTTTTCCAGCATCCACCCAGCGCTGCACAGTGCGTGCGGCCAGCCCGATGATCTCGCAGGCCCTGTGCAAGCGGGCGCCAGCGATGCAAGCTTCGGCGATCAGCTCCAGCACGGTGGCGCGTTGTGCGAGGGTGCTCATGTGTCCTCGCCCTGCGATTTCAGAACCAAGGCCTGGAACTTTTTTTGAAGGATCAGCAAAGCGGCGGCCTCGGCCAGCGCGCGGTCCTTGCGGCGCACCTCGCGCTCCAGCTGGTCGTGCCGGCCTTGCAACTCGCGCAGCGCAGTGTTGGCCAGGCGTTGCTCAGCGGCGCTGGCAGCAGCGGGTTGCGTCGATGCGCAAAAGGCTTCGCGCCACTGGATCAGCTGGTGCTCGAATAAGCCCTTCTCGCGGCACCAGGCGTGCAGCGCCGGCCCCACCAGGGTGTGGCTTTCGTTCAAGGCCAACAGCCGCTGAACAGGGCTCCACTGGGCTGCGGGCGTATCGCTGGGCAGCGTTGGCGCATGCGCCAACGCTGCCCCCACAGGGCGCGATCTCTTGAGCCAGCCCTTGAGCGTTCCCAGTGGCATGTTCAGCTCAGTGGCCACCGATTCCAAGGTGCGCGAGCCGCGCGTGCGGACCTTGCTCAATGCCTGCTCTATGAACTCTGGCGAATGTTGATTCTTTTGCATGTTGTGTCGCTTTGGCGCGGATCATCCGCGTGAAAAGGGAGGCGACAACTAGTCTGACGCAGGGGGCGACCCCCGCCGCATGGGCTTTGTTCGTGGTGCGGATGGCCTCGTCGCGCAGCATTTCGTTGCTGCCGACCTGCAGCAGCAGCGGCGCCAGGCCATCGAAATCCGCGAACAGGGGTGACACCTCGGGATGCGTGTACAGGTAGGGCGACGGCACATACTGGCGACGCAGCACCAGCAGGTCACTCAGGCGGAACATCGGGTCGCGGCCTTCGTTGTCGGACATGCTGTGGCTGTCGAACGTGCAGTCCACGGCGGGTGACAGCAACACAGCGCAAGCCGGTTGCGGGTCGTGGGCCTGGCGTGCGCGGGTCAGCGTGACCAGCGCCAGGCAGCCGCCGGCCGAGTCGCCCATCACCACCAGGCTGTGTGGTGGGCAACCGCTGGCCAGCAGCCAGCGGTAGACGGTCTGGCAGTCGTCTGGCGCGGCGGGAAAGGGGTACTCGGGTGCCAGGCGGTAGTCGGGCACCAATGCGCGGGCACCCAAGAGTCGGCACATGCGGGCGGCAAAAGCCGCATGGGTGTTGGGGAACCGAAAGGCGAACGATCCACCGTGCAAGTAAAGCAGCGTGCGGTCGGGCCGGCTCTCTGGCACGCTGACCCACTCGGCTGCGACGCCGTTGCACTGCACCGCCTCGCGCACCATGCCAGGCTCCACCGGCGCATGCCGGGCATCGAACGCTTCATAGCGCTGGCGCAAGGCTGCCAAGTCAACGTCTTGCCGCAAGCGACCGTGTGAGGCGACGCGCAGCAGCGTTGTGAGCGCCCGGCTGCGCCAACTGGCGGGCCCTTCGATGTGCCGAATGTGTGTCGCTTTGGGGGTCATGTGCGCGCATGGGGCCGGCCCAAGCCCTGCATTGCTGCTGTCAATCCAATCGACATCATCCAGATGGACCGGGGGTTGCCGATTGAGTACACGCAACACAGCGCCTTCGTCCGCGTCGAGACGCAGGCTGCCAATCGATCGCAGCGCAACGCCGATGCGCCGCGACGGGCTCATGCGCTGCGCCTTTCCTGCCTGTCGACTCAGGTCCTTCCACGTGCCGTGTGCACGTTGCAGAGCGCTCAAGCGCATGTCCAGATCATCCTGGGCCAATTCCTGTGTAGAATTGCGTGCTTCGCGGCTGTAGCTCAGTTGGATAGAGTACTTGGCTACGAACCAAGGGGTCGTGGGTTCAATTCCTGCCAGCCGCACCAAAAAAGAAAGCCCGCAGCTTGAAAAAGCTGCGGGCTTTTCTCTTGCTTCTTCATTTTCCACATGACGCTTTCGCTCAACGGCACGCTTGGTATTGATTTCGGCACGTCCAACTCGGCCATGGCCTGGGCCGATGTGCACGACACGGCGCACCTGATTCCGCTGGAAGGCGATGCGGTGTCGATGCCCACGGCGGTGTTTTACAACGGCGAAGACCACCTGACCCACTTCGGTCGCGATGCGGTGGCGCAGTACCTGAGCGGCACCGAAGGCCGGCTGATGCGCTCGCTCAAGAGCTTGCTGGGCAGCCCGCTGCTGATGGAAAAAACCGAGGTGAACGGCCAGCAGGTGAGCTTTCTGGACATCGTGGCCACCTTTCTGGACGCGCTGCGCGAGCGCGCCGCCCACGCGCTGGGCGAAGCGCCCACCCGCGTGGTGATGGGCCGGCCGGTGCATTTTGTGGACGACGACCCCGAGCGCGACGCGCTGGCGCAGGCTTCCTTGCTGCAGGCGGCGCAGTCGGTCGGTTTTGACGAAGTGTCGTTTCAGCTGGAGCCGATTGCGGCGGCGCTGGACTACGAGCGCCGCCTGGCGCGCGAGAGCCTGGTGCTGGTGGTCGACCTGGGCGGCGGCACCTCCGACTTCACCGTGGTGCGCCTGGGCCCGCAGCGCATGGCGCTGGCCAACCGCGCCAGCGATGTGCTGGCCACCACCGGCGTGCACATTGGCGGGACCGACTTTGACCAGAAGCTCAGCCTGGAACGGGTGATGCCTTTGCTGGGTTACCGCCACCTGGGGCCGCAGCAGCGCGAAGTGCCCAGCCGAACCTTTTTTGACCTGTCCACCTGGCACCTGATCCAGTGGCTGTACCTGCCCCGCGCGCTGAGCCAGGCCCAGGGGCTGCGCGTGAACTACACCGACCCGCGTTTGCACGAGCGGCTGATGACGGTGCTGAAAGAGCGCGCCGGCCACCATGTGGCGCACGAGGTGGAGCAGGCCAAGATCCGGTGTTCGCAAAGTGACGGCGCCACGCAGGTGGACTTGTCGTGCGTGGAACCCGACTTGCTGGCCGCGCTGGACACGGCCGACATGCGCGAGCACCTGGGCGCGCTGCTGGCGCGCACCGTGGCCTGCGCCCGCGCCTGTGTGCAGCGCGCGGGCCTCACCGATGCGTCGCTCGACGCCATCTACCTCACCGGCGGTTCGTCGGCCTTGCGGCCGTTTCAGCGGGCCTTGCAGGCCGAATTCCCCAGCGTGCCGCTGGTGGAAGGCGACCTGTTTGGGGGGGTGGCTTCGGGCCTGGCCTACACCCGGGTGTGACGCTGCCGGGGGGCGCCACGGGCATCGTTCAGCCGGCGCCCGGTTTTTGGCCCATGTGCTGCACGGCTTCGTGCATCGCTTCTTGCTCGGCGGCCTTCTCAGCTGCTTTGGCCGCCTCCTTGGGATGAAGAAACGCTTGGCGCACCTGCGCCAGCTGGGCCAGCCCGGCCGCCACGCGGGCGTTGACCGAATCGGGCGTGGACCACTGGCCCTGGGCGTCCAGGGTGCCGGCGTCCACGCCGGTGAGCAGCGTCAGCGCTTCGTCCACCGTGCGCACCGGCCACACGTTGAACCGCCCCGCGCGCACCGCGTCCACCACGTCCTGGCGCAGCATCAGGTGGCACACGTTGCTGGCCGGCAGCAGCACACCGTGTGCGCCGGTCAGACCGCGCGCCGCACAAATGTCAAAGAAGCCTTCAATCTTTTCGTTCACGCCGCCCACCGCCTGCACCTGGCCAAACTGGTTCACCGAGCCGGTGACGCCCAGTGCCTGGTTCAGCGGCAGTTCGGCCAGCGCCGACAGCAGCGCCGTGAGCTCGGCCAGGGAAGCGCTGTCGCCCTCGACCCCGCCATACGACTGCTCGAACACCAGGCTGGCTTTGAGCGACAGCGGCGCCTGCCGGCCAAAGCGCGAGGCCAGGAAAGACGAGAGGATCAACACGCCTTTGGAGTGGATCGGTCCGCCCAGCTTCACCTCTCGCTCAATGTCCACCACCTCGCCGTCGCCCACGCGCGCGGTGGCGGTGATGCGCACCGGGTGCGCAAAGCTGCTGTCGCCCAGGGGCACCACGGCCAGTCCGTTGACCTGGCCCACATGGGCGCCGTCGGTGTCCACCAGCAATTGGCCGCGCACAATGTCGTCGCGGTAGCGAAGCTGGATGCGCTCGTGGCGGTGGCGGTGCGCGTCGATGGCGGCTTGCACATGCGTGCGCTCGATCACCAGCGCCTGGTCGCGCGCGGCAAAGTGGTTGGCCTCGCGCATCAGGTCGTCCATGGGCTGGGTCTGGGTGGTCAGGCGCTGGGCGTCGCTGGCCAGGCGGGAGGCGTGTTCAATCACCCGCGCCACCGCCCCGGCCGACAGCGGGCGCAACTGCTCGCGCCGTGCCAGTGTGGCGATCAGGCGGGCGTAGGCGGCCGTGTTGTCGGGGTTGCGCGCAATCTCGCTTTCCATGTCCGCGTTGATCTTGAGCAGCGAGACAAATTCGGGGTCGTACTGGCTGAGCAGGTAATACACCACCCGCTCGCCAATCAGCACGATCTTCAGGTCCAGCGGCATGGGCATAGGCTCCAGCTGCACGGTGCTGCTCAGGCCAATCAGGTCGGACAGCGATTCGATGCGCACCACCCCCGCCTTGAGGCAGCGCTTGAGCCCTTCCCAGGCGTAAGGCTGCGACAACACTTTCACCGCATCGAGCAGCAAAAAGCCGCCATTGGCCCGGTGCAGCGCGCCGGCGCGGATCAGGGTGAAGTTGCTCATGAGCGTGCCCATGTGCATGTAGTGCTCAATGCGCCCCACCAGGTTTTGCAGCGTGGGGTGGTCTTCAAACACCACCGGGCGCTGGCCGTCGGCCGGGTTGTCCACCAGCAGGTTCACCAGGTAGCGCTGCACGGAAATGGTGCCCGACAGCGTGGTCGTTTCGGTGTCGCCTTCGGCGTGCGAGGTCTCGTGCAGCGACTCGCCCGACTCAATGATGTCTTGCAGCACCGCATCCAGGTAGGCGCTCACGTGGGGCAGGTCGGCGTAGCGCGGGCGCAGCTCGTCCACCATGTGGGCCACCGTTTCGCGCAGGGCTTCGCTGCCGGCCTGCCGGAGCCGGTTTTGCGTGTCGCGGCGCCAGCGCGGGAAGGTGTTGAAGAGCTGGTGCAGCGCTTCGCGCAGGTGCTTGATGTGTTCGGCCAGCTCGTCCTGGCGTGCCTTGGGCAGCTTCTCCACGTCCTCCGGCGTCATGGTGTTTTCAGCGTCTTTCATGGGCACAAAGGCAAAGCCGGCGGGGGTGCGCATGAGCGCCACGCCCAGCTTGTTGGCCTCGTCGCCCAGGTTTTGCAGCGCGCTCACCTCGCGCCGTTTTTCTTCCTCCTGCATGGCTTCCACGCGGCTGCGGTATTCGTCGCCCTGAAACACCGCGTTGATGGCGGGCGTGAGCTCTTGCACAAAGTGCTGCATGTCGTCGCGCAGCGTGGGACCCCGCCCGCAGGGCAGGTGCAGCAGGTTGGGGCTGCTGGGGTTGTCAAAGTTGTAGACGTAGCACCAGTCGTTGGGCGGCACACCGTCGCGGCGCTCGGCCTGCAGCAGCTGCTGCACGATGGCATGGCGCCCGCTGCCGGTTTCGCCCAGCACAAACAGGTTGTAGCCATGGTTGCGAATGTCCAGCCCCAGGTGCAGGGCTTCCAGCGCGCGCGGGTGCAGTTGCGCGGCGTCCAGCTCGCCCAGCTCGCTGGTGGTGGCAAAACCCAGCGCAGCCGGGTCGCAGGTGTTGTAGAGCTGGCTCGGGGGCAGAGGGTCTGGACGTGGCATGGGCCTGAAGAGAGGTGGTGGCACAACGGTATGGCGTTTCACACCGACACGGTAACGGCACCACGGGCGGTCTGGAGGGCTGTTTTTGAAAGACTGCTTGTGCGTTGCGCGCAATCAATGGCCGGGTGGTGCTGAGGAGAAAAATCGCTGCTTGGGGGTGGCTGCGGTGGTCTGTTCACCCCCGGGAGTGAAACCAACATGACAGCAGAGTCCCTGTTTTTTCGTGACACCGACCGGGGGTGGGGCACGGGCACCGGCGACAGCCCGGACAGCGAGACGCCGGTCGAGTCGGTCAACCTGCAAGGCCCGTCTTTGCCAGGTGATTTGTCGGTACCGCCCCATGCCAAAGGCTTGGTGATGTTTGCCCACGGCAGTGGCAGCAGCCGCTTCAGCCCGCGCAACCGGTGGGTGGCGCGGGCGCTGCACCAGCACGGGCTGGCGACGCTGCTGTTTGACCTGCTCACCGTGCGCGAAGCCGAAGACCGCCGCCTGGTGTTTGACATTCCCCTGCTGGGGCGGCGTGTGGTGGAGGCGGTGCGCTGGGGGGACCAGCGGCCTGACTTGGCGGGTTTGCGCCTGGGCCTTTTTGGCGCCAGCACGGGGGCCGCAGCGGCGCTGCTGGCGGCGGCCGAGATGCCGCAGCGGGTGGCGGCGGTGGTGTCGCGCGGCGGCCGCCCCGACCTGGTGATGGACCGCTTGCCCGAGGTGCAAGCCCCCACTCTGCTGATTGTGGGTGGGCTGGACCAGGAAGTGCTCGAACTCAACCGCCAGGCGTTTCGCCGCCTGGGCGCCCCCAAGCGGCTGGAGGTGGTGCCGGGCGCCACGCACCTGTTTGCCGAGCCCGGCGCGCTGGGCAGCGTGGCGGCTTTTGCGGGCAGCTGGTTTGAACAGCATTTCGCGCCGTCGCGCCGGCCTTGAAAGTGCGCACGGCGCGCGTTGAACACAGGGTCAATCCTCGGGGTGCAGGGCCATGCCGAGGTCGTTTTTGCCCAGGTTGTGTTCCAGGCCGAAACGGATCAGAGCTGCCGTGCTGTCAAGCTGCAGCTTTTCCAGAATGCGGCGCTTGTGTGTGCTCACGGTCTTGATGGACAGGTGCAAGGACTCGGCAATGTCCACCGGCCGCTGCCCGGCCACGATGCGCTGCAAGATCTCCAGCTCGCGGTTGGACAACACGTTGATGCGCGGTGCACTGCGCTGGCCATTGAGCTGCTGCACCACCCGCTCGGCCAGGTGCGCCGACACAAACACCCCGCCTGTGGCCACCTTGCGCACCGCCGCCACCAGCTCGGTGGACGCGCTGTCTTTGGTCACATAGCCCTTGGCGCCGGCCTGAAACGCGCGCATGGCGTATTGCTCTTCGCCGTGCATGGTGAGCACCAGCACCGCCACCGCAGGAAACTCGGCCTTGATGCGGGCGATCAGGTCCATGCCCGTCATGCCGGGCATGGACAGGTCGACGATGGCCAGGTCAAAGGGCTGGCGGCGCAGGCATTCCAGCGCCTGAAAGCCGGTACCCGCTTCGGTGATGCTCCATTGCCGGACCTGCGGATCCAGCAAGCGCTTGAGCCCCTCGCGCACCACCGTGTGGTCGTCCACCAGCAGCAGCCGCAGCGTGGGTTGCAACGTGTCTTCGTTCATGCCAAGGCCTCCATGTGTTGGCACAGGCCCTGCTCGTTCTGCGCCATGGGCAACGACAGGTACAGGCTCAGCCAGCCCGAGCGGTCGCGTGCGGCGTCGATCATCAAGCGCCCGCCCATCAAGCGGGCGCGGTGCTGAAGAATCTGGCCATCGTGGGGCTGCGTCTCGGTGTGCGGGGTCAGCGGGCCTACGGTACCGCGCGCCTGCATCACCAGCTTCAGCGCATTGGGCTGGCGTTGCATTTCCAGGTGCACGTCGGTGCTGTCGGTGTGTTGCAGCAGGTGCGACAAAGCCGCCTGCACAAAGCGGTACACCGCCAGCGCCGTGGCCGGTGCCAGGGGCGGCGCTTCTGGCCCCAGCGCCAGGCTCAGCTGCAGGCCCACACGGCGGGCGGTGTCGTTGGCCAGCCATTCCAGGGCTGCGTTCAGGCCCAGGTCGTCCAGCATGGGCGGGTGCAGGTCGGCGGTGATGCGGCGCACGGTGGACACCGCTTCGTCCAGCGCGGCCAGCGTGGTTTTGGCGCATTCGCGGCAGGTGGCCGAGTCGCTCATGCTCGCCATGTGGGCCACGTCCAGCTTGAGCACGCTCAGCGTCTGGCCCAGGTTTTCGTGCAGTTCCAGTGCCACACGGCGGCGTTCGGCCTCGCGCGCATCGTTGTCCAGCGCGGCAATGCGGCGTTCCATGTCGGCGCGCAGGCGCTCGGTGATGTCGGTCAGCGTCACACGCAGCGCGTGCGTGCCATCGGCCAGGGGCGTGCGCAGGCTGTCGATCTGGCCGTACCACTGGTGCCCGTCCTCTGCCGCCAGGCCCAGGTCCACGCGCTGCAGGCCGTCGGTGGCCAGCACATGCTGCAGGTACTGTTGCCAGCGGTCGCTGTCGCCCGCCATCACGAAGCGCCCCAGGCCGTTGCCCTTGAGCGCCTGCGGCGCCATGCCCAGCAGCTCGGCGCCGGTGCGGTTCACCTCCAGGATGCGGCCATCGGTGTCCAGCGTGAGATAGCCCACCGGGGCAAAGTCGTACAGGTCCAGGTAGCGGTCCCGCGCGGCGGCCAGGTCGCTCTGGGTGCGGCGCAGTTCGTCGTTCTGGTGTTCCAGCTCCACCTGGTGCTGCTGCAGCGCCTGTTCCAGGTCGTGTGTCGGATGTGTCTTGTGGGGGCTGGGGTGGGTGGAATGGCGTCGCATGGTTCAGCTCCGAATGTCGCGCAGGGCCGTCACCGGGTCGTCTTGCGCTGGGGAATCATGCTCCTCCAGCGGGGCTCCCGGGTCAAGTGCGCCATTGGGCTGCAGCGGCAGGCGCACCACCAGCCGGGCGCCACCCGAGGCTGCGTTTTTCAGCGTGATCTGGCCGCCCAGCATATGCACGCGCTCGCGCATACCGATCAGCCCAAACGAGCCGCGCGGCGCTGTGGACGGGTCTTTCGGAAAACCCTGGCCGTCGTCTTCCACCACCAGCTGCAGACGCCGGCCTCGGGTTTCAATCGAGATGACGGCCTGCGAAGCACGCGCGTGGCGCGCCATGTTGGTCAGCGCCTCTTGCACGATGCGGTAAACCGCCGTGGCAATGTTTTGTTGAATCGGCTCGGGGCTTTCCACCAGGCGCAGCGTCACCTGGATGCCCGAACGCCGTTCGAAGTCGCGCGTCAGCCATTCAATGGCCGCGTGCAGACCGAGGTCGTCCAGCATCGGCGGGCGCAGGTCCATGGCAATGCGGCGCACCGCGCTCACCGTGTCGTCCAACATGTCCATCATGGCTTGCAGGCGCTCGGCGGGTGCTTCGGTGCCGCTGTCTTGTTGCTGCGCGGCCAGCTCCAGTTTGAGTGCGGTCAGCCGTTGGCCCAGTTCGTCGTGCAGTTCGCGCGCAATGCGCCGGCGCTCTTCTTCGCGCGCTTCCACCAGGCTGGCTGAGAGCTCGCGCAGGGTGCGCCGCGAGTGCAGCAGGTCGCGCTTTTCCTGCAGGCGCGCAGTTACGTCGGTGATCACCATTTGCACAAAGGTGCGCTCGTGGTCGGGCAGGGCGGCCACCACCAGCTCCACCTCGCGCAGGCTGCCGTCGGGGCGCACGATTTCGCTGTGCACGGTTGACACCTCTTGCTGGCTGGCAAAGGCCTGCGCCACCTTTTCGCGCACGCCGGGGTGCGATGGTGGGCTGAGCAGCCTGTAAATGGGCAGCCCAATCAGCGACTCTCGGTTGTCCACGCCAAACAGCGTGGCGCACGCATGGTTGGCAAACACCACCCGCTCGCCCTCGGTGATCCAGATGGCCACGGGTGCCCGGTCAAAAAGCGCCCGCAACCGCTGGTTCAGTTGCTCAATGACGGCGGTGAGCTTGTGCTCTTCGCTCAGGTCGCGCAGCAGTGCGGTGTAGTGGTGCGTGTGGCTGCCGCCGTGGGCCAGCGTCACCTTGCAGATGGCGGCTTCCAGGGGAAACTCTTCGCCGTTGGCTCGCAGGCCGAAGAGTTTGCCGCCCTGACCCATCGGGCGTTCGATGACGTCCGACTGCGCAAAATGCCGCACATGCGCAGCGTGGGCAGCGCGCAGCCGCTCGGGAATCAGGGTGGACAGGTCTCGGCCCAGGGCTTCGTTGACCGTGAGGCCAAACATGCGCTGCGCGGCCGGGTTGATCATGACGATGCGCATCGCCGCGTCGAAGGTCACGATCCCTTCCAGCGCAGCGTGCAGGGCACTGAATTGCGCGCGCAAAGCCAGGTCGTGCAACGTCGGGTGGGCGAAAAGAGCTTGCATGCGGGTTGGTCGGTTGCGTGGTGCCAAGGCGGTTCGGTCGGGCGCCAGGCACCAGGCGCCAAAGCAGTCCCGCCCCGACAGCGTCATACTGCCCAGGGCATTTTTTCATCATAGATCGGTCGACCTGAAATAATGCGATTTGCCGCTCAAATTCACACGTTGTGATTCAAAAAATCGGGTGGTTGCTGTCGTTTTGTAGGATTTTTCTTACGCCTGACCGGGCGGTTTTCTGGTGCTTCGCTGTGGGATGTTCCGATGGATGGCGCGTGAGGTTTCACACATGCTAGGGGTTGTGTGTAGGGCATGAGCCGCAAACCTATCGGAGAACCACCATGTCAGTCAGTCTGCAGAACGGAACCGGAAAGCCCTTGGGTGAAGCAGGTGTGTGCCGCACGCCGCTCAAGAACCACCACACCAGCTTTGCCGACCTGCTTCAGCTGCTGGGTGTGGAGGGGGCCGACCTGAGTGCCGCCGCCCAGATGCCCATGGTGCTGCGCCGGGTGCATGCCGGTGAAAGCCTGGCCCACGAAGGCACGCCGGCCGACGCCCTCTTTTTCGTCTGTGCAGGCACCTTCAAGATCTTCCGCACCAACGAAGACGGCTACGAACAGGTGCTGGCCTTTGCCATTCGCGGTGAGGTGCTGGGCTTTGACGCGCTGTGCATGGACAGCTACCCCACGGCTGTGTCGGCGCTCGAAGAGTCCAGTGTGTACGTGGTGCTCAAGCGCGACGTGTTTGCGCTCTCGCAGCTCATGCCGTCGTTTGGTTTGTCGCTGCAGCGCGCTGGCAGCATGACGCTGGCGCGCAGCCGCGAGCTGGTCGAGTTGCTGGCGGCGGTGGCGTCTGAAGTGAAGCTGGCACGTTTTCTGATTCAGCTGTCGCGCCGCATGGCGGGTTGCGGGCAGTCGCCACGCCGGTTCCACTTGCGCATGGGCCGCCGTGAAATCGCCAGCCTGCTGGGCGTGGCGCACGAAACCGTGAGCCGCTCGTTCAGTGCGTTGGCCGCGTTGGGCATGGTCGACGTGTCGGACCGCGAGGTCGAGATACTGGACATGGAAGGGCTCAAGCGCTTTGCCCGCAGCACCCGCCGCCACCTGGACGAACCCGCCGTGTCGCGCACACGCCGGCCTATGGCCAAGCGCAGCGCCTCTGTGCGCCACGCCATGGCGCAGCCACTCGCTGCCTGACGGGCGCTGTTGCGGCGAATGTGTTCTCAGGCTGGGGTGAGCGGCGCGGCCGCACGGCCTTCAGCTGTTGAGTGCCAGGTGGGCGCAGCCCGCAACGCGTCGGCCTCGGTGCGGTACAGGCGCAGCCGGGGCCCATCGGTCAGGTGCCCCGCCGCGCGCAGCACGGTTTCCACCGGCAGCTTGATGCCCACCACATGCAGCGTCACACCTTGCTCATTCAGCACCGACTGCAGCCGCCCAAACCCTTCGGCGCCGGTTGCGTCGATCCAGTTGATCGGGTGCGCAATCAGCACCACATGCTGTGTGCCTGGGTGCTCGGTGAGGTAGCGGGTCACGGCGTGTTCAAAGGCGCTGGCGGTGGCAAAGTCGAGCGCGGCGTCCATCCGCAGGGCGTAGGTGGCCGGTGCCAGTGGCGCCAGGTGCCACAGGTGGCGGTCGCGCAGGCTGCCGTCCGGGTGCAGCCCCACTTCAATAATGCGCGGGTGCAGCCGCAGGTACAGAAAATGGCTCAGCGCCATCAACACACCGGCCAGCACGCCCCAGTAAAGCTGCGGCGCGGTGAGCACGGTGACCACAAACGTGGTGCCCGCAATGACCGCTTCCACCCGGGAGAGGGCCCACAGCCGGACAAAAGCCACCGGCTGAATCAGCCCCATGACGGCCACCACCACCACCGCCGCCAGCACGGCCAGCGGCACATGCTTGAGCAGCGGTGTCAGCAGCACCAGCGCCACCCCCACCAGCGCCACCGAAAACACCGTGGCCCAGCCGGTTTGGGCGCCGCTGTGCAGCAGCAGCGCCGAGCGTGAAAACGATGCGCTGGTGGGAAAAGCACCCGAAAACCCGGCCACCAGTTTGGCCAGCCCCTGGCCAATCAGGTCCTGGTCCTGGTCCCAGCGCTGGCCGCGCCGGCTGCTGTCCACCTTGGCGCTGGACGCGGTTTCCAGAAAACTCACCAGGCTGATCACCAGCGTGGGCAAGAGCAGCTGGCCCAGCGTGGTCCAGCCGGGCCAGGCCGGTGTGTAAAAGGTGGGCAGCCCTTGCGGCAGCTGCCCAATGACCGCGCCGCCATGGGCCTCAAACCCGACCCAGGCGCTGACCCCGGCCGACACCACCACCAGCAGCAACACCGACGGAAATGTGGCCCGCCAGCGCCGGGCCATCAGCAAAAAAGCCACCGAACCCAGCCCGAAGGCAATGGCTGGCAGGTGCATCTGCTGCGGCTGCGCCAGCGCGGCCCAGCCACCGGTGAGCCCCAGCAGAGCCGGCAATTGCGACGCGATGATGAGCACGGCCGCGCCCTGGGTAAAGGCCATCAGCACCGGCGCGTTGACCAGGTTGAGCAGCCAGCCAAAACGCACAAAGCCCAGCACCACCTGCACCAGGCCCGACAGCAGAGCCAGCCACACCGCCAGCTCGATCCACTGCGCGCTGCCCGGCGCGGCCATGCCGGTGAGCGAGGCGCTGACCAGCAAGCAGGTGAGGGCGGTGGGCCCCACCGACAGGCGCATGGAGCCACTGAACAGCACCGCGATCAGCGCTGGCAGCATGGACGCATAAATGCCAGTGATGAGCGGCATGCCGGCCAGCGCCGCATAGGCCACGCCCTGCGGGATCACCATCAGGCCGACCGTGATGCCGGCCAGCGCATCGCCGCGCAGCACGGCCCCGCTGGGGCGGGGCCAAGACAGAAACGGCAGAAAACGGCGCAGTCGGGTCATGCGCTGATCGTAGCGTCCGGCCGGGCCATGTCAGCGTTTCAGCGTTGCGGCATGTTTTGGGTGGAATAGCCCAGGCTCACGCTGGCGTCTTCTGGAATGGGCGGCATGGTGCCGTTCCAGGCCAGCCACTGGGCCCGCATGCGGGCCAGCCGCTCGGGCTCGCGCTGGGCCAGGTTGGCGCGCTCGCGTTCGTCGGCCGGTATGTTGAACAGGTATTCGTGGCCGTCCACCATCAGGTATTTCCAGTCGCCGTCGCGCAGGGCGCGCTGGCCGCGGTGGTTCATGCGCCAGTGCATGGGCCGCTCGAAGCGGTGCGCCGGGTCGCGCAGCATCGGCGCCAGCGAAACACCGTCCAGCGGGTAGTCGGGGTGGGGCTGGCCGCCGCCCAGCGCCAGCATCGTGGCCGACCAGTCCATCGTCATGCAGTGCTGTGCGCTGGTGCTGCCAGGCGCCACCACGGCCGGCCAGTGCGCGATCCACGGCACGCGGATGCCGCCCTCGGTCAGGTCCATCTTGCCGCCCACCAGTGGCCAGTTGTCGGAGAAGCGCTCACCGCCGTTGTCGCTGGTGAAGACCACCAGCGTGTTGTCGTCCAGCCCGTGTTCGCGCAGGGACGCCATGATCCAGCCAATGCCCTCGTCCATGTGGTGGATCATCTTGCGGTAGCTGTTCACGTTGCCGCCGTCCAGGTGAAACAGGTTTTTGGCCACCTCGGGCGCCACATGGGCGTCGTCGCGTGTTTCCCACGGCCAGTGTGGCGCGGTGTAGTGCAGGCTGAGGAAAAAGGGTTGACCGGCCTTGGCGTCGGCGGCGCGCTGGTGGATGTGCTCCACCGCCCGCTGGGAAAACACGTCGGTCAGGTAGCCCACTTCCTTGTGGGTCTCTTCGCCGATGAACAGGTCGTGGTCGCCGTTGTTGCTGCAGTGGGTGAAGTAGTCCACCCCGCCGGCCATGATGCCGAAAAACTCTTCGTAGCCCGAGCGCAACGGGCCGAAATGCGGCGGGTAGCCCAGGTGCCATTTGCCGATGAGCGCCGTGCGGTAGCCGGCCTCTTTGAGCAGCGAGGGCAGGGTGGGCAACTCAGGCGGCAGGCCCAGCGTGGCGCTGCCTTTGCTGCGGCTGTTGATGGGTTCTTCGAGCGCACCGCGCAACCGGTACTGGTAGCGCATGCTCATGAGCGCGAAGCGTGTGGGCGAGCACACCGGCGAGTTGGCGTAGCCCTCGGTCAGGCGCAGGCCACCGGCGGCCAGCGCGTCGATGTGGGGCGACACGGCGCCAAACGGCGCTTCGCGGCCGCCGTAGCAGCCCAGGTCGGCGAAGCCCAGGTCGTCCGAGACGATGTAGATGATGTTGGGTCGTTGCATGGGCATGGCCAGTTTTCAGTTCGCTTGCATGCCGGTGTTGCGCACAATCTGGCCGTAACGTGCCGACATGCTGGCCAGCCGCTGGGCAGCGGCGGCACCGGTGGTGCCTTCAAAAAACAGGTCCAGGCTGTTCATGCGGGCCTGCAGCTCGGGGCGCTTGAGCGCGGCGTTGATGCCGTTGGCCAGCGTCTGCACCACCGCATCGGGCGTGGCGGCGGGCACCATCACCACGTACAGCACCTCTTGCTCCAGCGTTTTCAGGCCCAGTTCGCCCACGGTGGGCAGCTGCGGCGCCAGCCGCGAGCGCTGGGCGCTGGTGACGGCCAGCGCGGTGATCTTGCCGGCTTGCACGTGGGGCAGCATGCCCGGCGTGGCCAGAATGCCGCCGTCCACCTCGCCGCTCAGCACCGCGGTGACCGCCGGAGTGTTGCCCCGGTAGGGAATGTGTGACGTCTTCACCGGCGTGCTGGTGCCCAGCTGGGCCGCGGCCAGGTGGCCCGGGCTGCCGTTGCCGGCCGAGCTGAAGTTCAGGGTCTTGGTGCGTCCCTGGCTCAGCAGGTCGCCAAAGGTCTTGATGCCCGTGCGCGGGTTCACGCCCAGCAGCAAGCCCGACGACGCCATGATCACCACCGGTTTGAAGTCGGTCCCCTTGAACGGCATAGCCGGGTACAGGTGCGGGTTCACGGTGAACACGGTGTCGATGCCAAACAGCACGGTGTAGCCGTCGGCGGGTGCCTTGGCCACGGCGGTCGCGCCCAGGTTGCCGGCAGCACCGGCCTTGTTTTCCACCACAAAGGGCTGCTTCAGCGTTTCTTGCAGCACCGCGGCCACCGAGCGCGCCAGGATGTCGGACGGCCCGCCGGGCGGAAAGTTGTTCACGAACGTGACGGTCTGGGCCGGGTAGCCCGGCTGGGCCAGTGCGTGCGGGGCCAGCAGCGTCAGCGCCAGCGAAGCGGTGAGGGTGGCCAGTGTGGTGCGGCGAAAGCGGTTCATGTCGGGGTCCAATGCGGGTGAAAACGGATCGGTAGGTGGGGTGTTTTGGGCGTTTAGGTTCAGCGGCCGGCCCATGCCGGCGGGCGCTCAGTCCAGTTGCACGCCGGTGGCTTTGATCGGCCCTTCCCAGCGCTTCAGGTCGCTCGCCTGGGCGCTGGCCAGCTCAGCCGGGGTCGAGCCCACCGGCTCGTAGCCCAGGCCCAGCAAGCGCTCACGCAGCGCCGGCTGCTTCAGTGCCTGGGCAAACGCCTGGCTCAGGCGGTTCTGGGCGGCCGGGTTCATGCCGGCCGGGCCGTACACGCCAAACCAGGCGGTGGCCTCCATGTCGATGCCCGCTTCGCGCAGCGTGGGTACCTCGGGCACCTGCGGGTCGCGCTGGCTGCCGGTCACGGCGATGATGCGGGCCTTGCCCGAGCGGTGGAACTCTGCGGTTTCCGACACCACGTCGAACTTGTAGTCGATGTGGCCACCCAGCAGCGCGTTGTTGGCTGGCCCGCCGCCCTGGAACGGCACATGGTTGAGCTGTGCGCCGGCCTTTTGCTCAAACAGCACGCCCATGAAGTGCGGCAGCGTGCCCAGGCCGGGCGTGCCGTAGCTGCTCTTGCCGGGTTCGGCCTTGGCGCGGGCAATCATGTCTTGCACCGACTTGGCCGGTGTGGACGGCCCAGCCACCACGCCAAACTGAAAGCGCGCCAGCAGCGACACCGGCGAAAAATCGGTCACGGCGTTGTAGTCGAGCTTTTTGTAAACATGGGGAAACAGCACCATGGGCCCGCTCGGCAGCAGGATCACGGTCTGCCCGTCAGGGTCGGCGCGCTTGACCTGGTTGAGCGCAATGCGCCCACCCGCGCCGGGTCGGTTTTCCACCACCACGGGGGCATAGCGCTCGCGCAGGGCCTCGGCCACCAGCCGGGTGAGCGTGTCGGCCGACCCGCCGGGCGGGAAGCCCACCACGATCTTCAGCGGCGTCTTGTCCTGGGCCGTGGCGTGGGTGGGGGCCAGCAGCGCGGTCGACGCCAGGGCAGCGCAAAGTATCCAGTGTCGGTTCATGGGGGATGTCTCCTGGGTGGCTTGGACAAATCGGGTGTTACCCGGTGCAGACCCCGATGCTATGCAGGGACAATCAATTGCAGAAATCAATCAAAGCAGGTGTTTTCCCTGACGGGTGCCCAGGCACCGTTTTGCCTTCAGGAGCCGACCATTCCAGACCGCCTTACCGACCCCCAGGTTCAGACCGACCTGCTGCTGTACCGGCTCTACCGCGTGCACATCACCGCCAGCCGCCTGGTGGTGCAGGTGTGCGAGCACGAATTTGGTTTGACGCGGCGCGAGTGGCGGGTGCTGTCCTTTTTGTCCGAACACGAGGGCGCGCTCTCCAGCGAGCTGGCCGAACACGCCATGCTGGACCGCGCGCGCACCTCGCGCACACTCACCCGACTGGAAGAGAAAAAGCTCATCCGGCGCCAGCCCAAGCTGTCTGACCGGCGCGAGGTGCATGTGTTTCTCAGCGACGAGGGGCGGCGCGTGTACCAGGCCATCTTTCCGCGGGTCGCCGCCATCAACCGCGACATCGCCAGCGCGCTGTCACCCGCCGAGCGCCAGCAACTGGACCACGCCATCAACCAGCTGCAGGCGCGCGTGCAGGGCATGGTGGCCGCCTCCACACACCGGCTGCCCCCGATCGACAGCGGCGAGTGAGCCGTTGGGCTACCTGACGGTCGCTCCCCAGCGGCTCTTCATGGTCGGTTGAGCGCAGTGGGTTTTTTGTACGCGCGCATCCGGTAAAGTGGGGCGCTACTTCAACGGCACCCCTTCAACGGCTCGCACGGCGCGGGCGCTGGCTGAGCTGGCCACATCGGGCCGGGCTGCCCTCGACTTTTCCCATCACCGCCGCGCGCGAAAGCGCAGCACAGGGCGCCGTACAAAGCGCCCTGCCAAGCGCCCCACAGGCGGCAAGTTTTCAGGAGGAGCTTTCCCATGCAACTCGTCATATCGGCCGGGCTCATTCTGGCCATCGTCCTCTGGGGCGTGATCGCGCCCGCCTCTTTGGGCACGGTGTTTGACACCGCGCTCACCGCCATCACCCGCGACTTCGGCTGGCTCTACCTGTGGGTGGTGCTGGGCCTGGTGATCATGGCGGTTGTGCTGGCGTTCAGCCGCTATGGCGACCTCAAGCTGGGCGGCGAAGACGACGAGCCCGAGTTCTCCATTGGGGCCTGGTTTGCCATGCTGTTTGCGGCCGGCATGGGCATTGGCCTGGTGTTCTGGGGGGTGGCCGAGCCGATCTCGCACTACGGCGCACCACCGCCCGGCATCGCCCCCAACACCCCTGAGGCGGCCACCGCCGCCATGCGCTACAGCTTTTTCCATTGGGGGCTGCACCCCTGGGCGGTCTACAGCATCGTGGCCCTGGCCATTGCCTTTTTCCAGTTTCGCCGGGGTGGCCCGGCGCTCGTCAGCACCGCGGTGCAAGCCTTGCCCTGGGCGCCGCTGCAAAAGCTGGGCCCCGTGGTCAATGTGCTGGCGGTGATCGCCACCGCCTTCGGGGTGGCGGCCTCGCTGGGCATGGGGGCTTTGCAAATCAACAGCGGCCTGAATGCCGTCTTTGGCCTTCCGGTCGGCCAGGCCTCGCAGGTGGGCATCATTGTGGTCACCACAGTGCTGTTTCTGGCGTCGGCCGTCACCGGCGTCACCAAGGGCATCAAGTGGTTGTCCAGTGCCAACCTGGCGTTGGCCGCGTTGCTCACCCTGGGCATTTTCGTGATGGGCCCCACCGTGGCCATCATCGACACCTTCACCAACACGCTGGGCAGTTATGTGAGCGAGTTCGTGCGCATGAGCCTGCGCATGACGCCGTTTCGCGACAGCGGCTGGGTCAGCGGCTGGACGGTTTTTTACTGGGCCTGGTGGGTCAGCTGGTCGCCTTTTGTGGGGCTGTTCATCGCCCGTGTGTCGCGCGGGCGCACCATCCGCGAATTCATTCTGGGCACGGTGCTGGCGCCCACGCTGGCCGCCTTTGTGTGGTTTTCGGTGTTCGGTGGCACCGCCCTGAACATGGAGATCATGCAGGGCCTGCCGATTGCCGAGGCGGTGGGCGCGGACGTGTCCACCGCCCTGTTCGCCATGTTCGACACGCTGCCCCTGTCTGGCTTGCTCTCGGGCATTGCCACCGTGCTGGTGCTGGTGTTCTTCGTCACCTCGGGCGATTCCGCCACCCTGGTGCTGGGCATGATGAGCACCGGCGGCCAGGCCAATCCCAGTGCGCGGGTCAAAATCATCTGGGGCGTGCTGGTGTCGGGCATCGCCATCAGCCTGCTGCTGGCCGGTGGACTCAAGGCGGTGCAGTCCGCCACCATCGTGTTTGCGCTGCCCTTCACGCTGGTGATCGTGCTCATGGCCGTGGCCCTGTGGCGCGGCGTGCGCGACGACTGGGACGAAGAGCAGCGGCGCGACAAAGCGCTGCGCCGGCGCATGCGGGACATGCTTGGCCAGCAGCCTGGCGCCAGCGCCCCGCCGGACCGGTCGTGAAACCGCCCGTTGGACGGCGGCACGGCGCTGCCTTGCGCCGAGTCAGGGTCCAACATCCATTGGTTTGCTAGGTTCCATCCAGCGCGAAACACCACACCAGACGGGAGCTTCATGCACCAGGACCAGGTCCTCATTCTTGTCATCTTGGCCGTCACCATCGGCCTGTTTCTGTGGGGGCGCTGGCGCCACGACATGGTGGCGGTGGGCGGGCTGCTGGCCTGTGTGCTGAGCGGGCTGGTACCTGCGGACGATGCGTTTGCCGGTTTCGGTCACCCGGCGGTGATCACGGTGGCCTGCGTGCTGGTGCTCAGCCGGGGCTTGCAGACCTCGGGCGCGGTGGACGCGATGGCCCGCTACGTGCTCCCGCGCCAGGCCGGCCCCACACTCAGCCTGGCGGCGCTGGTGGCTCTGGGCGCCATGCTCTCGGCCTTCATGAACAACGTAGGCGCCATGGCGCTGCTGATGCCGGTGGCCCTGCAGCTGGCGCGGCGCCTGGACATGCCGCCCGGCCGCGTGCTGATGCCGCTGGCGTTCGGCACCATCCTGGGCGGCATGACCACGCTGATCGGTACGCCCTCCAACCTCATCGTGTCGGCCTTTCGGGCGCAGAACGGGGTGGGCAGCTTCGGCATGTTCGACTTCACCCCGGTGGGGCTGGCGGTGGCCTTGCTCGGCACCGCCTTTGTGGCGCTGGTGGGGTGGCGCCTGGTCCCGGCGCGTCAGCGGGTGGCGCTGGAAGGCTTTGAAACCGGCGCCTATCTGAGCGAAGTGCGCGTGCCCGCCGAGAGCAAATGCGTGGGCCTGACGCTGCACGCGATCGAACAGCAGCTCGACGACGCTGGTGCGCAGGTGGTGGGCCTGGTGCGAAACGAGGTGCGGGTGAACGCGCCCACGCCGAGCCGGCACATGCAGGCCGGCGACATTTTGATCGTGGAGGCCGAGGCCGACGCCTTGTCCTCCCTGTTGACGAGCCTGGGCCTGAAACTGGAAGAGGCCAAGCGCCCGGTGCAGGACGCGGCCGAACCCGAGGCCGACGCACCGCAAGCCCGGGCCGCAGCGCTGGCGGCGCCAGCGGCCTCGTCTGCAGACAGCACCGCAGAAGGCCCTGCGGCCGAACCGGCTGAACCCGCCGTGGCGCCGTCCGACGCAGCGCGCGACATTGTGCTGATGGAGCTTGCGGTGCTGCCCGGCGCGAGTTTGCAAGGGCTGTCGGCCAGCGACCTGCAGCTGCGCACGCGCTACGGCATCAACCTGCTGGCGGTTTCACGCCAGGGCAGCCGGGCCCGGCGCCGGCTGCGGGAATGGCCCTTTCATGTGGGCGACCTGCTGCTGATGCAAGGGCCGGCCGAGGCTATTTTGGCGTTTGCCGCCGACCGGGGATGCGTGCCGCTGGCCGAACGCGAGCTGCACATGCCCAGCCCCCGCAAAGCCCGGCTGGCGGTGGGCGTGATGGCGCTCGCGGTGTTGGGTGCGGCGCTGGGTTGGCTGCCGGCCGCTGTGTCGTTTGCGCTGGGCGTGCTGGCCTCGCTGGTGCTGCGCACCGTGCCCCCGCGCAGCGTGTACGAGCACATCGACTGGCCCGTCATCACCTTGCTGGCGGCACTCATTCCGGTGGCCGGCGCCATGACCACCACCGGCACCGCCGACCTGCTGGCGCACGCGCTCATGGACGGCGTGGCGCAGGGCCATCCGGTGGTGGCGCTGGCCCTGGTGCTGGTGGTCACCATGACGCTGTCCGACCTCATGAACAACGCGGCCACGGCGGCGGTGATGTGCCCGATCGCCATCGGCACCGCGGGCGCTCTGGGCGTGAATCCCGATGCTTTCCTCATGGCGGTGGCCATCGGCGCGTCGTGCGCCTTCCTCACCCCCATCGGGCACCAGAACAACACCCTCATCCTCGGGCCGGGCGGTTTTCAGTTTGGCGACTACTGGCGCCTGGGCCTGCCGCTGGAGCTGCTGGTGATTGCCGTGAGCCTGCCGCTGCTGCTGGTGGCCTGGCCGCTCTGAGCTGCATGCCGGTGCCTGCTGGCGCCTTCAGCCGCGTGCCGCCTCGTACACCTGCACCGCCGCCGCCAGGTCTTCCAGCGCGGTGCCCACCGACTTGAACACCGTGCGTTCGGTGGGCGTCTTGCGGCCAGTGGCCATGCCTTTGCACAACGTGGTCAGGGTGCCGCGTACGTCGTCGGCGCGCAGCACCCCGCGCGACAGCGGGCCAATGAGGTCGCCACTTTTTTGCAGCGCTTCTTCGGTGTCCACAAACACGCGCGCGTCTTCAAAACACACGTCGTCCGCCTCGCGCATGGCCGGGGTGAAGCTGCCGATCAGGTCCAGGTGCGAGCCGGGCGCCAGCCACGCGCCGCGCACCACCGGTTCGGTGGCCAGTGTGGCGCAGCTCACCACATCGGCTTGTGCGCATGCCGCGGGCAAATCGGTGGTGGCGCTGGCGTCAAGGCCCTCTTGGCGCCAGCGCGCCGCCAGCGCCTGGGCTTCTTCGGCGCGGCGCGCCCACACCGTTACGCGGTCAATGGGGCGCACCGTGCGGTAGGCCTCGGGCAGCAAGGCCGCCACGGCGCCCGCGCCCACCACCAGCAGGTGGCGTGCGTCGGCACGCGCCAGGTAAGAGGCGGCCAGCGCAGAGGCCGCCACCGTGCGGCGTGTGGTGATCTGGTCGCCGTCAATCTGGGCCAGCGGCACGCCGGTGCGCGCGTCAAACAGCAGGTAGGCCGAATGCAGGCCCGGCAGGCCTTCAGCGGCATTGCCCGGCGCGATGTTGACGATCTTCACGCCGTAGTAACGGCCAGGCAACCAGGCCGGCATGATGAGCGAGGTGATCTTGCCGCCCCCAGGGCTGGCGATCTCGTGCACATGGCGCAACGGCACCTCGCAGGTGCTGGTGAAGTGTTCGCGCAGCGCAGCAATCAGGCGGTCAAAAGGCAGGGCCGCCCGAGCGGCTTCAGAGGTCAAGGTGAGCATGCCTAGATGGTAGCCGCCCGGGCTTGCGGCTCAATCTTGCGGGCCAATGGCCGATACGTCATGCATAGGTATTCATGCGGTGCCCGCTATCCATCAAAAGTTTGCATGTTTTGCACGGGTTTTTCTTTTTTTTTGAGCCCGGCAGACCCATTTGATCTGGCGCAAACAGGGGTATTGAGCGGGTGCGATTATTCGCTGCCCATATTTCATGGATGGACAGAGCGGCGTCCAGCCGCGGCCGGGTCTGGCGTTTCAACGAAAGTCAAGCGATGGCATTGCACGAAATCATTTATGTCAGTCTGGCCAGCCAGTCCATGGACACGGTTGCCCTCACCCAATTGCTGGACGAGGCGCGCGTCTACAACGAACGCCACGGCATCACCGGCATGCTGCTTTATCACGGGCAAGAGTTTTTGCAGCTGATCGAGGGCGAAGAGGCCGAGGTGACGGCGCTGTATGACGCTATCTGGAAAGACCCGCGGCACCAGCAGATGTACAAGATGTGGGAAGGGCCGATTGCCGAGCGCAGTTTCAGCGGCTGGGCCATGGGCTTTGTGGCGCCCGGTGCATCCGCCTTGCAAGGCCGCCAGGGTTACGACGCGCTGCTGGCGCAAGGGCTGGCGGCATCCAGTCGAGGCTCGCAGGGCAAGAAAATATTGTGCAATTTGCGCGACGATTTTCTGGCTGCGGCGCACTGAGAGCGAAGGCTTTCGGGCGTGTCCGCTCACCACCCCAAAACACCCCCGCTCAGCCGTTGGGCTCTGGTTTGCGCTGGCTTGCCTTTTCTGCCGCGCCCCGCAGCGCACGCGCAGCCTGTAAGGTCTCCAGGGCTTTTCACGGCTCAAAATGGGGCGGCTCTTCGGGGGTTATCGCGGCTTCAGCAAACCGCGATTCTTGAGAGAATGCACCCATTCGCCCGCTCAGACCCCCACCCGGGTCGTCGGCAGGTACCCACGCCACCCCAAAAAAAATAATGGTCCAAGCGCATCTGTCCTGGCTGACTGCTGACCGGTTTCACTGGGGAACGTGGCCTTGAAGAACCGTCTGCATTTTTTTGCGGTGCTGGTGGCTTTGTTCACTTGCCTGGCGGCGACCGTGTTGTGGTGGCAGTCGGTTCGCTCGCAGACCCTGCTGCGCGAACAGGTGCTGCTGCAAGCCGAGCAGCGCAGTCTGCACCTGGCCGATGCCATGGCCGGCCAGGTGGACGGTCTGCTCAGCACCGTGGACCTGGCTTTGCAAGACCTGCGCCGCCAGTGGCTGCGGGGTGATGTGGGCCGCTTCACCGCCCAGACCCGCGATGTGATCGAGACCTTGCCGGCCGGGCTCGTGTCGCACGTGGCGGTGGCGAACGCCGCAGGCTACGTCGTTTACAACAGTCTGGGCCTGGAGTCCGGTACCTACGTGGGCGACCGCGAGCACTTCAAGGCCCAGCGCTCGGGTGCGGACCAGCTGCACATCGGGGCGCCGGTGGCCTCTCGGCTCACCAACCGCTGGTTGTTCATTGTGAGCCGCCCCCTGCTGCGCGATGGCCGTTTTGACGGCACGCTGAACATGGTGGTCTCGTCCGACTTCATGGCCAGCAAACTCGCGGCGCTGCAACTGTCCCCCCAGGACGTGGTGACCCTGGTGCACAAAGACGGCCACTTTATGGCGCGCAGCCGGGACAACCCAGGTGCCATGGGCAAGCGCCTGCCACCCGACCGCCCGTTCCTTGTGGACACCACCCTGGCGAGCGGCATCTTCAAGCTCAAGGGCCTGCTGGACGGTGCGTCCCGCACCTACGGCTGGCAGCGTTCACCCGTGTCCGACCTGGTTGTCGTCATTGGCCTGGCCGATGAATCGGTGCTGGGGCCTTTGGCGCCCGCTTTGCAGCGCAACCAAAGTGTGGCCGCTGCGCTGAGCTTGCTGGTGCTGGCGGGTGGCGCTCTGATCATTGGGTTGCAGCTGCGGTTGGCGCGCAACCAGGCCACCGTGGCCGCCAGCGAAGCCCTGCGCATGCGCTTGTTTGACAGCTCCCACGTGCCGACCGTGGTCATTGACCCCGTGGCCCGGCGTTTCATCGACTGCAACCCCGCCGCCAGCGCCATCTATGGCTTCAACAACCGCGCCGAGGTGCTGGCCGCCACGCCCGAGTCGGTGTCGGCCCCCGTCCAGCCCAACGGCAGACCCTCGGCCGAACTGGTGGACGAACACCTGGCGCAGGTCATGGCGTCCAAGTCCATCGTGTTTGAATGGCGCCACCAGCGACCCAGCGGTGAGCTGTGGGACGCCGAAGTGCACCTGATGAGATTTGATTCTGACGGGCAGCCGCTGGTGCAGTTCACCCTGCAAGACATCACCGAAAGCAAGCGCACGCAGGCCGCTCTGCAAGACAGCGAAGCGCGGCTGAAAGAAGCCCAGCGGCTTGCGCGCCTGGGCAATTGGGAAGGCGACCTGCTCAACGATCGGCTGATCTGGTCAGACGAGGTGTACCGCATTTTTGAACTCGACCCGGCCACTTTTGTGCCCACCTACAAAGGTTTCATTCAGGCCGTGCACCCGGACGACCGGAAGCTCGTGCAAGCCGCCTACGTGGCGTCCATGCAAACCCGCACGCCTTACGACGTGGTGCACCGCCTGCTGTTTCCCGACGGCCGCTGCAAGTACGTGCGTGAGCTGTGCGTGATCCAGTTTGACGCCGACGACCGCCCGGTGCGCAGCGTGGGCACGGTGCAGGACATCACCGAAATCCGCACCGCGCAGGCCGAGCTGCAGCGGCTGAACGACGAACTGGAACTGCGCGTGGCCGACCGCACCCGCGAACTCGCCACCCTCAACCGCGAGCTCGAAGCGTTTGCCTACAGCGTGTCGCACGACCTGCGCACGCCGCTGCGCAGCATCCATGGCTTTGCCAGCCTGCTGGAAGAAGAGGGCGCCGAGGGCCTTTCGGCCGAAGGCCGCTCTTACCTGCTGCGCATCCAGGAGTCCGCCAAACGCATGGGGCAACTCATTTCCGACCTGCTGTCCATGGCCCACCTCAGCCGCGCCCATCTGCGCCAGGAGCCCGTGGGCCTGAGCGACATGGCCAAGTCCGTCGCCAGCGAGCTGGACCGCAGCGACCCCCAGCGCCAAGTGCATTGGCACATACAAGAAGGCCTGCAGGTGCAGGCCGACCCGGGCCTGATGCGGGCGGTGCTGCAAAACCTGCTGGGCAACGCCTGGAAATACACCGGGCTGGTGCCCGATGCCCACATCTCGCTCGAGCAAACCCGCGCCGAGCGCGGCATGCTGGAATTTTGCGTGCGCGACAACGGCGCCGGCTTTGACATGGCCTACGCGCAGCAGCTGTTTCAACCGTTCAAGCGCTTGCACGCACACCACGAGTTCGAGGGCTCCGGCGTGGGCCTGGCCACGGTGCACCGTGTCGTTCAGCGCCACGGCGGCAGCGTGCGCGGCGAGGGCGCCGTGGGCAAAGGCGCTGCGTTTTACTTCACGCTGCCCGTGCAGGCGGTTGAGCCAGACACCACCACCTGGGGCAATCTCTGACGGTCTTCAGGTGCTCGCCTGGAATTTGCGATCAACCGCGCTGTGTGCTGCGGTGGGGTGCGCCCGGTTGTTCATGGGTCGCATCCCTGACACTTTTTTGCGTTGGAACCCGTTGAGGGTTTACCCGGTGGGTTATGGTTATGCCCCTTGTGTTTTCCAAGGGGTACACGTGCAGGCCCATCTGCCCCGTGTGCGCCGATGTCATCAATTAGGAGTGCTGTTTCCATGGATCGTCGTTCCCTCATCAAAAACACCGGCATCGCCGGCGTCCTGGCCGCTGGTATCGCACCGGCTGTGCACGCGCAAGCTGCTGTTCGCTGGCGCCTGACGTCGAGCTTTCCCAAGTCGCTGCCGACCATCTTTGGCTCCGCCGAGAAATTTTCTGAAACCGTGAAGGCCCTGTCGGGTGGACGGTTTGAGGTGTCTGTGCACGCGGCTGGCGAGCTGGTGCCGGCCTTCGGCGTGGTCGATGCCATTCAGGGCAACACCGTTGAAATGGCGCAGACCGCGCCCTACTATTTCACCGGCAAAGACGCCATCTTCGCGTTCGGCTGCGCCGTGCCCTTTGGTCTGACCGCACGCCACATGGACGCCTGGATGGAGCACGGCAACGGCCGCAAGCTGATGGACGCGTTCTACGCCAACTACAACATCGTCTCCATGAGCAGCGGCAACACCGGCACCCAGATGGGCGGCTGGTACCGCAAAGAGATCAAGACCGTGGCCGATCTGAAGGGCCTGAAAATGCGCCTGGGCGGCGGCTTGTTCGGTGAAACCATGGCCAAGCTGGGCGTGGTGGCGCAAAACCTGCCGGCTGGTGAGGTCTACCAGGCGCTGGAAAAAGGCACGCTGGACGCCACCGAATTCGTGGGTCCGTTCGACGACGAAAAGCTCGGCTTCAACAAAGTCGCGCCGTTCTACTACTACCCCGGTTGGTGGGAAGGCGGCGCCGAGCTGGAGTTCTTCATCAACAAGAAAGCCTTTGAGGCCCTGTCGGCCGAGAACAAGGCCATCGTGCGTGCCGCGGGCGCCGTGGCTGCGCGCGACATGACCGGCAAGTACGACGCGCAGAACCCGCTGGCGCTCAAGCGCCTGGTGGCAGCGGGCACCAAGCTCAAGCCCTTCTCCAAAGACGTGATGGACGCGGGCTTCAAGGCCGCCATGTCGGTGTTTGCCGAGCACGAAGCCAAGTCGCCCGAGTTCAAGAAAATCCACCAGGACATGCGCGCCTTCCAGCGCGACCAGATCTTGTGGAGCCGCTTCTCGGAGTGGCGCTACGACAGCTACATCGCCGGCGTGAAGATCTGAGTCTGAGCCGACCCAACAAGGCCGCCTGCGGGCGGCTTTGTCGTTTCCGGTGGCGCTGTTTAGAACGAACCCAAGGCGCTGCCCAGCACCACCACCACCACGAGCGCCAGCACCGGAATGGCCACGGCGACCACAAAAATGTCGGCGTAGGCCTGGCGGTGGCTCAGGCCGCAAATGCCCAGCAGCGTGATCACGGCGCCGTTGTGCGGCAGGGCGTCCAGTCCGCCGGTGGCGATGGCGGTCACGCGGTGCAGCAGGTCGGGCGCAATGCCGGCGGCCTGGCCCATGGCCAGCCAGGTGTCGCCCAGGGTTTGCAGCGCAATGCTCATGCCGCCCGATGCCGAGCCGGTGATGCCCGCCAAGATGTTGACTGCGATCGACACCGACACCAGCGGGTTGCCTGGGGCAATGGCCAGCACCGCGTCGCGGATGATGGCAAACCCCGCCAGCGACGCAATGACCGCTCCAAAGCCCACTTGGGACGCGGTGTTGAGCAGTGGCAACACCGAGCCGCTGGCGCCTTGCTCCAGCGTGTGGCGCAAGTGGGGCAGGTGCGGGCGCTGCAGCACCACGAGCAACACAATGGCCGCCGCCAGCGCAGCGATCACAGCCCAGATGCCGCGCACGTTGCCAATGGCCGTGGCGCCAAAGCGCGGCTCGGCCAGGTAGGCGGTGTCCAGTGCCGGCAGCAGCCAGGTGGCCAGCAGGTAGTTCAGCGCAATCACCAGCACGACCGGCGCGATGGCGCGCGCAAAGGCGCGGCCGTTGAAGCCGACCTCTGAGGCGGGGTTGGGTGGCGCGGGCCGTGCAGCAGCGGGTGCGGCCGAAGCCGGGTCGCTAAGGGCTGCGGGCTCGTCGTGTTCGCCATACCCTTCGCCCCGGGCCGTGGCGGTGGCCGCGCGGCGCACCAGCCACAGCGTGCCCAGCACCAGCATCACGGCCCCGCCGATCAGGCCCAGGCCGGGCGCTGCAAACGGCGTGGTGCCAAAGTAGGGCATGGGGATGGCGTTTTGAATCGCGGGCGTGCCGGGCAGCGCCGTCATGGTGAAGGTGAAGGCGCCCAGCGCAATGGTGCCGGGGATCAGCCGCTTGGGCAGGTCGGCCTGGCGAAACAGCGCCGCCGCAATGGGGTACACCGCAAACGCCACCACGAACAGCGAAACCCCGCCGTAGGTGAGCACCGCGCAGGCCAGCACAATGGCCAAAATGGCGCGCTGCGTCCCGAGCCAGGCCACGATGGCGTGCGCAATGACGCGCGCCGCGCCCGAGGCTTCCATGAGTTTGCCAAACACCGCGCCCAGCAAAAACAGCGGAAAGAACGCGATCACAAAACCGCCCAGCGCCGGCATGAACACCTGCGTGTAGCTGGCCAGCAGTGGCGCCTGCGGGCTGAACAAGGTGGCCAGCAGCGCCATGAGCGGCGCCAGCAGCAGCACGCTCACGCCGCGGTAGGCCAGCGCCATCAGCAGCACCAGCGCCAACACAATGCCTGCAATGCTGGTCATGGCGCGAGCACCTGTGCCAGGTCGTAGCTGCTGCGCTGGCCCATGTCGGCGCCATGCTGTTCCAGCCACTGCCCGGCCGCTGCGCGGCCCAGCCCATGCAGTTCCTGCAAAAAGCTCCACTGCGTGTTGTTCTTGCTCGCCGCACCCAGCTCGCTCAGCGAAGCGCCGCCGTCGATCAGGTGCACGCGCAGCGCCTCCACGCGCTGAAACAGTGGGTTGCGGTACTGGTGGCCCGGTCGGCCTTCGTCTTCAATCAGTTGCTTGAGCAGCGCAATCGAGCGCATTTCTTTCAGCAGGCTGGCGTTGAACGTCACCTCGCTGATGCGCTCCAGAATGTCGCTGGCGCGGGTGGGCAGATCGGCGCGCTCGATCGGGTTGATCTGCACCAGCAACAGGTCGTCCGCATTGCTTTGTGTGATGAGCGGCATGAGCGACGGGTTGCCCGCGTAGCCGCCGTCCCAGTAGGCTTCGCCGTCAATCTCCACCGCCTGAAACAGCAGCGGCAGGCAGGCCGAGGCCAGCACCATGTCGGGCGTCAGGCCGTGCTGGTCAAACACCTTCAGCGCGCCGGTGCGCACCTGCGTGGCCGCAATGAACAGCTGCGTTTTGTCGCAGCGGCACACCCGCTCAAAGTCCACCGTGTCCACCAGTATCTGGCGCAGCGGGTTCAGGTTGAGCGGGTTGAGCTGGTAGGGCGAGAGCTGGCTGCCCAGCGCGCTGGCGGCTTGTTGCCAGGGCTCCACCCACGGCGCCATCCAGGCTGTGGCCGACCCCATCAGGCCACCCAGCGGGCTGCTCTGTATGTGGTGAAACGGTGAAAGCTCGGCCACCCGCTGCCAAAACCGGCGCAGCGTGGCGCGTGCGCCCTCGCGCCCGCCGTCCATCAGGCCCGCGGCCAGCGCCACTGCGTTCATGGCGCCCGCGCTGGTACCGCTCACCGCCGCTATTTCCAGCCATTCTTCTTCCAGCAGCCGGTCGAGCACGCCCCAGGTAAAGGCGCCGTGCGAGCCACCGCCTTGCAAGGCCAGGTCCAGTTGCAGCTTGGTGCCCACCGCGCGGGCGGGGGCGGTTGGCGTGCGTGGGCGGGTCGGGCGTGTCATGGGCGGTCCTGCGGAAGTCGTGGGCAAGCGCCATTGTGCACTGCAGCATATTCAAGGCCAAGACGCCCACACGCGGTCCCTGCGTGGGTCTTTGCGAGAAGGGATCAGTCGGGATGCTTGCCCGCGCGATACGCCACCACCGCCACCGCGACCCAAAAGCCCACCCGCAGCAGCAGCGCACCCACCGTGCGCATTTCAAACGCACCGCCACTGACCACATGCACGGCAAAGGCGGTGGCCACCAGCGCGGTGCTGCCAGCCAGCAATGCAGACCAGGCACGCGCCCAGCCACGGCCGAGCCACAGGCCCAGCCCGGCCAGCACATAAACGAAGCCCGCCAGAAAGTTGAACCACAAAACGAAGCCCACCGCCTGGCCCACGCTGGCGCGGGCGGCTGCGTCGCCAAACAAGGCGTTGGCGCCACTGAATACCGTTAGCCCACCAAAAACCACCGCTGTGGCGGCCAAGACCTTGAGGGAGCGTGAGGTTTTCATGGTGCTGTCTTTGGGTGGTTTTGCAGACAGCTCAGAGGCTGCGGCCTTCGCCCGCTTCTTCCACCGTCTGCCCGTCGCGTATGTGGTAAATCCGCTTGAAGGTGGGGATGATTTTTTCGTCGTGCGTCACCACGATGATGGCGGTTTGCGCGTGCTGCGCCATCTGGTTCAGGATGCGCATCACGCCCAGTGCGCGCTCGCTGTCCAGCGGCGCGGTGGGCTCGTCGGCCAGGATCACGGGCGGCTTGTTGGCCAGCGCGCGGGCGATGGAAACGCGCTGCTGCTCACCGCCCGAGAGCTGCGACGGTTCGGCGCGCGCGCGGTGCTGCACGTCCAGCGCGGTCAGCAGTTCCAGTGCGCGCTCGCGGGCCTTACCATTGGACATGCCCGCCAGCATGGGCAGCAGGGCCACGTTGTCGGTCACGTCCAGAAACGGAATGAGGTAGGGCGCCTGGAACACGAAGCCGATGCGGTCGCGCCGCAGCGCGCGCAGGTCGCGCGCGATCCAGCCGTTGTCGTAAATCACGTCGTTGCCCAGCGTCATGCGGCCGCTGGTGGGTTCGATGATGGCGCCCAGGCATTTCAGCAGCGTGCTCTTGCCCGAGCCCGACGGCCCCACCAGGCCCACCACCTCGCCGGGGGCCACCTGCATGTTCACGTTTTTTAGCGCTTCCACGGCGGTGTCGCCGCTGCCGTAGACCTTGCGCAGGCCTTCAATGAGGATGCCGCCTTGGGTAGGGGTGTTCATGGCTTCGTCTGGTTGCTCAAAAGAATCCGTTCGTCCTGAGCTTGTCCTTCGACATGCTCAGGATGATCGGAAAACGGGGCTTCGACAGGCTCAGCCCGAACGGGGGGGTGGTTCATCCAATCGCTGCGCCCGGGTCCACCTTCAGCGCCACACGAATCGCCAGCGTGCTGGCCAGCGCGCATATCAGCAGCGTCACCACCAGGCCGGTCACAGCGTCGCCCGGCAGCAGCAACACGTATTTCGGAAACGCCGGCCCCCACACCGTGGCCGCCACCTTGCCCACCGCAAAGCCGATCAGGCCCAGGCCCAGCGCCTGCTGCAGGATCATGCCGGCGATGGTGCGGTCGCGCGTGCCGATGAGCTTGAGCACCGCAATCTCGCGCAGCTTGCCCATGGTCATGGTGTAGATGATGAAGGCCACGATCGCCGCGCTCACGATGGCCAGAATCACCAGGAACATGCCGATCTGCTTGGCCGAGTTGGCGATCAGCTTGACGATCAGGATGTCTTCCATGCCGTCGCGGGTGTACACGCTCAGGTGCTTCCAGCGCCGGATCGGTTCGGCCACCTGCTCGGGCGTGAAGCCCGGTGCGATCTGCACCAGCACCGCGTTCACGCTTCGGCTGCTGGTCTGCAGGGCTTGCACCGCTTCCAGCAGGCCGGGGCTGCCCGGGCGGTTGAATGCCGGGTTGGTGGCGGTGCGCGCGCGGTCGTTGACGATGGCGTCGTTGTCTTTCAAAAACTGCGTTTCCTGCGCGTCTTTCAGCGGCACAAACAGCATCGGGTCGCCGCCCGACGACACCATGCGCCGCGTCAGCCCCACCACCGTGTAATCGTGCCGGCGGATGCGCACCACATCACCCAGCGCAAAGCCGGTTTTCACGTCGGCCACCGCCTCATAGTGGTTGCGGGTGTGGTGCCGCCCAGCCACCAGGTAGCCCGGCGCGCCGGGCATGCCGGGCTCCATGCCCACCACCATCACGCGGTTCTCTCGGCCCTTGTGGGCCACCTGCATGGTGAAGTAGGTCACGTTGGCCGCGGCCGCCACACCGGGCATGCCGCGCACGCTCTTCACCACATCGTCCTTGATGCTCGACGACTCGGCGTAAGGCCCCTGTGTGTCCTTTTGCACCACCCACAGGTCGGCGCGGCTGTTGCTCAGCAGCGCGTGCGCGTCGTCCACCATGCCGCGGTACACGCCGGCCATGGTCAGCGTCACGCCGATCAGCAGCCCCAGGCCCAGTCCGGTCAGCACGTACTTGCTCCAGCCGTGCAGAATGTCTCGCCCCGCCAGGCTGATCACTTGGCGCCTCCGGCGGGCACCAATTGGTCTACCACCGCAATGCGGGCGTCGGGCTTCAAAGCGCTCTGGCTGTACAGCACCACGGTGTCGCCTTCATCCAGCCCGCTGAGCACTTGCACCGAGCCATCCAGCCCCTGAGCGCCCAGCGTCACCGGCACAAAGGCCAGCGTGCCATTGGTCAGCCGCCACACGCCAGTTTTCCCTTCGTGCTGCACCACCGCTGCGTTGGGCAGCAGCAGGCTCTCGGCCGTGGCCGGCAGCTGCAAAGTCACCTCGGCCATTTCGCCCACCGACACGCCCGCCGGCAGGGTGTCAAACGCCACCATCGCCAGCCGCTCTTCGGTCACGCTGTCGGCCAGCAGCTCCACCCGCGCCACCCGGCCTTGGGCCATCTCGCCCGGTCGCGAGCGCAGCGCGATGCGCGCCACCAGCCCCGGCGCCAGCCCGGCGCTGCGGCCCTGGTCCACCCGCAGCTTCACCCACAGGCTGGCCGGGTCCACCAGGCGCACCACCGCCTGGCCCGCCACCACCGTGCTGCCCGCTTCAGCCTCGCGCGTGGCCACCACCGCCTGGGCCGGGGCCACCAGCCGCAGGTTGCCGCGCTGCTGCGCCAGCGCCGCGCGCTCGGCCTGCAGCCGCGTGGCGTCTTGCGCGCTGCCGCTCAGGTTGGCCTGGGCCGCCTGCACGCCCGCGTCGGCCGAAGCCACCTCTTGCACCCGCGCTTCCAGCGCCCCGCTGCTGATGAAGTTTTGCCGCGCCAGGTCCTGGTTGCGCTGCAGGTTGTTGGCGGCCAGGGCGCGCCGGGCCTGCGCGTCGGCCAGTTGAGCCGCCGCCGCCTGCCAGGCGCTTTGCGCCCGCGCCGCGGCAGCGTCCAGCGCGGCCAGGCGCTGGTCCAGGTCCACCGGGTCCATGTCAGCCAGCGGCTGGCCGGGCTGCACCGTGTCGCCCACGTCCACCTGCACCGAGCGCACCCGCCCGGCCACCGTGGGGCCCACCATCCAGCTGCGCTGGGCTTCCACCTGGCCAATGCCAAAAATTTCGGGCGCCACGCTGCCTTTTTTCACCGTGGTCACTTGCACCTTGATGGGCGCCAGCGGCCCGGTGCGCAGCGCCACATAAGCCAGCGCAGCCACCAGGGCCAGCGCCAGGCCACCCAGCAGCAGGCGGCGGGTGTTTTGGGGTTTCATCGTCATGGGGTTTCCTGGTGACTGGGGGTGTGGCCTGTGGCGGCCACGGCCTGTTGCAAAAGTTGAAATACCGCTGGCGCCTGCGCCCGCATGGCGCCCACCTGGCCGCTCAGCAGCGACTGCATCACCAGCCCCTGCACCGAGCCCACAAACAGCACCGCCGCCGCTTGCAAGTCGGTGCCGGCTTGCAGCGCCTGCTGGTCTTGCGCCTGTTGCAGCAAACGCATCAGCAGCAAGCGGTATTCGTGCATCAGGCGGCGCACGCGCGCTTTCAGCGGGGTGTCTTGCGGCTGCTGCAGCTCCTGAAAAATCAGGCGCGGCACGCCGGGGTGTTCCACCACAAAGTCCACATGCGCCATGAACACCGCGCGCAGTGCCGCCAGCGGCTGGGCGTGTGCGCTGGCGGCTTCGCGCAGCCGTGCCAGCAAGGTCTCGCTCACCTGGTCCATCACCGCCAGCCAGATGGCCTCTTTGTTTTCAAAGTGCCGAAACACCGCGCCCTGTGTGATGCCCACCGCCTGCGCCAGCTCGGTGGTGGTCACGGTGGCGGGGCTGCGGTGGGCTGCCAGCGCCAGCGCCGCCGCCACCAGTTCGGCCTGGCGGGTGTGGGTGGGTTGTTTGTGGGACATGGCGTTAATGTAATTGAGTAATTACTTATATTCAAGCGGGCCATGCACCGATAGAATTGCGCGCTGTGAAAACCACCCTCACCACCTGGCTCTTGCTGTTCGGTCTGCTGCTGCAGTCGGTGGCATGGGCGCTGCCCGCTCAGCGGGCGGGGCAGGCCGAGCGCCTGGCGCACCAGGTGGCGCATGGCCTGGACCACGTGCACCACCAGCACCACAGCCAGCACGATGCGCGCGGCCATGACGTGGACGCCAACCTGCAACTGGCCGGTGATTTCACCGAGGCACCCGCCCACGCCAGCCACGGCCCTCACCACACGCACGCCAGCGAAGGCGCGCAGTTTCAGGGCTTGCCGGTGGCAGCACCGCTGGCGGTGCTGAGCTTGCCGCGCAGTGCACCACAGGCCCGGGCCACGGTGCAGCCGCCTTCGGCCGATCTGGCGGGCCTGCTGCGGCCGCCCCAGCGCTGGGTCTGATCGGTTTTCGCGCGGCACTGTTCGCGCGGTGTGCCCTTGCCGCCCGCTTGGCGGCGGGCTTCCCCTTCAGATTCCACAGGATTCCCATGACTTTTTCTCATCTGCGCAGCGCGGCCGTCTGGCTGTCGCTCGCCCTCGCGCCGCTGGCCTTGCTGGCCCACGGCATTTCTGACGCCGACAAACAGCGCATGCTCGACGGCGGTTATTTGCAATACGTGGGCCTGGGTGCCAGCCACATGCTCACCGGCTACGACCACCTGCTGTTTCTGTTCGGTGTGCTGTTCTTCCTGGCCACGTTCAAAGACGTGGTGAAGTTCGTCACCATCTTCACCATCGGGCACAGCATCACCCTGGTGTTGGCCACCCTGTTGCAGATCACCTGGAACTACTACCTGGTGGACGCCATCATTGCGCTGAGCGTGATGTACAAGGCGTTTGACAACAACGGCGGCTTCCAAAAGCACTTTCAAATGGCGTCACCCAACCTGCTGTGGATGGTGTTTGGCTTTGGCCTGCTGCACGGCTTTGGCTTGTCTACCCGCTTGCAGCAGCTGCCGCTGGGTGACGACCAAGGCGAGATCCTGGGGCGCATCCTCAGCTTCAATCTCGGCGTCGAGCTGGGCCAAATCGCTGCGCTGGTGGTCATGGTGGGTGCGCTGTCGCTGTGGCGCCACCGGCCTTCGTTCAAGCGCTTCAGTTACGCCGCTAACCTCGCCCTGTTTTATGCTGGCTTCTACCTGCTGTTCACCCAGCTGCACGGCTACCAGCACGACGTCCACCCGGACGACTTCCGCTTCCCCGCCGCCGAACACCGTCACGCGCACGAAGACCTCGATGTCGAAAACACCGAAGACCCCAGCCGCAACGGCCTCTGAACCCCGGTCCCTTTTTCCAGTCCCACACCCCAACACCTTGAAAGAACCCATCATGAAAACCATCTTCACCGCCGCTGCTCTGCTGGCCTCCTTGTTCACCGCCCCCGCCGCCTTGGCCGACGTGGGCGGCAGCTGCCACTTCCACGGCAACAAGCCCGCCACCGAAGCCGTGGTCACCGCCTGCGGCGACAAACGCAAGGCCGCGCTCATCAAAGCCGGCAAGCTCGAAGCCTCCTGGCAGGCCGTCAAGCTGGAAAAGGCCGAACTGGTCGACGGCAAAAAGGGCAAGGAATGGAAGCTGTCCTTCAAAAACCCCGCCGCCGCTGACGCCACCAAACAGACGCTCTACATCTTCTTCTCGCAGCCCGGCAACTTCATTGCCGCCAACCACACCGGCCAGTGAACGTCGGCGCCTCGCCCGCCCTGCGCGGCGGCGCGCTGGCCCTGTTGGCCGCCGCGCTGTTTGGCCTCAGCACGCCGCTGGTGCAGCGCTTTGGCCAAGGGCTCGGCCCGTTCAGCACGGCCGCGCTGCTTTACGCCGGCGCGGCGCTGGTGGCCCTGTGGCTGCGCCGGGGCGCGGCGGCCGAAGCCCCGCTGCGCCGCAGCGACATGCCGCGCCTGCTCGCCATGGTCGCCACCGGGGCCGTCGTGGGGCCGGTGGCGCTGGCCTGGGGCTTGCAGCGCACCAGCGGCGCCAGCGCCTCGCTGCTGCTCACGCTTGAAGCCGTGTTCACCGCCGTGCTGGCCTGGCGCTGGTATGGCGAGGTGCTGGACGGGCGGGTGAAAACCGCCGTGGCCCTGCTGCTGGCCGGTGGCGCGCTGCTGGTGATTGACCAGGGTCTCACCGGCCAGGTGCAGTTGCTCGGCCTGCTCGCCGTGGCCGTGGCCACCGTGGCCTGGGGGGTCGACAACACCCTCTCGCGCGGCGTGGCGGACCGCGACCCCGGCCAAGTGGTGCTCGTCAAAGCCGCGCTGGGCGCCAGCGTCACCACCGCGCTCGCGCTCGCCTGGGGCGAGCCGCTGCCTGCGCTGCTGCCCGCATTGGCCTTGCTGGCCGTGGGCGCCACTGGCTATGGGCTGAGCCTGCGGTTTTATTTGCTGGCCCAGCGCAACTTTGGCGCCGCGCGCACCGGCTCGGTGTTTGCGTTTGCCCCCTTTGTGGGCGCCTTGGGTGCCTTTGCCCTGGGCGAGCGCTCTGGCAGCGGGCTGTTGCTGGCGGGCGGGTGCCTCATGGCCGCCGGCATTGTGCTGCACCTGGCCGAAAAACACGCCCACCCACACAGCCACGAAGCGCTCGACCACGAGCACGCCCACACCCACGACGACGGTCACCACCTGCACACCCACAGCCCCATGCCCACCGGGGCACACAGCCACCCGCACCACCACAGCCCGCTGCGCCACAGCCACCCGCACATGCCCGATGTGCACCACACGCACCGGCATTGAGAGAAATACACCCGCCGCGCTTCGCGCGAGTCCCTCCGGGGGCGGCGGTGCGAGTGACACCGTAGCTTCAGTGCTTTTCTCTTGCCTGAGGTATTAATATATACGTTACTTTTTTTGTGATATATATTTCAATCCATGCTGGCCATCCTTATCCTCACCCTTCCGACCCAGCCCAACGCGGTGCGCGTGCGCGTCTGGCGTGCGCTCAAGAACCTGGGCTGCGGTGCTTTGCGCGACGGTGCCTACCTGCTCCCTGCAGAACACGCGGCGCTGTTTGAGCCGCTCGCCGCCGAGGTGCGCGAACACGGCGGCTCGGCCATGGTGCTGTCGCTCTCGCCGCAAGGCGATGCTCAGCGCGACGAGTTGTTGGCGCTGTTCGACCGCACCGAGGTTTATGCCTTGTGGCGCGACACCGCCACCGCGCTGCAGGAGGAGCTGCCCGCGCTGAGCGAAACCGAGGCGCGCCGGCGTGGCCGCGCGGTGGCCGAGGCGCTGCAAGCGCTGCGCCGGATTGACTACTACCCCGGCGCGGCCGCCGGACAGGCCCAGTCCGAGCTGGATGCGCTGCGGCTCGCGCTGGACGCGCGGTTCTCGCGCGGTGAGCCCCAGGCCCAGCGCGACCACGGCATCGAGCGGCTCGACCGGCGCAAGTTCCAGGGCAAGCGCTGGGCCACCCGCGCCCGGCCCTGGGTGGACCGGCTCGCCTGCGCCTGGCTGATCCGGCGATTCATCGATCCGCAGGCCCGTTTCGTCTGGCTGCCCGACCCGGCGGGCAGCACGCCCGCGCCGCGCGGTGCGCTGGGCTTCGACTTCGACGGCGCCCGCTTCACCCACGTGGGCGCACGCGTCAGCTTCGAGGTGCTGATCGCCGCCTTCGGCCTCGATGCGGACGCCCGCCTGCAGCGCATCGCCGGCGCCGTGCACTACCTGGACGCGGGCGGAATTCCGGTGCCGGAGGCGCCGGGTCTGGAAGGTGTGCTGGGCGGCTTGCGCGAACTGCACGCCGACGACGACGCGCTGGTCGCCGCCGCAGCTGCCGTGTTCGATGCCTTGTACGCCGCGCCTTCGCCTTCGACGGTAACCGCACCATGACCCCCACAACCCCACCCGCCCAAGCGGGCATCGAAGCGCTGGCCGCACCCGCCGCCGTCAGCTTCGCTGAGGCCTTCCGCTTCTGGCTCAAGCTCGGCTTCATCAGTTTCGGCGGCCCGGCCGGGCAGATTGCGATCATGCACACCGAGCTGGTGGAGCGCCGCCGCTGGATCAGCGAGCAGCGTTTCCTGCACGCGCTGAACTACTGCATGTTGCTGCCCGGCCCCGAGGCGCAGCAACTCGCCATCTACATCGGCTGGCTGTTGCACCGCACCTGGGGCGGCATCGTGGCCGGCGCGCTGTTTGTGCTGCCCTCGCTGTTCATCCTGATCGCCCTGAGCTGGATCTACCTGCGCTTTGGCGACGTGCCGCTGGTGGCCGGGCTCTTTTACGGGCTCAAGCCGGCCGTGACCGCCCTGGTGCTGCACGCCGCCCACCGCATCGGCACGCGGGCGCTTAAGAACCGCTGGATGTGGGGCATCGCTGCCGCGTCGTTCGTAGCCATCTTTGCGTTCGACACACCGTTCCCCGCCATCGTGCTGGCCGCAGCGCTCATCGGTCACTACGGCGCTCAGCGCTGGCCGGCCGTGTTTGCCCTGGGTGGCGGGCATGGCAGTGCCAAACAAGGCTATGGACCAGCCTTGATCGACGACCACACGCCCACGCCGGCCCACGCCCGTTTCTCGCGCAGCCACCTGGCCAAGGTGCTCGCGGTCGGCCTGGGGCTGTGGCTGCTGGCCATGGCGCTGCTGGTGGCCGTCAACGGCCTGCAAGGCACGCTCACGCTCATGGGCTGGTTCTTCACCAAGGCCGCGTTGCTCACCTTCGGCGGCGCCTACGCCGTGCTGCCCTACGTGTACCAGGGTGCGGTCGAGACCCACCAGTGGCTCAGCGGCCCGCAGATGATCGACGGCCTGGCACTGGGCGAGACCACCCCCGGCCCGCTCATCATGGTGGTGGCCTTTGTGGGCTTCGTGGGCGGCTGGCTCAAAGAAGTGCTCGGGCCCGATGCGCTGTTCCTCGGTGGTGCGCTGGCCGCCACGGTGGTGACGTTTTTCACCTTCCTGCCGTCGTTCGTGTTCATCCTGGTGGGCGGCCCGGTGGTCGAGGCCACCCACGGCAAGCTGGGCTTCACCGCGCCGCTCTCGGCCATCACCGCCGCGGTGGTCGGCGTGATCCTGAACCTCGCCATGTTCTTCGCGTACCACGTGCTGTGGCCGCAGGGCTTTAACGGGCGCTTCGATGCCGTGTCCGCCGCCATCGCCGCGAGCGCTGCGGTGGCCTTGTTTCGCTACAAGGTGGGTGTACTGCAGCTCCTCGGCGCCTGTGCGGTGACCGGGCTTGCAGCCAGCCATTTGTTTTCTTGATTCACCCAAGGAGCTTCCATGGAACCCGCATGCACCCTGGCCCTGAGCGCCAACTTCGGTAGCGTCCAAAGATGGCGCGAGGCATTTGCGGCTGGCGCCAAGGGCTCTGCGGGCAGGGCTGGCAAGATGCAGCTGGTATTTCAGCCATGCGATGGCACGCTGATCAATTGGTGGGTGACGGACAAAACGCCAGCGCAGGAGGGCTCGCCGATCCTGATGCTGGAGATGGACGATCCCAAGCCCTCGCCAGACGCAGCGGCCCAGGTCGAAGCCTTCATGACCCAGATCGACTGGGCGTTGGTGTACGCGCGCTACCAGCTGGCGGTGCACGCCTCGAGCGAGGCTCACAGCGTGACCTCCGACGCGGTGGGTGACGCGGTGATGATCGATGTGCGCCGAGCCGGCGTGTACGAGCAGGCGGGCACGGTGATCCCCGGCGCCCGCTGGCGCGACCCTACCGCCGTGGGCACCTGGGCCGCCGAGCTGCCGACCGACCGCGCCGTGATCGTCTACTGCGTCCATGGACACGAGGTGAGCCGTGCCACAGCGCTGCGCCTGCGCGCGGCCGGCATGGACGCGCGCTACCTGCGCGGCGGCATTCACAGCTGGCAGGCCGATGGCCGCCCGACCCAATCCAAAGGAGCCGCACCATGAAATGGATCACCCGCAAACGCCCGAAGATCGACCGCATCGCCTGCCTGTGGCTCATCAGCGGCATCATCAACCCGGCCGCTGGATTTTTGTAGGCGCCGGCAGCCGGTGTGCTGAGGTTTGCTGCTGGAACGGGCGCCACGCCCTACGACATCCCCGGCGCGGACATCACGCACGCGGTCGAGCGGTGCAGCTTCGACGCGTTTCTGTCTCAACACGCGCGGGTCGGCTTCCGCTTCATGGCGTTTTTTGCCGGGGTGGGGCTGTGGGCGCGGAGGCGTCTGGTGCCGCTTTGGGACCGTATTGGCGGCGGTTGACGGCGTAGTCGGTAACCGGCCCCTTGAAGGGCAAGCTCAGCAGGCCCGGCAGACGCGCCACCTCGTGCGGGTCGGTGTGGTCATGAATGCCGATGGTCATGCCCAGCTGGCCTGCGCGCGGCTGCTCGCGGTAGGTGCCCAACAACCGGTCCCACCAGGTCAGGTTGAAGCCAAAATTGCTGTTGCTCTCGTCGTCTTCCACCGAATGGTGCACGCGGTGCATGTCCGGTGTCACCAGAAACCAGCGCAACACCCGGTCCACCCGCGTGGGCAGCCGGATGTTGCCGTGGTTGAACATGGCACAGGCGCTGAGCAGCACCTCAAACACCAGCACCGCCAACACCGGCGCCCCCAGCAGCACGATGGTGGCGAACTTGATGCCCATCGACAGCACGATCTCCAGCGGGTGAAAGCGCGCCCCGGTGGTCAGGTCGTAGTCCACATCGGCGTGGTGCACCCGGTGCAGCCGCCACAGCGCGGGCACGGCGTGCACCATCACGTGTTGCAGCCAGATCGCAAAGTCCATCGCCGCCACCGCCAGCGGCACGGCCAGCCAGAGCGGCACGGCGTACAGATTGAGCAAGCCCCAGCCCCGCTCGGCCGCCAGCGCCGCCACGCCCACCGCTGCCAGCGGGAACATCAGGCGCACCACCACCGTGTTCAGCAGCACCAGCCCCAGGTTGGCCGTCCAGCGCTGCCTGCGGCTCAGCAGCAGGGCGCGGCGTGGCGACGCTGTTTCCCACAACGCCACCAACGCAAACACCCCCACAAAAAACCCCATGCGGATCAGCGGCTCGTTGGCCATCACCCAGGTTTCAAATGCCATGCCGGTTTCTCCCAAGTCGATGAAGTCCATCAAACCGCCAGCGCCAGCCCGGCCGCCTGCCATTCGCTCACGCCGTCCAGCATCTTGCGGGCCCTGAAACCCTCGGCGCGCAGCAGCTCCACCGCCGCGTCCGACATCAGGCAAAACGGCCCCCGGCAATACGCCACGATCTCGCGGTCTTTGGGCAGCGCGGCCAGGCGCTGGCGCAACTCGTCCAGCGGCACGCTGCGCGCATGCGGCAGGTGGGCGCTGGCGTATTCGTGCGCGGGCCGTACGTCAATCACCACCACCTCGCCGCGCCGCGCCTGTGCCATCAGGGCCTTGCGGTCCAACGGTTCCATCTGCTCCGGCGCCTGCACGAGCTGCGCAAAAGCGCGTTGAAATTCCAGCAAATGCGCCTCGGCCACCGCGCGCAACTGCACGCCCAGCACCGCCACATCGGCCCCCGTGAGCCGGTACACCACAAACTTGCCCTCGCGCCGGCCCTCCACCAGCTGCGCCTCGCGCAGCGCCTTCAGGTGGGCGCTCGTCAGGCGGATGTCCATGCCCAGCTGCTGCGCCAGCGCGTCCACGGTTTGCTCGCTCTGTGCCAACGCCTCCAGCAGCTCCAGCCGCTTGGGGCTTGCCAAGGCTTTGCCGATCCGGGCCACCTGTTCGTACAAGGCTGTTTTCAGGCCGCGTTCATCCATGAATACAATCCAATGATCGTTAGAATGTTGCCATTTTATGTCCCCACCACGCTGCGCCGCACCGGCGCTTGGCCAACGCCCTTCACATGCCTGCGCGCCGCACAGCCCAGGGCCGGCCAGTGACCGCACGCCCTTGCATGGCTGACCCAGACGCCCCCGCGCCCGAACGCAAGCACCAGCGCTGGGCCTTGGGCTTGTCGCTGGCGCTGCACATCGCCGCCGCAGGGCTGCTCATTCGGGCTTCCGGCCCCTCCGTGCCCGACCGCCCGGAGCCCCCACCCGAAGCGGTCGTCTTTCTGGCCAACATGCTGCCCGCCGAGCCGCCCCCGGCCGAGCCCGAGCCCAAGCCCGCGCCGCCAGCCACCCCACCCAACCTGGCGACCCCCGCCAAGCCAGAGCCGCCCGCCCCCAACGCGCCCGACCTGGCCACCCCGCAACCCGGCCAGGCTTACATGGACGCGCCGCCCGCACCCACCGCCGAAGAGTGGGCCATGGCCGCCGCCTACACCCTCAAAAACGCCAAGCGCTACCGCCACAACTGGGGCCAGCAAGTGCGCAGCATGATGGGCACCGCCCTGGAAGGCCCCGAGCAAGGGGCCGTGCGCTTTCGCATCGAAATCGCGCCCAGCGGCCAGCTCGCCCAGCTCGACACCCTGTGGACCACCTCGCCCGCTGTCGAACAACGCGCCCGCCAGGCCGTGCAGCGCATGCCGTCGCTGCCGCCCACGCCCAACGGCAAGCCCCTGGTGTTTGAAAAAACCATCGTCTTTGACGCTTACACCGCTGAAGCCCCACCGCTGTACAAAAACGACTGCGAGCCCGACCCGGTGCAGCACGGCAACCGCTTTGTGTGGGACGGCCGCTCGCCCCAAACCGCTGCCGCTGCCGCTGCCGAAGCGCCAGCACAACCGCTCGACCCGGCCGCCTACGCCGAGTGCCTGAAGCAACTGCCCCAAGACAGCATAGAAGCCGAAGCCGCCAGCGACGAGCGCCAGCAAAAGCAATGGGCCTCGCCCACGCTGGGGCGCTGAGGCAGCGACCCGTATTGGCTTTGCGTCCCGGTTGACGCTGTGTTTTTTAAGCGCCAAAATTAGCGTCATTACTGGAGCTAAATATGGAATCCGTCCACGCCAATTTGTCTGTGAGCATGTCCGAGTTCAAAAAGAATCCGGCCGCCATCCTGCGCGAGTCCCGCAACCGCCCCGTGGCAGTGCTTAACCACAATCGACCCGCCTTCTACATGATCGAACCCCAGCTGTTCGAAGCCATGATGGAAGAGCTGGCCGACAGCGATCTCTACCGCAAAGCTGCGGCCCGTCTGGCCGACAAGTCTCCATCGGTCGAGGTCAGCCTTGACCAGCTCTGAGGGCTGCACCACCCACCGCTACACGCTGCGCTTCAAAGCCGAAGCGCTGGCCGAATGGAACGCGCTGGACGGGTCCGTACGAGCCCCACTCAAGAAACTGCTCGCCAAGCGGCTGGACAACCCTCATGTTCCTGGCGGTGAGCTGCACGGCACGCTGGCTGGTTGCCACAAGATCAAGCTGCTGAAGCAGGGCGTGCGCTTGGTTTATGCAGTCGAAGACCACCAGCTCGTCGTGCTCGTGCTCGCGGTGGACAAGCGTGAAGACGGTGTGGTCTACGGGTCGGCCGCAGCGCGTTGGCCCAAAGCTGCACCCGCCACACCGCCGCTCGCCCCGTCCACCCGTCGACGCAAACCCGGCGCTTGATTTCCGCGTAGCCCATCTTGCCCCTTCCCCCGCTGGGGGAAGGCTGGGATGGGGGCCGCGCCCATACCTCCGCTCCGTTCCGCCTTTCATGGTCATCGCATACCATGGGTCTTATGTACAAGCTGACGCTCTTCACCCTGTGTTTGACCGTGATGGCTTTGGGTGGCGGTGCCACGGGCTTGGGTCTGGTGCTGGGTGTTTTGGGCTTTGCGCTGGGTGCGCTGGCGCTGTGGATTGACGCGCTGAAAGTGTTCACCCGCTGAACGCAGCCCCGTACAAGGGCTAACCACCGTGCCCGGCTTCTATCATCGGAGCCCATGCACCACAAAAACCCCCCAGGGACCCCCACCACCGACGACAGCGCTGTCACCGCTGCCGCCACCGAAGCGGCCGCAGGCTTCATTCAGCGCTGGCACGGCGTGGCCGCTTCTGAGCTGGCCACTTCGCAGAGCTTTGTCATTGAGCTGTGCGCGCTGCTGGGCGTGGCCCCGCCCACGCACGAGCCGCATTACCAGTTTGAGCGGCCCATCACCTTCCAGCATGGCGACGGCTCCACCAGCGCCGGGCGGGTGGACTGCTACAAGCGCGGCCACTTTGTTTGGGAGAGCAAAAAACTCAAGGCCGGCATCACCGCCCAGCAAGCCGGTGCAGCGCCCACCAAAGCCTTTGACGACGCGCTGCTCAAAGCCCGAACCCAGGCCGAAAACTACGCCCGAGCCTTGCCGGCCACCGAGGGCCGCCCGCCCTTTGTGGTGGTGGTCGACGTGGGCCACGTCATCGAGCTTTACGCCGAATTCACCCGCAGCGGCGCCACCTACACGCCTTACCCCGACCCGCGCAGCCACCGCATCCGCCTGGCGCAGCTGGCCGACCCCGCCATCCGCGCGCGGCTCAAAGCGCTGTGGACCGACCCGCTCAGCCTCGACCCTTCGCGCGTCAGCGCCAAGGTGACTCGCGCCGTGGCCGCCGAGCTGGCCAACCTGGCCAAAAGCCTGGAAGCCGCCGGCCACCGCCCCGAGCCCGTGGCCGCCTTTCTCACCCGCTGCCTCTTCAGCATGTTTGCCGAAGACGTGGGCCTGCTCCCCGACAACCAGCAGCCCGGCGCCACGGACACCGGCAGCTTTGCCCACCTGCTCAAAACCTACCGCGAACAGCCCGCCACCCTGGCGCAAATGCTCAAGGTGTTTTGGCAAGGCATGGACGTGGGCGGCTTCAACGCGGCCATTGCGCAAGACGTGTTGCGCTTCAACGGCAAGCTCTTCAAAGGCGCCGGGGTGGACGGCTACGTGTTGCCGCTCAACACCACGCAGATCGACGGCCTGCTGCGCGCCGCCAGCGCCAACTGGAAAGAGGTGGAGCCCGCCATTTTTGGCACCCTGCTGGAACGCGCGCTGAACCCCACCGAGCGCCACGCCCTGGGCGCCCACTACACGCCGCGCGCCTATGTGGAGCGGCTGGTGTTGCCCACCGTGGTGGAGCCCCTGCGCGCCGACTGGGCCAACGCCCAGGCCGCCGCCGTGGTGCTCGCCCGCGAGGCCGACGGGCTCGACGGCAAAAAGCGCGAAGCCAAACTGGAAGAAGCCCGCGCCGAGCTGCGCCGCTTTCACCACCAGCTCTGCACCACCCGCGTGCTCGACCCGGCCTGTGGCAGCGGCAACTTTTTGTATGTGACGCTGGAACACCTGAAGCGCCTGGAAGGCGAGGTGATGAACCAGCTCGAAGCCTTTGGCGAAACGCAAGACAAGCTGGGTCTGGAAGGCGAAACCGTCACCCTGCAACAGCTGCGCGGCATCGAGCTGAACCAGCGCGCCGCCGCCCTGGCCGAGCTGGTGCTGTGGATCGGCTGGCTGCAATGGCATGTGCGCACGCGCGGCCTGGCCAGCGTGGCCGAGCCCGTGGTGCACGACTACGGCAACATCGAGCACCGCGACGCCGTGCTGGCCTTTGAGCGCGCCGAACCCGCGCTGGACGCTGCGGGCAACACCATCACCCGCTGGGACGGCACCACGTTCAAAACCCACCCCGTCACCGCCGAGCCCGTGCCCGATGAAGCCGCGCAGGTGGTGCAGTGGGCCTATGTGAACCCGCGCCCCGCCGTGTGGCCGGCGGCGGAATTCATCGTTGGGAATCCGCCGTTCATAGGTAACAAGCGCATGCGCGCCGCGTTGGGCGACGGTTATGTGGAGTCGCTGCGCGCAGCGTGGCCGGATGTGCCCGAGAGCGCCGATTTCGTCATGTATTGGTGGAGCCGTGCTGCGGCGCTGGTGGCTGGCGCAAAGACACGTGTAAGCGGACTGATCACCACGAACTCCATCACGCAGTCGTTCAATCGCACCGTGATTGAGAATGCGCTCGCGCAGGAGCTGCGACTCAGCTATGTGATCGCCGATCACCCATGGGTGGACAGCGGGAACGGCGCACAAGTTCGGGTCGCCATGTCGGTGGTGGATCGACGGAGCGGTGAACCAGGCGTGGAACTTCGCTCGACCGCTGAACAGCCGCTCGATGACGGCGCTTTCGATGTGAGCTTTGATCGCCTGGAAGGCAAGGTTGCAGCGGACCTCGCTGTGGGCGCAGACACGACGGCCATGCAGTCACTGCGAGCCAACAAGGGGCTGGCTTGTCCGGGTGTTCAGTTGTCAGGGCAAGGCTTCTTGGTATTGGCAGAAGATGCGGTTGCGATGAAGACCACTTCATCTGCATCGCTACTCAAACGCTACTTCACCGGCCGGGACCTCACGCAAAACATGCGCGAGCAGTACGTGATCGACACGTTCGGACTTGACCAGCAGGAGCTGCGGGGCAAGTACCCAGATGCTTACCAATGGTTGATGGATCGCGTGAAGCCTGAACGCGATCACAACCCCAGAGAGACCTATCGCGTGAATTGGTGGCGCCATGCCGAAACGCGATCTAAGTTTCGAGATGCGTTGAACGGGCTCCGTCATTTCATCGTGACCTCAAGAACCGCACGGCATCGCGTCTTTCAGTTGGTCAGTGCAGATGCTCTGCCAGAAACGAAGGTGTTGATCGTTGCGCTTGAAGACGCTTTGAGTCTGGGCATCTTGCAGTCCGAGACTCATGTCGCGTTCGCCAATCGGGTGGGTGGCTGGCTGGGTGTTGGCAACGACTCCACGTACAACCACAGCGATTGCTTCGAGAAATTTCCCTTCCCCAGCGACGACACCGGCCTCACGCCCGCGCTCACCGAGCGCATCCGCCAGCTCGCCGAGCAGCTGGACGCGCACCGCAAGGCGCGGCAGGCGGGGTTTGAAACCGTCACGCTCACGGGCCTGTACAACGTGCTCGACAAACTGCGCCGCCACGAGCCGCTCAGCGCCAAAGACAAAACCCTGCACGAGCAGGGCCTGGTGAGCGTGTTGCAAAGCCTGCACGACGAGCTGGACGCGGCGGTGTTGATGGCCTACGGATGGAGCGACCTGGGCGCCGTGCCGTGGGCCGATGAAACCGCCCGCGCCGCGTGGACCGAGGCGCTGCTGGAGCGGCTGGTGGCGCTGAACGCGAAACGCGCGGCGGAAGAAGCGGCGGGCACCGTGCGCTGGCTGCGCCCCGAGTTTCAAGACCCGGCGCGGCGCGCGGCCGCCGAAACGGCGCAAGGGCTCCCTTCGACAGGCTCAGGGCGATCGGGGATCCAGGCTCAGCCCGAAAGGGGCGGCGAGCAGGCGGGCATTGACGGTGTGGAGAGCGAGGCCGAAGCACAGTCCCGCGCCGAAGCTACCCGCGCAGACACCCGCGAGAGCGCTGACGACAGCGCCCAGCCCGCCGCAGCGCTCCCGCCCGCAGCCGCCACCACCACAATTACCCAGCCCTGGCCGCCCACGCTGCCCGAGCAGGTGCGCGCGGTGGCGCAGCTGCTGGGCGCCAGCCCGGCCCCGCTGGCGCTGGCGGCCATTGAAGCCAGCTTCAAAGGCAAAGGCCCGTGGAAGAAAGGCTTGCCCCGCATTTTGGACACGCTGGAAGCCCTGGGCCGTGCGCAGCGGGTGGACACCGAAGTGGGCGGCGCCTGGCGCGGGTGATGCGCCGGGCTAGGGTTTTCGAAAAAAAATATGGAAAAAATGACACAGTGGACTGAGCGAAATACCTATCAAAAGTCGTACCTGACCTATCAAGGGGAGTTTCCATTTGCACTGTTCCGGTACAGGACGGTAGCGCCGGACACGTTGGATCGACTCATCGATTTCGAGATCGCTCAGGACGGGATCTACCTGTCCGCTTTGAAGGACTTGAACGATCCAGATGAGGCCCGATTTCACCTGCGCTTCGCAGGGAACGGCGAGGACATGGTCGCGTACTTTTGGCGGGGAATTCGTGAATCACAGCCGTTCTTGTCTGACGAGGCCGTGATGGCGATCGCGCAGAAGAACTTTCAAGAATTGCGGGACAACAATTTTGTTCCCCCAGATCACGTTTTTCACTACACGAGGCACTGTCTGATGCACGTCCTTCGTGTGGCCTGCTTTACAACCAGTCCGACAAACTTTTCCATGTGGGCCAACTACGCGAAGCACAAAGACGCAGACGGCCATGCTGCAGATCACGCGGGAATTTGCATTGAATATCGATGCGACAAGTCGTGGCACGTTGGGGCTCTTCACCCGGTCCGCTACTCGGACGATGTGCCGGAAATCAATCCGGTCGATAGGAACGAAGAGGCCTTTGCACAAGTGCTTTACATGAAATCTCGTGAATGGCGCGGTGAGGAAGAGTGGCGCATTTCGTCCGTCTTGCAGACCGCTCCGCCGTTTGAGGGCAATTGGCAAGCCAACTGCAAAATCAAAATCCAAGGTGCAGTCGCCGCAGTGATATTTGGTGTGAGTACACCACAGGAAACGGTCGAGAAATTCGCCTCTCGTGTGAAGAAAGTTCGACCAGATATTGCGCTCAAGCGCGTTGTTCGAAATCCGCTGACGTGGGTCCGGGAGGTGGTCACTATTGAGGCTTGAGGCGAAACGTTGCGGGTCTGCTCAACTGGGACTAATTGCTGACGCTTAGGCTTTGCGCTGGGCCTTGGGCGTCTTGACGGCGCCCTTGTCCTCGGGCGGCACAAAACCAATGGGCCGCTTGGGCGTTTCGGGCGGCGTGGTCAGTTCACGCAGAGCGTCGAGCACCTGCCTGAGCTGGAGGCGGGTGTTGCGGCTAAAGCTGTCATGGTCCATCGCGAGCGCATCGGTTTTCTCCTCCAGCCCATCAAGCCTTTTGGAGAGGTCGCGGTGTTCAATGGCCGCTTCGCGCAGCTTGACGAAAGCACGCACGACATAGATGCCCATCTCAACGGCTTGGGCCGACGCCAGCACGTTGGCGGCCTGAATGGCGCCGTGTTCGGTAAAGGCGTGGGGCAGCGTTTTGGAAAATTTGAGCTTGGCGAGGTGGTCACAGTTTGTGACCACCTCCGTTTTCTCAGCCTCAATTAGCTGGAAAAGAAAATCGGACGGAAAGCGACTGGCGTTGCGTTTGACCGCTTGATTCAGTGCTTTGGTGGGCACGCCATAGAGTTCGGCCAGATCGGCGTCGATGATGACTTTGACGCCGCGCACTAGCTGGATGCGCGGTTCGATGCGGTGCACGCTGAGTGTGTTCATGTTTGGTCCTCCCTGGATTCTTTCCGCGACCGTGCGGAAACGCAGTGCATGGTAAGCCAGTCATGCCAGACGGCCCCGTATGTTCGATGCGGTGACTAAATCACAACCCCCTGCCGCAGCAATGACACCAGAGACCATTTGACAAAGGACGACCCCATGTCCAAGACTGATGCCTGTGAACTCGAACTGATGGCCGCTTTCGACAAGGGCGCGCTGAGGTCGGTCGCCACCAAGGCCGAGCTGGCGAAGTTCAAAGCGGCGGCGCGCGCCACCGCCTTGCAAGGCGAGCTGGTGAGCTGGTGAGCACCCGCCTGTCTTCGGGCGACTGGCGACTGGCAAGACCTTCAGGCCAAGGCGCTGCAGCAGGGCATGCCCCATCAGCCGCTCTTGGCCCGCGTGTGGCACCCATGCGCGACGGGGCGGCTGGCCGGGCGCTGAGCGCTCAGTGCGGCTGCCGCCCGGCGGCGCGCTTGTCCAAGGGCTCTTGCGCGCTTTGCAGGTAGGCCACCAGTTGCCGGGCCGGCGCGGCCAGCGGCGCGTCACTGCGCCAGACCAGCGACCACTGGCGTTCGATGGGAAAGCCTTCGACCGGCAGGCGCACCCAGGGCGCGCCGGCGGCGGTGGCTGAGGCCGCGCCGGCCGGTTCCACCGCCAGGGCCGACACCACCGCCAGCCCCAGGCCGGCGCCCACGGCGTGTTTGATGGCTTCGTTGCTGCCCAGGCTCATGGCGATGCGGGGCGCGAAGCCGTGGTCGGCAAAGTGGCGCTCGGCCACCAGCCGGGTGCCGCTGCCGGCTTCGCGCATGAGCCAGCGTTCCTGGCTCAGCGCGCTCAGGGGCAGGGGTTGCGGGCTGTGGGCCAGCGGGTGGCTGCTGGGCGCGATGACGATCAGCGGGTTGTCCAGAAACGGCAGGCTTTGCAGCGGCAGTTCGGCGGGCGGCAGCATCATCACGGCCAGGTCGTCGGCCTGGCGGTGCAGGCGGGCGATGACGCGGTCGCGGTTTTCCACGGCCAGGTCAATTTCAACGCCGGGGTGCAGCGCGGCAAACGGGCCCAGCAGGTCGGGCACGAAGTATTCGGCGGTGGTCACTGCGGCGATGCGCAGGCGCCCGCGCAGCAGGCCGTGCAGGTCGCCCAGGCGGTCTTCAAAGCGCTGCCAGCAGGCGGCGATGTCGGTCACGGTGGCTTGCAGCGCTTCGCCCGCCGGCGTGAGGCGAATGCCCCGGCCCAGCGGCTCGAACAGCGGTTCACCTACCAGCTCGGCCAGCTCGCGCAGCTGCACGCTCACGGTGGGCTGGCTCACATGCAGTTCGCGTGCGGCCTGGGTCACCGACATGAGCCGGGCGGTGGCTTCGAAGGCGCGCAGTTGCTGGGGCGAGGTGCGCAGCAGGCGTTTGATGGCGGTGGGCATGGGGCGGGTGGCGGGGTGGATCGGTGGGTTGAATGCATAGATTTTGGTCTATGTGTTCAATGAAAAAAAAGTATTTTTCTTAATGCGTGGTCTTGCCTACAGTGCGGCTACCCCCTAGCAGCCGCTGGGCACAACCCAGGACACACCATGAAAAACGACACCCCCCAAGACCTGCTGAACCAAGCCGAGGCCACCGCTCAGACACCGGCCGACACGCTGGTGCCGATCACCGTGGCGCACGGCGACGGCATTGGCCCGGAGATCATGGCCGCCACGCTCAAGGTGCTGATGGCGGCCGGCGCGCGCATTGCGCCCGAAACCATCGAGATTGGTGAAAGGCTTTACCAGGCGGGCCACAGCAGCGGCATTGCGCCCGAGTCGTGGGACAGCCTGCGCCGCACCAAGGTGTTTTTGAAGGCGCCCATCACCACGCCCAGCGGCGGCGGCTACAAGAGCCTGAACGTGACCATCCGCAAGACGCTGGGACTGTATGCCAACGTGCGGCCTTGCGTGAGTTACGCGCCGTTTGTGGCCACCAAGCACCCCAAGCTGGACCTGGTGATCGTGCGGGAAAACGAGGAAGACCTGTACGCGGGCATTGAGCACCGCCAGACCGACGAGGTGTTCCAGTGCCTGAAGCTCATCACCCGCCCGGGCTGCGAAAAGATCGTGCGCTACGCGTTTGAGTACGCGCGGGCGAACGGCCGTAAAAAGGTCACTTGCATGAGCAAGGACAACATCATGAAGATGACCGACGGCCTGTTTCACCAGGTGTTCGACGAAATTCGGGTGGAATACCCCGAAATAGAAACCGATCACATGATCATCGACATTGGTGCGGCGCGGCTGGCCACGCGGCCCGAGCTGTTTGACGTGATCGTGACGCCCAACCTGTACGGCGACATCATCAGCGACATTGCCGCCGAAATGACCGGCGGCGTGGGCCTGGCGGGCAGCGCCAACATTGGCGAGCATGTGGCGATGTTTGAGGCCATCCACGGCAGCGCGCCCGACATTGCCGGCCAGGGCATTGCCAACCCCAGCGGTCTGCTGCTGGGCGCGGTGATGATGCTGGTGCACATTGGCCAGCCCGAGGTGGCGGCCCAGATCCACAACGCCTGGCTGAGCACGCTGGAAGACGGCGTGTTCACCGCCGACTTGCAGGGCGGCGAAGCGGGTGCGGTCAAGACCGGGCTGCCGCTGCCGTTTGGCAGCATGGACTTTGCCGACGCGATCATTGAGCGCCTGGGGCGTTTGCCCCAGCAGTTCAAGCCGGTGCGTTACCAGCAGGCTGCTGCGCTGCCGCCGGGCACGGCAGCCAAACCCCTGTATGTGCGGGCGCCAGCGGCGCGCAAAGCGGTGGTGGGGGTGGACGTGTTTGTGCACCAGTCGGCGCTGAGCGCCGACGCCCTGGCCGTGCAGCTTCAGGCCAGCAACACCGCCGCGCTGGCGTTGCAGATGATCACCAACCGGGGTGTAAAGGTGTGGCCGGGCGGCTTCCCCGAAACCTTTTGCACCGACCACTGGCGCTGCCGTTTCGTGGCGGCCAGCGACGGCGGCGAGGTGGCGCAGCGCGACATTGTGGCCCTGCTGGGTGCGCTGACCGACGCCGGCGTGGACGTGATCAAGACCGAAAACCTGTGCACCTTTGATGGCGTGAAAGGCTTCGCCCTCGGCCAGGGGCAGTGAGGCTACCAAGGCCGCCGGGCTATGGGGACAAGGCGCTGGCGGGCAGGGGGTGCGTGGGGTTGGCGGGTAACATCGGGCCGCGTTTTCACACCGCCCCGCTGTGGGCCAACAACAGGAGACAGACCCATGTTCAGTCACGTCATGGTCGGCACGGCCGACCTCGAAAAATCCCGCCAGTTTTACGACGCCGTGTTGGGCACGCTGGGCATTGGCCCCGGCGTGGCCAACGGCAGCCGCTTTTTCTACCGCAGCCCCACGGGCACCTTTGGCATCACCACGCCCATCAACGGCGAGAGCGCATGCCACGGCAACGGCAGCACCATTGGTTTTAATGCGAATTCCCCCGAGCAGGCCGACGCTTTCCACGCAGCCGGCGTGGCCCATGGCGGCACCCCCTGCGAAGACCCGCCGGGCCTGCGCGGCACCCCCGGCGCGCAGATGTACCTGGCCTACCTGCGCGACCCCGATGGCAACAAGATTTGTGCGCTGCACCGCGTGCCGCGCTGATTTGTTGGCTTGAAAGGCGGTAGCCACCCGGGCCGTGCAGGCGCGGTGGCCGGTAGGCTTAAGGGGTTGGTTTTGGCGCGCTGAAGCCGCCAACCGGGGAGAGCCCCCACCCCAGCCCTCCTACAGTGGGGAAGGGAGCCCGGCCCGGCGCTTCGGCGGGCGGTGTCTGGCGCAGCGGCCTGCTGGATCAAGTGCCCGTGGGCACTGCCTGTGCGTGAAGCCTGACGCCAAGAGCCTTGGCCACCTTGAGCACCGTAGCGAAGCTGGGGTTGCCCTCAGCACTGAGGGCGCGGTAAAGGCTCTCGCGGCTCAGGCCGGCGTCTTTGGCTACTTGTGACATACCTTTTGCCCGCGCGATGTCGCCCAAAGCGCGGGCAATGCCGGCTGCGTCTTCCGGTGCTTCATCCAACCACGCGTCGAGGTAGGCGGCCATCTCTTCGGGTGTGCGCAGGTGTTCGGATACGTCGTAGGCCGAGGTCTTTGGATTCACAGGCGCTTTGGTGGCATTTTTTGTCATGACGACTCCACAAATTTTCGGTTGAGTTCCAGAGCAAGCGCGATGTCTTTGGTCTGGCTTGACTTGTCGCCGCCTGCGATGAGCAAAAGGATCTTGTTACCGCGTTGCGAGTAGTACACCCGGTAGCCGGGACCAACATCGATCTTGAGTTCCGAGACGCCTTCCGTCAAATGGCGGTGAGAGCCCGCATTGCCATGGATCAAGCGATCAACGCGCATGAGCACCCTCGCCCGCCCGGTTCGGTCTTTCAGATCGTCAATCCAGTCGCGGTACTGGTCGGTCTTTTCCACTTGCATCGGCAAAGTGTAGCTCTTGGGCTACATCTATGCAATGGTTGAAACCGATGCCGTGCAGGCTCTTGGTAGGTTGAATCGTTACGCCGCCATCTTTTCAGCCAGAAACCCCAGCACCGCCCGTTCAGCGGCAGCCGGGTCTGCAAAGGCTTCGTGGGTGCCGTCCAGGGTGAGCAAGCGGGCGTTGGCATCACCGCGCTGGGCGATGAGGGTTTGTGCGTCGGCCAGGGGCACGGTGGTGTCTTGTGCGCCGTGCAGCAGCAACACCGGGCAGCGCGCTTGCGCCAGGGTGGCCTGCGGGGCGATGCGGTCAAAGCGGGTGCCGATGACCCATTCCACATACCGGTTGATGAGCCAGCCCAGCGGCCAGTAGGGCACGCGGTAGGCGGCGAGCCAGCGGCGCATGACTTGTTCGGGGTGGGCAAACGCGCCCACGCTCACGGCGGCGGCCAGCCCGGGGCGGCGCGATGCCACGAGCAACACCGCCGCGCCGCCCACCGAATGGCCGAGCGCGGCCAGGCGCTGCGCGTTCACTTCGGGTTGCTGGGCGAGCCAGTCGAGGGCGCGGTCGAGGTCGTCGGCAAAGCGGGGCAGGGAGCTGTGGTCGTCGCGGCTGCTGCGGCCGTGGTTGCGCGACTCGGGCAGCAGCACGGCATAACCGGCGGCGTGCAGGGCCTGCGCGGCGGGCAGCAGGGTGCTGGCGTTGCCGCCCCAGCCGTGCATGAGCGCCACGGCGGGCGCTGCGCCGGCTTGCGCCAGCGGCGGCAGGTACCAGGCAAACAGGCGCAGGCCGTTGGGCCCGTTCAGGTGCACGCTGCGGGCTGGCAAGCCCAGCTCGGCGGGCTGGGTGCCGGCCACGGTGGCGGTGGGCGCCAGGCCCCAGCGCAGCAGCTGGCGCGCGCCCAGCAGGGCGAGGCCTGCCAGGGCGAGGGAGAGGACGAGGGGGTTGAGCGTCATGCGGGAGGGGGCTGCGGGTGTGTGCATTATGAATGCGCATGGTTCGGCCTTATGGTTTTTCTGAAAAATCAAAACGACACAAAAAACGTATTCTGTTAAAGTTTGCGTTATGCCAAAACCATCTGCTGCGGCCGAACAGCTGCCCGCGTCGGCCGCCAAGGCGCTGCGCGACCTGGGTGAAAACCTGGCGCTGGCCCGCCAGCGCCGCAGGGAAAGCCTGCGCGCCTGGGCCAGCCGCATGGCGGTGTCGGTGCCCACATTGATCCGCATGGAAAAAGGCGACCCTTCGGTGGGCATAGGGGTGTACGCCACGGCGTTGTGGCTCATGGGCCGCCACGCCGCCTTGCCCGAAGTGGCTGCGCCTGCGCACGATCTGAATGCCCTGGAGCAAGACCTTGAAGCCGTGCGCCAGCGGGGGCGGCGCATGTCGCGCAAACCGGCAGAGGTGGTGTGAGCATGCCGTACCAAGCCCAAGACAGCATGAGCCTGTGGTACCTGGCCAACCCGGCGGCCCCGCAGCGCATCGGCACCTTAAGTTTGCAGGACAACCGCCGCAAGGTGGGTCTGAGCTACGCACCGGGCTGGTTGGCGGGGCCGCACGGTTTTGCCTTGAGCGAAGACCTGCCGTTGCAGCCCGGTTTGCACCTGTCCGCAGAGCGCGACACGGCTGCCGGTGCGGTGGACGACGCCCGGCCAGACCAATGGGGCGAGCGCGTGATTCGGCTCCTTGAGCGGCCTGCCCGCTTGTCGTTGCTCGAGTATTTGTATTTCGCGGGCGATGACCGGTTTGGGGCCTTGGGCGTTTCGTTGCAGGACGGGGTGTATGAACCCGCACCCACGGCGGTGATGGCGAACTTTGATGCGCTGAGCGACTTGCACCGCACCGTGCAGCGCGTGATGGCGGGGGACGCCCTCAACGAACAACAGCGCCGCCTGTTGCAGCCGGGTGTGAGCATGGGCGGGGCGCGGCCCAAGTCTTTGATGCACATGGACGGACACGCCTGGGTGGTCAAGTTTTCAGACGGCGGTGAGCTGGACGCGCCGCTGATTGAGCACGCCAGCATGCAACTGGCCCAGCTGTGCGGCATTCAAACGGCCGAGACCCGGGCGCTGCCTTTGCCGCAAGGGCACGCAGTGGCCGTGCGCCGGTTTGACCGCGAGGGCGCTCGCCGCCTGCATGTGCAGTCGGCCTTTGTGGCGCTGCGTGCAGCGGGTGAGCCCATGGGGTACCCCGAGCTGGCGCAGTTGCTGCGGCGCCTGGGCCGCCCGGAGCAGGTGCGCGCACAGCAGCAGGAGCTGTTCAGGCGCATGGTGTTCAATATCTTGATCGACAACACGGACGACCACGAAAAAAACCATGCGTTGGTGCGCGGTACAGATGGTTTTTATGCCTTGTCTGCGGCCTTCGACGTGCTGCCCGCCGCGCAAGGTCTGGGCTACCAGCAGATGCGCGTGGGCCAGCGAGGCCATGAGGCCAGCCTCGCCAACGCCTTGTCCGAAGCCCATGCGTTTGGGCTCAGCGCCGCTGCTGCGCGCAGCATGGCCGCCAACATTGGCCAGCAAGTGGCGCAATGGAAAACGGTGTTTCAAGGCTTGGGTGTGCGCGCGGCGGACCTGGCCGTGTTGGTCCAATACCTGGACGGTGCTCATTTGACAGCGCAGCGTTTGGAAGCCTTGGGCTGACCTGGCGTTCCCGGGAGCAGCGCTGGCATGGGTCTGGGACAATGCGCGCTCGACCCGCCGTCCGGCGTTTCGCCTTTTCGTTCGCCCCGTTGTCAGCCCCGCATGTCTCAAGTCCCTGAACCCACCGCCACCCCCGCTGACTCTGAAACGCCTGAGGCGCTGCCGTCTGGCCCGCTGGCGCGCGAGGCGCTGGCGCTGGCCGCGTTTGACCACATGGTGTCGCACGCCAGCGGCTTTCGGGCGCGGCCCGGGCAGCGTGAAATGGCCGCACTCATTGCCCACACGCTCAGCGGCGTGAGCCTGGGCGACGGCTCGGTGAGTGGCGAGGCCGGTTTGCCCGAGCGCGGCATTGCGGTGGTACAGGCCGGCACGGGCGTGGGCAAGTCGGCGGCGTATGCGTCGACCGTGATCCCGCTGGCGCTGGCGCAGCAAAAGCGCGTGATCATTTCCACCGCCACGGTGGCGCTGCAAGAGCAGCTGATTGCCAAAGACCTGCCGGCGCTGGCGGCGGCGCTGCCCGAGCCGTTCACGTTTTCACTGGCCAAGGGGCGCGGGCGCTATGTGTGCCGCCTCAAGCTGGACCAGCTGAGCGGCGGCGACGCGGCCAGCGCCGACCTGTTTGAGAGCGACGATGCGCCGGCGGCTGCCGACGAATCGGCCGCGGGCGTGGCGGCGCACACCGTGGCGCAGGCGGCGGCCAGCGCCCGCATGGCCGAGCGCTGGGGCGAGCGCGCCAAGCAATACCTGCAGTGGACGCACCAGCTTGACAGCGGCGCCTGGGACGGCGACCGCGACCGTCTGGATGAGCCGCCCGAGGGCGATGTGTGGAGCCCCGTGGCGGCCGAGCGCCACAGCTGCACCGCGCGCCATTGCCCCAGCTACAACAGCTGCAGCTACTACCAGGCGCGGGCCAAGCTGGCGCAGTCGCAGGTGATTGTGGTCAACCACGACCTGCTGCTGGCCACGCTGGGCCTGCACGCGCTGCCCGCCCCGGAAGACTGCTACCTGGTGTTTGACGAGGCGCACCACCTGGGCGCGGTGGCGCAGGGGCAGTTCACCGCCTCGATGGACCTGATGCGCACCCAGTGGCTCGACCGCCTGCCGCGCGCGGTGGACGAGGTGGCCGGCGCGCTGCAGCACACGCCCAATGCCGACGTGGCCTCGCTGGCGCGCGAACTGAAAGCTGCGCAAGGTGAGCTGGCTCGCATGGCCATGGCACGCATGGGCGACAACCCCGACTGGCTGGCCCTGACCGGCCGCGCCCCGGCGCGGGCGGCTGGGCGCGGTGGCTTTGCCGGCGGGCCCGCCAAGGGTGGTTTTGCCGACGGCGGCGCCCCGGTGGTGGACCGCTTTGAAGGCGGCGCGCTGCCGCCCGACTGGCTGGAAACCGTGGCCCGGCTGCAAGCCAACGCCAGCGCGCTGCTGAAGGTGTTTGAAGCGCTGGCCACCCAGCTCAAGGCCAACGCGCGCGACAACCCGGGCGACGCCGCCCGCTGCGCCAAGCTCTACAGCCGCCTGGGCGTGCTGGCGCCGCGCCTGCAAAGCGCACAAGAAACCGCCACGCTGTGGCTGCAAGAGCCGGCGTCTGGCGAACCCGGCCAGCCCCGGCAGGCGCCGCTGGCCAAGTGGCTTGAAGCGGGCATCAGCCACGGGCTGGTGACGCTCACCGCGCACGCCTGCCCGCTGCAGCCTGGCAGCCTGCTGCGCAACCAGCTCTGGAGCAAGGTGCGCGGGGCGGTGGTCACGTCGGCGTCGCTCGTGACCTGTGGCGGGTTTGACCATTTTCTGCACGAGTCGGGCCTGGCCTACGACGACGCGGTGGTGGCGCGCGAAGTGCAAAGCCCGTTTGACCACGCCCGCCAGGGCCGCCTGGTGGTGGTGCAAACCCAGGCCGACCCGAAAGACGTGGAGGCCTACACCCGCGAAATGCTCGACGCGCTGATGACCGACCTGGCCGAGGTGCGGCGCGGGGCGCTGGTGCTGTTCACGTCCAAAGCGTTGATGCGGCGCGCGCAAGAGCTGCTGGAACGCGGCCTGCACAGAGACCTGCGCGACAAGGTGCTGGTGCAGGGCGATGCCTCGCGCACCCAGCTGCTGCGCAAACACGGCGAGCGCGTGGCGGCGGGCAGCGCATCCATCTTGTTTGGCCTGCAGTCGTTTGGCGAAGGGCTCGATTTGCCGGGCGAGCTGTGCGAATGGGTGTTCATCACCAAGCTGCCGTTTGCCTCGCCCAGCGACCCGGTGGGCCAGGCCCGCGCCGACTGGCTCAAAAGCCAGGGCCGCGACCCGTTCAGCGAACTGGTGGTGCCCGCCACCGGCGCTCGGCTTTTGCAGTGGACGGGTAGGGCCATCCGCGCCGAGACCGACGAAGCGGTGGTCGTTTGCTACGATGCGCGGCTGCTGCGCCAGTCGTATGGGCGTCGCATGCTCAAGGGCCTGCCACCGTACCGGCTGCAGCGCCGCCAGGACGGCGTGCTGACGGACGTGAGCGCCTGAACCCCCCTTTGGGACCGCGCCGTTGAACGTTTTGCCAGCGCGTGGGTCCCTCTTGTTCGCCGCACATGTCGTGCGATTTGAAAAACCTGTTTCACCCTCAACGAGAGCCTTCACATGATTTACGCCACCCTCAAGCTGCTTCACGTCCTGGCCATTGTGGTGTGGATCGGTGGCATGGTTTTTGCCCACTTCTTCCTGCGCCCGGCCGCCATGCAGCTTGAAGCGCCGGTGCGTGTGCGCCTGATGCACGCCACGCTGCAGCGCTTTTTTGCCGCCGTGCTGGTGGCCATTGGGGTGGTGCTGGCCAGCGGCTTGTGGATGATCGGGCGCGTGGCCAAAGAGTCGGTGCAAGCCGGTCTGGGCTTCGCCATGCCTTTGAACTGGACCATCATGGCCACGCTCGGCATCATCATGATGCTGATCTTTGGCCACATCCGGTTTGCCCTGTTCAAGCGCCTGACCAAGGCCGTGGCCGCCAGCGACTGGCCTGCCGGCGGCGCCGCGCTCACCAGCATCCGCACGGCGGTCGGCATCAACCTGGCGCTGGGCGTGGTGATCATTGCGGTCACGTTCTGGATGGCTTGAGGCGGTGCGGCAGCGGTTTTGAATCGATGGGCTGTTGAGCTGACGGCCCCCATCCCAGCCTTCCCCCAGAGGGGGAAGGGGCCCATGCGCAGAAACCGTCCCTTGGCTGCATGAAGGGTGAAGAGCGGTTCGCTCCCTCCCCCTCTGGGGGAGGGTTGGGGTGGGGGCTCTGCGCTTGCGAAGCTTATGAAAACTGCAGCTGCCGCCCCAGCCCCTACAACCGCGGCAGCGCCACGTCGTTGCCCCACATGCGCTGCCACAGCCAGGGCAGGGCGGTGCCCAGGTCGGGGCGCATGCTTTGCTGCACCGGCAGGTGCTGTCCGTTGGCGCGGGCGGGTGCGCTGCCCAGGTCAAAGCGGAAGGTGTAGGCCGGTTCCTGGCCCATGCGCAGGTCGGTCACAAACAGGCGGCCGTCGGTTTCTGACAGGCTGTAAAACCCGTGCGTGAACGCCGCCATGCGGGCCACCGACGGTTCGTTGCGGTGTTGCTCTATGAGCGCTGCACCGCGGTCGTGCGCGGTCCAGGTGATGCGCCGGCCGTTGTCGAGCAGCGAATAGTGGCCTTCAAGGTATTGCGTGGGCGTGGTGGCCACCAGGCGCCAGAGCACGGTGTTGAACGGCGACGGCGTGACGAGCAGGCCTTGGGCGCTGATGGCTTGCGTGGCGAGTGAGGCGCGGGCCAACTGGGTGGCGTATTGCTGGGCGCCGAAGCTCCAAGCCAGGTAGAGCGTGCTCAGGGCCACACCGGCCAGGTTCCAGCGCAGGCCACGCACGCTATTGAGCCGCAACGCAGCCACCACGCCCACGATCAGCGGCACGGTGTAGAGCGGGTCGATGATGAAGATGCTGCCGACGCCAAACGGATAGTCTGAAAGCGGCTGCAGCAACTGGGTGCCGTACACCGTCATGGTGTCGAGCAGCGGGTGGGTGAACAGCACCAGCCACAGGGCGAGCCACCAGCGCAAAAACGTTGGCCCTTGCTGTGGGCTGTGTTGCAGGGTGCCGCTTGCTGCTGGCGTGCTGGGGTTTCGGTGGACGCGCGACGCCACCCACGCGAGCACCGGCGATGCCAGGGTGAGCAGGAGCAGCGAATGGCTTTCGGCGCGGTGGCGCGTCATGTTGAGGATGGCGTTGCCGTGGTCGATGAACGCATCGAGGTCGGGCAAGGTGCCCGCCACAGCGCCCCACAGGGCGGCTTTCCACACAGCGGTGCGCCGGCCCATCACGGCCACGCTGACGGCCGAGCCGAGGGCGATTTGGGTCAAAGAATCCATGGGGGCGAGCTTAGTGGCTGGTGCAAAGCCTTGGGTGGGAGCGGGAGATGTTCAGGCGCTGAGCCTTCGGCGGCTGAACGCCTGACCGGCGCGACGTGCCCATATCCAGGATGCCGCGGAACCGGCTTGTATGGTTGAGGTGTTGGGGTGGAGGGCCTGAACGACCGGCTTTCGGCGCAGACCGACTGGCGGAGATTGCCCCCACCCCGCCTTCCAGCGTCGATAAGGAACTGAGCGGCACCGCAGCGCCGATCTTTGAGCAAGCCAACGCGGCTGGCGGGAATATCCACCCCAACATTCGTCATTCTTTCTTGGAGGAGCCTTCCATGCAAGTACCCATGATGTTTGTCGGCGCGGATGTGGCCAAAGCCGAACTGGTGGTCGCCGTCCACGCTCAAGCGGGTTGCCGCTGTATTCCCAACAACACCCAGGCCATCAGCGCCTGGCTGCGTGAGCTACCCCCTCACACCCGTCTGGCGGTGGAGTCCACCGGCCGGTATCACCAGCTGCTGGTCCAGCTCGCCAGTGCAGCGGGCCTGCACGTCTACGTGCTCAATGCCCGGGACGTTCACTTTTACGCCAAGGCGTTGGGCGCACGCGCCAAGACCGACCGGGTCGACGCGCACGTCATCGCCCGCTACCTGGCTGAACAGCACAGCCGCTTGCGCCCATGGCGCGCCCCCAGCGCACTGCTCAGCCAGGTGCAGCAGTTGCTGGGCCAGCGCTGGACGGCGGTGACCAAGCGCACCGCGCTGCGTGAGTCCTTGCAAGGCTGCGACACCACCATAGCCAACGAAGTGGCCCAGCTCGATGCGGCCTTTGCTGCGTTGTTCAAGGCGATTGATCGACGCATCGCCGAGTTGCTCAACGCTGATGCGCAGTTGAGCCACCAGCGTGAGTTGTTGCAGAGCATCGTGGGGGTTGGTCCGCAGGCCAGTGCGCTGCTCACCAGTTTGCTCGCGCAGCTGGAGTTTGCCAGTGCCGAGGCCTTGGTGGCCTACAGCGGACTGGACCCGCGGGCTTGTGATTCGGGGCGCAGCAAGGGGCGCCGGCGGCTGTCCAAGAGAGGGCAACCAGCGCTGAGGTGGCAGATGTACCTCGCGGCAATGTCTGCTTGTCACACCAAGACCTTTGCGCCGACGTACCGCAGGCTGCGGGATCGGGGACTCAAGACGACAGAGGCCTTGGTGGTTTTGGCGCGCAAGCTGTTGCACATTGCCTTTGCCATATGGCGCACCGGCAAGCCGTTTGATCCTTCGCGGGTGCTTGCCTGCACTTGACAAAAGCATAGAACCTCCGCAGGCGGCGCGGGGGGAGTCCCTAAGCCTGCACCACGATGGGAAACGTGGCCCGCGCGCCGTCATCGCCGGGCACAAACGGCACCGTCAAGGCGGCGCGGCCTTCGGCATTGAGGCGGCGCCACAGAAAGTCGCGTTCGTTGCCGGGGTCGCCGGCCACATAAAGCTGGGTGGTGAGCAGGTCTTGGCCGTCCAGTTGCACCTTGAAGTGGATGTGCGGCGTGCGCCCGCTGTACGGCGCGGGGCGCAGGGTACGAAAGCGGTAGCGGCCGTCGCGCCCCACGGTGACCTGGCCGAAGCCTTGAAAGGCGGGGTCGGCTTTGCTGCCGTCGCCGGGGTGGTGGTAGTGGCCGGCCTGGTCGCACTGCCAAATTTGCACCACGGCGCCCGACACGGGCACGCCGCGCGTGTCGGTCAGCAGGCCTTCGACCCAGGCGGGCTGGCCTTTGCCGTAGGCGGCGCGGCCGTTGCTCAGCAGGTCAAAGTCGTTGTCGGCGGGCAGGGCCACGGGGTAAAACGGGCCTTCGGTCTGGCTGGGCGTGGGCCGCAAGCTGGGCTGTGCCAGTGCAGGCGTGAGCCAGACGGGTGCGGCCGTGGCGGCGAGCACGGAAGCGCCACCCACCAGCAGGTGGCGGCGCGAGGGGCTGGGCAATGTCGGCATGGCGGGCTCCTTCAATGGGTTTCACCGCGGCCGTTCAGGTTCAAACAGCGCGGGCTTCCGTGTTGGTTTGCAGTTCCAGCGACACGTAGCGCACCTGGTGGTCGTCCGGGTCGCCAGGGTCGCTGCGTTCTTGGAAGCCCAGGGACTGCGCAAGTTCCAGCATGCCGGTGTTGACGCGCAGCACCGTGCCCACCAGGCGCTGTGTGCCGCGCGCGCGCAGGTGCTCGATCATTTTGCTCATGAGCCGGTGGCCCAGGCCGCTCCCTTTCAGGTCGGAGCGCACGATGACGCCGAACTCGGCCGTTTCGTTGTCCGGGTCCACCGAGGCGCGCACCGCGCCCAGCGTTTCTTCGCTGCCATCGGACAGGGGCCGGGTGGCAATGAAGGCCATTTCGCGGGCGTAGTCAATCTGCGTGAGTCGCGCCAGCTCGCTGTGTTCGATGCTGCGGCGGCTGTAAAACACGCGCAGCCGAATGTCTTCCGGGTCCAGCTGCTCCAGAAAACGGCGGTGCTGGGCTTCGTCTTCCGGGCGAATGGGGCGCAGCGTGATCGCCTCACCCTGCCAGGCCCAGCTTTCCACCAGATGCTGCGGGTAGGGCTGGATGGCGAAGTGGGCCGCACCCGCCGGGCGCGCGGCCGACACCCGCACGCGCGCGTCCAGCGCCACGGCGCCTTCGTGGTTGGCCAGCAGGGGGTTGATGTCGAGTTCGGCCAGCTCGGGCACGTCGGCCAGCAACTGCGACACGGCCACCAGCACCTGGGCGATGCCGTTGGTGTCGGCGGCGGGTTCGTCGCGGTAGCCCTGCAGCAGCTTGGCGATGCGGGTGCGGTTGATTTGCGCCAGCGCCAGCGGGGTGTTCAGCGGGGGCAGGGCGAGTGCGCGGTCGGCCAGCACTTCCACCGCCGTACCGCCGGCGCCAAACAAGATGACGGGGCCAAAAATGGGGTCGACGCTGGCGCCGATGATGAGTTCGTGGGCGTGCTTTTTGCGCACCATGGGCTGCACTGTGAAGCCTTGCACGTCGGCGTCGGGCCGCAGTTCGCGTACCCGGGCCAGCATGCTGGTGCAGACCTCGCGCAGTTCGTTGGCGCTGCCAATGTTCAGGCGCACGCCGCCCACGTCGCTCTTGTGGCTGATGGTGTGCGACAAAATTTTGACCACCACGGGGTAGCCCATGGCGTCGGCGGCGGCCACGGCTTCAGTGGGGTCGGTGCCGACGATTTGGGTGGGTACCACCGGCAGCCCGGCGGCGGCCAGAAAGTCTTTGGCTTCGGGCTCGGTCAGCAGTTCGCGCCCGCTGCTGAGCACGGCGTCCACGATGGCGCGCAGGCGCGGCAAGTCCACCGGCTGGGCGGCGCTGCGTGCCGGTGGGGTTTGCAGCAGCGCTTCTTGGTGCAGGCGGTAGGTGCGCAGAAAAGAAAACGCGCGCACCGCTTCTTCGGGGGTGTTGAAGTCGGGCACGCCGGCCTGGCGAAAGGTGTGGCGGGCCTGAGCCACGGCGGCGTCGCCCAGCCAGCAGCCCAGCACGCGCCGGGGCTGCGCGGTGACTTGCGGCAGCAGTGCCTGCGCAATCTCGGCGCTGGGCACGATGGCGGTGGGCGCGTGGATGAAGAGCACGGCGCTGTCGGTCTCGTGCGAGAGCGCTTCCAGCGCGGCCTGGTAGCGCGCGGCGGGTGCGTCGCCAATGATGTCCACGGGGTTGGCGCGCGACCAGTTGGCGGGCAGCACGGCGTCCAGCCGGGCCAGCATGGCGCTGTCCAGCGGCGCGAGCGGCACGCCTTCGGTGGCCGCGGCGTCGGCCGCCATCACGCCGGCACCGCCGCCGTTGGTGAGCACGATCAGTTGGCCAGAAGGACCGTCGCGAAAGCGCGAGAGGGTTTCAGCGGCCAGAAACAGCTCGTGCAGCGTGTCCACGCGCAGCATGCCGGCGCGGGCAATGGCCGCGTCAAACACCGCGTCAGAACCGGCGAGCGCGCCGGTGTGCGAGGCAGCGGCCTGCTGGCCAGCAGCCGAGCGCCCGGCCTTGACCACGATCACCGGCTTGTTGCGGGCGGCTGCGCGGGCTGCCGACATGAATTTGGGTGCCTCGTCGATGCTTTCGATGTAAAGCAGGATGGAGCGGGTTTTGGGGTCGGTGCCCAAAAAATCGAGCATGTCGCCAAAGTCCACGTCGGCGCGTTCACCCAGCGAGACAAAGTGCGAAAACCCGATGCCGCGCGAGCCCGCCCAGTCGAGCATGGCCGTGACCAGCGCGCCCGACTGCGACACAAAAGCCAGGTCGCCCGGCAGCGCGCCGATGTGGGCAAAGCTGGCGTTCAGGCCCAGGTGGGGCACCAGCATGCCGATGCAGTTGGGGCCGAGAATGCGCAGCGTGTGCACCTTGGCCGCGTCCAGCATGGCCTGCTTTTGCGCTTGGCTGAGCCCGGCGGTGACCACAATGGCCGCCCGCGTGCCACGCGCGCCCAGCGCTGCAATGAGCGGCGCCACGGTGGCCAGTGGGGAGCAAATGACGGCCAGGTCGGGCGCCTCGGGCAGTGCGTCCACGTTGGGGTAGGCGGTGCTGCCGTTCAGGTGGCTGTGCTTGGGGTTGACCGGGTAGAGCCGGCCGCGGTAGCCGCTGGTGCCGTCGCCCAGCAGGTTGCGCCACACCGTGCCACCCACGCTGCCCGGGCGCTCGGAGGCGCCAAACACGGCCACCGAGGCGGGGGCAAACAGGGCGTCGAGGTGGCGGATGCTCATGGTTGGGCGCTTTCCTGGATAGGTGTTTTGTCGGCGATTTTTTCGCTGCGGTTGGACGACATGAAGGCGATCAGCGCCGAGCGCATGGCTTCTTCCACCGTCATGTCAATGGGCGTGGTCCAGCTGCGCGGCACAAACACGGTGTAGCCGCCGATCATGTAGCCCATGGGCAGGTACACCGCCACGTGGTCTTCCAGTTCGTTGAGCCCCCGGGCCAGGCCTTTCATGGACTGGCGCGTGACCAGACCCACGGTGGAGAGTTCACCGCCGGGCATGCGCAGCAGCACCACTTGCTGGGCGTCTTTTTCGTGGGGGGCGAAATAGTCGGCAAAGTTCTTCAGCGACGAATAGATGCTTTTCACCACCGGCAGGTTGGTGAACGGCAGTTCCACCCACGACAGCAGGCGCGACGTGTAGGGCTGCGAGATGAGAAAGCCCAAGCCGATGATGAGTCCGGCGCCCAGCACAATGCCCAGCCCGGGCAGGTAAAAGTCACCAATCACGGGGCGGATCAGGGCCATGGCCACGCCCTCGGTCCAGGTGACAAACAGGAACAGCACGTAGATCGTCAGTGCCAAGGGCAAAAACGTGATCAGGCCGCGGAAGAAGTATTGGTAAATCGGTTTCATGACGGGCAGTAAAAAGCCACACGTCGAATGCGTGCGGCATTTCTCAGCATAGCAGCCGGCACCCGCAACCGCATGACACGCCGCAGCGCGGCGTGTTCAGGGTGTGCCGCGCACCAGGTCGAGGGTGGCGGTCATGCGCCCGGCAAACACCAGGTCGAGCTGCGCGCCGGTGCTGCTGTTGTTCACCGTGACGCCGGGTTGTCCGGCAGGTTGGGTGCCTTTCAGGCGCAGCAGGCCGTCGGGCCACTGAAAGGCCAGGCGGGCCTGCATGGGCAGGTAGCCGTCGAGGTAGCGCCGCATCAGTGGCCCGGCGTGCAGGCGCCAGGTGTGTGCGTCCACCTGCTCCAGGGCTTTGGACGTGAGGTTGATGCAGGCGCTGCCGCCGCGTTTGACCTGGGTCAGTTCCACCATGTGGCCTTGCACCTGCGCACGCTCCACGCCCTCGGTGGACGCAATTTCAATGCGCTGCACCCGCTGGGGGTTGAAGGCGATCACGATCTTGGCGTTGGGGTCCAGCTGGTGGTGGCAGGTGGTCAGTTGCACCACGCCGCTGGACAGGCTGTCGTCGCTGATCTGCACCTGCGAGGCGTAGTGGTAGGCGCCGGGATCGGGGCGTTCGCTCAAAAAGCGCAACTCGCCTTCCAGCGCCACGTCGGACAGTTCCAGCGCCTGGGCCGCCAGGGGCAGGGCCAAGGCCAGCAGCAACAGTGGCCGGTAAAGGCGTTCGGGGTGGGCAAGGGCCATGGCAGATTCCAGAAAATGCTTGCAACCGGGGCGCTTGTCCCCATGTAATACCCGTTTGGGCTTCTGAGCGGTCCATTGTTGGACAAATCGGCTCGCTTTGTGCCGATCCTTGTGGAACTCCACTGGCCCGTCGGGCTCTTTCTACTATGAATGGTTTTTCTGATTTTCTGGGCCGTGTGGTCAGCGGCATCTTCAAACTGGCGTTGGGCCTGGCGCTCGCCGTTTTTGTGCTGAGCCTCTTGCTGGCGGTGCTGGTTGTGGTGCTGGTGGCTTCGCTATGGGCCTTGGTGACCGGGCGCAAGCCAGCGCCCGTGGTCATGTTCAACCACTTTCGGCAAACCTCGCAGCGCTACGCGGGCGGTGTGTGGCCAGGCCGCGCGGGCGCCGGCCACCCCGCTGCGCGTGGGGCCGACCTGGGTGATGTGGTGGACGTGCAGGCCCACGAAGTGCCCGAGGCCGCCGCGCCTGGCACCACTGGCGCACCGCGCTCGGGCAACGACCCCATGGCGCGCATGCTGCCTTGAAACGGCGGTGTGTGCGGTGCTTTGATGCGCCGCACACGACTTGCGGCCCTTCAGTCTTCTTCAGCCTGCCGGCTTTTGCGCTGCGCCAGGGCCGTTTCGTACAAGGTGTTGCGCGGCTGGCCGGTGATCTCGGCACACAGTTTCACGGCGGTTTTCAGCGGCAACTCAGCCAGCAACACGTCCAGCGTGCGCTGGGTGGCAGCGTCCAGCGTGCCCGTGTCGGCCTTGTCGGCCGCTTGCGGGTGCACCAGCAACACAAATTCGCCCCGCGTGCGGTGGGCATTGGCCTGCAGCCAGGCCGGAAACGATGCCGCGCTCAGGTGCGCCACCTCTTCAAACTGCTTGGTCAGTTCGCGCCCCACGGTCAGCATGCGCTCGCCCAGGGCGGCCAGGTCTTTGGCCAGTGCTTCAATGCGGTGGGGTGCTTCCAGCAGCACGCAGGCCCGTGCGTCGCCGCCCATCTGCTGAACTTCCCGCTGCCGCTCGGCCGCCTTGGGCGACAAAAAACCGGCAAAGACAAACCGGCCGTCCCAGCCGCCGGTGCGCGGTGAGCCCGCCACGCTCAGCAGCGCGGTGATGCTGCTCGCGCCCGGAATGGGCACGCAGCGTAGGCCCGCGGCCGTCACGGCCGATACCAGGCGCGCGCCAGGGTCGCTCACGCCAGGGGTGCCAGCGTCGCTCACATAGGCCACGCGCTGGCCTTCTTGCAGGCGCTGCACCACGGTTTGTGCGGCCTCGGCTTCGTTGTGTTCGTGCAGTGCCATCAGCGGCTTGTGCAGCCCGTAGCCTTGCAGCAGGCCAGCGGTGTGGCGCGTGTCTTCGCAGGCCACGGTGTCGGCCAGCGACAGCACCTGCAAGGCGCGCAGCCCAATGTCAGCCAGATTGCCGATGGGGGTGGCGACCATATAGAGCGCGCCCTGCGGATAATGCTGGTGAGCGGCTGCCTCGCGCGCGGCGGCCAACAGGGATGGAGTGCTTGCAGACAATGTGGTTTTCCAGAAAACAGGTGGCACCGGTGCCCGCCCAGCCCACAACCAAGGGCCTGGGCGACGCCGCAGAAGACATGGCACTGGCGCATTTGCAGCGCCACGGTTTGGCGCTGGTGCAGCGCAACTTCAAAACCCCGGGCCGGGGCGGCGGCGAGGTCGATTTGATTATGCGCGAGGCCGATGGCACGCTGGTGTTTGTGGAGGTGCGCCAGCGCGCCAGCGCCCGCCAGGGCGGCGCCGCTGCCAGCATCACCGCCACCAAACAGCGCCGCATTGTGCTGGCGGCGCGGCACTTTTTGCTGCAACTCGGATCAGAACCCCCATGCCGGTTTGATGTGGTGCTGATACAGGGTCGGCTGGCCCAGCCAGCCGAAGCGCCAGAGCCCCTGCACATCGACTGGCTGCGTGCGGCTTTTGATGCATCCGCAAGCTTTTGATACACCCCCTGACCGCTATGATCGCCCCATGCTTTTGCAACGAATACAACAACAATTCATCGACAGCGCCGACCTGAAATACCAGTGCGCGCAGTCGTTGGCCCCGGTGGTCGAAGCCGCCACCACCGCAGTGCTGGTCAGCGTCACGGGCGGCGGCAAGGTGCTGGCTTGTGGCAACGGCCCGTCTGCCGCTGCGGCACAGCACTTTGCCGCCAGCTTCATGGGCCGCTACGACCGCGAGCGCCCCGAGCTGGCCGCGTTTTCGCTCTCGGCCGACGCCGCCGTGCTCACCGGCATTGCCAACGACTTCGATGCCCGTGCCGTGTACGCCCGCCAGGTGCGTGCGCTGGGTCAGGCCGGCGACGTGTTGCTGGTGCTGTCCACCAGCGGCAATTCGGGCAATTTGCTGGCGGCGGTGGAAGCGGCGCACGAACGTGACATGACCGTGGTGGCCCTCACCGGTGGGCGCGGTGGCCGCCTGGCCCAAATGCTCCGCGACACCGATGTGTTGGTGTGTGTGCCTCACGAGGTGCCGGCCCGTATTCTGGAGGTGCACCACATGGTGTTGCACTGTATTTGCGACGGTGTGGACGCCCAGTTGCTGGGCCTGCCCGACGCGGTCAGCAACGAACAGGAGAACCCCGCATGAAGTCTTTGAAGCCAAACCGCTGGCGCCGCGTTGCCACCACCACCCTGAGCGCTGTGTTGCTGGGGGCGGCGGTGTCTGCCTGCGCACCGCTCATCGTGGGTGGCGCCATGACCGGTGCCTTGATGGCAACCGACCGCCGCACCTCAGGCGCCCAGGTGGAAGACCAGGGTATCGAGCTGCGCGCGGGCAACCGCCTGCGTGAACAAATTGGCCAGCGTGGCAACGTGTCCGTGACCAGCTACAACCGCCAGGTGCTGCTCACCGGCGAGGTCGCTAGCGAGCAAGACAAAGCGCTGGCAGAAACCACCGTGGCGGGCGTGGAAAACGTGCGCAGTGTCGTCAATGAGCTGGATGTTCTGGGGGCTTCGTCGCTCACCCAGCGTTCGTCAGACACCTTGATCACTGGCCGTGTCAAAGCCGCCATGATTGACGCGCGCGATTTGCCCGCGTCGGCGGTCAAGGTGCTGACCACCCGCGGCACGGTGTACCTGATGGGGCGCCTGACCCAGCGCGAAGCCGACCGCGCCACCGAAATCACCCGCAACACCCAAGGCGTGCAGCGTGTGGTGCGCGTGCTGGAAATCATCAGCGAAGAAGAGCTGGCGCGTCTGCTGCCCAAGCCAGCTGAAAGCGAAAAAGCAGCGCCCGCCAAGTAAGGACCACCAGCGCCGCCCCCTTGGGGGTGAGGCCGCCGGCGGCGCGGGGGGGGCTTTACTTCAGCCGTTTGATCAGGCTGGATGTGTCCAGCCGGTTGCCGCCCATGGCTTGCACGTCGGCATAAAACTGGTCCACCAACGCCGTCACGGGCAAGCGGGCGCCGTTGCGCTTGGCTTCATCCAGCACCAGCCCCAGGTCTTTGCGCATCCAGTCCACCGCAAAACCGAAGTCGAACTGGTCGGCCACCATGGTCTTGCCGCGGTTGTCGAGCTGCCAGCTTTGCGCGGCGCCCTTGCCAATCACGTCCAGCACCTGGTTCATGTCCAGGCCGGCTTTTTGGCCAAACGCAATGGCTTCGGACAGGCCTTGTACCAGCCCTGCAATGCAGATCTGGTTGACCATTTTGGTCAGTTGCCCCGAGCCACTGGCGCCCATGAGGGTGAACGCGCGTGAAAACGCCAGCGCCACTGGCTTGACCGCTTCAAAACCTGTCTCATCGCCGCCGCACATCACGGTCAGGGCGCCGTTTTGTGCACCGGCCTGGCCACCCGACACGGGCGCGTCGATGAACGAAAGCCCCAGGTTTTTGGCGGCGCCATGCAGTTCACGCGCCACGTCGGCCGAGGCGGTGGTGTGGTCCACCAACACGGCGCCCGGCTGCATCCCGGCGAAAGCGCCATTGGCGCCCAGCACGATGGAGCGCAGGTCGTCGTCGTTGCCCACGCAAGAAAACACGATGTCGGCGCCCGTTGCGGCCTCACGCGGTGAGCTTTTGGCGGCGCCACCGAACTCGGCAACCCAGGCCTGGGCCTTGGCGGGCGAGCGGTTGTAGACCGTGACGGCATGCCCGGCCCGCGCGAGGTGACCGGCCATGGGGTAGCCCATGACGCCGAGCCCCAGAAACGCGACTTTTTTCAGCGGGGCGGATTCGTAGGTTTTGGATGCGATGCTGCTCATCAGAAGGGTCCTGCAAGAGAGAGGGGGAGTTGCTCCAGAACGCGATGGAACCGGCGTTGCCGGGTCGGTCGCGTTGCCCCCGTGGGGGGTGACGCGCCGCAGGCGCGGCGCGGGGGGTCAAACGATCGTGAGGTGCTCGGTGCCAGCGGCGAGGTCTTGCGTCTTCGCGCGCTGGCTGTTGAGCTTGATTTGCAGACGCAGGTCGTTGAGCGAATCGGCGTTGCGCAGCGCGTCTTCAAAGGTGATGAGGTTGGCCTCAAACGCATGGAACAGCGCCTGGTCAAAGGTCTGCATGCCCATGTTGTTGCTCTTCTTCATGATCTCCTTGATCTCGGCCACATCGCCTTTGAAGATCAGGTCGGAGATCAGGGGCGAGTTCAGCATCACTTCCACGGCAGCGTGGCGGCCCTTGTTGTCCTGGCGTGGTATCAGCCGCTGCGACACCAGCGCGCGCAGGTTGAGCGACAGGTCCATCAACAGTTGCGGTCGGCGGTCTTCCGGGAAGAAGTTGATGATGCGGTCCAGCGCCTGGTTGGCGCTGTTGGCGTGCAGCGTGGCCAGACACAGGTGACCGGTTTCCGAGAATTGGATCGCGTGTTCCATGGTCTCGCGGTCGCGGATTTCACCCATCAGAATCACGTCGGGCGCCTGGCGCAGTGTGTTTTTCAGGGCGGCTTCCCAGCTGTCGGTGTCCAGGCCCACTTCGCGCTGCGTGATCACACAGTTCTTGTGCGGGTGCACAAACTCCACCGGGTCTTCAATGGTGATGATGTGGCCGTGGGTGTTTTCGTTGCGCCAGTCGACCATGGCAGCCAGCGACGTGGATTTGCCCGAGCCGGTGGCGCCCACCAGAATACAAAGCCCGCGCTTGGACAGCACCACGTCCTTCAGCACCTGGGGCAGGCCGAGCTTGTCGATGGTGGGCAGCACCGCAGGAATGGTTCGCAGCACCATGCCGACCTTGCCTTGCTGAATAAAAGCACTCACGCGGAAGCGGCCGATGGCCGGTGGCGAGATGGCGAAGTTGCATTCTTTGGTGCGCTCGAACTCTGCAGCCTGCTTGTCGTTCATGATGGCGCGCGCCAGCGCCAGGGTGTGCGAAGCGTTCAGCGGCTGCGGCGACACCTTCACCACCTTGCCGTCCACCTTGATGGCGGGCGGGAAGTCGGCGGTGATGAACAGGTCGCTGCCGGCCCGGCTCAGCATGAGCTTGAGCAGATCGTTGATGAACTTGGATGCCTGGTCGCGTTCCATGAAGAGCTACCTTGTGAGAAATTCGAGACCCTTGCTCCGGAGAGAGGGAGATGCTGGAAGCAAACACGCCAACCCAGAACGCGGTGGAACCGGCTTTGCCGGGCCACTCGCGTTGCCCCCTTGAGGGGGGATGCGGCCACACGCAGTGGGCAAGCGACGGGGGTGGGGCATGTTCACCCCGGGAAATTTTCAGGTATCTTGGCTTTGCTGCGCGCTTCAGCCGGGCTGATGACGTTGCGCTTGACCAGTTCGGAAAGGTTTTGGTCCAGCGTTTGCATGCCCACGCCGTTGCCGGTCTGGATGGCCGAATACATCTGAGCCACCTTGGCTTCGCGGATCAGGTTGCGAATGGCGCTGGTGCCCAGCATGATTTCGTGCGCCGCCACGCGACCACTACCGTCTTTGACCTTGCACAGCGTCTGCGAGATCACGGCCACCAGTGATTCGGACAACATGGCGCGCACCATGTCTTTTTCTTCCGCCGGGAACACGTCAATGATCCGGTCGATCGTCTTGGCTGCGCTCGACGTGTGCAGCGTGCCAAACACCAGATGGCCGGTTTCGGCCGCCGTCATGGCCAGGCGAATGGTTTCCAGGTCGCGCATTTCACCCACCAGAATCGCGTCGGGGTCTTCGCGCAGCGCCGAGCGCAGGGCGTTGGAAAAGCTCAGCGTGTGCGGGCCCACTTCGCGCTGGTTGACCAGGCATTTTTTGGACTCGTGTACAAATTCCACCGGGTCTTCCACGGTCAGGATGTGCCCGTATTCGGTTTCATTGAGGTGGTTGACCATGCCCGCCAGCGTGGTGGACTTGCCCGAACCGGTGGGGCCGGTGACCAGCACCAGGCCACGCGGACGCAGCGCCAGATCGCCAAAAATCTTGGGCGCGTTGAGCTGCTCCAGCGTCAGGATCTTGCTGGGAATGGTTCGGAACACCGCACCGGCGCCGCGGTTGTGGTTGAAGGCATTGACCCGAAACCGCGCCAGACCTTCGATCTCAAACGAGAAGTCGCATTCCAGAAACTCTTCGTATTGCTTGCGCTGGCTGTCGTTCATGATGTCGTACACCATGCTGTGCACCATCTTGTGGTCCAGCGGCTCGACGTTGATGCGGCGCACGTCACCATGCACCCGTATCATGGGCGGAAGACCGGCCGAGAGGTGAAGATCCGATGCTTTGTTCTTGACGCTGAAGGCGAGCAGTTGCGTGATATCCATCCCGGGGTCCCGTGCTGTATTGGTAAGACGGACTGATTATGACGACGATTGAAGACAATCTCCAACAGGTACACCGCCAGATGGCAGCCGCCTGTGCACAGGCGGGCAGGGACGTGAACGCCGTCACGTTGCTGGCGGTTTCCAAGACGTTTGGCCCCGATGCGGTGGCCCAGGCGCTGGCCGCAGGGCAGCACGCCTTTGGGGAAAACTACATCCAGGAAGGCGTGGAGAAAATCCAGGCGCTGCGTGTTTCGCACCCCGGCGCAGTTTTTCAGTGGCATTGCATCGGGCCGGTTCAAAGCAACAAGACGCGCCTGGTGGCGGCGCATTTTGACTGGGTGCAGTCGGTGGACCGGCTCAAGATTGCCCAGCGGCTGAGCGAGCAGCGCCCGCCAGAGTTGCCGCCGTTGCAGGTGTGTTTGCAGGTGAATGTGGACGGGGGGCCCACCAAATCGGGCGTGTCGCCCGCCGAGCTGCCCGCGCTGGCCGAGGCGGTGGCGCAGTTACCGCACCTGAAGCTGCGTGGCTTGATGTGTATACCCGAGCCAGCCGACGGCTTTGAAGCGCAGCGGGCGGTGTTTTTGCAGGCCAAAGCCCTGTTTGACCACCTGAACGCCCAAGGCCTGGGGCTGGACACCTTGTCCATGGGCATGAGCGACGACCTGGATGCGGCGGTGGCGGCCGGCTCGACGATGGTGCGGGTGGGGCGGGCGATTTTTGGCAGCCGGGCCGCACGCGCCTGACCTGCCCTCCGTTTGCCCGCTTGGACAGCGCCGCCTCAGAGCGGCAGCCGTGTGCTGTTCTTCACCTCTTCCATCACCGCGTAGGTGCGGGTTTCGCGCACGCCGGGCAGTTGCCACAGCACGCTGCCGGCAAAGTCGCGGTAGGCGGCCATGTCGGCCATGCGGGTCTTGAGCAGGTAGTCAAAGCCGCCGGCCACCATGTGGCATTCCATGATGGTGTCGTGCACCTGTACCGCGGCCTTGAACTCGTCAAACACGTTGTGTGTGGTGCGGTCCAGCGACACCTCCACAAAAACCATCATGCCGCGGCCGAGCTTGAGCGGGTTGAGCCGGGCCTCGTAGCCCAAGATGTAGCCGTCGCGCTGCAAGCGCTGGGTGCGGGCGAGCACGGCGGTGGGCGAGAGCGCCACCGCTTCGGCCAGCTTCAGGTTGGCGATGCGGCCGTCGGCTTGAAGCACCTTCAAAATGCGCAGGTCGATGCGGTCGAGTTCGTGGCTGGTGTCGGTCATGGTTGGTGAATTATCCGGTTAAAGCAAAAAATACCGATAAAAATTCGGCAGGGAGGAGGTCAATATCTCGGTATTCACCAATACCCCCGATTTTCGGAGACCGACATGCCCCGCACCACAGACCGACTGCCCTTTCCCTACCGGCCCGAAAACGCCATCGTTGCCCAGCGGCTGGCTGCGCTGCAAGCCGCGCTGGACTGGGCCGCAGCCGCCACGGTGGCGGCGCCCTGGGTGCGTGCGGTGCGCAACAACCCGCCGCCGTTTTGGGCCATGGAAAGCCTGCTCAAGGAATACCCCATTTCCAGCGCTGAAGGTCTGGCACTGATGCGCCTGGCCGAGGCGCTGCTGCGCGTGCCCGACGCCGAAACGGCCATTGCGCTGACCGCAGACCAGCTGGGCCGGGCGGACTTTGACGGTGCGGCGGATTCGACGCTGGCGCGCCTGTCGTCTACAGCAATCGCGATGTCGAAGAAGTTTTTGCCCGAGTCGGACGGCGAAGCCGGCCTGATGGCCAAGCTGGGTGCCAAGACCGTGGTGGCCGCCACGCTGCGGGCGGTGCAGTTGCTGGGCCGGCAGTTTGTGCTGGGGCAGACGATTGAGGAGGGCATGAAAGAAGCGGTTTCAGCCCGCAAGAAACAGGGCAACCTGAGCTTCAGTTTTGACATGCTGGGCGAGGGCGCCCGCACCGACGCGGATGCGCTGCGCTACCTGGCCAGCTACCAGAACGCCCTGGCTGCCATTGCCCGGGGAGCTGACCCGAAAGCCTCACCGGTGAAAAACGACGGCATTTCCATCAAGCTCAGCGCCTTGCACCCACGCTACGAAGATGTGCAGCATGAGCGGGTGATGGAAGAACTGGTGCCGCGTGTGTGGACGCTGTGCCGCGCCGCAGCGGCGGCCAACCTGAACCTCACCATTGACGCCGAAGAGGTGGACCGGCTGGAGTTGTCGCTCGACGTGTTCGAGGCGCTGGCCCAGCTGGTGGCCGAGCACTGCCCGCAGTGGACCGGCCTGGGCCTGGCCTTGCAGGCCTACCAGACCCGCGCGGTGGAGCTGATCGAGCACGTGGCTGCGCTGGCCCGCCAGTACAAGATCCGCTTCATGTGCCGCCTGGTGAAGGGCGCTTACTGGGACGCCGAGATCAAGCGCGCGCAAGAAATGGGTTTGCCGACCTACCCGGTGTTCACCCACAAACACCACACCGACGTGAGCTACCTCGCCTGCGCCCGGGCCATGCTGGCCGCGCCCGACGCAATTTTCCCGCAGTTCGCCACGCACAACGCCGGCACCATTGCAGCCATCCTGCAGCTGGCAGCCCGTCAGGGCGTGCCTTTTGAACTGCAGCGCCTGCACGGCATGGGCGAGGGCATTTACCGCGAGGTGCTGAAGAATCCGATGGTGGCCTGCCGCGTGTATGCGCCGGTGGGCGCTCACCGCGACCTGCTGGCCTACCTGGTGCGCCGCCTGCTGGAAAACGGTGCCAACTCGTCTTTCGTGCACCAGTTGGCCGACGAGTCGGTGGGCATGGACGAGCTGCTGATTTCGCCGCTGCGCCTGGAGCCCCAACCCGCCCTGCCTTTGCCGCTGCACCTGTACGGCCCGCAGCGCCCCAACAGCCAGGGCCTCGATCTGGCGGTGGTCGCCCACCGCGACACCTTGCTGGCTGCGCTGGCCAGCACCCTGGTGGTGCCCGTGCAGGAAGCGACAGCCGCCGACGCCGAAGCGGCTTGCGCCCGTGCCATGGCCGCTTTTGCCGGCTGGAACCACACCCCCGCGGTCGACCGCTCCGCCGTGCTGCGCCAGGCGGCCGATGCGCTGCAGCAGCAGTTGCCGCGTTTCTGTACGTTGCTGGTGAAAGAAGCCCACAAGACCTGGGGCGACGCCGTGTCCGAGGTGCGGGAAGCGGTGGATTTTCTGCGCTTTTATGCGAACGATGCCGAACGCGTGATGGCACCGCAAACCCTGCCCGGACCTACCGGCGAGAGCAATACGCTGCGCATGGAGGGCCGGGGTGCCTGGGTTTGCATCAGCCCCTGGAACTTCCCGCTCGCCATCTTCATGGGCCAGGTGGCGGCCGCGCTGGCCACCGGCAATACGGTGCTGGCCAAGCCCGCCGAGCAAACGCCGGCGGTGGCGCTCGAAGCGGTGAAGCTGCTGCACGCCGCCGGTGTGCCAGCCAACGTGCTGCAACTGCTGCACGGCCCGGGCGAAACCGTGGGCGCTGCGCTGGTGGCGCAACCCGACATTGCGGGCGTGGTGTTCACCGGCTCCACGCAGGTGGCCAAGATCATCCAGCGCGCGCTGGCTGCCAAAGACGGCGCCATCGTGCCGCTGATTGCCGAGACCGGTGGCATCAACGCCATGCTGGTGGACAGCACGGCCCTGCCCGAGCAGGTGGCCGACGCGGTGGTGCAAAGCGCGTTTCGCAGCGCGGGGCAGCGCTGCTCGGCGCTGCGACTGCTGTGTCTGCACGAAGGCATTGCCGACCATGTGATCGAGATGGTCCAGGGCGCCGCGAAAGAGTTGGTGGCCGGCGCTACCGCCGAGCTGGCCACCGATCTCGGGCCGGTGATCGACACAGAGGCATTTGACGGCATCGGCCGCCACCTGCAGCGCTTGCACGCCGAGGCGAAGCCGCTGCTGCCTGCCGCCACCTCGGCTTCGGCGCTGCCCAACCTGATCCCGCCGCAGATGTTCGAGGTGAACGCCATCGCCGACGTGCAGGCCGAAATCTTCGGCCCGGTGCTGCAGGTGGTGCGCTGGGGTGGCGACCCGATGGCCGTCATGCAGCAGATCAACGCGCTGGGCTACGGCCTCACGCTGGGTATCCAGACCCGCATCGACAGCCGCGCCCAAGCGCTAGCCACTGCGGCCCGGGTGGGCAACGTCTACGTGAACCGCAACATGATTGGCGCCGTGGTGGGTGTGCAGCCCTTCGGTGGCGAGGGCCTGAGCGGCACCGGCCCCAAAGCGGGCGGACCGAACTACCTGATGCGCTTCTGCGCCGAGCAGACCCTGACCATCAACACCACCGCTGCGGGCGGCAATGTGGCGCTGTTTGCCGGACCGGCGCATTGAACGCCATCGGCTGAGACTGTGCAGCGGAGAGCCTTCGCCGCTTCAGCCCGCCACCATCATGCCGGACGAGGGGTTGCGCAAAAACGCGTCCAGCGTTTCGATGGGCAGCGCGGGCGCAAACAGATGGCCCTGGAATTGGTCGCAACCCTGGTAGGCCAGAAAGTCGCGCTGCTCGTGCGTTTCCACGCCCTCGGCCACCACCTGCAAGCTCAGGCTCTGCGCCAGCGCAATGATGGCGCGTGAAATGGCCGCATCGTTCGGGTCGGTCAGCACATCGGCCACAAAGCCCTTGTCAATTTTCAGCTGGTCCAGCGGCAGGCGTTTGAGGCACGACAACGACGAATAGCCGACACCGAAATCGTCCAGCGACAGCGTGACCCCAAGGTCTTTGAGCATGCCCATTTTCTGGATGGTGATTTCCATGCGGTCGGCCAGCAGGCTCTCGGTGAGCTCCAGCTTGAGCTTGTGCGGGCGAATACCGGTGCGCGCAATCGAGGCCATGACCATGTCCACAAAGTTGGGGTGGCGGAACTGGTACACGCTCACGTTCACGGCAATGCTCAGGCTGGCGGTCTGGGGCCAGTCGGCCCAGGCGGCGAGCTGTTCACAGGCGGTCTCCAGCACCCACATGCCCAGCGGCAGAATCAGCCCCGTGTCTTCGGCCACCGGGATGAAGTCGGCCGGTTTGACCAGCCCCTTTTCGGGGTGCTGCCAGCGCACCAGGGCTTCCACACCCGTGATCACGCCTTGGCGGTCCACCTGCGGCTGGTAGTGCACCACAAACTGTTTCTCGCGCAGGCCCACGCGCAGCGCGGCGCCCACCGCCGCGTTGGCGCTCACCGTGGCCTGCATGTCGGGGTCGAAATAGCACAGCGTGTTGCGGCCCAGGCCTTTGGCCTGGTACATGGCCAGGTCGGCCTGTTTCAGCAGTTCGCTCACATCGCTCTGGTCTCCATTGAAGTCGGTGACGCCAATGCTGGGCGTGGCAAAGTGCTGGTGCCCGGCAATCTGGAACGGCTCGCGCAGCATGTTCAACACCTTTTCGCCCAGCGCGCGCGACTTGTAGGCCGCTGCCTCCGGGTCGGTGCTGAGGTCGTCCACCATCACCACAAATTCGTCGCCGCCCAGGCGCGCCACGGTGTCGGTCTTGCGCACGCTCTTGGTCAGGCGCAGGGCTACTTGCTGCAGCAACTGGTCACCCATGTGGTGGCCCAGCGTGTCGTTGAGGATCTTGAAGTTGTCCAGGTCAATGAACATCAGGGCGCCGTGCTGGCCCGTGCGGGCACTTTGCGACAACGCCTTTTGCAGCCGGTCCAGCAGCAGCTGGCGGTTGGGCAGGTCGGTCAGCGGGTCGTAAAACGCCAGGTGCCGGATCATGTCTTCGGCTGTCTTGCGCTGGGTGATGTCACGCCCCACCGCCACCCAGTGCGTCACCTCTTCGGCGCTGGCCTGCACCGAAACCACCTCCAGCTCGACCCAGAACGAGGCGCCGTTTTTCCGGTACACCATGAGTTCGGTGCGCGCTTGGCGGGCTTCTTGCAGGCCTTTGGCCATGTCCCGCAGCTTGAGCATCGCCGGGTCCAGTTCCAGCAGCATGCGGGGCGTCTGGCCGAGCACCTCGTCGCGGCTGTAGCCGGTCTGTTTTTCAAATGCATCGTTCACAAACACCATGCGTGGTTCGTCGTCCGGGCCTGAGCCCGCTTCCGCAATGGCCACGATGTCGTTGAGTCGGGCCACGCTGGTTTCCAGCAGCATGAGCTGTTCTTGTGAGCGGCGGCGTTCGGTGACGTCGCGAAAGTACACCGCCAAACCTTCGGCGAACGGATAAGCGCGCACCTCCAGCCATTTGCCCAGCGAGGGAAAAAAATCTTCCAGCTCGATACGGCGGTTGCTTTTGAGCGCACGCCTGAGCTGCTCGCGCAGCCGCTGTGCCAGACCCTCGCTGAAGTCGTGCCAGAGTTCCAGGCCCAGCAGGTCGGCTGTGGTTTTTTGCAGCAGGCGTTCGCTCTCCTGATTCAGGTAGGTGAAGCAGCATTGCCGGTCCAGCGTCACAAAGGCCTCCGTGATGCTGGCCAGCGTGGTGGTCAGGCGCATGGCCAGGCGCAGGGTTTCCTGTTGCGCCTGTTTTTGCGCTGAAATGTCTTGTACCGCGCCCTGAATGCGCAGAATGTTTCCGGCGGCATCGCGCACCGCGTTGCCCACCGTGCGAACCCATTTGGGGCTCATGCCGGGGACCTGCACCTGTATTTCTTCGTCGAACGCCTCGCCGGTTTGGGCGCAGCGCTCCAGCCGGTCTTGGATGCCGGCGCGCCATTCCGGCGTGTAACGCTGCACCATGGCCGCCAATGTGCCCACGGATTCCCCGGGCTCCAGGCCCAGAATGTTGGCGTATTCGTCCGAATGCTGAATTTGCCCGGAGGCGATGTTGACCGACCAGCTGCCCACACCCGCCGTGTGTTCGGTCAGGTTCAGGCGGCTTTCGCTCTCGTGCAGCGCTTTGCCCAAGCGTTCTTCCCGCCCTTGCGTCAGGTGGGCCGAGCGCTGTTGCTCGCAGCTCTGATCGAACAGCCGCCCGGCGTGGTTGAGCAGCGCTTGCAAGCCCGGCAAGCGCGCCGCCAGTGCCTCTGGGCTGCGGGGCGCCGGGTCGAGCAGCGCAAGCCAGATGGGGTGGGGCGCGCTGCTGCAAGGCAGTGGCAGCACCAGGCAAAACCGGGCGGGGGGCTGCAAACGCACGAGAGGGTGGACCGCCCAGGCGGGATGCGCTGCGGCGTCCAGCAGGCAGCCTTTCAGCGCGGTGTCTGCCGCTACTTGGGTGCACAGCGCCAGGGTAGCGGCCTGCTGATCGGGCGGCAGGCCGCAGGCGCCCAACACCACTGGGCCGCTGGGAAGGGCTTGCACCCACAGGGCTGACGGTACCGGGCCCAAATGGGTGGCCAGCTGCGCCAGTTGCGCCCAATCCATGCTCGGTTGTGCGGCCTGCAGGGAGTTGGTCAAGGGCGCGGCTTCTTCGAAATCTTCGGCACGGTATCCGTGTGGCATGGGGCATCCGCTTTCGTCGGTGTGGGGTTCGAGCATACCGCTCCACCTGTAACAACTTGCCTGGGAAAACGTGGCATTGTTCCTGGCTTTTAGGAACTTCTGGGCAATTGAAGGGCGCTTGAAAAGGTATTTTGTAACAAACTTGTTATCATTTGTAGCATCTGTACTACCATCGCAGTCCATACAAAGTCAGACCGCAACCGCCGATCCAATGGCGTGGAGCCGGACTGAAATTCATAGGGGGTGAACGTGAGCGCACTGTCAGAACTCCGGCAGCACAGCGATGTGAGCAGCCTGAAATCCGCCCTGTACCAGTTGTGCAGTGAGTTCGGCCGCATCACACGGCTGGACATCCTCACGGCCATGCACGAAGGCACCAAGCAGGCCATCTGCTTTCTGCGCATGGAGCACCCTGAGCAAGAGAAGCAGCTCATGAAAACGCTGGGTGTCGGGCGTTTTGGTGGTGAAGTCGTGTTTGTGTTGAACCTCAACGTGCCGGTCACCGCCGAAGACCCTGGCCCTTCCTCGCAGTGGGCAGACTCCAACCTGTACGAGTAACCTTTGCCACCTCGGCAGAGGTGCGTTGCGCGCGGCTGTCGCCCGATTGACCGGGCTGAACCCACACGCCGCTGCAGAATCCGCGCATGAAAGACCTGCGCTCCCCGCTTCAAGCCCGCATCGTGCAATGGCAGGTCGCACCTGGCGACCTGGTGCGCGCGGGTGCCGTGGTGGTGGTCGTGGAGGCCATGAAAATGGAACACGAGCTGCGGGCCGAGGCCGATGCGTGCGTGGTGGCGCTGTTGTTTGGCGTGGATGAAACGGTGCAGATGGGCGATGTGTTGTTGCACACCGCACCCGTGCCCGCCAACGCGAGCCCGTCCGAGGCCGAGGGCATCGCTCCCGAAGCTTTGGGCTTGGCACAGGCTGCGCAAGATCCTTCTGGCCCGCCCGCGCCCCGCGCCGACCTCCAGCGCCTGCTGACCCGCCAGGCTCTCACGCTCGATGCGGCACGCCCTGCCGCAGTGGCACGGCGGCACAGGCAGGGGCAGCGCACCGCCCGAGAGAACATTGCCGACCTCTGCGACGCGGGCAGCTTCATGGAATACGGCGCCCTGGCCGTGGCCGCGCAGCGCAGCCGCCGCACCGAAGAGGACTTGATCGCCAACACCCCGGCCGATGGCATGGTCACCGGCATCGGTTCGGTCAATGCGGCGCTGTTCGGCAGCGCGTCGGTCGCGCCCGATGGTGCTCAGGCCTGCCGCGTGGTTGTGATGGCCTACGACGCCATGGTGCTCGCGGGCACCCAGGGCATGCGCAACCACGCCAAGACCGACCGGTTGCTCGGCATTGCGCTTGAAAACCAGTTGCCGGTGGTGTTGTTTGCCGAGGGTGGCGGCGGTCGGCCGGGGGATACCGACATGCCCATCGTGGCCGGCCTGCATGTGCCGACATTTGCGTCCTTCGCCCGTTTGTCCGGCCAAGTGCCCGTGGTGGGTATTGCCAGTGGCCGTTGCTTTGCGGGCAACGCCGCGCTGCTGGGGTGTAGCGATGTGATCGTCGCCACCCGCAACAGCAACATTGGCATGGGTGGGCCAGCCATGGTGGAAGGGGGCGGTCTGGGGACGTTTCACCCGGAGGAAATTGGGCCGAGCGCCGTTCAGCATGCCAACGGCGTGATCGATGTGCTGGTGGACGATGAGGCGCAAGCCACCGCAGTGGCCCGCCACTACCTGTCATTTTTTCAGGGCACGGTGTCGAGCTGGCAGCCGCCCGACTCGATGGCCTTGCGCGCGGTGGTGCCCGAAAATCGCTTGCGCGTTTACGACACCCGCGCGGCCATGGACGGCTTGGTGGACTGTGGCAGCTTGCTGCCCCTGCGCACCGCGTTCGGTGTCGGGATTCACACGGCACTGGCGCGCATCGAGGGGCGCCCGGTGGGGCTGCTGGCCAACAACCCGGCGCATCTTGGCGGCGCCATCGACGCCGATGCAGCCGACAAGGCCGCGCGCTTCATGCAGTTGTGCAATGCGCACGGCTTGCCCATTGTCAGCCTGGTGGACACACCTGGTTTCATGGTGGGTCCGGCTGCGGAAGCGCAAGCCCAGGTGCGGCATGTCAGCCGCTTGTTTGTGGTGGCGGCCCATTTGCGCGTGCCCACCTTCTGCGTGGTGTTGCGCAAGGGCTACGGGCTTGGCGCCATGGGCATGGCTGCGGGTGGTTTCCATGCACCGGCTTTCACAGTGGCCTGGCCCACGGGCGAATTTGGTGGCATGGGGCTGGAGGGGGCGGTCCGGCTGGGCTTTCGCAAGGAGCTGGAGGCGCTGCCCCAAGGCCCTGAGCGCGAAGCCTTGTTTGAACGCTTGCTGGCTCAGCAATACGCCAATGGCGCAGCGACACAGATGGCCGCCACGCTGGAAATTGATGCCGTGATTGACCCGGCTGAGACCCGGACCTGGCTGGTGCGCGGGCTGGCCAGTGCGCGGGTGAGGCCCCATGGTGCCAGCCGCTTTGTTGACACCTGGTAGCATGGCCCACGCCAGCCTAGGCGCAAGCGATCCGAGCTGGGGGTTTGTTTAACGGTGCATGGGGTGCAGCGTGTGCCCGCGTGCTTGGCGCAGGCCAGCTGTCACATCAGTTCGCCAAACCCAGAGGTGCGCACGCCCGCATGTGAGGTTTGGGGCGCGGTCTGGTTGATGTTGATCCAGAATTCGCACACATGCTTCATGGCGCTGAGAAACTGCGAAAACTCGGTGGGCTTGGCGATGTAGGCGTTGGTGCCAGCGTCGTAAGCCCGTTGCAGATCGCTGGGCTCTGTGGACGACGTGAGCACGACCACGGGGATGTTGTGCAAGTGCTCCGAGCCCTTGATTTCCTTGAGCACACCAATGCCGTCCAGCAAAGGCATTTTCAGGTCCAGCAACACCAGCACGGGGTTGCCGCTTGGGCGGTTGGCATAGGCATCGCGCCTGTAAAGGTAGTCCAGGGCCTGCATGCCATCGGACACATGGGTGACGCGGCCGTCCAGACCGTGCCGCTCGAGCGCCAGCCGGGTCAACTCTGCGTCATCGGGGTTGTCTTCAACAAGAAGAATGGCGTTGGCGTTTTTGTTCATGGTTCCAGAGACGCGTACAGCGAATCCTTGGTGACGTCCGGTGACTGCATGTTCTCAAAAGGTAGCGAAAAGTAAAACACACTGCCTTCACCCAGCTGACTTTCAGCCCAGATGCTGCCGCCGTGGCGCTCTACGATACGGCGCGTGAGCGCCAGCCCGATGCCAGTTCCTTCGAATTCAGAAGCTCGGTGCAACCTCTGAAATACACCAAAAAGTTTACCTGCGTATTTTGTATCAAAACCCACGCCATTGTCACGGACAAAGAAGGTGTAGCCCACCGCTGGGTCGACGCTCCAGCCGATCTCGATGAGTGCACGCTCCCTGGGCCGCGTGTATTTGTAGGCGTTGCCCAGCAAGTTGGCCCAGACCTCGCGCAACAACAAGGCGTCGCCCTGCACCAGTGGCAGGTCGGGAGCGACCAGCCAGTCCACGACGCGTCCTTCGGTGTCGTGAGCAAGCTGGCTGACCACGTCGCCCACCAACAGGGCAAAGTCCACCGGTGCCACGTTCACGGCCGAGCGCCCCAGCCGAGAAAAAGCCAGCAAGCCGTCGATCAGTTGGCTCATGTGCCGGGCCGAGCTGCCAATGGTGCTCAGGTAGCGCGCACTGACTTCGTCGCACTGGAGGCCCAGGTGCTCTTCGAGCAGGCTCACAAAGCTGGAAATATGGCGCAGCGGTGAACGCAGATCGTGTGAGACCGAATACGAAAAAGACTCCAGGTCTTTGTTCGCGGCCAGCAACTGTTCGGTGCGCTCGGCCACCCGGTTTTCCAGCTCGTCGTTGATGTTGCGCATCAGGTCGTCGAGCCGTTTGGCGTCGGTCATGTCGCGGTTGATCTTGGCGAACCCGCGCAGTTCGCCGCTGTCGTCGCGCAGCGCAATCAGCAGCGAGTGCGACCAATACTGCGAGCCATCTTTGCGGGTGTGCCAGTCGCTCAGTTCGTGCTGGCCACGCGAAGCGGCGAGCCGAAGCGTCTGGGTCGCCTTGGCCAGGCCTTTTTCGGGGTTGCTGCGGTCGAACAGCAAAGCGTAATGGCGCCCCAGCATTTCGGTCGGCGAGTAACCCTCAAGGCGCTGGGCGCTGTCGGTCCAGTCGGTAATGAGCCCGTCGGCGTCCAAAAAGAAGATGCAATATTCGCGCAGGTTGTCCACCATGAGGCGAAAGCGCTGTTCGCTCTCCAGCAGCTCGGCCGAGCGCTCCTGGATGCGCCGCTCCAGTTCGTCGTTGAGCTGGCTCACCCGTTCTTCAATGCGCTTGCGCTCGGTGATGTCGATGATCTGCACGAAGACACCTTGCACCAGTCCCTCATGGACGTCGGGCAGGTAGGTCGCGTTGATGAAGATGGGTGTGCCGTCCACCGTTCGGCGCCAGGCTTCAAACTGCTGTTTCTGGCCACCCAGCGCGGCACGCATGCGGGGTGCGGTTTCGGCCCAGACTTCCGGGGGCAGGCATTCGCTGATGTGCAGCCCCGTGATGTGTTGGGGGTCCATGCCGTACACGCGCAGGTGCTCGGCATTGGCAAACCGGAACCGCAGCATGGCATCGAGGTAGGCGATCAAGCCCGGCACGTGTTCGGTGATGGTGCGCAAGAAACGCTGGTTGTCGTGCAGGGCCATTTCGGCCTGCTTGCGGTGGGTGATGTTGACCACCGTGGTGTTGCTGCGCAGGAAGCGGCCCTGATCGTCGCGCACAGCCGTGGACGACAGGAGTGCGAAGAAGACGCTGCCATCGCGGCGGCGCATTTCGTACTCCACACCCTCAATCGCTTTGTCTTCCAGCACCTCCTGCATCCGGGTTTCCAGCAGGTGGTGGTGCTTGGGCGAAATGAAGTCGGCGAACCGTTTTTGGTTGACCACTTCCTCGCGGCTGTATCCCAGCCAGGCCAGCTCTGTGTCGTTGATGGACACGTAGAAGCCATCTTTGTCCAGGGAGTGGTAGCCGCAAGGCGCTTGGTGGTAGAGCGCCTGAGCCTGGCCCAGTGCTTCGTTGAGCTGGCTATTGACCTCGCGTTCGTGGTCTTCGGCGGCTTTGCGCTCGGTGATGTCCACCAACTGAATGATGATGCCCGTTACAGCACCGTCTTGGCGGTAAGGCGTGTATTCGATGCTGGCGTAAAAGGTTCCGCCGGTTGGGAAGACTCGCCGGCCCTCAAAGCGCTGGGTCTCGCCAGCCAAAGCGGCTTTCAGCCGGGGCAGACCGTTGTTGAAATTTTCGGCCGGTGCGACCTGGCTGAGGTGCAGACCTATCAGGCGCTCGGGGTGGTCGTTGAGGCAGCGTGCGTAGCTGGCGTTGGCGAAGCGGCAGATCAGGTCGGTGTCGTAAAACGCGAGCTGTACCGGTACCGAGTTGGTGATGGCTTGCAGGAAGTTGCGCTGGGCTTCCAGCGCCAGCTCTGCCGCTTTGCGGGCCGTGATGTCGACCAGCGTGTTGTTGGTGCGTACAAACGCTCCTTCGTCGTCGTACACGGCGGTGCTGCTGAGCAGGACGCGAAACTGGCTGCCATCCCGGCGCCGCATGCCGACTTCCACCGTCTCCAGTTTTTCGTGGCGCTTCAGACGGGCCAGCCGGTCTCGAACCACCTCCTTGTATTCGGGCAAGACGTGGTCGCGGAAATGCTGCTGGCCGACCACCTCTTCGCGGGTGTAGCCCAGCCAGTCCAGTTCGGTCTGGTTGATCAACACATAGGCGCCTTGGGCGTTCACCGAGTGGTAACCGCAGGGCGCCTGGTTGTAGAGCGTTTGGGCCTCATTCAGCGTGACGCGGATGCGTTGGTTGGCGTTGGCCAGTTCCTGGGTGCGCATCTGCACCCGCGTTTCGAGCTGGACGTTCAGCTCGTGAATCTCGTCCTGCTGCTGCCGGCTTTCGGTGATGTCGCGCGAGACAGCCAACAGCATCACCGGCTGCCCCTGGACGTCGCAGATGGGGGACACCACGGTGTCCCACCACTTGGGCGTGCCTTTGAAGGTGTCCGCCGGTGCCAGGAAGCGCGCGCTTTCGCCGCGCACGGCCGCCTCGATGGCCGCGACAGCCAGCGGGACGCTGTCTTCGGGCCACCATTGGGTCCAGTCGCTCAGTCGCACCTGTTCGAAATCGTCCACCTCGACCAGTTCGCAGCCCTTGGCCGTCATTTGCAGCACGCGACCCTGCAGATCCAGCACTTTGGTGCAATCGGGGCTGCTGGCAATGATTTGTCGGTTGAGGTCTTCCTTCAGCCGCGCGTCGGCTTCCAGTGTGCGCAGGAGGGTGATGTCTTGCACAAACCCCAGTTGGCCAGTGATGTTGCCGCTGGCATCGTATTGCGGCACATTGCGCACCAATACGTGGCAAATGGGCTGGTTTGGGCGCATCAGTCGGCATTCGACATTGAGCGCTTTGCCTTGTGAAACCCCTTGCACCCAGTGCTGTTGCACTTGCTCCAGATCGTCTGGGTGCACCCGCGAGAGCCAGCCGAAATTGGGGAAGTCTGGCCGCGTCAGGCCGAACAGCTGCTGCAATTTGTCGTCCACGTGGGTCAGCACACCCGCGTGGTCGATGCGAAAAATGCCAATCGGAAATACGCTGGCCAGCGCCTCGAACAGCGCCTCGTACTCCAGCCGCGCCGCCACGGTGGTGGGAGCGGTACTCAGTTCGCCCAGTGATGTGTTGAGCCCCAGAGGCAACTGGGCTGCGGATGGCGAGGTGTGTTCCTCGGTGCGTGTTTGGGCGAGACTGGTTGCGTAACCAGCCCGGAGGTGGGCGTTTTCTTCGCGCAGCGCCTGGATCTGGCGCAGCAGTTCCTGCTCACGTGCAGAAAGCTCCCCGTCACGCGTCAAAGGCGGCGGGGGCGCATCGTTCAGGGGGTAAAACGCCTTCATGTCGCACCACTGTACCCCAGTGTGTCAAGGTGCAACTGTGAAAGTTGACAGTTAAAACCGGGGTAATTCCGGGTGCGAGAGGCGACCACCACGCACCAGCATCTTCCCGTATTCAGCACAACGTTGCAGTGTGGGGATGACCTTGCCGGGGTTGAGTAGCTCTTTGGTATCAAAAGCCCGCTTCACGGCAAACATCTGCTCATTTTCTGCCGCGCTGAATTGCACGCACATGCTGTTGAGTTTTTCCACACCCACGCCGTGTTCACCCGTCACAGTGCCACCCATGGCCACGCTGGTTTCCAGAATGTCGGCGCCAAACAGCTCGCAACGGTGCAATTGGTCGGGGTCGTTGGCGTCAAACAAAATCAGCGGGTGCAGGTTGCCATCACCGGCGTGAAACACGTTGGCGCAACGCAGCTGGTATTTCTTTTCCATCTCGGCAATGGCCAGCAGGATGTCGGCCAGCCGCTTGCGCGGAATGGTGGAGTCCATGCACATGTAGTCGGGGCTGATGCGCCCGCTGGCCGGAAACGCGTTTTTGCGCCCGCTCCAGAAGCGCAGCCGTTCGGCTTCGTCTTTGCTCACGGCGATGGCGGTGGCGCCGCAGCGGCGCAGCACGTCGCTCATGCGGCCAATTTCCTCTTCCACTTCCTCGGGCGTACCGTCGCTTTCGCACAGCAAGATGGCTTCGGCCGACAGGTCGTAGCCGGCATGCACGAAGTCTTCCACGGCCGCGGTCATGGGCTTGTCCATCATCTCCAGGCCGGCTGGAATGATGCCGGCCGCGATCACCGAAGCCACCGCGTCGCCGGCTTTTCGGATGTCGTCAAAGCTGGCCATGATGCAGCGCGCCAACATGGGTTTGGGCACGAGTTTGACGGTCACTTCAGTGGTCACGGCCAGCATGCCTTCGCTGCCGATCACGAGCGAGAGCAGGTCCAGGCCGGGCGTGTCCAGCGCCTCGCCGCCAAACGTGACCGGCTCGCCTTCAATGGTGTAGCCGCGCACGGCCAGCACGTTGTGCACGGTCAGTCCGTACTTCAGGCAATGCACCCCGCCGGAGTTTTCGGCCACGTTGCCGCCAATGGTGCAGGCGATCTGGCTGCTCGGGTCGGGGGCGTAATACAAGCCATGCGGTGCGGCCGCTTCAGAAATGGCGAGGTTGCGCACGCCACCTTGCACCAGCGCCGTACGCGAACGGGGGTCGATTTTGAGGATGCGGTTGAACTTGGCCAGCGACAGCGTGACACCGAGGGCATGGGGCATGGCGCCGCCCGAGAGGCCGGTACCGGCTCCACGCGCCACCACCGGCACGTCCAGCGCATGACAGGCCTTGAGCACGCCGGCCACCTGCGCTTCGGTTTCGGGCAGCACCACCACCAGCGGGCGCTCGCGGTAGGCAGTGAGGCCGTCGCACTCGTAGGGCACGGTGTCTTCGGACTGCCAGAGCAGGGCGTGGGCCGGCACCACCGCGCTCAGGGCACGAACCACTTCGGCCTGGCGGCTGGCGCGGTTGAACTGGGCAACTTCTGCGGGGGCGGTGGGTGCGTTCATGGCGGCTCGTTGGGTGCGTTGGCTGGGCTGAGGGTCAGTTTAGGCCAAAGCGGTTTGCCGCGTTTGAAGAAACTTGCAGCAGGTTGTGAGCGGGTTTGGGGTTTGGGGTTTGGGGTTTTGGGTTTTGGGTTTGGGCAGTGAAGGGTTTCGCGCCTATCCCGCCCGCCGCACCCAAACGCGGGTCTGGACCGCCGTCAGCCCACCGCCTTCTTCAGCCATTCCGCAAAAGCCGCGCATTCCCACCGGTCCATGGTGCCGGTGCGCCAGCAGAGGTAGTGGGCGTGCGGGCTGGGCACATGGCGCTCGTACAGCGGCACCAGCGTGCCGTGCTCCAGCCAGGGCGCGGCTAGCTTCAGCCGCACCAGCGCCACGCCCATGCCGGCGGCAGCGCCATCGCACATCAGGCCAATGTCGTTGAACTGCGAGCCGTCCACGGGCTCGGGCCAGTCGAGGTCGTGGGCGGCAAACCAGGTGCGCCAGGGCTCCAGCGGGCTGCGCAGCAGCGGCACGCCTTCCAGGTCTTCCGGCGCGTCAAACGGGCCGTGTTCGCGTGCAAACGCAGGCGAGGCCAGGGGGGTTACCTCGTCCTTCATCAGGCAGACGTGTTCCACGTCGGCGTAGCGGCCGGTGCCGAAACGGATGGTCAGGTCGGCGTCTTCGGCCACCACGTCCAGCAGCGGAATGCTCACCTGCAGCGTGAGGTCGATCTCGGGGTAGGTTTCGCTGAACTGCTTCAGGCGCGGCAGCAAAATGGAGCGCGCAAACGTGGGCGTGACCGCCAGCTTGAGCTTGCGCCGCCCCGGCGTGGCCACGTGGCTGGGAAACTTCTGCAAGGTGGCCAAGCCCTCGCGCACATGGGCCAGGTATTCGCTGCCTTCGGTGGTGAGCGAAAAGTCGGCCCGGCCAAACAGCTTGGTGCCCAAGATTTGTTCCAGCTGCTTGATGCGATGGCTCACCGCACTGGGCGTGACGCAAAGCTCTTCGCTGGTCTGGGTGACGCTGCGCAGCCTCGCCAGCGCCTCAAAGGTCAGCAGGCATTGAATCGGCGGGATGCGAATCGTCATGGCGTCACCTTAAACGCTGCGGCTGAGGGGAAGTGATCCGGGCACGGCGCGCACGGCCGCCCCGAAGCGGACGTGCGCCCCCCAGTGGGGGGAAGCAGCCTGCAAGGCTGCATCGGGGGGCGTCCTCATTTAAACACCACGGTCTTGTGCCCGTTGAGCAGCACGCGGTGTTCACTGTGCCATTTCACAGCGCGGGCCAGCACCTGGCTTTCGGTGTCGCGGCCCAGGGCGGTCAGGTCTTCCACGGTGTCGGTGTGGTCTACACGGGCCACGTCCTGCTCGATGATCGGGCCTTCGTCCAGGTCGGCCGTCACATAGTGGGCGGTGGCGCCGATCAGTTTCACGCCCCGGTCGTGTGCCTGGTAATAAGGCTTGGCGCCCTTGAAGCTGGGCAGAAAGCTGTGGTGGATGTTGATCGCTTTGCCTGAGAGCTCGCGGCACAGGTCGTTGCTCAAAATCTGCATGTAGCGCGCCAGCACCACCAGCTCGGCGCCTTCGCCGCGGATGATCTCCAGCTGCTTGGCTTCGGCCTGGGCCTTGGTGGCGCCGGTCACCGGGATGTGGTGAAACGGCACGTTGTAACTGGCCGCGAGCTGGTAAAAGTCGCGGTGGTTGCTGACGATGGCGCGAATGTCCAGCGGCAGCAGGCCGCTCTTCCAGCGGAACATCAGGTCGTTGAGGCAGTGGCCTTCTTTGCTGACGAAAATGACGGTGCGCACCGGCTCGGCCATGGGGTGCAGGGTCCATTGCATGGCAAAGGGCTCGGCAAACAGCTTCAGGCGCAAGCGCAGGTCGTCCTGGGTGAGCTGGCCGCAGGCGAACTGCACCCGCATGAAAAACAGGCCGGTGGCCGGGTCGTTGTATTGGGCTGCTTCTTCGATGTTGCCGCCGTTTTCCAGCAGGAAACCCGAGACGGCGTGCACGATGCCAGGGCGGTCCTGGCAGGAAAGGGTGAGGACGTAGGTGTGTTGCATGGCGCGCTGATTGTCGCAGCATGGCTGCCGGTGGGCCTGCCGGCGCCTTGAGCAGTGGAGCCACCGGCCATGGCGTGTGGTGCCAAAATCGCGGATCGCCCGAGCTTCACAGGGCAGCACAGGAGCCAACACCATGGACAACAACACGCTACGCATGGACAACCAGTGGTTGCCCTTCACCCCCAACCGCAGCTTCCAGAAAGACCCCCGGGTGTTTGTGGCCGCCGACGGCATGCACTTCACCACCCACGACGGGCGCCAGGTGATCGACGGCATTTCCAGCCTGTGGTGCGTGGGCGCCGGCCACAACCGCAAGCCCATCAACGAAGCCATCAAGAAGCAGCTGGACACCCTGGACTACGCCACGGCGTTCAGCGTGAGCAACGACAAAGCGTTTCGCGCCGCCGAAATGATTGCGGCCATGGCGCCGGGCGACCTGAACAAGGTGCTGTTTTGCAACTCGGGCTCAGAGGCCGCAGACACCTCCATGAAGGTGGCGCTGGCCTACCACCGCGCACGCGGCGAGGGCCACCGCAACATGTTCATTGGCCGCGAGCGCGGTTACCACGGCGTGGGCTTTGGGGGCATGAGCGTGGGCGGCATTCCGGCCAACCGCAAGGTGTATGGCACCAGCCTGCTGCCGCGGGTGGACCACATGCGCTTCATCCACGACCCGGTGAACCATGCCTACATCCACAACGCCGAGCCGGTGTGGAACGAAGACCTGCTGCTGGAGCTGGAAAACCGCATCTTGCCGCTGCACGATCCGAGCAACATTGCCGCCGTGATCGTGGAGCCGGTGGCTGGCAGCGCGGGCTGGTACGTGCCGCCGCAGGGCTACCTGAAGCGCTTGCGCGAGATCTGCGACAAGCACGGCATTTTGCTGATTTTTGACGAGGTGATCACCGGCTTTGGCCGCCTGGGAACCGCCTTCGCGTCCGACTACTACGGCGTGCAGCCCGACATGCTGAACTTCGCCAAGGCGGTCACCAACGGCGTGTTTCCGCTGGGCGGCGTGGTCTGCACCGACCGCATTTATGACGCCATGATGGGCGCTCACGGCAGCGCGCCCGAGCACGCCATCGAGTTCTTCCACGGCTACACCTACTCGGGCCACCCGGTGGCCTGCGCGGCGGCCATCGCCACGCTGGACCTGTTCCGCGAAGAACAGCTGTTTGAGCGCGCGGGCGCCATGGGCCCGGTGCTGGGCGATGCCATGCACAGCGCGCTCAAAGGCCTGCCCAACGTGATCAGCATCCGCAGCCTGGGGCTGGCGGCCGCGGTGGAACTGGCGCCGCTGCCAGGCTTGCCGGGCAAACGCGCGTTCGATGTGTTCATGGACTGCTACCACCGAGGCGTGCTGGTGCGCAACGCGGGCGACAACCTGGTGTTCGCGCCGCCCTTCATTGTGGAAAAGCCGCACATTGAGACCATGGTCGGCGTGCTGGCCGACGCCATCAAGCGCGTGGCTTGATCGGCTGATTCGACCCTGACAGGGACGCTTTCAGCGCCCCATTTGCGTCTTCATCTCGGCGCAGTGGTCGGTGGGTGGGCGCGGGGGCGTGGTCCACACCGTGTCGGCGTGGTTACCGGGTTCGCTCGCGGGGTTGGACCCAGCTTGCGCCATCACCACATGGTGGTCCACGCCTGCAGGCAGGTGCTGGGGCACGCCGAGGTCGCGTCGCACATGGCCATTGCCGGCCACCAACAGCACCGTTTTGCCTGGCTGCAGCGCGGCCACCGCCACTTGGGCCAGGCTGCGGTCGCGGGCGATCTGGATGCGGGTCATGGGCGCAATCTGGCGTTCGGGCAGTAGGTGGCAATGCCCTTCGCGAATGTTGCTTTGCTGCTGCACCAGGGCCTCTGGCGCCAGCCGCTGGTCCAGCGTGCTGTCGCTCATGGCGGTGCGCATGTTGGCACGAGGCAGGTTGCCACCCAGCACCGGCACACCCGCCGCCACCGCCGCCATCACCACTGGGCCGTACACCGCCCAGGGCCAGCCGCTGTTGGCTTCGCCGCTCCAGTGCAGAGCCTGGCGCACCTCGGTTTCGGTGGCGCTGGGGGGCAGGCCGGTGGTCTGGCGGCCTTGCTCCAGCATCTCCATCACCACGGCGGCCAGCTGGCCGCGCTGGCTCAGCAGCGCCACGGTTTCACGCTGCAGGGCCTGGTGCTCGGGCGCGTCGTGTTGCTCACCCAGCAGCAGCAAGGGCGCAGCCGGCAACTGCTTGACTTGCACCGACGCAGCAGGCGCTGTGCCGCCAGGGTGAGTGGTGCTGCCGCAGCCCGCCAGCGCAGCGCCGAGCAGGATGCCGATGGCGATCTTTTTGCAGGGCTGTGTGACAGCGCGTCGACAGTTCATGCAGGGATACTACGCGGCCCGCTTTGAACGGCGGTCGCCCTGTTTCAAAACCCGAGTGCCGCCCTTGTTTCCTCACCCGCCCACATCCTGGCGCCGCGTGGCCCTGACCCTGCTGCTGGCCTACGCGTCGGCACGTCTGTGTGTCTGGCTGCAAACCCCAATCCCCTGGATGATCGGCCCGCTGGTGGCGACTTCGCTGGTGTCGGTGCTGGGCGCTCGCACCGAAAGCTGGGTGCCGTTTCGCAACGCGGGGCAGTGGGTCATTGGAGCCGCTTTGGGGCTGTATTTCACGCCTGCCGTGGGCGCCCTGGTGGCGGGCCTGTGGTGGGCGATTGCGCTGGGCATTGCCTGGGCGCTGGCGCTCGGGCTAGGGTTTGGCGCCTGGCTGCGCCACCAGCACGGCGCGCACCTGTCGTCGCTCACCCCGGCCCAGCTGCGCAGCACCACCTACTTTGCGGCTGCCATTGGCGGTGCTTCTGAAATGACGCTGATCGCCGAGCGCCACGGTGCCCGCACCGACCTGGTGGCCGCCGCCCACAGCCTGCGGGTGCTGATGGTTACGCTGACGATTCCGTTTGCCTTGCAATTTTGGGGCGTGCAGGGCATTGACCGCTTGCCGGATGCGCTGCGTGAAGTGCATGCGCAGGGCTTGCTCTGGCTGGCGGGGCTGACGCTGGCGGGTGCGCTGCTGATGCGGCACCTGGGCCGCGCCAACCCCTGGTTCATGGGGGCTTTGCTGGTCACCATGGGCATCACCTTGTCGGGTGTGGCGTTGACGGCCATCCCCGTTGGCTTGACCAACGCGGCCCAGTTGGTGATCGGGGTGAGCCTGGGGGTTCGCTTCACGCCCGCTTTTGTGCACACCGCGCCGCGCTGGATGGCTTCGGTGGCGCTGGCCAGCGGGGTGATGATGGGTTTGTGTGCGGTCTTTGCCTGGGTGCTTGCTGCCCTGACCGGACTGCATCCCGCGACCTTGGTGCTGGGCACATCGCCCGGCGGTATTGCTGAAATGGCCATCACCGCCAAGGTGCTGCAACTGGGCGTGCCCGTGGTCACCGCTTTTCAGGTGTGCCGGCTGGTGGCGGTGCTGGTACTGGCCGAGCCGGTGTTCCTGTGGCTGCAGGCGAAAAGAGCCACCTGAAAAAACGAAGCCCGGCAAGTGCCGGGCGAGCGGGAGATGCAACGGGGGCGCGACGGGTGGTCCAACCGAGGGCGCCGCGGAGCTGGCCTTGCCAAGCCGCCAGCGCAGCCCTCTGGGGGTGACGCGTCCTTGGGCGCGGCGCGGGGGGAGCGTCTAGTGCATGACCACCGGCATCTGCGCCAGCGAAGCGTAGCCTTCCAGCGTGTCTTCCACCTCTTCTTGCGAAGGGGTGCTTTGCTGCCAGGCGGTGATCTGGATCTGGAACATTTCTGCCCAGGAGCCGTCGAGGTACACCTCTTTGCCCGAGCGTTTGTCCACGATTTCAAAACCGTGGCGGGGAATCTGGGGACCGTCAGTAATGACGTTGTCACCGTCGGTGGGCGCGTTGGCCAGGATGTGGACCACGGCAAAGGCATCCGAGTCGTAAAGCATGTGCATGACTGAAATATCCTTCTAAGAGAGAAACCTGTGTTCCTGATGACCTTATATCGGCAATCGGTCGCCGATATGGAGTTCAGACTGCCTTTTAAGTGGATACGTTCCGGGTGGTTTCAAGATGCGTGTCATTTTTGGCACAGCGGGCCGCAGTTTCAGGGCATCTGGCTGAGCTGCTGGTCCACGCGGTCACCGCTGTCTTGTGTGATGCGGATGCGCACCGGCAGGTAAGCCAGTGTGGGCGCCAGCCAGATGTCGATGCGGCTGTCGCGGGGCTCGCGCGGCTCGCGCACCAGCCGGCGGGCTGGCAGGTTGCCGGCCGGCAGCGCCAGAGTCTCCTCCTCGCCGACCCGAAAGCGCCATGTTTCAGCGTCGCTGGTGCCCGCCACCTGCAGGCTGATCAGCTGCCCGGCGGGGTACGCGGCGGGCTGGGCTTGGAGCATGCCGGCCAGTTGCATGAACAGGCTGAGCCGGTCCTGGGCACCCGGCTGCAGGGCGGCTTCGGGCCGGTTGTTGCTGAAACGGATGGTTTGCTGGGCGTGGTCGAAATGGGCGGCGCGCTCGCTGCGGCTTTTGTCAGAAAAGCGGTCAGGCAGCAGACCGCTGGCTTCCACGCGCCCGGCGCTGGTTTGCACCCGGCTGCCGAGCAAGGGCACGCGCAATTCCATGCGGGCACCGTAGCGGCCGTCGGCCAGGGTCCAGGTCAGCGCGCCGCTGGCGCGGTAATTCAGGCCTTTGATGGTGCCCGACACGTCGTACGCCAGTTGCGTGCTGGCGGGCAGGCTCGCCGGCGGGAGGTTTTCACCGCGCACCGCTGCGGTTTCGGGTGGTACGGGTGGGGTGCTCGCGTCTGAGGGCTGGGGCAGAGCTTGCGGTCCTGGGTCGGTTTCGGGTGCAGCCTTGGCCAGAACCTCCGCTGTGGGTGCTGCCTCAGCGCGTTCCGGCTCGGGCTGCAGTGCGCTGCCAGCGGCGGGCTCTTCAACCCGAACCGCCTGGGCGGCGTCCGGGGTTTCATCGAGGGGGGCGATAGCGATCACTGCGTCCACTGGGCGCTGCGGTCGCGGGGGCGGCGCAGCCGGCAGCGGCTTTGCGGCGGGTGTTGGCTTTTCTGCGGGCCGGGGCTTGGCGACGGGGGCTGTTGTTGCGGGAGCCGCAACGATCCAGCGCACCGTGCTGACGGTGGCGCGCGGTGGTGCTGCGGTCGCAGGCGGTGGCGATAGCGGTGTTGCCGCTTGCGTGGAGTCGTGTGCTTCGGGCGCGCTCAGGGAAGTGGTGGTGCCGTTGGGCCAGGGTTCGGCCAGTGGCGTCCAGCCACCCGACAACAGCAGCAGGTGCAGGCCAAGCACCGCGGCGCCCAGCAGGGCCAAGGTGGTCCAGCGTGGTGTGGCGGTGGTGCGTGGAGGTGGCTGGCTCACGGGGTGTCAGGTCTGGGGCTGGTGCCCCAGGTCGGCGCTGAGCTGGCGGGCGCAGCGCAGCAAGGCCTGGGCTGGCGCACCGTCCCATTGGGTGTCGAGCGTGGCCACCGAGCCCAGCACCACCAGGCCCAGCGCCAGACGCCCCTGCGCGTCGTACACCGGGGCGCAAAAGCCACCCACGCCCGGTACCAGGCTGTGCACCACGCGCGCCAGCCCTTGCTGGCGGGTCTCGTTCAACATGGCCTGCACGGCCTGCTGCGACTGCGGCACGTCCAGCAGCGGCATCGCGTTGTTGGGCAGCTTTTTCAGGCGGGCCAGTTCGTCACGGATCATGGGCGCAATGCGCTCGGCGTCGCGCCCCTCGGTGCCCATAAAGGTGGCAAAACAGCGGCCGGTGGCCGAGGTCAGCAGCGGCATCACGTCGCCCAGGCGCAGCGTCACGGGGACGGTTTGCGGCGCTTCGGCCCAGTGCACCATGGTGGGCCCTTGGTTGCCCCACACCGCAATGGCCAGCGTGTGGCCGGTTTCCAGCAGCAGCGCGGGCACGCGCTCGCGCGCCAGCTTCACGGCGTCGATGCGGCTCAGGCTGGCCAGGCCCAGGCGCAGCGCGGCTGGCCCCAGGTCGTAGCGGGTGCTCACCGGGTCTTGCATGACCAAGCCCATGCGCTGAAAGCTCACCAGGTAGCGGTGTGCTTTGGCCGCGCTCATGCCGGCCGCCGCAGCCAGGTCGCGCAGCATCAGCGCGCCGGGGGCGTTGGACAGCGCGTTCAGCAGCTCAAACCCGACCTCGACCGACTGGATGCCGGCCCGCAGGTGCTCGCCGTCTTCCGGGCTGTCGGTGGCCGTCGGTGTGTGGCGGGGGGTGTCGGCGCTGGAGGGCGTGGCTACGGGCATGGTGTTGGAAGATCGGTCAACGGTGGACAGGGCTTTGGTCTAAAATTCAAATTTTACGAATAGGTGAACTTGTTTCACTATTCGTAATTTTTGCACGATGGTGCTGCTCAGGTTCCCGGGGTGCCATCATGGCCAATCAATGAAGCTTTAGCAGGAGAAATGCATGAAACTCGCCACTTACAAAGACGGCTCGCGCGACGGACAACTGGTGGTGGTTTCCCGCGACCTCTCGACCGCGCATTATGCGACCGGCATCGCCAACAAGCTCCAGCAGGCGCTGGACGACTGGAATTTCATCAGCCCGCAGTTGCACGACCTGTACGTGACGCTCAACCAGGGCAAGGCGCGCCATGCGTTCCCGTTTGACCCGGCCATGTGCATGGCGCCGCTGCCGCGGGCTTACCAGTGGGCCGATGGTTCGGCTTACATCAACCATGTGGAGCTGGTGCGCGCAGCCCGCAACAGCGAGGTGCCCACGTCGTTTTACGCCGACCCGCTGATGTACCAGGGTGGCAGCGACGACTTCATGGGCCCCTGCGACGACGTGGTGGTGCCCAGCGAAGACTTCGGCATCGACTTCGAGGCCGAAATTGCCGTGGTGACGGGCGACGTGCCCATGGGTGCCACGCCCGCTCAGGCACTGGATGGCGTTCGCTTGCTGATGCTGGTCAACGACGTCTCGTTGCGCAACCTGATTCCAGCCGAGCTGGCCAAGGGTTTTGGTTTCTTCCAGAGCAAGCCGGCCAGCGCCTTCAGTCCGGTGGCGGTCACGCCCGACGAGCTGGGTGACGCCTGGCAGGGCGGGCGCGTGCACCTCACGCTGCAAAGCACCTGGAATGGCCGCAAGGTGGGCATGTGCGAGGCCGGCCCCGAAATGACCTTCCATTTCGGCCAGCTCATTGCCCACATCACCAAGACGCGCAACGTGCGCGCCGGCTCCATCGTGGGCAGCGGCACGGTGAGCAACAAGGCGGTTGAAGTGGACGGCCGCAAAGAGTGGCCCAAGGGCTACAGCTGTATCGCTGAGAAGCGCGCCATTGAAACCATTCTGGACGGCCAGCCGTCCACCGCGTTCATGAAATTTGGCGACACCATCCGCATTGAGATGAAGGGCAAAGACGGGCAGACCATCTTTGGTGCCATTGACCAGACCATCGCGCCGCTAGGCGCCTGATAGGCTGAGCGATTGACCGGGTGCGGCCGGGCGGCGCTTCAGGTGCGCACGCGGCCGTCGCCCGTCAGCATGGACAGCTCCACAAACTTCGACGCCACGTGGTTGCTGGGGCTGAACGACACGTTGAAGCCGCCGATGGAATAGTCGCGGATGCTTTCCAGTCCGCCAATCAGGCTGTCGCGCGTCAGGCGCCCGCTGGCTCGGCGCATGCCTTCGGCAAACAACTTGGCCGCCATGAAGCCTTCCATGCTGGAAAAGTTGGCCTGCACTTTGCTGCCGCCTTGCGCAATGGCCGCCAGAAACTCGCGGGTGATGGGGCGCGAGGTGCTGTAGGGCGTGGGCACCACCTGTGAAACGGCCACGCCCGCGCCCTCTTTGCCCAGGGCGTCGGCCAGGGCCTGTGTGCCCACAAAAGACACGTTGTAAAACGTGCCACCGTAGCCCGCGGCCCGTGCCGCCCGGATGTAGGCCGCGCACGAGGTGTAAGCGCTGATCTGCACCACGGCATCGGGCTTCGCCGCGTTGAGTGTGCTCACCGCCTGCGCCACGTCCACCGAATTGCGCTCTACCGTGGCCACCGCCACAGGCTTGAGCTGCATCGCATTCAGCGCCAGCGTGACGCCATCGAGACCGGCTTTGCCGTAGGCGTCGTTTTGGTGAAACACCGCGATTTTCTTGAGCCCCAAGTTGGTCAGCTGCTTGACGATCAGGGCGGTCTCGTCGTTGTACGAAGCCCGCATGTGAAACGCCATGCGGTTGAAGGGCTGGCGCAAGCCCATGGCACCGGTGAAGGGGGCGAAAAACGGCGTTTGCGCCTGGGTGGCCAGCGGCAGGGCAGCCACGCTGGTGGGCGTGCCGATGTAGCCGAACAGGGCGAAAACGTCGTCGTCCAGCAGCTTGCGGGTGTTGGCTGCGCAGCGATCGGGCTCGTAGCCATCGTCCAGCGTGCTGATGTCCACCAGGGTCTGGTTCACACCGCCCTTGGCGTTGAGCTGGTCAAAGAACAGCTTGGCACCGGCATGGAACTGAATACCCAGCTGCGCCGCGGGCCCGCTGAAGGCGGCCGACTGCCCCAGCACCAGGCGGTTGGCTGGCTGCGCTCTCAGCGCCGGGGCGCCCAAGACCGCCGCACCGGCAGCCCAGGTGGTGAACTGGCGGCGCGAAAGACCGCGGGCCGGTGCGGGTTGAGAGGACGGCGTGGACAAGCTTGGCATAGGGGGCACAAAAAACGGCAGGGCCGGTAGGTTTCGAATGTGTCTTGCGCCCTGATTCTGGTGCAGCCCGTGCGCGGCGCGGCGCCGTTGGGTTCGCCGATGCGACCGTTGGTAGCGTTGGAACCGTTGGATGGAGGCTGCTGAATGTGAGTTGGCGCACACATCACACCTATTTTCTGAGCGCAGGCGGCACAACCTTCGGCGTCAGCAGCCTGCCCTGTGGGTGTCAGATGTCAAACACCCCGTCGAGCGACGCGAAGCCCTTGACTTCGATCGGGTTGCCGAACGGGTCGCAGAAAAACATCGTCGATTGTTCGCCGGGTTGCCCCGCAAAGCGCAGTTGCGGCGGCAGCACAAAGTCGACGCCAGCGGCTTGCAGCCGCTCAGCCAGTGCCTGCCAGGCCGGCAGCAACATCACCAGGCCGAAATGCGGCATGGGCACCAGGTGGTCGCCCACCCGGCCTGTGCGGCTGGTCTTGAACGGCTCGCCCAGGTGCAGCGAAATCTGGTGGCTGAAGAAGTCAAAGTCGACCCAGGTGTCGGTGCTGCGTCCTTCGGTGCACCCCAGCACACCGTCGTAAAAGCGGCGCGCCTCGTCGAGGTCGGTCACATGAAAGGCAAAGTGAAACAGGCTGCGGGCGGGCAGGGTGGTAGGCGGGCTTGTGCTCATGTGCGCAGCATAGCAAAGCCGATACGCAAAGGGCATGCGCTGCGGCGGTTCACGGCTTCGCCAGGTCGATCGGGTTGCGCTGCGTCAAAGAAAGAACTGCTTGGGGGAAAGCGGCCATTTCGGGGCTTAGGTTGGTGCGGGGGGGTGCCGATACATCTGACAAGGAAGCCAGTCCGGCTTTCACGGAGTGCCCGATGAAAACACGCCTTACCGCTTTGTCGTCTTTTGCGCGCTGGGCTGTGGCCAGTGCAGTGTTGGCGGTGCTGACCGCCTGTGGCGGTGGATCGGACGGTGCCGACGCCGAGCGGGAATACCCCGCGGCCGCTCCCGCATCTCTTGCGGGTCCGGTGGCTGGTCATGTTGACCGACTCCAGGAGATCCGCGCGCGCATTGGCCTGCCACCGATGAGCTGGGATGGCCTGCTCGCACGAGCAGCCCAGAACCACGCCAACTACCTGACCCAGCACGGGGTCGTTGGCCACGCCGAAGACCCCGCCCTCGCCGGTTTCACGGGTGCCGGCTACTGGGAGCGGGCCAACCACGTGGGTTACCCGCACGCCATGGGCGAAACCATCATCCACGGCAACGCGACCACCTACGAAGAAGGGCGCAGCTACCTTGATGCATTGCTGTATTCACCTGGGCATCGCGCGTACCTGCTCGCGTCGGACCTGGACGAGTTCGGTGTGGGTGGCACACCACTCACCACGGTACTGGGGCGTTCAGGGGGCTACATGCGTCGCGTCGCCGCGACCTTTCCTTACGACGGCCAGGAGGCGGTGTACACCTCGGTGACTCTTTCCGTTTCTGGTTCGCTGGCAGGTCGGGTGATGGTGACCAGCTTCGATCTGCGCGAGCAGACCACGGGCGCCGTTGTGGCCGTTGAGCCCTGGAAAAGCGAGGGTACCGGTGCTGTGCTGTTCAAGCCAGTCCAGCCGCTGGGGTTCGGCACCTGGTACGAATTCACCCTCACGGGCTCGGTAGACGGCATGGCGGTCCAGAAAACGGTGGCGTTCAAGACCCAGTGAATTGAGGCAACCCTGAACAAGGCCCGCACGTATTTGCGGGGACTTGTTCAGCATCGTCTCAGCGCTGCGAAGGGTCTGCGGTGGTCTGGTCGTACTTAAGAAAATACTGGCGGGCCATGGCCACCAGCTGTCCGTCGCTCGGGTGGTCGCTGGTCACCACGTCCACGATGGCTTTGTCCACCGCCGGGTCGTGCCGGTGGCAGTGGGCCCGAAACTCGGTTTTGGCCTGGGCCGGGCCGGTCACCAGAATCTCATGCACCCCGGTCAATGCCTCGGCCACCTCGTGATAGAACGCATCGTCTACCGTGGCGTGGCCTCCCTGGGGCGTGTGGCTGCCGCTGGCGGCCGGGCCGCGGCCGTGCTTGAGCTGGTGTGAACCCACATGCCCACCTTTGGCTTTGTGGTGGCTGCGCGATTTGATGCGTTGTGCTTCAACGTGTTCACGATCAAACATCACCACATGGGCTTCGCTGTGATCGATCCAGACAACGGCGTGAAAAGTGGTCAAGGGTTTCTCCGGTGGTTTTGAAAAAAATTACATCGTGGCTGGGCGGGCACCGCCCTGGGCCTGCTCCAGCTTGCTCTGGCAGTCCACACAGCGCATGGCGGTGGGATTGGCATGCAGGCGGGCCGTGGCAATGCCCACGCCGCAGTCCAGGCACAGGCCGTAGCTGCCATCGGCAATACGCTTCAATGCCGCGTCAATGGCCACCAGCTCAGCCGACTCGCGCTCGTCCAGCGCAAAGGCCAGATCGCGTTCGGAGCCGGCTTGCGCCCAGTCGTCGCTTTCGGTAGACCGCAGGTTGGCTGCGGCCTCTGCCCTGCCCACCGCACCGCCGCGCTGGGCGTGCAGTTGGGCCAAAGTCTCATGGCGCATTTGCTTCAATTGCTCGGCAAAACTGTCTGAAATGTTCTGGCTCATGGTCTGTCCTCGGGTGTCGAAACGCTTGCAGCAAATGGCTGCAAACCTCCCCAACATGATCCCCCCGCCCGCTGTGCGGGGTTTTGACGCACGTCAATGCGTGCCAGATCTGCGCGCGCGACACGTGCGGTAGCGAGGGCAAAGTGATCAAAAACCACCCTGAAAACAGTCGATGAAACCTTCTTCGATTGAGACGAAAATCAGGTGGTGTGTGCCGCACGACGACCAGCCGCTGGCTGGCCGCAGCGAGCAGACCCCTCACCCCAATGCCTTCAACAACAGGAGACCCCATGCAGACCGTGGACTACAGCCGCTACCAGACCCTTGCCATCACCCGCCGCGGCCCTTTGGTGGGCGGTATCCCGTCGGTGCTCGACATCCAGATGCGCGCCGACGGACCCGGCGGCAACGGCAAGTTACCCACCGCCGGCCACGAAGGGCATTGGGAACTGAGCGAGATCTGGCGCGACGTAGGCCGCGACGACAGCGTGCGCTGCGCCGTGCTGCGCGGCAGTGGCCTGGGCTTTTCAGGCGGCGGCGACCTGGCGCTGGTGCAAGACATGGCCACCGACTTTGATGTGCGCACCCGGGTGTGGAAAGAAGCGCGCGACCTGGTCTACAACGTGATCAACTGCGACAAACCCATCGTCAGCGCCATGCACGGCCCGGCCGTGGGCGCGGGTCTGGTGGCGGGTTTGCTGGCCGACATTTCGATTGCCGCCAAAAGCGCCAAGATTGTGGATGGGCACACCCGCCTGGGCGTGGCCGCCGGCGACCACGCGGCCATTGTCTGGCCGCTGCTGTGCGGCCTGGCCAAGGCCAAGTACTACCTCATGCTGTGCGACCCCATCAGCGGCGAAGAGGCCGAGCGCATTGGCCTCGTTTCGCTGGCGGTGGAAGACGACGCCCTTATCGACAAAGCCTTTGAAGTGGCCGACCGGCTGGCTAGCGGCAGCCAGACCGCGATCCGCTGGACCAAGTACTCGCTTAACAACTGGCTGCGCCAGGCTGGGCCGGCGTTTGACACCTCGCTGGCGCTGGAATTCATGGGTTTTGCCGGCCCCGATGTGCGCGAAGGTGTGGCATCCTTGCGAGAGCGCCGGGCACCCCGCTACGGCGTGGACAGCGACGGCAGCGCTGGGTAAGCCACTGGGCCGTGGGCCGGCCTTCAAAACAACTTCCAGGAGACAAGCCATGAGCGACGCATCGGGCAGTGGATTCGGCAAATTTGTGCCGGGCTTTGAGTTTCTGCAAAACCTGGCGGGCCAGGCGGCCGGTGGGGTGGCGCAGGGGCTCGGCCAGAGCATCCCGCAGTTGCCCAACCTGGGCAACTGGGTGGCGCCCACGTTCAGCGTGGAAGACCTGGAAAAGCGCATCGAGGAATTGAAGGCGGTGCATTTCTGGCTCGACCAGAATTCCAAGGCCCTGGCGGCCACCATCCAGGCGCTGGAGGTGCAAAAAATGACCCTGGCCACGCTGCAAAACATGAACTTCAGCATGGGCGATGTGGCCAATGCGCTGAAGGTGAAAGCTGCCGAAACCTTTGCGGGGTTTACTGGCGCCAGCCAGCCCCCGGCACCGGCCACCACCCAGTTTGCCGGCCTTGAAATTCCACCGCGCACCTATGGCACACCCGCGCCCGCGCAGCCGGAGGCTGACGCCGGCGATGATGCGGAAGACGAGGCTTACGAAGACGAACCCGAAGACGAGCCAGCGCCACCGCCGGGCAAGGACGCGTCGCGCAAGCCGCGCGGCAACGCGCCTGCGGGCGCCCCGGCCGGTGGCGTGGTAGACCCGATGCAGTGGTGGGGCGCCCTGTCGCAGCAGTTTCAGCACATCGCCACCAACGCCATGAAGGACGTGGCCAAACAAACCGCGCTGGACAGCACCCGCGAAGTGGCCAGCGGCCTGACCGAGCAAGCCGTTAAAACGGCCACCGGCATGGCCGGCAAAGTCACCCGGGGGCTCACCGACACGGTGGCACGCAACGTGGGTATGGCCGCCGGTGTGGGCAAGGCGGCTGCGCGCGCCGTGACACCCGGCAAGGCCACACCCCAACCACCTGCAAAGCCAGCCCCCCGGGCTGCAGCCAAGCCGCCGGCCAAGAAGGCGGCGGCGCGCAAGCCGGCAGCCACCCCAAAAGCGCGCGCTGCAGCCCAGCCCATGGCCCCGGGCGACTGGACCATGCCGAACGCGTTTTTCCAGGTGCCCGGCTTTTCGCTAGGCGGGGCCGAGACGCCGCAAAAGGCCAGTCCAAAGAAAAAAGCGTCAGCCCCAACGGCCAAGAAACCTGCTGCCAAAAAAGCCGCAGCCAAAAAATCGTCACCGCCCAGCCGGCGCCGCTGACACCACGGAACCCACCGGACCGTGGCGCGGTCGATCACCCATGAAACTCTTTCCTTACGCCCACGCAACCCACCCCCAATGGCGCATGGCCGCTGCGCTGGTGCTCGCGCAGTTGCGCGCCCAGATGGCGCTGCCCGACCACGCCCAGGCGCCGTCGCTGGCGCTGCTCTATATCACTGACCACTACGCCAGCGAGGCCGAGGCCATCTTGGCCCACCTGAGCGCTGAACTGCCTGAGGTGACCGACTGGACCGGCACTGTGGGCGTGGGTGTGGCGGCCAACAACGTGGAGTACTTCGACGAACCCGCCATGGCCGTGATGCTGTGTGACCTAAGCCCCGACCAGTACCGCGTGTTCAGTGGCGTGGCGCCGTTGGCGGCCAGTGGCCGCGTGGCGGGCCCCGACGGTTTTGTGGCCCACACCGCGCTGGTGCATGCCGACGGCAACACGCCCGAACTGGCCGAACTGATTGCCGAGGTGGCCGACCGCACCGCCAGCGGCTATGTGTTTGGCGGCCTGTCGGCCAGCCGCAGCAGTACGGTGCAATTTGCCTTCAGCAGCACCGGCAACCTGAGCGGCCAGGGCGCGGCCAGCGGTGTGTTTCATGGGGGCTTGAGTGGTGTGGCGTTTGGGCCGGCGGTGGGCATGGTGTCGCGCGTGACCCAGGGCGCGCAGCCGGTGGACCGCGAGCGCACCGTGACCGAAGCCGACGGCAATCTGGTGCTGACGCTGGATGGCGAGCCGGCGCTGGACGTGCTGTTGCGCGAGCTGGACATTTCGCTGGACCTGCCGGAGCTGGCCATGCCCCGCCTGCGCGCCACCTTGGTGGGCCTTACGCTGCCCACGGGCGATGCGGCAGATAGCGTGGCGGCGCCACGGCGCGGCCAGTTTGGGCCGGAGGTCATCGTGCGCCACCTGATTGGTCTGGATCCTGGCCGGCGCGGCGTGGCCATTGCCGACCTGGCGCCTGTGGGCACCCGCTTGGCGTTTTGCGAGCGCAACGTCCAGGCCGCCCGGGCCGACCTGACGCGGGTGTGCGCCGAGGTGCGCGAAGAACTGGAGCCGGAAGAGCTGAGCCTGTCCATGGCCACGGCGCTGGCCGCCTCAGAACCCGATGCCGCACCGCACCCGGCCCGGCGCATTGCCGGTGCGGTGTACGTGAGCTGTTCCGGGCGCGGAGGCCCGCACTTTGGCAGCCCCAGTGCCGAGCTGCAGATCGTGCGCCGTGCGCTGGGTGACGTGCCCTTGGTGGGGTTTTTCGCCGGTGGCGAAATCGCGCACCACCGGCTTTACGGTTACACCGGCGTGCTGACCGTGTTCACCATGTGAACAAGCTCCCCCCGCAGCGCTTCGCGCTACCCCCCCAGGGGGCGGCGCTGGCCGTTCGGCAGAGCCTGCCCGGCGGCGCCCTGGTAAAGGCCCTTCATGCGGCCCGACCGGGCGCTGGCATCAGACCAGGGCAGGCTTGAGCCTGGCACGACCCAGGCCGATCCCGCTGGCTCGGGCCCGCTTCAGCAAAAACAGCACGATGCCGATGTTGAGCAGGTTGAACCCAATGCCGTTGATGAACGCGGCCTGGTAAGAGCCGGTCAGGTCGAAGATGGCGCCCGACATCCAGCCGCCCAGCGCCATGCCAAACAGCGTGGCCATGAGCACCGTGCCCACGCGTGCGCCGGCCTGGGCGGGCGGGAAGTGCTCGCGCACGATCAGCGCGTAGCTCGGCACGATGCCGCCCTGGAACAGGCCGAACATCGCGGAGATGAGGTAGAGCGGCACCAGCCCGTCGAAGGGCAGAAACATCAGCAGTGCCACACCTTGCAGCACCGAACCCAGCAGCAGGGTGCGCAGGCCGCCAATGTGGTCTGAGATCCAGCCCGAGATGAGCCGACTCGCGATACCCATGCCCAGCATGACTGAGAGCATTTCGGCGCCACGCGCCGCGCCAAAGCCCAGGTCGGTGCAATACGCCACGATGTGCACCTGCGGCATCGACATGGCCACGCAGCACGACACGCCCGCCACACACAGCAGGGTTTGCAGCGTGCCCGGCGATAGCCCGAGCGGGCGATCACTGTGCGGGGTGGCTCCGGGTTGGTTGGGCGCAGCCGGCTCAGGCGCCGGCAGGTCGGGTGGGCTCCGGCGCAGCACCAGCGCCAGCGGCAACATCACCAGCAAGCAAAACACGCCGATGCCGGTGTAGGCCTGGCGCCAGCCGCCGTTGTCAATGAAATGCTGGATCACCGGCGGCCAGACGGCGCCCGCCAGGTAGTTGCCGCTCATGCAGATGGCCAGCGCGATGCCCCGGCGCCGGGTGAACCAGCGCGAGGTGTCGGCCACCAGCGGGGCAAACGTGGCCGAGGTGCCGAGCAGACCGATCAGGATGCCCTGCGCCAGGCTGAACTGCCACAGGGTCTGGGCTGCGCCTGCGGCAATGAAACCCAGCCCCAGACCCACCGCACCGCCAAGCACCGGCACCATCACGCCGAAGCGGTCTGAGAGCCGGCCCATGAGGATGCCGCCCAGCCCAAAGCCCACCATGGTCAGCGTATAGGGCAGCGAGGCGTCGCCGCGCGCGACATCAAAGTCGGCCTGTATGCGCGGCAGCACCACCGTGACCGAATACATGCCCGCGCCACCCAGCGTCATAAGCGCCAGCGACACCACCAGGCGAAACCACGCGTAAGGCGATTCGGCGGCGGCGGCGGGCGGGCTCGGGGTCATGGTGCCGGTGTGGCCGTCTCGGGTGCCGCGTCGGTGGCCTCGCTGGCGGCTGCTGCCGTGTCTTGGGCGGGGGCTGCAGCGTGGCGAGCCAGGCGTGCGCGGGCGCGCTCCAGCGTGCGGTTGGCGTCCAGCACATGCATGCCGTACATGTCGGCAAAGGCCTCCACGGTCTTGCCGCTGGCGTCAAAGGCGCGCAGCAGCGCCTCTTCGCGCGCGGCGCGGGTGGCGGCTTCGGTCAGTGCATCGTGGGTCAGTTGGTTCACTTCTTCGTCACGGCCGTGCACGCGCTGGGCGTACTCGTCGCGCGGCAGGCCCGAGGCTTCATAAGCCTGCAAGATGCGCTGGCGCAGCTTGGGGCGCAGGTCTTCGCGGCTGCGGGCGCCCCGGCGGCGAAACACCTCAATCAACGCGTGGTGCACTTGTTCGGGCGTCAGGTCTTCCACCGGCTGGCCGCTCAGGTCGTGGCGCTGCAGGCCCGAGGCGACCACCGTGAGGTAGCGCGTGGAGCGCGCGTGCAAACCCAGCGCAGCCTTCAGGCTTTCCTTGTCCAGCACGCCGGGGTGGGCGGCCAGCAGGTCTTCAAAAATACCGCGCTTGAGCGGCAGCAGCGTTTCGCCAAACAACACCGGCACCAGCGTGGCCAGCTGGTCCAGCACCGGGTGCTGGCGCGCGGGCGCTGGCCCAGCAGCACGTTCCGTGGCTGGGCGCTGGGGCCGGCGGCCTCGGTTGCTGCGCTGGCCGCGTGCGGGGCCGCCTGGTTGTGCCGCCCGGGGTTCGGTGGCGGCAGGGGCAGCGTTGTCGGGCGTGTCGTTGGCGGATGGGTTGTCAGCGGTGGCGTTCATGGATACGTGCGAAGCAGGAAAAAAGGGGCCCACGTTGGTTGGGCAAGCCCGACATCATGCCAGCGTTGTGCATCGGGCCGGTGTGCAAGCCATTCGGTGGCAGCAAGCCCATGCGCCACCAGCCGGGTGGAAGCCGCAGGCTCTTCCTCTGCGTGGTTTGAACCTGTTGATTTGGCCCGGTGAAGTCACACCCGTTCGTCTTGAGCTTGTCCGAGCGTTTCGACGGCCGCGCCTGAGCGAAAGTCAAGCCTTCACAAGGCCGAAGCAATAGGTTGAACGAGCCAACGCGGCCGATCATGTCGGCGCACGCCGTTCTTCGCGTACCAGCTGGCGCATGGCCCACAGCCCCAGCGCCGGGCCCAGCGCCAGCCAGGGCAGCAGCGCGCCCAGGCTCACGGTTTCGGCGAGCGAAACAAACAGCAAGATGCTGACGATGGACAGCGCAAAGCCCATGCTGTTGGTCAGCGTGAGCACGCTGCCCACCGCCTGCGGGGGCGCGTTGCGGGCGGTGAGGGTGGAAAACTGGGGTGAGTCGCCCGCCACGGTGATGCCCCACAGCACCAGCCAGCTGTAAAACAGCGGCGTGGGTGCGTCGATGACCCACGGCGTGGCCAGGCAGCACAGCCCGCTGATTGCCAGCTGGGTGCTGGCCACGCGCGCGCTGCCCCAGCGCAGCGCCACCCAGCCACCGCCAGCGCAGCCGATGGCGCCGGCGCCCAGCACCCAGAAGGCGGCCCACGACAGGTCGGTGCCCTGCAGCCGCGTGGCCAGCACCAGCGGCACCATGACCCAGACCGTGTACAGCTCCCACATGTGGCCAAAGTAGCCGAGCACCGAGGCGCGCACGCGGGCATCGGTCCAGACCGTGCCCAGCGCAAGCCACTGCAGCGTGGTCACGCGGGCATGGGCGTGGGGCGGGTCGCTGGTGCCCAAGAACAGCAGCAGCCCGCCCGCCGCCGCCAGCGCGGCCACCCCCAGCATGAGCGTGGGCCAGGGAAGGGCGCCGCTGAGGGCGCGCAGCGCGTGGGCGCTGGCCGAGCCGAGCACCAGCGCGCCGATGAGCAGGCCGAGCGCCGCACCCAGGCCGCTGCCGCCGGGCCGGTTGTACCACTGGGCGGCGATTTTCATGCCCACGGGGTAGATGCCCGCGAGGAAAACGCCGGTGAAAAAGCGCCAGGCCAGCAGCGCCTCGTAGTGCGTCACCGTAGCCCAGGCGCCCACGGTGCAGGCCGCACCCGCCAGTGCACAAAACAGGAAAACGCGGCGTGGGGCAAAGCGGTCGGCAATGGCGAGCAGGGCAAACACCAGCGTGCCCACAATGAAGCCGAACTGCAGGGCCGACGTGAGCGGGCCCACCGCGCTGGCGGGCCAGCCCAGCTCGCGCTGCAGGTCGGGCATGACCGCGTTGACCGCAAACCACAGCGAGGTGCCGGCGAATTGCGCCACGACCAGCACGGGCAGGATGTGGCGGGGAACGGTGGGGGCGGTCATGGCGCGCAGCTTAAACGGGCGCCTGGCTCAGAGCCTGCCGCGAAGGCGTCAGCCTCGCACACCCCGCGCGCGCGGTCGGTTTTGAATTGCGCCCGAAACACGCCAAAGCGCCCGGCGTCCAGCGCTTCGCGCACCTCGCGCATGAGGTTCAGGTAGTAATGCAGGTTGTGGATGGTGGCCAGCATGGGGCCGAGCATCTCGCCGCAGCGGTCCAGGTGGTGCAGGTAGGCGCGGCTGAAGCCGTTGCGCCCGCCCGCGTCCCAGCTCACGCCGGTGCGCCCGGCGGGCGTGTCCACCGGGCGGCCCGCGCAGGCGTAGCAGGTGCAGGTGGTGTCCAGCGGCTGGTGGTCGGTCTTGTGGCGCGCGTTGCGGATCTTCAGGTCTCCATAGCGGGTGAACAGCGTGCCGTTGCGCGCGTTGCGGGTGGGCATGACGCAGTCGAACATGTCCACGCCGTCGGCCACGCCTTGCACCAGGTCTTCGGGCGTGCCCACGCCCATGAGGTAACGCGGCTTGTGCGCGGGCAGGCGGTGCGGCGTGTGCGCCATGATCTGCAGCATCTGCTCTTTCGGCTCGCCCACGCTCACGCCTCCCACGGCGTAGCCGGGAAAGTCCATTTCCACCAGCGCTTCCAGCGACTCCTGGCGCAGGTGCTCAAACATGCCGCCCTGCACGATGCCGAACAGCGCGTTGGGGTTTTCGAGCCGGGCGAATTCGTCTTGGGAGCGCACGGCCCAGCGCCGGCTCATCTCCATGCTCTTGCGCGCCTCGGCCTCGGTGGTGAGGTGGCCGTTGGTCTCAAAGGGCGTGCACTCGTCGAGCTGCATCACGATGTCGCTGTTGAGCCCGGTCTGGATCTGCATGCTCACCTCGGGCGACATGAACAGCTTGTCGCCATTGACGGGAGAAGCAAACGTCACACCTTCTTCGGTGATTTTGCGCATCGCGCCCAGGCTCCAGACCTGGAAACCGCCCGAGTCGGTGAGGATGGGTTTGTTCCATTTCTCGAAGCCGTGCAGGCCGCCGAAGCTTTTCATCACGTCTTGCCCGGGGCGCATCCAGAGGTGGAAAGTGTTGCCCAGGATGATCTGCGCGCCCATGTCTTCCAGGCTCGACGGCGCCACGCCTTTGACCGTGCCGTAGGTGCCCACGGGCATGAAGATGGGGGTTTCCACCACGCCGTGGTTGAGTGTGAGGCGGCCGCGGCGGGCATGGCTGCCCAGGTAGGCGCCTTCGGCGGTGTCCGTTTTCAGCAGGTCAAATTTCAGCATAGGGGGGCTCCAGGCAACGCGGCATTGTACGGACGGACCCCCACAGGCCTTTGGGGCACGACCGTTGCGGGTATTACCGGGTCGCGTTGAGCGCGGTCAATGGGGTGGGGGGATGCCGATCCTAGGATTTGCTTGCGGTAGGGGTTTTTTTGCGGGCGCAACCTCTACCCAAGGCGCATCAAGAAATTCCACGTTCAAACCCAAGGAGTCATCTCATGAGTCACCCCATCAAAAGCACCACCAGCCGCGCCGCGTTGCTGGTTATGGGCTTGGTATTCAGCGGTACGGCCGCCCTGGCGCAGCCTGCCGTGTACGACGCAGGCAAGCTGGAATACATGGACAACTGCGCCAGTTGCCATGGGGTGGACGGCAAGGGCAACGGCCCGCTGGGCAACCTGCTGCAGCGCAGCCCGCCCGACCTGACCTTGCTGGCCAAGAACAACCAAGGCGTGTTGCCGATGAACCGGCTGTACGAGGTGCTGGACGGCGCGAACGTGCCCAGCCACGGCACCCGCGACATGCCGGTGTGGGGCCGCGAATACCGCATAGAAGAGGCGCAGCGGCTGCGCGAAGCGCGGCGCCATTACGACGAGCCCGCGGTGGTGCGGGCGCGCATTTTGACGCTGCTGGAATACATCAGCCGCATTCAAGCGCGCTGACCGGCGCCCTGGTTTTTACCGGGGCGCGTCGAGAGCCAGGATCCAGGCCACCAAGCGGGCGGCGTCTGCTTCTGCAATGGCTGAGCGGTGGGACGGCATGAAAGGGCCGCTCACCTTGCCTTCCCAGTGGTTTTTGTAGGGGCTGGCGCCCGCGCTGGCGGGGCTGGAGCCGGTCATGACGGTGGCGGTGAGTTGCTGCTGAGCGCCTTTGACGCTTTTGTAGCGCGCCGCCACATCGCGCCAAGCCGGAGCCGTGGGCGCAGCACCGTTGAGGCCGGTGGCGCCCGGCTCCATGTGGTGGCAGGCCATGCAGCCGTGTGCATTGGCAATGCGCAGCGCGTCGTCGTCACCGGGCGCGGCCCAGACCGAGGGGGCAGCGCAGGCGGCGCTCAGGGCGGTGATGGCAGTCAAGAGCAAAGGTTTCATGAGGCGGTGTGGGTGAGGGCGTTTGAGGAAAACCGAGCGCTGTGTGGCCAGCCTAACCGCTGGCTGTTGACCGGACTTGATCCGGCGCAAATGAATTCAAGGAGCTTACCGTGCGCTATTGCAAAACGCTGAGGGCGGCAACCACGCTGGCCCTGGTGGCCGCCGTGTCGGCCTGTGCCAACTTTCCCGGGTCCACGGCCCCGCAACCCGCCGTCACCACCTACCCGGCCACGGTCGCCCAATGGGGGCGGGTCACCGGGGTTGAGCTGGTCAACACGCAGCCGGCTTCGTCGGGCATCGGGGCGGGCGCGGTGGTGGGTGGTTTGGTGGGGGGCTTGCTAGGGCACCAGATCGGTGGAGGCAGCGGGCAAGACATAGCCACTGTGGCCGGTGTCGTGGGCGGGGCGCTGATTGGCCACGCCATTGAAAAGAACCAGTGGCCAGCCACCGCGAGCCAGATCTACCGGGTGACCGTGCAGCAAGACAATGGCGCGGTGCGGACTTTCGATTACGCCACGCAACCCAATGTGCGCGTGGGCGATCGGGTTCGGGTGGAAAACAACCAGCTGTACCGCTGACCCGCGGGCCGGTGGGTCACGCCCAGCCGTGGCGGGGGCGTGTGCGGTTTCAGTTCGGCAGGGCCGTGCTGGCGCTGGCGTCAACCACGGTGCGTTCCATGGACGGGGCCGGGTCTGAGCGGTCCCAGCCCCAGGCCATCAAGAGGGCCAGGCTCAGCGAAAGCAGCAGGGCCAGGCCCAGGCGGACAAAAATTTCAATCACGTTGGCGCTCTTTGGACTGCGTGGGTGGATGGGTGGGAATTGTGCCCACCGCAGCCCTGGCTCTTGCTTGAAATTCGGTAAAAAGCGTTACAAAAAATCGTGCGCTTGCCAGATTGTTTGCGCCACTGTCGTCAAACGGACGCAGGTGCGTCGGTTTTTTGCAGCAGCATGGCGTCGCCATAACTGAAAAAACGGTAGCTGTGCGCCACTGCGTGGCGGTACAGGTCCATCACCCGTTCAAAGCCGGCGAACGCGCTCACCAGCATCATCAGCGTGGACTTGGGCAGGTGAAAGTTGGTCACCAGCAGGTCCACCACCCGAAATTCAAACCCGGGCGTGATGAAAATGTTGGTGTCGCCTTGTGTGTGCCCGGTTTGCGCCCAGCTTTCCAGTGTGCGCACGGTGGTGGTGCCCACCGCCACCACACGCCCGCCACGGGTCCGGCAGTCGGCAATGGCTTGCAGGGTTTCCGGGGGGATCGCGTAGCGCTCGTGGTGCATCACGTGTTCGCTGATCTGCTCGGTTTTCATGGGTGCAAAGGTGCCCGCGCCCACATGCAGCGTCACGCTGGCGCGCTGCACGCCACGCGCTTGCAGGGCGGCGAGCACGCCTTCGTCGAAGTGCAAGGCAGCGGTGGGCGCGGCCACGGCACCGGGCACTCGGGCAAACACAGTCTGGTAGCGGCGCTCGTCGTCGGCGCCGTCGCTGTGGGTGATGTAAGGCGGTAGCGGCACATGGCCGTGGCGCGCCATCAGGTCGTAAGGCGTTTCGTCGGCGGCCCCCAGCAGGCGCAGGCGAAACAGCTGGCCGTTTTCGTCGGGCCAGCGGCCCAGGAACACGGCATCAAAACCACCGCCTTTCAGCCCACCGGCCAGGTGCAGCAAGCCGCCGGGCTGCGGCTTTTTGCTCATGCGAATGTGCGCCACCACCTCTTGTCCCGAGCCGTCCAGCGCCTCGTGCGGCAGCAGCACGCGCTCGATCAGGATTTCAAACTTGCCGCCGCTGGCTTTTTCGCCAAACAGACGGGCCTTGACGACCTGGGTGTCGTTGAACACCAGCAAGTCGCCGGGTTGCAGCAGGCTGGGCAGGTGGCGAAAGATGCGGTCCACGGCCTGCGGGCCGGTGGCGTCAAGCAGGCGCGAGGCGCTGCGTTCGGTGGCGGGGTGCTGGGCGATCAGGTGCTCGGGCAGCTGGAAATCGAAGTCGGCCACCACAAAGGGGCGTGTCGGGTCAGGGGATGAAGCGTTCATGTTGCTTGAGGGCCGGACGAGGCCCGTTCCAAGAAAAAGTGGGAGAACAAGACTGAAAAAGGTGGATAAAAAGACAGGCAGAATTGTCCCATGACCGCCGACGCGCCCAAGCCAGCCCCCCGCAAAGAGCTCTCTGCCCCGCAAAAAGCCTTGCACAAGCTCGGCTTGGTGCGCAGCATCGACCTGGCCTTGCACCTGCCGTTGCGCTACGAGGACGAAACCCGCATCGTGCGGATGACCGATGCGCGCGAGGGCCAGACGGTGCAGGTGGAAGGCACGGTGACCCACAGCGAGATCACCCTGCGCCCACGCCGCCAGCTGCTGGTGACGCTGGACGACGGTTCGGACACCTGCACGTTGCGCTTTTTCAGCTTCTACCCCTCGCACCAGAAAGCGCTGGCGGTGGGTGCCCGGGTGCGGGTGCGCGGCGAAATCCGGGGCGGCTTCATGGGCCGCACCATCATGCACCCCGCCTTTCATGCCGCCGGCGGTGAGCTGCCCAACGCGCTCACGCCGGTGTACCCCACCAGCGCGCAACTGCCCCAGGTGTATTTGCGCAAGGTGGTGGCCAGTGGGCTGGCACGGGCCGACCTGAGCGAAACCCTGCCGCCCGAACTGCTGGGCAGCTTGCAAGCGGTGGTGCGCGCGCCGTGGACGCTGCGCGACGCCTTGCGCTACCTGCACCAGCCGGGCCCCGACGTGTCGCTGGAGGCGCTGGAAGACCGCAGCCACCCGGCCTGGCAGCGCCTGAAAGCCGAAGAGTTGCTGGCACAGCAACTGTCGCAGTTGACGGCCAAGCGCGAGCGCGATGCCTTGCGCGCCCCGGCGCTGCACACCGTGCCGGGTGGCGTGCACGAGCAACTGCTGGGTGCGCTGCCTTTCAACCTCACCCAAGCCCAGCGCCGTGTGGGCGAAGACATTGCCCGCGACCTGGCGCGCCCCGTGCCCATGCACCGGTTGCTGCAGGGCGACGTGGGTTCGGGCAAAACCGTGGTGGCTGCGTTGGCCGCCGCTATTGCCATCGACTCGGGCTGGCAGTGCGCGCTGATGGCACCGACCGAAATATTGGCTGAGCAGCATTTCGCCAAGCTCATTGGCTGGCTGGAGCCCGTGCTGGCTCCGCTGGGCAAACGGGTGGCCTGGCTCACCGGTAGCCAGAAGAAAAAACAGCGCACCGAGATGCTGGGGCTGATTGCCAGCGGTGAGGCTGCGCTGGTGGTAGGCACGCACGCCGTGATCCAGGACCAGGTGGTGTTCAAAAACCTGGCGCTGGCCATCATCGACGAACAGCACCGCTTTGGTGTGGCGCAGCGCTTGGCGCTGAGAAGCAAGATGAGCCCGGCAGCGGAGGGGGATCCCAACCCAGAACGCCACGGAACCGGCTTTGCCGGGCCGCAGGCGTTGCCCATTGAGGGGCGGAGCGGCGACGCGCAGCGCGCAAGCGACGGGGGGGAACCTCATATGCTCATGATGACGGCCACCCCCATTCCGCGCACGCTCGCCATGAGCTACTACGCCGACCTGGATGTGTCCACCATTGACGAGCTGCCGCCAGGGCGCACGCCCATCGTCACCAAAGTGGTGTCGGACCAGCGCCGCCACGAAGTGATTGAGCGCATCCGCGCCCAGGTGGCGCAAGGGCGGCAGGTGTATTGGGTGTGCCCGCTGATTGAAGAGAGCGAGGCGCTGGACCTGTCCAACGCCACGGCCACCCACGCCGAATTGAGCGAGGCGCTGAACCGCAACACGGCGGTGGCCGCGCCGTTGCCGTTGCTGGCCGAGGCGGCTGAACAGCCCGCAGAACCGCCCGGGGAGGCGGGCGTGTTGGTGGGGCTGCTGCACTCTCGCATGCCGGTGGCCGAGAAAAAAGCCGTCATGGCCTTGTTCAGCGCCGGCCACATGGGGGTGCTGGTGTCCACCACGGTGATTGAAGTGGGCGTGGACGTGCCCAACGCGTCCTTGATGGTGATCGAGCACGCCGAGCGCTTTGGGCTGAGCCAGTTGCACCAGCTGCGCGGGCGGGTGGGGCGCGGCGCAGCGGCGTCGGCTTGTGTTTTGCTCTATACCCCGCCCGACGGCGGGCGCCTGGGTGAGACCGCCCGCGAGCGCCTCAAAGCCATGGCCGAAACCAATGACGGCTTCGAGATCGCCCGGCGCGACCTGGAGATTCGCGGCCCCGGCGAGTTTCTGGGGGCTCGGCAGTCCGGCGCGGCTATGTTGCGGTTTGCCGACCTGGCCACCGACGGCCACCTGCTGGACTGGGCGCGCCAGGCTGCCGTGCACATGCTGGCGCAGCACCCGCAAGCGGCCGAAAAGCACATTGCCCGCTGGCTCGGCACCAAGGCCGAATACCTCAAGGCTTGAGACACCCCGCGCCGCAGGCGGTGTGAGGCGATTCCGTGCCTTGGGGGCACAATAGAACCATGACGCTCACCGAACTCAAATACATCGTGGCTGTGGCGCGCGAGAAGCACTTTGGCAAGGCGGCTGAAGCCTGTTTTGTGTCGCAGCCCACCCTGTCTGTGGCCATCAAAAAGCTGGAAGAAGAGCTGGAAGTGAAAATCTTCGAGCGCAACGCCAGCGAAATCGCCGTCACGCCGCTGGGTGAAGAGATCGTGCGCCAGGCGCAAACCGTGCTGGAGCAGGCAGCGAGCATCAAGGAGATTGCCAAGCGCGGCAAAGATCCGCTCACCGGCCCGCTGCGCCTGGGGGTGATCTACACCATTGGGCCTTACCTGCTGCCCGACCTGGTGCGCCACGTCATCGACCGCACGCCGCAAATGCCGCTGATGTTGCTGGAGAACTTCACCGTCAAGTTGCTGGAACAGCTGCGCCTGGGCGAGATTGACTGCGCGATTTTGGCCGAGCCGTTTCCCGACACCAACCTGGCCATTGCGCCACTCTACGACGAGCCTTTTCTGGCCGCCGTGCCAGTCACGCACCCGCTGGCCAAAAACAAAGACATCACCAACGAAGAGCTCAAGCGCGAGACCATGCTGCTTCTGGGCACCGGCCATTGCTTTCGCGACCACGTGCTGGAGGTGTGCCCCGAGTTTGCACGCTTCTCCAGCGACACCGAAGGCATCCGCAAGAGCTTTGAGGGCTCGTCGCTGGAAACCATCAAGCACATGGTGGCCGCGGGCATGGGTGTGACGCTGGTGCCCCGCCTGTCGGTGCCGTCATCGGCGCTCGAAGGCTCAGCCACCCCGGGGCAGGACTTTGGCGACTCGTCCTATGTGCGCTATCTGCCGTTCAAAGGCGAGGCGCCCACCCGCCGCGTGGTGCTGGCCTGGCGCCGCAGCTTCACCCGCTACGAAGCCATTGCCGAATTGCGCAACGCCATCTATGCCTGCGAGCTGCCGGGCGTCAAACGCCTCTCTTAACGTTTTTTCAATTTCAGGAGCTTCCCCATGGCCAAAACCGCCAGCAAAGTCGCCGCGCCCACCATCAACATCGGTATCAACGAAAAGGACCGCGCGGCGATTGCCAAAGGCCTGTCCAGGCTGCTGGCCGACACCTACACGCTGTACCTGACCACGCACAACTTCCACTGGAACGTGACCGGCCCCATGTTCAATTCGTTGCACGCGATGTTCATGGCGCAGTACACCGAGCTGTGGACCGCCGTGGACCCGGTGGCCGAGCGCATCCGCTCGCTGGGCCACGCCGCACCGGGCAGTTACGCCCAGTTCGGCAAGCTCAGCTCGGTGCCCGATGCCCCGGCCACACCGCCGAAAGCCATGGAGATGGTGCGCATCCTGGTGCAGGGCCACGAAGCGGTGGCACGCACCGCGCGCGAGCTGTTCGCCGTGGTGGACAAGGCCGGTGACGAACCCACCGCCGACCTGCTGACGCAGCGCTTGACGGTGCACGAGCAGACCGCGTGGATGTTGCGCTCGATCCTCGAAGAGTGACCCAGCCCGGCGCCGTTTGAACGGCGTCCACACCGACTTTCTCGTCCGCGTTTGCGCATGTCCTCTCGTTTGTCTTTGTATCTCGACCTGATCCGCTGGAACCGTCCCGCCGGTTGGCTGCTGCTGCTGTGGCCGTCGCTATCGGCACTCTGGCTGGCGGCTGAGGGTTTTCCGGGTGTGCACTTGCTGGCCGTGTTTGTGGCGGGCACCATCCTCATGCGCAGCGCCGGTTGCTGCGTCAATGACGTGGCCGACCGCGAGTTTGACAAACACGTCAAACGCACCGCGCAGCGTCCGGTCACCAGTGGGCGCGTGGGGGTGAAAGAAGCGCTGGGTGTGGGTGCCGTGCTGGCGCTGGTGGCGTTTTTGCTGGTGCTCACCACCAATGTGGCGACCATCGTTTGGTCGTTCCTCGGGCTGGTGCTGGCGCTGGTCTACCCCTACGCCAAGCGCTACGTGTCCATGCCGCAGGCCGTGCTGGGCGTCGCGTTCAGCTTTGGTATTCCCATGGCGTTTGCGGCGGTGAACGGCGGCCCAACTTTGGAGCTGTTGGGTTCAGCAACACCGTGGGCTGCGCCCGGCTTCTGGAGCCGCGTCTGGCACAGCGTGCCGTCGCTGGCTTGGCTGCTGATGGTGGGCAACCTGTTTTGGGTGCTGGCTTATGACACCGAATACGCCATGGTGGACCGCGACGACGACCTGAAGATCGGCATGAAAACCTCGGCCATCACCCTGGGCGACCGCGACGTGCCGCTGGTGGTTGCCTTTTACCTGGTCTTTCTGGCCATCTGGACCGCAGCCCTGTGGAACACGGTCAACCCATGGGTGTGGAGCGCCATGTTGGTGGTGGCACTCGCGCAAGTGCTTGGGCACTTCCGGCTCATCAAGGACCGCACCCGAGAAGGCTGTTTCAAAGCCTTCCGCCTCAACCACTGGCTGGGCTTCACGGTGTTTGTCGGCGTCGTGCTGGGTGTTTGATCGGGGTCACTTGCCGAACTCGCGGCCCAGTTCTTCAGCGCGTTTCTGGGCGGCCAGCATCGCGTCTTCAAACTTGGCCTTCACCCCGGCCGCTTCCATCGACGTGATGGCCGCGTACGTGGTGCCACCCTTGGACGTGACGCGTTCGCGCAGGGTCTGCAGCGGCTCGCTGGAGCGCTGAGCCAAGGTGGCCGCGCCCAGGAATGTGCTCACAGCCAGCTGCTGAGCCACTTCCGGCGGCAAGCCCATCTGGGTGCCTGCGTCGCGCATGGCTTCCAGGAAATAAAACACATAGGCTGGGCCCGAGCCAGACAGCGCGGTCACCGCGTCCAGCTGTTTCTCGGCGTCCACCCACACCAGGTCGCCGGTGGTTTTCACCACGGTTTCAACCAGTGAGCGTTCGGCGGCGCTCACATCGGGGCGGGCAAACAGGCCCGTCATGCCCAACCCCACCAGGGCGGGGGTGTTGGGCATGGCGCGCACGACGCGTGGCGTGCCCAGCCAGGCGGCGATGCTGTCGCTGGTGATGCCGGCGGCCACGCTCAGGTGCAGCGTGTCCCCCAGAAATAGCCGTGCCTGTGCCGCAGCGTCCTTGAATGTCTGGGGTTTCACCGCCCACACCACCAGGCCCGAGGGCTGCAGCGCCGGGCTGGCCGTTTCCAGCACGGCCGTGCCGGCAAACTGCTGCGCCAGGCGGGTGCGCTGCTCGTCCCAGGGTTCGACCACTTGAATGGCGTTGGCTGGATGACCCTGGCGAACCAGGCCGCCGATGATGGCGCTGGCCATGTTGCCGCCGCCGATGAAGGTGATGATGGGGTGGGTGGATGTGTTCATGCCACGATTGTCGCCCGTGGCTTGGTGGATCGGAGCAATGCTTCCGGAGCGATGGGCCTTTCCACCCAGGATGCGGTGGAACCGGCCGGGCCACTCGCACCGCCCCTGGGGGGCGCGAAGCGGCGCGGGGGGAATCTTCACCTCGCCACGGTTTGCCGCACCGCGTGTTCCCACTGCGCCATGTGCGCGGCAGCGTGTTCGCGCGACCATTGGGGTTGAAAGACGCGCTCAGTGCGCCACTGTGCGGACAGCTCGTCCAGCCCGCCATACAGGCCCGTGTGCAGCCCGGCCAGGTAGGCCGCGCCCAGGGCGGTGGTCTCAATCACCGCTGGCCGCACCACCGGAATGCCCAGCAAGTCGGCCTGTATCTGCATCAGCAAATCGTTCACGCAGGCACCCCCGTCCACCCGCAGTTCGCTCACCGCCACACCACCCGCTGCCACGGCGTCGCGGCTCATGGCGTCGAGCAGGGCGGTGCTCTGGAAGGCAATGCTCTCCAGCGCCGCCCGCGCAATGTGCGCCATGGTGGTTCCCCTTGTAAGCCCCACGATGCTGCCGCGGCTGTCGGGCTGCCAGTACGGCGCACCCAGGCCGGTGAAGGCGGGCACCATCACCACGCCGCCCGCGTCGGGCACGCTCTCGGCCAACGCCTGCACCTCGCTGCTGGACTGTATGGCCCGCAGGCCATCGCGCAGCCACTGCACCACCGCGCCGCCAATGAACACGCTGCCTTCCAGAGCGTATTGCGGCTGTCCCGGTGCCTGCGCCGCAGCGGTGGTGATCAGCCCGTTCTGGCTCAGTTGAAAGCGTTCGCCGGTGTGCATCAGCATGAAACAGCCGGTGCCGTAGGTGTTTTTCGCCATGCCGGCTGAAAAGCAGGCCTGGCCAAACAGCGCGCTCTGCTGGTCGCCCGCCACGCCGCCAATGTCAAGCGCCGCGCCCAGCCATTCGGACTGGATGGTGCCGAAATACGCCGCTGAAGGCCGTGCCTGTGGCATCAGGCTGGACGGTATGTCCAGCGCGGCCATCAGTTCGTCGTCCCAGGTGTTGGTGTGGATGTTGAACAGCATCGTGCGCGCGGCGTTACTGAAATCGGTGGCGTGCACCGCGCCCCCGGTGAGCTGCCAGATGAGCCAGCTGTCCACCGTGCCAAACGCCAGCTCACCCCGATCGGCCTGCGCCCGGGCGCCCGGCACATGGTCCAGGATCCACTTGAGTTTGGTCCCTGAAAAATAGGCATCAATGCGCAAGCCGGTTTTCTGCAACACGGTGTCGTTCAAACCTCGAGAGCGCAGTTCAGCGCAGGAGGCTTCTGCACGGCGGTCTTGCCAGACGATGGCGTTGTACACAGGCTCACCGGTGCGACGGTTCCACACCACAGTGGTCTCGCGCTGGTTGGTGATGCCCACCGCGTGTATGGCGCTGGCCGCCAGCCCGGCTTTTTGCAACACTTCCCGCGCCGTTTCCAGCTGTGTAGTCCATAGAACGCGCGGGTCGTGCTCCACCCACCCTGGCTGCGGATACATCTGGCGAAACTCGCGCTGTGCCATGGCCAACACACGGCCACTGCGGTCAAACACGATGCTGCGTGAACTGGAGGTGCCCTGGTCCAGGGCGAGCAAGTAGGTCATCTGGTTGGTTCTCATGTGGCGTGGGGACGTGTGGGGGCATCGCCACCAGCCAGCACGCATTCCACGTGGGCCTGCACCATCAGTTCGCCAAAGGATGGGGGCGGGGCCTGGTCGGTGAACACCACGTCGATTTCGTCTAGCCGCGCCAGCTCGACCATGGCCGGACGATTGAACTTGCTGTGGTCAGCGGCCAGCCACACCTCGCGCGATTGCTCGATGATGGTGCGCGCCACCTTCACCTCGCGGTAGTCAAAGTCGCGCAGCGTGCCGTCGGCTTCAATGCCGCTGATGCCGATGAGGCCGATGTCGACCTTGAACTGCCGCATGAAATCCACCGTGGCCTCGCCCACGATGCCTTGATCGGCACCGCGCACCAAGCCGCCCGCGACGATCACCTCGAAGTCGGGGTTGGTGCTCAGCAGGGCGGCGATGTGCAGGTTGTTGGTGATCACACGCAGGCCGCGATGCCCCAGCAACTCGTGTGCCACCGCCTCGATGGTGGTGCCGATGTTCAGGATCAGCGAACAGCCGTTGGGCACGCGTTGCGCGATGGCGCGGGCGATGCCGGTCTTGGCCTCCGACAGCATGGCCTTGCGCTGTCGGTAGGCGATGTTTTCGGTGGTGGAGCCGGGCAAGCGTACGCCGCCGTGAAAGCGCGACAGCAGACCGGCTTCGGCCAGACGCTGCACGTCGCGCCGCACGGTCTGCAACGTGACGCCGAAACGCTCGGCCAGTGCTTCGATGGTCTGTGGCCCTTGATGACGCACTTCGTCGAGCAATTGGGTATGGCGGGGGTTCAGGTTCATTTTGAGGAGCGGATGGGCCGCGACGGAGCGCGAACAGGGGTCAACCCGAACATAACGGAAAACATTGACGGCAGGCTTAGGGTTAATACCGAATAGAAAAGAACATAAACGAACAATAAAATCCAGCAACCGAAAAAAATCCGAGCCCGCTGTGGGCCGGACCTTAGATGGAACCCCCTGATGCAGCTTTCTCTGGAAAACGTGGGCAAGACCGTTGGACCCGAGGTCCATCTTTACCCCCAGAGCCTCACCCTGGCGCCGGGTGCGGTCACGGTCCTGCTGGGCGCCACCCAGGCGGGTAAGACCAGCCTGATGCGCCTGATGGCTGGTCTGGACACGGCCAGCACCGGCCGTGTTGTGGTCGACGGCGTGGACGTGACGCGCCACTCGGTTCGCCAGCGCAACGTGGCCATGGTCTACCAGCAGTTCGTCAACTACCCGTCGATGACGGTGGCGCGCAACATCGCCTCGCCGATGCGTCTGCGTGGGGACCGCGACGTGGACCAACGGGTGCGCGAACTGGCTGAACGCCTGCACATCCAGATGTTCCTGGATCGCCTGCCCGCCGAACTCTCGGGTGGTCAGCAGCAGCGGGTGGCGCTTGCCCGCGCGCTGGCCAAGCAGGCGCCGCTGATGCTGCTCGACGAACCTCTTGTGAACCTGGACTACAAGCTGCGCGAAGAACTGCGCGAAGAGCTCACGCAGCTCTTTGCCACCGGCGAATCCACCGTGGTGTACGCCACCACCGAGCCGGGCGAGGCCCTGCTGCTGGGCGGCTACACCGCCGTGATGGACGCTGGTGAGCTGCTGCAGTACGGCCCGACCGCTGAGGTCTTCCACGCTCCGAAGAACATCCGCGTGGCCCGGGCGTTCAGCGACCCACCCATGAACCTGATCGACGCCTCTGCGGTGACCGCTGGCGTGCAGGTACCGAGCGGCGCGGTCTGGCCATTGGCCTTGCCACCCGCCGCCCCGGCCGCGCTCTCGCTGGGACTTCGCGCCGGTGGCCTGCGAATGGTGCAGCGCCCCGGCGATATCGCCATCACCGGGCGCGTGGAGCTGGCCGAAATCGCCGGGTCCGACACCTTTGTGCATGTGCATGCCGACGTGGGCGAACTCGTCGCGCAGCTTACCGGTGTGCACAACTGCGCCATCGGCGAAGCCATCACCCTCTACCTGAGCCCCGCCAGCCTGTTCGTGTTCGACGCTGCCGGTCCCCTGCTGCTGGCGCCCGCGCGCAACGGAAAGGCCCACTGACATGGCCCGCATCGAACTGGATCTGGCACACGCCTACAAACCCAATCCCCAGGCCGACGACGACTACGCCTTGCTGCCCATGAAGATGTGCTTCGAGGACGGCGGCGCCTACGCCTTGCTTGGCCCCTCGGGCTGCGGCAAGACCACCATGCTCAATGTCATGTCGGGCCTGCTGGTGCCCTCACAGGGCACGGTGCTCTTTGACGGCCGCGACGTGACCCGCCTTAGCCCGCAGCAGCGCAACATTGCGCAGGTCTTCCAGTTTCCGGTGATCTACGACACCATGACCGTGGCGGAGAACCTAGCCTTTCCGCTGAAGAACCGCAAGGTGCCGGCAGCTGAGATCACGCAGCGCGTTGGCCGAATTGCCGAAATGCTGGAAATGAGCCACCAGCTCGACATGCGCGCGGCCGGCCTGAGTGCCGACCAGAAGCAGAAGATCTCGCTGGGGCGAGGGCTGGTGCGATCCGATGTGTCGGCCGTGCTGTTCGACGAGCCGCTGACCGTGATCGACCCGCACCTGAAGTGGCAGCTGCGGCGCAAGCTCAAGCAGATCCACCACGAGCTCAAGCTGACGCTCATCTATGTGACGCACGATCAGGTGGAGGCGCTCACCTTTGCCGACGAAGTGGTGGTGATGACCAAGGGCCGCGCCGTGCAGGTGGGCCCGGCCGAGGCGCTGTTCGAGCGGCCGGCCCACACTTTTGTGGGCCACTTCATTGGATCACCGGGTATGAACTTTCTGCCGGCTTTGCATCAATCGGGAGGCCTGCGCGTGCTGGACCAGCCACTTGCGCTGCCGCCCGGACAGCACTTGCCCGACGGCGCGCTGACCCTGGGTATCCGACCCGAGTACTTGGCGTTCGGTGGGGCAGGGGAGGCCAACACGCTCGCCGCCACCGTGACGCGCGTGCAGGACATCGGCACCTACGTCATGGTCACCTGCAGCATGAGTGAGAAGGCCGGGCACAGCATGAAGTGCCGCCTGCAGCCCGAAACTCCGGCACCGGCGGTGGGCGAGCGCGTGCACCTGCGCGTGCTGGGCGATCACACCTGCTTCTACCGCGACGAGGTGCTGGTGGCATGAACACACATTCCCTTGAAACCGTGGCTCATGCCACCCCCGCCATGAGGAGCCGCACATGAGCACCACCACCAAACCTGTCAATCAGAAAGCCTGGTGGCTGGTGCTGCCGGTCATCATTTGTGTAGCCTTCTCGGCCATCCTGCCGCTGATGACGGTGGTCAACTACTCGGTGCAGGACATCCTGTCGCCCGACCGCCGCATCTTCGTCGGTACCGAGTGGTTTGCCGCTGTCATGCGCGACCAGGACCTGCACCAGGCCCTGTGGCGTCAGATCCAGTTTTCGCTCGCGGTGCTGATGGTCGAGATTCCGCTGGGCATCGCGCTGGCGCTCTCCATGCCGGCGCAAGGCTGGCGCTCGTCGGCCGTGCTGGTGCTGGTGGCGCTCTCGTTGCTGATTCCCTGGAACGTGGTGGGCACTATCTGGCAGATCTTTGGCCGGGCCGACATTGGCCTGCTCGGCTACTACCTGCAGCAGGCCGGCTTTGACTACAGCTACACCGGCAACGCCTCGCACGCCTGGTGGACGGTGCTGGCCATGGACGTCTGGCACTGGACGCCGCTGGTGGCCCTGCTGGCGTTTGCCGGGCTGCGCAGCATCCCCGACGCCTACTACCAGGCCGCCAGCATCGACGGCGCCAGCAAGTGGGCTGTGTTCCGCTACATCCAGCTGCCCAAGATGCGCGGCGTGCTCATGATCGCGGTGCTGCTGCGCTTCATGGACAGTTTCATGATCTACACCGAGCCCTTTGTGCTCACCGGTGGCGGGCCGGGCAACGCCACCACCTTCCTGTCGCAGTACCTCACCACCAAGGCCGTGGGCCAGTTCGATGTGGGTCCTGCCGCCGCCTTCTCCCTGATCTATTTTTTCATCATCCTGCTGTTCTGCTTCGTGCTCTACAACTGGATGCAAAGCCTGGGCACGACCCAGAAGGAGGTCCAGTCATGATCGAACGCCGTTTCAAGAAACGCACCCTGTTTCTGTTCGCTTATCTGATCTTCGCCCTGTTGCCCATCTACTGGATGGTCAACATGAGCTTCAAGACCAACCAGGAAATTCTGTCCTCGTTCACCCTGTGGCCGACCGACTTCACCTGGGCCAACTACCAGACCATCTTCACCGATCCGTCGTGGTACTCGGGCTACATCAACAGCCTGATCTACGTCGGCATCAACACGGTGATTTCGCTCACCGTGGCACTGCCGGCTGCCTACGCTTTCTCGCGTTACCGCTTCCTGGGTGACAAGCACGTGTTCTTCTGGCTGCTCACCAACCGCATGACGCCGCCCGCAGTGTTCCTGCTGCCATTTTTTCAACTTTACACCACCATGGGTCTCATGGACACGCACATTGCGGTTGCCATGGCGCACCTGCTGTTCAACGTGCCGCTGGCGGTGTGGATCCTGGAAGGCTTCATGAGCGGCATCCCGCGCGAGATCGACGAAACCGCGTATGTGGACGGCTACAGCTTCCCGCGCTTCTTCTTCACCATCTTTCTGCCCCTCATCAAGGCAGGCGTGGGCGTGGCGGCGTTCTTCTGCTTCATGTTCAGCTGGGTCGAATTGCTGCTCGCCCGCACCCTCACTAGCGTGAATGCCAAGCCCATCGTGGCGACGATGACGCGTACGGTCAGCGCCAGCGGCATGGACTGGGCGACGCTGGCCGCCGCCGGCGTGCTCACCATCGTGCCCGGCGCGATCGTGATCTGGTTCGTGCGGCACTACATCGCCAAAGGCTTTGCCATGGGGCGGGTGTGATGGCACACCCCCGATGCGCCTTCGGCGCCTCTCCCTTTGCCCATTTTCCCTTGTGTGGACTAACGTTCATGGAGCAATCAAATGTTTGACTGGATGGTCTGGACCACCCCCGTGGCCATATTTTTCACCTGCATCGTGTTGATGCTGATCGGCATGACCGTGTGGGAAATGAAGTCGCCCACGGTGGAACGCAAGGGCTTCCTGCCCATGGTGACGACGCGTGGTGACCGCCTATTCATCGGTCTGCTCGGCGCGGCTTACGTCAATCTCGGCTTTGTCGGGGTGGCCGGCAAGCTCACGGAATGGTTTTCGCTGTCTCAGGAGCCCAGCATTTGGATCGGCTTCGTGATTTCGATGGCGTGGCTCTTTCTTGCTATGCGCAAGGGCTGAGACCCCACGCTCAATCGGATATTTATGGATTCGGCCCATTGTTTCCCCGGGGCCGAGCAGGTTTGTGAGAAACCGGGGAAGCGTATCGATGAAGGAGACAAAGACATGAAGTTCCGCCATACAGTGCTCGCCGTGGCCGCCGCCACTGCATTGGGTTTACCCATGGCCTGGGCCGATGAGGCCGCCGCGAAACGCTGGATCGACAGCGAGTTCCAGCCCTCCACGCTGACCAAGGCGCAGCAGGCCGCAGAGATGAAGTGGTTCATCGACGCGGCCGTAAAGCTCAAGGCCAAGGGTGTGCGGGAAATTTCGGTGGTGTCCGAAACCATCACCACGCACGAGTACGAGAGCAAGACGCTCGCCAAGGCCTTCGAAGAGATCACTGGCATCAAGGTGAAGCACGACCTGATCCAGGAAGGCGACGTGGTTGAGAAGCTGCAGACCTCCATGCAGTCCGGTCGTTCGATCTACGACGGCTGGGTCACCGACTCCGATCTAATCGGCACGCACTACCGCTATGGCAAGGTCCGAAACCTGACCGATTACATGGCCGGCAAAGGCAAGGAGTGGGCCAACCCGGGGCTGGACATCAAGGACTTCATCGGCACCAGCTTCACCACCGGCCCCGACGGCAAGCTCTACCAGCTGCCCACCCAGCAGTTCGCCAACCTGTACTGGTTCCGCGCCGACCTGTTCGCACGCCAGGACCTGAAGGACAAGTTCAAGGCCAAGTACGGCTACGACCTCGGCGTGCCGCTGAACTGGAGCGCCTACGAAGACATTGCCGCTTTCTTCAGCGAAGACGTGAAGACCATCGATGGCAAGCCCATCTACGGCCATATGGATTACGGCAAGAAAGACCCGTCGCTCGGCTGGCGCTTCACCGATGCCTGGCTGTCCATGGCTGGCACCGCTGATGTGGGCATCCCCAACGGCAAACCGGTGGATGAGTGGGGCATTCGCGCGTCGGCCGACGGCTGCAACCCGCAGGGCGCCTCGGTGTCACGTGGTGGAGCAACCAATTCGCCAGCGGCTGTCTATGCACTCACCAAGTACATCGACTGGATGAAGAAGTACGCGCCCAGGGAAGCCACCGGCATGACCTTTGGCGAATCCGGGCCCGTACCCGCACAAGGTCAGATCGCCCAGCAGATCTTCTGGTACACCGCCTTCACAGCCGACATGACCAAACCTGGTCTGCCGGTGGTTAACGCCGATGGCACACCCAAATGGCGCATGGCACCTGGTCCCAATGGCCCGTACTGGAAGCCCGGCATGCAGAACGGTTACCAGGACGTGGGCAGCTGGACCTTCTTCGAGAAGCACGATGAGAACCGCACCGCCGCCGCCTGGCTGTACGCCCAGTTCGTGACCGCCAAGACCACCAGCCTGAAGAAGACCATCGTCGGTCTGACGCCCATCCGCGAGAGCGACATCCAGAGCAAGGCCATGACCGACATGGCGCCCAAGCTGGGTGGCCTGGTCGAGTTCTACCGCAGCCCGGCGCGCGTGGCCTGGACGCCCACCGGCACCAACGTGCCCGACTACCCGCGACTGGCCCAACTGTGGTGGCAGAACGTGGCCGAGGCTGTGACCGGTGAAAAGACGCCGCAGCAGGCCATGGATAACCTGGCCGAGCAGATGGACCAGGTGATGGCCCGCCTAGAGCGCGCCGGTATGGAGCGTTGCGCGCCCAAGCTGAACGCCAAAGGGGATTCCAATAAGTACCTGAGCGACAAGGCCGCGCCGTGGAAGAAACTGGCCAACGAGAAGCCCAAAGGCGAAACCATCGCCTACGACCAGCTGCTCAATGCCTGGAAAGCCGGCCGGGTGCGCTGAATGCCTCGCGTCTGAACTTCTGAAAACCGTCGCTGGCGCCCTGGCGCCAGCGACTACCCCCTTATTTCATGACCCGCGCAGACCTGCTCCAATCGCTGACCGCTCAGCCACTCTTTGACCTGGCCGTGGTCGGCGGTGGCGCCACCGGCTTGGGTGTGGCGCTCGACGCCGCCTTGCGCGGGTTCTCCGTTTTGCTGCTGGAGTCCCACGACTTCGCGGGCGGCACCTCTTCACGCTCTACCAAGCTGCTGCACGGGGGCGTGCGCTACCTGGCGCAAGGCAACATTGCCCTGGTGCGAGAGGCCCTGGCTGAACGTGCCACCGTGCTGCGCATCGCTCCACACCTGGCTCAGCCCCTGCGTTTTGTGATGCCATCCTACCGATGGTGGCAAACGCCGTTCTACGGCATTGGGCTGAAGCTCTACGACCTGATGGCCGGCCAGGCGGGCCTCGGACGCACCGATTTCCTGTCGCGTGAACAGACGCTTGCCGCCCTCCCAGGTGTGAATCAGTTGCACCTGCGCGGCGGTGTGCGCTACTGGGATGGTCAGTTCGATGATGCCCGCCTGGCGCTGGCCTTGGCTCGCACCGCAGAGGCCGCCGGCGCACAGGTGCTGAATTACGCATCCGTCACCGCAGTGCGGCGACAGCCCGATAACGCCGCCGTCTCCACGCTCGATTTCACAGACACGCTCACGGGCACCTTTCACCGGGCGCGCGCACGCTGCGTCGTCAACGCTACGGGCGTGTGGGTCGACGCGTTGCGGGCGCACGCTGGTTTGACCGATGGCGGACCCGATCAGGGCGCTCCGGCACGTATGGTCAGTCCGAGCCAAGGCGTGCACGTTGTCGTTGATCGGGAATTTCTTCCGGGCAGCCACGCCTTGCTGGTGCCCAAGACGCAAGACGGTCGCGTGCTCTTTGCCGTGCCCTGGCTGGGCAAGCTCATCCTCGGCACCACCGACACACCGCGCCAGGACCTGCCGAGAGAGCCCGCCCCCTTTGCCGCCGAGCTTGACTTCATATTGGGTGAGGCCAGCCGTGCACTCAGTCGGCCGGTACGCGAACAGGACATTCGCAGCGTCTGGGTCGGCCTGCGCCCTTTGGTGGCACCGCCCGAAACGGTGCAAGGTGGCACCAAGGTGCTCTCTCGCGAGCACACCATCGTCGTCGATCACGATGGCCTCGTGACCGTCACTGGTGGTAAATGGACCACTTACCGGGCCATGGCCGAGGACGTGCTGGCTCGCTGTTTCGACAGCGGCTTGCTGGAGCGCCGACCCAGCAGTGCCAGCGCACAGCACACCCTGGTGGGGGCACCGAAGGCTGGCCGGTCTTCGTCGCCCTTGCATGAGTCGCCGGGGCTCCACCTGTATGGCTGTGAAGCAGAGCAGGTGAACCTGTGTCCAGGAAACCGCCGTGAGTTGGGGATGGGTTTGACAGAGGCAATGGTGCGTTACGCCGTTCGTCACGAATACGCCTGTACGGTCGAAGACGTGTTGGCGAGACGCTGGCGGGTCTTGTTTCTGGATGCCCGCTTGGCAGCCGCATTGGCTCCCGCTGTGGCTGCAATCCTGGCTGAAGAAGGTATCGTTGACCCAGGCCTTACATCATTTCTGGATCTTTGCCCACACTATCTGCCATCCAGCCCGCCATACAGGCCCGTGTGCAGCCCGGCCAGGTAGGCCGCGCCCAGGGCGGTGGTCTCAATCACCGCTGGCCGCACCACCGGAATGCCCAGCAAGTCGGCCTGTATCTGCATCAGCAAATCGTTCACGCAGGCACCCCCGTCCACCCGCAGTTCGCTCACCGCCACACCACCCGCTGCCACGGCGTCGCGGCTCATGGCGTCGAGCAGGGCGGTGCTCTGGAAGGCAATGCTCTCCAGCGCCGCCCGCGCAATGTGCGCCATGGTGGTTCCCCTTGTAAGCCCCACGATGCTGCCGCGGCTGTCGGGCTGCCAGTACGGCGCACCCAGGCCGGTGAAGGCGGGCACCATCACCACGCCGCCCGCGTCGGGCACGCTCTCGGCCAACGCCTGCACCTCGCTGCTGGACTGTATGGCCCGCAGGCCATCGCGCAGCCACTGCACCACCGCGCCGCCAATGAACACGCTGCCTTCCAGAGCGTATTGCGGCTGTCCCGGTGCCTGCGCCGCAGCGGTGGTGATCAGCCCGTTCTGGCTCAGTTGAAAGCGTTCGCCGGTGTTCATCAGCATGAAACAGCCGGTGCCGTAGGTGTTTTTCGCCATGCCGGCTGAAAAGCAGGCCTGGCCAAACAGCGCGCTCTGCTGGTCGCCCGCCACGCCGCCAATGTCAAGCGCCGCGCCCAGCCATTCGGACTGGAGGGTGCCGAAATACGCCGCTGAAGGGCGTGCATGTGGCATCAGGCTGGGCGGTATGTCCAGCGCGGCCATCAGTTCGTCGTCCCAGGTGTTGGTGTGGATGTTGAACAGCATCGTGCGCGCGGCGTTGCTGAAATCGGTGGCGTGCACCGCGCCCCCGGTGAGCTGCCAGATGAGCCAGCTGTCCACCGTGCCAAACGCCAGCTCACCCCGCTCGGCTTGCGCGCGGGCGCCCGGCAAATGGTCCAGGATCCACTTGAGTTTGGGGCCCGAAAAATAGGCATCAATGCGCAAGCCGGTTTTCTGCAACACGGTGTCGTTCAAACCCCGCGAGCGGAGTTCGGCGCAGGTGGCTTCGGCGCGGCGGTCTTGCCAGACGATGGCGTTGTACACCGGCTCACCGGTGCGCCGGTTCCACACCACGGTGGTTTCGCGCTGGTTGGTGATGCCCACCGCGTGTATGGCGCTGGCCGCCAGCCCGGCTTTTTGCAACACATCCCGCGCCGTTTCCAGCTGGGTAGTCCAGAGATCGCGCGGGTCGTGCTCCACCCACCCTGGCTGCGGATACATCTGGCGAACCTCGCGCTGTGCCATGGCCAACACATGGCCACAGCGGTCAAATACGATGCTGCGCGAACTGGATGTGCCCTGGTCAAGGGCGAGCAGATAGGTCATGCCGCATGTATCTTGGTTGGTTGACACTATAGTTTCGAGCGCGGGTAGGTCTTGGTGGGGGATGCGGTGGCGCCTAAAGTCCTCCACCAGGTCGCTCAGGCCCCACATGTGCCGCAGTGTAGAGCCCCCGAGTGCGGCCCGAGTGCGTGGTCCATCGCATTGCCGGTTCGGGTGATCTGAACCTCTGCTGAGCCCAAACCGACACTTGGGACATGCCGATTTTGAAAATAAGTCCAAGGAGCTGTTGACACGCCGGGTGTGCGGTGCCATAATTTGCGGCTTCGCTCTAAAAAAGCGGGGTAATCCGCCCACCGACGCGGGTTGCGCCAAGGCTGCAGATTATCTGCAGGCAGGTGCAGCCGGCAACGACGGGCCCAAGACTGATCACTTTCGGCCGTGGTGGCTGAGAGGATTCAAGTTGGGACATAAATCAAATGATTCAAACGCAAACTCGACTCGATGTTGCTGACAACACGGGCGCCAAGTCCGTGATGTGCATCAAGGTGCTCGGTGGCTCCAAGCGTCGTTACGCCAGTGTGGGCGACGTCATCAAGGTCACTGTCAAAGAAGCAGCGCCCCGTGGCCGCGTCAAAAAAGGCGAGGTTTACAACGCTGTGGTGGTTCGCACCGCCAAAGGTATTCGTCGCCAAGACGGTGCTCTGATCAAATTCGACGGCAATGCAGCAGTGTTGCTTAACGCCAAGTTGGAGCCTATTGGCACCCGCATCTTCGGACCGGTGACGCGCGAGCTGCGCACCGAAAAGTTCATGAAGATCGTGTCGCTGGCACCCGAGGTTCTTTGAGGAATCATCATGAACAAGATTCGTAGTGGCGATGAAGTCATCGTGATTGCAGGCCGTGACAAGGGCAAGCGCGGCAAGGTTGTTCTGCGTGCAGACGACAGCAAGCTGGTTGTCGAGGGTGTGAACACCGTCAAGAAGCATGCCAAGCCAAATCCCATGAAGGGCATCACTGGCGGCATCATCGAAAAAACCATGCCAATCCACCAGTCCAACGTGGCCATTTTCAATGGCGCCACGGGCAAGGCGGATCGCGTGGGCATCAAGCTCCTGGCTGACGGCAAAAAAGTGCGCGTCTTCAAGTCCAGCGGCGAAGAAATTAAGGCGGCATAAACATGACACGCTTGCAAGAAATTTTCCGCGACAAAATCGCCCCTAGCCTGGTTGAAAAATTTGGCTACAAGTCGACGATGGAAGTCCCGCGCATCACCAAGATCACCCTCAACATGGGCGTGAGCGAAGCTGTTGCTGATAAGAAAGTCATGGACAACGCCGTGGGCGACCTGACCAAGATCGCTGGCCAGAAGCCAGTTGTCACCAAGGCTCGCAAGGCCATTGCGGGTTTCAAAATCCGCGAGCAGCAGCCCATCGGTTGCATGGTCACCCTGCGCGGTGCTCGCATGTACGAATTCCTGGATCGTTTCGTGACCGTGGCTTTGCCGCGTGTCCGTGACTTCCGCGGCATTTCGGGCAAGGCTTTTGACGGCCGTGGCAACTACAACATCGGCGTCAAAGAGCAGATCATTTTCCCTGAGATTGAGTACGACAAGGTTGATGCCTTGCGCGGCCTCAACATCAGCATCACGACGACCGCCAAGAACGATGCCGAGTGCAAAGCTCTGCTGGCTGGTTTCCGTTTCCCGTTCAAGAACTGAGGTGGCGCGTGGCTAAACAAGCACTACTGCAACGTGAACTCAAGCGCGAGAAACTCGCCGCCAAGTTTGCCAAGAAATACACCGAGTTGAAGGCAATCGCCAACGACGCGAAGCGTACCGACGAAGAGCGTGATGCAGCCCGCATGGGTCTGCAAAAACTGCCCCGCAACGCGAACCCGACCCGCCAGCGTAACCGCTGCGAAATCACCGGTCGTCCGCGCGGTACCTTTGCCCACTTCGGCCTGGCCCGTGCCAAGGTTCGCGAGATGGCGTTTGCCGGTGAAATCCCCGGCATCACCAAAGCCAGCTGGTAAGCACTAGGAGAACCCCACATGAGCATGAGTGATCCTATTGCCGACATGTTGACCCGCATCCGTAACGCACAGATGGTTGAAAAAGCCAGCGTCACGATGCCAGCGTCCAAAGTCAAAACCGCGATTGCCCAAGTCCTGAAGGACGAAGGTTACATCGATGGGTTCCAGGTCAAGAGCAACGACGGCAAAAATGAACTTGAGATTGCTCTCAAGTACTACGCCGGTCGTCCTGTGATCGAGCGCATCGAGCGCGTGAGCCGTCCTGGCCTGCGCGTCTACCGTGGCCGCAACGCCATCCCCCAGGTCCAGAACGGTCTGGGTGTGGCTATCGTTACCACGCCCCAGGGTGTGATGACGGACCGCAAGGCGCGCGCTACCGGTGTCGGTGGTGAAGTCCTGTGTTACGTCGCCTGATGCGGGCATTGAGGAGCTACTGAATGTCACGTATTGGAAAACAACCGGTCACCGTCCCCGCAGGGGTCGAAGTGGCTGTCAACGACGGTCTGATCAATGTCAAGGGCACCCTGGGTGCGCTGGCGCTGGCGCAAAACGCCTTGGTCAAAGTTGAAAACAACGCCGGCTCGCTCACGTTTGTGCCAACAAACGAGTCTCGCGAAGCCAATGCCATGTCGGGCACCATGCGTCAGCTGGTGAACAACATGGTCAACGGTGTGAGCAAAGGCTTCGAAAAGAAGTTGACGCTGATTGGCGTGGGTTACAAAGCCCAGGCACAAGGCGCCAAGCTCAACCTGACCGTGGGCTATTCGCACCCTGTGGTGATGGATATGCCTGCTGGTATCAAGGTGGAAACCCCGACGCCGACCGAAATCCTGATCAAGGGTTCCGATCGCCAGCGCGTGGGCCAGATTGCTTCCGAGGTGCGCGCTGTGCGCCCCCCCGAGCCTTACAAGGGCAAGGGCATCCGTTATTCGGATGAAAAGGTCGTGATCAAGGAAACCAAGAAGAAATAAGGATCAGGATCATGTTGACGAAAAAAGAGCAACGTCTCCGCCGGGCCCGTCAGACGCGCATCCGGATTGCGCAGCAGGGCGCCGTCCGCCTGACCGTGAACCGCACGAACCTGCACATCTATGCCAGCGTCATTTCCGACGACGGCTCCCGTGTGTTGGCATCTGCCTCCACGGCCGAAGCCGAAGTGCGCGCCCAAATCGGTGGTGCAGGCAAAGGTGGCAACACCGCTGCAGCCCAGTTGGTTGGGAAGCGTATCGCTGAAAAAGCGAAAGCAGCAGGCATCGAAAAGGTCGCGTTTGACCGTTCCGGTTTCGCTTACCACGGCCGGGTGAAAGCCCTGGCAGACGCAGCACGTGAAGCTGGTCTGCAGTTCTGATCAAACGGAATACACAAAATGGCTAAATTTACCGCAAACATCAAGAACGAAGCGAACGACGACGGTTTGCGCGAGAAGATGATCGCGATCAACCGCGTGACCAAAGTGGTCAAGGGCGGTCGCATCCTCGGTTTCGCTGCACTGACCGTGGTGGGCGATGGCGATGGTCGTGTTGGCATGGGCAAGGGCAAGGCGCGTGAAGTGCCGGTTGCTGTGCAAAAAGCCATGGAAGCGGCTCGCCGCAACATGATCAAGGTTTCGCTGAAGAACGGCTCCTTGCACCACAGCGTGCACGGTGAGCACGGCGCCTCCAACGTGATGATGCTGCCCGCCTCCAAGGGTACCGGCATCATTGCTGGCGGCCCGATGCGTGCCGTGTTCGAAGTTCTGGGTATCACCGACGTTGTGGCCAAGAGCCATGGCTCGAGCAATCCTTACAACCTCGTGCGCGCTACCCTGGACGCACTGAAAAACTCGACCACCCCTGCCAGCGTTGCTGCGAAGCGTGGCAAGTCGGTTGAAGACATTCTGGGTTGATTGGAACAGTCATGACCACACAAAATACCGTCAAGGTCCAGTTGGTGCGTAGCCCAATCGGTACCAAGCAGTCGCACCGCGACACCGTTCGCGGCCTGGGCCTGCGCAAGCTCAACAGCACCAGTGAATTGCAGGACACCCCTGCAGTGCGCGGCATGATCAACAAGATCAGCTACCTGGTCAAGGTACTCTGAACCACAGGCGCAAGACATGGAACTCAATACTATCAAGCCTTCAGAAGGCTCCAAGCACGCCAAGCGTCGCGTGGGTCGTGGCATTGGCTCGGGTCTGGGTAAAACCGCCGGCCGGGGTCACAAAGGTCAAAAGTCGCGTTCGGGTGGCTACCACAAGGTGGGCTTCGAAGGCGGACAAATGCCTCTGCAGCGCCGTTTGCCCAAGCGTGGTTTCAAATCTGCTCAACTTCAGTTCAACGCTGAAGTGACGCTGACCGATATCAGTGCACTCGAAGCTTCTGAAATCGACATGCTGGTGCTGAAGCAAGTGGGTCTCGTGCCGCACTTGGCAAAGCGTGTCAAGGTCATCAAAACGGGTGAAATCACCCGCGCTGTGACGCTCAAGAACATCGGTGCAACAGCGGGTGCGAAAGCAGCTATTGAAGCAGCCGGCGGCTCGCTGGTCTGACCGGAAACAAGCGGAAGCAATTTGTGGCAACTGGATCAACGACCCTAGCCAAAACAGGCAAGTTCGGCGACCTTCGTCGTCGACTTGTATTTCTGTTGTTGGCACTGGTGGTTTACCGCATCGGGGCGCATATCCCTGTGCCCGGTATCGACCCGGCTCAGCTGGAGGCGCTCTTCAAGGGTCAGGCCGGCGGTATTCTGAGCCTGTTCAACATGTTTTCCGGTGGTGCGCTTTCACGGTTCACCGTATTCGCGCTCGGAATCATGCCGTACATCTCGGCTTCCATCATCATGCAGCTCATGACTCACGTGGTTCCCACGTTTGAGCAGCTGAAGAAAGAGGGCGAGGCTGGTCGTCGCAAGATCACGTCGTACACCCGTTACGGAACGCTGGGTTTGGCCATCTTTCAGTCTATCGGCATTGCGGTAGCGCTCGAAAGCCAGGCCGGCTTGGTCATCGATCCGGGTATGGCTTTTCGCTTTACCGCTGTCGTGAGCTTGGTCGCAGGGACGATGTTTTTGATGTGGCTGGGTGAACAGATCACCGAGCGGGGTTTGGGTAACGGTATCTCCATTTTGATTTTCGCCGGTATTGCTGCGGGCTTGCCCAGCGCAGTCGGCGGGCTCCTCGAACTGGTTCGCACCGGCGCCATGAACATCCTGGTGTCGATCTTCATCATCGCGTTGGTGGTCTTGGTGACTTACTTTGTGGTGTTTGTTGAGCGTGGGCAACGGAAGATTCTCGTGAACTACGCACGCCGTCAGGTGGGCAACAAGGTGTATGGCGGTCAGTCGTCGCACCTGCCGCTCAAGCTGAACATGGCAGGTGTGATTCCACCCATCTTTGCCTCCAGCATCATCTTGTTGCCGACGACCATTGTGAGTTGGGTTAGCACGGGCGATTCCACCCGTTGGTTGCGCGACATCGCTTCGGCGCTCTCGCCTGGCCAGCCGATTTACGTTGCCATGTATGCTGCCGCGATCATCTTCTTCTGTTTTTTCTACACGGCGTTGGTCTTCAACAGCCGCGAAACGGCAGACAACCTGAAGAAGAGCGGTGCATTCATTCCGGGTATTCGCCCAGGCGATCAGACCGCTCGCTACATCGACAAGATTTTGCTTCGGTTGACGTTTGCAGGTGCCATCTACATCACTGCTGTATGTTTGCTCCCCGAATTTCTGATTCTGAAGTACAACGTCCCCTTCTACTTTGGTGGCACATCGCTGCTCATCATCGTGGTGGTGACCATGGACTTCATGGCTCAGGTGCAAAACTACATGATGTCGCAGCAATATGAATCGCTGCTCAAAAAGGCGAACTTTAAGACCTCTATCGGCAGTTGAGTTTTGAGATGTCTAAGGACGATGTGATCGAGATGCAGGGTGAGGTTGTTGAACACCTACCCAACGCAACTTTCAGGGTCAAGCTCGAAAACGGGCACATGGTTCTGGCGCATATTTCGGGGAAGATGCGGATGCATTACATCCGCATCTTGCCTGGCGACAAGGTCAAAGTGGAGCTCACGCCGTACGACCTTACAAGGGCGAGAATTGTTTTTCGCTCCAAGTGATCTGTCAGTTGTTGAATATTTTTGGAATATCTAGGAGAAGATTATGAGAGTTTCGGCTTCGGTCAAAAAAATGTGCCGCAACTGTAAGATCATCAAGCGGCATGGTGTGGTGCGGGTTATCTGCACCGACCCACGTCACAAACAGCGTCAAGGCTGATTGAAGTTTAGAGGACCAACATGGCTCGTATTGCAGGCATCAACATTCCGCCGCACAAGCACGCCGAAATCGGCTTGACGGCAATTTTCGGTATCGGTCGCACCCGCGCTCGCAAGATCTGCGAAGCTTGTGGCATTGACTACACCAAGAAGATTAAAGACCTCAGCGACGCTGAACTTGAAAAAGTTCGCGACCAGGTCGGCGTTTTCACGATCGAGGGTGACCTGCGCCGTGAGACCACCATGAACATCAAGCGTTTGATGGACATTGGCTGCTACCGTGGTTTCCGTCACCGCCGTGGTCTTCCAGTTCGCGGTCAGCGCACCAAGACCAACGCACGTACCCGCAAGGGCCCGCGCAAGGCAGCACAGTCGCTGAAGAAATAATCGGTTTGAAGGATTTCCATGGCTAAGCAACAATCCAGCAGCGCAGCAGCTCGTGTGCGCAAGAAAGTCCGCAAGAACATTGCTGACGGCATTGCACACGTGCACGCTTCGTTCAACAACACCATCATCACGATCACCGATCGCCAAGGCAATGCGTTGTCTTGGGCTTCTTCTGGCGGTCAGGGTTTCAAGGGTTCGCGCAAGTCGACGCCTTTTGCCGCCCAGGTTGCTTCCGAAGTGGCTGGTCGTGCTGCTATCGAACAAGGCATCAAAAACCTCGACGTCGAGATCAAGGGTCCAGGCCCAGGTCGCGAATCGTCGGTGCGTGCCCTGGGTGCCCTTGGTATCCGCATCAATTCGATCGCCGACGTGACGCCCGTGCCTCACAACGGCTGCCGCCCGCAGAAGCGTCGCCGCATTTGATGAGGTGCCGCACATCGCGGTACAATCGAAAGCTTTTTTGAGCGCCACCGCAGTCGCCTGCGGTGGCATTTTTTGCTAAGCCCACCGCCATCTCTCGTCAGACATGGCTCCCGCAACGCAGCTTGCGGCAGTGAAACCTAGGAAATTAACGTGGCACGTTACCTCGGCCCCAAGGCCAAACTCTCCCGCCGTGAAGGCTCCGACCTGTTGCTCAAGAGCGCTCGCCGCTCCATCAGCGACAAGGCCAAATTTGACTCCAAGCCGGGTCAGCACGGCCGCACGTCCGGTCAGCGCACCTCCGATTTCGGCCTGCAGCTCCGGGAAAAGCAAAAAGTCAAACGCACCTACGGTGTTTTGGAGCGCCAGTTCCGTCGCTATTTTGCAGAGGCCGATCGTCGCCGTGGTAACACCGGTGCGAACTTGTTGTTCTTGCTGGAAGCCCGCCTCGACAACGTCGTGTTCCGTATGGGCTTCGCCTCGACGCGTGCCGAAGCGCGCCAAATCGTTTCGCACAAGGCGATTCTGGTCAACGGCCAGTCGGTCAATATTCCCTCCTACTCCGTGAAGGCTGGGGACGTGATCGCTGTGCGCGAAAAGTCTAAAAAGCAGGCGCGCGTCTTGGAGGCTCTGGAGCTGGCCAAGCAAATCGGCTTCCCAGCATGGGTGGACGTCGCTGTGGACAAGGCAGAAGGCGTGTTCAAGAAGTCACCTGACCGCGACGAATTCGCTGCCGACGTCAACGAATCGTTGATCGTCGAACTTTATTCCCGTTAATTTCGTTCCCGACGACCGCCCCAGGGTGGTGGTCGGGCCATGCTCCGTCTGCCTTATCGGTGTAACGAGCCGAGGGTACTGAAGGAAGTTTGAATGCTGAACAATCTGCTGAAGCCCAAAACCATCAACGTCGAGCAAGTCTCGACAAACCGTGCGAAAGTGACCCTTGAGCCATTCGAGCGCGGCTACGGTCACACGCTGGGCAACGCCCTGCGTCGGGTCCTGCTCTCCTCCATGACTGGTCATGCGCCCACTGAAGTCACCATTGCCGGCGTGGTACACGAGTACTCGTCTATTGATGGTGTGCAAGAAGACGTCGTCAACATGCTGTTGAACCTCAAGGGCGTGGTGTTCAAGCTCCACAACCGCGACGAGGTGACGCTGAGCCTGCGCAAAGACGGAGAAGGTCTCGTCACCGCGGCTGACATTCAGACGCCGCATGATGTCGAGATCGTCAATCCTTCGCACGTGATTGCTACTTTGTCTGCAGGCGCCAAACTGGACATGCAGATCAAGGTCGAAAAAGGCCGTGGTTATGTGCCCGGTAGCCTTCGCCGCAACGATGATCAGTCCCGCTCGCTGGGACGTATCGTGCTTGACGCATCTTTTTCTCCGGTCAAGCGCGTGAGCTACACGGTCGAAAGCGCTCGGGTCGAACAGCGCACCGATCTGGATAAGCTGGTTTTGGAAATTGAGACCAACGGTTCCATCGGCCCTGAAGAAGCTGTTCGTGCATCTGCCAAGATTTTGGTGGAGCAGTTGGCGGTGTTTGCACAGCTCGAAGGCGTGGAATTGTCGGCCTTTGACGCTCCCGCGCAGCGCAGCTCGCAGCAGTTTGACCCAATTCTCTTGCGCCCTGTCGATGAGCTGGAACTCACCGTCCGTTCTGCAAACTGCCTCAAGGCAGAGAACATTTATTACATCGGTGACCTGATTCAGCGAACCGAGAACGAGTTGCTCAAGACCCCTAACCTGGGTCGAAAGTCACTCAACGAAATCAAGGAAGTCCTGGCATCTCGCGGGCTGACCTTGGGCATGAAGCTTGAGAACTGGCCTCCTGCAGGCTTGGACAAGCACTGAAATCCAAGAGAGCCGACCGAAAGGTCGGCAAATGACGAACCTGCAGTACCTGGTACGGCTGCAGGCAAAAAACTGAAAGGAATAGAAAATGCGTCACGGACACGGACTACGTAAACTCAACCGCACCAGCGAGCACCGCCTCGCCATGTTGCGCAACATGATGAATTCGCTGCTCACCCACGAAGTCATCAAGACCACGGTGCCGAAGGCCAAAGAGCTGCGTCGCGTGGTTGAACCCATGATCACCTTGGCCAAAGTTGCTACCGTGGCCAACCGCCGTCTGGCATTTGACCGCCTGCGCGATCGCGACGTGGTGGTGAAGCTGTTCAACGAACTTGGTCCTCGTTTTGCAGCGCGCCCAGGTGGTTACACGCGCATTCTGAAAATGGGTTACCGCGTGGGCGACAACGCTCCCATGGCATTGGTCGAGCTCGTCGATCGCGCAGAAGATGCTGCAGTGGCACCTGAAGCAGATAAAGCGTGATATAATCTAACTCTTGACGCGCGGTGGAGCAGCCTGGTAGCTCGTTGGGCTCATAACCCAAAGGTCGCAAGTTCAAATCTTGCCCGCGCAACCAATAAAATCAAGCACTTAGCTTGTCAAAAAGCCCACGGTAACGTGGGCTTTTTCGTTGTAGCCCATCTGTAGCCCATTTCTAGCCCACCGTAGACACTTCCTTTCTGGGGCATGCCGTTTGTGACCTTTGGGTGTCAGATGTGACTAGACCAGATGTGTTGACTGGTGCTGCTAGATGTCCTCAGTCCCGAATATCTTTCGGGGCAGTTCTACCCGCGCTGTGTGCGTAGATAGATTACTCATGGGGCGTCGCTGAAGGGCCGTCATAGGCTGGTTGCGGTCGGACATAGCCCACTGCTGAACGCCGGCAACTCGCATCAAGCTGTCGCTCAGAGCTTCAGCGGGCTAAAAATCCGGTCTTCCTCTGAAACCTGGTGCTCGCCAATGACCATAGTCACCATGTCAAAGGCATCAGGGACGGCACATCAGTCGCAATGACTAACGACCGCCCTGTGCGCGGCCATCCCATCTTGACCGCAGGACGCGGTCGTGTTCTTGGAGTGCTTCGTCAAGCAGGCTGCCAGCGATCGGGCACTCCACTCGCGGTAGGTCATTCGAACGGCAGAGCAATACAGATGGTCGGGGTTGTTGGCGCCGATTGAATATTGACCCACCCTGCCGATCCAATATTGACCCAGGGCGGACTGCTGAATTTTCTTTCAGCAATTGTGGATAAGTGTAGCGATTGGCCCTTTCATAACGGCTCGTCCGCCCCCGGGGGTACTGGTGTGGTCGAGCGGCCTTTGCGTGAGGTCTCCCGGGCCTTGATGCGTGACTTGGCCTCCAGGGTGCTGTGCCTGAAGCGGTAGGACTCGTTTCCGGTCTCCACGATGTGGCAATGGTGCGTCAGCCGGTCCAGTAGCGCCGTGGTCATCTTGGCGTCGCCGAACACCGCCGACCATTCCGAGAAGCTCAGGTTGGTGGTGATGACCACGCTGGTGTGCTCGTACAGCTTGGAGAGCAAATGGAACAGCAACGCACCGCCCGCCTGGCTGAAGGGCAGGTACCCCAATTCGTCCAGGATGACTAGGTCCAGACGCTTCAGCGCCAGTGCGATGCGCCCGGCCTTGCCCTCGTGCTTTTCACGCTCCAGTTCATTGACCAGATCAACCGTGGAATAGAAGCGCACACGCTTGCCCTTGGCCACAATGCCGGTCACGCCAATGGCGGTGGCCAGATGCGTCTTTCCTGTGCCCGGGCCGCCGATGAGCACCGCGTTTTGTGCCGCCTCCGTGAACGCCATCGTGGCCAGTTGATGCACCAGCTTTTGGTCCACCTTGGAGACCTCAAAGTCGAAGCCTGCGAGGTCGCGATGCAACGGGAACTTCGCTGCCTTCATCTGGTGGCGCACCGACGCAAAGGCCCGCTGCGTATGCTCAGCCTTCAGCAGGTGCTCGATCAACCAGCGCGACGTTTGAACGCCAACATCGCTTGGCGGCCCCTCCTGCGTCATCAGCTCTGCCCAGGCCTCAGCCATGCCGTTCAGGCGCAGCTCTTTCAGTTCGGCAGCGACATCACGCATGGCTGATTTCCTCCATGGCGTCACCGCGCAGTCTGTCGTAGCGCCCGGTGTCGGCCAACGGCGCCTCCTTGAGCTCCAGAGTGCTCTGCACATTGGGCGGCGGCTCCACGGCGTTCAGACGCGCCAAAACGTTGAGTACGTGCTCGGTGCTGAGCGCGCCGGACTCGATGACCAATTCGACCGCCACCAGCACAGCGTCCAGCCCGTGGCTGGATACGCAGTTGAGCACCTGGGCCATGGTCTTGTCACCGCCTTCAACCCGCATCAGGCCCTGACGCAGGCGCTGCAGGGGAGCCGGCATGTCGGCAAAGGGCGCGCCGTTTCTCAGCGCGCCGGGCTTGCGCTGGATCAGCGTGATGTAGTGCTGCCAGTCATAGCAGATATGGCCCCGGTTGGGCAGCCGCTCATGCCGGGCCACAATCACCTCGTCGCAGCTCGCGATCTCCACCCGGCCCGGGTACAGCCGGGTGCTCACGCGCTGGCCGACCAGCTCGCACGGCACCGAGTACCGGTTGCGCGCCACCGCCACCAGGCAGGTACTCGACACCTTGGCCGAGCGTTCCACATAGCCATCAAAGGCCGTCGGCATCGGCATGAGTTCTGCACGCTCCTGCTCCAGCATCTCGGCCACGCTGAACGCCTTGTGCTCGGGGTGGCGCACCTCATCCCACAGGCTGCGGCAGCGCTCGCCCAGCCAGGCGTTGAGTTCGGCAAAGCTGCCAAACTTGCGCTGCTGCGCGTCCAGCCAGATGCGCCTGCGGCTGTCCTGCACGTTCTTCTCCACCACGCCTTTCTCCCAGCCGCTGGCGACGTTGCAGAAGTCGGCGTCAAACAGGTAATGCGCACACATCACGGCAAAGCGGGCGTTGATGACACGGCCTTTACCACCTTGTCCACCTTTGCCTCGCTGGACCTTGTCCACCGCTGTCTTCATGTTGTCGTAAATGCCCCGGCGGGCCACGCCGCCCAGCGCCGCGAACGAACGCGTATGGGCATCAAACAGCATCTCGTGCCCCTGGCTGGGGTAGGCCACCAACCAGAAAGCACGGCTGGCACACAGCTTCATGTGTGACACCTGCATGCGGTGGTAGATGCCGCCCACCACCAGCCCCTCTTCGCTCCAGTCAAACTGAAACGCCTCGCCCATTTCAAACCTCAGCGGCACGAACGCCTGGACGCCCTTGCCTGCATCGGCACGCCAGCCTCGAATGAAATCCGTGACGCGGGTGTAGCCACCTTCATAGCCGCTGGCCTTGATTTGCGAAAACAGCGCGCGCGCCGTTCGCCGGTCCTGCTTGGGCCGCTGAGCATCGGCCTTGAGCGAGAGCACCAGCTCGGCCACATAGGCACCGAGCTTGTTGAATCCCGGCTTGCGTTTGTAGACCGGCTCCTTCACCTCTTCTGGCGTCCTCAGCCAGCTTCGTACCGTGTTGCGCGACAGGCCCGTGCGCTTGGCGATCTCATGCAACGACATCTTGTCGCGCAGGTACATCCGACGAATTCTTCCCAACATTTCCATGGTGATCACCCTCTTTGCCCCCTGCCCAATAATTGAGCAAGGCAAGTTAAACACCTGGGTCAGTTTTCAGTCGGCACAGTGGCCTGGGGTGGGTCAGTTTTCGGGCGGCGGCAACATGCGGGGTTCGGGAGGCCTCGGATCCACGGCCAGGAGCGGCAACGCGGCTCTGGTTTCAACCCGAATACGTCCCGAAATGGCCCGGTGTTGAAGCACCGGCAATGCGCCCGGCCTACGGAGTAGCGTCCGTCGGCGTTGTTCGCAAATGCCGCTTCATCAGTTTGCCGTTGGCGTTGCGCGGAAGGGCTGCGGGGCTCACGGTCAGGTGCTCGGGCACTTTGTAATCGGCCAGACGCTCGGCACAGAAAGCCTTCAGCTCCACCACGTCCAGATCATGGCGCTGCGTGTGAACATAGGCGTGTACGCGCTCACCCAGGACGGGGCACGGCACACCCACGACTGCGGCTTCAATGACGCCAGGCATCTGCAGCAGCACGTTCTCAACTTCGGTGCTGAAGACCTTGTAACCGCCCCGATTGATCATGTCCTTTTTGCGGTCCAGAACCCGGACGTACCCCTCTTCATCCACAGAACCGAGGTCGCCCGAGTGCCACCACCCTGCGGTGAATTCGCGGGCTGTGGCGGCCGGATCGTTCCAGTAGCCTTTCACGACCATGGGCCCGCTGATCCAGAGCTCCCCCACTTCGCCAGCGGGCAGCTCACACCCCTGCTCGTCCATGACCGTCACCGCAGCGCAGGGCAATGCAATGCCCACCGTGTCGGCGTGGGCACGGGTCTGGCCGATGGGCATCAAGGTGGTGGGTGATGTGGTTTCGGTGGCGCCGTAGGCGTTGAGCAACTGGAGGGCCGGCAGGCACTTTGCGAGGTCGTCGATGGTCGAGGTGGGCATGGGTGCACCACCAAAGCCGCCGATGCGCCACTTCGACAGATCGAACCCGGTGAAATGGGGGTCGAGCAAGAGGAGCTTGTACATGGCCGGCACCATCAGGGTGTGGGTCATCCCTTCCCTGGCGGCCAGTTGCAAAAAATGCTCTGCCTTGAAGACCGGCAACACCAGCAGTGCGGCGCCCGTCCCGACGACCGTCATGAGGTTGGCGATGAGGCCCGTGACGTGGGTCACCGGCACCGCCAGCATGGAACGGTCTGACGCGGTCAGTGCCATGCAACTGATGAAATGCTGAACCGAGTGCAAGACGTTGAAATGCGTCAGCATCGCGCCTTTGGGGCGCCCGGTGGTGCCCGAGGTGTACAGAACGATGGCCGTGTCCTCCTCCTGCACAGGCTGCACATGGCTGCACGGTGGCTCCAGCAGCAACGCGCCAAATCCGCAATGAAGCCTTTGGTCAACAGCGGCCTGGCCAGCCCCGGGGCGCAGGTGGTCGACCTGCTCGGCAGCCTGGTCGTCGACCCAGACCGCCCAGTGCAATTCGGGCGCATCGGTCGCAGGGGGCAGGCGCTCGAGAAGGTTGGCATCACAGACCACGCCGCGAGCGCCGCAGTGCTGAATGATCCAGGCCAGGCCTTCCTTTTGTTCACGCGGGCCCACGGCCACGGCGATCGCACCCAACTGTTGCAATGCCAGCAGGGCAACCACAAAACCCGGGTGGTTGCTCTGGTACAGAACCACCCGGTCGCCGGGCTGCAGACCCAGTTTCAAAAATCCGCTGGCAGCACGCGCTGAAAGTTCGGCGAGTTCACGCCAGGTCCAGCGCTGCGCTTCGAAGACCATCGCCAGGCGCTCACCGTGGCGCGCCACGGTGGTTTGCAGCATGGCGTGCACACTGCCCACGCGGTCCGGAAAACACGGCAGCACACGGTCACCAAAATGGGCTTCCCGGCGGCGCGCCGGCACCGCGAATCCGGCCCAGGGGCCCTGCAAGCCCGGGTCAGCTTCGGGTGCAGAGGCACCTGTGGTCATGCCACTGCGCGACGAGGCGCTGCATTGGATCCCCGCTCGATCACCACTTCCTGGTCGAGCATGGAAGCTGCGTGATTGAGTTCAGACTGTGCGATCACCACCGTCATGTCTTTGCCGCGCAAACCAAAAATCACGTCCGAGAGGCGTTGTGACAAGGCGGGTGCCACCCCTTCAAACGGCTCGTCCAGCAACAGCAGGCGGGTGCCGACCGCCAGTGCGCGGGCCAGCGCCACCAGCTTTTGCTGACCGCCCGAGAGCAGCAAGGCGCGTCGGTCTTTCATCTCCTTGAGCTCAGGCAGCACCTCGTACACCATCGCGAGACACGCCTGCGGCTGCAAGGTGGGCGAGACCCAGACGGGAATCAGGATGTTCTCCTCCACCGTCAGCTCGGGCACCAGACCACGGTCTTCGGGCATGTAGCCAATGCCCATGGCTGCACGCGCGTGGGGCGGCATCGCTGCCAGGTCCTTGCCGTCCCACATCAGGCGGCCCTGCGTGGGCTTCAGGTGGCCCATGACCGTGCGCAGCAGGGTGGTCTTGCCAGCCCCGTTGCGCCCGACCAGCCCCACCATCTGGCCCACGGGCACGTTCAGGGAGAAGCCTCGCAGCGCCTGGACGGACTGAATGGTGACGTGTACCGAATCAATTTGCAGCATGTCAATGTCCCCGCTTGAGCGAACCCGTCACATACCGCTGGACCTGGGGATCGTCCAGCACGGTCGAGGGAGGGTCGTCGGCAATCACGCGGCCGCTGTAAAACGCGATCACACGGTCCGAATACCGGGTGACGATCTCCATGTCGTGCTCGACGAACAGAACCGTCACCCGCTCGCTCGCCAGGGCCGCGCTGATGGTGTCCATCATCGGGAATTTTTCATCCACCGACACGCCGCTGGTGGGCTCGTCGAGCAGCAGCAACTTGGGCCGCCCGGTCAGCGCCATGGCAATGTCCAGGAGCTTGCGCACACCGCCGGGCAATTCCGACACCCGGCGGTCTGCGTGCTCCTCGAGGTTGAACTTGGAGAGCATCGCCATGGCCCGGTCGATCCGGTCGGAAGCGTGGGCCGGGCGCCAGAACGACTGGTGGCCATCGTTGCAGGCCGCGGCCACCAGCATGTTGTCCAGGGCGCTCATGTCCAGCGCCAGTTGCGGAATCTGGAACGAGCGCGCAACACCCATGCCGGTGATCCGCCTGGGTCCCAGGCCCGCGATGGGCTGACCATCCAGTTCGATCGTGCCGGCGTCGGGTTTGAGGTAGCCCGTCACCATGTTGACGAACGTGGTCTTGCCGGCTCCGTTGCTGCCGATCAGACTGACCCGCTGGCCGGTGGGGATTTCAATGTTGACGTTGTCGGCGGCGGTCACCGCGCCAAAGGACTTCATCAGGCCTCGTGCCGACAGCATCGTCTGAGTCTGGGCGGTGGTCATGCGGAGCCTCCTTCCTGGCCGGTGGTCTTCTTTTTGCGTCTGTTCGTCCAGAGACTTCCCAGCCCCAGGGGCAGGAAGCGGATGACGACCAGCAAGAACAGCCCCATGGCCAGCTGCCAGGTGTTGGGGAAATACAGGTTCGAGAACGAACGCACCACCTCGACCACGAACGAGCCCACGAACACCGCCAGCATGCTGTGGTGCCCCGCCAGGATGGCGACAAACACAAACTCGCCCGACGTCGTCCAGTAGGCAAAGTTGGGTTCGATGTGGCCCAGCGACATGAGTGTGAGTGCGCCACCGACACCCCCCATGAACGAAGCCAGCAAGTAGTTCAGCGCCACCGCCTGCGACACCGATGCGCCCAGGTACTCCACCCGCAACTCGTTTTCACGAATCGCCAGCGACACCAGGCCGCGCACCGAGTCCACATAAATGCGCGCCAGGGTGGCCAGCACACCCACCACCAGCACGGCAACGCTGTAAAGCAGCCAGTTGGACTGCTCGGACGCAATGCTCTGCCCAAACAAGGTGGGTCGGCTGACGTTGAAACCATCCGAACCACCCAGGGCTTCCGTCTTCACCAGGATGCCGTAGAGCACCATGGAAATGGCCAGCGTCAACATGGCGAAGAAGATGCCCCGGTAGCGCGACAGCAGGGGGGCGAACGGCAGTGCACACAGCACCGATGCACCACCACCGATGAGGACCATCAGAAAGGCATCGGTGATGCCCAGGTGGTTGGCGGCCATGGCGCTGGCATAGCCGCCCACGGCAAACACAAAACCCTGACCGAAGGACACCACACCGATGCGCATCAGCAGCACGATGCCCAGGGACACCAGACCGTGCGAGAGCGCCATGGTCGACAAAAAGAGCAACCACTTGGGCATCACCAGCCCGGCCGCCAGAAACAGCACGGTCAGCAGCAAGCCGATCAGAAGCGTTTTTTTCAGGCTGTTGGCCATCAGATTTTCCTCGCCTGGATGCGATGAAACAGACCCTCAGGCCGAAACATGAGCACGATGGCCATGGCGATGTAGATGCTGAAGAGTTCGGCCGCAGGCCAGGTGTGCACCGCCAGTGCACGGGCCAGCCCGACGATCACAGCACCAATCGCCGCACCCTCGATGCTGCCCAGGCCACCAATGATCACCACCGCGAACGAGACGATGATGACGCCGGAGGCCAGCCCCGGCTGGACGGAAATCATGGGCGACGTCAGGGCGCCAGCCAGCGACGCCAGAAAGATGCCGAACATGAACGCCAGGGTGCAGACCCGCGACACGTTGATGCCCATGCTGGCCGCAATCTCGTTGCTGTGGATCACCGCCAGCACAATCTTGCCGGTGCGGGTGCGGTTCAGTCCCCACCAGACGCCCAGACCACAGACGACGGCGAAACCGATCAGGATGAAGTCGTAGCCCACGTAAGACATAAGCCCGATATCGAGCACACCGAACAGCATGTAGGGCTCTGTCACGTAGTACGGAACCGCGCCCCAGATCAGCTTGGTCACGTCTTCCAGGATCAGGAACAGCGCGTAGGTGACCAGCACCAGCAACACTTCATCGCGTCCATAGAAAGAGCGCAGCAACACCCGTTCCACCAGTGGGGCGAGCAAGAGCGCCACGGCCAGCGCCGCCAGCAGCATGAACAGCAGGGACCAGACGGGTGACATGCCGGCACCCACCGACCACGAAACAAAGGATGCGGTGACGTAAGCCCCGACCGCGTAGAAGCTGCCGTGCGCAATGTTCAGGATTTTCAGGACGCCAAAAATCAGCGTCAGCCCCAGGGCCACGATGAAGAGCCAGGAGGCATAAATGATGCCGTCAAAAAGTATGGTGAGTGCAAGCATGTGGGATTCCGCCCCGGGTGGAGGACCGCTGGAACCGGACGCAGCACCCTCGCTGCCGGCCGGGACAACTCACGCGTCTGGCCGTGCCCCCCTGCGAGCAGAGGGGGCACGGCACAGGCGATCGGCAAGGTCGTTGAAACGACTCAGGTCAGCACTTGGCGCCCTTGAAGCCGCTCTTGATCCAGTCTTCGGTCTTCATGTCGGCGGGCGGATTCACGCACTCGGCGGGGAATCGCATGATGTCCACCAGATCGACCCGCTTCTTCTCGGGGTTGTACTTGGTGGTCCCGATGGCGGTGTCCTGGATGGCCTGCTGGCCCTTGCCATTGGTCATGCGGATCATGCCGGCGGGGGACTCCCAGGAGGAGCCGCGCAGGGCTGCCGCGAGCTGCTCGGGGTTGGGCTTCTTGCCACCGTTGGCGGCCATGGCCTTTTCAACCGCCAGCTTCAGGCCCAGCAGGCCTTGAGCCATGCGGTAAGGAGCCTGCACGGGGATGACCTTCTCGCGGTCCTCGTACAGCTTGAACCACCAGCGGTTGAGCGGGGTGTCGGGCGACATCAGGCCATAAGCACCGCGAGCACCCAGGATCACGCCATCGGGCATCTTGTCGCCCAGGCCCGGCAGCACATGGTCACCCGCCGACAGGACCAGCTGCGAGCGGCGCATGACACCGCGCGGACCCGCTTGCAGAATGAACGACTGCAGGTCGCCACCCCAGAGACTGGAGTGCGTGACGCTGGCAGGCGAAGACAGCAGCGAGGAGATTTCCGTGCCGTACTGGCCCGCACCGAACTTGGGACGCAGGTCCTGGCCCGTCTTGGCCTGCGGGAACAGTTGCTCCGCCGTCAGCTGGAAATCCTTGAGCGAATCGTGACCCCAGGCGTAGTCCTGGTTGATGTAGTTGATGGTCTCGACTTTGGCGTTTTTGGCTTTCAAGTAGCGACCGAGCGAGACGTTGTCCATCGCGGCGTGCGCGGCTGTGCGGAAGACATAGCTGTAGTCACGCTCTTCGAAAATACGGGGGGTTCCGCAGTCGTACAGGATCAGGAAACGTTTCATTTCCTCGGCCACAGGTGCCACCGCCAGGCAGTCGCCCGAGCCGACATAACCCACCACGGCATCCACTTTCTCGCGGTCGTACAGGTTGCGCAGTTCCTGCACCTGTTTGGTGGCACCACCGGCCTCGTCCACGTAGACGGCCTCGATGCGCATTCCACCAAAGCCCTTGTTGTTGTAGGGCGCCGGGGCCTGGCCATTGTTGAAGGCCTCAACCAGCAGCTTGGCTCCGTTCACAGCCGGGATGCCGAAGCTGTCCGCCGCCTGGCCCGAGAGGAAACTGACAATACCGACCTTGAAAGTTTCCTGCGCTTGCGCCTGAGCGGACAAGCCAGCCCCGAGCAACATGGCCGCAGCGACCGCCGACAGCTTCACCAACAGTTTGTTCCGTCTCATCACTTGTCTCCTGATTGTTTCGACTACCAGCACGGCCCTGCGGTGCAACGACAACAGGGATCAATGACCAGATTTGCGCGCCCAGTCTTGCTGCCGCGCGCCACCATGTGGACTCAGATCACCGTCTGATTGCCTTGTGGTGGGGTCATCATATCGACCGCCCAAGTCCTGCCTTGTCCCTGCAGCGACATTGGGGTGACATCGGTCATGTGACCCCATGGAAACCCTAGGAGCCTGCGCCGTTGGTGCCGTTGACGAACGTCCAGGATCCGTGTGAACCGCTCCGCCAGAACCCTGAGAGCCACTTCCCGGCGGTTGCGCGAGGGCGTGGGATGTCGCAGCTAACACGACAAAAACGCTGGTGCATTGACTTCAAGAAGCAAACTTCGGCGCTATCGTCGCGCTGGAGCGCAACAAGGCTGAAGACCCGGAAGGGCTTCTTTGTCATTGGCGCTATGTTCTACACAGGAGACTTGCACACATGACGTCCTCCAGGCAGGCGCCTCCATCCTTTCCTTGGGGCTTCGGCCCCATCCGCGCCAAGGCGTGTGCATGCGACAGCGCCATGTGCCAGCGCCTGCACCAACGTGTGACCGACGATCTGTCGCGACGCAATTTTCTGGGTGGCGTGGCTGCCATGCTGGCGCCGTTCGCTTTGCCCACAAATGCAGTGGCGGCAACGGCCCAGGCGGATGATCAACGCCCCCTGCTCCTGACGAATTTGCGCCTCTTTGACGGCTCCGGCAAGGCCGTCAGGGACGGCGTGCAGGTGTTGGTGCAGGGCCAACGCATCAAGGAGCTGCTGCCCGCGTCGGCCACGGTGGAAGGCGCGCGCGTGCTGGACTGTCAGGGCAAGTTGGTGATGCCCGGTCTGATCGATGTTCACTGGCACACGATGCTGGCCGCGATTCCCCAGGTAGCCGCCATGACGTCGGATCTGGGCTACCTCTACCTGGCAGCGGGCCAGGAGGCGCAGCGCACGCTGATGCGCGGTTTCACGTCGGTGCGCGATGCTGGTGGGCCGGCGTTTGCGCTCAAGCGCGCCGTCGATGAAGGTCTGGTGGCCGGGCCGCGCATCTTCCCGAGCGGGGCCATGATTTCGCAGACCTCGGGCCATGGTGATTTCCGCCTGCGCAGCGAACTTCCACGCCCTGACAACGCTCCGCTGAGCTTGGTGGAAAGCACCGGTGTGGCGATGATTGCCGACGGCGAAACCCAGGTGCTGCGCCGCGTGCGCGAGCAGTTGATGCTGGGCGCCACGCAGATCAAGATGATGGCCGGTGGCGGTGTGGCCTCCCTGTACGACCCACTGGACAGCACGCAGTTTTCCGAACGCGAACTGCGGGCCGGCGTGGAAGCGGCCAGCGACTGGAACACCTATGTGATGACGCACGTCTACACGCCCAAAGGCATTCAGCGCTCCATTCGCTCGGGGGTAAAGTGCATCGAGCACGGGCAACTCGCCGACGAGGCCAGCGTGCGCATGATGCGCGACGAAGGTGTGTGGTGGAGCCTGCAGCCGTTCTTGCAGGACGAGGACAGCAACGTCTACCCCGACCCTGCCCGCCGGGCCAGCCAGAAGCAGGTGTCCGAAGGCACAGTCAACGCCTACGCCATGGCGCAGAAACACGGCGTCAAGACGGGCTGGGGCACCGACGTTTTGTTCAGCCCCAAAAACACCGCTTCCCAGGGCCGCCAACTGGCCAAACTGACCCGCTTTTATGACCCGCTGACGCTGCTGGGCCAGGCCACGGGCACCAATGGCGAGCTGCTGGCCCTGTCGGGCATGCGAAACCCCTACCCAGGCGCGCTGGGGCGCATCTCGTCAGGCGCCTGGGCCGATCTGCTGGTGGCCGATGGGAATCCCGCTGCCAACCTCGATTTTCTGGCGGACCCGGAGAAGAACCTGCGCGTGATCATGAAGGACGGCAAGATCCACAAGAACACGCTCTGACAGGAGCGCGGTTCTTCAGTTGAAGCGCCTGCCTCTCATAGCCCTACGCCCGATCCAGGGAAGGCTTCTCATGCTGGGCAGCCAGAAGCTTTTGCACGACGCTTGCAAGCCCTTCAAAAGCGTCCTGTTTGGGAATCAGCCTGGCCACCCCCACCTGCGCTGCTTCGTCTCTCAGTTGCTCGGAGATGTCCCCGGAAATGATCACGACGGGCAGATCAGGTCTCAGTTGCACCACCGATCGGGCAATGTGCAAGCCCGACATGTCGGGCATGTTGAAGTCGGACAGCACCAGGTCGAAACAATGCGGGTCCTTCTTGAGCGTTTCAATCGCGGCCTGGGGGTCTTGCACCGCCGTCACGCGGTAGCCGGCTCGGTGCAGCAGGCGGCTGACCATCTGGATCATCAAGTCTTCATCGTCGATGTAGAGAATGTGCTCGCCCCGACCGCGCGGCACGCCCGCTGCGATCACAGGCGTTGGTGCGCAGGTTCCGGCGTCCTCGGTCTGAAGCGGAAGGTAGACGCACATCGTGGTGCCGCGACCCGCTGCGCTCTCCACGGTGATGGCCCCTGCGTGCGCGATGACGATGCCGTGCACGACAGACAATCCGAGTCCCGTGCCCTCACCCACCTTGCGGGTGGTGAAGAAGGGCTCGAAGATGCGCGCGCGGGTGGCGGCGTCCATTCCAGCCCCGTCATCAGCCACCGAGAGCCGTGCGTAGGGCCCTGGCGTCAGCCCGTCGGTGGGGTTCAGTCCGTCCAGCGTGACAACATGTTCATCGACGCTGATCACGACCCGCGCCTCGCCTGCCTTGGAGGCATGCCAGGCGTTGGTGCACAGGTTCATCAATACCTGCTCGATCTGAGTCGCATCGACGCGCACGTGCGTCGGCTCGGTCGGCATCCTGGACTCCAGCACGACGCTGGCGGGCAAGGTTGAGCGCAACAGCTGCAAAGTCTCAAGAACAATGGGCTGCAGGGACTGATGGACGAGCTTGGGCGGTTGTCGGCGGCTGAATGCCAATATCTGGCTCACGAGGTCACGTGCGCGCAGTGCGGCTTTGCTTATCTGGTCGATGCTCTCGCGGGCGAGATGATCCGGCTCCAGATCCTCGCGTGCCAGCGATACGTTGCCCAGAATCGCTCCGACGATGTTGTTGAAGTCGTGCGCAATGCCCCCCGCCAGCGTGCCGAGCGACTCCATCTTTTGCGACTGCCGCAGCTGTTCAAGCAACACCCGGCGAACGGCATCGGCGTTGACTCGGTCGGTGATGTCGATCCGCACGCCGATGAGTCGATACGGCGCTCCCTCGTCGTCGTACAAGAACTGCCCGATGAAGTCCATCCACACCTCGACGCCGTCATCCCCACGCACCTGCTGGTTGCTGACAAACGGGCTTCGTGTCGTACGCGCTTCGGCCAGTGCGCTGTCCAGCCGGGTGCGGTCTTCTGCGGAGAGTTTCGCCAGAAAGTCGGCGTGTGCAATGGCTCGAACGCCGCCCTCTTGATGTGAGGTGACCACATTGGTCGCGAGATCCCATTCGAGGAGCTCCACCTTGGCCGCTTTTGCCGCCAGGGTCCAGCGGTCATTGCTGTCGCGAAGGGACCGCTCGACCTTGGCAACCCGGCCGAAGATCGCGTGGACCAACAGCGATCCGCCCCCGGCGAGCAGCAAGGACAGTCCGACCGTGAAAAAACCAACGATGCGCTGGGTGGAACGGGAAGCCTCACCCAATGAGTCCGAGAACCTCTGGGCAACAACGGTCAAACGGGCGTTGGACTGGAGCAAGCGTTCCCGCAGATCGGCAAACTCGCTCTTGTCCGATCCTGCACGCACTGCGTCTCTCAACTGTTCGGCGATCAGCATGAGCCGATCCAGTTCGACATCACCCTCCTCCCAGATGGCAATGGTGCGGGCCATGAATCCAACATGGCGAAAGCGCAGGAAGAGGTCGATCAACGGCTCGATATCGTCGGGCTGGTTGCCCCCTTGCAAGAATCCACGCCGGGCGGCTGCACGATCCGGAACCGCCGCGTCCAGGGCTTCTCTGGCGATGCGGTCGCCCAAGGGGATCGACAGGGCTCTTTCGAATCGTGCGAAGTCCGCCGTGTCGTGGGTCTCAGCGTAGAGAAGGAGGCTGAAGCTGGCGTCTTTCTGACCCTTGGACCAGAGACTTTCCCCGCCCACATAGGCCCTCACGGCGGAAAGCACCTGCATGCTGACAATGTTCAGCAGTGCCAGCGTGATCACGACCATCAAGAGCGCCGCCGTGACTGGCCAACGGGCGCGTCGGGTCTGTTGAAGGGTCTGCACTGTCGAGCGGATCTGGCCGATTGCTGTGGTGGTGGATGGGGGAGGTAAGAAGTCGCCCCTGCAATACCCCTGCAGCCCGCATGAATGCTGGTGTTTCGGGGTGATCACGGATACCCAGAACTCCCGGTTTGAATTCCAATAGGCATCAGTTTCTGGGAGATTTTGATGTTCGCTGATGCCGCTACCGACGACTTCTTTCGCGCCCGCCTGGACCACATGATCGACCTGCGCCACTCGCTGGCGGTGTTGGCCTCTCGCATGCCGTGGCAGCAGATCGAGGCTTCTGTGGCGCATCTGTTCTCCCGCCGCGCACACACCGGTGAGGCGTTGCCCGATCTGGACCTGTTCGGTGAGGCGCCAGCGCCCGTGGGCCGCAAGTCCAACGCCGGGCGCCCGCGCGTTCCCCTGCGCACCATGATTGCGCTGCTCTACCTCAAACATGCGTTCAACCTCAGCGACGAGGCCGTGGTCGAGCGCTGGAGCGATTCGCCCAACTTCCAGTTCTTCTCGGGTCAGGCCTACTTTGAACCCCGCCTGCCATGCGACGCCACCACCCTGGTCAAGTTCCGCCGCCTGCTCGGCGAAGAAGGCGTGGAGGAGCTGCTCGCGCAGACGGTGAACCTGGCCGTCTCGCTCAAGCTGATTCCGTGTTAGGGCAACGCTGATTAAGTACTGCTCGAGCGTGGTGTTTACCTGTACCGTTGCAGTACAGACGAACAGGCAGATGAAGATGAAACAGCAAACCCTTGCCATGGCCGCCGATCAAGCTGAAGGTTTTGAGCCTTACCGCAGGCCGACCAGGCGCGATACCTTCCTGGCCACGATGCAGCAGATCGTGCCCTGGCAGGCGTTGTGCGCGGTGATCGAGCCTCACTACCCCAAGGCCGGCAACGGGCGTCCACCGATCGGGCTCGAGCGTATGCTGCGCATGTACTTCGTGCAGCACTGGTTCAACCTGGCCGATGAGGCCTGCGAGGATGCGCTACTCGACAGCACCGCGCTGCGGCGCTTTGTCGGCATAGACCTCGGGCGCGAGCGCGTGCCCGATGCGACCACGCTGCTGAAGTTTCGCCGCTTGCTGGAGACGCACCAACTGGGCGAGGCCTTGTTTGCCAAAGTGGGAGAGGTGCTGCAGGCGCAGGGCATGAAGGTCGGTACCGGCACCATCGTGGACGCCACCATCATCGGCGCACCGAGCTCGACCAAAAACGCAGACAAGCAACGTGACCCCGAGATGCACCAGACCAAGAAGGGTCAGCAGTGGTATTTCGGGATGAAGATGCACATCGGCGTGGACAGTCGCAGCGGGCTGGCGCACAGCGCCGTGGTGACAGCGGCCAACATGCACGACAAACACCCGCTGCCCGATTTGCTGCACGGCAACGAGCAGCGCGTGTACGGCGACAGCGCCTACGCTAGCCAGAAGACGCTGATCGCTTCCAGGGCGCCCAAGGCCAAAGACTTCACCAACCAGCGCGTGCGCAAGGGCGGTGAAGTCGATGAAGCCGAACGCTCGAAGAACCGCAACAAGTCCAGAATCCGGGCGCGGGTCGAACACGTCTTTGCAGTGGTCAAGCGGCTGTGGGGCTTTGCCAAGGTGCGCTACCGGGGGCTGGCCAAGAACGCCACGCGCTCGTTCGTGGCGCTGGGATTGGCCAACATCTACCTGGCGCGTCAGCGCCTCATGGGATGAGTGCGTCTGCAGCGCACGCCAAACGCGTGCACAAGGTCGAAATGGCCCTGAAACGGTACGAAATCCACTTGATTTGACCTTGCTTCTCGCATGGCGCAATCAGGAGGCAACGGGTCGCTGGATCGACCGCTTGTTCAGCGTTGCCTTAGCGGCGCTCTAAACCCGCGTAAATCTGGTGTCGGCAAGCAGTCGGTGGCGGTCATCCGCGGCAGTCAGCTGACTGCTTTGAATTTCCTTTGAATCGAAGGGTGCCCGTTGCACAGGGCACAGACGTGTCCTGAGCGTGCCTGCTTTGGCCATGGCGAGCGGGCTTGAGCCAGCGCAGGGGTATGGCGCAGCGCTGGTGTTTTGCGTTACATATCGCCTACCTGTGTAAGAAGCAGGCGCGACAGTGACAGTCACTTTCCGGTAAACCCACTGTCGCGCCCCGAGACCCACCGCTTTGGAGGGCGCCGTTGCCGCTGTCAGTATTCACGAAGCGGGCGTGGCTGTCCAGCAGCGTGGGCCCACGCATGGGAATGGACCGCCCATGCCCACTGCCCAACACGCACCACCACAGCCGCCGTCACCACCGCCCAGACGTTTTCTGTGCGCCCTGTGTCGCAGCCCTGTGCTCATCTGCAGCCACTGCGACCGCGGCCAGCGCTACTGCAGCGCAGTCTGCTCACTCCAGGCCAGAAGTTGCGCCCAGCGCGCCGCTGCCAAACGCTACCAGGACAGCCGCAAGGGCCGCCACGCTCACGCCACACGCCAGGGGCAATGGCGCGCGCGCCAACAAATAGTGACGCATCAGGGTGGCCCACCACCGCCCTGCGCTGATGTACTCCCATCCAGCGACGCAACCGCTCTGAATCCAGACGCAAGCCAGCGCTGCAAGTGCCAGTTTTGCGGCCGTTCGGTCTCGGCTTTTGTGCGTCAGGACTTTCTGCGATGCCGCTTTCGCCATCCATCCCAACCTTCCGTATGGAGTACCGACTCACATGGCCATTTCACCTGAACTCAAGGCGCAGATCCTGCGCTACCACCACGCCGAGCGCTGGCCGGTGGGAACCATCTCGTCCCAGCTGGGCGTGCACCGCGAGACCGTCATGCGCGTGCTCACCCAGGCCGGCGCGGCCCCAATCGTGCCCGCACAACGCACTTCGGGCGTGACCCCCTACCTGCCCTTTATCCAGGAGACCTTGAAGCAGTTCCCCAACCTCACGGCCAGCCGGCTGCACACCATGGCCGCCGAGCGCGGTTACGAGGGGCGCCCCGACCACTTTCGCCACATCGTCGCCCGCCACCGTCCGCGCCCCCCAGCACAGGCCTACTTGCGCCTGCGCACCTTGCCCGGTGAACAGGGGCAATGCGACTGGGGCCACTTCGGCCACATCCAGATCGGGCAAGCCCGCCGACCCTTGATGGCCTTCGTGATGGTCCTTTCCTGGTCCAGACGCATCTTCCTGCGCTTCTTCCTGGGCGCGCACATGGAGAGCTTCCTGCGCGGGCACGTCCAGGCCTTTGAATCCTGGCACAGCGTTCCCAGGGTCGTCTTGTACGACAACCTCAAGAGCGCGGTGCTCGAACGCAAGGGGCAGGCCATCCGCTTCAATCCCACGCTGCTGGCACTCTCGGCGCACTACCGTTTCGAGGCCAGGCCCGTGGCCCCGGCCCGGGGCAATGAGAAGGGGCGCGTGGAGCGGGCCATCCGCTATATCCGCACCGCCTTCTTTGAGGGACGCAGCTTCACCGATATCGACGATCTCAATGCCCAGGCCGATGCCTGGGTGGCTGGTCCTGCCAGCGCTCGGCGCTGCCCCGAGGACTCCCAGCTGTCGGTGCAGCAGGCCTTTGACCAAGAGCGCTCGCACCTGATGGACATCCCGGCCACACCGTTTTGTTGCGATGAGATCCGCGGCGTTACAGCGGCCAAGACACCCTACGTTCGGTTCGATCTGAACGACTATTCCATCCCCCACACCCACGTTCAGCGCAGCCTCACCGTGCACGCCAGCTTGCGTGAGGTGCGTATTCTGGACGGCCAGCAGGCGCTGGCCTCGCACCCGCGTTGCTGGGACAAGGCTCAGCAGATCGAGATCGAGGCCCATGTGCAGGACCTGGTGCAGCACAAGCGAGGCGCGCGAGCGCACCGCGACACGGACCGCCTGGTACACGCGCTTCCTCAGGTGCAGGATTTGCTGACAGAGGCGGCCAAGCGGGGTGAGCCGTTGGGGCGGATCGCCCGTGAGTTGCAGGAGCTCCTGGACGTGCATGGACGCACGCAGATGATGGCCGCCGTCACGGACGCCATGAGCCGCGGTGTGCCGCACCCCCATGCGGTTCGTCTGGCGCTTGAGCGCCAGCGTCAGAGCAAGAGCCAGCAGCAAACCCCGCCCCCGCTGGGCGTGGCCCTGTCTGCGCAGGTGCGCGCGCGCGACATCGCCGTGCGCCCCCACAGCCTGGACGGCTATGACCGCCTCACGCAGGAGGGTGACGATGCCAACAACTGATTCGGCCACACTCAAACTCCGAGCCCAGGCGCTGCAACTACACGGGGTGCTGTCCCACTGGGATACCTGCTGCACAGAGCCCTGGGTGGGCACGTTGCTGGAATGGGAGGAGCACGAGAGAAGTCGCCGCTCCATGGAGCGCCGGCTGCACAGTGCGCGCATCGGGCGCTTCAAACCCCTGGTGGATTACGACTGGAGCTGGCCCGAGCAGATTGACCAGGCCAGCGTGAGCGAGCTGATGACGCTGCAGTTTCTGCACAGTGCCAGCAATGCCATCCTGGTGGGCCCTTCTGGCGTGGGCAAGACAACCATTGCCCAGAACATTGCACATCAGGCGGTGCTGCAAGGGCACACCGTCATGTTCACCACCGCCGGCAAGCTGCTGGGCGAGTTGGCCAGCCTGGACAGCGATTCGGCACTGCGTACAAGACTGCGCCACTACGCCAGACCCGCGCTGCTGGTCATTGATGAGGTCGGGTATCTGTCGTATTCCAGCCGGTATGCCGATCTGCTGTTCGAGTTGATCAGCCGGCGCCACGAGCACAAGAGCACGCTGATCACCACGAACAAGTCCTTTGCCGAGTGGGGCGAAGTGTTCCCCAACGCGGCCTGCGTGGTCGCCCTCGTGGACCGCCTAGTTCACCACGCCGAAATTGTTGGCATCAAGGGCAACTCGTACCGGCACAAGGAGGCGCAAGAACATGCCCGGGCGCGCACGGTAAAGCGCAAGCCTTCAAAGGAGACCGTATGAAACCGTGGCATCCGCCTTCAGGACTGCGCCAAGGGCTGCCATTCGCGGTGGACGACACCTGGACACCGGAACAAGCCGTGGCGGTGATGGAGTTGCTCGATGATCTGCGCGATCGCGTCTGGACCCATTACGGAGGGGTCATCCAGGATCTGCTGCGTGCGCAGCGCGTGACCACTGATTCACTGGAAGACTTTGACACGGACTTGCCGTTCTGAGCGCCAACGAGTCTCCCGCGCCAACAACAAGGGCCCCTGACGGGGCCCTTGTTGTTGGCACGCTCAGCACCGAAAACCGCACCCAGAATCGGCCACCAAAAATGAACGCCGGATTACGTCACCAAATTCCGCCACCACTTACCGCCGCCAAATTTACGCGGGTTTAGACCGCCGCTAACACCAGCAGCACAGCCGCCCGGTGCTCGACGCCTTGCACCAGTGGATGGTGCTGCAGCGCCAGCAGGTGGCGGGCAACTCGGCCACGGCCAAGGCGCTGGACTACAGCCTGCGGCGATGGAGCGCGCTCACACGCTTTGTCGATGATGCGCAATTGCCCGCAGACAACAACTGGATCGAGAACCAGATGCGACCGATTGCCCTGGGGCGCTCGAACTGGCTGTTTGCCGGGAGCCTGCGCGCGGGCCAGCGCGCAGCGGCCGTGATGAGCCTGATCCAGTCCGCCCGCATGAACGGGCACGACCCGTTCGCCTACCTCAAGGATGTCCTGACCCGCCTGCCCACGCACAAGGCCAGCCGGATTGGGGAGCTGCTACCGCATCGCTGGCAGAGCGCCGACAACTGAGCGTCAACCACGACCGCCAATGGCGGTCAACATGGGGTTTGCCACCCGCTTACAATTCAATCGGGCAGTACGGCGGTCACTTCAATCTCGACCTTGGCCCGCTCTTCCACCAGTGCGCTTACTTCCACGCAGGTCATGGCAGGAAAGTGCTTGCCCATCACATCGCGGTACACCGCGCCCAACTCGCGCAGCCGGGCGTTGTATTCCACCCGGTCCACGATGTACCAGGTCATGCGCACCATGTGTTCGGGGCCGGCGCCAGCGCAGGCCAGCACGGCGTGTATGTTGGCCAGCGCCTGCCGGGTCTGGGCGATGAAGTCGTCGCTCTCAAACTGTTGTGCGCTGTTCCAGCCAATCTGGCCGCCCACAAAAATCAGCGTGCCGCGAGCGGCCACGCCGTTGGCGTAACCCTTGGGGGTGGCCCAGCCGGGCGGTTGCAGGTGTTTCATGGTTGTTCAGGTGGGCTTGATGGATTCGGTGGCCAGTTTGCGCAGCGCAAAGCGCTGCAGCTTGCCGGTCTCGGTGCGGGGAAGTTGGTGCACAAACACCACGTCGCGGGGATATTTGTAGGGCGCCAGCGTGTGCTTCACATGGTCTTGCAGCACCTTGGTTTGCGCGGCGTCGTCTGCCTCGCCGGCCTTGAGCACCACGTAAGCCGCAACGATCATGCCGCGCTCGTCGTCGGGTCGGCCCACCACGCCACACTCGGCCACGGCCGGGTGTTGCAGCAGCGCTGCCTCTACCTCGGGCCCCGCCACGTTATAGCCGGCGGTGATGATCATGTCGTCGGTGCGGGCCTGGTAGAAGAAGTAGCCGTCGGCGTCCTGGCTGAAGGCGTCGCCCGGAAAGTTCCAGCCGTCCTGCACGTAGTTGGCCTGGCGCGGGTCGTCCAGGTAACGGCAGCCAGTGGGGCCTTTCACCGCCAGGCGGCCCACGCTGCCGGGTGGCAGCGTCTCACCCGCTTCGTTGACGATCTTGGCCTGGTAACCCGGCACCACGGTGCCCACCGCACCCCGGCGCACCGCCTCGGGTGGCGAGGATATGAAGATGTGAAACATTTCGGTGGCGCCTATGCCGTCCAGCATCTCCAGCCCGGTGGCGCTCTTCCAGAGCTGGCGGGTGGCGTCGGGCAGGCCTTCGCCAGCGCTCACGCTGATACGCAGCCGCCCGATGCCATGGGCTTGGGCAAACGGCGCCATCTGCCGGTAAAACGTGGGGGCGGTGTAGCAAATGGTGGCGCCCACGCGGCCAATCAGCTGCACCATGGCTTCGGGTGTGTAGGGGATGCTGGGGAAATACACCGATGCGCCGGCCCACATGGGGAACACCAGCAGGCCGCCCAGGCCAAAGGTGAAAGCCAGCGGCGGCGAGCCCATGACGATGTCGTCGGGTGTTGCGCGCAGCACGTGGCGCGGCCAGGTTTCGCAGGCGGCGAGCACATCGCGGTGGGTGTGTACCGCCACTTTTGGGCTGCCGGTGGTGCCAGAGGTGAAAGCCAGCAGGGCGATGTCGTCGGCTCCGGTGGGGCAGGGCGCTACGGTGTCGCTGGCGTGCTGCGCCATGGCTTCGAGCGACCGCTCGGGCTGCGCAGCAGGGCCGCTGGTGTTGAACACCAGCAAGGGCAGGCTCGCCGTGTGCGGACTCAGCGCCAGCGCGGCCGTGAGCTCGTCTTGCAGCTTCACGTCGCACAGCGCAGCAGACGGTTGGGCTTTGTCGATGATGGCTTTGAGTTCGGTGGCGCGCAGCAGCGGCATGGTGGCCACCGCCACCAGACCCGACTGCACCACGGCCAGCCAGGCCAGCGCCATGGCCACCGAATTGCCGCCGCGCAGCAGCACGCGGTTGCCGGGCTGGAGACCCATCTGCGCCAGCACGTTGGCGATGCGGTTGACCTCGGCACGGGCCTGCGCGTAGCTGAGCGTGCGCTCATCGCTGCGCAGGAACGGCCGGTCGGCATGGCCGAGGGCTTGCGCGCGGTCAAACAGCGCCTGCACCAGGTTGAGCTGTTCGGGCAGCGTCTGCAACTCGGGCAGGTCGTAGCGCAGCTCGGGCCACTGTTCTTGAGGAGGAAGCAGGTCGTGTACGAAGCGATCGGATTGGGCGGAGCGGTGTGGGGCCATGGCGGTCTCCGTGTCAGGTCTTCAAGGCGTGTTTGCCGAGGATGAGCAGCTGCACTTCGCTCGCGCCCTCGTAAATGCGCAGCGAGCGGATGTCGCGGTACAGGTGCTCGATCACGCTGCCCACCTGCACGCCGCGGCCGCCAAACAGTTGCAGGGCCATGTCGATGACCTTCTGCGCGTTTTCGGTGGCGGTGAGCTTGGCGCTGGCCGCCGCGGCGGTGTAGGCGGGCGTGCCCGCGCCACTGATGCTGCTGCAGTCGCGTTGCCAGGCCGCGCGGTAGGTGAGCATGGCCGCGGCGTCGATCAGCGCGCTCATCTCGCCCAGCCGCGCCTGGGTGAGCTGGAAGTCGGCCAGGGTCTGGCCAAACATCTTGCGGCTCTTGGCGTGCGCCACCGCTTCCGCAAACGCGCGGCGGGCCATGCCCAGTGCGGCGGCGGCCACCGATGCGCGGAATATGTCCAGTGTCTGCATGGCGAGCTTGAAGCCGCCGTTGACCGTACCGACCAGCGCGTCCTGGCCGATGGCGCAACCGTTGAAGGTGAGTGTGGCCAGCGGGTGCGGAGCCATCACCTGGATGTGCGCGCTAGCGTCCAGGCCTGTTGCGCTGGCGTCCACGATGAAAGCGCTGATGCCGCGTGCGCCAGCGTCGGGATCGGTCTTTGCGAACACCAGGTAAAAGTCCGCCATGCCGCCGTTGCTGATCCAGGTCTTCTGGCCGTTGAGTTGCCAGCCGTTGGCGGTGGGCGTGGCGCGCAGGGCCATGGCGGCCACGTCAGAGCCCGCGTCCGGCTCGCTCAAGGCAAAGGCTGCGATCTTCTCGCCGTTGGCCACGGCACGCAGGTAGGCCGATTGCTGCGCTCGCGTGCCCGCGAGCGTGATGGCACCGCTGCCCAGCCCTTGCATGGCGAAAGCGAAGTCGGCCAGCGGTGAATGGAAGGCCAGGGTTTCGCGCAGGATCACCAGTGCGCGCGAGTCCAGCGCGGGCAGCGCCCCGCCGTGCGCTTCGGGCACGCAGTAGCGCAGCCAGCCGGCGGCGCCCAGGCGCTGCACCCAGTCCTTGCAGGCGGCGCGGTCGTCGGTTTCGTCCACGCGCTGCTCACGCGCCCAAGCCACCAGGCCGTTGGCCAGAGCGCGGTGCGCGTCGTCAAAGAAGGGCAGTTCGAGGTGTGCGGTGGGCGCCAGTGCGCCGTGCGGGTGGGGGTGTTCGAAGGCGACCATGTCAGTCTCCCTGGAACTGCGGGCGCTGCTTCGCTGCGAAGGCCTCGTAGGCGCGTCGGAAGTCCTGCGTCTGCATGCAGATGGCCTGGGCCTGCGCCTCGGCTTCGATGGCCTGGTCCAGCGTCATGGCCCATTCCTGGTGCAGCATGGTCTTGGTCATGCCGTGGGCGAACGTAGGCCCTTGGGCCAGTTGCGCGGCCAGCTTGTGCGCCGCAGGCAGCAGGGCGCCGCTCTCGTGCAGCGCGTTGAAGAAGCCCCAGGCGTGGCCTTCTGGAGCGGTCATGGCGCGGCCGGTGAACAGCAGTTCGCTCGCGCGGCCCTGGCCGATCATGCGCGGCAGCAGGGCGCAGGCGCCCATGTCGGCGCCGGCCAGGCCCACGCGGGTAAACAGAAAAGCCACCGTGGCCGCCGGCGTGCCCAGGCGCAGATCGCTGGCCAGCGCCATCATGGCGCCGGCACCGGCACACACACCGTCCAGCGCGGCCACGATGGGCTGCGGGCAGGCGCGCATGGCGCTCACCAGCGCGCCCGTCATGCGGGTGAAGGCCAGCAGCTCGGGCATGGTCATTTGGGTGAGCGGGCCAATGATCTCGTGCACATCACCGCCGGAGCAAAAGTTGTCCCCCGCGCCGGTGAGCACCACGGCCTTGATGTCGGTGGCCTTTTGCAGGTTCAGGAACCAGTCGCGCAGCTCGGCGTAAGAGTCGAAGGTGAGCGGGTTTTTGCGCTCGGGTCGGTTCAGCGTGACGGTGGCCACGCCGTCGGCAACGCTCAGGCCGAAGTGCTTGGGCTGGGTGTCGGCCATGGCGCTGTATTGGCCGCGCATGGGGTTGTGGTCGGGGATGGGGTGTTTCATGGGCGGGGGGCGTTGTGGGTGTGCAGGTTTTGGCGAGGCGCACCGCGGAACTGGCTTTGCCATCCCTCTTGGGGGGAAGACGCGAAGCGGCGCAGGGGGGTCATTCGATACCTCGGTTGATGTCGAGTTGGTGTTGCTTGACCTTGCCGAGCAGCTTGTGCAGTTGGTCGAGGTCTCGCGGAGCAAGACCATCGAAGGCTTCGACGATCCACTGCTCGTGTTGCGTGGCCATGTGTTCGAAGGCGCTGCGGCCCTCGGGCGTGAGTCGCACCAGAAAGGCCCGGCGGTCGCCTTCCACGGCCATGCGTTCGACCAGGCCCTCGGCCACCAGCTGGTCGGTGATGCCGGTGACGTTGCCGCCGGTGACCATGAGCCGGTGCGACAGCTCTTTCATCTTCAGCCCCTCGGGGTGGCGTTCCAGCTGGGCCATGAGGTCAAAGCGCGGCAGCGTGGTGTCGAACTGTTCGCGCAGGCCGGTGCGCACCCGTTTTTCAATCAGCTGTGAGCAGGTGAGCAGGCGCAACCACAGCCGCAGTTCGTGGGCGTGTTCGCTGTGGGCACGGGCTTCCAGGTCGAGGGTGGGGTCGGCGTTCATGCGGCCTCCGCTGGGTCTGGTCTGTTGGGGCCCGCCTGCAGGCTTTGCTGGCGGGCGATCTCGCGGTAGAGCTGGTCGCGCCCGCTCTCGTAGGGGCGCGGCCAGTCAATGGCGCGGGTCTGGAGCTTGGCCGCCTCATGGAGGGTCCAGGCCGGGTTGGCCAGGTGCGGCCGGGCCACCGCGCACAGGTCAGCACGGCCTGCGCCGATGATGCTGTTGGCGTGGTCGGCTTCCGAAATGGCACCGACCGCCATGGTCAATATGCCGGCTTCGTTGCGCACCCGGTCGGCAAAGGGCGTCTGGTACATGCGGCCGTACACCGGCTTGGCCTGGCGGGTGGTTTGCCCGGACGACACGTCGATCACGTCGCAGCCTGCGGCCTTGAACAGGCGGGCCATGGCCACCGCATCGTCGTCGGTGTTGCCGCCGGGTGCCCAGTCGTGCGCCGAGATGCGCACGCTCATGGGTTTGTCGGCCGGCCACGCGGCGCGCATGGCGCTGAACACTTCCAGTGGGTAGCGGCAGCGGTTTTCCAGCGAGCCGCCGTAGGCATCGGTGCGCTGGTTGCTCAGCGGGCAGATGAAGGCCGAGAGCAGGTAGCCGTGCGCAGCGTGCAGCTCCAGCCAGTCAAAGCCCGCAGCTGCGGCGCGTTGGGTGGATGCCACGAACGCAGCGGTCATCGCGTCCATGTCGGTGCGGGTCATGGCCTTGGGCACCTGGTTTTGTTCGCCATAGGGCACGGCGCTGGCCGAGAGCAGCGGCCAGTTGCCGTGTGCCAAAGGCTCGTCAATGGCCTCCCAGCCCAGCTGGGTCGATCCCTTGGGGCCGCTGTGGCCGATCTGGATGCCGATTTTGGCGCTGCTCTGCTGGTGCGCAAAGTCCACGATGCGCTGAAAGGCGGCTTGCTGTGCGTCGTTCCACAACCCGGGGCAACCCGGGGTGATGCGGCCCTCCGGCGTCGGGCTGGTCATCTCCACCATCACCAGCGCCGCGCCACCCACAGCGCGCGCGCCCAGGTGCATCAGGTGCCAGTCGCCCACCACGCCGTCTTGTGCCTTGTACTGCGCCATGGGCGAGACGACGATGCGGTTTTTCAGTTCCACGCTGCGCACCTTCAGCGGCAGCAACATGGGCGGTGTGGGGTGCTTTTTGGGTGCGGTGCCGGGCCGGGCTTGTGCTTCCAGCCAGCGCTCGTAGCCTTCCAGCCATTTTGGATCGCGCAGGCGCAGGTTTTCGTGGCTGATGCGCTGGCTGCGCGTGAGCAGCGAGTAGCTGAACTGCTCAACGTCCATGCCGGTGTAGCGGTCCACGTTTTCAAACCATTCGGTGGAATTGCGCGCCGCATTTTGGATTTTCAGCACCTCCACGCTGCGGCGCGCTTCGTAGCCCCGTAACACGGCGGCCATGTCAGCGCCCGCGTGCTTCGTGAACTCGTCGGCCAGGTCGATCGCGTCTTCCAGCGCCAGCTTGGTGCCGCTGCCGATGGAGAAGTGGGCGGTGTGGGCGGCGTCGCCCATGAGCACGATGGGGGTCTGTTTCCCTGCGATGTCCTGCCAGTGCACCCAGGTGTTGCAGATCACGCGCGGAAACCGGATCCAGTTGGCCGAGCCGCGCAGGTGCTTGGCGTTGCTGATGAGCGCATTCCCGTCCAGGTAGGTCGCGAACAGCTTTTCGCAAAAGGCCACGCCGTCTTCCTGGCTCATGTCTTCAAGGCCGTGTGCCTTCCAGACGTGCTCGGGCGTCTCGACGATGAAGGTCGAGGTGTCGTCGTCGAACTTGTAGGCGTGCGCCTGGAACCAGCCGTGTTCGGTCTGTTCGAAGGCGAAGGTGAACGCGTCGAAGGTCTTCTTCGTGCCGAGCCACACGAAACGGCACAGGCGCGTGTCGATGTCGGGCTGGAAGGTGCTTTCGTAGCGCGTGCGGATGCGGCTGTTCAGGCCGTCGCTGGCGATCACGATGTCGGCGTTGTACTGCTGCGCGAGTGCCTGGTCATCGGTCACATCGGTTTCAAAAACGAGCTGAACACCCAGCGCCAGGCAGCGTTCCTGCAGGATGTTGAGCAGGCGCTTGCGGCCGATGCCGATGAAGCCGTGGCCGGTGGAGCGCACCCGGCCACCCTTGTAAAACACCTCGATGTCGTCCCAGTGGTTGAACGCGTCGGCCATTTGCTGGGCCGATTCCGGGTCGGCCTTTTTCAGGTTCTGCAGCGTCTGGTCGGAAAACACCACGCCCCAGCCAAAGGTGTCAAACGGGCGGTTGCGCTCGACCACGGTGACCGTGAGCGAGGGGTCGCGCCGTTTCATCAGCAACGCAAAGTACAGACCCGCCGGGCCGCCACCGATGCACAGGATGCGCCGCAGCGCTGAAATGGAGGTGTTCATGTCTAATTAGTTTAGACATGAAACAAATGCCGCCAATCGGGAAAACCCTGCTCAACTGCTTCTGTTCGATGTGCCTGGGGTTTTGCTGCGCAGCAGCGGCAAACGAAGCCGCATTGATCCAACCCGTGTGTGTTGGCTGGCTTTGATGCAAGAATGGGTTTTTAGACCAAGGAGAACAACATGTCTTTGTACCGATTCAAATCGCGTGAAACCGGCGACCTGGTGATGTTGGAACCCACTGGTGAGCGCGTGCTGGAGATCCTGGGTAAAGACCCCAGCGGTCCCGGCATCATCTTGCCCGAGCAGATGGCGCCAGCCGTGCAAGCCCTGCGCGACGCGGTGGAGCACGAAGAGGCAGAGCAAAAACGCCTGAAGGAAGAGGCCGCAGCCAAAGGCGATGTGCCCCCCGAATTCGACGTGGTGAGCCTGCGCCTGCGCTGCGCGCCGTTCATCGAGATGCTGCAGCGCTGCGAGCAGGCCGGGGTCGAAATCGTCTGGGGCGTGTAGCGCCCTTCCGCGGTGCGGGCGTCAGTCCACCCGCGCGCCCGACGCCTTCACCACCGGCGCCCATTTGGCTATTTCAGCCGCAATCAGGCCGCTGAAAGCCTGAGGCGTGTCGCCGCTGGGAATGGCGCCCTGGGCGGTCAGTCGCTCTTTGATGGCGGGCACATTCAGGGCCTTGGCCACCGCTTGCTGAATGCGGTTCACGGTGTCGGCTGGCGTACCCGCTGGCGCCAGCAGGCCAAACCAGGAACTCGCTTCAAAACCCGCCAACCCGGCGGCCTCGGCCACCGTGGGCAAGTCGGGCAAGGCGGCCGAGCGCACCGCGCTGGTCACGGCAAACGCCTTCAAGCTGCCCGACTGGATGTGCGGCATGGCGGAGGGCAGGTTGTCAAACATCACGTCGGTGTTGCCCGCCAGCATGTCGCTCATGGCAGGGCCCGAGCCCCGGTAGGGGATGTGGGTCATGAAGATGCCGGTGCGCGCTTTGAACAGCTCGCCCGCCAGGTGAATCGACGTGCCGTTGCCGCTGGACGCCATGTTCAGCTTGCCCGGGTTGGCTTTCGCGTAACGGATGAAGTCGGCCACGGTGTTGATGCCCAGCGCTTGCGCCCGTTTGGCGTTCATCACCATCACGTTGGGCACCGCGGCCACCAGGGTGATCGGCGCAAAGTCTTTTTGCGGGTCGTAAGGCAGGCTGGCGTAAAGCGACTTGTTGATACCGTGGGTGCCCACCGTGCCCATCAGCAAGGTGTAGCCGTCGCCGGCCGACTTCGCCACCATGTCGGCCCCAATGTTGCCGCCCGCACCGCCCCGGTTGTCGACCACGAAGCTCTGCCCAAAGGCCTTGCTCAGTTCGGGCGACAGCGCGCGGGCAAGCAGGTCGGTGGTGCCACCGGGCGCAAAGGGCACCACGATGCGCACCGGTTTGCTGGGCCAGGCTGCCTGAGCGGCTACGCTGCCATTCCAGCCCAGGCCGGCGATCATGGCCGCCATTGCCAGCACGCTGGCGCGTCGTGTGGTGCTGGGACGAGATGGGGATGTGTTCATGCGGGTCTCCATGTGGGGTGTCGGTGTGTGTCCGCAGTGCCCGTTTGCCCGTCATGCCATGCGGGGCAGCCCGGACTGCAACCTGGGAGGCCCAAGGCCCCCTCGAGTCAGTTTACGGTGGACCCGCGACAGGGTGGCGCCCTTGTGTGACACCCCCCCCCATGAAAAAGCCGCCCGAAGGCGGCTTGTGGGGCAGAGCAACCCCACCCGCAAGGGGCATGGGTTGCTGCCGGGGGTCCGCTTAGTCTGCGAACTGGCCGGCTGCGTCAATAACGGATTTCAGCTTCGTGATCTCAGCCGCCACGAAAGCCTTGTGACCAGCGGGCGTCACGCGGGCGTCGTTGGCCACCAGTGCGCCCAGCGCTTCCTGGCGCTTGATGAATTCGGGGTCTTTCAGTGCCACCAGCAACGCATCGTTGATCTTCTTGGTCACGGCCGCTGGCGTGCCCTTGGGCGCGTACATGCCGTGCCAGATGGTCAGGTTGAAGCCTTTCAGGCCCATCTCTTGCAGCGATGGGTAGTCTTTGAGCAGTTTGTGGCCCGACAGCGGCTTGGCCGTGGTCACCGCAAACGCCTTCACGCGACCGCCTTCAATCTGGCTGGTGGTGTTGGTGGTCTGGTCGCACATCACGTCCACCTGGCCGCCGATCAGATCGTTCATGGCCGGGCCGGTGCCACGGTAGGCAATGGTGGTCATGGACTTGTCCAGCTTGACAGCCGATTGCCACATCAGACCGCACAGGTGCGAGGCCGAACCCAGGCCCGCGTGGGCCAGGTTGAGCTTGCCACCATTGGCGCGGATGTAGGCTTCAAAATCGCGGTAGGTATTGGCTGGCAGCTTGGGCGAGCCCAGCAGCGTCATGGGCACATCGTTGATCATGCCCAGGTACTCAAAGTCTTCCAGCGGCTTGTAGGGCAGCTTGCGGTACAGGCCGGCGGTGGCGGCCATGCCAATGTGCCAGACCAGCAGCGTGTGACCATCGGGTGCCGCGCGGGCCACTTTGGTGGCGCCAATGGTGCCTCCTGCGCCGGCCGCGTTTTCCACCACAATGCTGACCCCGCCCAGCGGCTTGCGCATGGCTTCGGCCAATTGGCGGGCCACCAGGTCGGTGGGGCCGCCTGCGGCAAAAGGCACCACGATGGTGATGGGTTTCGCTGGAAATTCTTGGGCGAAAACGCTCACCGACACGGCAGCCGTCAAGGCCAGAGCAAAGATCTTTTTCATGCAGATGTTCCTGAAAGGTTGGTCACAGGACTATGTTAGCCCTTCAAAACCATCAGGAAATCGCGGTAAATACTTAGCCGGGAATGAGGGGAAACCCTGATTCATCCCCCATTGGTGTGTCTGTCGTGCGCCTACTGGTAGCTGCGCGCGTCTTCAATCACCTTGCCGTCGTTCGGCAGGGTGCCCGGGCTGACCACTTGCACTGTGCCGCGCAGCTTGGTGACATCCCGCATGGCCGCCTCAATTTGTGCGCCCAGTCCATCCAGGGCTTCGGCCGCCTCCACCTGAAGACACATGGAGTCGTTGGCCATTTCACCGCTGACCACTAAGCGGGCCTTGCCCACCTGCGGGAAGCGCCGCGCAATGTCGGCCACCTGCGAGGGGTGCACGAACATGCCTTTGATCTTGGTGGTCTGGTCGGCGCGGCCCATCCAGCCTTTGATGCGCGGCGCGGTGCGCCCGGTGGGGCAGGTGCCGGGCAAGATGGCAGAAAGGTCACCGGTGCCGAAGCGGATCAGTGGGTACGCGGGGTTGAGCGTGGTCACCACCAGCTCGCCCACCTCGCCCTCGGGCACGGGGTCGCCGGTGCCCGGGCGCACAATTTCCACCATCACGCCTTCTTCGAGCACCAGGCCTTGGCGCGCGCTGGTCTCGTAAGCTACCAGGCCCAGGTCGGCTGTGGCGTAGGTCTGGTACACGTCCACACCTTGTTCCTTGAACCAGGCCGTCAGGCTGGGCGGACAGGCTTCACCGCCCACCGACGCCTTGGTCAGGCATGCGATGTTGGCGCCGGCTTCCTTGGCCTTTTCGAGCAAGATGCGCAGAAAGCTGGGTGTGCCGGTGTAGCCGTTGGGTTTGAGGTCCAGCACGGCTTCGAGCTGCTGTTCGGTCTGGCCGGTGCCGGCCGGAAACACGGTGCAGCCCACCGCGTGTGCGCCCGCTTCCAGAATGAAAGCGCCCGGCGTCATGTGGTAGCTGAAGCTGTTGTGCACCAGCTCACCCGAGCGAAAACCCGCCGCGTACAAAGCCCGCCCAGTGCGCCAGTAATCGGCCGTGTGGCCTTCGGGTTCATAGATGGGGCCTGGGCTGGCAAAAATGCGGGACATGCGGGGCCCGCGCACCAGCGCTGAAAAACCACCAAATGCATCGCCGCCCGCAGCGCGCAGGGCTTTCTGGCGATCCAGCAGCTCGCTTTTGCGCGTGACGGGCAGCTGCGCCAGCGCAGCGCGGCTGTTCACCGTGGATGCGTCCACACCGCGAAGAATCTCGGCCATGGCCGCGCTGTTCGCCTGAGCGTGTGCGATCTGGGTCGGCAGCGCCGCCATTTGCGCTGCTTCACGCTCAGCCGGCGAACGGGTTTCCAGAGCGTCAAAAAAATCGGTCATATTCAAAACCACAAAAGGTGGGGTAGAGCTATCTCAAACCAAGAGCGTCACAGAAAGGGCTTAACCGGACAGCTGCAATGCCTTAAACCAAGAACGCCGCAGAACCGGCTTCGCCGGGCCGCCAGCGTTGCCCCCTTGAGGGGGTGACGCTGGCGGTTAAGCCAACCAGCGCTTGCGCCGTTTGTAGCTCTTCACGTCTTTGAACGACTTGCGCTCGCCGCCGCCCATGCCCAGGTAAAACTCTTTCACGTCTTCGTTGTTGCGCAGGTCAGAAGCCAGCCCGTCCATCACGATGCGGCCGCTTTCCATGATGTAGCCGTAGTCGGCGTACTTCAGCGCCATGTTGGTGTTTTGCTCGGCGATCAGGAAGGTCACCTTTTCTTTGGTGTTGAGGTCTTTCACGATCTCGAACACCTCTTCCACGATTTGCGGCGCCAGGCCCATGGACGGCTCGTCAAGCAGCATCACGCTCGGGTTGGTCATGAGCGCACGGCCAATGGCGCACATCTGCTGCTCGCCGCCCGAGGTGTAGGCCGCCTGGCTGGTGCGGCGTGTTTTCAGGCGCGGGAAATAGTTGTAAACCTTCTCCAGGTTGCGCGCGATCTCCGCCTTGTCGGTGCGGGTGTAAGAGCCCGTCATCAGGTTTTCTTCAATGGTCAGGTGGGCAAAGCAGTGCCGGCCTTCCATGACCTGCACCACGCCCCGGTTCACCAGATCGGCCGGCGTGAGGTTTTCAATGCGCTCGCCGCGCAGCTCAATGCTGCCCTTGGTGACCTCGCCGCGCTCGGCTTTGAGCAGGTTGGAGATGGCGCGCAGCGTGGTGGTTTTGCCGGCGCCGTTGCCGCCCAGCACCGCCGCGATTTTGCCTTCGGGCACGTTGAGCGAAACGCCCTTGAGCACCAGGATCACGTGGTTGTAGATGACCTCGATGCCATTGACGTTGAGTACGGATTTGGTGGGTTCCATGTGCATTTTCCTTTGACCAATCGACAAGGCTGCGGTGCAGCCCTGTCGGCTGGCGGCCCGCGAGGGCCGCGCCCTGCCCGGGGCGGGCAGGGCAGGGGTCCTATCAGGACTGGCAGTCGGCCGGGGTGCGGCGCGTCAGCTTCTTCTCGGCGGCGTAGGCGTCAGCGGCCTTTTTCACCATCGGCTTCAGGAGCTGCTCATCGGCCTGGTACCAGTCGCTGCTGAAGTTCCACTTGGCGCCATCCCACGTGTGGATGCGGGCCCAGTTGGCGCCCATGTGGTCTTGGCACGAGGTGGACACGGGACGCAGCACGCCCTTGAAGCCCAGCGCGTCCAGTTTGGCCTGGGTCAGGTTCAGGTTTTCAAAACCCCAGCGAGCCTGCTCGGGAGAAATCCACTTGCCCTTGCCGTACTTCTCTTGCGCCTGGCGCACACCTTCCACGGCAAACATCGCGCTGATCAGACCGCGCATGTAAAGCACTTCGCCCACTTCGTCTTTGGGACCGGTGCCCTGGCCCTTGTCGTGCAGTTTGGCCAGGATCTCCTTGGCAATGGCCGAACCTTTTTCGGTGCCGTGCTGCATGGTGATGGCGTTGTAGCCCTTGGCGCCCATGCCCACGTCTTTCACGTCAGGCTCGGCACCAGCCCACCACACGCCGTAGATTTTCTCTCGTGGGTAGCCTGTGGCCTGTGCTTCCTTCAACAGGGTGGAGTTCATCACGCCCCAGCCCCAGTTGATGACGTAGTCGGGGCGGTCGCGTCGGATCTGCAGCCAGGTGGATTTTTGCTCCACACCAGGGTGCGTCACGGGCAGCAGGCTGAGCTGGAAGCCGTGCATCGCAGCGCGCTCTTGCAGCACCGGAATAGGCTCTTTACCGAACGGGCTGTCGTGGTACACCAGCGCAATTTTCTTGCCCTTGAGCTTGTCGAGGCCGCCTTCTTTCTTGCCGATGTGCTGGATGATCACGTCTGCGGCCACCCAATAGGTGCCGGCAATCGGGAAGTTCCACTTGAACACGCCACCGTCGGCCGACTCACTGCGGCCGTAGCCAGCGGTGATCAGCGGGATCTTGTCGATGGGCGCTTTTTCGGTCAGGGCAAACGTGATGCCGGTGGACAGCGGCTGGAACACCGTGGCGCCGCCGTTTTTGCCTTTCAGGCGCTCGTAGCACTCCACGCCGCGGTCGGTGGCGTAGCCGGTTTCGCATTCTTCAAACGACACTTTCACGCCGTTGATACCACCGCGCGCGTTGGTGAGCTTGAGGTAGTCGGCGTAGCCGTTGGCAAAGGGCACGCCGTTGGGCGCGTAGGCACCCGTGCGGTACACCAGCGAGGGGAAGAACTGTTCCTTGGCCTGCGCCATGGCGGACGGCGCTACCAGCGCGGCCGACATGCCCATGCAGGCCACAGATGCAGAAAGAACCAGATTGCGAAGTTTCATCACGCTTGTCTCCTAAGAAAAATCAAACACACACACAAAGCACAGTGACCTGTCAGTTCAACGCGTTTGCGGCCGAAGCGCATCGGGAATGACCCCATCGGGATTCACCCCCATACGCCAGGCTCGCCAGCCCGTTGACGTCAGTGCGGGAACGGCCACAACCGCAACTTCTGTTTCGCCACGCTCCACAACTTGGCCAGGCCGTGGGGCTCAACGATGAGGAACCACACGATCAGCGCGCCGAACACCATGAATTCGGTGTGCGAGATCGCGGCCGTGGAAATCGACATTCCCAGCAACCCACCCGCCCAAGGCAGGAACTGGTTCAGGAAAATGGGCAGGATCACGATGAACGCCGCGCCAAAGAAGCTGCCCATGATGGAGCCCATGCCGCCGATGATCACCATGAAGAGCAACTGGAACGACCGGTCAATGGAGAAAGCAGCCGGCTCCCAAGAACCCAGGTGGACAAAACCCCACAGGCCACCGGCCACGCCGATGATGAAAGAGCTGACCGCAAACGCGCTGAGCTTCGCGTACATGGGACGAATACCGATCACCGCAGCCGCCACGTCCATGTCGCGGATGGCCATCCACTCGCGGCCAATGGCCGAGCGAACCAGATTTTTCGCGAGCAAGCCAAACACCACCAGAAAGGCCAGGCAGAACAGGTATTTTTCGACCGGGGTGTCGATGCGCCAGCCCAGCACACTCAAGTTGGACACCGAAACCGAGCCTGACGCGGTGTTGTTGGTGAACCAACCGATGCGCAGGAAGGCCCAGTCACAGAAGAACTGAGCGGCCAGCGTGGCCACCGCCAGATACAAGCCCTTCACCCGCAAGCTGGGAATACCAAAGAACATGCCCACCAGCGTGGCAAAGAAACCACCAGCGAGCAGCGCCACGATCAGTGGCATGCCGTCAATGCGGATGTAGGTGTTGTAGGCCATGTAGGCGCCCACCGCCATGAATGCGCCCGAGCCCAGCGAAATCTGGCCGCAATACCCCACCAGAATGTTTACCCCCAGCGCAGCCAGCGCCAGGATCAGGAACGGGATCAGGATAGCGCGGAACATGTATTCGTCGACCAGGAACGGCACGCCGATGAAGGCAAAGGCGATGAGCGCCAGAATGGCCCAGCGGTCTTGCGCGATCGGGAAGATCTGCTGGTCGGCGCGGTACGAGGTCTTGAACTGACCGTTTTCACGATAGAACATGGTGTGAACCCTTTCTGTATTTTTGTTGTGGGGTCAGACGCGGTCGATGATCTTCTCGCCGAACAAGCCCTGGGGCCGGAACAACAGGAACACCAGCGCCAGTACGTACGCAAACCAGATCTCGATGCCACCGCCCACATAAGGGCCCAGGTAGACCTCGGAGAGCTTTTCGCCCACACCGATGATCAGGCCACCGATGATGGCGCCGGGCACCGACGTGAGGCCGCCCAAAATGATGACGGGCAGGGCACGCAGGGCGACCGTGGTGAGCGAAAACTGCACCCCCATCTTGGAGCCCCAGATGATGCCGGCCACCAGCGCGGTGATGCCGGCCACAAACCACACGATGACCCAGATGCGGTTGAGCGGAATGCCGATGGATTGCGCTGCCTGGTGGTCGTCTGCCACAGCGCGCAAAGCACGGCCCGTGCCGGTCTTCTGGAAGAAGAGCGACAGAACCACCACCAGCAGGGCGGCGACACAAGCCGCATAAACATCTTCCAGGTTCACCAGCACGCCACCTTCAAACGTGCCTTCGAGCAGGAAGATTGGGTCTTTGGGCATGCCCACGTCGATCTGGTAAATGTCGCTGCCAAAGATGGTCTGGCCCAGACCATCGATGAAGTAGGTGATACCCAGCGTGGCCATCAGCAGCGTCACACCTTCCTGGTTCACCAGGTGGCGCAGCACAAACCGCTCAATCAGCCAGGCCAGCACAAACATGCAGGCAGCCGCCACAGCGAACGCCAGTACATTGCCGAGAAACTTGTTGTCCAGCCCCAGCCACTGCGGAATCCATTCGGAGAATCGGGCCATGGCCAGCGCCGCAAACAGCACCATGGCGCCTTGGGCGAAGTTGAAGACGCCCGAGGCTTTGTAGATCAGTACAAAGCCCAACGCGACCAGTGAATACAGCATGCCGGCCATCAGGCCGCCCAGCAGTGCTTCTAAAAAGAATGCCATCTTGTTGTCTCCGTGTTCAGTGGCTCGTACCGAGGTACGCGCTGATGACTTCTTCGTTGCTGCGCACCTCTTCCGGGGTGCCGTCACCGATCTTCTTGCCGTAGTCGAGCACCACGACGCGGTCAGAAATGTCCATCACCACACCCATGTCGTGTTCGATCAGCACGATGGTGGTGCCGAACTCGTCGTTCACGTCCAGGATGAAGCGGCTCATGTCCTGCTTCTCTTCCATGTTCATGCCGGCCATGGGCTCGTCCAGCAGCAGCACCTTGGGCTCCATGGCCAGCGCACGGCCCAAGTCGACCCGTTTTTGCAGACCGTAGGGCAGTTGGCCCACCGGCGTTTTGCGAAAGGCCTGAATTTCCAGGAAGTCGATGATCTGTTCGACGTATTCGCGGTGCTCTTCTTCTTCGCGCTGCGCTGGGCCAATGCGCAGCGCCTGCAGAAACAGGTTGCTTTTGATGCGCAGGTTGCGCCCGGTCATGATGTTGTCGATCACGCTCATGCCCTTGAACAGAGCCAGGTTCTGGAACGTGCGGGCAATGCCCATCTCGGCCACCTGGCGGCTGTTCATGTGCTTGAAGGTCTGGTCGCGAAAGCTGATGCTGCCTTCTTGCGGCGTGTAGACGCCGTTGATGCAGTTGAGCATGGAGCTTTTGCCGGCGCCGTTGGGGCCGATGATGGCGCGCACTTCGTGTTCCTTCACATTGAAGGAAATGTCGGTCAGCGCCTTCACGCCACCAAAGCGCAGGCTGATGTTCTGGACGTCGAGAATGACGTCGCCGATTTTTTTGGTCATTTGACCCCCACGCTTGTCATTTCATGTACGGCGCTTCCCCCCGAGGGGGTCTGCACAACTTGGAGCGGTCCGGCGTTGTTCATGCTGCGGCTTTCACAGGGGCAAAGGTCTTGGCGTCGCTCACCTTCAGCGTGGCGCTCACGCTGCCGGTGCGGCCGTCTTCAAACTTCACCTGGGTTTCGATGTATTGCTCGGTCTTGCCGCCGTACAGCGCGTCGATCAACACGTTGTACTTGTCTGCAATGAAGCCGCGGCGAACCTTGTTGGTGCGGGTGAGTTCACCGTCGTCGGCGTCCAGTTCTTTGTGCAGCACCAGGAAGCGGCTGATCTGGCTGCCAGCGAGCAACTCGTCGCGGCTCAGGTCGGCGTTGACCTTTTCCACGCAGTCGCGAATCAGTTCGTACACCTCGGGCTTCTGGGCCAGGTCGGTGTAACCGGCGTAGGGCAGGTTGCGGCGTTCGGCCCAGTTGCCCACGGCTTCCATGTCGATGTTGACCATGATGCACACCTTTTCGCGCTGGTCGCCGTAGGCCACGGCTTCCTTGATGTACGAGAAGAACTTGAGCTTGTTCTCTACGTACTTGGGCGCAAACATGGCGTTGTCAAACGTACCGCCCTTGATGCGGCCCACGTCTTTCACGCGGTCGATGATCTTCAGGTGACCCGACGCGTCAATGAAGCCCGCGTCGCTGGTGTGGTACCAGCCGTCGGCGGTGAGCACCTCGGCCGTGGCGGCCGGGTTTTTGTAGTATTCCTTCAGCAAGCCGGGCGATTTCACCAAAATCTCACCGGTCTCGCTCAGCTTGATCTCCACGCCTTCGCAGGGCACACCCACCGTGTCGGCGTGGGCCTCGTGGTCGGGTTGCAGGCACACAAACACCGCCGTTTCGGTGGAGCCGTAGAGCTGCTTCAGGTTGATGCCGATGGAGCGGTAGAAACTGAACAGGTCGGGGCCAATGGCCTCGCCAGCCGTGTAGGCCACGCGCACCCGGCTCATGCCCAGGCTGTTGCGCAACGGGCCGTACACAAAAATATTGCCCAGCGCGTATTTCACCGAATCAACCAGGCCCACGGGTTTGCCGTCGAGCTTGTCGGGGCCCACGCGGCGGGCCACGTCCATGAAGGTGTGGAACATTTTGCGTTTGAGGGCGCCCGCATCCTCCATGCGGATCATCACCGTGGTGAGCAAGCCTTCAAACACCCGCGGTGGCGCGAAGTAGTAGGTGGGGCCGACTTCTTTCAGGTCGATGGTGACGGTGGCGCCCGACTCGGGGCAGTTCACCACGTAGCCGGCCACCAGCCACTGTGCGTAGCTGAAGATGTTTTGGCCGATCCAGGCGGGTGGCAGGTAAGCCAGCACCTCGTCTTTTTCGGTGAGCTTGTCAAAGCGCGTGCCCACCGCGGCGCGGTCGATCAGCGTGTTGTGCGTGTGCACCACGCCCTTGGGGTTGCCGGTGGTGCCGCTGGTGAAAAACATGGCCGCCACGTCGTCGGGCTGGGCCATGTCCACCTGTTCGCGAAACAGCTCGGGGTGGATCTTGGCGTAGGCCATGCCGGCAGCCACCAGTTCTTCCAGGGCGCCCAGACCGGGTTCGTCGTACTTGCGCAGGCCGCGCGGGTCGTCGTAGTACACATGCGAAAGCTGTGGGCAGCGGTCGCGGATCTCCAGCATCTTGTCGACCTGCTCCTGGTCTTCCACCACAGCAAACCGGATGTCGGCGTTGTTGATGGGGAACACGCATTCGGCGCCCACTGCATCCTGGTACAGCGGCACCGGAATGGCGCCAATGGCCTGCGCGGCCAGCATGGTGGCGTACAGGCGGGGGCGGTTGGCACCAATCACCACCATATGCTCGCCCCGCTGCAAGCCGGCCTGGTGCAGGCCGCAGGCAATGGCTTCCACCAGCTTGGCCATGGCCGCCCAGGAGGTGGTTTGCCAGATGCCGTATTCCTTTTCGCGCATGGCGGGTGCGTCGGGGCGGCGCTGGGCGTGTTCCAGCAGCAGCCTGGGGAAAGTGTTTTGCATGGCAACGTCTCCTGGTGTCCGGGGACCTGTCCAGAGCACCTCTGGATCGATTCGGTCGCACCGCGTTCAAGTCAATCTGGAGCGGATGTTAGGCCGATGTTTGACGTTATGTTGTCGGTACGACGACAATCAATGGGTCATCCCCCTTGGGACTTTCCCTTAGTGCCGTCGAACATCCAGGTCTGCGCCATGTCATTTTTCCCCTCCGGTCGCCAAGGCTCTGTGCTGCGTGAGCGGGCCCGTCCGCCCACCGAAGCCGAGCTGGCGCAAATCCCCTGGTTACCCAGTCTGGGCCCTGCCGAGCGCGAACGTGCAGTGGAAAGCCTGGTGGTGACCGAAGCACTGGCTGGCGACTACATCATCCGCTTCGGGCGTTCGGCCACCTTTTGGTTTGGCCTGGTGGACGGCCTGCTGAAAATGAACAACGACGAGTCGCAGGGCTTCGCCATCACCTTCACCGGCCTGGCGCCGGGTGGCTGGTTTGGCGAAGGCACCGTGCTCAAGCGCGAGCCCTACCGCTACAACGTGCAAGCGCTGCGCAAATCTCTTGTGGCCGGGGTGCCGGTGGACACTTTCCACTGGCTGCTGGACCACTCCATCGGCTTCAACCGCTTCGTCATGCTGCAGCTCAACGAGCGCTTGGGCCAGTTCATCGCCGCCCGTGAAATTGACCGCATCAACAACCCCGACCTGCGTGTCGCCCGCAACCTGGCCTCCCTGTTTCACCCGCTGCTCTCGCCCAACGTGGATGGCATTTTGCGCATCACGCAGCAAGAGCTGGCTTACCTCGTGGGGCTGTCGCGCCAGCGGGTCAACGAAGCCTTGTCCACGCTGTCGGCCAAGGGCTGGATACGCGTGGAATACGGCGGCCTGCGCGTGCTCGACCTGGCCGCGCTGCGTTCGGGCGAGCTGGAGCCGGGTTAAGCGTCTTTCTCCTGCGCAATTCCTTTTTCATTCACCCATTCATCTGGGATGATCCCCCCCATGACGACCGACAAACCTGCCCGCACCCTTAAGCTCAACCCGGGCGCTGCCCCCAAGCCGCCCGGTGACCCCTATGCCCCGCGCCGCGCGCCCGTGCGCCCACCTGGCCCGGCCCGCGCCAAAAGCGTGTCCGCGTCCGCGCCCAAGCCCCCCCGTGCAGCGCCCGAGCGAGCCGGCGGCCCGCGCGGTGCGCCCCCGCCCGACCGGCGCGAGCGCAGCTGGGAAGAGCGCAACGATGGTCGTCAAGGCCCCCGCCCAGACATGCGGCAAGACCCACGCGGCCGAGCCGAGCAACCCAATGCCTATGGGCGCCCGCCGGCTGGCCCGCGCGGTGACGAGCGCGGCTGGAGCGAACGCCCCAACCCCCGCCAGGGTGACCGCCCCGGCCGCAGCGACCCCTATGGCAACCCGCGCGATCCGCGCGACGCACCCTACGGCGACCGCGCTGCGCGTGGCCCGTCCAACGCACCGCGTCCGGTGCAGCCGCACCGGCCCGACCTTGCCCGTGTGGGCAACGTGCGCGGTGAAATCCGCCTGAACAAACGCATGGCCGACCTCGGCCTGTGCTCGCGCCGCGAGGCCGACGAATGGATTGCCCGCGGCTGGGTGCTGGTCAACGGCGAACCCGCCGTCATGGGTATGCCCGTGGCGCCCGACGCCAAGGTCGACGTGTTGCCCCAGGCCCGCCACCAGCAAGCCGGGCAAGTCACCATCTTGCTGCACAAGCCCATGGGCTACGTGAGCGGGCAGCCCGAAGACGGCCACGAAGCCGCCGCCACCCTCATTGGCGCGCCCAGTCAGTGGCGCGGCGATGCCCGCCACCCCGCCGACAGCCGCCGCTTCGCCCCCGAGCACACCCGCGGCCTGGCGCCCTGCGGCCGGCTCGACATCGACTCCGTGGGCCTGCTCGTGCTCACGCAAGACGGCCGCGTGGCCCGCACCCTCATTGGTGAAAACAGCGGCATTGAAAAGGAGTACCTGGTGCGCGTGCACTATGCGCCCAACGGCCCGCAAGGCGCTGGCGTCGTCACGCAAAGCGTGCAAGCCGCCTTTCCGGCCGACAAGCTGGCTCTGCTGCGCCACGGCCTGAGCCTGGACGACCAACCGCTGAAACCCGCACAAGTGAACTGGATGAACCCCGAGCAACTGTGCTTCATCCTCACCGAAGGCAAAAAACGCCAGATCCGCCGCATGTGCGAACAGGTGGGCCTGCATGTGGTGGGCCTCAAGCGCATCCGCATTGGTAACGTGGTGCTGGGGAATTTGCCGGTGGGGCAGTGGCGGTATCTGGGGGCGGGGGAGTCGTTTGCTTAGTCCGTTCAGCGAATACCACTGAGCCATAAGGTGTTCCCAAATGGCTTTGTATTTTGGATATTTATCAATTTGATTGTTCCCATGAAACATCTTTTGCGCACCGTGTCCCTGACGGTTATTTTGACCTCTGGTCTTTTTGTTCAGGGCTGTTCGACAGTGCGAGAAGCGAGTGCAAAGATATCCCCTGGTGATACACGAGAACTTGTTTTGTCCACGATGGGCACACCTGATGATCGAATCTTTCAGGGAAAGAGCGAAGCTTGGCAGTACAGCGCGATAGCGACTATTGGCGTTTGCGAATACACGGTTGTCTGGATGAGTGCTGCATTGGTTACTGGCATAACCACCTACAGGAATCAATCGATGGGAGGGTGTCGCATGGGGATGCGTTCCGTAAATTTTGAAGATGCTCCTGATCAGGTCATCGAGTTGCGGCGTAGATAGGCGACGACCCATGACCGCTCCCACCCCACCCAAGACCCCCAAGCGCGCCGTGCTGCGCCACGTGCGCCCGTCTGATTTGCGGGGTGCTGCCCAGTTGGCTTCGCAGGCCACGCAGGGTGTGATCAACATCACCGAGGGGGTGCACCAGTCGGTGCTGCGGCGGCTGGGGTTTTCGGCTGGGGCTTCGGCCGGGCAGGCCAGTGGCCTCACCGGGCAGATTTACCGGGGCATTCGCGGTGTGGCGCACATCGTGGGCCACGGGCTGGACGGGGCGTTGGCCCTGCTGCTGCCGCTGGTGGACGACCCGGCCTCGCACCCGAACGCTTCGCCCGAGCGCGAGGCGGTGCTGGCTGCGCTCAATGGGGTGCTGGGTGACCGCCTGCAGAGCTTTGGCAACCCCCTGGCCCAGCGCATGGAGCTGCGCCAAGGCGGGAAGGTGTTGCCGTTGGTGCCCGAAGCGCTGAAGGCGCAGCTGGGCCAGCCCAGCCCCCACCTGCTGGTGCTGGCGCATGGCCTGTGCATGAACGACACGCAGTGGCTGCGCAGCGGGCACGACCACGGCGCGTTTTTGGCGCAGGCGCTGGGTTGCACGCCGGTTTACCTGCGCTACAACAGCGGCTTGCACACCTCCACCAATGGCCATGAACTGGCCCGGCAACTGGAGCAGCTGGTGGCGGCCTGGCCGGTGCCGCTGGAGCGCATCACCATCGTGGGCCACAGCATGGGCGGGCTGGTGGCGCGTTCGGCCGTGCAGTCCGCGCGCGAGGCGGGCCAGCGCTGGCCGGCGCTGTTGCGCGAGCTGGTGTTTTTGGGCACGCCGCACCACGGCGCGCCGCTGGAGCGCGCGGGCCACGGCGTGGACTTGCTGCTGGCGTCTTCGCCCCACACGCTGCCGTTTGCCAAGCTGGGCAAGATCCGCAGCGCCGGCATCACCGACCTGCGCCACGGCCATGTGCTGGACGCCGACTGGCAGGGCCGCGACCGCTTTGCCTCGCCCGACGACCACCGCACCCCGCTGCCTTTGCCCGAAGGGGTGGCCTGCTTCGCCGTGGCCGCAACGCTGGCGCCCAAACGCGGTCTGCTGGCCGACCGGCTGATGGGCGACCGGCTGATGGGCGACGGCCTGGTGCCGCTGAACAGCGCGCTGGGCCAGCACGACGAGCCAGCCCGGCGCCTGGTGTTTGCCCGCGAAAGCCAGTACCTGGCCTACCGCACCGGCCACCTGGACCTGCTGTCAAGCCGCGAGGTGGCAGCGCAGGTGTTGGCGTGGTTGCGCCCCGTGCCCGACGCCGGGGCTTGAAAAACCCCGCCCCGCCCATAATTCACGCCTTGCGTGGGCGCTCTGATGTGAGCGCGTCTGTGTTTTTCAAACTTCTATTGGTTCCATGAGCAAACAAACCCTGTCATTCCAGGCCGAGGTGTCGCAACTGCTGCACCTCGTCACCCATTCGCTGTACTCCAACCCCGACATTTTTTTGCGCGAGCTGGTGTCCAACGCCTCGGACGCTTGCGACAAGCTGCGTTTTGAAGGCCTGAACAACGCCGCGTTGTTTGAAGACGCGCCGAACTTGGACGTGCGCGTGGCGTTCGACAAAGACGCCAAGACGATCACCATCACCGACAACGGCATTGGCATGAGCCTGGCCGAAGCGGTGGAGCACCTGGGCACCATTGCCAAGAGCGGCACCAAAGACTTCATGAGCCACCTCAGCGGTGACCAGAAGCAGGACGCGCAGCTGATTGGCCAGTTTGGCGTGGGCTTTTATTCGGGCTTCATCGTGGCCGACCAGATCGTGGTGGAAAGCCGCCGCGCCGGCCTGCCCGCAGCCGAAGGCGTGCGCTGGACCAGCGGCGGCACCGGCGACTTTGAGGTGGAAGCCATTGAGCGCGCCGCCCGGGGCACTAGCATCATCTTGCACCTGCGCGAGGACAAGAGCGAGTACCTGAGCCACTGGAAGCTCAAACAGATTATTGGCAAATACTCGGACCACATCAGCCTGCCCATCCTGATGCAGAAGGAAGAGTGGGACGCCGAGAAGAGCGAGTATGTGCAGCAAGACGCGTGGGAGGCCGTGAACTCGGCCAACGCGCTGTGGGCGCGCAGCAAGAAAGACATTTCTGACGAGCAGTACGCCGAGTTTTACAAAAACCTCAGCTACGACCAGGACGCGCCGCTGGCCTGGAGCCACAACCGCGTGGAAGGCAGCACCGAATACACGCAGCTGCTCTACATTCCGGCCAAAGCGCCGGTGGACCTGTGGAACCGCGATCGCAAGTCGGGCATCAAGCTGTACGTCAAGCGCGTGTTCATCATGGACGAGGCCGAGGCGCTGATGCCTTCGTACCTGCGCTGGGTCAAGGGCGTGGTCGATTCGGCTGATTTGCCGCTCAACGTGAGCCGCGAACTGCTGCAGGAAAGCCGCGACGTGAAAGCCATTCGCGAAGGCAACACCCGCCGCGTGCTGGCCATGCTGGAAGACCTGGCCAAAAAAGACGTGGCGCCCAAAGCCGAAGAGGGCGCCGACGGCGTGACCGATGTGGTGAGCGCTGAAGACCAAGCCGCCGCCGAAAAGGAAGCCGGCAAGTACTCGGCCTTCTATGCCGAGTTCGGCTCGGTGCTGAAGGAAGGCTTGGGTGAAGACTTCGCTAACCGCGACAAGATCGCGAAGCTGTTGCGCTTTGCCAGCACCGCCAGCGACGCCGTGGCCGTGGGCTTTGCCGACTACAAGGCGCGCATGAAGGAAGGCCAGGAGGCCATCTACTACATCACCGCCGACAGCATTGCCGCTGCCAAGAGCAGCCCGCAGCTGGAGGTGTTCAAGAAAAAGGGCATCGAGGTGCTGCTGATGGCCGACCGGGTCGACGAGTGGGCGCTGTCGCACCTGCACGAATTCGACGGCACGCCGCTGCAGAGCGTGGCCAAGGGCGCGGTCGACCTGGGTAAGCTGCAGGACGAAGAAGAGAAGAAGGCCGCCGAAGCCGCCGCCGAAACCTTCAAACCCGTGCTGGACAAGCTGAAGGAAGCGCTGAAAGACAAGGCGCAGGACGTGCGCGTGACCACCCGTTTGGTGGACTCGCCCGCCTGCCTGGTGGTGGAAGACCACGGCATGAGCACGCAGCTCGCCCGCATGCTCAAGCAGGCTGGCCAGCAGGCACCCGATGTGAAGCCTATTCTGGAGGTGAACGCCGAGCACGCGCTGGTGAAAAAGCTCGACGGCAGCGCGCACTTTGACGATCTGGCGCACATTTTGTTTGACCAGGCGCTGCTGGCCGAAGGGGGGTTGCCTGAAGACCCGGCCGCGTATGTGAAGCGCGTCAACGCGCTGCTGGTGTGATGTGGGACGCGGCGCAGGGGTAACGGGCTGTGACGGCGGGCACTTCTGAGTGTTCGCCTGAATCACACCAGAATCACCCGTGCCGTTTTACGAAGGCCTTTCCATGAAAAATGTTCCTTATTCGCGCCACTTGCTGGCGGTCACGCTCGCCGTCAGTGCCCTGCTGGCCGGCTGTTCGTCCATGGGCGTCGGCATCGGCATTCCGGTCGGACCGTTCTCGATCGGGGTTGGCGTGGGTTCGGGCGGGGTCAACCTGGGTGTGGGCACCAGCGTGGGCCCGGTCGGCGTGGGCGTGGGGGTCAACCAGGACGGGCGGGTGAACGCCGGCGCCGGCGTAGGGGTGAGCACCCCCATCGGCAACAGCAACGCTCAAGTGGGTGTGGGCGTGGGCACCAGCACCACCGTCTACGACCCCAACGAAAAGAAATAGGCAGCGCGCTGCGCGGTTCCGCACAAAGGCCCACCCGGGTTGCCCTGGGTGGGCCTTTGCTTTGGGGTGGCGAATCAGGCCAGCGTGATCGTCACATCGATGTTGCCGCGGGTCGCACTGGAATAGGGGCAGACCTGGTGCGCGGTGTCCACCAGCGCCTGGGCCTGGGTGCGGTCCATGCCGGGCAGGTGCACCGTCAGGCGCGCGGCGATGCCGTAGGCCTGGCCTACGGGGCCCAGATCCACTTCGGCGTCCACGGCCACATCGGCCGGCACGGCCAGCTTCATCTGGCCTGCCACGGCCTTGATGGCACCGATGAAACAGGCCGAGTAACCGGCGGCGAACAGCTGTTCGGGGTTGGTGCCATTGCCAGGTGCGCCGGGCGGCGTGTGCGTCACGACCAGGCGGCCGTCGTCGGACCGGGATGCGCCGTCGCGGCCCCCGGTGGTGTGGGTGCGGGCGGTGTAGAGAACTTTGTCGAGGGAGGCCATGGGGTTCCTTGGTGGTGGGTTGCTTCGTTGAGGCGGGGTGAAAAATGGGGTTAGGCCATGAGGCGCTTGCGCAGCGCCTGCACCTGGCGGGTGAGCGCCACGGCCTCGGACACTTCGCACTGCGAGACCTGCAGCACGCAGCCAGGAATGCGCCGGGCGCGGGTCTTGAGTTGCCGCCCCTCGGCCGTGAGGCGGATCAGCACGCGGCGCTCATCGACCGCATCGCGCAGCCGCGACACCAGGCCCGCCGCCTCCAGGCGCTTGAGCAGCGGCGTCAGCGTGCCGGAATCGAGGCTGAGCCGTTCGCCCAGCTCGGACACGGTCACGCCGTCCTGTTCCCAGAGCACCAGCAAGACCAGGTACTGCGGGTAGGTGAGGCCCAGTTCGTCGAGCAGCGGCTTGTAGATTTTGGTCATGGCCAGCGATGCCGAATACAGCGCAAAGCAGAGCTGGTTGTCGAGCCGCAGGGCTTGGTCGGAGAGGGCGGTGTCAGGGGTGTGGCGTGTGACCATGGGTTGAACTGTAGAGGGCAATTAAATTGTGTGCAATTTAATTGCGAATAACCATGGGCCGGACAAGGCTTCATGGAAGCGCGGCGCAGGTCACACCATCAGCGGCTCGCCCTGCATCTCTTCAATTTGCTCCACCAGCATGTCCACCTGGCCCTGCCAGTAGTCGCGGCTGCCGAACCAGGGAAAGTTGATGGGGAAGGCCGGGTCGTCCCAGCGGCGGGCGAGCCAGGCGCTGTAGTGGATCAGGCGCAGCGTGCGCAACGGTTCGATCAGCGCCAGCTCGCGCCGGTCAAACGTGCGGAACTGTTCGTAGCCGTCTACCAGCGCACCGAGCTGCTGGGTTTGCTGGCGGCGGTCGCCGCTGAGCAGCATCCACAGGTCTTGCACCGCCGGGCCGGTCCGCGCGTCGTCGAGGTCCACAAAATGCGGGCCGGCACCGGGCAGGTCGGCTGGCGTCCACAAGATGTTGCCGGGGTGGCAGTCGCCATGCAGGCGCAGGCGCTGGATGCCGTCTTCGCAGCCCGGCTCATGGGCGCGCAGCACGGGGTGCGTCTCGATCAGCGCCAGAGCCTCCTCCAGCGCGGCGGACCAGGCGGTTTGCACTTCGGGCGCCACCATGTGGTGCTTGAGCAGCCAGTCGCGTGGCTCGTGTGCAAATGCGGCCACGTCCAGCGCCGGGCGGGCCACAAAGGGACGCGCCGCGCCCACCGTGTGGATGCGCGCCAGAAAGCGGCCAATCCATTCCAGCACCTCAAAGTCGTCCAGCTCGGGGCGGCGCCCACCGCGGCGCGGGCTCACCGCAAACGCAAAACCGCCAAAGTGGTGCAGCGTGGCGCCGTTCACCACCAGCGGCGGGACCGCCGGTATCTCGGCGCTCACCAGTTCGGCGGCAAAGGCGTGTTCTTCGGCAATCTGCGCGTCGCTCCAGCGTTCGGGCCGGTAAAACTTCGCCACCACCTGGTCGAAGCCGTCATGGGGTGTTTCCAGGTAAATCTGGTAAACCCGGTTTTCAAAGCTGTTGAGCGCAGCCAGGCGACCGTCGCCCCACAGGCCGATGCTGGCCAAGGCGTCCTGCACCACGTCGGGTGTGAGGGCGGTGTAGGGGTGCGAGTGGTTGCTGAGCGGTTGGGTCATGTGCCGATTGTGGCCTGCGCCGGCGTGCCAGAATCGCGGCATGAAACGCTTGAAACAACGCCGGCTGCATCTGATGCGCCGGGGACTCTGGTATTCGCTGGCCCTCTGCCTGGTGATTTTGCTGCTGGGCGGTGTGGGGTTTTGGGCGCTGGAGCCGGGCATCGAGACGCTGCAAGACGGCCTGTGGCTGTCGTTCACCACGGCGGCCACCGTGGGTTATGGTGATGTGGTGCCTCGCACCTCCACGGGGCGCATGTTTTCCGTGCTGGTGGTCCTTGTGGGACTGGCGGTGTTGTCGATGGTGACGGCATCGCTGGCGGCCATCTTCGTGGAACGCGAAGTGGAGGAAGAGGAGCGTCAGATTCAACACGATCTGATGCACGAGATCCGTTTGCTGCGCGAACAGATTCGCCTCGTTCAGGCCCGTCTGGACCAGACTTCGCCGCCCCCCAAACAACAGGCCCCTTTGTGAAATCTGTGAAATCCGTGAAATCCGAAAAGACCCTTCAGGAACAGTTGCCCGAACTGCGCGCGGGCCAGTCGGTCGAGCTGCTGAAAGAGCTGCATATCCTGACCCGAGAAGGCAAGCTCAACCAGGACACGCGGCGCAAGCTCAAGCAGGTCTACCACCTGGTTCAGTTCATTGAGCCCTTGCTGGCCGAGGTGTTGAAAGCGCGGGGCGACGTGACGCTGGCCGACCACGGCGCGGGCAAGTCCTACCTGGGCTTCATCCTGTACGACCTGTTTTTCAAAGACAAACCGGTGGGCCACGTCTACGGCGTGGAAGCGCGCGCCGAGCTGGTGGACAAGTCGCGCGCGCTGGCCCTGCGCCTGGGCTTTGACCGTATGGCCTTTCTGGCCACCACGGTGCAGCAGGCGCTGACCCACCGCGAACTGCCTGCCACCATCGACGTGGTGACGGCGCTGCACGCCTGCGATACCGCCACCGACGACGCCATTGCCTTTGGCCTGGCCAAGCAGGCGCGCCACATGGTGCTGGTTCCGTGTTGCCAGGCCGAGGTGGCCGGCGTGATGCGCCAGCACAAGGCGCTGAGCCTGTCGCGCACGCCGCTGGCCGAGCTGTGGCGCCACCCGCTGCACACACGCGAATTTGGCAGCCAGATCACCAACGTGTTGCGCTGCCTGCAGTTGGAGGCGCATGGCTACAGCGTCACGGTGACTGAACTGGTGGGGTGGGAGCATTCGATGAAAAACGAGCTGATACTGGCCCGTAGAATGACCGACGACCGGTCCGGCACCCGTGACCGGTCCCGTGAGCGCCTGTTGCAGGTGCTTGAAACCTTGAATTTGCATGAACTCACGCAGCGTTTCGCGGTCTGAAGCTCTCAGTCGCTGTGCGCCGTCAGGCCTCCGTCGTCTGGCGCTCTTCGTGGCGGCACCATGTGCCGCCGTTCCCCGGTGTTCAAGTCAGCGTCCCGCTGATGCCGGTTAGCCTGTTGGTTTCGTGCGCGGCCTGGCCGCAGCGCGCGGCATTTGTACCCAGGCTTCCAACCAGGAGAACCTGTCCATGGTGACCGATTTTTCTTTTCTCTTTCAGTCCATGGCCTGGCCGCTGGTGCTGCTGCTGGCCTGGTTTCTGGCCGAGCGCTGCTACGCGTTGTGGCGCATACCGCGCGTTTCCAGTTACGTGGCGGTGGGGCTGCTTGGCGGTCTGCTGAACCTGCCCGGCCTCACCGGCGATGTGCCAGGCCTGCCGTTCCTGGCCAACGTCGCGCTCTCCCTGGTGCTGTTTGAACTGGGCTACCGCATCAACCTGCGCTGGTTTCGCCACAACCCCTGGGTGTTCTTGCTGGGGGTGGTCGAATCCATCGTCACGTTTGGGTTGATCTACACCGTCACCGGCTGGTTTGACCTGGCGATCGACGTGCGCCTCATCATCGCGGCGTTGTCCATCTCGGCTTCGCCCGCCGGCATTGTTCGGGTGGCCAACGAGCTGCGAAGTGCCGGTCAGGTGACGGAGCGGGTGCTGCACCTGTGCGCCATCAATTGCCTCATGTCGGTGCTGGCGCTCAAGCTGGTGGTGGGTTACTGGTACCTCAGCACCTCGGGTGACCTGGCGCTGGCCGCCTTTGGCAGCATCCATGTGCTGGCCACGTCGGTGGCCGTGGGCGCCTTGCTGGGCGTGGCGGTGCCCTGGCTGCTGCGCCAGCATGGCACGCACGAGCGCAGTGTCACCGTGGTGTTTGCACTGGCGGTGCTGCTGCTCACCACCATGTCCTATGGGCTCAAACTCTCGCCTTTGCTGGCGGCGCTCACCTTCGGCATTGTGGCGCGCGAGCGCCGTGTGCACCTGACCAATGCGCAGCGCGACTTTGGCACGGCCGGCGACCTGCTCTCGGTGTTTTTGTTTGTCTACATCGCCTCGCTGCTGGACTGGGCCGATGTAGGCACTGGCGCACTGCTGGGCGTCTTGCTCATTGTGGTGCGCGCCGCCTCCAAGGTGGGCTGCAGCCTGGCGGCAGCACGGCTTTCCGGCATCACCGAGCGCAAGGGCTTGCTGACCGGTCTGGCGCTCACGCCCATGTCGGCTTTCGCCATTCTGTTGCTGGAGCAAAGTCGGCTCTACGGCTTTGACCCGGCGGTGCAGGTGCTCTCGGCCATGGCCGGCATGATGCTGGTGCAAGAGCTGCTGGGCCCGGTGGTGACGCAGCGCGCCCTGATGGCGGCCCAGGAAACCCATGTGACGAAAGAGGGCTGAGCCATGCCACTGGAAACATTCAAAGCATCGAAATCGCTCACCATGGGTGTCGAGCTGGAACTGCAGCTCGTCAACACCTACGACATGGACCTGTCGAGCAGCGCCAACGACTTGCTGGAACTGCTGCGGCGCAAGCCCTTCCCGGGCGTGGTCACGCCCGAGATGACCCAGAGCATGATCGAGATTGCCACTGACATCCAGACCGAGCATGGCCCTCTGCTGGCCCAGTTGCGCGAGATCCGCGACACGCTGCTGAAGGCCGGAGACCGGCTCAACATCGAGATCGCAGGCGGTGGCACGCACCCGTTTCAGCGCTGGTTTGAGCAGCGCATTTTTTCCAAACCGCGCTTTCAGGAGCTTTCGGGCCTGTACGGTTATCTGGCCAAGCAGTTCACCGTGTTCGGCCAGCATGTGCACATTGGCTGCGCCAGCCCCGACGAAGCGCTGTTTTTGCTGCATTCGCTCAACCGCTACGTGCCGCATTTCATCGCCCTGTCTGCTTCATCGCCCTTCTCGCAGGGCGTGGACACGTTGTTTGACTCGGCGCGCCTGAATTCGGTGTTTGCCTTCCCCCTGAGCGGGCGTGCACCCTTCATGCTCAGCTGGGAAGAATTTGCCAACGTGTACTTCACCAAAATGGAGTCCACCGGGGTGGTGAAGTCCATGAAAGACTTTTACTGGGACATCCGGCCCAAGCCGGAGTACGGCACCATTGAGCTGCGCGTGTGCGACACGCCGCTGACTGTGGAGCGCGCCGCTGGTCTTGCCTGTTACCTGCAGGCGCTGTGCCGCCATTTGCTGGAACGCAGCGAACCACCGCCCGAAGAAGACGATTACCTCGTCTACACCTACAACCGTTTCCAGGCCTGCCGCTTCGGGCTCGACGGCATGATGGTGAACCCCAAAACGCGCGAGCAAATCAGCATTCGCGAAGATATTTTGGCGACCCTGCGCCACCTGGGTCCACACGCCGAGGCCCTGAACTCCCAAGCGGCGCTGGACGAGATTGAACGCACCGCCGCGCGCGATGGCAACCACGCCAGCTACCTGCGCAAGCAGTTTGCCCAGAGCGGCAGTGTGGAAGGCGTGGTGCGTGCCAGCGTGGAAGCCTTGCGCAGCGGACCGGTGTGAGCGTTTGGCGGGAACACAGCGCAGAAAAGCGGGGTGTTTCCGGTCCTTCTGAGGGCTTGTCAGGCAACTTCTTACAGAACGAATGGCGGTGCGCCGACTTAACGTTTTGAAACGGGTTGAATACAGTTTGACACATGGACAAACAGTTTGTTTTGTCCCCCTCTCTCTGAACAGGACCCCGCCATGAACTCCACCCAAAGCCGCCTCAACCCCTTCGTTCTCATGCTCGACCCTGAGGCCGTGATCAGCGCCATGGAAGGCAGTGCCAACCTACGCGGCCTGCGCCAGCGTATTTGCCAGCCCGCTGGACAAGCCCCTGATTCCCAAGACCCACGGCCAGATGCTGGACTTCGATGCCGTGATTGACGCGGATGACTTCATGGACAGCGGCAGCGAGTTTTACGCAGACGCCCAGCCAGCGCTGCACGCGGTGCACTGACCTGAAGGCCCACCCCCGCCGCGCTGCACGCGAAGCCCTTCAAGGGGGCCACGCTGGCGGCACAGCAAAGCCGGTTTCGCAGCGCTCTTGAGCGAAGCCCGCGCCCCAGAGGTTTATTTGGCGAAGCGTTTTCTCGTCAATGCCAAGGCCAGCCAAAAGGCGGCTACCGCATAAAAGACCAGCACCGCAGCATGCAGCCATGGCTTGTCTGGCCATTGGTCCATGAAAAGCGGGCGCACCAGCTCCACCGCATTCGTCAGCGGCAGCCAGTCTGAAATGGTCCGCACGACCCCCGGCAGTTGCTCCCTCGGAAAGAACACCCCCGAGAGAAACATCATGGGCGTGAGGAACAGCGTGAAGTAGTAGGTGAAAAAGTCGTAGCCCTTGGCCAGTGCGTTGAACACCAGGGCAATGCACGAAAACGTGACACCCACGCCCAGCAGCACCGGCCACGCCAGCAGCAGCTTGGAGCTGTGGCTGATGCCCAGCGCCAGCATCACCAGCATGATGGCCGTGACCGAAAACAGCGCCTTGAAGCCGGCCCACAGCATTTCGGCCAGCACCACGTCGTCCAGGCTCACCGGCGCGTTCATGATGCCGTCCCAGGTTTTTTGCACATGCATGCGCGAGAAGGCCGAATACAGCGCCTCAAAGCTCGCCGCGTTCATGGCGCTCATGCAAATGCTGCCGCTGGCTAAAAACAAGATGTAAGGCACGGCCACCGCGCCCTGCGGTGTGTTGATGGTGACTTGCCCCACCAGCGCCCCCATGCCGTAGCCAAACGCCACCAGCCACATCAGCGGCTCGGCAATGTTGCCCACCAGGCTGGGGATGGCGAGCTTTTTCCACACCAGCAAATTGCGCAGAAACACCGGCCACCAGCGCGCCGAGAGGCGCGGCAGCGCCCAGTGAGACAAGGGGGCAGACGCCACAGGGTTGTTCATATCAGCCTTCCTCTCGGATCTGGCGGCCGGTCAATTTCAAAAACAGGTCCTCCAGGTTGGCCGGGCGGTGCAGGGTGCGCAGCTGGGGGTGGGCACCCAGCGCCGCCAGCAGCGGCAGCGCTTGGGCGGTGTAGAAAAACACGGTTTCACCGCTCACCTCGACCCGCGCGGCCAGGCCGCGCAAGCTGGCGTGCGCCTCGTCGCGGGCCAGCGCCAGCGCCCCGTTGCCATACACCTCCACCACGTCGGGCTCCAGGTGCTGCGCAATCAGCTCGCGCGGGCGCCCCTCGGCAATCTTGCGGCCGTGGTCCAGCACCAGCAAGCGCGAGCACAGGCGCTCGGCCTCGTCCATGAAGTGCGTGGTGAGCAAAATGCTCTTGCCCTGTTGCAACAGCAACTGCAGCCGCTCCCACATCAGGTGGCGGGCCTGCGGGTCCAGTCCGGTGGTGGGCTCGTCCAGCATCAGCAGGCGCGGGTCGTTCACCAGCGCCCGCGCCAGACTCAGCCGGCGTTTCATGCCGCCTGACAGCTCGCCGGGCTTGGCGTCGGCCTTGTGCGCCAGGGCGGCGAATTCGAGCAGCTGCGGGATGCGCGGGCGAATCTGTGCAGCGCTCATGCCGAAATAGCGGCCATAAACCAGCAGGTTCTCCGCACAGCTGAAGTCCGGGTCCAGCGTGTCCATCTGGCTCACCACGCCCAGCTGCGCCTTGATGGCTAGCGCATCGCGCGGCATGTCCAGGCCACCAAAGGCGGTGATCTGTCCAGCGTCGGGCGCCGTCAGCCCCAGACACATGCGGATGGTGGTGGTTTTACCGGCACCATTGGGCCCGATCACGCCCAGGCACTCGCCCGGTTCAATGTCAAACGACAGATCGTCCACCACCGTGGCGCTGCCGTAGCGTTTGACGAGGTGCTGGCAGGTGAAAAGAGGGGTTGTCACGGGGGGCGTTCACTTGATCTATGTCCAATAGCTTATCGGTTAATGCTGTCATACTTGGATACGCCGTGTTACGGCGTTTATCAAAAGGGACTTTCATGAAGAAAACAAACATTGCAATTGCATTCGGGACCGTTTTGGCTTTGGCCGCTTGTGGAGGGGGTGATGGGGACGGTGGCGATTCAGAGGCCAGAGCGCTCGTACCTCTTTCGAGCGTCAATTACGACGCAGTGGCTCAAGATGTGGTCGCCAGCATTGGCGGCACAGGGCCGATCTTTGATGCATTCGATGGGCTGGCAAGCGACACGGGTGGTAGTACTCCAACTTCTCCTTACGCCGCATTGGGCACCGGCCAGGTGGGTCCCATCTCAGCGCTCGCTCTGAGACAATTCAGCACGAAGCGTGGCCAGAGAGAGTCCGCTATGGCTGTGTATAACTACACCGAAAATTGTGTCAGTGGGTCACTCCGTGTTACCGAAAATGACGCGGATAACGACGAAGTCATTTCGGTCGGGGACTCTTTGACGCTGGTCGCAAGCCAGTGTGTGTTCGCGAGCGGACAGCCTGCAGTGAATGGGACCTTGGCGTTGCGGGTGAGTGCGATCCAGTTTGATCGGTATGGCGATGTGGTCAGTGCGAATGTTGGCCTGACTTTCACCAGTTTCAGCGTGGCAGACGTCTCGCTTAATGGCGCTGCTGCGCTATCCGCACAGGCCGATACCGTAACCCTGGTATTCCGGGATCTGACGGCCCGGCGGGGCGATCAGAGCTTGGTCTACAACTACACCCTCACTGCACGTCCCGACAGTCTTAATGTGGACGGTGCCTTGAGTGTGAACGGAAGTACCTACGGGTTGTCCACACTCCAGCCGATTACGATGGGTTACAACTACCCCAACGGCGGGCAGCTGAGAATTGCCGATGGTCACGGTGGATACGTGCTGTCGACTTTCCAGGTCGAGGGGTATGTCAACCGTTTGTTCCTGGCGGGTGACGATGTGGTGGATGCCACTAGCGAGCTGCACCGCTGGGCTCCCGTCTAATACGTGCCATTGGGCGCTGAGCGACCTTGCAAAAACGCCGCGCTACGCGGCGTTTTTGCTTTGCCCCGTCCACCTTGGCTGACCAGCGCCCAGCCGGGGATAATCCTAGCATTGCCATCAAGGATTGTTGTCTGTGTCCATGTCTTTCGCTGTTTTTCTCCAATACCTGCTGCCCAAACGCGCGCTGACCGTGTTTGCAGGCTGGTGCGCCAATTCGCGGGCTTCGTGGTGGGTGCGCAATGTCATTCCCTGGTTCATCCGGCGCTATGGGGTGAACATGGCCGAGGCGGCCAATTCGGACCCGCGCAGCTACGCCACGTTCAACGAATTTTTCACCCGCTCGCTCAAGCCCGGCGTGCGCCCTTTGGCTCGGGCCGACTTTGTGTGTCCGGTGGATGGCGCGATCAGCCAGTACGGGCCGATTCAGCGTGACCAGATCTTTCAGGCCAAGGGCCACCACTACAGCACGCAGGCGCTGGTGGGTGGCGATGCCGAACTGGCGGCGCAGTTTGACGACGGCGCATTTGCCACCATTTACCTGAGCCCCAAGGACTACCACCGCATCCACATGCCGGCTGAGGCGCGGCTGCGGCGCATGATCCATGTGCCCGGCGAGCTGTTTTCGGTGAACCCGGCCACGGCGCGCGGCGTGCCGGGGCTGTTTGCGCGCAACGAGCGCGTGGTGTGTGTGTTTGACGTGCCGCACGGTGGCCGCGGCAGCCAGGACACCCGGCCGTTTGTGCTGGCGCTGGTGGGTGCCACCATTGTGGGCAGCATGGCCACGGTGTGGCATGGCGTGGTGAACCCGCCGCGCCCGGGCAAGGTGCGCGAATGGACTTACGACGACCAGGTGTTCCGCCTGCACCGTGGCGAAGAAATGGGTACCTTTTTGCTGGGCTCCACGGTCGTCATGCTGTGGCCCAAAGACACCATCGACTTCAACCCGCAGTGGATGGCGGGGCAGGGTGTGCGCATGGGCGAGGCCATGGGCCGGGCGCTGCAAGCCACACCAGCGAATTGATATTTTTTAGCTTCAAGGAATGGCCATGACCACCATCGGAACCCCTCTGTCACCTTCGGCCACCCGGGTCATGCTGCTGGGCTCGGGCGAGCTGGGCAAAGAAGTGTTGATTGCCCTGCAGCGCCTGGGTGTGGAGACCATCGCGGTCGACCGTTACGACCACGCGCCCGGCCAGCAGGTGGCCCACCATGCGCGCACCATCACCATGAGCGACCCGGCGCAACTGCAAGCGCTGATTGAAGCCGAGCGCCCGCACCTGGTGGTGCCCGAAATTGAGGCCATTGCCACGCCGGTGCTGCAAGCGCTGGAGGCGGCGGGCGTGGTCCGCGTGGTGCCTACCGCACGGGCTGCCCGCCTGACGATGGACCGCGAGGGCATTCGCCGCCTGGCCGCTGAAACGCTGGGTTTGCCCACCAGCCCGTACCAGTTTTGCGATTCTCTGCCAGAGCTGCAGGCGGCCATTGACGCGGGTATTGGCTACCCCTGCATCGTCAAGCCGGTCATGAGCAGCAGCGGAAAAGGCCAGAGCAAGATCGACGGACCGGCCGATGTGCAAAAGGCCTGGGACTACGCCATGGCCGGCGGCCGGGTGGGGCCGGGCCGCATCATCGTGGAAGGCTTTGTGGATTTCGATTACGAAATCACCCAGCTGACCGTGCGTGCCATGGGGGCCAACGGCGAGATTGAAACGCATTTTTGCGACCCCATTGGCCATGTGCAGGTGAGCGGTGACTACGTGGAAAGCTGGCAGCCGCACCCCATGACACCGGCCGCGCTGGCCGAGTCGCGCCGCGTGGCCAAGGCCATTACCGACAACCTCGGCGTGGGCCACGATGGCCAGCCCTCGGGCTTGGGCTTGTATGGGGTGGAGCTGTTCGTGAAGGGCGATCGGGTGTGGTTCAGCGAGGTGAGCCCGCGCCCGCACGACACCGGCATGGTGACCATGATCACCCAGTGGCAAAACGAATTTGAGCTGCACGCCCGCGCCATTTTGGGCCTGCCGGTGAGCACGGCGCTGAAGAGCCCGGGCGCCAGCGCCGTCATTTACGGCGGGGTGGACGCGCACGGCATCGTGTTTGACGGCGTGGACGACGCCTTGCGCGTGCCCAACAGCGAGGTGCGCCTGTTTGGCAAACCCGAGAGTTTCACCAAGCGCCGCATGGGTGTGGCGCTGGTGCACGACGCCGACGTGGACGTGGCGCGGACACAGGCCAAGCTGGCGGCCAGCAAAGTCAAGCCGCGCACGGCCTGACGCGACTCAGGCCTTGCGCCCCGCCGCCTGGTGGATGGCCGCCCGCACGCGCGGGTAGGTGCCGCAGCGGCAGATGATGCCGCTCATGGCGTCGTCAATCTGCTCGTCGGTGGGTTGCGGGTGGGTGGTGAGCAGGGCGTGGGCCTGCATCAGTTGGCCGCTCTGGCAGTAGCCGCACTGCACCACGTCCAGCGCGGTCCAGGCTGCGCGCAGCGCGTCGGCCACAGGGCCTTGCAGCCCTTCAATGGTGGTGACCGACTTGCCCGCCGCGCTGCCCAGCGGCGTCACGCACGAGCGGGTGGGTACGCCGTCCAGGTGCACCGTGCAGGCGCCGCACAGCGCCATGCCGCAGCCAAATTTGGTGCCGGTGAGTTGCAGTTCGGCGCGCAGCACCCACAGCAAAGGTGCGTCGGGTTCCACGTCCACTTGGGTGTGCTGGCCGTTGAGTTCAATGGGGGTCATGGTGGGGTTCTGGTGTGCGGGTAGGTGTTCAGGCCAGCCGCAGCGGCAGGCTGCGCAGGCGCTGGCCGGTGAGGGCGAACAGGGCATTGGCCACGGCGGGCGCAATCGGCGGCAGTCCCGGCTCGCCCACGCCCTCGGGCGGTTCGGTGCTGGGCATCACCGCGCAGGCCACGGTCGGGCATTCGTGCATGCGCAGCGCGGCCTGGTCGTGGAAGTTGCTGGCTTGCGCCTGGCCGTTGACGATGTCGATCTGCCCGTACAGCGCAGCAGAGAGACCAAAGACGATGGCGCTTTCCAGTTGCTGCACGATCAGCTGCGGGTTCACCGGCGTGCCGCAGTCGATGGCGCACCACACGCGGTGCACCTGGATGCTGTTGTCGGCCCGCACGGACACCTCGGCCACTTGCGCCACCACCGAGCCAAACGACTCGTGCAGCGCCACACCGCGCGCGCGCCCTGGCGCGGCGGGCTGGCCCCAGCCGCTCAGGCTGGCCACCTTTTGCAGCACCGCCAGGTGGCGCGGATGCTGCTGCAGCAAGCTGGCCCGAAAGGCCACCGGGTCGGCTTGGGCGGCGTGGGCCACTTCGTCCAGAAAGCACTCTTTGAAAAACGCCTGGTGCGAATGCCCCACGGCACGCCAGAAACCCACTTGCAGCGGCAGGTCCACCGCCTCGTGGGCAATGCGCGCGGCGGGCCATTCGTAGGGCTGGTCAAAGGCGCCTTCGGCGCTGGTTTTGTCGGGGCCGCCACCGGGCAGACCAAACTGGCGCTTGAGCACCTGCGGCATGATGGCCTGGCCCGCCGAGGTGTTTTTCCAGGCCAGCAACTGGTCTTGGGCGCTCAGCCCGGCGGTGAAGCGCGACACGCAGGCCGGGCGGTAAAAGTCGTGCTGCATGTCCTGTTCGCGCGACCACACGGTTTGCACCGGCGAGCCCTCGGCTGCGCGCGCGATGGCCGCGGCCTGGGCAATGAAGTCCACTTCCAGCCGGCGGCCGAAGCCACCGCCGAGCAGCATCACGTTGACCGTCACGGCTTCGGGTTTCAGGCCCAGCACGCTCGCCACCGCGTCGCGGGCCATGCTGGGCACCTGCGTGGACACCCACACCGTGGCCTGGCCGTCTTTGAGCAGCACGGTGCAGTTCATGGGCTCCATGGTGGCGTGCGCCAGGTAGGGCGCGCGGTACTCGGCGCTCACGGTGCGGGCCGCTCCTTGCAGTGCCGCGTCCACGTCCCCGGTGCTGAAGTAGCTGAAGCCCTTGGCACCGCTGTCCAGCGTCTGGGCCAGCTGGGTCATCACGTCGGCGCTGTTGAAACCGGCCAGGGCGCCGTGCTCCCAGGTGATGTCGACCGCGGCCAGTGCGCGCTGGGCCTGCCACGGCCGGCCGGCGATCACCGCCACACCGCCGGTGCCGCCGTGCAGCGGCTCCACCGCCAGCACCTGGCGCACGCCGGGCGCTGCGCTGGCGGCGGCAGCGTCAAACCGGGCCACACGCCCACCCAGCGTGGGGCACATGGTGACGGCGGCATACAGCAGGCCGGCTGGTAGCACGTCCATGCCAAATTGCCCGCTGCCCGTGATCTTGGCCTGGCTGTCCAGCCGGTGCATGGGCTGGCCAATGAGTTTGAATTCAGCGGGCGTTTTCAGCCGGATGCTGGACGGCACAGGAACCAACGCGGCCGCAGCCACGAGCGAGCCGTAGTCCGCAATTTGGCCGCTGGGGCCGAGCACCTGGCCGCGCTCGGTGCGGCAGTCGGCCAGCGCCACGCCCCACTGCTGCGCCGCCGCTGCCAGCAGCATCTGGCGTGCAGCAGCGCCGGCTTCTCGCATGGGCAGCCAGAGGTCTTTCACGCTGGACGAGCCGCCCGTCATCATCACGCCCACATGGCTCACCACCTTGGCCGTGAGGTGGCTGGCTGCACGGCGCACCAAGCCCTGGCTGTCGGGGTGAAACGGCAAGCCGTCCACCACCGCGCTGATGTTGTTGTAAATCTTGTCGATGGGCGCCATCTCGGTCGTGACGCGGATCCAGTCGGCATCGAGTTCGTCGGCCAGCAGCATGGACAGCGAGGTCAGCACGCCCTGGCCCATTTCGCTTTTGCTCATGATCACCGTGACGGTGCCATCCGCCGCGATCTTGACCCAGCCATTGAAGGCCGCTTGCCCTTCTTGCAGCGGCAGGGGGTCGTCGGTGAGCAGGCGCTGGCGCGGTGGCAGCACGGCCCAGCCCAGCACCAGCGCGCCGGTGGCCGCCAAGCTGCTCAAAATGAATTTTCTACGGGTGGTGGTCATGGGTTGGTGTGTGGGCGGGGTGTGGGTGCGGCGCATGGGCCAGGCGGTCGTGCCTGCCAAGGCGGCTGGGCCACGAGCCTACAGGGATTGTTGCGATGCTGCCACCTGCGTGCGCTGAAACCTCGCGCGTAAGATGCCAGCCATGCACGCTCAAGCCCGTTATTGGTCCGATCTCACCACCGCCGATTTTTCGGCGTTGGACACCCGCCGCGCCATTGCTGTGCTGCCTGTGGCCGCCACCGAACAGCACGGCCCGCACCTGCCGCTGTCGGTGGACACCGACCTGGTCAACGGCGTGATGGCTGCCGCGCTGCCGCATCTGGCACCCGATCTGCCCGCGCTGTTTTTGCCCACCCAGGCGGTGGGTTTCAGCCCGGAACACGCCCGGTTTGCTGGCACCCTCACGCTCAAGGCGGAAACTGTGTTGCGCGTGTGGACCGAGTTGGGCGAGTGTGTGGCCGCCAGTGGGGTGAACAAACTGGTGCTGTTCAACGCCCACGGTGGCCAGGTGGGCGCCATGGATCTGGTGGCGCGCGACCTGCGGGCCCGCCTGGGCATGCTGGTCTACAGCGTGAACTGGTTCAACCTGCCGCTGCGCAGCCCCGACGGGCAAGACGTGACCGCCCTGTTCAGCGCCGAAGAGCACCGGTTTGGGATTCATGCGGGCGACATTGAAACGTCGATGATGCTGGCGCTGGCGCCCGCGCGCGTTCGCATGGCGCAGGCCGAGTATTTTCGGTCCACCTCGCAAGACCGGGCCGAGCGCTTCCCCATTTTGGGCAACGGCAAAAGCGCCAAGCTGGGCTGGCAAATGCAAGACTACAACGCCAACGGCGCGGTGGGCAACGCCGCCGCCGCCACGGCCGAGAAAGGCAGGGCCGTGCTCGACGCTGCCGGCCGCGCGCTGGCGCAGTTGCTCAGCGAGATCGACCAGCTGCCGCCGGACACGCTGAGCGACAAAACCGCCTTCAGCTGAGCGGCGAAAGAGACCTGCCACGCTTGCGGACCGTGTGAATCCACCCAGGGCACCCGTGTAGCCGATTCCGCCGGGCCACCAGGTGCGTCCCCCTTGGGGGAAGCCGCGTCAGCGGCGCAGGGGCTTTGCATACGCTACCGGAGCGCGTGTCCCCACCCAGGGCACCCGTGGAACCGGCTTCGCCGGGCCACCAGGTGCGTCCCCCTCGGGGGAAGCCGCGTCAGCGGCGCAGGGGGTCATGCATAAGTGACCCAGTCGGCAAAGGCCGGCGCGTCCAGGTGCGGCAAAGTGTTGTAGGTCAGCAGCGTGTGGCGCTTGGGGTTGAACTGAAATTCGGTCACCGCGCTGTTGCGGATGCGCATGTTCAGCTCAATCGTGCCCTCTGGGCTCAGCCCCAGCACATGGCCCACGGCCGTGGCAATAGGCCCGCCGCTGGACACGATGAGCACCTTGTGGTCGTGGTGCTGCGCGCGCACATGGTCCAGCGCGCTCGTGATGCCGTGTACGAAGTCGGTGTAGCTGGGCATGCCTTGCGGGCTCACGGTGCCTGCCATCCACTGCGCCAGGCCGTCGCGCAGCAGCCGGAAGTGGTGCCGGTACAGCTCGGGTGTGTCGGGCTTTTGCAGCGGGTGCGGGTGCACGGTGTGGATCACGGCGTGGCTGTCGTATTCGTTCAGACCGGGCCAGCTCAGCGCCTCGGTGTTGTGGCCCAGCCCCTCGGCAATGCCGGCCCAGGTCTGGGCATGGCGGCGCAGGGTGCCGGTGATCACGGCGTCAAACCGCACGCCGCGCTCGGCCCAGTAGCGGCCCAGTTGCAGGCTCTGGCGCTGGCCCAGCGGGCTGAGCTGGTCGTAGTCGTCGGCACCAAACGAGGCCTGGCCGTGGCGCACAAGGTAGAGGGTTCCCATGGGCGGCATTCTGTGGGCTGGCTGTGGCGGTGCTTTGTCGCCGCAGCGACTGGCGTGCGCCGGTGCAGTCGCGCAGGCGTCTGCAGGCTTCGTTGCCGGGTGCGGTTGGCGGAACTCGCGGGGCTTTGTGGCGCTTTTGTGCGGGTATCGGTCCAAGCCCTGTGATTCAATGCACGATCATGATCGCCGTTACTTTGTCCCATGCCGCTTGATTTGCTGACCCTCTTGGCCGTTCGGCTGGCGGTGGACTTGCTGATTGCGGTGGCGTTCTTTGCGCTCATGCGCCGCTACCCCGCCATTGGTGGGCCGGGTTGGTGGGCCTCGTCGGCGGTGCTGACCATGGTGGGTTCTTTGGGGCTCTGGTTGCGGGCGGACGGACACGACCTCTTCTCAATCAGCGTCGCCAACACGGTGATGTGCGCCGGGGCGGCCTTTACCTGGCTGGGTTTGCGAAGTTACCTGGGGCTGCCCAGGCCGCTGGGCTGGGTGATCGCGGGTCTGGCGGGCTTGCTCGTGGCCAACGTGTGGCTGTTCAGCGTGTGGAATTCGGTGGCCGGGCGCCAGGTGCTGTTTTCGGTCACAGTGATCGCGGTCGGCCTGCTGGCGGTGCGTGACATCGCCCGCAGCGACCCGCAGCGCCGTGTGCCCGAGCTGCAGATGCTCAAGCTGTTGATTGCGCTGGAATGCGTGTTGCTCGGTGTACTCGGGGTGGCGGTGGTGGTCATGGCGCTGCGCTCGCAAGGGGTTTCCCTGAATCTCGTTGCACCCGCTTTTTTGTTTGCGTTGTTGCTCTCCAAACTGTTGCGTGCAGTGCTGTTCAGCGCCTTGGTGGCGTACCGATTGCGGCGCGACGGCGACCAGGCCCGCCAGGTGTTGCAGATCCGGGAGGCCGATTCCCGCGCTCTGGTGGAAAACCTCAGCGCGGGTGTCATGGTGTTCCGGCCCGACAGCACCCTGTCCCACATCAACGGCGCGGCGCGCTGCTTTCTGGGTTGGGGCGAGGGCGGTGCCAACCCGGCGTTGCCCGAACCCATTGGGCCGCGCTGGACCATGGTGGGCGAAGACGGCCAGCCCATGCGCCGCCACGAAATGCCGTTTGAACGGGTGCTGGCCACCGGCCAGCCGTTGCGCGGTGTGGTGCTGGGCATTTCGGTGGGCGAGGGCGAGCCCGTGCGCTGGGCGCTGTGCAATGCCCACCCTGAAAACGACGCCCATGGGGGCTTGCGCCACGTGGTGCTCACGTTTGTGGACATTTCTTCCCTGCGCGCCGCGCAGGAGCAGCAAAAGGCGCTGCAAAGCCAGCTCTCGCAGTCGCAAAAAATGGAAGCCCTCGGCACGCTGGCCGGCGGTGTGGCGCACGACTTCAACAATATTTTGGCCGCCATCCTGGGCAACGCCGACCTGGCGCGCCAAGACCTGGTGGCCGACGCTCCCGCGCGCGAAAGCCTGCACGAGATCAGTACCGCAGCCCGGCGCGGGCGCGAACTGGTGCGGCAGATTCTGGCCTTCAGCCGCCAGCAGCCCATGGTGCGCCAGCCGGTGCAAGTGGCCGACGTGGTGGCCGAGTCGTGCAGCTTGCTGCGTGCCGCCATCCCGCCGCAGGTGGAGCTGTTGCAGTGCTGTGCGGCGGGCATAGGTCCGGTCATGGCAGACGCCACCCAGCTGGGGCAGGTGCTGCTCAACCTGGGCACCAACGCGGTGTATGCGCTGCAAGGTCGACCCGGACGCATTGAATTTCGGGTGGACGCCCTGGCCCTTGGCCACCCGGCACTGCCCGCCGAGCTCGCCTTCAAGGCTGCCGAGCAAGGCAGAGGCGCCGTGCGCATTCAGGTAATGGACAACGGCAGTGGCATGAGCAAGGCCGTGAGCAGCCGCATGTTTGAACCGTTTTTCACCACCAAGCCCATGGGCAGCGGTACGGGCTTGGGCTTGCCGGTGGTGTTGGGCATTGTCGAGTCGCTGGGCGGCGTCATTGAAGTCCAGAGTGCGGAGGGTCTAGGCACCACGTTTTCGCTGTTTTTCGTGGTGGAGGACGCACCTCGGGAAGACAACCCTGCCAGGGTTTTGGACAGCGCCCCAGCGGTTCACGGCACAATCGACCCAAGCCCCCCTATTCACGCACCCGCCCACCTGGAGAGCCCCACCATGGCCGATGCCCCGACGACGGCGCCGCGACACATTCTGTACCTGGACGACGACGACACCCTGGTCTTTCTGGTGCGCCGCCTGCTGGAGCGCCGCGGGTACCGCGTCACCGCCTTCACCGACCAGGCGCAGGCCATCGACGCAGTACGCGAAAACCCCGAAGGCTTTGACCTGCTGATGACGGACTACAACATGCCCGGCATGTCGGGCCTGGACGTGGCCAAGGCCGTGCTTGCCCTCAGCCCCGCGCTGCCTGTGGCCGTGGCCTCGGGTTACATCACCGACGAACTGCAGTCCCAGGCCCTGGCCGCCGGCGTGCGCGAGGTGGTGTTCAAGACCGATGCGGTGGAAGCCTTTTGTGAAGTGGTGGCGCGGCTGGTCGCTGCCCCAAAGTAAATTTTTACCCCCGCACCGCAGGCGGGGTCATGTTCTTCAGTTTCAGAGCCTCAGTGGTGGCCCGTGTTCGTCAAGACCTCGGCGAACACGCTGCTGTCCACGTTGCCGCCGCACAGGGTGGTGCCGACGACCTGCCCTTTGAGGCGATCCCGTTCCTGCCACGCGGCCGCGAAACTCGCGGCTCCAGCGCCCTCGGCCACGTTGTGGGTGTCGGCAAACAGCCAGCGCATGGCTTGAGCCACTTCGGTGTCGCTGACCTTCACCACATGGTCCAGATGCGGCATCAGCACGGCCAGCGCCGCCGCATCGGCCACGCGGCAGGCCATGCCGTCGGCCAGCGCGGTGGTGACCGGCGCTTCGACCACGCGGCCCGCCGCGATCGAATCGGCGTAGGTGGTGGCGTGCGCGCTGACCACGCCGACGATGCGCGCCGGGTGCCCCAGCGCCCGCTTGGCTGCGATGGCCGAGCACGCGCCCGAGCCCTGGCCGATGGGCACGTAAACCACATCGAGCTGCGGCACGGCCTTGAAGAACTCCCACCAATACGTGCTCACGCCGCGCAGCAGGTCCTTGTGATAGCTCGGCACCATGTGCGCGCCGCGCTCGTCGGCCAGGTGCATCGCGTGTTCGCGGGCGGCCTGGAAGTCTTCACCGTGCTCGATCAGCTGCACGCCGAGCGCGCGCATGGCGTCGTTCTTTTCGGCCGAATTGCCCTGCGGTACCACGATGGAACACGCCACACCGTGCGCGCGCGCCGCCCAGCCCATGCTTTGGCCGTGGTTGCCGCGGGTGGCGCTGATCACTTCGCGCGGCATCGCGCCGCGTTGTCGGAGCTGGTCGAAATACGTCAGGCCGCCGCGGATCTTGAACGCGCCCACCGGCGTGTGGTTTTCGTGCTTCACCCAGCAGTCCGTGCCCAGGCGCTGGCTGAGCGTGCCCCAGCGGTATTGCGGTGTGGCCTGAAACGATTGGTAGACCACCTGGGCGGCGGCTTCGATGTCTTGCAGGTTGGGCAGCTGGAGGGGCATGCAATGGTCCGGTGGGTCAGAAGGTCGAGCTTAGGAGGCGCGGGCCTTGGGGGGTCTCGAGGCGCGCGGTGAGCCCTGCCGGGCCGGACTTCACCGCGAAGGTGTCCAGCCCGACGGCGCCAAGCGCCTGTTGCAGCTCCGTCGCATCGGGGTGGCTGAGCGTGAGGCTTTGCAGCGCGAGCCCGCTGGTGGGCATGGCGTCGGCCGGGTGGGTGTCGCCCCACTGAATCAGCGTGGGCAACGCGCCGCCGAACAGGCGCTGCCCGTCGTCGCGCACGCTGATGCGCCATTGCAGCAGGCCGGCGGGTGTGGGGCGCGACGCGCCGATCACCGGGCCGCGGTGAATGCCCAGGCTGCGCAGACCGGCGGTGGCCGCATCAATGTCGGGCACGCTGGCCACCCAGTGCACCAGTTGCGGGCCGTGCTCAGCCAGCCGCGCCTGCAGGGCCGGGTCGTCCAGATCGAACCACCGCTTGAGCCCGGCGGGGCGCGTGGGTGTGGCCTGCGGGTTGATGGCGATGATTTCCAGGTAGGCGCGCGGGGCCTCGGCGCAGGCCAGCCGCAACAGCCGGTTGTGGGTGCCGAACAGCGCGTGCTCACCACCCGGACCCGGCACCACGCCCAGCGTGGCCTCGCACCAGGCCGCGCCTTCATCCAGCGTGCGCGCGGCCACCACCAGGTGGTCGATCTGTGGGGGCTGCGGCGTGGTCACAGGCGCACCGTGCCGTCGATGCAGGTCACGCTGGTGCCACCGACCCAGACGGTGCCACGGGCATCGCGTTCGATGAACACCCGGCCTTCGCGAGCCAGCGCCGTGCCTTGCGCGGCCACGTAGCGCTCGGGCGCCAGGCCGGCGCCGATCAGCCACTGGCCCAGCGCGGCGTTCAGGCTGCCGGTGACGGGGTCTTCGCGCAGGCCGTTGTTGCCGGGGAAAAAGGCGCGCACTTCAAACGCTGCGTCGCACCCCGCAGGGTGTGGCCCCACCACGCCAATGTCCAGCCCGGCCAGCACCGCCCCATCGGGCTTGAGCGCCAGCACCTGCTCGGCGCTCTTGAGCATCACGCCGCGCCAGTTCGGCCCGTTGTCGCACCAGCTGTGCGCCACGATGTCGCTGCGCGCCACACCCAGACCGCGAGCGATCAGCGCCACATCCGCTTCGTCCAATGGGCCGCTTTTGATCAGCGGTGGCGCCGCGAAGGCCAGCTGCTCGCCCTCGCGCTGGATCTTCACCAGGCCCACGCCGCATTCCTGTACCACGTGTTTCGCCTGCGGCACGCCGCCGGCTTCCAGCCACGCGTGGCAAGTGCCCAGCGTGGGGTGGCCGGCAAACGGCAGCTCGCGCCCGGGGCAGAAAATGCGCACGCGGTAGTCGGCCCCGCTGGCGCGGCCTTCGGGCGTGGGCGGCAACACAAAGGTGCACTCTGACAGGTTGGTCCAGTTGGTGAAGTGCTGCATGGCCTCGGTGCTGAGTCCGTTGCCGTCGAGCACCACCGCCAGCGGGTTGCCTCGGTAGGGTGTGGCGGTGAACACGTCCACCTGTTTGAAGGGTCTGGATGTTGGTGGCATGGGCCTTTTGCAGTTGCAGTTGCAGTTGCAGTTGCAGTTGCAGTTGCAGTTGCAGTTGCAGTTGCAGTTGCAGTTGCGTTTGCGTTTGCGTTTGCGTTTGCGTTTGCGTTTGCGGTCAGTGGCTGGAGCGGATGGCCCGGGCCAGCGCCGCAATGCCGGTGCGAATTTGCTCCACGTTGGCGGTGACGAAGCTCAGTCGCAGGGTGCGCGGGTCGGCGTGGTCGGCGTAAAACGCGCTGCCGGGCACAAAGGCCACGTTCTGCTCCACCGCCTTGGGCAGCAGCTCAATGGCGTTCATGCCTTCGGGCAGGCGCACCCACAGAAACATGCCGCCGTCGGGCTCGTTCCACTGCACGTCCAGGCCGGCCATTTCGGACTTCAGGGCGTCCAGCATGGCGTGGCACTGGCGCTTGTACAGCGCGCGGATGGTGGGTATGTGGCGCTCCAGAAAACCGTCTTTGATGACCTCGGCCACCACGCGCTGGTTGAAGCTGGGGCTGTGTAGGTCGGCCGCTTGCTTGGCTTGCAGCAGCTTGGGGTACACGCTGGCGGGCGCCACCAGAAAACCGAGGCGCAAACCCGGTGCCAGAATTTTCGAAAACGAACCCAGGTAAATACAGCCGTCGGGGTTCAGTGCGGTCAGCGGTGTCGGCGGGGGCTGGTCAAACCACAGGTCGCCGTAGGGGTTGTCTTCCACCAGCGGCAGGCCCAGCCGGGCGGCGGCGTCCACCAGGGCCTGGCGCCGGGCCAGGTCCATGCTGCGACCGGTGGGGTTCTGGAAGTTGGGCAACACATACAGAAAACGCGGCGCGGCCTGCGGGTTGGCCACCGGGTCCAGGTCCAGCGTCAGCAAGCGCCGGCGCTCCAGGCTCTCCGGGTGGTCAGCGCCTGCGCCCAGCTGTTCCAGCAGCGCAGCCACGTCCACACCGCCGTCGTCGCTGGCCACGCCTTCAATCACCGGCTCCATGGGCGAAAACGCCTGCAGCGCGCCCAGGTAGGTGGGCGTTTCCACCAGCACGCGGCTGCCCGCGTCAATCAGCACCTTGCCCACCAGGTCCAGCCCTTGCTGGCTGCCGGTGGTGATGAGCACCTGCGCTGGGTCCACCGCCCAAGGCAGGCTGGCCGCCACCCACTCGCGCAGCGGCGCAAAGCCCTCGCTGGCGGCGTATTGCAGCGAGGCGCGCCCGCTTTCCAGGCCGTGGCCGTGCAGCACCCGCTCGCAGGCCTCGGCAAACGCGTCTACCGGAAAGGTTTCGGTGGACGGCAAGCCGCCCGCAAAACTGATGATGCCGGGCTTTTCGGTCACCTTCAGGATCTCGCGGATCACCGACGGGTTCATTTTGTGGGCGCGCTGGGCCAGGGTCCAGGGGCTGTGGCTCATGGTGCTTCCTTGTGGGGTTGGGGTGTTGATGAAGTGGCGGGCGCGGCCATGCGGCGCCCCATAAAAACGGTGGCCACCACGGCCAGGGCAAAGCCCAGGGTGGTGAGGTCCAGTGATTCTCCCAGCAGCGGCACGGCGGCCACGATGCTGACGAAAGGTTGCAGCAACTGCAGCTGGCTCACCCGCAGCGCGCCGCCCAGCGCCAGGCCGCGAAACCAGGCAAAAAAACCGGCCCACATGGAAAACACGCCCACATACACCAGCGCCAGCCAGGCTGAGGCGTTCACGGCTTGCTCTGGCCAGGTCAGCAGGGCGCCTGGCACGGTGATGGGCAGGGCCATCACGCAGACCCAGCTGATCACCCGCTCGGCGCCCAGTGCTGGCGTGACCTTGGCGCCCGCCACATAACCCACCGAAGCCGCCAGCACGGCGCCCACCAGCAGCAGGTCGGCCCAGGCCAGGCCAAAACCGTGCCCTTGCTGCCAGGCGCGCAACACGCTATAGGCGGCCACCAGCAGGCTGCCCAGCCCGGCAAACAGCCAGAAGCCCAGGCGCGCGCGCTGGTGCAGCAGCCAAGCCGCAGCAGCAGCGGTGGCCAGCGGTAGCAGGGCGGTGATGACGGCGGCGTGGCTCGCGGTGACGTAGCGCAGTGCCCAGCCCAGCAGCAGCGGGTAGCCAATGGCGTTGCCCAGCAGCGAGAGCGCCAGCGGCTTGCGGTGCTGCGGTGCCGGCAGGGGCGAGCGCGTGGCCAGCAAGTAGATGATGGACAAGCCCCCGGCCAGTGCCGCGCGGCCCCAGGTGACAAACCAGGGCGAAAGCTGCGGCGCGTCAGCGGTGCCGGTGGCCAGCCGCGTCATGGGCAGGGTGAGCCGAACACCACCACGCCCACCAGGCCCAGCCACAGGCCCAGGGTTTGGTCGCGCTGGTCTTGCGCCGCCAGCAGGCTCACGCCGGTGGTCATTGCAAGCCTCCAGCGGCGCTGCCTGCCAGGCCCAGCCCGGTGCTCAGCATCCAGGCCGCGGTGAGCACCAGGGCCAGCGCCATGCAGCGGTTGAACACCAGCAGCCGCCCGCCGGTGGGCTGCCCGTCCACCACCGGCCCGGCCAGCCAGTGGCGCAGCAGCGAGCCCACCGTGGCGTAGGTGAGGTTGCTGAAAAATGCGTAGGCCAGCAACACCGGCAGCACCTGCACGAAGCGCTCGGCCGCGTCGGGCCGGCCCGCCACCCAGCCCGCGACGATGGACAGCGCCAGCATCCAGGCCTTGATGTTCAAAAATTGCAGCATCACGCCTTGGGTGAAGGTCACGTTCAGCCGCGCCGCGTTCACCGCGCTCAGGTTGCGGCTGCCGGAAAGCCGCCAGGCCAGCCACAGCAAATAGCCCACGCCGCCCAGCAAAATGCTCCAGCGCAACAGCGGCAGCGCCACCACCAGCGCGCCCACGCCGCCCGCGCACAGGGCAAACAGCAGGCCCCAGCCCACCGGCACGGCGCACACAAAACGCATGGCGCGGCGAAGTCCGAAGTTGGCCGCGAGCGCGGTGGACAGCGTGGTGTTGGGCCCGGGTGTGAAGCTGGTGGCCGTGGCCAGCACCAGCAGCGCGCTGAATTCGGCGGCGTTCATGCCAGGCCCTGCACGGGCGTCGGTTCGACGGTAGAAAAAGCTTGTGAGCGCATGGCAGACACTTTATCCTTTCAAAACCATACACAAGCCATACAGTTCAGGGGTTCAGTTCATAAACTGTGTGAGCTGCTTTGCTCATACACCCGCACCGCCAACGCCATGTTTTCTGACACCGAAACAACCCCGTCCGATGCCTTGGCCAGTGCGCCCGCCCTCACGCGCACGGCGGCCCAAACGCTGGCTGAGCAGTTGGCGGCCCGCTTTGCCGACCGCATCCGCGACCGCCTACTGGCCCCCGGCGCCCGTTTGCCCAGCGTGCGCCAGTGTGCCGCCCAGCACGGGTTGAACCCGTCCACCGTGGTGGCGGCCTACGACCTCTTGCTGGCCCAGGGCCTGGTGCTGGCGCAGCGCAACCGGGGTTTTTTTGTGCGCGACCGAGCGCCGCTGCGCGAGAGCCCCGCCGCGCGATCTGGCGCCCTTGCGGCTGCAGCGGGCGCGGCCGACCCCCCCGTGCGCATGGCGGCCCCTGTGAACGCGGCCGCCCTCATTCGCGGCATGTTTCACCCGGCGGGCTCACGGCCGCAACCCGGCATGGGCGCCTTTCCGCCCGACTGGATGGCGTCCACCTTCCTGCAAGCCGCGGTGCGCCGCGTCACCACCCCGCAGGCGCTGGCCGACAGTTCGCTGCGCTACGGCGAGCCGCTGGGCGACGGCCACCTGCGCCGCGTGCTGGCCGACCGGCTGCAAAGTATGGGGCTGCCGGTGGGCCCGCAGCAGATCATCACCTCGGTGGGCGCCACCCACGCGCTGGACATTGTTAGCCGCACCCTGCTGAAACCGGGCGATTGCGTGATGGTGGAAGAGCCCGGCTGGGCGGTGGAATTTGCCCGGCTGGCGGCCATGGGCATGCGCATACTGCCGGTGCCGCGCGGCCCGGCCGGGCCCGACCTGGCGGTGATGGCGCGCTACTGCGAGGCCCATGCGCCCAAGCTGTTTGTGAGCGTGAGTGTGTTGCACAACCCCACCGGTTACAGCCTGTCGCCGGCCAGCGCCCACCGCGTGTTGCAGCTGGCCCAGCAGCACGACTTTTACGTGGTGGAAGACGACACCTACGGCCACATTGCCCCCGAGCACGCCACCCGCATGAGCGTGCTCGACGGTTTGCAGCGCACCATCTACGTGAGCGGCTTTGCCAAGATCCTGGCGCCCAACTGGCGGGTGGGCTACCTGGCCGCGCCCGCCGAATGGGTGGAACGCCTGCTGGACACCAAGCTGCTGACCACGCTCACCACGCCCAGCCTGCTGGAGCGCGCGCTGGCGCACTGCATCGAGCAAGGCCAGCTGCGCCGCCACGCCGAGCGCATCCGCAGCCGGCTCGACCTGGCGCGCACCCGCAGCGCGCGCCTGGCGCAGGCGGCGGGTTGCCGCTTTGTGTCGGAGCCGGCGGGCCTGTTTGGCTGGGTGGACACAGGGGTCGATACCGAGGCCTTGTCGCAGCGCATGCTCGACGAGGGTTACCTCATAGCGCCCGGGGCGCTGTTTCATGCGGCGCGTGCGCCCAGCACGCTGATGCGCATCAACTTTGCGACCACGCAAGACGCTGCCTTTTGGTCGGTTTTCAGCCAAAAGGTGGCTGCGCACTGAGGTGCCGCCCACTTGGCTGGACCATGCTTTCACCACAAAGGCGGTCGGCCTGAACCTTCAAAAGGGTTTGCCAGACCCTGCACTGGGGCATGCAGCCCGCCGGGCAACGGCCGTGGCCCGGTTCAGTGCTGGGTGTTGGAGGCGGGGTGGTCAAACAGATCGTCGCCAGCGTCGGCCAGCAGCTTGGCCAGTGACTGGTCAATCTGCCGTGCTTCGGCCTGCAGCAGGGGCAGGGCGCGTTCAAACAACTGCCAGTCTCCCGAGCGCGCTGCCAGCTCCAGCCCTTTGGCCAGCCGTGCGCCCCGCTCAGCCGTCATGCTGCCCAGCGAGCCTTTGAGACCGTGCGCGTGGGCCACCGCCGCTGCCGTGTCTCGGGTCGCCAGCGCACGCTGCATCTCGGCTTGGCGCTGCGCCAGGTCGCTGCGCATAGCGATGGCCAGTTGTTTCAAGGTGGCCTCGTCGCCATCCAGCCGGCGCCGCAGCTTGTCCACGTCGATGGCTTCAGGTCGTGCTGTGGCGCGCATCGCCGCTTCAGGGGCTGCAGGCGCAGGCGCTGGTGCGGCCGTCACAGGCGCTGTGGGTGCAGGGGAGCGCCCCGCTGGGCGCTTCAGCACCCGGTCCATTTCAGCCATCAGGGCTTGCGGGCTCACGGGCTTTGGCGTGTAGCCATCCATGCCCGCAGCCAGGCACTGTTCCCGGTCGCCGCTCATGGCGTTGGCCGTCACCGCCACGATGGGCGTGCGGTTGTAACGACGGCGCGTTTCCAGTTCGCGAATTTTTTGCGTCGCCTCCAGGCCGCTCATGCCGGGCATCTGCACGTCCATCAAAATAAGCTCAACGCCGCCTTGGTCCCACAAAGCCACCGCTTGCGCACCGCCGCGGGCCACCCGCACCGTGCAGCCCAGGCGCAGCAGCAGCTGGCGCATCATGAGTTCGTTCACCGGGTTGTCTTCGGCCAGCAGCACCACCAGACCGGCATAGCGCGGCCCAGCCTGCGCCACCTCGCTCAGCTCCATGTGCCCGCTGAGCGGACCGTCACCGCTTGACGTGGGTGCCAAACGAAGCGGCAGGGTGAGTGCAAACGTGCTGCCTTGGCCGAGCTCGCTGGTTAGTGCAATTTCGCCCCCCATCAGGCGCGCCAGGCGGGCACAAATGGCCAGGCCCAGCCCGCTGCCGCCATAACGGCGCGCGGTCGAGGCGTCGGCCTGGGTGAAGGCGTCAAAAATCCCCGCCTGGTGTTTTTTGGCAATGCCCACGCCGCTGTCCTGCACCTGCAGTTTCAGGCTGGCCGGCTGCCCGGATGCGGCCGGCACCACGGCGGCTTGCACCGTGATGCGGCCACCGCGCGGCGTGAACTTGAGGGCGTTGGATATCAAATTGCCCAGCACCTGGCGCAACCGCCCGGGGTCGCCCATGACGGCCTGTGGCAAATCGGGCGGCAGCACCAGTTGCCAGTCCAGCGGCTTGCTGCGCGCCTGCTCGGCGTAGGGGCCCACGGCTTCTTCAATGGTGCGGCGCAGGTTGAAGCGCACGTTCTCCACGTCGAGCTTGCCGGCTTCGATACGCGACAGGTCCAGGATGTCGTTGAGCAAGGCCAGCAGGGCATGCGCCGAACTGTCCATCAGGTTCAGCCAGCTCGTTTGCTCGACGTTGAGCGGCGAGTCCATCAACATGCGGGTCAGGCCCATCAGCGCATTCAACGGTGTGCGCACCTCGTGGCTGATGTTGGCGAGAAATTCGCTTTTTGCGCGGCTGGCTTGCTCGGCCAGTTCGCGCGCACGGTTGCTGTCTTGTTGCGCCTGTTGGCGTTCGCTGACGTCGGCCAGCGTGCCCATGAGCCGCAGGGGTTTGCCCTGGCTGTCATGCTCGGCCACCATCGCGTGGCTCTCAATCCAAAGCCAGCCGTCGGGCGTTCGGGTGCGGTGTTGAATCACCGCGCGCTGGGTCGCCCCGCTGAGCAGCGCGGCCTGGTGCGCCTGCATGGCGGGCACGTCGTCCGGGTGCACGCGGGCTGTCAGGTCGGCCACATCCCAATAGGCGTCCATGGCAATGTCGCCCACCATTTCACCCCAGCGGGCGGTCAAAAACACCTGCTTGGCGGGCAGTTGCCAGTCCCACAAGGCCAGACCGGCCGCGTCCACGGCCAGTTGCAGCCGGTCGCGGGTCTCGTCCAGCGCCTCTTCGGCCAGCAGGCGGCTGTTGGACTCCCGGTGTACCGAACTGCGCAACCGGTCGAGCTCGGCGTTTTGCCGATCCAGCTCCGCCATCAGCCGCTGCGTGCGCTCGCGCTCCTGCCGAAGCTCGTTCAGGGAGCGTTGCAGGTCTTGCGCAAGGCGGTCGGGCGTCATGGGGCTCGGGTGGTTTTGGTCGTCGCCAGATGCGCGATGGGTTGCTGATTTTCAGCTGCCGCCCAAGGCTTCCCAGCGCTCCATGGCTTGCAGCCATTCGCCTTCTATTTCGGCATGTCGGGCGCCAAGTTGAGCCGCGCGTGCCGCATCGGCCGCATACAGCTGCCCACTGTTGAGCTGCTGGTTGATTTCTGCTTGCTCGGCTTCCAGCTTGGCAATGCGCTCCGGCAGCGCGTCGTATTCACGCTGTTCTTTGTAGCTCAGCTTCTTCTTGGGGGCAGGCGCTGGTGCGGCTGCGGGTGGGCTGGCAACGGCTGCCGTGTTGGCAGCCTTGCTGGCATTCGTGTTGCCGGCGGCGCTTTTCTCGCGCTGCATCGCTTCGGAGCGGGCCGACTGGGTCAGCCAGTCCTGCACATCCCCCACATACTCGCGCCAGCGGCCTTCGCCCTCGCTCACGATCGTGCTGGTCACCACGTTGTCCAAGAAGCGGCGGTCGTGGCTGACCAGGAACACCGTTCCTTCGTACTGCTGCAACAAATCTTCCAGCAGCTCCAGGGTGTCAATGTCCAGGTCGTTGGTGGGCTCGTCCAGCACCAATACGTTGGCCGGGCGCGCAAACAGCCGCGCCAGCAACAACCGGTTGCGCTCGCCACCCGAGAGCGTGCGCACCGGCGCATTGGCCCGTGCCGGTGAAAACAGGAAGTCGCTCAGGTAGCTCTTGACATGGGTGCGCTTGTTGCCAATCTCGATCCATTCACTGCCGGGGCTGATGAAATCTTCCAGCGTGGCATCCAGGTCAATCTGGTCGCGCATCTGGTCAAAATAGGCCACGTTTTGTTTGCTGCCCAGGCGCACTGTGCCGCTGTCGGGTGCGAGTTCACCCAGAATGATCTTTAGCAAGGTCGTCTTGCCCGCACCGTTGGGTCCAATCAAACCAATCTTGTCGCCGCGCAAAATCGTGGCTGAGAAGTCCTTGATCACCGTGCGAAGCCCGCCGTCTGCCGTTGGGTAAGACTTGGTCACCTTCTCCAGCTCCGCCACAATCTTGCCGCTGGCGCTGCCGCTGGCCACTTCCAGCTTCACACTGCCCAAGGCATCACGCCGCTGCGCACGTTGTGCCCGCAAGGCCTCCAGTCGGGTAATGCGCCCTTGCGCTCGCGTGCGCCGCGCCTCCACCCCTTGGCGAATCCACACCTCTTCCTGTGCCAGCAGCTTGTCCGCACGGGCGCTGATTACCGCTTCCTGCGCCATTTGTTCTTCTTTGAGCAATTGGTACTGGGCAAAATTGCCCGGGTAGCTCAGCAGCCGGCCCCGGTCCAGCTCAATCATGCGGGTCGCCACGCGGTCCAGAAAGGCACGGTCGTGGCTGATGGTCACCACGCTGCCCTTGTATTCCAGCAGCAAGTCCTCCAGCCAGGTGATGCTGTCCAGGTCCAGGTGGTTGGTGGGTTCGTCCAGCAGCAGCACGTCCGGCCGGCTCACAAGCGCTTGCGCCAGCGCCACCCGTTTCTTGTTACCACCCGAAAGCGCGCCCACCTTCACATCACCTTCAAGGTGCAGGCGGTGCAACGTCTCATCCACCCGTTGCTCCCAGTTCCACGCATCCAGAGCCTCAATGCGGTTCTGCAAGGCGTCCAGATCCAGCCCGTCCGCGCCACTCAAATAGAGGTCGCGTGCGGCACGCGCGTCGGCCAGGCCCACACTGGCCGCTTCAAACACCGTGCTGTCCAAGTCCAATATGGGTTCTTGAGGCACATAGGCCACTCGCAGACCGGTCTGCACCTGCACCGTGCCGTCATCGGGCTTTTCCAGTCCAGCCAAAATCTTGAGCATTGACGACTTGCCGGTGCCGTTGCGGCCAATCAGGCCCACCCGCTCCTGGGCCTCCAGCGCAAAGTCGGTGTGGTCGAGCAGCGCCACATGGCCAAAGGCCAGTTGCGCGTTCTGCAGGGTGATAAGTGCCATGAAAGTGCCGGAGTAAAGTTCTGGCGATTATCCCTGCCCATCCGATACGCGTTGAAAGCGCACAGACACGCTGTGAGAAGCTGGTGTGCTCCCCCGCCCGCGCCATACGTTGGAGCCGCTAGAGAGGGCGGGGGGGCAAAGCTGCGCGGAAAGGGACTACCATCCAAACAGCCGCCAAGTTCGGTGCGGCGCACGAGCAGGGTAGATCTGAATCGGCTATCTAGCCAGCCTGACGTCCGGGGCCACTTGAAAGCGATGGCTAGAAGTGCAGCCGGCTTCGCTTCAAAAATTTAGCCAAGCTGTTGACCGCCGCGAAAAAAACGATGTATACTGCAAGGCTTCGCTGATCGCCGCAAGGTAAGCAACCCAAGTCTGCGAAGTGGGCTGAGTCTTCTAGGTAAAAACCCTAAAATACTTTTCCAGACACCAAAAACTGTGTCATAATACGAGGCTCAGCTGATCGCAGCTAAGCAAGACGGATGAGGTGGCAAGTGCTGCTGAGTTTGTTGGATCATTAAAAATATACAGCCGATAAGCGTGGGCGTTTGAAGGCGATTGCAAAAACGGATTCTTCGGAGTCCAAGTCGCAAGACTTTAAACGTTCATGAAAATAGAAATGAAGTTTACTTCGTTTGCGTTTTTATGAGTAAATTCAAGATCGAACTAAAGAGTTTGATCCTGGCTCAGATTGAACGCTGGCGGCATGCTTTACACATGCAAGTCGAACGGTAACAGGCCGCAAGGTGCTGACGAGTGGCGAACGGGTGAGTAATGCATCGGAACGTGCCCAGTCGTGGGGGATAACGCAGCGAAAGCTGCGCTAATACCGCATACGATCTAAGGATGAAAGCGGGGGACCGTAAGGCCTCGCGCGATTGGAGCGGCCGATGTCAGATTAGGTAGTTGGTGGGGTAAAGGCTCACCAAGCCGACGATCTGTAGCTGGTCTGAGAGGACGACCAGCCACACTGGAACTG
>NZ_CM178972.1:1052500-3137500 GCF_058731905.1 Hydrogenophaga sp. L99 | reverse complement strand
GCCTCGAAAGGGGTGACTGCGTACCTTTTGTATAATGGGTCAGCGACTTACATTCAGTGGCAAGGTTAACCGAATAGGGAAGCCGTAGAGAAATCGAGTCCGAATAGGGCGAATCAGTCGCTGGGTGTAGACCCGAAACCAAGTGATCTATCCATGGCCAGGATGAAGGTGCCGTAACAGGTACTGGAGGTCCGAACCGACTAATGTTGCAAAATTAGCGGATGAGCTGTGGATAGGGGTGAAAGGCTAAACAAACTTGGAAATAGCTGGTTCTCTCCGAAAACTATTTAGGTAGTGCCTCAAGTATTACCGTCGGGGGTAGAGCACTGTTTTGGCTAGGGGGTCATGGCGACTTACCAAACCAAGGCAAACTCCGAATACCGACGAGTACAGCTTGGGAGACAGAGCACCGGGTGCTAACGTCCGGACTCAAGAGGGAAACAACCCAGACCGCCAGCTAAGGTCCCTAAAACGGGCTAAGTGGGAAACGAAGTGGGAAGGCTAAAACAGTCAGGATGTTGGCTTAGAAGCAGCCATCATTTAAAGAAAGCGTAATAGCTCACTGATCGAGTCGTCCTGCGCGGAAGATGTAACGGGGCTAAGCCAGTTACCGAAGCTGCGGATTTGCAATTTATTGCAAGTGGTAGGAGAGCGTTCTGTAAGCCTGTGAAGGTATCTTGTAAAGGATGCTGGAGGTATCAGAAGTGCGAATGCTGACATGAGTAGCGTTAAAGGGGGTGAAAAGCCCCCTCGCCGTAAGCGCAAGGTTTCCTACGCAACGTTCATCGGCGTAGGGTGAGTCGGCCCCTAAGGCGAGGCAGAGATGCGTAGCTGATGGGAAACAGGTCAATATTCCTGTACCGATTACAAGTGCGATGTGGGGACGGATCTTAATAGGTTATCCGGCGGTTGGATGTGCCGGTTTAGATGGATGTAGGCGACACGTAGGCAAATCCGCGTGTCATATACCGAGGCCATTGATCGAGCGAGCTTGCTCGCGAAGTAACTGAACGAGGTCCCAGGAAAAGCCACTAAGCTTCAGCTTGTAATTGACCGTACCGCAAACCGACACTGGTGCGCGAGATGAGTATTCTAAGGCGCTTGAGAGAACTCAGGAGAAGGAACTCGGCAAATTGACACCGTAACTTCGGAAGAAGGTGTGCCCTTGTAGTGTGATGAGAACATCTGAGCACGAACGGGTTGCAAAAAATTGGTGGCTGCGACTGTTTATTAAAAACACAGCACTCTGCAAACACGAAAGTGGACGTATAGGGTGTGACGCCTGCCCGGTGCTGGAAGATTAATTGATGGGGTGCAAGCTCTTGATCGAAGTCCCAGTAAACGGCGGCCGTAACTATAACGGTCCTAAGGTAGCGAAATTCCTTGTCGGGTAAGTTCCGACCTGCACGAATGGCGTAACGATGGCCACACTGTCTCCTCCTGAGACTCAGCGAAGTTGAAATGTTTGTGATGATGCAATCTCCCCGCGGAAAGACGGAAAGACCCCATGAACCTTTACTGTAGCTTTGTATTGAATTTTGAACAGATCTGTGTAGGATAGGTGGGAGGCTTTGAAGCAGGGTCGCTAGATCTTGTGGAGCCAACGTTGAAATACCACCCTGGTGTGTTTGAGGTTCTAACCTAGGTCCATTATCTGGATCGGGGACAGTGCATGGTAGGCAGTTTGACTGGGGCGGTCTCCTCCCAAAGTGTAACGGAGGAGTTCGAAGGTACGCTAGGTACGGTCGGACATCGTGCTAATAGTGCAATGGCATAAGCGTGCTTAACTGCGAGACTGACAAGTCGAGCAGATGCGAAAGCAGGACATAGTGATCCGGTGGTTCTGTATGGAAGGGCCATCGCTCAACGGATAAAAGGTACTCTGGGGATAACAGGCTGATACCGCCCAAGAGTTCATATCGACGGCGGTGTTTGGCACCTCGATGTCGGCTCATCTCATCCTGGGGCTGTAGCCGGTCCCAAGGGTATGGCTGTTCGCCATTTAAAGAGGTACGTGAGCTGGGTTTAAAACGTCGTGAGACAGTTTGGTCCCTATCTTCCGTGGGCGCTGCAGATTTGAGGAAGCCTGCTCCTAGTACGAGAGGACCGGAGTGGACGCACCTCTGGTGTACCGGTTGTCACGCCAGTGGCATTGCCGGGTAGCTAAGTGCGGAAGAGATAACCGCTGAAAGCATCTAAGCGGGAAACTCGTTCCAAGATGAGATCTGCCGGGGCCTTGAGCCCCCTAAAGAGTCGTTCAAGACCAGGACGTTGATAGGCTGGGTGTGGAAGCGCAGTAATGCGTTAAGCTAACCAGTACTAATTGCTCGTGAGGCTTGACCCTATAACTTTGATCTAATCCATCAACAGTTTGAATGTCACCCGACTACAATACACAACCGTTTGTAGTCCAGTTATGCCCTTATGGAATTCAACACCGTTGATCCATAACGTTGGCAGCAATCAAAAAGACAGCTGATTCGAAGCTCTATGAATTCGTCGCCGTAGCACCCTCGTGCTGCAGCGGCAACCCTTTATGCCTGACGACCATAGCAAGTTGGTACCACTCCTTCCCATCCCGAACAGGACAGTGAAACGACTTTGCGCCGATGATAGTGCGGATTCCCGTGTGAAAGTAGGTCATCGTCAGGCTCTTACCAGCCCCCCAAACCCCCTCGTACCCCGTGTACCTGGGGGTTTGGGCTTTATATAAGTGTAGGCATGTGTTTTGTCTTGTAAGCTTCAAAAAGAAATTTGCAAAGACGCTAAAAACTGTGTCATAATACGAGGCTCAGCTGATCGCAGCTAAGCAAGACGGATGAGGTGGCAAGTGCTGCTGAGTTTGTTGGATCATTAAAAATATACAGCCGATAAGCGTGGGCGTTTGAAGGCGATTGCGAAAACGGATTCTTCGGAATCCAAGTCGCAAGACTTTAAACGTTCATGAGAATAGAAATGAAGTTTACTTCGTTTGCGTTTTTATGAGTAAATTCAAGATCGAACTAAAGAGTTTGATCCTGGCTCAGATTGAACGCTGGCGGCATGCTTTACACATGCAAGTCGAACGGTAACAGGCCGCAAGGTGCTGACGAGTGGCGAACGGGTGAGTAATGCATCGGAACGTGCCCAGTCGTGGGGGATAACGCAGCGAAAGCTGCGCTAATACCGCATACGATCTAAGGATGAAAGCGGGGGACCGTAAGGCCTCGCGCGATTGGAGCGGCCGATGTCAGATTAGGTAGTTGGTGGGGTAAAGGCTCACCAAGCCGACGATCTGTAGCTGGTCTGAGAGGACGACCAGCCACACTGGAACTGAGACACGGTCCAGACTCCTACGGGAGGCAGCAGTGGGGAATTTTGGACAATGGGCGCAAGCCTGATCCAGCAATGCCGCGTGCAGGAAGAAGGCCTTCGGGTTGTAAACTGCTTTTGTATGGAACGAAACGGCGAGCTCTAATACAGTTTGCTAATGACGGTACCGTAAGAATAAGCACCGGCTAACTACGTGCCAGCAGCCGCGGTAATACGTAGGGTGCAAGCGTTAATCGGAATTACTGGGCGTAAAGCGTGCGCAGGCGGTTTTGTAAGACAGTCGTGAAATCCCCGGGCTCAACCTGGGAATGGCGATTGTGACTGCAAAGCTGGAGTGCGGCAGAGGGGGATGGAATTCCGCGTGTAGCAGTGAAATGCGTAGATATGCGGAGGAACACCGATGGCGAAGGCAATCCCCTGGGCCTGCACTGACGCTCATGCACGAAAGCGTGGGGAGCAAACAGGATTAGATACCCTGGTAGTCCACGCCCTAAACGATGTCAACTGGTTGTTGGGTCTCTTCTGACTCAGTAACGAAGCTAACGCGTGAAGTTGACCGCCTGGGGAGTACGGCCGCAAGGTTGAAACTCAAAGGAATTGACGGGGACCCGCACAAGCGGTGGATGATGTGGTTTAATTCGATGCAACGCGAAAAACCTTACCCACCTTTGACATGTATGGAAGTTTCCAGAGATGGATTCGTGCTCGAAAGAGAGCCATAACACAGGTGCTGCATGGCTGTCGTCAGCTCGTGTCGTGAGATGTTGGGTTAAGTCCCGCAACGAGCGCAACCCTTGTCATTAGTTGCTACATTCAGTTGGGCACTCTAATGAGACTGCCGGTGACAAACCGGAGGAAGGTGGGGATGACGTCAAGTCCTCATGGCCCTTATAGGTGGGGCTACACACGTCATACAATGGCCGGTACAAAGGGTCGCAAACCCGCGAGGGGGAGCCAATCCATCAAAGCCGGTCGTAGTCCGGATCGCAGTCTGCAACTCGACTGCGTGAAGTCGGAATCGCTAGTAATCGTGGATCAGCATGTCACGGTGAATACGTTCCCGGGTCTTGTACACACCGCCCGTCACACCATGGGAGCGGGTCTCGCCAGAAGTAGTTAGCCTAACCGCAAGGAGGGCGATTACCACGGCGGGGTTCGTGACTGGGGTGAAGTCGTAACAAGGTAGCCGTATCGGAAGGTGCGGCTGGATCACCTCCTTTCTGGAAAAATCCACACCAGTTCTTGGTTTGACGGCCCTGCTTGCAGGGTTGGATGCTGAGAGCGGCAGTGGATCAAGCAATCAAGCTCAAACGCTCACACTTATCGGTTGTTGGAAGGAAGTCGCCAGCGATCTGGGTCAAACCAGGTTACTAGTGACCGGCTTGGGTCTGTAGCTCAGTTGGTTAGAGCACCGTCTTGATAAGGCGGGGGTCGTTGGTTCGAGACCAACCAGACCCACCAAGTGGGTCTGCTGTCTGAGCGCTGTCTGACCAAAACGTTGACGGTTATCCTGGGGGATTAGCTCAGCTGGGAGAGCACCTGCTTTGCAAGCAGGGGGTCGTCGGTTCGATCCCGTCATCCTCCACCATCCACACCTGTTGGTGCTGCCTGTCATGCAGTGCAACACTTGTCTGTCTCAACATCAAAGCATCCTGTGCTGCAGGGTATTTTGATGTTGATCGGTATCTATCGATCTTCAAGCGATCTTCGGATTGCAACGGCTGTTCTTTAAAAATTCATAGAGTCGAATCAGCGTTGCTGATGGAAACTGCACATTCGTAAAGGTTTCGTGCAGACCGTGCCATCAGCAACAAGAATTTTTGATTGCGTCAACGAATATTCAATTTAGTCAAAAGATATAAATTGAAACGGCATAACGCGTCAGGTGTGAGACCTGACAGACATTCTCTTGATGTGACGATTGTGTTTTGTTGGTTTGAACGAACTGGCAAGACGTCAAAGTTATAGGGTCAAGTGAATAAGAGCATGTGGTGGATGCCTTGGCGATGATAGGCGACGAAGGACGTGATAGCCTGCGATAAGCTTCGGGGAGCTGGCAAATTAGCTTTGATCCGGAGATTTCCGAATGGGGAAACCCACCTAGCAGTAGGTATCGCATACTGAATACATAGGTATGCGAGGCGAACCGGGTGAACTGAAACATCTCAGTAGCTCGAGGAAAAGACATCAACCGAGATTCCGAAAGTAGTGGCGAGCGAAATCGGAAGAGCCTGTTAGTGATAGCACGACACTTAACAAAACGGCATGGAAAGGCCGGCCAAAGAAGGTGATAGCCCTGTATGTGAAAAGAGACGTGTGGTACTGAGCTAACGACAAGTAGGGCGGGACACGAGAAATCCTGTCTGAATATGGGGGGACCATCCTCCAAGGCTAAATACTCATCATCGACCGATAGTGAACAAGTACCGTGAGGGAAAGGCGAAAAGAACCCCGGGAGGGGAGTGAAATAGATCCTGAAACCGCATGCTTACAAAAAGTAGGAGCCTCGAAAGGGGTGACTGCGTACCTTTTGTATAATGGGTCAGCGACTTACATTCAGTGGCAAGGTTAACCGAATAGGGAAGCCGTAGAGAAATCGAGTCCGAATAGGGCGAATCAGTCGCTGGGTGTAGACCCGAAACCAAGTGATCTATCCATGGCCAGGATGAAGGTGCCGTAACAGGTACTGGAGGTCCGAACCGACTAATGTTGCAAAATTAGCGGATGAGCTGTGGATAGGGGTGAAAGGCTAAACAAACTTGGAAATAGCTGGTTCTCTCCGAAAACTATTTAGGTAGTGCCTCAAGTATTACCGTCGGGGGTAGAGCACTGTTTTGGCTAGGGGGTCATGGCGACTTACCAAACCAAGGCAAACTCCGAATACCGACGAGTACAGCTTGGGAGACAGAGCACCGGGTGCTAACGTCCGGACTCAAGAGGGAAACAACCCAGACCGCCAGCTAAGGTCCCTAAAACGGGCTAAGTGGGAAACGAAGTGGGAAGGCTAAAACAGTCAGGATGTTGGCTTAGAAGCAGCCATCATTTAAAGAAAGCGTAATAGCTCACTGATCGAGTCGTCCTGCGCGGAAGATGTAACGGGGCTAAGCCAGTTACCGAAGCTGCGGATTTGCAATTTATTGCAAGTGGTAGGAGAGCGTTCTGTAAGCCTGTGAAGGTATCTTGTAAAGGATGCTGGAGGTATCAGAAGTGCGAATGCTGACATGAGTAGCGTTAAAGGGGGTGAAAAGCCCCCTCGCCGTAAGCGCAAGGTTTCCTACGCAACGTTCATCGGCGTAGGGTGAGTCGGCCCCTAAGGCGAGGCAGAGATGCGTAGCTGATGGGAAACAGGTCAATATTCCTGTACCGATTACAAGTGCGATGTGGGGACGGATCTTAATAGGTTATCCGGCGGTTGGATGTGCCGGTTTAGATGGATGTAGGCGACACGTAGGCAAATCCGCGTGTCATATACCGAGGCCATTGATCGAGCGAGCTTGCTCGCGAAGTAACTGAACGAGGTCCCAGGAAAAGCCACTAAGCTTCAGCTTGTAATTGACCGTACCGCAAACCGACACTGGTGCGCGAGATGAGTATTCTAAGGCGCTTGAGAGAACTCAGGAGAAGGAACTCGGCAAATTGACACCGTAACTTCGGAAGAAGGTGTGCCCTTGTAGTGTGATGAGAACATCTGAGCACGAACGGGTTGCAAAAAATTGGTGGCTGCGACTGTTTATTAAAAACACAGCACTCTGCAAACACGAAAGTGGACGTATAGGGTGTGACGCCTGCCCGGTGCTGGAAGATTAATTGATGGGGTGCAAGCTCTTGATCGAAGTCCCAGTAAACGGCGGCCGTAACTATAACGGTCCTAAGGTAGCGAAATTCCTTGTCGGGTAAGTTCCGACCTGCACGAATGGCGTAACGATGGCCACACTGTCTCCTCCTGAGACTCAGCGAAGTTGAAATGTTTGTGATGATGCAATCTCCCCGCGGAAAGACGGAAAGACCCCATGAACCTTTACTGTAGCTTTGTATTGAATTTTGAACAGATCTGTGTAGGATAGGTGGGAGGCTTTGAAGCAGGGTCGCTAGATCTTGTGGAGCCAACGTTGAAATACCACCCTGGTGTGTTTGAGGTTCTAACCTAGGTCCATTATCTGGATCGGGGACAGTGCATGGTAGGCAGTTTGACTGGGGCGGTCTCCTCCCAAAGTGTAACGGAGGAGTTCGAAGGTACGCTAGGTACGGTCGGACATCGTGCTAATAGTGCAATGGCATAAGCGTGCTTAACTGCGAGACTGACAAGTCGAGCAGATGCGAAAGCAGGACATAGTGATCCGGTGGTTCTGTATGGAAGGGCCATCGCTCAACGGATAAAAGGTACTCTGGGGATAACAGGCTGATACCGCCCAAGAGTTCATATCGACGGCGGTGTTTGGCACCTCGATGTCGGCTCATCTCATCCTGGGGCTGTAGCCGGTCCCAAGGGTATGGCTGTTCGCCATTTAAAGAGGTACGTGAGCTGGGTTTAAAACGTCGTGAGACAGTTTGGTCCCTATCTTCCGTGGGCGCTGCAGATTTGAGGAAGCCTGCTCCTAGTACGAGAGGACCGGAGTGGACGCACCTCTGGTGTACCGGTTGTCACGCCAGTGGCATTGCCGGGTAGCTAAGTGCGGAAGAGATAACCGCTGAAAGCATCTAAGCGGGAAACTCGTTCCAAGATGAGATCTGCCGGGGCCTTGAGCCCCCTAAAGAGTCGTTCAAGACCAGGACGTTGATAGGCTGGGTGTGGAAGCGCAGTAATGCGTTAAGCTAACCAGTACTAATTGCTCGTGAGGCTTGACCCTATAACTTTGATCTAATCCATCAACAGTTTGAATGTCACCCGACTACAATACACAACCGTTTGTAGTCCAGTTATGCCCTTATGGAATTCAACACCGTTGATCCATAACGTTGGCAGCAATCAAAAAGACAGCTGATTCGAAGCTCTATGAATTCGTCGCCGTAGCACCCTCGTGCTGCAGCGGCAACCCTTTATGCCTGACGACCATAGCAAGTTGGTACCACTCCTTCCCATCCCGAACAGGACAGTGAAACGACTTTGCGCCGATGATAGTGCGGATTCCCGTGTGAAAGTAGGTCATCGTCAGGCTCTTACCAGCCCCCCAAACCCCCTCGTACCCCGTGTACCTGGGGGTTTGGGCTTTCTGGATTCTTAAATACTTCGCGCCGATAGACCGTGAGTTCGGTATCCGGTACTGTGCTTGGATGTGCATGCCAGATGTAAGCGCGCGGTCATCCCACCCTTGAAGATCTTGGCTTAAGCGGCAACGATGGTGTCCACCAAACGAAATAGGTGGACACCATGAATGAAGCCAAGAAGAAGACCCGCCGGCGGTACGGCGCCGAGCTCAAACAGCAGATCCTCGCTCAGTGCGCCGAGCCGGGTGCCTCGGTGGCCCGCATTGCCCTGTCCCACGGCATCAACGCCAATGTTGTTCACAAGTGGCGCAGCCAAAGTGGTGGTGCGCTGCCTGCCCCGCAGGCTCCCGCATTCGTTCCGGTGCCGATGCCACCTCTCGCGTTCGCACCCGCACCAGACATCCGAATCGAGGTGCGCCGTGGCGCTACCAACGTCTGCGTGACCTGGCCGCTGGCCGCGGCCGAGCATTGCTCGGTGTGGATGCGAGAGTTGCTCAAATGATACGTGTGGATGCCTTGTGGTTGGCCACCGAACCGCTGGACATGCGAGCGGGCACCGAATCAGCGCTGGCCCGTGTGGTGTCGGTCTTCGGCGCAGCGCACCCGCACCACGCGTACCTGTTCGCCAATCGGCGCGCCAACCGCATGAAGGTGCTGGTGCACGACGGCATCGGTGTGTGGCTGGCGGCGCGGCGCCTGAACAGCGGCAAGTTCGTCTGGCCGCGTGATACGGCCAGCACCGCCGCGCTGACCCGTGCGCAGTTTGATGCGCTGGTGCTGGGCCTGCCCTGGCAGCGCCTGGCCGACGGTGGTGTCATCACCGTGGTCTGACTCTGAAGCGCAGACCGGTGCTTGCCAATTGGGGCATGCGCCAATGGTGCGCGCGTGCCAGTGCTGGCACAGTGAATACCCATGGTGGTCGAGCCTCAATCCCTGCAGAGCCTGAGCGCACAAGAGCTGCGTGAGCTGACCACGCGCCTCATGACGCAACTGCGCCACCAGAGCGCGCTGCTGGACAAACTCACGCACGAGAACGCGCTTCTGAAGCGCATGAAGTTCGCCGCTCAGTCCGAGCGCTTCAACCCCGAGCAGAAGAGCTTGCTCGAAGACGAGATCGAGGCCGACCTGGCGGCCGTGGCCACGGAGATCGATGCGCTGCAGGAAGCGCAGGCGCCCGCCAAGCTGGAAGATAAGAAGGCGCCGAAGCGCGCGCCGCTGCCGGCAAACCTGCCGCGGCGCGAGATCCGCCATGAGCCCGAGTCCACCACTTGCGCCTGCGGCTGCCGGATGTTGCGCGTGGGCGAGGACGTGGCCGAGAAGCTGGACTACGTGCCCGGCGTGTTCACCGTGGAGCGCCACATCCGGGGCAAGTGGGCGTGCTCGAAGTGCGAGACGCTCACCCAAGTCCCTGTCGATCCTCACGTCATCGATAAGGGCATCCCCACCACCGGGCTGCTGGCGCAGGTGCTGGTGGCCAAGTACGCCGACCACCTGCCGCTGTACCGCCAGGAAGCGATCTTTGGTCGCGCCGGTTTGGCGATCCCGCGTTCCACGCTCGCGCAATGGGTGGGCTCCTGTGGCGTGCAGTTGCAGCCGCTGGTGGACGCGATGAAGGCCGAGCTGCTGCAGCACAGCGTGCTGCATGCCGACGAGACGCCGGTGGCGATGCTCAAACCCGGCAATGGCAAAACGCACCGGGCTTACCTCTGGGCCTATGCCACGGGCGCCTTCGAGAACACCAGGGTGGTCGTCTACGACTTCTGCGAATCGCGCTCGGGCGAACATGCCCGGCGCTTTCTGGGCGACTGGAGAGGCAGCCTGACCTGTGACGACTTCAGCGGCTACAAAGCCTTGATCGCCAGTGGCGTGACCGAGGTCGGCTGCCTGGCGCACGCACGGCGCAAGTTCTTTGACCTGCACGCAGCGAACCAGAGCCAGATCGCCGAGTTCGCGCTGCAGCAGTTCGCGCGGGTCTACGAGATCGAGCGTGAGGTCAAGGCGCTGCAGACCGATCAGCGCCAAGCCATCCGGCAACAGCAAACGAAGCCGCTGCTCGATGCCTTGCACCAGTGGATGGTGCTGCAACGTCAGAAGGTGCCCGAGGGCTCAGCGAGCGCCAAGGCGCTGGAATACAGCCTGCGGCGCTGGGATGCATTGACCCGGTTCGTGGGGGATGGGCAATTGCCCGTGGACAACAACTGGATCGAGAACCAGATCCGGCCGATTGCCATTGGCCGCAACAACTGGCTCTTCGCTGGCAGCCTGCGCGCGGGCCAGCGGGCAGCGGCCGTCATGAGCCTGATCCAGTCAGCGCGCATGAACGGGCACGACCCCTACGCCTACCTGCGCGATGTGATGGCACGCCTGCCCATGCAGCGCGCCAGCCAGATCGGCGAGTTGCTGCCGCACCACTGGCAGCCAACCTGATAGCGCATTCTCAGGTGGGGAACGGCCTTGTCGTACGGGCGGGGTGGGATCGCCGTCCGCTTACTGCCAGATACGGGCCCTAGCAATTTCGGATCACATTGTTTTCTATCGTCAACGCTTTGCTCTGCTGTAGTTCGCTTAGCAGGCCCAAGATCCAGGCGGTGTCTGATTTGCGGTCTGCACCTTTGGATGGCATGGCGGCCAGCAGGTAGGTGGTGTTTGCGCTCCAATCAAACAGTTGATCGAATTCAATCGATTGCCATTCCAGCAATTTGTATTTGATCAAAACCTTTAGACCATGTCTGTGGTGTTTGACCGGATTTTTCACAAAGTAATCGAGCTTGTTTCGCGCCCGCTGCAATGCTTCTTTTGTGTCTTGAAAGATAGGGCCATGTCCAGGAATGACTGTTAGCGGGTTCAGTTCTTCTATGAGGCTGAGGGTTTCAGCCACCTCGTCAAAGGCTGATATCGCTTCTAACTCTGGGAAAACCACGCCGAATCCGTTCTCCCAGAGTGCATCTGCGGAGATGAGGAGCCTGTGGTCTTCTTGGAAGAGGATGATGGAGTGTGGATCGTGCCCCTTCGCGGCGTGGATTTGCCAATCCAATGGTCCTAGCCTTATGGTTGTGCCTGGCGTTAACACGGCGTCGAAGCTAAATTGTGGGCAGTGTTGCCCTGTTGGTTCGTAGGTTAAAGCGACGGGGTTCCAGTCGGCGACATGGCTTGCGTGGCCTGGGGGAATGAGAGTTGTGGCGTTCGTGTACCGTTTCTGGAGCGCTGCATTTCCGCCGCAATGGTCACTGTGCAAGTGTGTATTGAGAATGAGGTCCAAGGGGTGGCCGCTTAATGCGTGATCCACCAAGGCCAAGGTTTGCTCAGCATGCGTCCAGTAACCAGTGTCCACCAAGGCGGTGGGTCCATCGCCTTGAACAACGACATTGTTTGCTGACAGCCAGCCTCGCTCAACAACCGAAACGCCAGCAGATGCCAGTTGCTCGGGGATTGAAGGTGAACTTTTATTCAAGAATGTGTCCGCTGAAAGTGGGTGTTGAATATTTTGGTGATTACGATGCAGCCCGAAGGGCACGGCGCAAGATTTTCCCGACGTTCGTCTTGGGCAGTTCGTCGCGGAACTCGATGTGCTTGGGTCGCTTGTAACCGGTGAGGTTGTCGTGGCAATAACGGGCTACGTCCTCCTCTCGTAGGCTTGGGTCGGAACGGACAACGAACACCTTGACGGCTTCACCCTGGGTTTCGTCTGCGACGCCGATCGCCGCGCATTCGAGCACACCTGGGCACAAAGAGATCACGTTCTCAAGCTCGTTTGGAAACACATTGAACCCGGAGACGAGAATCATGTCCTTTTTGCGGTCGACGATTCGTGTGTACCCGTTTGTATCCATCACGCCGATATCACCTGTGCGCATGTAGCCATCGGAGGTGAAGGCTTGGGCCGTTTCGGCGGGTTGGTTGAAGTAACCGGTCATGACGTTGGGACCGCGAATACAGATCTCCCCTGCTGTGCCCAGTGTCACATCCAACCCCTGGTCATCTTTGATGGCAATGTCGATGCCCGGAAGGGGCAATCCGATGGTGCCAGTGAAATCTCGGTTGTTGACCGGGTTGTTGGTGCCGATGGCGCAGGTCTCGCTCATGCCCCAGCCTTCCACCATGGTGCTGCCGGTGACAGCCAGCCATTGCCGGGCCGTACCCTCGGATGCCGCCATGCCACCAGCCTGCGACAAAGCCAGGGATGAGAAGTCTAGTTGGCGGAACTGGGGGTTCTGCAGCAGCGCGTTGAACAGGGTGTTGACGGCAGGGAGGATGTGAAAAGGCCGTTTCTTCAATGTGTCCACGAGTTTGGGGATGTCCCTTGGATTGGGAATCAGCGTCATGTGGGCGCCCCAGCGCATGTTCAGAAGACTGAGTGTGAGCGCGAAAATGTGGTACAGCGGGAGGGCCGCGATGGCGTTGGTCTTGCGCAGATCGCCCAAACGCTGCAGGGCTGGGTTGAACCAGGCCTCGGCTTGCAAGATTGCTGCGATGACGTTGCGGTGGGTGAGCACGGCGCCTTTGGATAGGCCGGTGGTTCCGCCGGTGTACTGTAAAAACGCTGTCGAATCCAGGGTGGCCTGACTGGGTTTAAGCGCTCGTTCGCCACCCTCTTTGAGCGCTTGCTTGAAACCCACGATGGTGCGGGGGCCAAGCGGGCCGCTCAGCGGCAGTTTGAAGGGGGGGACCATTTTGGCCAGGTGGCGCACTGCAAAACTGATCCATCGGCCGTACCAAAAGCCCAGTAAATCGCCGAGACTGGCCACCACGACATGCTGGATCGCGGTGTGATCGATGATTTCTTCGAGCGTGCCGGCGAAATTCTCCAAAATGACGATCGCTTCAGCGCCGGAGTCTTTGAGCTGGTGCTCCAGCTCACGAGCCGTGTACAGCGGGTTGACGTTCACCACGGTGTAACCCGCACGCAAAATGGCCGCCATGCTGACGAGAAACTGCGGCACGTTGGGCAACATGATGGCGACCCGGGCACCGGCCGGCAGCCCTTTGGACTGCAGCCAGGCGCCTAGCGCGGCGCTGTGCGCATCCAGTTCGCCGTAAGACATCCACTGCTCCATGCAGACGGTCACCGGTTGAGCGGCGTTCTTCTTGAACGATTCTTCAAGCAGTGCCGCCAGGGATCGGTACTGCTCGGGATCCACCGTGTGCGGAACGCTGGGTGGGTAATGGGCTAGCCAAGGACGGTTCATAGGGCAGGGCGGGTGCGTTGATGACGTCACCATTCTGGCGGTTGATCGTTGCATTCGGCACAGGGACGGCCCTAACACCATGTCACCGAAAGCACAGTTTGGCCTTGGCAGCCACCAGTTGCGGTTTCAGGCGCGCAGGAGTTCTGCTTGAAGCAGTCGTGATGCCGTTGCGGCATCGGCGTCAAACAAGGTGTCGATCCAGCGCCTTTCGCGTTGCTGAATCGCCGTCAGAAAACCCGTGGCGTCGCCCATGGTGGCGAAGGCGTCGAAGCCACGTTCCAGGAACTGCTGAAGGGCGAACAGGCCGGCGGCCTGTGCCGGGCGGCGCATCATCTTCAGGGCCATCCGCAAGGTAACCATGCGGGTGAGGCGCTGCAGCTCGGCGCCCATGTGCAGCACGACGGCCAACTGCCGATCGCGGTCGGCGTGCTGGCCGGTGAGGCGCCAGCATTGGATGTAACGCCGCTCGGCAGGTGTTTCCGGGTCTTGTTCCAGCCAGTGGTTGGCCAGTTGGTGGTCCAGCGTTTCGGTGAGCGCATGGGTTTCGGCCAGATCCACCGCCAGCTGGGCTACGGCTTCCGGGAATAGGCGTTCAATGGCGCTGGCGATACGGCCAAATTGGCGGTCTCGCTCCCGGAAATCGTGCTCGCCGTACAGCTCTTCCAAAAAAAATCGGGTTGCCGGTGCATGGCGCGTATCGGCCAGGAAGTCGGTGTAAGTGGCGCGAAAGCGCGCAGCCTGCAGCTGCTTGACCTGGTGCACGGCTTGGGCAAGACCTGCCGCGCTGGCCTGCTCGCGCAGTTGCGAGACACGGGCCAGATGCACGCGAATGCGATCGGCGGCTTGGCTTGCTGTGGACATAAGGAGGTCAGTTTAGCCCGGTGCAGCCCGCAGGATTGTGGCAACCCTAGGGTGCGCGCTCTAGCCTGGCCACAAGACAAGCCACAAGAGGTGTACCGCCAGGCAAAGCGTGGGATAGTCTGCCGATGGCTCAGTTTCAGTCTCTTGAGAACTCGCGGTTGGCTAGCTTGCAGCAATGGGCGGTGTGCATTGCGGTGGTGGCGGCGGTCGCGTGGTGCGTGACTGTGTGGCCGCATTCGCCCGCCTTGGCTTGGGCAGGGGTTGGGCTGCTGCTGGGCGGCTATGCGTTGGTGCTGGCGCTTGAACTGTTTGCTGTGGCTTGGGTGCACCAAAGCGACCCCGCCCCACGCCCGCGTTGGACCGATCTGGTGGGCGCGTGGTGGCAAGAGGTGCGAATGGCACCGAGGGTATTTGCCTGGCGCCAACCCTTTCGGTGGCGTCAATGGCCCGACACGGTCGCCACTGCGGACGACAAGCCGGCCAGCGAAATGGCTGCCGTGTTGTTTGTGCACGGGTTTGTGTGCAACCGGGGGTTTTGGCACCCCTGGATGCGCGAGCTGCGCCGAATTGGCGTGCCTTACGTGTCGGTCAACCTGGAGCCGGTATTTGGCAGCATTGATGACTATGTGCCCTTGATTGAAGCGGCGGTTCGGCGGGCAGAGGCCTTGAGCGCGCAGGCACCCCGGCTGGTGTGTCACAGCATGGGCGGCTTGGCGGCGCGGGCCTGGCTGGCCGCTGACGCTGCCAACGCAGCGCGGGTGCAACAGGTGCTGACCATCGGCACACCGCACCACGGCACCTGGCTGGGGCAGTTCAGCCACTTGCCCAATGGCCGTCAGATGCGGCTGCACAACCCTTGGCTGCGGGCGCTGGCTAGCATCGAGTCGCAACGGTCGCCTGGCGCCCCTTACCGCCAGTTCATCTGCTGGTATTCCAACACGGACAACATCGTGTTTCCCGCATCCACCGCCACCTTGCCCGGCGCCGACAACCGGCTGGTACCGGGCGCGGCGCATGTGGCCATGGCGTTTCACCCCAGGGTGATGCGCGAGTCGCTGGCCGTGCTGGCGTCGGGCGCCAGCTCGCCTTGCGCAGCAACGGCCTCGTAGAGCGGCGCAAAGTCGGGCGCCGTCAGATCAAACAGCTGGTCAAAGCTGTCGATTGCAAAGTAGGTGGCTTGGTAGTCGTCAATTTTGTAGCGCGTGCGCATGCAGCGCAGCAGATCCAGCGCCAGGCGCTGAGGTTGCGCACTGGTGACGCTGTGCCGCAACTCGCCGCTGGAACTCAAAATGCCGGCCCCGTAAGCCCGCAGCCCCTCGGCTTGCTGAATCAGGCCGAACTCAATTGTGTACCAGTACAAGCGCGACAACAGCTCGCCCGCGCCCAGGTCGTGCGCCTTCAATCCGCCGGCACCGTAGCGCTGCACATAGTCGGCAAACACCGGGTTGAACAGCAGCGGCACGTGGCCAAACAGGTCGTGGAACACGTCCGGTTCGACGATGTAGTCGAACTCTTCGGGCTGGCGAATCCAGTCGGTGACGGGAAAGCGCCGGTCTGCCAGCAGCTGGAAAAACGGCCGCTCCGGGATCAGCCCCGGTACCGCTACCAGCTCCCAGCCGGTGGCTGGCTTCAGGCGCGCGTTGATGTCTTCAAAGCGCGGAATCTGGTCGCTGGCACCCAGCGAGGGCAGGGCCTCGATGAACGCATCGCAGGCCAGGCCCGGCAGCAGCGCGCTCTGCCGGGCAAAGAGCCGACGGTAGGTGTCGTGGTCAGCCTCGGTGTAAGCCGCCCAGTTTTGCGCGCAGGTGTAGTCGTCGCTGGCGCGCGCGTAGTCGCCGCGCGGGGGCCGGTCGCTGGCGCCGTACACCACAGGTTCAAAAGCCATCAGAGTCTCCAGGTATTCAAGCGGGGTGCCACACAAGACCTTCGAAAAGGGTGCAGGGCAAGGCGTGGCTGTGCAGACCGTGGCAGCGCCACGGCCAACAGCCGCAACGCGGCCATGCGCCCTTTCTCGAAGGTCAACCTTTCAGCACGCCGCGGCGCATCTGGTCCAGCTCGATGCTCTCAAACAGGGCCTTGAAGTTGCCCTCACCAAACCCTTGGTTGCCTTTGCGTTGAATGAACTCAAAGAAGATTGGGCCCAGCTGGTTTTCGCTGAAGATCTGCAGCAGCAGCTCACCCGGCACCCCGTCCACCAAGATGTTGCGCTGCTGCAGCGCAGCCACGTTTTCGCCGTGCCCGGGAATGCGCTTGTCCAGCAACTCGTAATAGGTTTCGCCGGTGTTGAGCAGCTTCACGCCGCTGAGCTCTAGCGCATCCACCGTGGCATACAAGTCGTTGGAACCCATGGCGATGTGCTGGATGCCTTCGCCGTGGTAGCGGTCCAGATACTCCTGGATCTGGCCCGACTTTTCATTGCCCTCCTCGTTGATCGGGATGCGGATCTTGCCGCAGGGGCTGGTCATGGCCTTGCTTTTGACGCCGGTGGCCTGGCCTTCGATGTCGAAATAGCGCACCTCGCGGAAATTGAACAGGCGCTCATAAAAACCGGCCCATTCGTCCATGCGGCCGCGGTGCACGTTGTGCGTCAGGTGGTCGATGTAGGTCAGGCCGTGGCCCACCGGGTTCAGTTCGGCGCCCGGTAGCGGTTCGAAATCCACGTCAAAGAAGCCGATGTTGCCGATGTCGCCGTCTTGCGCGCCGTTCTTGCCGCGCCAGCGGTCAATGAAGTAGATGATCGAGTCGCCAATGCCCTTGATGGCCGGGATGTTCAGCTCGCCGGGGCCGGCGGTGTGGGCGTAGCCCCAGGCGCCCAGCGAAATCGCGCGCTCGTAAGCCGCCTTGGCGTCTTGCACGCGAAACGCAATGGCACACACGCTGGGGCCGTGCAAACGGGCAAAGCGCTGCGCAAAGCTGTCGGGTTCGGCGTTGATGATGAAGTTGATGCCGCCTTGGCGGTACAGCGTCACCGCCTTGTGGCGGTGTTTGGCAATCGGCTTGAAGCCCATGCGTTCAAACAGCGCGCCCATGGCCACCGGGTCGGGCGCGGCGTATTCGATGAACTCGAAACCGTCGGTGCCCATGGGGTTGGCCCATTCCGTGGCGGGGGTGTCGGTTGGGGTGGCGGCTGCGGGCAAGGCTGCGTTCATGCGTGTCTCCGTTATGAATCAAGGTGATCCGCCACTGTATCGGCGCAGGGCATCAAGATTCCAGCGTATGGAGGCGCTTCTTTTGCTCCAAATGCAGGAAACCTGCAAAATGCGGTTGATGCAAGCACTGGACAAGCTCGACCGCCACATTTTGCGCAGCCTGCAGGCCGACGGCCGGGCCACCTACGACCAGATTGCCGAGGTGGTGGGCCTGTCGCCCAGCGCCGTGCTGCGCCGCGTGAAGCGCCTCGAAGACAGTGGCGTGATCGACCGTTATGTGGCCTTGGTGAAGCCCGAAGCCGTGGGGCTGGGGCTCACCGCCTATGTGAACGTGCGGCTGGAAAAGCACGCCGAAAGCGCCAAACGCAACCCCATGGACCAGTTTCGCGCCAGTGTGATGGGCTGGCATGAGGTGGTGGAGTGCGCCGCACTCACCGGTGAAATGGACTTTCAGCTGCGCCTGGTGGTGGCCGACATGGCCGCTTATTCGCGTTTCATGATGGACACCTTGCTCAAACACCCCAGCGTGCAGGACTGCAAAACCAGTTTTGTGATGGACCGCGTGAAAAGCACCACCGCTTTGCCGCTGTAAGCCGCATCCAGCGGTCATAAGTCACCCGCCCGTCGGGTTTGTCCGGGTTTAGAGAGGCTGGACCTTGTCGATATAGGGAAAACCCTTATATTTCAGGTCATGTTCAATTCAACCCCCTGGTTCAAGACGGCGTCAGAGGCAGAGGTGCTGGCCGCACCGCCTGCCGCAGCACCCGCCAACGATCCGTCTCCGCGTGCCGCGGGGGCTGCCACATCGGCAGGGGTGCCCATCCGGTCCATAGGCCCTGCTCAGCGGGAGCGCATTGCGGCCCACCTGCTGGCGCTGGAGCCACAAGACCGCTACCTGCGCTTTGGCTACGCCGCCAACGACGAGCAGATTCACCGCTACGTGAACCAGTTGAATTTTGACCGGGACGAGCTGTTTGGCATTTTCAACCGCAAGCTTGAACTGATTGCCATGGCGCACCTGGCCTTTTCGGCCGACCCGAAGTGCATCAGCTGCGCCGAGTTTGGCGTGTCGGTGGCCAAGAGCGCCCGTGGGCGCGGCTACGGCAGCCGCTTGTTTGAGCGGGCCGTGATGCACGCCCGCAACGAGGGTGTGAGCCTGTTGTTTGTGCACGCGCTGTCCGAAAACACCGCCATGCTCAAAATTGCCCGCAACGCCGGTGCGGTGATCGAGCGCGACGGCAGCGAAAGCGAAGCCCACTTGCGGCTCCCACCGGCCGACTTCGATTCGCGGGTGACCGAGCTGCTGAACGAGCATGTGGCACTGGGGGACTACCACCTCAAAGCGCAGGCAAAGCAGTTCTGGTCGGCGCTCGGTTTGCTGCAGGGTATTCGGCAGGGCGTGCGCGACGCGCGCGAACGCTACCGAGGCTGAAAGCTTGAGCGGGGAGCCCGATCGTTGGACCTCTGCGTTTTGCATGAAGCCGGGGCCTTGCGGTATCCTTGCGCCCTGTCTTAACACTCTCATACCCTTCAGTGGCCGAATCCCCTCCCAGTAGTGGGCCGCAGCACAGCCTGCGGCATGTCGACAAACGTGGTTTCCTTCAAAAGCTCGCGGAATTCATCCATCCCGGGCCGGACTCCAAGGACGAGCTGATCGAAACCCTCGCCGAGGCCGAGGACAACGACATCATCAACGCCGAATCGCGGGTCATGCTCGAAGGCGTGATCCGCATGGCCGACATGACGGCCGGCGACGTGATGGTGGCCACCCCGCGCATGGATGTGCTCAACATCGAGGCGCCCTACGACGAACTCCTGCACATCGTGATCGACACCGCGCACTCGCGCTTCCCGGTGTTTGAGGGCGAGCGGGAAAACATCATTGGCATTTTGCTGGCCAAAGACCTGCTCAAGCTGCAGCGTGCGCCCGAGCTGAACATCCGCGCCCTGTTGCGTCCAGCCACCTTTGTGCCCGAAACCAAGGGTCTCAACGACCTGCTGCGCGAATTCCGTGGTAACCGCAACCACCTGGCCATCGTCATCGACGAGTTTGGCCGTGTGGCGGGCCTCATCACCATCGAAGACGTGCTGGAAGAAATCGTCGGCGAAATTGAAGACGAGTTCGATGTGGTGGCAGACGAGGGCGATATTTTTTCCCTGGCCGACAGCACCTGGCGCGTCAGTGGCGACACGCCCATTGAGCGCATCAACGAGTCGTTTGGCCTGAAGCTGCCCGAAGAAGACTTTGACACCATCGGCGGCATGATCGCCCACGCCATGGGCCATGTGCCCAAGCGCGGCGAGGTGCACGAGCTCGATGGCCTGCGCTTTGTGGTGTTGCACACCAAAGGCGGCGCGGTGAAGTGGTTCAAGGTCATGCCGGTCTCGGCAGAAGCCTGACCACGACCGTCTGCCCGCCCATGCGCAGCCTGTTCGGATCGCTGCACAACCCTTCGAGTTTTGAGCCGATGAGCCGGCGCCCGCCCGGGCGGCGCGCGCGCAGCGGCGGTGTTGTGTGGGCGCTGCTGTGTCTGGTGGCTGGTGGCCTGCAGGCGGCTGCGCTGGCCTGGCCCTTTCAGGGCTGGAGCCTGCCCGGCACCACACCCGGCCAGCCCAGCGGCTGGTTGCAAATTGCTTCGCTGGCCATGCTGGTGGTGGCCTTGCAGCACAGCGCTCGCCTGGGCAGTGCAGCCTGGCGGGGCTGGCTGTTTGCCACCGCCTGGCTGGTAGGCACTTTCTGGTGGCTGTTTGTGTCCATGCACACCTACGGTGGGCTCTCGGCCTGGCTGGCTGCGCTGGCCGTGCTCGCGTTGGCGGGGGCTCTGGCGCTGTATTACGCGGTGGCTGCTGCGCTCTTGTACCGCTGGGCACCGGTGTCTCGCGGTGCGCAGGCGCTGTTGTTTGCCGCCGTCTGGACGCTGGCTGAGCTCGCCCGTGGCCGCTGGCTCACGGGGTTCCCTTGGGGCGCAGGCGGTTACGCGCAGGTTGACCAGATGGCTGCCTGGGCTCCGCTGGTGGGCGTTTACGGCATGGGGTGGCTGGCGGCTGTGCTGGCCTACGCGCTGGCTTCGGTGGCGTCTGGGGCTTGGGCGGCTCTGGGCGATTGGTTACTGAAGCCGACCCGCCGTGCGGTGCACCGTTCGGATGTGCCGCCACTGGTGGCTACGCAAACCGCTTTTCAGTGGGCCCGCGTGGGGCGCGCTGCACCGGCGGCCGTGCTGCTGATGGCGCTGGTGTGGAGCGTGCTGGGCGGGGGCGAAGCCTGGCGGGCTTATGGGCAACGCGACACCGCCAGCGCCGGCACGCTGCGGGTGTGGCTGCTGCAGGGCAACGTGGCGCAAGACGAAAAATTTGAAACGGGCACCGGGGTGGCGCAAGCGCTGGCCTGGTACCCGCAGCAAATGGGTGCCGCAGTGGCGGCGGCCAAGGCCGGCGCAGCCGATGCCCCGCAACTGGTGGTGGCCCCCGAAACCGCGCTGCCCTTACTGCCGCAGCAACTGGGCCCCGAGTTTTGGCAGCCGCTGCTGGGCGGGTTGGCGCAGCCCGGCGTGGCTTCGCCGGTGCAGGTGCTGCTGGGCTTGCCGCTGGGGAGTTTTTCGCAGGGTTACACCAACTCGGCCTGGGGCTTGTCGCCGGCGTCGGCGGCCGTAGCGCGCGACCAACTGGCCCGCGCCACCGACCCACAAGCCCTGGTGAGCCTGGCGTCTGAAGGCTTTTACCGCTACGACAAGCACCACCTGGTGCCGTTTGGCGAGTTCATTCCGCCGCTGTTTCGCTGGTTTATTGACCTCATGCACATTCCGCTGGGCGACTTCAGCCGGGGCACGCTGGCGCAAGCGCCCTGGGCGGTGGATGGGCAGCGCCTGGCGCCCAATATTTGTTACGAGGACCTGTTTGGTGAAGAGCTGGCCGCGTCGTTCCGCGACCCGGCCCAGGCTCCCACGGTGCTCGTCAACCTGAGCAACATCGCCTGGTTTGGCGACACGGTGGCCATTGACCAGCACCTGCACATTTCGCGCCTGCGCGCTCTGGAGCTGGGCCGGCCCATGCTGCGCGCCACCAACACGGGCGCCACCGCCGTGATAGACCACCGCGGCGTGGTGACCCACCAGTTGCCCCGGCTGACGCGCGACCGCCTCGAAGCCACCGTGCAGGGCCGCAGCGGCACCACACCCTACGCCCGCTGGGCGTCCCAGTGGGGCCTGTGGCCGCTGTGGGTCGCGTGCCTGGCCGTGGTGCTGGTGTTTGCCGGCGCCCGCCGCCAGCGCACGCGTCTGCGGCGGGGCTGAGCGCGCGCCATTTGGCCGGGCCGGCGGCCCCGTAAAATCAGCGTTCTGTGCAGCAGGCCCGGCCGGGCCCGCTGTCTCCACACCAAGACCACTTCAGCCCGGGCAACGCCCTGGCCCCACGCGCATGTTGACCTTCCAGCAAATCATTTTGAAACTGCAGTCCTACTGGGACGCCCAGGGCTGCGCACTGCTGCAGCCCTACGACATGGAAGTGGGCGCGGGCACCAGCCACACGGCCACGTTTTTGCGCGCCCTCGGCCCCGAGCCCTGGAAGGCGGCCTACGTGCAGCCCAGCCGCCGCCCCAAAGACGGCCGCTACGGCGAAAACCCCAACCGCTTGCAGCACTACTACCAATACCAGGTGGTGCTCAAGCCAGCGCCGTCCAACATCCTGGAGCTGTACCTTGGCTCGCTGCAAGCGCTGGGCTTCGACTTGAAAAAGAACGACATCCGCTTTGTGGAAGACGACTGGGAAAACCCCACGCTCGGCGCCTGGGGCCTGGGCTGGGAAGTCTGGCTCAACGGCATGGAAGTGACCCAGTTCACCTACTTCCAGCAGGTGGGCGGCATCGACTGCCGGCCCATCACCGGCGAGATCACTTACGGCCTGGAGCGCCTGGCCATGTATTTGCAGGGCGTGGACAACGTGTACGACCTGGTGTGGACGAAAGGCGCCGACGGCACGGTGCTGAGCTACGGCGACGTGTACCTGCAAAACGAAAAAGAGCAGTCGGCCTACAACTTTGAGCACGCCGACGCCGACTTTTTGTTCACCGCCTTCACCGCCCATGAAAAGCAGGCCAAGCACCTGATGGAGCAGCAGCTCGCCTTGCCCGCCTACGAGCAGGTGCTCAAGTGCGCGCACAGCTTCAACCTGCTGGACGCCCGCGGCGCCATCAGCGTGACCGAGCGCGCCGCCTACATTGGCCGCATCCGCAACCTGGCGCGTGGCGTGGCGCAAAGCTATTACGAGAGCCGCGAGCGGCTGGGCTTCCCCATGGCGCCGCGCGCCTGGGTGGAGCAAATGCCGAAGAAAGCCGCCTGAGCGCTGGAGAACCCCAAGATGACGACCCAAAACCTGCTCGTAGAACTGTTTGTGGAAGAGCTTCCACCCAAGGCGCTCAAAAAGCTGGGCGACGCCTTCGCCGGTGTTCTGTTTGACCAGCTCAAGGCCCAAGGCTTGGCCGGGACCGATTCGGCCGTGACCGCGTTCGCCTCGCCGCGGCGCCTGGCCGCGCACGTCACCCACGTCTGGCTCAAAGCCGAAGACAAGGCCGTGCAGCAGAAGCTGATGCCCGCGGCCGTGGGGCTGGACGCCAGCGGCCATGCCACGCCCGCCCTGCTGAAGAAGCTGGCCGCGCTGGGGGCCGACGTGTCCGACCCGGCCGCCGCCGTGGCCGCGCTCAAGCGCGAAGGCGAAGGCAAGGCCGCCGCGCTGTTTTACGACAGCCTTTTGACCGGCGCCACGCTGGACACCGGGCTGCAAAAAGCGCTGGACGAAGCGCTGGCCAAGCTGCCCATTCCGAAGGTGATGAGCTACCAGCTGGAGAGTGACTGCGAGCTGCCGGGCTGGAGCAGCGTGCACTTTGTGCGCCCGGCCCACGGCCTGGTGGCGCTGCACGGCAGCACCGTGGTGCCGGTGAAAGCACTGGGGCTCACCGCCGGCAACACCACGCACGGCCACCGCTTTGAAGCTGCGGTGGACCCCGTGGTGCTGGCCGACGCCGACCACTACGCCGAAACCCTGCTGCGCGACGGCGCGGTGCTGGCCAGTTTCAACGACCGCCGCTTCGCCATCGTGCAGCAGCTGGCCCAAGCCGCCGAGCGCCTGGGCCCGGGCTTTGAAGTGCTCATGGACGAAGCCCTGCTGGACGAAGTGACCGCCCTGGTGGAACGGCCCAACGTGCTCACCTGCGGCTTTGATGCGCAGTTTCTGGACGTGCCGCAAGAGTGCCTGATCCTGACCATGAAGGCCAACCAGAAGTACTTCCCGCTGGTGGACACGCAAGGCAAGCTGACCAACCAGTTTCTGGTGGTCAGCAACATCAGCCCCGAGGACGCCAGCGCCGTGATTGGCGGCAACGAGCGCGTGGTGCGCCCGCGCCTGGCCGACGCCAAGTTTTTCTTTGACCAGGACCGCAAGAAGACGCTGGCTTCGCGCGTGGAGGGACTGGGCAAGGTGGTGTATCACAACAAGCTGGGCACGCAGGGCGAGCGGGTGGAGCGCGTGCGCGCCATTGCTGGTGAGATCGCACTTGAACTGCGCGGAGAGGGCTTGGGTGACGGTTTGCAGGGTGCTGCTGAACAGGCGTCTATGGTCGCCAAGGCCGACTTGTTGACCGATATGGTGGGTGAATTCCCCGAGCTGCAGGGCATCATGGGTGGTTACTACGCGCGCCACGATGGACTTAGCGAAGAGGTGGCCCTGGCGGTCGAAGACCACTACAAGCCGCGTTTTGCGGGCGATGAGCTCCCGCGCAATGCAGCAGGTGTGGTGGTGGCGCTGGCCGACAAGCTGGAAACGCTGGTCGGCATGTTCGCTATCGGCAATTTGCCCACAGGTGACAAAGACCCGTTTGCACTGCGCCGCCATGCGCTGGGCGTGATCCGCATGTTGACGGAAAAGTCGCTGCACATCGGCCTTTCGACGCTGCTTGCGAAGGCTGCGCGTGCTTATATCGTTCAGTTGTGTAAGGGCGAGGACACTCCTGTGTTGCACATACCAGCGGCCACGGCTGAGCAACTGATGGCATCGCTGAATGTGCGTTTTGGCGTCAAAGGGTTGGATGGATCAGAGCTGCAAAATTTCATCTACGACCGCCTCGCCGGCAGCCTGCGCGAGCAAGGCTACAGCGCGCAGGAAGTGGACGCCGTGCTGGCTCTGCGCCCGCAGCGCCTGGCCGACGTGGGCCAGCGCCTGCAGGCCGTGCGCGCTTTCGCGGCGCTGCCTGCTGCAGCCGCGCTGGCGGCGGCCAACAAGCGCATCGGCAACATCCTGAAAAAGTCCGAAGGCGAGGGCGCTGCGGTGCAAGAAAGCCTGCTGGTCGAGGCCGCTGAGCAAGGCCTGTTTGCCGCCATGCAGGCCACCGTGCCCGCCGCCGACGCCGAGTTCGCCAACGGCGACTACACCGCTTCGCTCATGACGCTGGCCGCCCTGCGCGTGCCGGTGGATGCGTTCTTTGACGGTGTCATGGTCAACGCGGAAGACGCGGCCCTGAAGGCCAACCGCCTGGGCCTGCTGAAAAACCTGCACGAAGCCATGAACCGCGTGGCCGACTTGTCGCGTCTCGCCGCCTGACCGGCGGGCGTACCGCCACGTCCCCCTGAAGGAGCACCGTATGAAACTGCTCATCCTCGACCGCGACGGCACGCTCAACCGCAACCGCGACGACTACGTGGCTTCGCCCGACGAGTGGGAAGCACTGCCCGGGGCGCTGGAGGCGGTGGCGCGGCTCAACCAGGGCGGCTGGCGCGTGGTGTTGGCCACCAACCAGAGCGGCATTGGCCGGGGCCTGTTTGACATGGCTTCGCTCAACGCCATCCACACCAAAATGCACCGCCAGCTGGCCGTAGCCGGTGCCCGCGTGGAGGCGGTGTTTTTCTGCCCGCACGCGCCTGAAGACGCCTGCGCTTGCCGCAAGCCCGCGCCGGGGCTGTTTGTGCAAATCGGGGCGCGTTTCGGCGTGGATCTGGCCCGCGTGCCAGCCGCGGGCAACGCGGTGCGCCATGTGCAGGCGGCTGCGGCGGCGGGTTGCCCAACGCATCTGTTGCTCACCGGCCAGTCGGAAGCGCTGCGCCCGCGCAACGGCCTGGCACCCGACGCCAACCTCGTTCCGTCCATCCCCAGCCTCCCGCCCGGTACCCAGGTCCATGCCGATCTGTCCGCTTTTGCCGACTGGCTGCTCTCGCAGCCGACGGATTGACCCCTTGCATTGATGGCCTCCCCATGATCGTGATCAACTTCCTGCGTTCTGTTTTGCACCTGCTTTTCATGGCGGTCACGGTGGTGCCGTGGGCGCTGGCGGTGGTGGCCGTGGCGCCGTTTCTCAAGCCCGATCAGATCTACTGGATGTGCGCCCGCTGGCTCAAGCTGGCGGTCGATGGCGGTACGGTCATTCTGGGCATCCGCAACAAAGTCATTGGTTATGAAAACCTGCCGGTGGGCAGCACCGCGCCCGCCGTGTTGCTGGTCAAGCACCAGTCCACCTGGGAAACCTTTTGCATGCCCGCGCTCATGCCGCACCCGCTGGCCTATGTGTTCAAAAAAGAGCTGCTGCGCGTGCCGTTTTTTGGCTGGGCCATGGCCCGCATGGACATGATCCACATCGACCGCGCCGACGGCGCCCGCGCGTTCGTCAAAGTGGTGCAGCAAGGCCAACGCCTGCTGGACCGGGGCACCTGGGTCATCATGTTTCCCGAGGGAACCCGCATCGACCGGGGCCAGCAAGGCACCTACAAAACCGGCGGCACGCGCCTGGCCATCCGCACCGGCGCCCCGGTGATTCCGATTGCGGTCACGTCCGCCAAATGCTGGCCACGCAAGGCCTTCATCAAGAAGCCGGGTGTGGTGGAGTTTTCCATTGGCAAGCCCATTCCCAGCGCCGGCCGCCAGGCCGACGAGCTGATGGCCGAGGTGGAAGCCTGGATCGAGGCCGAAATGCGGCGCCTGGACCCGAGCGCGTACCCAGCTGAGGCCGCCAAGGTCTGAGCGCCCAGGTGCCATGAAGCGCCTGATGCAGCTCGCGCTGGACTTTCTGGGCGGTCCCGACCCGCTGCCCCCGCCCACCCGCGAAGCCGTGGCGGCCACGCCGTCCGCGGTGTGCCCCAAGCCCGACCCCACCGCGCCACCCGCCGAGCCGCTGAGCCAGGTGTTTCAGCCCGGCACCTGGCACCACCCCCGGGCCAACCGCCTGCTGGTGCTGGGCAGCTGTGAAGTGGCCTACGAATTCAAACGCGGCAAGCGCCGCACCATTGGCCTGTCGGTCGGGCCCGATGGCCTGAGTGTGAGCGCACCGCGCTGGACGCCGGTGGGCGAGGTGGATGCACTGTTGCACACCAAGGCCGCGTGGGTGCTGGAAAAACTGCAGCGCGCCCGCGAGCGTGCTGGCGAGCTGGCGCAGGCGCGCACCGTGTGGGCCAACGGCGCCGAGCTGGACTTTCTGGGCCAGCGCGTGCGCCTGGTGCTCGACCCCGCGCACGGCTTCACCCAGGTGGGCGCGGTGTTGGAAATGGCCGGCGCCGAGCCGCCCGATGCCCTGGCCACGCTGCGCCTGGGGCTGGCCCACAGCGCCAGCGAAGCGCAGATACGCGACGCCGCCCAAGCCTGGCTCATGCGCCAGGCCAAACGCCTGTTCACCGAGCGGTTGGACCACTTTGCGCCGCTGCTGGGTGTGCGCTACGAAAAACTGCGCCTGTCCAGCGCCGGCACCCGCTGGGGCAGCGCCAGCGCCGACGGCACCATCCGCCTCAACTGGCGGCTCATTCACTTGAAGCTGGAAATGGTGGACTACGTGGTGGTGCACGAACTCAGCCACCTGCGCCACATGGACCACAGCCCCCAGTTCTGGGACGTGGTGGCCAGCATCCTGCCCGACCATCAGCAGCGCCGCCAGGCGCTCAAGCGCGCGGCCGTGCCCTTGGGTGAGTGAGCTCAGGCTGGACGGAATCGAAACACGCCGTCCTCACTCCGGCTGCGCACCAGCTGCCCCCCGTGCCACAGCCGGTGCAAATGCGCCACCGCCTCGCCCATGGCAAAGGTAGTCTGGTGCAGGTCGAGCGGGCGTTTGAACATCACGGGCAAGATGTCGGCGGCGCTGCAGGGCTGGGCCTCGCAGGCTTCGAGCACCTCGGCCAGGCGGTCGGCGTGGTGGTCTATCAGTTGCTGGATGCGTTCGTGCAGGCCGGTGAACGGCTTGCCGTGGGACGGCAGCACCAGTGTGTGGGCGGGCAGGGGCAGGTACTTGTCCAGCGAGTCCAGAAACAGGGTCAGCGCGTCGGCTTCGGGTTCCTGGTCGTACACGCTCACGTTGGTGGAAATGCGGGGCAGCACCATGTCGCCGCTGATCAGCACGCCCAGTGCTGGGCAGTGCAAGGCCATGTGTTCGGGCGCGTGGCCGTAGCCGCTGATGCAGTGCCAGGCGTGGCCGCCAATACTGAGTTGTCCGCCGTCCATGAGGCGGCGGTACTGGCGGGGCACGGCCGGCACCAGGTTGGGGTAGTAGCTGGCACGGCCCCGGATCTGGGCCAGTTGGTCGGCGTCGGTCAGGCCTTGCGAGGCAAAAAACGCGGCCGCTGCTTCACCGCCAAAGCCGGTGGTGCTGTGGCTGCCGATGCTGGCCATGGCGTGGTCGGTGGCGCTGATCCAGAGGCGGCAGTCGTCTTGCTCGGTGGTCCAGCGCTGGCACAGCCAGTGCGCCAGGCCAATGTGGTCGGGGTGCATGTGCGTCACCACCACCCGCAAAATGGGCAGGCCTTCCAGCTCGTGTTCAAAAATGCTTTCCCACTGGGCTTTGGAGGCGTCGTGTGCGATGCAGCAGTCCACGGCGGTCCAGCCCTCGCGGCCTCCGTGGTTGTCGCGCAGCAGCCAGAGGTTGATGTGGTCCAGCGCAAACGGCAGCGCCATGCGCAGCCACTTCACACCGGGCACCACGGTGAGGGCACGGCCCGGCTCTGGCAGCGCATCCCCTTGGGGGTAGTGCAGGCGTGCTTCAAGTTGCGCTTTGTCTGGCTGCATGGGTGGGTGATTCCGGTAAGATGGCTCAGAGTGACGTTAACGTAAACGTCAAGATTCGGGCCATTCTACGGAGCGGTGCTCCAGCGCCCTGTCTGCAACCCGACACGACCCACCGAGCCCCAACAGCCCCCATGGCGACCCAGACGACCTTCACCATCAGCGACCTCGCGCGCGAGTTTGACCTGACCACGCGCGCCATTCGCTTTTACGAAGACATGGGGCTGCTGCAGCCGCAGCGCGAAGGTCCGGGTGGCCGCAACCGGGTTTACAGCGCGCGCGACCGCACCCGGCTCAAGCTCACGCTGCGCGCCAAACGCCTGGGGCTGTCGCTGAGCGAGGCCAAGGAAATCATCGAGATGTACGACAGCCCGCGCGACACCGGGCCGCAGTTGCGCAAGTTCTTGACGATTCTGGCCGACCACCGGCGCCAGCTGGAAGAGCAAATGGCCGATCTCGTGGCCAACCTGGACGAGGTGAAAGTGCACGAAAAGGAAGCGCGTGTTTTGCTGGCCAAACTGGACAAGGCGGGCAAAGCCGGTTGACCCGTTTGCGGTCTGCGCTCAACCGTCGACGTCTTCCGGCGCATCGAGCCACAGCACTTTGCCTTGCCCCGCGTCGTTGATGCGTTGCACCAGCGCCGCAGCGTGTGACTCGGGCACGCGCAGGGTGGCGCTCACCCCCTCGCCATGGGCCACGTCCAGCAGGCTGGCGCCGTGCGCGTCCAGCTCGCGGCGCAGCCAGCCCTCCAGCGCGTAGGGCAGCACGCAGCGCAGCGTCAGGTGGCGCACCACCGGTATTTTTTCAGCCTTCAGCAGCGCCTGCGCCACGCTGTCGGTGTAAGCCCGCACCAGGCCACCCGTGCCCAGCGGCGTGCCGCCGTAGTAGCGCACCACCGTGGACAGCACGCCTTCCAGGTCTTGGTGGCGCAACACCTCCAGCATGGGGCGCCCAGCGGTGCCGCCGGGTTCGCCGTCGTCGTTGGCTGCTGAATGCCCGCCCGCCATGAGCGCCCAGCACACATGCGTGGCGCTGGGGTGTTCAGTGCGCAATTGCGCCACACGGGCCAGCGCGGCCTGGCGGTCCGGGACCGATTCCACGCAGCCCAGAAAGCGGCTCTTCTTGATGATCAGTTCGCTGTGGACCGGGGCGGGCAGGGTGTAGGGCATGGGGCTTGAAGCATATCCGGCGGGCCGCCCCGTGCCTGTGCTCGCTGGTCATCAGGGTTGCCCCGACTTGCCGACCCGGCGGCGATTCGCGCATAATTGACGTTTACGTAAACGTCAACCAAGCCATGACCTCAGCCTCTACCGAACACGCCGCCCTGCGCCAGCGCGTGCAGTCCAGTCTGGACCGCCAGGGCATGATGCAGCAACTCGGCGTGCGCCTGCTGGCCGTGGCGCCCGGCACGGTGACGCTGGCATTGCCGTATTCGGACCGCGTGACGCAGCAGCAAGGCGGTTTTCATGGCGGTGCCATGGGCGCGCTGGCCGATATTGCGGGCGGTTATGCCGGCTTGACGGTGGCACCCGAGGGCATGGAGGTGACCACGGTGGAATACAAGATCAACTTCCTCGCGGCTTTTCAAGGTGGTGAGCTGCAGGCCACCGGGCGCGTGCTCAAGGGCGGCAAGCGCATCATCGTCACCATGGCCGACGTGGTGCATGTGGCCGCCGACGGCAAGCGCACAGATTGCGCGGTGATGCAGCAGACGCTGGTGCCGGTGCCCAAGACGTATTGATTTTTCTCGCGTGCGCTCTTGTTGAGGGCGCCCATATCCCAAACCCTTCAGGAAACACCCCATGAACAACCTGCCCGGCCTCAATTTTCAGCTTGGTGAAGACATCGACGCGCTGCGCGACGCGGTGCGCGATTTCGCGCAAGCCGAGATCGCACCGCGTGCCACCGAAATCGACCGCAACGATCAGTTCCCCATGGACCTGTGGCGCAAGATGGGCGACCTGGGCGTGCTGGGTATCACTGTGCCCGAAGCCGACGGCGGCGCCGGCATGGGCTACCTGGCGCACATGATTGCCATGGAAGAGATCAGCCGTGCCAGCGCTTCGGTGGGCCTGAGCTACGGTGCACACAGCAACCTGTGTGTGAACCAGATCAACCGCAACGGCACGCCCGAGCAAAAGGCCAAGTACCTGCCCAAGCTCATCAGCGGGGAGCATGTGGGCGCGCTGGCCATGAGCGAACCCGGTGCGGGCTCCGACGTGATCAGCATGAAGCTCAAGGCCGAAGACAAGGGAGGCTACTACCTGCTCAACGGCAACAAGATGTGGATTACCAACGGCCCCGACGCCGACACCCTGGTGGTCTACGCCAAGAGCGAGCCCGAGATGGGCGCGCGTGGCGTCACCGCCTTCCTGATTGAAAAAGGCATGCCCGGTTTCAGCATCGCGCAAAAGCTCGACAAACTCGGCATGCGCGGCAGCCACACCGGCGAGCTGGTGTTCCAGAACGTGGAAGTGCCAGCCGAGAACATCCTGGGCGGCCTGAACATGGGCGCCAAGGTGCTCATGAGCGGCCTGGACTACGAGCGCGCCGTGCTCACCGGCGGGCCGCTGGGCATCATGCAGTCGGTGATGGACAACGTGATTCCCTACATCCACGACCGCAAGCAGTTTGGCCAGAGCATTGGCGAGTTCCAGCTCATTCAGGGCAAGGTGGCCGACATGTACACCGTGCTGCAGGCGGGCCGCTCGTTTGCCTACACCGTGGCCAAAAACCTCGACTTGCTGGGCACCGAACACGTGCGCCAGGTGCGCAAAGACTGCGCTTCCGTCATTTTGTGGACGGCCGAAAAAGCCACCTGGATGGCGGGTGAGGGCGTGCAGATTTTTGGCGGCAACGGCTACATCAACGAGTACCCGCTGGGCCGTCTGTGGCGCGACGCCAAGCTGTACGAGATTGGCGCCGGCACGAGCGAAATCCGCCGCATGCTGATTGGCCGCGAACTGTTTGCCGAAACCTGCTGACCAGCTTCGCTGGCGCGGGCTTGTTCCACAATGGCGGCACCGTTTCAACACCACCTGATATTTCATGAGCGCATCGCTGCAAGACCTGTTTGACCACAACCGCGAATGGGCTGCGGCCATGGTTCGCGAAAAGCCCACGTTTTTCACCGACCTGCTGGCCCAGCAGAGCCCGCAGTACATGTGGATTGGGTGCTCGGACAGCCGCGTGCCGGCCAACCAGATCACCGGCCTGGCGCCGGGCGAGGTGTTCGTGCACCGCAACGTGGCCAACGTGGTGGTGCCGACCGATCTGAACTGCCTGTCCACCATCCAGTTTGCGGTGGACCAGTTGCAGGTGAAACACCTGATGGTGGTGGGCCACTACGGCTGCGGCGGCGTAAAGGCCGCGCTGAACGACACCCGCGTGGGGCTGGCCGACAACTGGTTGCGCCACATCAAGGACGTGCGCGACCGCCACGCTGTGTTGCTGGGCGCCACGCCGGCGGCGCACCGGGTGGAGGTGCTGTGCGAACTCAACGCCATTGAGCAGGTGATGAACGTGGCCCAGACCACCGTGGTGCAAGACGCCTGGAGCCGGGGCCAATCGCTCACGCTGCACGCCTGGGTGTACGCGCTGAGCGACGGCCTGCTGCGCGACATGCTGATGACGGTGGATGGCACCGGCGATCTGGACGCGATCTACCAGACCGCGCTGGCGGGTGTGGCCGCCAAACGCCGCGACGCATCGCTGTAAGACCGCCAGACCAGAAGATCCACAACGGGCGCCACTGCCCAAGCGGCCGACTGCCGCAGCCAAATTGACCTTTTTTTCAAGGAGATTTTCATGACTGTTCACACCGATCCCATCGTTATCGTTGGCGCCGCACGCACCCCCATGGGTTCGTTTCAGAGCGACTTTGCTTCCCAGTCCGCACACGACCTGGGCGGCGTGGCCATCCAGGCTGCGGTGGCGCGCAGCGGCGTGGACAAGGCACTGGTCGACGAAGTGTTGTTCGGCAACTGCCTGATGGCTGGCCAGGGCCAGGCTCCTGCGCGCCAGGCCGCGCTCAAGGGCGGCTTGCCGCTGTCGGCCGGCGCGGTGACGCTGTCCAAAATGTGCGGCTCGGGCATGAAGGCCACCATGCTCGCGCACGACATGCTGCTCGCCGGCAGCGCCACCGTCATGGTGGCCGGCGGCATGGAAAGCATGACCAACGCGCCTTACCTCATGCTCAAAGGCCGCGGCGGCTACCGCATGGGCCACGACAAAATTTACGACCACATGATGCTCGACGGACTGGAGGACGCTTACGAAGCCGGCCGCAGCATGGGCACCTTTGGTGAAGACTGCGCCGCCAAATACAGCTTCACCCGCGAACAGCAAGACGCCTTTGCCATCGCCTCCGTCACCCGCGCCAAAGCCGCTTCTGAGAGCGGCGCGTTTGCCAAAGAAATCGCGCCGGTGACGGTGAAAGACCGCAGCGGTGAGCGCGTGGTCAGCACCGACGAAGGCCCGGGCAAGGTCAAGCTGGACAAGATCACCAGCCTCAAACCCGCGTTCAAGAAAGACGGCACCATCACCGCCGCCAGCAGCTCGTCCATCAACGACGGCGCGGCCGCGCTGGTCTTGATGCGCGAGTCGACCGCCCAGGCGCAGGGCCTGAAGCCACTGGCCCGCATCGTCGGCCACGCCACCCATGCGCAGGAACCTAACTGGTTTGCCACCGCACCGGTGGGCGCCACGCAGAAGCTGCTCGCCAAGACCGGCTGGGCCGTGGCCGACGTGGACCTGTGGGAGATCAACGAAGCCTTTGCCGTGGTGCCCATGGCGCTCATGACCGAGCTGAGCATTCCGCACGACAAGGTGAACGTGAACGGCGGCGCCTGCGCACTGGGCCACCCCATCGGCGCCAGCGGTGCTCGCATCCTCGTGACGTTGCTGCACGCTTTGCAGGCGCATGGCAAGCAAAAGGGCGTGGCCACGCTGTGCATTGGCGGCGGTGAAGCCACCGCCATGGCCATCGAACTCTGCTGAAAGCACCACCATGCTGCTGACCGACGACCAAGTGATGATCCGCGACGCTGTGCGCGCTTTTGCCCAGGAACAGCTGTGGCCCAACGCTGCGAAATGGGACAAGGACCACCACTTTCCGAAAGACGTGCACAAGGGCCTGGCCGAGCTGGGCGCTTACGGTATTTGCGTGCCCGAGGCGTTGGGCGGTGCGGGGTTGAGCTACCAGACCCTGGCCATCGTGCTGGAAGAAATTGCCGCCGGTGACGGCGGCACCAGCACCGTGATCAGCGTGACCAACTGCCCAGTCAACGCCATTTTGATGCGCTACGGCAATACCCAGCAGCAAGCGCAGTGGCTGCGCCCACTGGCCGCCGGCCAGATGCTGGGCGCCTTTTGCCTGACCGAGCCGCACGTGGGGTCTGACGCCTCGGCGCTGCGCACCACGGCGGTCAAACAGGGCGACGAATACGTGATCAACGGCGTCAAGCAGTTCATCACCAGCGGCAAAAACGGCGATGTGGCCATCGTCATCGCCGTGACCGACAAGGGCGCGGGCAAGAAAGGCATGAGCGCCTTCATCGTGCCCACCAGCGCGCCCGGCTACGTGGTGGCGCGGCTCGAGGACAAACTGGGTCAGCACAGCAGCGACACCGCGCAGATCAATTTCGACAACTGCCGCATTCCCGCCGAAAACCTGATCGGCAGCGAGGGCGAGGGCTACAAGATTGCCCTGAGCGCACTCGAAGGCGGGCGCATCGGCATTGCTTCGCAAGCCATTGGCATGGCGCGCAGTGCGTTTGAATGTGCCGTGAAATACGCCAAGGAGCGCGAGAGCTTTGGCCAGCCCATTTTCAACCACCAGGCCGTGGGCTTTCGGCTGGCCGACATGGCGACCCAGATTGAAGCTGCCCGCGCACTCACGCACCACGCTGCCGCATTGCGCGACGCGGGCCAGCCGTGCCTGAAAGAAGCGGCCATGGCCAAGCTGTTTGCCAGCGAAATGGCAGAGAAGGTATGCAGCGACGCGATCCAGGTGTTTGGCGGCTACGGCTACGTGAGCGATTTCCCGGTCGAGCGCATTTACCGAGACGTGCGTGTGTGCCAGATCTACGAAGGCACGAGCGACGTGCAGAAGATTTTGATCTCCCGGGCGCTGTAGCCAGCCCCACCCCCGCGCCGCCTTCGGCGTCACCCCCTCAAGGGGGCGGCACTGGCGGCCCTGCAAAGCCGGTTCCGCGGTGCCCTCGGTTGAAGGCACGCGCCTCGATAAAGTTTTCGGAGCGCACGCAACGAATCCAATTTCATCCTCCGGCGCGGCATGCCTTCGCCCAGGATGCGGTGGAACCGGCTTTGCCGGGCCACTCGCATCGCCCCCTGGGGGGTGACGGCGAAGCCGGCGCGGGGGGTACCATATCCCCTATGAACATCATCATTTTGGGCGCGGGCCGCGTGGGCGAGAGCGTCGCCGAGAGCCTGGTTTCTGAGCAAAACGACATCACGGTCATTGACCACGACCCGGTGCGGTTGCGGTTGCTGGAAGACCGGCTGGACCTTCGCGGTGTGGTCGGCAACGGCATTCAGCCGTCGGTGCTGCGCGAAGCGGGCGCTCAAGATGCGGACATGCTGATCGCCTGCGCCGCAGCCGACGAGTCCAATCTGGTGGTGTGCAAGGTGGCGCACGATATTTTCAATGTGCCCAGCACCATCGCCCGGCTGCGCTCGCCGGAGTTCCTGGAAGGCGACGAGCTGCTGGGTAAAAACGGCTTTGCGGTGGACCATGTGATCTGCCCGGAAGAGTCGGTCACGCGCTACATCCACCAGCTCATCAGCTACCCCGAAGCCTTGCAGGTGCTGGAATTTGCCGACGGCCGCGCCAGCCTGATCGCCATGCGCGCAGCCCACGGCGGTGCGCTGGTGGGGCACACCATTGGCGAGTTTCGCGACCGCTTTCCCCACGCCGAAATGCGGGTGGTCGCGCTGTACCGGCTCGACACCGAAATGGAAGCCACCAAGACCACCCGCATTCTGGCGGGCGACGAGGTGTTCGTGCTGGCCGACACCCGCAAGATCCGCTACGTGCTGGGCGCCATTCACAACATCGACAAGCCGGTGCAGCGCGTGATGATCGCCGGCGGTGGCAAAGTGGGCTTGCGCCTGGCGCGCTCGCTGGTGGGGCAGTGCGAGGTCAAGCTCATCGAGCAGGACAAAAAGCGCTGCGAATACCTGGCCAGCCAGCTGCCGTCGAGCATGCTGATCCTGCATGGTGACGGCGCCGACGAAGACCTGCTGCTGGAAGAAAACGTGGGTGAGATGGATTTGTTTCTGGCGCTCACCAGCGACGACGAAGACAACATCATGTCGTCCATGCTGGCCAAGCGGCTCGGCGCGGGCCGCGTCATGGCGCTGATCAACCGCCGTGCCTACGCCGACATGATGCAGGGCAGCACCATCGACATTGCCATTTCGCCGGCCCAGACGGTGATTGGCGAGCTGCTGACCCACTTGCGCCGGGGTGACGTGGCTGCGGTGCACAGCCTGCGCCGCGGGGCAGCCGAGGCGCTGGAGGGCGTGGCGCGGGGGGATGTGAAAACCTCCAAACTGGTGGGGCGCCGGGTGGAAGAAATCAAGCTGCCCAAGGGCACGCGCATTGGGGCCATCGTGCGCGGTGAAGGCCGCAAGTCCGAGGTGCTGATGCCGCACCACGACACGGTGATCGAAACCGACGACCACGTCATCATCTTCATTCCCAACAAGCGCCTGGTGCGCGATGTGGAAAAGCTGTTTCAGGTTGGCGCCACGTTCTTCGGCTGAAGTCCATGCCCTTTTTGCGCATCTTCCCCGTGCTCGGGGTCATCGTCATGGTGTTCGCCCTCACGATGCTGGTGCCTTTGGGTGTCTCGGTGTGGACGCACGACGGGGCCGAGGCGGCCTATCCACTGGCTATGTTGGTCACGTTCGCCTGTGGGCTGCTGATGCGCTCGGCGGTCTGGAAAGTGGGTCGGCAACTGGAGCTGCAAACGCGCGACGGCATTTTGCTGGTGGGCTTGGTGTGGACGCTGCTGCCGCTCTTTGCCAGTCTGCCGTTGCTGCTCTATTTTTCGGGCACGGCCGCGCCGATGTCGTTTACCGACGCCTACTTCGAAGCCATTTCAGGGCTGACCACCACCGGCTCCACCGTGCTGGTGGGGCTGGACACCCTACCGGGCTCCATCAATCTGTGGCGCTGCTTTTTGCAATGGCTCGGCGGCATGGGCATTTTGGTGCTGGCGGTGGCCATCTTGCCCATGCTGGGCGTGGGCGGTAGCCAGTTGTTTCGGGCCGAGGCCACCGGCCCCATGAAAGATGCCAAGCTCACGCCCCGCATCACCGAAACCGCCAAGGGCCTGTGGAGCGTGTATTGCCTGTTGTCGCTCGCCTGTGTGCTGGCTTACTGGCTGGCTGGCATGACACCGCTGGACGCATGGACGCACATGTTTTCTACGCTGAGTCTGGGCGGCCTGTCGTCTTACGACAGCAGCTTTGGGCACTTTCAGTCGCCCGCGCTGGAATGGGTGGCCATTGTGTTCATGCTCATCGCCAGCTGCAACTTTGCCTTGTATTTCGTGGCCATCACCAAGCGCCAGCCCGGGCGCATCTGGCGCGATGCCGAGTGGCGCGGCTCCATGGGCTTGCTGGTGGGTTCGGGTGTCTTTGTGGCCGGCCTGCTGCTCTTCAAAGGCACCCTGAGCGACCCGGGCGAAGCGCTGCGCATGGCCTTGTTCAATGTCATTTCCATCGGCTCCACCACCGGCTACGCCACGGTGGACTACACCCAGTGGCCGGTGTTCGCGCCGCTGTACATGATCATGCTGTCGGGCATTGCCACCAGTGCAGGCTCCACGGGTGCTGGGATCAAAATGGCGCGCATGGTCATTTTGGTGAAGCAGGCCCGACGCGAAATGCGCCGCATCGTGCACCCGCGTGCTGTGCATCCGGTCACGCTGGGCGGCCACACGGTTGAAAACAGCACTATTTTTTCGGTGCTGGGCTTCATGCTGGTTTATGGGGGCACCATCATTGGCCTCACCATGGTGTTGCTGTTGACCGACATGCCCTTTGACACGGCGTTCACCGCCATCGTGGCGAGCGTCAACAACATGGGGCCTGGGCTCAACGAAGTGGGGCCTGCGGGCAATTTTGCAGGGCTCACCGACTTCCAGACCTGGATATGCTCAGCGGCCATGCTGTTGGGGCGGCTGGAAATGCTGTCCTTCCTGGTGCTGTTCACGCCGGGTTTCTGGCGCAAATAACTTCAAACATGTACAGCTTGCTGCCTGTTCTCTCGGTACTGTCGCGCATTCTCGTGGCGTTTTCTGCGGCCTTCCTGGTGCCGCTGGCCTGGGCTTGGGCTCTGGATGCGGACCACCACACCCTGGTGTGGGCGAAGGGCTTTGGCCTGACGGCGGCCAGTGGCCTGCTGCTGTGGTGGGCCACCCGGCGGCACCGGCGTGAACTCATGCCCAAAGACGGCTTCATGCTCGTCAACCTGGTGTGGCTGGTGCTGCCGGCGTATGCCGCCTTGCCGCTGATGTTCACCGTGCCCGACATCACCTGGACCAAGGCCTATTTCGAGGCCATGAGCGCGCTCACCGCGACCGGGGCCACAGCGCTCGCCGGGCTGGACGACTTGCCCGTGTCGGCCAACGTCTGGCGCTGCTTTCTGCAGCTCATTGGCGGCCTGGGCATCATGCTGCTGGTGGTGGCGGTGTTGCCCCTGCTGGGGCTGGGCGGCTTGCAGCTCTACAAGGCCGAAACGCCGGGCCCCATGAAAGACACCAAGTTCACGCCCCGCATTGCCGAGACGGCACGCGGCCTGTGGGGCGTGTATTTCCTCTTTTCAGGGGCTTGTTTTCTGGCCTACCGCTGGGCTGGCATGAGCTGGGCCGACGCCTTCATGCACATGTGCACCACCATGGGCCTGGGCGGTTTTTCGTCTTACGACGCCAGCCTGGGCCATTTCAATTCACCCGCCGTCGAGTGGGTGGCCGTGGTGTTCATGGCGCTGGCCGGCATCAGCTTCATGCGCTATTTCATCGTCTTGCGCAACCGTTCGCTGCGGCCGTTGACCAGCGACCGTGAGATCCGGACCTACTTCGGCGTGCTGCTGGGCTCCATTGCGGTGATTGCGGTGCTGCTGGCAGCACACAACGTGTACGACAGCTTCCCCGAGGCGTTGCGCGCCAGCGCATTTCATGTGGTGTCTCTGGCTACCACCACCGGGTATTCGGCCACCGACTATTCCTTGTGGCCCGTTTTTGCCCCGGTGTTGCTGCTGTTCCTGGGGTCCTTTGTGTCTTGCGCGGGCTCCACCGGCGGCGGCATCAAGATGGTGCGCATGATTTTGCTCATCAAGCAGGCGCGGCGTGAGCTGGTGCGCATCATCCACCCGCGCGTGGTGAACCCGGTCACGCTGGGGGGCGGTGTCATGCCCATGTCGGTCATGACGGCGGTGCTCGGTTTCATGCTCATTTACGGCGCCACCATCATGGGGTTGACCATGGTGCTGCTGTTCACCGGGCTGGACATCGTGACCGCCTTTTCAGCCGTGGTGGCCACCGTGAACAACATTGGCCCCGGTCTGGGCGAGGTCGGCCCGGCTGGCAATTTTGGTGGCCTGCATCCCTTTCAAATCTGGGTGCTGACATTTGCCATGCTGCTCGGCCGCCTGGAGCTGCTCACCGTGTTGGTGCTGTTCACGGCGCATTTCTGGAGGAAGTAGAGGCTCACCCCCGCGCCGCGCCCAAGGGCGCGTCACCCCCTCAAGGGGGCGATGCCTGCGCCCCGGCAAAGCCGGTTGCAAGGCATCCTGGGTTGAGGCACTTGCTCCGGCTGCGGGCTTGTTTTTCGTTTGCTTCTGCGTTTGGTTATTTAACAGGAGACTTTCATGCCGATCACCAAAGGATTCCGGGCGCTGGTGGACGAAGCCACCGCGCAGATCACCACCTACACCGTGGCGCAGGTGCGCGAGCGCCTGGTAGCGGGCGATGCGCGCTTGCAGGTGGTGGACATACGCGACCCGCGTGAGCTGGAGCGCGAGGGCACTGTGCCAGGTGCTTTGCATGCGCCGCGGGGCATGCTGGAGTTTTGGGTCGACCCCGAGTCGCCCTATTTCAAACCGGCGTTCGGCGACGAGAGCAAGGAGTTCGTGCTGTTTTGTGGTGCGGGTTGGCGCAGTGCGCTGGCCACCAAGGCCTTGAAAGACATGGGCATGACCAACGTCGCCCACATCGACGGCGGCTTTGCCGAATGGCTCAAGCAAAGCGCACCAACCGAATCGCTGGAAGCGCACAAGGCGCGCAGCAAGGCGACCCGCGCGTGACGCGGGCATGCCCTTGCGGGCGGGTGGATGCGCGCGGAAAAGCCTGTGCGTTCACGGCCTGCTGCGGCCGCTTTTTAGGCCAAGACACCCCCGCGCCCGACGCTGAGAGCCTCATGCGGTCGCGCTACACCGCCTTTGTGCTGGGCCGCGTGGAGCATCTGGCCGCCACCTGGCACGCCAGCACCCGGCCTGCCGACTTGGCGCTGGAGCCCGGCGTGAAATGGCTGGGGCTGGAGGTAAAAAACCACCGCGCCATGGATGCTGACCATGCCGAAGTTGAGTTTGTGGCGCGCTCGCGGCTGGGCGGGCGCGGGCAGCGCTTGCACGAGACCAGCCGTTTTGTGCGCGAAGGCGGACGCTGGTTCTATGTGGACGGAGACCTGAAGTGAGCGAACTGTTTGAGGCGGTGTTGTTTGACTGCGATGGCGTGCTGGTGGACAGCGAACCCATCACCAACGGCGTGTTGCGCCAGATGCTGAACGAGGCTGGCTGGGCTTTGAGCCAGGCCGAGTGCATGGACATCTTCATTGGCAAGGCGGTGCGCGACGAGCGCCAGCGCATCGAGGCGGAAACCGGCTGCCCGCTCACCGAAGACTGGATGCGCGCCTTTTATGCGCGGCGCGACCAGCGCCTGCGCGCCGAACTCCGGGCCATGGACGGCGCGCTGCAAGCCGTGATGGCGGCGCACGCGCACACGGCGGGGCGCATTGCTTGCGCTTCTGGCGCCGACCGGCCCAAGGTGGTGATGCAGATCGGCATGGCGGGCATGGCGCCGTATTTTGAAGACCGCATCTTCAGCGGGCACGACATGCCACGCTCCAAACCTGCGCCCGACGTGTACCTGGCCGCCGCCGCCCACCTGGGCGCCAACCCGGCGCGCTGCCTGGTGATTGAAGACACGGCCACCGGCGCACGCGCCGGGCTGGACGCCGGCGCCACCGTGTGGGGCTATTGCCCTGAAGGGCATGGCCGCGCGTTTGCCGGCTTGCCGGTGGCTCGGGTGCTGCACCACCTGGACGAGCTGGCCTGCTTTTGGCAAGCTTGAATGCAACAAAAAAGGGCCCGAGGGCCCTTTTTTGTTGGGGTGCAGCGCGTCAACCGCCGCCGTACATCTGCTGCGGCAGCCACAAGATGATTTGCGGGAACATGAAGCACAGCGCCACCATGGCCATTTGCAGCAGCACGAACGGGATCACGCCGATGTAGATGTCGCGGATGGTCACGCCCTTGGGTACCGCGCCCTTGAGATAGAAGAGTGAGAAGCCCACCGGTGGTGTGAGGAACGAGGTTTGCAGCATCAGTGCCACCAGGATCAGGAACCAGGTCATGTCGAGCCCGGCCAGTTTGATCACGGGAGCCAGCAACGGCAAGATGATCAGCACGATCTCGAACCAGTCGAGGAAGAAGCCGGCAATGAACACCACCAGCAGCACCACCAGCACCAGGCCGGTGGGGCCCAGGCCCAGGCCTTTGAAGAACTCGGCGATCAGCTCGTCGCCGCCGATCAGGCGCAGCACATAGGCAAACACCGTGGCGCCAATGAAGATGGCGAAGATGAAGCAGGTGGTGAGCGTGGTTTCGATGCCCACCTGGCGGATGACGGACCAGCTCAGCTTGCGGTTGGCTGCGGCCAGCAAGATGGCGCCAAAGGCCCCCAGACCCGAGGCTTCGGTGGGCGTGGCCACGCCGAAGAAGATGGAGCCCAGCACCAGCAGGATCAGGCCAAACGTGGGCAGCGTGGACAGGAAGGCGATGCCCACCTGGCGGGCGGTCAGCTTCTCGGCGTCGGCCGGGCGTGGTGGCACCAGGTCGGGGCGAACGAAGCCGACGATCACCACAAAAATCATGTACAGCAGGCCCAGCGCCACGCCGGGAATGAGCGCGCCCATGAAGAGGTCGCCCACCGAGACCGACACCTGGTCGGCCATGAGCACCAGCATGATGGACGGTGGAATGAGAATGCCCAGCGTGCCCGAAGCCGCCACCACACCCGAGGCCAGCGCCTTGTTGTAGTTGTTTTGCAGCATGATGGGCATGGACAGCACAGCCAGCAGCACCACAGAAGCGCCCACGATGCCGGTGGACGCGGCCAGCAAAATGCCGATGACGATCACCGTCAGGCCCAGGCCACCGCGCAGGCCGCCAAACACCTTGACGAAGTTGCGCATCATGGTGTCGGCCACGCCCGAGCGGTCGAGCATGAGGCCCATGTAGACAAACATGGGCAACGAGACCAGCACCCAGTTGGACATGATGGCGTCAAACCGGTCGACCACCCCCGAGAACTTGGCCCAGCTCGTCATGAGGAAGGTGTCGAAACCGAAGCTGTCACCCAGAAAAATGCCCAGGGCGGCAAAACCCAGCGAGAGAATGCCCAGCAGCCAGGCCACCGGGTAACCGGTGAACAGCGCCAGGATGAAGGTCACCATCAGACCGATGGCGAGGAATTCGTAAAAAGGCAGCACGTGTCTTCCCTTTGTTATGCGTTGTGGGTGGTGAAGAGCGCGGCCCAGACCCGGGTCAGCCGGCTGATGGCGGCCAGGGCGAGCAACACAAACGCGGTGATGAGGAAGGACTTGATGAACCAGCGGTAAGGCAGGCCACCGGGCGCAGCAGACACCTCATTGAGCTCGTAAGACGACCAGAAAAACGGAATGGCGTACCAGACCACCACGCCACAAAAAACGAGCAGGCCTGTCAGGCCGAAGAGTTCGATCCATTGGCGGGTGCGTTGCGTGAAGCGCTCGGCCAGCACGTCGATGCGCACATTGCGTTCCTTCACCTCGGTGAACGAAATGCCCAGCATGAAGCCAATGGCGTAGAGGTGCCATTGCAGCTCTTCCATCATGATCGAGCCGGCACCGAAGACGTAACGAGCGATCACCTGGACCACGATCACCAGTACCAAAACCAGCCACAAGGCCGAGGCAAGCTCGCCGAACCAGGTGATGACCCGGTCGGCAGCCCGTGAAAAAGCGGTGGTGGGAAGGGCAAGGCCCGAAGGCCCTGCTTCCAGCGGGGCAGCGTTGTGCGTCATGTTCTTCATTCCAAAATCCTTCTAAGCGATCAACGCTGCCAATCTCATCAATACCTTACTTGTAGTCGCGGGGCAGGTAGCCCAGATCGTGCCACTTGCGGTTCTTGTTCTGGAAGGCCGACATGCTGTCGTACACCTTCTTGAACATCGGGTCTTTGGCCGACTCTTCAGCGATGACTTCTTTGGATGCCTTGGCGAACGCGTCCAGCATGGTCTTGTTGAACTGGTGCAGCTTCACGCCTTCCTTCTCAAACTTGACCAGCACGTCGCCCTGTAAGGCTTCGGCCTTGGACATGGCGATGGTCACACCGGCGGTGCAGGTGGTCTCGATTTGCGCCTTGGTCTGTGGCTTCAGCTTGTTCCAGGCGGCCATGTTCACATAGAGGAACTGGTTGGTGGACGGCTGGTGCCAGCCTGGCAGGTAGTAGTTCTTGGCCACTTTGGCAAAGCCCAGCTGGTCGTCCACGGTGGGCAGCGAGAACTCGGTGCCATCCAGCACGCCTTTTTCCAGCGCCTGGAACAGCTCGCCACCAGGCAGCATGGTGACCGAGGCCCCCAGCTTCTGGTAGATCTTGCCGCCCAGTGCGGCGGCGCGGAACTTCAGACCCACGAGGTCGGCGGGGGTCTTGATTTCCTTGCGGAACCAGCCAGCCGCTTCGGGGCTGATGGAGCCGCAGAAGATGGGGTACACGTTGTGGGGCTTGAAAGCTTCTTTCAGCAGCGCGTCGCCGCCGCCGAAATACATCCAGGCAGAAAACTGGGGCGTTTCCATGCCGAAAGGCAGGGCGCCAAAGATGGCCGAAACCGGCACTTTGCCCAGCTCGTAGCCCATGAAACTGTAGCCAGCCTCCACCTTGCCGGAGGACACGGCATCAAAAATGCCCAGCGCAGGCACCAGCTTGCCGGGTTCAAACACCTGCAGGTTGACCGTGCCGCCGGAAACTTTCTTGAGCTGGTCCGAGACCCAGGGCATGGTGTCGCCCAGCGCGGTCAGGTTGGAGCCGAAGGACATGGGAATGCCCCAACGCACGTTTTCCTGGGCGGTGGCGGGCAGGCTGATGGCGGCCATGGAGGCGGCAAGGGCCAGGGCTTTCAACTGGTGTTTCATGTTGGAAATCTCCGTAAGTTTTCGAAAGACGCAAGAGCAGACCGCAAGTGGCTTTTCAGCCGTCGAGAAGCCTCGCTTTCGCATGGGCTCAAGCCCCGGTTCGGGCCATTTGCCGCAGAAACGGCATGGCCCAAGCAATCCCGCTTGAGGCCAGTTAGTAGAACCGCTCAACCGAATATTTTGGGCATACCTTGGCTAAGGATTTACCCTAGGCGCCTGTTTTTGGCGGCTTTTTTCGGCTTGAGGGACGGTTCCGCCAGGGGTTTGCGATGCGTTTTTTGGGGCGGATTTTTCGCCCTGTTTTTCCCCGGTTTTCAGAGTGAAAAGCACGGTGCCTGGTGGCAAACACCAGCCCATGGGCATAGCGTCAGCGCGTGAATGATTTTTGTTGGGCGTTTGAAGAAGTTTCATGCCCCAGGGCCGCATTTGAGTCGTGCTGGCGACACTCGGCTGGCGTGAGACCTGTCCAAGCCTTGAAAGCGCGCATGAAGCTCTTCTCGTTTTGGAAGCCGGTGGCCTGCGCCACCTGTTTGATGGGGCGGTTTGTGCGCTGCAGCAGTGTCAATGCGAGCTGTTTTCGCACCTCGTCTTTCAGCGTTTGCAATGAGGCGCCTTCTTCTTTCAGTTGGCGGTGCAGCGAGCGGGCTGACAGGCCCAGCCGCGCGGCCAGGTCGTTGGCGTTGTGGGCGTCCAGCGGCTGGCTCATCAGCACCTGGCGCACGCGTGGCACCAGCAGCCGGTCGCGTCGGTAGGCGCGCACGGTCAGGGGCAGGGCGCGTTGCAGCATCTGGTTCATCGCTGCCTCGTCTCGCTTGAGCGGCAGCGCCAGGTAGCGCGCGTCAAAGCGGATGGCGGCCGGGCCTGCGCCAAAGTCGGTCGGGCCGTCAAACAGCACGCCATAGGCTTCGGCGTGGGCCGGTGGCGCAAAAGGAAACTGGGCGCCCAGCAGCGGCAGGCGCGAGTCGATGAACCAGCAGGCCAGGCCGTGGATGTTGCGCAGCATGGAAACCAGGCAAAACTCGCGCAGGGCGCCGCCCGGGGCGATGGGACCCGCCGTGCGGTGCTCGGTGATGGAGATGCTGGCGACCGACTCCGATGTGGTGACCGCCAGCGTGATGTCGTTGGCCAGCAGGCTGTGGTGGCGGCACCAGCGCTTGAGCGCCACGCCCAGCGTGGGCGATGAGAGCGAGGCGCGGGCCAGCAGGCCGTAACTGCCCCAAGGCAGCGGGCGGGCAAACCAGCCCAGGGCTTCGTCGTTCAGTTCGCGCATGGCAGCGCCCGACACCGCCTCCATTTGCGCCGCCGTGATGCGCGAGCCTGCGTCGTTCAGCAGGGCTGGCGCAATCTGTGCCTGGGCCAAGGCGTGTGCCGGGCTTTTTCCTTGCTGCGCATAGGCCGCCGCGATGGCGTTCACAAACGCAATGGGCGTCGCGGCCTTGGTTGGGCGTTGGTCGGCCACGGGCAGGGGTTGCGATGAAGCCGCAGGGTTCGGGTTTGCCATGGGTACCAGTGTGCCCGCAACGTGGCACGATTTGCAACCATTCTGGCAAGTCGGTTGCTGGCCAAGCTCCTATGCTTGCGCTTTGTGCCCGGCGTGAACCGGGGCACAGCCCCAGAGGAGACACCACCCATGAGCGAGACCGGTTTTGGCGCTGCACCCCTGGTGCGCAGCCAAGCGCAAGGCGCCACCGACGTGCCGCTGATCGAGCAGACCATTGGCGCGTTTTTTGACGCCATGGTGGCGCGCCAGCCCGAGCACGAGGCGCTGGTGAGCGTGCACCAGGGGCGGCGCTACACCTACCGCGGGTTGCAACAAGCCGCGCACCAGCTGGCTAGCGCCCTGCTGCGCCAAGGCTTGCAGCCGGGCGACCGCGTGGGCATCTGGTCACACAACAACGCCGAGTGGGTGCTGATGCAGCTGGCCACGGCGCAGGTGGGCCTGGTGCTGGTGAACATCAACCCGGCTTACCGGACTTCGGAAGTGGAGTACGCGCTGAACAAGGTGGGCTGCAAGCTGCTTGTGACCATGGCGCAGTTCAAGACCAGCGACTACCTGGGCATGCTGCGCGAGCTGGCGCCCGAGTGGGCGCATGGCCAGCCGGGCGCGCTGCAAGCGCAGCAGCTGCCAAACCTGCGCACCGTGGTGTGGATCGACGAAGCCGGGCAGGGCAATGATGAGCCCGGGCTGCTGCGCTTCTCGGCGCTGCTGGCGCAAGGCGACGCAGCCGACTCGCGCGTGGCGCAGGTGGCGGCCACGCTGAAGGCCACCGACCCGATCAACATCCAGTTCACCAGCGGCACCACGGGCTTCCCCAAGGGCGCCACGCTGACGCACCGCAACATCCTGAACAACGGTTTTTTCATTGGCGAGTGCATGCAGCTCACGCCGGCCGACCGCCTGTGTATCCCCGTGCCGCTTTACCACTGCTTCGGCATGGTGCTGGGCAACCTGGCCTGCTTTACGCACGGCTCGACCATCGTCTACCCGAACGACGGGTTTGATGCGCTCACCGTGTTGCAGACGGTGCAGGACGAACGCTGCACCGGCTTGCACGGCGTGCCCACCATGTTCATCGCCGAGCTGGACCACCCGCGTTTCAAGGAGTTCGACCTCTCCACGTTGCGCACCGGCATCATGGCCGGCTCGCCGTGCCCCACGGCGGTGATGCAGCGCGTGGTGGACGACATGCACCTCTCGCAAATCACCATTGCCTACGGCATGACCGAAACCAGCCCGGTGAGCTGCCAGAGCAGCACCGACACGCCGCTGGACAAGCGCGTGTCCACCGTGGGCACGGTGCAGCCGCACCTGGAGGTCAAGATCGTGAACCCCGACAGTGGCGAGGTGGTGGCACCGGCCCAGTCGGGCGAGCTGTGCACGCGCGGCTACTCGGTCATGCACGGTTACTGGGACGACCCGGCCAAGACCGCCGAGGCGATTGACGCCGCCGGCTGGATGCACACAGGCGACCTCGCCACCATGGACGCCGAGGGCTATGTGAACATCGTCGGCCGCATCAAGGACCTGGTGATCCGCGGCGGCGAAAACATCTACCCGCGCGAGATCGAAGAATTTTTGTACCGCCACCCCGCCATTCAAGACGTGCAGGTGGTTGGCGTGCCCGACGTCAAATATGGCGAAGAGCTGTGCGCCTGGGTCATCGTGAAGCCCGGCCAGACGCTGGACGAAGACGCGGTGCGCGCCTTTTGCAAAGGTCAGATCGCCCACTACAAAGTGCCGCGCCACATCCGGTTTGTGGACGCCTTTCCCATGACCGTGACCGGCAAGATCCAGAAATTCAAGATCCGCGAAGCCATGAAGGACCAGCTCGGGCTGGCCGAACAAAAAACTGCCTGAACCAGAGAACGCCATGCCTGCACTCGACACGAAACTCAATGCCCGCTCCGCCGACTTCCAGGCCAACGCCGCCGCCATGCGCGCGGTGGTGGACGACCTGAAGGCGCAAATTGACAAAGCCACCTTTGGCGGTGGCGAGGCCGCCCGCGCCAAACACACCGCGCGCGGCAAGCTGCTGCCGCGCGACCGCGTGCAGATGCTGCTGGACCCGGGCACGCCGTTTCTGGAGCTGAGCCCGCTGGCGGCAATGGGCATGTACCCGGACCGCGACGGCAGCGACAGCGCGCCCTGCGCCGGTGTCATCGTGGGCGTGGGCCGCGTGAGCGGTGTGGACTGCATGATCGTCTGCAACGACGCCACAGTGAAAGGCGGTACCTACTACCCGCTGACCGTCAAGAAGCACCTGCGCGCGCAGGAAGTGGCGCAGCAAAACTGCCTGCCCTGCATCTACCTGGTGGACAGCGGCGGCGCCAACCTGCCGAACCAGGACGAGGTGTTCCCCGACCGGGACCACTTCGGCCGCATCTTCTTCAACCAGGCCAACATGAGCGCGCAGGGCATTGCGCAGATCGCGGTCGTCATGGGCTCGTGCACGGCGGGCGGCGCCTATGTGCCGGCCATGAGCGACGAGACCATCATCGTCAAGAACCAGGGCACCATCTTCTTGGGTGGCCCGCCGCTGGTGAAGGCCGCCACAGGCGAGGTGGTCACCGCCGAAGACCTGGGCGGTGGCGACGTACACACGCGCCTGAGTGGTGTGGCCGACCACCTGGCGCAGAACGACCTGCACGCGATTGCGCTGGCGCGCCAGGCGGTGAAGAACCTCAACGCCCGCAAGGTGCCACCGATCACCACCATCGACCCGGTGGCGCCGCTGTACCCGGCCGAGGAGCTGTACGGTGTGATCCCGACCGACACCCGCAAGCCGTTTGACGTGCGCGAGATCATCGCCCGCATCGTCGACGGCTCGGACTTCGACGAGTTCAAGTCGCGCTTCGGCACCACCCTGGTCTGCGGCTTTGCACGCATCGAAGGCATGCCGGTCGGCATCATTGCGAACAACGGCATCCTGTTCAGCGAGTCGGCGCTCAAGGGCGCGCACTTCATCGAACTGTGCTGCCAGCGCAAGACGCCGCTGGTGTTCCTGCAGAACATCACCGGCTTCATGGTCGGGCGCAAGTACGAAAACGAAGGCATTGCCCGCAACGGCGCCAAGATGGTGACGGCCGTGGCCACCGCCGCGGTGCCCAAGTTCACCATCATCATTGGCGGCAGCTTCGGCGCCGGCAACTACGGCATGTGTGGCCGCGCCTACAGCCCGCGCTTCCTGTGGATGTGGCCGAACGTGCGCATTTCCGTGATGGGCGGTGAGCAGGCCGCCAGCGTGCTGGCCACAGTGAAGCGCGACGGCATCGAGGCCAAGGGCGGCCAGTGGAGCGCGGAAGAAGAAGCCGCGTTCAAGGCGCCCATCAAGGAGCAGTACGAGGTGCAGGGTCACCCGTATTTCGCCACCGCCCGCCTGTGGGACGACGGCGTGATCGACCCGGCCGACACGCGCCGTGTGCTGGCGCTCGGCCTGAGTGCGTCGCTGAACGCCCCGATCCCCGAGACGAAATTCGGCCTGTTCCGCATGTGAGCACCGGCATGGATCCGATTGCCCATTTCACCCGACAGGCGCGTTACCACGTCTGGGCCACGCACCGTTTGCTCGATGCCGTCTCGCGCGTGTCCGACGACGACTACAAGCGCGACGTGGGGCTGTTCTTCAAGAGCATCCACGGCACGTTGAACCACCTGCTGGTGGGCGAGCATTTGCTCTGGTATGCGCGTTTTTCCAAGGGCGCTTCGCCGCTGCTGGGGCTGGACACCGAAGTGGAGCCCGACCGCGAACGCCTGGGCCAGGCGCTCAAAGGCGGTGCTGCCAACTGGGAACACCTGATCGCCACCTGGCCCGCCGAACGTTTTGACGGCCAACTGGACTACAAGACCATGAAGGGCGTGCCGCAGTCGCTGCCGTTTGCGGCCACGCTGGCGCATGTGTTCAACCACGCCACCCACCACCGCGGCCAGATCACCGCCGCGCTCACGGCGCTGGGCCAGCCCGCGCCCGAGCTGGATTGGGTTTACCACCTTCAACTGGAAGCCCAGAAACCATGAGCACAGCATTGACCATCGCGGTGCAGGACCGCATCGCCCGCATCACGCTCACCCGGCCCGAGGTGCGCAACGCCTTCAACGACGAAGTGATCCAGCAGCTGAAAGCCGCGTTTGAAGACGTGGGCCAGCGCGACGACGTGCGCGCCGTGGTGCTCGCCGCTGTCGGCCCGGCCTTTTGCGCCGGCGCCGACCTGAACTGGATGCGCCGCATGGCGGACTACACGCGCGATGAAAACGTGGCCGACGCAGGCCAGCTCGCCGCCATGCTCAAAGCCATCTACGAATGCCCCAAGCCCACCATGGCCGCGGTGCAGGGCGACGTGTTCGCCGGCGGTATGGGTCTGGTGGCCGCGTGCGACATGGCGGTGAGTGTGGACAGCGCCACTTACTGCCTGAGCGAAGTAAAGCTGGGCCTGATCCCGGCCACCATCAGCCCCTACGTGATCCGCGCCATGGGCGCGCGTGCCGCGCACCGCTATTTCCTCACAGCCGAGCGCTTCAGCGCACAAGAGGCGCACCGCATCGGTTTCGTGCACGAACTCGTCAACGGCCCCGAGGCCCTGAGCGCCAAGGTGGACGAGCTGGCCCAAGCGCTGTGCAACGCCAGCCCGGCGGCGGTGCGCGCCTGCAAGCGCCTGGTGCTGGACGTGGCCGAGCGTGAGATCAACGCCAGCCTGATCGCCGCCACCGTGGAAGGCATTGCCGACATTCGCGCCAGCGAGGAAGGCCGCGAAGGCGTTCAGTCCTTCTTGCAAAAGCGCAAGCCGGCTTGGCTGTGAGCTGAGCCAGCACCACCCGACAGGAACCGCTCTTGGACACGCTCTGGACCTCCGCCGTCAACTGGCTGCACAGCGTGGGCATCCACCTGGGCACCGGTGCGCCCGTGGGTGCCGGGGTGGGCGAGGCTGCCAGCCGGCTTGACATGCCCAGCCTGCTGGCCCTGGCCGCCGCGCTCGGATGGGCCAGCGGTTTCCGGCTCTATGCGGTGGTTTTCATCGTGGGCATGGCGGGCTGGATCGGCTGGATGCCGCTGCCCGAGGGCCTGCAGGTGCTGCAGCATCCGGCGCTGCTGGCCACCAGCGGCGCGCTGTTGTTTGTGGAATTTTTTGCCGACAAGATCCCCGGCCTGGATTCGCTGTGGGACATGGTCAACAGCGTGATCCGCATCCCCGCTGGCGCTGCGCTGGCCGCCGGGGCGCTGGGCGCTGATGGCAGCACCATGGCCCTGGTGGGTGCGCTGCTGGGTGGCAGCCTGGCCGCCACCGCGCAGGCCGCCAAGACCACCACGCGCGCCGCCATCAACACCTCGCCCGAGCCGTTTTCCAACGTGGTCATGAGCTTCGTGGAAGACGGTCTGGTCCTTGCCATCGTCTGGCTCGCCAGCAACCACCCGCTCATCTTCGCTGGTGTGGCCGTTGTGGCTGTGCTGTTGATGTGGTTCATCACCTGGACGCTGTTCCGTTTCCTGCGCGCGGTGCTCCGCCGGGCGCAATCTTTGTTTTCTTCTGCTACCGCTTAGGACTCCTCATGTTCACCAAAATCTTGATCGCCAACCGCGGTGAAAACGGCCGCACCGCGGACGTTTCATCACATTGCATGGCACGCGCAGCGTGTGCAGGCGATTTCACCGCGGGAGTTACCCATGTTTAACAAAATCCTCATTGCCAACCGCGGTGAAATCGCCTGCCGCGTTGCCGCCACCGCCCGCCGCATGGGTGTGCGCACCGTGGCCGTGTATTCCGACGCCGACGCCAGCGCCAAGCACGTGGCGGCGTGCGACGAAGCGGTGCACATCGGCGGCAGCGCGCCCAAAGACAGCTACCTGCAGTGGCAGCGCATCCTGGACGCGGCCAAGGCCACCGGCGCCCAGGCCATCCACCCCGGTTACGGTTTTTTGAGCGAAAACGAAGCCTTTGCCAACGCCTGCGCCGAGGCTGGCCTGGTGTTCATCGGCCCGCCCGCATCGGCCATCCAGGCCATGGGGCTGAAGGCCGAGTCCAAGCGCCTGATGGAAAGTGCCGGCGTACCGCTGGTGCCCGGTTACCACGGCGCCGACCAGGACCCCCACATGCTGCAGCACGAGGCCGACCGCATTGGTTACCCGGTGCTGATCAAGGCCAGCGCCGGTGGTGGCGGCAAGGGCATGCGCGCGGTGGAAAAGGCCGAAGACTTTGCCGCCGCGCTCGCTTCGTGCAAGCGCGAAGCCATCAACAGCTTCGGCAGCGACGCTGTGCTGGTGGAGAAATACGCCCAGCGCCCGCGCCACATCGAGATCCAGGTGTTTGGCGACACGCACGGCAACTGTGTGTACCTGTTTGAACGCGACTGCTCGGTGCAGCGGCGGCACCAGAAGGTGCTGGAAGAAGCGCCCGCGCCGGGCATGACGCCCGAACTGCGCCAGCAAATGGGCCTGGCCGCCGTGGCAGCGGCCCGCGCCGTGAACTACGTGGGCGCGGGCACGGTGGAGTTCATCGTCGAGCAGCCGCCCGAGGGCGGCATGCGCTTCTATTTCATGGAGATGAACACGCGCCTGCAAGTGGAGCACCCGGTGACCGAGGCCATCACCGGCCTCGATCTGGTGGAGTGGCAGTTGCGTGTGGCCAGCGGCGAGCCGCTGCCGCTGAAGCAGGAAGACCTGCACATTCACGGCCACGCCATCGAAGCCCGCATTTGCGCCGAAACGCCGGACAACCAGTTTCTGCCCGCCACCGGCCGGCTCGACGTGTACCGCAAGCCCGCCTGCACCAGCTTCGAAAGAGGTGACGTGCGCGTGGACGACGGCGTGCGCGAGGGCGACGCCATCAGCCCGTTTTACGACTCCATGGTCGCCAAGCTCATCGTGCACGGCCGCACCCGCGCCGAGGCGCTGGCCAAGATGGATGCCGCGCTCGCGCAGACCCGCATCGTCGGCTTGTCCACCAACGTGCAGTTCCTGCGCCACGTGGTCGCCAGCCCTTCGTTTGCAGAGGCCACCCTGGACACGGCGCTGATCCCGCGCGAAGCGGGCGTGCTGTTCAACCAGGACAAGGTGGGTCGCAACCTGGCCGTGGCCGCCGCCGTGGCGCAAACCCTGCTGGCCGAGCGCGCCACCGAAGGCAAAGACCCGTTTTCGCGCCGCGACGGCTGGCGCCCGCACGGCCTGACCGTGCGCCGTTTCGACTTTGAATACCAAGGCGAAGCCCTGCAGGCCAGCCTGACCTACCTGCACGACGGCGCGCTGCAACTCGCCTTTGGCGAAACCGCTGGCGTGCTGGCGTTTGACGCGCTGCCTGCGGACACCGGCACGCTGATGGACTTGCGCTTCAGGGGCCAGCGCCAGACCGTGCAGACCTGGCAGCGCGACGAGATCGTGCACATTTTCTGCGCGCTGGGCGCGGTGCAAATCACCGAAATAGACGCCCTGGCCCACGCCGGTGAAGCCGCCGCCGACGTAGGCCGCCTCACCGCGCCCATGCCAGGCAAGGTGGTGAGCTTCTCGGTCAAGGCCGGCGACACGGTCAAGAAAGGCCAGCCGCTGGCGGTGATGGAAGCGATGAAGATGGAGCACACCATCGCCGCACCCGCCGACGGCACCGTGGCCGAGCTGCTGTACGCGCCCGGTGATCAGGTGGCCGAGGGCAGCGAGCTGCTGAAGATCCAGACGGATTGATGGCTCACCTACGTTCGCCCTGAGCCTGTCGAAGCCCTTCGACAGGCTCAGGGCGAACGGCCTCATGCCAAAGCCGTGTCACGTACCGCCGTTAAGCTCGCTGCATGAACATCATTTTTTGCTGCACCGACACCAAGGCCGAGCCTTGGCTTGCCGGCCTTCGCGCCGCGTTTCCCGGGGCTTCTGTGAGCGTGTGGAAACCCGGCGCACCGCAGGCCGACCACGCGGTGGTCTGGGCGCCACCGCAACAGTTTCTGGACGAGCAACAGGCGCTCAAGGGTCTGTTCAACATTGGCGCTGGGGTGGACGCGCTGCTCAAGCTGCGGCTGCCGCCGGGCGTGAAAGTGGTGCGACTGGACGACGCAGGCATGTCGGTGCAGATGGCCGAATACGTGTGCCACGCCGTGATTCGCCACTTCCGCGAATTTGATGGCTACCAGGCCGACGTGAAGGCCGGCAAGTGGTCGTACCGCAAGCCGCGCGACCGGCAGGATTTCCCGGTCGGTGTGATGGGGCTGGGTGTGCTGGGCGAGCGCGTGGCCAAGGCGCTGCGGGTGTTTGACTTCCCGGTGCACGGCTGGAGCCGCACCCCCAAGGCCATTGAAGGTGTGATGACCTACAGCGGTGAGGTGGGTTTTGAGACCTTCCTGTCGTCCAGCCGGGTGCTGGTGAACCTGCTGCCGCTGACCGCCGATACCCAAGATATCCTGAACCGCGACATGCTCGGCAAAATGAAACCCGGCGGCTACCTGATCAACGTGGCGCGGGGCGCGCACCTGGTCGAAGCCGACCTGCTCGCGCTGCTGGAGAGCGGCCATCTTGCCGGCGCCATGCTGGATGTGTTCCGCACCGAGCCGCTGCCGGCTGAACATCCGTTCTGGCACCACCCCAAGATAACAGTGACCCCGCACACGTCTGCACGCACGTTGCGCGATGAAAGCATCGCGCAGATCGCGGGCAAGATCACCGCGCTCGAGGCGGGGCTGCCCATCGCGGGTGTGGTGGATCCCGTGCGCGGTTATTGACGACGATCCTCACCCCAGCCCTCTCCCGCTGAGCGGGAGAGGGGGTAAAGCCCTTCGGAGACCTCCATGACCAACCCATCAAAAGTCCGTCTCATCGACGTCGGCCCGCGCGACGGCCTGCAAAACGAAAAGCAGCCCGTGCCCGCGGCGGTCAAGATCGAGTTGGTACATCGCCTACAGGCGGCCGGCCTGAAAGAGATTGAGGTCACCAGCTACGTGAGCCCCAAGTGGGTGCCGCAGATGGCTGACAACCACGAGGTGATGCAAGGCATTACGCGCGTGCCGGGCGTGCGCTACTCGGTGCTCACGCCCAACCTCAAGGGCTTCGAGGCGGCCCTGCTCGACCAGCCGGACGAGATCGTGGTGTTCGGCGCCGCCAGCGAAGCCTTCAGCCAGAAGAACATCAACTGCTCGATGGCCGAGAGCATCGAGCGTTTCGCGCCGGTGGTGGAAGCGGCATTGGCAAAGGGCATCGCGGTGCGCGGTGCCATGAGCTGCACCGTGGGTTGTCCGTACGAAGGCGACATCGCGCCCGAGCGCGTGGCCTACCTCGCGGGGCTCATGAAAAGCATCGGCGTGGAGCGGGTGGACGTGGCCGACACCATCGGCGTGGGCACGCCCAAGCGCGTGCAGGCCGCCATCGAGGCGACGCTCCAGCATTTCGACATCGATCACATCAGCGGTCACTTTCACGACACCTATGGCCAGGCGCTGTCCAACACGCTGGCCGCGCTGCAGCTGGGCGTGTGGAACTTCCAGTCGTCCGTGGCTGGGCTGGGCGGCTGCCCTTACGCCAAGGGTGCCACCGGCAACGTGGCCACCGAAGACGTGGTGTACCTGCTGCACGGCATGGGCATTGAAACCGGCATTGACCTGGACGCCTTGGTGGACGCCGGCCAGTTCATCAGCGACCACCTGGGCCGCCCGAGCGGCTCGCGCGTGGCGCGGGCCTTGCTGACCAAGCGCCAGGGCTGAGCGCGATGGAACTGAACGTCTGGCTCGCTTTTTTCGCCGCTTCCTGGGTCATCGCCATTTCGCCCGGCTCGGGCGCGGTGCTGTCCATGAGCCACGGCCTGGCCTACGGTGTGCGCCAGAGCAGCGCCACCATCGCAGGCCTGCAGCTGGGGCTGGCGGTCATTTTGTTGATCGCGGGCGTGGGTGTGGGAGCGCTCTTGCTGGCGTCGGCCACCGCGTTCACGGTGGTCAAGGTGTTGGGCGCGGCTTACCTGATATGGCTCGGCCTGAAGCAGTGGCGTTCGCCCGTGGACGCGCAGGCGCCCGCCGCTGGCACCGCGCTGGTGAAGCACCCCGGCTTGCCCACGGTGCGCGAGCGGGTGTTGACCGGTTTCATGACCAATGTGACCAACCCCAAAGGCATCGTGTTCATGGTGGCGGTGTTGCCGCAGTTCATTGACCCCAACCGCCCGCTCTGGCTGCAGTTGCTGATTCTGTTGGTGACGTCGATCGGGGTGGACCTGGTGGTGATGCACGGCTATGCGTTTTTGGCCTCGCGCGCGCAGCGCTGGCTGGCCACCGCCAAAGCCCGGCGGGCACAAAACCGCGTGTTTGGCGGCGTGCTGATGGCCATGGGCGCCAGCCTGATCATGGTGAAACGCGCCGGCGCCTGACCCCACGCCACCCGGGTTGGTAGCGCCCCGCTACCATTGCCGCCCATGAGTGAAGCAAATTTGACCCTCACAGAACAGCCCGCCGGCGTGCAGCGCGTCACTGCCGAACTGGCTGCATTGGGCCATCCCCACGCCCCCGTGATGCTGAGCGACGCCGCACGCACCGCACAGCAGGCGGCCGACGCGCTGGGCGTGTCCTTGGGTCAGATCGCCAAAAGCATCATCTTTCGCCGCAAAAACCACCCGGCCGGTGACGACGTGGCCGTGCTCGTCATCACCTCGGGCGACCTGCGCGTGGACGAGAAAAAGGTGCAGGCCATCGTGTGCGCAGCGGGTGGCAAGCTGGGCCGTGCCGATGCCGAGTTTGTGAAGACCAAGACGGGTTTTTCCATTGGCGGTGTGTCGCCGCTGGCGCACGCCACCCCGCCAGTCACGCTGATCGACGACCAGCTGTTCCGTTTCGACGAAATCTGGGCCGCCGCGGGCCACCCGCACGGCGTGTTTCGCCTGAGCCCGAGCGACCTGCAAACCCTGACCGGCGCGCCCGTGCACGATGTGACCGCACCACCGCCCGCCCAGCCCACCCCAACATGACCACCCCACTGATCAACCTGCGCGATGCGCGCGAGCACCACCCCGGCCCTGGCGTGCCGTCACCGTGCGTGTCCATTTGCGAACTGAACGAACGCGACGGCAGCTGCAAGGGCTGCTACCGCACGCTGCAGGAAATTGCCGCCTGGAGCGCGCTGAGCGACGCCGACAAGCTGGTGGTGTGGGAACGCATTGAAGCGCGCCAAACCGCCTGACGAAAGCCAGCCCATGAGTACCGACACCCTGCACGACATCGCGTTTTATTACGACCCGATTTCCCCTTACGCCTACCTCGCGTTTGAGCGGCTGCCCGAAGCGCTCATGGGCCACAGCGTGTGTGTGCGCTACAAGCCGGTGCTGTTTGCGGCGTTGCTCAAGGCCAATGGCCAGCTGGGCCCGGTCGAAATACCCGCCAAGCGCGACTGGACCTACCGCCAGGTGAGCTGGCTGGCGCAGCACCACGGTGTGCCGCTGGATTTGCCCGCGGCCCACCCGTTCAACCCGCTGGCGCTGCTGCGCCTGGGGCTGGCCACCGCCACCGACGACGCACCCGGCGAGACCAACCGCTACGTTACCGGGCAGCTGTTTCACCACGTGTGGCGCGGTGGCCAGAGCGCCACCGACGCCACCCGGCTCGGCGCTTTGCAAACGCTGCTGCAAGACCACATGGCGCAGCGCCACAAACCCTGGCCCGATGCGCAGTGGCCTGACAGCGAGGTGGTGAAGCAGCGCCTGCGCGCCAACACCGACGAAGCCTTGGCGCTGGGGCTGTTTGGCGTGCCCGCGCTGGTGGTGAATGGCCACACCTTCTGGGGCCTGGATGCCTTGCCCATGCTGCGGGCATACCTGGACGGTGATGCGTGGTTTGCGTCCGGCGCCTGGGACGCCGCCGCTCGCCTGCCGGTGGGTGTAAGGCGCAGCTGACGGGCCATTCACGCAGGGAAGGCGTCTGCCAGCGACAGCACATGCCCCATGCCTGCCGCTTCATAGCCTTTCAGCGCCGCCACACGCGACACAAATGCGGGCGACTGCAGTACCGCCAGCACAGGCTGTATTTCAGCGCGCACAAGAGCCTCGGTGGGCAGTGCAAAAAAATAGCGCTCTTTCAGCAGCGGAATGAAATGCAGGCCGAAGCGGTGTGCGGCGGTCTGCACGCCCATGCCCACGTCGGCCATGCCGCTGGCCACAAACGCTGCCACGGCCGCGTGGGTGAGCTCGGTGTTTTCAAAGCCGCTCACCTGGCGCGGCGCAATGCCGTGGCGCTGCAGCAGCAACTCGGTCAACACACGGGTGCCCGAGCCCTCGGGGCGGTTCACAAAACGCAGGTCGCGCCGCTTCAGGTCGTCCAGCCCACGAATACCCAGCGGGTTGCCCGGCGCCACAAACAGGCCCTGGGTGCGCACCGCCAAGTGCACCAGCTGGTGGGCGCCAGGGCGCAGCAGTTGCAGGTAGCGCTGGGCGGCGGCCTGCTGAAATTCGCCCAGCGGCACATGAAAGCCCGCTAGGTCGCAGTCGCCTTGCGCCAGAGCCGCCACCGCCTCCAGGCTGTTGCGGTAGCGCAGTTCCACCGCCACCCGCCGCGTGGCCAGTTGCTCGCGCAGGGCCGCCACCGCAAAACCGTGGCTGGCGTGCAGCCGGGGCACCGGGTGGGTTTGGTGCCGCACGCGGCCCAGCTCGCCTTCCAGCTCGGCGGCCAGCGATTCCAGCAGCGGCTGCAGGCGCGCGCCAATGCGGGTGTCGGCCCAGATGAGTTGTTGACCCAGCGCGGTAAGTGCCGAGCCGCGGCCCCGCCCGCGTGTCAACAGCGGCTGGCCCAGCAGGGTTTCGGCCTGTTGCAACAGCCCCCATGCGTGCCGGTAAGACAAGCCCACCTCGCGCCCGGCCTGGGCGATGCTGCCCGACGACTGCACGGCGGCCAGCAACTGCAGCAGGGCGTTGGCATTCAGGGCTTCGGCGCCTTCGTGGCCGATGTGCCATTGGGGTTGCAGGGTGATGCGCAGCATGGTGGGGAGTGGTTTTGTGTTCTGGGTGTGCGCTGACTTTATGAAATTATGAACATATTTAAACCGGCGCCCGGTGCTACGCTGAAAACATGTCAAGCACACCCCATGAGCCCACTGCTGGCCGCACGCCCCAGGTCATTCCTATTCGCGCCGTTGAGCCCCCCCGCGCCCGCCCGCGCTACGCACCCAAGGGCCGGCAGGTGTCGCCCGCGGCCCGCGAGCGCGTGGCCGCGTTGTGCGCGGGGCTGGAGCCCCGTGCCGACCTGCTGATCGAGCACCTGCACCGCCTGCAAGACGCCGAGCGCGCCCTGCGCCACGGCCACCTGGCGGCACTGGCCGAGCGCCTGCGCCTGAGCCAGGTGGAGGTGTTTGAGGTGGCGAGCTTCTACCACCACTTCGAGGTGGTGGACGACGATGCCCCGGTGGCCGCCACCGTGGTGCGGGTGTGCACCAGCCTGTCGTGTGCCATGGCGGGTGGTGACAGCTTGTTGAGCGATTTGCAGGCGCGGCTGGCAGGCAACGCTGCCGTGCGGGTGCAGGCCGCGCCGTGCATCGGCCAGTGTCACCAGGCGCCTGCGGCGTGTGTGGGCCAGCGCCAGCTGCCCCATGCCAGCGTGGACGCGGTCAACGACCTGCTGGCGCGCGGCGAAACCGGAGCGCGCCAGCTGCCCGAGCCGGTGGCTTCTGAACTGCCGCAATTGCAGCGCCTGCTGTCTGGCGCGCTCACGCCCGACGAGGTGCTGGCCGAGCTAAAGGCCTCTAACCTGCGCGGCCTGGGTGGTGCGGGTTTTCCAGCCTGGCGCAAATGGGAAACCGTGCGCGCGCAGCCCGGGCCGCGCTACATGGTCGTCAATATCGATGAGGGCGAAGTCGGCACCTTCAAAGATGGCCATGTGCTCACCAGCCTGCATGGCGGCGCGCCGCAGGTTGTAGAGGGCATGCTGATCGCCGCGCTGGTGGTGGGTGCTGAGCGCATCTGGCTGTATTTGCGCGACGAATACCACGACGCGCGGGGCCTGCTGGCGCGCGAGTTGGTGGCGCTGCGCATCCGGTTGCAGGGCCTGGCGGCGCAATACCCTGGCTACACACCGCCGCAGATCGAGCTGCGCCGGGGGGCGGGCGCCTACATCTGCGGGGAAGAGTCGGCGCTGATCGAGTCGCTGGAAGGCAAGCGCGGCCTGCCGCGCCTGCGCCCGCCCATCGTGGCCACGCACGGCGTGTTTGGCCGGCCCACGCTGGCCCACAACCTGGAAACGCTCTGGTGGCTGCCCGACATTGTGGCCAAGGGCGGTGCCTGGCTGGCGGCGCAGGGCCTGCGCGGGCGCAGCGGATTGCGGCGTTTCTCGGTCTCGGGCCGCGTGCGCCAGCCCGGCGTTTACCTGGCGCCGGCGGGCATCACGCTGCGCGAGCTGGTGGAGCAGCACGCCGGCGGCATGGCCGAGGGCCATACGCTCTACGCCTACTTGCCCGGTGGCGCTTCGGGCGGCATTTTGCCGGCGGCGCTGGCCGATGTGCCGCTGGACTTTGACACCCTGGCCGAGCACGGCGCGTTCATCGGTTCCATGGCGGTGGTGGTGCTCGGCCAGCACGACACGGCGCGCGGCGCTGCGCTCAACCTGATGCAATTTTTTGAACACGAGTCGTGCGGCCAGTGCACGCCGTGCCGCGCCGGCACCACCAAGGCCGTGGCGCTGATGCAGGCCCCGGTGTGGGACGCGTCTCTGCTCGGCGAGCTCTCGCAGGTGATGCGCGACGCCTCCATTTGCGGCCTGGGCCAGGCCGCGCCCAACCCGGTGGACGCGGTGCTGCGCTACTTTGCACACGAAGTGAACGGCAGTAACGCCAACGCCACCGACTCCACCGCCGCTGAGGTGACCGCATGAATGCCGCAGACCTGTCCGAAAATCAGGCCCCTGTGGCCTTCACGCTCAACGGCCAGCCGGTGGAAGCTGCGCCGGGCGAAAGCCTTTTGAAGGTGGCGCAGCGCGTGGGCGTGGCCATTCCCCACCTGTGCCACACCGATGGCCTGCGCAGCCCCGGCAACTGCCGCGCCTGCGTGGTGGAGGTGGCGGGCGAACGCGTGCTGGCACCTTCGTGTTGCCGCTCACCGCAGCCAGGCATGGTGGTGTCCACCCAAAGCCCGCGCGCCATCGCCGCCCAAAAGACCGTGCTCGAACTCTTGTTGTCTGACGCGCCCAACACCCAGGCGCTCAAGCACGACAGCGAGCTGGCCCACTGGGCGCAGGTGGCCGGCGCTCAGCCCGGGCGTTTCCCGGCGCGCGCGCCGGTGCCGTCAGACACCAGCCACCCGGCCATGGCGGTCAACCTGGACGCCTGCATCCAGTGCACGCGCTGCATCCGCGCCTGCCGCGAGACGCAGGGCAACGACGTGCTGGGCCTGGCGTTTCGCGGCGGCCATGCGCAGATCGTGTTTGACCAGGGCGACCCCATGGGTGCCAGCACCTGCGTGGCTTGCGGTGAATGTGTGCAGGCCTGCCCCACCGGTGCCATTGCCCCCGCCAATGGTGCGTACGCCAAGGCTTCGCAGCAGCAGGTGGATTCGCTCTGCCCGTTTTGTGGCGTGGGCTGCCAGCTGACCTACTTTGTGTCCGACGGAAAGATCGAACACGTAGAAGGCCAGGCCGGCCCGGCCAACGAAGGCCGACTGTGTGTGAAAGGCCGTTTTGGTTTTGACTACGCCCACAGCCCAGAGCGCTTGACCAAGCCGCTGATCCGCCGCTCCGACGCACCCAAAGACCCGCTCAACGTGATGCGCCGCGACTGGCGCGAACTGTTCCGCGAGGCCAGCTGGGACGAAGCGCTGTACGCTGCTGCTGCCGGCTTCCAGCGCGCAATGCTCAGTACCACCGCGCGCGGGCGCCTGGGGCCGGTGGCGGGCTTCGGTTCGGCCAAGGGCACCAACGAAGAGGCCTACCTGTTCCAGAAACTCATCCGCACCGCGTTTGGCACGCACAACGTGGACCACTGCACCCGGCTGTGCCATGCCTCCAGCGTGGCCGCGCTGATGGAAGGCCTGGGGTCGGCCGTGGTCACCAACCCGCTGCGCGATGTGCAGCACGCCGACTTCGTGCTCATCATCGGCGCCAACCCGGCGCAAAACCACCCGGTGGGTGCCACCTGGATCAAGAACGCAGTGAAAAAAGGCACGCGGCTGGTGCTGGCCGACCCGCGCCGAACCGAGCTGGCCCGCATCGCGTGGAAGCACCTCGGCTTTCAGCCGGGCACCGACGTGGCCTTGCTCAACGCGATGCTGCACACCATCGTTTTTGAAGGCCTGGCGAACACCGCTTACATCGAGCAGCACACGCTGGACTTTGCCCAGCTCAAGGCCCATGTGGCCGACTTTTCGCCCGAAGCCATGGCACCGGTGTGCGGCATCGACGGCGCCACCTTGCGCGAGGTGGCCCGCGCCTACGCCACCGCAGGCAACAGCATGATTCTGTGGGGCATGGGCGTGAGCCAGCACACCCACGGCACCGACAACGCGCGCTGCCTCATCGCCCTGTCGCTCATCACCGGCCAGATTGGGCGCCCCGGCACCGGCTTGCACCCGCTGCGCGGGCAAAACAACGTGCAGGGCGCGAGCGACGCGGGCCTGATTCCCATGGTGTTGCCCGACTACCAGCGCGTGAGCGAGCCCACCGTGCGCGCCCAAGCCGAACAGCTCTGGGGTGTGCCGCCCGGCACGCTGGGCAGCGAGCCCGGCCTGACCGTGGTGGAAATCGTCAACGCGGCTTTTGACGGGCAGATCCGCGCCATGCTGGTCCAGGGCGAAAACCCCGCCATGAGCGACCCCGACGCGACCCATGCCCGCGAGGCCCTGGCCCGGCTGCAGCATCTGGTGGTGCAGGACATCTTTTTGACCGAGACCGCCAGCCTGGCCGACGTGGTGCTGCCCGCCACCGCCTGGCCTGAGAAAACCGGCAGCGTGACCAACACCGACCGCTGCGTGCAGCTCGGCCGCAAGGCTGTGCCGGCGCCCGGTGAGGCGCGGGCCGACGCCTGGATCACCGAACAACTGGCGCAGCGCCTTGGCCTGGGCTGGGCCTACGCCGTGGCGCCCGACGGCACGGCCAGCGCGCAAGCCAGCGAAGGCGTTGGCGCCGTGTTTGAAGAAATGCGCGCGCTCATGCCCAGCATCGCTGGCCTGTCGTGGGCGAGGCTGCAGCGCGAGGGCGCCGTCACCTACCCGGTGGCCCACGAAAACGATCCCGGCCACGCGGTGGTGTTCACCGACCAGTTCCCCACGCCCACCGGCAAGGCCCGGCTGGTGCCCGCCGCGCTCACGGCGCCGGCCGAAACGCCCGATGCCGACTACCCGATGGTCCTCATCACCGGGCGCCAGCTGGAACACTGGCACACCGGCAGCATGACGCGGCGCAGCCAGGTGCTGGACGCGGTGGAGCCCGGCCCCGTGGTCAGCCTGCACCCCGACACAGCCGCCCGCAGCGGCCTGGCCGCAGGCGACAACGCCCGGGTGCAATCGCGCCGTGGCAGCGTGGTGCTGGCGGTGCGGCTGGACCAGGGCATGCCACCCGACACCGCGTTCATCCCGTTTGCCTACGCCGAGGCCGCCGCCAACCTGCTGACCAACCCCGCGCTCGACCCGGTGGGCAAGATCGCAGAGCTGAAATACTGCGCGGTCAAGGTGTGTGCGGCCACCGTCTGAGTCAGCTGGCGGGCCGTCTCTTGATACGTCTCAAGCCCCCCGCGTCCCTGGACCGGTAAGATGTTTCTTCGTGGTGGCCGGGCGTTCAACCCCGCTCGGTCACCGGTCATGCCTTCACCCATCCGGAGATCCGCCATGTTCAAAAAAATTCTCGTGCCCACCGACGGCTCCTCGCAAGCGGCCCTCGCGGCCAGCACCGCTGCACAACTGGCCAAAAGCCAGGGCGCCCAGGTGATTGGCGTGTACGTGATCGACCCGTTTCCCTACATCGGCATTGGCGATGCGTCGGCCGTGGGTCTGCAGGCCTACCTGACCGAAGCCAAGGCCGCTGCAGGCCAGGCGCTGGACGCGGTGGGCAAGGTGTGTGCCGCCGAAGGCGTGGCCTTTGCCGGCGACACCATTGAGCGCAACGTGGTGTACGAAGGTATTCTGGAAACCGCAGCAGCCGAAGGCTGTGACCTGGTCGTCATGGGTTCCCACGGCCGCCAGGGCATCAAGGCGCTCATCCTGGGCAGCGTGGCGCAAAAAGTGCTCACACACGCCAAAGTGCCGGTGCTGATCGTCAAGTCCTGAGCGGTAGAGCCCGCGCGCGGCACAGTGGCGAGGCGCCGGAGCCCGCAAGGGGTCCTCGCACCTGTGGAGCGTGGGCCCTTTTCTTCAGCGCCGAAACCGCCCAGAGGCGTCCACGATGGACAGATCAGCGAAATCCAGACCGGTGTGGTTGCTGGCGCTGTAGCTGATCGACAGTCCGCCCATGTTGAAATTGCGAATGGACTCCAGCGCGTCGCGCAGCGCGGTTGGTGTTGGGTTGGGGCCGGCACGGCGCAGGCCTTCCACCAGCACCTTGGCTGCGGCGTAGCCTTCCATCATGGCGGGCGACACGCCGTCCAGCCCCTTGGCTTTGGCCAGGTCCATCGCTTCCTTGATCAGCGGAAAAGCCACCGAACGTTCGTTGGGGAACACCTGGGTCACGATCACGCCGCGAGCGTGTTCGCCCAGCAGCTTGATGAAGCCATCGGACGCGTTGTTGGACAACGTGACCACCTGCGCCCGTGAGCCTGCAGCGCGCACCGCTTTCACCGCGTTGGCGGTGTTGCCAGCAGAGCCGATCACCATCACCGCCTGCGCGTTGCTTTGGTGGACCCGAGGGGCCAGCGCAGAAAAGTCGGGCTTGTCGCGAGGAAACTTCGCTTGCAGCACTGGTTTCAAGCCTGCCTTGTCAAACCCCTTGAGGGCACCCGCAGCCGAGTCGGCACCAAAGGAGTCGTCGGTTTCCAGCAAGGCGATGCGGGTGATGCCGATGCTGGCCAGGTGCTCGATGGCCTTGGCCGCTTCGCGCTGGTAGGTGGCGCGCACGTTGAACACCCAGGGGTTGACCGGCTCGTGCAACACCATGGCGCCGGTGCTGGGGCCCACCAGCGGCACCTTGAGCTCGGCCAGCAGGGGCAGCAGCGCTTGCGAGTGGGGTGTGCCCCGGTTCAGAAACAGCGCCAGCACGCCGCGCTGGGTGACCAGCTCGCGGGCCACCTCGACCGTCACCTTCGGGTCGAACTTGTCATCCACCGAAATCAGCTCCACCTGTTGGCCGTTGATGCCGCCCCGCGCATTCACCGCATCCAGGTAGAGCTTGGCGCCGTCGGTGTTTTCTTTCACGCCCGCAGCCACCGAGCCGGTAAAGCCCGAAGGCTGGCCAATGCGCAGCTGGGCCCATGCGGGGGTGCTCAGGGTGAGGCAAAGGGCCAGGCCCGCGGCCAGCGATGCGACCCCCGAGGGGTTTGTTCTTGTCATGTTTACGTCTCCAACGATAGAACCAGTTTAGGAAGGACTCCTTGTCGTGAAATTGTGGATATGACGTACAGGGCCGCTGGGTTGGCTGCGGCTCCGTAGAATGTTTGGCTCCCCCACTGGAGCCTCTGCATGTCCGACGCTTTCCCGCCCGCCGATCCCTCAGTCGCTGCCACCCCGTCTTCATCCGTTGCGCCTGGCGACGCCGATGGCAACCGCTCTGCCGAAGGCGGCACCGGGCTGATCCGCATCCGCGGCGCCCGCCAGCACAACCTGAAGAACATCGACCTCGACATCCGCACCGGCGAGCTCACGGTGGTCACCGGGCCCAGCGGCTCGGGCAAGTCCAGTCTGGTGTTTGACACGCTGTTTGCCGAAGGCCAGCGCCGCTACGTGGAAACCTTCAGCGCCTACGCGCGCCAGTTTCTCGACCGCATGGACAAGCCGGCCGTGGACCGGGTGGACGGCGTGCCGCCCGCGATCGCCATCGACCAGACCAACCCGGTGCGCAGCTCGCGTTCCACTGTTGGCACGATGACCGAGCTGAACGACCACCTGAAGCTCTTGTTCGCGCGCGGCGCCGATCTTTTTGACCGCGACACCGCGTTGCCAGTGCGGCACGATTCGCCGGAGTCGATCTATGCCGAGCTGCAGAAGCGCTGTGTGGGATTCACCGCCGGGCCGCCCCAAGGTGAATCAGCCCTCTCGGGGGGCAGCGAACCACGCGCAGCGGGGAGCGTGGGGGCAAATGGTTCCGATCCAAGGTTGGTGGTCACGTTTCCAGTCGAATTGCCTGCCAGCACCACGCCCGAAGAAATCGAACAATGGCTTTCCGCCAGCGGCTACACCCGCGTGCAGGCCGAGCGCACCGTGCAGCGTGCGGCACCCGCACCCGATGCGAAGACCGCCAAAACCACCAAGTCCAAAGCGGCCAAGGGCGCCGCCGCCAGCGAAATGGTGAAGGTGCTCGACGTGGTGGCCGACCGCTTCCGCATCGGCACAGCCGAGCCCGCGCGCGTGATGGAAGCCATCGAAGCAGGACTCAAGCGGGGCAGCGGCAAGCTGATGGTCTATGTGTTGCCGGAAGAGGGCGCTGAACACATTTGGAAGTTTTCAACCGGCCTGCATTGCCCCGAAAGCGACATCCGCTACACCGACCCCGCGCCGTCGATGTTTTCGTTCAACTCGGCCGTGGGCGCCTGTGAGGCCTGCCGGGGCTTTGGCCGCGTCATCGGGGTGGACTACGGCCTGGTGATTCCCAACGACAAACTCACGCTGCGTGGCGGCGCCATCAAGGTGTTTCAAACACCGGCCTGGAAAGAGGCGCAAGACGACCTGATGCGGCACGCCGAAGCGGCGGGCATTCCGCGCGACACGCCCTGGAACAAGCTCACGCCCGAGCAGCAGCATTGGGTGAAAACGGGCTCGCCGAACTGGAACGGCAAATGGAACCAGCACTGGTTTGGCGTGGACCGTTTCTTTGAATACCTGGAAAGCAAGGCCTACAAGATGCACATCCGCGTGCTCTTGTCCAAATACCGCAGCTACACCGAATGCCCCAGCTGCGGCGGCGCACGCTTGAAGACGGACAGCCTGTTGTGGCGCATCGGCACCAAAGCCCAGGCCGACGCGGTGCTGCCGCCCGAAAAACGCTATTTGCCCAAGGGCGTGAAATGGTCGCGCGCGCAGCTCGAAACCTTGCCCGGCCTGTGCCTGCACGACCTGATGCTGCTGCCGCTGGACAAGCTGCGGGTGTTTTTTGCGGCACTGGACAAGACGCTGGTTCCGGCGGGCTCGGACCTGGCCGGTGCCGGCCAGGCGCAGGCGGTGCGCCTGCTGTTTGAAGAAATCAACACCCGCATCCGCTACCTGTGCGAGGTCGGTATTGGCTACCTCACGTTGGACCGCCAGAGCCGCACGCTGAGCGGGGGCGAGGTGCAGCGCATCAACCTCACCACGGCGCTCGGCACCTCGCTGGTGAACACGCTGTTTGTGCTGGATGAGCCGAGCATTGGCCTGCACCCGCGCGACATGGCGCGCATCAACGAGGCCATGCTGCGCCTGCGCGACGCTGGCAACACGCTGGTGGTGGTGGAGCACGACCCGGCCGTGATGCTGGCCGCCGACCGCCTGATCGACATGGGCCCCGGCCCGGGCGAACGCGGCGGCCAGATCGTGTTTGACGGCACGCCCGAAGCCATTCGCAGCGCCGACACGCTCACCGGCGCCTACCTGGGCGCGCGCAAAACCGTAGGCATGGGCTTCAAGCGCATGGTGACCGACAGCACGCACCGGCTCATTTTGGAAGGCGCGCGCGAGCACAACCTGCAAAACGTGTCGGTTGAATTCCCGTTGCAGCGCCTGGTGGTGGTGACCGGTGTGTCGGGCTCGGGCAAGTCCAGCCTGATCCAGGACGTGTTGGCCCCCGCGCTGCTGCGGCACTTCGGCAAGTCCACCGATGCACCCGGCGCACACGACCGCCTGCTGGGCGCCGACCACCTGAGTGAGGTGGTGTTTGTGGACCAGTCGCCCATTGGCAAGACCGCACGCTCCAACCCGGTGAGCTATGTGGGCGCCTGGGACGCCATCCGCGCGCTGTTTGCCGACGCCCCGCTGTCGCGCCAGCGCAGCTACACCGCCAGCAAGTTCAGCTTCAACAGCGGCGACGGGCGCTGCCCCACCTGCGGCGGCTCGGGCTTTGAGCACGTGGAAATGCAGTTTTTGAGCGACGTGTACTTGCGCTGCCCGGACTGCGACGGCAAGCGCTACCGGCCCGAGGTGCTGGAGGTGCGCATCGAGCGAACCTGGCCCGCCCACACCCCCGTTCGCCCTGAGCCTGTCGAAGGGCTCGCAAGGGCTTCGACAGGCTCAGCCCGAGCGGGAGATACCGGCTCGGCCCGAACCGTGCATTTGAACGTGGCCGATGTGCTCGACCTCACCGTGAGCGAAGCGGCGGCGCTGTTTGCCGGCGACCGCGAAGTCATTCGTGCGCTGCAGCCCATCGTGGACGTGGGCCTGGAATACGTGAAGCTCGGCCAGCCGGTGCCCACGCTCTCGGGCGGTGAAGCCCAGCGCCTGAAGCTTGCGGGCTTTCTGGCCGAAGCCGCCAAAACGGCCAGCGCCAGCCGCCAGCCGTTGTCGCGCAAGGGCACGCTGTTTCTGTTTGACGAACCCACCACGGGCTTGCACTTTGACGACATCGCCAAGCTCATGCGCAGCCTGCGCAAGCTGCTGGACGCTGGGCATTCGCTGATCGTGATCGAGCACAACCTGGACGTGATCCGCGCCGCCGACTGGCTGGTTGACCTGGGCCCCGAAGGCGGCGTGGCGGGTGGCCTGATCGTGACCGAAGGCACACCGGAAGAAGTGCGGCTGCACCCCACCAGCCACACGGCCAAGGCGCTGCGCGACTACGCGGCATCCATGGGCGAGGTGCATGCGGTGCACGAAGGTCGGTTGACCGATTACCTGCAGCAGCCCCAGCGCCAGCACGCGGCGGCGGAGCGCCAGGCGGGCCACAGCAACGCCATTCGCATCGTCAACGCCAAAGAGCACAACCTCAAAAACCTGAGCGTGGACATTCCGCGCGGCCAGTTCAACGTCATTTCGGGCGTGAGCGGTTCCGGCAAGTCCACGCTGGCCTTCGACATTTTGTTCAACGAGGGCCAGCGGCGTTACCTTGAATCGCTCAACGCCTACGCGCGCAGCATCGTGCAGCCGGCCGGCCGGCCCGAGGTGGACGCGGTGTATGGCATTCCGCCCACGGTGGCCATTGAGCAGCGGCTTTCGCGCGGCGGGCGCAAGAGCACGGTGGGCACCACCACCGAGGTTTGGCACTTTCTGCGCCTGCTGTATGTGAAGCTGGGCACCCAGCATTGCGTGCACGACGGCGCAGCCGTGATGCCGCAAAGCCCCGACAGCATCGCCGCCGCCATTCTTCAGCGCTACAAGGGCCAGCACATTGGCCTGCTGGCGCCGCTGGTGATCAACCGCAAAGGCGTTTACACCGAGCTGGCCGACTGGGCTCGCCCGCGCGGCCACACCCACCTGCGGGTGGACGGCGAGTTTCTGCCCACCACCGGTTTCCCGCGCATCGACCGCTTCAAGGAGCACACCATTGAACTGCCGGTGGCCGACGGCGTGGTGAACCCCGCCGACGAAGCCTGGCTGCGCACGCAGCTGACCAAGGCGCTGGAAATTGGCAAAGGGCAGGTGCATGTGTTGCACCCGCTCGATGGCCTGGCCCAGGCGCTGGCCGACGGCACCACCACCGTGGGGCTGGGCCGGCTGGAGGTGTTTTCGACCACCCGCGCCTGCCCGGTGTGCGCCACCAGCTACCCTGAACTGGACCCGCGCCTGTTTTCCTACAACAGCAAACACGGCTGGTGCCCCGACTGCGTGGGCACCGGTCTGGCGCTCTCGCGCGAGCAGCGCAAAGCGCTGGACGATTCGGTGCGCGACGACAAAGAGCGCGGCCGCGAGCAGAGCTTTGCCGAGCCCGAGGTGGAAGACCTGGTGGACCAGCCTTGTCCCAGCTGCGAGGGCACGCGGTTGAACGCACAGGCCCGCGCCGTGCGGTTCGGCGCCAATGCGAAGACCGGTCAGGCCGGTCTGGGCATCACCGATGTGGCGCGCCTGTCGGTGAACGAAGTCCGCGCGTGGGTGCAGGGCTTGCTGAAAGTGGACGTGTTGACGAGCCGTGAAGCCGACATCGCGCGCGATCTGCTGCCCGAGATTGAAAGCCGCCTGGCTTTCCTGGAAGAAGTGGGCCTGAACTACCTCACGCTCGACCGCGGCGCACCCACGCTCAGCGGTGGCGAGGCCCAGCGCATCCGCCTGGCGGCGCAGCTGGGCAGCAATTTGCAAGGCGTGTGTTACGTGCTCGACGAGCCCACCATTGGCCTGCACGCGCGCGACAACGCGATTTTGCTCAACGCGCTGCACAAGCTCGGCGACATGGGCAACACCCTGGTGGTGGTGGAGCACGACGAAGACACCATCCGCCGCGCCGACCACATCATCGACATTGGCCCCAGCGCCGGCAAACGCGGTGGGCGGGTGGTGGCGCAGGGGTCGGTGGCCGACCTGTCGGCGAACGAAGAGTCCGTCACCGGGCGCTACCTGCTGCACGCCATGAAGCACCCGCTGCAACCAAGGCGGCTTGTGTCTACTGCGGCTGGCGAGGTGGCGACAGCTGAAAAGGGGTCAGATCCAGATTCAGGACAGTCCCCTCAACGGAGCGCGAAACGCAATTCGAAATCGGGCTCTGACCCCATTTCAGCGACTTCAACGCCCACACCTCTTGCGTCCACCCCCCTCGACAACCACTGGCTCGAAGTGCGTGGCGCCAAGCTGCACAACTTGCAAAACCTCACGGTCGCCGTGCCCCTGCAGCGCCTGGTGGTCGTCACCGGCGTCAGCGGCTCCGGCAAGTCCACCTTTGCCCGCGACGTGCTGCTCACCAACGCGGCAGCAGCCGTGTCGCAGCGCAGCACCTTCGCTGGCCGCCAGCAGTGGGACGCCGGCGAGCGCCCCACCTGGACCGGCTGCGACAAGCTCATTGGCTCCGAGGTGGTGGACCGCGTGCTGGAAGTCGACCAAACCCCCATCGGCAAAACCCCGCGCAGCTGCCCCGCGACCTACATCGGTTTCTGGGACACGGTGCGCAAGCTGTTTGCCGACACGCTGGAAGCCAAGGCGCGCGGCTACGGCCCGGGCCGCTTCAGCTTCAACACCGGCGAAGGCCGCTGCCCCGGCTGCGAAGGGCAGGGCATGCGCACCATCGAAATGAGCTTCTTGCCCGACGTGAAAGTGCCCTGCGAGGTCTGCCACGGTGCGCGCTTCAACCCCGAGACCCTGGCTGTGACCTGGAAGGGCAAGAGCATTGGCGACGTGCTGCAGATGGATGTGGACGAAGCGGTCGAATTTTTCGCCGCCATGCCCAACATCAGCCACCCGCTGCAGCTGCTGAAAGACGTGGGCCTGGGCTACCTTACGCTGGGCCAGCCCAGTCCCACGCTCAGCGGCGGCGAGGCGCAGCGCATCAAGCTCGTGACCGAGCTCAGCAAGGTGCGCGACGACATCGGACGGCGCGGCCAGAAGGCGCCGCACACGCTCTACGTGCTGGACGAGCCCACGGTGGGCCTGCACATGGCCGACGTGGAAAAACTCATTCGTGTGCTGCACCGCCTAGTGGACGGCGGCCACAGCGTGATCGTGATCGAACACGATCTGGACGTGATGGCCGAAGCCGACTGGATCATCGACCTGGGCCCCGAGGGCGGTGGTGGCGGTGGCCGTGTGGTGGCCGAAGCCCCTCCCGACGAGGTGGTGCGGCTGGACACGCACACCGGCCGGGTGCTGGGGCCAGTGCTGGCGCGGGTGTGAAACATCCGTTCGGGCTGAGCCTGTCGAAGCCCAATCGAGAGCGCCATTGAGCCCGTACCAAGTCATTCACATCCACCCCGACGCGCCGCACCAGCCAGCGCTGGGCGCGCCCTGCAACGGTTGCGGGGTGTGTTGTCTGGCTGAGCCTTGCCCGCTGGGTCAGGTGATCTCGCGCAAGCGAACGGGCGCTTGCGACGCGCTGCGTTGGGCAGACGCCGATTGCCTTTACCGTTGTGGCGCTATCAACGATGCCGAGGGCGTGCTGGGGCCGCGCTGGCGCTGGGCGGCACCGCTGCTGCGCCGGCTGGCGCGGCGCTGGATCGCGGCCGGTGTGGGTTGCGACGCTTCGCTGACCGCGCAGCGCCCTGACCAAGGGGCGCGCTGAAGCCGGATGGCCCGGCGGTGGTGCTCAGCGCAACGCCAGCCACGCCACGGCCAGCACCAGCGCCGCTGCGCCCCACAGCAGCATGCGGGTGCGCAGGCGCAGCACTTCCACGGCGCTGACCAGGCGCGCATTTTGTTCGGCCAGTTCGGCCAGTGTCTGGGTGAGCTGTTCTTGCGTCTCGGCTTGCCGGTCCAGCTGCACCTGGGCCGCAATCAACCGGTTTTTGAGTTCACCCAGGCTCGGCTGGGCCTCGCCCATCCAGTCGGCGGTGGCGGTTGTGGACACGGCGGGCGCGGGTTCGGTGCGCTGGCGGTCCATCAGCTTGCGTGCGGCGTTGAGCACCTTGGGCGCGTGCTCAATCACGTCGCCCCAGGGTATGACTTTGAGAGCCAGCAGCCAGGGAATGGCCATTGAAGGGTCCTTTCGGGTTTCAGAAAACGCTGTTGTATGAGCTTAACCCGTTGAAAACGTTGCACAGAGTTTGCTAAAGATCAACCCGGCGGATGGGCCTCGGCGTAACATCCAAAAATACGCATATACAAATAATTGGAGTCGCAATGGACTGGACAGGCTGGATTGAGAGCCGGGGCGAACCCAAGGTGCTGGCGCTTTGCGGCGTGCTGGTGGGGCTGGGCTTCGGCTTTTTTGCCCAGCGCTCGCGGTTTTGCCTGCGTGCGGCGGTCATTGAGTTTTGGCACGGCAAGTTTGGTGACAAGCTGGCGGTGTGGTTGCTGGCCTTTGCCACGGCGGTGGTGGGCGTGCAGCTGCTGGTGGTGTCGGGCGGGCTGGACGTGAGCACGGCGCGCCAGCTGTCGGCCCAGGGCAGCTTGTCGGGCGCTTTGCTGGGCGGGCTGATTTTTGGTGTGGGCATGGTCATGACGCGGGGTTGCGCCAGCCGCTTGCTGGTGCTGTCGGCCAACGGCAACCTGCGTGCCCTGCTGTCGGGGCTGATCTTTGCGGTGGTGGCCCAGGCTTCGCTGGGTGGGGTGCTGGCGCCGCTGCGCGAGGCCATGGCCAGCTGGTGGGTGGTGGACGGTGGCCCGGCGCGCAGCGTGTTGGCGCTGGTGGGTGCAGGCCCTTGGGATGGGCTGGTGTTTGCTGCGGTGTGGTTGATCACGGCGCTGTTTTTTGCGCACCACAGCGGCTGGGGCTTCTGGAAATGGGCGGGCGGCATCGGCACCGGGCTGATGGTGGCGCTGGCCTGGGCCGGCACCTACCAGGTGATGGCGAACTCGTTTGAGCCGGTGCAGATTCAGGGCCTCACCTTCAGCGGCCCTTCAGCCGAATGGCTGATGCGGGTGCTGAGCGAGCCCGGCGAGCCATGGACCTTTGGTCTGGGGCTCATGCCCGGGGTGTTTCTGGGCTCGCTGGTGGGTGCGCTGGTGGGCGGCGACTGGAAGCTGGAAGGCTTTGGCGGCGGCTACACCATGCCGCGGTACATCATCGGCGCGGTGCTGATGGGCTTTGGGTCGATGCTGGCCGGCGGCTGCGCCGTGGGCGCCGGTATGACGGGAGGCGCCATTTTTGCCGTGACGGCGTGGCTGACCTTGCTGGGCATGTGGGTGGGTGGCGGCCTGGCCGACCGGGTATTTGACCGCCCGCACCACAAGGTCGAGGCGCCCAGCGGTGCGGCGGTGGCGCAGCAGGCGCCTTGACGCCGGTGTGTTTGGCGCCCGCTGGCCGGTTCTCAGTGCTGTTCAGCCCGCGCGCGAGGCCAGCACGGCGTTCACCACCTCCGTAAAGCCGGCGCCGCGCTCGCCCGCCGTCACATAGCGGGGCTGGTGTGGCAGCTGGTGCCAGAAACGTGCCACATTGGCCACGCCCACGCTGTGGGGAAAACGGCCAAACATGCGGGCGTCGTTGGTGGAATCGCCCACGTACACCCACTGGTCCAGTTCCGCGTCGAGGTCGCGCCCGAGCTGTTGGCGCACGACCCAGCGGGCGCCTTCCAGTTTGTCATGTCCGCCTATCCAGCCGTTGATGTGGATGGAACTCACCGTGGCGTTGAGGCCCTGGTTTTGCATCAGCTGGACCACCCGCTGAATATCTGCTGCGGGTAGGTGGTGGTGTTCGCTGTGGTCAATGGCGATGTCGGTTTCTCGGCCCGCGCTGTCTTGTGCCAGGCGGGCGTGGGGCAGCTCGCTCAGAATGTGTGCGGCCACGGTTTGCAGCCGCTGGAAGTTGGCGCGGCGCGTGGTGGCGTCTTGCAAGTAACCGCGCTGCAGTTGCCCGGTGGGGCCCCTCCACAGCGCCACTGCGCCGTTTTCCGCCACGATGGCGTTCACCGGCCAGGCCAGGGCAAACGCTTCGCTCCACCCCGAGGGGCGCCCGGTGATGGCAAACACCGGCAGCCCTGCGGCCCGCAGCCGGTGCAGGGCGTCCAGCGCGTCAGGCGTGATGGCCCCTTCGGTGGTCAACGTGTCGTCAATGTCGGTCAGCACGCCGGCAATGCGCGCGCGGGCTGCTTGGGGCCAGCTGGAAAGGGGGGAATGGGCAAACTGGGGCATGAAAGCGCGCCAGTTTCGCACACACGCAAAAAGCCGGACTGCGCTAGAATTGCGGGATCCGAGGAGCGTTGCAGCGCACCCCTGGCCACCGGCCAGCGCGGGGCGTGAGGCTCGGAAATAAATGCAACGACGCTCATCCACCTCTGGTGCGATGGGCTTTTTTTTGCCCGCGTTTCGCGCCCAAGGTGGTTCATTCAACCTGTATTGGAGCGAACCATGAACGCACGCATTCCTTCCGCCCTCAACGCTGACTGCGTCATTGCCGACATTGGCCTGGCCGACTGGGGCCGCAAAGAAATCAAAATTGCCGAAACCGAAATGCCCGGCCTGATGGCCATCCGCGAAGAGTTCGCGGCCAAGCAGCCCCTGAAGGGCGCACGCATCACCGGTTCGCTGCACATGACCATTCAAACGGCCGTGCTGATCGAGACCCTGCAGGCGCTGGGTGCGCAAGTGCGCTGGGCTTCCTGCAACATCTTCTCGACGCAAGACCACGCCGCCGCGGCCATCGCCGCCGCCGGTACGCCGGTGTTCGCCATCAAGGGCGAAACCCTGGCCGACTACTGGGACTACACCCACCGCATCTTTGACTTTGGCGCCGCCGGCACCGAAGGCGAAGGCCCCAACATGATCCTGGACGACGGCGGCGACGCGACCTTGCTCATGCACCTGGGCAAGCGCGCTGAAAAAGACGCATCGTTGCTGGAGAACCCCACCAGCGAAGAAGAAACCTGCCTGTACGCCGCCATCAAGGCGAAGCTGGCCGAAGACGCCACCTGGTACAGCCGCAAGAGCGTCCAGATCATTGGCGTGACCGAAGAAACCACCACCGGCGTGCTGCGCCTGAACGAGATGTCGGCCAAGGGCTCGCTCATGTTCCGCGCCATCAACGTGAACGACTCGGTGACCAAGAGCAAGTTCGACAACCTGTACGGTTGCCGCGAGTCGCTGGTCGATTCGATCAAGCGCGCCACCGACGTGATGATCGCCGGCAAGGTGGCCGTGGTGGCCGGCTACGGCGACGTGGGCAAAGGCTCGGCCCAGGCCCTGCGCGCCTTGAGCGCTCAGGTGTGGGTGACCGAGATCGACCCCATCAACGCCCTGCAGGCCGCGATGGAAGGCTACAAAGTGGTGACCATGGAATACGCCGCCGACAAGTGCGACATTTTCGTGTCCGCCACCGGCAACAAGAACGTGATCCGCTACGAGCACATGGCGGCCATGAAAGACCAGGCCATCGTTTGCAACATCGGTCACTTTGACAACGAGATCGACGTGGCTTCGCTGGAGAAGCTGACCTGGGACGAGATCAAGCCCCAGGTGGACCACGTGGTGTTCCCGGACGGCAAAAAAATCATTCTGCTGGCCAAAGGCCGCCTGGTGAACCTGGGCTGCGCCACCGGCCATCCCAGCTTCGTCATGTCATCCAGCTTTGCCAACCAGACCATTGCGCAGATCGAGCTGTTTTGCCATGCCGACGGTTACGACGTGGGCAAGGTCTACACGCTGCCCAAGCACCTGGACGAAAAAGTGGCGCGCCTGCACCTGAAGAAGGTGGGCGCCCAGTTGACCGAGCTGAGCGACGAGCAAGCCGCTTACATCGGCGTGCCCAAGCAGGGCCCTTACAAGGCCAATACCTACCGGTATTGATGGTTCACCCGGCGCCGGCTGCGGTATCCCCCCTCAGGGGACGAGCCAGCTCTGCGGCACACTGGGTTTGAGCGGCCTGCGGGCCGCTCTTTTTCGCGCCAGACTGGCATTGGTTTTCGTTTTGATTGCGGTTCTTCATGCGTGCTGACCAGCTTCTCGTTGAACGCGGCCTGGCCGCTTCACGTTCTCAGTCCCAGCGGCTCATTGCGTCGGGCGTGCGTTGGCGTGTGTCGGGCGGCGACTGGAAAGTCGTTGCCAAAAACGGCGACGAGCTGCGCGAAACGGTGGAGCTGGAGCTGCTGGACGGCGCCGAATCGCGCTTTGTATCGCGGGGCGGGCTGAAGCTGGACGGCGCCCTGAGCCAGGTGGCTATGCCGGTGTCGGGCATGCGCTGCCTGGACGTGGGCCAGAGCAGCGGTGGCTTTACCGACTGCTTGCTGCACCGCGGGGCCGCCCAGGTTGTGGGTGTGGACGTGGGCCATGGCCAGTTGCACCCCAGGCTGCGTGCGGACGCCCGCGTGGTGTGCATTGAAAAATGCAATGCGCGCGAACTGGATGCCGAGGCTGTGGCTGCGGCGGGTGGCGGCGAGGCTGCGTTTGACCTGATCGTGGGCGACCTGTCGTTCATTTCGCAGACGCTGGTGTGGCCCGCCATCGTGCCCCTGCTCAAGCCCGGCGGCCGCCTGCTGATGCTGGTGAAGCCGCAGTTTGAACTGCAGCCCGCCCAGATTGGCAAAGGTGGTCTGGTGAAAGACCCCGCCAGCTACGCCGTGGTGCGCGAGCGCCTGGAACAAGCCTGCCGCGACCACGCACTGACGCTGCTGGATTACTTTGAAAGCCCGATCACCGGCGGTGACGGGAACCGCGAGTTTTTTGTGTTTGCCCGCGCCGCAGATTGATGCACGCGACGGCGAACACGCCTGTTTTTGAAGGAGGACCCGACATGGGCCTACCCCTGAGTTTTGAATTCTTTCCGCCCAAGACGCCTGAAGGCGCCGAAAAACTGCGCCTGGTGCGCGAGCAGCTCTACACGGTGAAGCCTGAGTTTTGCTCGGTCACCTACGGCGCGGGCGGCTCCACGCAGCAAGGCACGTTTGACACGGTGCGCGCCATTCAGGCCGAAGGCGTGGCGGCAGCTTCGCATTTTTCGTGCATTGGTGCCACCAAAGCCAGCGTGCTGGAACAGCTCGCCACGCTCAAGGCCATGGGCGTGAAGCGCCTGGTGGCGCTGCGCGGTGACCTGCCCAGTGGCTACGGCATGGGCGGCGAGTTTCACTACGCGAGCGATCTGGTGGCGTTCATCCGGACGGAGACCGGCAGCGACTTTCACATTGAAGTGGCCGCCTACCCCGAGGTGCACCCACAAGCCAAGTCGCCCGATGCCGACCTGCAGGCCTACGCCACCAAAGTGCGGGCCGGTGCCGACTCGGCCATCACCCAATATTTCTACAACAGCGACGCCTACTTCCGCTTTGTGGACGACGCCTACAAGCTCGGCGCCGATGTGCCGGTGGTGCCGGGCATCATGCCCATCACCAGCTCCACCCAGCTGATGCGCTTTTCGGACGCCAGCGGCGCCGAAATCCCGCGCTGGATCCGTTTGCGCCTGCAAGCCTTTGGTGACGACACCGCGTCCATCAAGGCCTTTGGCCTGGACGTGGTGACCGACCTGTGTGACCAACTGCGCAACGGTGGTGTGCCCGCGCTGCACTTCTACACCATGAACCAGAGCGCGACCACGCTGGAAATCATCAAAAGGCTGCAACTGGGGTAACTTGTCGGGCTGGCCAAAAACATCAGAGAGGAAACGCCATGCCCCTTCACTTTGAACCCTTAAACGCACCAGCGCGCCGGCACTGGGCGCTTGTCTGCCGGCCCTTGCTGGCAGTGCTGGCGCTCGGCTTGGCTGCTTGCAGCAGCCCACTGCCCAGACCGTCTGGTGAAGCGGCTCTTGCGCCAGTGCCACTGGCTGCGGTGCCTGTCACGCCGTCCAGCAGACCTGCAGCGCAAGCCCGAGTACCCAAGCCCGCTCCATCATCGGTAGACGTTGATCCTGCCGGCTCAGTGGCCGTTGAGCCCGAGGCCGCAACTGCGGCAGAAACCGTTGCACCACGCAGCCCGGCCACTGATGCTGGCACCGTGTTTGCCAAGGGCCGCGCGTCCTGGTACGGCAAGCGTTTTCATGGCCGGCGCACCGCCAACGGCGAGCGCTTTGACATGCATGCGCTGACCGCTGCGCACAAAACCTTGCCGTTTGGTACCCGCTTGCGGGTGCGCAGCGTGCACACGGGCAAAGAGGTGGTGGTGCGTATCAACGACCGGGGGCCTTACGCCCACCAGCGCATCATCGACCTGAGCCACGCCGCAGCCACCGCACTGGGCGTGCGCGAACGCGGGGTGACCGAGGTGCACTTGCTGCGAGAATGAGCGCGCCCCGTTGGCATCCAACCTCGCAGGAGACACCCATGAAACTCGAAACCATCGCCGTGCACGGCGGTTACACCCCGGACCCCACCACCAAGGCGGTGGCGGTGCCGATTTACCAGACCGTGGCTTACGCGTTTGACGACACGCAGCACGGCGCCGATTTGTTCGACCTGAAAGTGGCGGGCAACATCTACAGCCGCATCATGAACCCCACCAACGGCGTGCTCGAAGCGCGCCTAGCGGCCCTCGAAGGCGGCATCGGTGCACTGGCCATGGCCTCGGGCATGGCGGCCATCACGGCGGCGATCCAGACCATCGCCGAGAGTGGTGACAACATCGTCTCGGCCTCCACGCTCTATGGCGGCACCTACAACCTGTTCGCACACACCTTCCCGCAGCAGGGCATCACGGTGCGCTTTGCCGACCCGCGCGACCCAGCCGCGTTTGCCGCGCTGATCGACGAGCGCACCAAGGCCATCTATTGCGAGTCCATCGGCAACCCGCTGGGCAACGTGACCGACATCGGCGCGCTGGCCAAAGTGGCGCACGCCGCGGGTGTGCCGCTGATCGTGGACAACACGGTGACCAGCCCCTACCTGTGCCGCCCGTTCGAACATGGCGCCGACATCGTGGTGCACTCGCTCACCAAATACCTCGGCGGCCACGGCACCACCATCGGCGGCGCCATCGTCGACAGCGGTAAGTTCCCGTGGGCTGAACACAAGACCCGCTTCAAACGCCTGAACGAACCCGATGTGAGCTACCACGGCGTGGTCTACACCGAGGCGCTGGGCGCCGCCGCCTACATTGGCCGTGCGCGCGTGGTGCCGCTACGCAACATGGGCGCTGCGCTCTCGCCCATGAACGCGTTCCAGATCCTGCAAGGCATTGAAACATTGGCGCTGCGCATGGACCGCATTTGCGACAACGCCGTGAAGATTGCCACCCATCTGCAAAACCACCCCAAGGTGGCCTGGGTCAACTACGCCGGCCTGCCCGGCCACAAGGACCACGCGCTGGTGCAGCAGTACATGGGCGGCCGTGCCTCCGGCATCATCAGTTTCGGTCTCAAGTCGTCCGATGCGATTGCCGCCGGTACCCGCTTTCAGGACGCGCTGCAACTCTTCACCCGCCTGGTCAACATTGGCGATGCCAAGTCGCTGGCCTGCCACCCGGCTACGACCACGCACCGCCAGCTCAACCCCGACGAGATGAAGAAGGCCGGCGTGAGCCCCGACATGGTCCGCTTGTCGATCGGCATCGAGCACATCGACGACCTGATGGCCGATCTGGAGCAGGCCCTGGCCGCGGTCTAAAGCGTTGGTTTCCTGACAACAAAAAACCCGCCAAGGCGGGTTTTTTGTTGGGGCAACGTGGCCGGTTCAGCGCTCGTCGTAGCTGACCACCAGTTTGTTGGTGGTCGGCCGAGCCTGGCAGCTCAGCACAAAGCCTTTGTCGGTTTCCCAGGGCTCCAGGGTGAAGTTTTTGTCCATGGTCACGGCGCCTTCCATCACCTTGGCGCGGCAGGTGCAGCACACGCCACCCCGGCACGACCAGGGCAGGTCCAGGCCCGCGTTGAGCGCCACGTCGAGCACGCGCTCGTCCTTGCCCATGCGCAGCTGGTGCGGCTTGCCGTCGAGCACCACGGTCAGCGCGACTTCGCCGTCGGTGCGCACCGCCGGGTGGCCCAGCACCGCGCTCTGGCGCTGTTCGACGGGCAAGGCTTCCAAGGTGGGCGATGTGAAGCGCTCGGTGTGCACGCGGTCTGGGCGCACACCGGCGTCGAGCAGGGCTTTCTCGGTGGCTTCAATCATGGCCTCGGGGCCGCAGATGAACACCTCGTCCATGCTGCCCACAGGCAGCAGCGTGCTGATGATCTCGCGCACCTTGTCGCCGTCGATGCGGCCTTCCAGCAGCGGCACTTCCTGCGCCTGGCGCGAGAGCACATGGATCAGCGTGAGGCGACCCGGGTAGCGGTCCTTCAGGTCCTGCAAGGCTTCGTTGAACATCACGCTGGCCATGCGGCGGTTGCCGTAGACCAGGGTGAACTTCGCGTCGGGCGATTCCTCCAGCGTGCTGGCCATGATGGACAAAATCGGCGTGATGCCCGACCCCGCCGCAAAGCCCACACGGTGCAAGGCGCGCGGCTTGTGGATGGTGAAACGGCCTTCAGGCGGCATCACACGCAGCGTGTCGCCGGCCTTCAGTTCGGCCGCAGCCCAGTTGGAAAACACCCCGCCTTCGACCGGTCGGATACCCAGCGTGAGCTCGCCTTGCTGTGTGAGCAGGCTGCGCGGGCTGCTGATGGAGTAGCTGCGCCGCACGTCCTGTCCGTTGATGGTGGCGCGCACGGTGAGGAACTGGCCCGGCTCGAACGCAAAGGCCTCGCGCAGCGGCTCGGGAATGGCGAACGAGATCGCCACCGCACCCGCGGCTTCGGGGCTGACGCGGGAGATGTTGAGGTCGTGGAAGCGGGGGGCTGTGGCGGTCATGGCATGGGTCCTGTGGCAGCGGAGATGGTTAAACCCAGAAGGTCGCGGAACCGGCTTTGCCGGGCCGCAGACGTTGCCCCCTTAGGGGTGAAGGGCAAAGCCCGGCGCGGGGGTGGGTCTGTCTAAAAAGGTTTGAAATAGTCGAACGGTTCGAGGCAGTCGAGGCACTTGTAGAGCGACTTGCATGCGGTCGAGCCGAAGGGCGATGTTTCGGTGGTGTTGTGCGAGCCGCATTGCGGGCAGGCAATGGCTTCGGCCGTCACGGCCTGGCGGCTGAAGCGCATCACCCCGCTGGGGGCGGCTTGCGTGCAGCGTGGTGGCGCTATGCCATAGGCGCGCAGCTTCTCGCGCGCCACGTCGCTCATCCAGTCGGTGGTCCAGGCGGGGGCGAGTTGCGTGATCACGCGGCCGGGCAGGCCGGCCTCGTGCAAGGCCGCCACGATGTCGTCCTCGATCTGGCCCATGGCCGGGCAGCCGCTGTAAGTGGGGGTGATCACCACCTCGGGCGTACCGTCTGCGCCCTCCCGCACTTCGCGCAGAATGCCCAGCTCCGTCAGCGAGACGACGGGGATTTCGGGGTCAGACAAGTGGGCCAGCGCCTGGGCGATGGCCTGCAGCGAAGCGTCGGTGGCCACGCTCATGGTGCTCACCAAACCGCGTTCGGGTGTGCGCGCGCCAGGCTCTGCATCTCGGCGAGCAAGAAGCCCAAATGCTCCGAATGCACACCCACATGGCCCTGCGTCACGTAGCCCGCATGCGGCTGATCGTGTCGGCTCAACGTGGCTTCCAGCAGCGTTTCGTTGACCAGTGCATTCCACGGCTCACGCAGCGCGCGCAGGTCCACACCGCTGCCATCGGCCGCGGCAGCCTGCTCGGCGGGCGATGGCTGCCAAAACGCTTCGCAGTAGGGCAGCAGGTGGTCCACCGCCGCTTGTGCGCGGTGGCTGGATTCGTCGGTGCCGTCGCCCAAACGCACCAGCCAGTCGCTGCTGTGGCGCAGGTGGTAGCGCACTTCTTTGAGCGACTTGGTGGCGATGGCGGCCAGATGCGTGTCTTTGGACGCCTGCAGCGCGTCCCACACCAGCGCCATGAGGGCGCTGACGAGGAAGTTGCGTGCAATGGTCACCGCGTAGTCGCGTTCGCTCACCGCGTAGCCCACCAGTGGGCCGTGGTGCGGCAGCTCCATCAGCGTGTGGTTACGAAACTCGGCGGTGTCCCGGAAATAGGCCAGTGTGTCTTCCGTGACCAAACCATTCTGGCGCGCGCCCTGCAGGTGCGCGAAGCGCTGGGTCTCGGCCGGGTCGGCGTTGATGAGGCTGGCCGCGTGCTGGTACAGCAGCCGCGCCTGACCCATCAGGTCCAGGCTGTTGTTGGCCAGGGCCAGGTCTTCTTCGAGGATGGGGCCATGGCCACACCACTCGGCGTTGCGCTGGCCCAGCACCAAGGCGTTGTCGGCCAGGTGCAGCAGGTAATCGATGGGAGCCCCTACGCTTCCCACTTCGTGTGGTGCGCTGCCCCCCGAGGGGACGCTCGCTGGCTTGGGGCGGCCCTGCGCGGCGCTCGGTTCGGCGGACTTCATCACATGTGCCCCACTTTTTCGGGAATCTCGTAAAACGTGGGGTGGCGGTAGATCTTGTCGGCCGCCGGGTCAAAGAAGCTGTCTTTGCTGTCGGGCTCGCTGGCCGTGATGGCGTTTGAAGGCAGCACCCAGATGCTCACGCCTTCCTGTCGGCGGGTGTACACGTCGCGCGCCATCTGCAGTGCGTGCTGCGCGTCGCTGGCGTGCAGACTGCCGCAGTGCTTGTGCTCCAGGCCTTGCTTGCTGCGCACAAACACTTCCCAAAGGGGCCATTCTTTCAAAGCGGATGCGGGGGTGCTCATGCGGCCTCCTTCAGGTTGCGGGCTTGTTGTTTGGCGGCGTGGGCCATGGCGGCTTCGCGCACCCAGGCGCCTTGCTCGTGGGCTTTCACACGGGTGGCCAGGCGTTCTTTGTTGCAGGGTCCGTTGCCGTTCACCACGGCCCAAAACTCGTCCCAGTCGATCTGGCCGTAGTCGTGGTGGCCGCGGGCTTCGTTCCACTTCAGGTCCGGGTCGGGCAGCGTCACGCCCAGCACCTCGGCCTGCGGCACGGTGGCGTCCACAAACTTCTGGCGCAGGTCGTCGTTGCTGATGCGTTTGATGCCCCAGCGCATGCCTTGCGTGCTGTTGGGGCTGTCGGCGTCGGGCGGACCGAACATGGCCAGGCATTTCCACCAATAGCGGTTCACCGCGTCCTGCACCATGGCCTTTTGCTCGGCCGTGCCCTGCATCATCACCAGCAAGGCCTCGTAGCCCTGGCGCTGGTGGAAGCTTTCTTCCTTGCAGACGCGGATCATGGCGCGGGCGTACGGGCCGTACGAGCAGCGGCAGAGCGGGATCTGGTTCATGATCGCCGCGCCGTCCACCAGCCAGCCGATCACGCCCACGTCGGCCCAGTTCAGCGTCGGGTAGTTGAAGATGGAGCTGTATTTGGCTTTGCCGCTGTGCAGGCCGTCGAGCATCTGGTCGCGGCTGGTGCCCAGGGTCTCGGCGGCGCTGTAAAGGTACAGGCCGTGGCCGCCTTCGTCCTGCACCTTGGCGATCAGGATCGCCTTGCGTTTCAGGCTCGGCGCGCGGCTGATCCAATTGCCTTCGGGCAGCATGCCCACGATTTCGCTGTGGGCGTGCTGGCTGATCTGGCGCACCAGCGTCTTGCGGTAACCGTCTGGCATCCAGTCGCGCGGCTCGATCTTGCCGTCGGCGTCCACCACCGCGTCAAAGTGCGCTTGCAATGCCATTTCGGCTTCGCCCAGCGGGGCTGGCACAGCCTTCAGGCTTGCGGATTTGGCTTCGCCGGCATCGTCCGGCACGTTGAAAGATTGCGTGTACATGGGCAGCTCCTGCGCCGAGAGGGGGCGCGTGAGCCGCAGTATAGTCAATTAACCGACCGATCGGTCGGTTAATTGTGGGGTGCTGTACTAGGGTTTTACCGGGGGGTGGCGGCTCAGCCGCCCGAGTCCACCGTCTGGCCCTGGCCGCGGCCACGGCCCAGCACCGCGAGCATTTGCGGCAGTGCTGCTTGCAGCACCGCCTTGAGCGTGTGCGGCGGATTGATCACAAACATGCCGCTGGCGGTCAGGCCGGGGCGGTCTTCGGGGCCGTGCGTCGGGTCCTGGCCAATCGCCAGGGTGGCGTTCAGCCACGGCCGCTTCGATTGGTTTGACAGGGTTTTGAGCCGGCGCGGCAGGTCGTGCGCTTCCGGCCGGGGAATGATCGGGTACCACACCATGTAAGTGCCGGTGGGGAACCGCTTGAGCTGCTCCTGGATGCAGGCACTGACGCGGCCGTAGTCGGTCTTCACCTCGTAGCTCGGGTCCATCAGCAGCGCGGCGCGCTTGGAGCCGGTGGCCGATGGCGGCGGCGGCAAAAACGCCTTGATGCCTTCAAAGCCGTCTTCGCGCGCCACGGCAATCTGCCGGCCCGCTTCGAGCTGTGCGATGTTGGCCGCCAGCACCTTGCTGTCCGTGGGGTGCAGTTCAAACAGCTTGAGCCGGTCGCGCGACTCGGCACGCAGCAGGTGGTGCATAACAAAGGGCGAACCCGGGTACACCCGCAGGCCGCCAGACGGGTTGAAGCTGGCGATGAGGTCCATGTACTCGGCCAGCGCGGGTGCCGCCGTGGCCGGTGGTTTGCCCGCCGGGCGCAGCGCCGCAAACAGCTTCACCACACCATCTTTGGCTTCCCCGCCGGTTTCGGTGTAGTCACCATCGAGCCGGTACAACCCGGCACCCGCGTGGGTGTCGATCAGGGTGATGCCCGCCTCTTTTTGCATCAAATGGCGCAGGGTGGCGATCAAAATGGTGTGCTTGAGCACATCGGCGTGGTTGCCTGCGTGGAAGGCGTGTCGGTAACTGAACATGCGCTGATGGTAGCGCTTTGGCCACGTTCGCCACAAGCGCGTCGCACGAAACTTGCCGCACAGACACTTTTATTCGTACAATGGAAGGCTTCGCAGCGATACGCATGGCTCCGCGACGAAGACCAGCGCCTGGGTAACCAGAGGCTGGCAAACCCACCTAAGAGTTTTCCATCAGAGAAAAACCGACCGTGGAAAAGAGCCGCCAAACCACTTCTTGAATAGAGAAACTCATGACCAAAACGTTCAGCGCAAAACCCGCTGACGTGACGCACGAGTGGTTTGTGATTGACGCGACCGACAAGGTCCTCGGACGAGTAGCCAGTGAAGTTGCTCTCCGTTTGCGCGGCAAACACAAGGCCATTTATACGCCTCACGTCGATACCGGTGACTTCATCGTCATCATCAACGCAGCCAAGATCCGCGTCACGGGCAACAAAGCCCTGGACAAGGTGTACTACCGCCACTCGGGTTACCCCGGCGGTATTTACGGCACCAACTTCCGCGACATGCAAGCCAAGCACCCTGGCCGCGCACTCGAAAAGGCTGTCAAGGGCATGCTGCCTAAAGGCCCGCTCGGCTACGCCATGATCAAGAAGCTCAAGGTGTACGGTGGTGCAGAGCATCCGCACACCGCCCAACAGCCGCAAGTGCTGGAACTCTAAAGGAGCCTTGAGATGATTGGTGAATGGAACAATGGCACCGGCCGTCGCAAATCCAGCGTCGCCCGCGTGTTTCTGAAAAAAGGCTCCGGCCAGATCGTTGTGAACGGCAAGGACATCCAGTCCTATTTCGGCCGTGAAACCTCGATCATGATCGCCAAGCAACCCCTGCTGTTGACCAACCACGCCGATACCTTCGACGTGATGGTGAACGTGCATGGCGGTGGTGAATCTGGCCAAGCCGGCGCTGTGCGCCACGGTATCACCCGCGCCCTGATCGACTACGACGCCACGCTCAAGCCGAGCCTGTCGCAAGCCGGTTTCGTGACGCGCGATGCCCGTGAAGTTGAACGTAAAAAGGTCGGTCTGCGCTCTGCGCGCCGCGCCAAGCAGTTCAGCAAGCGTTAATACGCCGGGCTTCTGCCGCGAAAACCGCCTTCAAGCTCGTCTTGGGGCGGTTTTTGCATTCTGGGGCCTTGTTGCGTTTGCTTGCACTTTGAAAGGTGGCCTGAATGCGTTTGCGCTTGTTGCGAAGAAGACTGACTGTGAGTGCGCCCCGCATGGCGGTGCGCAGCGCGTTGCCGTGGCCGTTTCGCTGGTTGTTGGGCGCTGTGGTGCTCGGGTTTTCGGGTGCGCTGGCGCTCTGGGCCTTTGAGGTCGGCAAGGACATTGCCGGCCTGGACCGCAATGCCAAACAGGAGCTGGTGCAACTGCGCGCCGAGGTGCAGCAGCTGCGCAGCGACCTGGCCAAAGCCCAATCGGTGTCCAACACATCCGAGAGCCTGCTGACCGCAGAAAAAGCGGTGCAGGAGCAGTTGGCCCAGCAGATTCGCCAACTGGAACTCGACAACCAGATGTTGCGAAGCGACCTCGGTTTCTTCGAGCGCCTGATCCCTGGCACGGGCAGCGATGCGCTGAGCATTCGGGGTTTGCAGGTGGAGCGGCTGTCTGAAGGGCAGATCAAGTGGCAGGCCCTGATGATCCAGGCAGCCAAAAATGCGCCAGAATTCAAAGGCTCGCTGGAGATCACGTTCAGCGGAACACTGGAAGGCCAGCCTTGGTCCATGGCCCAGGCGGCTGCGCCTCAGGCGGTCTTGATCAAGAGTTACCTCCGGCAAGAGGGTATCGTTTCGGTGCCCCCGTTGGCGGTGGTGAAAGTCGTGACGGCCAAAATCCTGCAAGGCGGTGCCGTCAAGTCGGTGCAAACCGTTAAGCTATAAATTCCCATCTGTCTGGAGACCCACCATGTTTGGCAAGAAAAAACAGCCACCGATCAAAAGCCTGATTGCCCAAGGCACCCGCATTGATGGCAACGTGGTCTTTCACGACGGCCTGCGGGTCGATGGCGAAGTGGTGGGGAATATTCGGGCCAGCGACGAACAGCCCAGCATTTTGGTGGTCAGCGAGTCTGCCAGTGTGACCGGGCAAATTCACGCGGACCACGTCATCATCAACGGCGCGGTGAAGGGGCCGGTGTTTGCCTTTGACCTGCTGGAGCTGCAGCCCAAGGCGCGGATTGAGGGTGACGTGTCTTACAAGGCGCTGGAAATGCACCAAGGTGCCACCATCTCTGGCCAGCTCAAGCCGATGACCGGTGGCGTTGAAGACAAACCCACACTGAAATTGGCGGCAAATAACGGCTGAGCACAATTCCGACCGTTTTGCTATAGCATTGAATACTGTTGTGGGTGACGGTCACCCGCAGCGCCTATTTTTCTGTGGCGGTCACACCCGCTGCAACCACGATACGAGGTGATCCATGAGCGCAATGGCCGAGAACATCCAGACTGAAATGCCTGCTCCGCTGGTCTTTACAGACAGTGCAGCGGCCAAGGTGGCCGATCTGGTGGCTGAAGAAGGCAACCCGGACCTGAAGTTGCGCGTGTTCGTGCAAGGTGGCGGCTGCTCGGGTTTTCAGTACGGTTTCACTTTTGACGAAGTGATCAACGAAGACGACACCATCATGTCCAAAAATGGTGTGTCCTTGCTGATCGATGCCATGAGCTACCAGTATCTGGTGGGTGCCGAGATCGACTACAAGGAAGACTTGGAAGGCGCGCAGTTCGTCATCAAGAACCCCAATGCCAACAGCACCTGCGGTTGTGGCTCCAGCTTCAGCGTTTAAGCTTCGTACCAAGCAAAAAAGGGAGCCACTGGCTCCCTTTTTTCGTTTGAGGTCGGCGTGACGTCAGCTTGGCGGATTGTTACTGTGCACTGGCCTGCTGCAAGGTGGCGGCTGCGTCCAGCTGCAGGCGCTGCAGTTGCGCTACCGCTTCGAAGCGGGCGCGCAAGGCGGGGTTGATGGGAATGTTTTCGCTCTGCCGTGCGACTTCCAGTGGGTCTTGCGGCACGTTGTTGGTTCGGAATTCAAAGTGCAGGTGTGGACCGGTGGACGCACCGGTGGAGCCCACTGCGCCCACGCGGTCCCCTTGCTCAACACGCTGCCCACGGGTCACATCTATGCGGCTCAGGTGTGCGTACAGCGTGCTTTTGTCCTCTTTGTGCTGGATCTGGATGGTGTTGCCGTAGCCGCGCTGCCAGCCAGCAAAGGTCACCACGCCGTCACCAATGGTGCGCACCGGGGTGCCAGTGGGGGCTGCATAGTCAACGCCAAGGTGCGCCTTTCGCTGACCTGAAATGGGGTGAAAACGCATGCCGTAGCCGCTGCTAACCCGCGAGAACTCCAGTGGAGACGTGAGGTAGGACTTGCGGGAGCTTTGTCCGTCAAACCCGTAATAGGCGCCTTTCTTGCCCTCGCCATCAAACCAGACGGCCTCGTGTTCGCGGCCGTTGTTGATGAATTCCGCGCTCAGCACCTGGCCAGCCCGCATGGCTTCGCCGTCGGCTTCCAAGGTTTCGTAGACCACGCTGAAACGGTCGCCCTGGCGCAGGTCGCGTCGGAAGTCGATATCAGAAGCGAAGATTTCGGCGAGCTGGACCGCTACGCTGTCGGGCAGGTTGACCGCATCGGTGGCAGCGAACAACGAACTGCGAATGGTGCCGCTGGCCAGTCGGGCCGATGCCGTGAGTTCACCCGTTTCGAGGCGCGAACCGAGCCCAGTGTCCTGTTTTTCGATCACCAGCCGGTTGAATTGACGGCTGTCATCGGGCAGCCAGCGTGCGGTCAGTCGCAGCAATTCGCCACGGTCGGTGGTTTCCACGCTGACCAGCTTGCCCGTGCGGCCCGAAAAAAGCTGTTTGGCGACTGGGTCTGAGCGCAGAAACTGTTGGGCGGTTGCATCGCCGACGCCCATGCGCTGCAGCAGGCTTTGGGCGGTATCGTCGCGGCGAATGGTGTCGCTGCGAAACAGCGTGAGCGGCACGGCTGCGGCAAAAGTGTCCACCGCCAGGGGTTCCAGCGCCAGGGACTCAATGACTTGACTGACCGGGAGTTTGGATGCGTCGGGCGCGAGCGGGGCGATGCCAAAAGCGGTGACCCCGGTGCCCAGCAGCAGCACACCAATGGCGCCCATGACGCGACGGGGGTGATTTGCGATGCTTGTGCTTGTGGCTTGAACGAGACTGGCCAGCGTGTTGAGTAGCGAATTGGTCAAAATACGGTTCCGGCAGGCAGACCGCCGTAGCGGTTTGCAAAAAGCATGGTGGAGACAGCAGAACGCACGATGGTTCCCGCTGGCTGAGGCGTGGCCTTGAAACAGTTTGCAGCGCCCAAAAAATCGCGCCACTAAAATCTACGGTCAATCTCTAAAAGTATAGCCAGATCAAGGGCTATTGCATCCGAAAAACCCCGTATGAACCCCAGCCAAAAAGACGTCGATAGTTCTAAAAACAATACCCCTCCTGGGCTTGAACTGACAGACGGCGTGCGCGAGGCGATGGCCGTGACACTGCGCGGCTGTGAGGAATTGATTCCCCAGGACGACTGGGCGAAGAAGCTCATGAGGGCGGAGGCGAGTGGGGTGCCGCTGCGGATCAAGCTCGGGCTGGATCCGACGGCACCCGACATTCACATTGGCCACACGGTGGTGTTGAACAAGATGCGCCAGTTGCAGGACCTGGGGCACCAGGTGATCTTTTTGATCGGCGACTTCACCAGCCTGATCGGTGATCCCTCTGGCCGCAACAACACGCGCCCGCCGCTCACCAGCGAGCAGATCAAGGCCAACGCCGATACCTATTACAAGCAGGCCAGCCTGGTGCTGGACCCAGCCAAGACCGAGATTCGTTACAACAGCGAATGGAGCCTGCCGCTGGGTTCGATGGGCATGATCCAGCTGGCTGCCAAGTACACCGTGGCCCGCATGATGGAGCGCAACGACTTTCACGACCGCTTCAAGGCCGGCACACCGATCAGCGTGCACGAATTTTTGTACCCGCTGATGCAGGGCTACGACTCGGTGGCGCTCAAGAGTGACCTGGAGCTGGGCGGCACGGACCAGAAGTTCAACCTGCTGATGGGTCGCCATTTGCAGCAAGAATATGGGCAGGAGCCGCAGTGCATTTTGACCATGCCGCTGCTGGAAGGCTTGGACGGCATCGACAAGATGTCCAAGAGCAAGAACAACTACATCGGGATCACCGAGGAGCCGAACAGCATGTTCGCCAAGGTGCTCTCCATCAGCGACACGCTGATGTGGCGCTGGTACACGCTGTTGTCGTTCAAGTCGATGGCCGAGATTGAGGTTTTGAAGTCGGAAGTGGCGGGTGGTCGCAACCCCAAGGATGCGAAGGTGATGCTGGCCAAGGAAATCACTGCGCGCTTCCACAGCGCCGCGGCGGCGGACTCGGCGGAGCAGGATTTCATCAACCGCAGCAAAGGCGGCGTGCCGGACGAAATTCCCGAGGTGTCGCTGTCTGGCGTGCCTCTGGGCATTGCTGCGCTGCTCAACGCGGCGGGGCTGGTAGCGTCCAACGGCGAAGGCAACCGCTTGATTGATGGTGGTGGTGTTCGCATCGATTCCGCTGTGGTCAGCGACAAGGGTTTGAAGCTGAGCGCTGGCGTGTACGTGGTGCAGGTGGGCAAACGGAAGTTTGCTCGCGTGACTTTGGTCTGATTTTTCACGCCCGGTTGTGTGCGGGATCGGAGCGCCAGCGCGCTCTGTTCCGTTCGTGTCCCCCGGACCGGCTGCGCCGGCCCTCCTCCTTGACCTCACTGCACAGAACGCACTGGCGCCCCGATCCTGAGGTGATGGTGGCCCGCGACGGTCAGCGCTGGCGCTCGTTCCATGAGGTAGCGCGGGACAGAAAAGAGACTCAACGCGCCCCAGCCTTCTCCAGCATCGACACCATCGCCGAATACCCGCGAGCCTTTGCCAGCGTAAGCGGCGTCTGACCGCTGCGGTCCGCCAGCTGCAGATTCGCTCCTGCGTCGATCAGCGCCTTCAGCGTCACCTGGTGCCGTGCTCCGCCGTCCCCCAGCACGATCGACTCGATCACGGCGGTCCAGTGAAGGTTGTTCACATGGTCCAGCGGCGCGCCGGCGGCGATCAACTGCCGCACCACGCCGTCGTGCCCCAGGTGCGCGGCCGCGATCAGGGCCGTGCCGTCGTAGCGGCTGGTGGTCTGCTTCGCGCTGGCGCCCAAGTGGAGCAAGACCTTGAGCGTTTCCTCGTCGTCCGCCACCGAGGCGATGGTGACGGCGTCGTAGCGGTCGCTCTCCAGTTTGTTGAGATCGGCCCCGGCTTTCACCAGTGCGCGGACCGCTTCCCGCTGGCGGGCGAAGGTGGCGACGTGCAGCGGCGTACGGCCGTAACCGTCGGTCGCGTTCAGTGCCGCGCCCGATGCCACCAAGCGCTGGATCTTGGCCACGTCGCCCTTGTGCGCCGCGGCGTGCAGCCCGGTGTAGCCCGCGGCCTCGGCCGCGCTGGGCGCGACCTGGGCCTGCCCGGCGAAGGGGGCCACGGCCAGCGACAGAGCCAGCAGCAGCGTCTTCATTTCAGCAACTCGGCCACTTTGGCAATGCCGGCGTTGGCGCATTGTTCGTCCAGGTGGCCGCCTGGCGCACCGCCCACGCCCACGGCGCCGATCACTTCGTTGCCCACCTTCACAGGCACGCCACCGCCCAAAATGAGGAAGCCGGGAATGTCGACCAGCGTTGCGGCGCCAGGGTTCTTTTGCACGTTCTCCAGCATGGCGCCGGTGCTGTTGCGGGCCGACGCTGAGGTGTAGGCCTTGCCTTGCGCGGCCCCCACGGTGTGCGGGCCGGCGTTGTCGGCGCGCTGCAGGGCGCGCAGGTTGCCCGCTCGGTCGACCACGGCGGCGGTTACGTTGTAGCCGCTGGCGCTACAGGACGCGACGGTGGCCGCGGCGATCTGGTTGGCCAGCTCCAGCGACATGTTCTTTTCGGTGCGCACGGCCTGCGCGCTGGCGGCACTGGCGATCAGGGAAAGGGCGAGGGCAGATGCAAAAGCGAAGGATTTCATGGAGTTCTCCAGGGTGTTGAACGGTTCGATCAACCGTGGGAGAACTGTAAAAATTTGAGGCCGCCAGCGCCATTCGGGCGGCTACGCGCGGGGCTCCGTAAAACTACGGAGTGGCACCTTCAGCGTCGACCAGCGCGGCATAGCGGCGGATCAGCTGCGCCAGCGACTCGGCCTGCAGCTTGGCGAACAGGTTGGCACGGTGGGTTTCCACCGTGCGCGGCGAGAGGTCGAGCGCGCGGCCAATTTCCTTGTTGGTCAAGCCCGCGACGATGAAGCCCAGCACCTCGCGCTCGCGCTCCGACAGCTGCGCATACCGCTCTCGCGCTTCGCGGTCCGCCTGGTGGCGCTCCCGCGAGCGCACGTGCTGGCGCACCGCGTTTTGCAGCGTCTCGATCAGCAACTCGTCGTCGACCGGCTTTTCCAGGAACTCGGCGGCACCGGCCTTGAAGGCGCGGCGGCACATGTCCACCGTGCCGTGACCGGTCAGCATGATCACCGGCTGGTCCACGCCTTGCGCAACCAAGGTGTCGAGCACGGTCAGGCCGCTGATGCCGGGCATGCGCACATCGAGCACGATGGCACCAATGCCGTCTCGGTCGAAATGCGCCAAAAACGCCTGCGGATCGGCCCAGGTCATGACCCGCAGCCCAACGGTACCGATCAGCAGCGCCAGACTTTCTCGTACCGCTTGATCGTCGTCAATCAACTGGATGGTGGGCGAAAGGAGGCTGCCCGCGGCGGCGTTGGAGCGAATGGCTGTCATGTCGCGGTGTCCTGCAAAGGCAGGCGCAAACAGAACAGTGCGCCACCTTCGGGGCGGTTGGCCGCGGTGAGCGACCCGTCCATGCCACTGGCCAGCGTTTCGCACAGCGTGAGGCCCAAGCCAAGACCCCCCTCGCGCGCTGAGAAAAAGGGCTCAAACAGGCGCGGCAAGAGATCGGGCGCAATGCCCGGCCCGGAGTCGGCGACCTGCAACTCACCTTGGGCACCCCTTCGCGCCACGGTCAAGGTAAGCCTACGGGCTGCCACGTTCACCGATTCCAGCGCCTGCAAAGCGTTCATCAGCAGGTTGTGCACGATCTGGTCGAGCGCCACCGGGTCCGCCTTGACGTGCACCGGCTCGGGTGCATGCAACTGCGGCACAACACCGCGCCGCTGGCACTCGGGTTCCAGCAGGTGCAAGGCGCGGCGCAGGGTTTCAGCCAGGTCCACCGGGTGCGACTCGCCGCGCGACTCGGGTCGCTCTACCGCGCGGCGCAACCGCCCCACCACATCGACGGCGCGCCGCGCTTGCGCAACCGCCTGGCCCATGGCGTCGCGAGCGGTGGCCTGCTCGGGTGGGTCTTCGGCCAGCAGCCGCTGGGCAGCTTGCGTGTTGGCGAGCACCGCGGTGAGCGGCTGGTTGAGCTCGTGGGCCATACCGGCGGCCAGCTCGCCCAGCATGTTCAGCCTGGCCACCTGCCCGAGCCGCAGCAATTCTTCAGCCCTCCGGCGCGCGGTGCGCTGGCGCTGCAACTGGGCCAGCACCGACAGCACCGCCGCCACCGCCAGTGACCACGCCAACATGCGAAGCCACGGCAGCTGGCCCCAGCCCATGTGCCGCAGGGCAACCACCTGAAAGGGCTGGCTCTCAGACGCCAGGGGTTTGTTGAACTCGAAGCGCCAACCACCGCCCGACGCAAGTGCGCGCGTGTCGCCCGGCTGCACTTCAAAGCGCTGGTCCCCATCTTCCAGGGCCACGCTCACTGGGCTGGTCTCGGGCTCCATGGGCCAGTCGCTCCAGGGCACCATGCCGCGCACGTCGATGGACAGCGCGTAGGCAGTGGGTTCGGCGGCGAACACCAGGCGGTAACGGCCGCTGCTCAGGTCGGGTTGCGCCAGCGCGGCGCGGCGGGCAAGGCGTGAGTCGGTTTCGGCGGCGCTCAGGGCGGCGTCGGGCCAGGTTTGACCGCGGTCACGCCGCTGCACCGCGAGGATATGCGGGTACAGCGCTGGCAGGCGCTGCTCCGGCGGGGCTGTGCCGGGGGCTTCGGGGCTGGGTTGCAGCAGGGCCAGGGAGCCCAGAATCGCGTCGTGCTGCACCACCTGCTGGCTCAGCAAGCGGTGCACGATGCGCGCATCGGTTTCGAACGCCTGCCGCTGGCGGTCGATTTCCAACCGGGCGAGCACCACGCCGCCCACCACCGCGAGCACCGAGCCAGCGGCAACCCATGCCGCTATCGCCTGCCAGGACTTTTTCATGTGGCGGATTCTGGCATGGGCTGCCGCAGGCACTGGGCGACAATCCCAGCATGTCCTTTATTGCTGCCCGTTTCCTCACCCCGCGGCGCCTGCTCATGGCGTCGGTCGTGGTCGCCCTGATCACCATCACGCTCAAGACCCTGGCCTGGGTCATCACCGACTCGGTGGGCTTGCTGTCTGACGCCATGGAGTCGCTGGTGAACCTGGCCAGTGCGGTGTTTGGTCTGGTCATGGTGACCATTGCCGCGCGCCCGGCCGACGAAGACCACCCCTACGGACACCACAAGGCCGAGTATTTTTCGTCCGGCTTCGAAGGCATTCTGATCATCGTGGCGGCGCTGGGCATCATCTGGGCGGCCACGCACCGCTTGCTGGACCCGCAGCCGATCCAGCAGGTGGGCTGGGGTCTGGCGCTGTCGGTGGCCAGCTCGGCGCTCAATGGCCTGCTGGCCTGGGTGATGTTTGGGGCCGCACGGCAGCACCGCTCCATTGCGCTGGAGGCCGACGCCAAACACCTGGTGACCGATGTGTGGACGTCGGCGGGCGTGGTTATTGGCATTGCCATGGTGCATTTCACAGGGTGGCTCTGGCTGGACCCGGTGGTGGCCATGGCGGTGGCCGCGAACATTTTGAAAGAAGGCGTTCACCTGATGTGGCGCTCGTCGCAAGGGCTGATGGACGAAGCGGTTGAGCCCGAGATCATGGCCACCATTCAGGAAACCCTGGCGGTTTTTGCCAGCCAGGATGGCGAGGCGGCCATCATCCGGTTTGACCACCTGAGCACCCGCAAAGCCGGCCAGCGCCGGTTTCTCGATGTGCACATGCACATGCCGGCGGCCTGGTCGCTGGGCCGGGCAGCGGCGGTGCGCGCCAGTGTGGAGCAGGCGCTGATGAGCGCCATACCCGGTTTGCGGGCCACCATTCAGCTGCTGCCCAGCGACGTGGAGGCCCACTTTGACGACGAAAGGGACTTGATTTGATCGTCTTGCTGCAGCGTGTGAGCGAAGCCCGTGTGGTGATCGCAGGCGAAACGGTGGGCCAGATCGGCGCTGGCCTGCTGGTGCTGGTGTGCGCCGAGCCCGACGACACCGAAGCGGTGGGCCAGAAGCTGCTGGCCAAGATCCTGAAGTTGCGCATTTTTGGCGATGACGCGGGCAAGATGAACCGCAGCGTGCAGGACGTGGGCGGTGGTTTGCTGATCGTCAGCCAGTTCACGCTGGCCGCCGACACCAAAGGCGGCAACCGCCCGGGCTTCACCGGCGCGGCCGCACCCGCTTTGGGCGAGGCGCTTTACAACCAGTTGGTGGCAGCGGCGCGGGCCCAGCACCCGCTGGTGCAAACCGGGCGCTTTGGTGCCGACATGCAGGTGCATCTGGTCAACGATGGGCCGGTGACCATTCCCTTGCGAATGGTTTGAGCGCCTGAGCTCAGGCGTAGGGGTTGGGCAGTCCCAGGCCTGCCAAGATTTCAACTTCCCGCGCTTCCATTTCCTCGGCATCGGCCTCGCTGGTTTCGTGGTCCCAGCCCTGGGCGTGCAGGGTGCCGTGCACCAGCAGGTGCGCGTAGTGGTCGGCCAGCGTCTTGCCCTGCTCGGCGGCTTCGCGGGCCACCACAGGCGCGCACAACACCAGGTCGGCCATCACCATCGGGTCGGTTTCGTAGTCGAAGGTCAGCACGTTGGTGGCGTAGTCCTTGCCGCGGTAATCGCGGTTCAGGGCCTGGCCTTCTTCGGCGTCCACGATGCGCACGGTGATTTCGGCATCTGCGTCCAGCGCGTGGCGGATGCTGCGGGTGACCTTGTGGCGCGGCAGGGCGGCGCGGTGGGGCGCGGCGTCGGTGAGTGCGCCGAACTGGAGCGAGAGGCTGAGGGTGGGCAGGGTCATGGCGAAGGGCGTCTCAGACCGCTTTGCGGCGGGGGCGTTTCACGGGCAAGGCTTCGCCAGCGTCTGCGTCGGGGCTGCGGGCGTCGTAGGCGTCCACAATGCGGGCCACCAGCGGGTGGCGCACCACGTCGGCGCTGGTGAGCCGGTTGAAGGCAATGCCGGTCACGCGTTTGAGCACGCGCTCGGCGTCGATCAGGCCGCTGAGCTGGGTGCGCGGCAGGTCGATCTGGCTCACGTCGCCCGTCACCACCGCCTTGCTGCCAAAGCCAATGCGGGTGAGGAACATTTTCATTTGCTCGGGCGTGGTGTTTTGCGCTTCGTCCAGGATCACAAAGGCGTGGTTGAGCGTGCGCCCGCGCATGAAGGCCAGCGGTGCAATCTCGATCTGCTGGCGTTCAAACGCCTTTTGCACCTTCTCAAAGCCCATCAGGTCGTGCAGCGCGTCGTAGAGCGGTCGCAGGTACGGGTCCACCTTCTGGCCCAGGTCGCCGGGCAAAAAGCCGAGCTTTTCGCCCGCTTCCACCGCCGGACGGGTGAGCACGATGCGCTGCACCGCGCTGCGCTCCAGCGCGTCCACCGCGCAGGCCACGGCCAAGTACGTCTTGCCGGTGCCGGCCGGACCGATGCCGAAGGTGATGTCGTGCGTGGCCATGTTTTCCAGGTAGCGCGCCTGGTTGGGCGTGCGCCCGCGCACCTCGCCGCGCCGGGTCTGCATGGCCAGCGCGTCGTCGCCTCCGGCGGGCAGGGCGGTGTCGCCGCTGAGCATGAGCTGCACCTGTTCGGCCGGAATCGGCTTTCTGGCCATTTCGTACATGGCCTGCAGCGTTTCCAGTGCCTGCGTGGCCTTGGCTTTGGGGCCTTCGATGCGGAACTGCTCGAAGCGGTGCGCCACCTTGACCTGCAAGGCCGCTTCAATGCTGCGGATGTGGCTGTCCATGGGGCCGCAGAGGTGGCCCATGCGCAGGTTGTCGGGCGGGGAGAAGGTGTGTCTGAGAATCAAACCGATAATCCATCAAGGTGAAGGGTCCCCGCTCTGGCTGCGCCAAGGCCCCGCAAGGGGTTCCGCTGTGGGTGGGCGGCCCGGCCAACGACTGAAACAAGGAATCCCCCAATGATAGGCAAGTTGACCGGCACGCTGCTGGAAAAGAATCCACCGCAACTTCTCATCGACTGCCATGGCGTGGGTTACGAGGTGGATGTGCCCATGAGCACGTTTTACAACCTGCCTGCCCTGGGTGAAAGGGTGTCGCTGTTGACGCACTTTGTGGTGCGCGAAGACGCGCAGATTTTGTATGGCTTTGGCACCGCGCCAGAGCGCGAGGCGTTTCGCCAGCTCATCAAGATTTCGGGCGTGGGTCCGCGCATGGCGCTCAGTGTGCTCAGTGGTATGAGCGTGGGCGACCTGGCTCAGGCCATCAGCGCGCAAGACAGCGGGCGTATCGTCAAGGTGCCCGGCATTGGCAAAAAAACCGCCGAGCGGCTGCTGCTGGAGCTCAAGGGCAAGCTCGGTGCCGACCTGGGCCTGCCCGGCGCCGGCCCGGCCCAGAGCGATGTGCAGAGCGACATTCAGCAGGCGCTGATGGCGCTGGGCTACAGTGAAAAAGACGCGGCCGCCGCGCTCAAGCTGCTGCCAGCCGAGGTGGGCGTGAGCGACGGTATCAAGCTGGCGCTGAAGGCGCTGGCCAAGTGACGATTGCAGATTGAACCCATGAGCATCCAGACCGACGACTTCGCCCCCGCGCCCCGCATGGTGTCGGCGGCGCCCGCTTCGCCGAAAGAAGAGGCGATTGAGCGCGCGCTGCGCCCCAAGCTGCTGGACGACTACGTGGGCCAGCAAAAGGTGCGCGAGCAGCTGGAGATCTTCATTGGCGCGGCAAAAATGCGCAACGAGGCGCTGGACCATGTGCTGCTTTTTGGCCCGCCCGGCCTGGGCAAGACCACGTTGAGCCACATCATTGCGCAAGAGCTGGGCGTGAACCTGCGCCAGACCAGCGGGCCGGTTCTGGAAAAGCCCAAGGATCTGGCCGCGCTGCTGACCAACCTGGAGCCCAACGATGTGCTGTTCATCGACGAGATCCACCGCCTCAGCCCGGTGGTGGAAGAAATCTTGTACCCCGCGCTGGAGGACTACCAGATCGACATCATGATCGGCGAAGGCCCGGCGGCGCGCAGCATCAAGCTCGATTTGCAGCCCTTCACCCTGGTGGGCGCCACCACGCGCGCGGGCATGCTCACCAACCCGCTGCGCGACCGCTTTGGCATCGTGGCGCGGCTGGAGTTTTACACCGCTGAAGAGCTCGCGCGCATCGTCAAGCGCAGCGCGGGGCTGTTGAACGCGCCCATGGACGAGGCCGGCGGCATGGAGGTGGCGAGGCGTTCGCGTGGCACACCGCGCATTGCCAACCGGCTGCTGCGCCGCGTGCGCGACTACGCCGATGTGAAGGGCAGCGGCACCATCACCCTGGACATCGCCAACCGCGCGCTGGCCATGCTCGACGTGGACCCGCAGGGCTTTGACCTGATGGACCGCAAGCTGCTGGAGGCCGTGATTCACCGCTTTGATGGCGGGCCGGTGGGGCTGGACAACATCGCGGCCAGCATTGGCGAAGAGCGCGACACGATTGAAGACGTGATTGAGCCCTACCTGATTCAGCAGGGCTATTTGCAGCGCACGCCGCGCGGGCGCATCGCCACACTGGCGGCCTACCGCCACCTGGGCGTGGCGCCACCCAAGACCGACGGTTTGTTTGAGGCGGGCCTGTGACCGGGGCAGCCTCGGTGCTGGCAGGTCGCCGTTGGCGGGTGGTCGCCGGGTTTGTGTTGCTGGGTGCTGGTGCGCTGGGCGCATGGCTGTTCCTGCGCGGACCGTTGGTGGACGCGGTCACCGTTCAACCCGCGCCGCTGGTGCGCACGCTGCAGTTTTCGGCCCGCGTGGCCGCCCTTTCGCGCGTGGACTTGGGCAGCACCATCACCGGGCGGGTGGCTCAGGTGCTGGTGAACGAAGGCGCTGCCGTGCGCCAGGGTGACGTGCTGCTGCGGCTGGAATCGGGCGAGCTGGACGCGGCATGGGCGCAGGCGCAGGCCGCCCAGCAGCAAGCCCAGGCGCGCCTGGCCGGCTTGCGCAGCACGGGGCGCAGCGCGGCCTCTGCCGCCGTGGCCCAGACGGACGCAACCTTGCGCGCGGCAGCGGCAGAACTGGCCCGCACCGAGCAGCTGGTGGCCCAGGGCTTTTTGAGCGCCGCCCGGCTGGACGATGCCCGGCGTGCCGTGGCCGTGGCTCAGGCCCAGCAGGCCAGCGCACGGGCGCAAAACCAGGCTGTGGGCGAGGCGGGTACCGAACTTGCGCAGGCGCAGGCCCAGCTGGCGGTGGCGCAAGCGGCCAGCGCGGCGGCGCGGGCGCGCCAGGCGCAGGCCAGCGTGCGTGCGCCAGCCGATGCGCAGGTGCTCTCACGCACCGTGGAGCCGGGCCAGATTGTGCAGCCGGGCCGGGCGCTCATGGCCCTGGCGCTGGCTGGCCCGACACAGCTGAGCGCGCAGGTGGACGAGCGCTTTCTGGACCAGCTGCGCCCGGACCAGACCGCTGCGGTCGTGGCCGATGCGTTCCCCGCGCAGCGCTTCATGGCCAGGGTGTTGTCCATTGCCCCGGCGGTGGACGCCCAGCGGGGCGCCATCGAGGTGCGGTTTGCGCTGGTGGAGGCGGCGCCGCCTTATTTGCGCGAAGACATGACCTTGTCGGTCGAGGTGGAGACCGCCCGGCGCGACAGTACGCTGGTGTTGCCGCTGGCGGCGTTGCGCGATGGCGTGGCCAGCGCGCCTGGTGACACCGGTGCTGCCGGCTATGTGCTGGTGCGGGTGGATGGCCGTGCCCAGGCCCGCGACGTGCGCCTGGGGCTGCGAACGCTGGATGCGGTCGAGGTGCTGGAAGGGCTGGCCACTGGCGACGAAGTCTTGCTGGGTGGTGCGCTGGAAGCGGGGCAGCGGGTGCGTGCGCGGCCGGTGGCGGGGCCTTCGGCGCGCGCTGCTGCGTCGGCGCAGGACGCCGGCTCGGCGCTCACCAACACCATGGGGCGCTGAGCGCCATGAACGCCATCACTGCGCTGCTCGGCTTCGAGTTTCGGGTGGCCATGCGTTTTCTGCGCGAGGGGCGCATGCAGACCGTGTTGATCATGGTCGGTGTGGCGGCGGGGGTGGCGGTGATCGCCTACATCTCGGCGCTGATTAGTGGCCTTCAGGAAAATACGCTGGCTAAAACCCTCGGCGCGCAGGCGCACATCACGCTGCGCTCGCCCGACGATGTGGTGGTGCCCGCCGCCGAGCGCGTGCTGGGGGCCCAAACGCTGACCGAAACCCAGCCGCGCGCCCAGCGCCTGCGCTCGGTGGCCAACTGGCAGGCGCTGTTGCCCGGGCTTGAACAGCGGCCCGGCGTGGCCGCCGTCTCGCCCATGGTGGCCGGCGCGGGGCTGGCCTTGCGGGGCGAGGCCACGCAGTCTATTTCGCTCATGGGCGTTGATCTGGACCGCTACGACCGCATCGTCGGGTTGCGCGGCAAGGTGGTTAGCGGCGTGGCACGGTTGGCGCCCGGTGAAGCCATTGTGGGGCGCGACCTGGCCGCCGACCTGGGCGTGCGCGTGGGCGATCGCTTCACGGTGCAGACCGCCTTGGTCAGCGACGCGGTGCGCGTGACCGCGCTGGTGGACCTGGGTGTCAAAGAGCTCAACCGGCGCACCGTGATCGTGCCGCTGCGCGCAGCCCAAAGCCTGCTCGACCTGCCCGGTGGTGCGACCACCATCGACCTCGCCGTGCGCGACGTGTGGGCGGCGCAGGCGCTGGCCGACGACTTGCGCCGCCAGTTGCCCTATCAAGTGGAAAGCTGGCAGGAGAGCAATGCACAACTGGTTTCAGCACTGAACGCACAGTCGGTCAGCACCAGCCTGATCCGGGGTGTGGTGCTGGTGGTGGTGGTGCTGGGCATCGCCAGTGTGTTGGTGGTGTCGGTGGTGCAAAAGAGCCGCGAGATTGGCATCTTGCGTGCGATGGGCGCCACGCAAGGCCAGGTATTGCGGGTGTTTCTGCTGCAGGGGGCGGTGTTGGGTTCGGTGGGTTCGGTGCTCGGGCTGGTGCTGGCGGTGGTGCTGATCTGGCTGTTCACCACCTTTGTGCGGGGCGCCGATGGGCTGCCGCTGTTCAACATCACCCTGCAGCCGGCGCTGGCCGTGCAGATCGCCTTGCTCGCCACCGTGTGCGGGGTGCTGGCGGCCGTGGCGCCGGCGCGGCGTGCGGCCGCCATGGACCCGGCGCAGGCCATCCGCATCTGACCGCAGGCCCCACCGCACATGACCGAACTTGTAACCCCGTCACCCACCCCGTTGATCGAGCTCGACGGTTTGCGCAAGACCTACAACGCCGGACTGCCCTCCGAGGCCGAGGTGCTGCACGGCCTGTCGCTGCGCGTGAACACGGGCGAATTCATGGCGCTGATGGGGCCTTCCGGTTCGGGCAAGAGCACGCTGCTGCATATCGTGGGCTTGCTTGAGCGCATGACGGCGGGGAGCTACCGCCTGCAGGGCGAGGCGGTGCAAGACCTGGACGACACCGAACTGACCTTGCGCCGGCGCCTGATGCTCGGTTTTGTGTTCCAGTTTCACCACCTGTTGCCGGCCTTCACCGCGCTGGAAAACGTGACCATGCCCGCCCTCATGGCCGAGGGACGGGTGGGCGCCAAGCAACTGGCCCGCGCCCGTGAGCTGCTGGACGCGGTCGGTTTGTCAAAGGCCATGGACAAACGCCCGTCCGAGCTGTCAGGTGGCATGCAGCAGCGGGTGGCCATTGCCCGTGCCTTGGTCATGGAGCCGCCGCTGGTGCTGGCCGATGAACCCACAGGCAACCTGGACACGGCGTCTTCGGACGAGGTGTTCGTGCTGCTGCGCCGCATGCACGCCGAGCGCGGCGTGTCGTTTGTGGTGGTGACCCACGACCCCCGGCTGGCCGCACGCTGCGACCGCCTGGTGGAACTGGTGGACGGGCGGATCGCGCGTGATGAGTTGACGCCGCCGCCTGGTGGCTGACGTCTGTGATCTGACACGCCAAGACGTTATAGTTTGGCGGCAGTGGCCGGCACGGTAGCCCGCCCCGCATCACGGAGAAATGTCATGGGTCTCATTCAGGCGGTGGTGCGTTCGGTCGGCGGTGCGTTGGCGGACCAGTGGAAAGACTTCTACACCGTGCCGGGCGGTTTGCCGGCAACGGCGGCGTTGTTCGCTGCCGTGCCGCAAGGAACCAATGCTGGTCGGGGCTCAAACACCAAGGGTTCCTCGAACATCATCACCAACGGTTCGAAGATCGTTGTGCCCGAGGGCTACGGGCTGCTGCTGTTTCAGGAAGGTGCGGTCACCGCCTTTGTGGCCGAGCCGGGCGGGTACGAATGGCGATCGGACGACCTCAATTCCAAGTCGATTTTTGCGGGCGATGGCGTTGTGGACTCGCTCGTCTGGCAGAGCTGGGAGCGCTTCAAGTTCGGCGGCCAGCCGGGTTCGCAGCAGGCCGCGTTTTTCGTGTCGCTGAAAGAGCTGCCGAACAACCGCTTTGGCACGCAATCTGAGATCTACTGGGACGACGGTTTCCTAAATACGCAGGTGGGCGCGGTGACCCGCGGTTCCTACACCCTGAAGATCGTCGATCCAATTCTCTTTGTGAAGAATTTCGTGCCGGCTTCCTACCTACAGCCGGGCCAGGTGTTCGACTTCACCGACCTCGACAACGCCGCCGCCAGCCAGCTCTTCAACGAAGTCGTGGGTTCGCTCGCGCCGGCCTTCAGCCTGTACACGAACGACCCGGGCAAGGGCAATCGCATCACCCGGCTGCAGCAGGATTCGGTGGGGTTTGCCCAGAGCCTGTCCAGTGCGGTGGAGAGCGCCTACCAGTGGAAGACCGATCGCGGCCTGGCCATCGTCAAGACCGCGATTGTTTCCATTGAATACGACGCGAACACACGGGAACTGCTGACCAAGGTGCAGCGTGCCGATGCACTGGCAGGTGCGCGCGGCAATTCCAACCTGCAGGCCAGCGTGGCTTCGGGTATTGAATCGGCGGGTGAAACCGGTGGTGCGGCGGGTGTGATGGGGCTGGGCATGGCTACTGGCATGCTGGGTGGCATTGGCAGTTTGCAGCAGCCGGTTGCACCACCAGCGCCGGCGGCCCCCGCTGCGGAAGACCCGCTGGCCAAACTGAAGAAGGCCAAAGAGGCGCTCGATCTGGGCCTGATCACGCAGGCCGATTACGACGCCGTGAAAGCCAAGGTGCTGGGCCTCTGATCGGCAAATGGAGCCAGCTTGTCCAACCCCCAAGTTCCTTTGCCGGAGCCTCAGAACAGCGGCCCGGGATCGCCACAGCAGGTGCCGCCGCCAGCGGGCAGTTTCCAGATCGACCCGGCGACCCTGCCCGAGCCGATCCGGGATGAACTGCTGGCGCCCGATCCGGTCGCCATCGACACCTCCGACGAAGCGCTCAAGGATGGCCTGAACCGCTGCCCGAAATGCGGCGCCACCGAGGTTCGGCACAAACCTGGCACCGACCTGCTGGTGTGTTTGTACTGCCGCAACGAATGGCATGCCGAGCGGGTCGAGGAGGAATTCGGGCTCGGCGAGGGCATCGACCAGCTCAGGGACACCATCGTTGCATCTGGCGCCCAGGACATTGCCGCCGACGCCGCCAGCCTGATGAGCTTCAAGTGCGCAGGCTGCGGGGCCGAGGTGACGGTCAACACCGACAGTGCGATGACCGCGCGTTGTCACTGGTGTCGGCACGTCTTCGGCGTCAACGAACAGGTGGCCAACGGTGCGGTGCCCGACGCCATATTGCCCTTCCACATCAAAAAGGACGACGCGGTGGCGCGCATCCGCCAGTTCGTGGACAAGCGCTGCCTGTTCGCGCTCAAGGCGTTCAAGGACGAGTTCACGCCCGACAACGTCACCTGCGTCTACCTGCCGTACATGATCGTTGACGCCAATGCGAGCGCAGACGTGGCCGGCAAGGCCGAGATCGAGACGCGCCGCTACACGCGGGGCAACGGCAAAGACAAAAAGACCTATTACGATGCCGACGTTTACCAAGTGCAGCGGCATGTGGACTTCACCGTGGACGACCTGCCCATGGAGTCCACCTCCAGCCGCCGCAACCTGGACACGCGCACCAACACCAACAACATCATCAACACGATTCTGCCGTTCGACACCAAGAATGCGGTGAAGTGGAATGCGTCCTACCTGGTCGGCGTCACGTCGGAAAAGCGCAACCTGGATGTGGATCACCTGCGACCGCATCTGGAGGACCAGTTGCTGTCGATCGCCCGCGCCCAGGTCGTGGCATCGGTGAACCGCTACGGCCGCGGCGTGCGCTGGGAGCAGGAGCAGCTCAGCGTACACGGCACACGCTGGGTGTCGATGTACCTGCCCGTGTGGCTGTATTCGTACCACCAGCCAAGCAAAAACGGCGGTCTGCTGCATTACATCGCGGTGAACGGCCGCACCGGCGAGACCATGGGCAGCGTGCCGGTGCAGCAGTGGAAGCTGCTGACGGCTGCCCTCGCCACCGGTACCTTTCTCGAGGCCATTGCACTCTGGATCATCGGGAGCTCGTCATGAACGACGACGGCGCACCGTGGCTGCTGCTGTTGGGGCCGGCCGGTGCCACCGCCCTGTATTGGGCCCTGTACCGGTATTACCGCAACACCGACAAATCGCACGCCTTCGAATACGAAACCACCGTCAAGGCGGAGCCTGTGACCGGCTCAGATCAGAAGGTCGACGAGGTGAGGGGCACGCAACAGCCGCGCATCTCTGACGAGAATTTGCGTGATTACCGCAAGCGTGTGCGGCGCATTCAGAGCACGGAGCAAACCCGCTAGGCCTCTGAAGCAACCAGCCTACGAATTGCATAGAGCAGGCTCGGAAGCTGGGACTGAAGTATCCGAGCAGTGGTTTTTCGAGGGCTGATCTATTGGTTTTCGGCGTCTGGGGGCGGGGGCATGCTGGCCTCTTTCGCCAACCGGCCGTAAACCTCTTTTGAGATCCAGTCCGTCACCAGATTCTGAAAGCTCTTCTCGTTCATGAAGCGAGCGAAGATGTCTTCGTTCTGCTCCATCCGCTCAATGAACAAGGTTTGCAGCAAACTGGAAAACAGCAGCGTGAACTTGTCTTCAGGGTTCGCGGCAGCTGCTTCGCCCAGCGATGCATCGCTGATGGCGGCCTCAATGATCTGATCGAAAAACAGCTGGTCGGCGTTGGTGAAGTCGGTGCCAAACCGGTCATTCAGCGAGTCGATCAAGCGCGACAAGGGTGTTTCATCGTCGCGCAGCAAACCCGAGCCCACTTCGCGAGGACCATCCAGCGGGGTGCCTTTGCCGTCGCGCAGGCTGATCGAGCCCTCGCTGATCTTCTGCAGGCGGTAGTACTCCAGCCGAACTTCATCGTCAAAGTCGTAGCGCGGGCCGCTTTCGCGGCGGGGCAGCTTGGTCGAGAGAAAACGCAGGTAGGTGTACAGCCGCTCCAAGTCGGAATCCTGGTACGGAATCACCTGCGACAAAAACGCATATAGGTTGCGAAAGGCCTGCAGCTTGCCGCGCCAGAGCTCGGCTGCTTCCTCATCGGTTTTTTGCAGTTCGCGGAAGCGGTCCACCGCCTGGTCCAGCGCGGCGTTTATGGCCTGGTGGTCAGCCGGGCTCTGGCGCTGCCGGGGCTTGAAATACACCGCCACAAAGCGTTCTACCTCGTCGTGCGAGTAGATGCCGCTCGCGTCCAGATCGGCCTTGATGGCGTACATCTGGTTCGGGTCGGCTTCTTCGCCCATTTGCGCGCCGTCGAAATAGTCTTTGAACGCCTGACGGATTTCCTCCCGGTCGTTCACGAAGTCCAGTACGAAGGTGTCTTCCTTCAGCGGGTGCATGCGGTTCAGCCGCGACAGCGTCTGCACAGCCTGAATGCCCGCCAACCGCTTGTCCACATACATGGTGTGCAGCAGTGGCTGGTCAAAACCCGTTTGGTACTTCTCGGCCACCAGCAGCACCTGGTAGTCTGGCCCGCCAAACGCTTCGGGCAGCTCGGTGTCTTTGAGTCCACCGTTCATGGAGAACTCGGTGTACAGCTTGTCGGGCACCAGTTCGTCTTGCACCTGCCCTGAAAACGCCACCAGCGTCTTGATCCAGCCGTAGCCCTTTTCGCGGATGTAGGCGTCAAACGCCAGCTTGTAGCGCACCGCCTCCAGCCGCGAACCGGTCACCACCATCGCCTTGGCCTTGCCGCCCATCTTGTGACGGACGACGGCGTTGAAGTGCTCCACCATCACCTCGGTCTTCTGGGCGATGTTGTAGGGGTGCAGCCGCATGAAGCGCGCCAGCGCCTTGGCCGCCTGTTTGCGCTCCACATTCGGGTCGGTCTCACTGGCCCGCACCAGCTTGTAGTAAGTGGCGTAGGTGGTGTAATGGGCCAGCACGTCCATGATGAAGCCCTCTTCAATGGCCTGCCTCATGGTGTAGCGGTGGAAAGCGTGGCCGGTGCCGCCGTCCGCGCCGTCGGCCCCGCGCCCAAACACCGCCAGCGTCTTGTGTTTGGGTGTGGCGGTGAAGGCGTAGAAGCTGATGTTGGCCTGCCGCCCGCGCTTGGCCATGCTGCGGTACAGCTCGTCCAGGTCTTTGGCGCCTTCTTCCATGGCGTAGCGCGCCGCCTCCTGGCGCAGCACGTCGCCGCCCAGCACCTCTTTCAAGTCGGTCGCGGTTTCGCCCGACTGCGAGCTGTGTGCCTCGTCAATGATCACCGCGCAGCGCCGGGTGGGCAGCACACCTTCGCCGCCTTCGCCTCGCTCTTCGGCCATCTTGAGCAGTTGGCGAGTGACGAACGGAAACTTCTGCAGCGTGGAAATGATGATCGGCACGCCGGTGGTCAGCGCCTCGGCCAGTTGGCGCGAGTCTTCGTCGATCTTCTGCACCACGCCCTGGCGGTGTTCAAACTGGTAGATCGTGTCCTGCAACTGCTTGTCCAGCACCCGCCGGTCGGTGATGACGATCACCGAGTCAAACACTTTGTTGTCTGCGCCGTCGTGCAGCGAAGCCAGGCGGTGCGCCAGCCAGCCGATGGTGTTGCTCTTGCCGCTGCCGGCCGAATGCTCCACCAGGTAGTTGTGGCCCGGGCCTTCTTGCTTTGCTGCCGCCTCTAGCGCGCGCACCGCCTGCAACTGGTGGTAGCGCGGGAAGACCATGGTTTCTTTGCGAATCTTGCGGCCGTCTTCCGTGCGCCGCTCTTCCACCTGCAGGTGCATGAAGCGCGCCAGGATGTCCAGCAGGCTGTCGCGCTGCCACACGGCTTCCCACAGGTAGGCCGTGCGGTAGGCGCGGCCCTGCGGGTCGGGCGGGTTGCCCGCGCCACCGTCGTGCCCCTGGTTGAAGGGCAGAAAGTGCGTGGCGCTGCCCGCCAGCCGCGTGGTCATGAACACCTCTTCGGTGTCCACCGCAAAGTGCACCAGTGCCCGGCGCTTGAACTCAAACAACGGTTCGCGGTGGTCGCGGTCCTGCTGGTACTGCGCAATCGCGTGGCGCGCGGTCTGCCCTGTCATGGGGTTCTTCAGCTCGGCTGTGGCCACCGGAATGCCATTGACCGACAAGACCAGGTCGAGCTCGTTGGTGTTGCGCTGGCTGTAGCGCAGCTGGCGCGTCACGCCCACGCGGTTGGCCGCGTACTGCGCGGCCAGCTCGGCGTTCATGCCATGGGCCGGTTTGAAGAACGCCACCCGCAGCGTGCGGCCATGGCATTTGAAGCCGTTGCGCAGCACGGCCAGCGTGCCATGGTGGTCCAGCCAGTGCGTCAGGTCTTTGAGGATTTGCGTTTCCGTCTGGGCGCCGTTCAAGGCTTCCAGTCGGGCCCATTCTTTGGGTTGGGTGGCGCGGATGAAGGAGAGGGATTCTTGGGGGAAGAAGTGGTTGGACAGGTCGTAGTTGGACTTGTCCAAGGTGTTGCATCCGTTGGCGAGCAGCGTCGCTTCGATGGTGGATTCGAAGGATGCTTCGTTGTGGCGCTTCGTCATATTTTTCCTCCCGGGCGCTGCAGACATTGCCCAGAATGATCAAAGCAATCAATCGCCGAACCTGGGAAGGCGGCGACGAATCGCGTCAGCATGTCGTTGTCGTCTTTAAACACAGTGAACCAGATGCCAAAGCCGCCTCGGGCCGCAGCTGTCAAGGCAATCTGCGCCCGCATTTGTGGCGTATCTGCAGCGGGTTGACTCAGGTTTTTCAGAGACTCCTGTGCCACGCCCCAGATTTCGTGTCGTGTTCGCCAGCGCCTATCGGCAGAAGTTGGCCTGCGATCTGGCAATGGATTGCCAGGGTCTTTGTCCAGTCCCACCAATCTGTGTAGCGCCTCTGCAAGTGGCCTAGTTGTCGCATCTAGCGTGTCGGCCACTTCCACAATGGCCTCGCGGTATACGAAAGCTTTGAGCGTGTTGTCGGCGTCGGGCCATAGCGCATCGGCAACGGCTATGTCGGTAGCCCCCTTGCAGGAGTTGCAGTTGACACATGCGAGAAGAAAATTGTTCCACGCGCGCTCAAGCGCGGGATTCGGGTCCTTGGGCTGAATGTGTTCAACGGCCAAGTGGGTTTCTATGTGCCGCTCGCAGTAGGAGCAATAGCAACCCAGTCGATTCATCAATGGTTCGGCCGCATCCCTGTACCGCGCGAATGGCCCAGGATCAGGGCCCCGGGTGACCGGCCTCACTGCACACCCTCATTGCCTATGGCCAGCAAGCGCTGTTGCTTCAGCAAGGCTTGGAACGCTGGATCATCAGAGAAAGGTACTGCCAGTTCGTCCAGCAGTTGAACCGCCCCGGGTTTTGAGGAGGCTCTTTTCTCTGAGAGGATTGAGCCATGAGCAAGAAGTCAAACCAGTTTTCCCCCGAGATCCGCGAACGGGCTGTTCGCATGGTGCGTGAGCACCGCGGCGATTACCCCTCGCTGTGGGCAACCATCGAATCCCTCGCACCCAAGATCGGCTGCGTGCCCCAGACCCTCAACGAATGGGTCAAGCGCGATGAGATCGACAACGGCACCAGGGCCGGCGTCACGACGACCGAGTTGCAGCGCCTGAAGGAACTTGAACGCGAGAACAAGGAGCTGCGCAAGGCCAACGAGATCCTCAAACTCGCCAGCGCATTTTTCGCCCAGGCGGAGCTCGACCGCCGTCTGAAGTCCTGAACAACTTCGTCGATCAGCATCGACAGGCCTATGGGGTCGAGTCGATCTGCAAAGTGCTGCAGATCGCCCCGTCAGGCTACTGGCGCCACGCTGCCCATCAACGCAATCCCGAGCTGCGCTGCGCACGCGCCCAGCGTGACGACACCTTGTTGCCTCAGATTGAGCGCGTCTGGCAGGCCAACATGCGGGTCTATGGCGCTGACAAGGTCTGGAAACAGATGAACCGGGAGGGGGTCGAGATTGCGCGCTGCACGGTCGAGCGTTTGATGAAGCGCCTGGGCTTGCAGGGCGTGCGCCGCGGCAAGGTGGTGCGCACCACCGTCAGCGATATGAAGGCGCCATGCCCGCTGGACAGGGTCAACCGCGTCTTCAAAGCCGAACGCCCCAACCAACTTTGGGTGTCGGACTTCACCTACGTTTCAACCTGGCAAGGCTGGTTGTACGTGGCCTTTGTGATCGACGTGTACGCCCGGCGCATTGTGGGTTGGCGGGTCAGCACCTCCATGCATACGGAATTCGTTCTGGATGCCCTGGAGCAGGCGCTCTATGCCAGGCGGCCTGAGCGCGATGGCGCCTTGATCCACCATTCCGACAGGGGGTCTCAATACGTGTCTATCCGCTACAGCGAGCGGCTGGCCGAGGCCGGTATTGAGCCTTCGGTGGGCAGCAAGGGTGACAGTTACGACAATGCCTTGGCCGAGACGATCAACGGGCTGTACAAGGCCGAGGTGATTCACCGACGGTCATGGCCAACCCGTGAATCGGTTGAACTGGCAACGCTGGAATGGGTGTCCTGGTTCAACCATCACAGGCTGCTCGGACCCATCGGCTACATACCGCCGGCAGAAGCTGAGGCAAACTACTACCGGCAACTCGCCAGTCAGACCGCCACGGTGGCGACCTGACTTAAACCAAACGGCCTCCACGATCCCCGGGGCGGTTCAAGTAGCTTCAATTCCTCCAGTTCAGCGGGGCTTGCGGTCTGCTGCCGCAGCAAGCTGTAGTACGCCTCCGCTGCAGCCATCATGTTCAAGTACCGCTGGCTCTTTTGCGGCATCTCGACGCCCTGTACCTCTTCGGCAATGTCCTCAATGCTCTTCTGATGAAACGCTTCAGCGGGGCGCTCTTCATCACCGACGTTGTCCAGGCGAATCAAGTTGCCCGTGCGCTGTGACTGAATCAAGAACAGCGAATGTGTCGAGCAGATGAACTGCAGGTTTGGAAACGCAGACCTGAGTCCCTCCACGACGGTCCGTTGCCATTGCGGATGCAGGTGCAAGTCCAGCTCGTCAATCAAGACGACACCTGTCCCTTCGGTCAGTGGGTTTTCTGAATTTTCGTTCAGCAGCACCAGTCTTTGTGCAATGTCGGTGGCGATGGCTGCAAGGCTGCGCTCCCCGTCAGACAGCATTCGCAGGGGGATGCGCCGGTTCTCACGCTCAACAGTCGTTGCACCGTTGGCGTCGATACGTTCCATATCGAACACCTTGGTCACCATGAGTTCATCGCCGTCAACCCCCCATTCCGCCAGTTGAGGTAGCAACAAATGCAAAGCATCCTCTACGGCGGCCAGTTGCTTGGCTGCACACGAATTGGGGTCTTCGTCGGTGAGCGCCTTGCGACCGCGCCACCAGTCCGTGAGCTGCTGCGCAGCCAATCCACGGTCTTCTACAAAAGCACGTTGATAGGCCGGGTGCCTAGTTTTTCCTCGGGAACCACCGTGATTAACAATGGCGCGCCTTACCGAAAGGTAGAGCACCAGAGGTTTCGGACCGTGCTTCTGCATGGTCGGGTCGGGTTGCGGAACCAGCCCTTTGGTTCCTTGCGTGCCTCCACTCGTCTGCCCGCGCAAGGTGCCGTCCAGGCGCAAGTCGCCAGCAACAGGACGACGTGAACGCCATCCTCCTGGAGGCACCGGAATATCCCGCGTCCCGTGAGCGCCGTACCGGTCTACTTTGAGGGCATCTTGAGTTCCGACCCGTTGCTCTGTAATTTCCAGATCGAACGACTGCCCATTGCGACTCAGTTTACAGTTGATGACGGCGGCACCACGTTCAACAGTGATGTCTCCCTCGGTCAAACCGATACCCGGGAACGCTAACTGTCGATCGACAAACTCCGGTACAGACCTGGCCAGGACGATACGCAGCGCTTCCAGCGCAGAGGTCTTGCCGGCGCCATTGATGCCCACAATCAGGTTGAAGCCTGGTGTGAAATCCAGTGTGCTGTTCACCAGCCCCCGAAAATTATTGAGCGTTAAGCAGTCAATTTGCATTGAGTAGCGTTCCCGATACAGCTTGTGCGATCAGCGCCGTTCGCCGCTCCTCCAGCAACTCAACGGTATCTTTGGTCGCACTGCTCAGTGCGTCTATGTACTGAGTTTGATGAGCAATTTCCCGAACTATTTGCGTCTGTTCTGCGAGCGGCGGCACGGGCATTGACGCCTCGTACAACCCTTCCGGGTATAAGCGCATCCGCGATGACCAGACGCCTTTTGAATAGCGCGTGATCTCGGCGACGAACAGCGGCGTGCGCACCAGGTGGTCGAGGTAGCCCGGGTCAAATGCCTGCACCGGTCGATAGACGTTGTAGGCGGGGCTCACGATACCGTCGTGGCGCGTCACGCCCATGGCGCCCATCCATGCCCAGAGCGTGTTGATGACCAGGTCTCCGGCACGGCAGCGCTTATAGCCTTCGTTGCTCTCGGACAGGAACATGTTCACATCTTTTTCAGAGCGCTTCGTGACGCCAGTTAGGTGGGACACCGTCAGCAATTCCTCGGAACCGTCTTCCGACCGGTCATCGATTTCTTTGAACAGCCACCGGGTGTTTTCTGTTTGCCAATGCGCTGGAATCTGACCCAGCCAATCGATGCCTGAGTCGCGCATAGGTACGTCCGGGTTCAGGCCCCGTGAGACTGCATTGGCGATCAGTGCGCGGCGCTTTTCGACCAACAGACCAAGCAACTGTAGTTTGCTGGCAATTAACCGATCAAGTTCGTCTGTGCGCCGATCAAGAAAAGCTGCGATATCGCTTTGCTTTTTTTTTGATGGCAATGTCACTTGAATATCGCCAACAAAATCTCCATTCACATGCGGTATTCCCATGCCAACGGTCTCAGCTCGAATACTTTTTTCCAGCGTTTTGCATAGATAAAAAAAGTAATCAGGTATCACTCTCGTAACTCTGGCTAGTGCGGCCGTCGAGGACACAACACCGTATTTAGATTTAATAAATTCGCCAGCGTTAGAGCCGTCCCATAGCAAAATAATGTCCCCATCCTGAGCGATGATCGCGCCTGCCGTTTCGGCGAACTCAGGGAATGCTGTTTGGCTGCGCAAGTACTCCATTGACAAATAGGGCACGCGATGCGGGGCCGACTCTTTAAATAGCTCCGGAGGAATGCGCCCTTTCTGGAATCGGGCTAAATATTTGAGACGAATCACAATGTCCCCCCCACCGCCCGATACGCCTGCTGCGGATCGTTGGGCTCTTGCGGCCGGGTCATCACCAGCCGACCGTCGCGCATGAGCGGGCGCAGGTAGTTCTGCCGCACCACCTCGGGGTTGCGGCGCAGCACCAGGGCCAGTTCGTCCACCGGCCAGGCGCGTTGGCTGCACAGGGCCACCACCAGGTCATGAATCTCTTGCGGCGGGTGGCGTTGGCCGATGGCGCCCACGCGGGCTGCCAGGGAGCCGGGCAGGTCGTCGAGCAAGGCTGTGCGGGCGGCGTCTTGCCCGTCGATGTCCGAGGGGTTGCTAGATAAGCCGCTGGGGTTACTAGATAAGACCCCGGGGTTGCTAGATAAGGTGTCCGGGTTGGTCGATAAGCCGCGGTGGTTGCTAGACAAGGCGCTGTGGGCGCCGCCTGCGGCTGCGGGTTCGCCCAGGCCCAGCCGCTCGGCGGGCACGTAGTAGGTGGCCGAGCCCCGGCCTTTTTGCTGCAAAAGGCCGGCGTCGCGCAGGCGGCGCAGGGCGGCGCTGGCGCTGAGGGTGTCCACCTTGTTCAGGGCGCGGTAGCTGGCGTTGTCGATGGCGCCGGCCTCGCGCACGACGACCAGGGCCTTGGCTTCGTCGGGACTGAGCTGGGCGTCTTTGAACCGGGCCAGCCATGCCACGTCGTCGGCGCCCAGGAAGTGGTGGAAGAAGTAGCGGGCCACAAACTGGTCGTTACCCCGGTCGGACTCGAACAGTGGGGGCGTGAGGCCGGCCTGCTCCATGGTGTCGCGCATCACGCGGATACCGCTGCCCTTGGTTTCGGCAAAGCGGGTTTCGTGCAGCACGGCGGCGATGCGCGGGTTGCGCGGCTCGCTGCCGGGCTCGCCCAGGTGCTCGGGCGACTTCAGCGAGAAGCCGGGGTTGCGGATTTCAAGCCGGTTGGCGTAGCGAATGATCTGCACCGGGCTGTGGCTGCGGTAGCTGCGGTGCATGAGCGCATTGACCAGCGCTTCGCGGATCACGCGCTGGGGGATCACCGGCTTGTCCTGGCGCTGCAGGTCGCCTTCTTTCAGGGCAAAGCCTTTGGGCAGGTCGTCCAGCACGGCGGCCTGGGCGCGGCGGATCAGGCGAAAGAGCGGGTCGCGCAGTTCGATGGTGTCGAAGCGGCGCTCGGGGTCGGGCACCCATTCGCGGCCGGGCACGCGGATGTAGTCCACCCGCGTCATGGGGAAGCAGCGGCGCAGGGCCTGGGGCTTGCCAAACAGCATGACGCCGGCCACGGTGGGGCGCAAGGCGCCTTGTTCGTCTTTGCCGATGCAGCCGAGCGAGCGCAGCAGTTCTTCGTCGGTCCAGCGCAGTTCTTCGGCGTCGGGGTTGGCTTCAGCACGGGTCTGGCGGTAGTCGGCCAGGGCTTCGGGGGCGAGGTCGTCCAGCGTGGCGTCGGGCACCTGGCTGGCGTCGAAACTGTCGCGCTGGCGGCCTTGGTAAAAAACGGCCAGGTCGTCTTCGGTGCAGTGCTGGTCCACACTGCCCACGCGGCGCAGCGCGCCTTTGGGCAGGCCTTGGGCTTTGAAGAAAACGGGTTTGTCTTGCGGTTGGGCCTCGGGCACAAAGGCCACCACCACGGCTTGGCCGTTCACCTGCTCGGTGCTCAGTTCGATGCGCACCGGCTGGTTGAAGGTCTCGCGGCATTGGGTGGCGAGGTCGGCGCAGAGTTTGTCGGGCTGGGGCACGCCCTCCACCTGGTAGCTGGGAAACAGGGCCAGCTCTTCACGCACCACACCCAGCAGCAACCAGCCGCCACCCAGGCCGGGCTCGTTGGCAAAAGCGCATACGGTTTCCAGCAGCGATTTGCCGGCCTCGCTGGCGCGCTTGGCCTCGATTCGCTCGGTCTCATCCAGCAGGTTCAAGCTCTGCAGCAGTTCCAGCGCCGTCATTGGCCGTTCGCCTCGGTGGTCACCTCGCTGAGCAGGCGCAAGATTTCAGCCTCAGCCTTCTTCAGGTCGGCGTCAATCTCGGCCAGTGGGCGCGGCGGGGTGAACTTGTAGAAGTGGCGGTTGAAGTTGATTTCGTAGCCGACCTTTGTTTTGTCGTGGGCCACCCAGGCGTCGGGCACATGGGGAATCACTTCGCGCTGGAAGTACTGGTCCACGTCCACCTTCAGGGGCACGTTTTCAAAGTCGCGCAGGGCGGCGTCGGGTTCGTATTCGACCTGCTTACCGGTCTGCTTGAGGATGACCGGATCGGCATCAGGATCGATCTCGGTGAAGGCATCGCGGAAGGCTTTGGCCTGCGGCGCGCGCCACTTTCTGCTCAGCTTCTTCAACACGGCCTGAGCATGCTCCCAGACGGCATTCCAGTCCAGCGATGCTTCGCGGCCGATGGCAGCGTCGATGGCCTGCAAGTCGTCTAGCAAGCTGGGGCAGGCGTCGAGAAATCGCTCTTTGCCCTGCAGTGTGATCTGGAACTTCAGACGCAGCGGGCGTTCGATGGTGAGGCGGTGGTAACCGAAGTCGGCGTTGTCAAACACCTTGCAGGTTTCGCTGGGCAACATCGGACCGTACTCCTGCACGATGTCAGTGATGTGCTGGGGAGAGAACTCGCGGCGCTTGTCGCCCAGGCTGCGGCGCAGGGGTTGCCAGCGTTCGCGTGCGTCCACGAGCTGGATCTGGCCTTTGCGCCGTTCTTCCTTGCGGTTGGTGACGATCCAGATGTAAGTGCCGATTCCGGTGTTGTAGAACATCTGTTCGGGCATGGCGACGATGGCTTCGAGCCAGTCGTTTTCGATCACCCATTTGCGGATATCGCTTTCGCCCGAGCCGGCGCCGCCGGTGAACAGCGGCGATCCGTTGAACACGATGGCCAGGCGGGAACCGTCTTTTCCGGCCTCGGCGTCCACCGGCTCCATCTTGCTGAGCATGTGCTGCAGGAAGAGCAGGGCGCCGTCGTTGACGCGTGGTGTTCCCGCGCCAAAGCGCCCGAAGAAGCCTTGTTTCTCATGTTCGAGAACCACAACCTTCTGCTGGCGCTTCCAGTCCACGCCGAAGGGCGGGTTGGCCAGGAAGTAGTCAAAGCGTTTGCCGTAAAACTGGTCATCGACCAGGGTGTCGCCGAACTTGATGTCGGAGGTCTCTAGCGCCTTCGGGTCGGTGCGCATCAGCAAGTCGGATGCAGCCACCGCATACGAGCGCTTATTGAAGTCTTGGCCGTGCACATAGAGCCGGGCACCCATCTGGTGCTCGCGCAGGTAGTTGCGCGCTTCAGACAGCATGCCGCCGGTCCCGCAGGTTGGGTCCAGCAGGGTGCGCACGGTGTTGGGCTTGGTCAGCAGATCGTCGTCGTGCATGAACAGCAGGTTGACCATGAGCTGGATGACCTCGCGCGGCGTGAAGTGATCGCCCGCCGTCTCATTAGCTTGTTCGTTGAAGCGGCGGATCAGGTCTTCGAACAACAAGCCCATCTGGATGTTGTCAACCGAGTCGGGGTGAAGGTCCACCTCGCAGAACTTGCGCACCACGAGGAACAGGATGTTGTGCTCGTGCAGCCGTTTGATCTCGTCGCTGAAACTGAAGTAGTCAAAGATACGCTGGACGTTTTCAGAAAAACCGTTGATGTAGCTCTGCAGGTGCAGGTGAACGTTATCCGGATCACCCAGCAGACGCTCGAAGGTCAGCGGTGAATGGTTGTGAAAGCGTTGCCCGGATATTTGATTCAGGATGCCGTCGAGCGCTTCACCATGGTGCTTGCCGCCTAGCTTGGTGAACCTGTCAAGCACGGCTTCTTTGGTAGGCGTTGAGAACGCAGTCGAACCGCCGCAGCACCACCAGTGGCAGCATCACGCGCTCGTACTGAGGCGGACGGTATGGGCCGCGCAGCAGGTCAGCGATGCTCCAGATGAAGTTGGAGAGTTCGTGGGATTTGCTCATGAGGAAGGTTGCGGAACTCTTTGTCCAGGTTTTGAGGCGATTAGCGGGCAGTTTAATCCGCGCAATGTCAAAAAAACGTGTGGAAGCAGAGTCGCCGGCGCTCCGTCAACAGGATTTCAGCCTCGTGCTGTCTTGCCCTCATGGGAATCAATCCAGTGCATCCCATGCTTGCAAAGGCATCAGTTGCCCAGCGCAGTCAGCGGGTTAATCCTTCCTGGCTGTCCTTCAGGCTGTGCGCTCGTCCAATGCGCCGGTTTGCAGGTGGTGGGTGTCGGCCCAGCCCACCAGGCTCAGGCCTTCGGGGGTCCACAGCAGGCGGTTGATGGCGGTGTTGGTCAGCTCCCAGCTGCGCGGCGCCTGCAGTTCCAGGCGGGTGGCGGCGCGGTACAAAATGTCCAGCACCCCGCCGTGGGCCACCATCAGCACCTGTTCACCGGGATGGCGCGCGGCCAGTTCGGTGACCGCAGCCACCACACGGGCTTGCAGTTGCACCAGCGACTCGCCGCCGGGCGGTGCGAAGTCGGGCACGCGTTTGCGCCAGGCCAGCGCGTCCTCGGGCCAGCGGCTTTCCAGGTCGGCCCAGGTGTGGCCTTCAAAACGGCCAAAGCAGCGCTCGCGCAGGCCCGTGTGGGTGGTCACCTGGCCGCTGTGCAGCGTGGTCACGGCCTGCGCTGTTTCGTGGGCGCGGCTCAGGTCGCTGGCGTAAAAAGCGGCAATCGGCTCCTCGCGCAGCGCCTGCGCCAGTTGCTGTGCCTGCCAGCGGCCGTGTTCGTTCAGCTCAATGTCGGTGTGGCCCTGGATGCGGGTGTCGCGGTTCCAGGCGGTTTCACCGTGGCGCACAGCCAAAATGCGGGTGACTTGCAAGGGGATGTCCTTGGGTGGGTGCAAAAGCGCACTGTACCGGCATGCGCCGGGCGGCGCTGGCTGTTCGATCGGCTGCGCAATGGGTGGGGGTTGAATCCCCCTCATTTTTCACGCAACGCCGCAAGGCTTTGCGACAGAATGTGCAAATGTCCATGCCAAACCCTTCCTTGGCCGGAGACTTTTCGTCCCTGTTCAATTTTTTGCCCATCGGCGCCTACCGCAGCTCAGCGGAAGGCGAGATGCTGCGTGCCAACCCCGCGCTGGTGCACCTGAACGGCTATGAGTCTGAAGCCGAGATGCTGACCAACGTCAACCGCATCGGCAGCGATTGGTACACGGTGCCTGGCCGGCGCACCGAGTTTCAAAGCCTGTTGGCGCACCATGGTTTTGTGCGGGGTTTTGTCTCTGAGGTGATCCGCCACGGTGGCGGCGAGCGCCTGTGGGTCAGCGAAAACGCCCACACGGTGCGCGACGCCCAAGGGCAGCTCTGTTATTACGAGGGCACGGTCGAAGACATCACCGAAGCGGTGCGCGCGCAGCAGGCGCTGCGCCACAGCGAAGAGCAGTTGCGCCTGATCACGACGCAGATACCCGGCATGGTGTTTGTGGTGCATGTGGCCCCCGACGGATGGCGCAGCTTTCGGTTTGTCAGCCCGGGGGTACAAGAAATTTACGGGTTTTCGCCCGAAGACCTGATGCGCGACCCGATGCTGGTGACCCGCTACCGCCACCCCGACGACCAGCCGCAGCTGGAGCAGGATGTGAACCAGATTGCACAGGGGCCCGTGGATCTGGTGGGTGAGTTCCGCATCGTGCTGCCCGACGGCCGAATCAAATGGCTGCTGCGCCGGTCGTGTGCGGTGGCCTCTGACCACGAGGGCCATGTGCGGGTGGGCGTGTTGCTCGACATCACCGACCGCAAACAGACCGAGATGGCGCTGCGCCAGAGCGAAGCCCTGTGGCGGCTGGCCCTGGAGAGCGCGGGCGACGGCGTGTGGGACTGGAACCTGAAAACGGGTGAGGAATTCCTGTCGCCCAGCATCAAAGCCATGTTTGGCTTTGGCGACTCCGATCTGGCCAACCTGGCCGCCGCACTCGACGAACGTACCCACCCGGACGATGTGGCGAAGATGGCCGCCGACCGGCACGCGCATTTCGACGGCACGACCCCGGTGTACCGCAACGAGCACCGGGTGCAATGCAAGGACGGCACCTGGAAATGGGTGCTTTCGCGCGGCATGGTGATTGCCCGCGACGACGCGGGGCAACCCCTGCGCATGGTGGGTACCCACACCGACATCACCGAACTGAAGCAGGCCGAAGCCCAGCAGCGTGCGCTGGAAGCGCAGTTGCGCGAGTCGCAAAAAATGGAGGCCATTGGCACCCTGGCCGGCGGGGTGGCGCACGATTTCAACAACCTGCTGGCCGCCATTTTGGGCAACCTGGTGCTGGCCCGTGAAGATGTGGGCGAACACCACCCGGCCCAGGAAAGCCTCACCGAAATCAGCCGTGCGGCCATTCGGGCGCGCCAGCTGGTGCAGCAGATACTGACCTTCAGCCGCCGCCAGACGCAGGAAATGCAGCTCCAGCCGCTCACGCTCCTGGTGGAAGAGGCACTGGGCCTCATGCGCTCGCTGCTGCCGGCGGGTATCAAGCTGGTCGCCCGGTTGCCGTCGGCCACGCTGCCGGTGGTGGCCGATGCCACGCAAATGCAGCAGGTGCTGATGAACCTGTGCACCAACGCCTGGCAAGCCATGGAGGGCCGCTCGGGCGACGTGACCGTGGCGCTGCGCGAGGTGCGCCTGGACGCCGCCCAGGCCTTGCTGCTGGGCGACGATTTGCCCAGCGGCGCTTACGCCTGCCTGAGCGTGGCCGACAACGGGCCGGGTATGGACGCGGACATTCAGCGCCGCATTTTTGAGCCGTTTTTCACCGCCAAGGCGCCGGGTGCTGGCACCGGGCTGGGGCTGGCGGTGGTGCACGGTATCGTCAAAACCCACCACGGCGCCATTGCGCTGGCCAGCCGCCCCGGTGAGGGTGCTCGCTTTGATGTGTACCTGCCGCTGGCCGGCGCCGAAACGGCGGTGGCCACAGATGCGCCACCGCCGAGCGCGCCGCCCGAAGCCAGCGCGGCGCCGGGCAAGCACATCGTCTACATCGACGACTACGAGGCCATGGTGTTTCTGGTGGGGCGCTTGCTGCGCAAGCAGGGCTACCGCGCCAGCACGTTCAATTCGGGCGAAGAAGCCTTGGACTGGCTGCGCGCCCACCCACAAGAACCGTTGGACCTGGTGGTGACCGACCAGAACATGCCCGGCATGTCGGGTGTGGACGTGGCCAGCGCCCTGGCGCAGTGGCGCCCCGGCTTGCGCGTGGCCATTGTTTCAGGCCATGTGAACGACCAGCTGCTGACCGCTGCGGCGGCGGCGGGCGTGACCGAGGTGATGGGCAAACAAGACAGCATGGACGCGCTGGGCGATGCCATACGCGAACTGCTGGAGCGCACGACCGGCGCAGCGCGCTGAAGCGGGCGGGCGCCTGCGCTGCCTCAGCGCGGCACTTCGATGTTGACCTGCCGCACACCGTCCGGTGGCGTGGGGAAGTCGCGCAGGGCTGCGTCGAGCATGGCGCTCCACAGCTCGGGCGCGCTGTTCCAGCGGCCTTCGTGGGCCGCCCGCGACTCGTACACCACCCGCGCACTGGCCGCGTGGCGCACCACCAGCGACACCTCGCGTTTGTAGTACGGCATGTCCATGCGCATGAACACCGGCGACCAGATGATGTGCCCGCTGGCTGTGACCGCGTAGTCGCGCCCTGGAAAACCCAAACCGCCCCAGTAGCCGTCCCACGGGTCTTCCCAAGGCGCGCGGGGCAGCCGCAAGGTGCCGGCGCTCACTTGCACCGTCCAGGGGGCTGCCGTGGGCGCGTCGTGCACCGACCAGCCCACCTTGGCCAGCGCCACACGCGCCAGGTTTTCCAGTGCGTCTTGCCCGGTTGCGCCCGGCCCGGCGCCTTGCGATGGCAAGCGTTCAAAGCGGTAGGTTTGTGGCGCCTGCGGCACGGCCGCCGAGGCTGCTGCGGTGGCGTCGCTCCAGCGCGCAAAGCTTTGCACCTGGTTGTCCACCAGGTACACGCTGGCGCAACCGCTCAACAGGCTCAGCGCCAGCGCGGCCAACGCCGCCGTCATGGGGCGCAGCCGGGTGGTGCGTTGTGGGGGATGCAGCGGGTGTTTCGTCATGGGGCCTCCGGCGGGTGGGTGGCGCCCAGTCCCCAAAGAGGGATCAGTGCGCCGTGGCGATGGGTATCACGGCTTTGGTGACCGTAGCGTTCCCGGCGTCCGTGAGCAAGTCCTCTGCGTCAAATTTTGGAGCCGGCAAGGGCTCCTCGTCAAACGCCTTGTCACCGTCTTCGCTGGCCACACCCGTGGCCTTGAGGGTGGTGAACGGGTGCAGCTTGGTGTCCAGCAAGTGGCTGGGCACCACGTTTTGCAGGGCTGAAAACATGTTTTCAATGCGCCCTGGAAACTTCTTTTCCCATTCTTTGAGCATGTTGCCCACCTGCTTGCGCTGCAGGTTTTCCTGGCTGCCACACAGCGTGCAGGGAATGATGGGGAATTCGCGCAGCTCGGCCCAGCGGCTCAGGTCTTTTTCGGCCACGTAGGCCATGGGGCGGATCACCACGTGCTGGCCGTCGTCGCTCACCAGCTTGGGCGGCATGGACTTCAGCTTGGCGCCAAAAAACATGTTGAGCAGCAGGGTCTGCAAAATGTCGTCGCGGTGGTGGCCCAAGGCAATTTTGGTGGCGCCCAGCTCGCTCGCCACGCGGTACAAAATGCCCCGGCGCAGGCGGCTGCACAGGCTGCACAGCGTTTTGCCTTCGGGTATGACGCGCTTCACGATCGAATACGTGTCCTGGTTTTCAATGTGGAACTTCACCCCCAGTTTCGTCAGGTAGGCGGGCAAGATGTGCTCGGGGAAACCGGGTTGCTTCTGGTCCAGGTTCACCACGATCAGCTCAAAGTTGATGGGCGCACGTGCCTTTAGCTTTTGCAAGATGTCGAGCATGCCGTAGCTGTCTTTGCCCCCCGAGAGGCAGACCATGACCCGGTCGCCTTCCTCGATCATGTTGTAGTCCACGATGGCGCGGCCCACTTCACGGCACAGGCGTTTTTCAAGCTTGTGGTTTTCGCGCTGCTGCTTGCCCGCAGCACCGTATTCGGCGGCCGGTGCTTCGGTGGGGCTGGCGTCGTCCAGGGTGGGGTCGATCCAGCCGGGGGCGTTCGTTGTGGTTTCCATCGTGTTCACCATTGGCCACTTTCCATGCGAATCGCCACTTCGCAGTCGTCAAAAATTTCGAGTTTGGCAATTTTCACCCGCACGCCAACCACACCCGGCATCTGCATCAGTCGGCGGGTCAGTTTGCCAATCAGGCTTTCCAGCAGGTTCACGTGTTCGGCGGTGCATTCGTCAATGATCAGCTGGCGCACCTTGCGGTAGTCCAGCACGTGGCTGATGTCGTCGTCGTGCGGCAGCAGCGGCTGCGTGCCCTGGTTCAGCTCGGCGTCCACCTGAATCGGCTGCGGGCTGGTTTTTTCGTGCTCCAAAATGCCCAGGTTGGCGTCGAAGCGCAGGCCGGTGAGGGCCAGTATTTGGGTGCCGGCCTGCGGCGCGAAAGGTGTGTTCATGACGGACGGTACAGGTTGGGCCTCGAGGCGGGTTACATCAGCGAGAAGTCGCGTTCAAAGCGCATCAGGTGCTGGCCACCGTCCACCAGCAAGGTGGTGCCGGTGATGGATCGGTTGTCCAGCGCAAACGCGACCGTGGCCGCCACGTCTTCCGGGGTGGACGAGCGCCCCAGTGGCGACTGGCGGTGCAGCGCCTCGAACTTGTCGTCGCTGAGCATGTGGCTGGTGAGTGTGAGGCCCGGGGCCACGCCCACCACCCGCACGCGCGGCGCCAGCGCCATGGCCAGCATGGTGTTGGCCGCTTCCAGCGCCGCCTTGGACAGCGTGTAGCTGAAAAAGTCGGGGTTCATGTTCCAGAGCTTCTGGTCCAGCAGGTTGACCACGGCGGCGTCGCCCTGGCCATCCACCGCCACCCGGTGGGCGTGCAGCGCTTGGGCCAGCAGCACGGCGGCACCCGTGTTGGCCCGCAGGTGGGTTTCCATGGCGGCAAAGCCAAAGCTCTCGGCGCTGTCGTGCTCAAAGGTGGACGCGCTGTTGACCACCGCATCCACCGCACCAAAATGCGCCACCACCGCGGGCAGCAGGGCCCGCACGCTGGTCTCATCGGCCAGGTCGGCGTAGAACGGGTGGGCGCTGCCTGCACGGCCGGTCAGCGCGTCGCAGTCGGCCGCGGTTTGCTGGGCGTCGGCCACCGAATGGCGGTGGTGCACCGCCACGTTCCAGCCGGCGCTGGCCAGCTTGAGGGCAATTTCGCGGCCCAGGCGTTTGCCCGCGCCGGTCACAAGCACGGTGCGGTGCGCAGGCTGTGCAGCAGCCGCAGGGAGGGAAGCGAGGGACATTGGGCGACAATCTGAGGGTGAGCACCCCCTTGATGACAGAACCTTCTAGTTTAACGATCGCCCTGCTGCAGCGGGTGCATGAGGCCATGGCCGAGGCCGGCGGCTGGTTGCCGTTTGACCGTTTCATGGCCATGGCGCTGTACGAGCCGGGGCTGGGCTACTACGCCAACCAGACCCCCAAATTTGGCCAGATGCCCGGGGGTGTGGACGGGCAGGGCAGCGATTTCGTGACCGCGCCCGAACTCACGCCCCTGTTTGGCCAGACGCTGGCGACCCAGGTGGCGCAGGCCTTGAGCGCCACCGGCACCGACGAGGTGTGGGAATTTGGGGCCGGTACCGGCGCGCTGGCCTTGCAGGTGCTGGACGCGCTGACCGCCCAAGGCCAGGCGCCCCGGCGCTACACCATCGTGGACCTGTCCGGCAGCCTGCGCGAGCGCCAGCAGGCCACCCTGGCCGCCTACGCGGGTGTGGTGCAGTGGGCCGACGCCTTGCCCGAGCGCTTTGAAGGCGTGGTGCTGGGCAACGAGGTGCTGGACGCCATGCCGGTGCAGTTGCTGGCGCGGGTCAGCGGCACCTGGTTTGAGCGTGGCGTGGCGCTGGACAGCGCCGGTGAGCTCGCCTGGGCAGACCGGCCCACTGCGCTGCGCCCACCGGTGGAGGTAGAAGGCGTGCACGACTACCTGACCGAAATCCACCCCCAGGCCGAGGCCTTCGTCAAAACGCTGGCCGACCGGTTGCAGCGCGGGGCGGCCTTCTTCCTCGACTACGGTTTCCCCGAGGCCGAGTACTACCACCCCCAGCGCCACATGGGCACGCTGATCTGCCACCACGGCCACCGCACCGACCACCACCCGCTGACCGACCTGGGCCTCAAAGACATCACCGCGCATGTGAACTTCACCGGCGTGGCGCTGGCCGCGCAGGACGCGGGCATGCAGGTGCTGGGCTACACCAGCCAAGCCCGGTTTTTGTTCAACTGCGGGTTGCTTGACCTGTCGCACAACGCCAGCGTGCGCGACAACGCCATGATGCAAAAGCTGGTGAACGAGCACGAAATGGGCGAGCTGTTCAAGGTGCTCGCGCTGGCGCCTGCCGCCAGTGCCACGGGCTGGGAACCGCTGGGCTTTGCCCACGGCGACCGCACGCACCGGCTGTGAACGCCATGACCGCTGCACCTCGATTGCTGACAGGCCGCCCATGATCCGCTGGATGATTGTCATTTTTCTGGCGCTGCTGCTCATCAGCTGGTTCACGCCGTTCCTGCAAAAGCTGGGCTTGGGCAAGTTGCCGGGGGATGTCCGCTTCCGGTTCCTGGGGCGCGACTGGTTTTTGCCGTTCACCACCACGCTGCTGCTGAGCTGGGGCGCCAGCCTGATCGCGCAGTTCGTGTGAAGCGGGTATACCCACCGGGGTGTCTTGATTTTTCGGCGCTGACCGCCAACTGAAGCCTCAAACACCCCCACGGAGCCACCATGTCCAACGAATCCCTGCACATTGTTTGTCCCCACTGCCACACCACCAACCGCGTGGCCAGCGCCAGCCTGGGCCAGGCGCCCGACTGCGGCAAATGCCACCGGCCGCTGTTCACCGGGCATCCGGTGGCGCTGAATGAGACCGCGTTTGACAAGCACATTGCGCGCTCACAGGTACCGGTGTTGGTGGATTTTTGGGCGCCCTGGTGTGGCCCCTGCCGCATGATGGCGCCTGCATTTGAGCAAGCTGCCCAGCAACTGGAGCCGCAGATGCGCCTGGCCAAGGTGGACACCGAAGCCGAGCAAAACCTGGGCGCGCGTCTGAACATTCGCAGCATTCCCACGCTGGCGCTGTTTGTGGGCGGGCGCGAGGTGGCGCGCCAGGCAGGTGCCATGGGCGCGGCCGACATCGTGCGGTGGGCGCGTTCGCACGGGGTTTGATCGGCGGTTGATGCGCAGGCCTTTGCGGTGAAAGGCTGGTAACTGAGTTACGTGTCCCGCATAATCCGGATTCGTTCGAGCCGTTTTTGACGGCACGGGACCGATCTGTTTTGTGGTTTTCACCCTATGTCCTCTTCAACCTCCGACCGTCCCCGCCTGCTCGCCGACGTGGGCGGCACCAACGCCCGATTTGCCTGGCAAGCTGGCGCTGGCGCACCCATCACCGATGTGCAGGTGTTGCCTTGCGCCGAACACGCGACGCTGCAGCACGCCATACAAACCTACCTGAGCGCCCTGGGGCGCGGCACGCCGCACGCGGTGGCCATTGCCATTGCCAACCCGATCACGGGTGATCAGATCCGCATGACCAACCACCATTGGTCGTTTTCGCAAGCGGCGGTCAAGGCCGAGTTTGGTTTTCACACGCTGCGTCTGTTGAACGACTTCACCGCCTTGGCGCTGGCGCTGCCTGACTTGCCGGCGCACGAGCTGCGCCAGGTGGGCGGCGGCATGGCGCAGCCCAACGCGGCCATGGGGCTGGTGGGTGCCGGCACCGGGCTGGGTGTTTCGGGCTTGTTGCCCAATGGTTTCGGGGGCTGGGTACCGCTGGAAGGCGAGGGTGGCCACGTGACGCTGCCCGCCACCACACCGCGCGAACGGCTGGTGATGGACGGTTTGATTCGCCGCTACGGGCACGCCTCTGCCGAGCGTGTGACCTGTGGCCAGGGCCTGCTGGACACCTACCTGTTGCTGTGTGAAGCCGATGGTGTGAGCGTGGGCGCTGTGAATGGCGCTGCCGACGTGAGCGACGCCGCCCTGAAAGCTGGGCACCCGCAGGCGCTGGAAGCGCTGAACCTGTTTTGCGCCATGCTGGGCTCGGTGGCCGGCAACCTGGCGCTCACGCTGGGTGCGCGCGGTGGCGTGTACGTGGGCGGCGGCATTGTGCCGCGACTGGGTACTTGGTTTGACGGCTCGCCGTTTCGCGAGCGGTTTGAAACCAAGGGCCGGTTTCAGCCCTATTTGAGCGCGCTGCCGGTGTGGGTGATCACGTCGGCCCAGTCGCCAGCCTTGATGGGGGCTGCCCGCGCGCTGGTTTGAAATTTAGTAACGGATTTGCGGGTTTTCCCTGATGGTCGTTTTCATTAATTAATGAAAAATTAATGACCCCGGCGCGCTGTGCGTGGGGCCAACCAACAACGGGCCACAGGCCCCTCTCGGAGACAGCCATGAAGTTCAATTACACCCTGGGCGCTGCCTTGGTGGCGGCCATGTTGGCCACCGCTTGCGGAAAAAAAGAAGAAGTCGTTGCCACTCCTGCACCAGCGCCCGCTGCTGCGCCTGAGCCCGCAAAAACCTCGGTCGAAGTGCTGCACTACTGGACCTCGGGCGGCGAAGCCAAGTCGGCCGCCGAACTCAAGGCCATGCTGGAAGCCAAGGGCCACGAGTGGAAAGACTTCGCGGTGGCTGGCGGCGGTGGTGACAACGCCATGACCGTGCTCAAGAGCCGCGCCGTGTCGGGCAACCCGCCCACCGCCGCGCAGGTCAAGGGCCCGGCCATCCAGGAATGGGCGACCGAAGGCATGCTGGCCAACATCGACAGCGTGGCCCAGGCCGAGAAGTGGGACGAACTGCTGCCCAAGGTGGTGGCCGATGTGATGAAGGCCAACGGCAGCTACGTGGCCGCCCCTGTCAACGTGCACCGCGTCAACTGGATGTGGGCCAACCCCGAGGTGTTGAAGACAGCCGGCGTGTCCGGCATGCCCAAGACCTGGGACGAGTTCTTTGTCGCGGCCGACAAGATCAAGAAGTCGGGCAGCGTGGCGCTGGCCCACGGTGGCCAAAACTGGCAAGACTTCACCGTGTTCGAGTCGGTGGTGCTGGGTGTGGGGGGTGCCGCGTTTTACAACGACGCACTGGTGAAGCTGGACCCGGCTGCCATCGCCAGCCCGACCATGACCAAAGCGTTGAACACCTTCCGCAAGCTCAAGGGCTACACCGACGCTGCCTCCACCGGCCGCGACTGGAACATGACCACCGCCATGGTGATTGGTGGCAAGGCCGGTTTCCAGTTCATGGGCGACTGGGCCAAGGGCGAATTCACCGCCGCAGGTCAGAAGCCGGGTGAAGGTTTCCTGTGCGCTGCCGCACCGGGCACGGCCAACGCCTACACCTTCAACGTGGACTCGTTCATCATGTTCAAGCTGAAGGAGGAAGGCGCCCAGAAGGCACAGGCCGATCTGGCCTCGGCCATCCTGAGCACCGAGTTCCAGGAAGTGTTCAACCAGAACAAGGGTTCCATCCCCGTGCGTCTGGGCCACAACATGGACAAGTTTGACGACTGCGCCAAGCTCTCGGCCGCCGACTTCGTGGAAACCGCCAAGTCGGGCGGTCTGGTGCCATCCATTGCCCACGGCATGGCGGTGGACCCAGCCAAAGCCGGCGCCATTCAGGACGCGGTCACGCAGTTCTGGAACGACGACAAGTTGAGCGTGGCCGACGCGCAAAAGCGCATCGCACAAGCCGCCACCAACTAAGCGGCTTCACCAAGCCTTATCAGCGAGTCAGGCACGGGCGCTCCCCAGCGGGGGGTGTCCGTGTCCGAACCTCCCATGCCCAAAACACTCGACAACCTCCTGCCCAAGCTGGTACTGGCGCCCGCCTTTGTACTCGGCCTGGCCTTCATCTACGGCTTCATGGTCTGGAACGGGCTGCTGTCCGTCACGGCATCGCGCATGTTGCCCAACTACGAGCTGGTGGGACTGGCCCAGTACGAGCGCCTGTGGGCCATGGACCGCTGGTGGGTGGCCCTGAAAAACCTGGCCATTTTTGGTTTTCTGTATGTCGGCGTGTCGATGGCGCTGGGCGTGTTTCTGGCCGTGCTGTTGGACCAGAAAGTGCGCGGTGAAGGCTTCATTCGTACCGTGTACCTTTACCCCATGGCCTTGTCGTTCGTGGTGACCGGCACCGCCTGGAAATGGATTTTGAACCCCAGCGAAGGCCTGCAAAAGATGATGCAGGACATGGGCTGGACGAGCTTCACGTTTGACTGGCTGGTCCAGTCGGACATGGCGATTTACTGCGTGGTGATTGCCGGTGTGTGGCAGTCAGCAGGGTTTGCCATGGCGCTGTTTCTGGCCGGCTTGCGCGGCGTGGACGACAGCATCATCAAGGCCGCGCAGATCGACGGCGCATCACTGCCCCGCATTTACCTGCGCATCGTGCTGCCCGCGTTGCGGCCGGTGTTCTTTTCAACCCTGATGGTGCTGGCTCACCTGGCCATCAAGAGCTTTGACCTGGTGATGGCGCTCACATCGGGTGGCCCCGGCTACGCCACCGACGTGCCCGCCACCTTCATGTTTGCCATGAGCTTTACCCGCGGCCAGATCGGTCTGGGTGCCGCCAGCGCCACCATCATGCTCGCCACCGTGGCGGCCATTGTGGTGCCGTATTTGTACAGTGAGCTGAGGAGCAAGCCCCATGACCGCTAGATTTTCCCTGGGGCGCCTGGTGCTCATGACCACGCTGCTGGTGGGCGCTGCCTTCTTCCTGGCGCCGCTCTATGTGATGGTGGTCACATCGCTCAAAGACGCCGACGAAATCCGCAACGGCAACCTGTTGAGCCTGCCCGGTAGCCTGAACTTTTCGGCCTGGGGACAAGCCTGGTCCACCGCCTGCACCGGCGTGGAATGCAAAGGCCTGCAGCCCTTTTTCTGGAACTCGGTGTGGATGGCGATTCCCGCCGTGTTGATCTCCACCACCTGGGGTGCGCTCAACGGCTATGTGCTCAGCCTGTGGAAATTTCGCGGCAGCGAAACCTTCTTTGGCTTGCTGCTGTTTGGCGTGTTCATGCCGTTTCAGGTGGTGCTGCTGCCCATGAGCCAGGTGCTGGGGTGGCTGGGCTTGTCCAGCACCATCGGCGGTCTGATCTTTGTGCACTGCCTGGCCGGTTTGCCCAGCACCACGCTGTTTTTCCGCAACTACTACGCTGCGGTGCCCGGTGAGTTGCTCAACGCCGCCCGGCTCGACGGTGCGGGCTTTTGGCAGATTTTTCTCCGCATCATCGTGCCCATGTCCACCCCCATCGTCATGGTCACGCTGATCTGGCAGTTCACCCAGATCTGGAACGACTTCTTGTTTGGTGTGGCTTTCAGCGGTGCCGATTCCAAGCCGGTCACCGTGGGCCTGAACAACCTGGCCAACACCACCAGCAGCGTCAAGGCCTACAACGTGGACATGGCGGCGGCCCTCATTGCGGCGCTGCCCACGGTGGCGGTGTATGTGCTCGCCGGGCGGTATTTTGTGCGCGGCCTCACCGCTGGCGCCGTCAAAGGTTAAGGAAAAAAATCATGGCATCGTCACTCGACATTCAAGGCGTTCGCAAGTGTTTCGGCAAGGGCGACAAAGCGGTGGAGGTGTTGAAAAAGATCGACATCGCCGTCGCTCCGGGCGAATTTCTCATCCTCGTGGGTCCATCGGGTTGCGGCAAGTCCACCCTGCTCAGCATCATTGCCGGGCTGGAAGAACCCACCGAAGGCGCCATCAAAATCGCCGGGCGCAACGTGGTGGGCGTGGCCCCCGCGCAGCGCGACATTGCCATGGTGTTCCAGAGCTACGCGCTCTACCCCACCATGAGCGTGGCCGACAACATCGGCTTTGCGCTGGAGATGCGCAAAGTGCCCAAGCCCGAGCGCAAAAAGCGCATCGACGAAGTGGCCGCCATGCTGCAAATTGAACACCTGCTGGACCGCCGGCCCAGCCAGCTCTCGGGCGGGCAGCGCCAGCGCGTGGCCATGGGCCGGGCGCTCGCGCGCCAGCCGCAGCTGTTTTTGTTTGACGAACCGCTGTCCAACCTGGACGCCAAGTTGCGCGTGGAAATGCGCGCCGAAATCAAGCGGTTGCACCAGGCCAGCGGCATCACCAGCGTGTACGTGACCCACGACCAGATCGAAGCCATGACGCTGGGCAGCCGCATCGCGGTCATGAAAGACGGCATCTTGCAGCAGCTGGGCACGCCGGACGACATTTACAACCGCCCGGCCAACACCTACGTGGCCACCTTCATCGGTTCGCCCACCATGAACCTCATCACCGGCAAGGCCATTGCGGCGGCCGATGGTGGCGGTTTTGGCATTCAGGGCGCCGACTTGCGCCTGGTCAGCCCCGCGCCCCAGGGCAGCCAGGCCTTGCTGGGTTTGCGCCCCGAGCACATCGTGTTCAGCGACGCAGCGCCTTGGCGCGGTGAGGTGAGCGTGGTGGAACCCACCGGCGCCGACACCTACGTGGTGGTGAAAACCGCGGCCGGCGACGTGACGGTGCGCACCGCGCCGCAAGTGCGGGTGAACCCCGGCGACCGCGTGGGTCTGGACATTCAGATGGCGCACGCCAACTGGTTTGACACCCAGTCGGGTGTGCGGCTCGGCTGACCCGCCAGCAAACGACCAAGCCCCGGCGGCTAACCCAGCCGCAGCTCCACCCGCAAGCCTTGCGGTTGCACCCGCTCCACCCGCGCTTCACCGCCGTGGCGGCGGGCGATTTCCTGCACGATGGCCAGGCCCAGCCCGCAGCCGCCAGGCTGTTCGCTGGCGCGCCAGAAGCGTTGAAACACGTGCGCCATGTCCTCGTCGCTGAGCCCTGGTCCGTTGTCTTCCACCGCCAGTAGGGCGCCCTGGGGCAGGGCTTGCACCCGCAGGGTGATGGTGCTGCCGCGCGGGGTGTAGCGCAAGGCGTTGTCGATCAGGTTGGCCATGGCCTCGCGCAGCTGCAGCGTGTCGCCGTTCATCACCAGGTGATCGGCGCCCTCGTAACCCAGGTCCATGCCGGCGGCGAGTGCGCGCGGTGTCCATTCGCGGGCCACTTCACGGGCCAGCACCGGCAAGTCCAGCGGCTCGCTGCGGGCGCGGGTTTCGGTGCGGGCCAGGGTCAGCAGCTGGTGCACCAGGTGGGCGCTGCGCTGCGCGCCAGTGAGCACCTTGGCCAGCCGCTGCGACAGGGCAGGGTCGCTGGTTTCCCGCTGGGCCAGTTCCACCTGGCTGATCAGCCCGGCCAGCGGCGTGCGCAGCTGGTGCGCCGCGTCGTTGATGAAGCGCTTTTCCTGGTTCACACTGCGCGCAACCTCGTCCAGCAGGCCGTTCACCGCCTGCACCAGTGCATGCACTTCGCTGGGTGCCTGCGTCATGCCAATGGGCGACAACGCGTTCACCGAGCGGTGTTCCAGCTGGGCCGTGAGGCGGGTCAACGGGGCCAGCCCGCGCCGGATGCCGCCATACACCAGCAGGCTCAGCAGCACACCCAGGGCCAGCAGCGGCGCCAGCATGTCGGCCACCAGTTCGCGGGCAATGCGCTGCTGCACCGCCAGGCCCTTGCCCACCTGCACGCGCAAGGTTTGCGGTGTGGCGCCTTCGCCGTACCGCACGTCCATGGCCACAATGCGCAGCGGTTTGCCGTCCAGCAGGCCGCCATACAGCAGCGGCTCGCCTGGCCCGCCAGGCGCTTCGGTGGGCTGGGGCAGGCGCTGGTTGCCCAGCAAAAACTGCCCCGGCGGCGACGACACCATGTAGCTGATGCGGTCGTCCGGGTCTTGTTCCAGCACGTCTTGCGCGGCGCGGGGAAAGTCGATCAGCAAGCCCGAGCCCACCGGCTTGACCTGCCGCGCCAGCGCCCGCACCGACTGGGTGAGCGACTGGTCAATGCCTTTTTCGGCGTAGGACAGTGCGATGCGGTAGGTGAGCAAGCCACCACCGGCCCACAGCACCAGCTGCGGCAGCAGCAGCCACAGCAGCAGCTGGCGGCGCAGCGAAAGCAGGGCAGGGGCGGACATGCGGGTTAGCGGTGAGCGGGCATGAGCAAAAGACTCGCAGCCTCTCAACCCGCTGCCGTTTCCAGCATGTAACCCAGGCCGCGCACATTGCGTATGTTGAACGTGGAGCCCGCCAGTTTGCGCCGCAGGCGGTGCACATACACCTCCAGCGCGTTGGACGCCACAGCACCCGGCTCGCCGGGGTCTGACTGCCAGGCGCCCAGCACGTCTTCGCGGCTGACCACCTGGCCGCTGTGGCGCACCAGCAGGTCGAGCAAAGCCCATTCGCGCTGCGTCAGGTCTATGGCTTCCTCGCCCAGCCAGGCCCGGGGCAGCTGGGGGTCCAACCGCAACTGGCCCACACCAGTGCCCTGCACGGGTGCGGGGTTGGCGCCGCCAAAAGCCGGCAGGCTGGCGCGGCGCAGCATGGCCTGCAGCCGCGCTTGCAGCTCGTCGCGGTTGAAGGGCTTGGTCAGGTAATCGTCGGCGCCGGCGTTGAGACCGGCCACCCGGTCTTCCACGCCATCGCGCGCGGTGAGTATCAGCACCGGCAGAGCCGGCAAGCGCTGGCGCAGGGTGCGCAGCACGGTCAGCCCGTCGATCTTGGGCAGGCCCAGGTCCAGCACCATGCCGTCGAAGGACACCGTTTGCAGCAGGTGCAGCGCCTGTTCGCCGTCGGCGGCGGTGTCGGTGCGGTGCCCCGCTTGCATCAGCTGAGCGCTCAATCCGTCGCGCAGCAGTTCGTCGTCTTCAACAATCAGGAGGTGGGCCATGCGGCCAAATTATGCGGGCTTTTGCACGGGTGCTGGGGCCGGCTCGATGGGGTGGTCGTGCGCCAGCCCCAAGGCGTGGGCAATGGCCCGTGCCCGGGCTTCGTGAATGGCGCCTGCAATGCGCAGCCCCACGGTGGTCGCGTCGGCGGCGGTTGCCGATGGGGATGTGTCGGGTGTATCGGCTGCGCGCTGCAACACGCTGGCGGCCAAGGCGCCGGTGTCCACCGACAAGGCCGCGTCCAGCGCCTGGCGCAGACGGGGGCGTTGCGGGTACGTTTTTTCGCTATGGCCCAGGCGCCCCCGGGCATCGCATTCGCAGGCCAGCAGCGCCTCGTCAAACCGCTCGGGGCGGCGCAGCGCGTCGCAGCGTTCCAGCAGGCGCAGCAGCGCGGCCGCGCCAAACTCGGTGCTGCGGTGGATGTTGCCGTGTTCGCGGGCCACCACGTCGGCCAGCTCGCGGCTCTCGCGCGGCACACGCCAGCGCTCGCACAGCCCGCGCAGCAGCTTGGCGCTGCGCTCTTCGTGGCCTATGTGGCGCGGCAGCACGTCGGCCGGCGTGTTGCCTTTTCCCAGGTCGTGGCCCAGGCAGGCAAAGCGCACCGGTAGCGGGGCGGCCAGGCGGGCGCTCATGTCCAGCACCATCATCAGGTGCACGCCGGTGTCGATTTCGGGGTGGTAGTCGGCGCGCTGCGGCACGCCCCACAGGCGGTCCACCTCGGGCAGCAGCCGCACCAGCGCCCCGCACGCGCGCAGCACCTCAAACATGCGGCTGGGACGCTGTTCCATGAGCCCGCGCGACAGCTCTTGCCACACCCGTTCGGGCACCAGGTGGTCCACCTCGCCGTGGTCCACCATGTGGCGCATCAGGTCCAGCGTTTCCGGGGCCACTGAAAAGTCGGGGAAGCGGGCCGCAAACCGCGCCAACCGCAAGATGCGCACCGGGTCTTCGGCAAACGAGGTTGTCACGTGGCGCAACACGCGGGCCTGCAGGTCGCGGCGCCCGCCGTAGGGGTCGATCACATACGCGGTGGCTGGGTCGTCGGCTTCGGCCTCGCTCACCGCCATGGCGTTGATGGTCAGGTCGCGCCGCGCCAGGTCGTCTTCCAGCGTCACGCCGGGTTCGGCGTGAAAGGCGAAGCCGTGGTAACCCGGGGCGGTTTTGCGCTCGGTGCGGGCCAGCGCGTATTCTTCGCGGGTTTTGGGGTGCAAAAACACCGGAAAATCGCGCCCCACGGGCAGGTAGCCCTGCGCTTGCATGGCTTTGGGTGTGGCGTCCACCACGACCCAGTCGCGATCAAAATGAGCGGGGGGAGCGGCCAGGGTGTCTTGTTGCATCAGGGCGTCTCGCACCGCGCCGCCCACCAGGTAAATCTTCATGCTGCCAAGTTTATGCCCAGCGCAGCCCGGCGGTGGGCTTAGCGGCCCAGCCGGTAAGGCTCTTCAAAGTCCAGAAAGTCGTGTTCGGCCAGCGCGCCTTGCACCCAGGCCATCACGCCGGGCAGCGAAGCCACCCGGTCCACATAGGCTGCCAGATCGGCGGGCAGCGGCAAGCCGTAGGTTTTCAGGCGCATGCACACAGGCGCAAAGTAGGCGTCGGCAATGGTGAACTTGCCAAACAGCAGCGGGCCCGTGCCGTCGGGCATCTGCGCGGGCTGGGCCGCCAGCAGCTCGCCCCACAGGCCACACAGGCGGGCCACGTCGGCGCGCACACCAGCCTGGTCGCGCCAGATCAGGCGGCCCACGTCGGGCAGGCTGGCTTCAATGTTCATGGGGCAGTGGCTGCGCAGCGCGCCAAAACCGCTGTGCATTTCGGCGCACACGCTGCGGGCCCGAGCGCGTGCCCGCAGGTCAGCAGGCCACAGGGCTTTTTCAGGGAAGCGCTCGGCCAGGTACTCGGCAATGGCCAGCGTGTCCCACACGGCAAAGCCGTCGTCCACCAGCACCGGCACCTTGCCCACCGGGTTGATGCCGCGCATCTGCCGCTTGAAGGTGGAGTTGGCCTCGAACGAGTCGAAGCGCACCATGACTTCTTCAAATGCAATGCCCGCCTGCGTCAGCAGCACCCAGGGGCGCATGGACCAGGACGAATAGTTTTTGTTGCCAATATAGAGTTGCAGCGCCATGGGTGTTCCTTGTCAGAGCCTGCATGCTATTGATCCGGCCCTGTGAAGTCTTAAGCTGCATATCGAACGTGATGGTCCTGGAAGTAGCTCATGACGCGCTCGGGGTTTTGCTCCAGCATCGCCATGTGATCGTTGGCCGCATCGCGTAGCTTGGCCTTGGTTCGCACCGGCACGCGCTTGCCCATCTCCTGCTTCAAGTCCGCATTGAGCCGCTCCTCTGGGTTGAGCTGTGGGCTGTAGCTGGGCAGGTAGAACAACTCGATCTGGTCCTGCCGCTCAGCCACCCAAGCCTTCACCAGCTTGCTGTGGTGGACCCGCAGGTTGTCCAGAATCAGAAAGACTTTTTTACCCGCGTCCTTGATCAAAGCTTGTAGGAATTCGATGAGCTTCTCAGCATCGAAAGCCTCGTCAATGATCATCCACCGCGTCTTGCCCTGGTTGGTCACCGTGGCAATCATGGAGAGCTTTTGACGGGTGCCGCCCACGGCCATGGCCACCGGTGTTTTGCCCGCTGGCGCGAAGCTCCTGCCGCGCACATCGGTGTTGACCAAGGCCGTCTCGTCGCCCCAGTGAATCTCGGCCCCCTCGGCCCTGGCGCGCTGCTCAATGCCGGGGTACTCGCCCTCCAACCAAGCCTGCACGGCAGCAGGGCTTTGCTCGTAAGCGCGCTTGATGGGCTTTTGCGGTGTGAAGCCCCAGCGGGTGAGGTACTTGCCGATGCTGCGCACTTGCAGCTTGATGCCAAATTCCTGTTCGATGAGCTGACCCACTGCGGCCCGGCTCCACAAGCTGAAATCCATCTTGAGCTGCTCGGGGCGTTTGTCGATGATCAGGCGCTGGATGGTGTCTTCCTGCGCCTGACCGAGCACCCGGCCATCGCCTCTGGCTCGTCCACGAACAGCGGGACGTATCGCACCCCAGCCGCCAGCGTCAAACAGATCGATAGCCGTTCGCACTGTCGGGTAGCTCAGCCCCGTCATCGTGACGATCTGCATGATCTTGGTGCCTTGTCTGTACAGCCTCACGACCTGTTTGCGTCGTTCGTGAAGTTGCTCCAGTGTCTGACTTCTTGCGCTTTCTTTTTCCATGACACTCTGATCGCGAAAATCAGACAAAGTTCAGACTTTAACGGGCCTTATCTATAAGGCCTCGTCGTCGCCGCATTGATGCAAAAAAACCCGCAAATTGATGCGGGTTCGGGGTGTCAGAGCCGGGCGCGTGGATCAGCGCCCGTGGCAAGGCATCAAGCGTACTTTTCCAGAATGCGCGTTGAGCGCTCAACTTCCCGGAACGTGTCCACTTCCGACTCCGAGGTCGAGACCGCTTCCATGACCGAGCAGGCCATCATCCGGTAGAAGGCCTTGTCCATCGCTTTGCGGGCGGCCGACATTTGCTGTGCCACGTCTTCACAAGGGCGGCCGCTTTCCACCATGTCAATCAGGCCGCGCACCTGGCCCTCAATGCGTTTGAGGCGGTTGATCACGTCGCGCTGGTGTTCGGACCGGTAGGCCGATGCCGTTGCAGAAGGCTCTGAGGCGCTGGACGCGGTTTTTGCTGAAGTGGCTGCCATGGTGTGTCCTGTAAGAAAGGTGCTAGCCCAGAGTTTGCCAAAGAAACGGCTCCCCACGTCGTCATGCAATCCCTAATAGTGACTTTGGTTTAGGTGCGTACCCTACCCCCTAGGGTAGTCACCAATGACGAAGTGCAGGGGGATCGATAAGTTACGGGTTGCAACGTTTGATGAAAGTCGAACCGCAGTTTCACCACCCACGGACAAAGAGGACCCGTTTCATGAATATCTTCAAGCGCATCTCCATCGGCCTGGCCCTGACGGCCACCCTGCTCGTGACCACCGGTTGCGGCAGCCTGGCCACCATCAGCAAACTCGAAGACGGCGCCGGCGCAGAAGCCTCGCGCATGTGGGACCGCTGGATCGATGGCAATGGCGACATCGCCGTGGCCACCACCTGGGAAGCCAAGGTCAAGCCCGGCTTGAAGGCCAGCGAGGTGGAGGAGATCCTCAAAGCAGTTGCCGTTGAGCGCAACATGCGCGACGTGGGCACGCTGCCGCTGTCCAAAGAACTCGAAGCCCGCTCGGGCAAGAAGGAAAAATTGCTGACCGTGTATTCCTTCTGCAGCCCGGCCACCGCCCGCAAGATGGTGGACTTCAGCCCCCACATGGCCGCCTATCTGCCTTGCCGCATCAGCATGGTCGAGCACGACGATGGCAGCCTGTGGCTCTACACGCTGAACATGGACATGATGGTCAAGATGGGCCGCAAGCTGCCCTCGCCCCTGAAAGAAGAAGCCCAAGCCGTGCGCGACACCATCTGGGAAATGATGCAGCGCGGCTCCAAGGGTGAGTTCTAAACCCCCAGCTTCCATTCAATAAAACCACCCGAGGAGACACTTCATGACGTTCAAAATTCACGCCTTGCGCGCAGCGGCACTGCTTGCCTTGGGCGCAGCCATGCTGCCCGCCCACGCCACCAATGGCTACTTCCCGCATGGCTTTGGCCTCAAGGCCAAGGGCATGGGCGGCACTGCCGTGGCCCTCACGCACGACGCCTTTGCTGGTGTGAACAACCCGGCCTCGGCCGCCTTCGTGGGGAACCGTTATGACATTGGTGCAGAAATATTTATGCCCAAGCGCAGCGCGACGCTGCCTCCAGCCATGGGCGGCGTTACCGTGGAAAGCGGCAAGAGCGCATTCCTGATTCCTGAATTCGGCTACAACGTGGCGCTGTCGGACAAGCTGGCGCTGGGCCTCACGGTCTATGGCAACGGCGGCATGAACACAAGTTATGCGCCGTTTCCCGATAACTCAAACTTCCTCTGTGGCCCAGCAGGGTGCGGCATTGGCAAGCTGGGTGTGAACCTGATGCAACTGATTGTGGCGCCCACGGTTGCTTACAAGTTAGCAGACAACCACTCTCTGGGTTTGTCGCCGCTATTGGTCTATCAGCAATTTGAGGCCTACGGTTTGCAAGGGTTTGGTTTGCCCAACCAGGGCAAAGACAGCAGCACCGGCATCGGTGTTCGCTTGGGCTACATGGGCCAATTGGGCGATGCCGTGACCGTTGGGGCTTCTTACTCGCCCAAGATCAATATGTCCCGCTTCAAAGACTACGCCAATCTGTTCGCCGACAGTGGCGATTTTGATATCCCTGAGAACTTCGCCGTGGGTGTGGCTGTCAAGGTGACGCCTGCAGTGCAGGTGGCTCTGGACTACACGCGCATCAATTACTCCGGTGTACCTTCTATTGCAAACTCCAGTCAGATCCAGCAGCCTCTGGGTACGGCCGGAGGCCCCGGTTTCGGCTGGCAAGACGTCAAGACCGTCAAGCTGGGTGTGCAGTGGCAAATGAACAACCAATGGACGCTGCGCGCAGGCTACAACCATGGCACGAACCCGATTCAGCCAGCAGACGCGTTCTTGAACATTTTGGCGCCCGGCGTGATCAAGTCGCACATCACCGTGGGCGGCACCTACGCCATGTCAACGAACGAAGAGCTCACCTTTGCCGCCTGGCATGGCAAGAAAAACACCGTCACGGGGCCGACGATGGCCGGTCCGGTGAGTATCTCCATGAGCCAAAACGGCGTTGGTCTGCAGTACAGCCGCAAGTTCTAAGTTTCTTCATCTGAGACGGCGTCTCATTCGGCCACCGGGTCCCAAAGACCTGGTGGCTTTTTTTCGTCCGAGCGGTGGCGCGCGGTCAGCGCCGCCCGGCGCCCTGGCGGGCTTGCAGCAAGGCGCTGCGTCCGCCGCGGTCGCCCAGGTAGCTGGGTGCAATCGCTTCCACCCGGGCCGGCACAATGCCCAGCGCCTGCAGGCCAGGGTTTTGGCCGGTGGCCACGTTGTCCACCGACATGGCGGCCAGGTTGTCCCGGCTCATGAGCGGCTCACCCGGTGCCAGCTCCATCATGAACGCCTGCAACCGCCCGATGGCCATGGGCAGCGGCAAGATGGGGCGCTCGGTGCTGCCGTGGCGCCCGGCCAGGCGCACCAGTTCGCCCAGGGGCAGCACATCGGGCCCAGCGCATTCAAAGGTCTGGCCCACGGTGCTCATGGGGAGTCCTTCGTCTTTCAGGCAGGCCAGCACCGCGCTGGCCACATCGTCTACCCACACCGGCTGAAAGCGGGCGCCGGCGCCGGCCAGTGGCATCACCGGAAACACGGCTTGCAGACGCGCAAACAGGTTCAGGAACCGGTCGCCAGCGCCAAAGATCACGCTGGGGCGCAGCACCGTCAGGTCCAGGTTGGCTTGGCGCAAAACTTCTTCGCCCCTGGCTTTGCTGCGCTGGTACAGCGAAGGGCCGTCCAGGCCCACGCCGAGCGCGCTCACATGCACCACGCGGCGCACCCCGGTGGCAGCGCAGGCCCGCGCCAGCTTGGTCGGCAGCTGCACATGCACATGCTCAAAAGCGGCTTCGCTGCCGTGCAAGATGGCCACGAGGTTGACCACGGCATCGTGCCCGGGCAGCAGGCGGGTGAGCTGGGCTTCGTCGTGCACATCGGCTTCGAGCACGGTCACACGGGGCAGGTGCTGCACGGCGGCGGCGTTGATGGCGCGGCGCGTGGGCACCGTGATGCGCCAGCCCATGCGGTGGAGCTTTTCACACACATGGCGGCCCACAAAGCCGGTGCCGCCGAGGACGAGGATGTTTTTCATGGAGAGGTCTGGTTGAGGAGCAAGTCGGTTGTACAACGGGATTACGCTGCGTGTCTGCCGTTCAGGGCAGGTCGCGGTTGATGGCCACGGCGGCCGGGCGCGGGCCCACCACACCCAGGCGCGCACGCAGCGACTGCGGCTGCCCGGTGATGAGCGCGGCGTAGTTGGTGGTGTTGGCCAGCACGCGTTTGACGTAGTCGCGCGTTTCGTCAAACGGGATGTTTTCTGCCCAGATCTCGCCCGGCAGCGTGGGGCCGTTGCGCCAGGCGCGCGGGCGCCCAGGCCCGGCGTTGTAGGCCGCCGCCGCCATGGGTAGCGAGCCTTCAAAGTCGTCCAGCGCAAACTTGAGGTAGGCCGTGCCGATCAGGATGTTGGTGTCCAGCTCGTTGATTTGCCCAGCTTTGAAGTCGGTGAGCCCGATCTTGCGGGCGGTCCAGCTGGCGGTGGCGGGCATCACCTGCATCAGGCCAGACGCGCCCACATGCGAGCGGGCATTCATCACAAAGCGGCTCTCCTGCCGGATCAAGCCATACACGTAGGCCGGGTCCAGACCAATGGCGCTGGCTCGCTTCACCACTTCGCTCTGGTGCGGCATGGGAAAGCGCTGGCTGTGGTCCAGGGCTTCGGGGGTGCGCTTGCTGGTGTTGATGCAGCGGTCCCACAGCTCGTGGCGGCAGGCGAGCGCGGCAGCGGCCAGCAGCTCGCGTTCGGCCTTGCCGCCAGGGGCGTGCAAGGCCACCGCGTAATGCCACTCGCGCACGCCTTCGCTGCGCAGGCCCAGTTGTATGGCCGCCAGTGCGCGCCGCAGGCCAGGGTGGCTTTCAGCGGCCGCCATTTCTTGCGCCGTGAGCGGCGGCGGGGCTGGCGGCACGGTGATGGTGCGGCCCAGCTCTTCCATGGCCAGTTGCTCGTAAAAACCGCGCGGTGAGGCAATCGATTCGTACAGCGCGCGGGCTTGTGTGGGGGCGGTGGCGGCGTCGGGCTCTTTCAAGGCTTGCATAGCGCGGGCGCGCCAGTACACCCACACCGGCTCGCCGCGCTGGGCTTCGCTCATGGAGGCGACCGCGTCGCGCACGTGGCCCCACGCGCCGGCGCGCAGCCCGGCACGGGCTTTCCAGGCCAGGTGGTCGTCGTGCATGAAGCGGTCTTGCCCGTTGGCGAAATGCACCAGCGCGTCGTCTTGCAGCTTTTGCGCCGAACGCCGCCCAATCACGCCCCACAGCCAGCCGCGCTCTTCTTGCGTGAGCTGCGTCACCCAGCGCTTGCGCTGCAGTTCCAGCGCTGCCGCGGTGGGGTCGCTGGCGGCCAGGCGGATGGTGGCCAACGTCACCATTTCCTTGGTGCGCGGTCGAATGGCGGTGAATTTTTCGTCGAGGTATTTCGCCGGGTCTTTGGCCAGGGCTTCGATCATCGGTACCCAGTCGGGGTCGAGCATGGCCACGGCCTGCGCCACGGCGCGGGGCTTGTTGGCGTCCATGGCCAGGCGGGCGCGCTGCCACACCGCCAGCGGCTTTAGGTGGCCGCTGTCCAGCAGCGCCTGGGCGGCGGTGGCGCAGCCTTCGTCCACGTCGCGCTGGGCGTGCCACAGCGGCGCCACCTGGCGGGCGGCTTCGCTGGCGGGGGTGCGCCCGGCCACGGCGTCCAGCATGAGCGCGTAGCACTGCACCTGCCGGTCGTCGTTCATGCGAAATTTGGGCAGCTCGGCTTCAAACGTCGCCCAGTCGCGCTGCTTGCCCAGTTGCAGCAGCCAGTCGTTGCGCAGGCGGTCTTCCCAGTAGCTGCCGGCCATGCGGTCCATGGCGGCGCGTATCTCAGTGGCTGGCGCGGTGTCCAGCCGGGCCTTCATGTCCCAGTAAAGGGCCAGGGGTTCCAGTGCGTGGCCGCGCACGCGGGGCAGCAGGGTGGCCATCTGGCCGGTGTTGTTGCGCCGAAACGCGTCGCGCATCTCCAGCAGTGCCGTATCGGCAGGGGTTTGCGCCCAGGCCGTTGTTTGCAACACCAGCGCGGCCATAATGGTTGCGAGACCTTGCTTCATTATTCTTCCCTGTTTCAGGCTTACCAGTTTCATCTGCTGATTATGGACAACAAAGACGGTCAAAGTTCCTCTCAACCCCCTATGAAACAGGGCGACGGATCAGCGGTGGTGACGCAAAAAGCCGCCTGGCGAAAAGCGCTGGTGGACAAGCGCCAGAACCTGGCCGACCGCGCCTGGCGCAACGACCTGTTGCAACGGGTCATGCGGGTCTGGTTGATCGAGCGGCCCGATGCCATCATCGGCGCCTATTGGCCCATCAAAGGTGAGTTTGACCCCTTGCCGGCGCTGTTTCGCTGGCAAGAAGCTGGGCTGGAGGAAGACGCCCAAGGCGCCCAACGGCACCGGCGCATTGCGCTGCCCGTGGTCAACAAGGTGGACAAAACGCTCACCTTCTACACCTGGTACCCCGGCTGCCCCATGGAAGAAGACGCTTTTGGCATCCCCAAGCCCAAAGACACCGAAATTGTGGAGCCCACGCTTATCTTTGTGCCCTGCGTGGGCTTCGGGCCGGGCGGCTACCGCTTGGGTTATGGCGGTGGTTTTTACGACCGCACCCTGGCCAGCCTGCAGCCCAAACCTTTTACGGTGGGCCTGGGTTACGACTTTTCCTGGCTGCCCGAGATGCGGCCCGAAATTCACGATGTGCCGCTGGACGCCATCTTGACCGACACCGGGGCGATGTGGCCAGAGAGGTAGAGCCCCCACGCTCCCCACTGCCCCGGCGTCGGCCGCAGCCGATGCCGCGAGTGGTTCGCTGCCCCCCGAGGGGGCTGTTTCACCTTGGGGCGGCCCGGCGGTGAAACTGGAGCCTCCACGCTCCCCACTGCATGTGGTTCGCTGCCCCCCCGAGAGGGCTGTTTCACCTGGGGGCGGCCCGGCGGTGAAACGCGTGTGCCACGCGTTCCTCCTGATGCTCGCACCCGGTCGAGCAAGGAGAGGAGGGGTGCAAGATCTTCTGGCTTGAGCTTGCCTTCAGGGATGCTCCGCATTGGCGTGCACTTCGGTGATGCGCTTTTCGCGCCGCACCACATACAAGCCACTGCCCACGATGATGGCCGCGCCCAGCCAGGTGTGGGCGGCGGGCAGGCTTTGCCAGATGATCCAGTCCAGCCCCAGGCCCCAGGCCAGGGCGCTGTATTCAAACGGTGCCACGGCAGAAGCCTGGCCGTGGCGAAACGCTTCGGTAATGGCCAGCTGGCCGCCAAAACCGGTGATAGCCAGCGCCAGCAGCAGCGCGGCGTCGGTGCTCTGAATGGCCACCCAGCCGGGTGCAGCCAGCGCGCCGGCGCCCAGGGCCATCAGCACCATCATCGACAGCACCATGCTTTCGCTGCTGTCGGTGCGGCTGGCCAGCCGGCCTGTCACGGCCGTCACTGCGTAGCACAGCGCCGCGCCCAGCACCGCCAGGCCGCCCGTGGTCACCAAGCCCGCTTGCAGGTCTTCGCCGTTGGGGCGCAGCGCAATCAGCACGCCCACAAACCCGATGGCCACGGCCCACCCGTGCGCGGCGGGCACGCGCTCTTTCAGCACCCATACCGACAGCACCGTGATCAGCAGCGGCGCAATGAAAAACAGCGTGTAGGCGGCCGACAGCGGCAGGTCGCGCACGCCCAGCGTGAACAGCGACAGCATGGTGATGCCCAGCGCGCCGCGCAGCAGGTGCAGCGGCCAGCGCACCCGCCACACCGTGTGCCACCCGCCACGCCAGGCCACGTAAAGCAGCACCAGCGGCAGCGCGGTGGCGCCGCGCAGCGCCGCAATTTGCAGCACCGGGTAGCGGGTGGACAGCAGCTTGAGCACCGCGTCCATGAGCGCAAAAAAGCCCACCGCCACCAGCATGGCGATGATGCTGCGCAGGTTGCCGCTGGGGTGGTGGTTGGGCTGGGGCATGGTTTGGAAATCGAGCGGAGACCGGGTGCGTAGGCCCGTGAGTGTGCCCCACCAACCGGGCGCACACAGCGCCAGCGCGCGTCAATCCAGGTGGTCCACCGTGTCGGGGTCGGGCACGTCGCCAATGGCCTCGCGGGTGGCGGCGGCCTGCTGCTGCAGCCAGTCGCAAAACGCCTTCACCTCCGGGCGCAGGGTGCTGCGCGGCGCCACCAGCAGCCAGTAAGCCAGCGGCGAGTCCATGCGGGTGTGGGGCAGCGGCTCCACCAGCGCGCCACTGGCCAGGCTTTCGGCCACCAGCGGCAGCCGTGCCAGCGCCACGCCCTGGCCGGTGAGCGCGGCCTGCACGATCTGGTGCGCGTAGTTGAAATACAGCCAGCGCTGCGGCGTGAGCTTGTGCGGCACGGCGGCCTTGGCGCCGCGTGGGGCTTTGCCCGGCGGCGCGGTGTGGCCAAACTGGTCCAGCCAGCGCTGCCAGGTCAGCCATTCCAGGTGGCGGGTGCGGTGGGCGTCGCCGGCTTCAATCAGCGTCATCTTGGCCAGGTCTTCCACCTGGGCCAGGCGGTGTTCTTTCAGCAGCCAGGGGCTGGCCACGGGCGTGAGCTGCTCGCCAAACAGGCGAATGGCCCCGGGCGGCGCGGCCTGCGGCACCACGTAGCGCAAGGCCAGGTCCACATCGGCGGTGGCCAGGTCTACCGTGGCGTCTGACGCATCAATGCGGATGTCAATGTCCGGGTGTTCGCGCTGAAATGCTTCCAGCCGGGGAATCAGCCACATGGACGCAAACGACACCCAGGTGGTGATGGCCACGCTCTTGCGCCCCGCGCTCTGGCGAATCTGCCGCACCGCCGCATCAACGCGTTCCAGCGCCACGCCCGTGGCGCGCAGCAGCTGCGTGCCGGCGCTGGTGAGTTCCACCGCCCGCGTGTGGCGCAAGAAAAGCGCCGTGCCCACCTCGTCTTCCAGAGCCTGAATCTGCCGGCTCACCGCGCTCTGCGTGAGTGAAAGCTCTTCGCCAGCGGCCCGAAAGTTCAGGTGCCGGGCCACGGCTTCAAAGGCGCGCAGGTGGCCGGCAGCAATGGGCCGGGTGCGCGGGTGGCTGGTGGTGAGCTGCATGGTCGGGTTGGGCTGATTGATGCGCTTATGGAATCAATAGCTTAGCGCCATTTCATTGGACGCAGCGCCCGCGCAGCGAGAAGATGAACCCCAATCTGCACCCACCGGAGGTCCCCATGTCACCCGCCCATTTCGCCCCCAGCCGCCGCCCAGCCATCGGAACCTGGCGCCTGCACCCCGGCCACGCCATGACGCTGCGCCCCAAGCAGGGTGCCGTGTTGCGCGTCTTTTGCGGGCGCGTCTGGGTGACGCTGGGCCGACCGGCTGGCGCCACACCGCAGAGCGCTGGCGATTGTTTTTTAGGCCCCGGCGATGTGCTGGCCGTGCCCGCCGGTGCACGCATGGTGCTGGAGCCCATCGCGGCGCCGGGCGACGCGGCACCCGTGCATTTCGACTGGACCGATGCACCGGCGGTGGCCCGCCCCGGCCGCTTCGCGCGGGAAGTGGGTTTGCCCCTGCGGGAGCTGGGCGCCGCACTCGGGCACGTGGCCGTGGCCACGGCGCGCGTGTTGCGCGGCCTGTTTGGCTACGGTGAGTTTCTGTTGCCCGGGCGCGGGCGCGTGCTTTCGCCGCTGGAATCACTGCGCTCCTGAAGCTGTCTATTGATCCGGTTGGAAAAGGATTCACCGTGTGCCCTGAGCCTGCCCATTGGCCAACTCAGGACGATCGGCTGCAGGGCTTCGACAGGCTCAGCCCGAACGGGAACAAAGACCTCACCCGGCTGGATCGGCAAGGGCCCAACCGGCGCGAAGGGCCTTGAAACCAGAACGCTGCAGAACGGGCCAAGCCGCAGGCGTTGCCCCTTGAGGGGCGGAGCGGCACCGCGCAGCGAGCCAGCGATGGGGGTGAGCCGCAGCCAGTGGGAGAATCCACCCATGGCCCGCCCCAAATCCGCCTCCCACGACCTCAAGCGCGAAGAGATTCTCGACGTTGCCTCGCAATGCTTTGCCCGCCAGAGTTTTCCGGCCGCCAGCATGAACGACATTGCCACCGCCTGCGGCACCAGCAAGGCGCGGCTGTACCACTACTACGAGAGCAAAGAAGCCATCCTGTTTGACCTGCTCGACCGCTACACCCAGCGCTTGCTGGCGCTCATTGGCGAGTCTGAAGCGCGCGCACAGCGCAAAAACTTGAACGAGCGCGACGCGCTCAGCGAACTGGTGCGCGCCTTTCTGGACGAATACGAACACTCCGCCACGCGCCATGTGTCGCTGGTGTCCGACACCAAGTTTCTGGGCGACGCGCAGCGCGAACTCATCTTGAACCGCCAGCGCGACGTGGTCGCCGCCGTCACCCGGTTTCTCAAGCGCGCCTACCCCGAGCGCGTCACCCCCGCCAACCAGACCGCGCTCACCATGATGCTGTTCGGCATGATCAACTGGACCTTTACCTGGCTGCGCCCCGGTGGCAGCATGAGCTACGCCGCCTTTGCCGACGAAGTGGTGGCCATGCTCGAACGCGGCCTGGGCAGCTGAAACCCCCACCGCAAACACCGGCATGTGCAGGTTTTGAAATTCACTTATGTGAAATTCATTTCGTTTAGGTAAAATACGACCACTTGTTGCCCGCCCACACTGGAGACCCCCCATGAGCAAAGCCTTCGCCTCCCAGGCCGACCTGGAAGACAAAAAGATCACCTTCGAACAACTCAGCCCCCATTGCTGGGCCTACACCGCCGAAGGCGACCCCAACTCGGGCGTCATCATTGGTGACAAATACATCATGGTCAGCGACGCCACCGCCACCCCGGCCATGGCCCGCGACCTGATCAAGCAGATCCGCACCGTCTCTGACAAACCGATCAAATATGTGTTGCTCACCCATTACCACGCCGTGCGCGTGCTGGGTGCCAGCGCTTACCTGGCCGAAGGCGCCACCGAAGTCATCGCCAGCCAGGGCACGCTGGAGCTCATCAAAGAGCGCGGCGCCCAAGACATGCAGAGCGAAATGGAGCGCTTCCCCCGCCTGTTCCGCGGTGCCGACTCGGTGCCGGGCCTCACCTGGCCCACCATGGTCATTGGCGGCGGCGACGCCACCAAGGGCGAAGTGCCCGGCAAGCTCACCATCGACCTCGGCGGTGTGAACGTGCAGATCTGGAGCCCCGGCCACGGCCACACCCGTGGCGACACCATTGCCTGGGTAGAAGAAGAAAAAGTGCTGTTCAGCGGCGACCTGGTGGAATACGAAGCCGGCGTCTACACCGGTGACGCACAACTGGCCGAATGGCCCGCCACCCTCGAAGCCCTGCGCGCGCTCAAGGCCGAGTTCATCGTGCCCGGCCGCGGCGAAGCCATGAAGGGCAACGCCGACGTGAACAAAGCGCTGGACTACACCCAGCGCTGGGTCACCACCCTGTTTGCCGCCGGCAAAGAAGCCGCCGCCGCCGGGATGGACCTCAAAGCCGCCATGGCCCACACCCGCAAGACCATGGACCCGGTGTTTGGCCACGTGTTCATTTACGAACACTGCCTGCCGTTTGACGTCAGCCGCGCGTACGACGAAGCCAGCGGCATCAAAAACCCCCGCATCTGGACCGCCGAGCGCGACATGGAAATGTGGAAAGCGCTGCAGAGCTAAGCCAAGCGCCTGCCTATTGCTCCGGCCCCATGAAGTAGAAACCGTTCGCCCTGAGCTTGTCGAAGGGCTTCGACAAGCTCAGCCCGAACGGAAATAAAGACTTCACAGGGCCGGATCTATAGCACCCGCACAAGCCGCCCTCGGGCGGCTTTTTGCTGGGCGCTTGCCGCCTGTTGCTACCATGCCCGGCAACACAAAAAACCAAGCACATGACACCACAAGCATTCATTGCCAAATGGGGGCCAGGGGGGCCGGCCTACGCACTCAACGAAAAGCAGGGCGCACAAAGCCATTTTTTAGACCTGTGCGAACTGCTCGGCGTGCCCAAACCCGGCAGCGAGCCCGGCTACCTGTTTGAAGAGGGCACCCGTGTCACCGGTGCAGCCCATGGCTTTGCCGACGCCTTCAAGCGCGGCGCCTTTGCCTGGGAAAACAAAGCCCCCGGCCGCAACCTCGACGAAGCGCTGCGCCAGCTCCAGGGCTACAGCCTGGCCCTTGAAAACCCGCCCCTGCTGGTGGTGTGTGACCGCCTCACCATCCGCATCCACACCCAGTTCAACGGCCACCCCAGCGAACGCCACACCATTGCACTGGCCGAACTCGAACAGCACGAAACCCGCGAAAAGCTCAAGCGCGTGTGGACCGCACCCGACAGCTTCAAGCCTCGCACCACCAACCGCGACATCACCGAAGCCGCGGCCAAAAGCTTTGCTACCCTGGCCGAGCGCCTGCGCGAGCGCGGCAACACGCCCGACGCCGTGGCCCACTTTCTCACCCAGTGCCTGTTTTGCTGCTTTGCCGAAGACGTGGGCCTGCTGCCCGGCCAGCTGTTTGACCGCCTCATCAACGCCAAAACCATGAGCCCCGAGCGCCTGGGTGACAACCTGGGCAAACTCTTTGAAGCCATGAAAAGCGGCGGCCTGTTTGGCGTGGACGACGTGCCCTGGTTCAACGGCGGCCTGTTTCAAACCATCGCCGTGCCCCGGCTCGACATACTCGACGTGACCGAGCTGCGCAACGCCGCTGACAAAAACTGGAGCGCCATTGACGTGTCCATTTTTGGCACGCTGTTTGAACGCGGCCTGGACCCCGGCAAACGCAGCCAGCTCGGTGCCCACTACACCGACCCCGCCACCATCGAACGCATCATCGACCCCGTGGTGCGCCGCCCCCTGCTGCGCGAATGGGCCAGCGCACGCGAACGCATGGCCGCGCTGCTGAAGAAAAGCAAAAAACGCGACGACAAAGCCTGGCGCGACGCCGTGGCCCAGCACGTTGGGTTTTTGCAGCGCCTGGCCGCCTACCGCGTGCTCGACCCGGCCTGCGGCAGCGGCAACTTTTTGTACCTCGCGCTCAAGTGCCTGAAAGACGTGGAACACCTCGCCAACACCGAAGCCGAAGCCCTGGGGCTGGACCGGCAGGTCGAGCTGGCCACCGGCCCGGCCAACGTGCTGGGCATCGAGCTGAACGAATACGCCGCCGAGCTGGCGCGGGTGACCGTGTGGATTGGTGAACTGCAGTGGCGGCTGGACCACGGCTACCCCTTCAAGACCAACCCCGTGCTGGAGCCGCTGGACCACATTGAATGCCGCGATGCTTTGATAGCCTGGGTGCCCGTTCGGGCTCAGCCGGTTGAAGCCGCCGCGGCCGCGGCCGCCGCCGAAGCGGTGACTGCACTCCCTCGCCCCTCTGGGGAGCCGGCTGGGGTGAGGGGCCCCGCCAGCGAAGCCGCCACTGAAAAAGCCACCGAAGCCCCCTGGCCGCGTGCCGACGCGGTGGTGGGTAATCCACCGTTTCTGGGCGACAAGAAAATGCGCGCCGAACTGGGTGATGCCTACACAGGGACGCTGCGCAAGACCTACGAAGGTCGCGTACCCGGTGGTGCAGACCTGGTGTGCTACTGGTTCGAGAAGGCGCGGGCGCAGATGGCGGCGGGACTGCTGACCGTGGCTGGTCTGGTCTCTACCAACTCGATTCGCGGAGGTGCCAACCGCAAGGTGCTGGACGCGATTAATGAGAGCACACGCGTCTTTGAAGCCTGGAGTGACGAAGCCTGGGTGAACGAAGGAGCGGCGGTACGGGTGTCGCTGGTTGCGTTTGGTGTGTCTGAGCAGGCACTGGTTCTGGACGGAACCGAGGTCAGCTCCATTCATAGCGACCTGACTGGAGCTGGCACCGCTTCGGTGAACTTGACGGTAGCAGGCAAGTTGACCAGCAGCGGTTGCGCCTGTTTCATTGGCGCCCAGCAAAACGGCCCGTTTGCTATTGATGGGGCCCTGGCTCGCTCTTGGCTCAGGCAACCCTCTTTGGGTGAGCATCACATCAGCAGCGTGTTGCGCTTGTCGTGCAACGGTAAGGACATCACCGACCGCGGTTCTGACACCTGGATCGTTGACTACGGAACCAGTATGAGCGTGTCAGACGCTGCGCTGTTGGCCGAACCGTTTGCCTATGTGGTCGAGCACATCAAACCGATGCGTATGGCCGGGCAGCGAGAGTCACGTAAGCGCTATTGGTGGCGGTTGGGTGAGCCAGCACCTGCCATGCGCAAAGGCGTGCAGGCTTTGCCACGCTATCTGGGTACGCCGCGGGTATCCAAATACCGTGTTTGGCGTTGGCTGTCGCCAGCGGTGTTGCCAGACGTGCAGGTGGTCGTGACGGCCCGAGCCGACGACGCCACTTTCGGCATCCTGCATTCGCGCGTCCACGAACTCTGGTCGTTGGGTATGTGCACATGGATGGGCAAAGGCAACGACCCGCGCTACACCCCTACCACCTGCTTCGAAACCTTCCCCTTCCCCGAAGGCCTCACACCGGCCGACACCGCGCACCAGCAGACCGAAGCCACGGCCAGTGGGGCGTTAATACCGGCAGAGCTGGCTGAGAGCTTAAAAGCCCAGGCCAACCGCATTGCCGAAGCCGCCGCGCGGCTCAACACCCTGCGTGAAAACTGGCTCAACCCGCCGGAGTGGACGCAGCGCGTGCCCGAAGTGGTGCCGCTGGGCATGGACCACAGCCCCTACCCCGACCGGGTGGTGCCCAAGCCCGGCCTGAGCGCGGCAGACGCCGCCGCTCTGCAAAAGCGCACGCTCACCAACCTCTACAACCAACGCCCCGCCTGGCTGGCCATGGCCCACGAAGCCCTGGACGCCGCCGTGGCCGCCGCCTACGGCTGGGCCGACTACACGCCGCAAATGACCGACGACGCGCTGCTGGCCCGCCTGCTGGCGCTGAATCTGCAACGCAGCACCGCATGAACCTGCCCGACTTGCCCGCCCCGCTGGGCCACAACGGGCAAGACTGGATCGTGGTGGCCATATTCGCCACCGTGTACCTGGGCATGTTTCTGGGCGGCTTGCCGCGCCTGAAGCTGGACCGTTCGGGCGTGGCGCTGCTGGGCGCCATTGCGGTGATGGCGCTCACCGGGCTGCCGCTGCAAGACGCCGCGCAGGCGGTGGACTTGCCCACCATCGTGTTGCTGTTTGCGTTCATGGTGGTTTCCGCGCAAATGCGGCTGGGTGGTTTTTACACCGAGGTCACGCGCCGGGTGGGCGGCTTGGCGTTGTCGCGCCGGGGCTTGCTGGCGGCGCTGATTGCGGTGGCCGGCGGGTTGTCGGCCGTTTTTTCAAACGACATCATTTGCCTGGCCATGACGCCGGTGGTGGCCCGGCTGTGTTTGCAGCGTGGGCTCAACCCGGTGCCGTTTCTCATCGGGCTGGCGTGTGCGGCCAACATCGGCTCGGCCGCCACGCTCATCGGTAACCCGCAAAACATGCTCATTGGCTCGGTGCTGCAACTGCCCTTTGGCGGCTATGTGCGCCAGGCGCTGGGGCCGGTGCTGCTGGGGCTGGGCTTTTTGTGGCTGTGGCTGGCCTGCGGCCCGGGCTCGCGCACCGGTGCGAGCGAGCTGGCGCGGCCGGTGACGGTGCCTGTGCCGCTGCAAGACGCCCCCGCCTTTGACCGCTGGCAAACCGCCAAGGGCCTGAGCGTGGCCGGGGTGTTGCTGCTGGTTTTTCTGTTTACCGACTGGCCGCGCGACGTGGCCGCGCTGGTGGGCGCAGGCGTGTTGCTGCTGAGCCGGCGGCTGCATTCGTCGCAGGTGATGGGCTTTGTGGACTGGCAGTTGCTGCTGCTGTTCATGGGCCTGTTTGTGGTGAACCACGCCTTTGAACAAACCGGGCTGGCCACTGAGGCCGTGGCCTGGCTGGCGGCACAGGGTGTGCACCTGAGTGACCCCGGCGCCTTGCTGGTGCTGGGTGCGGCGCTGTCCAACCTGGTGTCCAACGTGCCGGCCGTGATGCTGCTGCTGCCACACCTGGGCGCCAACGCCAGCGAAGCGGGCGTGATGCTGGCGCTGGTGAGCACCTTTGCGGGCAACCTGCTGTTGGTGGGCTCCATTGCCAACCTGATCGTGGTGGACCTGGCCGCCAAGCAGGGCATTGCCATCGACTGGAAACAGCACGCGCTGACCGGCATCCCGGTCACGCTGGGCTCGCTGGCGGTGGTGTGGGGCTGGACGCGCTGGCTGGGCTGACGCACGGGCGGGCGCCGGTGGCGCCGGCCAGCGGCGTGCCGCTTCAGCGCTGCGCCACCAGCGCCTGCAAATCGTCTTCGTAGCCCTTGAGCACGCGCACGGCGTTGGCGCGCTGTTCGGGGGTGGTGGTGTTGTGCAGCGCGGCAAACTGGGTGCAGCCGTGTTGCACCTGGGTTTGGCTGTAGGCGCTGTAGCCGGGCGTGGGGGACTGCAGCACGCGAGCCAGGTAGCTGCGGGTGGCGTTGAGTGCTGCGGCATTCACCACCCCGTTGCCGTTCCCGTTGCCGTTTTTCAGCGCTTGCACGGTTTGCAGGGTTTGCAGCAGATCGCTCTGGCGGCGCAGGCGTTCTTGCTGGGTTTTCTGGGCGTCCCAGGGCGACTGCTGCAGGCTGCTCTGCAGCAGCTCGCGCTGCGCGGGGCTCAGGCGGCCGTAGAGCATTTCGTTGCGGCTCACGGCTTTGTCGAGCCGCTGGCTCAGGCGCTGTTCGGGGCTGCCGCGCACAAAGTCTTTTTCAAACGACTCGTTGCTTTTGGTCTGGTGGCGTTGCAGGTGGGCCTGTTGCTCGGGGCTGAGCTGCTGCGCCAGCCGGGTCAGCGGCTCCAGGCCGCGCTCGCTGGCGCGCTGCACGGCGGCGCGCACGGCTTCAAACTGGGTGCAGGCCTGGGCCGGCGTGATGTCTTGCGTGGCCAGCGCCTGCCACTGTTGCAGTTGGCGGGCGTAGGTGGGCAGCTCGGTGCTGCGGTGCCAGGCCAGGAAGGCGTCGATGTCCTGGCGCGCCTGTGGCGACTGCGCACTGGTGAAGTCCATGTAGCCGTCGAGCCACCAGTAGAGCAGGTTGGGTGCCTGGTTGTAGGCCAGGCGCGCGGTGCTGCAGGCGCCCAGCACGATCAGTGTGGTCGCCAGCGCCAGGGCCAGCAAAATGCGGCGGGCGATAATCTTCGGATCAATCAACCAAGGGCTCCTTTGGGGCTCAGCAGAGGTGTTCATGTCGTTCCCGGTGGATGTGGTGGTGATGGCGGCGGGCAAAGGCACGCGCATGAAAAGCCTGCGGCCCAAAGTGTTGCACCGTTTGGGCGGGCGCGCATTGGCGCAGCATGTGATCGACTGCGCGGCGCGGTTATCGGCCCGCTCGGTGGTGGTGATCACCGGCCACGGCGCCGAGCAGGTGGAAGCGGGCCTGAAAGCGCCAGCCGGCGGCACCGCGCTGAAATATGTGCGCCAGGAACCGCAGCTGGGCACCGGCCATGCGGTGCAGCAAGCGGCCCCCGCGCTGCCCGACGACGGCGTGACCCTGGTGCTCTCAGGCGACGTGCCGCTGACCCAACCCGACACCCTGCAAGCCCTGCTGGACCTGTGCGCCGGCGAGCGGCTGGCGCTGCTGACGCTGGACATGCCCAACCCCACCGGCTACGGCCGCATTGTGCGAGCGGCCGATGCCTCGGTGCAGGCCATCGTGGAGCACAAAGACGCGAGCGAAGCCCAGCGCGCCATCACCGAAATTTACAGCGGCATCATGGCGGTGCCCACCCGGCTGCTGAAGGGCTGGCTGGCCCGGCTGGACAACCGCAACGCGCAGAGCGAGTACTACCTGACCGACGTGGTGAAATTTGCCGTGGGCGACGGCCTGAGCGTGCAGGCGCACCGCATTGCCGACGCGGTGCAGGTGGCCGGCGTGAACAGCCCGCTGCAACTGGCCGAGCTGGAGCGGGCCTACCAGCGCCGCGTGGCCGACACCCTGATGGAGCAAGGCACCCGCCTGGCCGACCCGGCGCGGCTGGACGTGCGCGGCGAACTGGTGTGCGGGCAAGACGTGGACATTGACGTGAACTGCGTGTTTGAAGGCCGCGTGGTGTTGGGCGACGGCGTGCGCATTGGAGCCAACTGCGTGATCGCCAACGCGGTGGTGGAGGCGGGCGCGGTGATCCACCCCTTCACCCACATCGACGGCGAAAAGCTCGGCGTGAGCGTGGGCCCGGGGGCACTCATTGGCCCCTTTGCCCGCCTGCGCCCCGGCGCCAAGCTGGGGGCCGAGGTGCACATTGGCAACTTTGTGGAAGTGAAAAACAGCACCCTGGCCGCAGGCGCCAAAGCCAACCACCTGGCCTACCTGGGCGACGCCGACGTGGGCGAGCGGGTGAACTACGGTGCCGGCAGCATCACCGCCAACTACGACGGTGCCAACAAGCACCGCACCGTGATTGAGGCCGATGTGCACGTGGGCAGCAACTGCGTGCTGGTGGCGCCGGTCACCATTGGCGCGGGTGGCACGGTGGGCGGTGGCTCCACCATCACCAAGAGCACGCCGCCCGGGGCGCTGTCGGTGGCGCGGGGCAAGCAGATCAGCGTGGCCGACTGGCAGCGCCCTGCGAAAAAGAAAACCTGAGTTTTTCGTAGGTCCTGTTTCGAATGTGTCTCAGCCGCCGCGCACGTCCATGGAGCCGCCGTCAAAGCGGCTGTTGGACGAGCGGGGGTCGGTGTCGGTATGGCCCCGGCGGCGGCCCGAGGGCTCCAGGTCCATCAGGCCGCTGATGCCCATGACCTCGGAGTCGCGGTAACCGGTGGCGGGGTAAAGCTGGTCGTATTCTGAAAACTGGGTTTCCAGCTGCTGCAGTGCGCTTTCGCGGGCCGATTGTTTGGCTTTGGGCTGGGGCAGGGCGGCCAGGTTGAGCTGCTTGCGAAACTCGGCCGGCGAGGGCATGCGGTGCAGGCCGTTTTTCAAGAACACAAAGCGCACGCCGGCGGTCTTCAAGATGCGGTTCTTCATCTTCACCTGGTGTGCCTTGGCCTTGGCGTTGCTCAGGTGGTATTGCTCCACGTCAAAAGCAAATGCCGGGCGGCCGTCTTCGCCGCACACCACAAAGTCCACCTGCTGTTTGCGCAGGCGGTCTTCGGCGCGCGCGCTGTCTTTGGCGCGGCGCACCGACAGCATGTTTTTCAGCCCCACGTTGGGCAGCACCACCTGGCCCGGGAAGGTGTCTTTCAGGTAGTCCAGCATCTGCACCTGTTCGGCGGTCAGTATGGGTTCGGGTGTGTAGCGGTCGTCGCGGCCGGACGAGCGCCGCGCGTTCCAGCGCCAGGCCCACACGCCCAAGGCCACCAGCGCGAGGGCAATGGTGAAAGCAATCCACAAAGGCAACATAAAACCCCCTAATACGACACTCAACCGTCTGCGTTTTTAATGAATTCGCATTCTAGGAGCGCTGTGGTGTGGGTGTGGGGTTTTCGCGCGTGTGAAAACTCGGGGGCGTGTTATTTGCCCGGTTGCGGTGCGCCGTGCAAGGGCGGTGCGCCGCTTGTGCATCAGGCGCTGGGCGCGTGGCCCAGCGGCAGGCGTGGGTCAAACTTGGCCCGCTTGAGGCTGAAAAACGCCTTCACGTTGCGCACATTGGCGTCGCTGGTGAACAAGCGTTGTGCCAGCGCCAGGTAGGCTGGCATGTCGGTGGTGTGTACCACCAGCATGAAGTCGGGCCCGGGGCTCACGCGGTAGCACTGCTGCACCGCCGGGTCGGGCACCACGCGGGCTTCAAACGCTTCCTGGTGTTCGGCGCCCTGGCGTTCCAGCGTCACTTCCACCAGAGCGGTGAGGCCGTGGCCCAGCAGCGGGGCGAGCCGGTCGGGGCTGAGCAAGGCCACTTCGCGCTCGATCAGGCCCAGGCTGCGCAGCCGCTTGATGCGCCGCAGGCTGGTGGGCGGCGACAGGTGGGCCAGCTCGGCCAGCGTCTGGTTGCTGCGGGCCGCGTCGGTTTGCAGCAGGTCCAGCAGCCGCAGATCGGCGTCGTCAATGTTGAATTCTTCCATGAAAACATTTTCCGTGAAATAAAAGAATCATCATTTGTTTGCATGAAGAAAATCATTGTTTTTAGCAATAATTTTGAAGATTAATTTCTTTCACTCCTGTTTAGCATCGGCTCCATTCAATTCAAGGAGCTTGGTATGTGCGGCATCGTGGCAGGGGTTTCAGGGCGCGACATCGTGCCCGTGCTGGTTCAGGGTTTGCAGCGGCTGGAATACCGTGGCTACGACTCGTGCGGCGTGGCTGTGCACAGCGGCGGCCTGCGCCGCGCCCGCAGCACCGCCCGCGTGGCCGAGCTGATGCAGCAGGTGCAAGCCGACCACATTGCCAGCGGCACCGGCATTGCCCACACCCGCTGGGCCACCCACGGCGCGCCGGTGGTGCACAACGCCCACCCGCATTTCAGCCACGGCCCGGCCAACACCTCCACCGACGGCTCGGCTGGCCGGGTGGCGCTGGTGCACAACGGCATCATTGAAAACCACGACGAACTGCGCGCTGCCCTGCAAGCCAAGGGCTACGTGTTTGAAAGCCAGACCGACACCGAAGTCATCGCCCACCTGATCGACTCGCTCTACGAAGGCGACGTGTTCACCGCCCTGCAAGCGGCCGTGGCCCAGCTGCACGGCGCCTATGCGCTGGCTGTGTTTCACAAAGACGAGCCGCACCGCGTGGTGGGCGCGCGGGCGGGCTCGCCCTTGGTGCTCGGCGTGGGCGAAGGCGCCACTGAGCACTTTCTGGCCAGCGACGCCATGGCCCTGGCCGGCGTCACCAGCCAGATTGTTTACCTGGAAGAAGGCGACCTGGTGGACCTGCAGCTGGGCCGCTATTGGGTGACCGACGGCCAGGGCCGGGCCTTTGACGCCAGCCAGCGCCCCGTGAAAACCGTGCACGCGCACAGTGGCGCAGCCGAGCTGGGCCCCTACCGCCACTACATGCAAAAGGAAATTTTTGAGCAGCCGCGCGCCATTGGCGACACGCTCGAAGGCATTGAGGGCATCACGCCCGAGCTGTTTGGTGACGGCGCCTACAGCGTGTTCAAGGCCATCGACAACGTGCTCATCTTGGCCTGCGGCACCAGCTACTACAGCGGCTGTGCGGCCAAATACTGGCTGGAAGACATTGCCAAAATCCCCACCCAGGTGGAAGTGGCCAGCGAATACCGCTACCGCACCAGCGTGCCCAACCCGCGCACACTGGTGGTCACCATCACCCAGAGCGGCGAAACCGCCGACACCCTGGCCGCCCTGCGCCATGCCCAAGCCTTGGGCATGAAGCACACGCTCACCATCTGCAACGTGAGCACCAGCGCCATGGTGCGCGAGTGCACGCTGGCCTACATCACCCGCGCCGGGGTTGAAATTGGTGTGGCGTCCACCAAAGCGTTTACCACCCAGCTGGCCGGCCTGTTCTTGCTCACGCTCGCGCTGGCGCAGTCGCGCGGGCATCTGAGCGAAGAGCAAGAAGCCCACCACCTCAAGGCCATGCGCCACCTGCCCGTGGCACTGCAAGCCGTGCTGGCGCTAGAGCCCCAAGTGATCAGCTGGGCCGAAGACTTCGCCCGCATGGACAATGCGCTGTTTTTGGGCCGCGGCCTGCATTACCCCATTGCGCTGGAAGGCGCGCTGAAACTCAAAGAGATCAGCTACATCCACGCCGAAGCCTACCCGGCCGGCGAACTGAAACACGGCCCGCTGGCCCTGGTAACCAGTGCCATGCCGGTGGTGACCGTGGCGCCCAACGACGCGCTGCTGGAAAAGCTCAAGAGCAACATGCAGGAGGTGCGCGCGCGCGGTGGTGTGCTGTACGTGCTGGCCGACGCCGACACCCGCATCCAGAGTGCCGAGGGCATCCACGTTATCCGCATGCCCGAAAACTACGGCGCGCTGTCACCCATCCTGCATGTGGTGCCGTTGCAGTTGCTGGCGTATCACACCGCCTTGGCCAAGGGAGCGGATGTGGACAAGCCCAGGAATTTGGCGAAGAGTGTGACGGTGGAGTGAGGGGGATGCTGTATCGATGCTGAAGCAACCGTTCAGCAGCCGTTCAGCCGGTCCTCACCCCGTGACGGCGCAGCGTGTGCGATTTGACCCACCGGGTTTTGCCGCACACGCACGAGCGCTCATGCGCCTAATTCCATTTCTATTTCAATAGTGCAGCAATAATCCATGGCCATGCGACGATGAACTTGATGCATGGCGCGTCGTTTTCATAGTCGCGCAGAGCGACTTCGAGGAGATCCTCGAGGCGTCGAGGCTGTCGAAGGCGCGGATTTTGGCGAGTCGATCGGGGCGTTTTTTCTCCACTCCTGTTGAGCCAGTACGTCGCTGTGCGGGTGTCGCTTGTCCGGGGCGCGCTTGCGCCAACCGTGCCGGTGCAGCAGGTTGTAGACCGAAGACAGCGCCATCGTGCGGCCCAACCGGGCTTCGAGTTCGGCCTTGACCTGGCCGACCACCAGGATGCCCCCGGTGCGTGCCCGATCCAGGAACGGGGCCAGCACTTCGCGCTCCTGCTCGACGCTCATGTTCTGGCGTCGGCGCCCGCCGCGCGCCTGGCGCTGGCCGTCGCCGACGATCTCGCCGGCCAGGAATCGGTTGCGCAGCCGACACGTCCACGGCACCGAGCGGCCAATCGCACGCGCGGTCTGCTCCATGCTCAAGCCGTAATCCAGCGGCAGCACCACGGCTTGCGCCTGCCGCAATTGCTCAATCGTGTGCGCTTGCGCCAACACTTCTCGCGCCCACTCCAAGTTGTCCGCACCCCTCGCAGTTCTCGCCATGTCCATCTCCTTGAAAAAATCGTGACATGAATATTATTTATCTAATGAACTGGAAATAGAGTTGCATAACTCAAGCAGTGGCCTGTTCCGCTGGCTCCACCGTCAATGCATCACTTCGGTTTGGCCATGAGCAAACTTCATACGCATCGCGCGCCATCCACTTCCAAACAGACGCCTGAAATGAAGGCAGCGTCGCTGCTGGCTAGGTACAGCACGGCGTTGGCCACATCAAGCGGTGTCGAAAAGCGCCCCAACGGGATGGTGGATCGAAACTTGTTCAAGCGCTCCTCGGTAAGTTCGCCACCAGCGAACGATGGACCCAGCGTGGTGAATGGATTCATCACCGGGTTGATGCAGTTGACCCGGATGTTCTCCGGCCCCAGTTCGGCCGCGAGCGACTTGCTGGTGGTGATGACGGCGCCCTTGGAGCCGTTGTACCAGGTGAGCCCCGGGCGGGGCCGCACGCCGGCGGTGGACGCGATGTTGATGAAGCTGCCGCCGCCATTGGCGCGCAGCGCAGGCACGGCGTGCACGGTGGCCAGGTAAATGCTTTTGACGTTGACCGCGTAGCAGCGGTCGAAGTCGTCTTCGCTCACGTCCAGCGCGGGCTGGTTGCGGTGTGTCCAGCCGGCGTTGTTGACCATCACGTCGAGCTTGCCGTGGAGGTTCAGCGTGGCCTGCACCAGCGCTTTCACGTCGGCCGATTTCGTGACGTCGGCGGCAACGAACGCCGCTTTGCCGCCCGCAGCCACGATGTCGGCGGCCACGCGCTGGCCGTTGGCCACGTCGATGTCGTTCACGATGACCTGGGCGCCTTCTTCGGCCAGGCGCAGGGCAATGCCCTCGCCGAAGCCGCTGCCTGCGCCGGTGACGATGATGGAGAGATCCTTGACTCGCATGCTGTGGTGTCCTTGTGGGGTTCAGCCGTGGCGGAAGGCCACGGTTTTAAGGGTGGTAAAGCCGTACAGGGCTTCGAAGCCTTTTTCGCGTCCGTGGCCAGATGACTTGACGCCGCCAAACGGCAACTCCACGCCACCGCCCGCGCCGTAGTTGTTGACGAACACCTGGCCGGCGTGCACGCGTCGGGCCATGCGGAACTGGCGCGCGCCGTCGCGCGTCCACACGCCGGCCACCAGGCCAAACGGCGTGGCGTTGGCGAGCTGCACCGCGTGGTCTTCGTCGTCGAAGGCCATGGCCGAGAGCACGGGGCCAAACACCTCCTCCTGCGCCAGCCGGTGGTCCACCGGCACGTCGCGCAGCAGCGTGGGCGCGGCGTAAAAACCGTCGGCAACGGCCTCGTCGACCACCCGGCCTTGCGCCACCGTGGCGATGCCCGCGGCCCGCGCCTCGTCCAGAAAACCGTGTACCCGCTGCAACTGGCTGTGGCGGATCAGCGGGCCCAGATCCAGGTCCATCGCGGGCGGGCCGGCGCGCAGGGCGGTGAAGGCTTCGCCCACCCGCTGCAGCACCGATTCGTAGATGCCGCGCTGCACCAGCAGGCGCGAACCGGCGCTGCAGGTCTGGCCGCTGTTTTGCACGATGGCGTTGACGATGAAGGGCAGCGCAGCGTCCACATCGGCATCGTCGAACATGATCTGCGGCCCCTTGCCACCCAGCTCCAGCGTCACCGGGCAATGGCGTTCGGCGGCCACCTGCTGAATCAGCGTGCCCACGCGCGGGCTACCGGTGAAGCTGATGTGGTCTATACCGGGATGGCGCGCCAGCGCGTCGCCCACCTCGTGGCCGTAGCCGGTGACGATGTTGATCGCGCCGGCTGGAAAACCCACCTCAGCCGCCAGCGCCGCCACGCGCAGCAGAGACAGGCAAGCATCTTCCGATGGCTTGACCACACACACATTGCCCGCCGCCAGCGCGCCGCCCACGCTGCGGCCGAAGATCTGCATCGGGTAATTCCAGGGAATCACATGGCCGGTGACCCCATGCGGCTCGCGCCAGGTGAGCACGCTGTAGCCGTCCAGATAGGGAATGGTCTCGCCGTGCAGCTTGTCGCCGGCGCCAGCGTAGAACTCGAAGTAGCGCACCAGCGCCAGCGCGTCAGCTCTGGCCTGCTTCACCGGCTTGCCGCAATCACGCTGCTCCAGCGCGGTGAGTTCGTCGGCGTGTTCGGCCACTTTGGCGCTGAGTTTCATCAACAGGCGACCACGCTCGGCGGCCGTCAGGCGGGCCCAGGTCGTGTCCAGGCAGTGGCGTGCTGCGGTCACCGCCGCGTCGATGTCGGCCGCGTTGCCGCGCGCCAGGGTGTCGAAGGTCTGACCGGTGGCCGGATCGATCACCGGCAGCGTCTGGCCGCTGGTCGAGCGTGCGGCGGTGTTGGCAATGAAATGCAGCGCCATGGCCTTGGGTCCTGTGGCTCGGTTACTGCGGCCCGATGGCCGGGCCAATCACCGGCTGCACCACAGGCGGTTTGTCGAACACCGCGTCGCGTAGGGCCAGCGAGATGGAGGGGACGTAAGTGATCACCATCAGGCAGCCGATGATGACCAGCACGAAAGGCAGCAGGTGGCCGATGATGCGATCGAGCGAAATTCTCGCCACGGTGCAGGCGGCGAACAGGTTCACGCCAAACGGCGGCGTGATCATGCCCAGTGCCAGGTTCACCACCATGATGATGCCGAAGTGCACCGGATCGATACCGAAGTAGATGGCCACGGGCACCAGGATCGGCGCCAGCACGATGATGGCGGCCGAGGTCTCGATGAACATGCCGATCACGAACAACGCCACGTTCACACCCAGCAGGAACATGCCGGGCGATTGCAGCACTGCGGTGAGCCACTGGCCGATGGCGTCGGGAATGCCGGCGCGGGTGATCAGGAAGGCGAACAGGCCGGCGTTGGCAATGATGAACATGATCACCGCGCTGGAAATCACCGACTTGCGCAGCACCACCACGATGTCGGCCAGCTTGAGCTCGCGGTGAATCACCAGCCCCACCACCAGCGCATAAAACACCGCAATCACCGAGGCCTCGGTGGGTGTGAAGATGCCGCCGTAAATACCGCCCAGAATAACGACGGGCATCAGCAAGGCCCAGCCCGCGTTGCGCGTGGCGGGCCAGACACCCAGGCGACCATCGCCGTCGTTTTTGCCCAGGCCCTTGAAGCGGCACCACAGGTGCACAAAGATCATCAGCGCCACGCCGATCAGCAGCCCGGGGCCAAAGCCGGCGATGAACAACTCACCAATCGACACCTCGGCCGCCACACCAAACAGGATCAGCGGGATGGACGGCGGAATGACGACCCCAAGCTCGGCCGACGTGGCCTGCACCGAGGCCGCGTAGCCCACCGGGTAGCCGTGCTTGATGAGGGCCGGGATCAGGATGGCGCCGATGGCAAACGTGGTGGCCACCGAACTGCCCGAGACGGCGGCGAAGATCATGCAGGTGAGCACGCAGGTCATGGGCAGGCCGCCCTGCACACCGCCAACCAGCGACTTGGCAAAGTCCACCAGTCGGCGCGAGATGCCACCGGTCTCCATCAGGTTGCCCGCCAGAATGAAGAAGGGGATGGCCAACAGCGGAAACTTGTCGATGGCGCTGAACATCTCCTTGGGCACCAGGATCAGCTGGTTCGGGTCGAACAGCGCAATGCCCAGCACCGCCGAGCCGCCAATCGCCACCGCGACCGAGATGCTGAAGGCGAAACACACCATCATGGTGATGAGAAGGGTCAAGGGCATGAATGTGTCCTGGAGAAAGTGGGAAGCGGTGTGGCGTGGAGGGCGAGCGCGTTCACTGCGCCGTTTCGAGTTCCTGGTTCTGTGGATCCAGGTGGTGGGCCAGCGTGGCCAGAATGCCCAGCAGTGCGCCCACGGGCACCGCAGCGTAGGCCCACGACATTGAGATCTCCATGCTGGCAAAGGTCTGGAAGCGCACGCGCCAGACCAGGTCGATACCGAACCACAGCACAGTCGAAAAGAAAGCGATGTTCACGCCCGAGATGATTCGGCGCACGATGCGCCGCCAGACGCCCCGCGACAGGCGCAGCATCAGGTCCACCGAGACCAGCGCGCCCTTGCGCACGGCCACCGCCATGCCCAGCATCACGGTCCAGATCAGCAGCCGACGCATGGCCTCTTCGGTGAAGGTCGAGGGCTGAGAAAAGACGAAGCGCGTGACCACCTGCCACAGCCCCAGGCAGGCGATGACCGCCAGCAAGAAACAGGCGACGTGCAGGCAGGCGCCAGTAATCCAGCGGTCGAGCGTGAGGATGAAGGGTTTCATGGCGGCGAACACAGATCGGTGGAAAAGGGCGACAACAGACGAGAGGTGAACAACCGACGCTGTTACCAGAAAAGGGGGCTCAGTCAGCACCACCGCGGGTCCGGCTGCGCCGAACCCGCGGTGGTGCCCCCAGGGAGCTGAGGGCGCGCCGCAAGCGCGGCGGAAGAACTTACCGGACCGCCTGGATTGCAGCGATCTTGTCGGCGCCGAACTCTTTGGCGAAGTTGGCGTAGGCCGGTGCGACCGCCCGGCGGAAGCTCTCGCCGTTGACCTTCTCGATCACCTGCATGCCTTCGGCGCGCAGCTGGGCGATGCCGCTGGCCTCGTCGTCGTTCACTTTTTTGCGCTGGGCCGCTGCACCCTTCCTGGCAGCGGCGGTGAAGACGGCTTTGTCGGCGTCAGACAGCTTGTTCCACACCGCGGGCGACAGGATGAGCGCGGCAGGCGAATACACGTGGCCGGTCAGCGACAGGTGTTTTTGCACCTGAGAAAACTTGCTGGCCAGGATCACGGGAATCGGGTTTTCCTGACCATCGACGGTGCCTTGCTGCAGCGCGGTGAACAGCTCGGGGAAGGGCATCGGGGTTGGCAGGATGCCAAACGTCTTGTAGCCGTCCATGTGCACCTTGTTTTCCATGGTGCGCATCTTCAGGCCCGCAGCGTCTTCGGCGGTGTTTATCGGCCGCTTGCTGTTGGTCATGTGGCGGAAGCCGTTTTCGGTCCAGGCCAGGTTGATCAGGCCTTTGGCGGCCATCTTCTTCTGCAGGTCCTGGCCAATCGGGCCGTCCATAACCTTGCGCGCGTGGTCGTAGTCGCGGAACAGGAAGGGAATGTCCACGATGCGAACTTCAGGCACGAAGTTGCCCAGCGGGCCGGTGGAGGTGTTCACCAAGTCTTGCGTGCCCAGTTGCACCGCTTCGATCTGCTCGCGCTCACCGCCGAGTGCCGACGACGGGAATTGCTGGCACTTGAAGCGGCCCTGGGTGCCCTTTTCCATTTCTTCGCAGAACACGGTGGAGCCCACGCCGTAGTGCGAGGTGGCCGAGGTGGCGTAGCCGATCTTCAGGATGGTTTGGGCCTGTGCGCCGGTGGCGGCAGCGGCCAGCACGGCGGCCAGGGCGAGGGGTTTCAACAGAGCTTTCATCTCAGGTCTCCTAGGTGGTTTTGATGACGGAACGGGAACGGAACACTCAAAGACCGAGCCGCTGGCGCGCGGCTGGGTGGGTCACGGCTTCGGTGTGGTGTTGCACGTACTGGCGCAACACGCTGCCGAAATCGGGATCAGGGGACAGGCCCAGCGCGGCGGTACGCGGGCTCTCGAAGCGGGAAGGCCAAGCCTGCACAATTTTTTTCACCGCCGCATCGGGCTCATCCCGAATCAGCGACAGCACCTCGGGGCCGACCAGGTCCTGCAACGCCTGCAGCATCTGGCGCACGCTGACCGTGAGCGCCGGCAGGTTGATGGCGGTGCGGCCACCAAAGGCATCCCGGCTGGCCTCGGCCACGGTCAGGATGCCGGCGATGGTGTTGGCCGGCGAGGAAAGGGCCACTTCGGTGTCCCGGTCCACCGGGCACACGCTGGGCTGGCCGGCCAGCGGCTCGCGGAACAGGCCGGAGAGAAAGCTGGAGGCCGCGCCATTGGGCCGACCCGGGCGCACCGAGACCGTCATGAGCCGGGCGGCACGCCCGTCGATGAAGCCTTTTCGGGTGTAGTCGGCCACCAGCTGCTCGCAGACAAACTTGTGGATGCCGTAGCTGGACTGCGGCGTGGGCAGGGTGTCGTCGCGCACCACGGCGGGCAGAGGTACGGCGGCGTCGCTGCCGAAGACCGCCACCGAGCTGGAGAAGAAAAACAGGGGCGGCGGATGACCGGCGAGCGTTTGTGCGCGGCAGGCGTCAAGCAGGCGGCGCGTGGTGTCCAGGTTGGCGTGCAGGCCGAGGTCGAAGTTGGCCTCGCATTCGCCGGACACGGCGGAGGCCAGGTGGAACACCGCGTCCCAGCGTTGCGCCATGAGGGCGGGAATTTGCGCCAGCAGGTCACCGGTGTGGTGGCGCACGCTGGCGTCGGCCAGCAGCGCTGTGTCGCGCGGAGGCACCAGGTCGGCCAGCATCAGTTGGTGGATGGGTTGGCCGCGCAGCGTGCCTTGCTGCAGCAGGGTGCGGGCGAGTCGGTCGCCGAGGAAGCCGGCGCCGCCGGTGATGAGGATGTTCATGCGTGTGATTTCCGGGAGGCCTGGTAAAGGTGCAGCCAGTCCAGGCCTTCGCTGGTGCCGGCCTTGGGGCGGTATTCGCAGCCCACGAACCCACCGTAGCCGAGCGTGTCCAGCAGGTCGAACAGGTGGGGAAAGTTCACTTCGCCCCCATCGGGCTCGTGGCGGTCGGGCACACCCGCGATCTGCACATGGCCCACGCCGTCCAGGTGCTTCTGCAGGCGCTTGCTCAGGTCGCCTTCCATGATCTGGCAGTGGTAGAAGTCCATCTGCACTTTCAGGTTTGGCGCGCCGACCTCGGCGAGCACGTCGTGCGCGTGTTGCTGCAGGCTCAGGAAATAGCCCGGCATGTCGCGGCTGTTGATCGGCTCGATCATCAGACTCACGCCCAGCGGCGCCAGGCTGGCGGCGGCGTGGCGCAGGTTGTTCACATACGTGGCGTGGCAGGCGGCGGCACCGCTGCTTGCGGGCACCAGGCCGGCCATGGCGTGCACGCGGCGACAGCCGGTGGCTTCGATCCAGGGCAGGGCATGGTCCAGCGCGGCGGCGAACTCGGTCTCCCGCCCGGGGTGGCAGGCCATGCCGCGTTCACCGGCGGCCCAGTCACCCGGCGGCAGGTTGAACAGGGCTTGTGTGAGGCCGTGGTCTTTCAGGCGCGCGGTGATCTCGCCCGGCGCGTGTTCGTAGGGAAAGAGGTACTCCACCGCGTCGAAGCCGTCGCGCGCGGCCGCAGCAAAGCGGTCGAGGAACGGCACCTCGGTGTACATCATGGTCAGGTTGGCGGCGAAGCGGGGCATGCTGTGGCGGTGTTCCGTGTCACCAGGGGGTGTTGAATCGGGCCTGAAGTTCGCTGATCTGCGCTTGGGTCAGGGGTTCGGTGCGGCGCTCGGTCATCAGCCACAGGCGCGCGGTTTCTTCGAGTTCTTCGATTAACGCCATGGCGCTGGCCGGGCTGTCGTGCCACACGGTGGGGCCCAGGCGCTCCAGCATCACCGCGCGCAGAGGCCGATGCGCCTTGGCGATGAGCGCGGCCACATCGTCGGCCACGCTGGCGTCGCCCGGCACGCGGTAGGGCACCAGGGGTACATGGCCCACCTTCATGAGTTGATACGGCGTGAGCGGCGGCAAGATGTCGTCATGGCGCCATACGCCTTGCAGAGTGAGCGCCACAAGATGCGTGGAGTGCGTGTGCAGCACGCAGTGCGCAGCCGGTGCGGTGGCGTAGATGCGGCGGTGCAGGGTGAGCGTCTTGCTGGCGCGCTCACCGCCCAGGGCGCTGCCGTCTTGGCCCACCCAGGCCAGTTGTGCGGGGTCGAGAAAACCCAGGCAGGCGTCGGTGGGGGTGATGAGGAAGCCGCCGCCTTGCTCGGCCGTGAGGCGCACGCTGATGTTGCCGGCGGTGGAGTGCACCAGACCGCGCTGGAACAGGCTGGCGCCCACGCGGGCCACCTCGGCCCGCACGGTGTCTTGCGCGGTGGGTGCTGGCTGGCTCACAGCGCCACCCCCGCTTGCTGCAGCGCCTGGGCGAAGAAATCGACACCGCCGAAGTTGCCCGACTTGAGCGCCAGTTGCACCGCCTCGCTGCTGCCGGCCAGGGTGGCCTGTGTCCAGGGCACGCCCGGGCAGATGGGCGCGCCGATGCGCAGCTGCTGCACGCCCAGGGCCTGCACCACCGCGCCCGAGGTTTCGCCCCCGGCCACCACCAGGCGGCGCACGCCGGCCTGCACCAGGCCTTGGGCAATGCGGGCCAGCGCGTTTTCAACCAGCTCGCCAGCGGCCTGCACACCCAGCGCTTGCTGCACCGCGCGCACGCTCTCGGGTGCGGCGGTAGCGTAGACCAGCACCGGGCCTTGCGCCAGCGCCTGCGTGGCCTGGGCCAGCACCGTGTCGGCGCTTTGCCCGCCCTGGTGAAGTGCCAGCGGATCGATCTGCAAGGCGCTGCGGCCAGCGGCCAGCCACTGCGCGACCTGCGCGTTGGTGGCTTCTGAACACGAGCCCGAAACCACCGCGCCGGGGCCTTGCAGAGTGTCCAGATCGGCGGCGTTGGCCTTGGGCATGAACCAGCCGCGCCGCGCATACGCGGGCGGCAGGCCCAGCGCCACGCCCGACCCGGCGGTGATCAGGGGCAGCTCGGCGCAGGCCTCGGCCAGTGTGAGCAGGTGCTCGTTGCTCAGGGCATCGGCCACCGCGATCGCCACGCCGTCGGCCCGCAGCCGGGCCATGCGCGCCTGCGTGGCGGGCCCGCCGCCGTCGAGTGTGTCGTGGCGCAGCAGGCCCACCGTGTGGCTCGTCTGCGCCTGCAGCACGCGCACCAGGTTCGCGTCGGTCATGGGTGTGAGAGGGTGGTTGCGCATGCCCGAATCACTCAGCAGCGCATCGCCCACAAACAGGTGGCCGCGGAACACGGTGCGGCCGTTCTCCGGAAACGCGGGGCAGGCGATCGTGAAGTCGGTGCCGAGCGCGGCCATGAGCGCGGCGGTGACCGGGCCGATGTTGCCCTGCGGCGTGGAATCGAAGGTGGAGCAGTATTTGAAATAGGTCTGCCGCGCGCCCGCGGCGCGCAAGGCGGCCAGCGCGGTGAGGCTCTGCGCCACCGCGTCGGCCGGGGCCACGGTGCGCGTCTTGAGCGCGACCACCACCGCGTCGGCCTGCGGCAAGCCGTCGTGGGGCACGCCGAGCACCTGCACCGTGTGCATGCCGGCGCGCACCAGCATGCTGGCCACGTCGGTGGCGCCGGTGAAGTCGTCTGCGATGACGCCGAGGATCATACCGGCGCCTGTGCCGTGGGTGCGGGCGAAGGCAGCTCGATGCCAGCCAGTTGGGCGTAGTACTTCACCACGGCCGAGTCGTCTTCAGCGCCCAGGCCCATGGCCGCGGTGGACAGGTAGAGCTGGTGCGCGGCGGCGGCCAGCGGCAGCGGAAACTTGAGCTGGCGCGCGGCGTCGAGCACGATGCCCAGGTCCTTGATGAAGATGTTCACCGCCGAGAGCGGCGTGTAGTCGCCGTCGAGGATGTGCGGCACGCGGTTCTCGAACATCCAGCTCATGCCGGCGGAATTGCAGATCACCTCGTACAGTTGGCGCGGCTCGGCACCGGCGCGCATGCCCAGGGCCATGGCTTCGCAGGCGGTGGCAATGTGCACACCCGCCAGGTGCTGGTTGACCATCTTCACGGTGGAGCCCACGCCGGCCTTGTCGCCCAGGCGGTAGACCTTGCCGGCAAAGGCCTCGAGCACGCTGCCGGCGGCGGCGAAGGCTTCGGGCTGACCCGAGGCCATCACCGTCATCTGCCCAGCCGCGGCTTTTTTCGCACCACCCGACACCGGGCCGTCGATCAGCCAGTGGCCGGTGGCCAGCAGGCGCTGTTCCCACACCGGGGGCAGGGCAGGGTCGACGGTGGCCGAGCACACCACCACGCCGCCTTGCTTCAGGGTCGAGGCCACGCCTTGCGCGCCGAACAGCACGTCTTCGGTCTGCGCCGCGTTGACCACCAGCACCAGAACCACGTCGCAGTGGCCGGCCAGTTCGGCCACGCTGGCGGTGGCGCGGCCGCCCGCTCGTTCAAAAGCTGCGCGGGCTTCGGCGCGCGGGTCGCAACCCCAGGTGGTCACGCCCTGGCGCAAGGCCGAGAGCGCGGCACCCATGCCCATGGAGCCCAGGCCGACGACGCCGAGTGTTTTGGTGGAATCGTTGCTCATGAAGAAGAACCGGGTGAAGAGGGAGCAAGCATCGCCCCGAGGGCGCGGCGTATGGGAGGGGCAGCGTTGTGCAGGCGGTGGACCGCGTTGTTCATGTGGCGCATGGCAGCCTCGCGCGCGGCGGTGGCGTCACCGCGCATCACGGCTTCGGCGATAGCGCGGTGTTCTTCGCGCACCTCCACCATGTAGCCGCTGTCGAGCGCTTCGTTGGTGCGCGTCACGTTCATGGCCTCGCGCTGGTACTGCTCCAGGAAGCCCAGCAGACGCTCGTAGTGCGGGTTCTCGGTGGCGCGTGCAATGGTGCGGTGAAAAGCGAGGTCGGCTTCCACGCCTTCTGCCCCCTGGGGCGGGCAGGCCTCCAAGTGGGCCAGCGCCTGCGAAATGGACAGCGCCTTCTCGGAGGTCATTCGTTGCGCGGCGAGTGCTGCCACGTCGGCTTCGAGCCCGCGACGAACTTCCACCACCTGCAGCACGCTTTCCATGGAAGTGAACACCATGGGGTCAAAGGTCAGGGCGCGTGCCTGGTGCCGGGGCGCCACAAACACACCGGAGCCCTGACGCGAGGTGAGAAGTCCGATGGACTTGAGCCGGCTCACCGCTTCGCGCACAACGGTGCGCGACACACCGAACAGCTCGGACAGACGCTGTTCTGTGGGCAGGCGCTCGTCGGGCGCCAACTCCCCCGACTCGATGCGCTGCAAGAGCAGGCCGGCGAGTTTGTCGGTGAGGCGCTCAGGCGCCTGCAGGGCGTCGCTCATGCCTGGAGGAAGGTCGTTTGATGTCTAGTCATATGATCATCATACAAATAATGAGGGGGTTTTCCCTCGTGGTTTTCCCTGCATCGTTGACGAGGCATGTCCGAGATTTTGTGTAAATGGTCCGGATTTCATTGGGTGGAAAAGCAAAGCACCGCCTGCCTGGCTGAAGGGCACTTAGCCCAACTCGTCCAGAATGACCAGGTCCAGACGCGTCAGCGCCAGTGGGATGCGCCCGGCCTTACCCTCACGCTTTTCGCGCTCCAGCTCGTTGACCAGATCGACCGTGGAATAGAAACGCACCCGCTGCCCTTGGGCGCAATGCCGGCAACGCCAATGGCAGTCGCCAGGTCCGTCTTGCCCGTGCCCGGACCGCCAATGAGTACCGCGTTCTGTGCTGCATCGGTGAACGCCAGCGTGCTCAGTTGCCGTACCAGCTTTTGATCCAACGTGGAGGCCTCGAAGTCAAAGCCGGCAAGGTCCCGATTCAGCGGAAACCTGGCGGCCTTCATCTGGTGGCGCACCGAAGCAAAGGCCCGGTGCGCATGTTCAGCCTGCAGCAGGTGCTCGATCAACCAGCGCGAGGTTTGTACGCCCACATCGCTTGAGCCCCCTTTCGGCGTCGTCAACTCGGCCGCAGGCATGCGGACATGCCGCCCAGGCGCAGTTCTTGAGTTCGGCGGCACTATCACGCATGGCTCACGCCCTCCAAGGCGTCGCCACACAGGCTGTCATAGCGCCCGGTGTTGGCGATCGGCGCTTCCTTGAGCGCCAGGCTGATTTGCACATCCGGCGGTGGTGGCGGCGCTCTCAGGCGCGCCAGCCCATTGAGCACGTGCACGGTGCTCAGCGCCCCCGACTCGATCACCAGATCCACCGCCACCAGCACCGCTCCAGCCCGTGGCTGGCCACACAGTTGAGCACCTGTGCCATGGTCCTGTCGCCCTCCGCATGGCGCATCAGCCCCTGGCGCAGGCGCTGCAAGGGCGCCGGCATGTCGGCAAAGGGTGCGCCGTTTCTCAGCGCCCAGGGCATGCGCTGGATCAGCGCGATGTAGTGCTGCCAGTCGTAGCAGATGTGCCCCCGGGTGGGTATGGGCGTCAAACAGCATCTCGTGTCCCTAGCTGGGGTAGGCCACCAGCCAGAACGCGCGGCTGGCACACAACTTCATGTGCGAGACCTGCAGCCGGTGGGTGTAGCCGCCCTCTTAGCCACTCGCTTTGATCTGGGCAAACAAGGCCATCCCTGTGCGCCGGTCCTGCTTGGGGCGTTGTGCATCGGCCTTGAGCGCGCACAACATTTCCATGGTGATCACCTTCTGTTTCCCCTGCCCAAAATTTAGGCAGGGTCAGTAAAACACCTGGGTCAGTTTTGAGTCGGCACAGTGCCCTCAAGTGGTGTTTTGACACTTTTTCAAAACTTTGATCCCACAGAGAAAACTTGAGCGCGGGCACTTTTTATTTTTACGGTCACTGGAAAAACAGTTCAGCAGCCGTTCACCTGGTCCTCACCCCGTGACGGCGCAGCGTGTGCGATTTGACCCACCGGGTTTTGCCGCACACGCACGAGCGCGCATATGCCTACTGGGGCTCATGCTGTTCAGCGCCACAGACGCCTGGCCGTCCACCCCAGTGCCTTCCAGACGGCATGCGAGGGCAGCATGAAATGGGCAATGGCGCCCGATGATCAGCCTGCCGGCGTGTCAACCTGCGGTGGCGGCGGATTTGCCACAACGGCGAGCCCATGAACACGCCTGGATGAAGCCCGGCCCGATCACGTGGCCTGCAAGGGCGCACGTCGGGGCTGGCTGTACCGGTCAGTCTTCCGAGGGCGCCGCCGTGGGGTTGGCCACAAAAGACTCGCCCGACACGGCCGCTTCCGCGGCCAGCCAGTCGTCGAGGTCGTTGCCATCCACACCACCACGGTTTTCGTAGAGGGCGTAGGCCACTTCGCGGATACGCGCCTCGCGGGATGGGGTGACCCCGTTTTCACCGGTCAGCGACGGGTCGTCTGCTCTCGCCTCCGCCGCGGGCGACGGCTTCTTGGTCGATGCGCGCTTGCGCACCTCACTTCCCTGGGACGGTGTCATGTCTGCGCTCCTTGAAATTTCTGAGGTCTGTTGATGCGCTGCACCCTCAAGAGCCCACCGCATCGGGACAGGCTAAAGGATGCGTCTGCTGGGGTATTGAGCGCACTCAATGCAAACGGTCCCCAGACCCTTTGGGCAGCATGGAGCGTCAAGCCACCGGCCCCGCCCGACCGGCAGTGGCCGCCGCCACAAGGCAGAGAGGCCGCACAGGCCCCTGCGCGCTGGCTTCCCGGCCCATGCAGCCGCATGTGGGCCTTGGGCCCGTTTCACGCCCCGCGGGGCGGTTCAATTGCAGAGTGGGCAGCCTACTTTCAAGGGTGCGGCTGCGGCACCACGGCAGCTGCAAGGTGGCTCACAGGCCAGGTGAAGGGCCGTGATTCAGCCCCTGCGCTGGACGATCTGAGGCGGATTACGCGGTTGCGTTGTCGGCCGATGCCGCTTGTGGTGAGTGCCGGTGCACATGCGCCGTTGGCTGCGACGGTCGGCATTGCATCCAGACCGCGCGTGCGCTGGATTCGCACCGACCGCACAGGGTGGCCACGCCCATGTCGATCTGGATGTCGTCAAAGCTCATGCCGCAGCGCGCGGCCTGGGCGATGGTTTTGTCGTTCACGCGGCGGCAGACACAGACGATCATGGTGGGATCTCGTTAAGGTTTACTCATGTGAATGATAATCGATATCATTCATATAATGCAAGTCCTTGATGTATTCATCGCCTGGTGCCGACGGGCGGTCAGCTGATATCGCCCATCTGGCTCTGCAGGTAGTTGGGCAGGCCCACTTTTTCGATCAGCTCCAGCTGGGTTTCGAGGAAGTCGACGTGCTCCTCGGTATCGTCGAGGATCTTCAAGAGCAGGTCGCGCGAAATGTAGTCGCGCACCGACTCGCAGTAAGCGATGCCGTCTTTGATGGTGGCCTGCGCGCCGCGCTCCAGCGCGAGGTCGCTGCCCAGCAGTTCCGGCACGTCTTCGCCGATGTTGAGCTTGCCCAGGTCTTGCAGGTTGGGCAGGCCGTCCAGCATGAAGATGCGGTCCATGAGCGCGTCGGCGTGCTTCATCTCACCAATGGATTCGTCGTATTCCTTTTTGGCGAGCTTGTCGAAACCCCAGTGCTTGAGCATGCGGTAATGCACGAAGTATTGGTTGATGGCGGTGAGCTCGTTTTTGAGCTGGGCCTGCAGGTGGCCAATGGCCGTTTGATCGCCTTTCATGGGGGCGTCCTTTCGATGGTTAAGGGTTGCGGGTTGGGTTGATTGCTGGATGGTATCGGGTTGTGCAGTCTTACGGGGTCAGCACCACCGGCTCGAGCGCGTCTGATGCGCCACGGATGCGTCCGATGACGGCGGTGTGCGGGTAGCCTGCCGTTTGCAGGGCTTGCACGCAGGCGGCGGCCCGGTCGGCCGGCACGGTGGCCAGCAGGCCGCCGGCGGTTTGCGGGTCAAACAACAGCGGGTAGTGTGGGTCTTGCACAAAGGCTTCGGCGTTGCGCAGCGCGCGGCGCAGGCGCACATTGGCCGGCTGCAAGGAGCTGACGATACCGGCCTGGACGCATGCCACCGCGCCATCCAGCACGGGCAGGGCCCTCAGTTGCAGTTCGGCGTCCACGCCCGAGGGGCGGGTCATTTCCACCAGGTGCCCGAGCAGGCCGAAGCCGGTCAGGTCGGTGCAGGCGGTGGCACCAAAGGCGCGCAGCACCTGGGCACCCGCCTGGTTGGAGACCAACATGGATTGCAGGGCGGCGTCGATCCAGCGGCCTTTGGCGGCGTGCTGCGCGTGGGCCGCAAACAGCGTGCCGGTGCCGATCGGCTTGGTCAAGAGCAAGACATCGCCAGGGCGCATGCCGCCTTTGCGCATCACGCCGCTCATGTCCTCGTCCATGAGTCCGTTCACGGCAAAGCCCAGCGCCAGTTCGCGCCCTTCGCCGGTGTGGCCGCCCACCAGGCTGCAACCGGCGGCGTTGAGCACCTCGACCGCGCCAGTCATCATTTGCAGCAGCAGGTCTTCCACCTTGGCTTCCAGGCCCGGCGGCACGGTGGCGATGGCCGTGGCCGATTGCGCTTCAGCGCCCATGGCGAAGATGTCGCCGAGGGCGTGGGTGGCCGCCACCTTGCCAAACAGGTAGGGGTCGTCGATGAAGCTGCGGAAGAAGTCCACGGTGTGCACCATGGCCTTGCCCGGGGGCACGCGCACCACGGCAGCGTCGTCGGGTGAGTGCAGGCCAATCAGCACGTCGTCGCGCTGTACCGGCTGCAGGCTGCCCAGCGCGCGGGTCAGGATGCTGGCGCCCACCTTGGCGCCGCAGCCGCCGCAGCGCATGGCAAGGGCCGAAATAGCCTGGCGCGATTCTTCGGCGCTCAGCGCCAGGCTGCTGGCGGGCGCCGCTGCGCGCGGGCTGCCCTGCGCCATGGCCGGGAGCTCGTTGAATTTGCGCATGAAGCGGCGGTCGATGCTGTCTTTCCAGCGCCAGACCCAGGCACCAGCAAAACCCAGGCGCCCACGCGAGGCCACGGCAAACCGGTCACCGGTCGAAATGAGCGCCAGCCAGTTGCGTTGTGGCCGGTAGACCACCAGAGGTTGGCCGCGCAAACTGAGCCGCAGGTTTTTTGCCAGCGGCGGTCCCATGCGAACGGCAAACACGCCAGCTTTTTCCAGGGGGCGCGCGGTGAACGAAGCCACGTCGCCTGCCGCAAAAATCTTCGGATCCTCCAGCGTCTCCAACCGGTCGTTGACTTTGATGAAACCGTGTTCATCGAGCGCCAGGCCGGTGCTCTGCAGCCAGACCGGGCCGCCGGCCTGCGTGACCCACAGGGTTTCGTCGGCGTCGAAGGTGCGGCCGTCCTGCGTGTGCAGGCAGCCGGGCGAGACCTGCGTCACCTCGGCGCGGGTGTGCACGGCCACGTGGCGCTCTTTCAGTACGCGGGCAAAGCGCGCACACACCGACGGGTTGTGCGTCGGCAGGAGGGTGTCGGCCGCCGTGAGCACCACAAAGTGCAGCAGGTCGGGGTTGCGGCCGAGCTGCTGCAGCTCGTTGCGCAGCCGGAACTGCATGGAGAGCACCAGTTCCACGCCGCCGGCGCCACCGCCCACCACCGCGATCGTGAAGCGACTGTGCAGCTCACGCACGCGCGCCAGCAGGGTCAGCCAACGCAGGTTGAACTGCGCAATGGGTTTGACCGGCACCGCGTGCGCCTGAGCGCCCTTCACCTGGCGCACATTGGGTGTGGAGCCGGTGTTGATGGACAGCAGGTCGTAGGGCAGTGCGGGCCTGTCTTTCAGCAGCACGCGCTGTTGGGTGCGGTCCAGGCCGGTGACTTCGCCGCGAATGAAGCGCGCGCCCGCAAAGGCCGCCAGACGGCCCAGGTCGATGTGCACGTCGTCAAAGCTGTAGTGGCCCGAAATGTAGCCCGGGAGCATGCCGGAATACGGCGTGTCCACATCGGTACAAATGAGGGTGATGCGCAGGCCCGGCTCGGGCTGCATGGCCAGCATGCGCAGCACGACGACGTGGCTGTGGCCGCCGCCGACGAGCACCAGGTCGCGCAGGACGGGTTGTTCAGAAACTTGCATGGGAATCCGTGTGAGGCTGTTCCCCGGATCATAGAGGCGGGGCAGCGCGCGCTGGCGTACAGGGCCATGACAGGCCCGCCGTGGGGCCGGTTTTGGTGCCGCGCTCAGCTCAGTAGTGTGGGCTGGAAGCGGTCGGCCCGGTCCACCAGGCTGCGCATCTGGTCGGCCGCGTGGATGGTGACCGCGTGGGGCGTGTAGCCCGGCCGGGGTGAAATGTAGTCGGCCATTTCACGGGCCAGTGCCTGCTGGCTGGGCGGTGCGTTGGCCAGCAGCGCAATCACCATGTTTTCGAGGGCGATCACGCGCACGCGCAACTGCACCAGCTCGGCGTTGGTCAGGGCGGGCTCGTCCTTGGCTGGCTGCGCGGTGGGGTTGGGGGGCAATGGCGCGGTCATGGCGGTCTCCTGCTGAGGGGCGCGCGGTGCGCACCTGGGTCATTGTGGAATCGTTTGCTGCCGATGCCAACCGGGTCTGCCCGCACAGTTTTAAAACAGCACGCGGCTGCGCAGGGTGCCGGGCACACCCGCCAGCTCGGCCAGCGCCAGCTCGGAGTGCGCGGCGTCGATGTCCATCACCACGTAGCCCACGTCTTCGCGCGTTTGCAGGTACTGCGCCGAGATGTTGATGTGGTGGTCTGAAAAAATACGGTTGATGCTGGAGAGCACGCCGGGCACGTTGCGGTGGATGTGCAGCAGGCGGTGTTTGCCGGGGTGCGCGGGCAGGGCCACTTCGGGGAAGTTCACGGCCGAGGTGGAGGTGCCGTTGTCGCTGTACTTGACCAGTTTTTCCGCCACCTCAATGCCGATGTTTTCCTGCGCCTCCAGCGTGGAGCCACCGATGTGCGGTGTGAGGATCACGTTGTCCAGCCCGCGCAGCGGCGATTCGAAGGTGTCTTTGTTGCTGTGCGGCTCTTCGGGAAACACGTCGATGGCAGCGCCCAGCAGAGCCTGCTTCTTCAGCGCGTCGGCCAGCGCATCCACATCCACCACCGTTCCGCGCGAGGCGTTGATCAACACGGCGCTGGGTTTCATGCGTGCGATTTGCGCCGCACCGATCATCCATTGGGTGGCCGGTGTTTCGGGCACATGCAGGCTCACCACGTCGGCCGTGGCCATCAGCTCGTCCAGGCTGGTGAGCGGGCGGGCGTTGCCCAGCGGCAGCTTGGTGGCGGTGTCAAAAAACACCACGTTCATGCCCAGCGCTTCCGCCAGCACCGAAAGTTGCGTGCCGATGGCGCCATAGCCGACGATGCCCAGCGTCTTGCCGCGGATCTCGTAGGAATGGCTGGCCGATTTCAACCAGCCGCCGCGGTGCGCCACGGCGTTCTTTTCGGGTATGCCGCGCATCAGCAAAATCGCCTCGGCCAGCACCAGCTCGGCCACCGAGCGGGTATTGGAAAACGGCGCGTTGAACACCGCGATGCCGCGCTCGCGCGCCGCGGCCAGGTCCACCTGGTTGGTGCCGATGCAAAAGCAGCCGACCGCAGCGAGGCGGTGGGCGTGGCTCAGCACCTCGGCGGTGAGCTGGGTGCGCGAGCGGATGCCCACAAAATGCGCGTCGGCGATCTTGGCCTTGAGCTCGTCGTCGGGCAGGGCGCCGGGCAGGCTTTCGATCTGGCTGTAGCCCGCCGCGCGCAGCACGTCGATGGCCGACGGGTGGATGCCTTCGAGCAACAGGAAGCGGATCTTGTGCTTGTCGGTCGATGTTTTGGGGGCGGGTGGGGCTGTGGGCAGGAGGCTCTGGTTCATAGTTGACAAATATAGTCGGATTTTGGCGGTGCGCGTGCTGGGCAACGGCTTGTCCCTGTCGCTGGGCAGGGTGCGCGGGGTGCAGCGCGGCCGTGCAAGCCTTGTGCGGTTTTCAGGGCGTAAAAACCGCGCGCGTCCTCTGCAAAACGCCCGCGTACCTACGTAGAATCCCTGCGGCGTTGTGCCCGCGTTTGCGCGGCACCCGCCGCGCCCCATCGCCAAGAAAGCATCCGTCGAATGACCCAGGCCAGTTTTAATTTCGACGCCCCACCGTTGCCCGCCGTCGAGGCCCCAAGCGAAGTCCCGCCGCGTGCTGCGCCCGTTGTGGCCGTGGCACCAGAGGCGCTGGCAGCTACAGCGCCCGCACCCGAAGCGCTCGAACCCGTTTGCGAAGCGCCGCGCCCCGCGGGCGTGAACCCGCTCGAAGACCCGCCTGAAGATCCGCCCGAGGTGGCGGTTGACTTTGAAGCCCTGGCGCGAGCGCTGGAGCAGCACCCCGATTTCCGCGTGCTGCGCCGTCTGGTGCCTTTGATGGACTTTGGCCCCCGCCCAGGTGCCCCGGCGGGCACGGCCGGTGTGCAGCGTGTGCTGGTGCTGGACACCGAAACCACCGGCTTGCAGCACCGCAGCGACAAGATCATTGAACTGGCCATGCTGCTGGTGCAGGTGGACACGGCGACAGGCTTGCCTTTCGGGCCGGTCGAGATATTTGAAGGTTTTGAAGACCCGGGCATGCCCATTCCCGAAGTGGCGAAGCAAGTCACCGGTATCCGTGACGATATGGTGAAAGGCCAACGCCTGGACGACGCTCAGGTGGCGGCCCTGGTGGCCAGGGCCGACTTGGTGATCGCGCACAACGCGGGCTTTGACCGGCCGTTTGTCGAGGCTCGCTTTCCCGGTTTTGCCGACAAGGCCTGGGCCTGCTCGTTTGCCGACATCGACTGGAAGGCCACCGGCGCAGGCTCTTCCAAGCTCAGCGCGCTGGCCCAGGACCACGGCTGGTTTTACGACGCCCACCGCGCCCAGGTGGACTGCCATGCCCTGCTGCAGGTGCTGACCCGCCCTGTGGGCAGCGGTGCCCGCACCGGACTGGCGCTGTTGCTGGACGCAGCCACAGCGCCCAGCTTCAAGCTGCGCGCCACGGGCTCACCGTTTGAATCCAAAGACCTGCTGAAGGAACGCGGCTACCGCTGGGACGCCGAAGCCCGCGTGTGGGCCTGCACGCTGCCCACGCCCGAACGGCTCGAAGCCGAGCTGGCGTGGCTCAAGAGCGAGGTGTATGGCCGACGCAGTGCCCGCCTGGAGATCGAAGCCATGGACAGCCGGGTGCGCTACTCAAGCAGGCCAGGGGTCATGTCTGAACGGGCGGTGTAGCGCTTTTCTTCAAACCTGTTGTGCCCCGCATGCAAGCCGGGTCAGGCCAGCGGAGCCTGACCCAGCCAGTCATCTTCAGTGCGAAAGCCTCAGAAGCGGTGGCGCAGGCCGACCGAATAGCCGCCGCCGCTGGACAGACCGTCCACTTTGTCGTGCATGGCCGCCACATACGCATCGGTCCGCTTTGACAGCGCGTGGCTGTAGCCCAGCGACAAGGTGTTGCGGTCAGCGCCCGTTTTCGGTGCAATGTGCCCCCATTGCACCAGCACGGCGCCAGCGCCCACAGGCACGCGTGCGCCGATGCCGGTGATGTCGTAGCTGTTGGCTGTGGTGCGGTTTTTCACCTCACCGTATTGCAGGAAGCCCTTGGCCACGCCAAAGTCGTAGGCCCCGCCCAGTTGCACGGTGCGGGTGTCGGGCAAGGCGGCTGTCTCGCCGTCTTTCTTGACATCTTGAACGACCACGGATGCTGACAGCGGGCCACTGCCATAGCCCAGGTTCACGCTCCAGTTGCCGCCATTGCTGGTGGAGCTGCTGTTGGCCTTGGTGGCCATGGCAGCGCCGAAGCGAAGACCGCCCATCGACGGGCTGGCGTAGGCGATGGAGTCGCTCCAGGCGGTGTCACCAGTCACTGTGCCGCTGGTGAAGTAATGACGAATGCTCGGTGAATAGCCGAACGAATCTCCAAAGGCGTTAAACAGCAATGTGGACACGAACAGCGCGGTGGTGTTTCGCCCTGCAGTCAAGGTGCCGTATTGCTTGTGCGACAGCCCTACCGAAGCGGTGCGAGCCCACATAGCGTCCCCGCCGAAGCGACCTTGGTCACCCGTGTCGGCGCGCAAGAAGCCTTCCAGCTTGAACACAGCTGACAAGCCCCCACCCAGGTCTTCGCTGCCCCCAAAACCGATGAAGCTGGTGGTCATCTTGCCGCTGTCCACTGCCGTGGTGGATGCGCCACCTGGGGCTTTGGTGGACCCCACGCTGAGGTCAACCAGGCCGTAGATGCTGACGTTGGACTGTGCTTGCGCGCCAAGGGCGACCAGACAAAGCGCAGACAAGAGGGTGAATTTTCGAGTCAGAACAGGTTTTTTCATGATGCAACTCCAGTTTTTTGAGAAAAAAAGAACAGTGAAAAGTCGTCGTGCCGGTGCGCAGCGTATGGGTTGAAAGGCTTTGCGCTGGGGCAGCCAAAGGCTTCGCACAAAGCGTGCCAGCACCTTGTCTGCCAACACAGTCACAGCAGCCGCACCACTCAGGTTTGCATACAGATATGCATACGAAACTGTATACGATGGGGGTCGGTTTGTACCTAGTGTTTACCCAAGTCGAGGCAGGTGGCCGTGTCTGGTCCGGCAGCAGCAGGGCCTTCCTCGGGCTGCAGAAACCGCCCGCGGTTGATCAAGCCAGCGGGAGTTTCACCACAAACCGCGAACCCTCACCCGGTACCGAAGTGACGCTGATGCCGCCGCCGTGGGCCTGGGCAATCTGCTGACAGAGCGACAGGCCAAGGCCGTTGCCTTCGTATTCCCGCCGCAGGTGCAGGCGGTGAAACGGCTGGAACAGTTTGTCAATGTCCTGGGGGTCAATGCCGATGCCGTTGTCGGCCACGGTCACGCAGACAAAGCCGTCGGCGGCTTGCGCGGTGACGGCGATGCGTGGCGTGCGCCCGGAGGGCATGAATTTCAGCGCGTTGGCGATGAGGTTTTGAAACAGCAGCGACAGCAAGCTGGCATGGCCCAGCACCACCGGCAGGGGGTCGATGGTCAGCTCGGCCTGGGTGGCTTGCAGCCGGGCCGCCAGGGCGTCGCGCAGTTCGTTCACGGTCTCGTCGAGCGAGACGGGCGACGGCGTTTCGGTTTCGCCCATCTTGAGCCGGGCGAAGCGCAGCACGTCGTCGAGCAGGGTGCGCATGCGCATGCCGGCCTGGTGCACCAGTTTCAGGTAGCGCTGGCCGCTGGGTGGCAGTGCTTCGCTGTGGTCCGAAGCCAGCAGCCCGGTGAACTGCACCACGGTGTTGAGCGGCTCGCGCAGGTCGTGCGAGGCCATGCGGACGAATTGTTCGAGCCCTTCGTTGGCGTGTTTGAGCTCGGCGGTTTTTTGCTCCAGCTCGGCGTGGCTGGCGCGCAGTTCGGCCAGGGCGGCAGCGAGCACCTGCGCGGGAACCAGAGCCGCCGCAAAGGCCAGGTAAAAGAAGCCCTGTTGCCAATGGTGCGTCACGGGGGGGGGCACCAAAATACCCAGCGCCTGCATGTTGGCGATGGTGATGGAGACCGCCAGCGTGACCAGCAGAGCGCCGCCCAGCGGCAGCAGCATGGCCGCCATCAGCAAGGGCATCACCGCGTACACAAAAGGAAACGTGAGGTAGGCCGTGCTGAGCACCGTGACGCCCACCGATACCATGGTCAAAGGGATCAGCCGGCCTCGCAGCAGCCTGGGCAATGGCCCCCGGGCCCAGGCACCGACCAGCACGAAGGCCAGCGGCAGCATGGACACCGAGCCAATCACCGAGCCCGCAAACCAGGTGAGCCAGATGTCGCCCAGCGCATCCATGCCCGAAGCCGACAGCAGCAATGCACCCAATGTGGCGCCCACCAGCAGGGGCAGCAGGCCGCCGTAAGCTAGCAGCGCCAGCAGCCGCCGGGGTGTGGCAATGTCCGTTTGGGTCAGCCCGGCGCGTTGCACCAGCCAGCCGCCCAGCAGCACCTCGGTGGCGTTGGCCGGAACAAACAACAGGGCTTGCAGCGGGTCGGTGCCCAGCAGCAGGTTGGCCAGTGCATTGCCCGTGGCCATGGACAGGACCAGCAGCGGCGCCTGGCGCAACGGACTGAAGGCGACCCAGGCAACGGCCAGGGCATTGGCGTACCAGATGGTGGCCATGCTGCCGGGTTGACCCGACAGTTGCAGCGAGACCAGCGCCGCCAGCGTGTAGCAAAGCCCAAGGGCCAGCGCTGATTGCCAGGGTGGACGCATGGGGCGGGCGGCAGGCAGGCCCGCAGCGCTGGCCTCTGCAGCGCGCATTGGCGCGGGGCTGAGGGGCTCAGACATGCGGCTTCTTGTCAGACGCCCGCCAGGCTTTCCAGCCCAGCAGCAGCAAGCCGCCGCTGAGCAAGCTGGCGCCCAGCACCGCGGGCCAGACCTGGGGTTGCCCCAGATTGTCCGAGTTCATCGGTTGCAGCCAGCGGTCGAGGACGGCTTGTCGTTGCCCGTGTGGGATGGCCAAAATAGCGGCGTCCATGCGCGCGCAAGCCAGGCTGTCCTTTGCGAATGCCAAAGCTGAGCTCGTAGTCAAAGCCTACGCGGCCTGCACCGCGCAAGCCCTGGAGCCCCTGCGCTTGAACGATGTGGGCCACGCTGGCCGCGTCGGCCACGGCCGCTTCAAAGCGCCCATCGGCCACGCCGAGCAGGGCTTGGGTGTCGTCGCTCACCGGTTGCCAGTCCACCATGGGGTGGGCCTTGCGCATGGCGGCCTCGACGGCATAGCCTTGGCCCACCGCCACGGGGCGCCCTTGCAGGCTTGTCAGTGCGTCCGAGGTGGGCAGCTGGGCGTGGTCGGTGCGCACCACCAAAATGGCTGGCACCTGCACATAAGGCCGCGTGAATTCAAGAAACACGGCGCGCTCGGGTGTAGGCCGCAACGACGTAATGACGTCGGCCTGGCCCTGGCGCAGGTTGGACAACAACGTTGGCAGGGGCGCCGCAGGCTGTTCCTGGACGCGCAAGCCGGTGGCTTCCTGCACCAGTCGAAGCATGTCGAAGGACAGGCCTTTGGGCGTGCCGTCCTGGTCTACGAACACAAAAGGCGGGTAGTCGCGCTCCACCGCCAGCCGAAGGGTGGGCGCTTCGGGTGGCGTGGCCCCCACGGCGCTGCCCAGCAAGCACCAGGCCAGTGCGGTCCCACGAAGGGTCTTTCGAACAACCAGGGCCGCAGGCATGTTCGGGCTCAGGGGCGGCCGATGAGGGTCACCAAGCTGCTGGCGGTTGCCTTGTCGATGGGTTTGGTCACGTAGCCTCTGACCGAGCCAAAGGTCTCGGCGCGCGAGCGGTCGCGTGGATCGGGTGACGAGGTGAGCATGACCACCACCGCTTCGGCCTGGTTGGCCGCGGCCAGCTTTTCGTAGGCCTCCAGAAAGTCAAAGCCATTCATGCCCGGCATGTTGATGTCGAGCAAGATCACCGCGATGCCGTGTGCGGGGTCGCTCTGCAGGTGGTGCAGAGCATCCTGGGCCGACTCGTACTCCACCACGTCGTAGGCCTGGTCGCAGCGCTCCAGCATCAGGCGCGTAAACAGCAGATCACTCTCGTTGTCGTCGATCAGCATCACGCGCCGGGTCATAAGTCAATCTCCATCAGGGCTGCAGCGTTGCGGGTGTGCGGTACTCGATAGTCGAGTCGCACCAAAGCATCAATGGCGCCTATTTAACCATTTGTTGCTTGTGGTTACCAGCGATACAGGCCTGGTGAGAGGCGACTGGCTGTGCCCAGCCAGGCATGTGGGCTTCAGGCCGCGCTGGTTGCAGCGCCTGGGTTGGTCAGGGTCATCAAAATGTCGGCGTACCAGGCGCAGTTGAGCCCGAGCGATTCGTCCAGCACCAGGTCGCGGTTGCCCATGTCCATGCGCGAAGAGTGCACACCCAGCAGCTTCCAGGGCAGGGCGGCTGTGGCCGCGCTGGGCGCCACATCGCGCATCACCACGGCAGCGCCGCTGGTGCCGCGGTGGGTCCGGGCATCTGTCAAAAAGTAGCCTTGGCCCTGAAAGCGGATGCCGTAGGGCGACGCAATGACCGCGTGGCGCACCACCGGCAGGTGGTGCAGCGCATCGTGAAATCCTAGCGGGAAGCCCACCACCAACAGCGAGGCGTCCACCGGAACGGCGTCAAACGTGGTTTGCAAGTGGGCCGGGGTGAAGGCGCGGATGATGGCGCCCTCGGGCAACTGGCTGCGGTCCAGTTCCAGCACCGCCACGTCAATTTCGCTCCCGCCGTCGCGGCCCTGGTGCCACACCGACTTTCCCTGCGCGTAAAGCAACATCGAAAACCCGGTGGAGCGGGTGAGGTTGGCGGCGTCCAGGTGCAGTTCAATTTCCAGCCGGTCCGGCAGGTGCTGCGAGGCCTCGTCGATCACCACGTGGCGGCTGGTCACCAGGTAAAGCCGCTCGTCGCGCTCAAAGAAAAAGCCACTGGCGTTGGTGAGCGCGTGAGAGCCGAGGTAGGTGGATACACGGGGCGCCGCCAGAAACAACGGGTCCACGGGCGCCGTGCCGGGCGGTTGCTGGGGAGCGGGTGCTGCCAAAGGTGCAGCGGTCGGGTTTTGCGGTTTCACGGGTTCAGTGTCGCAGCTTTCATGCCAAGGCGCGCCACCCTGTTCGGCTGCCGGTGTGCAAGCGCTTTGGGCCGGTACGCCCTCGGGTATCGGGGCTGTGGTCGAATCGCCCCTCCTGCACACCTTTTTGCCATGCACCCATGAACATCAACGACGATTTCACCCAGCGCATCGTGAGCCATGCCGACCAGTCGCTGTGGCAACCCTCGCCCCTGCCGGGGGTGGACCGCCGCCTGCTGGACCGGGTGGGTGACGAGGTGGCGCGGGCCACCAGTGTGGTGCGTTACGCACCAGGCTCGCGGTTTGATGCGCACCGGCACGGTGGCGGTGAAGAAATTCTGGTGCTGGACGGTGTTTTCTCAGACGAGAGCGGCGACCACCCCGCCGGCACCTACTTGCGCAACCCGCCGGGCAGCTCGCATGCACCGTATTCTCAAGAAGGCTGCGTGCTGTTCGTCAAGCTCTGGCAGTTTGCCGCCACCGACACCACCCCCGTGCGCCTGGACACCCGCAGCGAGCCCTGGCGGCCTGGCCTGGTGCCGGGCTTGTCCGTCATGCCCCTGCACGAGCACGACGGGGTCAGCACCGCACTGGTGCGCTGGGCGCCCCACACGCGCTTTCAGCCGCACCGCCACCCCGGCGGCGAAGAAATTTTTGTGCTGGACGGCGTGTTCAGCGACGAATGGGGCGACTACCCCACCCACACCTGGCTGCGCAGCCCCCGCTGGAGCGAACATGCCCCCTTCACCGGCCCGCAGGGTGCGCTCATTTATGTGAAGGTGGGGCACCTGGGCGCGGCGTTCCTGCAGCCCTGAGCGCCGCCCCCAGAGCGGCCACCGATGGTGCGCTGTGTGAATGTTGTACTTTTTGCAACAACCGCCCTGAACTGAAGGTGCTGGAGACGTTTTCAGTGCTGCATTTGATGTAATCGAGGCGCTTGTGTAAGCGGTTCTGCCAGAATGCCCTTAATCAATTTGGGGCAAAAAAAGATGACCGCTTGGGCCGTGGGTGCTTCGCTCGACCCCCTGTGTACGACTGCGCTCAGCGGCTTGGTGCCCAGCCGAGGGCTGAGCTGCGCGCGCCAAGCGGGTCGAAGGTTGTGGATCTGGCTGTTTGTGGCCCCGTGGCTCGCGCTGCTCGTGGGATGTGGCCAACCCCCCCTGCCTCCGTTGAGCGTGGGCTTGAATACCTGGGTGGGATACGACCCGCTGGTGCTCGCACGCGACAAAAAGCTGCTGGATCCGGGTCAGGTCAAGGTGATCGAGCTGTCTTCAAGCTCTGAAACCTTGCGGCATTTCCGCAATGGACTGCTGGACGCGGCGGCGCTGACCCTGGACGAAACCCTGCGGCTGGCCGACGAAGGCATTGATGTGCGTGTGGTGGCCGTGCTGGATGCCTCCAACGGTGCCGACGTGGTGCTGGTTGACCCCAGCATTGAGCGGCTGAGCGATCTGCGAGGCGCGGCTATCGCGGTCGAACAAACCACCGTGGGCGCGCTGATGCTGCAGCGTCTGTTGCAAGCAGCCGCACTGGAGCAGACCGACGTGAAGGTGCTCAATATGGACGCCACCCAGCACCTGCCGGCACTGAGGGCACAGCGGGTGAGCGCTGCCGTTTCTTACGAACCACTGGCCGGCGCCTTGCGCGCCGCGGGATTCAAGGAAATTTTTGACAGCCGACAGATGCCGGGTGACATTGTGGATGTGCTGGTGGTCCGGGCGGATCTGCTGAACACCCGGCAGGATCAGGTGGTCGCTTTGCTGGCCGCTTGGCAAGATGGGCTGCAGGCCTTGCTGGACGACACTGACGGGGCTGCCCGGCTGCTGGCGCTCGGCACAGACCTCTCGCCTGAGGCGTATCAGAGCACGCTCAAGAGGCTGAGTTTTTATGCACCAGCGCAGTCGCTGGAGCAACTCACGGGTGCGCCCCCGCCCCTGGGACGCAACGCGCAACCGCTTGTCACCACCTTGCAGACGATGGGGCTGCTCAAGAGAGTACCCGACTGGGATCGCTTGGTTTCGCCCGAGCCTGCGCTGCGCCTGCAATCGCTGAGGAGCCCTTCGTGAGCGGGGTGCGCTCGCCGCTGCGCCTGCCGGGTCGCTGGCTCGTGCCCTTGTTTTTGCTGGTTTTTGCCTTGCTGGCCTTGGCTCTGCGCTACAACCACCAAATGCAGGCGCTGGACCAGGAGGTTGGTTCGCAGGAGCAGCGGCGCTTGCTGGAGCGACTGAGCGTGGAGCAGACCCGGCTGGATGTGCAGACCGGCTTGGGCAACATGCCGCTGGTGCGCCGGCTGGTGGGCGGGCTGGCGTTGCACCAGGGGCTCACCCGTGCCTACTTGGTTGGCGCCGACGGCCGGGTAGAGGCAGCGTTGTCGCGGCTGGATATCGGGCAGCCGCTGGCAGCCGCATTGGCGCGAACCGAAGATCCTCCCGCGGTGTTGCAGGCACTGAGCCCACAGCGCATGTTGCCCGCGATGGTGGTGCAACGTGCCGAGGGGCTGCCGCTGTTGACGGCGTTGGTGCCGGTGCAAATGAATCGGCGCCTGCTGGTTGTGGTGGACTTGTCTTACCCGCTGGCGCAGCGCCGCGCCAGCGTGCAGGCCGAGGTGGCCACTGAAGGTGCGCTGATGCTGGCGGCTGCAGGCTTGCTGGCTGCGTTGCTGCATCTGTTGTGGTTCCGCCGCGCGCAGCGTCTGGCGCGATCCTTGTCCGAGATGGGTGCGGGCAACTTTGCGGCGCGCACCGGCCTGAGGGGTGGAGACGAGCTGGCACTCATCGGCGAGGCGGCTGACCGCATGGCTGACCAGCTGCAAACCGGTCAGGAGCGTATCCGCCGCATGACCGCCATCATCAACCGATCGCCTTTGGTGGTGATTGAGTGGCGCAACGTGCCAGGCTGGCCAGTCAATTTTGTGAGCGAGTCGGTTGAACAATGGGGTTATGCGCCCGCCGAGCTGCTCAGCGGGCAGCTTCATTTTGCCGACCTGATTCACCCCGACGATGTGGTGCGCATCACCGATGAAGTGACCCAATACCTGGCCCATGGCCCCGACGAATACCGCCAGGAATACCGCATTCGGTGTGCCGATGGGCGCTGGGTCTGGGTGGACGACCGCACCTCGCTCACGCGCGGGGACGGCGGTGAGGTGGTGTCCATCAGCGGCATTTTGCTGGACACCACGGCGAGGAAAGAGGCCGAGCTGGCCCAGCGCGAGCAGGCGGAGCTGCTGCGCATGTTTTACGAGCTGCCGTTTCTGGGCATGGCCATTTCGTCGCCGGACGACAAGCGCTGGCTGCAGGTGAACGACCGGCTTTGCGACATATTGGGCTATTCACGCGACGCGCTGCTGCGCATGAGCTGGGCCGAGATGACGCCGCCTGGTGATCTGGAGCGCAACGTCGAACTGTTCGACGAGTTGCTGGCCGGCCAGCGCAACGGCTACCGGATGGCCAAGCGTTTTTTGCGCAAGGACGGCGGTATCGTTCACGCCGAGATCGATGTGCGCTGCGTGCGTGACGCCGGTGGCAGCGTCAAACAGCTGTTTGCCACCATCCAGGATGTGACCGAGCGCAAACAGACCGAGGCCGCGCTGCGCACCCAGGAAATGCAGTTGCGGGAAGCGCAGCGCATTGGCCGCATGGGCAGCTGGGACCTGAACCTTGAGACCGGACACGTCAACTGGTCGGACGAGGTGTACCGCATTCATGAGGCGGATCCGGCCCAGTTCCAGCCTTCGTTTGACGCTTTCCTGAACCTGGTTCACCCGGAAGACCAGGCGCGTGTGCGGGCGACCTACCAGCGCTCGATCGATGAGCGAACCGTGTACGCCACCACCTGCCGCCTGGCTTTGCCGGGCGGGCGCATCAAGCACCTGCGCGTGCGCGGCGAGACCGAGTGGCAGGCCGATCGCCCCGTGCGCACCGTGGGTATGGTGATGGACGAGACGGATTTGATCGAGGCGCAGGTGGCGCGTGACCGGCTGGCCACCGTCATGGAGGCGACCTCTGACATCGTGAGCATGGCCGACCCGCAGGGGCGGGTGTTTTATTTCAACCGGGCCGGTTACCAGATGCTGGGCTTGCCCCTTGACCAGCCGCTGGACGGCGTGATTCCCAACGTACATCCGGACTGGGCCGCGAAGCGGGTGCTGGAGGAAGGTATCCCGACCGCGATTGCCGAGGGGCGTTGGCTGGGCGAGACCGCGATCCTCAGCCACCAGGGCACCGAGGTTCCGATGTCGCAGCTGATCATGGCGCACCACGATTCGCTGGGCCAAATTGACTATCTGTGGACCATCCTGCGCGACATTTCTGAGCGCAAGGCGGCCGAGGCTGCGCTGGGGCTGGAACGCTCCCGGCTGGCTGAGGCCCAGGCGGTCGCGCGTATCGGCAGCTGGAGCATCCAGATACCCAGCGGCGAGGTGAGCTGGTCGGCACACCACTACGCGGAGCTGGGGCTGGACCCGCAGCGGGTCACGCCCAGTGTGGAGGCTTACCTGTCGGTGGTGCACCCGGACGACCTGGCGCGCGTGCGGGCGCATGTGGAGCGTGTGGCGGAGCACCACGTTGAGGGTGTGACCAAGATCGAGCACCGCATCATCACCCCCCAGGGTGTTCGCCATGTTGAAGAGCGGGCGAGTGTGGAAAAGGACGCCGAGGGCTGCGTGGTGCGGCTCTACGGCACCACCATGGACATCACCGACCGTGTGCTGGCCGGCCAGGCCTTGCGTGAAGCCAAAGACATGCTGGAGCAGGGCGAGGCCGTGGCGCGCATGGGCAGCTTCTCCTACGACAGTGCCACCGGGGTGTTGACCTGGTCGCGCCAGGCCTTTGCGACCATCGGGTTGCCTTGGGCGCCTCAGCCGCCCAGCATCGACGAATACTGTGCATGCGTTCACCCGGACGACGTGGGGATGTTGCGCGAATCCATCGGGCTGCTGGTGGCTGGCAGTGAGGTGCCTGAGGTGCGTTTCCGAACCCATCCTGACCGGGGGCCGGTGCGCTGGCTTCGCCGCGTCTTCAGCAGGTTAGACCGTGCTGCGGTGGGCCTCAAGCCGCGTTATGTCGGCACCCTGCAAGACATCACCGATGCCGTGAAGGCCGAAGAAAAATTGCGCCAGATCAACCTGCAGCTGGAACAGCGTGTGGCCGAGCGCACCGCGCAACTGAGCGTGGCCAACCGGGAGCTGGAGGCGTTTTCGTACACCGTGTCGCACGACCTCAAAGCGCCCTTGCGTGGCATTGATGGTTACAGCCAGTTGCTGGTGGAGGAATACAGCAGCCGGCTGGACGATGACGGGCGCGAGTTCGTGCAGCGCATTCGGCAAGGTGTGCGCCAGATGGGCGAATTGATCAACGATCTGCTGGAATATTCGCGCATGGAGCGCCGTGACATGGCGGTTGAGCCGGTCGCCTTGCAGCCCCTGGTCGAGAAGATTTTGGATGGCTACCACGCCGACATTCAAAAGCAGGGGGCGCAGGTGCAGCTGGCCTTGGAGGCCATGACGCTGTCGCTCGACCGCGAAGGTATGTCGGTGGTGCTGCGCAACCTGGTTGGCAATGCACTGAAGTTCAGCCGGGAAAGCCATCCCTCTGCCATCGAAATCGGGGCTCGTACCGATGCTGGTCGGCGTATCCTTTGGGTGCGTGACAACGGCGTGGGCTTTGACATGCAGTACCACGACCGCATGTTCGGTATTTTTCAGCGCTTGCACCGGGCCGAAGACTATCCCGGCACAGGCGTGGGTCTGGCGCTGGTGGCCAAGGCGGTTCAACGCATGGGCGGACGCGTCTGGGCCGAGAGTACGCTGGGCGTGGGTGCTACTTTTTACCTGGAGTTTCCTGAATGACGACGTCTGTTTCCACGCCGCCCATTTTGCTGGTTGAAGACAACCCGATGGACCTTGACCTGACGCTGCGTGCGTTCAACAAGAAACGGTTTTCCAACAAGATCGAGATCGCCCGCGACGGTGAAGAGGCGCTGGCTTTCTTCCCGCGTTGGGAGGCCGGTGAACCCTTGCCGGCCGTGATCTTGCTGGACATCAACATGCCCAAGGTCAATGGGCTGGAGGTGCTCAAACAGCTGAAAGAGCACCCGATTTTTCGCCGCATACCGGTGGTGGTGCTCACGTCGTCGCGCGAAGACCGCGACCTGAAAACCGCCTACGACCTGGGTGTGAACTCCTATATTGAAAAACCGGTGAGCTTCACCAAATTCATTGAAGTTGCGGAGCACATTGAGCTGTATTGGTGCGTCTTCAACGAGCGCCCCTTTTGACGACCCCAACAAGGAACAACCATGCTGAAAATTCTGATTCCTACCGATGGTTCCGAGCAGGCCCTGCTGGCTGTGGACCACGCGCTGGCCCTGGTGAACAACGGTCTCAAGGCCTGCTTTGTGGTGGCCAATGTGCAAGACACCGCCACGCTGTATGAAATGGTGGTGGCGCACGACCCCAGTGTGTTGCAAGCTGTGAACGAGGGTGCCGGGCACGACCTCATGGCGCCGGCCGTGGCGCTGCTGGAAGCCGCAGGCCAGGCGGTCGAACAGGAAGTGGCCACGGGCGATGCCGCGCAGATGCTGGTGGACATGGCCGAGCGCCATGGCTGCGATGCCATCATCTTGAGCGCGCGCGGGATGGGCAGTTTGCGCGCTTCGGTTATGGGCTCGGTGTCCCATGAGCTGCTGGAGAGCTCACCCGTGCCGGTGACGGTGGTGAAAGCGCCGGAAGCCGTCGAAGAGGCCGACGAAGAAAGCGAAGAGGGCGAAGAAGGCAACTGAGACCCGCCCGCGCGTTGCGCTGGCCCACTCCAAGCCCACCGGCCACGGCCCGTGGGCTTTGTTGTTTGGCGAGGTAGCGGTTCACAGGCTCTGCGGCGCCATCGGTGGTTTTTTGGTGTTCAAACCTTTGATGAATATTACGTTTAGAGAAACGTATTTACCAATAGTGAATTATTGGCTATAGTTCAAACCCAGCACCGCCGAGGGATGTTCATCGGCGGGCGACACCCACAGGAGCACCGCAGGCATGGCCACCTACACCTACCCCACTTTCCCCTACCAGGCGCCGCACGACCTGATGCAAGGCGCGCCGCAGCGCAAACCGCTGGTGATCATTGGCGCCGGCCCGGTGGGTCTGGCGGCGGCCATTGACGCCCGCTTGCAGGGGCTGGACGTGTTGCTGTTTGACGAAGACGACAGCGTGTCTTTTGGCTCGCGGGCGGTGTGTTACGCCAAGCGCACGCTGGAGATTCTGGACCGCCTGGGTGTGGGCGATGGGGTGGTGGACAAGGGTGTGAGCTGGAGCGTGGGCCGCACCTTTTTGCGCGAAGAAGAGGTGTACCGCTTCAACCTGGTGCCCGATGCGGGCCACAAGCGCCCCGGCATGATCAACCTGCAGCAATACCACCTGGAAGAAGCGCTGGTGAAACGCGCCACCGAGCTGGGTGCCGACCTGCGCTGGAAATACAAGGTGGTGGGTGTGGAGCCCTTGGCCGATGGCGCCCGCGTCAGCGTTGAGACGCCGGACGGGCATTTCGACATCGAGGCCGACTGGCTGATCGTGGCCGACGGTGCGCGCTCCAATGTGCGCCGCCAGCTGGGGCTGGACATTGAAGGCCATGTGTTCAAAGACCGCTTTCTGATCGCCGATGTGGTGATGAAGGCGGACTTTCCGGCTGAGCGCTGGTTCTGGTTTGATCCGCCGTTTCACCCCAACCAGAGCGTGCTGTTGCACAAGCAGAGCGACAACGTGTGGCGCATCGACTTCCAGCTCGGCTGGGACGCCGACCCGGAAGAGGAAAAGAAGCCCGAAAACATCATGCCGCGCGTGAAAGCCATGCTGGGCGATGACCGCGAGTGCACGCTGGAATGGGCCAGCATCTACACCTTCCAGTGCCGCCGCATGACGAACTTTCGCCACGGGCATTTGCTGTTTGCGGGTGACGCGGCGCACCAGGTGTCGCCGTTTGGCGCACGCGGCGCCAACTCGGGCCTGCAAGACACGGACGACCTGCTCTGGAAACTGGCGCTGGTGATCAAAGGCCAGGCGCCCGAAGCTTTGCTGGACACCTACAACGACGACCGCGTGTACGCGGCCGACGAAAACATCCGCAACTCGACCCGCTCCACCGACTTCATCACGCCCAAGAGCGCGGTGAGCAAGTTGTTTCGCAATGCCGCGTTGGAGCTGGCCCGTAGCCAGCCTTTTGCCCGCAAGCTGGTGAATTCGGGCCGCCTGAGCGTGCCGGCTTTCCTGGTGCATTCGGCCTTGAACACGCCCGATGTGGACAGCTTCGCCGGTGACATGGTGCCGGGTGCGCCGCTGGACGACGCGCCGGTGCGCGTCGCTGGCACCGATGGCTGGTTGCTTGACCAGCTGGGCAACCGCTTTGCGTTGTTGGCCTTTGCCGATACGGCCGATGCCGTGGACACCAGCTTGCCCGGTTTGCGGGCGCAGGCTGCTGCGCTGGCGTCAGCCGCTATACCGGTGCACACCCTGCTGGTGACGGCACACGCCGGTAGCGCCCTGGCTGGGCTGCCCACCCTGCACGACCGCGACGGCTTGTTGGCCCAGCGCCTGGACGCCCGCCCTGGCACCTGCTACTTGGTGCGCCCCGACCAGCATGTGGTCGCCCGCTGGCGCACCTTTGATGCGGCCGCCCTGCAAGCCGCCCTGCACCGCGCCACGGCCCAGCCTGTCGTCGAAACCGCCACCGCCTGAACCCGAGGAACACACCATGCCCCTGCAGTTGCAACCCAACCTGAGCGAACCCGGCCAGCGCTACTTTCGCGACTTCACACCCGGTGACGATTTTTATGAAGCCCTGATCGAAGCCCACCGCGACCTGAGCGACGAACAGAGCCAACTGCTCAACGCCAAGCTCATCTTGTTGCTGGCCAACCAGGTGGGCGACATCGCGGTGTTGAAACAGACCCTGGCGATCGCCCGCACAGGGACCTGAAAAGCCAGAGAGCCAGTCCGGTTCCAAAACCCATTCGCCCGAAGGAGACTCCCATGAACATCCGCAAGATCCACCACGTGGCCTACCGCTGCAAAGACGCCAAAGAAACCGTGCTGTGGTACCAGAAGCACCTGGGCATGAATTTCGTGCTCGCCATCGCCGAAGACCAGGTGCCGTCCACCCACGCGCCCGACCCTTACATGCACCTGTTCATGGACGCGGGCGGCGGCAACATCCTGGCGTTTTTTGAATTGCCCAACGCACCCGAAATGGGCCGCGACCCCAACACGCCCGAGTGGGTGCAACACATTGCGCTTGAAGTGGGCACCGTGGCCGAGCTCGAAGCCGCCAAGGAACGCCTGGAAGCGGCCGGTGTGCCCGTGATCGGTATCACCGACCACACCATCTTCAAGTCCATTTACTTCTTCGATCCCAACGGCCACCGCCTGGAACTGGCCGCCAACACCGCCACACCCGAGATGATGAAAAAGCTCGACGATGTGAAGTGGGACATGTTGGAAGAGTGGAGCCAAACCAAGCGCGCGCCCAAACACGCCGCCTGGATGCACGAGCGCGAGTTCGCCGCCAGCTGACAGACGGTAGGCTGGACAGCGCGCTCCAGCCTCAAGTTTTGGTGCCAGGCGCCGAAACAGCTGGGGAGAACACCGGGATTGTCTCCCCCCGTGTGTGCTGAAAGGGCTACCCCATGATCAACATTTCAACCAACCACGCGGTGTCCTGGCCTCAGCCGGTGTCGGCCGCGGTGGCGCCAGTGTCGGCTGTGACGGCCGTGAAACCCGTGCAAGAAAGCCGCGGCGACGGCCAGGCCAGCCTGGGTGGCGGCCGCGAGGGCGCTCCGGGCCAGGCGCAACGCCGTGAAGGCGGGCGCAATGCGGGTGTGGAGGTCAGCGTCAGCCCCGAGGCGGCACCCCTGTTGCCCCGTGAGGCGGCGCAGGCCGCGGCCACTGCGCCCAGCGATGCCGCCATGAAAAAAGAGCAGGCTGCGGCCAAGCAAGCCGAACAAGCGGACCAGGCCCAGAAAGCCGAAGAGCAGTCCAAGAAGCTGCAGCTGCAAGAAGTGTTGACCAATGTGTGGCAAGCCAGCGCAGCGGTGGTGGACCGGGTGCTGGGTCGCACGATCGGTGCTGACGCCGACGCGCCCGGCAACCAGAGCGACACCTCACCCAGCATCGGTGTGGTGTCGGCCATGCAGACGCCGCGCAAGGTGGCTGTGCCAGAGCAAGCCGCCCGGCCTCCCGTGGAGCCCTTGCCCTGGCCCGTGATACCCGAGGGCAGCGCCCAAGCCGAGGCACTGGCAGCAGATGTGGATCCCCGCCCGGTGCAAGAGGTGGTTGCCTACGACGAAAACGGCAACAGCAGCCTGGCGCCACTGGAAGCGGGCAGCCTGGTGAGCGAGCGGGTTTGATGCCATGACCGCGCCGGACAAGGTGGCTTGCACGCGCTGACCGCCAAGCCCGTAGGCCTTGTTCAGCCCGGCCCAACCACCAACAGCATCCAACAAAAAAACAAAAGGCGCCTGCGGGCGCCTTTTGTCTGGGCAAGCTGAAAGTGAAGGGTCTGGCCGAAGGTGGATGCCCGCCCGCTCTCAGACCGCGTGTTGCATGTCGTATTGGCGCAAGGCCTTTTGGGTCAGCTCCAGGTCGCGCATGAGCTGGGGGCCCAGATTGTTGATTCATTTCCAAAACTGGGCCATTTCGGGACGCGTTCACGTTGAAATCTGAGCCACGTTGCCGCTCTATCCTGCTGAATTTTTCAGCACGGAGGAGCAGGAGTGATCAACGTGAGCACATTGAGCAAGTTACGCCGCCTCGTGCTGAGGCAGGACGTGTCGGTGCGCGAGGCCAGCAGGCGCCTCGGTATCTCGCGCAACACAGCCACCAAGTGGCTCAAGGACGGCCAGATGGCCGAGCCCCAATACCCACAGCGGGACTCGGGGCCCAGCATCCTCGATCCGTACAAAGAGCAGTTGAGCCAGTGGCTCAAGGCCGATAGCCATCGCAGCAAGCGCGATCGGCGTGGGGTCAAGGCGATGTTTGAAGCACTGCGGGCGCAGGGCTACAGCGGCAGCCGAGGGCCGGTCTACGCCTTTGCCCAGCGCTGGCAGCAAGAGCAAGGCAACGCTGCGCGCGGCGCCGGGTTTGTGCCGCTGAGCTTCGAGCTGGGCGAGGCGTTCCAGTTCGACTGGAGCTGCGAGTACCTCTTCATAGGGGGACTGCGCCGCCGTCTGGAGGTGGCGCACACCAAGCTGGCGGCCAGTCGCGCCTTCTGCCTGGTGGCGTACTACAGCCAGGCGCACGAGATGCTGTTCGACGCGCACGCACGGGCGTTTGCCCTCTTCGGTGGCGTGCCCCGGCGGGGCATCTACGACAACATGAAGACTGCGGTAGACAAGGTCGGCCGGGGCAAGCAGCGCAGCGTCAATGCACGTTTCGAGGTGATGACCGGGCACTACCTGTTCGAGCCGGAGTTCTGCAACCGGGCCGCCGGCTGGGAGAAGGGAGTCGTCGAGAAGAACGTTCAGGATCGGCGCAAGGACATCTGGAGGGAAGCCAGTGAGCGGCGCTGGGGGACGCTTGGCGAGCTCAACGACTGGTTGCAGCAGGCCTGCGTGAAGGCCTGGGCCGAGATGAGTCACCCTGAGTGGGTGCACCTCACGGTGGCTGATGTCTGGCAGGACGAACGTGTTCGCCTCATGCCCAACCCCCGTGCGTTTGACGGCTATGTGGAGCAGCCGGTGCGGGTCTCTGCGACTTCGCTGATCCACTTCCAGCGCAACCGCTACAGCGTGCCGTGTGAATGGATCCACGCGGTGGTCAGTCTGCGGGCCTACGCGGATGGCCTGCTGGTGGTCGGACCCGATGGGCGGCAGGTGCGCCTGGAGCGCAGCTTCGAGCGGAATCAGACGATCTACGACTGGATGCATTACATCGCGCTGGTCGAGCGAAAGCCCGGTGCGCTACGCAATGGTGCGCCCTTCAAGACCATGCCCGAACCCCTGCAGGAACTGCAGCGCCAGTTGCTGCGCCACAGCGGGGGCGACAGGGTGATGGCGCAGGTGCTCATGGGGGTGAGCCTGCATGGGCTGGAGGCCGTGCAGGTGGCGGTGGAGCTGGCGCTGCAGTCCGGGCGGGTGAGTGCCGAGCACGTGCTCAACGTGCTCTCTCGCTTGCAGGAGGAGCGTGCGCCCGAGCCGCCAGTGGCCACGATGCTCACGCTCAACACGCCGCCACTGGCCAACCTGCAGCGCTATGACGCACTGCGCAACCCCCAGCCTCATGAGGCGTCACCGGAGTCCGACCATGCATGACATCATTGATGCTTTCAAAGGGCTGGGCCTGCACGGCATGGCCAGTGCCTGGCCGGAGGTGCTGGGCACCGCCCGCATGAAGTCGCTCGATCATGAGGCCGTGTTGCACCATCTCATCAAGGCTGAGACGGCGCAGCGCGAAGTGCGCTCCATGGCCTACCAGATGCGCGTGGCGCGGTTCCCATCGCACCGCGATCTCGCTGGCTTTGACTTCGTCCATGCGCAACTCGATGAAGCGCTGGTGCGCCAGCTGCACACCCTTCGATTCCTGGAGTCGGCGCACAACGTGGTGCTGGTCGGTGGCCCCGGCACGGGCAAGACCCACCTGGCTACGAGCCTGGGGATCGAGGCGATCCGCATGCACGGCAAGCGGGTGCGTTTCTTCTCCACGGTGGAGTTGGTCAACGCCCTGGAGCTGGAGAAGGCGCAGAACAAGTCTGGGCAGTTGGCACATCGCCTGATGTATGTCGATCTGGTGATCCTGGATGAACTGGGCTACTTGCCGTTCACGCAGTCGGGCGGCGCGATGCTGTTCCACCTGCTCTCCAAACTCTATGAGCGAACGAGCGTGGTGATCACCACCAACCTCACCTTCTCGGAGTGGAGCAGCGTCTTTGGCGACGCCAAGATGACCACCGCCTTGCTCGACCGACTGTAAGCGCTCTATGAACCCCGTCTTTTAAAGGCAAGGCTGATCGGAGATGCTACGTGTCCACGTACAACAAGGTGGACACCTACGGAAGTTGTCAAGCTAGTTGTCGCCTGAGGTTGTCAAATCAAGCTGCCTTCTGATCGGACTCCTTGGTTTGTGGGCTGTCTGGGTTTAGGTGAACCTCGTCGATGAAGGTCCAGTTGCGGGTGTTTCCTGACCAACGCGCTGGATGTTGTTGCCTGGCTTTTTCATAGACCGCAGCACGTGCGTGCAGCAAAGCTTCATCGGTCTGTGCATGGCGCTGCGCGGGGGTCACGAAGCTGATTGCACTGTGCCTGTGCTGCTCGTTGTACCAGTGCACCAGCTCGGTCACCCAGCGCCTGGCCTGCATCAGATCGGCAAACGGCTTGAGCGGCAGCTGCGGGCGGTACTTCAAGGTCTTGAACAGCGATTCGGCGTATGGGTTGTCGTTGCTCACCGCGGGGCGGCTGCGGCTGTGTGCCACGCCCAAGCGCTGCATGGTGGCCAGCATCGTTTCGCCCTTCATCGGACTGCCGTTGTCCGAATGCACTGTGACCTGATCCGCACCAACGCCCTGGCGCCGACAGATGTCCTCCAGCAGCGCTGCAGCCCGCTCGGCGCTCTCGCAATCGAAGACCTGCCAGCCCACCACCTTGCGGCTGAAGATGTCCACGAACAGGTACAGGTAGAAGAACAGGCCGCGCACCTGGGTGGGCAAGTAGGTGATGTCCCAACAGTAGATCTGGTCGGGCCTTCTCGCCACCAAGGCGCGGGGTTTGCTGCGCTTTTGCGGCACGCGTTCAAGGCGGCGGTGAGCCAGTTGCCCAGCCTGACGCAGCAGCCTGTACAGGGTTGACTCGCTCGCCACGTACATGCCCTTGTCAGCCAGACGGGGCACGATCTGGCTGGGTGGCAGGTCCTTGAACTCCTCACTGTTGAGCACAGCCAGAGCCGCCAGGCGTTCAGCGTCGCTCAGTTTGTTGGGCGGGCAGTTATGACTGCGTTGATCAGGGGTGCGCCTGTCGCCCACATACAGCGCATTTTTTCCAGCATCCACCCAGCGCTGCACAGTGCGTGCGGCCAGCCCGATGATCTCGCAGGCCCTGTGCAAGCGGGCGCCAGCGATGCAAGCTTCGGCGATCAGCTCCAGCACGGTGGCGCGTTGTGCGAGGGTGCTCATGTGTCCTCGCCCTGCGATTTCAGAACCAAGGCCTGGAACTTTTTTTGAAGGATCAGCAAAGCGGCGGCCTCGGCCAGCGCGCGGTCCTTGCGGCGCACCTCGCGCTCCAGCTGGTCGTGCCGGCCTTGCAACTCGCGCAGCGCAGTGTTGGCCAGGCGTTGCTCAGCGGCGCTGGCAGCAGCGGGTTGCGTCGATGCGCAAAAGGCTTCGCGCCACTGGATCAGCTGGTGCTCGAATAAGCCCTTCTCGCGGCACCAGGCGTGCAGCGCCGGCCCCACCAGGGTGTGGCTTTCGTTCAAGGCCAACAGCCGCTGAACAGGGCTCCACTGGGCTGCGGGCGTATCGCTGGGCAGCGTTGGCGCATGCGCCAACGCTGCCCCCACAGGGCGCGATCTCTTGAGCCAGCCCTTGAGCGTTCCCAGTGGCATGTTCAGCTCAGTGGCCACCGATTCCAAGGTGCGCGAGCCGCGCGTGCGGACCTTGCTCAATGCCTGCTCTATGAACTCTGGCGAATGTTGATTCTTTTGCATGTTGTGTCGCTTTGGCGCGGATCATCCGCGTGAAAAGGGAGGCGACAACTAGTCTGACGCAGGGGGCCTATGACAGAGATCAGTGCAGAGTTGAAGAGCAGATTGGTCAGCGGACGAAAGCGTGATGGGCGCTGTGCATACGACCCAGTTGCCAAAGCGGAGCTTGTTCAGTCCTGCATGCAGCCCGGCGTTTCCGTGGCGCGCATGGCGCTGCAATACGGCATCAACGCCAACTTGCTGCGCCGCTGGATCACCCAGCGCATGGGCACGGACATGAAGGCCGGTCGGGCCAACATGCCGACTGTAGCGATGGGCGGCGGCGATACATTTGTGCCGCTGCGACTTGCACCACCCGGTGCTGTGCCTGTCGCTGCTGCGCTCAAGGTTCGGCTTCACGCTCGACTGCCCAATGGGGTGGAGGTCGACCTCAGCGAGGCAGGCCCGGGCGAGTTGCTGCCCGTCATTGAACTTCTGGGGCGCCTGCCATGTTCCGGCTCGACGACACGCTGACGGTGTACCTGCACCGCCCGGCCATCGACTTTCGCATGGGTATCAACGGTCTGGCCATCCTGGTGGAGCAAGCCCTGGGAATGAACCCATTCGCCAGGTCGGTATACGTGTTCAGCAACCGCCGTCGCACCCGAGTCAAGATCCTGGGCTGGGACCGCAACGGCTTCTGGTTGTTGATGAAGCGTCTGGAGCAAGACCGCTTCATCTGGCCAGACGAGGCGGTGGTGCCGACGCTGACAGTGGAGCAACTGCACTGGCTTCTCGATGGTATGGATCTGGCGTTTATACAGAGGCACCCACAGCGGTTCTACGAGCGTGTCGCCTGAGCCGCTGGCTGTCCAATGTCGCAAAATATTTGTCGCAAAATAGCGCTCACAAGGAACCGCCTGAGCGACAAATAAATCAAAGTAGGTGATGGTTTATATGCCCACCGCCGAAGAATTTGCAGCCTTGCAAAAGGCGCTGGCTCAGGCCACCCAGACCAGCGAATCGCTCGCGGGTGAACTGCGCATCACGCGCGCCGAGCGCGACCTGCTCAAGGAACAGCTCAACAAGTTCAAGCGCCAACTCTTCGCTGCCAAGAGCGAGGCCAGCGCTGGCCACCAGAAGGACATGTTCTTCAACGAGGCCGAAGCACTCGGCGCAGCTGCCCAGCCAACCCAGGAAGAAACCCAAGCCGATGACAGCATCGTCGAGGTCCCCGGCCACAAACGCGCCAAGCGCGGGCGTAAGCCACTGGACCCGGCGCTGCCGCGCGAGGTGGTGCGCCACGAACTGCCCGAGTCCGAGCGTGTCTGTCCTCACGACGGTGCCGTGCTGCGGGAGATTGGCGTGGAGGCCAGCGAGCAGCTTGACATCATTCCTCAGCAGGTGCGCGTCATCCGCCACGAGCGGGTCAAGTACGCCTGCCCGTGCTGCGATGGCACGCTGCGTCTGGCGGCCAAGCCCGAGCAAGTCATCCCCAAGGGGCTGTTCAGCGAAGGTCTGCTGGCCTGGGTGATCACGTCCAAGTACGTGGACGGCCTGCCGCTGTACCGCCAGGCGGCCTTGCTGGGGCGCTTTGGCGGCAGCGACCTCTCACGCAACACCATGGCCGCCAGCGTGGTGCGGGTGGGCCAGGCGGTGCAGCCCGTCATCAACCTGCTGCGAGACAGGGTGCTGGACGCCCCGCTGATCTTCGGTGATGAGACCGAAATCCAGGTGCTCAAGGAGGCTGGGCGCAGTGCCCAGTCCAAGAGCTACATGTGGGCGCAAATGACCGATGGCTCTGGCGCGTGCGGCACGGGTCCGCCCATACGCTTGTTCGCCTACTCACCCTCACGCAGCACCGAGGCGGCGCAGCGTCTGTACGTCGGTGCGCGCGAGGGCGGCGTGCTGATGAGCGACGGCTACGAGGTCTACAACAAAATCGCCTTGGCCAACAAGCTCGTGCACATCGGTTGCTGGGCGCATTGCAGGCGTTACTTCAATGACGCGCTGCAGGCGCTGCCCAAAGCGAACCGGGGGCCTGAGCAATTGGCGGCCAGGTTCATCGAGCTGATCGGCAAGCTCTACCGCGTGGAGGCACTGGCCAAGGAGCAAGGGCTGGATGTGAATGCGCTGCTGCAAAGTCGCCTGGCCCACAGCGTGCCGGTGCTCCAAGAGATCCAGGCCTTGCTGCTGGCCAACGTTCATGTGGTGCTGCCGGGCAGTTTGCTGGGCAAGGCGCTGCACTACCTGTCCTCGCAGTGGGCCAAGCTGGAGCGCTTCGTCACCAACGGTCTCTACCCCATAGACAACAACGGCTGTGAGAATTCGATCCGTCCGTTTGTCATCGGAAGACGCAACTGGTTGTTTGCCGACACCGTGGCCGGCGCCAACGCGAGCGCCAATCTGTACTCGTTGCTGGAGACCTGCAAGGTCAACGGCGTCGATGGGTACCAGTACCTGCGCTCGCTGCTGGTGGCGCTTCCTCGGGCCAGGACCGTCGAGGACTATGAGGCCTTGCTGCCCTGGTGTCTCAACGGGCGCAGCGGCTGAAATAGGAAACTGTGCAAGGGGTGCGGTCTATTGATCGCTTACGACCGACTCACGCACCACTGCCACATCGTGGAGACGGGCAACGAGAGCTGGCGATTCAAGCATTCCAGTGCCGCTGGCGCGGCACTGCCAAAGCAACGCCCAAAGACTCAGAAAGGAGATCGAAAACCAGCGGACCCTATAGACTTATCCACAACCGAATAGCCAAAAAACCCATCAACCCGGTGGCTCAGTATTCGACGTGATCACTGGCTCAGTTGTACTGATGAATCAACAATCGGTGTACCGCAGTTCGGGCATCAGTTGTAAAGCCACGTTGATCCGGCTTGCGAGCTGGCTGGCCACCTCATCGGTGTGGTTCTGTAACCAGGCCGATTGCACGCCGTGCTTTGCCGGCCAGAACTGGTCTGCTAGCGGGTTGTCCCCCAGATGAAACAGTTGTTGCGGCTGGCATTTCTCCTGTCGCAGGATTTCTGGCCAGATACCCGTGGTCTTGGATATCCCCAAGTCGCTGGAGCAATACACCTGCTGAATTTTTTGCGAATCGTCGCCCATCAGCAGGGTCAGCAACTGGCGCAGTTGCTGGTTACTCAGGTAGGTGTCACTGACCACGATCACCCGCAGGCCGCGTGCATGGGCGCTGCTGATCAGGTGCGCTACGGGCTCGTAGATGAAGCTGTGGGCGAATTCTGCATCCAGCTCGGCTGCCACGGCGTGCTCGACGAGATTGTCTTCGGCTTGGGGCAGCAACTCGCGGTAGATGTCTGCGAGCGTCACCTCAAAGCTGTCGGCCAGCACCTTGCGTTTGCGGCGCGCGCGTATTTCAGCGTTCACGCGCATGTCGGCGGTAATGCCGTGTGTTAGGTACAGCGCACTGGACTGTAGGTTGAAAAATACGTCTGCTGGTTGGGCAACCTGGCGCCAGAGGAGGGTGTCAAAGCAGTCGAGCGAGAGCACACGGATGCCTTGAGGCATTCGATCCAGCAGCCCGTCCAGATCTTGGGCGCGAAGGGTTGTGTTCATGGAAAAAGGGAGAAAAAAGGAGTGGCCAGGGGTTGGTTCGCAACGCTATGCCCACTGTAGCGTTAGCTTGCCAAACTAAATAACGCGATGTGAGGGCCAAACTAGCCCCAGTTTCAGCCTTCTATCTGGTGGAGTTGCGGTCATCCCGTCGCGTCGCAGAATGCTCTTAAAAGGTGAATCTGCCCCATGTATACCGCGTTCCGTGTGAGCAGCATTCCCGAATAATCAAGTTACCCGCATGCCACCTTTTATCCAAATTGCGTAAGGTTCAGCTGGACTTCTGTCGAATATGAGTAGGCGAAAAAAAACCAGCCTCAGCTGGTTGCTTTAAAGAAATTCTGCCCTTAAGCGCTGTGACGAAAAGATCGTGCCCTCAAGCCGACAGGTACGCCCGACCAGCGCCACCCGTGGAGCTGCCTGCGCCGGCCATGTGGCCGTAGGTGGCGGGGGCTTTTTGGGGCAGCACGCTGTTGACGGCGCGCTGGCTTTGCGCGCTGGCGCGCAGCACGGCCTGGCGCAGCTGACCGAAGCGGTGGGCTGCGCGCTGCATGTCCAGGTGCAGCCCGCTACCGGGTACCGCGAACTCGGCGGTTTTTGGGGCGCCTTGCAAGATGGTCTGGATGCTGGCGCTGGCTTTTTCCACACCGGGCGCATCGCCATGCAACAGCGCCGTTTCCAGCGTGTCGAGCCCGGACTGCAGCGAAACGATCCAGGGGTGTGTGGGCGTCGGTGCAAGGGCGTTCATGGGGGTACCTGGTTAAAAAGCGGTGTCAGGAGCGGCTGGCGCTCAGCATTTCAGCCGCGTTGGACAACATCTTGTCCGCGATGGCTTCAGGGTTGACCTGGAAGCTGCCGCTGGCAATCGCCTGCTTCATGGCTTCCACTTTTTCGGCGTTGAACACGTCGCTGCTGCTGCCGCCAGCCGACATGGCCTGGCTGGTCGACGACAGCGTGACGGTGACGCCCGCTTGCGGTTTGGCCGCAGCCGCTGGGGCTGCCGCCGCTGCCGCTTCGGCGCCTGCTGTGGGCGCGGCTGCCGCTTTTTGCGGGCCGCCGGCCACGGAGCCGATGTACGAGTCCGGTGATGATTCGACTTTCATTTCACTCTCCAAACCCCGTAGTTGGGGCGTTGTGGAAAGACTATCGGCTCAAAAGCGGGGGGACTTGAGGTCTTTTTTGTTGAATACGTCACGCAAACAGAGGCTGAAACGGCTTTTACGGTGTTTCGGAGCGGTTTTTACAGCGCCAGTTCCACCGTTTGCCCGTCGCGCACCAGGCCGGTGACCACCCGGCCGCTGGCCAGGCGCACGCGGGTGGTTTGCCCGATCTGGCCAGCGGTGAGGGCCTGGCCGGTCACCGCGATCTGAAAACCGGTTCCCGACTGGGTGACCCGCACCTGCGACCCGGCGGCAAAGGCCTGGGCCGGGCGCACCATGTGTTGGCGCAGGGCCTGGCCGGGCAGCAGGGTGTAGGCGGCTTCCTGGCCCACCCACAGCGCCGGGTTGGCCAGCACGCTGGCTTTTTGCTCGGCCCAGTCAATTTCGGCCATTTCGGCGTCTTCTTGTGTGAGGGGTGTGCCGGCGGTGACGGAGCGGGTGAGCACCCAGGCGGGTCCCCAGGCCTTCACGGTGACGGGCAAAAACACATTCCAGCGGGTGGTGCCGTCCACGCAGCGCAGCCCAATGCGGCTGCGTCCCCACAGGCGGGTGCCGGGCGGCATGTGGGGTTCGACCCGTGCGCAGGGCGCCAGGCGCAGGCGGCTGTCCAGCGCGCCCATGACCACTTCGGCCCGCAGGGGGGCGCCGTCGGTTTGCCCCATGGCCGTGGCCAGTGAGGGCTCCAGAAAGTCGCGGGCCAGTTGCTGCAGCGCGGCGCTTTCGCCGCCGGGGGGTGTGGGCGTCTGCGCGTGGGTAGCAGGGGCCAGGCTTGCGAGCCCGGCCAGCAGCATGCCAGCCAGAGCCGCCTGCGGCGTGCGCAGGGCGGGGCGGGTGTGGTGTTGTTCGTTGGTGTGCATGTGGGTTCCCCTTGGCAAAGCCCCTGCGGGAGGCGATTGGCATGGGTGACTGGTGGGCGCTGAAGGGCGCGGAGTCCATGCCGGCAGGGGATCACTGTAGGCCGGGGCTGGCCGGAGCAAAGCAGCGAAATACCCGGCAATGTGCCGTTTGTTTCGGCCATTGCGCACCCTCAAGTTTTTCCATACTTACCTTCATCCCGGTGAAAGCCTGCCGCTTTTGCCTTCCATTCAACCCCGCGCAGAGGTGCCCATGCTTGAAAAGATGACCTCCCGGCTGGACTTCCAGGCCAACGCACTGGTGCTGCGTTCCCAGCGCCAGCAGGTGATCGCCAGCAACATCGCCAACGCCGACACGCCCGGTTATGTGGCGCGGGACTTTGACTTTGCCAAGGCGCTGCAGGCGGCGTCGGGCAGCACGGCGCGCTCTGCGGTGAGCGTGACCAGCGCGCAGCACATGCGCCTGGGCGCGGGGGGTGCCGGCAATCCGGAGATGGCCTACACCGTGCAAACCCAGCCCAGCCAGGACGGCAACTCGGTGGACCTGGACCGCGAGCGCGCGAACTTTGTGGACAACAGCATCCGCTACGAGTCCACGCTGCGCTTCATCAACGGGCATGTGAAAACCATGCTGTCGGCCATCACGGGCCAGTGAAGGAGCTTCTCATGTCCATGTTTACCATTTTCGGGGTCTCGGGCAGCGCGGTCAGTGCGCAGTCGCAGCGGCTCAACGTGGTGGCCAGCAACCTGGCCAACGCCGACGCGGTGGCCGGGCCCGATGGCCAGTCTTACAAGGCCCGCCATGTGATGTTTCAGACCGTGCCCATGGGCGCACCCGGCTCGGCCGGTGTGAAGGTGCAGGACATCCGCGAAAGCGATGTGCCCGGGCGCCGCGTCCACAACCCCGGGCACCCCAGCGCCGATGGCGAGGGCTATGTGACCCATTCCAACGTGAACCCGGTGGAAGAGATGGTCAACATGATCTCGGCCTCGCGTTCGTACCAAAACAACGTCGAGGTCATGAACACGGCCAAGTCGCTGCTGCTCAAAACGCTCCAGATGGGCCAATAAACCGGACGCCGCACCATGCTTACTGCACCCCTAGACCTCAGCAACCTCGGCACCACCGTGGGCAGCTCGACCGGCAGCACGTCGGCCAGCAACGCCACCAGCCCGCAGGCCTCACAAGACCGGTTTTTGAAGCTGCTCGTCGCGCAGCTCAACAACCAGGATCCGCTCAACCCGATGGACAACGCGCAGATGACGACCCAGATGGCGCAGATCAACACGGTCAGCGGCATCCAGGAACTCAACCTCACGCTCAAGGGCATGGCCGAGCAATACAGCGCCATGCAGTCGATGCAAGGCACCTCGCTCATCGGGCGCCAGGCGCTGGTGGAAGGCAGCAAGCTCACGTTTGATGGCAGCGTAGGCAAGGGCGCCATTGCGTTGGACACCGCGGCCAGCCAGGTCACGGTGGACGTGATGGGCACCAACGGTGCGCTGCTGGGCAGCGTCAACATGGGCCCACTGGGCGCCGGGCAGCACGCCTTCAGCTGGGATGCGCAAGACACCAACCCCGCCAGCGTGGGCAGCTTCCAGATTCGGGCCACGCAGGGCGGCCAGGCCGTGGCTGCCACACCGCTCATGCAGCTCTCCGTGTCGTCGGTGGGCTTTGCTTCAGGCGCCATGAACCTGCAATTGCAGGACGGCCGCACCCTGGCCTACAGCCAGGTTCGGGCCTTCATGTAAGCCCGCCACCGCCCTCTATTCAACCCCCATTTTCCCGACCCAAAGGACTCCACCATGTCATTCCAGCAAGGACTCTCTGGCCTCAACAGCTCCAGCAAAAACCTGGACGTGATTGGCCACAACATCGCCAACGCCAACACGGTGGGCATGAAGGCATCGCGGGCCGAATTTGCCGAGGTGTACGCCAGCTCCATCAACGCGTCGGGCGGTACCAATTCCGGCATTGGCGTGACGGTGGCCGCCACCACGCAAATATTCACCCAGGGCAACATCACCGTCACCGGCAACGACCTGGACGTGGCCATCAACGGCAGCGGCTTTTATGAGCTGACCATGCCCAACGGCAGCATGGCTTACAGCCGTGCGGGCATGTTCAAGCTGAACAACGAAGGCCAAGTGGTGACCAACATCGGCGGCCAGCTCATGGGTTACCCGACCGACTCCGAAGGCACCCGCCTGAGCTTCACCACCCAGCCCCTGAGCTTGCCCACCGGCGGCCCCATTCCGGCACGCGCCACCAGCAACATTTCAACCGAATTCAACCTGGATGCTCGGGCACCGGTTTTCAACACGGTCTCCCCACCCACCCCGCTGTCCAAGTACGGCACGTCGGTCATCGCCTACGACCCCCAAGGGCTCGAGGTCCCTGTGGGCCTGGCCTTCCAGAAAACCGGCGTCAACGAATGGACGGTTTACCGAAGTGTCAATGGCAGCGCGCCGGCCCAGTCCACACCGCCCACCGTGCTTCGTTTCAATGACGATGGCACGCTGAGGACGACACCGACCTTGGATGCAAGCGGCAACGTGGTGACGCCCGCCTCCGTGATGCCTCCGATCACGCTGACATCGCCCAACAACCCGGCCGTGACCTTCAACGCCACGCTGGATTACGGGGACGCCACCCAGTTTGGTATCGACTTTGCCGTGAACAACCTGGAGCAAAACGGCTACCGCCCCGGTGAGCTCACGAGCCTGAAGATCAACGAAAGCGGTGTGATCACCGCCAGCTATTCCAACGGGCAGACCCGTGCGGCGGGTCAGATTGCGCTGGTCAACTTCCGCAACGTGCAGGGCCTGCAACCCACCGGCAACGGCAACTGGCAGGCCAACTTTGCCACCGGCGAGCCGGTGCACGGCGCGCCCGGTGAGGGCAAGTTTGGCAGCCTGCGTTCTGGCGCGCTCGAAGATTCCAACATCGACATCACCGGCGAGCTGGTGAGCATGATGACCGCGCAGCGCGCCTACCAGGCCAACGCGCAAACCATCAAGACGCAAGACCAGGTGTTCAGCACCCTGTTGAACCTGAGATAACCCCCCCGCGCTGCGCGCGACCCCCTGCCAGGGGGCGGCACTGGCGGCCCGGCAAAGCCGGTTCCGCGGTGCCCTGGGGCCCAGGCCCTTCGCGCGTTGCGGTGGTCTGTTTTTGGTATCCATCGCCACACATTCCGGAGTCCCGCATGGACCGCATGATCTACACCGCCATGACCGGCGCCAATGCCGCGCAGCACCGGCAGCAGTTGTTGTCCAACAACCTGGCCAACGCGTCCACGCCGGGTTTTCGGGCCGAGTTGTCCACCTTCCGCGCGGTGCCCATTCGTGGCGACGGTGCCAGCACCCGGGTGTTTGCGCTGGAAGCCACGGCCGGCCATTCGGATGCGCCCGGCCCCATCACCCACACCGGGCGCAACCTGGACGTGGCCGCGCGCGGCAACGCCTACCTGGCGGTGCAGGGGCTGGACGGCACCGAGGCCTACACCCGAGCCGGCGCGCTGGAAGTGAACACCGACGGCACGGTGGTGAACGCCCAGGGCCTGCCCATGCTGAGCGACGCGGGCCCGCTGGTGGCGCCCGCGGGTGCGCAGATTGACATTGGCGAAGACGGCACGGTGAGCGCCCGTGTGAGCGGTCAGCCGCCGCAGGCGCTGGGTCGGCTCAAGCTGGTCACACCCGATGACGACAACCGTTTGCAGCGCGGGGGCGATGGCCTGTTTCGCGGCCCGCTGGGCGACCCGCTGCCGGCCGACGCCACCGCCCGCGTGCAAAGCGGCGCGCTGGAAGGCAGCAACGTGAACCCGATTGAAGCCATGGTGGGAATGATCGCCGTGGCGCGCCAGTTTGAAGTGCAGATGCGCATGCTGCAAAACGGCGAGGCCAACGACAAGACGGCCGGCCAGCTGCTTAGCCTGAATGGATGATCCCCCCCCGCGCCGCTTCGCGTCACCCCCCCGGGGGGCGACACCAGCCGTCTGGCAAAGCCAGCCCGGCGGTGTCCTCGCCAGGACGGTGGCAGCAGTGGGTAACTTTGCGGCGCGGTAGCGCCATTGAACAGATCGAAACAAGGAGCACGACATGATCAATTCGCTGTGGATTTCCAAGACCGGCATGCAGGCCCAGCAGACCCAGCTGGATGTCATTTCCAACAACCTGGCCAACACGTCCACCAACGGTTTCAAGCGCGCCAACGCGGTGTTTGAAGACCTGATGTACCAAAACCTGCGCCAGGTGGGCGCCAACACCACCGAACAAAGCGAGCTGCCCACCGGCCTGCAACTGGGCCTGGGTGTGCGCACCGTGGCCACTTCGCGCTCGTTTGCGCAGGGCAGCTTGCAGCAGTCCAGCAACAACCTGGACCTGGCCATCAACGGCGGTGGTTTCTTGCAGGTGGAAATGCCCGACGGCACCGTCGGCTACACCCGAGACGGCAGCCTGCAGCTGGACGCACAGGGTCGCATGGTCACCAGCAGCGGCTACCCGCTCACGGCGGGCATCACCATCCCGGCCGACGCGGAAAGCATCACCGTGTCCAGCGACGGTGTGGTGTCGGTCAAGCTGCCGGCCAACCCGGCGCCTTCGGTGGTGGGCAACATCGAACTGGCCAACTTCATCAACCCGGCCGGCCTGGAGCCGCGCGGGCAAAACCTGTTTGCTGAGAGCCAGGCGTCGGGCAACCCGGTGAACGGTGCGCCGGGCAGCGCCGGCATGGGCACGGTGATGCAGGGTTTTGTGGAGACGTCCAACGTGAACGTGGTGCAAGAGCTGGTGACCATGATCCAGACCCAGCGCGCCTACGAGATGAATTCCAAAGCCATTCAGACCAGCGACCAGATGCTGCAGCGCCTGGCGCAGCTGTAAGCCCTCGCCGTCGCTCACGCGCGCCGTGAGGCCGATGGGCCACGGCGGCGTTCGGGGTGGTGGCCACTTTCGCCGTGTTTTTTTAGCGGCTTCGTGCGGTTGTCGCTCGCTCTTGGCCTTATGGCTTGTATCGGTTGCTTGGTTGAAAGCTTGATATGAAAAACTTATCTGTTCCCACTTCTTGGCAGCTGCGCACGTCGGTGCTGCTGGCGCTGGCGGTGCTGAGCGCGGGCTGCGAAACCTTGCGCAAGACGCCGCAGGTGGACGTGGTGCCTGTGACGCCGGTGCGCTACGCCGCGGCGCCAGCGGCCACCGCGCCGGCCAGTGGCAGCTTGTTTCATGCGGCCAGCTACCGCCCGGCATTTGAAGACCCGCGCGCGCGCCTGCCGGGCGACACGCTGACGATCCAGATTTCGGAAAACATCACCGCCAGCCAGAAGTCGTCGGCCAACATCGACCGCTCAGGCGAAGCGTCCGCCAGCGTGTCGGCCTTGCCGTTTCTCAAGGCGCCGCTGCTGGACAAATTCACCACCGGCGCCGAGTCGAGCAACACCTTTGCCGGCAAGGGCAACACCCAGAGCGAAAACAAGTTTGAAGGCTCGATCACCGCCACGGTGCTGGAGGTGCTGCCCAATGGTCACTTGGTGGTGGCGGGCGAAAAGCAGATTGGTGTGAACCAGAACGTGGACGTGTTGCGCTTCAGTGGCACGGTGGACCCGCGCCAGATTCGGCCCGGCAATGTGGTCGCTTCCACCCAGGTGGCCAATGCGCGTGTGGAGTCGCGTGGCAGAGGTGCGCAAGGTGAAGCGCTTTCAATTGGCTGGTTAGCACGGTTCTTTTTGAGCGTTATCCCGTTCTGAGGGTGCATAGCATTGGTCTCATGAAATCCGACTATCTGCCGATCATGGGTATCGCCTCCAACCGCCGCCTGTTCACACGCCGTGCGGTGCGCCCCAACGGCTGGCACGCGCTGGCTGCGCTGCTGGTGGTGCTAGGCGCCGCAGTGGGGCTGGCCCAGCCGGCAGCAGCGCAGGCCATTCGCGTGAAGGAAATTGCCGCCGTGCAGGGCGTGCGCAGCAACCAGCTCACCGGCTACGGCCTGGTGGTGGGGCTGGACGGCACCGGCGACCAGACCACCCAGATGCCCTACACCGCCCAGAGCATGCAAAACTATTTGCAGCAGCTGGGTCTGTCGTTGCCCCCGGGCGGCAGCATGCAGCTGAAAAACGTGGCGGCGGTGCTGGTCACGGCCCAGCTGCCTGCGTTTGCGCAGCCCGGCCAGATGATCGACGTCACGGTCTCGTCCATCGGCAATTCCAAATCGCTGCGTGGCGGCACGCTCATCACCACGCCGCTCAAGGGCGCCAACGGTGAAATTTATGCGCTGGCCCAGGGCAACCTGCTGGTGGGCGGCGCAGGCGCTGCGGCCGGCGGCAGCAAGGTGCAGATCAACCACCTGAGCGCCGGTCGCATTCCGGGCGGTGCGCAGGTGGAGCGCACGGTCGACACGCCGTTTGCGCTCGGTGAAACGATCGACCTGGGCCTGAATGCCACCGACTTTCAAACCGCCAGCCGCGTCACCGAAGCCATCAACCGCGCCATGGGTGCCGGCGTGGCCAGCGCGGTAGACGGGCGCGTGGTGCGCCTGCGCGCCCCGGCCGACCCGAACGCCCGCGTGGGCTTTCTGGCGGCGGTGGAAGAGGTGCGCCTGGAAGCGTCAACCCCCATGGCCCGCGTCATCATCAATTCGCGCACCGGCTCCATCGTCATGAACCAGGCGGTCACGCTCGGTGCTTGCGCCGTGTCGCACGGCAACCTCACGGTCAGCATCAGCTCCACCCCGGTCATCAGCCAGCCCAACCCGCTGTCTCCCGGCGGCCAGACGGTGGTGACCGAAAAAGCCGACATTCAGATCAGCCAGGACACCGGCTCGCTCATTGCCATGCCCGCCGCGGCCCAGTTGTCGGACGTGGTGCGGGTGCTCAATTCGCTGGGCGCGACGCCGCAAGACCTGCTGGCCATTTTGCAGGCCATCAAGGCAGCCGGCGCCATGAATGCCGAACTGGAAGTCATATGAACCACCCCCATCGCTTGCTCACTGCGTGTAGCCGCTCCGCCCCTCAAGGGGCAACACCAGCGGCCTGGCAGAGCCAGATCCGCGGTGTTCCCGGCTGGGGGCTGGCTGTGCGTTCGGCTGTGATCTCCGTTTGCACCCAGCGCGGCAACGTAACGGGCATGCTGCGTGTGGAAGTGGTGGCCAATCGTCGGCGCGCTGTGTCGGTGGCTGCGCGCGGGAGGCTGGAGTGAACCCCTTGTCCATGTCCACCCAGGGCCTGGCCGCCGACCCGAACGCGCTCAACGCGTTGCGCTACGGCAGCGGGGCTGCGGGTGCCAAGGGTGACAAGGCAGCGCTGAAAGAGGCGGCCAAGCAGTTTGAGTCGCTGTTCATGCGCGAGCTCATCAAGAGCATGCGCGAGGCCACCGAGAAGTCGGGCCTGATGGATGGCGAGGGCAGCAACCTGGGCACCGACCTGCTGGACCAGCAGTTTGCGGTGCAGCTCTCGGGCTTGCCGGGTGGTTTGTCCGAAGCTATAGAGCGCCAGTTGGGCCGCCAGATCGACCCCGCCGCGGCCGCACGCGATGCGCTCAATGGCGCCACCCGCGCGCTGCCCGTGGCCAGCGAGCCCAGCACCGTGAGCCGGGCCAGTGCCGGGCCGCGCCAGGCGGATTTTGTCTCGCAACACAGCCAGGCAGCGGCCGCCGTGTCGCGCGAAACCGGCATTCCCGCCAGCTTCATGATCGGCCAGGCTGGCCACGAAACCGGCTGGGGCAAGAGCGAAATTCGCCATGCCGATGGTGCGCCGTCCTTCAACCTGTTTGGCATCAAGGCCACCGGCGGCTGGAAGGGCAAAGTGGCCGAAATCACCACCACCGAATACATCAACGGCGAGCCGCGCAAAGTGACCGCCAAGTTCCGCGCCTACGACTCTTACGCCGACTCGTTTCGCGACTACGCCCGCCTCATTGGCAACAGCCCGCGCTACGACAAGGTGATGGACCAACTGGGCTCGGTGCAGGGCTTTGCCGCCGGTTTGCAAAAGGCCGGTTACGCCACCGACCCGCAATACGCCGCCAAGCTCAGCCGCGCCATCAACACCACGCTGAGCATTCAGCGCGCCCAGTCATGAGCGCCCGCAGGTTTGCCCACAGCCGGTGGCTGATGTGCCCCACCCGTTCCGGTTTGGGGAGTCACTGACATGTCTGCCGCACTCAACATTGGCTCGCGTGCCCTGAACGCCAACCTGGCCACGCTGCAGGTCATTGGCCACAACATTGCCAACGCCAACACCGCTGGCTATTCGCGCCAGTCGGTGACGATGCAGACCTCGGGCTACCAGACGCTGGGCGGCAACTACTACGGCAAAGGGGTTGAAATCGGCACCGTGAGCCGCACCCACAGCGCCTACCTGACCCGCGAATCGCAACTGGCCACCTCGGTGGCGGCGGCAGACAGCGAGCGCTTTTCGCGCATGCAACAGCTCGAAGGCCTGTTCCCCATTGGAGAGGACGGCCTGGGCGCTGCCATCAACAACATGCTCAACGCCTGGTCGGACGTGGCGTCTTCGCCCACCAACCTGTCGGCCCGCGTGGTGGTGCTGGCACGGGCCGAAGACCTGTCGGCCCGGCTGCGCGACACGGCGGGCGAAATCGATTCGCTGGCCTACAGCGGGCGCATGCAGCTGGACAGTTCGGTCACGTCCATCAACCGGCTGGCGCAAGACATTGCCAAGGTCAACCAGCGCATCATTGAAAACCAGGGCACCACCGGCGAGCCCAACGACCTGCTGGACCAGCGCGACGCTTTGCTGGGCGAGCTGAGCCAGTACGTGCAGATCAGCACCGTGGCCGCCGACGACGGTTCCATGAGCGTGTTTGTGGCGGGTAGCCAGCCGCTGGTGTTGGGGCAGCGCGCCAACAGCCTCACCACCGTGCGCGACAGCATCGACACCTCGCGCCTGCACATTGGCTTTGTGCAGGGCGGCACCACGCAAGCGCTGGACGACGCTTCGGTGGGCGGCCAGCTCGGCGGTCTGCTCAGCTTTTTGGGCCAAGACCTGCCGCAAATGCAAAACCTGCTGGGCCGCATGGCGCTGGCGCTGAACACCGAAATGAACACCCAGCACCGCCTGGGTGTGGACCTCAGGGGCAACGCGGGTGCGGACTTTTTTGTGCCGGCCGCTCCCAGCGCGGGCATGCCAGGTGGGGCCAACACCGGCTCGGCCGAACTGGCCGCCACGGTGAGCGATGCCACCGCGCTCAAGGCGTCCGACTACGAAGTTCGCTTTGACGCGCTGGGCGTCAACGTGGTCCGCCTGTCCGACGGTGTGAGCACCGCGTTTACCAGCTTGCCGGCCGAGCTGGACGGCCTGCGCTTTGACGTGACCGCTGGCGCCGCCAACCCGGGCGACAGTTTTCGCGTGCGGCCCTTTGCCGACGCCGCCCGCAACATGCAAGTGGCCGTGGGCGCCCCCGACCGCCTGGCCTCGGCCAGCCCGGTGCAGGTCACGCCCGGCGCCAACAACGCCGGCGGCATGAGCATCGAAGGTCTGTACGCGGTTTCGCCCTCGGTCTATCCCATCACCGACGTCACGCTCACGTTTCAGGCCGACGGCAGCTTCACCACCTCCGCCGACCCGAGCACGGTGTATACCTACACCCCTGGCAAGGCCATAGAGATCAACGGCTGGAGCCTGACCCTGCGCGGCAGCCCGGCCGCCGGCGACAGCTTCACCATCGGCGCCGCGCTGCCCGGCTCCACGCCGCAAAACGGCGGCAACGCGAAAGCTGTGCTGGCCCTGCGCGACCAGGCCACCTTTGACGGCGTGTCGATGGCCGACGGCTACAGCAGCCTGTTGTCGGTGCTCGGCACCCAGGTGCAGGGTGCCAAATTTGCCACCGGCTATTCCAGCCAGGTGGCTGACAGCGCAGAAAACGCCCGCGCGGCGGTGGCCGGCGTCAACCTGGACGAAGAGGCCGCCCGGCTGCTGCAGTTTCAGCAGTCCTACCAGGCGGCCGCCAAGTTTCTGCAGGTGGCGCAGAGCACCTTTGACACCCTGCTGCAAACCGTGGGCCGCTGAACGCCAGCCCGGTAAGGAAACCCCATGAGAGTCGCCACCGCCAACAGCTACGACAACACGATCTCCAACCTGGTCAAGCGCCAGGGCGAGCTCAATGCGCAGCAAGAACGCATTTCCACCGGCAAGCGGGTGCAGCGCGCCAGCGACGACCCGGTGTCGGCCGTGCTGTCTGAAACGGCGCAAAACCGGCTCTCCCGTGTGACCGCCGACCTGCGCGCCGTGGAAGCTTCTCGCACCAGCCTGGCCCAGGCCGAAAGCGCGCTGGGCGAGTCCGGCGAACTGATCCAGCAGGTGCGCGACCTCATGGTCGCGGCGGGCAACGGCACCTATGGCCCGCGGGAACACCGCGACCTGGCCACCCAGCTCGAAGGCCTGCGTGACCAGATGCTGTCGGTGGCCAACCGCAAAGACAGCGCCGGGCGCACCCTGTTCGGCGGCCTGGGTGGCTCGACCACGCCGTTTGTGGACGTGTACAGCGCCGGCGGCTCGGCCGTGAGCTTTGAAGGCTTGCGCGGCCAGGAAGCCGCGGGCAACAACAGCCTGCCCCAGGCGCTCGACGGCGAAGCCATCTGGATGCGCATTCCCCAGGGCAACGGCAGCTTCACGCTGAGCCTGCCCGCCAGCAACACCGGCAGTGTGCGCACCGATGTGGGCCAGGTCACCAACCCCTCGGACCTCACCGGGCAGACCTACAGCGTCGGCTTTGCCAACGTCGGCGGCGTCATGCAGTACAGCATCACCAACACCACCACCGCCCCCCCGGTGCTCGAGCTGGCCAACGTGCCCTACCAAAGCGGCCAGGCGGTGGAATTTGACGGCATGTCGTTCCAGATGAGTGGCACCCCGGCCGACGGCGACACCATTGAGGTGGGCCCCGCCACCGGCCCCACCAACATTTTTAAAGTGGTGCAAGACACCATCGACGCCCTGCGCAGCACCGCCACCAGCGGCACCACGCAGCTCACCCACACCCTGTCGCGCACCCTCACCGAACTCGACGCCGGGCACGACCGTGTGCTACAGGCACGCAGCCAGTCGGGCGAATGGCTCAACCGCGCCGACGCCATCGACGGCTTGCTCGGTGACCGCGCCGTGGACTACAAGGCCGAGCGCTCGCGCCTGGAAGACCTGGACATGGTGCAAGGCATTTCAGACTTTCAGAGCCAGCAAGTCGGCCTGGAAGCCGCCCTCAAGTCCTACGCCCAGGTGCAGCGCTTGTCGCTGTTCCAGTACGTGGGCTAACCCCCGCATTCCCGCCACCGGGTTGACACGCCATGATGAGCCACACCGTTTTAGACAGCATTGCCCTGGGCTACCAGCCGGTCTGGAACCCCGCCCGCCAGCTGGTCGCCGTGCGCCTGCGGGTGCACACCATTCACCCCGAGTCGGTGGACGCCCCGCACCTGCTGCAGCTGCTGGGCAGCGACTGGCCTGCCGCCGCCCCGGTGCTGATTCTGTCGGTTGAGTCCCCCGCGCTGTTGCAGCAGGCGCTGGTGTGCCCGCCCGTGCACAACACCTGGCTGGAAGTGCCCGCCGCCTTGTTTGAAACCCCTGAAAGCCTGGCACGCCTGGCCGTGGCCCAGCGCAACGGCCACCAGCTGCTGCGCCACGCCGGCCCCTCGGCCAGCTGCAGCGCGTTCAACGCGCCGCTGGACGCACGCAGCCTGCTCAGCCTGAGCCCTGAAGACACCTTGAAGGCGTTGCGGGCCCATGCCCAGCAAGCATCCGGCAACCCCTTTGCCGCGCCCATGCCCGCCGCGCTGTGTCCCGGTCAAATCTACCAAGGCATTGCCGACCGGCACCTTGCCGCCCTTTGCCTCGACCAGGTTGGCGCCTGGGGTTTGCTGGGCTGGCCCGACGAAGACGTGCTGTTTGCCCACCGCCAACAGCCGCTGGCCTGCGACACCCGCGTGATCGAGCAGATCTTTCAGGCCATTGACGACGAAAGCTCGCTCGAACACCTGGAGCGCCTGGTGCGCCAAGACCCTGTGCTGGTGTACCGCCTGCTGCTGCTCGTCAACTCGGCCGCCTTTGGGTTGCGCCACGAAATCGACTCGCTGCGCCACGCACTGATGATGCTCGGCTTCACCGCCCTGGGACGCTGGCTGCGCGACCAGCTGCCCGGCAGCGACAACAACCCCGAACTGCACCCCGTGCGCTACGCCATGGTCATGCGTTCGCGCCTGGCCCAGCACCTGCTGGAGCCCGGCTCTGAAGACAACCTGCGTGCCGAGGTCTACACCACCGCGCTGTTTGCCCAGCTCGACCGCCTGATGCAGAAACCCCTGGCCGAGTTGCTCGGCAAGCTGCCCTTGTCGGGCCGGGTGCTGGACGCCGTGATGCGCCAGGACGGCCCTTACTTCCCGCTGATCGACATCGCCCAGGCCCAAGGCGACCCCGACAAACTGCGCCAGCTGCCCGCCATTTGCGAGCAGCACGACGTCTCGCTTGAACACGCCAACCGCGCCCTCATTCGCATGCTCGCCACCAGCCGCGACCACGCGGGCAAGCGCTCCCAGCGGCTGCTCTGAACGGGTCAGGCGCTACCATCGCGCCCATGAGCACCACGCCCCACCACACCAGTGCCCTCGTCCTGTTTTCAGGCGGGCAAGACTCCACCACCTGCCTCGCCCACGCCCTGGCCCGCTACCCGCGCGTCGAAACCATCGGGTTTGACTACGGCCAGCGCCACAGCGTTGAGCTGCAAGCCCGCCTGGTGGTGCTGCGCCAGCTGCGCGAGCAATTCCCCTCCTGGGCCGAGCGCCTGGGGGAAGACCATGTGCTCGACCTCGCCGTGCTCGGCAAAGTGAGCGAAACATCGCTCACCCGCGACATGGCCTTTCGCATGGAGAGCAGCGGCCTGCCCAACACCTTCGTGCCCGGGCGCAACCTGCTGTTTTTGACGCTGGCCGCCGCGCTCGCCTACCGCCGCGGCATCCAGGTCATCGTCACCGGCGTTTGCGAAACCGACTTTTCAGGCTACCCCGACTGCCGCGACGACACCATGAAAGCCCTGCAAGTGGCGCTCAGCTTGGGCATGGACCACCGTTTCCTCATCGACACCCCGCTCATGTGGATCGACAAAGCCGACACCTGGCGCATGGCGCACGAACTGGGCAGCAACTCGGGCGTGCCCGGCGGCGGGCCCGCGCTGGTGGACCTGATCGTGGAACACACCCACACCTGCTACCTCGGCGACCGCGAACACCGCCACGCCTGGGGCTACGGGTGCGGCAGTTGCCCGGCTTGTGAGTTGCGGGCGCGGGGGTGGGCGGGGTACAGCCCCTCTGAGACACAGCCTTGATTGGCCCACTCGCCGGCTTTACGGCATCACGCGAACCGGCCCTTTGATCACCGCAGCAGGCCGCGAGCGAGCGTCCACCACCGCCCACGCAAACACGCCCAGCCCGGCCAGTGCCAGCAAGGCGCCCACCCAGCCGGTGGACGTCCAGCCCAGGCCGGCGCTGATGGCCAGGCCGCCGACCCAGGCGCCCAGCGCGTTGGCCATGTTGAAGGCCGAGTGGTTGAGGGCTGCAGCGAGCACCTGGGCTTCGCCGGCCACGTCCATCAGCCGCAGTTGCAGCGCCGGGCAGATGGCCACGGTGGTGCCGATGAGGAAAATATTGATGGACCCCAGCACCACGCTATGGGCGGTGAACACATAGGCCACCAGCACCACGATGGACCACACCAGCATGCCGCCCACGGTGGGCATGAGGGCGCGGTCGGCCAGTCGCGAGCCCAACACATTGCCCACCACCATGCCCAGCCCAAACAGCGCCAGCACCACCGGCACCCCGGCCAGCGGCAGGCCGGCCACTTCGATCATGGTGGGTTTCACATAGCTGAACACCGCAAACAGGCCGCCAAAGCCAATGGCGCCAATGCCCAGTGTCAGCCACACCTGTTTGTTGCGCAGCGCACCCAGCTCGCGCAGCGGGCTGGCGCCGGGTGGTGCGGCCATGGCGGGCACTTCGCGGTGAATGAGCGCGGCGGCCAGCAAGGCCATGGCGCCCACCAGCACAAAGGCGGCACGCCAGCCAAACAGCTGCCCCAGCCAGGCCGCCAGCGGCACGCCCAGCAGGGTGGCCAACGTGAGGCCAGTCATGACCAGGCCAATGGCGCGCGCCCGCTGGCCCGGCGCGGCAAGCCCGGCCGCCACCAGCGCAGCCACGCCAAAGTAGGTGCCGTGCGGCATGCCGGCCGCGAACCTCAACACGTTGAGCCAGGCGTAGCCGGGCGCCACAGCGCTGGCAAAGTTGCCCAGTGCAAACACCAGCATCAGCGCCACCAGCAGCGCGCGGCGGCCCCAGGTGGCGGCGAGCACGGCCAGCACCGGTGCGCCCACCACCACACCCAGCGCATAAGCGCTGATCACATGGCCGGCCTTGGGAATGGTGACCCCCAGGTCTTGTGCCACCTCGGGCAGCAGGCCCATGATGACGAATTCACCGGTGCCAATGGCAAAGCTGCCGATGCCCAGCGCCAGCATGGCGCGGCCCGGGCGGGCCAACGGAGTGGAAAGAGCGGTGGTACCCGCGTCGGTGGTGAGGGGAGCGGACATGGGAGGGAAGCAGGAAGACGGGGAAGGGGAATGCAGGGGGCGCGCGCAGCGGCGAGCCCCTGGGGCTGAATTGCCCAGCGGGCGCTGGGTCGTTACACCGCGTTCACCAGCCGGTAGCGCGTGCCGCCAGCTTCATTGGGCTCCAGCGTCCATTGCCGGTTGTGAAACGCGGCCACCGTGGGCCGGTGGGCAATGGACACCAGGGCGCCGTTTTCCTGCGCCACCATGGTTTTCAGGCGCTCGTACAACGTGGCTTCGGCGGTTTCGTCCAGGGCGCTGGTGGCTTCATCCACAAACAGCCAGCGCGGCTTTTTCAAGAAGGCACGGGCCATGGCCAGACGCTGCTGTTCACCGCCTGAAAGTTTTTGTCCCCAGGTGTCTTCGGTGTCGAGCTGGCTGGCCAGGTGGGGCAGCAGGGCGTCGCTCAAGGCTTGTTGCAGTTCGGCGTCGGTGTAGCGCTCGGGCGTGGCCGGGTAGGCCAGCGCGTGGCGCAGGGCGCCGTTGGGGAAGTAAGGGCGCTGCGGCAAAAACATCACACGGGCGTCAAAGTCGACCGGGGGACGCAGCCGGCTCACGGACCAGGGCCAGATGCCCGCCAGCGCGCGAAACAGGGTGGACTTGCCGCTGCCCGACGGGCCTTTGACCAACACCGTGTCGCCCGGGTTGAGTTGCAAACCGTTGACCGCGAGCAGGGCGGTGCCGCCGGGCAGGCTCAGGTGCAGGTCGTCCAGCGACAGCACGTCTTCGGTGTGGGGTGTGGCCACCGTCTGGGTGTGGGCGCTGGCTTGCAGGGCCTGAAAGCTGGCTTCAAAGCTGGTGATGCGGTCGGTGGTGGCGCGCCAGGTGGCCAGGCGGTCGTAGTTGTCCACAAACCATGAGAGCGCGTCTTGCACGCGGCCAAAGGCGGAGGCAATTTGCATCAGCTCGCCCAGCTGAATGGCGCCGCTGAAAAAGCGCGGCGCGGCCACGATGAACGGAAACACCACAGCAGCTTGCCCAAAGCCCACCGTGAACCAGGTCAGCCGCTTTTGCGCGCGGATGAGTTGCAGGTAGTTGCCCAGCACCTCGCCAAAGCGGCTGCCCAGCTGGCGTTTTTCGACCGGCTCGCCGCGGTCCAGCGCAATGGATTCGCTGTATTCGCGCACCCGCACCAGGTGGTGCCGAAAGTCGGCCTCAACCCGTTGCTGTCGAAAGTTCAGGCCAATCAGCGGGCGGCCAATGTAGTGCGTGATGACGCTGCCGAGCACGCAGTACACCACCGCCATCCACACCATGAAGCCGGGAATCACAACCTCGTCGCCGTTGAAGCTGAAGGCAAAACTGCCCGAGAGCGTCCACAAAATACCCACAAAGCTGACCAGCGTGACCACCGCGTTGAGCAGGCCCATGGACAGACTCACCGAGTAGCTGGTGAATAGGTTCATGTCTTCGGCGATGCGCTGGTCCGGGTTGTCGGGCGTTTTGTCGCCGTTGCCGTTGCCGGTAAAGCGCGCCAGCTCCAGATGGTAGAAAGCCTGGTTGGCCAGCCAGCGGTTGACGTAATGCACCGTCATCCAGGCGCGCCAGCGCATTTCCAGCAGCTGCGTCAAATAGAAGCGGTAGACCGCGATCACGATGAAGCCAAACGCCAGGTAGGTGAAGCGCCCCAGCTCGCGCCAGAACACCGGCGCGTCCTTGTTTTGCAGCGCGTCGTAAAACACCCGGTTCCATTCGTTGAGTAGCACCAGCATGTACACCGCCGCCAGGTTCAGCGCCACAATCGCCGCCAGCAGTGCGCGCGCACGCCACTTTTCTTCCGAGTTGAAGTAGGGTGCGGCGAGCGCACCGACCTTGCCGGCAAACAGGCGAAAGCTTTGGAATTTGGACAGGGCTTGGGTCATCGAAGGTGTCTCAACAGATCGTGATCGGTGTCTTCAAGGATGCGCTGAAACGGGTGTTGCAGGACCACACCGCATGGCCCACCCGGAGCCTGCCCAGCAAGCCGGGGGATCTCATCCATTGGAAATGCCCGACGCCACATGCCCCGAGGGCACGTGCATCGAGGCCGATTCGATGTGCCCGGTCTGGTCGTCAAAGAAAAAGTCGGGTTCAAATTCGCGCAGAAACGGGCCTTTGGGCAGGCCACCCAGAAACATGGCTTCGTCCACGTCAATGCCCCAGTTCATCAGCGTGCGAATGGCGCGCTCGTGCGCCGGGGCGCTGCGCGCGGTCACCAGCGCGGTGCGCACGCGCATGTTGTTGGTGCCTTCGGTTTGCAGGCGGTGCAGGGCTTCCAGCAACGGCTTGAACGGGCCACCAGCCAGCGGCTGGCCGGCGTGGCTGGCCTCGTGCGCCTGAAAGGCACTCAGCCCCTCGGCTTGGTACACGCGCTCGGCCTCGTCCGAAAACAGCACCGCGTCGCCGTCAAAAGCAATGCGTACCTCGTGCGGGTGCGCGTCGCTCGCGTGCACCGACTGCGGGTACACCTGCGCGGCCGGCACGGCGGCGTCCAGCGCGGCGCGCACATCGGCCAAATGCGTGCTCAAAAACAGGTTGGCGCGCAGTGGGCGCAGGTAGCGCCAGGGCGGCTGCCCGCGCGTGAAGCTGCCGCGCTGAATGGGCAGGCCGTAGTGCTGCGCCGAACGAAACACCCGCATGCCCGACACCGGGTCGTTGCGCGACAAAATCACCACCTCCACCCGCTGCGCGTCGGCATCGTTGAAGGCCAGCAGCTTGCGCACCAGCGAAAACGCCACACCCGGCAAGGCGGGTTGCTCCAGCCGGTCCAGCTGCAGCTTCATGTAAGCCCGGTCGTCGCCGGTTTCAAACAGCCGGTTCTCTTCTTCAAAGTCGAACAAGGCCCGCGAAGAAATCGCCACGACCAGTTGACCATCCAATGTGACAGGCATGGGGAATCGCCTTTGCAAGAAATCAGAAGGCTGAAGCGTAGCCCAAATGCGAAGGCTCAGCCGAGTCAGGCAAACATCCAAAACCCATCATCTCAACGGCGCGAGGTGCCCCACCCAGGATGCGGTGGAACTGGCTTTGCCGGGCCACTCGCATCGCCCCCTGGGGGGTGACGCGCCCTTAGGCGCGGCGCGGGGGGTCAACCAACAAGCTGGTTGAGCTGAATGATGGGCATCAAGACCGCCAGCACGATCAACATGACCACCAGGCCCATGCCCACGATCAACATGGGCTCCAGAATGGTGGCCAGGTGCATGGCGCGGCGCTGCACTTCGGCGCTGAGCTGGTCCGCGGCACGGCCGAGCATGGCCGGCAGTTGCCCGGTTTGTTCGCCCAGCCGGGCAAACATGGCCACCAGCGGCGGAAAGCGCTTTTTGCTGCTCAGCGCCGAAGCCAGCGGCGCACCCTCGCGCACCAGCACCAGCGCGTCCAGCGCGTCGGCGCGCATGGCCTGGTTGCTCAGGGTTTCGGCGGCGGTTTGCAGCGACCGCAAAATGGGCACCCCCGCCGCCGCCAGCATGGCCAGCGTGCCCGCAAAGCGGGCGGCGTTGTAGCCCCGGGCCAGCTTGCCCACCAGCGGCAGGCGCAGCCAGGCGGCGTCCATGGTCAGGCGCAAGCCCGCGTTGCGCCGCGCCATGGTCAGCGCACCGGTGCCCAGTGCCAGCGCGCCCAGCATCAGCCAGCCGTAGCTGCGCACAAAGTCGCTCAGGTTCAGCATCACCACCGTCAAAAATGGCAAGGCGCGCTTGCTGCCAGCAAACACCCCGGCCACCTGCGGCACCACATAAGCCACCAAAAACACCACGATGACGATGGCCACCACGGTGACGATGGCGGGGTAGAGCGAGGCGGCAATCAGTTTGTTTTTGAGCGCTTCGCGGGTTTCTAGGTCGTCGGCCAGGCGCTCCAGCACCGTGCCGAGCTGGCCGCTTTGCTCACCGGCTGCGATCACGGCGGTGTAAATATCGGCAAACTCTTTGGGGTGCCGCGCCAGCGCCCGCGCAAACGGCGAACCACCGTTCACCTCAGACCGCAAGTCGGCCATCAGGTTGCGCTGCTTGTCGTCTTCGGCCTCTTCGGTCAGCGCGGCCAGGGCGCGTTCCAGTGGCAAGCCCGCCGCCACCAGGCCAGCCAGTTGCCGGGTCCACACCGCCAGTGTGGTGGCGTTGAACACGCCACCACCCCAGAGCGTGATGTTGAGCCCCTGCGCCCGCTGCTCACCCCCGGCCGAGGTGGCCGGCTCCACCACCAGGGGCACCAGCGCGCGAGCCCGCAACAGGCTGCGCGCGGCCTTGGCGGTGTCGGCGTCGATCAGGCCTTTTTGCGTGGCGCCCCGGGCGTCCAGGGCTTCGAAGGTGTAGGCGGGCATGTGACAAGCGTGGGGTATGAAGTGAGCTAGCGTACATCTGACCAGGCCGGCGCGCGTGCCCCCTTGCAGGATGCGGCGGAACCGGCTTGGCCGGGCCGCACCGCATCGCCCCTGGGGGGTGACGCCGCAGGCGGCGCGGGGGTCAATCTCTGGTCACACTCATCACCTCTTCCAGTGATGTGATGCCGGCATCGATCAGGTGCTGGCCGTCTTCTCGCATGGAGCGCAGGCCGCTGGCCTGGGCGGCAGCAAAAATCTGGCTTTCGGCGGCGCGGCTGTGGATGAGGGGGCGGATGACATCGTCCACCACCAGCAGTTCGTAAATGCCGGTGCGGCCCTTGTAGCCGGTGTTGCCGCAGTGGGCACAGCCCACCGGGTGCCAGCGGCCTTGCTCGTCCTGGCGGCGGCAGTGGGTGCACAGCTTGCGCACCAGGCGCTGCGCCAGCACCCCCAGCAGCGAGCTGGAGAGCAAAAACGGCTCTATGCCCATGTCGGCCAGGCGGGTCACGGCGCTGGCGGCGTCGTTGGTGTGCAGCGTGGCCAGCACCAAGTGGCCGGTGAGCGATGCCTGGATGGCGATTTGCGCGGTCTCGAAGTCGCGGATCTCGCCGATCATGATCACGTCCGGGTCTTGCCGCAAGATGGCCCGCAGCGCCTTGGCAAACGTGAGGTCGATCTTGGCGTTCACCTGCGTCTGGCCCACGCCGGCCAGCTCGTATTCAATCGGGTCTTCCACCGTCATGATGTTTTGCGCGCTGGCGTCCAGGCGCTGCAGCGCGGCGTAGAGCGTGGTGGTTTTGCCCGAGCCCGTGGGGCCGGTCACCAGAATGATGCCATGGGGCTGCGTGATGAGGTGGCGAAAACGCGTCAGCACATCGCCCTGCATGCCCACGGCCTCCAGGCTCAGCTTGCTTTCGCTTTTGTCCAGCAGGCGCAACACGGCGCGTTCACCGTGGGCGCTGGGCAGGGTGGACACGCGCACGTCGACCGCGCGGGTGCCAATGCGCAGCGAAATGCGGCCGTCTTGCGGCAGGCGTTTTTCTGAAATGTCCAGCTCGGCCATGATTTTCAGGCGCGAGATGAGCGCGGCGTGCAGCGCGCGGTTGGGCTGCACCACCTCGCGCAGCGTGCCGTCCACCCGAAAGCGCACGCTGGAATGGCGTTCGTAGGGCTCAATGTGGATGTCGCTCGCGCCGTCGCGCGCGGCCTGCGTGAGCAGGGCGTTGAGCATGCGGATGATGGGCGCGTCGTCGGCGGCCTCCAGCAGGTCTTCAATAGCCGGCAGGTCTTGCATCATGCGGCTCAGGTCCACATCGCTCTGCACTTCGCTCACCACCGCCGCCGCGCTCGACTCGCCCTGGGCGTAAGCGGCGCTGATGCGCTGCTTGAGCGTATCGCCGTTTTCCCAGTGGATGTCGCGCACATCGTGGCGGCGCAAAATTTCAGACAGCGCCGACAGTCGGCGGGTTTGTGCGGCCGCGTCGGCGGCCGGCGAGTTGCTACCCAGCAGGGTCAGCGCCTGGCCGTCGTCTTCCAGCAGCCAGTGGTGTTCGCGGGCGAAGGCGTAGGGCAGCGGGTATTTCACAGCCTGGGCCTCACTGCAGCGGTGTGGATGCCGGTGCGGGTGCTGGCGCCAGCGGCGTGGCCACGGCGGGCTGTTCAGGCAACAACGCCGCCGGTGCCCGCTGCGGCGCCATCACGGGGCCTTCGTTGATGCCCAGCAGGCTGTTGGGCTTGGGTTGGCCGTCTTTTTGCAGGGCGCGCATCAGCTCGTAGCGGTCCAGGGTCAGGTTGCTGGTCTCGCGGGCATCGCGCAGCACCACCGGGCGCAAAAACACCATCAGGTTGGTCTTCTTGCGTGATCGTTTCTCGCTTTTGAACAGGTTGCCAAACAGCGGCACATCGCCCAGGCCGGGCACCTTGTCTTCGTTGCCCGAGAACTCGTCTTGCAACAGGCCACCCAGCACCACAATGGCGCCGTCGTCCACCAGCACGGTGGATTCGATGGTGCGCTTGTTGGTGATCAGGCCGGCAGACGAGTTGAGGGACTGCGCCGCCACGCTGCTGACCTCCTGGAAGATCGTCATCTTGATGGTGCCGTTTTCGCTGATCTGCGGTTTCACCCGCAGTGTCAGGCCCACGTCTTTGCGCTCAATGGTCTGAAACGGGTTGACCGAGCCTTCGCTGCTGCCGGTGTTGGTGAACTGGCCGGTCACAAACGGCACGTTCTGGCCAATCACGATCTTGGCTTCTTCGTTGTCCAGCGTCAGCAGGTTGGGGGTGGACAAGATGTTGCCCTCGCCGTTTTGCTGCAGAAAGCGCGCCAGAAAGCCCAGCACATACACCCCGTTGGTGCGGGTGACGGCGCCCAGGTTGAGGCCCGCCCCGGGCGCCAGCGTGCCCGGGGCGCCCGCCGCGAGGCTGATGATGTTGTTGCCGCCAGCGCCAAAGTTGGTGCCCAGCAGACCAATCAGGCCGTCGCCGGCCTTGCCGATCGGGCCTTGCCACTGAATGCCAAACTCGGCCGCCTTATCGGCGTTCACTTCCGCAATCAGGCTCTCCACATACACCTGCGCGCGGCGCGTGTCGAGCTGGTCGATCACGGCGCGCAGCTGCCGGTATTGCGGCTCGGGCGCGGTGATGATGAGGGCGTTGGTGGCCGGGTCGGCCTGAATCTGCCCACCGGTGGACGGCGCCGCACTGGCCGCCACCGGCGTGGTGGCCGGGCTGCCTGCGGTGGCCGGGCGGGCGGCAGGGGCAGAAGCGCCGCCGCCCGACCCGCCCGATTCACCGGCCATGGCCGCGCGCAGCGTGGCCGCCAGCGACACGGCGTCGGCGTTCTTCAGGTACACCACATGGATGTTGCCGCTCATGTTTTGGGAGGTGGGCTGGTCCAGCCGCGCCACCAGCGAGCGCACCAGCGCCAGCCGCGCCGGGTTGGCCGCGCGCAGCACCAGGCTGTTGCTGCGCGGCTCGGCCACCAGCGTGGTTTTGTACGACGTGTCTGCCTGCCCAGCGGCGCCGCCGCCGCCTGATTCAATCAGCCGGCTCACCAGGGCCACCATGTCCACCGCCACCGCGTGTTGCAGCGGGATGATTTCCACGTCGGTGGCGCCGGCAACGTCGAGCGCCGCAATGATGCGACCAATGCGCTGCAGGTTGTCGGCGTAGTCGGTGATGACCAGCGAGTTGTTGCCCGGGTTGACGTTGATGGTGTTGTTGGGCCCGATCAGCGGGCGCAGCACCGGCACCAGGTTGTTGGCCGACTCGTGGTTGAGGCGGAATATCTGCGTCACGACCTGGTTGGAGGTAGGCAGCGAGGCCACCGCACCGGCGTTGACCACCGTGCCTTGCAGCTTGGCATCGGACTCGGGCACGATCTTGTACAGCCCACCCGTGTCCACCAGCGAAAAGCCTTGCAGCCGCAGCACGGCCGCAAACTGGTTGAGCGCAACAGCGGGCGTCACGGGGCGTTCGGTCGCCAGGTTGATGGTGCCTTTCACGCGCGGATCGACCACCACGTTGCGCCCGGTGATCGTGGCCATGGTGCGAGCCACGGCTTCAATTTCAGCGCCCACGAAGTTCAGCACCACCGGTTCGCTGGCGCGGCTCTGTGCGTGCGATGGCGCGGGCAGCACGCCCAAGCCCAGCGCCAGGCAGGTGCTCAGGGCCACAGCGGTCAGTGCGGCGCGGTTGCGTGGCGTGCGTTGCCCAGGTGCGGGGCGCGTCGTGCTGCCACAGGTGTCATTCGTGTTCATGTTTTGATCCTATCGCGGACGCCAGTGCGCAGACCGTGGGGTGGCGCAATGTTGCGTTGAATGAGTCGGTCCACCGCCCGGGGGTTCCGGGCGCGGGACGGGCATGGTCTTGCGGGCATAAGGCTGGGGCCATCGTTCGGTTGGTGGTCCGGTCAGCCAATGTTGAACACCGAGCGCGGGCCCTGGCGCCGCCCCATGATGTTGAGCAGGTTGGTCAGGGCTTCCTCGCGTCCGGCGGCAGCCTGGGCGTCACCCTTGAAGCGCAAACGGCCACCAACCCACTGGCCGCTGCCCTGCAGCAGCAGGTCACCACTCACGGTGGTCAGGTCCAGTGTGGCGGTATGACCATCGGCGGCGGCTTTGAGTGCGAAACGGTAGCTGCCCAAAGGGCGCAGGCGCGACAGGCGCGAAGACACATCTTGTGCGTCCACCACCAGGCTGCCTTGCAGGTTGGTGCGGCCCTGGTCCCAGCGCAGGGTCAGGCCTTCGGTTTGCAGAGCCAGCTGGCCTTCCATGTGCAGGGTGTTCCAGGGGGTGCCCAGGCCCACCAGCAGGTCGGCGGGCCAGTAGCTGCTGGACGCTGCCACGCGCAATTCAGCGCCACCCCAGCGGGGCAGCAGCAAGAGCGCCAGCGGCTGGGGGGTGCAACACGGCGCGGAAAGCAGCAAGCCCACCGCAGGCGCGCCCGAGGCCAGCCGCGGACTCAGCCGCCAGCGCACACCCTGGGGCAGGGCCGACTCGCTGCGGCTGCCTTCGCCGCCGGTCAGCAGCAGGTCGGCCTGGCCTTGCCACACGGTACCGCTGGGGTTGACCAGCTGCAGCTGGCCGCCGGTGGCGCTGTTGAGCGCCTGGGCCAGCCAGCGCGCCGGGGCAAACAGCAACAGCGCCAAAGCCAGGCCAGCCAGTGCGCCCAGCCAGGCGGCGCGTTGGGGCCATGTGCTTGCCATGCCTCAGCTCCCGCCCAAGCCGGGACCGCCCAGCACCAGCGTGCCGCTCCAGGCGGCGGGCTCGGTGGCTCGGTTGAGCTTGGCTTCCAGTGGCATCAGCCGGGCGTTCACGCGCACCTGCGACAGCCATTGCGCCAGCGCATCGGGCGGTGTGTTGTTCAGCGTCAGGGTGGCGCGGTCACCCAGCACCGCCAGCTGCGCCGTGCCGGCCAGGCCGGTCGTGGCCTGTTCCAAAGCCCGCAATACGTCGTCGCGGTTCATGGGCCTGGCGCTGTTTTGCGCCCGCAGGCTCTCGGCCGTGGCGGCCATGCTGCGCATCTGGCCCAGCTGCTCGTCCAGGCGGGCGTGGCGCTCGGGCGCCAGGCGCAGTGTGTTCAGGGCCGGCGCCACCGCCAGCCACCACAGCAGGCCCAGACCCACCACCCAGGCGGCCAGGGACAAGGCGCGTTGCTCTCGGGGTGCGAGGCGGCTGTAGGCCGCCTGCAGTGGCGCGGTCCAGCGGGCCAGGGGGTTGGTGTGCGGGGTTTTGGCCATGTTTCAGCGCTCGGTGGGTTGCAGCGTCAGTTCGTTGCCGTCAAAGCGGGCTCGCCAGCCGTTTTGTTCCAGGCTCTGCTGCAGGGTGCGCACCTGGTCTTCGCTGGCGCGCCAGCCGCTGAACCGGCCTTCACCCGGGCTAAAACCGATGGCGGTGGGCTCAGGCAAGGCGCCAGGGGCCACCTGTGCCATGGCGCTCAGCATGGTTTCCAGGTCGCCGGCCGAGAGCGTGCCGCTGGCTTGTTGCAGCCGGGTCAGTTCGCGGCGCATTTGCAGGGGCGCGTCCAGCACCAGCGCCACCTGCGGAAAGCCTTGTTGCAGCACCTGGCGCATGGCGCTCTGCTTGGCGTCCAGGCTGCTGCGCTCGGCCCAAGCCGCCACATTCAGGCCCACCAGTTGCACCGCCACCAGTGCGGCCAGGCCCCAGCGGGCAGGCCGCCAGGCGGGCGCGCTGCGCCAGCGGCGCAGGTGTTGTTTCAAGCGCTGCCCGCGCCGCGCACCAGACGACAGGCTCAGGTCAAACTGGGCCAGGTTCCAGTCGGACTGCGCGCACTGCAGCAGCCACACAGCGCGGGGCACCAGTTCAAAGCGCTGGTCCAGCGTGCGCTCGGCGAGCGAGGCCACGGCCGGGTCGGCGAGCCAGCGTGTGGTGTCCGGGTCGGCTGCCCAGGGGTCGGTGCCCGTGGCGGCCGTCAGCGCGCCAAAGGCCGAATCACCCAAGGTGCTGTTGCCGCCTTCGCGCAGGGGGGTGCAGATCACACCCAGCGGGCTGGCGCTGGCCAGCCACACCTGGTTGCCTTCGTCGTGCGCCCAGTGCAGGGTGGGTGAGGCGGGGTGGTCGGGCGTGGTCAGCGCCGACGCCGGCAACGGCCACAGCGCGGGGGCGATGCGCGCCACCGGGCGCCCTGCAGCTTCCAGGGCCTGCAACCAGCTTTGCAGCCAGGCCTTGTTGCAGGCGGCCACCCACACCGTCTGCCCCGAACGGCCACCCGGCTCCAGGGCGTAATGCAGCTCGCTGGTGTCGCTGAGCACGCGTTCTTCCAGCAAGCCGTCCAGCACGGCCCTCAGCTTGGCGTTGGCCACTTTGGGCAGCGCCAGGCGGTGCCACGAAACAGCCCGCGGCGGCAGCACCAGCACCACGTCGTCGTCGCGTGGCAGCAGCGAGGCTGCGCAGTGCCCATGGTCCAGCACCAGCTGGCCGTCGCTGGACGTTGCCCAGTCGAGCAGGGCCGTGGGCCCGCTGGCGGGCGCGACGGAGAAGTCGGATGGGGTGAGGATCAGCACAGGGTGGGGCGGTGGTGGGGTGGGAAACGGTTGGGTGCCATTCTAGAGAGCCCGTGAGGTGGTGCGTTGAGGCGGAGCAGCCGGCCTGGCTTATTTACTGGCCAGCGATGCGCTCGCGCCATCTCACGCGCACATCCAGGTTGTTGCGCACCACCAGTGAGCGCTCTTCAATCACCGCGTCGTCCAGCCGCAGGCGACCCCGCACCTCGAAATAATTGCTCCGGGTGCCGTGCCGGGTTCCCGTCAACTGGTTCTCCAGCGCCGGCAACAGGCGGCTGGCGTCGGCCAGGGTCTTGAAGGGGCTGCGCTCGCGTTCGGTCACCAGGCGCTGCGCCTGCGCCATGTCCAGCTGCGGCATGCTGGCCACAAGGGCCTGCGGGCTGGCGGTGTTGATGTTGAGCGTGGTGCGTTCGGGCAGCACCGCCACATGGGGCTCCAGTGCCGCCAGGCTCCCCGGCCCAATGCCCAGCCAGCCCAGGTGCGCCAGCTTGCGGGGCTTGAGCGCGGTGCGCGAGGGCATGGGGTCGTTGGCGGCCAGCGCGGTGGTGCTGAGCAGCTCGTCCACCGCCGCGTTGAGCTCGGGCAGTGGCAGGTCCAGCTGTTCGTAGAGCCGGGTGAAAGCGGCCAGGTCGGGCTCTGAAACCTCGGCTTTGGTGGCGGCGCCCGTGCCGCTCAGATTCACCAGGTTCATGAAGTTGAGCCGCGACTGCATATCGATCACCTCGCCCGACAGAAAGGCCTGCAGCACATCGTCGGCGCTGTTTTCACGGTCGGCCGCCAAAAAGCTGGACAGGCGGGCTTCTTCCAGCGGCATGGCCCAGGGTTCGCCCAGGTGGTCGGCGTTGTTGTTGTTCATGTTGCCGCGTGCGTCTTCGCGCAAGATCAGGCGCGCCCAGTCCAGGGCCCCGGTGAGAATCCAGCCCGCCTGCAGGCGCTGGCGTTCGGCGGTTTCCACCTCGGTGGCGCGCCATTGCTGCCACAGCGCAGCCGAAGCCAGCGTGGCCACCAGCGTCACCACCAGCATGGCCAGCAACAGCGCTGCACCGCGCTGGCGCTGCACAGCGCTGGGTTGTGGCCTGCGTGTGCCGCTCATGGCCGGCCCGCCTGCAGCGTGGGGCGCACCCAGTCGCGCACCAACTGGCCCGACAGGCTTTGCCCTGCGGACAGCGTCAACACCAGCCGCACGCCATTGGGCAGCTCGGTGGTCGTTGTGGTGCCCGCCACCTCGCCGCCGGTGGCCTCCGTGCCCACCGACGACTGCGGGTTGGCCCAGGTTTCGCCGCGGTGGTAAAACAGCTGCCACTGGTCAATGCCAAAGAGCGCGACGGCGGTGTCGTTGCCGCCGCCAGCGCCGCCGTTGGTGGACAGGCGCCCGCCACTGCCCCATTCGGCGGCCCGCTGCCAGGCGCGTGCCAGCTCGTCGCGCCGCACCAGCGGGGGCGACTGCCAGCGCACCCATTGGGCCAAGCCCGCGCTGGCGTTGCCTGCCGACCCAACGGCCGCTGGGTCCGAACGCTGGTCTGGCGTGTGCCGCGCCCAGGCCACCACCCGCAAGCCCGGGCTCTGCAAGCCCGCTTCGGCGCTGTCGCGCCGCGTCATGCGCAGCACCTGGCCGTTGAATTCCAAGGCGCTCACCTCACCGGTTTCCACCACCGCGTCCAGATCAGCACCCCATTGGCCCAGCCCCGCCTGCAGGCGCAGCAGCTCGTCGGCCCGCTGCTGGGTCAGGGTCTGGGTGCGCGTCATGCCGTCCAGCGAACGCCAGCTCAGCAGCGCCAGCATCGACATGATCGTGATCGCCACCAGCAGCTCGATCAGCGTGAAGCCGCGTTGTCGTGAAGCAGGCCCCAAAAGGTCCTTTGACCGGCGTGAAATGCCCGAGCCCAGTACGCCGCGGGACTGGCTTTGCCAGACCGCAGGCGTTGCCCCCTTGAGGGGGTAGCGCGTGGCGCTGCGGGGGGGCGCCATCAATACCGCCCCAGCACGGTGGACAGCGTCAGCAGCTGCACCGCCACGCCATCCACCGGCGCCGTCACCACCGCGTCGATGCGGCGAAAGTTCGGGTTGGGCGTGGGCAGCACCGACAGCCGCACCTGCAGCGTTTGCCCGGTCTGCTCGCACGCCACCGTGCTGTCGCCCACCCCTGGCAGCTGGCGTGACAGGCGCAACCGCGTCAACTCGTTTTCGGCACACAGCTGGGCCAGCCACTGGTCGCTCTGGCGGGTGGCGGCCCGCGTCAGGGCGCCCGTGGCCTGCAGCCCGGCCGACAAGGTGATGGCCACCACAGCGAGCGCCACCAAAATCTCGACCAACGTGAAGCCGCGCTGTTTCATGGGTTCATGGCGTGGGCACCACGGCAAAGGGCGACAGGCCGTCTGTGGCCAGCGTCAGTTGCCGGTCGCCTTGCAGCAACACCAGCCGCTGCGCCGCAATGAGCGGCTCGGGGCCGAGCACCAGCACCTGGGCGCCGGTTGGTAGCGTCACCTCGGCGCGGGTTTCGGGGCTCAGCCAGCTGCGGGGTTCTGCCAGAGAGTCTTGGGCCACGCGTTTGGGCTTCACGCCCACAAATTCAAAACCGTCTGGCCGCTGGCGCCACACCACCGGTACGCCACTGGTGCGCGACTGCGCGCGGGCCGACTCCAGCATCGCCGACAGACGCAGCCCTTCGCGCTCCAGCTGTGTGGCGCTGCTGTCGCGCAGCGCCAACGTGGCGCCGGCGGTGGCCAGCGCCACAATGGCCACCACCACCATCAGCTCCAGCAGGGTAAAGCCCCACTGTGGACGGTAGGTGGGTGACAAGGTGGATGGCAATTCAAACCTCCGCCGATGAGCCGGGGAGTTCTGCACAACGGGTCTGAGTCAGTAGCGCCCCGCGCAAGACATACCTTCGCCCAGCGGGTGCCGAAGATCCGGCTCCGCCGGTCCAAAGGCACCGTCCCCCTGGGGGGCTGAGGGCCGCGGCTCCAGGTCTGCCTGCGCAGACTTGGACAGCCCGAAGAAACACCGCCTCCGGCGGTGTTGCGGCCTGCAAGGCGAAGCGAAGCTGCGCAGGGGGGTGTCGTGTCACTGCCAGCTGCCCAGGTCGGCATCGCGGCCTTCACCGCCGGGCTGGCCGTCCGCACCGAGCGACAACACATCCACCTCGCCATGCACGCCAGGGTTCAAGTATTGGTAAGGGCGGCTCCATGGATCGGCTGGCAGCTTTTCCAGGTAGGGGCGCCAGTTGGGCGGCACGGGGCTGGCCGAGGGCTTGGTCACCAGCGCGTTCAAGCCTTGTTCGCTGGTGGGGTAGCGCTGGTTGTCCAGGCGGTACAGTTTCAGCGCTTGCATCAGGTTGTTCACGTCCGTTTTGGCGGCGGTCACGCGGGCGTCGTCGGCGCGGTCGAGCACATTGGGCACGATCAGGGCTGCCAGCACGCCAATGATGACCAGCACCACCATGAGTTCAATGAGCGTGAAACCCCGCTGCAGCGAGCGCCCAAAACGGGCCTGCAGGCTGGCAGGGCAGGGGGTGAGGGTGTCGGTGTGGTTCATGTCAATTTCCCTGAGATGGCGCGTTGTCCAAGGTCAACAAGGCCAAGATGTTCCTGGGCGCTTGGGCTTCACCGTCCATCATAATGCGGCCATATGACCAAGGCGTCCTCTTTCAGCCATTCCGTTTACCCCGGTGACGGCCATGCCAGCGCCTCGGCCACGCGTCGGCCCTGGCCCGCTGTGGCCGCGGGTGCGCTGTGGCTTGCTGCGGGTTTGAGTGCAGGGTATTGGGTGTTGCTGGCCATGGGCCGCACGCCGGTCACGCCCGTGGCGGCTGCACCCCTGGCCTTGCCCGTGGCAGACCCCGCCGTGGTGGCCCGTGCATTGGGCTTTTTGCCGGTGGTGGCGGTTGCCGATGTGGCGCAGGCGCCTGTGCCCGTGCCGAGTCGCTACGTCTTGTTGGGCGTGGTCTCGGTGGGTGCGGCCCAGGGCGCGGCGTTGATCGGCCTGGATGGCCAGCCGCCCCGGCCCTACCGCGTGGGTGCCGTGCTGGACGGTGGCCTGGTGCTGCAGTCCGTCAGCCGCAACACCGTGCGCCTGGGCCCTGCGCTGCAAGGGCCTGCCACGGTTGAACTGTCTTTGCCTGAAATTCCCACCTCACCCTGAGCAAAAGACGCTCAGCCGCTCAGTGTTCCAGCAGGCTCTGCGCGGCTTGCAGCAGCGGCCAGGCCAGCAGGGCGCCCGAGGCCTGGCCCACGCGCAATTCCATGTCCAGCAGCGGCTGGGCTTGCAGGTGAATCAGCAGCAGCCGGTGCCCCGGCTCGGCCGAGCGGTGCCCAAACACCAGGTAATCGGCCACCGCCGGGCACAAGCCGCGCGCCACCAGCGCCGCAGCGCTGGCCACAAAGCCGTCCACCAGCACCACGCGGCGCTCGCTGGCGGCCTGCAGCATGGCGCCCACCATCATGGCAATCTCAAAGCCACCCATCGCCGCCAAAGCGTCCAGCGGGGTCACGGCCTTGCGGTGGCGCGAGGCCGCTAAAAACAGCTTTTCCAGCTTGTTTTGCAACTGGGCGTTGGTCAAGCCACCTTCCTGGTGGTGGTCGCGCCCGCAGGCATCGGCCAGCGGCACGCCACACAAACGCGACAGCAGCAGCGCCGCGCACGACGTGCTGCCCACGCCCACATCGCCCAGCGCCAGCACATTGCCAGGCAGGTGTTTCACCACGTCCATGCCCGCGTGCAGGGCGGCCATGGCCTGCGTGATGGACATTGCCGCGCTCAGCACCATGTTGCGTGTGCCGTGTCCAATTTTGCGCACCACCAGCGGTACCCGCCGCGCAGCGTCTTCGGGCACAACCGCGTGCGAAGCCAGCCCAGCGTCCACCACGGTCACGTCAAAACCATGCAGGGCCGCCAGCGCATTCACCGGCGCCTGCCCTTGCAGCATGTGCACCACGCGCTGCTGCGTCACCTCCAGCGCAAAGGCCGACACCCCCTCGTCGGCAATGCCATGGTCGGCGGCAAACACCACCACCTGCGGCGAGTCAAAGACCAGCAAGTCAAAGCTCTGCGCGCTGGCGCTCTGAATGCGCGCGAGCTGCAACACCAAGGTCTCCAGCCGCCCCAGCGCGTGCTCGGGAAAGCCTTGCAGCGCCAGCCGCTGGGTCACCGCTGCGTCCAGCGCCGCGTCGGCCGTGGGCAGCACCGCAGGCAGCCGCAGGCCCGCGGGCAACACGGCTTTGCGCGGACCGTTGATGGGCTCAAAAACAGAATCGACAGCCATGCGGTGCGCCTAGCGTTAACTTTTGAGAAACAGACGGTACACCGGGTTCTGCGTTTCTTCCACGTAGGGGTAGCCCAGCGTGTCCAGAAATTTGGCAAAAGCCTTGTCGTCTTTCGGCGGCACCTGCAAGCCCACCAAAATACGGCCGTAGTCAGCGCCCTGGTTGCGGTAATGAAACAGGCTGATGTTCCAGCCCGGGCGCATCAGGCTCAAAAACTTCAGCAAGGCACCGGGCCGCTCGGGAAATACAAAACGCAGCAAGCGCTCGTCGTGCGCCAACGGCGAATGCCCGCCCACCATGTGCCGAATGTGCTCTTGCGCCAGGTCGTCGTGCGTCAGGTCCAGGGTGTCAAACCCCTGCTTGCCCAGGTGGCCCGCAATTTTGCGCGACTCGCCCTTGCCCTGCGTGGTCAGCCCCACAAACACATGCGCCTTGGCCGCGTCGTGCACGCGGTAGTTGAACTCGGTCACGTTGCGTGGCGTGCCCGGCAGGGTGCCAATCAGCTCGCAAAAGCGCCGAAAACTGCCGCGCTCTTCAGGAATCGTCACCGCAAACAGCGCCTCGCGCTCTTCGCCCACCTCGGCGCGCTCGGCCACAAAGCGCAGCCGGTCAAAGTTCATGTTGGCGCCACACAAAATGGCGGCGTAGGTCTGGCCCTTGGTTTTGTGCTGGGCCACATACTGCTTGATGGCCGCCACCGCCAGCGCGCCCGACGGCTCCACAATGCTGCGCGTGTCCACAAACACGTCCTTGATGGCCGCGCACACCGCATCGGTGTCCACCACCATGTACTCGTCTACCAGGCCGCTGGCAATGCGAAAGGTTTCTTCGCCCACCAGCTTCACTGCGGTGCCGTCGGCAAACAGGCCCACGTCGGGCAGCGTTACGCGCTCTCCCGCTTTCACCGACCGCAGCATCGCATCCGAGTCCGTGGTCTGCACCCCGATCACCTTGATCTCTGGGCGCACCGCCTTGATGTAGTTGGCCACACCCGAAATCAGCCCGCCGCCGCCAATGGCCACAAACACCGCGTCCAGGTGGTCCGAGCCCAGGCTTTGCAGCTGCCGCAAAATTTCCATGGCAATCGTGCCCTGGCCCGCAATCACGTCCGGGTCGTCAAACGGGTGCACAAACGTCAGCCCCTGCTTTTTCTGCAGCGCCACCGCGTGGGTGTAGGCGTCTGAATAGCTGTCGCCGTGCAGCACCACGTCACCACCCAGCGCCACCACCGCGTCCACCTTCACCTGGGGCGTGGTGGTCGGCATCACAATCACCGCGCGCGTGCCCAGCTTGCTCGCACCCAGCGCCACGCCCTGCGCGTGGTTGCCGGCCGACGCGCAAATCACGCCCTTTTTCAGCTGCTGCGGCGTCAGGTGCGCCATCTTGTTGTAAGCCCCGCGCAGCTTGAAGCTGAACACCGGCTGCTGGTCTTCGCGCTTGAGCAGCACCGTGTTGTTCAGCCGCCGGCTCAGGTTTTTGGCTGGCTCCAGCGCCGACTCCACCGCCACGTCGTACACCCGGGCGGTCAAAATTTTCTTCAAATAGTCGGCCGGGGTCAGCGCCGTGACGGGTGACGCGAGTGGCAATTCGGCGTGGGGAGCGGTCTTTTTGGGTCGAACGGGCATGGTGATTCCTCTGTTCTGATCATATCCAGACCCAAAAACGGCCAAAAAAAACCCGGACTGGCAGAACCGGTCCGGGCTTAAATCCACCCGTGGAGGGTAGAGGAGACAACCTTAAATACAATGGCGCCAGTATACAGCGCACGTGCTGCAATGCAACAAAGTTGGGCTGGCTTTTGCTATCTTTTAGAGAGCTTACCCAAAGTTCGCTACTTATTTCACGCTTGGAACCCCTCATGGAATGCACCGTCACCTGGACCGGCGCCGCCGGTACCCGCTCCCACATGGGCTTTGTGGCCGAAACCGGCAGCGGCCACGTGCTCACCATGGACGGCGCCCCCGACGCCGCCAAGCCTGAAAACGGCGGTGCCAACCTGGCCCCCCGCCCCATGGAAACCGTGCTCGCCGGCACCGGTGGCTGCACCGCCTACGACGTGGTGCTCATTTTGAAGCGCGGCCGGCACGACGTGCGCGGCTGCAGCGTCAAGCTCACCACCGAGCGCGCCGAGGTCGACCCCAAAGTCTTCACCAAAATCCACATGCACTTCACCGTCACCGGCAAAGGCATTCCCGCCACAGCGGTCGAGCGTGCCATTGCCATGAGCCACGAAAAATACTGCTCAGCCAGCATCATGCTGGGCAAAACCGCCGACATCACCACCGGTTTTGAGCTGATCGAAGCCTGACGGCCGGGGGCTGTGCCCCATCCCCACTCGGCCTGAGCGCGCTGAAGGTTTGGCGCGCCGGCAGGGTGGCCGCCCCGCTTCACACCCGGTGCGCCACCGTCGTCATCACCTTGGCGGCCGCCCGCATCAAGCCCCGCACCGGCGCCGGCAGCTCCACCGCGCCGGCGTGTTGCGCCTCCCGTGCGTGGCGGGCTTCGTCGTCCTTCATTTGCGCCACGATGGCGCGCGAAGCCTGGTCCCCCGGCGGCAGCCGGTCCATGTGGCTGGCCAGGTGCGCTTCCACCTGGCGCTCCGTTTCCACCACAAAACCCAGGCTCACCCCCGGCCCCATGCGCCCAGCCAGCAGGCCCAGCCCAAAAGCCCCGGCGTACCACAGCGGGTTCAGCAGCGAAGGCCGCGCGCCCAGCTCGTCCAGCCGTGCCTTCGTCCAGGCCAGGTGGTCGGTTTCTTCGCGGCCAGCCGCCTCCAGCTGCGCCGCCAGCGCCCGGTTGGGCGCCTTGCCGCCGCCGGGGCTGCGCGCCGCCAAGGCTTGCGCCGTGTAAAGCGCCTGCGCACACACCTCGCCCACATGGTTCACCCGCATCAGCGCACCCGAAAGCCGCCGCTCGTCGTCGCTCAAAGCCTCATTGGGCCTCTCAGGCACGGTCGGGCAGTCGCGCGAAGCGCGGGCCGGCACAAAAAGCGTTCTCAAAGCGGCGTCGGCCGCGGTCAGCAGGGGGTCCATTCGCATGGTGGGGCTCCTCGGTGTTGTCTAGCGGTCGGGTCGGTGCAGGCCACGTTAAGCCTGCAAACCATGGCGCGCGTCACAGCGGTCATCTTGCCATGCCGCTCGCGCCCTCATGGCTGGCTCACGGCGTGCGCGCGCTGTCGATGCTTTCTTGTCGCCGTGTGTTGTGTCAGATCAAGTGGCTTGTTTGTAGTTCGGTTGCAACAAAAAACCTAGGGTTTACCCAAATATTGCGCCCGGTGGTGCCGCTCGCCGTGGTGCAGCTCGGCCCATTCTGTTGCAATTGCTTCAGCTTCCGAAACGGAGGTTGGTTCAAGGGCACAGACCCGCGGCCTCTCTTTTTACAACCTTGGAGAAATTCTCAATGAAAAAGACCCTGATTGCTCTGGCCGCCGTGGCTGCCACCAGCGCCGCCTTTGCACAATCTTCCGTGACCCTGTACGGCGTGGCTGACGCTTCGATCGCCAAGTCCACCGGTTCTTCCACGGCCTTCACCAGCGCTGGCACCATGAACAATGGCACCAGCCGTTGGGGCGTGCGCGGTACTGAAGACCTGGGCGGTGGCCTGAAGGCTGGCTTCAACTTCGAACAAGGCCTGAGCCTGGCTGATGGTTCCTCTGGCGCATCTGCCGCCGCTGTTGCACGCAATCCAGCCGCTGCTTCGCCAAATTTCTCCCGCGGTGCTTACCTGACGCTGGGTGGTGGTTTCGGTGAGGCTTCGCTGGGTCGTCGCCTGAACCCTGCTTTGTACACCGCTGCGGCTTGGGAACTGACCGGCACGGCCAACTACTCTGTCGTGGTAAACCAGTTCGGCGCCGTGCTGAACGGCATTCGTTACAACGACATGCTGATGTACACCTCGCCTTCGTTCGGCGGCGTGACCGTTCAGTACGCTCATGTGCTCAAGGGTGACCGTTTGGCTGACAAGGCCACCAACGACATCTCTGTGCGCTACGCCGCAGGTCCTTTGAGCATTGCTGCCAACTGGAACAAGAACGAAGAGGCTGCAGCTGGAAGCAAGCACGTGGGTGCTTCGTACAACTTCGGTGCCTTTAAAGTTGCTGGCGCTTACATCAATCCCGTTGGCCCAGCCGAGGGTTTCTCGATCGGTGGCTCCACCAACATGGGCCCAGTGGCTCTGACTTTGGACATCGCTCGTGACACCGAGTACAAAGATACCGACCTCTTGATCGAAGGCAAATACGCTTTGAGCAAGCGCACCACGGCCTATGTGGCGTTCCTGCGCGACGGCGGTAGCGACAAACCCAATGCCGCTGGTGCTGTGAAAAACGCTTCCAACGTGAACAACTTTGGTTTGGGCATTCGCCACAACTTCTGATCGTGAGGCTGGCTTGACCAGCTGACGCTCTGAAATTCGAAAACCCTTGCAGCAGCAATGCGGCAGGGGTTTTTTTCATGGGTTCGCTGATCTCGGTGCCGGTCTTGAGTGTCAGCTGAATACCCCGGGCGTGTCAGACTTCGGGTGGTCAAGCCTGCCGCCCGCCAAAAAAAAAGCAAGCACCATGCGGGCGCCGATCCCGGTAACAGCGTAGAGCGCACGTCTTGCTCGAATGGAAAACCTCCTTGGCGCCTCTCAAACGTTTCATTTTGTTCGTCTGGCGTCAATTTCGTCCAAAAAAAACAACAAAAATCCTCTTTGTGTCGCGGTTTATAGGGGAAACCCTGTGGTGCGGGTTTTCCCGGGGTTAGGATTTGCCATGTGACTTGCTTTCACATCCGGCTTCGATGTACGTAGCTGGAATTTTCAAAAGGAAATCCTCATGAAAAAATCTCTGATTGCTCTGGCCGTTCTGGCTGCTTCCGGCGCCGCATTTGCACAGTCCAGCGTGACCCTCTACGGTATCGCTGACATCTGGGTCGGCAAGTACAAAGAGGAGACGCTTGCTGACGACAGCATCGTCAAAGGTAAAATGAAAGTTGGCAGCGGTGGCGTGTCCACCAGCCGCCTGGGTTTCAAGGGCACCGAAGATCTGGGTGGCGGCTTGAAGGCTCACTTCAACTTCGAACAAGCGCTTGACCTGACCAACGGTGCTACCGAAGGCAATACCTTTGCCCGCCAAGCCAACATTGGCCTCAGCGGTGGTTTTGGTACCGTGAAGTTGGGCCGCAGCTTCAACGCGATGGACGATGTGTTCGGTGCTGCTAACAGCGGCTTTGACTCGGCTTTGTCGGCCAATGCTGTCTGGTTGAACGGCTACACCGGCGCAGCCGATGCTCAGCTGTACTACGCAACCCCCGAGTTTGCCGGTTTCACCGCTGCTGTGAGCACCCAGCTCAACGGTAATAAGGGTAGCGCCGACGGCGACGGTCGTATCAGCGCCGTCAATGTGGCCTATGCCAACGGTCCTATCGGTGCCGCTGTCGGTTTTGAAGACGACGAAAACGGTCAAGAAGGCCTGATCGTTAACGGTTCCTACGATCTGGGCATGGCCAAGCTGCTGGCTAGCTACTACACCACCAAGCCAGAAGCCGGTGTCCGTACCAACTCTTACCAGATCGGTGCAGACGTGCCTCTGAGCAGCGCGCTGACCCTGTCGGTGGGCTACGCCCGTTCCAACGTAAAAGGCGGCGAGGCTGACAGCGGCTTCGGCGTGGCAGCTGCTTACAGCTTGTCCAAGCGCACTTCGGTGTACGGCGGTCTGCGCGCAGAAAGCCGCAAGTCCGGCGCTGCTGACGGCGACTTCTTCGCTGTGGGCGTGCGTCACGCTTTCTAAAGCCCTGCGGTCGTAAGACCGCTGGTTTTGGTTTCAAGAAAACCCCGGGCATCACCCGGGGTTTTTTTGGGTTTGAACATGGTGTTTGACCTCTGCAAATCGTTTCCCATGCGGCTTGCGCCGCATGGAGCGCACATAAAAAATGTCAGGCGTCAAGTCTTTTCTGAGACCGGTAGCTGCAAAAAAGGGCTTACGGGATAAAGAGTTAGGCTAAATCCTATCGCCGCCAGCCTGTGCCACCTTGGAGGCTAGGTGCCACATAGGCGCTTCGCGGTAGCTAACGCAGGGGCACAGTAGCGGGCAAGGTCGCACCGTCATCATAGTGTCGGCTTGCTGCCAGTTCCTTCACAAGCGAAAGCGCAGCCCACGGGCTGCGCTTTCGTCGTGGTGCGATGGCCGGATCATAAGGTCTGTTGCGGCGGGACAGCCTTGACAGTCATTCGTTTTCTGAACGCCCGATCCCCCGCCATGAAGGCTTCCAGCATGTGCGGGATCAGCGTGGCCGCATCCACCGCATCGCCATATGCCTGCGCGTGGAGCGCGGCGTAGCGATCCAGGTCAATTTTCAGGCTGGCAGGGCATGCGAAGGTCAGCTTCGTGGCTTCAAGCCTCGGCAGCGGACCCAGTCGCAGCTTCTTGGGCATGCTCATCGAACACCTCCGCGCTGGTAAAAGAGCGGCTGGTAGGGCCGCAGCGCCAGATCCCTTGTCACGATCACCCGAACCGGCAACCCTGGCCGCGCCGTCAGCGTCGGCTGGATGTTCATGTTGCGCCGGGTGATTTCCTGGCCCACCTGATTGATGCTGTCCTGTGCGCTGTCGCGCCCGGCGATCACGATGCGGTTGCCGTCCTGGCGGTTCTCCGGCGCGGCCAGCTCGGCACCGACGCCCAGCAGCGTGGTCAGCGCCGCGCCGGCGAAGATGCGGCCCCAATGCCAATCGACGCCATCCTCCAGCCCGGCGTAGCCGGCCGGATCGGTACCCACGAGGTTGTCCAGCGTCAGCGAAGACGTGTCCGGCAGGATGACCCGGTTCCACACCACCTGCACGCGGCTCTGCCCGTAGCTCACTTGGCTGTTGTAGCGGCCCAGGATGCGCGAACCCTGCGGGATGAGCAGGAAGCGCCCGGTGGCCGTGTCGTAGACCGGCTCCGTCACCGTGGCGATCACGTCGCCCGGCAAGTCCGACTTGATACCCGTCACCAGCGCCCCGGCGATCACCGTCCCGGCCATGACCTGGTACGGCGAGGCAGGCATTTGCAGATGGCCGGAATTGCGGGTTTCCGTAGAACCGGCTTTCTGGAAAGCCTCTTTCAGGTCCTGTCGGTTCTGCGCGCTGGTCGGGTCGGTGGGCTGGGCCGCCGTCGAGGCCGGCCCAGCGGCGAGCGGGTCGAAGACCGCCAAGGCAGATGCCGAGCCGGCAGTGGCGGCCTGCGCAGGCGCAGCGGTCTTCTGTCCGCCCGAGCGGAAGAACACCGTCGAGGCCGCCGCCGCATCCGCTTCCTTGCGCCGTGCGTCCTCCGGGTCATGTCCCGGCGGTGCATAGGCCGGCGTCACCGGCTGCTGCGACTTCACGATGGCCGGGCCGAGATCGCCCGGCAGCGGCGGCCCCAGCTCGGGCACCTTGGCCGGCAGCTTGGAGTAGTCGGCTGGCAGGCTATCCAGCCCTTCGGACTTCGAGACGCGATCCACGTTGTACAGCTCGGTATGTTCGCCCGCGCCACGCCGGTGCGGCTGGAGCGACCAGATGGTGGCTCCGAGCACTGCCACCGACAGGCCGCCAGTGAGGATGGCCAGCGTGCGCCGATTCAGGCGCGTGACCGGACGCGGCTGGGCGCGCAGCGTCACCGCCTCGGGAGCCACCTTGCCCGCCGAAGGCGCGGCAAGGCCGGGAGTGTCGTCCTGGCTCATGCTCAGTTCCTCCCCGCTGCACCAACCACCCCGTCCGTGCGCTCGATGCGCACCACGTCGCCCTTGTCTGCCCCGAGGCGCAGTTCGGCCGCGCCGAACAGCCGGTCCACGACGTAGTACGGCGGGCGAAAGCGGTAGTTCACCAACTGCCCATCGCCCTGCGCGCCGATCACAAACAGCGGCGGCAGCTCGCCCTGGGCGATCCCTGGCGGGAACTGGATGTAGACCTTCTCGCCATCGTCGAAGGCGCGCAGCGGCTTCCAGGGTGGGTTGCTGCCGCTGAGCGCGTAGCGGAAGCGGATGCGCTCCAGCGACAGGCCGGTATCCACGGGGGCCGCAGCGTTGGCCGCTTGCGCTTGGCGCTGCAGGGCCAGCATCTTGTCCTTGGGGTAGTCCCAGGACACGGATGCCATCCACGCCTTGTCGGTCGAGGTCAGCTCGATCAGGTAGGTGCGCCGGCTGGTCGTGATGACCAGATTGGTCTTGAGGCCCGAGCGGATCGGCTTGACCATCACATTCACACGCAAGTCCGCACCGGAACCGCTGGACGTATCGCCCACGATCCAGCGCACGGTGTCGCCAGCAGCGACTGTCACCAGTTCCTCGCCCGGCTGCAGGGCCACCACGGTCACGCGGCCCACGGCCGCATAGACCTGGTACAGCGCGCCATCGGTGAACGGCCAGACCTGGATCGCATTGACGTAGCCCTCGCGGGTCGGCGCCATGCGCGCCTCGGCATTGGCGCGGGACACGCGCACTTTCTCGTCAGAAGGTTCCGCTGCGAGCTTGGCACTGTCCTCCGCCACGGACTTCAACTGCGCCGGCATCGGCAATACCTCGGGCATGGTCACGACCTCCACAGGCTTCGGCGTCTCCGGCAGCGGCTGGGCCTGTACCGGCTCATCCAGCGCGATCACCGGCGGCGGCTTGCCCTGCGTGGCGCAGCCTGCGAACAGAACGGTCGATGCCAGCAGGACCACCGGCAAAGCGGATTTGCAGAAAAACGTGTTCATGGTTTTGTTCCTTCGGAAGAATCGAGTTCACGGCTCCACGACAGGCCGTTGACGTAGATGCCCAGGGGGTTCTTGCGCAGCCGCTGCTCGGTGCGCGGGGTCTGCTGCACGATGGACACCACCGCGTTCCAGCGCTCGGTGCGGTCCAGTGCGCCGGTGACGAAGCGCTGCTCGGTCCAGCGCACGTTGAACGACGTGTCGCTGGCGCGGGTCACGCTGGCGATCTGCACCGTCACCGACTCCTTGCCGATGCGCGCGAACGGGTCGCTGGTGCGGGCGTACTCGTTGAGCACCACCGCGCCCTTGTCCGTGGCGTAGTCGTAGGCGTCGAGCCAGTTCTGCCGCACCACGATGGGGTCGATGGAGAGGGAGCGCACCAGCGTGACGAAGCGCGCGATGTGGTGGGCCGTCTGCGCATCGGTCGGCCGGTACGGCGTGGCCGCCTCGCCCACGGTGCGCACCTGGCCGGCCTGGTCCACCTCGATGACGTAAGGCGTCACGATGGACTGCGCCGAGCGCCACACCAGGCCGCCCGCCATCAGCAAGGCCAGCGACAGGCAGCCGAAAGCCATCAGCCGCCAGTTCTTCGCCTGCACGCGGGCTGAGCCGATGCGCTCGTCCCAGGCCTGGGCGGCGGATTGATACGGGGTTGCAGGCTGCGGCGTATCGGCATAGCGCACCTGTGGTCGTTTGAATCGCATGGATGGTTCTCCTCAAGAATCGGAATCACGCAGGCTCGGACCGGAACCCGAGCCGCCGCCATCGCCACCGCGCAGCGTGTGGGCGGCGGTCGTGGCGGCATGGGTGAGCTGCTGCCTGCGGTGCAGGCGCTTGGCCCAGGCAGGCTGTTCATTGGCGCCTTCGGCCTGGGGCGCGCCTTCGGCAGTGCCACCGGCAGCCTCTGCACCGCCGCCTTCGCGGAAAGCCGCCGCAACCCGCTCCTTCATGGAGCGCGCGCCTTCAGCCACCTTCTGCCCGGCCGCATGTGCACCGGCCCTGGCGACATTCCCCACGCCAGCGGCCGCGCCCTTGACGCCGCCGCCGACCGAAGCCGAGCCGGACTGGAAGGCCGACCTGGCGCTGCTGGCCGTCGAAGCCACCGAACGCGCCCCGCTGGCCGCCATGCGTGCGGCGCCCGGGGCCATGCGCGCTCCGGCCGCGATGGCATTGCCCGCGCCGGCAACGGCCGCTCCAGCCGCCACGGCGGCGCCTGCCGTGCCCACGGCGGCCCCGGCCATCGCACCAGCGCCCAACTGCGGAGCACCGGACACCAGGCCCGTGGCAATGCCCGGCCCGAAGATCCCCAGCGCCAGCAGGGCCAGCGACGCCAGCATCACGACCAGCGCGTGGTCGATGGAGGGCTCGGCCGGATGCACCGTGAACTCGGCGAACAGCCCCGTACCTATGCCCACGATCACCGCCAGCACCAGCACCTTGATGCCCGAAGCCACCACGTTGCCCAGCACCTTCTCGGCCAGGAAGGCGGTCTTGTTCCACAGTGCGAACGGCACCAGCACGAAGCCCGCGAGCGTGGTCAGCTTGAACTCGATCAGCGTCACGAACAGCTGCACCGCCAGCACGAAAAAGCACAGGATCACGATCAGCCAGGCGATGAACAGCACCACGATGGGCGCGAGGTTCACGAACACCTCGGGGAACCCCGCCAGGTCGCTGATCTGCCGCAGGATCGGCGCCCCGGCGTCGATCCCTGCCTTGGCCAGCCGGCCCGGTTGCAGGAAGCTGCCCATGCTGAGGGTCGAGCCGCTGGCCGTCAGGCCCAGCCCGGCGAAGGACCGGAACACGATGCCGGCCAGCGTGTTGAAGTTGCCGATGATGTAGGCGAAGGCGCCCACGTACAGCACCTTGCGCAGCAGCTTGGCGATCACATCCTCCCCCTGGCCGCTGGCGTGGCCCAGCGCCCAGTACAGCCCGGCGATCGTCATGTCGATGGCGATCAGCGTGGCGGTCAGAAACGCCACCTCGCCCTGCAGCAGACCGAAGCCCGAGTCGATGTAGCGCGAGAACGTGTCGAGGAAGCGGTCGATGACCGTCACGTCGTTCATGGCAGCGCGTCAGTTGCCGTAGAAGTCCACGGACTGCGGCGTGTACGGCGTGCCGCTGCCCAGGAAGCGCCGCGTCACCTCGCGCCCGCGCTCGGCCGCCGCTGCCTGCCGCGCCAGTTCCAGCGAGGCCGCCCGGTCCTGCGTGAGCTGCAGCCGTTGCGCCTGGATGGACTGCTTGGCCTGCAAGGCCAGCAACTGGTTCGTCGCCTGCATCGCCTGCAGCGCGCCCACGGCGGACTGGCTCTGGCCCACCAGATCGGCCAGCACGCCTTCGTCGTCGCTCAGGTTCTGCGACGCCTGGGCCTGCATCTGCATGGTGGTCTGCAAGCCATTGAGCGTGTTCTTCCAGCGCTCTTGCGCGTCGCGGTACATCTGGTCGCCGCTGACGGCGGCGGCGTACTGCTCGGGGTACAGGCGCGCGAACTCCCGATCCATGTTCGCCACGTCGTAGGCCAGGCCCCTGGCCTGGGCGATCAGCCGCTGGGTGGTCGCCAGGTTGCTGCGCAGCCGGCTGACCACGTTGAACGGCAGGCTGGCAAGGTTGCGCGCCTGGTTGATGAGCATCTGCGCCTCGTTCTGCAACTGCCGGATCTGGTTGTTGATCTGCTCCAGCGTGCGGATCGCGGTCAACGTGTTCTGCACGAGGTTCGTGGGGTCGATCACGACCCATTGCGCCTGCACGGGGGACACCGTGCACAGCATGGCCGCGATGGCGGCGGTGAGAAGGCGTTTCTTCATGGCAGGTTCTCCTGTGAGTGGTCAGCGAAGCGAGGGGAAACATGAGGCGTCAGCGGCGCGAGGCCGGGGAACGCGCGCAGCAGGTCGGCCGCCCAATCGAGGCCGCGATGGCGCAGCCAGGCGAGCGCGAAGCCGGGCGCGCCGGCGTGGCCCAGAACCTCGTCGATGGCGCGCTGGTCCTGTGGCGTGGAGGCGCCCGCGAAGGCCAGCGTGGCCGGCCCCAGGTCGAGGTCGAACAGGCGATTGCCGAGGCGCGACTGGTAGTAGTAGTCGCGCTTGGGCTGCGCCGTGGCAACGATCTCGATCTGGCGGGTGTTGAGCCCGAAACCCTCGTAGATCGTGCGAATCTGCGGTTCGGTGGCCTGCGGGTTGGGCAGAAAAATGCGGCTCGCACAGCTTTCCACAATGGCCGGCGCGATGCTCGAATCCTGGATGTCCGCCAGGCTCTGCGTGGCGAAGATCACCGAGACGTTCTTCTTGCGCAGCGTCTTGAGCCACTGGCGGATGCGCGCCGCGAACACCGGGTCGTCGAGGAACAGCCAAGCCTCGTCGAGGATCAGCAGCGTGGGCTCCCCGTCGAAGCGTTCATCGAAACGCGCAAAGAGGTAATGCAACACGGCCATGACGGCGGCCTTGCTGTGCATCAGCTCCTCCATCTCGAAGCACTGCACGTCGGCCATGCCCAGCCGGTCGTGGTCGGCGTCCAGCAGCTTGCCGTGGGCGCCACCCAGCACGTAGGGCGCGAGCGCCTGGCGCAGCGCGTTCGATTGCAGCAGCACCGACAGGCCCGTCATGGTGCGCTGCTCCAGCGGCGCACCGGCAAGGCTTCCCAGCGCTGACCAGATGGCGGCCTTCTCGTCGGGACCAACCGCCACGCCTTCGTGCGCCAGCCGGCCTTCCACCCATTCCGCCGCCCAAGTGCGGTAGCCCTCGTGGTCGATGCGCGCGAGCGGCTGGAAGGCGATTTCGCCATCCGTGCCCAGGTCGTAGTGCTCGCCGCCCAGGCCCAGGATGGTGGCGCGCATGGAGCGACCCATGTCGAACACGAAGATGCGCGAGCCGCGATAACGGCGGAACTGCATCGCCAGCGTGGCGAGCAAGACCGACTTGCCCATGCCGGTCGGGCCGGCCACCAGCGTGTGGCCCACGTCGCCGATGTGCGTCACCAGCCGGAACGGCGTCGCGCCGTCGGTGCGCGTGACGATCAGCGGCGGGCCACCCAGATGCTCGTTCTTCTCCGGTCCGGCCCACACCGCCGACAGCGGCATCATGTGCGCCAGGTTCAGCGTCGAGACGATGGGCTGGCGCACGTTGGCATAGGCGTTGCCGGGGATCGAGGACAGCCACGCATCCACCGCGTTGAGGGTTTCGGGTATGGTGACGAAGCCCCGGCCCTGGATCACGCGCTCCACCATGCGCAGCTTCTCGTCGGCCGCGGCCGGGTCGGCATCGAGCACCGTCACCGTGGCGGTGAGGTAGCCGAAGGCGACCTGATCACTGCCCAGCTCTTGCAGAGCGGCGTCCGCGTCCGATGCCTTGTTGTTCGCATCGGTATCGACCAGCGGGCTTTCCTGCTGGAAGATCGTTTCGCGCAGCAAGGCGAGGACGTTCTTGCGCTTGGCGAACCACTGCCGGCGCAGGCGCCCCAACTCCCGTTCCGCCTCGGATTTGTCGAGGCACAGAAAGCGCGTACTCCAGCGATACGCAAATCCGAGGCGGTTGAGATCGTCCAGAATCCCCGGCCAGGTCGAGGTCGGAAAACCCCGCACCGTGGCCACGCGCAGGTGCTGGTCGCCCAGCATGGGCGCCAGGCCGCCGACCAGTGCGGAATCGGCCAGCAGCGCGTCGATGTGGAACGACACCTCGGGCACCGCCAGCGAATAGCGCCGCGTCGAGATGGCGGAATGCAGGTAGGTCAGCGTCTGCCTGTCATCGAGCCAGGCGATTTCCGGCATCACGCCATCGAGCAGGTCGAAGACGCGATCCGTTTCCGCGACGAAAGCGGTCAGGCGCTCGCGCCAGTCCACGCCCTCGGTCGGACGGTTCTCGTACAGCAGTCCCGCTGCGCGCGCACGCGACTCCTCGGCCGGCAGGTACACCAGCGTGAGGTGGTAGCCGCTCTCGAAGTGGTTGCCCGAATCCTCGAAGGCCGCGCGACGTTCCTCGTCCACCAGCCAGGACAGGGGTTCAGGAAACTCCGAGTGCGGGTAGTCGGCGGCGGGCCGGCGCTCGGCCTCGATGAACAAGGCCCAGCCGGAGCCCAACCGGCGCAGCGCGTTGTTGAGCCGTGCCGACGTGGCGATCAACTCGCCCTGCGTGGCGCTGTCGAGGTCCGGGCCACGGAAGCGCGCCGTGCGCTGGAAGCTGCCGTCCTTGTTCAGGACGGTGCCCGGCGCCACCAGCCCGGCCCAAGGCAACCAGTCGGCCAACAGCGCGGGCCGCTGGCGGTATTCGGCGAGGTTCAGCATCGCGGCATCTCCCTCACACGTCCAGCAGCGGGCGATGCTTGATGTGCCGCGCAAAGACCTGCATGAACTGCGGATCGACGCGCGCACCCCACACCGCCAGCGAATGCCCGGCGAGCCACAGCACGATGCCCGGAATCCACAGCTGCAGGCCCAGGCCCACGGCGGCGGCCAGCGTGCCGTTGGCAATCGCCACGGTGCGCGGGGCGCCACCTAGCAGGATCGGCTCGGTCAAAGACCGATGCAGCGGAATCTCGAACCCACGGGCGAACCCGGTCGCGAAGGTGTCCGGGGCACTCATACGACGGCCCCGCCGGAGAAGCTGAAGAAGCTCAGGAAGAACGAGGACGCGGCGAACGCGATGGACAGGCCGAACACGATCTGGATCAGCTTGCGGAACCCGCCCGAGGTGTCGCCGAAGGCCAGCGCCAGGCCCGTGGCGATGATGATGATGACCGCGACGATGCGCGCCACCGGCCCCTGGATGGAATCGAGGATGGACTGCAGCGGCCCTTCCCAGGGCATCGAGGAACCGGCGGCCTGTGCCGTGCCGGCCAGCAACAGCATCAGCGCGGCCAACAGTAGCCCTTGCCCCGCCGGGCGGGCCAGGGTGCGCAGCCGTGCCAAGCCGGACAGGTGGGGAGGCGGATTGACGGAAACACGGAAAACAGGAATGGTCATCTGCGTCATGGCAGTTCTCCAGGTGAGTCAGGGGACAGGGAAGGCGCAGCCGGATCGGCTGCGAGATGAACCGGCGTCAGCTCGGGAAGCTCGGGAAATGGCGCTTCCAGCGCGTCCGCCAGGTGATAGCCCGCGCCGTCGAAACCGGCGACGCGAGCGATGCTCTCGATGCGGCGCTTGCGTCCGCGCCCGGCGATGTGGATCACCACGTTGACCGCCTCGGCGATCAGCGCACGCGGCGGGTTCATCGCCACTTCGAGGATCAGCTGCTCCAGGCGCAGCAGCGCCCCGAGCGGGGAGCCGGCATGGATGGTGGCGATGCCGCCCGGGTGGCCCGTGCCCCAGACCTTGATGAGGTCCAGCGCCTCCGGGCCACGCACCTCGCCGACCACGACGCGATCCGGGCGCAGGCGCATGGACGAGCGCACCAGTTCCCGCATCGACACCACACCCTGGCGCGTGCGCAGCGGCACGTGGTCGCGGGCAGCGCATTGCAGCTCGATGGTGTCTTCGAGTACCAGCACGCGGTCGCCCGTGGCGGCGATCTCGGCCAGCAGCGCATTGGCGAGCGTGGTCTTGCCGGTGCTGGTGCCGCCCGCGATCAGGATGTTCTGGCGCTCGCGCACGGCCCGGACCAGAAAATCTGCCTGCCCCGTGGTCATCATCTCGTCGCTGACGTACTGCGCCAGCGGGATTACGCCCACGGCGCGCTTGCGCAACGCGAAGGCCGGGCCGGGTGCGGCGGGCGGCAGGATGCCCTCGAAGCGTTCACCCGTCTCGGGCAGTTCGGCGGTCAGCAGCGGCTGGCCGCGATGGACCTCCGCCCCCACGTGCGCAGCCACCAGGCGGATGATGCGTTCGCCGTCGACCTCGGGCAGTTCCACGCCCATTGGCGCGCGGCCCGTGGAAAGCCGGTCGATCCAGAGCGTCCGATCGGGGTTGAGCATGATTTCCACCACATCCGGGTCTTCCAGTGCAGCGGCGATCAGCGGCCCCATCGCCGTGCGTAGCATGCGGATGCGGCGGTCCAGCGCGGTGGCGGTGAAGGAGGACGAAGGAACCGCGCTCATCAGGCACGCTCCTGTGCTTCATCCATGCGCGTGGGATCGGGATGCAGTTCCTCCACCACGTCACGCACCAGGCTGCGCCCGCGCAGCAGGTGGCGACCCAACTGCTCCACGAACTGCTCGAAGCGCGCCTTGCCCTGGGCGCGGGCGGCGTCCTGATGCGCCTCGGGAATTGGTGTGCTGACGGTCAGGAAGTACCGGATGAACAGCGCCAGCGTTTCGATCTGGATGTTCTGGTCACGCTCCATGCGCTCGGCCTGGCGCGACAGCCGATCCAGCCGCTTGGCAATCGCCGCCTCGCGCTGGTCGGCGGCGTCCGGCGATAGCCAGGATGCCAAGGCTGCGGCAACGATGCTGGACTTGGATACGCCTTTCTTGGCGGCCAGCTCGTCGAGCCGCCTGGCATGCTCGGACTGGATAAACAGATTGAGGCGGTATTGGCTCATAGGTCGATTCCGTCGTCAGGGTCGAGGGATGCCAGTCGGGCCGTGCGTTGCAGTGCCGGGTCCAACTGGCGCGGAAGGGGAAGCGGTGTGTCGTCTTCGTCATCGAGCAGCGCGAGGTCGGCTGCAGGCGCGGACAGCTCGGGGTCATAGGCGACGGTTTCGGAGAGTTCGGGTTGGCGGCGGGGGCCACCGTCGTCGGCGGTGGAACCGAATCCCTGGATGGCTTCGATGTCAGGGGTCGCAGGCACAGCGGGAATCGCCAGCCCGCTCCAGTCGTCAGGCCGGGCTGGCGGAACGTCGGCATAGCGCCCACAGGCGAGCACAGGCGGCGGCAGCACGCGCTGCTTGAAATTGCTGTCCGCGTAGTAGCGCAGCTTCCTGGCTTTGATCGGTGCCACGCTGGACACCATCACCACGGCTTCGTCAGGCGGAAGCTGCATGACTTCGCCCGGCGTCAGCAGCGGACGGGCCGTCTCCTGGCGCGACACCATCAGGTGGCCCAGCCACGGCGCCAGTCGGTGGCCAGCGTAGTTGCGCTGCGCGCGCAGCTCGGTCGCGGTGCCCAGCGTCTCGGAGATGCGCTTGGCCGTGCGCTCGTCGTTCGTGGCGAACGTCACGCGCACATGGCAGTTGTCCAGAATCGAATGGTTCTGCCCATACGCCTTGTCGATCTGGTTGAGCGACTGCGCGATAAGGAAACTGCGGATGCCATAGCCCGCCATGAAGGCCAGGGTCGTCTCGAAGAAGTCCAGCCGACCCAGCGCGGGGAACTCGTCGAGCATCAGCAGCAGCTTGTGGCGGCGCACGATGCCATCGCTACCGTCGAGCGATTCCGTGAGGCGCCGGCCGATCTGGTTGAGGATCAAGCGGATCAGCGGCTTCGTCCGAGAAATGTCCGAAGGCGGCACCACCAGATACAGCGACACCGGGGATTCGGATGCGATCAAGTCGGCGATGCGCCAGTCGCAGCGCGAGGTGACTTCGGCCACCGTCGGATCGCGGTACAGGCCGAGGAAGGACATGGCGGTGGACAGCACGCCCGAGCGCTCGTTGTCGCTCTTGTTGAGCACTTCGCGCGCGGCGGATGCCACCACCGGATGCGGCGCATCGCCAAGGTGCGCCGTGGTCATCATCCGGTGCAGGGTCAGCTCGAACGGGCATGCCGGATCGGACAGGAAGTTGGCCACGCCACGCAGCGTCTTGTCCTCGCCCGCGTAGAGCACGTGCAGGATCGCGCCGACCAGCAGCGCATGCGAAGTTTTCTCCCAGTGGTTGCGCCGCTCCAGCGCCCCTTCGGGATCGACCAGAATGTCCGCGATGTTCTGCACGTCGCGCACCTCATGCGCGCCGCGCCGCACCTCCAGCAGCGGGTTGTAGGCGGCTGAGCGGGCATCGGTCGGGTTGAACAGCAGGCAGTGCGAGAAGCGCGAGCGCCAGCCAGCGGTGATGCTCCAGTTCTCGCCCTTGATGTCGTGGATGACGGCCGAGGCCGGCCAGGACAACAGCGTGGGCACCACCAGACCAACCCCCTTGCCCGAGCGCGTGGGCGCGAAGGTCAGGACGTGTTCCGGCCCTTCATGCCGCAGGTACTGGCGATCGTGCTGTCCGAGGAAGACGCCGGCCGGGTTCGTCAGCCCGGCCTTGCGAATGTCCTGCGCATTCGCCCAGCGCGCCGAGCCATAGGTCGTGACCAGCTTGGACTGGCGCGAGCGCCAGATCGACATGCCGATGGCGACCACAACCGCCAGCAGGCCGCTGCCGCCCGCGATGGCACCGCCCCTGTCGAAGACCTGCGGCGCATAGGCATCGAAGAAGAACCACCACTCGAACAGCCGCCACGGGTGATAGACCGGCGTGCCCAGGAACTCGAACCAGGGCGAGCCCAGGCGCAACTGATGGCCCAGTGCGGCGGCCGTCCATTGCGTGGCGCCCCACACACCCGCGATCACGATGCCGAACACCACGGCGATCTGCCCGAACAGCACGTTCGTTCCCTGCATTGGTCAACCTCCTACTACGGCACAGGGACGTGCCGTAGTGCTGAGGATCAAGGCGAGCGTGCAGGCCGGTCAAAGACCGTTATGGCGGAGATTCAGACCCAAAAAGCCAGACTTCTTGCTGCGGCGTACACAATAGAAACGCCGCATGCGCGAGCGCGCTGCGGCGTGATGAGGTAACAGGGAGAACTTTGTCGCTGCCAGGCGACGGCGAGAGGCGCTATTTGGATTTCTGTTCCGGTCGATCGCCGAAGAAGCGCCGGTTGGCGGCTTCGGCCGAACGGCGACAGAGTTCCTCGCCGGCCTTTGCTCGGTCTTCCTTGCACAGGCGCTGGACTTCTTTGAGGCGCTCAGGATGAGCCACGAGGAAGTCCACAGTTTCCGTCGGTTGGGATGGCCCACAGGCCGTCAGTGCGGCGACCACCAGAAGCGGCAGGAATCGGGTCATGGCTTGGGTCCTTTCAGCAGGTGGATCAGGAGTCCTCGGCGGCGCTAGAGCCATCTGCCGAATCAATGGAGGCCACTCGTGCGATGAACCGGGCCAGCATTTCGGAGGGCTCCACGTCACGGTGCAGCAGATACGTGGCCAGCATCTGCGACTTGCCCGCCAAGCGCCGGGCCACAACACCTGGCCCACGGCCGGATGCAATGTGCGCTGCGCCCGCCAAACCAAGTGCCAATCCGGCGGAGACCAAGGTCATCATCACCTCATAGGACGCCACGCGCTGGGCGATCAGTGGCTGTTGCTCGTAGCGCTGCAAAACACGATCAACTTGGCGTGCATGGCCTTCGCATATCGCCGGATCGCATAGCGCCAGCGGATAGCGCAACACTTCTTCCAACGGAACGTGCTTGTGGGCCAGCACAGGATGGCGGGCTGGGACCGCCACCATCAGCTCGTCTTCCCATGCAGGCCTGACCACAATGCCGTCGCCCACCTCTTCGGCCATCGAAAAACCGACGTCATACAGGTCATCGTGCAGACCCTTGACCTGTTGGTCCAACGGCACCTCAAATAACCGAATGTCAATCTCTGGATCTTCCTCTCGGCACCTGGCCAGCAGCGTCGGCATCCGCGAGGGCGTGATGCCATCGGACAAAGCGATGCGCAACTGTCGCTGAAACCCACTGGCGGCGGACTTGACGCCGTCACACGCCTGTTTCAGAGCTTCGAAGATTCGCGGCACCCGCTCCAGGAATGCCATTCCGGCAAAGGTCAGGCGGGTGCTTCGCGTGGTTCGCGTGAACAGTTGCACCCCGAGCTCTTCCTCTATCTCCTTGATGGTGCGCGACAAAGGGGACTGATCGATGTGCAGCTTTTCCGCTGCGCGGCCGAAGTGAAGTTCTTCGGCCACCGCTATAAAGCAACGCAAATGCCGAAGCTCCATGGTGTATCTCATCCAATTTAAATGGCCTTGACGAGTTCCGGCACAACCGCGAAAAGGTCCGCCTCCAGCCCATAGTCGGCCACGCTGAAGATCGGCGCCTCCGGGTCCTTGTTGATGGCCACGATCACCTTGGAATCTTTCATCCCGGCCAGATGCTGGATGGCGCCCGAGATGCCGGCCGCGATGTACAACTGCGGCGCGACGATCTTGCCCGTCTGGCCCACCTGCAGGTCGTTGGGGGCGTAGCCCGCATCCACGGCAGCGCGGCTGGCGCCGATGGCAGCGCCCAGCTTGTCGGCCAGGGGGGTGATGACTTCGTCGAACTTTTCCTTGCTGCCCAGGGCGCGGCCGCCGGAGACGATGATCTTGGCGGCGGTGAGTTCGGGGCGGTCGCTCTTGGCGATCTCGCTGCCCACGTAGCTGCTCTTGCCTGCGTCGGCGGCCGCAGCGGCGGTTTCCACCGCAGCGCTGCCACCCGTGGCGGCGGCGGCGTCAAAGCCGGTGGTGCGCACGGTGATGACCTTCACGGCATCGCCCGACTGCACGGTGGCTATGGCGTTGCCGGCGTAGATGGGGCGCTCGAAGGTGTCGGCGCTCACCACCTTGGTGATGTCACTGATCTGGGCCACATCGAGCTTGGCAGCCACGCGGGGGGCGGTGTTCTTGCCGCTGGCGGTGGCGGGGAACAGGATGTGGCTGTAGCTGGAAGCGATGGCCAACACTTGCGCGGCAACGTTCTCGGCCAAGCCGTGGGCCAGGCTGGCGCCGTCGGCGTGGATGACCTTGGCAACGCCGGCGATCTGCGCGGCGGCAGCGGCTGCGCCACCGGCGTTGTGGCCGGCCACCAGCACGTGCACGTCGCCGCCGCAGGCTGCGGCGGCCGTCACGGTGTTGAGCGTCGCGCCCTTGATGGATGCGTTGTCGTGTTCAGCGATTACGAGTACGGTCATGTCAGATCACCTTCGCTTCGTTCTTGAGTTTTTCCACCAAAGCGGCCACGTCGGCCACCTTCACGCCGGCACCGCGCTTGGCGGGTTCGCTGACCTTCAGGGTCTTCAGGCGCGGGGCCACATCCACGCCGAGGTCTTCGGGCTTGACGGTGTCCAGCTGCTTCTTCTTGGCCTTCATGATGTTGGGCAGCGTGACGTAGCGCGGCTCGTTCAGGCGCAGGTCGGTGGTGATGACGGCCGGCAGGGAGAGGGCCAGGGTTTCCAGGCCGCCGTCGATTTCACGGGTCACGTTGACCTTGTCGGTTGCCAGCTCGACCTTGCTGGCGTTGGTGGCTTGCGGCAGGTCGGCCAGGGCCGCCAGCATCTGGCCGGTCTGGTTGGCGTCGTCGTCGATGGCCTGCTTGCCCAGGATGACGAGCTGGGGCTGTTCCTTGTCCACCAGGGCCTTGAGCAGCTTGGCCACGGCCAGGGGCTGCAGGTCGGCATCGGTCTCCACCAGGATGGCGCGGTCGGCGCCGATGGCCATGGCGGTGCGCAGGGTTTCCTGGCACTGGGCCACGCCGCAGGAGACGGCGATGACTTCGGTCACCAGGCCCTTTTCCTTCAGGCGCACGGCTTCCTCGACGGCGATCTCGTCAAAGGGGTTCATGCTCATCTTGACATTGGCGATGTCCACGCCGCTGCCATCGCTCTTGACGCGGACCTTGACGTTGTAGTCAACCACCCGCTTGACGGGAACCAGGATTTTCATGGGAGGGTTTCCTTTCAGGATCATTCAGAGTTGATCATCCGCCAGGGCCAGCGTGCTGGCGGCGCCGCCCGTGACGATGTCGCGCAACGTCGGCGCCTGCACTAGGACATGCGCCGCGTAGTGGCTGGCCGTGGCACGCTTGGCGCCGAGAAAGCCCGCATCGCCCGATCTCGCCGCGAGTTGCGCAGTGGCGGCTTCGGCCATGCGCGCCGACAGCCAGCCGCCGATCACCGTGCCCGCCAGCCGCAAGAAGGGCACGGCGCCCGCCGCGCACTGCGCGGGTTGGTCGTCGTGGGCCAGCAGCCAGTCGGCCGCGTCCCCCAGCGCACGCGCTGAAGCCGCTAACACGCCGCCGATCTGCGCCAGCGCGGCATCGGGCATCTCGGCCAACCGGCGCGCATCGCCGTCGATGCGGCCCAGCAGCGCCTTCAGCGTGCGCCCGCCCTCTCGCGCCAGCTTGCGGCCAATCAGGTCGTTTGCCTGGATGCCCGTCGTGCCTTCGTAGATGGTCGTGATGCGCGCGTCGCGCAAGTGCTGTGAGGCGCCGGTTTCCTCGACGTAGCCCATGCCGCCATGCACCTGCACACCATCGGACGTGATGCCCTGTGCGCTGTCGGTGCACCAGCCCTTGACCACCGGGATCAGCAGGCCGACCAGGGCCAGTGCCTGCTCGCGCTCTTGCGCGTCGGCGTGGCCTGCGGCGCGGTCCATCTGGCCGGCGCAGAAATAGGCCAATGCGCGCATGGCCTCGGTGCGGGCCTTCATGTCCATCAGCATGCGCCGCACGTCCGGGTGGCCGGCGATGGTGGTGCTGCCGCTGAGCAGTGGCTTGCCCTGCACCCGCTCCAGCGCGTAGGCGCGTGCGCGCTGATAGGCGCGCTCGGCGATGCCCACGCCTTCGAGGCCGACGTTCAGCCGCGCATGGTTCATCATCGTGAACATGCAGGCCAGCCCCTGGTTCGGCTCGCCGACCAGGTAGCCGATCGCGCCCCCGCGGTCGCCAAAGCTCATCGACGCCGTGGGGCTGCCGTGGATGCCCATCTTGTGTTCGATGGAAGTGCAGGCCAGATCGTTGTGTTCGCCCAGGGTGCCGTCGTCGTTGACCAGGTACTTCGGGCACAGGAACAGCGAGATGCCTTTCACGCCCGGCGGCGCATCGGGCAGGCGCGCCAGCACGAGGTGGACGATGTTCTCGGCCATGTCGTGCTCGCCCCAGGTGATGAAGATCTTGTTGCCGCTGACGCGGTAGTGGTCGCCCTCGGGCACGGCGCGGCTGCGCAGCGCCGCCAGGTCGGAGCCTGCCTGGGGCTCGGTGAGGTTCATGGTGCCGGTCCAGCGGCCCGCGACCATGGGCGCCAGGAAGCGGCGCTTGAGTGCGTCGCTGCCATGGTGCGCAATGGCTTCCACCGCGCCCAGCGTGAGCATCTGGCACAGGCTGAACGCGAGGTTGGACGACTTCCACATCTCCAGCACGGCCGTGGACACCAGCGTGGGCAGGCCCTGGCCGCCCCATTCGGTGGCAGCGGGCATGCCGTTCCAGCCGTTCTCGCAGAAGCTGGCCCAGGCTTCGCGAAAGCCATCGGCTGGCGTGACCTGGCCGTCGTGCCAGCGCGCGCCCTGCACGTCGCCGGTGCGGTTCAGCGGATCAAGCACGCCGGTGGCGTAGTGGGCAGCCTCCTGCAGGATGGCCTCGACTAGGTCGGGCGTGGTTTCTTCATGGCCCGGCTGGGCACAGATCGCATCCAGGCCTCCGACTTCCTTCATCGTGAACAGCATGTCGCGCAAGGGCGCGGCGTAGGTAGACATTGCTTACTCCTCTTTGTGGGTTCACCCCGCCAGCCCCATAGGGCATACATCCATGCATGACCCTACCCATCAGGACAAGGCCCGGTCGATCAACCGCTTCAGGGCGGCTGAATTTCTCAGGCGGCTTACGACGCGATTAGTTGGTATGACAAGATTTCTAGAAGCCGCTGAAGCGTGTGAAGTTCTCGACCGGCTCACGCTCGGTGCGCACGCGGTTCACCACGGCCGCCGGGTCGGCATAGCCCAGTGCCATGCCGCACAGCACCATCTGCCCATCCGGTAATTGCAGGGTCTCAGCCAGAATGCGCGGGTAGAGGACCCATGCCATCTGCGGACAGGTCTCCAGGCCCCGTGCGCGGGCCGCCAGCATGATGTTCTGCATGAACATGCCGTAGTCCACCCAATTGCTCAGCGGCAGGCGCCGGTCCAAGGTGAAGATCAAACCGACCGGCGCATCGAAGAAGGCAAAGTTGCGCGCATGCTGCGCGCGCATGGCCTCCGTATCTCCCTTGGCGATTCCCACTGCGGCATAGAGCGCAAAGCCGCACCGGCGCCGCCTGGCCAGGTAGGGCTCGAAGAACTCGGGCGGGTAGATGTCGTATTCGGACTGGTGCTCTCCCTCTTCATGGTGAAAGGCGTGCAGCACACGGTCGCACAGGCGCTTCCTCGCCTCGCCCGCCACGGCAATGACCTGCCATGGCTGGACGTTGGTGCCGCTGGGCGCGCTGGCGGCCACCGACAGGATCTCGGCCACCGTTTCTTGCGGCACCGGGGTCGGCAGAAAGGCGCGCACGGAACGACGTTCGCGCATCACCGCATCAATCAGCATGTCGCGCAAAGGCGCGGCGCAGACAGACATTCACTCTCTCCTGGTTGCTGGGCTATTCGGGTGAGCACACCGACATGCCGTTGCCGAAGAAGCATTCATGCGAATGCATCGATGCCGAACGACCACGGGCCGCCCCTGGGTGTACTACCAGGCGGTATTCTGGGCACTCGGCACATACGCGTCTTGCCCGCCAGTGCATGGCGAGTTGACTTTGTATGCACAAGGCAAAACCCGGTTGACCGCAGCCAGACGCTCGAATGGAAGGGGTGGCGAGCGGCCACGCGATGCATCTCGGGCAGCGCTTTGCAGGCGGAATACCGAGTCGATAAAGTTCAATCCAAAGTCGCCCCTGACTTCTCAACCACCTGTTTCCACCTCACGACTTCGTCGCGCACGAAAGCCTCAAACGCCTTGCCAGACTTGCGCAGTGGAACGCCACCAAATTCGACAAACTTTTCCTGCACGCCCTTGTCCTCGATGGACTGCGCAAAGGCCAACTGCAATTTCTGCATGACAGCGTCGGGAGTTTCGCGCGGCGCAAATACACCCAACCATGATTCGGCCGTAGCTTTGGCATAGCCCAGCTCGCTCAAAGTAGGCACCTCCGGCAGCACGGGCACGCGCTCCAGCCCGGTCATGGCGATCGCGCGCAACTTGCCCGACTTGATATGCGGTACCGTGGTAACCGGATAGTCGAAGCTCAGATCGATGTTGCCTGCGATCAGGTCAGTGATAGAGGGAGCGCTACCTCTGTACGGAACATGACGGAGCTTGATTCCCGCCACAGTCTGGAACAGTTCCGCAGCCAGGTGCGAGCCGGTTCCAACGCCCGGAGACGAATAGGTCAATGCCTCCGGATTCTTCCTGGCATATGCAACGAGTTCGGCCAGATTTTTGTAAGGCTTTGAGGCATTGACGACGAGCACATTGGGAATGGCCATCAGGCCCTGAACGGCTCGGAAGTCGCCATCCTTGTAGCGGATGCTCTTGTAAAGGGCCAAGTTAGTCGCTTGGGTGCCTTGCGTTCCCAGAAGGACGGTATAGCCATCAGGCGTGGCTTGTGCCACAGCCATGGCTCCCAGTCCACCCCCTGCACCGGGGCGGTTGTCCACAACGATGGGCTGGTTCAGCACCTTCGAGGCGTATTGCCCCGTAACACGCGCCAGATTGTCGGTAAGGCCGCCCGCAGTGAACGGCACCACGAGTTTGATGGGGCGATCCGGGAAGGTATCAGCATGCACCGGCAGTCCGACAGTTGCTGACAACACGCCGAACAGGGTGCCTGTGGAAAACATGCGTCGCGAAATCATGTGAATATCTCCTTTGAATATTTGCAAATCAGGGGGCTGTCTGCGCTGTGATGAGAACGGCGTCGAGCGCCATCACGCCTGCAGTGCTGACGATCACGGGATTCAGATCCATTTCCTGGATACGGTGATTCCCTTGGACGACAAAATCCGAGACAGCCACCAACATCTTTTCGAGCGCCGTGATGTCGGTGGCGGGACTGCCACGGAAGCCTTTGAGCAGCTCGTGGCAGCGGGTTTCGCGGATCATTTCTCCGGCATCGCGAGGTGTGATCGGTAGCAGGCGGCGGCTCACGTCCTTGAATAGCTCGACGTATATGCCGCCAAGCCCAAAGGTCAGGATGGGGCCAAACAAGGGATCACAGTGGACGCCAATGAAGGTCTCCACGCCCTGCTTGAGATCAGCCATCTGCTCAATCAACAGGCCGTCGATGTCCGCCTGCGGGCAAGCCTTTTGCGCGCTGGCCATGATCGAGTCCCAGGCCGCACGCACTTCTGCTTCGGTCCGCAGGCCAACCATCACCCCACCAATGTCGGACTTGTGCAGGATGTCGGCACTGGCGATCTTGGCGACCACGGCGCCACCGATTTCAGCCGCGATTTCCACCGCTTGCTGCGCATTGCGCGCCACGCGCCCAGAGGGCACACGCACGCCTGCACCAGCGAGCAACGCCTTGCCTTCGGATTCCCCGTAGACCTTGCGCACGCCTTGCTCCGCGTGATGCTTCTCGGTGCAGATGGCGGGAAGCCAGTCCGCATCGAAGCCACGCTGACGTTTACCGAAGTTGTTCCAGCACCGCAGCGCCTTGATGGCTTTGCCTAGGCTGCGCACGGGCACCAAGCCGCCCGCGACCATGACCTGGAAGCCCTCGCCTAGCCGGTCGCTGAGCCAAACTGGCATGATCGGTGTATCGACTTGTGCCTGCACTTTGACCATGTTCTCGGCGGCTGCACGCGTGGTCGCGCCGTACTCCATCGGGATTGGGTACAGCACCACATCCACATTGGGATCGCGTGCCACGGCGAGCAAAGAACCAAAGCTGATCTCGGGGTTGACCAGTATCTCGGCCGTGGTGTCTACCGGATTGTCAAAGGCCGCATACGACGGCAGTAACTCGCGCAGCTTCGCGCCCGTGGCCGGATCGAACTCGGCCAGTGCGAGACCTGCCAGGCCGAGCATGTCGGCCGCCAGCGCCACTGTGCCGCCCGAAAAGGAATAGACCGCCACGCGCGCATCCTTCTTTGGCACGCCGCGCGCCAGCAAAGCGGCGGTGTCGATCAATTCGTCGATGTCATCGACTTCGATGATGCCCAATTGCCTGAAGGCTGTGCTGTTGATCTCGGCGGTGCCCGATAGCGCCGCTGTGTGCGATTGCGTGGCCTTGATTCCGTATTCCGATTTGCCGACCTTGAGCGCCACAATGGGCTTGCCGTGCGCGGCAGCCTTCAGCGCCGCTTGCGCGAAACGCGGCGGGTCGTTGATGCCTTCGAGCAGGGTGACGATGACCCTGATCTCGGGCATCGAGACCATGTGGTGGATGTAGTCGCTCACGGTGAGATCCGCCTCATTGCCGCTGGAGCACCACAGCCCGATGCCCACGCCGCGATCACATGCCTGCAGGAAGGTGCGCCCCAATCCGCCGCCTTGCGTCACCAGGCCGATCGGCCCGGTCATGCGGTCATGCTCGAAGGACGGGGAAAAGGTGAAACCCAAGCCCTTGTTGGTGTTTGTCAGACCGGGGCAATTCGGCCCGTAAATGCGGATTCCCGTTTCACCTGGAATCTGACGCATGCGTGCTTCCAGGCGCTTGCCCTCTTCGCCCGCCTCGCCGAAGCCCGAGGTCAGCACCACGGCAAAACGGATGCCCTTTTTGCCGCAGGCTTCGAGGACATCGTTGGCGACATTGGCAGGTACGGCGACCACAGCGAGATCGGGCGCACAGGGAAGGTCTTCGACACGGCGGTAGCTGCGCCGGCCCATGACCTCGTCCTTGGTGGCGTTGACCAGGAACAACTCACCCTGGAATTTCGAGTGCTTGATAAGGTTGGTCAGCGCGCGCTGCCCCAGGCTTGCCGGCCGGTCGGAAGCTCCGACCACGACCACCGAGCGCGGCTCCATCAGCAAGTCCAAGTTCTGGAACATCATGCCTTGCGTTTCGTCCTTCATGGCACACCTCACTCAGCGCCGCGGCGCTTGCCCGGGATTTCATTGCGCGGGTCCTGCTCCAGGACGAGATCCCACAGTTGCTGTCCGATGGGGTTTTGGCGCTCTTCGTAGAGGTGGCCGATCAGGCCCGCCGCGCGGCCAACAAGCATGAAGCCGCGTGCCAGCAGGGGGTCCAGCCCCATGTCGCCGATGATCGAGCCGATGGCGCCGACCGCATTCATCGGCAAGTTCTTGCCCATCTCGTCGCGGAACACGCGCTCGATGGCGTACATCAGGCGCCAGTGCTTGCCAAAGCAGCCGTTGTCGCGCGAGACAGCGGCCAGGGTCGGAATGCGCGGGTCACCGTGGATGTGGATGGGATGCCCCACGCCGTAGATGGGCTGCTTTTTCTCGCGTGCGTGGCGGATGGTTTCGCGCGCGCAGGCGACAAATGCATCGTCGCCGTCTTCGTCCTTCAGGTCGCGTGCCGCGTTGATGAGCAGTTCGGCCGCATTCTGCGTCGTGCCCAGGAAGACGCTGCCCGCGCCGAGCAGTCCGGCGGCCACGGCGGCCTGCATGGCCTCGGGTGCGCCGAGGTAGGTCAGGCGCGCGCTCATCGCGCTGGGCGTCAGGCCGTGGTCGCACGCGGTCACGAGGATGAGATTGATCATCTTCTTCTCACGCTCGTCGGGCATGCGGCCCAGGATGGCCAGCATCATCATGTCTACGAAGTCCACCTGGCCCAGCAGTTCCTTGGCCAGGTCTTTTTCGCGCACGGTGATCTTGTCAATGGTGGTGTAGCCGATTTCGGTACGGATCATGTTCAGCCTCTTGTTGAAGAAAACTCAGGTAACCCGGCGCGCAACCATCATGGTTGCATCGCACTCGCAGACGACTTCGCCACGCTGGTTGATGGCCTGCCGACGGAAGACGACGATGCCGCGCGCGGGGTTGGACGTTGGCTTGCGACTCGCGACTTCGATGCGGCCGTGCAGGGTGTCGCCGATCAGCGTCGGCTTGGGAAAGCGGTACGTCATCTCCAGCAGGCCGATGAGCGACGGCTCCAGCAGTTGATTGATGACGGTGCGCGTGTTCAAGCCCGAGAGAATCGAGGCCACCAACATGCCGTGCGCGATGCGCGTGCCCCAGGGCGACTGAGCGGCGTACTGTGTATCGACGTGCAGGCGGTTGTAGTCAGCGCTTAGCGCGGCGAAGCCCACCACGTCCGCCTCGGTGACGGTGCGGCTTGATGTCTCGAAGCTCAGGCCCGGCTCCAGGTCTTCCCAGTGGTAGCGCAACGAGGCAATGGCTTGGGGCGCTGGAAGGGTGCTCGTGTCCATGCGTCTTCCCTCAGGCAATCGCCGACATGCCCAGCACTTCGCGCCCGACGATCAGCGTCTGGATCTCCGCTGTACCTTCGGGAATCACTCCCCCAGCGGTATCGCGGAAGATGCGCTCCAGCGGGTATTCGGTCGAATAGCCGATGCCGCCATGCACTGCGATGGCCATCTTGGCCACTTCGTGCGCAGCCTCTGCGGCATAGAGCTTGGCCAGCGAGCACTCAATGCGCGAGGGAAGGCCGTTTTCCATCGACATCGCCGCCTTGTAGCCCAGGGCGCGCGCTGCTTCGGTACGCACCAGCATGTCCACGATGTGCTTTTGCACCAGTTGGAACTGCCCGATGGGCTTGCCGAACTGCTTACGGGTCTTGGCGTATTCCACCGACAGGTCGAGCGCAGCCTGCGCCGCACCCACCGCACCCATGGCGATGTTCAGGCGCCCGTAGTTCAGGCCGATGGCAACATTCTTGAGCGCTGAGCCTGGGGTGCCCAGCAATGCGGACTTGGGCAGCTTGATGCCGTCCAGGAACAGTTCGGATGTGCCCGAAGCCTTGAGCACCATCTTGTCAACCAGGCGCGCCTCGACCGGCGTCTGCGCCTTGTCGATCAGGAACAGCGACAGGCCGCCCTCTCCCTCAGCTGCCTGCAGCCGGGCCATCACGATCAGGAAATCAGCCGCCTTGCCATTGGTGATCCACAGCTTGGTGCCGCTCAGGAGGTAGTGGTTTCCCTTGTCCTCGGCACGGGCCTCGATGCCCGCGGGGTTCGAGCCATGGTTGGGCTCGCTGAAAGCCACGGCGGTCGCTTTTTTCGACGCGAGCACCGGCTCAAGGAAATGCGTCTTCTGCTCAGGCGTTCCCAGCCCGTTGACCAGGCGCATGAAGATGTTGGTGGTGTTGACGATGGTGCGCAACGCGCCCCAGCAGTAACCCGCCTCCTCGATCAGCATGGCCCACGTCACGAAGTCCAAGCCCAGGCCACCGGCATCCTCGGGCAGCATGCCGCCGATGTAGCCAAACTCGCTCAGGCCCGCGAGCAGATCCAGCGGAATGTGTTTTTCCTTTTCGCACTCGGCGATACGCGGGCTCACCACGTTGCGCAGGTAGCGGCGGACGCTGTCACGCAGCGCAATCTGGTCGGAAGTGAAGTCGAAGTTCATAGTGTTGGTTACTCACGGTCATCAAGAAGAAAAGCGCCCGCCTGTCACGTACAGCGTCACGCCGGTGATGTAGCGCGCCCGTTCCGAGGCCATGAAGGTCACGGCGGAGGCAATGTCGTCGGGTGCGCCCAGGAAGCCCACGGGGTTCTTGGCCAGCGCAAGCTCGCGCAGCTTGGGGTAGCCGGGGTTGGCCTGCATCAGTTCGGTTTCGACGAAGCCTGGAGCCACCGCATTGACGGTGATACCGAACTTGGCCTGCTCCAGCGACAAGGCGCGTGTGAAGCCGATCAAGCCCATCTTGGCCGCGCTGTAGTTGGTCTGGCCAGGGTTGCCGAAGACCGAGCGCGAGGAGATGTTGACGATGCGCCCCCACTGGCGCTCCATCATCCCGGGCAGCACGGCGCGGCTGCAATGAAACGCGCCCTTGAGCACCACGTCCACCACCGAATCCCACTCGGTCTCGGCCATCTTGGTGAGATAGCGGTCCTTGTTGAAGCCTGCGTTGTTGACCAGGATGTCCACGGCGCCGAACGCCTCGACGCCCGCAGCCGCCATATCGCGCACCTCGGCCTTGTCGGTCACGTTGCAGCGCACACCGATGGCCTGACCGCCTTGGGCCCGGATTTCGCCCGCAACCGCCTCGGCCGCCACGAGGTCGATGTCGGACACCACCAGCTTCACTCCTTCGGCCGCCAGGGCGCGCGCCGTTTCGGCACCGATGCCCCGGGCACCGCCCGTAACCACCGCGACACGACCTCTGATTCCCAAGTCCATCTTCATACCTTTCTACGAAATACCGCAATCAACTGCGACCTATTGTATTTTAGTGAACTTCTGAAAGTTCAAGGGTTTTCCCTTAGAACCGACACGACACCAGCCACACCCTAGCCAGAAATGCCCTCCCGAAAGAGGGAAAGACTCTCAAAGCCTTGCCGTAGCCCTATCGATAAGCCACCTCCGCATAGCCAAGAGGGCACCACTAGAATTTCAAAGGATCGGTGACAACTACGGAATTTCGTAGGAAAATTGCGTGCACCATGCCAAATTTCGTACCCGCATCGGCCCGCACCATGGCCGTCTTCGACATGTTCGCGATGGAAAAACGCGAGCTTTCCAACTCCGAGATCGCCCGACTGCTCAACCTGCCCGAGAGCAGTTGCTCGGACTTGCTGCACACGCTGCACGAGGAGGGCTACCTCATGCGAACCGCGCGGACGCGGCGCTTCTATCCCACCGGGCGCTTGCACCAGATCGCGCTCGAGATCGCGCACAACGACCCGCTGCTGCGTGCCGGCACGGAGGCGGCAGACTTGTTGGCCGAGGCCACGGGCGAGACATCCTTCGTCGGCCGGCTCGACAACGGCACCGTGCGCGCGGTCGCCGTCCAGCAAGGCAAGCACCCGCTGCGCTACGTACTCAATGTGGGCGAGCGCATCGCACTCCATACCTCAGCCATGGGCAAAGCCCTGCTGGGCACTCAGACTTCAGAGGAAATCGGGCGACAGTTGCGCCTCAAGCCGCTGCGCAAGATCACCGACAGCACCGTCACCGATCCCTACGCCATTGCGGCCGAAGTCGCCGAAAGCCGTCTGCGCGGCTGGTACCAGACCCACAGCGAAGGCGGCGAGGGCATGGATGCGCTGGCCATCTCCGGCATGCTGGGCAAGGAGCCCCTGGCCATCAGCCTGGCGGGGCCACCCGATCGCCTGGCCAAGAACCATGACCGCTATCTGCAGGCTCTGCGCAGAGTCGGCGCGATGACTTTTGGCACTGCCGAGCCTCCCTCTTCCTTGTCTGACTGCTGACCGCCCATGTCCACTTCTTCCTCACTGCCCTTGCACGGCCTTCGCGTGCTGGACTTTTCCGAGCTGCTGCCCGGTCCCTTCTTCACGCAAAACCTGGTCGAACTGGGCGCCCACGTGATCAAGATCGAGCGCCCGCCACACGGCGACAATGCCCGCAAAATCGCACCGGGCCTGTTTGCCGCGGTCAACCGGGGCAAGCACAGCCTCATGGTGGACCTCAAGGATCCGCAACAAGCCGAGGCGCTTCGCCAGCAAGTGCCCGACGCCGACGTGGTGGTCGAAGGCTTCCGCCCCGGTGTCATGAAGCGGCTGGGCTTCAGCTATGAGGCGCTGGCCGCGCTGAATTCACGCCTCGTCTATGTCTCTCTCAGCGGCTATGGTCAACACGGGCCCCTGGCGCAGATGCCGGGCCACGACATCAACTATCTGGCTGCCGCGGGCGTACTCGCGCTCTCGGGCAGCGATGCGGCCCATCCCGACCATGGCGCGGGCATTCCGCTGGCGGACCTGTGTGGCGCCATGTATGCGCTGTCGAGCACACTGGCGGCGCTGCTGCAACGCCAGCGCACGGGCCAGGGCCAATATCTGGACGTCTCTCTCACCGACTGTGCCGCGCACTGGATGAATCCGCGCCTGGGCCACTTCCACGAGGCAGGGCTGTCATCGGTGCGCGAGCAGCGCGAGGACATCCTGGCCAAGCCTGCTTATGGCGTCTTTGAAACCGCCGATGGCGTACTGATCTCGCTGGGCGCGCTCGAAGACCACTTCTGGGCGCGGCTCGTTGAGGTGCTGGGCTTGGAAGATCTGCGCGGCCCGGACTATGCAAGCCATGCAGCGCGCACGCGCCGGGCTGCGCAAATCAATGCCGCCATCGCGCAGCGCATCACCACGCAGGAATCCACAGTCTTGCTCGCACGCTTGCATGGCGCCGACGTGCCCGTAGCATCCGTCGTGCCACCCAGCGCGCTTGCGTCCAGCGAGCACTGCCAGCAACGCGGACTTTTTGGGAATGGATCTGAAGGGAAAGAGCCTGCCTTCGTGCGCTATCCCGTGCGTGTGCAGGGGATGCCATAGCGTTGATAGTGCGAGCATCTGCTACGCGACATAGGCGTTGGTTCGCCATTTGTCATATTGACCGTCGCGCAGTTGCCCGCGACATGCACAGCGCCGATCGGCGTGGGCACCAGCGCAAGATGATCGTGGGCATAGCGACGTTCCATCGGTTTGCGGGCCGTTTTCTTGGTGTAATTTCGGATTCAGCGCCAGCTATCGTTGTTCCCTTTGACCATGTTGAAACCCGTCGTCACTGTTCCTGTTTTTGCCGTGCATGGCCTGCTCGACGGCGCGCGCAGCAAAGGACTGGCCACCGAGTCCTGGCTGGATGGCGTTCTGGCGCAGGCCCGCATCGCCGAGTCGCTGCTGCATCTGGAGCAGTCGCGTGTGACCATGGAGCAATACATCGCACTCTTCAGTGCCGTGAAGGACAGCTTGGACGACGAATGCCTGGGCCATCTACACGGTCGGCCGTTGCGCTGCGGCAGCTTTGCGCTGATGGCTCGCTCTACGCTCGGGGCCAAGACGCTGGCAGCCGCCTTGCAGCGCGTGAGTGCATCCTTCGCCCTGCTGCAGGACGACGTGGCGCTTGTGCCCGTCTCTGATGGCTTGCTCAAGGGTGCTGCTCTGGACATGCGCCACGCCCCGGGAAAACATTCAGACTTCCTGCACGGGCTGCTGTTGCGCGTTTTCTGGCGTCTGCTGGTATGGCTGCACGGCGGCCGGCTGGTGCCCAGAGGGCTCGATTTTGCCTTCGAGCCACCGCCGCATGCCGCAGACTATGCCCAAATCTTCTCGGGCACGTTGCGGTTCGGGCAGGCGCGGTCGGCGGTCTGGTTCGAGGCATCCGCATTCACGCAGCCGATGCGCCGTGACACCGCCGCGCTCCAGACCTTTTTGCGTGCCACACCGGGCAACCTGATCGGCCCGCGTCTAATCGAGCGGACAGCCAGCGCGCGGGTGCGCGCGCTATTGCAGCAAGCGTGCCCGGAGTGGCCCGATCTGACTGTCGCCGCGCAGCGCTTGCACGTGTCGGTCAGCGCACTGCAGCGGCATCTGGCCGTGGAGGGCAAGTCCTTTCAGGTGCTGAAGGATGAGTTGCGGCGCGACATGGCGATCGTTCGGTTGACCAGCACCGATGCCGCGCTGAGCGCCATCGCCGCCGAGTTGGGGTTCGCCGACGGCACCGCCTTCCAGCGGGCCTTCAAGTCATGGACCGGCAGCACGCCAGGCGTCTATCGTTCGCGCACCCAAAAGACGTAGCGCTGCTTCGACGCGGTCGCACTCAAAGCGACGAGCACAGATGCCCGCCATCCACCGGCACGCAGGCGCCGGTCATCCACGACCCGGCCTCGGTCGCGAACAGCAGGAACAGACCGTTGAGCTCCTCCGGCTTGCCCAGGCGGCGCATCGGGATGCGCTTGATAAGCGCCTTGCCATGGTCGGTATCCCACATGGCATCGGTCATCTCGGTGCTGATGTAGCCCGGCTCGATGGCATTGACACGGATGCCGTGGCGCGCCCATTCGAGCGCCAGGCTCTTGGTCATGTGCACGACTGCAGCCTTGGACGTGGCATACAGCATGGCGCCCGGCATCACGCGTTCGCCCAGGATCGATGCGATGTTGATGACTGAGCCTCCCCGCCCCGCATCCACCCAGCGCTGCGCGGCACGCGCGGCCACCAGCCACACGCCGCGCACGTTGGTCTCCATCAGCGAGTCGAAGTCGGCCGCGGGCAGCGTGAGCGACAGGCCGTCGTTGGCAGCCCCGGCGTTGTTGACCACCACGTCGAGGATGGTGCCCGAGGCGTCTATCTCGGCGAAGGCGTCGTCGATGGACTGCTCGGAAGCCACATCCATTTCCAGCACCGTGACCTGAGGCGAACCGAGCTTTTCGAGCTCCTGGGCGAGCTTGTCGAGCCGCGCCTTGCGCCGCGCCCCAATCACTACCTTGGCCTTGCAACCAGCAGCCAGCCGAGCGAAGTTCTCGCCCAGGCCCGACGAGGCCCCCGTGACCAGCACCCGCTTGCCTGCCAGCATTGCACCCAGATCCATCATCGTCTCCTTGCATCTTCAGTTCGCCGTCGATGCCGGGAGGTTAGCGCAGGGCCGCTCGGTTGCGGGGTTGCCTCGCTCCCCCATCCGTCGAAAGAGGTGCCTTGTCAGTTGATCGAGACCATCCGTCATTGCCGCGCCAAGCACCGCTGCCTACGATTTCCTGTATGCCTTGGGCACCCTGAGCGCCGCACGAAAGCACGCCACGGTGTCGACGCTCCGGTCCCGATGGACTGCGGCGTCCGGGGGCAGATTCAGGAGACGACAAGTGCTGCAACAGTCACCCATGGAATGGTCCATCGACCATGCGCCCATCGAGGGCAGGATAGATGCGACGGAAGCGATCCTCAAGGACTCCTTCCAGCGCTGGAGTCTTTCCTCCCCGGCGAAGCCTGCTGCATTCCAGGCGAAGTTGCGGCGGCACGAACTCGCCGGAGCCTCCTTGGTATGCACCGTGACCGGTCCTTGTGTCGACCAGTCTCCTCCTGGACATTCGCCATTCGACGATGAGTTCTGCCTGGGGCTGCAGCTGAACCTGAGCGGCCGAGTACAGCTGCAGCAGTGGGACACGCCAATCTGCGAGGGCGACATGTTCCTCTGGCGTACCGATCAGCGGCAAGACTATGAGGTGCTGGAACGAACCCACAGCGTGTCGTTGATGATTCCCTGGCAGCTCATGCGCGAGCATCTACCGGGCCGCAAGCAGCCGCCCGCAGCCTGCCGCATTGACAGCCACACAGGCGTGGGCTCACTGCTGAGCCAACACCTGATGGGGCTGGCCAAGGAGATCGGCGCCGTGCCGCCCTCCGCCCACGTCGCCCTTTGCCGCACGGTGATCGGGCTTCTGGACATTGCGCTGCCAGAGCCGGAGAGCGCCACTCGATTCACGGCCATGGCCGCGTTGCGCGAACGAGTACTGGCCTACATCGCCCAGCATTTTCAAGAGGATGACCTGAGTCCGGCACGCATCGCCGCGGCGCACGGCATTTCACTGCGTTACCTTCATGCGCTGTTTGCGCAGGGCGATACCACGGTGGTCGGCCACATCCTGGAAAGCCGATTGCAAGCGTGCTGGCGGGCACTCGTTGACCCGGCTTGCCGGCACCTGCAGGTCTCGGCGATCGCCTTTCACTGGGGCTTCAACTCCACCAGCCATTTCTGCCGCGCATTCAAACAACGCTTTGGAGTGTCGCCCAGCGATGCACGCGGCATGACTGCTCACGGCTCCGCCATCGGCCCGGTCGAGTCAGCCGGGTTTTCCCTTGCACACGCAAAGTCAACTTGCCATGCACTGGCGGGCAAGACGCGCACGGGCTGAATGCCGACCATATGCCCTGGACAGACTGAGAACGCAGAGATTCGACGCTTCGCCCGCCCCGTTGTGGGTATGCGGGCATGACCCGGGGCCGCATCGCTGGCCAAGTTTTCAAACCTTCATCGTACAAACCTTCTGAGGAGCGCTCCCATGCTGCCGCAATTGCACCGTCAACCCTGGATGGACAGCGACATCGAGACCTTTCGCGACCAGGTACGCCGCTACATCGCCGCCGAGATGGCTCCGCACCTGCCCGCTTGGCGCGAACAGGGCTACGTCCCGCGCGAGACCTGGCGGCCCTTCGGCGAGATGGGGTTCATGCTGCCCGAAATGCCCGAAGCCTACGGCGGCACCGGGGCCAGCATTGCCTACCAGCTGGTGGTACAGGATGAGTTGACCAGAGCGGAAATGCCCAACAACGTCCAGGTGAACAGCATCGCTGTGCACTACATCATGGACTACGGAACCGAGGAGCAGAAGCAGCGCTGGCTGCCCAAGCTGAGCAGCGGCGAGATGCTGCTCGGCATTGCGATGACCGAACCCGGCTGCGGGACGGACCTCAAGGCCATCGCCACCCGCGCCCGCCGTGATGGCGACCACTACGTGATCGACGGTGCCAAGACCTTCATCACCAACGGCTACACCTGCAATCTGCTGATCGTGGTCGCACGCACCGGCGAGGCGGGCAGCCGAGGCCTGTCGCTGATCGTGGTGGAGACCGAGAGCCTGCCAGGGTTCCGCGTGGGCCGTCTGCTCGACAAGATCGGCCTGCATGCGTCGGACACCGCCGAACTCTTCTTCGACGGGGTGCGCGTGCCGGTCGATCAACTTCTGGGAGGCGTCGAAGGGCATGGTTTCAAGCAGCTGATGGGCCAGTTGCCCTACGAGCGCATGTCTATCGCCGTGCCTGCAGCGGCCATTATCGACCGGGCCCTGGAACTCACCATTGAATACACGAAGGAGCGCAAGATCTTCGGCGCGCCCATGTTCGAGATGCAGACCACGCGCCACAAGCTGGCTGAGATCGCCACTATCGCCCACGTGGTGCGCACCTTCGTCAACGACTGCACCCAGCGGCTGCTGGACGGAACGCTCGACGCCGAGGCCGCGTACATGGCCAAGTGGTGGTGCAGCGAGCAGCAGTGCCGCGTGGTGGATGAGTGCCTGCAGATGTTCGGCGGCTACGGCTATATGTCCGAATACCCGATCGCGCGCATGTACACCGCCTCGCGTGTGCAAAAGATCTACGGCGGCGCGAACGAGGTCATGAAGGAACTGATTGCGAGGAAGCTGTGAACGCCTCGCACACGCTGCAAAGGCCGCTGCACGGCGTCCGTGTGGTGGAGTTCGAGGGCATCGGGCCAGGCCCGCTGGCCGCCATGATGCTGGCCGACATGGGCGCCGAGGTGATCGCGCTGGCACGGGCCGAGCAGGCCGCCGGGGCGCAGCCGTTGGGCGGGGCGGCAGCCAACCCGCTGCACCGCGGCAAGACGGTCGAGATCACCGACCTGAAGTCGCACGGCGGCAAGGCGCGCGCACTGGAGCTGATCGCCCAGTCCGACGTGCTGATCGAGGGCTTTCGCCCCGGCGTGATGGAACGGCTGGGGTTCGGCCCCGCCGAATGCGCGGCGCGCAACCCCAAGCTGGTCTATGGCCGGATGACGGGCTGGGGCCAGGATGGCCCGCTCAGCCGGGCTGCTGGCCACGACCTGAACTACGTGGCGCTGACGGGCCTGCTGTCGCTGTCGGCGCGCAAGGGGCAGGCCCCCATCGTGCCGCCCTCGGTGCTCGGGGATGCAGCCGGAGCGCTGGGCATGGCCTTCGGTGTCGCCTGCGCGCTGGTTGATGCGCGCGGTAGTGGCAGTGGCCGCGGCCGGGTCGTTGACGCCGCCATCATCGACATCGTGGCCATGATGGGAACGCTGGTCCACTGGATTCGCGCCAATGGGCAGATCGACCGCACGAAGCCGAGCCCGTTTCACGATTCGCCGTTCTATGACGTGTACGCCTGCGCCGACGGCGGCTTCATCAGCCTCGCGGTGGTGGAGCCCGCTTTCTACGCACTGCTGCTTTCAAAGCTGGGCCTGGCGGACGTGAACCCTGCCGACCAGTACGACACGACGACGTGGCCAGCGCTGAAGGAACGCATCGCGGCCCTCATTCGCAGTAGGCCCCGGGCGCACTGGTGCGAGCTGCTCGAAGGCAGTGACGCCTGCTTTGCGCCGGTGCTCAGCCTGGCCGAGGCAGTCCGGCATCCGCACAACGCGGCAAGGGGCATCTACCAATCCACTCCCTCCGGCGCCATCGAAGCGGCTCCGGCCCCGAGGTTCCAGGCACTCAACGCAACAACTCAGGAGACAAGAAAATGACCAACACCGCCCAGCCCATCCGCGGCTGCCCGTCCACCACGGGCAACGAACGCCAGCTCAACACCACGACGCTGATCCGACACGCCGCGCGCACCCACGGCGACCAGGAGATCGTCTACCGCACACCCGATGGCGGCTGGGATCGCTACACCTATGCCGACTGCTACGCGCGCGTCTGCCGCAGCGCCAATGCACTGCGCGCACTCGGCGTCGAGCCGGGCGACCGGGTCGGCATCCTGGACTGGAACAGTCGGCGCCACTTCGAGCTGTACTGGTCCATCCCCGGCCTGGGCGCGGTCATGCTGCAGATGAACCTGCGCCTGGGCGCCGAGGACCTGGGCTACGTGGTCGGCCACAGCAAGGTGTCTTACGTTTGCGTGGACGAGTCCTTGCTGCCGATCGCCGAATCCGTCGCAGCGAATTCGCCCCAGATCAAGGGCTGGATCGTGATGACCGACAAGCCGCTGGACCAGATCAAGACCACGCTGAAACCGCTGCTGCACTACGAAGACCTGCTGGCCGCCGCCGACGCCAAGATCGACTGGCCCGAGATCGACGAAACCTCGGCTTACAGCGCCTGCTACACCACCGGCACCACGGGAAAACCCAAGGGCGTGTACTACTCGCACCGCGGCATCTACCTGCATTCCACGGGCATGGCCACCAACATGGGCATGACGCTGGACGACTGCGTCATGCTCATCACGCCCATGTTCCACGGGCAGTGCTGGGGCTTACCACAGGCCGCCACGCTGCTGGCCGACAAGATCGTGCTGCCGGGACGCTACGCTGCCGAGGACACCAAGCCGTTGGTCGACACCATGATTGCCGAGGGCGTGACCATCACCAACGGCGCACCGGCCATCTTCCAACCGATGCTGCAGTACATCGAGACGCTGCCGGTCAAGCCGGACTTCAGCCGCATGCGCATGCTGTCCGGCGCGAGCGAGCCGCCGCTGTCGATGATGATCGGCTTCCACGAACTCACGGGTGCCGAGGTGGTGCACGGCTACGGCGCCACCGAAGCCACGACGCTGGTGACCGTCAACCGCCTCAAGCCCACGTTGAGGAAGCGCTTGACTCAGGACGAGCGGTGGAATCTCAAGCGCAAGCAGGGCCTGGTCCTGACCGGCGTGGACATCCGCATCCTGGATGCCAACGACCAGGATCTGCCGCACGACGGCCAGTCGGCCGGCGAGATTTGCCTGCGCGGCCCCTGGATCACGACCAGCTACCACGACATGCCCGATTCCGGCGATCGCTTCCTGGAGGGCGGCTGGTGGCGCTCGGGCGATGTCGGCACGGTGGACGAGAACGGCTACCTCAAGGTCACCGACCGCATCAAGGACGTGATCAAGAGCGGTGGCGAATGGATCTCTTCCATCGACATGGAAAACCTGCTCATGGGCCACCCGGCCGTGCGCGACGCCGCGGTGGTCGGGGTTCCGCATCCGAAGTGGCAGGAACGGCCGCTGGCCCTGGTGGTGCTGAGGCCCGGCCAGCAGGCGACCCAGGAGCAATTGCAGGAACACCTGACCAGCGCCTTCGCAAAGTGGCAGTTGCCGGATCAGATCCTGTTCGTCGAGACCATCCCCAAGACCAGCGTCGGCAAGATCGACAAGAAGCGCATCCGCGTCGAGCAGGCAGAGCGCTACGCCGCCTGAACGCCACTTTGCGTGACACCCAGTTTCTTACACAGGAGAACCAGATGAATGACCATGAACCCGTTATCGTCGGTGCGCTGCGCACCCCCGTGGGCAAGCGCGGCGGGCGCCTGCACAAGTGGCATCCCGTCGATCTGATGGCCGAGACGCTGCGCCAGTTGGTCGAGCGGTCCGGCGTCAACCCCGCCGATCTGGACGACGTGATCATCGGCTGCGTGCTGCAGTGGGACCAGCAGCACGGCAACCTGGGCCGACATGCCGTATTGGCGGCGGGGCTGCCCGAATCCGTGCCGGCGGTGACGGTCGATCGGCAATGCGGCTCGGGCCAGCAGGCGGTGAGTTTTGCCGTGCATGGCATCCAGGCGGGTGCCTACCAGTTGGCCATCGGCGGGGGGGTGGAGTCGATGTCGCAAGCGCCGCTGCCGCCGTCGTTCAAGCCCGGCGCGCCGCTCGGTTCGCAATACAGCCCGCGCGAACTGGCGCGCTACCAAAACAACCCGCTGATACCGCAAGGCGTTTCGTCGGAGTTGCTGAACTCGCGCTTCGGCCTCACCCGTGAAGTCCTGGACGCCTCCGCAGTGCGGAGCCATAAGCGCGCCACCGAGGCGATTCAGGCCGGTCGCATCAAAGACCAACTGGTGCATCTGACCGAGGACCCGGCCGACCCGAACAGTCCGGTCGTCGCCGCCGACGAGGGCGTGCGCGCCAACCCCGACCCCGAAAAGATGGCCACGCTGAAAGCCGTGTTTGCCGCCAACGGCACCACCACCGCCGGCAACTCGTCGCAGGTCAGCGATGGTGCCGCCGCGCTGCTGATCGCCAGCCGCGCCTATGCCAAGAAGCATGGCCTGAAGCCGCGTGCGCGCTTCGTCAGCACGGCAGTGGCCGCCGCCGACCCGGTGATCCAGTTCACCGCCGTGCTCGACTCCACCCGCAAGGCACTGAAGGAATCGGGCCTGACCATCAACGACATCGACCTGTTCGAGGTCAACGAGGCTTTCGGCGGCGTACCGCTGATGTTCCAGCAGGAGTTCGGCATCCCGGACGACCGCCTCAACGTCAATGGCGGCTCGATGGCCATCGGCCATCCGCTGGGCTCCACCGGCGCGCGCATGCTCACCGACCTGCTGTATGAACTGGAGCGCCGGGGCGGCCGCTATGGCCTGCAGACCATCTGCGAGGCTTCGGGCACGGCCAACACCACCATCATCGAGCGGCTTGCATGAGCGGGGCCACCATGAGCGAAGCCAGTGAAGTGCTCGTGAGCCGTGACGGCGCCGTCGTCACCCTGACCATCAACCGCCCGCGTGCGAAGAACAGCCTGAACCGCGCGGTATTCGATGGCCTGCGCGCGCAGCTTGCGCAACTGCGCGACGACGATGCCGTGCGAGCCGTCATCATCACCGGCGCCGAGGGCGTGTTTTGCGCGGGCGCCGACATCACGGCCTTTGAAGTGCTGCGTGCCGCGCCGCTGCTGGGCGACCGCTCGGCAACGGGCTGGGAATTTTTTGCGGCGCTGGGGCGCTTCCCCAAGCCCGTCATCGCGGCGGTGGAAAAGGTCGCGCTGGGCGGCGGCATGGAACTGGCGCTGGCCTGCGACATCGTGATTGCTGGCGAGTCCGCCAAGTTCGGCGTGCCGGAAGTCAAGCTGGGCGCCATTCCCGGTGCCGGCGGCACCCAGCGCCTGGTTCACGCCATCGGCAAGTCCAAGGCCATGGCGCTGCTGCTGACCGGCGATTTCATGGACGCCCGCAAGGCATGCGACGTTGGCATCGTCGCCGAAGTGACGGCTGATGGCCAGGCCCTGCCGACGGCGCTGGCGATGGCCTGCCGGATTGCGGCCAATTCGCCGCTGGCCGTGGCGCTGGCGAAAGATGCGGCCCTGGCCAGCTTTGAAACCCCGCTCGCGCAGGGCCTGGAGCATGAGAAGCGCAATTTCGTTGTCGCTTTGCGTTCGGCCGACAACCTGGAAGGGCAAGCGGCATTCCTGGGCAAGCGCCCCCCCAAATTCACCGGCCAATAACGCCTGTCTGTCATCTATCAAGGAAAAACCATGCAACTCAATTCCGACATTTCTGCCGTCATCACCGGTGGCGCTTCCGGCCTGGGGACCGCCACGGCCCGGCGTTTGGCCAGCCATGGCGTCAAGGTCGCCATCTTCGACATGAACGAAGCGGTCGGCCAGGCATTGGCCAGCGAGCTTGGCGGTGTTTACTGCAATGTGGACGTGACGTCCGAGGAACAGGTGGACGCGGCCTTCGCCAAAGCCCGTGCCGCGATCGGGCAGGAGCGCATTCTGGTCAACTGTGCCGGCACGGCCGACGCCGTCAAGACCGTCAGCCGCGACCGGAAAACAGGCGATATCCGCCAAAGCGCGGTGGACCGCTTTAACCGCATCGTGCAGATCAACCTGGTAGGCACGTTCCGCTGCATTGCCAAATCGACGGCGGGCATGCTGGCGCTGGAACCGCTGGCCGACGGCGACCGCGGTGTCGTGGTCAACACCGCTTCGACCGCCGCACTGGACGGCCAAGTCGGCCAGGCCAGCTACGCCGCCAGCAAGGCCGCCGTCATTGGCATGACCTTGCCGATCGCGCGCGACCTGATGGACGAAGGCGTTCGCGTCAACACCATCCTGCCGGGGATCTTCGGCACGCCCTTGCTACTGGCCCTGCCGGACAACGTCAAGCAGGCGCTGGCGGCCAGCGTGCCCTTTCCCAAGCGTATGGGCGACCCCGATGAATTCGCGCAGGCCGTCGAGTTTCTCGTCACCTGCGGCTACATGAACGCCGAGTCCATCCGCGTGGATGGTGCCCTTCGCATGGCACCGCGCTGACGCTCCCATTCGCCTGAACCCATCCAACCATCACAGGAGACACCATGCAGAAAAGACAATTCATCACCATGCTTTCCGGCGCCATGCTGACGGGCGTTTCTGGCCTGACCCGCGCGCAGGGCGCGGGCACCCCGGGCGTGACGGACCGCGAGATCAAGATCGGCTCGACCGGGCCGCTCAGCGGCCCGGCCGCAGGCTATGGCGTCGTCGGCAAGACCATGTCTGCATGGTTTGACTTGGTCAATGCCGAGGGCGGCGTGAATGGGCGCCAGCTCAAGCTGGTGCTGGCCGACGATGGCTACAGCCCGCCGAAAACCCTGGAGCAATCGCGCCGCTTGGTGGAGCGCGATCAGGTGGCTTTTCTCGCGGCGCAGATAGGCTCGTCCACTGGGCTGGCGTCGCGCAGCTATCTCAACAACGCCAAAGTACCGCAACTCTTCGTTTCGTCCGGCTCCGCCACGTGGCTGGATGATGCGGCTAAGTTCCCCTGGAGCATGGGCTGGCTGCCCCTGTACACCGACGAAGGGCGCATCCTGGCCAGGCACATCCTGCAGACGCGGCCCAACGCGAAGATCGCCATGTTCTACCAGAACGACGACGCCGGCAAGGATGTGCTGCGTGGCGTGAAGGAGGTTCTGGCTGCCGCCGGGAAGAAGCTCATCAGCGAAGAGTCGCATGAGGTGTCGGATCCGACGGTGGACTCGCAGATCGTCTCCATGCATGCCTCGGGCGCGGACGTGCTGGTGGCGTGGGGTTCGCCCAAAGCCACCCTCCAGTCGCTGCGCAAGACCCACGACATCGGCTGGCGCCCGGCCATCTACATCAACCCGAGCGCATCTTCGGTGCCCGCGGTGCTGACTCCGGTGGGGCTGGACAAGGTCAAGGGCATCATGAGCGCCGCGTTCCTCAAGGATCCGAGCGATCCGACCTGGAAGGACGACCCTGGTGTCCTGGCCTGGCATGCCTTCATGGACAAATACAACAAAGGCGCGGCCAAGGAGTACCTCACCGTGCTCGGTGCCTGCCTTGGGCAAGTGACAGTGCAGTTGCTCAAGCAGTGCGGCAACGACCTCTCGCGCGAGAACATCATGCGGCAGTCGCGCCGCCTGGACATGGATTTGCCCATGATGCTGCCGGGCCTGCGTGTCAAGACCAGCGACGCCCGCCCTCACCCGATACCGGACATGCGCATCCAGCAGTTCGACGGCACGAGCTGGAAGGTGATGCCGTCCTGACGGGGCGAGCGCAGCGATGGAAACCATTCTTTCCGTACGCGACCTGACGATCCGCTTCGGCGGTGTCGTCGCGCTGGACGCCTTCTCGATGGACGTGCCCGAGGGCTGCATCTTCGGCCTGATCGGGCCGAACGGCGCTGGCAAGACGACCTGCTTCAACTGCATCAGCGGCCTGTACCGGCCCACCCACGGCAGCGTGCGCTTCGGCCAGGCCGAGTTGACGCGCCTGCCGCGCCACGGCGTGGCACGGCTGGGTCTGAGCCGCACCTTCCAGAACGTGGCGCTCTACCCCTCGCTCACGGTGCGCGAAAACGTGATGGTGGGTGCGCACGCGCGGCTGCCGGTGTCGATGCTGGGTGCCGCGCTGCGCTCGCGCGCCGTCCGTGCCGCCGAGGAAGAAATCGCGCACTCGGCTGACGCGGCCCTGGCCACGCTGCGGCTGTCTGACTATGCCGACCGGGGCGTGGCGGAACTGCCAGTGGGCATCCAGCACCGCGTGGAAATCGCGCGGGCGCTGGTGACGCGGCCCAAGCTGCTGCTGCTCGACGAGCCCGCCGCTGGCCTCACCGCTGGCGAGGTCGATGAACTGCGCGACGTGCTGCTGCGCCTGCACGAGGAATTGAAGCTGACCATGGTGGTCGTGGAGCACAACATGCGCTTCGTGATGAAGACCTGCTCCGACCTCGCGGTACTGAGCTTTGGCCGCAAGCTCGCCCAGGGCTCGCCCGAGGAAGTGGCCAACAACGACGCCGTGCTCGATGCCTATCTGGGAGGTGTGCTGTGACCCAACGGCTTGAAATCCGCAACCTCGCGGTGGCCTACGGCCGAACGGCGGTGGTGCATGGCATCGACCTGCACGTGCAGGCCGGCGAGATGGTGGCGCTGCTCGGCGCCAACGGCGCGGGCAAGACCTCCATCCTGCGCGCCATCAGCCACCAGCAGGTGACTGCCAAGGGCACGCTGCGCTTCGAGGGCCAGGACATCATCGACATGGCCGCGCCCGCCATCGCCTCGCTGGGCATCGCCCACGTGCCCGAAGGGCGCGGCACCTTTGGCGACCTGACGGTGCTGGAGAACCTGCGCGTGGGCGCCATCCACCGCCGCGACAAGGACGGCATCGAGCAGGACATCGCCCGGATGCAGACGCTGTTTCCCAAGCTGTCCAGCCGCGCGAAGCAGGCGGCGGGCACGCTCAGCGGCGGCGAGCAGCAGATGCTGGCCATCGCGCGCGCGCTGATGATGCGCCCCAAGATGCTGCTGCTGGACGAGCCTTCGTTCGGCATCGCGCCGCGCGTGACGCAGGAGATCTACGAACTCCTGCACCAGTTGCGCGAAACCGAGCACCTCACGGCGCTCATCGTGGAGCAGAACGCCCAGGTCGCGCTGAACCTAGTCAACCGGGCCTATGTGCTCGAAAGCGGGCGCGTCACTGCCCAGGGCACCGCAGCCGAGCTGCGCGAAGACGACGCCGTGCGCCGCAGCTACCTCGGCCACTGATCAAAAAGAGGTTCATCACCATGCAAGCATTCCTTCACCAGATAGCTTCGGGCCTGGCGGCGGGCGGCATCTATGCCAGCCTCGCCATCGCGCTCGTGCTCATCTATCGCTGCACTTCGTCCGTCAACTTCGCGCAGGGCGAACTGGCGATGTTCTCCACCTATATGAGCTGGGCGTTGGTTCAGGCGGGCGCATCATGGTGGGTGGCCTTCGCCGTTGTGGTCGTGGGTTCCTTCCTGCTCGGGCTGGCGCTGGAGCGGGTCATCTTCCAGCCCCTGCGGCACAAGCCGGTGCTCTCGGTCGTGGCGGCCAGCATCGCGCTGCTCATCATCTTGAACAGCCTGGTCGGCTGGCTGTTCGGGCATGAGATGCTGGAGTTCGCCACGCCGTTCGGTGGCGTCCTCAGCCGTGCCGAACCCTATCTGTCGGCCCACGAGGTCGGCGTTCTGCTCGTCACCCTGGCCGAACTGGCGGCGGTATTCGCGTTCTTCCGCTTCACCCGGTTCGGCCTGGCGATGCGTGCGGTGGCGGTGAACGCGCCGTCGGCGGAACTGTCGGGCATCAGCACCAACAAGGTGCTGGCCGTGGGCTGGGGTCTTGCAGCGGTGGCCGGTGCCGTGGCGGGGCTGATGGCCGCGCCCATCGTGTTCCTGGAGCCGTCGATGATGATGGGGCCGCTGATCTACGCACTGGCGGGCGCGCTGCTGGGCGGCATCGCCAGCCCTGTGGGCGCCGTGGCCGGGGGCTTCGCCGTCGGGGTACTGGAGAACCTGCTGGGCGCCTACGTGGTCGGCAACGACCTGAAACTGACCTGCATCATGCTGTTGATCATCGCGATGCTGGTCTTGCGGCCCGCTGGTATCTTCGGCAAGACGGCCCAGGTGAGGGTGTGAGCATGAGTACCATGAACGCCCCACTCAACATCCGCCCGGCGGCATCGCCCACCTGGTTGCGCTGGACGGCCTCGGTGGTCGGGCTCGCGCTGCTGGCCTGGTCCTTTAGTTGGCAAAGTTATCCGTTGTACGTGATGACGCAGGTGCTGATCTATGGCATCGCCATCATGGGCCTGAACCTGCTCACCGGCTACACGGGCCAGATCTCGCTCGGCCACAGCGCCTTCTTCGCCATCGGTGCCTATACCGCGGCGGTGCTCTCGCATCACCTGGGCTGGCCGTTCTACGTGGGCGTGCCGGTGGCGGCGCTGTTGTGCTTCGTGGCGGGTTTCCTCTTCGGCTTCCCGGCGCTGCGGCTGCCCATGCTTTATCTGGCGCTGTCCACCTTCGCGGTGGCGGTGGTGACACCGCAGGCGCTCAAGTGGAAAAAGATCGAGTGGCTGACCGGCGGCGTGGCGGGGATCGTCCTGGAAAAGCCCGTGTTCCCAGGCGTGCTGGCCGACCGGGCGGACTGGGCCATCATGGCCTGCGTCGCGGTCTGCGCGCTCTGCGCCTTCCTGCTAGCGCGGCGGATTCTCGGCTCACAGTTCGGCCGCCTGGTGGACGCCTCGCGCGACCAGCCGCTCGCGGCGGCGGCGGGCGGACTCGACATCACCGCCCTGCGCACGCAGATGTTCGGCCTCAGCGCGGCGTTCACCGGCCTGGCCGGTGCCCTGAGCGTGGTGGCGGGCCAGTTCGTCGCGCCCGAGAACTTTCCCTTCCTGCTCTCGGTGTCCCTGCTGGTGGGCAGCTTCGTGGGCGGGGTGCGCAGCCTGTGGGGCGCCTTCCTGGGGGCTGCCTTCATCGTGCTCACGCCCAACCTGGCCGAGAGCGTGTCGCAATCCGCGCCGTGGATGATCTTCGGCTTCGCACTGCTCGCGGTGGTCTTCCTGGCCCCCAATGGCTTGAGCGGCTGGATCACCAGCCTCTGGCGCAGGCGTGCAAATTCCTCATCCGCCCAGTCTTAGACGCTTTCCATGCAGCCCGTCTTCGTCGCTGGCACGGGCATGACCCGTTTCGGCAAGCACATTGACTGCGGTCTCAAATCGCTCGCCGCCGAGGCGATTGGCGAAGCCATTGCCGATGCAGGCATCACCCCGTCCCAACTGCAGGCGGCCCACATGGGCAACGCCGCTGCTGGTGTCATGGCCGACCAGGTGCTGATCCCCGGACAGGTGGCGCTGCGCGGCATGGGCATCGGGCGCATTCCGGTCGTCAACATCGAGAACGCTTGTAGACGCATCCTTGCAGTGGGTGCTCGATATGCTGCTGGCTTCAGATAACAGATAAGCCCTGTTGCCGTCGGATTTGCCAGGATACGCGGCCGTCATGTACCTGCGCAGAAATCGGCATACCGAGTCGTTGTTCAATGACAGGCCTCCATGGCACCAGGCTGAACCCCATGCCGTCATCGAGCATGGCGTAGCGCCCGCTGGCCAGCATGACGCTGCGGCGGTAGATGCCGGCCACGCGCTGCCCGTCGGCCGCCGGGCGATATTCCAGTCCGGTGTCGGCGGCAATGTCCTTCGCGGCCTGTGCCACCTCTCGGTTGCGCAACGTGCCCAGCAGATTGCGCGCCAGGATCACGCGCTGCCCGCGCCGCTCGGCCAGCCCCTGTTCGGCCAGGAAGTCGGCGCGCTGCTGCATTGCCCGCTTGGCCTCGCCGCCAAAGCCCAGGTCGCCCAGGACCGAGCCGCCGCCGATCAACTGCTGGTCAAGCCAGGTGGCCCCGACCACGCGGGCCTGCCGCTCGATGGGCAGGTGCGATTTCAGCTCCACGGCCACGCCGCCCAGGCGCTGCGCGTCGTAGCGACGGCCCTGATCGGGCAGGTCGCCCGGCACCTTCCATAGCCCTTCGGCCACGCGCTCCACGATGCCTGCCCGGCGCAGGGCTTCCAAGCGCCGGACGTGGGCCGCGACGACTTCCTGCGGATCGCGGCCCGGTACGGCCTGGCCCTGCGCGATAGCAAGGTGGTGGTCGGTGCGGTACAGACCATCGCTCGCCAGCACGGCGATGTTCTTGTCGGCCGCGCGCACGTCGGCCGATCCCTTCACCTCCACCACGGCGCCGGTGGGATAGTTCGCCAGCTCGTCGCGGGTGTTGAGCGCGACGTAGTGGGCCTTGCCGTCCACCCCGTCGATGACCAGATAGACGCGGTCGCGCAGCTCGTCGGCCAGCCCCTTCGCGGCCACGCGGCCGAGAATGGTTCGGCTATCGTCGCCCGGCTCGAACACCGCCAGTTCGCGCGGCTCGCCGCGCATGGCACGCTGCATGGTGCGGATGATGTCGCCACGCTCGCCCAGGGCGCGCAGGGTCTTCTCGGCATCGGCATGGACGGCCCAGGTGCCCAGCTGCGCCTCGTCGGCCAGCCCCAGGCGCTGCAAGCGTTGCAGGCGGCCGATCAGCAGCAGGCGCTGGCGTTGCAGCCGTGGTTCGTTGAACCGTTCGATCTGCACCCGGCCGTCTTCGCCGGCCTCGCGTTGCAGGGTGCGATCCAGGCTCGTCCACCGCTCTTGCTCCACCTCGCGCCGCAAGGTCTGCTGGATCTCCAGCTCGGTGCGCGGCCCCAGCCATTCGGTCGCCAGCTCGGCGGCGCAATTGCGGAAGCCGTGCGCGATGTAGTCGCCGGCGATGATAAGGTCTTTGCCGGTGTCGTCGCGCCCGCGCACGATCATGTGAGTGTGCGGGTTGTCGGTGTTCCAGTGATCCACGGCTACCCAATCCAGCCGCGTGCCCAGGTCAGCTTCCATGCGGTTCATCAGATGCCGGGTGTAGGTGCGCAGATCGTCCAGTTCGGCGCCGTCCTCGGGCGAGACGATGAAGCGGAAATGGTGCCGGTCGTCGGCGCAGCGTTCCTTGAAGGCTTCGAGGTTGGCGTCGTCAGTCTGCGGCCCGTAAGCCCGGCCCGGCTCGCCATCGCGGCCGGCGCCGTCGCGTTCGATGTAACGCAAATGCTTGGCGAGCGATTGCGGGCTTGCCTGGCGCTGATTGACCAGCAGCGTCTTGATGGTCACGCGCCGCGACATGGGCGTCAGCTTCGCGCCCGCGAAGCGTGCCGCCGTATGCCCGCGCCCCAGGCGCGAGCCGGGCCGCTGGCCAGCGCGTGCGCTGCCGCCGCCGGCTGCGGTACGGCGCACCGAAGACTTGCCGCCGCTGGCCTGGCCCGCCTGCTTGAGCACCATGGAGACGAAGCCCTGGCCCCGGTTCTTCGGGGCGCTGGGGCGGATGCGGAAATCATCGTCGCTGCGGTCGGTCATGGCCGCGCTTCCTGCAAGCTCTGGCGTGTCCGGTCGTGCGAAGCACGCGGACAGGCATGCATTGGCGCGGGCCTCGCGCACCACGCGGCACGGCGGCGAAGTCGCTGCGTGCCGCGCCACCCCCACGTGCAGACTGGCTTTCGACGCGGCCCCGTGCCGCATCCTTTTGTCTTGCCTTCCGCCTTTGCCTCCCGCTTGCGCTCCCGGCAGCGGCGGCCCGGCGGCGCTGTGCTGCTGGCAGCCAGCGCGCCTGCGAAAGCCGCGACGGCCTCGGGCCGGGCGCGTTCGAGGCAAGACGCCTGCACGTGGGAAGGCAGCGCGACGTGCAGCGCGGATGCGCTCGCACTGCACGCGCGGCGACACAACGAACGCCACCGAAGCGACACGCCGGACGGCACCATGAAGCGCAGCGAATCGGCGGCCCTCATGGGCGAGCCTCCAGCCAGACCGGGTGCGCAACGCCGAGCACCGTGGACGCGCTGACCGGCCCGAAATACCGGCTGTCGAACGACGCCGGGTTGGTCACGCTGAGCAGGAACAGTTCGCCAGGCCGAAGGCGGCGGCACTGCGGCCAGGATGGCAGCGGCCGGCCCAGCCGGTCGGCAGGCAGTGCGGCGGCCACCGGCACGCTGTCGATGCGCACCTGGCCAGCAACGATGCAGACGTGTTGTGGCGCGACGGCGCCCACTCGCTTGAGCAGCGGGATGCGTGCCGGCAGGTAGCCACGCTGCGCGGCGAGCGCTGCAGCACCTGCCGGCAAGCGGGTCAGCACGATGCTGCCGACGCGCAGCGCATCGGGTTGTGCATGCACCGCCTCGATGCGATACCAGCCCACCGGCACGCTGTCGGACGGGTTGTAGACGACGCGCGCCGCAGGCCGCGCGAAGGATGCCCAGGCCAGCGCAGCGAGGCCGCAGGCGGACAGCGTGGCCAGCAGTGAGCGAGCGCACAGGCGCGAGCGAGCGAATGCCGTCATTGCAGTACCCTCCCGGCCAGCCAGGCGGCATGCCGCTCGGCGCTGTAGTCCGGCAGCGCCAGCGGCGCGGATGCGCGCCCGGCGGTCCACGCGGCCAGGCGATTGCCCAGCGTGCCCCAGTACGTAGGCGATACGCTGATGGCTGCGATGCCCAGCGCCTCGATGGCATCGATCTGCTGCAGCACGGCGCGCACCTTCTGCTCGCCCTCGGCGTACAGCAGCAGGCGAGCACCAGGACGCACGCCGGGGATGCGCTGCGCGGCATCCAGCGGCGTGCAGGCCTGCATCACCATGAGCTGCCAGCGGATCGTTCCGTAGTCGTTGGCCTGCCAGCGGATGCGGCAGAACACCGCGCTCGGCAGGAACACGGCGCAGCGCCGCCAGCGGTCGAGCTGGACGGTGCGCGCCGGTTCGCCGAAGCGCAGGTAGAGGTTGAATCGCTGTTCGACGTAGGCCAGCGAGACGCGGGTCAGCGGTACGGTGCCGGCCTGGTCTGCGGGTGCAGCCATGGCCGCCTGGGCGGTGTTGTTCATGGTGTCTTCTCCGGGAACTCGCGCTCCAGCAGCGCGCGCAGCAGCTCGGCCACCGTCACGCCCTGCGTGAAGGCCGAGACCTTGATGCGCGAGCGCATGGCAGGCGTGATGTCGAGGGTCAGGCGAGCCGTATAGAGGTCGCCTTTGTGGAGCGCATCGGCATCGCCCTGGCGAATCCACGCCTCGGCGTGCGGATTCGCGGGCGGGCGTGCGCCGATGCCGACGCGCTTGTTGCGTGGTGCCGGCTTCGCCGTCATGAGGGCCACCGCAGCAGTTCATCCACCAGCGCGGTGATTTCACGCGCGGCGGCGCTGTCGGGCGCCGTTTCGCACGCGAGGCGGCCTGCAGCCACGCTGTCGGCGAAGACGATGCGCTGGCGCACTTCCGAGCGCAGCGCAGGCAGTGGCTGCTCGGCCAGCGCGCCGCGTGCTTCCCGCCCGATCACGGTGGTGCTGACGCGCCGGTTGATGACGAAGGCCGCGCGCAGCGCAGGCCGGAACACTTGCGCCTCGCGGATCAGCGCTACCATCTCGGCGCTGGCCCACAGGTCGTAGGGACTGGGCTGCACCGGGATCAGTACGCGCTCGGCCGCCAGCAGCGCGGAGCGCGCCAGGGCGGCAATCCTGGGCGGACCATCGATGACGACGTGATCGGCCCGCCTGGCGAGTTCTGGCGCTTCCTGGTGCAGGGTTTCGCGTGCCAGGCCCACGGCGCTGAACAGCCTTGGCAAGCCTTGCTGGCTTCTGCGCTGCGTCCAGTCCAGCGCGGAGCCTTGCGGGTCTGCATCGAGCAGAACGACGTGCTGGCCGCGCAGCGCGAGTTCGCCCGCGATGTGGGTGGCGAGCGTGGTCTTGCCTACGCCGCCTTTCTGGTTGAGCAGGGCGACGATCATGGCGCGGCCCTCCCTGCTGGAGAGCCGGGCTTGGGCTGCTGCGCTTCGTGCCGCGTGGCGGTTGTCCACCGTGGCGCGGCGCTTCTACTACCAGTTAGAGAATTTAGGTTAGGTAAGTTAAGAGAGGCCAAAACCCGCGCCGCTATTGGCTTTGCGGCCGATTTTGTTGCCTGATAGCACGAGGATTCGTTGCCTGATAGCACGATACTTCCGTTGCCTGATAGCACGAGTCCGTCCACAGGCCACGCACCGTTTATCCCCGTGCCGTGGACGGCACGGGCCGGAACGTCAGCAGCGGCGAGGCGATCCCGGCAACGTGCTCGATGCCAAGGCGGTAGCCTGGCAAGGCCTGCCGCGCGACCAGCGCGCGCATGTCGGCAGCGAAGTCGTAGTAGCGCGCCACGCTGCCCGATTTGCGGTACAGATGCTGGAAGTCGAACTGCCAGCCGGCTTCCTGGCGCCCGCCGTGCTTGCGCACCAGGCGGTACAGCCAGCGCTCGATGCCGCCCGTGAGCCGGAAATAGGCCGGGTCGATGGTCAGCACCAGGGCCTCGTCCATCACGCCGCCATAGAACCAGTCCGGCAGGATCAGCTCGATGCCCAGCGGCGTACCGCGGGCGTCGGCCAGCTCCTTCCACTCGTTGACCCACGAGAAGCGGTGCAGGCGCCGCCCCGTGGTCTCGCGGATGGAGGTGGCCACCGTGGTGGACTGCAGCCGATCCAGCGCGGCCTTGAGGCGCTGGTAGTCGCGCAGCGAGGTGCCGCGCCCGATGTAGCGCAGGATCTCGTAGGGCGTGGCGTGCATCAGGCGCGAGGGGCGCAAGCCCGCGTCGCGCGCTTCCACGATCTGGCTGGCGGCCCAGATCAGCACGTCGGCATCCCAGATGGTGGCGATGCCGTGCTCGACCGTGCCCTCCACGCGGATCGTGACGTTCCCGCCGCGAAAGTCGATCGGCGCGGTGCGCCGCGACTTGGCAAGCGAGAAGAACGGGAAGGCCATCAGGTCCTGGCTGTCGCGCGGCGCCATGTCGCCCGGCAGGGCGCGGAACAGGTCGAGCTGTTCGCGCTCTTGCGATGGCTTGGACAGGGCGAAGGCCATCCGCGCGCCAGCGGTCAGCGCGCACGGCTGTCGGCCGAGTGGTGCTCGGCGTACTCGGGATCGGACGTGCTGTCGAAGCTGCGCTCGGCGGCCCAGGCATCGAGGTCGGCTGCGGCGTACATGACGCGGCGCCCGAACTTGCGGAACTTGGGGCCGCCACCGAACACGCGCTGCTTCTCCAGCGTGCGCGGCGACAGCCGCAGGTAGTCGGCAGCTTCGTCGTTGGTGAGATAGCGCTGCGGCTGCGCGGCAGCGGTCGAGACAGTTGCGGCAGCGGCGGCAGGCCGCAAGGGAGCAGGACGCATGGTGTGAACCTCCATCGGTGTCAAAGCTCCGGCCGCACAGCGCAACCGGATGGAGGCAGTCTCAGAAAACGCGGCCCTCCTGCTCAGGGCCGATCTGTGCCGGATGCAGAACGACCCTTCTCAAGCGGTGCAAGCTGTGCTAGGCGGCGGTAGCCGCCGCGCATCAGCGCATCGCCGCGCTGCACCAGGCGCCGGGCCTTGGAGCGCAAACCGCCATCGCTGTACCAATCGGCCACGGCGTCCACACCGAACAACCCTTCGGCCGCTTCGCGCAAGGACGCGCCCGCCAGGGTCGCGTCGAGCGCCTGCAGGGTGTGCAGTTCTTGCAAGGCAGCAGGCGTGGGCCGTCCGCGAGCCGCCGCCGCAGGCGTGGCCGCAGTGGCTGCGGTCAACGCATCCAGCCCGGCCGCCAGCGCGCGGTAGCGCGCGCAGGGCGAGGCGCAGGTCCGCATGGCGCAGAGGCAGGCCATGCCGTCTTCCAGGCCCGGCGCGAGCGCGAGGCGCACGCAGCAGCCGGGCCAGTGTGCCGTCAGCACGAGGCGCTTGCCGTCGTGGATCAGGCGCTTGTGGCCAGGAACATTCCAGAACTCGAAGGCGCCCGCATCTGGTGGCGGATCATCGTCGGCGTAGAGATGTACCACGGCTTCATGGTCGGGGAACCAGGCCGGTTGCGCGTCACGCGCATCGAGCGCCGGATCCTCCAGCAGGCGCAGACCCCAGGCCAGTGCGGTCTGCGGCCGACGATGTCGGTACAGCCAGTCGAGCCTGTAGTCGGGATTGCGGCGCAGGTACTCCCAGGCCAGTGCGGGGCCATCGAGGTGCAGCGCATAGAGGTACGCGGCTGTCGGATACCAGGGCGCGGTGTGGTGGTCGGTCATGGCGCAAACTCCTGTCGAACTGCAGGAGCAGCACTACAGGCATCACTGCGCAAGCGTTACCGGATCAGAATCCAATCGTGAAAAAAACGGGACAACAGTAAATCTTGTGTCAAGACGATATGGATGCGGTACATTGCGCCAATTGTCTGAATGCAGCGGTGGCGCATGAGAGAAATCGCCTCCTGCAACACCCACACTGCCGCAAACCGCGCCAATCATCATGGCCGTTTGCGCCAGAACCGCCCCGTTTGCTGCAACACCGTGGATTAAGACCTGACGAGTCTGGAGCCAGACGAAAATAGCCCCAATATACCCGGCTGCGCCGCCGAGGTGTGAACGGCTCAATCGACGATGTAGCCGTTCTCCTGGGCCAGTCGCAGGTATTCCGACAGCGGACGCGCCGCCTGGAAATACCGGTCCCGCATCACGGGCTGTTGGCGCGGTCCGACGATGGCAGCCAAATCCGACAGCTTGATCTCCCCCAGCTCGGGCATTCCCAATCCCAGGTCGATCAAACCCCAGGCAGTGTCGCCATCGGCGGCGTCCAGCGCGGCCAGCAGCCAGGTGGCGTGCGCGTCCGGCGTGAACAGCCGCACCACGGGCCGCGGGTCGATGGCTTCGCCGGCGGCGCGAGCCTGGCCGTTGGCCAGCAGTTGCCTGTGCTCGTCCTCGGTGGTAAGTCGGTTCATGGGGCGGCCCCTTTTTTGAACAAATCCGCCGAAACGTGAAAACGCAAAGCCGCATCGGCGCATTTGGGGAAAGGCACGCATGCGGTTTTACGGTTCTGTGGGAATCAACGCAAGCGGGTTTCCGTACAGGAGCAAAAGCGGGAAAGCGCAGCAATGAATACTATAGATTGTAGCTCTATAGGGCGCAATCGGATGTCATCTTGGATTTTGCGGAGATCCAAGCTTGGCAGCGAAGCACACATTGTCGGAGGCGTTGAAGACCATCAGGAAGGCGCGGGGGTTGAGCCAAGAAGCTTTCTCCAACGTGTCCAGCCGCACCTACATGAGTTCGCTGGAGCGCGACCTGAAAAGCCCGACCCTGAACAAGCTGACTGAGCTGTGCGAGGTCATGGAGGTCCATCCGCTCACGCTGCTGACACTGGCCTATGCTGGTGACGACACGCGGCGCGCCGAGCAGCTTCTGGCGCGGGTGCGGCAGGAGTTGGAGTCCGTGACGCAGCCAGCCGATGCGTCATAGCACGCATCGGCGTCGGCCTGGCCGATCCGGCGAATGCCGGTTCGGCGGCATCGAGGGGTGCCAAGCATCGCGCGGCGGGGATAGCCCGCAGGGCTTTCCCCTGGAGGCAAGCGAAGCGCGCAGCGCCGCAGGCGCGAAGGCGTGAGGGATTGAAGCCGGATGGCCGTGACGTCAAAGACGGCACGGGGCGCAGCCCGAAAGCCCGGCGGCGCTCGCAGCGCCAACACGCCATCCTGTGCTTGCTACTCCACACGCTGCGAGCCATCCATCCACCGATGAATACCGGCCCTGGTGAATACGCCAAGGGGCACCCGCTGCCGAACCCCGTGCGTGCAGTGCTGCGATGAGCAGTACCGCGCCCCGCCGCGATGGGCGGGGCGCGGTGGGCGGCCGTCAGGCCGCCTTGGGCTTGCTGCGCGACCAGATCAGGTCGTGCGTGCCGTCCTCGTTCTCGATCAGGCGGGCATAGACCGTTGCCGGGAACGAAGGATCGTCGAGGGCCACGGACACGTAGGGCCGCCCGGCTTCGCTGGTCTTCTTCCACGCCGCGCCGATGTCGTGGCCCGCCGCCTGCACGCGGAAGTCGGGGGCGTTCTCGCTGTCCCCCTTGTCGTTGGGAACCAGCTTGACCTTGACGTTGAGCGTCAGGGTACGGAGCGCGCCGGTGTAGCCGTCTTTGTCTGCGGTGAAGGTGCCGATGTTGGCCATGATGATTTCTCCTTTCGGTTGAACAAGGTTCGCGCCCATCGCGTCCTTGTTGTGATCCGGCCGGCGGGGGATGGGCGGGCTGCACCGCTTGCGGTCGCAACGCAGTGGAGAACCGGAAGGCGAAAAGAATTTGCCGCGCGAGGAATGCGCGCAGCGCAGGGGAAATTGTTTTCGCCGGACGGTTGCCGCCATGAAGCCCGAGGCGCAGCCGCGCCCCCGCCAGGATTCACAACGAGACAAGGACGCCTTGGGCCGAACCGCTCCGAAAGGAGATATGGCCGGCTCGGCATCCCCGCACGAAGGCTGCACCGGCACGCTTGCTGACGCGGGCCAGGTCAAGCGCCCGACGACGGGCGAGAACGCCTCCGCCGCACGCTGCTGCGCCAGTCTTGAGGCGTGGCATGGAAACTCCATAGCGATGCCGGGCGGTGTGTCCGTGAGCCGTCCTTCGTGACGTGACAGGCCAACTGCCAGCGTCGAGGACGGCACGCATTCGCACAACCTGCCACAGCAAGTCGCGGCGTACCCCGTCACGCCCGGCCATTGCGGCGGGGCGCTGGCTCGGCCGATCCGGCAACGCCGGTTCGGTGGACTTCGAGGGGCGCCAAGCTGCGCGCGGCGGGGATGGGCCTTGCGGCCGATCCCCTGGAGGCAAGCGAAGCGCGCAGCGCCGCAGGCGCGAAGGCGTGAGGGATTGACGCCGAATGGCCGTGACGGCAAGGACGGCACGGGGCGCAGCCCGAAAGCCCGGCGGCGCATCGCGCCGACACGCCCAGGCCGTTCTATATTTTCACGAAGGAACTGAAGATAAGCCCATGACCATCCAGCTCCGCCACGAAACGCTGCACGACATTGCCGCCATCGAAGCCGTCACAACCGCCGCTTTCGCCGATGCACCGCACACCAGCCACACCGAACAATTCATCGTGCGTGCCTTGCGTGCAGCAAACGAACTGACGCTTTCCATCGTGGCCGAGGAACATGGGCAGGTCGTCGGCCACGTCGCACTGTCTCCCGTCACGATCACCGATGACCACGGACGGAAAGCCGAAGGCTGGTACGGCTTGGGGCCAATCTCCGTCCTGCCGCAAAGACAGGGGCAAGGCATCGGTTCGCGCTTGATGGAGCATGCGCTGTCCGAACTGCGGGCCATGCGGGCCGCTGGTTGCGTGCTGTTGGGCGATCCCGCGTACTACGGGCGCTTTGGCTTTCAGGCCCATGCGGGCCTGAAACTTCCGGGCGTGCCGCCCGGCTATTTCATGGCGCTGGCCCTGCATGGGCCAGTGCCGGACGGCATCGCGCAATACAGCGATGCCTTCAACGCCGCCGCCTGAGCCACGGCGAAGGCGGCGACGTTCTGGTTCGGCTATTGGCCTTCGACACCGGGCGCGGCCACCGCCGCGCCCGGATTTTTGCGTCCACCGCGCCCAGGGCGGAACGGCCTGGGCGCGGTGCTGATCTCCTTCCAAGCGAAGCGCCCCGGTCGAGGCCGGGGCGCTTGCTTCGGCACGGCTCAAGCGGCCAGCGCCTCGGCGGGTTCATCCGCCATTGCCTCGGCATCCTCCGGGGCGTCCTGCTGCGGGCCATCGTCCGGCGTGGCTTGCTGCGGGCCTTGGGCATTGAAGATCGCAGGCATCCAGCCCGTGCCATCGGCCAGCCGCTCGGCTTCGCTGGCAATGTCGGCCTTCTTCAGCTTCGCCAGCCGCGTAACGTGCTCCGGCGCGTACTCGCCCACGGCTTGCAGAATCACGGCCTTCGGGACGTGCTTGAAGTAGCCTTCTGCGGTTGGCTGCCACCATGCGGCCATGTCGAGGCTCACGGCCTGCGCCAGTTCCTTGCCGGGCTGGTGCGGTACGGCGCGCGGCGTCACCACGTCCACCGTGGAAGCCACGCACACGGCCAGCAACTTGACCAGCTCGCCTTGCTCCATCGCCAGCAGCGCGGCGAACAGTTCGGCGCTGTCCTCGGGCAGCTTGCCGGCCCATGCCTGTTGCAGTTCGCGCAGCGCCACGGCGGCGGACGATTCCGGCCAGTCGGGGGCCATGCTTTCCAGCCGGTCTTGCTGCGTGAGGCGCACGCTCAGCGGCAGAGAATCACGGTTGAGGCCGTAGCGGCTTTCCTGCAAGACGGTCTGCACCATGCCATGCACCAGCGCGGCCAGCGCCGCTTGCGGATGCCGGGCGACTTCGATTTGCAGCGCTGCCGTGCGGTGCGCGCTCAAGCGTTGCGCCAGCCGGTCGGACATGGCGACGGTCTTGGGCTGCTCGTCGTCCTCGCCTTCGGCGTCGTTCGCAGCATCGTCGCTGCCGAAGCCCTGCCGCAGCCGTTCCAGCGTGCGCAGCGCCTTGGCCTCGGCCTCGCGCAGTAGGCCGCGATGAATCACGGCCTCGCCGTTGCGGTCGATGGTGACGATGGCACCGGCGGCGGCCTTCACGTTCGCGCCGTAGTCCTGCAAGCCATCTTCCAGCGCCTGCAACTGCTCGCCCAATGCTTCGCCTTCCTCTTGCAGCGCATCGGCCTTGTCCTCGTCCTCGGCCTCCAATGCGGCATCGAGGGCTTCGCCCACTTCCCGCATCTTGGCTTGCAGCTTCTCGATGCGCTGCGCCTCGCGCTTGGTCGGCTCGCGCCGCTCCCTCGGGGCACGCTGGAAGGCGTGCAGGTCGGCATGGGTCACGCCGGGCGTGGCATCCACCCATGCCCAACCTTCGCCGCGCACCTCGGTGGCGATGCCCGCCAGCTTGTCTTGCGCCAGCCGTTCCAGCAGGGCGGCATCGGTCAGATACACGCCTGCATCGCCTTCCGCGAACAGGTCGCGGCGGATACCGCCGCCCGCCTGCTCGTAGGCGTCCAGTCCGACGAAGCGCACCAGCGGATGCCGGTAGGCGTCGATTTCGCGTTCGGTGAGGCGTTCGCGCAGCGCGGACGGCTGGCGCTGCCACGTCGGCGCGTCGTAGAACGCGCTCTCCTGCGCGGCGGGGTCGTCGGTGATGGCAAGCGCCATCAATTGATCGAGCGTGACGGCATCGGCGCGATAGTCCGCCATCAGGCGCGGCGAGACGTTGGCCAGCTTCAAGCGGCGCTGCACCACCAGCGGCGTGACGGAAAAATCGGCCGCAATGTCCTCGATGGGTCGGCCTTCGGCCACCAGGGGTCTCCTCGTTTTCAGTGCAATAAGTGACGGTACGCAAAGCTAGCACTGGCGCGGGGGTGGTCTGGGTAGACCGTTGATTTCATTGACTTTCCTGTTCGCTTTGTAAACGGGTATGGTGGCCTCCCACTTTTGAGGTTCACGATGCAGGGTTGGCACACAACGTTTTTGGGGATGCGTGGGCTCCCCCGCGATATCAGCGACTTCGAGATGAAGGCATTTTTCACCTTCGATGGTGCCGAGCGCGACGCAATCAATGCACGCCGAGGTGATTCCCACAAGCTTGGTCTGGCGCTCCATATTGGTTTCCTGCGCATGAGTGGGCGTTTGCTCGGTGCCTTTCGGGTAATTCCAGTAGCCTTGTGGCGCCACCTTGGCAACGAGCTTGGCATTGCAGCACCAGAAGTCGCCTCGCTGAGAGCCATGTATGAACGCGGGCGCACGCTATTCGATCACCAACAAGTAGCCTGCACGGTCCTTGGATTCCAGTGGATGAGCGAGCACCAGCGCCGCTCACTGGTACGTGAACTGCGCGACGAAGTGGCGCGCTGCGCCGACCGCGATCAGCTACTCGTGCGGGCGCGTCAATGGCTGTACAAGAACAAGCTGGTGATCGTGCACGAGCGGGCAATTCGGACACTGATTGCGGCGGCACTTGCCCAGCTTGAAGTTGAAACAGGCACCGCCATCGCCGCCAGCGTTGATCCAGCAACACTTGATCGCTGGCGAGCCTCAGTTTCAGAGCTGCGCCCAGATGGACAAACCCAGCAGAGTTGGCTATGGGCTGCACCGGCGAAACACTCAACCCGCCAAATCAGCGAGGTACTGGAGCGCATCGACCTGCTTTACACGCTGGACGTTCATAAGCACCTGGCAGACATCCCCGATCTCATCTTGCGCCGCTACGCGCGCCGACTTGTCTCCAGGCCGCCCTCAGCCGGAGCCAAGATCAAAGAGCCAGCGCGCACCGTGGAGGTCGCATGCTTTCTTCGGTATTGCCTGTTCGCCACCACAGACCAGTTGATCCTTATGGTGCAGCGCCGGATCGCCGATCTGTGGCGTCAGGCTGCCGCCGATGTCCCCGCTACCGTCAATTGGGCCGCAATGTACAAAACGCTGCTCGGCGAACTTGTTGCCTTGAGCGCGCAAGGTGCGGTGCCAGATGCTGAGTTGCGTGCCCGTCTTGAAGCCTTGATCACCGAAACCCAGAAACGCAAACCACCGAGCAGGGCCTCCCTGGTCCGCGAGGGATTGATTGATGGAATTCGCCCCGTGCGGTCGTTGCTCGTCGCCATTGCAAAGCTGCCCTGGCAGGCCACCGGCGAGCATCCTGCCATCGAGTACCTTGCCAAGCTGCAAGCTTTATATCTCAAAGGATCCAGAAAGCTGCCAGTTGAAGTGGTGGCACCAAGTCTGGGAATGATCTGGCAGGTTTCGATCTCCAGCCCAGACCGGGAACGGGCGTTTCAGGCGTTGGAGGTGGCCACCCTGTTTGCCCTGCGCCGCGCGGTGCGCAATGGCTCGGTCTGGATTGAGCACAGCCTGAGCTTTCGGGGTCGTGCGCGCTTGTTCTTCACGGACGAGCGTTGGCAGGCAGAGTCCAAGAAACACTATGCCCGTCTATCGTTACCCAGCAAGGCTGCCACTTTCTTGAAGCCTTTGCTGGCCAGAGTAACTGCCGGTGTCGATGCGGTGGCCGCTGCAGCCCGCAGTGGCGTACTGCGCGTGGATGATGAACTCCATTTGTCGCCATTGCCCGCAGAGGACGAAGACCCAGAAGTGACCAAGCTGCGCGCGGCTTTGGATCACCGCATCGGTGAGGTTCAATTGCCGGAAGTGATTCTGGCCGTTGACGCCCAGGTGCGCTTTAGCTGGATCATGCTCGGACGTGAGCCGCGCTCTACCGACGAGCTGCTGATGGTCTATGCCGGCATCATGGCCCACGGCACCAGTCTGACTGCGGTCGAATGCGCGCGCATGATTCCGCAATTGTCTGCCACCAGCATTCGCCAGGCCATGCGCTGGGCGCGGGACGAACGGCGTCTGAGCCAGGCCTGCCAGGCTGTGCTGGAATTCATGCAGCGACACCCGATTGCCGCCACCTGGGGGCGGTCCGATTTGGCATCTTCTGACATGATGAGCATGGAGACCACCAAACGGGTGTGGCAAGCCCGGCTTGATCCTCGGCGCAACACACCTTCCATTGGAATCTACTCCCATGTAAAAGACCGGTGGGGCATCTTCCATGCGCAGCCCTTTGTGCTCAATGAGCGCCAGGCGGGCGTGGCCATTGAAGGTGTCATCCGCCAAGAAAAGCTGGAGACCAGCCAGCTTGCTGTGGATACCCATGGCTACACCGACTTTGCCATGTCACATGCCCGTTTGCTTGGTTTTGATCTTTGCCCGCGGTTGAAGGAACTCAAACAGCGCCACCTCTTTGTGCCACGCGGCACCAAAGTGCCCGCAGAAATCGCTGCGGTGTGCGAAGCCAATGTCGACGTCGCTTTGATCGAAAAGCATTGGGATAGTCTGGTGCACCTGGCAGCCTCGGTCATGAGCGGACATGCCAGTGCGGTGGCAGCTCTTGCGCGGTTCGGTTCTGCCGCCCAGGGCGATCCAATCTATGAGGCTGGCGTGCAATTGGGGCGGTTGCTGCGTACGGCGTTTTTGGCTGACTACTTTGTCAAGGACGCTTTCAGGAACGAGTTGCGCCGGGTGCTCAATCGGGGCGAGGCTGTTAACGCCCTCAAGCGCGCCATTTATACCGGCCGGATCAGCCCGGCGCAGGCCAAACGTGTCGATGAAATGCAGGCTGTGGCCGATGCGTTGAGCCTGATGGCCAACATCGTGATGGCGTGGAATACCTCACAGATGCAGGCGGTCCTGGATCGCTGGTCGAACCGCCGCCAGGTCATTCCACCGGAACTGATCGGGAAGATTGCGCCCACCAGGCTGGAGAGCATCAACTTGCGGGGTGTGTTTCGCTTCCCGGTTGACCGCTATGCTGACCAAATCCTGCCTTCGCGGCCAAATGCATCGATAACTGGCACCAATGGATGAAACCGACCACGGTTTGACGCCACGAATCGCAGATTTGAAAGTGAACAGGAAAGTCAATGAAATCAACGATCTACCAACACCACCTCCGCGCCAGTGCTAGCTTTTCGTACCGTCACTTATTGCACTGAAAACGAGGAGACCCCGGGATAAAGCGACCCAACCGGCCCCGGACTTCGAGGTCGATCAGCGCGTCAGTTGGTAGGGTGGCAACAGCGGTTAACAGTGGTTTTGCCAACGTTGCGAGGCAGCGCTGCGCCTGTCACCGCCAAAAACGGGTCATACCGAAAAATCTCGGGCAACTGGCTTTGAGAAATCAACCCAGCAGTCCCCTGTGTGCATGCCTGAGACGCCCCAAACGTGTGCCATACTTGTGCTCATGCGGTTGGATTTCCTATCCCCGACACGCTTTTGCCAACGTTGCGAGGCAGCGCTGCGCCTGTCACCGCCAAAAACGGGTCATACCGAAAAATCTCGGGCAACTGGCTTTGAGAAATCAACCCAGCAGTCCTCTGTGTGCATGCCTGAGACGCCCCAAACGTGTGCCATACTTGCGCTCATGCGGTTGGATTTCCTATCCCCAGGCGCAGGCCTTGGCGCAGACATCCCCCACAATGTGCATCCTTCACCGGATTTTTGCCGCATGACCCCCACACACGTTCCCGAACAATTTGACCGCACCATGGGTTGTACCGCAGCCGAGCTGATCAGCTGGTTGCCGCGCTCTTTGCAGGATGCCCAGTTGACGGTGGACGCGGCGCTGGGCCGCTGCAAAGCGACCTGGCCCGAGGGTTCATTGAGTTTGCAGTGGTCTCCCCTGCCGGATCGCTGCATCGCGCTGCTGCGCATTCCGCAGCTGCAGGTGCACTTTGCGTTTCAGGGCCTGGACGATGCGGCGCGGTACGCTCGGCAAAAATTCTTTGATCTGCACACCCACCGAGGAGGCGGTTAAGCCATGGCCATTCAAGCGGTTGTTTTTGATGCCTACGGCACGCTGTTCGATGTGTATTCGATCGGCGCTTTGGCCGAACAGCTGTACCCCGGCCACGGTGCGGCGCTGTCGGTGCTGTGGCGCGACAAGCAGATCGAGTACACGCGCCTGATCTCGCTGAGTGACCCTGACCCACGAGGCAGCCGGCACTACCAACCGTTTTGGGACATCACGCGCGCAGCCCTGCGTTATGCCCTGGCGCGTTTAGGCTTGGCGCACACCAGCGCGAATGAAGACGCGCTGATGGCGCAATATGCTCAGCTCTCGGCCTTCCCGGAAAACCTGGGTGTGCTGCAAACCCTGCGCCAGCGCGGCATCGCCACGGCGATTTTGTCGAACGGCAGCCCCGAGATGCTGCAGTCGGCCGTGCGCAGCGCAGGCATGGCCGATTTGTTGGACGCCGTGCTGTCGGTCGACAGCGTGGGCCAGTTCAAGACCACACCCACCAGCTACCAGCTGGTGCAGAAGCACTTTGGCTTGGCCCCCGCTGATGTGCTGTTTGTGTCGAGCAACGCCTGGGATGCGCTGGGCGCCACCTGGTTTGGCTTCACCACCTTGTGGGTCAACCGCCAGGGCCTGCCGCCCGAAGCCATAGGCCCTGCGCCGCACCACACGGGCCGCGACTTGAGGGCGGTGCTGCAGATCCTGGGCTGAGTCAGGGCGTGCGGTCTTGTCAGCGCCGTGCACGGTTCGCATTTTTAAAATACCGACGATCCGAACAGCCCTGGTAAAGACCCCATGAACACCGCCAACGATTCATCACCCACCGCACCCAGCGCAGCCGGGCTCGCCGCCTTGATTGCACCCCATGGCCTTTTGCGCGTGGCCATCAACCTGGGCAACCCGGTGTTGGCGAGGCTCGATGCGGCAGGTGAGCCCTCGGGCATCTCGGCCGACTTGTCACGCCTGCTGGCCGCACAGTTGGGGGTCGACATTGAATGGCGCATCTTCAAAAAGGCGGATGAATCGGTGCAGTGCGTGCGCGCCGACGAGGCCGATATCGGCTTTTTTGCCATCGATCCGGTGCGTGGTGAAGGCCTTCATTTTTCGCCGCCCTATGTACAAATTGAAGGCGCTTACATGGTCCGCAGCGACTCGCCACTGCAAAGCAACGACGAGGTGGACCAGGCAGCCCACCGCGTGACGGTGGGCGCGGGCAGCGCCTACGATTTATTCCTCACCCGCCAGCAGGTGCAGACCGAATGCTTCGATCTCGGCGCAGAGGTCGATGCGATGACGCGGGGACGGACCGACATCGGCGCGGTCGCCAGTTTTGTCGGGCTCGCGCGCGATCTCAATAACGGCAGTGACGTGAACGCCATGACGCTCGAGCATTATCCGGGCATGACCGAAAAATCGCTGGCGACCCTGGTGGACGACGCCTGCCGTCGCTGGACACTGCTCGACGTGACCGTGATCCATCGCGTGGGGCGACTGCTACCGGGGGATCCCATCGTGCTGGTCACCGTTGCAGGCGCCCATCGGGCCGAAGCCTTCGCGGCCTGCGAGTTCATCATGGATTACCTGAAGACGCAGGCGCCTTTCTGGAAGAAAGAAGAAACGTCTCAAGGCGAGCGCTGGGTCGACGCGCGCGCCAGCGACGAGGCCGCCGCCGCTCGCTGGGAACCCGACGCCTGAGGCGTTCTCACGGCGGCCGTCGCGCTCCAGCTCAGGTTTTGGGCGGCCGGCCGGGAAGCGGGCAGGCCGACGACGGCCGCCGCCACAGTCGGCGCACCATCAAAAACCCGCGATAACTTCCTTCCAGCAGGTGAATCACGCCGGGGAGGGCGGCGATCTGCCCGAATACCCGAAAAGCGGGAAGCGCCTGCCACAGTGCGGCAAACGCCCGCGCCCCCGCGACGAGTCCCCCGCCGGGCAGCCGCGCATGCAGGCGTGCATAAGCGGCCTCCAGACTCAAATCCATTCCTAATTGCGTGTCGTCGCATTGTGCGAGGTTGATCCAGCGCACGCGATCGGCGCCGCGCTGGCGTTGATAAAAGCCGATTTCGCGGGTGCATACCGGGCAACCGCCGTCGTAATACACCGTCAGCAGAAAAGGGAGGGAAAGGCTCATGCGCGTTTTGAGGGAGAGGAACTGACCCCACATCATACGCTTGACATTGGTTCTAACCCGAACTAAATTTAATTCTTATTAGAACCAATTTAATCCGTGATGATGCCCCCCGCCGACTTTCTCCCGACCGTGCAAGCCCTGGTGCAGTGCTACCAGGCGTTCGAGGCCTATTCCGCCGCGAATGTCCGCGCGCTCGGACTCACCCCGCCGCAGTTCGACATCATCGCCACGCTCGGCAACACGCCGGGCATGACGGCGACCGAACTGGGCGAGAGGACGCTGATCACCAAGGGCACGCTGACAGGCGTGGTCGACCGATTGATCGACCGGGGCTGGGTGGAGCGTGTGGCGCACGGCAGCGACCGTCGCTGCCAGATCATCCGGCTGACCCCATCGGGAGAAGCCTTGTTCGCCCAGGCGTTTCCGAGCCAGATGGCGCATCTCGGCGCCCGACTTACCGGTGCCAGCGCCGCCGAGCACAAGCGTTGGCAGGCCGCGTTGCGCGGTCTCGAGCAGGTGTTCAGAAAAAACGCGGCATGAGCATCGCGCGCTATTCCACCCCCGCGATCGTGCTGCACTGGCTGATGGCGCTGGCGATCTTTGCCGCGTTTCCGCTCGGGCTATATATGGCGGACCTGCCACTGTCGCCCGACAAGCTCCGGCTCTACAGCTATCACAAGTGGATCGGCGTCACGGTGCTGTTGCTGGTGGCGATCCGCCTTGTTTGGCGGCTGGCCCATACACCGCCTGCGTTGCCCGGGCACATCTCGAGGTGGGGGTCTCCTCGTTTTCAGTGCAATAAGTGACGGTACGCAAAGCTAGCACTGGCGCGGGGGTGGTCTGGGTAGACCGTTGATTTCATTGACTTTCCTGTTCGCTTTGTAAACGGGTATGGTGGCCTCCCACTTTTGAGGTTCACGATGCAGGGTTGGCACACAACGTTTTTGGGGATGCGTGGGCTCCCCCGCGATATCAGCGACTTCGAGATGAAGGCATTTTTCACCTTCGATGGTGCCGAGCGCGACGCAATCAATGCACGCCGAGGTGATTCCCACAAGCTTGGTCTGGCGCTCCATATTGGTTTCCTGCGCATGAGTGGGCGTTTGCTCGGTGCCTTTCGGGTAATTCCAGTAGCCTTGTGGCGCCACCTTGGCAACGAGCTTGGCATTGCAGCACCAGAAGTCGCCTCGCTGAGAGCCATGTATGAACGCGGGCGCACGCTATTCGATCACCAACAAGTAGCCTGCACGGTCCTTGGATTCCAGTGGATGAGCGAGCACCAGCGCCGCTCACTGGTACGTGAACTGCGCGACGAAGTGGCGCGCTGCGCCGACCGCGATCAGCTACTCGTGCGGGCGCGTCAATGGCTGTACAAGAACAAGCTGGTGATCGTGCACGAGCGGGCAATTCGGACACTGATTGCGGCGGCACTTGCCCAGCTTGAAGTTGAAACAGGCACCGCCATCGCCGCCAGCGTTGATCCAGCAACACTTGATCGCTGGCGAGCCTCAGTTTCAGAGCTGCGCCCAGATGGACAAACCCAGCAGAGTTGGCTATGGGCTGCACCGGCGAAACACTCAACCCGCCAAATCAGCGAGGTACTGGAGCGCATCGACCTGCTTTACACGCTGGACGTTCATAAGCACCTGGCAGACATCCCCGATCTCATCTTGCGCCGCTACGCGCGCCGACTTGTCTCCAGGCCGCCCTCAGCCGGAGCCAAGATCAAAGAGCCAGCGCGCACCGTGGAGGTCGCATGCTTTCTTCGGTATTGCCTGTTCACCACCACAGACCAGTTGATCCTTATGGTGCAGCGCCGGATCGCCGATCTGTGGCGTCAGGCTGCCGCCGATGTCCCCGCTACCGTCAATTGGGCCGCAATGTACAAAACGCTGCTCGGCGAACTTGTTGCCTTGAGCGCGCAAGGTGCGGTGCCAGATGCTGAGTTGCGTGCCCGTCTTGAAGCCTTGATCACCGAAACCCAGAAACGCAAACCACCGAGCAGGGCCTCCCTGGTCCGCGAGGGATTGATTGATGGAATTCGCCCCGTGCGGTCGTTGCTCGTCGCCATTGCAAAGCTGCCCTGGCAGGCCACCGGCGAGCATCCTGCCATCGAGTACCTTGCCAAGCTGCAAGCTTTATATCTCAAAGGATCCAGAAAGCTGCCAGTTGAAGTGGTGGCACCAAGTCTGGGAATGATCTGGCAGGTTTCGATCTCCAGCCCAGACCGGGAACGGGCGTTTCAGGCGTTGGAGGTGGCCACCCTGTTTGCCCTGCGCCGCGCGGTGCGCAATGGCTCGGTCTGGATTGAGCACAGCCTGAGCTTTCGGGGTCGTGCGCGCTTGTTCTTCACGGACGAGCGTTGGCAGGCAGAGTCCAAGAAACACTATGCCCGTCTATCGTTACCCAGCAAGGCTGCCACTTTCTTGAAGCCTTTGCTGGCCAGAGTAACTGCCGGTGTCGATGCGGTGGCCGCTGCAGCCCGCAGTGGCGTACTGCGCGTGGATGATGAACTCCATTTGTCGCCATTGCCCGCAGAGGACGAAGACCCAGAAGTGACCAAGCTGCGCGCGGCTTTGGATCACCGCATCGGTGAGGTTCAATTGCCGGAAGTGATTCTGGCCGTTGACGCCCAGGTGCGCTTTAGCTGGATCATGCTCGGACGTGAGCCGCGCTCTACCGACGAGCTGCTGATGGTCTATGCCGGCATCATGGCCCACGGCACCAGTCTGACTGCGGTCGAATGCGCGCGCATGATTCCGCAATTGTCTGCCACCAGCATTCGCCAGGCCATGCGCTGGGCGCGGGACGAACGGCGTCTGAGCCAGGCCTGCCAGGCTGTGCTGGAATTCATGCAGCGACACCCGATTGCCGCCACCTGGGGGCGGTCCGATTTGGCATCTTCTGACATGATGAGCATGGAGACCACCAAACGGGTGTGGCAAGCCCGGCTTGATCCTCGGCGCAACACACCTTCCATTGGAATCTACTCCCATGTAAAAGACCGGTGGGGCATCTTCCATGCGCAGCCCTTTGTGCTCAATGAGCGCCAGGCGGGCGTGGCCATTGAAGGTGTCATCCGCCAAGAAAAGCTGGAGACCAGCCAGCTTGCTGTGGATACCCATGGCTACACCGACTTTGCCATGTCACATGCCCGTTTGCTTGGTTTTGATCTTTGCCCGCGGTTGAAGGAACTCAAACAGCGCCACCTCTTTGTGCCACGCGGCACCAAAGTGCCCGCAGAAATCGCTGCGGTGTGCGAAGCCAATGTCGACGTCGCTTTGATCGAAAAGCATTGGGATAGTCTGGTGCACCTGGCAGCCTCGGTCATGAGCGGACATGCCAGTGCGGTGGCAGCTCTTGCGCGGTTCGGTTCTGCCGCCCAGGGCGATCCAATCTATGAGGCTGGCGTGCAATTGGGGCGGTTGCTGCGTACGGCGTTTTTGGCTGACTACTTTGTCAAGGACGCTTTCAGGAACGAGTTGCGCCGGGTGCTCAATCGGGGCGAGGCTGTTAACGCCCTCAAGCGCGCCATTTATACCGGCCGGATCAGCCCGGCGCAGGCCAAACGTGTCGATGAAATGCAGGCTGTGGCCGATGCGTTGAGCCTGATGGCCAACATCGTGATGGCGTGGAATACCTCACAGATGCAGGCGGTCCTGGATCGCTGGTCGAACCGCCGCCAGGTCATTCCACCGGAACTGATCGGGAAGATTGCGCCCACCAGGCTGGAGAGCATCAACTTGCGGGGTGTGTTTCGCTTCCCGGTTGACCGCTATGCTGACCAAATCCTGCCTTCGCGGCCAAATGCATCGATAACTGGCACCAATGGATGAAACCGACCACGGTTTGACGCCACGAATCGCAGATTTGAAAGTGAACAGGAAAGTCAATGAAATCAACGATCTACCAACACCACCTCCGCGCCAGTGCTAGCTTTTCGTACCGTCACTTATTGCACTGAAAACGAGGAGACCCCGTGATCGATGTCCAAAAAAAACTTGCTGCCTTGCTGGGCAACTCGATGGACGCCACCGGCGACTTGCCGTGATCGCCGCAGTGCTCGAACTCAGCCCCGTTCTGGGCGCTGGCGCCGCATGCCGCGCCCTGGGCCTGCCGCGCGGCGTGCCGGCCCGCCAGCGGGCCCAGGCAAGGCGCGCAGCCATGGTCGGACCCAGGCCTCCTCGCGCGGTGCGAGTGCGCCCACCGCTGGCCTTGGATGCGCAAGAGAGCACGCTGCTGCTGGACACTTTGAACAGCGAACGCTTCGCCGACACCGCCCCTGCGGCCGTGCACGCCACGCTGCTCGACGAGGGGCGATACCTGGGCTCGGTGCGCACCATGTACCGCCTGCTGAACACCCAAGGCGGCTCGTGCGAGCGTCGCCGCCAGCTCACCCACCCGGCCTACGTCAAACCCGAACTGCTGGCCAGCGCTCCGAACCAGATCTGGTCCTGGGACATCACCAAGCTGAAAGGGCCGGCCAAATGGACCTGCTTCCATCTGTACGTGATCCTGGACATCTTCAGCCGCCACGTGGTGGGCTGGATGCTCGCCGAGCGCGAGAGCGCCGATCTGGCCGAGCAGCTGATCGCCGACACCGTCTCGCGCCACGACGTGCAGCGCGGCATGCTCACGCTGCACGCCGACCGGGGGGCGGCCATGCGCTCCAAGCCGGTGGCCGCCTTGCTGGTGGAGCTGGACATCGCCAAGAGCCACAGCAGGCCGCACGTCTCGGACGACAACCCGTATTCGGAGTCGCAGTTCAAGACCATGAAGTACCGGCCTGACTTCCCGGCGCGGTTCGGCTGCATCGAGGACGCTCGGCTCCACTGCCAAGCATTCTTCTCTTGGTACAACACCGAGCACCGGCACTCGGGCATCGGCTACATGACGCCGCAAGCGGTGCACTACGGTCAGGCACCGGCCCTGCGCGATGCGCGTCAGGTCGCGCTGGATGCCGCGTTCCTCGCGACACCGAAGCGCTTCAAGGGCCGTCGTCCCAAACCCCATGCGCTGCCGACCGCAGCCTGGATCAACCCACCACCATCGGAGGCCAACGTCCAGAGAACAACCCAGCACTGCGCAGTAAATTTATGACAAGCGGTGCAGCAAAGTCATTGACACGTTCCGGCCTATCGATTCAAATCTATTGGCCTGGACCGATGCAGGGCGGATCATCACGCGCCACCTGGCGTCCTCGAAGCGTCGCTCGCGAGAGGACGCCTACGGAAGTCCTGACCTCTGGGACTTTTCGGGCATACGTCAGTTTGATCGTTTGGTAGTTCGGTAGTTCGGTAGTTTGATTCCCCACGCAATTCGGCCGCGAGTTCGGCGAAGTGCCAGTACAGAATATGGAGGCCCATGTGAATCAGAAGCTTTGTTCGGGTTGGAAGAGAGCTGCAAAGCTTCTCCAGATTGCAGTAGCTGGCCTGACGGTGTTTGCGGCGGCATCCAGCCAGGCGCAAGGCAATCCGACCTACATCGGTCTTGGCCCCGCCAAGGCCATGTACTACAAGCCAGATTCCGGGCCTGCGCCGCGCGTTGCGTTCCTGATCGTGCATCGCACGAGCAACTATCTGCAGCACCCTGGATGCCAAGAATTGCCCAAGCGAGGTTTTGCCGCGCTGTGCATGAACACGCGCTTCGACAACAACGAATTCCTTGTTGATTGGGACCTCATCGCACTGGATGTCAAGGCCGGCATGGAATACCTGCGCAAGCAGGCAGGTATCGAGAAGGTGGTCTTGTTCGGTCACAGCGGCGGGGGGCCAACCCTCAGCTACTACCAGGCCGTTGCAGAAAATGGCACCGCATTCTGCAAGAGCCCGCAGAAACTCGTTCCTTGCCGCGATGAACTCGCCAACCTGCCCAAAGGCGATGCACTGGTGCTGGCCGACGCGCACCCGGGCGTGCCAGTCATCTTGTTGCGCAGTCTGAACGGGTCGGTCGTCAATGAAACGCCGAAGAGCTTCGATCCCGCGCTGGACCCCTATAACCCCGCGAATGGATATAACCCCAGCGGTGCCTCCGCGTACACGGCCGACTTCCAGGCCCGCTACTACGCCGCCCAGTCGAAGCGCATGAACGCGTTGATCGAATCGGCGCTCGCAAAGCGCCGTGCGCTCCAAGCCGGTAGCGGCCCGTATCCAGACAACGACATCTTCCTCATCCCGCATGGTGGCAATCCCGGTGCTGGCCCTGGCGGCGCATCACAGTTGCACAGCCTGGATCCCAAAGACAAGCTACGCTTTACCAAGCTGCCGCGCAAGCTGCTCAAGAACGACGGCTCCATCTCGGAACAGATGGTGGTGTCGGTCAGCCCGGTTGAGCTGCAGACGAAGGATTCAACCAATGCGTTCGATCGCGGCACCAAGCTCTTGAGCATCCGCTCCTTCCTGAGCACACAAGCGGTGATGTCGAACAACTCGCTGGATGGTATTGACCACTGTTCCAGCAACAACTCCACCGTCTGTGCCGTGAGGTCCATCTCGGCGCCGACTCTGGTTGCCGGCATGGGTGGCTATCTGTTCATCCGCGACTCGGAAGAGGAGTTCGAGAATTCGAAGAGCACCGACAAGGACCTTGTTTTTATCGAAGGCGCTACCCACGGATTCACGCCATGCGGCAACTGCGGTGCGCCGGATGGGGCCTATTCGAACAGTGTGAAGAATCTGTTCGACTACGTTGGGAACTGGACTAGAGCTAGGTTCAAGTAAACCATGTTCTGCTGTACTCCGACCTGCGAGACCGAGAGGATTGGCGGACCTATGCGCATCTTCAGGAGACGCGTTGTTCAACCGATCGGTGGGTTGCCGGCATCAGGAGACCCGTGCCGTTGTCAAGGAGAACGGGCGAGGAGCTTCGATAAAGCGGGTCGCGGTGCTCAAACTGGCGATTGCACCTAGCAGCGGTCGTGGCGCCGGTGGCGGCGAAAGTCGGGTCAAGACTGATTGCTGAGGTTCAGCAACGACTCCTTTGCGGCATCTCGGCTCCTTGTTTGAATCGCCCCGGGGCGGTTCAGTTCGATGTGGTCAGTTTCAAGGCCCCCAAGGAAAGCTGCGACTCGAGCAAGAACCTGCAAGGGGCTGCCAATTCAGACCCGGAACTTGACTGACGATGTCGTGCGCGTTTGACATCCAGCGAGGCGACTAAGGCCTCAACGGGACAACTTGCTCGGACGAGTGATGTTCCCCTGGATGACGAGCGTGATGACCGCCACGTTGGCTGGCGGTGCTGACATCAGAACGTCGATGCCGTCGGCCGCCGACCAAGGCGCAGAGTCTTTGGCGCTGGTATCCAGAATGCACAAAAGAGCTACGCGCTTGCCCTTGGCCACCGCGTAGCTGGCAGCTTGCTCGACAAACTTGCGGCAGTCTTCCATCTGTTTGATCCGCGTGTCCGTCTCCTTGAGCTCGATCGTGATTCCTCGAAGGCTCAAGTCAGTGAAGCCCCCTGCGGCCGCGGCGTGCTCCTCCAGATCCGACCCGATGCGAGGCGACCGGCGAAGGTCCTTTCGAACCTGGACTTGGAATTCTTTCTCGCCCCACGCGCCATCGAACACGGCGTCTTGAACTGCTCTCCCAGCAAGATTGCCCAGACTGGTCAGCAGCTCAAGAATGTCCGACAGCTCCTCGGCATTTGCCCAGCCTTCCCGTCTTAGTAGATCGCGGATCAACAGGATCTTTTCGTCGACAGGCTGATAGCCGGTTATCGAGTTGACCCGTATGTCGAAGCCCTCCACCAAAAGCGTACGGTGGCCGACGACAGCAACGGGCTGCTCTGCGCTGGCAGGTTGGAATGCCGCCGTGTATTTGAACTCGAAAGGCCTCGATTTCAGTCCCTGTGCGATCTGGAGAGCCGCACGACCCGTCTGGATGAGCGTGTACGGCGGCTCTGTGGACGGCTTCGTGAACGTGAACTCGGAGAGCTCGTAGGTGCTCCTGGGCTCTGCCGAGATCGGCGTCAGCACCAGGTGCGTGGCACCCTCTGGCCATCGAGAGACTCTGACCTCGATCTCCATGTCATGCAATTCGCGCGGAACCAGGTGGTGGATGTTGGCCGCTGGTTGGCCACCAAGCTGGAACTTCAAGAAGGCTACTGAGAGCTCAGTAGGCCGTGGGCGCTCTTCAACTTGTTTCGGACCGGCCGGAATGCGTGGCCGCTCCTCCGAGAACACCCCGATCGGCAACGGTATGCCCGCCAGTGTTTTGCAGATGGACTCGAACTCGGCAATGGTGGCGACCGACTGCAATGAGGCTGATGCATCCACGAGGCTCTTAGCGACGCCCTTCTCGCCAAACTCCTTGAGCCAAAGACGATGGCGCTCGACTGCACTGCGCAGGAACCGGTCACCGTCTGGAACTGCGTCGAGAACTGCTTGCCGGGGTCTCCTCGTTTTCAGTGCAATAAGTGACGGTACGCAAAGCTAGCACTGGCGCGGGGGTGGTCTGGGTAGACCGTTGATTTCATTGACTTTCCTGTTCGCTTTGTAAACGGGTATGGTGGCCTCCCACTTTTGAGGTTCACGATGCAGGGTTGGCACACAACGTTTTTGGGGATGCGTGGGCTCCCCCGCGATATCAGCGACTTCGAGATGAAGGCATTTTTCACCTTCGATGGTGCCGAGCGCGACGCAATCAATGCACGCCGAGGTGATTCCCACAAGCTTGGTCTGGCGCTCCATATTGGTTTCCTGCGCATGAGTGGGCGTTTGCTCGGTGCCTTTCGGGTAATTCCAGTAGCCTTGTGGCGCCACCTTGGCAACGAGCTTGGCATTGCAGCACCAGAAGTCGCCTCGCTGAGAGCCATGTATGAACGCGGGCGCACGCTATTCGATCACCAACAAGTAGCCTGCACGGTCCTTGGATTCCAGTGGATGAGCGAGCACCAGCGCCGCTCACTGGTACGTGAACTGCGCGACGAAGTGGCGCGCTGCGCCGACCGCGATCAGCTACTCGTGCGGGCGCGTCAATGGCTGTACAAGAACAAGCTGGTGATCGTGCACGAGCGGGCAATTCGGACACTGATTGCGGCGGCACTTGCCCAGCTTGAAGTTGAAACAGGCACCGCCATCGCCGCCAGCGTTGATCCAGCAACACTTGATCGCTGGCGAGCCTCAGTTTCAGAGCTGCGCCCAGATGGACAAACCCAGCAGAGTTGGCTATGGGCTGCACCGGCGAAACACTCAACCCGCCAAATCAGCGAGGTACTGGAGCGCATCGACCTGCTTTACACGCTGGACGTTCATAAGCACCTGGCAGACATCCCCGATCTCATCTTGCGCCGCTACGCGCGCCGACTTGTCTCCAGGCCGCCCTCAGCCGGAGCCAAGATCAAAGAGCCAGCGCGCACCGTGGAGGTCGCATGCTTTCTTCGGTATTGCCTGTTCACCACCACAGACCAGTTGATCCTTATGGTGCAGCGCCGGATCGCCGATCTGTGGCGTCAGGCTGCCGCCGATGTCCCCGCTACCGTCAATTGGGCCGCAATGTACAAAACGCTGCTCGGCGAACTTGTTGCCTTGAGCGCGCAAGGTGCGGTGCCAGATGCTGAGTTGCGTGCCCGTCTTGAAGCCTTGATCACCGAAACCCAGAAACGCAAACCACCGAGCAGGGCCTCCCTGGTCCGCGAGGGATTGATTGATGGAATTCGCCCCGTGCGGTCGTTGCTCGTCGCCATTGCAAAGCTGCCCTGGCAGGCCACCGGCGAGCATCCTGCCATCGAGTACCTTGCCAAGCTGCAAGCTTTATATCTCAAAGGATCCAGAAAGCTGCCAGTTGAAGTGGTGGCACCAAGTCTGGGAATGATCTGGCAGGTTTCGATCTCCAGCCCAGACCGGGAACGGGCGTTTCAGGCGTTGGAGGTGGCCACCCTGTTTGCCCTGCGCCGCGCGGTGCGCAATGGCTCGGTCTGGATTGAGCACAGCCTGAGCTTTCGGGGTCGTGCGCGCTTGTTCTTCACGGACGAGCGTTGGCAGGCAGAGTCCAAGAAACACTATGCCCGTCTATCGTTACCCAGCAAGGCTGCCACTTTCTTGAAGCCTTTGCTGGCCAGAGTAACTGCCGGTGTCGATGCGGTGGCCGCTGCAGCCCGCAGTGGCGTACTGCGCGTGGATGATGAACTCCATTTGTCGCCATTGCCCGCAGAGGACGAAGACCCAGAAGTGACCAAGCTGCGCGCGGCTTTGGATCACCGCATCGGTGAGGTTCAATTGCCGGAAGTGATTCTGGCCGTTGACGCCCAGGTGCGCTTTAGCTGGATCATGCTCGGACGTGAGCCGCGCTCTACCGACGAGCTGCTGATGGTCTATGCCGGCATCATGGCCCACGGCACCAGTCTGACTGCGGTCGAATGCGCGCGCATGATTCCGCAATTGTCTGCCACCAGCATTCGCCAGGCCATGCGCTGGGCGCGGGACGAACGGCGTCTGAGCCAGGCCTGCCAGGCTGTGCTGGAATTCATGCAGCGACACCCGATTGCCGCCACCTGGGGGCGGTCCGATTTGGCATCTTCTGACATGATGAGCATGGAGACCACCAAACGGGTGTGGCAAGCCCGGCTTGATCCTCGGCGCAACACACCTTCCATTGGAATCTACTCCCATGTAAAAGACCGGTGGGGCATCTTCCATGCGCAGCCCTTTGTGCTCAATGAGCGCCAGGCGGGCGTGGCCATTGAAGGTGTCATCCGCCAAGAAAAGCTGGAGACCAGCCAGCTTGCTGTGGATACCCATGGCTACACCGACTTTGCCATGTCACATGCCCGTTTGCTTGGTTTTGATCTTTGCCCGCGGTTGAAGGAACTCAAACAGCGCCACCTCTTTGTGCCACGCGGCACCAAAGTGCCCGCAGAAATCGCTGCGGTGTGCGAAGCCAATGTCGACGTCGCTTTGATCGAAAAGCATTGGGATAGTCTGGTGCACCTGGCAGCCTCGGTCATGAGCGGACATGCCAGTGCGGTGGCAGCTCTTGCGCGGTTCGGTTCTGCCGCCCAGGGCGATCCAATCTATGAGGCTGGCGTGCAATTGGGGCGGTTGCTGCGTACGGCGTTTTTGGCTGACTACTTTGTCAAGGACGCTTTCAGGAACGAGTTGCGCCGGGTGCTCAATCGGGGCGAGGCTGTTAACGCCCTCAAGCGCGCCATTTATACCGGCCGGATCAGCCCGGCGCAGGCCAAACGTGTCGATGAAATGCAGGCTGTGGCCGATGCGTTGAGCCTGATGGCCAACATCGTGATGGCGTGGAATACCTCACAGATGCAGGCGGTCCTGGATCGCTGGTCGAACCGCCGCCAGGTCATTCCACCGGAACTGATCGGGAAGATTGCGCCCACCAGGCTGGAGAGCATCAACTTGCGGGGTGTGTTTCGCCTCCCGGTTGACCGCTATGCTGACCAAATCCTGCCTTCGCGGCCAAATGCATCGATAACTGGCACCAATGGATGAAACCGACCACGGTTTGACGCCACGAATCGCAGATTTGAAAGTGAACAGGAAAGTCAATGAAATCAACGATCTACCAACACCACCTCCGCGCCAGTGCTAGCTTTTCGTACCGTCACTTATTGCACTGAAAACGAGGAGACCCCTCCTTGCAACAGGGCGACGATTTCTTTCTGGCGAGCTGCTTTGAGCATCTGTTTTCTTGCATCTCAGGACGGTTGACGCGCGAGGTGTGCGCGTGATCGGTGCGGAAACTGTACCGCCCGTATTTGTCACGAGTTTGACTCATCATGTTCGTAGCATCCAGTTCATGAACACTAACGATCAAATACGAACAGTCGTCTTTGATGTCGATGGAACCCTTTTCGACACCTTGCCCTCCCTCGCAGCGGCCGCCAACGAGGTGCTTGTGCTGGCCGGATTGCAGGCCGTCGAGCCGCAGCATCTTCGTCCCGCCTTGAGCCAGGGCATCACCGCCCTCTTCCAGAGCGCGCTCCGGCTTCAGGCGGCGTCTGTGCCGCTCGCGCTGGCCTCGCGACTCGAAGATGCCTTCGAGCACCGCTACGCATCGCACTGGCTGCACCAGGCCGTGGTGTACGACGGCGCTCTCGATCTGCTGTCGATGCTTCGTTCGCAGCGCATCGCCCTGGGCATCTGCACGAACCGCGATCAAGACTCCACACGCACGCTGCTGGACAAGGCAGCACTGACCGGCTTCTTCGACGCGATCGTGGGCCTGGGCGACACCGAGCATCCCAAGCCGGACGCCGCGCCGTTGCACCTCGCACTGACCCAGTTGGGCGCGACGCCGCAGACAGCGCTCTTCGTCGGGGACTCCGGCATCGACGCGGCATGCGCTCAGGCGGCTGGCGTACCGCTGGCGGCTCACCTGGGCGGCTACGCCGCGGACCCTGACGACTTGCGCCCCTGCACCGTGGCGTTTTCAGACTACGCAGAATTCCACAGCTGGATGGCCGCCCGGACATCGACTCAGTCAACGACGGAGACGAATCACCATGTCTGACATCCAGATCTCGGGCCTGACCAAACGCTACGGCAACGCGGCCGTTCTTCAGGAACTCGACCTGACCGTGCGCGACGGCGAGTTCCTCACCTTGCTGGGCGCGTCCGGTTGCGGCAAGTCCACCTTGCTGAAGCTGATCGCCGGCCTGGACACGCCCGACACCGGCTCGATCCGCATGGGAGACCGCGACTTGCTCGCCCTGTCGCCCAGCGCGCGGGACTGCGCGATGGTGTTCCAGTCCTATGCGCTGTATCCGCACATGACCGTGCGCGAGAACATCTCGATGCCGCTGGTGATGCGCGGCCTCGGATTCTGGGGTCGCCTGCCGGGCGCGCGCCTGGTGTCTCCTGCGGTGCGCCGCAGGCTCGCCGACATACATGCCAGCGCACAGGAGGTCGCACGACGACTTGCCATCGACGGATTGCTCGATCGCAAGCCGGCCCATCTGTCGGGCGGCCAGCGCCAACGCGTGGCACTGGCGCGTGCAATGGTTCGCCACCCTTCCGTGTTCCTGTTCGACGAGCCTCTCTCGAATCTCGACGCCAACCTTCGCCATGCGCTGCGTGCCGAAATCCGCCAGCTTCACGACCAACTGGGCGTGACGTTCATCTACGTCACACACGATCAGCACGAAGCCATGTCCATGTCGGACCGTGTGGCGGTCATGCGCGAAGGCCGCATCCTTCAGGTGGCGCCACCCGAAGATCTGTACATGCGACCCCGAAGCCTCGAAGTCGCGCGATTCGTCGGCGCGCCGCGGATCAACGTCGTGCCGGGCGAGATCCGCGCCAACGGCGAGATCCATTGCCTGGCGCAACGCATCGCGAATACCGCGGTGAACAGTGGGCCCTGCCATGTCGCCTTCCGGCCTCAGGCGGTCACCTTGGCCAAGGCGCATGGCCTCACCGTGCGCGGCGTGGTCGGCCATGTGGAATACGCGGGGACCGAATTGATGGCCACGCTGACCCTGCCGAGCCAGGGTGAGGCCTGCATCGTCTGCCTCCCGGCAGGCACGGCTGCGCGCGCAGGGGCCGAGTTCGAGGTCACGGTGCCGTGGGAAGCCCTGCATGTCTTCGATGCAGGCGGTCAGCGCCTGTCGATCGACCGATGCGACGCGCTGGTTCGCGTGGCCTGAAAGCCGACGATGCGCATCCGTCCCCTCTCCACAGCGTCGCTTCTCGCACCCGCGGGACTTCTCGCGACGCTGCTGCTGTTCATCCCCGTGCTGGCTGTCGTTCTGATGTCCCTGACCGATTGGCAGTTCGGCGCCACCACGCTGAACTGGGTCGGCCTGCAGAACTATGCCGAACTCTGGTCGGACGAAGTCTTTCGGAAATCCGTGACCAACACCCTCGTCTACCTGGTACTGGTCACCGGGGGCTCGATCGCGCTGGGCCTGAGCCTCGCCCTGTTGATCGAATCCGATCGATCGGGACGCGGCTTCTACCGAACGGCTTTCTTCATGCCGGCCGCATCGACGCTGATCGCCATGGCGGTCGTGTGGGAGTTCCTGCTGCATCCGAGCGCCGGGCTCGTCAATCACCTGCTGATGCAGGTCGGTATCTCGCCCCAGAACTGGCTCAACGACCGCCGGCTCGCGCTGTACTCGCTCGCCGCGATCGGCATCTGGCAGATGTCCGGGCTGGCCTTGGTGTTCTTCCTGGCCGGGCTGCAAGGGATTCCGCGCGACGTGCGCGATGCGGCGGAACTCGACGGCATCGAAGGCGCCTTCGATCGATTCCGCTTCGTCACCTGGCCGTTGCTGGGCCCCACCACCCTGTTCGTCATCACCGTGTGCGCCATCCGCGCCCTGCAGGTCTTCGACACCGTGCATGTGCTCACGAAGGGCGGGCCGAACAAGGCCACCGAGGTGCTGCTCCACACGATCTACACCGAAGGTTTCAGCTTCTTCCGCATGGGTTACGCCAGCGCCATGACGGTCGTCTTCATTGCAGGCATCTTCCTCTTGACCCAGATCCAGCACGCCGCGCTGGAGCGCCGGACGCACTACGCATGAAACGTCCTTCTCCTTCCTTTCGGATCCTTCGCCACGGGGTCCTGATGGCCGTGGCGCTCGTCTTCCTGATGCCCTTCATCTGGATGGTGCTGACCTCGCTCAAGCCCGCCGACGAAATCTTCGGCAGCGAGATCCATCTCTTTCCGACGCGCTTTGCCGCGGTCGAGAACTACACCCTGGCGCTGACCAAGGTCCCCTTGCTGCGCTACCTGTGGAACGGCGTTCTCGTCTGCGCGGGGATCCTGGTGCTTCAGATCCTGGTGGCGCTGCCTGCCGCCTACGCCTTCGCCAAGCTGTCGTTCCGCGGCAAGCCGTGGGCATGGCGCCTGGTGATGCTTGCGCTCATGGTGCCGTACCAGGCCACGGCCATCCCACTCTACGTGATGCTGTACCACGCAGGTCTGCTCGACACGATGGGCGCGCTGATCCTGCCTTTCAGCGTGTCGGCGTTCGGCATCTTCCTGATGCGGCAGTTCTTTCGCACCGTGCCCGACGACCTGATCCATGCCGCGCGGCTGGACGGCATGGGTGAGCTGGAGATCGTCTGGCGCGTGATGCTGCCCACCGCCATGCCCGCCTTGCTGGCGTTCTCGATCTTCTCGGTGGTCTGGCACTGGAACGACTATTTCTGGCCCCTCCTGGTCATCAATTCACCCGATCTGGCGACACCGCCATTGGGAACCATGTTCTTCCGCAATGAGGAAGCAGGCAGCGCGTTCGGTCCTTTGATGGCCGGCACGGTGCTGATCACGGCGCCGCTGGTGCTGTTGTTCGTCGTCGCGCAAAAGCGCTTCATCGAAGGTGTGACGCTCACCGGCGTCAAAGGTTAAACCGCAAGGAATCAAGCAATGAAACAACTGTTTAAGAAAACCGCCGCACTGGCCGTGTTAATGACCACCGGCCTGGCACAGGCTCAGCAACCGACTGAGATCGTGATCGACTACGCGTACGCTGATCTCTTCAAAGAGGTCCATGAATCAATCGCAAAAGACTTCATGGCGAAGTTCCCCCAGTACAAGGTCACGTTCCGTGCGCCCACGTCTGACTACGAGGTCGCGGCACAACAGGTTCTGCGCCAGGCCGTCACGGGCCAGCTCCCCGATGTGTCTTATCAGGGCCTCAATCGTCTGCGCGTGTTTGCCGACCGTGGGCTCGCTGTCGACCTGACGCCCTTCATCAAGGCGGAGAAGGGCTGGGCGGGGATGGGTTACGACCAAGCGTTGCTTTCACTGGGGCAAGTCAAGGGTCAGCAGGTCGGCATCGGCTTCGCGCTGTCTACACCCGTCATCTACTACAACGCCGACCTGATGCGCAAGGCGGGCGTGGAGCCCGATCGCTTTCCCATGAACTGGGATGCCATCATGAACGCGGCCAAAAAGTCGAAGGCGGCAACGCCCGGCACCGAGAGCCTTCACGTCGAGTGGGACATCACGGGCAACTGGATGTGGCAGGTGCTGGTCTTCAGCAACGGCGGCACCATGTTGACCGCCGACGAGAAGAAGGTGGCCTTCGACGGCCCCGCAGGCAAGGCCGCCATGCTGACCCTCGAGCAGCTCGTCAAGCAGGGTGAGATGCGCAACATCTCCTATTCGGCCGCCTTGCAGGACTTCGTGAGCGGCAAGCTCGCGGTACTGGCGACAACCACTGCGCGCCTGGGCAGCATCACGAAGCAGGTGGGAGGCAAGTTCGAGATTCGTACCGCCCGCATGCCCGTTGCCAAGGACGGCCGACTGCCGGCCGGCGGCAATGCAGCGATGATGTTTTCCAAGGATCCTGCCAAGCAGGCCGCTGCTTGGGAATACATCAAGTTCGCCACCGGCCCGCTGGGCGCGACGACCATGGTCAAGGCAACCGGCTACTTCCCGGCCAACACGTTGCCAGCGACCGACCCGAACCTGCTTGCGCCCTTCTACAAGGCAAACCCCAATCATCTGACCGCCATCGCGCAGATGCCGGTACTCACCGGCCCGTACGCGTTTCCGGGTGACAACGGCTTCAAGATTACCGACGTAATCAAGGATCACCTCCAGACCGTGGTTTCGCAAGAGGTGCAACCCGCCGTTGCCCTTAGCGAGATGAGCAAGGCCGTCCAGGCATTGCTGCCGCGCTGAGTGCAAGGCACGACCATGCACAAGTTCATCCACATCACGGACATTCATCTTGTCGAGCAGGGTCGCGCCCTCTACGGCCATGACCCCGGCAAACGGTTCGAGCGCTGCATCGACAGCGTGATCGCCGAGCACGCGGACGCAGCGTCTTGCGTGATCACGGGCGACCTCGCACATGTCGGGCACCCGGACGCCTACCGCCAGCTGTCGGAGCAATGCGCGCGGTTGCCAATGCCGGTTCATCTGATTCTCGGCAACCACGACAGCCGGACCAACTTCCGCGAGCGCTTCCCACAGGTGCCGGTGGACAGCAATGGGTTCGTCCAGTACGAGCAGGCCATCGGGAGGTTCAGGGGTCTGTTTCTGGATACCAACGAACCGGGAACGCATTGCGGCGTCTTCTGCGAGCAACGGGCAAACTGGCTTTCCCAGCGCTTGGCGGAGGATGATTCACCGGTGCTCCTGTTCATGCATCATCCGGCATTCCACCTTGGCATCCCGGTCGCGGATCGAATCGGATTGGTCGACAACGAATGGTTGCTGACGGCGTTGAAGGGCCACGAGCACCGCGTCAAGCACTTGTTCTTCGGCCACATTCATCGCCCCATCTCGGGCAGCTGGCGCGGCATCCCGTTCTCGACATTGCGCGGAACCAACCACCAGGTGGCGCTGCACCTTCGGGAATCGGAAGACATCCCGGGCAGCTTCGAGCCGCCACAGTACGGCGTCGTGCTGCTCGACGAGGATTCGGTGCTCGTGCACCTGCATGACTTTCTCGATCGCAGCGAGCGATTCTGGTTGGGCGCATAGCCCAGATGCAGGGCCGGCATGCTCAGCGTCAACGGCCAGCAACCGAAGCTGGTGCCTTGGACGTTGCAGTGCGCCAGCGCACAGACCCACGCTTCATGGCTTTGTAAAACCGCGTTGAAGCATCTCAACCAACGAAAGAAGTCCATGAAGAAAACTCTCCTGTTCGGGGTCCCCTCGTTTTCAGTGCAATAACTGGCGGTACGCAAACCCAGCACTGGCGCGGGGGTGGTGTTGGTAGATCGTTGATTCTGTTGGCTTTCCTGTTCACTTCTCAAGCGGGTATCGTGGCCTCCCGCTAATGGGGTTCACGATGCAGGACTGGCAAACGACGTTTTTGGGGATGCGTGAGCTGCCCCGCGATATCAGTGACTTCGAGATGAAGGCGTTTTTCACCTTCGATGGTGCAGAGCGCGAGGCAATCAATGCGCGCCGGGGTGACGCCCACAAGCTCGGTCTGGCGCTGCATATCGGGTTTTTGCGCATGAGTGGCCGCCTGCTGTATGCCTTTCGGGTGGTTCCCGTCGCCCTGTGGCGCCACTTGAGCGAGGAACTTGGCATTGCCACCCCTGATGTGGCTTCGCTGCGCACGCTGTACGGGCGGGAGAAGACACTGTTCGATCACCAGCAAGTAGCGTGCACGGCCCTTGGTTTTCGGTGGATGAGCGAGCACCAACGCCGCTCCCTGGTGCGTGAACTGCGGGACGAAGTGGCCCGTTGCGCCGACCGCGATCAACTGCTCGGGAGGGCCCGCCAATGGCTGTACAAGAATAAGCTGGTGATCGTGCACGAGCGGGCCATCCGGACTTTGATTGCGAGCGCACTCACCCAGCTCGAAGCGGAGACAGGTGCTGCAATCGCCGCCAGCGTCGATCCGGCAACCCTTGATCGGTGGCGAACCTCGGTTGCAGAGCTGCGCCCAGATGGACAAACCCAACAAAGCTGGCTGTGGTCGGCGCCGGCCAAGCACTCAACCCGCCAAATCAGCGAGGTACTTGAACGCATCGATCTGCTGTACGAGCTGGACGTTCATAAACACCTGACCGACATCCCCGATCTCATCTTGCGCCGTTACGCGCGCCGACTAGTCTCTCGGCCGCCGTCTGCCGGCGCCAAGATCAAGGAACCCGCGCGCACCGTGGAGGTCGCCTGCTTTCTGCGGTATTGCCTGTTCACCACCACGGACCAGTTGATTTTGATGGTGCAGCGCCGGATTGCCGATCTGTGGCGCCAGACCGCTGCCGAGGTCCCCGCCACCGTCAACTGGGCGGCGATGTACAAAACGCTACTGGCCGAACTCGTGGCCTTGAGCGCCCAGGGCGCTGTGCCGGACGCCGAGCTGCGCGCACGGCTTGAAGCCTTGGTCATCGAAACCCAGAAACGCAAGCCACCCAGTCGGGCCTCCCTTGTGCGCGAAGGATTGATTGATGTCATTCGCCCCGTACGCTCACTGCTTGTGGCAATTGCAAAGCTTCCATGGCAAGCCACCGGAGAGCATCCCACCATCGACGCCCTGACGAAATTGAGCGCCTATTACGCCAGTAACATCAGAAAGTTGCCGGATGGCGTTGTCGCGCCAGGCCTGGGGAAGGTCTGGCAAGCCGCCATATCCAGCCCAGACCGGGAACGGGCGTTTCGGGCATTGGAGGTTGCCACCTTGTTTGCCCTGCGCCGCGCGGTGCGCAATGGATCGGTCTGGATCGAGCACAGCTTGAGTTTTAGGGGCCGTGCACGCCTGTTCTTCACGGACGAACGTTGGAAGGACGAGTCCAAGAAGCACTATGCCCGTCTGTCGCTGCCCGGCAAGGCGGCCACCTTTCTGAAGCCATTGTTGGCCAAGGTAACTGCAGGTGTCGATGCTGTGGCTGCGGCGGCACGCAGTGGCGTACTGCGCGTCGACGATGAACTCCACCTCTCAGTTTTACCCGCCGAAGACGAAGACCCAGAAGTGACCAAGCTGCGCGCGGCTTTGGATCACCGCATCGGTGAGGTTCAATTGCCGGAAGTGATTCTGGCCGTTGACGCCCAGGTGCGCTTTAGCTGGATCATGCTCGGACGTGAGCCGCGCTCTACCGACGAGCTGCTGATGGTCTATGCCGGCATCATGGCCCACGGCACCAGTCTGACTGCGGTCGAATGCGCGCGCATGATTCCGCAATTGTCTGCCACCAGCATTCGCCAGGCCATGCGCTGGGCGCGGGACGAACGGCGTCTGAGCCAGGCCTGCCAGGCTGTGCTGGAATTCATGCAGCGACACCCGATTGCCGCCACCTGGGGGCGGTCCGATTTGGCATCTTCTGACATGATGACCATGGAGACCACCAAACGGGTGTGGCAAGCCCGGCTTGATCCTCGGCGCAACACACCTTCCATTGGAATCTACTCCCATGTAAAAGACCGGTGGGGCATCTTCCATGCGCAGCCCTTTGTGCTCAATGAGCGCCAGGCGGGCGTGGCCATTGAAGGTGTCATCCGCCAAGAAAAGCTGGAGACCAGCCAGCTTGCTGTGGATACCCATGGCTACACCGACTTTGCCATGTCACATGCCCGTTTGCTTGGTTTTGATCTTTGCCCGCGGTTGAAGGAACTCAAACAGCGCCACCTCTTTGTGCCACGCGGCACCAAAGTGCCCGCAGAAATCGCTGCGGTGTGCGAAGCCAATGTCGACGTCGCTTTGATCGAAAAGCATTGGGATAGTCTGGTGCACCTGGCAGCCTCGGTCATGAGCGGACATGCCAGTGCGGTGGCAGCTCTTGCGCGGTTCGGTTCTGCCGCCCAGGGCGATCCAATCTATGAGGCTGGCGTGCAATTGGGGCGGTTGCTGCGTACGGCGTTTTTGGCTGACTACTTTGTCAAGGACGCTTTCAGGAACGAGTTGCGCCGGGTGCTCAATCGGGGCGAGGCTGTTAACGCCCTCAAGCGCGCCATTTATACCGGCCGGATCAGCCCGGCGCAGGCCAAACGTGTCGATGAAATGCAGGCTGTGGCCGATGCGTTGAGCCTGATGGCCAACATCGTGATGGCGTGGAATACCTCACAGATGCAGGCGGTCCTGGATCGCTGGTCGAACCGCCGCCAGGTCATTCCACCGGAACTGATCGGGAAGATTGCGCCCACCAGGCTGGAGAGCATCAACTTGCGGGGTGTGTTTCGCTTCCCGGTTGACCGCTATGCTGACCAAATCCTGCCTTCGCGGCCAAATGCATCGATAACTGGCACCAATGGATGAAACCGACCACGGTTTGACGCCACGAATCGCAGATTTGAAAGTGAACAGGAAAGTCAATGAAATCAACGATCTACCAACACCACCTCCGCGCCAGTGCTAGCTTTTCGTACCGTCACTTATTGCACTGAAAACGAGGAGACCCCGAGAGCCTGACGACGTGGTGTGTGGAACGCACCACCAGATTTCCGAGACACTGTCTGGGAAATTGAGCACCGCTGCCATGCGACGGCAGCAGCGATCAATCGGCAGCAACAGGATCAGTGCCTCAGCTTGCCGCCGGGGGTTGTGTTTTCAGGCCCGGAACACCTGACGGAAAATTCGCCAGACACTGCCTGGCGAATGCTCCACGGAACTGTCCATTCTGGTCAGGCCGCTACCGTGATGCCCGCTGCATGCGCGCGCCGCGCCGGCTGCACCACGATCTCGACCCGCTGATCTAGCGACACCAGCGCCTGCATCAGCCGCTCCAGCGAGATGTTCTGGAGCTTGTAGCGGCGCACCTGGGACACCTTGGGCTGGGTCATGCCGGTGATCGCCGCCGCTTCCACCTGGCTCAGGCCGCGTTGCCCGATCAGGGTGTTGAGCTTGAGGGCGAGCGCAGCCTTGGCCGTCAGTTCCTCGGCATCGTCGAAGCCCAGGTCTGCCAGCACGTTGTCGGTGCCTTCGGGATGGTCGATACGGGTCATCATCTATCTCCCGCTCGCCCCATAGCGGGCGAGCACTGCTTTCAGCCGCTTCTCGATCAACTCCACGTCCGGCTGCGGCGTGGCGATGCCGGACTTGGACTTCTTCTGGAACGCATGCAGCACATGCACTGCGTCGCCGACCTTCACGGTGTAGACCGCCCGGAAGGTATCGCCCCGGTGATCTTCCACCAGCTCGTACACGCCGGAACCCAGCCCCTTCCAGGGCTTGGCCGAATCCGGCGTGCTGCCCAACTGGACGATGAACAAAGCCACGCCCATGTCCTTCTGCACGTCGATGGGGAATGCCTTGAAGTCCTTTTTCGAGGAGCCTTCCCAATACAGCAGCTTGCGTTCAGGGTTCATGATTATATCCGTTCAGGTATAGATTGCAAGCCCCCGGATTGTCGTGACAGTGGCACGACAATCCGGGCTGGCAGCTCAGGCGGGCACTGCCTCGGCCGGCGCGTTGCGCCGGACGCCCGTGATGGCCTGGCGCCGGTTGGCCACCAGCTCGGCCGCCTCGCGCACCGGCTTGTCTTCGGTGTGAACGTAGCGCATGAACATCGCCACGGTCTTGTGCGCCGTCAGGGCCATGCCGACCTTCACCGGAATCCCCGAGTTGGCGATGTCGGTCGCCGAGCGGTGGCGGATACCATGCGTGCCCACGTGGCTCACATCGGCACGCTTCAGGATGCGCGTCCAGCCGCCGTAATACTCGCCCGTGGTCATGTGCTGCCCCGGATGGTTCGGCGAAGGGAACACGTGCGGGCACCCATCTTGGCGGGGCGCGGTGGACAGCAGCCGGTAGGCTTCCTCGCTCAAGGGTTTGGACATGCCGCCAGTCTTGCTGTCGGGCCAGACCACGCGCCGGTTCTCCAGATCCACCCAATCCCATTGCAGCGAGACGATCTCGGAGCGGCGCCCCGCGAACTCGAATTGCAGCCGGATGGCCAGCGGCAGAACCGCATGATCCAGGCCTAGCCCGTCGGTTTCCAGATAGTCGAGATACCGGAACAGCTTGCCCATCTCCTCGTCGCTGATGAGGTGGGTGGCCTGTCCATTGGGATACATCGGGACGTGGCGGCACGGGTTGGTGCCGTCCGGCCGGTAGCCCCAGACCTCGGCCAGGTTGAACATCTTGCGCATCACGCTGAACGTGCGGTTCGCGTCGGCGGGCTTGTGCGCCATCTTCTTCATCGCGCCAGCCACGTCCGGACGCTTCACGTCCTGCACCTTCATGCGGCCCAGCATTGGGATGATGTTGCGGTTGATGCACTTCTGGTAGCCGGCTTGCGTGCTGGGCTTGTTGCGCTGCTTGGAGTGGTCCTCCATGAACTTCTCGCACAGCTCCTTGACCGTGGGCGCCTTGCGCGCTGCCGCCTTGTCGGCGGCCGGGTCGCCGCCCCGGCGCACCTGCGCCAGCCATTCCTGCGCCAGCGAGCGCGCTTGCTCCACTGTCAGTTCGCCGAACAAGCCCAGGGCGGGCTTGCGCCGCTCGCCGGCGTTCGTGCGGTACTGGAGCATGAACACCTTGCGGCCCGCTGGTGTAATCTTGCACAGGAAGCCGGGCACCAGCGTGTCCCGTAGTTCGACGGCCTCGGCCTGAGGTTGCGCCGCATCGACTGCGGACTTGGTGAGCTTGGTTTTCGCCATGATGACTCCTTGGAAAGACCCGGTTTCCAGGGGCCACATGGGAACCATGCGGGCACAAGCCGGGTCAGGTTTCGGAAAGCACCGGCATATGATGGACGCGCCTAAGTTATTGATAAACCTGCTGTATCGGGCTTCGGCGTAGTCCAGCAAAGTTCGGTACTGGAGTCATCCTGAAATAAAAAAACCCGCCTCGGCGGGTTTTTTTATGTCTGCAAAGCCCACAGCGTTGGGGTGTGGCGTTGTGGCTCTGCCTTAAGCGCTTACTTCTTGGCGGGCACTGCGTCTGGTGCTTTGTCGGCTGCAGCGGGTTTGGTCGCTTTGGCGACCACGGTTTTCTTGTCGCTGGCTTTGAACGCTGCGCCGCCCACGGTGAGGCCTTCGGCTGAGAGCTTGGCGGCGCGCTTGTCGCCAATGCCGGACACGCGCTGCACCAGGTCGTCCCAGTCTTTAAACTTGGCCACCTTGCGCTGCTCCACAATTTTGGCTGAGGTGCCGGGGCCAATGCCTTTGATGCTGTCGAGGTCGGCCACCGAGGCTTCGTTGACGTCGACAGCCGCAAACGCGGCGGCGGCGAAGAGGGCGAGCAGCGTCGCCAGTGTTTTTTTGAACATAAATTCCTCCTTGGAACGACCGGGTGGATACAGCCCAGGTTTGACGCACCTTGGGTGGGCTGCTGGCAACAACGTGTTGCCAAGGTCCAATGTAGGAGGTGGCTGGTATTTGGCCCATCCCTTCATTGGGGGATAGGCCTTGTTGAGCGCCCAATACAGAGGCTTTTATGACGTTTTCTGGCTTAAATGGGGTGAAAAAGATGTGTTTTGACAACACCCGGGGTTTGGCGCTGGCTTGCGCCGGTGGTGTGGTGCGTGGGCCGCTCGTGGGCGGGTGGTTTCTGTGAGGTGGCTGCGGGTTGGGTTGCTCTTGGGGGTGGTTGGGCTCGCGGCTTGCGCGCTGCCCACGGTGCGGCCAGACGAGGCTGCCGAGCGCAGCAGTGAAAGCCTGGATGCAGGCGAGCCGGCTACTACCGGGAAACGCGCCAAGCCCCTGCACAGCCAGGCGGCCCGGCAGGCGGCGCGGCGCTTGTTCAATACGCCCGAAACGGTGCGCGAATGGGAGCCGTTTGTGTTGCCGGGCAAAGCGTTTGCGCGGTTTGACGCGGCAGCCATTCAGGGCCGCCCGGCGTTGGTGGTGTCGGCCGAGCGGTCGGTGAGCATCTTGCGCCAGCAAATGGACACGGCGCCGGTGCAGGCGGGACGCCTGGCTTTTTCCTGGAAGATTGACGGACTGGCCCCCGGTGCCGACCTGGCCGATGCGCAGAACGAGGACTCGCCGGTGCGCATTGTGTTGGCCTTTGACGGCGACTGGACCAAGCTGTCACCGCGCACACACCGCTTGTCTGAACTCACGCGCCTGCTCACGGGTGAGCCGCTGCCTTACGCCAGCCTGGTTTATGTTTGGAGCAACACCGAGCCGGCTGACACCGTTGTGGTGAATCCGCGCACCGACCGTATTCGAAAACTGGTGGTGGAGTCTGGCGCTGACCAGCTGGGGCGCTGGCGCGACCACGAACGCGATGTGTACGCCGATTTTGTGCAGGCGTTTGGCGAGCCACCCGGGCCTTTGATTGCGGTGGCCTTGATGACCGACACCGACAACACGGAAAGCCGATTGAAAGCCTGGTACGGGGCCTTGAGCTTGTTGCCCCGCGTCACAGAAAGTATGCGTTGAGGACGCTTCAACGGTTGCATCACTTTGGCTAAAGCACGCTGAATTTGGGTGAATGTAGGGCTCGATGGTGCGTTTTGCCAGGGGCGCTGTCTCGAGGGCATCACGGATGCGGGTTAGCACCGTGCTCAACCAGGAACGGATGTTGCATAGTAAGAACTTCTACAAGTAATTCAGGTGTCAACCAATGAAATACCGACTGACCGTTCTCTGTGCAGCCCTGGCTTTGACCGCTGGTGGACTGCAGGCCAAAACCTTCAAATGGACCAGCTCCAGCGACATCCCCACTTGGGACATCCATTCGCAAAACAACGCCTTGGCCAACGGCGTGCACGCGGCGGTGTACGAGTCACTGGTGTACTACAACAGCCGCACGTTCAAGCCCGAGCCCATTTTGGCCACGGCCTGGAAGCAGGTGACCCCCACCCAGTTGCGCCTGACGTTGCGCACCGGCGTGAAGTTTCACGATGGCTCCACGTTTTCGGCCGACGACGCGGTGTTTTCCATTGAGCGCGCCATGAGCAAGACGTCGAACTTTGCGGTGTACACCCAGGGTATTGACCGCGTGGTGAAGGTGAATGCCAACACCATTGACATCTTCACCAAGGACCCGAATCCGGTGCTGCTGAACCAGCTGACCGAGCTGCGCATGATGAGCAAGGCCTGGGCCGAGAAAAACAACTCGGTGGCGCCGAAAGACATTCGCACCAAAGACGAGAACTTTGCCCACCGAAACGCCAACGGCACCGGTCCGTTCGTGCTGAAAGAATGGCAGCCCGACCAGAAGCTGGTGTTGTCCCGCAACACGGCCTGGTGGGGCAAGATGGAAGGCAACGCGACCGAAATTGTGTACACCCCGGTGAAGGCCGTGGCCACGCGCATGGCCGCACTGCTGTCGGGCGAGGTGGACTTTGTGCTGGACCCGAGCCCGCAAGATCTGCCCCGTGTGCGCTCGGAAGGCAGCCTGAAGGTGGTGGACGGCATTGAAAACCGCACCATTTTCTTTGGCATGGACCAGCACCGCAACGAGCTGCCGGGTAGCAACATCAAGGGCAAGAACCCGCTGAAAGACCAGCGTGTGCGCAAGGCGCTGTACCAGGCGATCGACATCAACACCATTGCCCGTGTGACGCTGCGCGGCCTGGGCCAGCCCACTGGCGCCTTGGTGGCGCCGCAGGTGAACGGCTGGAGCGAGGCGGTGCACAAGCGCTACCCGTTTGACGTGGCGGCTGCCCAAAAGCTGCTGGCCGACGCGGGTTACAAAGACGGATTTGAGGTGGACTTTGCCTGCCCCAACAACCGCTACATCAACGACGAGCAGATTTGCCAGGCCGTCACCTCCATGTGGGCGCGCATTGGCGTGAAAGCCAAGCTGCGTACGCTGCCGCTGGTGACGTATTTCCCCATGATCCAGCGCTACGAAGCCAGCATTTACATGTTGGGCTGGGGCGTGCCCACCTTTGATGCGCTGTACAGCCTGCAGTCGCTCACGCGCTCGCTGGGTGCGGGCGGCGACGGCAACTACAACGTGGGCCGCTACAGCAACCCGCAAATGGACGCTTTGGTGGAGCGCACCAAGAAAGAGACCGATCTGAAGCTGCGCACCGAATTGCTGAACAAAGCGCTGCTGTTGCAAAACGAAGACGTGGCGCACATTCCGCTGCACAACCAGATCATTCCCTGGGCCATGAAGAAAAACATCGACGTGGTGCACCGCGCCGACAACCGGCTGGACTGGCGCCTGATCAAGGTAAACTGATTTCAGCTCGGTCGCAGGGGGTCACAGCCTGTGAAGGTTGGCCCCCTTTTTAATTCTAAAAACAATGTTTGCATTCATTCTCAGGCGGCTCGCGCAGGCCGTGATCGTCATGGTCAGCGTGGCCTTGATCGCGTTCATGCTGTTCCAGTATGTGGGTGACCCGGTGGTGTTTTTGCTGGGGCAAGACGCCACGGCCGACCAGATACGCGAACTGCGCGCCGACCTGGGGCTGGACCAACCTTTTGTGGTGCAGTTCTGGCATTTTCTGGCCAACGCTTCGCAGGGGGAATTTGGCCTGAGCCTGCGCCAGGGCGCCAAGGTGTCGCGCCTGATTGCCGAGCGCTTTCCGGCCACGCTGGAACTCGCGCTGGTGGCCGCGGTGATGGCCTTGGTGATGGGCATTCCCATGGGCGTCTATGCGGCGCTCAAGCGGGGCACGTTCATTAGCCAGTTGTTCATGACGGTGTCGCTGCTGGGCGTGTCGCTGCCCACGTTCCTGATCGGCATCTTGTTGATCTTGGTGTTTGCCGTGAACCTGGGCTGGTTCCCGAGCTTTGGCCGAGGTTACGTGACCCAGCTGGGCTGGTGGAGCACCGGTCTTCTCACGGCCAAGGGCTGGCACCACATTGTGTTGCCCGCGATCACGCTGGCCATTTTTCAGCTCACGCTGATCATGCGGCTGGTGCGCGCTGAAATGCTGGAGGTGCTGCGCACCGACTACATCAAGTTTGCCCGCGCCCGGGGCCTGACCAACCGGGCGGTGCACTTTGGCCACGCGCTGAAAAACACCCTGGTGCCGGTGATGACCATCACGGGCTTGCAGCTGGGCGGTCTGATTGCGTTTGCCATCATCACCGAGACCGTGTTTCAGTGGCCGGGCATGGGCTTGCTGTTCATTCAGGCGGTGACGTTTGCCGACATTCCGGTGATGGCCGCTTACCTGTGCCTGATTGCGCTCATTTTCGTGGTGATCAACCTGGTGGTTGACCTGTTGTATTTCGCCGTCGACCCGCGCCTTCGCGTGGAAAAGTCGGGTGGACACTGAGCCTCTGACGCTTCTGGAACGACGCCTTTAAAGAGACCAACATGCTGGCTCCTCGCATCAAAGCCCATGGCCGCGCGTTTGCGCACATTGCGGCCTTCCACCCCGAGCTGACGGCGCTGCGGCGTGACCTGCACGCCCACCCTGAAATCGGGTTTGAAGAGCACTACACCGCGCAGCGCGTGGTGGAATCGCTCAAAGTGTGTGGGGTGGACGAGATCCACACCGGCATTGGCAAGACCGGCGTGGTGGCCGTGATTCACGGCCGCGAGCGCGGCAGTGGCCGCATGATGGGCCTGCGCGCCGACATGGACGCACTGCCCATGACCGAGCACAACGACTTTGCCTGGAAGTCCACCAAGCCCGGCATGATGCACGGTTGCGGCCATGACGGCCACACCGCGATGCTGGTGGGGGCAGCGCGTTATCTGGCCGAAACGCGGCACTTTGACGGCACCGCGGTGCTGATCTTTCAGCCCGGTGAAGAGGGCTTTGCCGGCGCCAAGGCCATGATCGAAGACGGCCTGTTTGACCGCTTTCCGGTGCAGTCGGTCTACGGCATGCACAACTGGCCGCAGATGAAGCCCGGCACCGTGGGCGTGAACCCGGGGCCCATGATGGCGTCGGCCGACCGCATCACGATTGAAGTGACGGGCAAAGGCGGCCACGGCGCCCACCCGTACCAGACGGTGGACCCGGTACTGGTGTCGGCGCATCTGATCACGGCCTTGCAGAGCATCGTCTCTCGCAACGTGCGCGCCATTGACAGCGCAGTGATCAGCGTGTGCGCCATGCAGGCGGGTGACATGGGTGCTTTCAGCGTGATGCCCGGCAAGGCCACGCTGGTGGGCACGGTGCGCACCTTTAGCCCCGAAGTACAAAACCTGGTGGAGCGCCGCATACATGAGGTGTGTTCGGGCGTGGCCCTGGGCCTGGGTGCCACAGCGCATGTGCATTACGAGCGCATTTACCCGGCCACCATCAACAGCCGCGACGAGGCCCGCTTTGCCGCCGATGTGGCGCAAAAGCTGGTGGGCCATGAGCATGTGGACCGCGCCATGGACCCGAGCATGGGTGCCGAAGATTTTTCGTTCATGCTGCAGGTCAAGCCCGGCGCCTATTTGCGGCTCGGCCAGGGCCTTGAGAGCGGCATGGGTGGGTGCTATTTGCACAACAGCCGATACGACTTCAACGACGATGTGCTGCCGTTGGGCGCCGCCTTGCATGCCAGCCTGGTGGAACACGGCATGCCGCTGACCGAATCGGCGTGATCCAAGATTTGCTTTTCAACGTTTTATTGATCCCCTGACCCCCAACCGCTAGGAGCAACGCATGAAACTGAAGAAAACGCTGGCCGCCAGTCTGGTGATTGCTGCCATGACCGCCATGAGCGCGGCCTCCGCACAGACCGTGCGCATTGGCAACCAGGGCGATGCCTTGTCGATGGACCCGCATTCGTTGAACGAATCGCTGCAGCTCAGCGTGACGGGCAATGTGTACGAGCCTTTGGTCACTCGCGACAAGGATCTCCGGCTGATCCCGGCGCTGGCCACGGTTTGGAAACAGACAGCACCCACGGTCTGGCGCTTTGAGCTGCGCAAGGGCGTGCAGTTTCACGATGGCACCCCGTTCACCGCCGACGATGTTCTGTTCAGCATCGCGCGCGGCGCCGGCGACGGATCGGACATGCGCACTTACACCAATGACATCAAGGACGTGCGCAAGATCAGCGACCATGTGATCGAGGTGGAGACCAAGGCACCTTTTCCGATCCTGCCGGCCCAACTGTCCTTTCTCTACATCATGAGCAAGCAATGGGCGGAGTTGAACCAGGCAACCAAGCCGGTGGACCGCCGAAAGGGCATTGAGAACGCAGCGTCGTTCCGTGCCAACGGCACCGGACCGTTTCGCCTGCGTGAGCGCCAGCCCAACGTGAAAACCACGTTCGTGCGCAATGGCAACTACTGGGGAAAAATTGAAGGCAACGTGGTCAATGTCGAGTACACGCCGATCGGCAACGACTCTACCCGTGTTGCTGCGCTGCTGTCGGGCCAGGTTGACGTGATCGAGCCCGTGCCGCTGCAGGATGTGGCACGCATCAACGCGGGTGGCAAAGCCCGCGTTTTGGAAGGACCTGAGTTGCGTTGGATCTTCCTCGGTATGGACCAAAAACGCGACGAACTCCTCTTTTCCAATGTGAAGGGGAAGAATCCCTTCAAAGACAAGCGTGTGCGCCAGGCTTTTTACCAGGCGATTGACATCAACGGCATACAAAAAACGGTCATGCGGGGTGCTGCAACCCCCGCGGCGTTGCTGATCGGTCCCGGTGTCAGTGGCTACGACGCCTCGATTGACAAGCGGCTGCCCTACGACGTGGAGGCAGCCAAGAAGCTGTTGGCCGATGCGGGTTACGCCAATGGTTTCGAAGTGGGCATGAACTGCCCGAACGACCGCTACGTCAATGACGCCAACATCTGCCAAGCGGTGGCGGCGAATCTGGCACGGATCGGCGTGAAGGTGAACCTGCAAGCCGAGACCAAGGGCACCTATTTCCCCAAAATTCTGCGGCGCGACACCAGCCTCTATCTGCTGGGCTGGTCGCCCTCGACCTACGATGCACACAACGTGCTCAACGCCATCATGCGCTGTGTGGACGACAAAGGCGCTGGTCAGTTCAATCTGGGATCCTATTGCAACCCGAAGCTCGATGAGTTGACACTGAAGGTCCAGTCCGAGACCGACCAGGCCAAACGCAACGCCATGATCAAGGAGGCTTACGCTTTGCATTCGGAAGACATCGGCCACCTGCCGCTGCACCAGCAGGCGCTCGCCTGGGGCGTGGGGAGCAACGTGCAACTGGTCCAGCGTGCCGACAACCAGATGCCCTTCCGCTACATGAGCGTGAAGTAAACACCCGCAGCCTGCGGTGCCACCTCCTCAGAGGGCAGCAGCAGCGGTTTGGCGAAACCAGTTTCGCACTGGTTCTGCACGGCGTTGCTGTTGGTGGCCGTTTGTGACAACCCATTGAGACTTTTGATGTGATATCCACTCTGCGCCGCTGGTTCGACGGCGATGTCGGCCACAGTTTTTTGAATTCACCCACCGCCATCGTGGCGGCGGTGATTGCTTGTGTCTGCGTGTTTGGTGCTTTGTTTGCGCCCTGGGTGGCGCCGCACAACCCGTTTGATCTGGCCACGCTGGAGCTGTCCAACGCCCGGTTGCCACCCGCCTGGAGCGAGGGTGGTTCAAGCAACTTCTTGCTCGGCACCGACGACCAAGGGCGCGACATTCTGTCGGCCATCATGTATGGCGCCCGTATTTCGCTGGCGGTCGGTTTGGCGTCGGTGGTGTTGTCGGTGGTGATTGGCGTGTCGTTTGGTTTGCTGGCCGGGTTTCTGGGCGGCTGGGTGGACGGTGTGCTCATGCGCCTGTGCGACGTCATGCTCTCGTTTCCGTCCATTCTGGTGGCGCTGCTGATTGCCGGTGTGGGGCGCGCGATGTTTCCCAACGCGCACGAAGGGCTCGCGTTTGGCGTGTTGATTCTGTCGATCACGCTCACCGGCTGGGTGCAATACGCCCGCACGGTGCGCGGATCGACGCTGGTGGAGCGCAACAAAGAATACGTGCAGGCGGCCCGTGTGACGGGTGTGGCGCCGCTGCGCATCATGCGCAGCCATGTGCTGCCCAACGTCATGGGGCCGGTGCTGGTGCTGGCCACCATCCAGGTGGCCACGGCCATCATCACCGAGGCCACGCTGTCGTTTCTGGGGGTGGGCGCACCACCCACTTCGCCATCGTTGGGCACGCTCATCCGCGTGGGCAACGACTACCTGTTTTCTGGCGAGTGGTGGATCACCATTTTCCCGGGCGCTATGTTGGTGTTGATTGCGCTCTCTGTGAACCTGCTGGGCGACTGGCTGCGTGATGCTCTCAACCCTCGACTCCGGTAAGCACAGCATGAGCCTGTTAGAAGTAAAAAATCTCGTGGTCGAATTTCCGGGTCGCCGCGGCACGCTGCGCGCGCTGGACGACGTTTCTTTCGACATCGCACCCGGTGAAATTCTGGGTGTGGTGGGCGAATCGGGCGCGGGCAAATCGCTCACCGGGGCGTCCATTATTGGCCTGCTGGAGCCACCGGGCCGCGTGGCCAGTGGCGAGATACGCCTGCACGGCCAGCGCATCGACAACCTGCCCTATGAAGAGATGCGCAAGGTGCGCGGGCGCAAGATTGGCGCCATTTTTCAAGATCCGCTCACCTCGCTGAACCCGTTGTACTCGGTGGGCCGCCAGCTCATTGAAACCATCACCACCCACCTGCCGGTGAGCCAGGCTGAAGCGCGCAAGCGCGCCATCAACCTGTTGAAAGACACCGGTATTCCAGCAGCCGAGCAGCGCATTGACCACTTTCCGCACCAGTTTTCGGGCGGTATGCGCCAGCGGGTGGTGATTGCACTGGCGCTGGCCGCCGAGCCGCAGCTGATCGTGGCCGATGAGCCCACCACTGCGCTCGATGTGTCGATCCAGGCGCAGATCATCACGTTGCTGAAAACCATTTGCAAAGACCGTGGTGCCGCGGTGATGCTGATCACGCACGACATGGGCGTGATTGCCGAAACCTGCGACCGCGTGGCGGTGATGTACGCCGGGCGCATTGCCGAAATCGGGCCGGTCCACGAGGTCATTAACCACCCGGCCCACCCGTACACAGCCGGCCTGATGGCCTGCATACCCGACATGAGCCAGGACCGCGAGCGCTTGCACCAGATTGACGGCGCCATGCCACGCCTGAACGCGATCCCCACCGGTTGTGCCTACAACCCGCGTTGCGACCGGGTGGTGGACCGCTGCCATGTGGAGCGGCCCAACCTGATGCCCGCCGGCGCCACCCGCGCCGCTTGCTGGCTGCACGACGCCTCCACTGTTTTGACGCCGGGAGTGGCCGCATGAGCTCGAACCTGATTGAAAAAGCGGTGCAAGCGCAGGCAGACCGTCACGCTGCAACCGCTGCACCTGCTGACGAGGCGCCCTTGGTGCGGGCCACCGATCTGGCCAAGACGTTTGATGTGTCGGCCCCCTGGCTCAACCGCGTGATTGAACGCCAGCCCCGCCAATTGCTGCGGGCCGTGGACGGCGTGTCGTTTGACATCCCGCGCGGCCAGACGCTGGCGCTGGTGGGTGAGTCGGGTTGCGGTAAAAGCACGGTGGCCCGGCTGCTGGTGGGTTTGTACGAACCCACGCGCGGTGGCTTTGAGTTTGACGGGCTGGACGCCCACGCGGCGTTCAAAACGCCACAGGGCCGCCAGCTGCGCCGGCGCATCCAGATGATTTTTCAGGACCCCTACGCCAGCCTGAACCCGCGCTGGATTGTGGAGGACATCATTGCCGAGCCGCTGCGCGAGCACGGCATTGAAACCGAGCCGGTGGCGTTGCGTGCGCGGGTGGACGAACTGCTGAAGTCGGTGGGTTTGTCGCCGCTGGACCGCGTGAAGTACCCGCACCAGTTTTCAGGCGGGCAGCGCCAGCGCATTTCCATTGCGCGGGCGCTGGCGACACAACCCGAGTTTCTGGTGTGTGACGAGCCCACCAGCGCGCTGGACGTGAGCGTGCAGGCGCAGGTGCTCAACATCATGAAAGACCTGCAGCGCGAGCGCGGGCTGACCTACCTGTTCATCAGCCACAACCTGGCCGTGGTGCGCCACGTGAGCGATCAGGTGGGCGTGATGTACCTGGGCCGTCTGGTGGAGCTGGCGCCCAAGCACACCCTGTTTGACACGCCGCGCCACCCCTACACGCGCATGCTGCTGGACGCGATTCCCAAGATGCACGACACGGGCAGGGCGCGCACCCCGGTTTCAGGCGAGGTGCCCAACCCGTTGAACCCGCCGGACGGTTGCGCGTTCAACCCGCGTTGCCCGCATGCCAATGAACGCTGCCGTGCGGAGCGTCCGAATCTGCTCACGCTGGGTGGTATTCGGATTGCGTGCCACGCAGTGGAAGAGGGCCGGATCTGATCGGCTGACGCATCGGCAGGTAGGTGCTGTGGCACGCTGACGGAATGGCGTTAGCGCGGACGACGGGTGCTCCCCTCCGCGAATGTCCCCCGGTCCGCTGCGCGGACCTCCTCCTTTATTTCGCTGCGGGGAGCGCCCCTCGTCCTCGGGTGTGCCCGTCCCTGGCGTGTCCAGATGTTGAGATGCTTGGCCTCACTTGCCGTGCCGAGGGCGTTGAGCGCTTCCGGATACCATTTCGTTGTTTGCGCAGTGGGCACTGCTCGGCGCGCGTACCCCAAACCCTGGATGCCGTGGCTTCGGCTTTGCCAAGACACAGGCATCGTCCCCCTCTGGGGGAAGACGCGAAGCGGCGCAGGGGGCGCTTGACCTGTGCGCAGCGCGCACGGTCAAGCGTATCGCTTACTCCGCAGGTTGTTCTTCATTTCCTTGAGCATCGGTTGCAGCTTGCTGCCGCCGATGCGCAGCGCCAGGCAGGTGGCCAGCACGTCAATCACCATCAGGTGCATCAGGCGCGAGGTCATGGGGCTGTAACGGTCATAGCCTTCGGGGTGATCGGCCGACAGGTGGATGTGGCCTGCCAGGGCCAGTGGCGAGCCGCTGGCGGTGATGACGATCACGGTGGCGCCGTGTTTTCGGGCAATGTCGGCCGCGTCCATCAGGTCGCGTGTGCGCCCCGAGTTGGAAACGATCACCAGGCAGTCGCCCGGCCTCAGCAGCGAGGCGCTCATGACCTGCATGTGGCCGTCGCTATAGGCAATGGCGTTGATGCCGAGGCGGAAGAACTTGTGTTGCGCATCCTGGGCCACGATGCCTGAGTTACCGGCGCCGTAAAACTCGATGCGGCCCCGGTTGTTGTAGGTGGCCAGCAGCGCGTCCACCGCTTTTTCAATCGAGTGGGTGGAGGCGTCGTTGCGGTACTTCAGGAACGCCGCCACGGTGTTGTCGATCACCTTGACCAGCACATCGCCCACTTTGTCGTCCACGTCCACACTGCGGTGGATGAAGGGCACGCCCTCGCTCACCGTGCCGGCCAGCTTGAGCTTGAAGTCGGACAGGCCGTCGTAGCCCATGCTGCGGCAAAAGCGCACCACGGTGGGCTTGCTCACGTGGGCGCGATCGGCCAGTTCAGACACCGGCAGGCTGGCGAAGCTGCGCGGGTCGAGCAGCACCAGTTTGCCTACCCGTTGTTCAGCGGGCGCTAGCGAAGGCAAGGAGGCTTTGATGCGGTCGAGCATGGGGGACAGTCCGGTTACGAAACAAGTTACAAAAAGAACGTGAAACCTTATTACACCCGATAATGGCGAAATGAACCAGCTAGACGCACTCAAACAACTCACCACCGTGGTCGCTGACACCGGTGATTTCAACCAGATCGCGGCGTTTTCGCCACGGGATGCGACCACCAACCCGTCGCTCATCCTGAAAGCGGTGCAGAAGCCCGAATACGCCCATCTGCTGCAAGACGCGGTGGCGAAATACGGCGCTCAGGGCGCGGACGAGGTGATGAACCGCCTGCTCGTGGCCTTTGGCTGTGAAATTTTGAAACACATCCCCGGCCGCGTCTCCACCGAAGTGGACGCGCGCCTGAGCTTCGACACCGAAGCCACCGTGACGCGCGCGCGCCGCATCATCGATCTTTATCAAGGCGAAGGCGTGCACGTGGACCGCGTGCTGATCAAGATTGCTTCCACCTGGGAAGGCATTCAGGCCGCAGCCCGACTGGAGCGCGACGGCATCCACACCAACCTCACGCTGCTGTTTTCTTTTGCCCAGGCCGTGGCCTGCGGCCAGGCCAAGGTGCAGCTGATTTCGCCGTTTGTGGGCCGTATTTACGACTGGTACAAAAGGAATGCCAGCGCCACCTGGGACGAGGCCGCCATGGCGGGCGCCAACGACCCGGGTGTGAAGTCGGTGCGCGCCATCTACAACTTCTACAAAAAACACGGTATCGCTACCGAGGTGATGGGCGCGAGCTTTCGCAACGTGGGCCAGATCACGGCCCTGGCCGGCTGCGACCTGCTGACCATCAGCCCCGACCTGTTGGCCCAGCTGGCCGCCAGCGACGCAGCCTTGCCCAAAGCGCTGGACGCCGAGGCCGCGAAGGCGATGGAGATTCCGTTTGTGCAGCACGACGAAGCGGGCTTCCGCTTCGCGATGAACGAAGACGCGATGGCCACCGAGAAGCTGGCCGAAGGCATCCGTGCGTTTGTGGCAGACACGATCAAGCTCGAAGGCATGATGAAGTAAGCAACGCTGACCCATAACGAAAAAACCCCCGCGAGGTGACTCGCGGGGGTTTTTTCTTGGGGTTTTGTCAGCCTGCAGTGATGCATTCCGACGCAGCATGAGGCGCCAGGCCAAGGCGCAAGGGCGTAGGCAGTGGCAGCGCCACGGCAAGCCCTTGCAACGCCGGCATGGCGTCTCAGGCAAGGAGTAATTACATGCCCATGCCGCCCATGTCGCCCATCCCACCCATGCCGCCACCGCCCATGGCTGGAGCGTCATCCTTGGGGGACTCGGCAACCATGCACTCGGTCGTCAGCATCAGGCTGGACACCGAAGCGGCGTTTTGCAGCGCGGTGCGGGTCACTTTCGTTGGGTCCAGAATGCCCATTTCGATCATGTCGCCGTAGGTGTCGTTGGCGGCGTTGAAGCCGTAGTTGCCCGAACCAGCCAGGATAGCGTTGACCACCACCGATGGCTCGCCACCAGCGTTGGCCACGATCTCGCGCAGAGGCGCTTCAATCGCTTTCAACACCAGCTTGATACCGGCGTCCTGGTCGGCGTTGTCACCTTTGATGGTGCCAGCGGCCTGACGGGCGCGCAGCAGGGCCACGCCACCACCGGCGACGATGCCTTCTTCCACTGCAGCGCGGGTGGCGTGCAGGGCGTCTTCCACGCGGGCTTTCTTTTCCTTCATCTCGACTTCGGTGGCAGCGCCAACCTTGATCACGGCCACACCGCCGGCCAGCTTGGCCACGCGCTCTTGCAGTTTCTCGCGGTCGTAGTCGGAGGTCGCTTCTTCGATCTGCACGCGCACTTGTTTCACGCGGGCTTCGATGTCAGCAGCAGCGCCGGCGCCGTCGATGATGATGGTGTTCTCTTTGCTGACTTCGATGCGCTTGGCAGAGCCGAGGTCGGCCAGCGTCACTTTTTCCAGCGTCATGCCGACTTCTTCGGCGATCACTTTGCCGCCGGTCAGGATGGCGATGTCTTCCAGCATGGCTTTGCGGCGATCGCCGAAGCCAGGAGCCTTGACAGCCACAACCTTCAGGATGCCGCGGATGGTGTTGACCACCAGCGTTGCTAGGGCTTCGCCTTCGACGTCTTCGGCAATGATCAGCAGGGGACGGCCGGCCTTGGCCACTTGCTCCAGCGTGGGCAGCAGGTCACGGATGTTGGAAACCTTCTTGTCGTACAGCAGCACGAAAGGGTTGTCCAGCAGAGCGGCTTGCTTTTCTGGGTTGTTGATGAAGTAGGGCGACAGGTAGCCGCGGTCGAACTGCATGCCTTCAACGACTTCCAGCTCGGATTCCAGTGATTTGCCGTCTTCCACGGTGATCACGCCTTCTTTGCCCACTTTGTCCATGGCATCGGCAATGATCTTGCCGATGGTTTCGTCTGCGTTGGCAGAGATGGAGCCGACCTGTGCGATCTCTTTGGACGTGGTGGTGGCCTTGGAAGCCTTCTTCAGCTCGATGATCAGGGCCGTCACAGCCTTGTCGATACCGCGCTTCAGGTCCATCGGGTTCATGCCGGCGGCCACGTACTTCATGCCTTCACGCACGATGGCCTGTGCCAGCACGGTGGCGGTGGTGGTGCCGTCGCCAGCGTTGTCCGAGGTCTTGGAAGCAACTTCCTTGACCATCTGGGCGCCCATGTTCTGCAGCTTGTCCTTCAGTTCGATCTCTTTAGCGACCGAAACACCGTCTTTTGTGACGGTAGGGGCGCCGAACGAGCGCTCCAGCACCACGTTGCGGCCTTTGGGGCCCAGGGTGACTTTGACGGCGTTGGCCAGGATGTTCACACCCTCGACCATGCGTGCGCGGGCTTCGCCGCCGAAAATGACGTCTTTTGCTGCCATGTTGATAACTCCTAGATAGATTGAACAGTTGGAGAGAGGGCGAACAAGCGCTTGGGCATTGTTCGCTCAGTCCCGCAAAATTACTTGGACTCGACGACGGCGAACAGGTCGTCTTCTTTCATCACCAGCAGTTCGTTGCCGTCGACCTTGACGGTCTGGCCGCTGTACTTGCCAAACAGAACGCGGTCACCGACCTTGACGTTCATGGCGGACAGTTCGCCTTTGTCGTTTTTCTTGCCGGGACCAACGGCCAGGATTTCGCCCTGGTCTGGCTTTTCAGCAGCGGCGTCGGGGATGACGATGCCCGAAGCGGTCTTGGTTTCGCTGTCAATACGCTTGACGATCACGCGATCGGCGAGAGGACGAAGGTTCATTGCATCTCCTGAGATAGAACGGTAAAAGGGGGGATTCAGACCGGCAGCGCCCGCTTTGAGAGCCAGCGACACCGTTGATCGACTTGGCACCGAGTGTTAGCACTCAATGTCAGCGAGTGCTAATGATAAGGGCGACCCCGCGGCTTTTCAAGACCAGGGGCTGGTTTTTTGCGCAATCCGAGGGGATTTGCGGAGCGCCACCCATCTTTCCCGTTGGTGCCACTCAGCCCATCCCTATATGCAAATGATCTAAAAGTATTTAGCTCCTCAGGCCGCGACCGCCATGATCCGCGGCCATGACGCTTCCCGAATCCACCCACGCCCTGGCCGTGGGCATCCTCCTCGTTCTCCTGTTCATCAGTTTTGTGCGCGAATGGGTCAAGCCCGACGTGGCGGTGCTGACCGCTGTGGCCTTGTTGCTGCTGACCGGCCTGCTCACGCCGGCCAAGGTGCTGGGCGTGTTCAGCAACAGTGCGCCCTTCACCATCGCCTGCCTGTTCATCATCAGCGGTGCACTCAGCCGCACCGGCTGTGTGGACTGGCTGGGCGAGCGCATCGCGCAGGCGGCGGGCCGCAGCGAGGGCCGCTTGCTGGTGGGTCTGCTGCTGGTGGGCTTGCTGGTGTCGCCCTTCATCAACAACACGCCGGTGGTGATGGTGATGATTCCGGTGGTGATCAGCCTGGCCACGCGCCTGTCGCTGAGCCCGTCGCGGCTGCTGATTCCGCTGTCTTACGCCACCATCTTGGGCGGTACGGTCACATTGGTGGGCACGTCCACCAACATCCTGGTGGACGGGGTGGCGCGCAGCATGGGGCTGGCGCCGTTCAGCATGTTCGAGATCACCGCGCCCGCGCTGGTGATCGCGTTGTTCGGTTGCACTTTCATGCTGCTGTTTGCGCGGCGCTGGCTGCCCGCGCGCGAGACGCTGACGCAGCAGTTCACCGGCCACACCGACCGCCTGTTCATGACCGAGCTGTTTGTGCCCGCCGGTTCGCGGCTGGACGGCCGCAGCCTGCAAGACGCCCGCCTGGCCAACGGCAGCGTGCAGGTGCTCAAGCTGTTCCGGGGCGAAGAAGAATGGAGCGCGCCCGCGCCTGAGACTCGCTTGCAGACCGGCGACCGCCTGGTGGTGCACTCACGCAGCAGCGCCATGGTGGACCTGCGCGGCAGTGATCTGATCGGCCTGCACGCGCCCGCGCCACAGGGCAGCGGCACTGATCTGGAAACCCTGCGCCAGCGGGATGTGGTGATCGTCGAGGCGCTGGTGGGGCAGACCTCGCGCTATGTGATGCGCCCCATCCGCGACCTGGACCTGGCCTCGCGCTACGGCATCCACCTGATCGCGGTGCACCGCAAGAACGCATCCATCGCCGATATTGGCGACGACTTCCAGCTGCAGTTTGGCGACGTGCTGCTGGTGGAGGGCGCACCGCGCCAGATCCAGCGCTTTTGCGACAACGGCGACCTGTTCGCCATCACCGAGCGCCAGCCCGCGCTGCAGCGGCGTGGCAAGGCGCCCGTCGCAGTGGGCACCATGGTGGGGGTGATGGCACTGGCGGCGTTTGACGTGATGCCCATCGAGGGGCTGGCGCTGATTGGCGCGGTGCTGGTGGTACTGACCGGCTGCCTCAAGCCCGAAGAGGCCTACAAGTCCATCGAGTGGCCGATCCTGATGCTGATCTACGGCATGCTGGCGGTGAGCGTGGCCATGCGCGATTCGGGCCTGTCGGCGCTGGCCGCGCAGTCGCTGGTGCAGTGGGGCGGCGGGCTCTCGCCATGGCTGGTGCTGTCGCTGGTGATCCTGGCCACGTCCATTGCCACCGAGTTCATCAGCAACAACGCGGTGGCGGTGCTGTTCACGCCGGTGGTGATCGGGGTGGCGCTGGAGCTGGGCGTGGACCCCCGGCCCTTTGTGGTTGGCATCATGTTTGCGGCCAGCTTCAGCTTTGCCACCCCCATCGGCTACCAAACCAACACCCTGGTCTACAGCGCCGGCAACTACCGATTCAGCGACTTCGCGCGCCTGGGCGTGCCCATGAACATGCTCACCTGGGCGGCGTCCAGCTTGCTGATTCCCCTGTTCTGGCCGTTTTATACAAGTTGAGGATGGCCCGGCTTCAGACGGATCAGGCACCGTTGTATGGCCAGTGGTGGAGTTTGGGTTGGGTTTTCCAGACAGCTGACCGCCTGCAGCCGGATGCTCAGTGCGGAAGCTCAATGCCGTTGGCTGAGACGGCGTGCACCTAGATTGCCCGTGCACTGAACAGCCCCCCGCCTCCGGCGGCAAAGACCGCGCATGCCGGGGGCTGATGTTGCTTAAGTCGTGTGGTTTTTGGGTTGGCGCAGCCACACCACCACCAGCGTCACAACGGTCAGTGGAATTACAAAACCGATCATCGTGGCAGAGAAGGCGGGCAGGGCAGCGTGCTGCTGAGCGGCCAGAAGCAGATAGGCTACGTAAGCCACGTAGTAGCCCAGAAACACGGCGCCTTCCCAGCGCGCAATTTCACGCCCGGTGACGAAAATGGGCAAGCAGGCCAGCGCAACGGCCAGCATGACCCAGATGTCAAAGTTGAGCATCGACGGTGCAATCGCCAAGCCGTCGCTGCCGGCCACCAGTCCGCTCAGGCCTACACAGCCAAGAATGTTGAACGTGTTGCTGCCAACGACGTTGCCCACAGCAATGTCGCGCTCACCCTTGATGGCTGCAGTCAACGAGGTGGCCACCTCCGGCATGGAGGTGCCTGCTGCCACGATGGTGAGGCCGATAACCACATCACTCACCCCAAAGGACTTCGCAAAAACCACGGATGAGCTCACCAGCCAGTCGGACCCGACGACCAGCAGCGCGAGCCCAACAACGATCAAGCCGAGTTGGCCGGCCCAGTGCGCATCCCACGCGCCCTGCTGGGCAGGACGCACTTCGGCATCGAATTCGGTCGCCTGTTGTGCGCTTTCTTTTCTCGACTGAATGACCAGAAACGCCGTGTAGGACACCATCAAGACCAGCAAGAGCAGGCCCTCCCAGACCTGAATATTGCCGTCAAGCGCCATCACGAGCAGCAGCAGGGAAGCCCCCAACATGATGGGAATTTCTTGCCGAATCAGCTGTACGTGGACCACCAGCGGCACGATCAGCGCGCTGATGCCGAGAATGAACAGCACGTTGAAGATGTTGCTGCCGACGACGTTGCCAATGGCGATATCGCCTTTACCCTCAAGCACAGCACCGGTCGACACAGCCATTTCTGGGGCGCTGGTGCCAAATGCCACGATGGTCAGCCCGACCACCAGTGGCGAGAGTCCAAACGAAAGCGCCAGCTTCGACGCTCCGCGAACGAGCGAGTTGGCACCGGCGACCAAGGCCACCAAGCCTGCTGCAAACCACAACGACTGTATCCAGAGCATATTGACCCACTTTTAGGCGGCCGAGGGGCCGCAGGTGAAACGTCGAGGAACCGCAAACAAAAAGAGCTAAACCCGTAATCATATGAGAAAAAATTTGTGGGTTAGAGGGAGTTAATTCAGCTTTTGGCTGATACTTCTTCCGGTGAAAGTGCGGGGTTTGAGATGAGGCATAGTTGACATGATTGCTGGCCAAACCGCGGTCCTGCCCGGCAAAAACGCACACATGGGCTGCGTCTTCATATGCCCGAGTCGGCGATTCGACCTGTGCTTTGGTGGTTCAGGGTCAAGCAAAAAACAACATGAAATCTTTGGATAGCCGTCCGGGTGGTCAGATGCGCGGGAAATCTTTGTCGCAGGTTCTGGCGGATCTGGCCCATCAGGGCAAGAGCGAGCGAATCTGCATCAAAGACCTGTTGGATGCCCTCGGGGATCGAGCCATCGGTGCGCTGATGTTTGTCTTTGCGGTCCCTGGCATCCTGCCAGTTCCACCCGGTGTGTCCACCATCCTGGGCACGCCGCTGATTTTTCTGTCGGTCCAGTTGATGCTAGATTTGCGCCCCTGGCTGCCGGCCATCATCAGCCAGCGCTCGCTGCTTCGTAGCGACTTCCAGGCGCTGATCCGCCGAATTCTTCCGTGGTTGGTCAGGGCGGAGCGCCTGTTGCGCCCTCGTTACGCGGTGCTTTCGACGCCGCCCATAGAGAACGTGATTGGGCTGCTGTGTCTGTTGTTGTCGGTCACGCTGGCGCTGCCCATTCCGCTGGGAAACACATTGCCTGCCTTGGCCATCGGTATTTTGGCTCTCGGTGTGCTGGAAAAAGACGGTCTCTGGGTTCTGGCTGGCTTCGTGGCTGCAGCGCTTGCCGCCACGGTGGTGTCTGGCGTGGTGTTCGCCATGCTCCAGGCGGCTGTCTTCCTTGTTGGTCAGTTGTTTCATTGATGCGCCCGGTTGTGTTCCATTTTTTTCGTGAGCGGTGGCGAGGCAAGACGCCGTTGCCGCGTTTGTTCTGGATCGACTTGCTCGCGACAGCGACCGTGTTGAACTTGCTCTTTGGATTTGTCTCACTGCTGATGCTGGCAAAACGGGTGGACTGGGCATGGGTGTTTGCTGTGCATGCGTTGGTCATCCCTTACAACGCGTTTTTGGTGGTGTCGATATGGCGCCATGCGAAAACACCACCTTGGATGAGGGCTGCATCCGCTGTCTGGTTGCTGGTGGCTTTTGCTATCTGAGTCCCGTCTCAGGGCTGTACCTGCGAGTGTTCAGGTGCTTTGTGGGTGGACATTGCGCTGGCCCAAAAAACATGTACGTCAAGGGTGGAAAATGAGCCGATATGTCTATTTCAACGTTTGACTCGACGTTCGAGCGGTTGGCGCTGTTGATCCCAGGTCATTGGGACAAGGTCATCGTCTCGGTGATCCTCATCGGCCTCGCGCTGCTTTTTTCTCAAATTTGGGCCCGGTATCTGGCCCGCGGGCAGATTTCTGCGCAGAAACGCAGGCTGCACCTGGTGTGGGCGCGCAACATTATTTGGTTCGCTGCCTTGCTCGCGATCATTTCGCTGTGGGCTTCCACGATCGCGGGTTTTGCGCTTTCGCTGGCCGCCGTGGCGGGTGCGCTGTTGATTGTGAGCAAAGAGTTGGTGATGTGCGTGCACGGCTACCTCTATGTCACCTTGGTTCAGCCGTTCAAGGTGGGTGATGTCATCGAATTTGGCGCCCTCAAGGGCCGGGTGATCGACATCGACATGTTCGCCACCACGCTGACCGAATTTGACGCGGCCGGCCAGGTGATCGGGAACGTGGCCGAGTTTCCCAACGGCTTGCTGCTCACCACGCCGCTCAGGAACATGTCGCCAACGGGCGCTTTCTCCCTGCATCACGTCCGGATCCCCGTTCCCGAGGCGTTCGTCCACGATCTTGACCGGATTGAAGCCGCGTCCATGGCCGCAGCCGAGCGCGTCACCAGCCCATGGCGCGACGAGGCCATTGCCCATTTCAGAAAGGTGTCTGAAGAGCAGTTCATTCATTTCCCCTCAGGCAAGAACAAGGTGTCCTGGGATTTTTCTGATCCGGAACACCTGGTCCTGGTGGTGAGGGTGGCCTGCCCGAGCGATGAACGCTCCGCTGTGGAGCAGGCCGTTTTCCGCGAAACATGGAAAGCGCTGGTGTCACCACCTTCGTCCCCCAGCGCCGATTGACGGGCCTCTCCCGCGATGAACAGCCCGGCCTGGCTCCTGACCAGGGCTTTGACCGCCGCACCCTGAGCGTTTATGGACGGAGCACTGGCCCTGCCCGCTGCCACTCAGATCGTCAGTTCAGCCAAGGCCGAGCGTGGAAAGTCGAGCTCGGGTTCGAGGCCTTCAAAGGGCAGGGTGAAATAGAAAGTGCAGCCTAGGCCGGGCGCGCTTTCGGCCCAGATGCGGCCGGCGTGGCGTTCGATGATGCGCTGCGACAGCGCCAGCCCGGTGCCGGTGCCTTCAAAGTCCATGGAATGGTGCTGGCGCTGGAACATGACGAACAGGTTGTGTGCCTTTTCCAGGTCAAAGCCCACGCCGTTGTCGTGCACATAGAAAGTGCGGCCGCCCACGGGGTTGACCTTCCAGCCCACTTCGATGCGCGCTTTTTCGCGTGGGCGCGTGTACTTCACCGAGTTGTTCAGCAGGTTGCTCCAGGCTTGCGCCAGCAACATGGCGTCGCCGCGCACGATCGGCAGGTCTTCCTCGATCACCCATTCGATGTTGCGATCCGGGTTTTCCTGGCGCAGGTGGGCAATCACGCCTTCGAGCAGGGGCGCCAAGGGCACCGGTTGCGACTCGATGGCGACTCGGCCCAGGCGCGCGTATTCCAGCAAACCTTCAATCATGTGGCTCATGCGCTTGCTGGCCTTGGCTGTCGAGTTCAGGTACTGCGTCACGAGTTTGTCGCTGGACTCACCCAGCTGCTCTTGCAGCAAGCTCACGAAACTGGCGATGTGGCGCAGCGGCGCGCGCAGGTCGTGCGAGACCATGTGCGAGAACACGTCCAGGTCTTTGTTGGCGGCGACCAGCTGCTGTGTGCGCTCGGCCACGCGTTTTTCCAGCTCGCGGTTGAGGTCGTTCATCACGTCCTCCAGGCTCTTGGCGGCGGTCATGTCGCGGGTGATGCTGGACAGGCCTTGCAGCTCGCCCGTTTCGTTGCGCAAGGCCGTCAACACCGTGTGGGCCCAGAAGCGCGAGCCATCGTCGCGCTGGCGCCAGCCGCGGGTTTCCCATTGGCCGTGGGCTTTGGCCAGGCGCAACACCTGGTCGGGGTCCACTTCATCTTCGCCGGCGTTGTCGGTGGACAGCAGGGTCTGGTACGAATGACCGATCATTTGCGAGCGGCGGTGTCCGTGCAGGCGCTGTGCGCTTTCGGTCCAGTCGGTGATCAGGCCTTCTTCGTCAATGAAATAAATGCAGTAGTCCTGGATGGCGTCCACCATCAGGCGGTAGCGCTGTTCGCTCTGGAACAGCTCGGCACTGCGCTCGCGCACACGCTCTTCCAGGTCGCGGTTGGCGTCGAGCACAAACTCTTCCGTGCGGCGGCGCTCGCTGATGTCATGCAACTCAATGAAGATGCCTTCCACCACGCCCTGCTGAAAGTCCGGGATGTAGTGAATTTCGTAGTAGTTGCGGGTGCCATCGTTCGCCACGCGCTCGGCTTCAAACGTTTCCACCTGCCCGCTCAGTGCCGCCGCCACGCGCGGCAAAATTTCCGGCAACAGGTCGGGGCGCACCACCTGGCTCAGGTGCGAACCCACCATGTCGCTGGACAGCTTGCCGTAGCGCGAGGCGTGGGCGGAGTTGGCAAAGCGGCAGATCAGGTCTTTGTCGTAGTAAGCCAATCGCGCAGGAATGCGGTCGGTGATGGTTTGCAGGAAACCTTCATGGGCTACCACGCGTTGCTCGGCCGCTTTGCGCTCGTTGATGTCCACCAGCGTCGTGTTGCTGTGCAAGAAGTTGCCTTCGGCATCGCGCACCGCGGTGGAAGAAAACAGCGCGTGGAAGCGGCTGCCGTCTTTGCGGCGCACCTCAATCTCCATGGCCTCGGTGCGGCCACTTTGCAGCAAAATTTCCAGACGGTCTTGCATCACCGGGCGCCAAGACGGGTCGATGAGGTCAAAAATGTCGAGTTGGCCAAGCGCCTCCTCGCGGCTGTAGCCCAGCCAGTCCAGCAAGGTCTGGTTGAGCTTCACGAACCGGTGGTTGGCGTCCAGCGACAGGTAGCCGCAAGGGGCGTGCTCGTAGAGCGAATGCGCTTGCTCGAGCGCTTGCTGGAGGTCCCGGGTCCGTACGGTAACCAGGCGCTCCAGATCGGGATGCGCGTCGCCGGTCTGTTCCGGTTGGAAAGAGGTGTCCATGTTTCAAGGCTCCAGATCGTTGCAGTGCACAGCGGTAAATGTCCGTACAAGGCTTATCGGAAGTCTTTGGCAAAAATTCAGGGTTGTTACCCTTTGGCCCGCTCAAACCTGCGGGGCGCACAACAAAAAAACCCCTGCGCGAAAGCGAGGGGCTTTTTGTTGAGTGGACACTCACTTTCGGGCATCGCACCATTTTTCCGCAGCGTCTGTCCGGGTTGGCTGCGCTGCGCAACCCGCACGCCGAGCGTGCCGGTTGTCTCGGCCAGCCGCCTTACAGGCCGGCCGCGGCGCGCAAGACTGCGGCTTTGTCGGTGCGTTCCCAGGTGAACTCGGGCTCTTCGCGGCCGAAGTGTCCATAGGCTGCGGTCTTTTGGTAGATCGGGCGCAGCAGGTCCAGCATCTGGATGATGCCTTTGGGCCGCAGGTCAAAGTGCTCGTTCACCAGGGCTGCAATTTGCTCGTCCGGGATCACGCCGGTTCCCTCGGTGTACACCGTCACGTTCATGGGTTTGGCCACGCCAATGGCGTACGCCACCTGGATCTGGCACTGCTTGGCCAGGCCGGCGGCCACGATGTTTTTGGCCACGTAGCGGGCGGCGTAAGCGGCGGAGCGGTCCACCTTGGAGGGGTCTTTGCCGCTGAAAGCGCCGCCGCCGTGCGGGCAGGCGCCACCGTAGGTGTCCACGATGATCTTGCGGCCGGTCAGGCCACAGTCGCCCTGCGGGCCGCCGATGACGAATCGGCCGGTCGGGTTGATGAGGTAGCGGGTGTTTTGCAGCCACTCTTTGGGCAGCACCGGCTTGATGATTTCTTCAATGATGGCCTCGATGAAGCTGTCTTTCATCTTCGTCGGGGTCTCCGACTGGTCGGGGCTGTGCTGGGTGGACAGCACCACGGTGTCGATGCTGTGGGGCTTGCCGTCTACATAGCGCATGGTCACCTGGCTCTTGGCGTCGGGCCGCAAGAAAGGCAGGCGGCCGTCTTTGCGCAACTGCGCCTGGCGCTCCACCAGGCGGTGGGCGTAGTAAATGGGCGCGGGCATCAGTTCGGGCGTTTCGTCGCAGGCGTAGCCAAACATCAGGCCCTGGTCGCCCGCGCCAATGTTCAGGTGGTCGTCCGAGGCGTGGTCCACGCCCTGGGCGATGTCGTTGCTTTGCTTGTCGTAAGCCACCAGCACCGCACAGCCTTTGTAGTCAATGCCGTACTCGGTGTTGTCGTAACCAATGCGCTTGATGGTGTCGCGCGCCACCTGGATGTAGTCGACGTGGGCGTTGGTGGTGATTTCACCAGCGAGCACCACCAGGCCGGTGTTGGTCAGCGTTTCGGCGGCCACACGGCTGCGGGGGTCTTGCGCAAAGATCGCGTCAAGGATCGCGTCAGAGATCTGGTCAGCCACCTTGTCGGGGTGGCCTTCAGAGACGGATTCGGAAGTGAAGAGAAAATCGTTCGCCATATAAACTCCAAAGTTGGTGGATCGGCGTTGCCGGTCTGTCAGAGTTCGGCGAACGCTTTAGCGGAATTTATGAATCGCCCCGCAATTAGTTCAGTAACTCGGCGATGGGGGGCATTTTAGATCAAGCTTCTGCCGCAGTCTTCCTGGTTACGCCAATGCCTCGCACCTGTGGGGCCATGTTTTGTTTGTACTGTGGACGCCTTCATTCGTTTGATTTTTGTGTTTTTGAGCAAGCTGCCGCTGCCGCTGTTGCACGCCGGGGGCTGGCTGCTGGGCTGGTTGAGCTTTCTGTTCTCAGGGCGCTACCGCCGCCGTTTGCTGGACAACGTTCGCCAGGGCGGCTTCTCGATGGGCGTGGCCCTGGCTTCTGTGGGCGAGTCCGGCAAGATGGTGGCCGAGCTGCCTCGCTTGTGGCTGGGCCGCCCGGTGCGCGTGGGCTGGGAGGGCGCTGCGCACATTGAGGCCGCGCAGGCCCATGGCGTGGGGGTGTTGTATCTCACGCCGCACCTGGGTTGCTTTGAAATCACGGCGCAGGCGCTGGCCGAGCGGTTCGGTGAACACATGCCCATCACGGTGCTGTACCGCCCGGCCCGCCAGCCTTGGCTGCGCGAGCTGGTGGCCAGCGCCCGCAACCGCCCGGGCTTGCACACCGCACCCACCACGCTGGCGGGTGTCAAGCAACTCATCAAGGCACTCAAGTCGGGGCAGGCCGTGGGGCTGCTGCCCGACCAGGTACCGCCCGAAGGGCAGGGCGTGTGGGCGCCCTTTTTCGGTCGGGACGCTTACACCATGACGCTCTCAGCCCGGCTGGTGCACAGCGCCAAGGCGCAGCCCGTGTTGATCTGGGGCGAGCGGCTGAGCTGGGGGCGCGGTTTTCTGGTGCATGTGCGCCCGTTTGACCCCACCCACACGTCGCCCATGGCCACCGACGCGACGCAGGCCGCACAGCAGATCAACCACGCCATGGAGGCCCTGGTGCGCGAATGCCCGCAGCAATACCTGTGGTCTTATGCCCGATACAAAAAACCCGCGGGTGCCGACAGCGCCGTACCGGCCACCGGTAGCTGACTGTGCGCCGCAAGCAACCCCCTATGCCGACTTCTTCCCATTCGCCAGCCAACCCACAACCCCGCGTGAGCTGGCTCAACCGCCTGGGCCTTGGCTTCATGCGCTTGCTGGCGCGCCTGCCTTTGCCCTGGATTCGCGCGCTGGGCTGGCTGGCTGGCCAGCTGTTGCATGGTGTGGCGGGGCGCCGCCGCCGCATTGCGCGCACCAACTGGGCGCTGTGTTTTCCGCAAGACAGTGAAGCCCAGCGCAACCGTGCGGTGCGCCAACATTTCGTTTACTTTGTGCAGGCCTGGCTCGACCGCAGCTGGCTTTGGGAGGCCAGCGAAGCCACCGTGCGGGCGCGGCTGCGCTTGGTTGGTGCCACCGATGAGTTGGAAGGGAATGCCCCCACCGTCATCTTTGCGCCGCACTTTGTGGGACTGGACGCCGGTGGCACGGCGCTCGCACTTTTTGCGCCCAGGGCGTTTATCAGCGTGTATGCCGAACAAGCCAACGAAGCGGTTGACGGCTGGATTCGAGCGGGCCGGTTGCGCTACGGCGCTGTGAAACTGGTCAGCAAGCACCAGGGTCTGCGCCCGGTGGTGCAGGCGGTGCGGGCGTCCGAGGTGCTCTACCTGTTGCCCGACATGGACATGGGGCCTGCGGAGTCGGTCTTTGTGCCGTTTTTTGGTGTGCCAACCGCCACGGTGCCCACGCTGCCCCGCCTGGCGCGGCTGGGGCAGGCCAAGGTGGTACCCGTTATCAGCCGCATCACCCCGCAGGGCTATGACGTGGAGGTGCTGCCCGCCTGGCCCGACTACCCGGGGCCTGACGCGCAGGCCGACACCGCCCTCATGAACCAGCGCCTGGAGGCCATGATCCAGACCATGCCCGAGCAGTATTACTGGGTGCACAAGCGCTTCAAGACCCGCCCGCCGGGGGCGCCTTCGGTCTACAACAAGGACTGAACGGCCCGGCCGCTCAGTCGAGTGACTCGGGTTCGGGTTCCTGGTCCGGGTCCATGCTGGGTTCCACCGGTTCGCCCTTTAGTTTTTTGGCGGGTGCATGGGACCATTGCCAGAGCAGCTGAGCCACTTCGTCCAGCCCCTGTTTTTTTAGCGCTGAAAACAGCATCGCTTCACCGCCACCGCTTTGCAGCTTGGCAATCGACAAAGCCTTGGCCGCTTCGGATCGGCTGAGTTTGTCGGACTTGGTCAGCAGCACCAAAAACTTCAGGCCAGCCTGAACGCGCGGCCGGATCACGTCGAGCAAAATTTCATCCAGCTCGGTCATGCCCAGGCGCGGGTCGATCAGCAGCACCACCCCCGTGAGGTTTTCGCGGGTCATGAGGTAGTTGCCCATGACGCGCTGCCAGCGCAATTTGGCTTCACGCGGCACAGCGGCGTAGCCGTAGCCCGGCAAATCGGCCAGCACCGCGTCGTGCACGCCCTGCTTGCCCAGCGAAAACAGGTTGATGCTCTGGGTGCGCCCCGGCGTTTTGGACGCAAAAGCGAGGCGTTTTTGCTGCGTCAGCGTGTTGATGCAGGTGGACTTGCCAGCGTTGGAGCGTCCGACAAACGCAATTTCAGGCAGGTCAAGCGCTGGCAGGTGTTCCAGCTGGGGTGCCGTGGTGAGGAAGCGGGCGGTGTGCAGCCAGCCGTGGGCGATCTTGGCTTCCACTGTGGCGGGCACAGGGTTTTTTTCAGTGTTGGGTTGTTCGGCCGCGGTGGCCGGGGCGTCCTGGGACGGCGATTCGGAGGGGGGGGCTGGAGTGTGGTGTTGGGTCATTTGGGGTTTTCCCGGTGGGGCATTGTAAAATTGATAGGCTTAGAACAAAACTACCGCGAATTTCCTCAACCGAACCCGTCGCCACCGACGTCAGCCCAGACATGAAATTGCCTGTTTCACTCCTTTGCGCCGCTGCCGCCGCAGCCCTGTCGTTCAGCGCCCATGCCCAGTCGGCCAAGCCCGATCTGGTCAAAGGTGCGGCCTTGTACGGCCAGATGTGTGTGGCCTGCCACGCCGCCGACGGCAATTCGACCACGCCGATCAACCCCACCTTGGCTCAGCAGCACCCAGAGTACCTGGTCAAGCAGCTGCAGGAATTCAAGTCCGGCAAGCGCGACAACGCCATCATGAAAGGTTTTGCCGCGGCACTGTCCGATGATGACATGCGCAACATCGCCTTCTGGCTGGCAGACCAAAAAGCCAAGACGGGCTTTGCGAAAGAAAAAGACCTGGTCCGCATGGGTGAGCGCATTTACCGCGGCGGCATTGCCGACCGCCAGATCGCCGCTTGTGCAGGCTGCCACAGCCCCAACGGTGCAGGCATTCCTGCACAGTACCCCCGTTTGTCGGGTCAGCACGCCGAATACACGGCCAGTCAGCTGAACGCCTTCCGCAGCGGTGCGCGCAAAAACAACGCCCAAATGACCGGCGTTGCAGCCAAAATGAACGATCTTGAGATCAAGGCGGTATCGGACTACATCGCCGGACTGCGTTGAGCTTCGGTGCAGGTCAAGCCCCCGCAGTGGGCGGGGATATAAGCGAGCGTTAATATTTGACGTCACAATGCGAAAGAACCTCTTTTGTATTGAACCGCTGACCGAAATTCACATCACAACAGGGCGAGTTCTGGAGCAACCAGACCCGCCCTTTTTGTTGCCCTTCACCTTCAGCTTTTTTTCATGACCGTCTCCACTCAAGGCATGCAGATCAAAACCAGCTCGCGCTTGACCAGCGAGATGGTGGAGTTGCTGTCGTCCATGCGTTTCGCCATCTCGCTGCTGACGGTGATCTGCATCGCCTCGGTGATCGGCACTGTGGTCAAGCAACACGAGCCGGCCAACAACTATGTGAACCAGTTCGGGCCCTTCTGGGCCGACGTGTTTGCCAGCGCCAATCTGTTCTCGGTCTACAGCGCCTGGTGGTTTTTGCTGATTTTGGCTTTTCTGGTCTTGAGCACCAGCCTGTGCATCATCCGCAACACGCCCAAGATTTTTTCGGACTTCAAGGCCTACAAAGAAAACATCCGCGAGCAAAGCCTCAAGGCATTTCCGAGCCGGGCCGAAGCCGCTTTGGACGAAGCCCCTGAAGCCGCAGCCAACCGCATCGGTCAGTCGTTGCTGGGGGCGGGCTGGAAAGTGAAGTTGCAGTCGCGCGATACCGCCGCGGGCACGGGCTGGATGGTGGCCGCCAAAAAAGGCGTGGCCAACAAAATTGGTTATCTGGCCGCCCACAGCGCCATTGTGCTGGTGTGTATTGGTGGCCTGCTGGACGGTGACCTCATCGTTCGCACCCAAATGTGGTTCACCGACAAGACACCGTTCACGGGTGGCGGTCTGATCGCTGACGTCCCGGTTCAGCACCGGTTGTCTGCCAGCAACCCCACGTTCAGAGGCAATTTGCTGGTGACCGAGGGCACCACGGCCAGCACAGCCATCTTGGCGCAACCGACGGGCGTGATCTTGCAAGACCTGCCTTTCTCCGTTGAGCTCAAGAAATTCATCGTTGAGTATTACGACACCGGGATGCCCAAGCTCTTTGCGAGCGACATCGTGATCCACGACCACGAAACCGGCGAGAAGAAGGAGGCGCGCGTTGAGGTGAACCACCCCGCCAGCCACCGCGGCATCAACATTTACCAGTCGAGTTTTGACGACGGGGGATCCAAGGTCACCCTGCAGGCCATGCCCATCAATGGGCCTGCCAAGGCCTTTGAGGTGTCGGGCGTGATCGGCAGCACCAGCGCGCTGACCAATGGCGACGACAAGATGACGCTGGAATACACCAGCCTGCGTGTCATCAACGTGGAAAACTTTTCAGAGGTGGCGGGCGCTCCGGGCGTTGACGTGCGCAAGGTCGATTTGCGCAGTTCCATTGAGGCCCGGCTGGGTTCGGGCCACAAGACAGTGACTGAAAAAGTGTTGCGCAACGTAGGTCCGAGCATCACCTACAAGCTGCGCGACGCCGCTGGCCAGGCCATCGAATACCACAACTACATGCTGCCCATGGAGCTGGACGGTGCGCGCATGTACCTGCTGGGCATGCGTGAAGCCACCTCAGAGGCATTCCGCTACCTGCGCGTGCCGGCCGATGCGCAAGACAGCATGGACGACTTTGTGCGGCTGCGCTCAGCGCTCGCCGATCCGCAGATGCGCCAGGAGGCGGTGCGCCGTTACGCCGTTTCCGCAGTGGAAGAGGGCCGCCCCGAGCTGGCTGAAGCCCTCCAGGCGTCTGCGAGCCGTGCCATTGGACTGTTTGCCGGCGCCGAAGAGGTGGTGTTGGCACCCGCTGCTGGCGCCGAGGACCGAGGACCGGTGAAGGGTGGTTTGCAGGCCGTGTCGGCGTTTCTGGAAACCAACGTGCCCGAGCCCGAGCGCGAGCGCGCCAGCGATGTGCTGGTGCGCATCCTCAACGGCACCTTGTTTGAGCTGATGCAGATCAGCCGCGAACGCGCCGGCTTGGCACCGCTGGAGCGCAACGAAACCACCCAGCGCTTCATGACCACGTCGGTGATCAGCCTGAGCGACGCATTTTTCTACCCCGCACCCATGACATTCCAGCTCAAGGACTTCGAACATGTGCAGGCCAGCGTGTTCCAGGTGGCGCGTGCGCCGGGCCAAAACATCGTGTACCTGGGGTGTCTCTTGCTCATCCTGGGCGTTTTTGCGATGCTGTATGTGCGCGAGCGGCGGGTGTGGGTGTGGCTGTCGCCGTCTGGCGAACGCTCGTCACAAGCCCAGATGGCGCTTTCGTCTAACCGCAAGACGATGGAATCCGACCAAGAGTTTGATGTTTTGAAGAGCCAATTGCTGAAGGTGAACCCATGAACACTGCCACTGCGAATCGCACCATTGAGCTGAAGAACAACGGGTCTGGCGCCACGCCGGGTTACTTTGCCCGTCGCGACCTGTGGGACTGGCTGTTTGCCGCCGTCCTGGTTGCAGGCGCCGCCTGGGCGTTTTTGCAATACGACCATGCGATGAACGGCTATGAAAAGGCCATTCTGGTCGGTGCCGTCCCTTCCATGATCTGGCTGGGCTGGTTCTGGCGTCCGTTGCGCTTGCTGTCGGTGGTTGTGGGTGCGCTGGCGCTGCTCGCGATTTGGCTGTACCAGACCCCTGAAGGCACAGCCGACCTGGCGCGGGCCGACCAGGTCTTCATGCTCAAGTATTTCATCTCCAGCCAGTCCGCCATCCTCTGGATGAGCGTGCTGTTCTTCATGAGCACGGTTTTTTACTGGGTGGGCATGCTGACCCGGGCAGGCGATGCATTCGAGTCCCTGGGTTCGCGCATGGCCTGGGTGGCCGTGACGCTGGCGCTGGTCGGCACCATGGTGCGCTGGTATGAAAGTCATCAGATTGGCCCGGACATTGGCCACATTCCGGTGAGCAACCTCTACGAAGTGTTCGTCCTGTTTTGCTGGATGACGACTTTATTCTATCTCTATTACGAAGACCAGTACAAGACCCGTTCCATGGGTGCTTTCTCCATGTTGGTGGTCAGCGCTGCTGTGGGCTTCCTGCTTTGGTACACCTTGGTGCGTGAGGCCCATGCCATTCAGCCTTTGGTTCCAGCCCTGCAGAGCTGGTGGATGAAGGTGCATGTGCCGGCCAACTTTGTCGGCTACGGCACGTTCGCCATCGCCGCCATGTTGGCGTTTGCCTATCTCATCAAGCAGAGTGCCACCGAAACCCGCTGGTACAAGCTGGCACCCTTGTGGTTGCTGGGTATCGTGCTGTGCCTGGAACCCCTGGTGTTTCGCCAGTCGGCGCTTGAAAAGGGTGGCAGCTATTGGTTCGTTTACTTCGGTGTGTCGGCGTTGATCGTGGGCGGCATCCTGACAGCCCGCCGCCGCATTGCCGAACGCCTGCCCAGTTTTGAGGTGCTGGACGACGTGATGTACAAAGCCATCGCCGTGGGCTTTGCCTTCTTCACCATCGCCACCGTGTTGGGCGCTCTGTGGGCTGCCGAGGCTTGGGGTGGTTACTGGAGCTGGGACCCGAAAGAAACCTGGGCGCTGATCGTCTGGTTGAATTACGCGGCTTGGTTGCACATGCGGCTGATGAAGGGCCTGCGCGGCACGGTGGCCGCTTGGTGGGCGCTGGTGGGCTTGGCCATCACCACGTTCGCTTTCCTGGGTGTGAACATGTTCCTCTCGGGCCTGCACAGCTACGGCGAGCTGTGACGCCAAAGCTGGACCGCCCTTCCTGGGTAGGGTTGTCCAGCCACCTACCGGCCAGATAGCTGGAACTTTGTAAGAATGACAGGGCTCCGAAGATTCATTCGGAACCTTGGAGCCATTCATGATCATTCGCCTCAACCACGACGGGTTTCAGCACCCCGTTCCCAGTGAGATCACTTCGCCGTCTGATTACGTTGGACGTCGTGCTCTGCTGCAGCGTCTGGCGCTGGGCGCAGGGGGGGCTGCCATGGCCAGCTGGGCTTCGCGCGAGGCGCTGGCCCAGGCTGCGGTGACCCGGCCCGGACGGCTCGCGGCACTGAGTGGCGTGCGTTCCGCAGTCGCGGGTGCCAGCACCGTTGAAACGCTCACCACGTACGAAAACGCGTCCACGTACAACAACTTTTATGAGTTCGGGACCGACAAGTCGGACCCTGCGGCGTACGCCAAGTCGCTCAAGACCAGCCCCTGGACCGTCTCGGTGGAGGGGCTCGTCAACAAGCCCAAGACCTACGGGCTGGACGAGCTTCTGAAGCTGGCCCCGATGGAGGAGCGCATCTACCGGCTGCGTTGTGTCGAAGGGTGGTCCATGGTGATTCCGTGGGTGGGCTATTCGTTGGCCGCGCTCATCAAACAGGTGCAGCCACAGGGCGGCGCCAAATACGTGGAGTTCGTGACCCAGGCTGACCCCAAAACCATGCGGGGACTCGCCTCTGGTGGGCTGGATTGGCCCTATACCGAGGGCCTGCGGCTCGACGAAGCCATGCACCCGCTGACCCTGCTGGCTTTTGGTATGTATGGCGAGGTGTTGCCCAACCAGAACGGTGCGCCGCTTCGCTTGGTGGTGCCCTGGAAATACGGTTTCAAGAGCGTCAAGTCCTTGGTCAAGATTCGCTTCACCGACAAGGAGCCGCGCACCGCCTGGAATGTGGCGGCGCCCCAGGAATATGGCTTTTATTCCAACGTCAACCCCGACGTGTCCCACCCCCGCTGGAGCCAGTCCACCGAGCGCCGCATTGGCGAAGACGGAGGCCTGTTTGCCAAACGCCGCAAGACGCTCATGTTCAATGGCTACGAGCCCCAGGTGGGTCAGCTCTATGCCGGCATGGACTTGCGCAAGTTCTTTTGATGCCGTTGAGCGTGTTCATGAGGGTGGTACGCCGTGGCTGCTGACGCCACAACGGTGGTGAGCCACAAGGCGGGTCAGCGCGGAGCAAGCGCCTCTGCGGTGCACCGCTGCTTGACGCATCCGTTGGCCAAACCAGCGGTGTTTGTGCTGGCGTGCTTGCCCATGGCGTGGTTGTTTTGGGCGGCGGTGGCAGACCAGCTCGGCGCCAATCCGGCAGAGGCGCTGATTCGCTCGCTGGGCGACTGGAGCTTGCGGTTTCTGGTGCTGGTGCTGTCCATCACGCCGCTGCGTGTGTTGGCGGGCTGGCCGGCATTGGCACGCTTTCGGCGCATGCTGGGACTTTTCGTGTTCTTCTACGTCTGCATGCACCTGCTGGCCTACGCCTGGTTTGACATGGGCTTTGACCTGGCCGCCATGGTGCTTGACGTCATCAAGCGCCCGTTCATTTTGGTGGGCACGACCGCGTGGCTGCTCTTGCTGCTGATGGCCGCCACGTCATTCAACCGCGCAATACGTGCTCTGGGTGCCAGGCGCTGGCAGCTGCTGCACCGCAGTGTGTATGCGGTCGCCGCATTGGCGGTGTTGCATTTCTTCTGGATGCGCAGCGGCAAAAATGACTTCAACGAGGTCGCTGTTTACGCCGCCATCCTGGGTGCGCTGCTGGGCTGGCGCTTGTGGCGTTACTTCACTTGCAGGGCCGCGAGCTGAGCCACAGTTTGCGTGCCCAGCGTCAGTGCCCCGCGGCCTGTCCGTCTTTCAGGGCAGCAAGCTTTCAAAACGCAGTTGATCGGTGGCGCTTTCCCGTGCGCGGATGAGGGTGGCGGTATCCCCATCGACCAGCAGCTCTGCTGCGCGGCCCCGGGTGTTGTAGTTGCTGGCCATGCTCATGCAGTAGGCACCCGCCGACATCACCGCCAATAAATCACCCGGCTGAACGGCCAGCGCCCGGTCGCGCCCCAGCCAGTCACCGCTTTCGCACACCGGGCCCACCACGTCCCACAAGGCTGTGGGTTCGTCGCGAGGTGCCAGCGGCACGATCTGGTGAAACGCCTGGTACATCGCGGGCCGGGGCAGGTCGTTCATGGCCGCATCCACAATCAAAAAGTTCTTGTGTTCGCCTGGCTTCAGGTACAGCACCTCGGTCACACAGACACCCGCATTGCCCACCAGCGAGCGGCCGGGCTCAATGAAGATCTTGCGGTCGCCATAGCCCCGTGCATCGAGTTTGAGCAGCAGGCGCTGCCACAGCTCGTCGGCCTGGGGTGGCGTGTCGCCGTTGTAGTCAATGCCCAAACCGCCGCCAAAGTCGATGTGGGCGATGGGAACACCTGCGGTCTCAATGGCTTCCACCAAGTCCAGGATGCGGTCCATCGCGTCAAGGTACGGGTCTGCCTGGGTGATTTGCGAGCCAATGTGGCAGTCAATGCCCACCACCCGCAGGCCTGCACACGCCGCCGCATGGCGGTAGGTGGCCACCACGTCTTCGTGAGCAATGCCAAATTTGTTGCCCTTGAGACCGGTGGAAATGTAGGGGTGGGTTTTGGCGTCCACGTTGGGGTTGACGCGAACGCTCACGGGAGCGCGCAGGCTCATGCTTTGCGCCACTTCGTCCAGCACATCCAGCTCAGCGCGGCTTTCCACGTTGAAGCAACCAATGCCCACGTCCAGCGCCCGGCGCATCTCAGCACGCGTCTTGCCAACTCCTGAAAAAATGATCTTGCCCGGCTCTACGCCTGCCGCCAGCGCCCGTTCCAGCTCGCCGCCCGAGACGATGTCCAGCCCGCATCCTGCACGCACCAGCGTCTGCAAAATCGCCAGCGTCGAGTTGGCTTTCATGGCGTAACAAATCTGGTGCGCGCGTCCGGCCAGGCCCCGCTGGTAGGCGCTCAAGGCCTCCAAGATGGCGGCCTTGCTGTAAACGAAGAGCGGTGTGCCGTGTTGTTGGGCCAGCGCATGCAGCGCCAATCCTTCAACCATGAGTTGTCCGTTCTGGTAGCTGAAAAACGGGGGGAGTGTCGTGGGCACAGCGCCAGAAGTGATGGGCATGAAAGAAATTTGGCAGAAGGAGTGGGTCGGCCAACCGGGGCGGCAACGAGGCACGAACCGAGTGGGTTGGGCCGAAGGAACGGTTAGCGTCCGGTTGTGGCGTTGCTCGAGTCCGTGTCAGTGCTGTTGGACTCAACCGCTGCAGGTGGGGTTGCGCTTGTCGCAGCGGGCAAAAAAAGCGGTCCTTTTTGGCCGCAGCCCGCCAACAGCAACCCGGCGCCCAGCAGGGCGGCAAGCGCGCACTTGCGCCCCGCACAAGCTGTGCCGCCTAAAATTCGGTGCAAATCCAACATGAGCCCATTGTAATGACCGACATCGAATTTCTGGACCGCGCCGAGGCGCTCCTGCGGGCCATCGAGCTCACCTGCGACCGCATCAACGACACCACCGACGCCGATATCGACAACCAGCGCGTGGGGGGCATGATCACGCTGACGTTTGCCAACCGCAGCCAGATCATCATCAACCTGCAGAAACCGCTGCACGAAGTGTGGATGGCTGCCCGTGCGGGTGGATTCCACTACCAATACGATGGCGATGGTGCTGCCTGGATGGACACCAAGGGACAGGGCGAGTTCTTTGCCAATCTCTCGCGCTACGCCAGCGAACAGTCTGGGTTGCCGCTGGTTTTCAGTTCCTGAACAGGTCGAGAATGCTGCGGCGGTCTTCTGGTTCTAGGGCGGGTGCAGCAGCGCCGGGTTGCTCGGACTGAGCTGCATCGTTCGACACTGCGCCCGGCCAAGGATCGTTCAACCCCAACCCTCTGACGCCGTTGCCTGGCCCATATTCTTCAAAATACCATTCACCCCCTACGTTGATCAAGCCAGACGGCGGTGTGTATTCGGCCACAGGCACATCTTTCAGCGCTTCGGCCATGTAGTTGATCCAGATCGGCAGGCTCAACCCACCGCCCGTTTCGCGGCTGCCCAGGTTGCGCGGCGTGTCGTAGCCCACCCAGGCGGCTGCCACGACGGTCGGCTGGTAGCCCACAAACCAGGCGTCCACCGAATCGTTCGTGGTGCCGGTTTTGCCGTATAGGTCTGGGCGTTTCAGTGTGGCTTGGGCGCGGGCAGCGGTGCCGGTGCGTGTGATCTCCTGCAGCAAGCTGCTCATGACAAAGGCGTTGCGGGTATCGATGGCGCGCTGGGTTTCCAAGAGCTCGACCTGGGGCGCCTCAAACAGCACCTTGCCTTTGTGCTCCACGACGCGGGTGATCAGCGTGGGCGAGACAAGGTACCCGCCGTTGGCAAATACCCCGTAGCCCGTGGCCATTTGCATCGGCGTGACGGAACCCGCGCCCAGCGCCATGGTGAGGTACGGGGGGTGTTTTTCGGCGTCAAACCCAAAGCGCGAGACCCACTCCTGCGCACTTTGGGTGCCCACCAGTTGCAGCACCCGGATCGACACCATGTTTTTGGACTTGGCCAATGCACGGCGCACCGACATGGGGCCTTCAAAACGGCCGTCGTAGTTTTTGGGTTCCCAGGGTTTGCCGCCCGTTTCGCCAGCGCTGTAAAACAACGGTGCATCGTTGATGACGGTCATGGGCGACACGCCCTTTTCCAAAGCCGCTGAATAAATGAAAGGCTTGAAGCTGGAGCCCGGCTGGCGCCAGGCTTGCGTCACATGGTTGAACTTGTTCTTTTGAAAGTCGAAACCACCCACCAAGGCCTGAATGGCGCCCGTGCGCGGGTCCATGGCCACAAAGGCCGACTCCACTTCCGGCAACTGGGTGATTCGCCAGCTTTTTTCCCCGCTTTTCACCACCCGAATCACGGCACCCGGTCGAATCTTGATGTTGGGCCCCGCCTTGTCTGACAAGCCGGAATGGGCCGGCCGCAGGCCCTCGCCGGTGATTTCAAACGGCTCGCCATCTTGCCGAACGGCCACCACCCGGCGCGCACTGGCCTCCAGCACCACGGCGGACATCAGGTCGCCATTGTCCGGTCGGTCGTTCAGCGCGTCGTCGATGGCGTCGTCCCGTGCGACTTTATCCACCGGCAAATCGATGAAGAGTTCGGGGCCCCGGTAAATTTGACGGCGTTCGTAGTCGAGTACACCTTCGCGCACCGCACGGTAAGCGGCTTGCTGCTCACGGGACTGCAGGCTGGTTGTTACGTTCAGGCCGCGCGTATAGGCCTCTTCCCCGTATTGCGCCACCATGGCCTGGCGCACCATTTCGGCCACAAATTCTGCATGGATGGTGGGTTGAACACCGGTCTGGCGCAGCTTGAGGGGCTCAATCTTTGCTGCGTCGGCCTCGGCTTGGGTGATGAAGCCGTTTTCAAGCATGCGGTCAATGATGTGCAGCTGGCGGCTGCGCGCACGCTTGGGGTTGCTGATGGGGTTGTAGGCAGAAGGTGCCTTGGGCAAGCCCGCCAGCATGGCGGCTTCGGCAATCGTCACATCTTTCAGCGGCTTGCCAAAATAGGTCTGGGAGGCCGTGGAAAAACCGTAAGCGCGCTGTCCCAAAAAAATCTGGTTCATGTAAATCTCAAGGATCTGTTCCTTGGTCAGCATGTGTTCCAGCTTGAACGTCAGCAGCACCTCATAAATCTTGCGGGTGTAGCTTTTTTCAGCCGACAGGTACACATTGCGCGCCACCTGCATCGTGATGGTGGACGCGCCCTGGCTCTTGGCTTGCCCCAGATTGGCCAGCGCCGCCCGCATCATGCCGCGGTAATCCACTCCGCTGTGCTCGAAAAAACGGGCATCTTCAATCGCCAGCACCGCGTTCTTCATCACGTCCGGTATTTCCCGGATCGTCAACAGGTTGCGGCGCTCTTCACTGAACTCGCCAATCAACTGACCGTCGGCCGTGAGGACCCTCAGCGGCAGCTTGGGGCGGTAGTCGGCCAGGTCGGCCACGTCGGGCAAGTTGGGGTAGGCCACAGCCAAGGCGATACCGATCACCATCAAAAGGCCAATGCCGCCAGCCACCGCCAGTCCGGCCAGACCCACCGCAAGGCGACCGATCCAGATGACCAACGTGTGTCCCGCAGATACTGGCGTTGAGGATTGGTGAGGGGTGGCGCGTTCGTCTTTGGGCATGCGGATGATCTGTCGGTCGGTAGCGAATTATAAAAATCCGTTGTTGTGTGGATGCCAGTGCAAGCGCCCATATTGTGAGTTGTTGTGTATCGGGTGGCCTTCTGTCGCGTGGCAGGCGATCAAACAGGTCAAAAATACGTATGCTTTTGGCAACGCTTCCTTTTGTGTCAAAGGCAAAAAATCTTTGCTGCACAAGGGGCTTACTGCTAGCATTCAAGTGAAATCTTAAGTTTGGTGCACCGTTGCGCCGTCATTTTTGGGGGGCGCCTTGATCTCATTGGGGTCGTTATTTAGCCGGGAACCGGCACCGATGTTGGGCATTGACGTCAGTTCTTCCAGTGTGAAGCTGGTCGAGCTTGGCCGCAATCGCGCTGGCGATCTGGTCCTTGAGCGTTGCGCCATTGAGCCCCTTGAGCGAGGGTGGATCACCGACGGCAACATCGAAAAATTCGATGAAGTTGCCGAAGCTGTGCGCCGCGTGGTGCGAAAAAGCGGCAGCAAAACCAAAAATGTGGCGATGGCTTTGCCCGCATCAGTGGTCATCACCAAAAAAATCATCCTTCCAGGCGGTCTGTCAGACAAAGAGCTGGAAGCCCAGGTTGAATCTGAAGCAAACCAATACATTCCGTTTTCCCTTGACGAAGTGAGTCTGGACTTCTGCCTGATTGGCCCCAGCGCCAGCTCGGTAGGCGATGTCGAGGTGCTGATTGCGGCATCCCGCAAAGAAAAAGTGTCCGACCGCCAGGGCCTTGCAGAAGCTGCGGGCCTCAAGCCGGTCGTGATGGATGTGGAGTCTTACGCTTCGCGCATGGCGGCGGGTCGTGTCATTGAAACGCTGCCCAATCAAGGCGTTGACTCCCTGGTTGCTTTGTTTGAAGTGGGCGCACTCACCACCAGCATGCAGGTCATGCGCAATGACGACGTGCTCTATGAGCGCGACCAGGCCTTTGGTGGCGCGCAACTTACCCAGCTGATCGTTCGCCAATATGGCTTTTCTTCGGACGAAGCAGAAGCCAAAAAGCGTTCGGGCGATTTGCCAGAAGACTACCAGTCGGCCGTTTTGGGTCCCTTCATTGAGAGCATGTCGCAAGAAATTGGGCGAGCGCTTCAGTTCTTCTTCACGAGCACGCCGTACAACAAGGTGGACCACATTCTGTTGGCGGGGGGCAGTGCCGCCCTGCCGGGTTTGACCGACGCTGTCACGCACCAAACGTCTTTCGCCTGCATGGTGATCAATCCCTTTGACGCCATGGAAATGGCCTCTACCGTGCACGCCCGCAAAATTTCGCGTGAGGCGCCTTCGTACCTGACCTCCACGGGCTTGGCCTTGCGGAGGTTTTACCAATGATCTTGATCAACCTGTTGCCTCACCGCGAGGCGGCCCGAAAGCGGCAAAAAGAGCAGTTCTTTACCCAGTTGGGTCTGTCGGCGCTGCTGGGAGGCATCATTTGCGGTGCTGTGTTCACATGGTACCAGGGCCAGATAGCCAACCAGCAAGAGCGCAACAGCTTCTTGCAGCGCGAGATTGCCAAGCTCGATGTCGAGATCAAGGACATCGCCAGTCTGCAAAAAGAAATCGCATCGCTGCGTGCGCGCCAGACAGCTGTTGAGGATCTTCAAGGTGACCGCAACCTGCCGGTGCACCTGTTGGACGAGCTGGTGGCGCAGTTGCCTGACGGCATTTACCTGAGCAGCATGAAGCAGGAAAACCAGAGCGTGCTGCTCACCGGTGTTGCGCAATCCCAAGAGCGTGTTTCTGAGTTGTTGCGCAATCTGGGCAACAACAGTCCATGGCTGAGCCGCCCGGAGCTGGTGGAAATTGTGGCCGCCAATGTGGTAGGCCCAAACAAAGACCAGCGGCGCGTGTCCAATTTCATCATTCGTGTCGCGCTGGTCCGGCCGTCAACGGCTGCATCCACGGCACCGGGAACGGCCACTGCGGCGCCTGTCGTGCCTGGCAAAGTCTGATTGAGGCACCGACCCACCATGGCCAAAATGCCCCAGATCAACGTGGATTTCAAAGAAATCCAGGAAAAACTCAAAGCCCAATTTTCGGGGCTCGACCCTAACGATCCGTCCCAGTGGCCTGCTGTACCACGCAATCTTTTGTATGTGGCTGTGTGCGTGGCTGTCATTGCGGGCCTGTGGTTCGCCTGGCTCAAGGCGTCTGATGAAGAGTTGTTGGCCGAGAAAACCCGTGAAGAACAATTGCGGACCGACTACCGCAGCAAGCTGGTACAGGCCGTCAACCTCGATGCACTTAAAAAGCAGCTAGAGCAGGTTCAGCAATATGTGAACCAGCTTGAGCGCCAGTTGCCCAGCAAGGCCGAGATGGATGCCTTGCTGTCCGACATCAACCAGGCGGGCTTGGGTCGAAGTCTTCAATTTGAGTTGTTCCGCCCGGGTCAGGTGCTCGTGAAAGAGTATTACGCCGAGCTGCCCATTGCCGTTCGAGTCACCGGCACTTACCACGACATCGGTCTCTTCGCCGCCGACATCGCCAACCTGTCCCGCATCGTGACCCTGAACAACCTCACGCTGACGCCCATCAGGGACCGAGACGGTGTACTCACCATGGACTGCACGGCCAAGACCTTCCGCTACCTGGACCCCGAAGAAGTGGCCATTCAGCAAAAGTCCAAAGGGGTCAAGAAGTGATACAGGCAAAGATTCTTTTGCTCGCTTTGAGCGTGGGCTGCCTGGTGGCCTTGGGGGGCTGCACAGCCTCCGGTCAGGACGAGTTGCAGGCCTGGATGCAATCCGAGCGCAACGGGATCAAAACCCAGGTCAAACCCATACCTGAGCCCACGAAATTCATCCCGCAAACCTACGGCGGCGAGCGCATGCTGGAGCCATTCAGCAGCGAAAAGTTGGCGAGTGTGCTGCGTGGCAGCCCCGGCACCACGATCGTCAACTCAGCACTGATCGAACCCGAGCTCAACCGCCGCAAGCAACCGTTGGAAGCCTACCCGCTGGACACCATGACCATGGTGGGCAGTCTGAACCGCCAAGGCCAGCTGGTGGCGCTGGTCAAGGTGGACAACCTGCTTTACCAAGTTCGGGCTGGAAGCTATCTAGGCCAGAACTATGGGCGTGTGAACAAAATTACGGAAACCGAAGTCACGCTGCGAGAAATCGTGCAGGACTCCGCCGGTGAATGGACCGAGCGCCCTGCGGCGCTGCAGCTACAAGAGGAAGCGTCTAAATGATCAAGCCCAACATGGCCCAAAAAATCGGAGCATGGGAGCGCTCGGTGCTCAGAGGCGCCGTCTTCGCCTCCATGGCGCTGACCACTGTTTGGGCCCAGGCTCAAAATGCGATTCAGTCGCTGACCGGGGGCGTCCAAGGCGGCGTAGAAGTCATTCGCATTGAAACCAGCGAACCTCTGGCGGCCGTACCCACCGGGTTCACCATCCAGGCGCCCGCCCGGATTGCGTTGGACTTTCCAGGTGTGGTCAACAACATTGGCCGCAACACCATTGAAATGAACCAGGGCAATCTGCGTTCGGCCAATGTGGTGCAAGCCGGGGACCGCACCCGCGTGGTGATCAACCTCAAGCAACCGGCAGCTTACCAAGCCAAGGTGGAAGGCAAGTCTCTCATTGTGGTGCTCGATCGGTCCGACGCCATTGTTGCCGCGCCCGCTACCCAAGCTGCCTTTGCCGAAAGCCGCAACCGCGACACCGCAGCCCTCAAAGACATCGACTTTCGCCGCGGTGTCGGCAACTCCGGGCGCATCGTCGTCGAGTTGGCCAACAGCCAGGTGGGGGTAGACATTCGCCAACAAGGTCAAAACCTGGTGGTTGACTTCCTGAAAACGTCACTGCCCGAAGGCTTGCGCCGCCGGCTGGACGTGACCGACTTTGGCACGCCTGTGCAAACCGTCAGCACCTCGCAAACCGGGGACCGTGTTCGCATGGTCGTAACGCCAAAAGGCAACTGGGAACACTCGGCTTACCAGAGTGACAACCAGTTTGTGCTGGAAGTGCGCGAGCAAAAGGTTGACCCGTCCAAACTGACGCAAGGCCCTGGCTACAACGGTGAAAAGCTGTCACTGAACTTCCAGAACATTGAAGTGCGCTCGCTGTTGCAAGTGATCGCTGACTTCACCAACTTCAACGTGGTGACGTCCGACTCCGTCTCTGGCGCGGTCACCTTGCGCCTTAAAGACGTGCCTTGGGACCAAGCCCTGGACATCATCTTGCAGGCCAAAGGCCTGGGCATGCGCAAGTCGGGCAACGTGCTCTGGATCGCGCCCAAAGACGAGATTGCGGCCCGTGAAAAACAAGAGCTGGAGTCCAAAGCGTCCATTGAAAGCCTGGAAACCGTGCGCACGCAAGGCTTCCAGATGAACTACGCCAAGGCCGCTGACATTGCAACGCAAATCACCGGCGGTGGTTCGGGCGGCACGGGCAACAGCGCCCGCATTTTGTCGCCACGCGGCAGTGTGATTGCAGAGCCTCGCACCAACCAGCTGTTTGTGACCGACATTCCGTCCAAGTTGGAGCAGGTGCAAGACCTCATTGCCCGTCTTGACATCCCCATTCGCCAGGTTTTGATCGAAGCTCGCATCGTTGAAGCCGATGACCGTTTTGGCCGCTCGCTCGGCGTGCGGCTCGGTGGCAGCGACCTGCGCGGCATTCGGGGTGGCGACGCCGGCTATTCCGTGGGTGGAACCAACCGCATTGCCATCGGCGGTAGCTACAACGCTGTGTCCAGCACCACGCTGGAAAGCGAAAACACGTTGGACACCATCAACACGTCCTTTGTGAACCTCCCATCAACCGGAGCCGGCGGCTTTGCACCGGCTGCGTTCGCCATTTCCCTGTTCAGTTCTGCGGCCAACCGGTTCCTGAACCTTGAAATTTCAGCACTGGAAGCCGACGGCCGAGGAAAAATTGTTTCCAGCCCCCGCGTGGTCACTGCTGACCAGGTGAAAGCACTCATCGAGCAGGGAACCGAGTTCCCCTACCAAACCGCAACGTCCAGCGGCGCTACCGCCATCTCGTTCCGCAAGGCCAACCTGAAACTGGAAGTGACGCCGCAAATCACGCCTGAAGGCAGCATCATTCTGGATGTGGATGTCAACAAAGACAGCCGAGGTGAGACCACGGCAGCGGGTATCGCCATCAACACCAAACACATCCAAACGCAGGTGCTGGTTGAGAACGGTGGCACGGTTGTGATTGGTGGTATTTTTGAATTGATTGAAATTGACGACACGACCAAAGTGCCCTTATTGGGTGACCTGCCAGTGTTGGGCAATTTGTTCAAGAATAAGAGCAAGACTTCCAATAAGTCTGAGCTGCTGGTGTTCATTACGCCTCGTGTAATTTCTGACCGTGGCGTGATGCGTTGAGGCTGTCCATCGGATACATAACGTTTGTTGAAAGTGACCATAAAAATGAAGCTGTTTAAGATAGTTGGGAGTGTGCTGTTGGTGGCTGGGTTGGCCGCTTGCGGTGGAGGGGGCGGTAGCCCGGGTTCTACAGTGGGTGGCGGTTCAACTGATGGTGGTGCTACCCCAGTTGACGTTCCTTTGAGTGCAGACCCAATCTTGCTGGGTACCTTGACTGACGCAACAGGAGTCGTGACCAACTCTATAAGTGCGTCGGGGTTCACCTTGGTTAGATTGACCCTAACGGACCCAAGTGGAAGGGGTATACCTAACCAAGTTATTGCCGCATCCGGGGACAGCACCAAGATCATTTTTCCGGAAGGTGCCAGTGGTTTAACGAATGCTTCCGGCATTGCCACAATCAAAGTTGCACGAGCTTCACTCTTTGCCACTGGGGCAGACTCTTTGACAATCACCTACAGTTATAAGGCTGGATCGTTAGTTGCATACCCCAATGGATCGGCACCTCCATCCATTGATACAGTTGTTTCCCAGTATGTTGGCTACCAGCTATCGGCAGCAAATGTTACCTTGACAAATTTGAATGTTGGTACACAAGCACTTGCGGCCTATGGCACGAGGCAGATATCAGTTCAAGTCAATATAGATGGCGCTGCTGCGACTTCAACGCCAGTGCAGGTAAGTTTTAGTAGCAACTGTGGTGTAGTGACTCCAGCTACAGCCTCAACAAACAGTCAAGGCGTCGTGAATGCCAGCTACTCTGCGGTCAATTCAGGTATCACCAATGATCAGGGCTGCAGCGATTCAACCGTCTCAATCGTGGCGAGCACCACCGGCGTGACTCCCGTAACCGGTAATATCCGTGTTGAGCTTGCTCCTGCAACTAATTTGCTTTTTGCAAATGCTTCACCGGCCAACATTTATTTGGCGAATTCTGGTGGTGTCACCCAGTCGATTGTGAAATTTAAGCTGGTTAATGCGTCGAATGCAGCCCTTCAAGGTCAAGATGTTCGACTGGAACTAAGGGATATGGCGGATGGGATTCCAAAAGCGACATTTGGCACCGTTGGGAACGTCAGTGCCATTACGCAACCCACAAACTCAAGTGGGGAGGTTTCAGTCCCCGTATTTTCTGGCACTGTGCCAACCAATGTGATCGTGAGGGCAACGTTGGTATCCGATGAAGGTATCTCGACGACCTCGGCAGTGCTCGCCATTGCGTCTGGAAGAGCGGTTCAGTCTCGGGTGAGCGTTGCTGTTGAAAAACTTTCCATCGAGGGTGCGAACATCGATGGCGTGACGACCTCGATTACGATTTCTTTGGCCGATCGCCAAGGCAACCCGATTCCTGATGGTACTGCAATTAACTTTGTAACCGAGGGGGGAGTCATGATTCCTCCTGTGTGTGTCACGGGCGTTGTTCCGGGGGATTCTCGGTGCTCGGTGAGTATTCGGTCGCAGGGTCTGCGCCCTGCAGACGGATTAGTTTCAATTTTGGCATATGCCTCCGGTGAAGAAGATTTTCGTGATTTGAACTTCGACAACGTCTATTCGGTTGGTGAGCCGTTTACGGATCTTGGTAATGCCTTTAGACAGGACGCAGCGCTTGCAGGGGGACTTTCCGGTCCGTTTGTTGATGGGTATTTTGCGGTTCCTCGTGAGGGTGCGGCGTCTTGCAGTCAAGTTATTCCGGGGCAATCCAACTTTTTGGGGCGACCGGGGTCGTGCGATGCCGTTTGGGGTGCCGCTGACGTTCGCCAACAGGCTGTTGTCGTTTTTGCAACGAGTCGGGCGGCGATTGCTGCAAGTTCAATGGTGGCGGGACTGCCTATAGCCAATTCCAATCCATTGACCAACGCGTTGCCAGAAGTCACGGTGCTTGTGGCTGATGAAAATGGCAATAGCATGCCAACAGGTACAAAAATTGATTTCAGTACAATAGATGATGGTGTCAGTGTGCCGGGATTCATTGGGGCGACATGCAGTCTGACGGGTACCGCAAGTTATAGGATTGATAACACCATTTTCCCTTCCCCGTTCGTGGTGAGTTTGGCAAGCTGCATTGCTGGAGACAAGCTGCAGGTGAGGGTAACTTCACCGCTCGGTACAGTCACCGAGCGGGTGTTTACCGTTACCAATTGATGATGCTGGATAGTGGCAGTTTTCCTGGTGGGCCTCCCAGGCTCAGGTAAATCCACCGTTGGGCGCCACCTCGCCCGGCGTCTTTTGCTTCCCTTCCTTGATTCAGACCACGTGATCGAGCAACGTATTGGCTGCTCGATCCGTGAGTTCTTCGAGCGGGAGGGAGAGGATCGTTTCCGTGACGTCGAAGAGGCCGTACTCGACGAGTTGACGCAGGGAGAAGCCTGTGTGCTGTCAACGGGCGGTGGTTCGGTGCTTCGTGCTGTGAACCGTGCCCATTTGCACGACCGCGGGCAGGTGATCTACCTGCGGTCCGCGCCTGAAGAGGTGTTTCGTCGCTTGCGCCATGACCGCAACCGGCCGCTGTTGCAGGTGTCTGACCCGTTGCAGCGCTTGCGTGATTTGTACGCGGCGCGCGACCCGTTGTACCGTGAAACGGCGCATTTCATCATTGAAACGGGTCGCCCTTCGGTTGCTTCCTTGGTGAACATGATCGTGATGCAACTGGAGTTGGCCGGGTTGGTCCCCTCGACGGCCCCTGCTGAAACGGCAGGCGCTCCACGCCTGGGATAGTCGTTCTGCGATGAGCGTCAGCGGGCGTGCAGACTGAAGGGAGCGGAGTCTTGGCTCATCTTGCGTCGCTGTAGCGCCACCGGCCGTTGGCGGTGGTTGTTCAGGGCCTAAACTTCAGGGCTATGAACACGAAGACTCCGCACCCTATTCAAACGCCATCCATGTCGACCCAGCAGGTCGAGATTGCCCTTGGCGATCGCAGTTACGGCATTTTGATTGGCGACCAGCTGTTTGATCAGGCTTCGAGCTATGTGGGCCTGCCGGCAGCGGCTTGTGCGGTGATCGTGACAAACGAAACCGTGGCGCCTTTGTATGCGCAGCGCCTCGCTGCTGCGCTGACACCGCGTTACCCCGTCATCCACACGGTGGTGTTGCCCGACGGGGAGTCGTACAAGACGTGGGAATCGCTCAACCTGATCTTTGATGCCTTGCTGGGCCATGGCTGCGACCGCAAAACGGTGCTGTTTGCGCTGGGTGGCGGTGTGGTGGGCGACATGACCGGCTTTGCCGCAGCGAGCTACATGCGCGGGGTGCCGTTTGTGCAGGTGCCCACCACCTTGCTGGCACAGGTGGATTCTTCGGTGGGCGGTAAGACCGCCATCAACCACCCGCTGGGAAAAAACATGATTGGCGCGTTTTACCAGCCGCAGCGCGTCATTTGTGACCTGGACACGCTCAAGACGCTGCCGGAGCGCGAGCTCAGCGCGGGTTTGGCCGAGGTCATCAAATACGGGCCCATCGCGGACATGGCGTTTCTGGACTGGATTGAGGCCAACATAGGCGCGCTGATGGCTCGCGAGCCGCAGGCACTGGCCCACGCGGTGAAACGCAGCTGCGAGATCAAGGCGCTGGTGGTGGGGCAAGACGAGCGCGAGTCGGGACTGCGCGCCATTTTGAATTTTGGGCATACCTTTGGCCATGCCATTGAGGCGGGCATGGGCTACGGCCAATGGCTGCATGGCGAAGCGGTGGGCTGCGGCATGGTGATGGCGGCGCGGCTTTCGCACGCATTGGATCTGGTGGACAAGGCTTTTGTGGATCGCTTGACGGCATTGATAAGCCGGGCCGGATTGCCCACCGTGGCGCCGGTGCTGGACGCGCAAGACAACGTGGGCCGCTATCTGGCGCTGATGCGCGTGGACAAGAAGTCGGAGGCCGGTGAAATCAAATTTGTGCTGATTGACGGCCCGGGCAAGGCGCTGGTGCGCGGTGCGCCAGATGAGGTGGTGGGGCGCGTGATTGAAGCCAGTTGCGCCCGCACATGACGCCGCAAGCTGGACGGCCCGCTGGGTTGGCGCCTTACGCCTGCGACCCCACGCAAAGCCGGGGGCGCCGTTTCCCAGAACCAGAGGCGCCGACCCGCACCGCGTTTCAGCGCGACCGTGACCGGGTGATCCACTCCACCGCGTTTCGGCGATTGGTTTACAAGACCCAAGTGTTTCTGAACCACGAGGGAGACCTGTTTCGCACGCGCCTCACCCACTCACTGGAAGTGGCGCAGCTGGGGCGCAGCATTGCGCGTTCGCTGCGGTTGAACGAAGACCTGGTGGAGGCGGTAGCCCTGGCGCACGATCTGGGGCACACGCCGTTTGGCCATGCTGGCCAGGATGCGCTGCACACCTGCTTGAAGCGGCTTTCAAGTGCCGAAGGCCGTGGAGAACCCGAAGCCTGGGGGTTTGAGCACAACCTGCAAAGCTTGCGCGTGGTGGACGAGCTGGAGGAGCGCTACCCGGCGTTTGACGGGTTGAACCTGAGCTTTGAAACCCGCGAGGGCATCTTGAAGCATTGTTCACGCGCCAATGCGCAGCGGCTTGAGGCGCAGGAGCCGGGTGGCGTGGCGCAGCGCTTTCTGCAGGGCGGTTCGCCTTCGTTGGAGGCCCAGCTGTGCAACCTGGCCGACGAAATTGCCTACAACGCCCACGATATTGACGACGGTGTGCGCTCCGGCCTCCTGACGATGGAGCAGCTGGGCGAAGTGCCTTTGTTTGAGTATTACCGCCTGCAAGCGCTGGCCTTACATCCCGCTTTGGCCGGGCGGCGGTTGTTGTTTGAAACTATACGTTTGATGCTGAGCGATCAGGTGTATGACGTGATCGACACCACCCGCGCGCTGATCAGCGCCTCGGGCGTACAGAGCCTGGACGATGTGCGCAGCAGCCCAGGGCTGGTGGCTTTTTCGCCGGGTATGCGGGAGCGTTCCCAAGTGCTGAAGACATTTTTGCTGCGCAACCTGTACCGCCATCCACAGGTGGTTGAAACCACCGACCGCGCACGCCGTGTTGTGGCTGACTTGTTTGATTTGTACCTGAATGCGCCCAACGAATTGCCCGAAGCGCATGGTCGCAGCCAGCACCATGCCCGGGCCGTGGCGGACTACATTGCAGGCATGACCGACCGCTTTGCCATTCGCGAGCACGAGCGGCTATTTGGCGCGGTGATCTTTCCGTGACCACCGGCCACGCTGCCCGGTTGGGCGTGGACGCGGCTGCCCAAGCGAGCCGGCTGGCGGCGCTGGTGGTGGCGGTGGGTGTCACCTGTGCCTTGCATGTGGGCAAACTGCCAGTGGCCATTCCGGTACTGCGCGACGCGCTGGGTCTCACGCTTTTGCAAGCGGGGTTTTTGCTGTCGCTGGTGCAGCTGGCCGGCATGACGCTGGGCTTGGTGGTGGGCCTGATGGCCGACCGGCTGGGCACGCGCCGGGTGATGTTGGCGGGCCTGGTGCTGTTGGCGCTGGGCAGCGCACTGGGCGCTGCGGCGCCCAATGTGAACCTGCTGCTGCTCACGCGGGTGGTGGAGGGCATGGGCTTTTTGATGGCGGTATTGCCCGCGCCCGGCTTGTTGCGCCAGCGGGTGGCCCACGCACCCACCCTGGCCCGCGCGCTGGGTTGGTGGGGTGCTTACATGCCGCTGGGCACGGCTCTGGCATTGCTCCTCGGCGCGCCTTTGATCCAGCTGGTGGGCTGGCGCTGGGCCTGGCTGACGCTGGCCGCGGTGTCGTTGTGTGCGGCCGGCGCGTTGCTGCGCTGGGTGCCGGCATCGGTGGCTGGCCAGGCGAAGCCGCCACCGGCGCGCTTGTGGCCGCGACTCTCGCGCACCTTGCGTGCGCCGGGTCCGTGGCTGGTTGCGGTGGCTTTCTTTTTGTATTCTGGTCAGTGGCTGGCGGTGGTGGGCTTCTTGCCCACCATTTACAGCCAGGCGGGTTACAGCGGTGCGGTGGTGGGCATGCTGAGCGCGTTGGCGGCCGGCATCAATATGGTGGGCAACATTGGTGCCGGGCGGCTGCTGGCGCGGGGCATGCAGCCCGGCCTGATCTTGACGGTGGCCTATGGCGCCATGGCGCTGGGCGCCTGGGTGGCGTTTGCCGCGCAGGGCCACCCGGTGTGGCAATACCTGGCTGTGCTGGTTTTTTCAGGGGTGGGTGGGCTGATCCCGGGCACCTTGTTTGGCCTTGCCGTGGTCCTGGCGCCCGGTGAAGACACCGTGTCCACCACCGTGGGCTGGATGCAGCAATTTTCGTCACTGGGTCAGTTTCTCGGCCCGCCCCTGGTAGCGTGGCTGGCCATGCGGGTGGGCGGCTGGCACTGGACATGGGTGGCCACAGGCGCCTGTTCTTTGCTTGGGGTGTGGACAGCCAGAAAGCTGCAGGTCGCATGGCATAAACGGACTGTGCACCCGGCATCAGTTTGAGCGCGGCGGTGAGCCGCTAAACTTTGATCCCTATTCATCCACGGGATTGCTCCGAAGAGGGCGGCCCAATGTGCCGACAGGGAATTTCACATGAGCTTTTTGAACCAGCTCAAGCAACAAGCGCAGACGCTGCAAACGCGGCAGGGCGATGAGCTTCAGCATCTGGACTCCAACACCGACGCCACCGAGGCTGCGTGCAAGACGGTGTGGCACTACTTCATGGAACTGCCGCGCCAGCTCAATGTGATCGAGCCCGCAGCGGTCAGCCTGAGCCTGGACGGCAAAGCACCTTGGCCAGCCATGAAGCAGACCGATTTCCGGTTTGACGCGCGCAAAAAAACGCTGCGAGGCAAAGAGGTGTTTGACTATCTGGCGTTGGGCTGGCGCCTTGAGCCTGCTGAAACAGCGGCGGTGCTGGCGCCCGGCCTGCCGAGAGGCCGCGTGAGCGTCAACTTTCCGCCCGATCTGGAGCGGGTAGAGCGCCGATTGCGGGCCGGGCAGGTGCGCCACGACCGCCAAGAGCTGCGCCACCCAGAAACCAACCGCCTGCAGTCGATCGTGTTTGAGCACGACATGGCCGCCCGCGCCAGCGTGCGTGTGACGCCCGACCACGACAACGGCAGTTTTGATATTCGCCTGGCCGCGGTGGGAGGGCTCGAAATTGCCACCACCCGTTACACCGTGGCTCAGCTGAACACCGCAGCGCTGGACGAACTGGCCAAGCTCATCGTCGGGCAGACCAGCCGGTTCATCTAACGTCACCGCAAGTGGTGGCGGCCATGGATAATGGGGGTCAGACCCCAAACCCACCGACCACAGCGAGTTCATGGCCCGACTTCCCCGACTGACCGTTCCCGGCTACCCGCACCACGTGATCCAGCGGGGCAACAACCGCCAGCCCGTTGTGGCCAGCGACCAGGACCGCGAAACCCTGCTGGATCTGCTGGCTGAAAACGCGGTGAAGCACCAGGTGGCGCTGCACGCCTATGTGATCATGGACAACCACTTTCACCTGTTGCTGACACCTGAAACCGAGGACGGTGTACCGCAGATGATGCAGGCGGTGGGGCGGCGTTACGTGCGGTACTTCAACGATTTGCACCACCGCAGCGGCACGCTGTGGGAAGGGCGCTACAAATCCACGCTGATCCAGTCAGAGCCGTATCTGCTCGCCTGCATGGCCTACATCGACTTGAACCCGGTGCGCGCTGGCATGGTGGCGCAGCCCCAGGACTTCGCCTGGTCAAGCCACCGACACTACATTGGGTTGGCTCAAGACCGTCGCCTCACACCCCATGCGCTGTACTGGGGCTTGGGCAACACGCCCTTTGCACGCGAGGCGGCATACGCCGAAATGGTGCGCGCCGGCCTGAGCGCGTCACAAGAAGCGCGCATGACCGGCGCCGCGCTGCATGGCTGGGCGCTGGGGGATGCGGGTTTTGTTGCTGAACTGCAAAAAAAAACCGACCGTCGGGTGAGCGAAAGCCGTCCTGGCCGACCTATTTCTCGTTCGGGCTCTTCGGGTGAAATTTAAAAAAATCTTTATAAATCAGGTAGTTTTTGGCCATATTTGATCCGTCCCTAATTTAAAATTGGTTGGATATTTTATCTTTAAATTGGAATCTGACCCCAATTATTTGCCTTGGCATTTTTGTTGCATTGCACTAAGCTCTACATCCCGCGAATTTTGTTTTCATGCCCTCGAACCGTAAAGGAAGCGCCATGACCACGGCAGCCGAACAGCAGCAACTCCAGCAACAAGGTCTGTACGACCCGGCCAACGAGCACGACGCCTGCGGCGTGGGCTTTGTGGCGCACATTAAGGGCCACAAAAGCCATGCCATCGTTCAGCAGGGTCTGAAGATTCTGGAAAACCTGGACCACCGGGGTGCCGTGGGTGCCGACAAGCTCATGGGCGACGGCGCTGGTTTGCTGATTCAGCTGCCCGATGCGCTGTACCGCGAAGAAATGGCGGCGCAAGGTGTCACGCTGCCACCTGCCGGCGAATACGGCGTGGGCATGATCTTCATGCCCAAAGAGCACGCCAGCCGCCTGGCTTGCGAACAGGAGATGGAACGCGCCGTGGCCGCCGAAGGCCAGGTGCTGCTGGGCTGGCGCGATGTGCCGGTGAATCTGGACATGCCCATGTCGCCCACGGTGCGCGAAAAAGAGCCGGTGATTCGCCAGGTGTTTATTGGCCGTGGCAACGACGTGATCGTGCAGGACGCGCTGGAGCGCAAGCTGTACGTGATCCGCAAGACGGCCAGCGCCAACATCCAGGCGCTCAAGCTCACGCACAGCAAAGAGTATTACGTGGTCAGCATGAGCAGCCGCACGGTGGTCTACAAGGGCCTGCTGCTGGCCGACCAGGTGGGCACCTATTTCAAGGATCTGGAAGACGAGCGTTGCGTGTCGGCCCTGGGTCTGGTGCACCAGCGTTTCTCCACCAATACCTTCCCCGAATGGCCTCTGGCCCACCCTTACCGCTATGTGGCGCACAACGGTGAGATCAACACCGTCAAGGGCAACTACAACTGGATGAAAGCACGCGAGGGCGTGATGTCGTCCCCGGTGCTGGGTGCCGACCTGAAGAAGCTCTACCCCATCAGCTTCGCCAGCCAGTCCGACACGGCCACGTTTGACAATTGCCTGGAACTGCTGACCATGGCCGGCTACCCGCTGGCGCAAGCGGTGATGATGATGATTCCCGAGCCATGGGAACAGCACACCACGATGGACGAGCGCCGCAAGGCCTTTTACGAATACCACGCCGCCATGATGGAGCCATGGGACGGCCCGGCTTCGATCGTGTTCACCGACGGCCGCCAGATTGGCGCCACGCTGGACCGCAACGGCCTGCGCCCTTCGCGCTACTGCATCACCGACGACGACTTCGTGATCATGGGTTCCGAGTCGGGCGTGCTGCCCGTGCCGGAAAACAAAATCGTGCGCAAGTGGCGCCTGCAGCCCGGCAAGATGTTCCTGATTGATCTGGAGCAGGGCCGCATGATCGACGACGAGGAGCTCAAGGCCAACCTCGTCAACAGCAAGCCTTACAAGCAGTGGATCGACAACCTGCGCATTCGCTTGGACGACGTGGAGGGCCCGACCACGGCCGAGCCGCTGCCGTGCGATGTGCCGCTGCTGGACCGCCAGCAGGCCTTTGGCACCACGCAGGAAGACATCAAGTTTCTGCTGGCGCCGATGGCAGCCGCTGGCGAAGAAGCCCTGGGTTCCATGGGCAACGACAGCCCGCTGGCCGTGCTGTCTGACAAAAACAAGCCGCTGTACAACTACTTCAAGCAGTTGTTTGCGCAGGTGACGAACCCGCCCATCGACCCGATCCGCGAAGCGATCGTGATGTCGCTGGTGTCGTTCATCGGCCCCAAGCCCAACCTGCTCGACATCAACCAGGTGAACCCACCGATGCGCCTGGAAGTGAGCCAGCCGGTGCTCGACTTCGCCGATATGGCCAAGCTGCGAAACATCGACGAGGTGACGCAGGGCAAGTTCCGCAGCGCCACGCTGGACATTACCTACCCCGCCGCCTGGGGGCGTGAAGGCGTGGAAGCCAAGCTGGCCTCGCTGTGTGCGTCGGCCGTGGACGCCATCAAGGGTGGCAAAAACATCCTGATCATCAGCGACCGTGCGGTCAGCGCCACCCAGATCGCCATCCCCGCGCTGCTGGCCTTGTCAGCCATTCACCAGCACCTGGTGTTGGAAGGCCTGCGCACCAACGCAGGCCTGGTGGTGGAAACCGGCACCGCCCGCGAAGTGCACCACTTTGCGGTGCTGGCCGGCTACGGCGCTGAAGCCGTGCACCCCTACCTGGCCATGGAAGCGCTGGCGGCCATGCACAAAGACCTGCCGGGCGACCTGAGCGCCGAAAAGGCCATTTACAACTATGTGAAGGCGATCGGCAAGGGCCTGTCCAAGATCATGTCCAAAATGGGCGTGAGCACCTACATGAGCTACTGCGGTGCCCAGTTGTTTGAGGCCATTGGCCTCAACAGCGACACGGTGAACAAGTACTTCACCGGCACCGCCAGCCGCGTGGGTGGCATCGGCGTGTTTGAAATTGCCGAAGAAGCCATCCGCATGCACAAGGCCGCTTTTGGCGACGACCCGGTGCTGGAAACCATGCTGGATGCTGGCGGTGAATACGCCTGGCGCGCCCGTGGCGAAGAGCACATGTGGACGCCCGACGCCATTGCCAAACTGCAGCACAGCACGCGCGCCAACAACTGGACCACCTACAAGGAATACGCCCAGATCATCAACGACCAGAGCAAGCGCCACATGACGCTGCGCGGTCTGTTCGAGTTCAAGATCGACCCGAGCAAAGCCATTTCCATTGACGAAGTCGAGCCGGCCAAGGAAATCGTCAAGCGCTTCGCCACCGGTGCGATGTCACTGGGTTCCATTTCCACCGAGGCGCACGCCACGCTGGCTGTAGCCATGAACCGCATTGGCGGCAAGAGCAACACCGGTGAAGGCGGCGAAGACGCGCTGCGCTACCGCAACGAGCTCAAGGGCATTCCGATCAAGCAGGGTCAGACCATGTCCGATCTGCTGGGCAAGGACGTGTTTGAGGTGGACTACACGCTGCAAGACGGCGACTCGATGCGCTCGAAGATCAAGCAGGTGGCGTCGGGCCGTTTCGGTGTCACCGCCGAATACCTGAACAGCGCCGACCAGATCCAGATCAAGATGGCGCAGGGCGCCAAGCCAGGCGAGGGCGGACAACTCCCCGGTGGCAAGGTGAGCGACTACATCGGCAAGCTGCGCCACAGCGTGCCGGGCGTGGGCCTCATTTCGCCGCCGCCGCACCACGACATTTATTCCATCGAAGACCTGGCGCAGCTGATCCACGACCTGAAAAACGTGGCACCGCACAGCGACATCAGCGTCAAGCTGGTGTCTGAAATTGGTGTGGGCACCATTGCCGCGGGCGTGGCCAAGTGCAAGGCCGACCATGTGGTCATTGCCGGCCACGACGGTGGCACGGGCGCATCGCCCTGGTCGTCGATCAAGCACGCGGGCAGCCCATGGGAAATTGGCCTGGCCGAAACCCAGCAAACGCTGGTGCTCAACCGCCTGCGCAGCCGCATCCGCGTGCAAGCCGATGGTCAGATGAAAACCGGCCGCGACGTGGTGATTGGCGCGCTGCTGGGTGCCGACGAGTTTGGCTTTGCCACCGCACCGCTGGTGGTCGAAGGCTGCATCATGATGCGCAAGTGCCACCTGAACACCTGCCCGGTGGGCGTGGCCACGCAAGACCCGGCGCTGCGCAAGAAATTCAGCGGCAAGCCCGAACACGTCGTCAACTACTTCTTCTTCATCGCCGAAGAAGCGCGCCAGATCATGGCGCAGCTGGGTATTCGCAAGTTTGACGACCTGATTGGACGCGCCGACCTGCTCGACACCAAGCAAGGCATCGAGCACTGGAAAGCGCGTGGCCTGGACTTCAGCCGCCTGCTGGCCATGCCTGCTGTGCCCGCCGATGTGCCGCGTTTCCACACCGAAACGCAAGAACACGGACTGGAAAAATCGCTCGACAACATCCTGATCGCCAAGTCGCGTCCTGCCATCGACAAGGGCGAGCGCGTGCAGTTCATCGAGGTGGCGCGCAACGTCAACCGCTCCGTGGGCGCGATGCTCTCGGGCGCGGTGACCCAGGTGCACCCGGAAGGCCTGCCCGACGACACCATCCGTATCCAGCTCGAAGGCACGGGTGGCCAGTCGTTTGGTGCGTTCCTTACGCGCGGCATCACGCTGTACCTGATTGGTGACGCCAACGACTACACCGGCAAAGGCCTCTCAGGCGGTCGCGTTGTGGTGCGCCCCAGCATCGATTTCCGGGGTGAAGCGTCGCGCAACATCATCGTGGGCAACACCGTCATGTACGGCGCCACCACCGGTGAAGCGTTCTTCAGCGGCGTGGCCGGTGAACGTTTTGCGGTGCGCCTGTCGGGCGCCACCGCGGTGGTGGAAGGCACGGGCGACCACGGTTGTGAATACATGACCGGCGGCACCGTGGCGGTGTTGGGCAAGACCGGGCGCAACTTCGCGGCCGGTATGAGCGGTGGCGTGGCGTACGTTTATGACGAAGACGGCCAGTTTGCCAAGCGCTGCAACACCGCCATGGTCAGCATGGACAAGGTGCTAAGCACTGCCGAACAAGAAGCCACCATGGACCGCGCCATCTGGCACCGCGACCAGTCCGACGAAGCCCAGCTGAAAAAGCTGCTGGAAGACCACAACCGCTGGACCGGCAGCAAGCGCGCCCGCGAGCTGCTGGACACCTGGGCCGAGTCGCGCGGCAAGTTCGTGAAGGTGTTCCCCAACGAATACAAGCGCGCCCTGGGCGAGATCAATGCCCGCAAATCAGCCGCTGCGGCCACCACCAAAGCACAGGACACGGCCAAGCAGGTTTCTGCTGCCGCCAAGTAAGCCTGGAACGCACGCACACGAAGGACACACATCATGGGAAAAGTCACCGGCTTCATGGAATTTGAGCGCCTGGAAGAGGGCTACAAGCCCGTACCAGAGCGCCTGAAGCACTACAAAGAGTTTGTGGTGGGCCTCACCGCCGACCAGGCCAAGGTCCAGGCTGCGCGCTGCATGGACTGCGGCACACCGTTTTGCAACAACGGTTGCCCGGTCAACAACATCATTCCGGACTTCAACGACTTGGTGTTCCAGGGTGACTGGAAGAACGCCATCACGGTGCTGCACAGCACCAACAACTTCCCCGAGTTCACCGGCCGCATCTGCCCCGCGCCCTGCGAGGCGGCTTGCACGTTGAACGTGAACGACGACGCCGTGGGTATCAAGTCCATCGAGCACGCCATCATCGACCGCGCCTGGGCTGAAGGCTGGGTGGTGCCGCAGGTGCCCAAGCACAAGACCGGCAAAAAGGTGGCTGTGGTGGGCTCCGGCCCGGCCGGCATGGCCGCTGCCCAGCAGCTGGCGCGGGTCGGTCACGACGTGACCCTGTTCGAGAAGAACGACCGCGTCGGTGGTTTGCTGCGCTACGGCATTCCCGACTTCAAGATGGAAAAGACGCACATCGACCGCCGCGTGGCGCAGATGCAAGCCGAAGGCGTGGTGTTTCGTACCGGCGTGATGGTGGGGTCGTTGCCCAAAGACAGCAAGGTCACCAACTGGGCCAAGGAAACCATCAGCCCCGAGCAGCTGCAACAAGACTTTGACGCGGTGCTGCTCACCGGTGGGTCCGAGCAGAGCCGCGACCTGCCGGTGCCCGGCCGCGACCTGGACGGCGTTCATTTCGCCATGGAGTTCCTGCCGCAGCAAAACAAGGTCAACGCAGGCGACAAGCTCAAAGGCCAGTTGCGCGCCGACGGCAAACACGTGATCGTGATCGGTGGTGGTGACACCGGATCCGATTGCGTGGGCACCAGCAACCGCCATGGCGCCGTCAGCGTGACCCAGTTCGAGGTGATGCCACAGCCGCCCGAAGAAGAAAACAAGCCGCTGGTTTGGCCCTACTGGCCGCTCAAGCTGCGCACCAGCTCGAGCCACGAAGAGGGCTGCACCCGCGAGTTTGCCGTGTCCACCAAGGCTTTCAAAGGCGAAAAGGGCAAGGTCACCGGCCTCACGACCGTGCATGTCGAGATGAAGGACGGCAAACTGGTGGAAATTCCCGGCACCGAAAAAGACTACAAAGCCGACCTGGTCTTGCTGGCCATGGGCTTTGTGAACCCGGTGCCCACCGTGCTCGACGCTTTCGGCGTGGACAAAGATGCCCGCGGCAACGCCAAAGCCACCACCGACTTCACCGGCGGCTACGCCACCAACGTACCCAAGGTCTTTGCCGCTGGTGACATGCGCCGCGGCCAGTCGTTGGTGGTCTGGGCGATCCGCGAAGGCCGCCAGGCCGCGCGCTCGGTGGATGAGTTCCTGATGGGATTTTCCGACCTGCCACGTTAACGGGACGCCCCCGCCGCGCTGCGCGCGACCCCCTCCTGGGGCGATGCGCGTGGCCAGGCGGAGCCGGAGCCACCGCACCTGGGCCTGGGCATGTCGCTCCGACGCGAACCATCGTCGGCTCGACTGAGCCTGTTTCGCGATGCCTTGGTTGGGCTGTCCTGTTGCCCCACCTAGGATTTACCCTCATGCGACAATCGCGAGTTATATGAGCGGCCCCATGAGCGAAACCCCTTTCATTGAAATTGACCATGTCACGTTCGGCTACGACAGCCGACGCACGATCCTCAGCGACATCTCGCTGAATTTCGCGCGCGGCAAGGTCACGGCGGTGCTGGGTGGCTCGGGTTGTGGCAAGACCACGCTGTTGCGCCTGATCGGCGGCGTGCATGCCCCCAACAGCGGGCGTGTGGTGTTCGACGGCGAAGTCATCGACACCCGCAACAAAGCCCAGCTCTTTCGCCTGCGCCGCCGCCTGGGCATGCTGTTTCAGTTTGGTGCGCTGTTCACCGACCTCTCGGTCTTCGACAACGTGGCCTTTCCGCTGCGCGAGATGACCGACTTGCCCGAGTCGCTGATCCGCGACATCGTGCTCATGAAGCTCAACGCTGTGGGCCTGCGCGGCGCTGCGGGGCTGCGCATCAGCGAAGTCTCTGGCGGTATGGCGCGGCGCATTGCGCTGGCCCGCGCCATTGCGCTCGACCCCGAGCTCATCATGTACGACGAGCCCTTCGCCGGGCTCGACCTGGTGTCCATGGGGGTGGCGGCCAAGCTGATTCGCACGCTCACCGATGTGACCGGCGCGACCACGCTGCTGATTTCACACGACGTGCCGCAGTGCATGGCCATCAGCGACTGGGTGGTGCTCATGGCCACCGGCGGGCGCATTGTGGCCCAGGGCACGCCGGCTGAGCTGATGGCCAGCGACGAGCCCGAGGTGCGGCAGTTCGTGCGCGGCGAGCCCGACGGCCCGGTGAAATTCCATTACCCGGCCCCGCCCGTGGCGGTCGACTTCGGCCTGGAGGCCTCACGATGAACCTGCTGCAGCAGCTGGGCCGCCGCGCCCTGGATGTGTTGGCGGCCTGGGGTCACGGCGCCTTGTTTTTTTGGGAGCTGATCATGGCCGTGCCGGCCGGGCTCGCCCGGTTTGGACTGGTGGTGACGCAGATCCATGCCATCGGCAACCGCTCGCTCGTCATCATTTTGGCTTCGGGCCTGGCGGTGGGCTTTGTGTTGGCCTTGCAGCTCTACAACACGCTCACCAATTTTGGTGCCGCCGAGTCGCTGGGCCTGGTGGTCAATTTGTCGCTGGTGCGTGAACTCGGTCCGGTCGTCACCGCCTTGCTGTTTGCCGGCCGTGCCGGCACCTCGCTGACCGCCGAAATTGGCCTGATGAAAGCTGGCGAACAAATTGCCGCCATGGAGCTGATGGCCATTGACCCGCGCAAGCGCGTGCTGGCCCCGCGCTTCATCGCAGGCGTGATTGCCATGCCGCTGCTGGCGGCGCTGTTTTCCGCCATCGGCATTCTGGGCGCCTGGGTGGTGGCGGTGGGCCTCATCGGGATCGATGCGGGCAACTTCTGGTCGATCCAGCAAAACGGTGTGGATGTGTGGCGCGATGTGGGCAACGGTGTGGTGAAGAGCGCCGTGTTTGGCGTCATTTGTACCGCCGTGGCGCTGTACCAGGGCTACGAGACCGAAGCCACGCCCGAAGGCGTGGCCTACGCCACCACGCGCACCGTTGTGACCGCTTCATTGGGCGTGCTGGCGATGGACTTCATCCTCACCGCCCTGATGTTCTCGACCCCCTGATCACTGAGCAGCTTACGTATGAACAAAAGAAGTATCGAAATCCTTGTGGGCCTGTTTGTCGTGCTGGGCGCGGCGGGTCTGCTCTTTCTGGCGCTCAAGGCGGCCAACCTGGGCAGCTTCACCAACGGGGGCGAAACCTACACGGTGCAGGCGCGTTTTGACAACATTGGTGGCCTGAAAGCCCGGGCGCCGGTGCGCTCGGCGGGCGTCAATGTGGGCCGCGTCACCAGTGTCACGCTTGACGCCCAGACCTTCCAGGGCCTGGTGACCATGGAGGTCAACCAGGGTTTCCTGTTTCCCAAGGATTCTTCGGCCAAAATCCTCACCGCGGGCTTGCTGGGTGACCAGTACATTGGCATTGAGCCCGGCGGTGACGAACGCAACCTGGCCCCAGGGGATGTGATCACACAGACCCAGTCGGCCATGGTGCTCGAAAACCTGATTGGGCAGTTCCTGTTCAACAAGGCGGCGGACAGTGGGACGGGCAGCGCCAACTAGGCTGGCACCGAGCGGTTTCCGAGGGCCGCTTGTGGCCAAGTGGGTTCGCTCGCATCAACAACAAAGGGCGCAAAGCCCAGGGGGTTTCATCATGTCGACGCAATCGATCCTGGGTCGTTGCATGGGGAGCGCGGTGGTGATCGCGCTCATGGCTGGCTGCGCCAGTGGCCCCAACGCCAATCCGCAAGATCCGCTGGAGCCGTTCAACCGGGACGTCTCTGCGTTCAACGAATCGGTGGATTCAATGGTGCTCAAGCCCGTGGCCACGGTGTACCGCGATGTGACGCCCGATCTGGTGCGCACCGGTGTGAGCAATTTTTTCTCTAACCTGGGTGACGTCTGGTCGTTCATCAACGCTTCTCTGCAGCTGCGCCCGCGTGAGGCGAGCGAGAACTTCCTGCGTTTTGGTGTCAACACGGCCTTCGGGCTGGGTGGCGTGCTGGACATTGCTTCCGAAATGGGCATTGAGCGCACCCGCCTGGATTTTGGTCAGACACTTGGCCGCTGGGGTGTGCCCTCAGGTCCTTACCTCGTCTTGCCCATCTTCGGCCCGTCTTCTTTCCGCGATGCGGCAGGGTTCAGCGTCGAAGCCCGTGGCGACCTGATTCAAGGCCTGGACAGTGTGTCCACGCGCAATGCGCTGACGGTGCTGAGGGCTGTCGAAACACGGGCCAACCTGCTGCGCGCCACTTCCATGCTTGAAGGGGTCGCGCTGGACAAGTACAGCTTTACGCGTGACGTGTACCTGCGCCGGCGCCAAAGCCAGATTGAAGACCTGATTGATCTGGGCATTGGTGTGCGCAACGGCACGGAAGATACAGAAAACAGCAAATGAAACACCTCTGCGGTGGAACCGGGGCCCTTGGGGTCTGCTCCAATGTGCAGCGCTGCATGCTCTCGCGTGCAGCGGATAGAAGAGGGCCCATGGCCCGGAAAGGCAAATCATGTTGAATCGACGTACCTGGCTGGGCGGATGGATGGTCTCAGTGGCGGCCCTGCTGGCACTGCCCGTGCATGCGGCCGAGGAAGCCCCCGACGCGCTGGTCAAGCGCATTTCGGGCGAAGTGATGACCGCTGTGAAAGCCGACCCTGCGATCCAGGCCGGTGATGTGAACCGCATCATCACGCTGGTCGACACCAAAATCATGCCCAGCGTCAATTTCGCCCGCATGACATCGTCGGCCGTGGGTCGCTACTGGCGCCAGGCCACGCCTGAACAGCAAAAGCAGTTGCAGGACGAGTTCAAAACCCTGCTGGTGCGCACCTACGCAGGTGCGCTGGGCGAAGTCAAAGACCAGACGGTCAGCTTCCGCCCCCTGCGGGCGCGTCCTGAAGACACCGACGTGGTGGTTCGCTCTGAAGTGCGCGGCCGGGGTGAACCGATCCAGCTCGATTACAGGCTGGAGAAAACCGCCAACGGCTGGAAAATTTACGACCTGAATGTGTTGGGCGTTTGGCTGGTGGAAACCTACCGCACCCAGTTTGCGCAGGAAATCAGTGCCAAAGGCATTGACGGTCTGATCGCCACGCTGGCGCAGCGCAACAAGAGCAACACCGCCAAGGCTGGTTGATGTCGGCCCCGTTGCCCCCTGCAGCGGCGCCCGTGGCCGTATCCGCACTGCCTGAGCAACTGACCATGCACGTGGCGGCTCAGGTGCTGGACCAGCTGAGCCAGACGCTGGCGAAGCAGCCCGCACAGACCGTGGTGCTGGATGCGCAGGCTTTGCGTGTTTTTGATTCGTCGGCGGTGGCTGTCTTGCTCGAACTGCGGCGCCAGCTGGCTGCCCGTGGAAAGACCCTTCAGCTCAGCCACACGCCCACCCGGCTGCAGCAGCTGGTGACGCTGTACGGCGTTGGCGAGTTGCTGCCAGCCTGAACCCTTGGGCGCCTGTCGGACGGGGGTCGCTGGTCGCGAAGATCAGCCGCCCTCAGATGTCTTGTGCGTCCAACGAAGCCAGCGCCGCCCCCGGGGCTTAAAATCACGGGTTCACTTGCCGGCTCCAGATGTCCTGCGTTCCGCAGGTGTCTTTCGGGGTGCCGCCTCCAACATGCCCGCAGTCTCTTTCCAACACGTTTCCAAAATATTTCCCTCGCCGCGCGGCGACCTGCACGCCCTCAAAGACGTGTCGTTTGACGTGATGCCTGGCGAGTTCTTTGGTTTGCTGGGGCCCAACGGCGCTGGCAAGACCACCCTCATCAGCATCCTGGCGGGCCTCACCCGCGCCAGCAGCGGACGGGTGCTGGTGCACGGCAAAGACGTGCAGGCGGATTACCAGGCCGCCCGCCGCCAGCTCGGCGTGGTGCCGCAAGAGCTGGTGTTCGACCCCTTTTTCAACGTCCGCGAAGCGCTCCGGTTTCAGTCGGGCTACTTCGGTATCCGCCACAACGACGCCTGGATCAACGAACTGCTGGACGGCCTCGGTCTGGCCGACAAGGCAGGCTCCAACATGCGCCAGCTCTCGGGCGGCATGAAGCGCCGTGTGCTGATTGCGCAGGCGCTGGTGCACAAGCCGCCCGTGATCGTGCTGGATGAACCTACCGCCGGCGTAGACGTGGAGCTGCGCCAGACGCTGTGGCAGTTCATTTCGGACTTGAACAAACGCCTGGGCAGTACCGTGCTGCTGACCACGCACTACCTAGAAGAGGCTGAAGCACTGTGTGGGCGCATTGCCATGCTCAAGCAGGGCCAAGTGGTGGCGCTGGAATCCACTTCGGCGCTGCTGTCGCGTGCTGCGTCCAATGTGTTGCGATTCAAAACCGATGCCACCCTGCCGCCCGAGCTCGCCGCGCAGGCCCGCATCACCGGGCGGGTGGTGCAGCTGCCGGCCAACGATGCACATGCGGTCGAGCGCGTGCTGGCCCGGCTGCGCGAGTTGGGTGTGGTGCCTGAAGACATCGAGATTCGCAAGGCCGACCTGGAGGACGTGTTCCTGGACCTGACCGGCACCCACCCCCGGCCGGCCACGCCCGCACCCCAGAGCGAGGTGGCAGCATGAGCGGTTGGCAAGCGCTGTTTTACAAGGAAATTTTGCGTTTCTGGAAGGTGGGGTTTCAGACCGTCGCCGCGCCGGTCATCACCGCCATCCTGTACCTCATGATCTTCGGCCACGTGCTGGAGGGCCGGGTGCAGGTGTACGACACGGTGGGCTACACCGCCTTTTTGTTGCCGGGTCTGGTGATGATGAGCGTGCTGCAAAACGCCTTTGCCAACAGCTCTTCGTCCATGGTGCAGAGCAAGGTCATGGGTAACCTGGTGTTTTTGTTGCTCACCCCGCTGTCACACCGCGCCTGGTTCGTGGCCTATGTGGGCTCGTCGGTGGTGCGGGGCCTCGCGGTGGGTTCGGGCGTCATGCTGGCAACCTGGTGGTTTGCCCAGCCGTCCATGGTGGCGCCGCTGTGGATTGTGGTGTTTGCCGTGATGGGTGCTGCGCTGCTGGGTGCGCTGGGTCTGATCGCGGGCCTGTGGGCCGAAAAATTCGACCAGATGGCCGCGTTTCAAAACTTCATCATCATGCCCATGACGTTTTTGTCCGGCGTGTTCTACTCCATCCATTCTTTGCCCGACTTCTGGCAAAAAGTCAGCCATCTCAACCCGTTTTTCTACATGATTGATGGCTTTCGCTACGGCTTTTTTGGTGTGAGCGATGTGTCGCCCTGGCTCAGTCTGGGCATTGTGGGCGCGGCGCTGACCGTGGTGAGTGCCCTGGCGCTTCACCTGCTGCGCATTGGCTACAAAATCCGGCACTGAGGGCAGCCCTCAGCCCGCCGTCTCCCGACCTCTTTTTCGTTAAACGCCCACATGACCGCTGACCAACTGCAACAACTCATCGCCGCTGGCATGCCCTGCGAACACCTGGAAGTCACCGGCGATGGCCGCCATTGGGCGGCTGTGGTGGTGTCGCCCGAATTCGAGGGCCTGCGTCCCATTGCGCGCCACAAGCGGGTGTACGCCACGCTGGGTGAGCGCATTCAAAACGATGAGGTTCACGCGCTGTCGATGAAAACCTACACGCCCGCCGAGTGGGCCAAACAATCCTAAAACCAGACCGAGCCACTCCATGGACAAACTGCGAATCACCGGTGGCCGCGCGCTGCACGGAGAAGTGATCATTTCTGGCGCCAAAAACGCCGCCTTGCCCGAGCTGTGCGCCACCTTGCTCACGGCCGACCCGGTCACGCTGACCAACGTGCCGCGCCTGCGCGACGTGGCCACCATGCGCCACCTGCTGGACAACATGGGTGTGAAAACCCAGACCCACGGCGAGCGCGGTGGCATGACGTTGCACGCCGCCGACCCCATCAACTCCGAAGCGCCTTACGAACTGGTCAAGACCATGCGCGCTTCGGTGCTGGTGCTGGGGCCGCTGCTGGCGCGCTTTGGCCGTGCACGCGTCTCGCTGCCGGGTGGTTGCGCCATTGGTTCGCGTCCGGTGGACCAGCACATCAAAGGTATGCAGGCCATGGGCGCTGAAATTGTGGTGGAACAAGGTTACATGGTGGCTCAGCTGCTCGGAGGCAAGAAGCGCCTGCATGGTGCCCGCATTGCCACCGACATGGTCACCGTCACCGGCACGGAAAACTTCCTGATGGCCGCGGCCCTGGCCGAGGGCGAGACCTTGCTGGAAAACGCCGCCCAGGAGCCCGAGATTGCCGATCTGGCTGAAATGCTGATCGCCATGGGCGCCAAGATTGAAGGTCACGGCACCAGCCGCATCCACATTCAGGGGGTAGAGCGGCTGCACGGCTGCACCCACCAGGTGGTGGCCGACCGCATTGAAGCTGGTACCTTTTTGTGTGCGGTGGCGGCCACCGGCGGCGACGTGGTTCTGCGCCACGGCCGTGCCGACCATCTGGACGCGGTGATCGACAAGCTGCTGGAAGCCGGCGCTGAAATTGAAGCCGGCAAAGATGCCGGCGGTGATTTCATTCGCGTGCGTGCGTCGGGTCGCCTGAAAGCGCAGAGCTTTCGCACCACCGAATACCCGGGCTTCCCGACCGACATGCAGGCCCAGTTCATGGCGCTCAACTGCATTTCGCACGGCACGGCCAAGGTCACTGAAACGATCTTTGAAAACCGCTTCATGCACGTCAACGAGATGGTGCGCCTGGGCGCAAAAATCCAGACCGATGGCAAGGTGGCGGTGGTCGAGGGCATCGAAAAACTGTCAGGTGCCACGGTGATGGCGACCGACTTGCGCGCCTCTGCCAGCTTGGTGATCGCCGGCCTTGTGGCCCAAGGCGACACCATCGTGGACCGTATTTACCATCTGGACCGGGGCTACGACCAGATGGAAGAAAAGCTGCGCGGCATTGGCGCTGACATCGAACGCATCAAATGATTACCTTAGCCCTGTCCAAAGGTCGCATCTTTGACGAAACCTTGCCTCTGCTGGCTGCCGCCGGTATCGAGGTGCTGGAAGACCCGGAAAAGTCGCGCAAGCTGATTTTGCCGACCAACCAGCCGGGCGTGCGCGTGGTGCTGGTGCGCGCCACCGATGTGCCCACCTACGTGGAATACGGGGGGGCCGACATCGGTGTGACCGGCAAGGACACGCTGATCGAGCACGGTGGTCAAGGCCTGTACCAGCCGCTGGACCTGAAAATTGCTGCTTGTCGCATGAGTGTGGCGGTGCGTGCTGACTTCGATTACGCCAGTGCTGTGCGCCAGGGCTCGCGCCTGAAGGTCGCCACCAAATACACCACGATTGCGCGCGAATTCTTCGCCAGCAAGGGTGTGCACGTGGACCTGATCAAGCTGTACGGCAGCATGGAACTGGCTCCGCTGACGGGCCTGGCCGACGCCATCGTTGACCTCGTGTCCACCGGCAACACGCTCAAGGCCAACCACCTGATCGAGGTCGAGCACATCATGGACATCAGCTCGCGCCTGGTGGTCAACCAGGCGGCGCTCAAGCTCAAACAGGCGGCCATTCGGCCCATCATCAACGCCTTTTCTCAAGCCATCGAAACCCGAGCCACCGAAAGCCAGGCCGTTCCGTCATGACCCTTACCGCCGCTCCGCTTCGCCTGTCCACCTGTGCGTCCGATTTCGAGGCGCAGTTTGCCGCGCGCCTGCATTGGTCGGCCGATACCGACAGCGCCATTGAACAGCGGGTGGCCGATATTTTGGCTGATGTGAAGCAGCGCGGCGACGCTGCGGTGCTGGAATACACCGCCCGGTTTGACGGACTGGATGCGCCTGACCTGAACGCGCTGGAGCTGACGCAAGCCGAGCTGAAGACGGCATTCGACAGCCTGCCCGATGCCCAGCGCACCGCTCTTGAATCCGCCGCACGCCGGGTGCGCAGCTACCACGAGGCGCAAAAGCGGGCCAGTGGCGAGAGTTGGAGCTACCGCGACGAAGACGGCACGCTGCTGGGCCAAAAGGTCACGCCGTTGGACCGCGTGGGCATTTATGTGCCGGGCGGCAAGGCTGCCTATCCTTCCAGTGTCCTGATGAACGCCATTCCTGCCCATGTGGCGGGTGTGGACGAAATCATCATGGTGGTGCCCACGCCGCGCGGTGAAAAAAACGCGCTGGTGCTCGCCGCCGCCTACGTGGCCGGCGTCACGCGCGCCTTCACCATCGGCGGTGCGCAGGCCGTGGCCGCGCTGGCCTATGGCACGCAAACGGTACCCAAGGTGGACAAGATCACTGGCCCGGGCAATGCCTATGTGGCCAGTGCCAAGAAGCGCGTGTTCGGCACCGTGGGCATCGACATGATCGCCGGCCCGAGCGAAATTCTGGTGCTGGCCGACGGCAGCACGCCGGCCGAATGGGTGGCGATGGATTTGTTCAGCCAGGCCGAACACGATGAACTGGCCCAGAGCATTTTGCTGTGCCCCGATGCGGCCTACATTGATGCGGTGCAGGTCGCCATTGACCGTCTGCTGCCCACCATGCCGCGCGCGGCCATCATCGCCAAGAGCCTGAACGACCGCGGCGCGCTCATCCTCACGCGCGACATGGAGGAGGCCTGCACCATCAGCAACCGCATTGCGCCCGAGCACCTGGAAGTGTCCAGCGCCGAGCCGCACCGCTGGGAGCCGCTGCTGAAGCACGCCGGGGCCATTTTCCTCGGCGCGTACACCAGTGAAAGCCTGGGCGACTATTGCGCCGGCCCCAACCATGTGCTGCCCACCAGCGGCACTGCGCGCTTCAGTTCGCCGTTGGGCGTCTACGACTTCCAGAAACGCAGCAGCCTGATCGAGGTGAGCGCCGAGGGTGCGCAAACCCTGGGCACCATCGCCGCCGAACTGGCCTACGGCGAGGGCCTTCAGGCCCATGCCCGCGCCGCTGAACTGCGGCTCAACGTTGTCCCCCCCATGCGAGCCGCTAAATGAGCGCCATGAACACACCGAACCCCTTGCGCTTTATTCGGCGGGACATCCAGTCCATGCACGCCTACGCGATCCAGGACGCGACCGGCATGGTCAAGCTCGACGCGATGGAAAACCCCTTTTCGTTGCCGCCCGAGCTGCAAGCCGAGCTGGGTCAGCGCCTGGGCGCCGTGGCCATCAACCGCTACCCCGGCGCCCGCATTGACGACCTGAAGCAGGCGCTGGCCCGCTATGTGGATTTGCCCGAAGGCTGCAGCCTGATGCTGGGCAACGGTTCCGACGAGCTCATTTCTCTGCTGGCCATGGCCTGCGACGTACCCGGTGCGTCCATACTCGCGCCGCTGCCCGGCTTTGTGATGTACGCCATGGGCGCGCAATTGCAGGGGCTGGCCTTCCATGGCGTGCCGCTCACCGCCGACTTTGAGCTGGACGAACCCGCCATGCTGGCCGCCTTGCGCGAGCAACAGCCTGCCATCACCTACATCGCCTACCCCAACAACCCGACCGCCAACCTGTGGGATGCCGCCGTGATTCGCCGGTTGATCGCCGAAGCCACCACGTTTGGCGGGCTGGTGGTGATGGACGAGGCCTACCAGCCGTTTTCCAGTCTGAGCTGGCTCGATGAGATACGCGCCCATCCCGCCGCCAACGCGAATGTGTTGCTGATGCGCACCTTGTCCAAATTTGGCTTGGCCGGCGTGCGCCTGGGCTACATGCTGGGCCCGCAGGCGCTGGTGCAAGAGGTAGACAAACTGCGACCTCCCTACAACGTGAGCGTGCTCAATGCCGAATGCGCGTTGTTCGCGTTAGATCATGCCCATGTGTTTGCACAACAGGCCAGTCAGATTCGCGAGCAGCGCACCTGGCTGGTGAATGCGTTGACCAGCCTCCCGGGCGTGAAGCCCTTTCCGAGCGAAGCCAACATGGTGCTGGTGCGGGTGCCCGATGCCGGGCGCAGCTTCGAAGGACTCAAGGCGGACGGCGTGCTGGTCAAGAATGTTTCTAAAATGCATCCTTTGTTGCACAACTGTTTGCGCTTGACGGTGGGAACACCGCACGAGAATGCCCAGTTGATCGACGCCCTTCAAATTTCCCTATGACCCAGACGCTTTCCGCAACCCCCGTGGCCGACCGTGTGGCGCATGTTCAGCGCAACACCGCAGAAACGCAAATCAGCGTCCGCGTCAATCTGGACGGCACCGGCGCCGCCAGCCTGTCCACCGGCATCGGCTTTTTTGATCACATGCTTGACCAGATCGCCCGCCACGGGCTGATCGACCTCGACATTCAGGCCGTAGGGGACCTGCACATCGACGGCCACCACACAGTGGAAGACGTGGGCATCACGCTCGGCCAGGCGTTTGCGCAGGCCGTGGGTGACAAAAAAGGCATTCGCCGCTACGGCCACGCCTATGTGCCGCTGGACGAAGCGCTCTCGCGCGTGGTGATCGACTTTTCCGGTCGTCCCGGTTTGCACATGCGCGTCCCATTCAAGAGCGGCATGGTGGGCGGGTTTGACACCCAGCTCGCTTTTGAATTTTTCCAGGGCTTTGTCAACCATGCTGGCGTCACGCTGCACATTGACAACCTGCACGGCGAAAACGCCCACCACCAGGCCGAAACCGTGTTCAAAGCCTTTGCCCGCGCCCTGCGCATGGCACTGGAACGCGATGCCCGCATGGGCGATGTGATTCCCTCCACAAAAGGCTCCCTCTGAGCGGGTCCATCTGATGAAACGCAAGACAGTCGCCGTGGTGGACTACGGCAGTGGCAACCTGCGCTCGGTGTCGCAGGCGGTGCAACATGTGGCGCTGGCCAGCGACGTGGAGGTACTGGTCACGTCCCACGCGCAAGAAGTGCTGGATGCCGACCGTGTGGTGTTGCCGGGCCAGGGCCACATGGCCGATTGCATGCGCGAACTGGCGGCCTCGGGCTTGCTGGAAGCGGTGTTGCACGCGGCTGCGAACAAACCGTTGTTTGGTGTCTGCGTGGGCATGCAAATGCTGCTCGACCGCAGCGAAGAGGGGCCCACCGATGGCTTGGGGCTGATCCCGGGCGAAGTGGTGCGCTTTGAACTTGCCGGCCGGCTGCAGGCCGACGGCAGCCGCTTCAAGGTGCCGCAGATGGGCTGGAACCAGGTCTTTCACGACCTCGGCCGCGGTCCGGCCCACCCGCTGTGGGACGGCATTGCCGATGGTGCTTACTTTTATTTTGTCCACAGCTACTACGCCAAGCCGGCCAACCCGCTGCACTGCGTGGGTGAGGCCGACTACGGCGGCCGTTTTGCCGCCGCCATTGCCCGCGACAATATTTTTGCGACCCAGTTTCATCCCGAAAAAAGCGCCGATCAGGGTTTGGCGCTGTACCGCAACTTCCTCCACTGGAATCCCTGAGTCCTCCCGTTCCCTCGTTCCCTACTGATACCGACACCATCATGCTGCTGATTCCTGCCATTGATCTGAAAGACGGCCAGTGCGTTCGCCTCAAACAGGGCGACATGGACCAATCCACGGTGTTTGGCGAAGACCCGGCGGCCATCGCGCGCAGCTGGGTCGACAAAGGCGCGCGCCGCGTGCACCTGGTGGACCTGAACGGAGCCTTTGCTGGCAAGCCGAAAAACGAGCAAGCCATCCGTGCCATTCTGAAAGAGATCGGCTCTGAAGTGGACGTGCAGCTCGGCGGCGGCATTCGAGACCTCGACACCATCGAGCGTTACCTGGATGCGGGCCTGCGCTACGTCATCATCGGTACCGCCGCGGTGAAAAACCCTGGTTTCTTGCAGGACGCCTGCACCGCCTTTGGCGGCCACATCATTGTCGGCCTGGACGCCAAGGATGGCAAAGTCGCCACCGACGGCTGGAGCAAGCTTACCGGCCACGAGGTGGTGGACCTGGGGAAGAAATTCGAAGACTACGGCGTCGAATCCATCATTTACACCGACATCGGCCGCGACGGCATGCTCAGCGGCATCAACATCGACGCCACCGTCAAGCTGGCACAGGCCCTGTCCATTCCGGTCATCGCTTCGGGCGGCCTGTCCAACCTGGACGATATTCGCGCCCTGTGTGGGGTGGAAGACGAAGGTGTTGAGGGTGTGATTTGCGGTCGCTCTATCTACAGCGGTGACCTCGACTTCGAAGCCGCGCAACTGCTGGCCGACGACCTCAACGGATGAACAAGGCCCCCACGCTCCACCGCTGCGCGGGTTGCTGCCCCCCAAGGGGGCGCGTTTTGCCTTGGGGCGGCCCGGCGGCAAAACCAACCCACGTCGAACATGCTCGCTAAACGCATCATTCCCTGCTTGGACGTCACCGGTGGCCGTGTGGTCAAGGGCGTCAATTTTGTCGAGCTGCGTGACGCGGGCGACCCCGTCGAAATTGCGGCCCGTTACAACGACCAGGGCGCCGACGAGCTGACCTTCCTGGACATCACGGCCACCAGCGACGGTCGCGACCTGATCCTTCACATCATCGAAGCCGTGGCATCACAGGTTTTCATTCCGCTCACCGTGGGCGGCGGCGTGCGCACGGTGGACGATGTGCGCCGCCTGCTCAACGCCGGGGCCGACAAAACCAGCTTCAATTCCGCCGCACTGGCTAACCCGCAAGTCATCCGCGACGCCTCAGACAAATACGGTGCCCAGTGCATCGTGGTGGCCATCGACGCCAAGCGCCGCTTGGGTGAAGACCTGCTGGCCCGCGGTGAAGGCTGGGACGTTTACAGCCACGGTGGACGCAAAAACACCGGGCTCGACGCTGTGGCCTGGGCCCGAAAAATGGCCGAGCACGGTGCCGGTGAAATTTTGCTGACCAGCATGGACCGCGATGGCACCAAAAGCGGCTTCGATCTGGCCCTGACCCGCGCCGTGGTCGATGCGGTGGACGTGCCCGTGATCGCCTCGGGTGGCGTGGGCAACCTGGACCATCTGGCCGACGGCGTGCAACAGGGCGGCGCCGACGCCGTGCTGGCCGCCAGCATCTTCCACTACGGGGAGTTCACCGTGGGCCAAGCCAAGGCGCGCATGGCCGAGCGCGGGATCCCTGTGCGCCTTTAGACGGGTGGTTGAGGCATGCCTCGTCTGTGACGCGAGGCACCGCCGCCTTTACGCTCCGTTTGCGCGTTGCTGCAATTGCCGCTCCATGCGGTCTTCCATCTCGCCAATGCTGGCACCCAGACCGTTTCCAGTCTGTTCGATCACCTCAGTCAAGGCCGTTTGCAAGCGGTCCATCTTTTGGTGCGTCTTTTCAGACAGGTCCTGTTCGCGGGCAGCCGTGGCCTGTAGCTCGGCCTGCAAAAACTGACGCAATTCAGTGAGTCGGGATGCCTCGGCTTTGTCCGCCAAGGTGCGCTGCTCAGCCACTTCGCGCGTGATGCGCCGTACCTCCATCAGGTGCGTCGTCTGGTAGTACACCAAGGCCAGCAAAAACACCACCAGCACCAGCGCCAGCATGCCCAGCAGCACCAGGCCCAGCGGTGCCTGAACCTCGGCCACGGCAAAGTTGAGGGTGGTCGGCGTCAAGATGGCTTCAAAGTTGAGCGCCACAAAACCGGCCACCAGCAAGATGAAAATGATCAGAAAAAGGGTACGAAATTTCATGGGGCTCCTCCTGGTGCAGGCTGCGTCAGCGGGTGCTGGGCGGTGAATGCAAAAGCCATCGTACGCGCAACCTGGGTGCGCCAGCCTAAGTGCACGAGGCACATGGTAGATTCATGGCATGAATTGGCTTGAAGAAGTGAAATGGGACGCCCAAGGCTTGGTCCCGGTGATTGCGCAGGAAGCCGCGACCGGCGACGTGCTGATGTTTGCCTGGATGAACCGCGAGGCGCTTGAAAAAACCGCTGAGCTGGGGCGGGCTGTGTATTTCAGCCGATCGCGCGGCCGGCTGTGGTTCAAAGGCGAAGAGTCCGGGCATGTGCAAACCGTGCATGACATCCGTCTGGATTGCGACAACGATGTGGTCCTGCTCAAGGTGACCCAGCTGGGGCACGAGCCTGGCATTGCCTGCCACACCGGACGTCACAGCTGCTTCTTTCAGCGCTATGAAAGTGGCGCCTGGCAGGCGGTAGACCCGGTGCTCAAAGACCCCGAATCCATTTACAAATAACGATATGTCCAACACCGATGACCTGGCGCGCCTGGCGGCCGTGATCGAGAGCCGCAAACCGGCCAACGGCGGCGATCCCGAAACAAGCTACGTGGCCCGCTTGCTCCACAAGGGTCCTGACGCCTTCCTGAAAAAAATTGGAGAAGAGGCCACCGAAGCCGTCATGGCGGCCAAGGACTGCGACCATGGCGGGGATGCTCAAAAGCTTGTCAATGAAATCGCCGATCTGTGGTTTCACAGCATGATTGCGCTCGTCCACTACGGCAAGACGCCGGCTGACGTGGTCAGCGAACTGGTGCGCCGCGAGGGGCTGAGCGGTCTGGAAGAAAAGGCGATGAGGAAAGTTCTGGCGCGCGAGTCCGAATCCTTGTCATCGGGGGGTCATGCATGAGCGACATCATCGACGTCAAAGCCATCGACAGCGAAAAGGCCCAGTCGCTCAAAAGCGTGGGTTGGGTCAGTTACATCCTTCACCTGATCGTGGCGGTGGCGGCGGTGGTGCCAGGCGCTCAGGTAGGTGCGGGTTTGCTCATCGTGGCGCTGGTGATCGATCTCGTGAAGAAATCCGACGCTGAAGGCACCTGGCAGGCCAGCCATTTTTCGTGGCGCATCCGCACCGTGATCTGGGCCGGTGTGCTTTACGTCGTCACCATTCCGCTGTGGTTTCTCTTTGTGTTGCCCGGCATGATCGCCTGGGCCTTGATTTCCATCTGGTTTCTCTACCGCATCGTCAAAGGCATGGTGCGCATGAACGCCAGCCAAGCCATGCCCGACTGAAATTTCCATGAGCGCACACGATCCCCACTGCATTTTTTGCAAAATCATCGCCGGCCAGATCCCGTCCAAAAAAGTCTTTGAGGACGAAGACATCTTTGCCTTTCACGATATCCACCCCTGGGCGCCGGTGCACTTTCTCATGGTGCCCAAGTTGCACATTCCGTCCATGGCGCATCTGACAGCCGAGCACGAGCGCCTGATGGGGCGCATGATGATGCTGGCGCCCAAACTGGCCATGGAGCAGGGCTGCAACCCCTACCCGGACGGAGGCTTTCGCATGGTCTGCAACACCGGCACCGAAGGTGGGCAGGAGGTGCACCACTTGCACATTCATGTGATGGGCGGCCCGCGCCCGTGGCTGCGGGGTTAAATGTCTGGGACGGCGTTTGAGTCCTCGGTCCGGTTTTTTGGCTGAGCCAGTACTGAACTCTTGTGCCGGCTTAGAATCCCACCCGAAGCGTTCAACGCATTACTTTTATATTTGGAGAAAACGATGGGTTCCTTTTCAATCTGGCACTGGTTGATCGTGCTCTTGATCGTGGTCATGGTCTTTGGCACCAAAAAGCTCAAAAACATGGGCTCTGATCTGGGTGGTGCGGTCAAAGGCTTCAAAGACGGCATGAAAGATGGCAGCCAAAACGCCGCTGACGCCGAGTCGGCGCCTGCAGGTCAGGTGACGCAAGACACCCGCACCGATAAAAACGCCATCGACGTCGAAGCCAAGCAAAAAAGCTGATTTCGTCGCTTCGATTTCTACCTGGTGGTCATGCGCTTTTGAGCATGGGCCAGCCAGGTTCAGAGTCTTGAACCAAGGCTCCGCATTGCCCGCAGGATGGCTGATACATGATTGATCTGGGCATTTCCAAGATTGCGCTCATTGGGGCGGTGGCGTTGATCGTTATCGGCCCTGAAAAACTGCCGCGCGTGGCCCGCACGGTGGGTGCCTTGCTGGGCAAAGCACAGCGTTACGTGTCGGATGTGAAGGCCGAGGTCAGCCGTTCGATGGAGCTCGAAGAGCTCAAGAAAATGAAAGACACGGTGGAGAGCGCTGCCCGCGATGTGGAGTCGTCGGTGCAAAGCGGTGCCAGCGACTTTGAAAAATCCTGGTCTGAAGCCACCGCCGGGCTGGATGGCGCAACTTCCTACGGTTCCGACGCGCACCACAGCATCGGCTCGGACCTGCACCCCAGCTACAAACACCCCAAAAAGAACTGGCGCATCAAGCAAAAGGCCATGCCCCAGTGGTACAAGGCACGCACCGGCGTGCGTACCCGCACCCAGTCCGGAGCCGCCCGAGTGGCGCGCTTTCGGCCCCGTTCTTCTTCTGCCCCCCGCTGATGTCCGACCCCAAAGATTCCACCGACGAACTCGCCGGTTCCGAGCAGCCGTTTGTCCAGCACCTCATGGAGCTGCGGGATCGCCTGCTCTATGGCGTGGTGGGTCTGGCTATCTGCATGGCGCTGCTGGCGTTTTGGCCGGGCCCGAGCGGGTTGATTGATCTGATCGCTGTGCCGATCCGTGCACACATGCCGCCAGACGCCAAGCTGATCGCTGTGGGCGTTTTTTCACCGTTTTTTGTGCCCATCAAAGTGCTGGCAATGGCCGCGTTGTTGCTGTCTTTGCCTTGGTGGATGTACCAGGTGTGGGCTTTTGTGGCGCCGGGCTTGTACAGCCACGAGAAGCGCTTTGCGATCCCGCTGATCTTGCTGGGCAGTTTGCTGGCGTATGTGGGCATTGCCTTTGTGCAGTTTTTTGTGCTCGACAAGATGTTTGGCTTTATCCAGCAGTTCACACCAGACAGCGTGGCGGCCACACCCGACATTGCGTCTTACGTTGAAGCCATCCTGTCTCTCTACCTCGCTTTTGGCCTGGCTTTCCAGGTGCCTATCGTGGTGGTGTTGCTGGTGAAAATGAACATGGTCACGGTGAAGCAGCTGCGCGATTTCCGCGGTTACTTCATCGTCGTGGCATTTGTCATTGCGGCCATTGTCACGCCGCCTGATGTCATCTCGCAGTTGGCGCTGGCCGTTCCCATGTGTCTTCTGTACGAACTGGGCATTTTTAGCTCGCAGTGGTTCATCAAAAAGGCGGCATCGCCTTCAGAGTCGACCGCAGAAGACACCGCAAAGTAGGTCTTAGCAGCGTGGGCGCAGAACAGGTGCTGGGCTTTGTCTCGGGTGGCCCGTAGCGCGACAAGCCAAACGGTGTTTGAGAACCACGCCAGGCACCCCTCTTGGATGAAGTGCATGCGCTTTCGCGCTGACCGAGATGCAACAGCGCCTCAACGCTGTTCTTGACGGGGCAGCGGATTGCGACGCGCTGGTGTGACGTTCAGTTGTGTCTTGCCATCGCGCCGCACGACATCCACAGCGGCCGACGTGCCGGGTGGCAGTGCAGCCACAGCCGATAGCAACTGGGCCACTGTGCCCACTTCGCGCCCGGCGACGCGTGTGATTACATCGCCAGGGCGTATGCCCGCTTGAGCCGCGGGGCCGTTTTGCAACACGCCGGTGATGATCACGCCGCTGCCCGCAGGAATGCCAAAGCTCTCGGCCAGTTCTGGGCTGAGTTCTTGCGGCTCCACGCCAATCCAGCCCCGGGTTACCTGGCCGTCACGCACGATCGCCTCCATCACACTGCGCGCGGTGGACGTGGGAATGGCAAAACCAATGCCCATGGAGCCGCCCGACCGGGAGTAGATGGCGGTGTTGATACCCATCAGATGGCCGTTCACGTCCACCAGTGCACCGCCCGAGTTTCCAGGGTTGATGGCCGCATCGGTCTGGATGAAATTTTCAAAGGTGTTGATGCCCAGCTGGGTTCGACCCAGTGCGCTGACGATGCCCCCCGTGACGGTTTGACCCACGCCGAAGGGGTTGCCGATGGCCAGCACCTGGTCGCCGATGGACAGGGCATCTGAGTTGCCCAGCGTGATCACGGGCAGTTCGGTCAATTCGATTTTGAGAATGGCGAGGTCGGTTTCCGGGTCGGTGCCGATCACCTTGGCGATGCTTTTGCGGCCATCGTTCAGCATCACCTCAATCTCATCGGCCTCTTCAATGACGTGGTTGTTGGTGAGTATGTAGCCCGCCGGGCTCACGATCACACCTGACCCCAGGCCGGTTTGCGGCTGAGCCTGCGGTTGGTCACCAAAGAAGAAGCGGAACCACGGGTCGTCACTGTGAATGTTGTTCACAGCCGCCTTGCTGGTGTTGATGCTCACCACCGCCGGTGAGGCGGCACGGGCTGCACCGCTGAAGCCGCTGGTGCTGCCGGTGGAGTGGGTTGGCGCCGCCGACTCCAGCACCGGCACCACGGTGGGCAGATTGGGCCGGCGGTCCAGCCACTGTGGCTTGAGTGTGGCGACCACGAAAAAGGCAGCCAGCAGTACAGTGACGGATTGGGCAAAGACGAGCCAGAGTCGTTTCATGGGTGGTTTTGGGGCAAAGGTGTTGTTGGCAGATCGAAGCCGGTCCCCAGATTGTGCTGTATATGGTTGCCAACCCCTTGAGTTCAAGCGGCTTGACCCACGTCAAGGCGCGCGGGCGGTGGACGCGGTGCAATGAAAGCCTTTGTTAGAGGAATGGAGTAAAAAATGAAAGCCATCGTGGATCTCTTCTCGACCGATTACGGACTGTTCAGCATTTCCGGCATCATTTTTATGATTGGCATGGCGATCTGGTTTTACCGATTTTTCACCCGCAAGATGCTGGAGTCGGAACAGGCGCAGCGCTGAACGGCCTCACGGCCAGTCTGTGTCGCGATCAATCCCTCGCTTGCCAAGGGTTGCGCTCTTGTCTGCGGGGGCTGTCAAAATGAAAGGTTGGTTGGTCTTTTAACTGGGCCACGCCCGTGCCAATTTTTCAAGACAGGCCTTTTCTATGAAAACACCCGAGCGCGCGGTTTCACGCACCATGTTGCTAGAAACCTTGAACGGTTTGATGCAGCCCGCCCTGTTCAACGACTATGGCCCCAATGGCTTGCAGGTAGAAGGGCGCCAGGGGATTCGCAAGTTGGTCACGGGCGTCACGGCCAGTCGGGCCTTGATTGACGCAGCGATTGCCGCTGGGGCTGACGCCATCTTGGTTCACCATGGTTTGTTTTGGCGAGGCCAGGACGGGTGCGTCACCGGCTGGATGAAACAGCGGCTTGCGCGCCTGCTTGCGCACGACATCAACCTGCTGGCCTACCACCTGCCGCTCGATGCCCACCCCGAACTTGGCAACAACGCGCAGCTCGCCTTGCGCCTTGGGGTGTCTGCGTTTGACGGACCTGCGGGACGTTTCGGTGCCCAATCGTTGGGCTTGATGGGGCAGCGGCGCTCGGCGTCTGCGGCCGAGCTTGCGGCCCATGTGGAGCAGACCTTGGGGCGTGCGGTGACGCTGGTGGTCGAACCCGACCGGCCCGTCGAGCGCGTTGCACTGTGCACGGGGGGGGCGCAGTCTTACTTTGAATCCGCTATTGCAGCCGGTGCCGATGTGTTCATCACCGGAGAGATTTCGGAGCCACAGGCGCACTACGCGCGGGAATGCGGTGTGGCGTACATCGCCTGCGGGCACCATGCCTCGGAACGGTATGGCGTGCAGGCTGTGGGTGCGCATGTGGCGCAGGCGCTTGGCTTGTCTCACCAATTCATTGACATCGACAACCCCGCCTGAGGGCATCAGCCATGAATCCCTCTGTGGTCAAGAACTCTTTAATCAAGCCCGTGGTGTTGACCATGGGCGATCCTGCTGGTATCGGCCCTGAAATCATTGCCCAGGCGTTTCGCGAGCGGCCCAGCCTGATGCAGCAGGTGGTGGTGGCGGGCGATATGGAAACGATGCGTCGGGCCATGCAATGTGTGGCGTTGGCAACTGCGCAGACGCAGCCAATCCCGGTGTTGGCCGAATTGAGCGCGCTTGAACATTTCAGCGAAGTTCCCCCTGGTTGTATGGGCGTCCTTCAAGCTTGTTCCCTGAAGCAGCCCGTGGTGTTGGGGCGCATCAGCACTGAAGCGGGCGAGGCTGCCGCCGACTGCATTCGGTTTGCTGCGGGCGCGGCTCTCTTGGGACAAGCGCGCGCCGTGGTCACCGCACCCATTCACAAAGAGGCATTGGCTGCTGCCGGCGTGGCTTTTCCCGGGCATACCGAGTTGTTGCAGGCGCTTGCCGCAGAGCACCTCGGTGTTGCCGTCTCGGCCTTGCCCGTGCGCATGATGCTCAGTTGCCCAGGCTTGCGTACGGTGTTGGTGAGCATCCATGTGTCGCTGCAGGATGCGCTCGACGCGGTCACTCAAGCGCAGGTTTTGCAAACGGTGCGCATCACGCAGGCCCATTTTCTTCTCTGCGGCTTGGCGAAGCCGCGCATTGCCGTGGCAGGCCTCAATCCCCATGCAGGTGAGGGCGGTTTGTTCGGGCGTGAAGAGATTGATGCCATCGCGCCAGCCGTCGAGCAGGCCAAAGCTGAAGGTCTGGATTGCAGCGGTCCGCATGCGCCCGACACCGTTTTCATGCGCGCTCGCCAAGGGGCGTTTGACGTGGTCATTTCGATGTACCACGACCAGGGATTGATACCTGTGAAGCTTTTGGGCTTGGAGCATGGGGTCAACACCACGCTGGGTCTGCCTTTTGTCCGCACCAGCCCGGACCACGGTACCGCCTTTGACCTCGCCGGCACCGGACGAGCCAGTGCGGCCAGTTTGCTGGCAGCGTTGGATGCGGCCCTGGAGGCCAGCTCAACCCAATAAAAAAGCCGCTGCGCCTCATGGCGCCAGCGGCTTTGAACAGGTTGCGCAGGCTTACTTGCGCAGGCTGTCGCGAATCTCGCGCAGCAACACCACGTCTTCCGGTGTGGCCGGGGGGGCGGCTGGGGCGGGAGCTTCAGCGCGCTTCATGCGGTTGATCTGTTTGACCATCATGAAAATGATGAATGCCAGAATCAAAAAGTTGATCGCCACACTCACGAAATTGCCGTAGGCCAAGGTCGGAACGCCAGCAGCTTTCATCGCCGCCAAAGTAGGGGCGGTGCCCTCGGGCACCGTACCAAGTGCCAGGTAGAGGTTGGAAAAATCGAGGCTGCCAAAGATGGAGCCCACCACAGGCATGATCACATCGTCAACCAAAGACCCCACGATCTTGCCAAACGCTCCACCAATGATCACACCCACAGCCAGGTCGATCACATTGCCCTTGACAGCAAACTCCTTGAATTCCTGCATCATGCCCATGGCCGCTTCCTCCAGATAAGTTGTTTAAAGTGTTCGACACTGCGAGAAGTCAAATAGGTCTGCCTGGTCGGCAGCGTCTGAACCGGTTGGCGATTTTGCCACCGCATACCATCGCATTACAAGCGGCTGACGCGCTGTGCAGCTGTTGCGCTTTTGTCAACGTGACAATAGCCCACTCCCATACCCCGGCAAGCCACAGTGGGCACCTTTGGGTCCAGTACAATCACGGGTTGTCCCTAGTGTCCTCTCGAACCAGTTTGAAAGATCCCCATGAGTGAAGCAACCGTCGATGCGACTGTGGATAACAGCCGCCGAACCTGGCTGATCACATCCTGCGCCATGGGTGGCGTAGGTGCAGCCGCTGTCGCCGTCCCCTTCGTCAGCAGTTTTCAGCCGTCCGAGCGGGCCAAGGCAGCCGGTGCCGCCGTCGAAGTCGATATTTCCACGCTCGCGCCTGGCGAGAAGCGTGTGGTCGAGTGGCGTGGCAAGCCCGTGTGGATCATGCGCCGCACACCCGAGCAGTTGGCGGCTCTTGAAAAGCAAGAAGACCAGCTCGCCGATCCCAACTCGGATCGCAATGCTTATCCCACTCCCGAATACGCAAAAAACCGCCACCGCTCCATCAAGCCCGAAGTGCTCGTGGCCGTGGGTATTTGCACCCACCTCGGTTGCTCACCCAGCGACAAGTTGTCTCCTGGTCCGCAGCCTTCGCTGCCTGACGACTGGCAGGGTGGTTTCCTGTGTGCTTGCCACGGTTCTACGTTTGACGTGGCAGGGCGGGTGTTCAAGAACAAGCCTGCGCCTGACAACCTCGAAGTGCCCCCGCACTACTACCTGTCCGATACGACCCTGTTGGTCGGCGAAGAGAAGAAGGCCTGAGCTGCCGTACTTCGCAGTGCAAGCAGACACCTGACCTCAGAGGCAAATAATGGCTGAATTCAAAGAAATTTCCCCCGATGCTCCCATGGGCCAAAAAGCGCTCAACTGGGTCGACAACCGGTTTCCGTTGTCCAAGCTCTACAACGAGCACTTGGCCGAGTACTACGCTCCCAAGAACTTCAACTTCTGGTACTTCTTCGGCTCGCTCGCGCTGTTGGTGCTGGTAATCCAGATCGTCACCGGTATTTTCCTGGTGATGCATTACAAGCCCGACGCCAACCTGAACGCTGCTGGCGTGCCGGTGGCCTTTGCGTCGGTCGAATACATCATGCGCGACGTGCCGTGGGGCTGGCTCATTCGCTACATGCATTCTACAGGCGCCTCGGCGTTCTTTGTGGTCGTCTACCTGCACATGTTCCGTGGCTTGATCTACGGTTCGTACCGCAAGCCGCGCGAGTTGGTCTGGGTGTTCGGCTGCGCCATATTCCTGGTCCTGATGGCGGAAGCCTTCATGGGCTATCTGCTGCCTTGGGGTCAGATGTCGTACTGGGGCGCCCAGGTGATCGTGAACTTGTTTGCCGCGGTTCCCTTTGTGGGTCCTGACCTGGCTTTGCTGATCCGCGGCGACTTTGTGGTGGGCGATGCTACGTTGAACCGCTTCTTCAGCTTCCACGTCATTGCGGTGCCGCTGGTGCTGCTGGGCTTGGTGGTTGCTCACATCATTGCGCTGCACGAGGTGGGTTCCAACAACCCCGACGGCGTTGAAATCAAGGCGCTCAAGGACGAAAAGGGCATCCCGCTGGATGGTATTCCCTTCCATCCCTACTACAGCGTTCACGACATTCTTGGTGTGTCCGTGTTCCTGATGGCCTTCTCCGCCATCGTGTTCTTCGCCCCTGAACTGGGCGGCTACTTTCTGGAATACAACAACTTTATTCCAGCCGATCCCCTGGTGACGCCGTTGCACATTGCACCCGTCTGGTACTTCACGCCGTTTTATTCGATGCTGCGTGCCATCACCAACGAAATGATGTACGCGCTGATCGCCTGCGTTTTGCTTGGTGCTGTGCTGGGTGTGGTTAAGGCCAAGATCGGCTCGGCCATGAAGGCGGCTGTGGTCGGTGGCGCTGTCGTGATTGTGGCTCTGATGCTGGCCATTGATGCCAAATTCTGGGGTGTGGTTGCGATGGGTGGTGCCGTGGTGATCCTGTTTGCCCTGCCTTGGCTGGACAACAGCCCTGTCAAATCCATCCGTTACCGTCCAAGCTGGAACAAGTGGCTTTACGCCGTGTTCGTGATCAACTTCCTGATCCTCGGCTACCTGGGTGTGTTGCCCCCATCGCCTATCGGTGAGCGCGTCTCGCAGGTCGGTACCTTGTTCTACTTTGGCTTCTTCCTGCTGATGCCTTGGTGGAGCCGGATCGGCGAGTTCAAGCCCGTCCCGACCCGCGTCACGTTTACGCCCCACTGAGCCCCTACCAGCGATTCCGGAGAGTCAATCAAATGAAAAAAATTCTTCTGGGCTTCATGATGGCCTTGGGTTTGTCGGGTGCCGCGCTGGCTGCAGGCGCGGGTTTCCCGCTGGACAAAGCCCCACAGCGAACCAATGACATGGCCGCGCTGCAAAACGGTGCCAAGTTGTTCGTGAACTACTGCCTCAGCTGTCATTCGGCATCGTTCATGCGTTACAACCGCCTGCGCGATATTGGTCTGAACGACAAGCAAATTGCTGAGAATCTGACCTTCACCACCGACAAAATCGGTGACACGATGAAGTCCAATATGGACCCGGCACTGGCCAAAAAATGGTTTGGCGCCAACCCGCCCGACCTCACCTTGGTGGCTCGCTCACGCGCCAGCAAGCAGGGTTCTGGCCCTGACTACATCTACACCTTGCTGCGCACCTACTACCGCGACGAGACCAAACCTACAGGCTGGAACAACCTGGTGTTCCCCAACATTGGGATGCCAAACCCGCTGTGGGAACTTCAGGGCGAGCGAAAGCCGGTCTTCGACAAAGTGACCAGCCATGGTGCCGAAATCGAGGTCCACAAGGGCTGGGAGCCTGTGAAGGCTGGCACGATGACCGCCTCTGCCTACGACCAAAACGTGGGCGATTTGGTTGCTTACCTGCAATGGATGGCCGAGCCTGAGCAAAATAACCGTGTGCGCATTGGCGTGTGGGTTTTGCTCTTCCTTTCGGTGTTCACCGTCATCGCCTGGCGCCTGAACGCGGTGTTCTGGAGAGACATCAAATAATTTGATCCGGGTCGGGTCCCTCGCTCTAGAGCGCGGGACCCTCCGTTCCACAGTGGTTTGCAGCACCGCACGGTGTTTATGCAACCCACTGTTTTTGCTTTAAGGAGACTCCCTCATGATGGTCTTGTATTCGGGCACCACCTGCCCTTACTCCCACCGCTGCCGCTTTGTCCTGTTTGAAAAAGGCATGGACTTTGAGATCCGCGACGTGGACCTGTACAACAAGCCCGAAGACATCAGCGTGATGAATCCCTACGGACAGGTCCCGATCCTGGTCGAGCGCGATCTGATTTTGTACGAGTCGAACATCATCAACGAGTACATCGACGAGCGCTTTCCGCATCCCCAGCTGATGCCCGGCGACCCCGTTGACCGCGCCCGCGTGCGCCTGTTTTTGCTGAATTTCGAAAAAGAGCTGTTCACGCACGTGTCCATGCTGGAATCGCGCAGCACCAAAGGCAATGAAAAGGCGCTGGAAAAAGCCCGTGCGCACATACGCGACCGTTTGACCCAGTTGGCCCCCGTGTTCTTGAAAAACAAGTTCATGCTCGGCGACAATTTCTCCATGCTGGATGTGGCGATCGCCCCCCTGCTGTGGCGTCTGGATTTCTACGGTATTGAGCTCAGCAAAAATGCTGCACCCTTGCTGAAGTACGCCGAGCGCATCTTCTCGCGCCCAGCCTACATTGAAGCGCTGACGCCTTCTGAAAAGGTCATGCGCAAATAATCGGTACACCAGACCTTTTGTGTCTGGTGCCATTTTTTGCATGTGGACAGCCCATGAAATCTTTCGAGTCGGAAACACCCTCCACACGTCCCTACCTCATTCGTGCTCTGCACGAATGGTGTGTTGACAACGGCTTTTCACCCTACATTGCCGTGCAGGTGGATGCATCGGTGAGGGTGCCGATGGAGTTCGTCAAGAACGGTGAGATTGTTCTCAACGTCGGTGTGGACGCCACCAGCGCCTTGCGCCTAGGCAACGACTTCATCGAGTTCAAGGCCCGTTTCGGTGGTGTGGCGCGCGAGATCATTGTTCCTGTCAGCCATGTGATTGCCATCTACGCACGTGAAAACGGGCAAGGCATGGCTTTCCCTGCGCCACCGGTGGCCACGGTCAGCGGGGTCGGTGGGGCTCCACAGGGTGTGATGTCTGTTTTGGAGGACGCGAGCGAAACGGAAGATTCAGCCGAGTCGCCCGTCCGCGGTGCGCTGCGCGCTGTGCCCGTGGAAGAGGCCGCATCAGAGGGGGGCGAGCCTCCACCGCCTCAGCCCGATGGGCCTGCGCGCGGGGGCGGGCGGCCGCAGCTCACCCGCGTCAAGTAAAATGTTAGTTTGTGCCGCTTTAGCTCAGTTGGTAGAGCAATCGCCTTGTAAGCGATAGGTCGTCTGTTCGAGTCAGACAAGCGGCACCACCCCTTTTTGCAGGGCCCATGTGCCGGCGGCGTTTGCCCTCAGCTGCCCGCCATTTGGACTTTGATCCGAATTGCGTTAACCTGCGCACCGTTTTGGGCCAACACTTGCAGCATTGCCGGCAGCAGCTGGCGAAGTTTGGTTGAAGCCGATGCGCTACCCACCAATATGCACCACTCGTTCTCTTGAATCGGGCCTGCTTTGACGTGCTGGCGCAATGTCGCGGGGATCAGGGCGCTCACTTGTTGGAGGCAGCGCTGCGATGCCTGAATCCGTTCTTGTAGCGCAGCCAGGCTGGGTGCCTCGCCGACTGCCTGCTCCAGGCTGAGCATGGTGTTGAGTCGTGGGGCTGTTCGCATTCGGTGGGTGTGCGTCGACTCGACGCGGTGACTTTTCGAAAAGGTTGAATTTTGCACATCATTATCACGGACGCCTGGTTGGCGAAAAGTCGGGCCCTGCACCTCAGCGGTTACAAATTGATCGGTGCTGGTTTGCTGGCCTCGGTCTTGTTGATGTTGGGCTCTGTGGTGGCGTACCACGGCGTATTTCTGGAAGGGGTGCGGCAAGGGTGGCCGGGCTTTGCCTCGGTAGGGCGCATGGTGCACCAGAGCGAGGTGGAAACCCAGGAAGTCTTCATGCGTGAAAACCTGGATGCCATGGCTCGAAAGCTGGGTGAAATGCAGGCCCGGATGATGCAGTTGGAGTCATTGGGCGATCGGGTGGCCGGGCTGGCTGGCCTCAATCCAGCCGAGTTCAAGACGGCTCCCGGTGCTGGCGGGTCTTTGGTGGCTGTTCGGGAGCTTTCCGTACCCGAGTTGATGGCCGCCATGGAGCAGCTCGATATGTCCAGTGACTCGCGCGTGGATTGGTTGACGGTGGTGGAATCTCGCCTTTTTGACCAGAAGATTCAGCGAACCATGGTGCCTACCGAGCAACCCGTGGCGGGCGTTCGCGTGGGCTCCCCCTTCGGCTTTCGCATCGATCCCATCACCGGCCGATCTGCCTTGCACACCGGCCTGGACTTCCCGGCGGACACCGGTACGCCCATTCTGGCTGCGGCCGGCGGTATGGTCGTGGTGCAGGAATACCATCCGGCATACGGCAATATGGTTGAAGTGGATCACGGCAATGAGCTGATCACCCGCTACGCCCATGCATCTCAGGTGTTCGTGAAAAAAGGTGACATTGTGAAGCGTGGTCAGAAGATCGCCGATGTAGGTTCGACGGGGCGTTCAACTGGCCCTCATCTGCATTTTGAGGTGTGGGTGTCGGGCGTCCCGCAGGACCCCCAGCGCTTTCTGGCTGCGGGTGAGTCGATGGCAACGGCGCAGCTGCAACAGGGTCGAGCCCGTAAACCCTGAAAGCGCCTTGATGCGGCAGGTAAAATGCCGCCTTGCTCTTGAAATATGAGCGTTCGGCGGAACCTGACGGCAAGCCGTTGGTGTCCTATGCCACCCACGTTCGAAAGAACCTTCCGAATCCCCTTTTGCCTGAACGGAGACCCTCGGGTGTCCGTTCAGGCCTGTACGTATGGCCACAAACTTCCTCACCAAAATTTTCGGTAGCCGCAACGACCGTTTGCTCAAGACCTACCGCAAGACCGTGGAGCGCATCAATGGTCTGGAGGCGCAGTTTGAAAAACTCAGCGACGAGGAGTTGAAGGCGCAGACCGAGATTTTCAAACGCCGAGTGGCCGACGGTGAGGCGCTGGAGTCGGTGTTGCCCGAGGCTTTTGCGGTGGTTCGAGAGGCCAGCAAGCGCGTCATGAAGATGCGTCATTTTGACGTGCAAATGGTGGGTGGTTTGGCCTTGCACCATGGCAAAGTGGCCGAAATGCGCACGGGTGAGGGCAAGACGCTCACCGCCACCTTGCCCGTTTACCTGAACGCACTCACCGGCAAAGGCGTGCACGTGGTGACGGTGAACGACTACCTGGCCAGCCGCGACGCTCAGTGGATGGGACGGCTGTACAACTTTCTGGGTTTGACGGTGGGCATCAACCTGCCGCAAGCACCTCGGGAAGAGAAGCAGGCCGCTTACCGTGCCGACATCACCTACGGCACCAACAACGAGTACGGTTTCGACTACCTGCGTGACAACATGGTGTACGAGGCTGGTGACCGGGTTCAGCGTGCGCTGAACTACGCCATCGTTGACGAGGTGGACTCGATCCTGATCGACGAGGCACGCACGCCGCTGATCATCAGCGGCCAGGCCGAAGACCAGACCCCTTTGTACCTTGCCATCAACCAGCTGATTCCCCAGCTGGTGCGCCAAGAAGGCGAAGCCGATCCGCGCACGGGCGAGGGCGTGATCAAGCCAGGCGACTTCACCATGGACGAGAAGGCGCACTCGATCCACATGACCGAGCAAGGGCACGAGAATGCCGAACGTTTGCTCAGCCAGGCCGGGTTGTTGCCCGAAGGCGCTTCGCTCTACGACCCGTCCAACATTGCCTTGTTGCACCATTTGGTGACTTCGCTGAAGGCGCACCACCTCTACCACCGCGACCAGCACTACGTCAGCCAGAACGGTGAAATTGTCATCGTCGATGAATTCACGGGCCGCCTCATGTCGGGTCGTCGCTGGAGCGATGGCTTGCACCAGGCCGTGGAGGCCAAAGAGGGCGTGACGATCCAGCCTGAAAACCAGACGCTGGCCTCCATCACCTTCCAGAACTATTTCCGCCTCTACGGCAAGCTTTCCGGCATGACGGGCACGGCCGACACCGAAGCCTACGAATTCCAGGAAATTTATGGTCTGGAAACGGTGGTGATCCCACCCAACCGCCCCAGTTCGCGCACCGATCAGCTCGACCGGGTGTACAAGACGACGAAAGAAAAATACGTCGCAGCGATCGAAGACATTCGCGAATGCCACGAGCGTGGTCAGCCGGTGCTGGTGGGTACCTCGTCGATTGAAAATTCCGAAATCATTGCCACGCTGTTGCAGGCTGAAAACCTGCCCCACGAGGTGCTGAACGCCAAGCAGCATGCCCGCGAAGCGGACATCATCATCCAGGCGGGGCGCCCCGGTGCCATCACCATCGCCACCAACATGGCGGGCCGCGGTACCGACATTGTGTTGGGTGGCAACCTGGAAAAAATGGTTGAGGCGGTGCAGACCGATGCTTCGCTCGACGATGCCACGAAGGCCACGCGCATCGAAGCGGTACGCGAGCAATGGAAGCTGGATCACGAGAAGGTGCGGGCACTGGGCGGCTTGCGCATCATCGCGACCGAGCGCCACGAGTCGCGCCGCATTGACAACCAGTTGCGTGGGCGATCGGGGCGCCAAGGCGACCCCGGTTCGTCGCGCTTCTACCTGAGTTTGGACGATTCGCTCATGCGCATCTTTGCGGGCGATCGCGTGCGCGCCATCATGGATCGCCTGAAGATGCCCGAGGGCGAGGCCATTGAAGCGGGCATCGTGACCCGCAGCATTGAGAGCGCTCAGCGCAAGGTTGAGGCGCGCAACTTCGATATTCGCAAGCAGCTGCTGGAATACGACGATGTGTCCAACGACCAGCGCAAGGTGATCTACCAGCAGCGCAACGATATCTTGGACGCTGACAGCCTGCGCGGCCAGATCGACTCGCTGCGCGACGGCTGCTTCATCGACCTCGTGCACCAGTTTGTGCCTGCGGGCAGCGTGGAAGAGCAGTGGGATCTCGCTGGCTTGGAGCGCAATTTGCGCGAAGAGTGGGCAGTGGATGTGCCGGTGTCCAGTTGGGTGTCAGACGCCGAGGCCATCGACGTTGATGATATTGTGGAACGTGTGTTGGCCGCTGCCAAAGAGGTCTTCAACGGCAAGGTCCAGGTGGTGGGTGAAGAGAACTTCACCCAGTTCGAGCGGGTGGTGTTGCTGCAAACCATCGACAGCCAGTGGCGCGAACATCTGTCGGCCTTGGACTACCTGCGCCAGGGCATTCACCTGCGGGGTTACGCCCAGAAGCAGCCCAAACAGGAATACAAGCGCGAAGCTTTCGTGTTGTTCGGGCAGCTGCTGGACAGCGTGAAGAACGATGTCTCGCGTATTTTGATGAACGTGCGGGTGCAGTCCGCGGAGCAAATTGCCCAGGCTGCAGAGCAACTGGAAGAGCGAGCCGAACAGATTGCCAACATGACCTACACCGCGCCGACCGAAACGGGTGAGGTGGAAGTCATCACCAGCGCCGGAGCCGTGGCTACCGCCTCGGGTGCCTTGGCAGACGCCGTACCCCGTGTGGGGCGCAACGATGCGTGCCCTTGCGGCAGTGGCAAAAAATACAAGCATTGCCACGGCAAGCTGGACTGATATCCCGCGGCTGACCCGTTCGGGTGCCCCACGGCAAGCCACGTCTTTTTCACGGAGTTTCCATGCCTGTTCAACTTGATATCCCGCTGGCTGTTGATTTGCTGGCCATCCCCGGTGTACGCATTGGTGTGGCTCAGGCGGGTATCCGAAAGGCCAACCGCAAAGATCTGACCGTTTTCCTTTTGGACGAAGGCAGTGCGGTGGGTGCGGTTTTCACCCAAAACCGCTATGCGGCTGCACCGGTGCAGGTGTGCCGTGAGCACCTGGCCTCGGGTGCTGCCATTCGTGCCATGGTCATCAACACCGGCAACGCGAACGCCGGCACGGGCGAGCCAGGATTGGCTGCGGCGCGCCAGACCTGCACGGCCATGGCGCGTGCGCTCGGGTTGGGTCATGAACAGGTGCTGCCGTTTTCCACCGGGGTGATCATGGAGCCTTTGCCCCTGGACCGGCTCCTGGCGGGTTTGCCCCAGGCGCTTGAACTCGCAGCGCAGTCGCCTGTGGCATCGGGTGCCCAGTGGCTGTCTGCCGCTGAAGGCGTGATGACCACCGACACGCTGCCCAAGGCGGCAAGCGGTCAGTTCGTGCTGGGCGGCACCACGGTGAGTGCCACCGGTATTGCGAAAGGGGCGGGCATGATCCGCCCCAACATGGCAACCATGCTCGGTTTTCTGGCCACCGATGCCTGTGTGGCCCCAGAGTTGATGGGCACACTGGCCCGCCGGCTCGCCGATGTGTCGTTCAACCGTGTCACCGTGGATGGCGATACGTCCACCAACGACTCGTTTGTGGTGATTGCCACAGGCAAGGCCGGGCACGCGCCCATCACCGATCTCGGCAGCCCCGACGGTCAAGCCCTGCTGGCCGCGCTGGTGCCCCTGGCGCAACACCTGGCGCACGCCATCGTGCGCGATGGAGAGGGCGCGACCAAATTCATCACCATCCGGGTTGAGGGCGGTCAGACGTCGGCTGAATGCCTGCAGGCGGCTTACGCGGTGGCGCACTCGCCGTTGGTCAAAACCGCATTTTTTGCCAGCGACCCGAACCTGGGCCGAATCTTGGCGGCGGTGGGCTACGCGGGCATTGCCGATCTGGATGCCACGAAAATTGAACTGCACCTGGGTGATGTGCATGTGGTGGCGGCTGGGGGCCGGCACCCCGACTACCGCGAGGAAGACGGTCAGCGCGTCATGAAGGACGCCGAGATCCTGGTGCGCATAGGCCTTGGCCGCGGCGATGTAACCGAAACAGTCTGGACCTGCGATTTCAGCCACGACTACGTCACCATCAACGCCGATTACCGCTCATGAATGCCAACTTCGAACGCCTGCTGGAGCGTGCCGAGCAACTGATGGCGCGCATCGAGTCGGTGCTGCCGCAACCCTTGGGCGCTCCCGACTGGTCGGCATCGGTGGCCTTTCGCTACCGCAAGCGCAGCAGTGGCCATGGTGTGTTGGAACCTGTGCGCCAGGTCGCGCACATGCGGTTGGCCGATTTGCAGGAAATCGGTGGGCAGAAGGAAAAGATCCAGCGCAACACCTTGCAGTTTGTGCAGGGGCTGCCGGCCAACAACGTGCTGCTCACAGGCGCCCGCGGTACGGGCAAGTCGTCCTTGGTCAAGGCTTGCCTGAACGAGTACGCCTCTGAAGGACTGCGCCTGATTGAGGTGGACAAGGCCGACTTGGTGGACTTGCCCGATATTGTGGATGTGGTGGCTGACCGGCCCGAGCGTTTTGTGGTGTTTTGTGACGATCTGAGTTTTGAAGACGGCGAGCCTGGCTACAAGGCTTTGAAGTCGATCCTGGACGGCTCGGTGTCGGCGGCGGGTCAAAACGTGCTGATTTACGCCACCAGTAACCGGCGCCACCTGCTGCCGGAATACATGAAAGAAAACCTCAGCTACACCCACACCGCTGATGGCGAGGTGCACCCGGGTGAGGTGGTGGAAGAAAAAATCTCCCTCTCTGAGCGCTTTGGTCTTTGGGTGAGTTTCTACCCCTTCAGCCAAGATGAGTACCTCACCATCGTGGCGCAGTGGCTGGCGTCCTTCGGCGTGTCCGTCGAGGCCATTGAGTCGGCTCGGCCTGCAGCGCTGGTGTGGGCTCTTGAAAGAGGTTCACGCAGCGGCCGGGTGGCCTACCAGTTCGCCCGTGATTACGCGGGTACCCATGCGGCGCGTGGCTAAGCTGATTCGGCACAAAGGCTTGCGGTGAGCGATTCGATCTTGTTGGTGGACGGTGAACTTCGCCGGGCGGATGGGCCAGCGCGCCCGGTGGTGGATGTGGCCGTGGGCTTGCTGATCGCGCCCAGCGGCGAGTTTTTGCTGACATCCCGGCCTGAGGGCAAGGTATATGCCGGTTACTGGGAGTTTCCCGGCGGCAAGCTGGAGGCGGGTGAGTCGGTTGAACAGGCTTTGCGGCGCGAGCTACAAGAAGAGATTGGCGTGCACATTGGCCCGGTAATCGCCTGGAAAGAGAAGCTCGTTGACTATCCCCACGCGCTCGTGCGTCTGCACTTCTGCAAGGTATTTGAATGGACTGGAGCGCTACAAATGCACGAAGGCCAAGACTTCAGTTGGGAGCGCTTGCCCGTTCGATGTTCTCCCGTGTTGCCTGGCACGGTACCGGTGCTGGAGTGGCTGGCGGATGAGCCAACAGCTTGAGCTGCATGCCGTTTTTGTGGCATCTCAGCTCTGCTGGAATTCCGGATCGTTGTCGGTCAGCGTTTCAGGCAGTTTGAAGGTTTCACTGGCCCAGGCGCCAAAGTCCATGTTTTTGCAGCGCTGGCTGCAAAACGGCCGGTAAGGGTTGCTGGCTGCATAAACGCTGGGGCCGGCGCAGGCCGGGCAGCGAACCATCTTGACGGGAATTTCCGTTCCTTCGTTCGACATGCAAGACCTCAAGCGCAGAGGGTGAGTTCAAACGCAGCGTCTTCTTGCGCGGGATGAAGGCGATCGTCTTCACCCTGGCGCATCAAGCGCACGGAAAGCATCAAACGGTTACCGCTGATCTCAGGTATGAGACCTGCGGAGGGGTCCATGCGCAAGCGCAGCAACTGAAAGGTGCGCCCCTGTGGCAGGTTTTGTTGGAACTGGCCGTTGGGTGCAACCACTTTTTGCGCGGAACCTGAGTCACGCAACATTTTCATCAGCAGCCCGATGGAGGCCGCCAGCGGCGCCAGTGGCGCCACCCAGCGCTGCAAATCCGCATGGCGCTGTTCGACGCTGTGGTGCTGCCAGTGGAAGTAGGCGGGCAGATCGAACTCACACGTGCCACCTGGGATACCGATGCGGCTGCGAATGCTCATGAGCCAGTCGTTTTCCGTTAACGATTGCCCGGTTTTCCCGCTCAACTGGTTCAGCTGGGCAAAGCAGTCGTCCAGTTGTGCGATCACGCCGTCAAGCACCTGCTCAGAAATGGCCGGGTTGCCGCGGTAGCTGTTGAGTTGAAGCTTTTGCCGGTCAATGTCCTTGAGCACGTCCGACTTCATGTCGGCACGCGAGGCCACGTCCATGATTTCGAAAATGGTCTGGATCGCGTAGTGGTGGTCCAGCGAGTGGCTGCGAGGAACGAGTTCAGACAGGCGGCGAAAGAGCTGTTCCAGCCGCAAGTAGGTGCGGATACGTTCGTTGAAAGGGTATTCGTACAGGATCACAGCGGCGGAGCTTCGTGGAGAAGGGGCCAAGAGGCCAGGGCGAACAAGGCTTTCATCATAGCCCGAACCGTTGGGCCAACCCGCTCACCAGCCGCTGCAAGTGTTCGATCTTGTCCGTGTCGTTGCAGAGCACCACGTCAGCCGCCGCCAGGCGTTGGACGCGTGGGCTCTGACTGCGAATCACAGCTTCAATGGTGTGGGCGTCCCACGCATTGCGCTGGCTGACCCGCCGTATTTGCGTCGTGTGCGAGCAGTCCACCACCACCACGCGGTCCAATTGGTGGCGCCAATGTGGCGATTCGACCAGCAACGGTACATCGAAGACCAGGCAGCGGGCGTTTGACGAGGCAGCCAGGCGCCGAACTTCTGCGCCAACCAGCGGATGGATGATGGCTTCCAATGTGCGCCGTGCGTCAGGACGGGCAAACACATGATCTCGCATGCGCTGTCGGTCCAGCGCGCCATCGGCATTCACAAAGTCTTGGCCAAAAGTGCTTGCAATGGTGGGCATGGCGCTACCGCCACTGAGGGTGCAAGCACGTGAGATGGCGTCTGCGTCGATGACGAACGCACCCCGTTGCTCAAGCAGCGCCGCAACGGTGCTTTTGCCACTCCCGATGCCACCCGTCAGTCCAAGCCTCAGCGCAGGACGAGCGTGCATCGCAGGGCTCACAGACCGATGAATGCCAGAATGGCAGACGGACCAAAAATCATCGAAGTCAGCCCCGCCATGGCGAGAAAGGGGCCGAACGGCACATAGCCGCCTTCGCGCAACTGCCCCCACACTTTGATGGCGATACCGACCACGGCACCGATGACCGATGCCATCAAGATCACCGGGATCAGTGCTTGCCAGCCAAACCAGGCGCCAAACGCTGCAAACAGCTTGAAGTCGCCGTAGCCCATGCCTTCTTTGCCCGTGATCAGTTTGAAGGCCCAGTAAACCAGCCAAAGCGACAGGTAGCCGGCGACTGCGCCCCACAAGGCGTCTGTGATGGCGGTGTTGATCAACCCCAGCCCAGCCGCACACAGCCCGGCCCAGAGCAGCGGCAACGTGATGTCATCGGGAAGCAGCGTGGTGTCCCAGTCAATACAGGCCAGTGCCAGCACTGAGGCAGAAAAACCGCACCACACCAGCGCTTCCCATGTGAGTCCCCAGTTCCAGCCACACCAGGCGAACAGCGCTCCACAGACCAGTTCCACAGCAGGGTAGCGTGCGCTGATGGGCGCAGCGCAGTTGCCGCACTTACCTCGCAAGGCTAGGTAACTGACAACGGGAATGTTTTCAAACCAGCGGATCTGGTGGCCGCAATGAGGACACCTGGAGCGGGGCACCATCAGGTTGAATCGGGTGGGTTCAGCCGTTGGATCGCTGGTCAGACCGGCGGACCCCTGCTGGAGTTCAGCGCACTCGGCTGCCCATTGCAGCTCCATCATCTTGGGCAGGCGGTGTATCACCACATTCAAAAAACTGCCGACCAACAAGCCCAAAAGACCCAGCAGAGCTGCGTCGGCCGTGCTGATGCCCAGCATCAGACCACCTGGCCCAGCTTGAAGATGGGGAGGTACATCGACACCACGATGCCGCCAATGATGGTGCCCAGCAGCACGATGATGATGGGCTCCATCAGGCTCGACAGGCCGGCCACCATGTCGTCCACCTCCGCTTCGTAGAAGTCGGCAGCTTTGCCCAGCATATGGTCAATGGAGCCCGACTCTTCCCCGATGGCGCACATCTGCAGCACCATGGACGGAAAGATGTTGGCGTTGGTCATCGCGTTGGTCAGGCTGGTACCGGTCGATACTTCCTGCTGAATTTTCTCTGTGGCCGATGCATAGACCGAGTTGCCCGATGCGCCTCCCACCGAATCCAAAGCCTCAACCAAGGGCACACCTGCGGCGAACATGGTTGAAAGCGTACGCGTCCAGCGGGCAATGACCGATTTTTCGACCAGGGTGCCGAAAATTGGCATCCTGAGCATGAACCTGTCCATGACCTTTTGCACTTTTTCATTGCGCTTCCAGGCTTGCATGAAAAAGTAGATCCCGCCACCCAGGCCGCCAAAAATCAACCACCAAAATTCGGTGAAAATTTCACTGATGGCAATGACGAAAAGCGTGGGTCCGGGCAGGTCTGCGCCGAAGGAGCTGAACACCTCTTTGAACGACGGGATCACGAAAATCATGATCACTGCAACGACCACAAAGGCAACGATCACCACCGAAATGGGGTACATCAAAGCCGACTTGATCTTGGACTTGATGGCCTCGGTTTTCTCCATGTAAACCGCCAGACGGTCGAGCAACTCTTCCAGAATACCGGCAGCCTCACCAGCCTCTACCAGATTGCAGTACAAGCTGTCGAAATAAAGCGGATTCTTGCGAAAGGCGGCGCTCAGCGAGGTACCCGTTTCGACATCGGTCCGAATGTCGTTCAAGAGCTTGGTCACGCTGGGGTTGGGATTGCCTCGCCCGACAATGTCAAAGGCCTGCAACAGCGGTACACCAGCCTTCATCATCGTCGCCAGCTGGCGTGTGAAGATGGCGATGTCTTTGGGCTTGATGCGCTTGCCCGATGTCATGCGCCGCTTTTTGACTTTACCCGGCACGATGCCCTGGCGGCGCAAGGCGGCCAGCACCTGGTTCTCACCTACCGCGCGTGTCTCACCGCGAACGGTCTTGCCATTGCGGTCTTTGCCTTCCCATTCGAAAACAAAGTCTTTGATGCTTTTAGATGCAGCGGTTGCCATGGTGTCCTCGGAGTCGTGTGTCTAGCGCTGCATCACTCGTTGGTGACGCTGAGCACTTCTTCCAGCGAGGTCATCCCTTGTCTGACCTTCAGCAGACCGGACTCGCGCAGTGTGCGAACACCTTCTTTGCTGGCTTGCTGGGCAATGTCCAAGGCGCCGCCACCGCGCAAAATGATGCGCTGTATTTCTTCTGAAATGGGCATCACCTGGTAAATGCCAACGCGGCCTTTGTAGCCATTGTTGCAAGCTGAACAGCCTACTGGTTTGTAGGGTGTCCAAGTGCCGTCCAGGTCTTCGCTTTTGTAACCTGCATCAATCAGGGCCTTGCGAGGCACATCCAGCGGCGCCTTGCAATTCGGACACAAGCGCCGAGCCAGGCGCTGGGCCGTGATCAGGATTACGCTGGACGCGATGTTGAACGTGGGAATCCCCATGTTCATCATGCGGGTGAGCGTGGTGGGTGCATCGTTGGTGTGCAGGGTGGACAGCACCATGTGACCGGTCTGGGCCGCCTTGATTGAAATGTCAGCAGTTTCCAGGTCGCGAATCTCACCCACCATGATCACGTCGGGGTCTTGACGCAGGAACGCTTTGAGCGCGGCGGCGAATGTCAGGCCTGCCTTTTCGTTGACGTTCACCTGGTTCACACCGGGCAAGTTGATCTCGGACGGATCTTCGGCGGTGGAGATGTTGATACCTGGCTGATTCAGAATGTTTAGGCAGGTATACAGCGATACGGTTTTTCCCGAGCCCGTAGGGCCTGTCACGAGCACCATGCCGTAAGGGCGCACGATCGCGTTCATCAGGCGCTCTTTTTCCTCCGGCTCATAGCCGAGTGCATCAATACCCACCTTGGCGCTGCTCGGGTCCAGAATACGGATCACGATCTTTTCGCCAAACAGAGTGGGCAGCGTGCTCACCCGGAAGTCGATCACCCGGTCCGGACCGATCTTGAGCTTCATCCGCCCGTCTTGCGGCACGCGCTTCTCAGAGATGTCCATTCGGGAAATCACCTTGATGCGGGAAGCCAACTTGTCCTTGATCGCAATCGGCGGGGACGCGATTTCGCGAAGCTCACCGTCGATACGGAAGCGAACGCGGTAGTTGTGTTCGTAAGGCTCGAAGTGCAAATCCGATGCGCGCATGTTGAAGGCATCGATCAGCATCTTGTGCAGGAACTTGACCACCGGCGCGTCGTCCACCTCGGTGGCTTTTTCGGCGGTGTCGGTGACCACCGCTTCGGTGGCAATGTCATCGAACTCGAAGTCACCACCAACGATGTTGTCCATCGCGTCGTTGGCACTCGTGGTCTGGCTGTCGACCAACTTGCTCAACTTGTCGTATTCAGCAATGACCCAGTCCACGCCCATCTGCGTGGCAAATTTGATCTTCTCGGCAGCCTGCTGGTCAGCAGGGTCCGCCGTGGCGACCATCAGGCGGTTGTTGCGCTTGCTGAGCACCACAATGCGGTAGTCCGCGCAAATTTTGCTGTCGAGCAAGCCTTTGGGCAGGCGGGTGATGTCGATCGCATCCAGGTCCAGCAGCGGCGCCGCGTAGGCTGTGGACATGGTGTGCGCCATGTCTGAGGCCGACACAGCCCCAGAGCCTGTGAGCTCTGCGATGAAGCTGGTTCGGCTGCTCTGCGCTTTTTTGTACAGGTCTTCGGCCGCTCTTTGCCCCAGCTTGCCTGCAGCCACGAGTGCTCGCCCCAAGCCAGGCAGTGCCATGGTGGAGCTATCTTGAATAACCGTATCGATAGACGCCATAAAACCGTAATCTAACGTAAATCAACGACTTGCATCCGTTTATTCAGGCGAATTGTGTCGGATTCGCGGAAACTGACGTTTTCGGCGTTGTGTGAAGGACCGGAAAACGCTGCGCACAAACCCGGTGACGGGCAGGATGCTTGCTGTCCTGCCTGTTTGCATGAAGATGGTGGTCGGGGTGAGAAGATTCGAACTTCCGGCCTCTACGTCCCGAACGTAGCGCTCTACCTGGCTAAGCTACACCCCGATCGCATCTCCAAAACCGCTTGGAGGGGTCTTGATTCAGCCCCCCTTTTTACGAGCGGCGACCCATCAAACCGGTGGCCAATTCTAGCAAAGCAGCGCTGTATTCATTGGTTGGAAGCTGCTTCGCCGCGTCAACGGCGCGTTGTGCTTCAGCCATTGCGCTGGCCCGTGCGGTCTCCAGTGCACCCGTTTCCAGAATGATGGCGAAGATGTCGTCAAGGTGGGCTGCATCGCCCTGTTCGATCGCATGGCGGATCAGTTGTTTCTGGGGTTCTGAAGCTGTTTTCAGCGCGCAGATGATCGGCAGCGTAACCTTGCCTTCACGAAGGTCATCCCCCAAGTTTTTGCCCAGTTCTTCGGCTTTGCCTTCGTAATCCAGCACGTCATCAATCACTTGGAAGGCTGTACCCAGTGCTTGACCGTACGTAGCGCAGATTTCTTCTGTGCGGGCATCGGCGTTGGCAAGAATCGGGGCTAGGCGCGCGCTGGCTTCAAACAGTTTTGCCGTTTTGGAGCGAATCACACGCAGGTAGTCGGCCTCGCTGAGCGAGGCGTCCCGCATGTTCATGAGTTGCAGCACCTCACCCTCGGCGATCACGTTGGTCGCGTCCGACAACACTTGCATCACGCGCATGTTGTTGACGTCCACCATCATTTGAAACGCGCGCGAGTACAAAAAATCACCCACCAGCACGCTGGCCGCGTTGCCGAAGCGTTCATTGGCTGTTTCGCGCCCGCGGCGCAGTGTCGATTCATCCACCACATCGTCGTGCAGCAGCGTCGCCGTGTGAATGAACTCCACCACCGCGGCCAGCGTGTGGCGGTGGGTATTTTGGTTGCCCAGAGCGCCGCTCATGAGCAGCAGTAGCGCGGGGCGAAGCCGTTTGCCGCCGGCTGAAATGATGTATTGCGCCACCTCGCGCACCAACGGAACTTCTGTGGTGAGCCTTTCGCTGATGACTTGGTCAACCCGCTGCATGTCGGGCTGGATGAGGTCCAGCGGGTTGGCTGGGTGGCTTGAAAGAGTGGTCAAGGTGGCTCTGCGGGTGGTGGGCTTTTCTAAAAGCAGTCCCGGATTATAGAGACGGGAACAACGCGTTTCTGGCTGAGCCGGGTGCAGGACCGCTGCGGCTCGGTGAGCCAGCGGCGGCTTTGGTGGGCGGTTCTTGCTCTGCTCGTTAACCCGTGCTAAAATTTTGAGTTCGGTGGAATTTGGTCTGCCGAATATCCATTCGTGGATTTTTTACAAGAGGTTCATATGTACGCGGTCATAAAAACCGGCGGCAAACAGTATCGTGTTGCTGCTGGCGAAAAAATTAAAGTAGAACAGATTGCTGCGGATGTGGGCCAAGAGATCGTGTTTGACCAGGTTCTGGCTGTCGGCAACGGCAGCGAGATCAAGGTAGGCACTCCCTTGGTTTCCGGCGCAACGGTCACAGTCACGGTTTTGTCGCATGGCAGGCACGACAAGGTACACATCTTCAAGATGCGTCGTCGCAAGCACTACCAAAAGCGCCAAGGTCACCGTCAAAATTTCACCGAACTGCAGATTTCGTCGATCGCAGCCTGAGGAGTAAGTCAACATGGCACAGAAAAAAGGCGGCGGCTCAACGCGAAACGGGCGCGATTCCAAGCCCAAGATGCTCGGCGTGAAAGCGTTTGGCGGTGAAGTGGTCAGCGCAGGTTCGATCATCGTGCGCCAGCGCGGTACCAAGTTCCACCCCGGCATGAACGTCGGTCTGGGTAAGGACCACACCATTTTTGCGACGGTCGATGGCCGTGTCAGCTTCGCCATCAAAGGCGCGCTGAATCGCCAGACGGTCAACATCACACCTTTGTGATGTGGCTTGCCGGTGTGGCTGCCGGGTTTGTGAAAACCTCGCAGTTCACCGGCTTTGGTGATGTCCTGAATACAAAAGGCCCGCCTGTGCGGGCTTTTTGTATTGGTCATTGTTGTGTCAGTTGTTCCTGGGAAGAGATGTCATGAAATTTGTGGACGAAGCTACGATTGATGTCGCTGCTGGCGATGGTGGCAACGGCTGCGCATCGTTCCGGCATGAGAAGTACAAGGAATTTGGCGGTCCCGACGGAGGCGATGGCGGGCGTGGTGGCAACATTTATGCGGTAGCTGATGCCAGTCTGAACACCCTGGTCGACTTTCGATACACCCGTCGGTTTGAAGCGCACCGTGGTGAACACGGCAAAGGCTCGGACATGTTTGGTGTCAAGGGTGACGACATCGTGCTCAAGATGCCGGTGGGAACCATCATCGCGGATGCCGAAACGGGCGAGGTGTTGCACGAATTGCTGCAGCCCGGTGAGCAGGTCACGATCGCCAAGGGCGGTGACGGCGGCTTTGGCAACATGCACTACAAGAGTTCGACGAACCGTGCGCCGCGCCAGAAAACAATGGGCTGGGCGGGTGAGCGGCGCACGCTTAAGCTGGAGCTGAAGGTGCTGGCCGATGTGGGGCTGCTGGGCATGCCCAATGCCGGCAAGTCCACCCTGATCTCCGCCATTTCCAACGCTCGCCCGAAGATTGCTGACTATCCTTTCACTACGCTGCACCCCAATCTGGGCGTGGTTCGCGTGGCGCCTGAAAAGAGTTTTGTGGTGGCCGATGTGCCTGGCTTGATCGAAGGCGCCTCGGAAGGTGCAGGTCTGGGTCATCAGTTCCTGCGCCACCTGCAGCGCACGCGCTTGCTGTTGCATCTTGTGGATGTAGCGCCTTTCGATGAAGGCGTTGACCCGGTCCAGCAGGCCAAGGCGATTGTGGCTGAGCTCAAAAAGTTCGATCAGTCGCTGTATGACAAGCCGCGCTGGCTGGTGCTGAACAAGCTCGACATGGTGCCGACCGACGAGCGCGAAGCTCGGGTGAAGGACATTGTGAAACGCTTGAAATACAAGGGGCCGGTGTTTGAAATCTCCGCGTTGACGCGTGAGGGGTGCGAGTTGCTGGTTCAGAAGGTGTACCAGCACATCGCGCAGGTGCACCAGGCACAGCAGCCGGTTGAGGTTGACCCACGCTTTGCTGTGGCGCCCGACGCGAACTGATGCCCTTCGAGTAGATTTCCTGTTGTTGACGGTACCTGAACGCACATGCAGCTTGATGCTTCCCCGAATGCCCAGCAGGTCGCCCAGTCCGCGCTGCTGAAGAACGCCCGCCGAATCGTGGTCAAGGTGGGCTCCAGCCTGGTGACGAACGAAGGCCGAGGTCTCGACGAAGAGGCCATTGGCCAGTGGAGCCAGCAGCTGGCGGCCTTGGTCAAAGATGGTCGAGAGCTGATCATGGTCAGCAGCGGTGCTGTGGCCGAGGGCATGAAGCGCCTGGGTTGGACCGTGCGGCCGAAGGAAATCAACGAGCTGCAGGCGGCGGCTGCCGTGGGTCAAATGGGTTTGGTGCAGATGTACGAGACCAAGCTGCGTGAATGCGGTGTGGGCAGTGCGCAAGTGCTGTTGACGCACGCTGACCTGGCTGATCGCGAGCGCTACCTCAACGCCCGATCCACGCTGCTCACGCTGTTGCAGCTGGGTGTGGTGCCCGTGATCAACGAAAACGACACCGTGGTCAACGATGAAATCAAGTTTGGCGACAACGACACCCTGGGTGCGCTGGTGGCCAACCTGGTCGAAGCCGATGCCCTGGTCATTTTGACCGACCAAAAGGGTCTTTACACGGCAGATCCGCGGCGCGATCCGGCGGCGCAGTTTGTTCACGTTGCCCGTGCGGGCGATCCCTTGCTGGAAGCGATGGCTGGGGGCGCTGGCTCGGGCATTGGCAAGGGTGGCATGATCACCAAGATTCTGGCTGCCAAGCGGGCTGCTGGCTCGGGTGCCTCGACCGTCATCGCCTGGGGGCGTGAGCCGCAGGTGTTGATGCGTCTGTGCGACGGGGAAGCGATTGGCACCTGCTTGCTGGCGCAGACGCCCAAGAACCAGGCACGCAAGCGTTGGATGGCTGACCATCTTCAATTGCGTGGTTCGGTGTGTGTGGACGCTGGCGCAGTGGGCAAGATCGTGAGCGAAGGCAAGAGCCTGTTGCCCATTGGTATGACCGCCGTGGAGGGTGACTTTTCGCGCGGCGACGTGATTGCTGTGCGCGACGCCAGCGGTCAGGAAATTGCCCGTGGCTTGGCGAACTACGCCAGTTCGGAAGCGCGACTGATCTGCCGCAAGGCTTCCAGCGACTTCGAGCGTCTGCTGGGATATTCGGCCGAGCCCGAAATGATTCATCGCGACAACCTGGTGCTGGCCCGCGGTTGACGTTATTTCGGGGCCGGCCGAAGGTCGTCTCTTTGACAAGCGCCATTGGCGCAGTCCGTTTCCTCGCAGGTTCCCCGCTCCGGTTGACCGCTTGCGTTTCAAAAATCCGTTGCCCAGCAGCTTTAAGCTGTGCGGGGGCATGCTGAACTGCCGCAGCCCAACACAACACCTATTTCCCGCGGTTGGCTAACGCCACCCCCTCGGCACGGGTCCCAGCCTATTTGATTTCGCCGTGTTGAGCCCAGGCCTCTTGCGCCCGGTTGTCGCTCTGCGGATCGGGGTCAAAGCTGGCGCCCGGTGGCAGTTCCAGCCCTTGGGGCATGCTCGAAAAAGGCATGTTGGGTGGGCCGTCATCGGTCATCCGCTGGCGCATGCCACCGCGAAGAAAGCGGTTGCGGGTGTCGTTGCGCGGCAGATAGCGCGCGAGTTCGGTCAGTGCCATTTCGTAGACACCGCGCTTGAACTCAACTACCACGTCGAGAGGCACCCAGTAGTCGTGCCAGCGCCAAGCATCAAATTCCGGGTGGCTGGTCGCGCGCAGGTTCAGGTTCCAATCTTGCGCAACCAAGCGCAACAGGTACCAGATCTGCTTTTGTCCTTTGTAGTGTCCGCGCGCGTCGCGCCGGATGAAACGGTCAGGCACCTCGTAGCGCAACCAGTCCCGCGTGCGGGCCACAATACTCACGTGTTCAGGCATCAAACCCACTTCCTCGTGCAGCTCGCGGTACATCGCCTGTTCGGGTGTCTCGCCCCGGTCGATACCACCCTGCGGAAACTGCCAGGAATGGGAGCGGATGCGCTTGCCCCAAAACACCTGGTTTCTCTGGTTGAGCAGAATGATGCCGACATTGGGCCTGAAGCCTTCTCTGTCAAGCATAATCAACCCCAAATTTTTAAACTGTGTTCATTATGCATCGCCAACCGGGGCTTGCGAAGTGATCACCCACCTGTATTGCGGCCGAACGCATGCGGGTATGCCCTAGTCTGCCGGGCATACCGCCAACGCTGTGGTGCGATCCCTCCCCATCTGCCAACCTCACCTCTGCCAACGTGGCAGCCGATCCCATGAAAGCCTCCCAGTTCCTGATCACGACCCTCAAGGAAGCCCCGGCGGACGCCGAGGTTGTCAGCCACCAACTCATGACCCGTGCGGGCATGGTGAAGAAGCTCGGTGCTGGCATCTACAGCTACATGCCGATGGGTTTGCGGGTGATTCACAAGGTGGAGGCCATCGTGCGCGAGGAGATGAGCCGCGCCGGTGCGGTTGAACTCACCATGCCGGTGATCCAGCCGGCAGAGCTGTGGCAGGAAACGGGTCGTTTCGAGAAAATGGGGCCGGAGTTGCTGCGCATCAAGGACCGCCATGGGCGCGACTTTGTGGTGCAGCCCACCAGCGAAGAGGTGATCACGGACATCGCGCGCCAGGAACTGCGCAGCTACAAACAGCTGCCGAAAAATCTGTACCAGATCCAGACCAAATTCCGTGACGAACGCCGTCCGCGATTTGGCTTGATGCGCGGGCGCGAGTTCATCATGAAAGACGCCTACAGCTTTGACCGGGACGGTGATGCCGCGCAGGGCAGTTACCAGACGATGGCAGCCGCCTACCGGCGCATCTTTGACCGCTTCGGTTTGCGCTACCGCGCTGTGGCCGCAGACAGCGGTGCCATTGGTGGCGACCTGAGTGAAGAATTTCAGGTGATCGCCGCAACCGGCGAAGACGCCATCGTGTATTGCCCCACCAGCGATTACGCCGCCAACATGGAGAAAGCCGAAGCGCTGGCACCCGCCGGTGCGCGTCCGGCAGCGGCCAACCCGATGGTGAAGACGCCAACGCCGGGCAAGAGCACCTGCGCCGACGTGGCCGAGTTGCTGGGCGTGCCGCTGGCCCGCACGGTGAAGTCGCTGGTGTTGGCCACCGACGAGATCAACGAGCGCGACGAAATTGTGAAGTCGCGCATCTGGCTGCTGCTGCTGCGTGGTGACCACGACATGAACGAGGTGAAGGTCGGCAAGTTGCCTGGGCTCGATTTGGGCTTCCGCTTTGCCACCGTGCCCGAAATTGAGGCCCACTTTGGCAGCAAGCCCGGTTACCTGGGCCCGGTGAACCTGAAGCAGCCCGTGCAGGTGATCGCTGACCGCGAGGTGGCGGTGATGGCCGACTGGATTTGCGGAGCCAATGAGGCTGATTTCCACATGACCGGCGTCAATTGGGCGCGCGACTTGCCAGAGCCTGATCTGGTGGCCGACATCCGCAACGTGGTCGAGGGCGATGCTTCGCCGGACGGCCAGGGTGTGCTGGCAATTGAACGCGGCATTGAAGTGGGCCATGTGTTTTACCTCGGCACCAAATACTCGCGCGCCATGGGTGCCACGTTTCTGGGCGAAGACGGCAAGCCGGCGCATTTCGAAATGGGCTGTTACGGCATCGGTATCACCCGCTTGCCCGCAGCGGCCATTGAGCAAAACCACGACGATCGCGGCATCATCTGGCCCGATACGCTGGCTCCGTTTACCGTGGTGATTTGCCCGATTGGCATGGACCGCAGCCCAGAGGTAAAGGCCGCATCAGAGCAACTGTACGAACAGTTGCTGGCGGCCGGCGTGGATGTGATTCTGGACGACCGTGGCGAACGCCCGGGCGCCATGTTTGCCGACTGGGAACTGATTGGCGTGCCACACCGCGTGACCATTGGCGACCGTGGGCTGAAGGCAGGCCAGGTGGAATACCAGCACCGCCGTGACGCAGCAGCCACCCAGGTGGCGGCTGCCGACATTCTTGAGATGCTGAAGGGCAAACTGGGGCAATGATTGCGCTGGTTGGGCAAGCGGGCCTGCCAGGGACCACGGCAGATGGACCGCGGGTGAACCGCCGCCAATGCCTGGTGTCTGTGGCTACGTGGGGTGCAGGGCTGGGGCTGCAAGGGATACCGTTGGCAGCCGCGGGAGGTCAGCTGGAAGAGCCTTTGGCCGACTCGGTGCGGGGCGCTCTGATTGCCGCCATTTCCAACCATGCACCGCCAGTGCCCGAATTTTCAAGTTTGGAAGCGCGCCTGGCGCACCTGCGTTGGCTGGGGGCCATGAGCGACCGTTTGCACCGCAGGAAAACCGACTTTCAAACGCGGATCGAGTTTTTGCAGACCGTCTGGTACGAGTCGCGCCGGGCGGGCTTGGACACCACGATGGTGCTGGGACTGATTCAGGTGGAAAGTGCATTTCGCAAGTTCGCCATCTCCAGCGTGGGTGCACGGGGTTACATGCAGATCATGCCGTTCTGGTCGCGCCTGATTGGTGACGGTGATGCCGGCAAGTTGTTCAACATGCAGACCAACCTGCGTTTCGGCTGTGTGATTTTGCGGCACTACCTGGACCGCGAGCGAGGCGACTCGTTCCTGGCCCTGGGCCGTTACAACGGCAGCCGTGGCCGCGACAAATACCCGAATGCGGTGTACGCCGCCGCCAAAAACTGGGTGCACCCGGACGCCTGAGCGTCGGTTTGCCCCAAGCACCAGCCGCAAGCGTTATTGCAGGAAGCCAATGCGGCTTTTGCCGGCGCCATGCCGCGGCAGATCGTCCGCCTCCATGTTGTAGCGGTTGTCCAGACGTGCATTGCCAAAAGCCGTGACCAGCGCCCGGCGCATTTCGCGCGGCGCCAAGCCGGTGAGTTGGTCCAACACGTCGTCTGCGGGTTCCGGGTCGAAGCGCTGGCCCCAATCGTGTTCGCTGCGGATACCGCGGTACAGGTGGGCTGCAATTTTGCGGGCTGCATCGGGCGAGGGAGGCGCGATTTCAAACACATTCATGCGGTTGCGAATGGGCTCGGGAATGGCACGCTCGTCGTTGGCGGTGGTGATCCAGATCACTTGGCTTGCGTCAATGGGCACTTCGGCGAATTCGTCCACAAAGCTTTGCGCCGTGTCGTGCTCCAGCAGGCTGTAGAGCGCGCCCAACGGGTCGTATTGCGCGTCCGCGCTGGCTTTGTCGATTTCGTCCACCACGATCACCGGGTTGGCGTACTGGCCGTCCACCAGGGCTTCAAACACCTTGCCCGGCTTGGCACCTTTCCATTGTGATGACGAGCCCGACAGCAGCCAGCCAGCGGTCATGGAGCTCATGGGCACCAGGCTCATGCTGGTGCCGAGCAGGTCGGCGATCTGGCGGGCGAAATGGGTTTTGCCCACGCCGGGCGGCCCAAGCAGCAAGATGGGCGTGACCTCCAGGCTGTCGCGGCTGTCTTGGCTCAGGGCCACGTGGCGCTTCACGTCGTCCAGTACCTCACCAAAATTGGGCAGCAGATCGTACAACGGTGCCATGTCGGGCACACCCGACGGTTTGACGGCGAAGCGCTGCGGGCCGCGCTCCAGCATGCGTTGGTAGGTGCTGCGCAGGCTTTCGTACTCGCGTTCGCTGCCGCTGTTTTGCAGCTTGTGCAGTTTGCGCTCGACATCGTCGGCGCTGAACACGCTGCGCATCTGGGCGATGGGCAGACCGAGGGAGGGTGAAGCGACCAGGCTGCGTGAGCTCATGCGGTTCTCCTTGTGGGTTTCGGCGACGCTTTCATTCAAGCACAAGACGTGCCCGATCTCAATGCAGGAAAAGCCTCACAAAAACCGGGCTTCAAGGGCAATTGCCTGGTTCGTCGCCCGAAAATGCACCAGACGCGCGCCACAGGCACCCGCCAGAAAGCACAAAGCCACCCGAGGGTGGCTTTTCTAGGTCTCGCTGGCTGCAGCGTGTCTTCAGGCTTCGCCGGTGATCACCTGCTGCAACTCACCCGATTCGTACATCTCCATCATGATGTCCGAGCCACCAATGAACTCGCCCTTGACGTACAGCTGGGGAATGGTGGGCCAGTTGCTGTATTCCTTGATGCCCTGGCGCACGCCGTCGTCTTCCAGCACGTTCACGGTCTTCACCGCTTTGGGGTCCACGCCGCAGGCCTTCAAGATTTGAATGGCGCGCCCTGAAAAGCCGCACATGGGGAAGCTCGCGTTGCCCTTCATGAACAGCACGATGTCGTTGGATTTGACCAGTTGGTCGATTCGGATTTGGGCGTCGCTCATGGCAGATGGGTCCTTTTGCGGTTGGGTGTTCAATAACCCGTAAAAATGGTCAATTATCGCTGCTGAGGCCAGCGCCCGCCACTGCAGCGTTCAATGCCCGCAAGGTCGTTGCGGCTGCTGATGTGCTCGAATCCGGCGTGCAACAGCAGCGCTCGCACCGCTTCTGCCTGGTCGTGGCCGTGTTCCAGCAGCAGCCACCCGCCGGGTAGCAAGGCTTGGTCCGCCTGGTTGATGATGGTTCGGATGTCGTCCAGGCCGTCGGGGCCAGCCGCCAAGGCAGAACTGGGTTCAAACCGCAGGGCGGCCAGGTGCGGGTCGCCCTCGGCAATGTAGGGCGGGTTGCTGGCGATCACATTGAAACGCAGGCCAGGCACAGCGCCCAGCCAGTGGCCACGGTGGAACAGCACCGACAGCCCGAGTTGGGTGGCATTGGCCTGGGCCACGGCCAGGGCGTCCGCGCTGGCGTCGGTGGCGTGGATCTGGGCGTCGGGCCGTTGCCGGGCCAGCGCCAGCGCGATCGCACCGCTGCCCGTGCCGAGATCGAGCACGCAGGGTGGCATGTCACCCCCAGCGGCAGGCAGCACGTCCAGCGTCCATTCCACCAACACCTCGGTGTCCGGGCGCGGCACCAGCACCCGGGCGTCCACCGCCAGGTTCAGGCCAAAGAAGGCTTTTTCGCCGAGCAGGTAGGCCACGGGCTCGCCGGCTTGGCGGCGCTGTAGCAGCGCCTGCCAGCGGTTTGCGACCCCTTCATGGAGCATGTCGCTGTCGTGGGCCATCAGCCAGGCGCGGTCGTGTGGCGAGCGACCCACGGCGTGCAGCAGCAGCATCTGGGCGTCCAGGCGTTCCAGGCCCTGCCGTTGGGCTTGCTGCAGCGTATCGCGCAGGGTGGGTGTGGCGTTCATGGGCGAAAGACTCTGCCTCTCACAGGCTGTTGCGCTGTTCGAGTTCGGCCAGCAGTTCGGTGCCGCGCGCCACCTGCAACGCGTGAACGACTTCGTCCAGGTCGCCTTCCATCACGATCAGCAGCTTGTACAGCGTCAGGTTGATGCGGTGGTCGGTGAGGCGGCCCTGCGGAAAGTTGTAGGTGCGGATGCGGTCGCTGCGGTCGCCGCTACCGATGAGGCCCTTGCGGGTGGCAGCTTCCTTGGCGGCGCGCTCGCTGCGGTCTTTTTCTTGCAGGCGCGCGGTGAGCACTTGCAGCGCCTTGGCTTTGTTGCTGTGCTGGCTGCGGCCGTCCTGGCATTCGGCGGTGATACCGGTGGGCAGGTGGGTGACCCGCACGGCAGAGTCGGTTTTGTTGATGTGCTGGCCGCCGGCACCACTGGCGCGGTAGGTGTCGATGCGCAGCTCGGCCGGATTGAGCTTGACGGCTTCGGTTTCGTCGGGCTCGGGCATCACCGCCACCGTCGCCGCGCTGGTGTGGATGCGGCCTTGCGTTTCGGTCGCGGGCACGCGCTGCACCCGGTGGCCACCGGACTCGAAGCGCAGCTTGCCGTAGGCGCCTTGCCCGGCGATGCGCAGCACCACTTCTTTGTAGCCGCCGAGTTCGCTGGGCGATTCGCTCACCACCTCCACCTGCCAGCCCTGGCGTTCGGCGTAGCGGGTGTACAGGCGGGCCAGATCGCCCGCAAACAGAGCCGATTCGTCACCACCGGTGCCAGCGCGGATTTCCATGAACGCGTTGCGTTCGTCGTCCAGGTCTTTGGGCAGCAGCAGCTGTTGCAGTTCGGCGTCGAGTTGGCCGAGCTCGGCCTTGGCACTCTGTATTTCCTCTTCCGCCATCTCGGCCATGTCGGGGTCTTGCAGCATGCCTTCGGCCGAGGCGAGGTCGGCTTCGCGTTGCAGGTAGCGGTTGAACACGTCCACGATCAACGAGGCGTCGGCGTGTTCGCGGCTCAGGGTGCGAAAGCGGTCCATGTTGTCGACCACGTCGGGGGCTGAGAGCAGTGCGTCCAGTTCGTGCAGGCGCACGCGCTGGCGCATCAGGGTGTCGTGGACGAAGGGCTTCATGAAGGTGTGTGGGTTGGACCATCAGCGGTTGGCGCACCGCAACAGGGCGTTGCCAGGCAACGCACCCGCTGGGCAAGCCCGCGCCGCGCTAGGATTTTTCGCGCAGAAACAGGCGCGACACCGTTTGCGCGGTGGCGGCGCGCGCGGCGCTGTCGCCGGTGTGCAGCTCGGCCAAGGTGCCATGCAGCATTTTTTGCGTCAGGCCGCGTGACAGGGCTTCAAGCACGGCTTCCACCGGCTCACCCTTGGCCAGCAGCTTGCGGGCGCGGGCCATTTCGGCGGCACGCCATTCGTCGGCCTGGGCGTTGATCTGCTGGATCAGGGGCACCACGCCGTTGGCTGGGTCGCGTTGCTCCAGCCAGTGCATGAAACTGAGCACGCCTGCGTCGATGATGACTTCGGCCTGCGCCACGGCGGCCTGCCGGCTGTCCTTGCCGGTCTGCACCACGGCGGCAAGGTCGTCCACGGTGTAGAGGTAGACGTCGTCCAGCTCTTTCACGTCCACTTCAATGTCGCGCGGCACGGCCAGGTCCACCATGAACATCGGGCGGTGGCGGCGCTTTTTCAAAGCCCGCTCCACCGCGCCCAGGCCGATGATGGGAAGGGTGCTGGCGGTGCAGCTGATCACGGCGTCGAATTCGTGCAGGCGGTCGGGCACGTCGGCCAGGCGCATCACCTCGGCGCCAAAGCGGCCGGCCAGCTTTTCACCGCGCTCCAGGGTGCGGTTGGCTATCGCCATGCTTTTGGGCGATTTGGCAGCGAAATGGGTGGCGGCGAGCTCAATCATCTCGCCAGCGCCCACAAACAGCACCCGGATGTCCTGCAGGTCTTCAAACAACTGGCCCGCCAGGCGCACGGCAGCGGCGGTCATGCTGATGGAATGCGCGCCGATTTCGGTGGACGTGCGCACCTGCTTGGCCACCGCAAACGAGCGCTGAAACAGCTGGTGCAGCGTGGAGCCCAGGGCGCCGGCGTCGCTGGCGGCGCGCACCGCGTCTTTCATCTGACCCAAAATTTGTGGTTCACCCAGCACCATGCTGTCGAGGCCGCTGGCCACGCGAAACGCATGGCGCGCGGCGTCGTCTTCGCGCAGCACATAGGCATGGTCGCGCAACACGTGGGTACTGACGCCGCCGGTCTGGGCCAGCCATTCCAGGGTGGGCTCGACGGCGGCCTGGTCGCCCGCGCCATACAGCTCGGTGCGGTTGCAAGTGGACAGCAGGGTGGCTTCGGGCTGGCGCGCCAGGCTCTGGCGGTAACCGTGCAGCGTGGGCTGAATTTGGTCGAGCGCGAACGCAAACCGGCCCCGCAGATCAAGCGGAGCCGTGTGGTGGTTGATGCCGAGCGCCCAGACAGACATGTGCAGATTATAAAATTGATCGCTTATGCACGTCCCGGCCCACACACAATGAATTTCTTTGCCTTCCTGGCGCATGTTGCGGGCTTCATCGCACCCGCACTGGTGGTCGGCTTTGTCTTGTGGCTGGCGCCCCAGTGGTCGAGCAAAGGACGCGTGGCGCGCTGGAGCCGTGCGATCGATCTGACGGTGTTGCTGGCAGCCGGTGTGGCTGTGCTGCTGGCTGGGCTGGTGTTTTTTGGTCGCGACGGAAAAATGGCTACCTACGCGGCGCTGGTGCTGGTGCAAGGCACGCTGGGCTGGTGGATGCGGCGGCGCTGAGCCGGTTCAGCGGTCGGGTGCAAACCGGTCCACCCGGTCGGTGATGATGCCGTCCAGGCCCAGCGCCAGCAGCCGCTGCACGGCGGTGGCGTCGTTCACGGTGTAGGCCAGGCTGCGCCAACCGGCGCTACGCACTTGGTGCATGAGCGCTTCGCTCCACAGCCCTTGTTCGCACACCACTGCCTGGCAGCCCAGGGTTTGTGCGGCGTTTTGCCAGCCTGGCCACAGGGTTTCCAGCAACAGGCCGCGGGGCAGGGCCGGGGCGGTTTCCCGGGCGCCGGCCAAGGCCTCGGGCCGAAACGAGGTGAGCAGAGGCGGTTGGGCATGGCCCGCCCAAAGCTGCGCGGCCGCCAGGGCCACAGCGCGGCCGGTGTGCAGGTCGGTGCCCGGTGTGGGCTTGATCTCAATATTGAGGCAGTGGCCGTTGGCGATGCACCAACGCGCCACGTCAGCCAGCGTGGGCAGGCGTTCGCCGGCGTGGGCAGTTGAATGCCAGGCGCCGGCATCGAGCTGGCTGAGCACCGCCCATTCCAGATCACCCGCCACGCCTTGGCCGTTGGTGGTCCGCTCCAGCGTGCTGTCGTGCAGCAAAAAGGCCACGCCGTCGGCGCTCAGTTTGGCGTCGCACTCAAACATGCGGTAGCCGTGAGCAGCACCGAGCCGCAACGCGGCCAAGGTGTTTTCTGGCGCCAGCAGGCCTGCGCCGCGGTGGGCGATCCAGCGCGGGTAGGGCCAGGGCCGGTTTGGGGTTGCCAGGGGTGAGTCGTCGGGTTGCATGGACGGTTTGAAGCGTGTGTTTTCAGAGTGTGCCAGTACCCAGCGCCCGGGTATGTGTATGTGGCCCTGCGGTACCATCGCCCGTTCAGCTCTTTCTGCTGGCAGCCTACTTCCCATGAACGCTCCCACCCCGCTTTCGCTCCTCGAAAACGCCACCGACGACGCGCCGCGTCTGCGCGAAATCCCCTACAACTACACGTCTTTTTCGGATCGTGAAATTGTGATGCGGCTGCTCGGCGAGCGCGCCTGGGCCTTGCTTGATGAGCTGCGCGGCGAGCGCCGCACCGGGCGCTCGGCCCGCATGCTGTACGAGGTGCTGGGCGACATTTGGGTGGTGCAGCGCAACCCGTATTTGCAAGACGATTTGCTGGACACGCCCAAGCGCCGAAAGCAGCTGGTGGATGCATTGCACCACCGCCTGGGCGAAGTGGCCAAGCGCCGCACGCCGCAAGACGACCAGGCCCGCGACGCCTTGGTGGGCGAGCTGCTCGCCGCTGCACGCAGCGCGGTCGATGCGTTTGCCCGTTCGTTTGAAGACATGGCCGCGCTGCGCCAGCGCGCCACCAAGGCGCTGCGCAAGCTCACCGCCCACGACAACATCAAGTTTGACGGCCTCTCGCGCGTCAGCCATGTGACCGACGCGACTGACTGGCGCGTGGAATACCCGTTCGTGGTGCTCACTCCCGACACCGAGGTCGAGATGGCCGAACTGGTGCGCGGCTGTTTCGAGCTGGGTCTGACCATCGTGCCGCGCGGCGGCGGCACCGGCTACACCGGCGGCGCGATCCCGTTGACCTGGAAAAGCGCGGTGATCAACACCGAAAAGCTCGAAGCCATGACCGAGGTGGAGTTCGTGCAGGTGCCCGGCCACGCCGAAGCGCTGCCCACGATCTGGACCGAGGCCGGTGTGGTGACGCAGCGCGTGGCCGACGCGGCCGAGCGCGCGGGCCATGTGTTTGCGGTGGACCCGACCTCGGCCGAAGCTTCGTGCGTGGGCGGCAACATCGCCATGAACGCCGGCGGCAAAAAGGCCGTGCTCTGGGGCACGGCGCTGGACAACCTGGTGAGCTGGCGCATGGTGACGCCGCAGGCGCAGTGGCTCGAAGTCACGCGCATGGATCACAACCGCGGCAAGATTCACGACGCCGAGGTGGCCACCTTTGAATTGAGGTATTTCGAAGCCAACGGCAAGACGCCCGTTCGCACCGAACAGCTGGTGATTCCGGGCGCCACCTTCCGCAAGGAAGGTCTGGGCAAGGACGTGACCGACAAGTTCCTGGCCGGCTTGCCGGGCATTCAGAAAGAAGGCTGTGACGGCCTGATCACCAGCGCGCGCTGGTTGGTGCACCGCATGCCCGAGCACGTGCGCACTGTGTGCCTGGAGTTCTTCGGTAACCCCAAGGACTGTGTGCCGTCCATCGTCGACATCAAGGACTTCATGTTTGCCGAGATGAAGCGCCCGGGCGGCGCCATCCTGGCCGGCTTGGAGCACCTGGACGACCGCTATCTCAAGGCGGTTGGTTACGCCACCAAGAGCAAACGCGGCACGCTGCCCAAAATGGTGCTGGTGGGTGACATCGTGGGCGACGACGCCGACGCCGTGGCCCGCGCCACCAGCGAGGTGATTCGTCTGGCCAACGGCCGCAGCGGCGAAGGTTTTGTGGCGATCAGCGCCGAAGCGCGCAAGAAATTCTGGCTCGACCGCAAGCGCACCGCGGCCATCAGCAAGCACACCAACGCCTTCAAGGTGAACGAAGACGTGGTGATCCCGCTGCCGCGCATGGGCGAGTACACCGAGGGCATCGAGCGCATCAACATCGAGTTGTCGCTGCGCAACAAGCTCAAGCTGTGTGAAGCGCTGGAAACCTTCTTTGTCAAAGGCAACCTGCCGTTGGGCAAGACCGACGACGCGAACGACATTCCGAGTGCCGAGCTGCTGGAAGACCGCGTGCAGCAGGCGCTGGCGCTGGTGCGCGAAGTGCGTTCGCTCTGGGCCACCTGGCTGCGCGATGTGGACACGCTGTTCCCGCAGCTGCAAGACCACACCCTGCGCGCCAGCTGGAAGACGCAGATCCGCGCGCCGCTGCAGCAAATTTTTACCGGTGCGGCGTTTGGCGCCATCCTGGCCGAATGCACGGCCATTCACAAGCGCGTGCTCAAAGGCCGTGTGTGGGTGGCGCTGCACATGCACGCCGGCGACGGCAACGTGCACACCAACATCCCGGTCAACAGCGACGACTACGAGATGCTGCAAACCGCACACGAAGCGGTGGCCCGCATCATGGTGCTGGCGCGCAGCCTGGACGGCGTGATCTCGGGCGAGCACGGCATTGGCATCACCAAGCTGGAGTTTTTGACCGACGAAGAGCTGCGCCCCTTTGCGGAATACAAGGCCAAGGTGGACCCTGAAGGCCGCTTCAACAAAGGCAAGCTGCTGCGCGATATTTCAGGCGTGAAAGGCTTGGCCGCTGATGGCAACCTGCGCAGTGCTGACCTGAGCCATGCCTACACGCCGAGTTTTGGCTTGATGGGTCACGAGTCGCTGATCATGCAGCAGAGCGACATTGGCGCCATCGCCGATTCGGTCAAAGATTGCTTGCGCTGCGGCAAATGCAAGCCGGTGTGCGCCACGCATGTGCCGCGCGCCAATTTGCTCTACAGCCCGCGCAACAAGATTCTGGCCACCTCGCTGCTGGTGGAGGCCTTTCTGTACGAAGAGCAAACCCGCCGCGGCATCAGCATCAAGCACTGGGAAGAGTTTGAAGATGTGGCCGACCACTGCACGGTCTGCCACAAGTGCTTAAGTCCGTGCCCGGTCAAGATCGACTTTGGCGACGTGACCATGAACATGCGCAACCTGTTGCGCAAGATGGGCAAGAAGAGCTTCCGCCCGGGCAATGCGGCGGCCATGTTCTTCCTGAACGCCACCAACCCCGAGACCGTCAAGTTCATGCGCTCGGCCATGGTGGACGTGGGCTTCAAGGCACAGCGCCTGGCGAACCAGTTGCTCAAGCGGGTCGCGCGCAAGCAGACGGCGGCGCCCCGAGCCACCCTGGGTCCGGCGCCCATCAAAGAGCAGGTGATCCATTTCATCAACAAGAAAATGCCTGGCGGCCTGCCCAAGAAAACCGCCCGCGCGCTGCTGGACATTGAGGACAAGGACTACGTGCCGATCATCCGCAACCCGGTGGGCACCACGAGCGAGACCGAGGCGGTGTTTTACTTTCCCGGCTGCGGTTCCGAGCGGCTGTTCAGCCAGGTGGGCCTGGCCACGCAGGCCATGCTGTGGCATGCCGGTGTGCAAACCGTGCTGCCGCCGGGCTACCTGTGCTGCGGTTACCCGCAGCGCGGCTCGGGGCAGTTCGACAAGGCGGAAAAAATCATCACTGACAACCGGGTGCTGTTCCACCGCGTGGCCAACACGCTGAACTACCTGGACATCAAGACCGTGGTCGTGAGCTGCGGCACCTGCTACGACCAGCTGCAGGGCTACGAATTCGACAAGATCTTCCCGGGCTGCCGCATCATCGACATCCACGAATACCTGCTCGAAAAAGGCATCACCTTGCCAGCCGGGCAGGGCGGTTACCTCTACCACGACCCCTGCCACAGCCCCATGAAGCTTCAGGACCCGATGAAGACGGTGAAGGCGCTGGTGGGCGACAACGTGCTGGAGAGCAAGCGCTGCTGTGGCGAAAGCGGCACGCTGGGCGTGACCCGGCCCGACATTTCGACCCAGATCCGTTTTCGCAAGGAAGAAGAGATCAAAAAAGGCGAAGCGGCTTTGCGCGCGGCCGGCACGGTGGGCGAAACCGCCAACATCAAGATGCTGACCTCGTGCCCGAGCTGCCTGCAGGGCCTGACACGCTACGGCGACGACCTCAACAACGGCTTGCTTGAAGCCGACTACATCGTGGTCGAAATGGCCAACCAGATTTTGGGCAAAGATTGGTTGCCCGAATACGTGGCCAAGGCCAATGAAGGCGGCATCGAACGCGTTCTCGTTTGATTCCACCCAGCGACAACAGGAGACACCATGGCCGGACTTGACAAAAACACCCCCACGCCGCAATCCATCACCCTGCACCAGCAATCGCGGGTGCTGGAAATTGGCTTTTCCGACGGCAGCGAGTTTCATGTGCCGTTTGAGCTGATGCGCGTGTATTCGCCGTCGGCTGAAGTGCAGGGCCACGGCCCGGGGCAGGAAGTGCTGCAGACCGGCAAGCGCGAGGTTGGCATCATCGCGCTGGAGCCGGTGGGCAACTACGCGGTGCAACCCACGTTCTCGGACGGGCATGACAGCGGCATTTTTTCCTGGGACTACCTGTACTTTTTAGGCTCCAAACAAACCGAGTTGTGGGCCGATTACAACGCCCGCCTGCAAGCGGCCGGCATGGAACGCGATGCGCCCATGGCGGCGAAGGGCGGGAGCGCCTGTGGTAGCCATTAACCGCTTAGGATTGTTGTATGGCCTCTACACACTTCGGTTTCAAGTCGGTTGACGAGCGCGAAAAAGCGCAGCACGTGCGCAGCGTGTTCGATTCGGTGGCACCCAGCTACGACGTGATGAACGATCTCATGTCGGCTGGCCTGCACCGCGTCTGGAAGCGCTACACCTTGACGGTTGCCAACCCTCAGCCAGGTGACCAGGTGCTGGACATTGCTGGCGGTACCGGCGACCTGTCGCTGGCATTCGCCAAGAAGGTGGGCCCTACAGGTCGCGTGGTTCATACCGATATCAATGAGGCGATGTTGCGCGAAGGGCGCAACCGCCTGCTCGATCTGGGTGTGGTGTTGCCCACGCTGGTGTGCGACGCGGAACAGTTGCCATTTGAAAACAACGCGTTCGACTTTGTGTCGGTGGCGTTTGGTTTGCGCAACATGACACACAAAGACCGCGCGCTGGCCGAGATGCAGCGGGTGCTGAAGCCGGGCGGCAAGTTGCTGGTGCTGGAGTTTTCCCGGGTGGCCAAGCCACTTGAAAAAGCTTACGACTGGTATTCGTTCAACATCCTGCCCAAGCTGGGGCGGCTGGTGGCCAACGACGAGGACAGCTACCGTTACCTGGCCGAATCCATTCGCATGCACCCCGGGCAAGAAGAGCTGCGGCAGTTGATGAAGGGTGCCGGGTTTGGGCATGTGGACGTGCACAACCTGTCGGCGGGTGTGGTGGCTCTACACATGGGGATCAAATGTTGATCTGATATGGGTCGGTTGGTTTTTTCGTCTGGGGGGACAAAGATGGGTAACAAAACATTGTGGTCGGTGGTGCTGGTGTGTGCCATGGTCGTGGGCGCTCAGGACGTCTGGGCCAAGCGCCTCGGCGGCGGTTTGTCGTTTGGCAAGCAGTCGGGCAATGTGACGCAGCGCAGCAGCACGCCGCCTGCGCAGCAGGCTGCGCCGGCACCCACACAAAATGCCGCTGTGCGCCCCGCCGCCGCCAGCACGGCTGCAGCGCCTGCACCCAAGCGCGCTTGGGGCGGCATGCTGGGCGGCTTGGCGGCAGGCCTCGGTTTGGCCTGGCTGGCCTCCAGCCTCGGCCTGGGTGAAGGTTTTGCCCAGTTCCTCCTGTTTGCGTTGCTCGCCGCCGTGGTGATCGCCGTGGTCGGCATGCTGATGCGCCGCCGCGCCAGCGCAGGGTCCTCGGGGCTGGCCTACCAGGCGGCTGCCGGTGGCGGCAATTCTCAGTTTGACCCCGCCACGCCGCGGGGTTACAGCCCGAAGAACGTGGGCAATGACGCCTCTGCCCGCCCGTGGGAGAGCCATGCTGGCGCTTCTGATGCCGCAGCCGGTGGTTCCATGATCGGCTCGTCCTTGTCGGGATCGCAGGGGTGGGGCGTTCCCGCCGGTTTTGATGCCGAAGGCTTTCTCAAGGCTTCCAAGGCCAACTTTCTCAGCCTGCAAGACGCCTGGGACCGTTCAGACATTCCCAGTCTGCGCGCCATGATGACCGATGGCATGCTGGAGCAGATCCAGAGCCAGCTGTCTGAGCGGGAGCGCTCGGGTGGTGGCACGGTCAACAAGACCGAGGTGGTGATGCTGGAAGCCCATTTGCTGGGTATCGAAGAAATGGATGCGGGCTACATGGCCAGCGTCGAATTTTCGGGCTTGATCCGGGAAGACGTGTCAGCCGGGCCCAATCCTTTCCGTGAGGTCTGGAACATCACCCGCCCCAAGAACGGGTCGGGTGGCTGGTTGGTGGCGGGCGTTCAGGCGTTGCAGTAGCCGCCGTCGCAAACAAGAGCCCCGCGCACCCGTTGCGCCTGGCTTTATCCGTCAAAATCGGGGGGTCATGAAAAATGAACCCCCCGTTTTTTCGTCTGGACCGTCCACTGGCGGCTCCCTTCCCAATTTCCTGCAATCCCTGCTGGGTGCCGTGAGGCCGCCTGACTGGGTGGTGGATGAGTTGCAGAACCGCATCGTTCTGTTTCTCAACCATGTGCTCATGCAGGAAAAAGCCGCACAAGACCGTCTGCGGCGCCAAAAAGGCAAACCGGTGAAGATGCAGTGGGGCGAATTTCACCTCACGCTCACCCCCACCGCTGCGGGCCTGCTCGAACGCGCAGCGCCCGACGCCCAGCCCGAACTGCGGGTGACCCTGACCCAGACTTCACCCCTGGCCCTGGCGCAGACGGTGCTGGCCGGTGACAAGCCCGGTGTGGACATTCAGGGCGATGTGCAACTGGCGGCCGAGGTGGCCTGGCTGGTGGACAACGTGCGCTGGGACCCAGAAGAAGACCTGTCGCGGTTCGTGGGCGACGCCCCCGCCCACACGCTGACGCGTTTTGCCCGTTCGGCGGCGCAGGCCGTCAAGTCGTTCGTGGCACGCAAGCCCGAAGGTTTCCCCCGGCCGCCTTTTGCGTCACCAGGCGCTCCACCGGCACCCGCCGAAGCCCCACCGGCTGCAACCGCCCCAGGTGCTGACGGAACCGCCGCATGAATCGCTTGTTTCGAGGCGCGTTCATTGTCTGGGTGGTGCTGCGCTATGGGTTGGACGAGTTGGTGCTCTCCAGCTTTCGGGGCCGCGGCATCCGGCTGCTGACGCGCATTGTTTCCATTGGCCGCAATCTGGACGCACCGCGCGGCCAGCGCCTGCGTGAGGCACTTGAGCGGCTGGGGCCGATCTTCGTGAAGTTCGGGCAGGTGCTGTCCACCCGCCGCGACCTGCTGCCACCCGATATTGCCGACGAGCTCGCCCGCCTGCAAGACCGTGTGCCACCGTTTCCCAGCGCGGTGGCGGTGGCCACCATCGAGCGCGCGTTTGGCAAACCGCTGGACGCGGTGTTTTCGCACTTTGAGCAGGTGCCGGTGGCCAGTGCGTCCATCGCACAGGTTCACTTTGCCACCCTGCGCGATGGCCGCCATGGCGGACGCGAGGTCGCAGTCAAGGTGCTGCGGCCCAACATGCTGCCGGTCATCGACAAAGACCTGAGCCTGATGCGCATGATGGCCGGCTGGGTGGACGCTTTGTCGGCCGACGGCAAGCGCCTGAAACCCAAAGAGGTGGTGGCCGAGTTCGACAAATACCTGCACGACGAGTTGGACCTGGTGCGGGAGGCCGCCAACGCGGCCCAGCTGCGCCGCAACATGCAGGGTCTGGACCTGGTGCTCATTCCCGAAATGCTCTGGGACTACTGCCACACCGAGGTGATGGTGATGGAGCGCATGCACGGCCTGCCCATCAACAAGGTGGACGAGTTGCGCCGCTTGGGGGTGGACATTCCCAAGCTGGCGCGCGATGGCGTGACCCTGTTTTTCACCCAGGTTTTTCGAGACGGCTTCTTTCACGCCGACATGCATCCGGGCAACATCCAGGTCAGTGTGGACCCGGCCACGTTTGGGCGCTACATCTCGCTCGATTTCGGCATCGTCGGCACGCTCACCGAGTTCGACAAAGAATACCTGGCGCAAAACTTCACCGCCTTCTTCCGCCGCGACTACAAGCGGGTCGCCGAGCTGCACATCGAGTCGGGCTGGGTGCCGGGTGACACGCGGGTGGACGAGTTGGAGTCTGCCATTCGTGCCGTGTGTGAGCCGTATTTCGATCGCCCCCTGAAAGAAATTTCGCTGGGCATGGTGCTGATGCGCCTGTTTCAGACCTCGCGCCGTTTCCAGGTGGAGATCCAGCCGCAGCTGGTGCTGTTGCAGAAAACCCTGCTCAACATCGAGGGCCTGGGCCGCGACCTGGACCCCGAGCTGGACCTGTGGAACACCGCGAAGCCTTTCCTGGAAACGTGGATGGTGGACCAGCTGGGCCCCAAGAAGTTGCTGGAGCAACTCAAGGCCGAAGCCCCGCAATACGCCAAGCTGCTGCCTGCGCTGCCGCGGCTGCTGCACGACTACCTGCAGCACAAACCCCACGAGTTGCGCCGCGAACTCGATAGCTTGCTGACCGAACAGCGCCGCACCAACCGTTTGCTGCAGGCCATTTTGTATGGCGGACTGGGCTTCTTGCTGGGTTTGCTCGTCATGCAGCTGCTGGTGCGCGTGCGCCTGTGGTGAGTGGCTGAGACCGCACCCCCTGCACGGACTGCCGAGCGGCCAAGTGCCTGACCGGTGGACGGCACAGCGCCGGACCCCCAATTTATAATGTCGGGTTTTGTTCAACTTCCCTTCGGCGAATGACGGCCCGGCCCCTGGCCACTGCATTTGCCGAAGCGACCCCGAGTCCCCTACTGGTTCACGTCATGCCCATCTATGCCTACAAGTGCGAGTCCTGCGGCCATGCCAAGGACGTGTTGCAAAAAATGTCCGATGACCCGCTGAGCGTTTGCCCAGCCTGCGGTCAGCCCAGTTTTCGCAAGCAGGTAACCGCTGCCGGCTTCCAGCTCAAGGGCTCAGGCTGGTACGTCACCGATTTTCGCGGTGGCAACACCGCCACCCCGCCGGCCGTGTCCGCAGAGGGTGCTGCCCCGGCTGCGGCTGAAGCAGCCAAGCCTGCCGGTGCCTCCACCGCGGCGCCGGCTCCTGCTGCGGCACCGGCCGCGGCTCCCGCTGCCTCGCCGGCGCCATCATCAGGCTCGACGACGTCCACCTGAGACCGCCCTGATGCCCTCCTTGCGCAAATGGCTGCTCGCTGGCCTGCTGGTTCTGGTGCCCCTGATCATCACCCTGTGGGTGCTGGACTGGGTCGTCACCACGCTGGACCAGACGCTGCATATCTTGCCCGTCAACTGGCATCCCGACCAGTTGCTGGGCGTGCATGTGCCCGGGCTGGGGGTGGTGTTTGCCCTGGCGGTGGTGCTGTCCATTGGCGCGTTGGCGTCCAACATCATTGGCAACAAGCTGGTGCACTGGTGGCACGCCTTGCTGCACCGCATTCCGGTGGTGCGCTCCATTTATTCCGGCGTCAAACAGATATCGGACACCCTGTTTTCTGAAAAAGGCAACGCTTTTCGCAAGGCGCTGCTGGTGCAGTGGCCTCACGAAGGCATGTGGACCATCGCCTTTTTGACCGGCGCTCCTGCGGGTGATGTGTTGCGCCAATTGCAGGCGCAGCCTGGTGGCGCCAGCCCGCAAGATGATTTTTACAGCGTTTTTGTGCCCACCACGCCCAACCCCACCGGCGGCTATTTTGTGATGGTGCGCAAAAGCGCCTGTGTCGAACTGCAGATGAGCGTCGATGCCGCGCTGACCTACATCGTTTCCATGGGTGTGATCGTGCCTGGCGGGCCGAACAATGCCCAACTTCAAGTGGCGCAAATGGCTGCGGCCAGCGCCACCAACACCCCGTCCTGAATGTTTCCCCGCCACCTCGGTGGCGACACTGTTGAAAGAAAAATTGCCATGGCTATGCGTACCCACTATTGCGGTCTTGTGACCGAAGCCCTGCTGGGCCAGACCGTGACCCTGTGCGGGTGGGTCAACCGCCGACGCGACCACGGCGGCGTCATTTTTGTCGACCTGCGCGACCGCGAAGGCTACGTACAAGTGGTGTGCGACCCCGACCGCGCCGACATGTTCAAGGTGGCCGAAGACGTGCGCAACGAATACTGCGTGCAGATCACCGGCCTGGTGCGCGCGCGCCCTGACGGCACCACCAACGACAACCTCAAGAGCGGCAAGATCGAGCTGCTGTGCCACGAACTCAAGGTGCTCAACCCGTCGGTGACGCCGCCGTTTCAGCTCGACGACGACAACCTGAGCGAAACCACCCGCCTCACGCACCGCGTGCTGGACCTGCGCCGCTCGTACATGCAAAACAACCTGATGCTGCGCTACCGCGTGGCCATGGAAGTGCGCAAGTTTCTCGATGCCAACGGCTTCATCGACATCGAAACCCCGATGCTGACCAAGAGCACACCGGAAGGCGCTCGCGACTACCTCGTGCCCAGCCGCGTGCACGACGGCCACTTCTTCGCGCTGCCGCAGTCGCCCCAGCTGTTCAAGCAGCTGCTCATGGTGGCCGGCTTCGACCGTTACTACCAGATCACCAAGTGCTTCCGCGACGAAGACCTGCGCGCCGATCGCCAGCCAGAGTTCACGCAGATCGATATTGAAACCTCGTTCCTGACCGAGGAAGACATCCGTGACATGTTCCAGGGCATGATCAAAACCGTGTTCCAGAACACCCTGGGTGTGGACCTGGGCGAGTTCCCGGTGATGGCCTACAGCGAAGCCATGCACCGCTTCGGCTCCGACAAGCCCGACTTGCGCGTCAAACTCGAATTCACCGAGCTGACCGACGTGATGGCCGACGTGGATTTCAAAGTGTTCAGCGCGCCGGCCACGATGAAGAACGGCCGAGTGGTGGCCTTGTGCGTGCGCGGCGGCGCGGAAATCAGCCGCAGCGAAATCGACGCCTACACCGACTTCGTCAAAATCTACGGCGCCAAGGGCCTGGCTTGGATCAAGGTCAACGAAGTGGCCAAAGGCCGCGACGGCCTGCAGAGCCCGATTGTGAAGAACCTGCACGACGCGGCCGTGACCGAGATTTTGAAGCGCACCGGCGCGCAAGACGGCGACATCATCTTCTTCGGCGCCGACAAGGCCAAGGTGGTGAACGACGCCATCGGCGCGCTGCGCATCAAGATCGGCCACAGCGAGCTGGGCAAGAAAAACGGCCTGTTCGAAGCCCGCTGGGCACCGATGTGGGTGGTGGACTTCCCCATGTTTGAACACGACGAAGAAGCCGACCGCTGGACCGCCGTGCACCACCCCTTTACCGCGCCCAAAGACGGCCACGAAGACTGGATGGTCACCGCACCCGAGAAGTGCATTGCCAAAGGCTATGACATGGTCTTGAACGGCTGGGAAATCGGCGGTGGTTCGGTGCGTATCCACACCGCTGGCGTGCAGCAAAAAGTGTTTGACGCACTGAAGATCACGCCCGAAGAAGCGCAGATCAAGTTTGGCTTCTTGCTCGACGCATTGCAATACGGCGCTCCGCCCCACGGCGGCCTGGCCTTTGGCCTGGACCGTATCGTCACGCTCATGACCGGTGCCGACTCGATCCGCGACGTGATCGCCTTCCCCAAGACCCAGCGCGCCCAGTGCCTCTTGACGCAAGCGCCCAGTCTGGTGGATGAAAAACAGCTTCGCGAACTGCACATCCGCCTGCGCAACGTGGATCTGGCGAAGACAGTCTGAGTTTGTCCGGTCGTTCATGAGAGCTTGGGCCCAGCGCTGGTTCGCTGGGAACTATCGCAGCACAATCACAGTCTGTTGACGGTCTTGTTTGAGACGCTTTGACAACCCATTACCAGGAGGAATGCCATGAACGATTTCGCCAGCGATACCCAGGTCAACAAGGAAAAACTGGTGCGCGACTTGCAACGCGTGATTGCGGATGCCGAGGAGCTGCTGACGGCCACTGCGGGTCAGACCGAAGGCAAGTTGGTGGAGATGCGCGAACGCATTCGCGGCAATCTCATGGACGCGCGGCACAAGCTGGGCGACCTGGAAGACAAGGTCAAGGTCAAAACCAAAGAAGTGGCTCGCGCCACCGACGACTACGTACACGAGCACCCCTGGCCTGCCATTGGCGCCGCGGTGGGCGTGGGCCTGGTGATCGGGTTGCTGATCGGTCGACGCTGATCGGCATGGACAGGCCACCGCCCACCCGCCTGAGCGCTTCGCTCAAGGGCTTCGCCGGCACGGTGTTGACACTGTTGCAGGTGCGCCTGGAGCTGCTCAGTGTCGAAGCGCAGGAAGAGGTGGTGCGCGTGGTCGGTCTGTTGCTGTGGGGCTTGGTGGCGGCGCTTCTGTTGGCCATGGGCCTGGGCTTTTTGGCCATCTTCATCACGGTGGCGCTGTGGGACACACAGCGCCTGTTGGCGCTGGCGGTGTTTGCCACGCTCTTTCTCACTCTGGGTGGCATCGCCACCTGGATGGCATGGCAGCGCGCGCGCCGCGGCTCGGCCCTGTTCGCCAGCAGCCTGGCCGAGTTGCGGCAGGACCGCGAGCAGCTGCGTTCCTGAGCCCATGGCGCAATCCCAACAAGCGCTCGCGCAGCGACGGCAAGCCCTGGTGTTGCGTTCCCAGCAGCTGCGCGGCCAGCTGGACACCAACCTGCGCGCGCTCGCGCCAGCGTTCACCTTGGCCGACCATGCACAGGATGCGTGGGTCTGGGTGCGATCCCGTCCGACGGCCGTGCTCTTGCCGGTGCTGACGGTGGGCGTGGTCTGGGTGGTCCGAAAGCCGACGCGGCTGTTTCGCCTGAGCTGGGGCGCTTGGTCGGCTTGGCGACTGTGGCAGCGAGCAGGACGGCGCTGGCTGTGAGGCTTTCTTGACTTCGGCGCGCCCGTACAAAATTCCGCAGTCGGTGCTGGTGGTGATCCACACCCCGGCGCTGGAGGTGCTGCTGATCGAGCGTGCCGATGCACCGGGTTTCTGGCAGTCGGTGACCGGATCTCTCGACCAGGAAGACGAACCGTTTGCAGTGGCGGCCTCTCGCGAGGTGGCCGAGGAAACCGGGCTGGACGCCCAGGCACCCGGCCACGTACTGACCGACTGGGGCCTGGAAAATGTGTACGAAATTTACCCGCAGTGGCGGCACCGCTACGCACCCGGCGTGACCCGCAACACCGAGCGACTTTTTGGTCTGTGCATCCCGCAGCCGCTGTCTGTGGTCTTGAGTCCCCGCGAGCACCAGGCACAAGTCTGGTTGCCTTGGGCCGAGGCGGCCGAGCGCTGTTTTTCACCGTCCAATGCCGAGGCTATTTTGCAGCTCCCGCACCGGCGCAGCCGCTGAATTCGCACCTGCTGGCATCAGTCACCCTGGGCAGCAAACCCGAGTCCATTGGTGGCATGATTTGGGCATGAGCATCGTTCGAGTCGCAACTTACAACATCCACAAAGGCGTGCAGGGCCTGGGTCCGGGGCGCCGGCTGGAAATTCACAACCTGGCGCACGCGGTGGAGCAGTTTGATGCCGACATCGTGTGTCTGCAAGAGGTGCGCAGCCACAACCGCAAGCTGGAAAAGCACTTCACCCGCTGGCCCGATCTGGACCAGGCAAACTACCTGACGCCGGACGGTTACGAGGCTGTGTACCGAACCAATGCCGTGACGCGCCACGGCGAACACGGCAACGCGCTGCTCTCGCGCTGGCCGGTGCTGGAGAGCAAACATTCGGATGTGTCCGACCACCGTTTTGAGCAACGCGGGCTGTTGCATGTGCAGTTGCTGGTGGACGGGGTCGCTGTGCATGTGGTGGTGGTGCACCTGGGGTTGATTCATGCCAGCCGTGAGCGCCAGGTGCAGCGCCTGGGGCATTACATTGCTGCCGAGTTGCCGTCTGATGCCCCGCTGATCGTGGCGGGAGATTTCAACGACTGGGGCGCCCAGCTGCTCAAACCCATGGCCGACCTGGACCTGCGCACGTTTGACGGCATTCGCTTGCCGACCTACCCGTCGCGCTTGCCGCTGCTGCATCTGGACCGTATTTTTGTGCGGGGGCTCAAGCCGGTGTCGGCCCATGTGCCTCACGGGCGGGCCTGGACACGCATGTCCGATCACTTGCCGCTCATTGCCGAGCTGGAGCTGTGAGCACGGGCCTGCCGCTGGACGCCGATGCGCCTGGGCGCCGGGGTGCTGGGGGCATGAAAGGGGGTCACCAGCTGGTTTTGCTGCAAAACGGCTCGGCGCTGTTCCCTGCCTTGGTGGAGGCCATGGATGCCGCGCGCTCGGTGGTGCACCTGGAAACCTATATTTTTGAATTTGCGGGCTCGGCGCTGAGCGTGGCCGAGGCCTTGGAGCGGGCCGCATTGCGTGGCGTGGCGGTGCGGCTGGTGATCGACGGTGTGGGCACGCCCCGCATGCCCACCGAATGGGTGCAGCGCTTTGCCAAAGCCGGCGTGCGCTGGCGGGTTTACGCGCCGCTGGGGCGCCTGGGCTTGCTGTTGCCCAGCCGCTGGCGGCGGTTGCACCGCAAGCTGTGTGTGGTGGACGGCACGGTTGGGTTTTGTGGCGGCATCAACATCATTGACGATCAAGACGATGTGGCGCTGGGCCGTTTGCTGGCACCCAGACTCGATTTTTCGTTGCAGGTGGCTGGCCCGCTGGTGGACGACATGGTGGAAACCATGGAGCAGTTGTGGTGGCGCCTGCAGGCGGTGCGCAAGGCCCGGCAGCGGGAATTTCGCGCGGCTTGGCAGGCGTTGCGTGCCACCCGCCCGGTGGGCGATTTTTCGCGTCTGCTGGCGAAGATCGAGTCCCGAACTGGCTTGGACTTTCCTGGTGCTGCGGCTGTTGAGTCCAGCGAGACAGCGCCCGCCTCGCTGGGCGTCGATGGTGCCCGCGCCGCTTTGCTGCTGCGCGACAACGTGACCCACCGGCACGATATAGAACGTGCCTACCTGAAGGCCATTGGCGAGGCGCGACGCGACATTGTCATTGCCAACGCCTACTTCATTCCCGGGCGCAAGCTGCGGCGGGCTCTCATGCTCGCTGTGGGGCGCGGTGTGCGCGTGCGCTTGTTGTTGCAGGGCAAGTACGAGCATTTTTTTCAGTACCGCGCGGCGCGCCCGGTGTACCAGACCTTGTTGAATGCGGGTATTGAAATCCACGAGTACGCGCCCAGTGCCTTGCATGCGAAAGTGGCCGTGTTTGACCAGCGCTGGGCGACGGTGGGTTCGACCAACCTGGATCCTTTGTCGATGCTCTTGGCGCGAGAGGCCAACGTGATGACCACCGACAGGCGCTTTGCCGCTTTGCTGCACGATTGCCTGGACGACCACGTCATCCGCAGTGGACAGCAATTGCATGCCACGAGCCTGAGCCAGCGTCCCTACCATCAACGTGTGCTCGACCGCATCGCTTTCGGCATCATGCGTGCCGTGTTGTTCATCACGGGCCACCGTTACTGACCTCGGCAGATGCGCCAAGCGCTCGGGGTGGGGTTGATCTGGGACGGGTCAAAACCCCAAGAGATTCCCAGTTATTCAGGGCGGGCAGTGGGCTCAAGGTGCCGGTGTTAGCATGTCGCATGCTCGTGAAAACAGAACCTGACATGACCCCAGCCCTCCCCGCCGATGACGACCAGGGTGTGCCTGTGTCGGTCAAAATTCGAGAGCGCGTCAAAGCCGCACGGCAGCGCTTTCACTCCAACGACAACATCGCTGAGTTCATTCAGCCGGGCGAGCTGGACAAGCTGCTCGACGAGGTGGCCGGCAAGATGCAAGGCGTGTTGGAGAGCCTGGTCATTGACCTCGATAACGACCACAACACCGGTGACACCGCGCGCCGCGTGGCCAAGATGTACATCAAAGAGGTGTTCAACGGCCGCTACGTGAAGGGCCCTGCGGTCACCGAATTTCCCAACGCCGAGCACCTCAACGAACTCATGATCGTTGGCCCGATCACCGTGCGCAGTGCCTGCAGCCACCACTTCTGCCCGGTCATCGGCAAGATCTGGATTGGCATCATGCCCAACGAGCACACCAATGTGATTGGTCTGTCCAAGTACGCGCGTCTGGCCGAATGGATCATGGGCCGACCGCAGATCCAGGAAGAGGCCGTGGTGCAACTGGCCGATTTGATCCAGGAAAAAACCCAGCCCGACGGCCTGGCCCTGGTGATGGAAGCCAGCCATTACTGCATGGCCTGGCGTGGTGTGAAAGACATGGACAGCAAGATGATCAACTCGGTCATGCGCGGCGTGTTTCTCAAAGACCCCAACCTCCGGCGCGAATTCCTCTCGTTGATTCCACGCTGAACCCAGCCCAGCGTTGCCACCCCGTTTTATCTGAAGGTTCCCATGCTTGTACGCCTGCTTTACGTCAGCCGCGCCGTCGATAAAGACAGCGCCCGTCTGATCGAGTCCATCCTCGAAGCCTCCCGTTCGCACAACATTGGCAACGGCATCACCGGTGTGCTGTGCTACGGCGGCGGCGTGTTTCTGCAAGCCATTGAAGGCGGGCGCACGGCGGTCAACACCCTTTACAACCACATCGTGGCCGACAAGCGCCACACCGACGCGGTGCTGCTGCACTACGAAGAAATCTCCGAGCGCCGCTTTGGTGGCTGGACCATGGGCCAGGTCAACCTGTCCAAGCTCAACACCTCGATCGTGCTGAAGTACTCCGAGCGTCCCGAGTTCGATCCCTACGCCGTGTCGGGCAAGGTCTCACTGGCGCTGCTCGAAGAGTTGATGGCCACGGCCAGCATCATCGGTCGCGCTTGAGCGCCGTGGGTTTGCTGCTTTCCACCGGGCTCCTGGCCTACCGTTCGGCGTGACCACCGCCCTGCTGGGGTGCGATTTCACCAGTGCACCCAGCCGCCGCAAGCCCATCACCCTGGCCGTCGGCACCCTGGACCGTGGCCGCGTCCTCTTGGGCAACATGGAGCGGTTCGAGACGCTGGACGCCTGGGGTGAACGGCTCAGCCGCCCGCAGATATGGGTGGGTGGTTTTGATCTACCCTTTGGCTTGCCGCGTGAACTGGTGACCACGCTGGGCTGGCCGACCGGCTGGCGCGACTGCATGGCGCACTACGCCAGCCTGGACCGCTCCACCATCCGCGATGCGTTCGCCGCGTTCTGCGACGCGCGCCCGGTAGGCGGCAAGTTTGCCCACCGCGCTACCGACGTCCCCGCAGGCTCCAGTCCGAGCATGAAATGGGTCAACCCGCCGGTGGCTTTCATGCTGCATGCGGGTGTGCCGCGCTTGATCGATGCGGGTGTCACCCTGCCGGGTTTGCACCCCGGCGATCCGAACCGCATGGCCCTGGAAGCCTACCCCGGCCTACTCGCGCGCAGCGTGTTGGGCAACACCTCGTACAAGAGCGACGACAAGACGCGGCAGACGCCTGACCGCCTGATTGCCCGCAAGACACTCATCAACGCGCTGGAAAGCGGCTTGGTGCCGCTGTTGCAGGGCGCCCAGCTGCGCCTCAAGCTCAGCCATGCGCAGCGCGACGCACTGGCCGACGACGCCAGCGGCGACAGCCTGGACGCGGTGCTTTGCCTGCTGCAGGCAGCCTGGGCCCAGACCCAGCACAGTGCCGGGCACCCGTGCTGGGGACTCCCGCCATTCGATCCCCTGGAAGGCTGGATCGTTACAGCCTGAGTCGCCACTTTGGTGCATCATGGGCCACGGTCTGGCGCCTGTGTCTTTTCGGACCCGGGTTGCACGTCCAGTGATGGAATGGAAAACTTCATGAACGCAATCAAATTGGCCGGCATCCTGTGCATTGCAGCCGGCATAGCGGGGTTGCTGTACGGCAGCTTCAGCTACACCAAAGACACCGAGGTGATCAAGCTCGGTCCGGTGGAACTGTCCGTGAAAGAAAAGGAAACGGTGAACGTGCCCATGTGGGTGGGCGTGGGCGCCATCGTGGTGGGCGGGGCCTTGTTGCTGGCCGGTTCTAAAAAAGGTTGATCGGGTGGCGCGTGGGCGCACGCAGGGCCTGACCTGTATCAAACCCGCGGCTGCAGCCATCGGAGACACTGCAGCGCTGTGGCCGCGTTGCGCGGGCTTTTTTAATTTTGGTGCCTGCCCGTGTCCACTTGGTTGTCTCGTTTTCGTCCCGTAACCCCCACCAGTCAAACCACCTTGCCACCGAGCCGCCACAAGCCGCATGAAGACATTCAGGCCTTGCTCACCGGCACGTTGTTTGTGGCGTTGGGGGTGGTCATGTTTCGCCACACTGGGCTGATCACCGGCGGCACGGCGGGCCTGGCATTTTTGCTGCACTACGCCACCGGCTGGAACTTCAGCCTCGTGTTTTTTGCCATCAACCTGCCGTTTTACGGCCTGGCTTTTCAGCGCATGGGTTGGGTGTTCACGCTCAAAACCTTTGCCGCCGTGGCGCTGCTGGCAGTCTTTGTGCAATGGGTGCCGCAGGGCATCACCTTTGCTGCGTTGTCTACCGGTTTTGCCGCGGTCACGGGAGGCCTGCTCATGGGGGCTGGCATGTTGATGCTGTTTCGCCACCGCGCCAGTCTGGGTGGTTTCAACGTCCTGGTGCTGTACCTGCAAGAGCGTTTTGGCTGGCGCGCTGGCCACGTTCAAATGGCCTTTGACTGCGCCATTGTGTTGGCCGCCATGGCGGTGGTCGACTGGTCGCAAATCCTCTGGTCGGTGCTGGGTGCGTTGGTGCTCAACATGACACTGGCCATCAACCACCGTCCGGGGCGCTACATGGCTGTGTGATCGGTGTGACAAACGGCCCGTGCCGTGCGCCGCTGCCTTTTGTCTGGCCTTGAAGCTGGCAGACTACCTGCATGACGTTTTACAAATACACGAGCCTTTGGTGTGCGCCACGTGGTTCGCTTGCCCTGCTGGTGGCCGCTGCGCTGGCTGGCCCAGCCACTGGTTGGGCCCGGTCGGATGCAGCTGCCGGCGCCGCCCCCAGTCAGGCCAGGCAGCCATTGCCTTTCACCTTTACCGGCCGCGTCACCCGGGTGTTTGATGGCGATACGCTGTGGGTCAAGCCGCTGGCCGGTGGCCGCTACCGCAAGTTGCGGCTGGACGGCGTGGATGCCCCAGAGATTTGCCAGAGCGGTGGCCCAGCCGCCCGCGATGCACTGGCCGTGCGCGTGCTCGACCAGGTGGTGACGGTTCGCGTACGCGCGTTTGACACCTACGGCCGCGGCTTGGCGCAAGTCACTGCCGGTGGCGATGACATGGCCGCCGTGCTGGTGCGTGGCGGCCACGCCTGGTCTTCCCGCTGGCGGCGCAGCCTCGGGCCTTACGCGGCCGAAGAAGCGCAGGCGCGTGCCGAACGCAAAGGGGTGTTTGGTGTGGACGGTGCTGAAACACCGCGTGAATTTCGGCGCCGGCACGGGCCGTGTTCTCTGCCTTGAGGCACGCGGCTTGCGGCTTCAGGCGTGCGGCTGGCCGCACACCGCACACTGCGGGTTTTGGGGCAGGGCGATTTCGTTAAAGGCCAGGTCGCGGCCGTCCAGCATCAGCAGGCGCCCGGTCAAGCGCGAGCCCTGCCCCGTCAGCAGCTTCAGCGCTTCAGCGGCCTGCATGGTGCCCACAATGCCCACCAGTGGCGCAAACACGCCCATGGTGGCGCAGCGGGTTTCTTCCACGCCGCTGTCTTCGGGAAATACGCAGGCATAGCAGGGGTTGCCTGGCACGCGCGGGTCAAACACACTGAGCTGGCCGTCCATGCGGATGGCGGCGCCCGACACCAGCGGTTTGCCGTGCTCCACGCAGGCGCGGTTGATGGCGTGGCGGGTGGTGAAATTGTCGGTGCAGTCGAGCACCACGTCGGCTTGCGCCACCAGTGTGTTCAGCAGGGTCTCGTCAGCCCGTTGCACCACGGGCGCAACAACCACGTCGGGGTTGATCGCGGCGACGGCCTGCTGCACCGACAGCGCCTTGGCCATGCCCACCCGGGCCAGGTTGTGTGCAATCTGGCGCTGCAGGTTGGTTTCGTCCACCACATCGTGGTCGACCACCGTGATGCGGCCAACACCCGCGCTGCCCAGGTACAAGGCCACCGGCGAGCCCAGGCCGCCGGCACCGATCACCAGCGCGTGCGACGCCAGCAACTGCTCTTGCCCTTCAACGCCGAGTTCGTTGAGCAAGATGTGGCGCGAATAGCGCAGGAGCTGGGCGTCGTTCAAGGGCAGTCGCTGCGGCAGGGCCGCCGCAGGGTCAGTTGTCTTTTTTCTCTTCGGCGCTGCGCACCGTCAGCGTCTTGCTCACCACCACCGGCTGGCCTTTGAGCTGGTTGAGCGCTTGTTGCAGCTGGAAGTCTTTTTCGCTGCCAAATTCCGGCACCAGGCGTTGGCCCGGGTTCTTCTTGGCTTCTTCTTCCAGGCGTTTGCGGGCTTGCTCACGCGCTTCTTCGCGCTGCTGTTCCTCAGCGCGGCGCGCATCGGTCATGGGCGGTTCGGCGTCTTTGCCGTTGCCCAGGTGCTTTTGCAGGTCGGCCTCGCGGGTACGCAGGGCGGCAAACACATTGCCTTCGAGGGTTTCGTCCACCATCACGTCGGGCACGATCCCCTTGGCCTGAATGGAGTTGCCCGAGGGCGTGTAGTAGCGCGCGGTGGTCAGCTTCAGGCCGGTTTCTGGCCCGAGGGGACGCACGGTTTGCACCGAGCCCTTGCCGAACGTCTGGCTGCCCAGAATGGTGGCGCGTTTGTGGTCTTGCAAGGCGCCCGCCACGATTTCGCTGGCCGATGCAGAGCCTTCGTTCACCAGCACCACCAGCGGTACTTTTTTCAGTGCGCCCTGGGTGGCGTCGGTCAGCCGCTTGATCGGGTCCGGGCCACCGCGGCGCAGGTAGTGCTGCGGAATCGCCTTGTAGACAAATTTGCTGTCTTCGAGCTGGCCGTTGGTCGACACCACCGTGACGTTTTCAGGCAGAAACGCTGCTGACAGCGCAACCGCTGCGTCCAGCAAACCGCCCGGGTCGTTGCGCAGGTCCAGCACCAAGCCCTTGAGCTTGGGGTCGGCCTTGTAGATCTCTTCCACTTTGCGGGCAAAGTCTTCAATGGTCCGTTCCTGGAACTGCGACACCCGAACCCAGGCGTAGCCGGGCTCGACCACCTTGGACTTGACGCTCTGGGTTTTGATTTCTTCGCGCGTGATCGTCACCGGAAAACTGCGGTTTTCGTCCTTGCGGAAAATGGTGAGCAGCACCTTGGTGCGCGGCTCGCCCCGCATGAGCTTGACCGCGTCGTTGATCGACAGGCCCTTCACGGCCGTGTCATCGATCTTGGTGATCAGGTCGCCGGTTTTGAGTCCGGCGCGGAAAGCAGGTGAGTCTTCGATGGGCGAAACCACCTTGACCAGACCGTCTTCCATGGTGATTTCAATGCCCACGCCCACGAACCGGCCGCTGGTGCCTTCGCGGAATTCCTTGAACGACTTTTTGTCGAAATACTGGGAGTGCGGATCGAGGCTGGCCACCATGCCAGAGATGGCTTCGGAGATGAGTTTTTTCTCATCCACCGGCTCCACGTAGTCGGTCTTGACCATGCCAAACACCGCAGCGAGCTGTTGCAGCTCTTCGAGTGGCAAGGGCGCCAGCGTGCCCCGAGCCACCGCCTGCAGTTGTACGGTGGTGAGCGCGCCAGCCACCGCGCCAATGGCAACCCAGCCCGCAATTTTCAGCTTTTGACCCACAAATTTACCCATGGAAATACCTCAAAACAAACCTGAGCGGTGCCGGAGGCGCCTGCTGCAAAGCAATATACACCTTGGAGCAAGCCCGGGTATTTCGGTTCCGTAAAGCCTTTGGTGCCTCAGCGGGTGGCCTTCAGCCCTTGCCTTGTGCCGCGACGGCAGCCGCCGCGGCCGCTGCGGCTTCGGCGTCCCCCAGGTAGTAACGCTTGATGAGCTTCAGATCGGCGTCCAGTTCGTACACCAGCGGAATGCCGTTGGGGATGTTGATGCCCACAATGTCTGCGTCGCTGATGCCTTCGAGGTACTTCACCATGGCACGGATGCTGTTGCCGTGGGCGGCCACCACCACGCGTTTGCCGGCCTTGATGGCGGGTGCCAGCGCCTCGTTCCAGAACGGCATGACGCGGGCCACTGTGTCTTTCAGGCATTCGGTCAGGGGCACCTGGTCGGGTTGCAGCAGGGCGTAGCGGCGGTCGCTGCGCTCGCAGCGCGGGTCGGTCGGCTCCAGTGCGGGCGGTGGCGTGTCGTAGCTGCGGCGCCAGATCAGCACCTGCTCGTCGCCATATTGTTTGGCCATGTCGGCCTTGTTCAGGCCCTGCAGGGCGCCGTAGTGGCGCTCGTTCAGGCGCCAGCTCTTCACCACGGGCAGCCAGGTGCGGTCCATCTCGTCCAGGGTGTACCAGAGGGTGTGAATGGCCCGCTTGAGGACGCTGGTGTAGGCAATATCGAAGTCGTAGCCTTCGGCCTTGAGCAGTTTGCCGGCCGACATCGCTTGGGACACGCCGGTCGGCGTCAGGTCCACATCGGTCCAGCCGGTGAAGCGGTTTTCAAGGTTCCAGGTGGATTCACCGTGGCGGATCAGGACGAGTTTGTACATGGGTAGATGAGGGCGTTGATGCGCGCAAAACCAGGGTGACAGCACTGCGCAGAGCGGGTCCGAGTTGAACTGCGGCGCAACGTGGCCCACACAGTCCAGCCAGACATTCTAAAATCGCGGGCTTAACTGAAAGGTGTCCCCGTGAGTTTTTTTATTGAAAACTGGATTTTGATTGCCGTAGCGTTCAGCGCGGGTGCCATGTTGATGTTCCCGGCACTGACCGCCGGGGGCGGAGCAGATTCGCTCAACCCCGCTCAGGCGGTGCAGTTGATGAACCGCGAGAAGGCCGCCGTGATCGATGTGTGTGGCGCCGATGAATTTGCGGCCGGGCATGTGGTGGGTGCCAAGAACATTCCTCTGGCCGACCTGGAAGCCAAGCTGACCGGTGCGGTGAAGAACAAAGCCACGCCGGTTATTTTGGTGTGCGCGTCGGGCATGCGTTCCAAGCGCGCTGTGGCCATTGCCAAGAAGCTGGGCTACGAGAACAGCCATTCCCTGGCGGGTGGCATGGGTGCCTGGCGCACGGCCAGCTTGCCGGTTGAAAAAGCCTGATCATTCCGGCCGATTTCCCCGCAACCTTTTTTCAGGATTCCGCATGACCACCGTCAAGATGTACACCAGCGCGTATTGCCCCTATTGCAGCCGCGCCAAGGCCTTGCTGCAAGCCCGTGGCGTGACCCAGCTTGAAGAAGTCTTTGTTGACGGGCAACCCGAGCTGCGCGCGCACATGAAAGGCCTGACCGGGCGCACCAGCGTGCCGCAAATCTTCATTGGTGAAACCCATGTGGGCGGCTGCGACGATCTGCATGCGCTCGATGCAAAGGGCGGCCTGGTGCCCATGCTGCAAGCCTGAGCGGCTGAGGCCGTTGAGTCCTGTGCGACGGGGCTGACATAATCACCACCGGTGCCCGCTGCGGGAACGCATTTCCCCGGCGGGTTTCGTTTTTCCAGACTATTAGAGACTTCACATGGCCGACACCCAAGAACCCATTTTCCAGATCCAGCGCGTCTACTTGAAAGAGGCTTCCCTGGAGCAGCCCAATTCGCCCGCCATCTTGCTGGAGCAAGAGCAGCCTTCGGTGGACATTCAGCTGGGCGTGGAAGCCAACCCGGTGGCCGACGGCGTGTACGAGGTCTGTGTCACCGCCACCGTGCAGACCAAGATCAAGGACAAAACCGTGTTCCTGGTCGAAGCCAAGCAGGCTGGCATTTTTGAAATTCGCAACCTGCCCCAAGAGCAGATGGGTCCGATCATGGGCATCGCTTGCCCGCAAATCGTCTACCCCTACCTGCGCAGCAACGTGGCCGACCTGATCCAGCGTGGCGGCTTCCCGCCCGTGCACCTGGCCGAGATCAACTTTCAGGCCATGTACGAGCAGCAGCAGGCGCAGGCCGCTGAAGACGCCCCCCGTATCGTCACGCAATAAGCGTGCAGGCTGTGGGCGCAACAGCACCCCTGAACATCGCCGTGCTCGGCGCTGGTGCCTGGGGCACGGCGCTGGCCATCAGCGCGGCGGGGCCTTCGGGGCAGGCGCACCGCGTCACGCTGTGGGCCCGCGACGCTGCACAGGCGGCAGACATGCAGGCCCAGCGAGAAAACCGGCGCTACCTGCCCGGGTTTGCGTTGCCTGAAGGCTTACAGGTTTCACACGCACCGCTGGGTGGCCCAGACGCGCCCACCCACGGTGCTGATCTGGTGATCGTGGCCACCCCCATGGCGGGGCTGCGCGGCATGCTGGAGTGCTTGCGCGAGCAGCCGGCCCCGGTGGCTTGGCTGTGCAAGGGCTTCGAGGCACCCCGTGGCGAGCCTGCCATGGGGCTTATGGGGCACGAAATTCGGGCCGAGGTCGCGCCACAGCTGCAAGCGGGTGTGCTCAGTGGCCCCAGCTTTGCCCAAGAGGTGGCCCGCGGCCAGCCCACCGCCCTGGTGGCGGCCAGCGAGCACGCCAGCGTGCGCGCTGCGCTGGTGGCGGCGTTTCACAGCCCAGCGCTGCGTGTTTACGCCAACGAAGACATCGTGGGCGTGGAAGTGGGCGGTGCGGTGAAAAACGTGCTGGCCATTGCCACCGGGCTGTGCGACGGGTTGAACCTGGGCCTGAATGCTCGGGCCGCGCTGATCACCCGGGGACTGTCCGAAATGACCCGCCTGGGCTTGGCGCTCGGCGCACGGGTGGACACGTTCATGGGCCTGTCGGGCCTGGGCGATCTGGTGCTGACCGCCACCGGCGACTTGTCACGCAACCGCAAAGTGGGCCAGTTGCTGGCGCAGGGCTTGAGCCTGCAACAGGCCGTGGACTCACTGGGTCACGTGGCCGAGGGCGTTTACAGCGCCCGCACCGTGGTGCAGCGCGCCCGCATGCTCGGCGTGGACATGCCGATCAGCGAAGCTGTGGTGGCGCTGCTGGACGGCCAATTGAAACCCGCGCAAGCCGTGGCCGCCCTGATGGGGCGCGACCCCAAAGACGAAACGGTGTAGTCAACGCCGCAGGCACTCACAGTCTTTGAAACGACCCAGGAGCCCGCACGGCAGAACCGCCGCCGGCGCGCAGTGCCCCCCACCCAGGATGCCGCGGAACCGGCTCAGCCGGGCCGCCAGCATCGCCCCCCTGGTGGGGTGACGCCGCAGGCGGCGCGGGGGGAATATATCTACACCTCGAAGTTGTCGATCAACCGCGTTTGCCCCAGCCGGGCCGCACCCAGGACCACGAGGCTTTGTGCGGCCGTGGCGTCAGCGGCCGCAGGAGGCTGCAAATCGGTGCGGCGGCGCACCGTCATGTAGTCGGGCTGCCAGCCTCGCGAGGCCAGCGCTTGCATGGCGCGCGCTTCCAGTGCTTCTTGCTGACGCGGCAGGCCTTCGGCGGCGGCGAGCGCGTCGCGTGCCAGGCTGCGCAGGGCCATGGACAGCTGCACCGCCTCGGCGCGTTCGGCGTCGCTCAGGTAACCGTTGCGCGAGCTCAGCGCTAGCCCATCGGGTGCGCGCTGGGTCTCCCCGGCCACGATGGTGACGGGCAGCGCGAACTGCTGCACCATGCGCCGGATCACCATTTGCTGCTGGTAATCCTTCTTTCCAAACAGCGCGTGGCGCGGTCCTTTGGCTTCTGAAAACACGCACTGAAACAGCTTCATCACCACCGTGCTGACACCGATGAAGAACCCAGGACGGAAGTGCCCCTCCAGGATGTCGGCCAGCTCGGCGGGTGGATGGATCTTGAAGCCCTGTGGCTCCGGGTAAAGCTCTTTTTCGGAAGGCGCAAACACCACGTCGCAACCGGCTTGTTCCAGCCGGTCGCAATCGGCCTGCAGCGTGCGCGGATAGGTATCGAAATCCTCGTGTGGTGCGAACTGCAGGCGGTTCACGAAAATGCTCGACACGGTCACGTCACCCAGCGGCTTGCCGGTGCGCACCAGCGCCAGATGACCATCGTGCAAGTTGCCCATGGTGGGCACAAAAACGGGAGAGTCGAACGGTTTCAGCGCCGCGCGCAGGTCTTTGATGGTGTGGACGAGTTGCATGTCAGACAGAGGGGAGGTTGCCAAAAAACACCGCCGGGCTGGCTTCGCCAGACGGCAGGTGTTGCCTACTTGAGGGGGTCGCTCGCAGCGCGGCAGGGGTGGTCCTGTTCACCAGGCGTGGAGTTGGTCGTCGGGGAAGCTGCCGTTTTTGACAGCGGCCACATAGGCGGCCATGGCTTCGCGCACGCTGCTCGCGCCGTCCATGAAGTTGCGCACGAACTTGGGGTTTTTGCCCAGGTTGATGCCCAGCATGTCGTGCATCACCAGCACCTGGCCTGCTGTGCCTTTGCCAGCGCCGATCCCGATGGTGTGGCAGGTCGTGAGCTCGGTGGTGATTTCGGCTGCCACCACGGCCGGCACCATTTCCAGCACCAGCATGGTGGCGCCGGCGTCTTGCAGCTCAAACGCGTGGCGCCTGAGCGTGAGCGCGGCCGCGTCGCCGCGCCCTTGCACCCGGTAGCCACCGAGCGCGTGGACGGTTTGGGGGGTGAGGCCCAGGTGGGCGCACACCGGAATGCCGCGTTCCACCAGAAAGTGCACGGTCGGGGCGGTCCAGCCGCCGCCTTCCAGTTTGACCATGTGGGCGCCAGCGCGCATCAGCTCAGCGGCACTGCGCAGCGCCTGTTCTTTGCTCTCGTGGTAGCTGCCAAAGGGCAGGTCGGCAATCACCCAGGCGGTGGCCTGCACGCGCTGCAGGCCACGCACCACGCTTTCGGTGTGGTAGCGCATGGTCTCCAGCGTCACGCCCACGGTGCTCGACAGCCCCTGGCACACCATGCCGAGCGAGTCGCCCACCAGGATGCACTCCACGCCGGCGGCATCGGCTACGGCGGCAAAGGTGGCGTCGTAGGACGTGAGCATGGTGATTTTTTCACCACGTTCGCGCATTTCCATCAGCCTGGGCAGACTCACCGGCTTGCGTTGCGGCAGTGGCGAAGCGGCTGGCAAGGTGCCATAGGGCGTGGCTGTGGGGGCTGCAGATTGGGGTGTGCTCATCTCGATGTCCCTCGGGTTGGTGGCATGGCGTTGAGAATGGGGGCACTATATTCGATCCCGTTATGCTTGCGTCCCATGAAACACCTGTCTGAATTCACCCCGACCGATCTGGCCGCATTGGCCAGCGCCGATGTGGCGCGCGCACTGGCTGAAGATGTGGGCTCCGGCGACCTGACCGCGTCCCTGGTCGATCCCTCCCGCCGCACCCGGGCGCGCATCCTGGCGCGCGAAGACGCCGTGATCTGTGGCTCCCCCTGGGTGGAGGCTGCGCTGCTTGCACTGGACCCGCAAGCGCAGCTCACCTGGCATGTGACCGAGGGCCAGCGCTGCCGTGGCGACCAGGTGGTGCTGGAGATTGAAGGCCTGGCGCAGCCGCTGCTGACGGCCGAGCGCACCGCGCTGAATTTTCTGCAGCTGCTGTCGGCCGTGGCCACGAAAACCGCCACCTACGTGGCAGCGGTGGCCGGCACCCGGGCACAGATTGTGGACACCCGCAAAACGCTGCCAGGCCTGCGGCTGGCGCAAAAATACGCGGTCACCACCGGTGGCGGTGTGAACCACCGCATTGGTTTGTACGACGCCGTGCTGATCAAGGAAAACCACATTGCCGCCGCCGGTGGCGTGGCGGCGGTGTTGCAGCGGGTAAAGGACACCGCACCCCAGGCGCGTTTTGTTGAAATTGAAGTGGAAACATTGCCCCAGCTCAACGAGGCGCTGGCCTGTGGCGCCACCATGGTGCTGCTGGACAACATGGACATACCGACCTTGCAGGCCGCTGTGCTCAGCAATGCGGGCCGTGCCGTGCTGGAGATTTCGGGTGGCGTGAACTTGCAGACCGTGCGCGCCCTTGCAGAAACCGGTGTTGACCGCATTTCCATTGGCGCCTTGACGAAAGACGTGAAGGCTGTCGACTTCTCCATGCGCATGGATTGACCCGCCCCTGCCGCGCTGCTTGCGACCCCCTCAAGGGGGCGGCAATGGCGGCCTGGCAAAGCCAGTTCCGCTGTGCTCTGGCATTTTTTGCGCTGCACCTGTGGCGCTGACTGGAATCACTGACATGACTGACACGACCCTCATCGACGTTGAATACGAACAACCCGCCTGCCCGACCAAACACGCCTGGGCGCGCGTGCCAGTGGAGCCTGGCCCCAAGCAGCGCGCCGAGCTGAAAGAGCGCATTCGCCGCCTGCTCAAAGAGCGCAACGCGGTGATGGTGTCGCACTATTACGTGCACCCCGACCTGCAAGATCTGGCGATTGAAACCGGCGGTATCGTGAGCGACTCGCTGGAGATGGCCCGCTTTGGCCGCGACCACGCGGCGCAGACGCTGGTGGTGTCGGGTGTGCGCTTCATGGGCGAGACCGCCAAAATTTTGAGCCCGGAAAAAACCGTGCTCATGCCCGACCTGGACGCCAACTGCTCGCTCGACCTGGGCTGCCCGATTGATGCGTTCAATGCGTTTTGTGACGCCCACCCCGACCGCACCGTGGTGGTGTACGCCAACACCAGTGCGGCGGTGAAGGCGCGCTCGGATTGGCTGGTCACCAGCAGCTGCGCGCTGGACATCGTGCGCGCGCTTAAAGACAAGGGCCACAAGATTTTGTGGGCGCCTGACAAACACCTGGGCGGCTACATCCAGCGCGAAACCGGGGCCGACATGGTGATGTGGACCGGCTCGTGCATTGTTCACGACGAGTTCAAGGCCTTTGAGCTGGAAGCGCTTAAAAAACAGCACCCCCTGGCCAAGGTGCTGGTGCACCCAGAAAGCCCGGCGGACGTGATTGCCCTGGCCGATGCGGTGGGTTCGACTTCGGGCATTTTGCAGGCGGCACGAGAGATGGATGCGCCGGAATTCATTGTGGCCACCGACAACGGCATGATGCACATGCTGCGCATGCAGAATCCCGGCAAGGTGTTCATTGAAGCGCCCACCGCCGGCAACAGTGCCACCTGCAAAAGCTGCGCGCATTGCCCCTGGATGGCCATGAACGGCCTGGCCGGCGTGGCCCAGGTGCTGAAAAAAGGCCTGAACCAGATCCACGTGGACCCTGCGCTGATTCCCCGCGCCCGTCAGCCCATTGACCGCATGCTGGCTTTCACCGCCGCCTTGCGGGGTGGTCAGGACGCAGGCGCGCTGGTGCCCCACATCGGCGCAGCATAAGCAGCCAAAGCCCTTCCCGCAGCGCGTGCCCCACCACAGGATGCGGTGGATCCGGCCGCCGGGCCACTCGCATGGCCCCCTGGGGGGTGACGCGCGCAGCGCGGCGCGGGGGGATCCCTATCTAGCCGGTGGCGTCAGGATCGTGGGCTTGGCTTCTGGCAGCAGGTCGGGGTAGTCGCGGCTGAAGTGCAGGCCGCGGCTTTCCCGGCGCAGCATGGCGCTCATCACGATCAGGTCGGCCACTTGCACCAGGTTGCGCAGTTCCAGCAGGTCGCGGGTGACGTGGAACTGGGAATAAAACTCGTGGATTTCGCGTTGCAGCAGCGTGATGCGGTGCGCCGCGCGCTCCAGGCGTTTGTTGGTGCGCACAATGCCGACGTAATCCCACATGAAGCGGCGCAGTTCGTCCCAGTTGTGGGAAATCACCACCCGCTCGTCGGCGTCGGTCACGCGGCTTTCGTCCCATTGCGGCATGGCGGGGCTTTGCGCCGGGGCGGTGTTGCGGATGGCGGCTACGGCGCCTTGGGCAAACACCATGCACTCCACCAGCGAATTGCTGGCCAGCCGGTTGGCGCCGTGCAGGCCGGTGAAGGTGGTTTCGCCCACCGCGTACAGGCCCTGGATGTCGGTGTGCCCGGCCAGATCGGTGAGCACGCCGCCGCAGGTGTAATGGGCCGCGGGCACCACCGGAATCGGTTCTTTCGTGATGTCGATGCCCAGCTCGGCGCAGCGCGCCAGGATGTTGGGAAAGTGCTCGTGCAAAAACTCGGGGCTCTGGTGCGAAATGTCTAGGTGCACGCAGTCCAGGCCGTGCTTTTTCATTTCGAAGTCGATGGCGCGGGCCACCACGTCGCGTGGCGCCAGCTCGGCGCGCGGGTCGTGGTCGGGCATGAAGCGGTGGCTGCCCAGCGCTGGGGGCAGCTTCAGTTGGCCACCCTCGCCGCGCACCGCTTCTGTGATCAGGAAGCTCTTGGCGTGCGGGTGGTACAGGCAGGTGGGGTGGAACTGGATGAATTCCATGTTGCCCACCCGGCAGCCCGCGCGCCAGGCCGCGGCAATGCCGTCGCCGGTGGCGGTGTCGGGGTTGGTGGTGTAGAGGTACACCTTGCCGGCGCCGCCGGTGGCCAGCACGGTGTGGGCGGCGCTGAAGGTGATGACTTCGTCGCGCTCTTCGTCCAATATGTAGGCGCCGTGGCAGCGGGTGGATGCCGCGGACTTGCTGTGGCCCGGCAGTTTGCGGTCGGTGATCAGGTCCACCAGCATGTGGTGTTCAAACACCGCAATGCTCGGGGTGTCTTTGAGCCGCTGGATCAGCGTGGCCTGCACGGCAGCGCCGGTGGCGTCGGTGGCGTGCACGATGCGGCGGTGGCTGTGGCCACCCTCGCGGGTCAGGTGCAGCTCGCCGTGTTCGGTGGAAAACGGCACGCCCAGCTCTTGCAGCCAGGCCACGGCGGCGGGCGCGTGTTCGACCGTGAAGCGGGTGGCTTCCAGGTCGCACAGGCCAGCGCCGGCCACCAGGGTGTCGTCCACATGCGACTGAAAGCTGTCACCTTCGGCCAGTACCGCGGCAATGCCGCCCTGTGCCCACATGCTGGAACCATCGCTGAGCCCGCGCTTGGTCACCACGGCCACCCGGTGGGTGGTGGATAGGTTGAGCGCAGCGGTCAGGCCCGCCAGACCGCTGCCGATGATGAGAACGTCAAATTCAAGGAGGGTGGTCATGCCGGGGGTGGGGTTCGGTAGGCTGGGCAACGGCGGGGCGCTGGGGCCAGCACTTCGGTGGATGGGGGCGGTGGTGAGCTGGGTGCCGGGTGTCAGCGCGGTGTGTAGGCCAGCCGCACATAAATGGGGGCAAAGGCCTCGGCCTGGGTCAGCTCGATCAGGGTTTCCTTGGCCAGTTCCAGCATGGCGATGAAGGTCACCACCAGCACGGGCTGGCCTTTTTCAGGGTCAAAAAGCTCGCCAAATTCGACGAACTTGCGGCCTTGCAGGTGGCGCAGCACGATGCTCATGTGTTCGCGCACCGAGAGTTCTTCGCGGCTTATCTTGTGGTGTTGCACCAGCTTGGCGCGCTTCAATATGTCACGCCAGGCGGTTTGCAGGTCAATCGGTGTCACGTCTGGGAACCGGGGCACCAGCGCCTGCTCCACATAGACCTGCGCGCGCAGAAAGTCGCGTCCGTATTGGGGCTGGTCGGCCAGGCGCTGGGCGGCCAGCTTCATTTGCTCGTATTCGAGCAGGCGGCGCACCAGCTCGGCGCGGGGGTCTTCGGCTTCTTCGCCCTCGGCCACCTTTTTGGGCGGCAGCAGCATGCGCGACTTGATCTCGATCAGCATCGCCGCCATGAGCAGGTATTCGGCTGCTAGCTCCAGGTTGCTGGCGCGGATCTCGTCCACATAGGCCAGGTACTGCCGCGTCACCGCCGCCATCGGGATGTCGAGGATGTTGAAGTTCTGCTTGCGGATCAGGTAGAGCAGCAGGTCCAGCGGGCCTTCAAAGGCCTCCAGGAAAACCTGCAGTGCGTCGGGCGGGATGTAAAGGTCCCGTGGCATGGCAAACAGCGGTTCGCCGTACAGCCTGGCCAGGGCGACGTGGTCCACCACCTTGGGCAACACGTCGTCCAGCCCCGCAGGGGCGGCGTTGAGTGTGGTGGCCTCAGGACTCATGAGCGGTGCGCGAGGCAGCCGGTTCAGGTGTGGTCAGAACCCGTCTGGTACACGTAGGGCTGTTGTGCCACGGTGGCGGTCTCTGCATCGGTCTGGAAGCTGCGGTCGATCTGCTTGTCCCACAGCAGGGCACGGCCCTGGCGCTGCTCCTGTTCCAGCGCGGGGCGGTCGGCCTTGAGCTGGGCGATGAACTGGGTCGTGTCGGAAGCGTAGTGCGGGCGGGCAAAGAAGGACATGGTCGGCGCTCAGAGGAAGGAGGCCCATTTTAGCGACCCATCGGGGTTTCCCGGATGTGTCCGGCTTTGGCGGCTGCGGGCGCCCCCAGCCGGACGCAGTCAGAGCGGCTCAACCGCCCGGCTGTGCCAGTTCAGCAGGGTCTTGCGCACCGTCATCAGAGGGGCCAGGTCGGGGAATTCGTGCCGCACCATATCGGCTGCGAAGTCGGCCATGAAGTTGGACTTGAGCAAGGCGCGGGCGCGGTCCACCCCGATGTCTTCGTAGGGCACGGACGACAGCACCAGAAAGCCATCGTCCGGAATGCGGCCCGCGCGCATATTGGCCCGGATGATGCCGGCCGCCTTGCGGATCGGGTCGGCCAGGTCGGGGCTGTAGGGGCCGATGATCAGGGCCAGGTTGGGCAGGTGCAACCAGTCAAACCCGCGCCCGACGCAGATCATCCACTCGCGGTGCTCAATGTCCAGGGTGCGGGTCAGCCGCCGGATGGCCGCAATGTGCTTCAAGTTGCCCTCCAGCAACGGCAACAGGTCGGCGCGGATCTGGGTCGGCATGTCCGGCAGCAATTGCAACAGACGCGCCGGCAGGGTTTCACGGTCGGCTTCACCGAGTTCGGCCAGGTTCAGGGTCTCGCCCTGGGTGCCGTGCACCACGATCGCGTCTTCGTCCGTCTCGAAGCCACAGACCAGCGGATAGACCGTGCCGTGGGTGGCCCCAAACAACACCGACACCTCGCGCTGGATGTCGAGCGTGTGGGCGCGTGCGTCGTCGGTGCGGTAGTGAAAGCCGGCACAGCCCCGGCGCTCGTCGCCCTTCGAATAGTGGTAGGTGATCATCACCAGGGCTTGGCGGCCGCTGCGCACCACCTTGTCCATGGTGGCGGTGAGCGTTTCGCCCAGGTGCGGCCAGCCCAGGTTGAAGATGCCGCCGAGGTTGCGAAACGGCTGGATGATGCCCTTGGGCGTCTGGGTGGCAATGGGGATGTTGATGCGCCCGTCCATGCACTTCATCACCAGGATGGCCGTGGGGTGGCGGGCCAGGTAGCGCTGCCGCGCCAGCCAGGCTTCGGGGCTGGCGTAGTCTTGCGCGTGCCGCTGGGCCAGGCCAAACAGCCAGTCCATGCGTTCGGCAATCGGGCTCTGGAGCGGGGCCGGGCTGTGTTGCATGTGGGGCGGCCGGGGGCTTCACTGAAAGGTGTGCAGATGGGCCGCGAAACCCGAGCGCTCCATCAGCGAGCGGGGTTGGGCGTTCAGCCCCACGATGCCCAGGTGGCCCCCGCGCTTGTGCACCGCTTTGTGCAACTGTTCCAGCGCATCCAGCCCGGTGGTGTCGAGCGAGATGAGCTGGGTGGCGTCCAGCATCACGTTGACCGGGGTGGGTGAGGCCTCGACCTCGGCCACGATGGGATCGATCTTGGCCACGGCACCAAAAAACAGCGAGCCATACAGCCGGAAGGTGAGCTGCTGGCCGTTGCGCGAAATGGGCTCGGCGCGAAAGATGTCGCTCTGGCGGCGCACAAACAGCACCACGGCCAGCACCAGGCCCAGTTCCACCGCCACCGTCAGGTCAAACACGATCGTGACCAGAAAAGTGGACACCATCATGAGCCGGTAGTGGTTGCTGAACTGCTTGAGGCGGCCAAACTCGCGCCATTCGCCCATGTTCCAGGCCACAAACATCAGCACACCCGCCAGCACCGCCAGCGGTATGTGGGCCGCCAGCGGCGCGGCCAGCAGCACCACGGCGGCCAGCGTGAGGGCGTGCACCATACCCGCCACGGGCGACACCGCGCCCGAACGGATGTTGGTCACCGTGCGGGCAATGGTGCCGGTGGCGGGCATGCCGCCAAAGAACGGCACCACGGCGTTGGCAATGCCCTGGGCCATCAGTTCCTGGTTGGGGTCGTGTTTGGGCGCGTCGCCCAGCTGGTCGGCCACGCGCGCGCACAACAGCGACTCAATGGCCCCCAGCAGCGCAATGGTGAGGGTGGGCGTGACCAGCATCTTCACGGTTTCCCATGAAAAAGCGGGCAGCTCAAACGCGGGCGCCCCTTGCGGAATGCCGCCAAAGCGCGAGCCGATGGTTTCCACCGGCAGGCTGAACAACCAGGCCACCAGAGACAGCGAGATCAGCGCGACCACCGGCGCTGGCACGCGCGATGTGGCGCGCAACGCGCTCACGGTTTCAATTTTGTCGAGCTGGCGCCGAAACTGCGAGTCCACCGCCCACAGGCGCGGCCACACAAACAGCCCCGCCACGCACACCGCACCCAGGCCAAACGCGTACAGGTTGAAGCTGCCAATGTGGCCGGCAAGGGTGCTGATCTGGCTGAAAAAGTCGCCCGGCATTTTGGCGATGTCCAGCCCCAGCAGGTCGCGCACCTGCGACAGCCCGATGAGCACCGCAATGCCGTTGGTGAAGCCAATCACCACGCTCACCGGCACGTAGCGCACCAGCGTGCCCAGCCGGAACAGGCCCAGCAAAAACAGCAACACCCCGGCGCTGGCGGTGGCGATCAGCAGGTTGGCTACGCCATAGCGCTCAACGATGCCGTAAACGATGACGATGAACGCGCCCGCCGGTCCGCCAATCTGCACCGAGGTGCCGCCAAGCGCTGAAATGATGAAGCCCGCAATGATCGCGGTCCACAGCCCGGCCTCGGGTTTGAGCCCGCTGGCGATGGCAAAGGCCATGGCCAGCGGCAGCGCCACAATGCCCACCGTGGCACCGGCCCCCATGTCTTTGGCCAGTTTTTCGCTGTTGTAGCCCTTGAGGTCGTTCAGCAAGCGGGGTCGAAACGGCGCCAGGGGGGGCAGGTTTTTCAGCATCGTGAAATGTTACCGTTTGCGACGGTTCGCAGAACTTACAGGAAGATGACGTCGACCTGAGGGTTTACACTGACTTTTTGGTGTTTTTTGAGGGAGATCAGATGAACACGACCTGGCACCACCTGCCCCGCTGGTTGCTGGCGGGCCTGCTGGCCCTGCTGGTGGCGGCCTGCGACCCGCAAAACATCAGCGAGCTGGAAGAGGGGCTGTCCACCGAGGCCGACGTGCGCGAGCGCTTCGGCGCCCCCGAAGCGGTGTGGGACGGCCCGGACGGCGCCCAGGTGTACGAATACAACCGCCAGCCCGCAGGCCACACCAACTACATGATCACCATTGGCCCCGACGGCAAGATGACCGCGCTGCGCCAGGTGCTCAACCCGCGCACCTTTGCGCAGGTGCAGCCCGGCATGATGATGGAAGACGTGCGCCGCATGCTCGGCAAGCCCATGAAGATCACGACCTACGCCCTGAAGCAAGAAACCCACTACGACTGGCGCTACCTGGACGGGCCGAACGAAAGCGACAGCAAGGTGTTCACGGTGATCTTCTCGCCCGATCTGCGGGTGGTTTCAACCCTGTCGGTGCGCGATCCGGATCTGGACCGCAGCCGCTGAGCGCTGGTCAGTTTGCGCGCAGGCGCTGCCAGTCGTCCAGCGCCGGGCGCAGCACCAGCAGCAACAGCAGCGCCGCCAGCGGCACGGTGCTGATGTAGCCCGCGTATTTGAAGCCCAGCGCACCGGCCAGGCCGCCCAGAAAGAAGCTGGCGATCAGCTGGCCGTGCACGCGCAGGCGCTGGCGGTTGGCGCGCACCGGCTGGTGGCCCAGGTGGCGGTTCACATAGAGCAGTTTGCCCAGCTCGATGCCGAGATCGGTGAGCAGGCCGGTGATGTGGGTGGTGCGGATGACGGCGCGTGAAATCTTGGTGATGACCGCGTTTTGCAAGCCCATGATGAAACACAGCAGCACCACGGTGAGTGGCAGAAACACGGTGGTGAACAGGCTGATGGCGGCACCAAACAGGCCAAACACCAACAGCAGCGAGGCTTCAAGCATGAGCGGCAGGCCGTAAGCGCTGCGCAGTTCGCGCCGCAGGCCCCAGTTGACCAGCCAGGCGGTGGTCATGGCACCGAGCAAAAAAGCCAGCACCGCGCCCACCCCGGCGCCCGCCAGCACGAGCTGGCCCAGCACCAGGTTGTCGGCTACGGACGACAGGATGCCTGTCATGTGCGAGGTGTACTGACCCACCGCCAGGAAACCCCCCGCGTTGGCCGCGCCGGCCACAAAGGCCAGCACCGAACCCAGCTTCAAGTCGGCCTGCGGCGTGCGCTGCAGGCTGGTGAAGCCGCGGATCGGTTCAAACATGCGCGGCGGTCAGTGGATGCGCATGCCGGGTGTGGCGCCCGGCCACGGGTTCAGGATGTAAATGCCAGGCTGCGCCTTTTCGTCGGCGTGGCTGGCGGCCAGCACCATGCCCTCGCTCACGCCAAATTTCATCTTGCGAGGCGCCAGGTTGGCCACCATCACGGTGAGCTTGCCCACCAGGTCTTCGGGCTTGTAGACGCTGGCGATGCCGCTGAACACGTTGCGGGTCTTGCCTTCGCCCACGTCCAGCGTCAGGCGCAGCAGCTTGGTCGAGCCTTCCACCGCTTCGCAATTCACGATGTGTGCGATGCGCAGGTCGACTTTGGCGAAGTCGTCGATGGAGATCGTGTCGGCAATCGGCTCGCCACCGGGCACGGTCTTGGGCTCTTCCGCTGCCGGCGGAGGTTCAAACAGCGCATCCAGCTGCTTCACGTCCACGCGCTGCATCAGGTGCTGGTAGGCGCCAATGGTGTGGCCGGCGCCCAGCAGGCGGCCGGCGTCAGCGAAGGTGAGGGGCTCGATGTTCAGGAAGGCTTCCACGTTGGCGGCCAGCGCGGGCAGCACCGGCTTCAAGTAGAGCGAGATCAGGCGGAAGGCTTCGATGCAGGTGGTGCACACATCTTGCAGGCGGCCTTCCATGCCTTCTTGCTTGGCCAGTTCCCAGGGCTTGTTTTGGTCCACATAAGCGTTGACGCGGTCGGCCAGCAGCATGATTTCGCGCAGCGCCTTGCCGTATTCGCGCTCGGCGTACAGCTCGGCCACCGTGGGCGCCAGGGTTTGCAGGTGGTCCAGCAGGGCGTCGCCGTCGGCCGACACGGCACCGAGTCGGCCGTCAAAGCGCTTGGCGATGAAACCGGCTGCGCGCGAAGCGATGTTGATGTATTTGCCCACCAGATCGCTGTTGACGCGGGCCATGAAGTCTTCGGGGTTGAAGTCCACGTCTTCGTTTTTGCCGCTGAGCTTGGCCGCCAGGTAGTAGCGCAGCCACTCGGGGTTCATGCCGAGTTCCAGGTATTTCAGCGGGTTCAGGCCGGTGCCCCGGCTCTTGCTCATCTTTTCGCCGTTGTTGATGGTGAGGAAGCCGTGCACAAAGACGGCGTTGGGCACCTTGCGGCCGCTGAACTTCAGCATGGCCGGCCAGAACAGCGTGTGGAAGGTGATGATGTCCTTGCCGATGAAGTGGAACTGCTCGGTGGTCGGGTCGGCCATGAAGGCGTCGTAGTCACGCCCGGTTTTGGCAAAGTAGTTTTTCAGCGAGGCCAGGTAGCCAATGGGCGCGTCCAGCCACACGTAGAAATACTTGCCCGGTGCGTCCGGAATTTCAATGCCGAAATACGGCGCGTCGCGGCTGATGTCCCAGTCGCCCATTTTGGGTTTGCCGTCCGGGCCGGGTTCGATCCACTCGGCAATTTTGTTCAGCACCTCGGGCTGCACCGCACCGCTTTGCGTCCACTGGTCCAGGAAGGCCAGACAGCGCGGGTCGGACAACTTGAAGAAAAAGTGCTCAGACGTTTTCAGCACCGGCACCGCGCCCGAGAGCGCCGAGTAAGGGTTGTGCAACTCGGTGGGGGCGTACACCGCGCCACACACTTCGCAGTTGTCGCCGTATTGGTCTTTGGCGCCGCATTTGGGGCAACCGCCCTTGATGAAGCGGTCGGGCAAAAACATGTTTTTCGCGGGGTCGAAAAACTGTTCGATGGTGCGGGTCTCGATCAGGTCGTTGGCCTTGAGCGCGCGGTAAATGTCTTGTGCGAGCTGGTGGTTTTCGGGTCCGTCGGTGCTGTGCCAGTTGTCAAACCCGATGTGGAAACCGTCCAGGTAGGGTTTGCGGCCCGAGGCAATGTCGGCCACGAACTGCTGCGGCGTTTTGCCGGCCTTTTCGGCCGCAATCATGATCGGTGCACCGTGCGCGTCGTCGGCGCAGACGAAGTGCACTTCATGGCCCTGCATGCGCTGGTAACGCACCCAGATGTCGGCCTGGATGTACTCCATGATGTGGCCGATGTGGAAATGGCCGTTGGCGTAGGGCAGGGCGGTGGTGACGAACAGGCGTCTCTGGCTCATGGCAGGGGCTTTCTATCAGGGGAACCCGTGATTTTAGGCCGCATGGGCGCACGGGGCTTGGCAAGCTGCACGCCCCAGGGCGCCACGTGGCTTTGGGGGAAGCCCTCATGGTGTTTGTGTGTATCCGGTGGGGTCGGGCGGGCGGGTAGACTTCGCGCCACCTCTTCCAACACCAAAAAACCGTTCCCCACAGGAGATTCCCCACCATGGCCGTTGACCAACAAGCGCTGCTGGCTGCCCTGCAGGCTGTAACAGACCCTAATACCGGCAAGGACTTCGTGTCTACCAAGGCCGTGAAGAACCTGCAGACGCAAGACGGCGATGTATCGTTCGACGTGGAACTGGGCTACCCCGCCAAGAGCCAGATGCCAGCGCTGCGCAAGGCGCTCATTGCCGCCGCCAAGGGCGTGGCCGGCGTGGACAACGTGTCGGTCAACATGAGCATGAAGATCACCGCCCACGCCGTGCAGCGCGGTGTGCAGCTGCTGCCGCAGGTGAAAAACATCATTGCCGTGGCCTCGGGCAAGGGCGGTGTGGGCAAGAGCACCACCGCCGTGAACCTGGCGCTGGCGCTGGCTGCCGAGGGTGCCAAGGTCGGCATTCTGGACGCCGACATTTACGGCCCCAGCCAGCCCATGATGATGGGCGTGGAAGGCCGACCCGAGAGCGCCGACGGCCAGACCATGGAGCCGCTGGAAAACTACGGCGTGCAGGTGATTTCGATTGGTTTCCTGGTGGACCGCGACGAAGCCATGATCTGGCGCGGCCCCATGGCCACCCAGGCGCTGGAGCAGTTGCTGCGCCAGACCAACTGGAAAGACCTGGACTATTTGATCGTGGACATGCCACCCGGTACTGGCGACATCCAGCTCACCCTGAGCCAGCGCGTGCCGCTGACCGGCGCCGTGATCGTGACCACACCGCAAGACATTGCCCTGCTCGACGCGCGCAAGGGCATCAAGATGTTTGAAAAAGTGGGCGTGCCCATTTTGGGCATTGTGGAAAACATGGCGGTGTATTGCTGCCCCAACTGCGGCCACACCGAGCACATTTTTGGCGCCGACGGCGGCAAAAACATGGCGGCCGAATACGGCATGGACTACCTGGGCGCACTGCCCTTGAACATGCAGATTCGCGTGCAAGCCGACAGCGGCATGCCCACCGTGGTGGCCGACCCGGACGGTGAAATTTCTGGCATCTACAAAGCCGTGGCGCGCCAGGTGGCGATCAAGATCGCCGCCCGCGCCAAAGACTTTTCCAGCAAGTTTCCGAGCATCAAGATTTCGAAAGAAACCTGAACCGCTTTCGCCTGCACACCCCGGGGCCGCAGAAGCGGCCCTTTTCTTTGGTTTCACCGAAATTCCGGCAACCGCCTGCGTCCATGTCTTTGTCCCCCCGCACCCGCCGCATCGTTCAGGCCGTCCTGTACGAGACCTTTGCCATCGCCTGCGTCGCGCCCATGCTGGTGCTGGTGTTTGGGCAGTCGCCGCTGTCTTCGTTGGGGCTTTCGGTCACCATGTCCAGCATTGCGCTGGCCTGGAACTACACCTTCAATTTCTTTTTTGAACGCTGGGAATCGCGTCAGTCCGTCAAGGGCCGGTCGTGGCAGCGCCGGGCTGCCCATGGGCTGGGCTTTGAGGGTGGGCTGGCGCTGATTTTGGTGCCCGTCATGGCCGGCTGGCTGGGCATCACCTGGTGGGAGGCCTTCGTGGCCGATCTGGGCATTTTGGTGTTTTTCCTGGTCTACACGGTGGTGTTCACCTGGGTGTTTGACCGGGTGTTTGGGCTCCCGCAATCGGCGCAGGAGCCCGCCCGCTGAATCAGCGTTTTAGCGCTCAAACAGCCGCTGCGTTTCCAAGTCGCGCAGCTTGAAGCGCTGGATCTTGCCGGTGGCGGTTTTGGGCAGTTCGTCCATGAACTCAATGAAGCGCGGGTACTTGTAAGGCGCGAGTTTTTCTTTCACGAAGGCCTGCAGTTCGGCTTCGGTGGCTTGCGCGCCATTTTTCAGCACCACATAGGCCTTGGTTTTGGTCAGGCCGTCGTCGTCGGTTTTGCCGATCACAGCGGCTTCGAGCACGGCTGGGTGCTGCACCAGGGTGGCCTCCACCTCGAACGGGCTCACGTAGATGCCGCTGACCTTGAGCATGTCATCGTTGCGTCCGGCGTAGGTGTAGTAGCCGTCGGGGTCGCGGGTGTATTTGTCGCCGCTTTTGGTCCAGCTGCCCTGGAAGGTGTCGCGCGATTTGGCGCGGTTGTTCCAGTACATCAGCGCCGCGCTCGGGCCTTGTATGTAGAGATCACCGATCTGGTTGTGGCCGGTGATCACGCTGCCGTCTTCGTTGCGCAATTGCACCTCGTAGCCTGGCACCGCCTTGCCGGTGGTGCCGTAGCGCACGTCGCCCGGGCGGTTGGATAAAAAGATGTGCAGCATCTCGGTGGAGCCAATGCCGTCGATGATCTCGCAGCCAAAATGGGCCGTCCAGCGCTCGCCAATGTCGCGCGGCAGCGCCTCGCCCGCCGACGAGCACAGGCGCAGCGCCACCTGGCTTTTGGCCGGCAGGTCGGGCGATGCCAGCATGCCGCCGTAGCCGGTGGGCGCACCAAAAAACACCGTGGGCTGGTGGTCCACCATGCGTTTGAAGGTGGCCTGCGGCGTGGGCCGCTCGGCCATCAGCACCACGCTGGCACCCACGCTCAGCGGGAAGCTCAGGCCGTTGCCCAGGCCGTAGGCAAAGAACAGTTTGGCGGCGGAAAACACCGTGTCGTTTTCCTGCAGACCCAGCACCGCCTTGCCGTAGAGCTCGGCGGTCCAGTACAGGCTGGCCTGTGTGTGCACCGTGCCTTTGGGACTGCCGGTGGAACCGCTGGAATACAGCCAGAAGGCAGGCTCGTCGCCGTGCGTGTCGGCACCCTCGCCCGGGGCGTGCGCGGCCACGAGCGCTGCCATGTCATGCGCGCCCGCAGGCAGGGCATCGTGGGCGCGTGAGACCACCAGGTGTTTCACCTCGTGGCCGCCCGCTTCCAGCGCCGTTTGCAGCGTGGGCAGCAGCGCGGCTGAGACGAGCGCCGCTTGCGCCCGGCTGTTGGCCAGCATGTAGCCATAGTCTTTGGTCGTGAGCAGGGTGTTCACCGCCACCGGCACCACGCCCGCGTGCAGCGCGCCCAGAAACGCCACCACCCAGTCGCTGCAGTCGTGCATGAGCAACAACACGCGCTCTTCGCGCTTCAGGCCCAGCGCCTGTAGCGCACCGGAAAAGCGCTCTACCTGGTCGGCCAGCTGGCCGTAGGTGAGCGAGCCGGCGTCGTCGATCAGCGCGGCTTTGCCAGCCCGGCCGGCGTTGAGCGCGATCAGGTGGCGGGCGAAGTTGAAGCGCTCCGGTGGGGCGGTGGTTTCGGTGTGGCTCATGGTTTGTCTCCTGCTATGTTCTGCAATACACCCCGTTCGGGCTGAGCCTGTCGAAGCCCTCGCGAGCCCTTCGACCAGCTCAGGGCGAACGGTCGTTGAGTCAACTCAAACGGTGATCGGGCTCACGGTTTGAAAGATATGCCCGTAGCGGCCAGCACGTCCAGCGCGGCGCTGCTGGCCTGCACGGCGCTGCGGCGGTGGTAGAAGCCCAGCGCGCGCAGGCCGCCCAGCTCTTCGCCACCACCTGCGCGGCCGGGGCCGCCGTGCAGGCTCATGGGCATCACGTTGCCGTGGCCGGTCTGGCTGGCGGCCACGTCGGGGCTGATGATGTGCACGCGGCCATGGCTGTCGGCCAGCGCCTGCGCAGCGCGGGCCATGAAGGCCGGGTCGGCGCTGTAAACCGACGCCACCAGCGAGCCTTCGCCGCGGCGAATCAGCGCGTAGGCCTGCGCTTCGTCGTCATAGGCCATGAGCGTGGCCACCGGGCCAAACACCTCCACCGCGTGCAGCACCTGGGCTTTCGTGGGCTGGCGGTGGCCCAGCAGCACGGGCGCCACGCAGGCGGCCACCGCGCGCTCAGCGTCCACCAGGGCGGCGCTGTTGCCGTCAAACAGCACCTCGGCTTCGGTTTTCAGGTGGTCGATGCCGGCCAGCACGCTGTCAAATTGCTCGCGGCTCACCAGCGAGCCCATGCGCGTGGTTTCGTTTCTGGGGTTGCCCACGGTGGTTTTGGCCAGCTTGGCGCCAATGGCCTGGGCCACGGCGTCAAACAGGGCACGCGGCACAAAAATGCGCCGAATGGCGGTGCATTTCTGGCCGCTCTTGCCGGTCATTTCGCGCGCCACTTCGGCCACCAGCAGGTTGAAGGCTTCGCTGCCTTCGGTGGCGGCGGGGTCGAGCAGGGCGCTGTTCAGGCTGTCGGCTTCAATGTTGCAGCGCACCGACCGCTCGGCCACCGCCGGGTGGCTGCGGATGATGCGGGCCGTTTCGGCCGAGCCGGTGAAGCTCACCACGTCAAACGGCTGCAGCTGGTCCATGAGTCCGGCCGACGAACCGCAGATGACCGACAGCGCGCCCGCCGGCAAGATACCGGCGTCCACCACGTCTTGCACCATGCGCTGGGTCAGCCAGGCGGTGGCGGTGGCGGGTTTCACGATCACCGGCACGCCCGAAAGCAGCGCGGGCGCCGCTTTTTCCCACAGGCCCCAGCTCGGGAAGTTGAAGGCGTTGATGAACAGCGCCACGCCGCGCGTGGGGTTCAGCACGTGTTGGGTCTGGAACACCGGGTCTTTGCCCATGCGGATGCGCTCGCCGTCGAGCAGCAAGTTCGCGTCGCCCAGGGCCTCGCCCTGCTTGGCGTAGTAGCCCAGGGTGAAGATGCCGCCGTCGATGTCCACCGCCGAGTCTTTGGTTACCGTGCCGCAGTTGGCGGTGGCGATCTCGTAGTAGGCGTCGCGGTTGGCTTGCAGCACTTTCACCATCTCGCTGAGCAAACCGGCCCGTTGTTTGTAAGTGAGTGCTCGCAAGGCTTCGCCGCCCTGTTCACGGGCAAAGGCAAAGCCCTCGGTCAGGTCCAGGCCGGTGTTGCTCACGCGCACCAGGCCGGTGCCCTGCACCGGGTCGAGCAGGGTGGTGCCGTTGCCGGCACCGGTTTGCCAGCGGCCGGCGAGGAAGTTGGGGAGCAAAGGCAGAGTGGTCATGGGGTCTCGCTGGGTAAGGGTATCGGGGAGGGCTGTTCGCCGGTCGGGATTGACGCTATAAATGCATTATCTTGCGCCTGACACAGCATGCATTAAAGTGCATGTTTCGCAGACTGGCAAGTCTAACTAGGGTTTTCCCTGAATTGAAGAGCACATTTATGAACCAACTGGCGACCGCAAAAGCCCCGGCCGTGGACCTGGCCCCCGCCGCGGCGGGCACCCTCGACGCCACGCCCGACGAAGCCCCGCGCCACCCGTTTCTGGTGGCGCTGGGTGAGCGGGTGCGCACGCTGCGCTCGCGTCGCGGCATGACGCGCAAGGCCGTGGCCGTGGCGGCCGACGTGTCAGAGCGCCACCTGGCCAACCTGGAGTACGGCACCGGCAACGCGTCGGTGCTGGTGCTGCTGCAGGTGTCGCAGGCGCTGCATTGTTCCTTGACCGAGCTGCTGGGTGACGTGACCACCAGCTCGCCCGAATGGCTGCTCATACGCGAGCTGCTGGAGAACCGCAACGAAGCCGACCTGCGCCGCGCGCGCGTGGCCATTGGCAGCCTGCTGGGCGGCGGTGCTGTGGCAGGGGGTGACGTGGGCCGCAGCGCTCGCATTGCGCTCATTGGCCTGCGCGGTGCGGGCAAGTCCACGCTGGGTCAGCGCCTGGCCGACGACCTGGGCTACGCCTTCATTGAACTGAGCCGCGAAATTGAAAAATTTGCGGGCTGCAGCATCAACGAAATCCACGCGCTCTATGGCACGCCGGCTTACCGCCGCTACGAGCGCCGTGCGCTGGAAGAGGCGATTCAAATTTACCCCGAGGTGGTGATTGCCACCCCCGGTGGCCTGGTGTCCGATGCCGCCAACTTCAACCTGTTGCTGAGCCATTGCACCACCATCTGGCTGCAGGCCGACCCGGCCGACCACATGGGCCGCGTGGCGGCACAAGGCGACATGCGCCCCATGGCCGCCAGCCGCGAAGCCATGGAAGATTTGAAGCGCATTTTGGCCGGGCGCTCGGCCTTCTATTCCAAGGCCGATCTGCAATTCAACACCAGTGCCTACAACGTGGACGACGCCTTTGCCGCCCTGCGCCAGCAAGTGCGCGAGGTGCTGGGTGTTTCATGGCATGCATAAAAGTGCATTGACGTTTTTAAAAAGATGCAATATTATTCACATCAACGGGTTCTGACAGGCGTTTGAGTGCAGGCCAGACCCGGTGCAGCACCCGTGTCCACGGGTGTCCCCCAGCCGAACACCCGCCCGAGGAGACAGACATGACCACCAGCACCGCCGTTGACTACCGCACCGAACCCAGCCAGTACCGCCACTGGAAGCTCGCCTTTGCTGGCGACGTGGCCACGCTGTCGATCGACATCGACGAAGACGGCGGCCTGCGCCCCGGCTACAAGCTCAAGCTCAACAGCTACGACCTGGGTGTGGACATTGAGCTGCACGATGCGTTGAACCGCGTGCGCTTCGAGCACCCCGAAGTGCGCACCGTGGTGGTCACCAGCGGCAAGGACCGTGTGTTTTGCTCTGGCGCCAACATCTTCATGCTCGGTGTGTCCAGCCACGGCTGGAAAGTGAACTTCTGCAAGTTCACCAACGAAACCCGCAACGGCATTGAAGACACCAGCAAGCACAGCGGCCTGAAATTCCTGGCGGCCCTGAACGGCGCCTGCGCCGGTGGCGGCTACGAGCTGGCCCTGGCTTGCGACGAAATCTTGCTGGTGGACGACCGTTCCAGCGCTGTGAGCCTGCCCGAAGTGCCGCTGCTCGGCGTGTTGCCCGGCACCGGCGGCCTGACCCGCGTGACCGACAAGCGCCACGTGCGCCACGACCTGGCCGACATCTTCTGCACCACCAGCGAAGGCGTGCGCGGCCAGAAAGCCGTTGACTGGCGCCTGGTGGACGCCGTGGCCAAGCCGCAGCAGTTTGCCGCCGCCGTGACCGAGCGCGCCGCGAAACTGGCTGCCCAGAGCAGCCGCCCAGCCGGCGCCAAGGGTGTCCAGCTGCCCCGCGTGGAGCGCACCGACAGTGCCGACGGCATTGCCTACACCTATGTGAATGTGGCGATCGACCGCGCCAAGCGCAACGCCACCCTCACCCTGAAGGCACCGAGCGGTGCGCAGCCCACGACAATAGCCGGCATCGAAGCCGCCGGTGCCGCCTGGTACCCGCTGCACATGGCCCGCGAGCTCGACGACGCCATCCTCAACCTTCGCACCAACGAACTCGACATCGGCACCTGGATCTTGAAGACCGAAGGCGATGCCGCCGCGGTGCTGGCCAACGACGCCCTGATGCTGGCCCACAAAGACCACTGGTTTGTGAACGAGACCATCGGCGCGCTGCGCCGCACCTTCGCCCGCCTGGACGTGTCGTCGCGCAGTCTGTTTGCCCTGATCGAAGAAGGCTCCTGCTTCGCCGGCACGCTGGCCGAACTGGCTTTCTGCGCCGACCGCGCCTACATGCTGGCCCTGCCCGACGACGCCGACAAGGCACCCAAGCTGCAGCTCAGCGAGTTCAACTTTGGCTTCTTGCCCATGGTGAACGACCAGTCGCGCCTGCAGCGCCGCTTTTATGAAGAGGTGGGCCCGATGGAAGCCGCCCGCGGCGCTATCGGCAAGTCACTCGACGCCGACGCTGCCTTGGCCCTGGGTCTGGTGACCGCCGCCCCCGACGACATCGACTGGGCCGACGAAGTGCGCATGGCGCTGGAAGAGCGCGCGTCCATGTCGCCCGACGCCCTGACCGGCCTGGAAGCCAACCTGCGTTTTGCGCAAAAAGAAAACATGGCCACCCGCGTGTTTGGCCGCCTCACCGCCTGGCAAAACTGGATCTTCCAGCGCCCCAACGCCGTGGGCGAAAAGGGTGCACTGAAGGTCTACGGCAAAGGCGACAAAGCGCAGTTCGACATGAACCGCGTCTGATCCGATCCCTTGAGTCTTGTTGTGCGGTGGGTTTCCCGGTGGAGCCAGCCGCAACCTTAGAGCAGTCCACCGAACGAGAAACCTGCAGGAGCCAAAACATGTCCACCATCGACTACAGCGACAAAATTCCGAACAACGTCAACCTGAGCGAAGACCGCACGCTGCAGCGCGCGCTGGAGCAATGGCAGCCCAACTACCTGAAGTGGTGGGACGACATGGGCCCGGACGGCTCGCAAAACTTTGACGTCTACCTGCGCACCGCCGTGAGCGTGGACCCGCAGGGCTGGGCGCAGTTCGGCCACGTGAAGATGCCCGACTACCGCTGGGGCATCTTTCTGAACCCCGCCGAGCAAGACCGCAAGATCCATTTCGGTGACCACAAGGGCGAAGCCGCCTGGCAAGACGTGCCTGGCGAATACCGCGCCAACCTGCGCCGCATCATCGTCACCCAGGGTGACACCGAGCCGGCTTCGGTGGAGCAGCAGCGCCACCTGGGCCTGACGGCGCCCAGCCAGTACGACCTGCGCAACCTGTTCCAGGTGAACGTGGAAGAAGGCCGCCACCTGTGGGCCATGGTGTATTTGCTGCACAAGTATTTCGGCAAAGACGGTCGCGAAGAAGGCGAAGCCCTGCTGGAGCGCAACAGCGGCAACGCTGACAACCCGCGCATTCTGGAAGCCTTCAACGAAGAGACGCCCGACTGGCTGTCGTTCTTCATGTTCACCTACTTCACCGACCGCGACGGCAAGTTCCAGCTGTGCGCCCTGGCCGAGTCGAGCTTCGACCCGCTGGCCCGCACCACCAAGTTCATGCTGACCGAAGAAGCGCACCACATGTTCGTGGGCGAGTCGGGCGTGAGCCGCGTGATCAACCGCACCTGCCAGGTGATGAACGAGCTCAAGACCGACGACCCGGCCAAGCTGCGCGCCGCCGGTGTGATCGACCTGCCCACCATCCAGCGCTACCTCAACTTCCATTTCTCGGTGACGATCGACCTGTTCGGTGCCGACGAGTCCAGCAACGCCGCCACCTTCTACAGCACCGGCCTCAAGGGGCGCTATGAAGAAGGCAAGCGCACCGACGACCACGTGCTCAAGGGCCAGTTCTACAAGGTGCTGAACGTGCAAAACGGCCAGCTGGTGGAAAAAGAAGTGCCGATGCTCAACGCGTTGAACGAAGTGCTGCGCGACGACTACATCAAGGACAGCGTGGGCGGCGTGGAGCGCTGGAACAAGGTGATCGAGAAGGCCGGCATCCCCGTGCGCCTGACCGTGCCGCACAAGGCTTTCCACCGCAACATCGGCATGCTTAAGGGCGTGAAAGTGGCGCCCGAAGGCCGCGTGATCTCCGAGTCCGAATGGAACGCCAACCGCGACAACTGGTTGCCCAGCGAGAGCGACCGCGCTTTTGTGGCCAGCCTCATGGGCCGCGTGGTCGATCCCGGCAAGTTCGCCAACTGGATCGCGCCGCCGGTCATGGGCATCAACCGCCAGCCGGTGGACTTTGAGTACATCCGCTTCGCTTGAACTGTTGACCCCCCCGCGCCGCGCCCAAGGGCGCGTCACCCCCCAGGGGGCGATGCGAGTGGCCCGGCAAAGCCGGTTCCACCGCATCCTGGGTGGGGCACCTCCCGCCCCGGCTACACCGGGGCGTTCCTTTTTTTGCCTCTGATGAGCACGGGTCTGGGTGACCGGCGCAGTGAGGTACAGGAGGAGCCGGCCGCAGGCCGGCGGGGGACACGAACGGAGTCGGTCGCCCCGGCCCGTGCGGTGCCAGGCCGAAGCCACAAGAGACCCGAACGAGTTTTTGCCCCAGCCCAAGCACTTCCCCAACGAAGTCACGACAATCCAGACGACAGAGCATCCTTTCGAGACGCCGGAGACCGCACATGAACGCCCCCATGGAAGCCGCTGTGATCAAACAGCACCTGATCGACCCTGAAATCTGCATCCGCTGCAACACCTGCGAAGCCATCTGCCCCGTGGGCGCGATCACGCACGATTCGCGCAACTACGTGGTGGACGCCGAAAAGTGCAACTGGTGCAACGACTGCATCTCGCCGTGCCCCACGGGTTCGATCGACAACTACCGCACCATGCCGCGCATCAAGGTCTATTCGCTGGCCGAGCAGCTCACCTGGGACGAACTGCCGGTGGAGTTGTCTGCCGAAGAGCGCAAAGCACTGGCCGGCGACGATGCCGCCGGCGAGCCTGCGCCAGAGGCCGAGACCGAAGCCGCCGTGGTGGCCGACCCCACCGGCGAGACCGCGTTCAACTCGGGCGCGTTTGGCGCCCATGTGCCGCCCTGGTCGGCCGCCCATGCTTACACCAACCTGTATGGCCCCAAGGCCGCGCAGAAAACCGTCACCGCCACCGTGGTGGGCAACGTGCGCGTGACCGAGGTCGGCAAACAGGCCGGCCACGACTACGACACCCACCATGTGGTGCTCGACTTCGGCAGCATGCCGTTCCCCGTGCTCGAAGGCCAGTCCATCGGCATCGTGCCGCCCGGCACCGACGCCAACGGCAAGCCACACCACGCGCGCCAGTACTCCATTGCCAGCCCGCGCAACGGCGAGCGCCCCGGTTACAACAACCTGTCGCTCACCATCAAGCGCGTGCTGGAGGACCACCAGGGCCAGCCCGTGCGCGGCGTGGCCAGCAACTACATGTGCAACCTGCAAGTGGGTGACACCGTGCAGGTGATCGGGCCGTTTGGCAGCAGCTTCTTGATGCCCAACCACCCCAAGAGCCACATCGTCATGATCTGCACCGGCACCGGCAGCGCACCCATGCGCGCCATGACCGAGTGGCGCCGGCGCCAGCGCGCTTCCGGCAAATTTGAAGGCGGCAAACTCATGCTGTTCTTTGGTGCCCGCACGCCGGCCGAGCTGCCGTACTTCGGCCCGCTCAACAATTTACCCAAAGACTTCATCGACGTTGAATTTGCGTTCTCACGCGAGGTAGGCAAACCCAAGCGCTATGTGCAAGACGCCATGCGCGAGCGCGCCGCCGACCTCGTGCCCCTGCTGCAAGACCCCAACGCGTACTTTTACGTGTGCGGCCTGAAAAGCATGGAAGAGGGCGTGGTGCTGGCCCTGCGCGATGCGGCACAAAACGCCGGCCTCAACTGGGACACCCTGGGCGCGGCGCTCAAGCGCGAAGGCCGCTTGCACCTGGAAACCTATTGAGCGCCTGAACGTGGGTGGGTGACCACCCGGCAACAAAGGGTCTGGCGGGCGTTGCCCACCAGACCCTTTTTTCTGGGTGCGGTTTTTGTGCCGTTTTATCAGGGTTTCCCCTCTGAAAGCACTGCCCGCAACGGGGAAAGCGCCCGGCGCCCGCTGAGCCGGTCCGGGATGGCTTACATTGCGGTCTTTCCAACATGACCGAAAACCCCATGACCCCCACCCCCAACCGCCCCGCCATCGAGGTGGACGTGGTCATGCGCCGCGAGCCGGTGAGCGGCCCCATGAGCCGCTGGCAAGCCTGGCGCTGGGTGCTGGCCGACGTGTTGCTGCGCAGCAGCCCCGAAGTAACAACCGCCCTCACACCCGACGACGTGCACGAGCCACAGGCCGTCGAACCCATTGATGGCGCCGGCCACGGTGCGTCCACCCATTGGCTGTTTCCGCGCTTTCGCGTCACCTTGTTTCGTGACGACGCCGAAGGCTATTTTCTGAACCTGAACAGCCCCACGCCCTGCTTTTGGGTGGTGTGGCGCCCCGACGAAGCCCAGCTGGTGGACGGCGAGCCCCTGGCCGTGCCGCAAACCGTGACGCTGAGCTACCACGACGCCGGGCGCTGGCTCGACGCACAAGAGCGCGTGGAGCAGGTGGCCGCGCCAGAAGATGCGGTGGATTGGCTGCGCGCCTTTGTCGACACCACCTACCAGCCCGAGCCCAAACGCCGCAAGCGCCCGGACAGCTTCAAAACCCTGACCGACCGGTTTGGTCAGCCGGTGCGCATCAGCACCGAAAAGCGGCCCACCGGCCCACAGCCTGGCCCAGCGCCGGCCCGCCCCGGCCAGGGCAACGGAGGTGGCCATGGCCGCTGACGACGACAACTTTTTTTCGCGCTGGTCGCGCCGCAAGGTGCAGGTGCGCACCGGCCAACCGCTGCCGGTGGAGCCGCCCCCACCAGCGGCGCCGGCGCCCCTGGTGGCCCGCGCTGCCCCGTCGCTCGCCCCTGAGCAGCCTGAAAAGGCCCAACCGAGCGCCGATGCGCCCGCCGCACCACCCGCTGCCGAGGCACCCCCGGTGCTCACGCTCGACGACGTGGCGAAACTCACCCGCGACGCCGACTTCAAACCCTTCATTGGCCGCCAGGTGCCCGCCGAGGTGCGCAATGCCGCCATGAAGAAGCTGTTCACCGATCCGCACTACAACGTGATGGACGGGCTCGACATCTACATCGACGACTATTCCCAGCCCAGCCCTTTGTCCGCAGCCATGATGGCCAAAATGGTGGGCGCCCAGTTTTTGAAACTGGTGGACGACCCCAACGAGGCCAAGCCCGCCACAGTGGCCGTGGCTCCGGCTGGCGATGCCTCGCCCGAGGAGGCACCGCCCGACAGCGACGCGCCAGCACAGCCTCAAGCCAACACCGCTGGCGCTGAGCTTGAAGCAGCACCCGACACCCCCACCGGCGCAGCCACTGCGCTGGCACAACCAGAAAACCACGATGACCACGCTGATCTGCAACTGCAACCAGACCATGCCCCTGAACGCAAAAGCCCTGGGCGAGGCGCTGGATGAAGACCTGACACTGCACACCACCCTGTGCCGGCGCGACGCGCCGGCCTTTCAAAAGGCCTGCCGCAGCAGCGACGACCTGGTGGTGGCCTGCACGCAAGAAAGCCGCCTGTTCACCGAGCTGGCTGAGCAAACCGAGGGCGCTGTGTCGCTCGACGTGCGGCCCATTCATTTTGTGAACATCCGGGAAACCGGTGGCTGGGGCCGCGAAGCCGCCCAAGCCACGCCCAAAATGGCCGCCCTGCTGGCCGCCGCCCGCCTGCCCGACGCCGAGCCTGTGCCCACCGTCACCTACAAAAGCGCCGGGCGCCTGCTGGTCATCGGCGCGCTGGAAGACGCCGAGCGCGCCGCCGCGCTGGTGGCCGATGTGCTGGACGTGACGCTCATGGCCATCGGCGGTGCCGGCATGCAGGCGCGCCGCTTCCCGGTCATTGCCGGTGAGCTGCCCCAGGTGCGCGGCTGGCTGGGCGCGTTTGACGTGCAGTGGACCACCAGCAACCCGATTGACCTGGACCTGTGCACCCGCTGCAACGCCTGTGTGGCCGCCTGCCCCGAAGACGCCATTGGTCTGGACTACCAGATCGACATGAGCCGCTGCCAGTCGCACCGCGCGTGTGTGAAAGCTTGCGAAGCCGTGGGCGCCATCAATTTCCAGCGCGCGCCCCAAAGCCACAGCGACAAGTTTGACCTGGTGCTCGACCTGCGCAAAGCGCCTGCCTTCAGCCAACACGCGCACCCACAAGGCTACGTGCACCTGCCCGGTGGCCTGAACGACGCCGCCGCCATGCAGGCCATCATCAAGCTGCGCGATCTGGTGGGCGAGTTTGAAAAACCCAAATTTTTCACCTACAAACAAAAAATCTGTGCCCACAGCCGCAACGAAACCGTGGGCTGCAACGCCTGCGTCGAGATTTGTTCGGCGCTCGCCATCAGCAGCGACGTGAAGCGCAACCAGATCGTCGTCAACCCCAACCTGTGCGTGGGCTGCGGCGCCTGCACCACCGTGTGCCCCACCGGCGCGCTGAGCTACGCCTACCCCCGCGCCAGCGAGCAGGGCGTGAAACTGCGCACCCTGCTCGCCACCTACGCCAAAGCCGGTGGCAAAGACGCGGCACTGCTGCTGCACAGCCAGGAAGCCGGCGCTGCCCTCATCAGCGACCTGGGCCGTGCCGCCGCGCTCGACAAAACCGTGCGCGGCGTGCCCGCTCGCGTCATCCCGCTGCCGCTGTGGCACACCGCCTCGGTCGGGCTTGACGTGTGGCTCACCGCCTTTGCCTACGGCGCTAGCCAGGTTTGGGTGCTCATGACGGGTGAAGAAGCCCCGCAGTACCGCGACGCCGTGGTCGAGCAAATGGCGGTGGCGCAGGCTATCGTGAGCGGCCTGGGCTACAGCGGCCAACACTTCAAGCTGCTTGAAGCGCGTGACGCCCGCGACCTCATGGCGCTCGACGCCGCCCTGGGCGAAGCCCCGGCGCAGGGCGTGAAACGCCGCGCGAGCTTTGCCGTGCAAGCCGAAAAGCGCGCCACCGTCGAGCTGGCGATTGACCACCTGCTGCAAGACAGTGCTGCCCACCCTCAGCGCGTCCAGGCCGGCGAAGCACTGGCACTGCCCGCCGCATCGCTGCTGGGCAGCATCGCCGTCAACAAAGACACCTGCACGCTGTGCCTGAGCTGCGTCAGCGCTTGCCCGGCCAGCGCCCTGCAAGACAACACCGAGCGCCCGCAACTGCGCTTCATTGAAAAAAACTGCGTGCAGTGCGGCCTGTGCGCCAGCACCTGCCCCGAAAACGCCATCACGCTCACGCCGCGCCTGCTGCTCTCCGAGCAGCGCAAACAACTGCGCGTGCTCAACGAAGCCCAGCCCTACCAGTGCATCCGCTGCAGCAAACCCTTTGGCACGCTCAAAGGCATTGAAGTGATGCTGGGCAAGCTCGCCGGCCACGCCATGTTCCAGGGCGAAGCGCTGGAACGCCTGAAAATGTGCGGCGACTGCCGCGTGGTGGACATCTATTCCAACCCGGGCGAAACCCGCATCCATGATCTGTAACCCCCTGCGCCGCTTAGCGTCTTCCCCTCAGGGGGTCCAAGCCTTTGGCCTGGCACAGCCAGGTTCACGGTGCGCCTTGCCAGTTTCTGGCATGCCCAGTTTTGTCGCGCACAGCGAATCCAAGCAGCAAGCAACATGAACAACTCCATTCCCGTGTCCTCCGCCCTCGACGAAGAAACCGCCCGCGCCGAGGTGTACGGCCTGCTGGCCGCGCTGTTCTACGCGCCGCCCACGCCCGAACTCATGTCGCAACTGCGCGTGGCCGTCACCGAAGCACCCGCCGCCGGCGGCTTCCTGGAAGAACCCTGGCGCGACCTGGTGGCCGCTGCCCGCGCGGTGGACGACGCTGCCGTGGCCGTGGAATTCGACGCCCTGTTTGGCGGTATCGGCAAGCCCGAAATTTTCCTGTTTGGCTCGCACTACCTCAGCGGTTTTTTGAACGAAAAACCGCTGGCCGCTTTGCGTGGCGACCTCGCCGCGCTCGGCCTCGGGCGCGACGACACCATGTCAGAAACCGAAGACCATTTCGCCTACCTGTGCGAAGTCATGCGCTACCTGATCGCAGGCGACGAAGTCGAAGTGTCCAACCTGACCCAGCAACAAAAGTTCTTCAACGCCCACCTGCAACCCTGGGCACACACCATGTGCGACACCGTGGCAGCACACCCCAAAGCCAAGTTCTACGCCGCACTGGCCGGGTTCACCCGGGCGTTTGTGGCGGTTGAAATACAGGGCTTTGACATGCTGGCTTGAATCGGCTGGCGGTGCTCACTTCGGGCAACGTCGCTCGTAGTGCTTCGACCGGTGTGTTGATGCGCCTGTGTGATTCGAGGGTTCGGTGGCAGGTCCCGGCCAGGAGCAGGCTTTGCCGAAAGGCAGCTTCAGGGCTTGCACGGTGCCGCGATGCAGCGTTAACGTCGCGACTTGGGCGAACTAGCACTTCGCAGCTAGGCGGCGTGGAGCAAGTCCGGGCCGAGGTGATCCCGCCAGCTTATACAACTGCCTACTCCTTGCTACCGACACCCGCACGCATCATTTGTAGGGCAATCGCCGTCACACTCTCAGCGAGAAAGCCGCGGCAAGGCTCGGAATTGCAGATCGCGAACATGGCGCGTTGTTCTTCACGATCCTTGAGATAACGGAAGGCGTAATCGTGCAGATGCGCCCCCCTGCGTCAGACTAGTTGTCGCCTCCTTTTTCACGCGGATGATCCGCGCCAAAGCGACACAACATGCAAAAGAATCAACATTCGCCAGAGTTCATAGAGCAGGCATTGAGCAAGGTCCGCACGCGCGGCTCGCGCACCTTGGAATCGGTGGCCACTGAGCTGAACATGCCACTGGGAACGCTCAAGGGCTGGCTCAAGAGATCGCGCCCTGTGGGGGCAGCGTTGGCGCATGCGCCAACGCTGCCCAGCGATACGCCCGCAGCCCAGTGGAGCCCTGTTCAGCGGCTGTTGGCCTTGAACGAAAGCCACACCCTGGTGGGGCCGGCGCTGCACGCCTGGTGCCGCGAGAAGGGCTTATTCGAGCACCAGCTGATCCAGTGGCGCGAAGCCTTTTGCGCATCGACGCAACCCGCTGCTGCCAGCGCCGCTGAGCAACGCCTGGCCAACACTGCGCTGCGCGAGTTGCAAGGCCGGCACGACCAGCTGGAGCGCGAGGTGCGCCGCAAGGACCGCGCGCTGGCCGAGGCCGCCGCTTTGCTGATCCTTCAAAAAAAGTTCCAGGCCTTGGTTCTGAAATCGCAGGGCGAGGACACATGAGCACCCTCGCACAACGCGCCACCGTGCTGGAGCTGATCGCCGAAGCTTGCATCGCTGGCGCCCGCTTGCACAGGGCCTGCGAGATCATCGGGCTGGCCGCACGCACTGTGCAGCGCTGGGTGGATGCTGGAAAAAATGCGCTGTATGTGGGCGACAGGCGCACCCCTGATCAACGCATTCATAACTGCCCGCCCAACAAACTGAGCGACGCTGAACGCCTGGCGGCTCTGGCTGTGCTCAACAGTGAGGAGTTCAAGGACCTGCCACCCAGCCAGATCGTGCCCCGTCTGGCTGACAAGGGCATGTACGTGGCGAGCGAGTCAACCCTGTACAGGCTGCTGCGTCAGGCTGGGCAACTGGCTCACCGCCGCCTTGAACGCGTGCCGCAAAAGCGCAGCAAACCCCGCGCCTTGGTGGCGAGAAGGCCCGACCAGATCTACTGTTGGGACATCACCTACTTGCCCACCCAGGTGCGCGGCCTGTTCTTCTACCTGTACCTGTTCGTGGACATCTTCAGCCGCAAGGTGGTGGGCTGGCAGGTCTTCGATTGCGAGAGCGCCGAGCGGGCTGCAGCGCTGCTGGAGGACATCTGTCGGCGCCAGGGCGTTGGTGCGGATCAGGTCACAGTGCATTCGGACAACGGCAGTCCGATGAAGGGCGAAACGATGCTGGCCACCATGCAGCGCTTGGGCGTGGCACACAGCCGCAGCCGCCCCGCGGTGAGCAACGACAACCCATACGCCGAATCGCTGTTCAAGACCTTGAAGTACCGCCCGCAGCTGCCGCTCAAGCCGTTTGCCGATCTGATGCAGGCCAGGCGCTGGGTGACCGAGCTGGTGCACTGGTACAACGAGCAGCACAGGCACAGTGCAATCAGCTTCGTGACCCCCGCGCAGCGCCATGCACAGACCGATGAAGCTTTGCTGCACGCACGTGCTGCGGTCTATGAAAAAGCCAGGCAACAACATCCAGCGCGTTGGTCAGGAAACACCCGCAACTGGACCTTCATCGACGAGGTTCACCTAAACCCAGACAGCCCACAAACCAAGGAGTCCGATCAGAAGGCAGCTTGATTTGACAACCTCAGGCGACAACTAGCTTGACAACTTCCGTGCGCCAGGTGCGGCCTACTCTTGAACGAATGCATCTCTTGCTCTAGCCCACGGGAGTTGATGCAGGTGAACTTGATCATCAAGTCTTCAACCCGTACGTTCCAGATGAAGGCATCAGCCATGACGTACTCAAACTTTACGTCAGGAATGGGAAGATCCTTGAAGGACAGAGGCGCTCTGAGATCGTGATCCTCTTCGTCAGGCGTGCCTTCCATCGCCTCCACGACAGCATTGGGTGTTCGTAGGAGCGATTCGGCAGTCGGGTCATTCGAAGACGCCACACTTGCCTTCGGTCGAATCTCGCGGTCATAAACTTCCTCGCAGTCATTGGAGGAAAGTAGCTCGCCCCTTCGGTAGGCCGGGTGAAAGATCTTTATTAGATCCTCAGAGGTGATCTTGCCCTTTTTGAGCATTCCCTCAAGGTGCCTCGTGACGGTGAGATCCCCCTTGTTGTTGTCCGACCGCAGGATTGTGATGATCGGGGGGCGCTGCTCTGGTGAGTTTGGTGCTCCCAAAATGACTCGGCAGTCAAGTTGATGGTCCCCGGAATGGTTCGGGTCTTCATGTGGAATCCGGAGGCAACCCCGATAGTGCTTTCGTCCCTCATCAATTTCTGTTTGACGTTGGCCACGAGTGCCCTCCTCGTCATACCAGTAAGGGTCCAGTCGGGCGAACTGCTGATGCGACTCTGTGATCTTCAGCCCGAGTCGAAGCGGGAGAGGCACCGTATTCGCGTGTCCGTGTAGTCCTAGATAAACCTGCATTGGCTTCTTTCGTCAATCAACGTCATGTAGGTATGCGCTGCAACACCCACCGCAAAGGCATGTAAGCCGGGCGAGCTAGCGATCTGGTTCGCGTACAGACCAGAACCAGACTTGGGAATCCCAGCCTGGGAGAGCATCGAGAATGATCTCCTCACCAATGAGCCTCTGGCACAGGGCCTCCATGGCTGGCATATCCGGGTGCTCAAGCGATCTCTTTCTTATCCCTTGATCCGTATCGAGGATCAAGAAGCCTTCTCGACGCGAGACTTTCAGCAGGCGCATGCGTTTATCGCCTTCCTCGAGTCTCGTCTTGGACCTTGTGAATGGCGACGGACTCATCGTAGTGAAAGTCATCAGCCTGCGCGCCGTCGGTCCAATGCGCTCTTGCATCGAACGGGTGGTCGTCCAAGTAGACGTTCATCACCGTATGGCCGTAGGCGGACGCTGACATTTGCACCTTCTGCATGTGCAGGGCAGCGTCGCTGGGATCGACGACATTGACGATGTACTTCCAAGTCTCACCTGGCTCGAGCGGGAGATCACTCCCGGTGTCGTTCTTGATGACAAAGCTCAGGATCATTTGTTCGCGCTCCAAGTTAGCAACCGTTGTGTCAGGCTTCGATTTTGCTCCGATTTGACCTGAACCTCGCGACTTGATACCGGATCGAACCGTGAAGAAAACGGCGGCTCGCTGGACTAGATCTCTATCCGCCCGAGATCTATCGTCAGCTCCTTGCCTCCACGCTGTTTGAAATGCCCATCCGGCCTCTCGTCAGCGAGTCGATCTCGGCGCTTGAACTAGAGCGACCGCTTGTGGCGTCACCCGTGAGGTGTGAATGACAGGAGTGGGTCGCAACCAGCCGAAAAAAACCATCCCTCTCACCCGCCCGGCCGCCCATCCCGCGTATTCACCGCCGCAGGAGCTTGCGGTTCCGTCAGCAGCTGCACCGTGAAGGCTGCGCCGGTACCGTCGAGGCGGTTGGTGGCTTCAATGTGGCCGCCGTAGCGCTCCAGCAGGCCCATGCTGATCCACAGGCCGAGGCCGTTGCCGTCGTTTTTCGTCGTGAAGAACGGGCGAAATAGGCGCTCTTGCACGCCGGGCGCCAGGCCGGGGCCGCTGTCCACCACGCACAGCTCTGCGCCTGGCTTGGGCGTGTCGCCCGCTGAAATCACGCAGTTGCGGGTTTCCAGCCGCAGTACGCCGCCTGTGGGCATGGCTTGTATGGCGTTGATCAGCAGGTTGATGATGACTTGTTGCAGTTCCTGGCGGTTGAAGCCCACGCGCTGGGTGGCTTGCAGGTGGCGCTGCACTTCAATGCGGGTTTGCGACAGCAGGTGCGCCACCAGCACCAGGCAGTCGTCCACGGTGCGGTTCAGGTCGAGCGTTTCCACGTAGCCAGCGTATTCGGTGGGGCGGGCGTATTGCAGCAACTGCGTGACGATCAGTCGCATGCGTTCGACCTGTTCGTCCAGCAGCTTCAGTTCGGCGCGCACGGGCTGGCTGTGGGGGCCCAGCGTTTCCCGGATCAGGTCCAGGTTGCCTTGCATCACGGCAATGGGGTTGTTGATTTCGTGGGCAATGCTGGCGGTGAGCTGGCCGATGGCGGCGAGCTTTTCGCTTTTCACCAGTTGCTGTTGGGCCAGCTGCAGCGACGCGTTGCTGGCCTCCAGTTCACGGGTGCGCTCGGCCACTTTGTGGTCCAGTTCTTCGCCCCAGCGCTGCAGGGTACGGGTTTTGTCGTCGATCACATCCAGCAACTGGTCCAGGTGGCCGGCCAGGGCACCCAACTCGTCGCGTGCGGGCAGGGCGCCCACCCGCGCCTGCGGCTGGCCCTCTTCCACCCGCTGCATGGTGCGGTTCATGCGCTCCACCGGCCGGAAAATGCTGCGCGCCCAACGCACCGAAAACCAGGCTGAGAGCGCCATCACCAGCAAAAAGATCAGCCCCATCGCGGCCAGCACGGCGTAGCGCACTTGCCGAAACGGAGCTTCCAGGTAGCCCACGTACAGCATGCCAATGCGCTGGGTGTTGGCGTCCAGCAGCGGCTCGTAGGCCGACACATACCAGTCGTTCACCACAAAGGCCCGGTCCAGCCAGGTGTGGCCGCGACCCAGCACAGTGTCGCGCACGGTTTGCGACACACGCGTGCCAATGGCGCGCTGGTCCTGAAACAGGCGCACGTTGGTGGTGATGCGCACGTCGTCCAGAAACAGGGTGGCCGTGCCTTGGCTGCCAAAGGGCAGCGAGCCGTCGGGGTACACGATGCGGTTGATGTGGTCGATGAAGTCCAGGTTCTGGTTCAGCAGCAGGCCACCGGTGAGCAGGGCCAGCGTGCGCCCGGTGGCGTCGCGCACCGGCAGGGTGGACACGACCACCATGGCGCGGTCTTCCCGCGTGCGCTCGGTGGGCGCTGCGTTGCGGGTGGGTACCACGGGCAGCAGCACGCGCGGCAGCAAGTGCGGCGCCAAGGCCTCCAGCGCGTCGGGTGCCATCACCATCAGCAAGGCCTTGCTGGGTGAACCGTCGTCTTGCAGCGCTTGCTGCACTTCGCGCGGCATGCGTGGCTCGTTTGTCGGGGTGAGGGCGTTCGTGCCGGTGGGTGCCGAGCGCGCCAGTGCCAGGCCCTGCGGGCTGTACAGCACCAGAAAGTCCAGGCCCAGGCGCTCGCGGGCGGTTGTCAGCTGGGCCTGCAAGTCGTTGCCTGCGGCGGCGGGCTGCTGCAGGGCGGCGAACAGGGCTTGCGAGTTCGCCACGCTCTGCGCACCGGCGCCCACTTCGGTGAGCACCTGGTCAAAATACCCATGGGCCACCGCCAGGTCGCTGCGCACCTTGGTGATCAGCAGCCGGTCGTAGGCCACGTTGCCCCAAATGGCCAGCGCCAGCACCAGCAGGGGAAACGCCACCAGCAGCGGCAGCAGCGCCATGGCCAGCAGCTTGTTGCGCACCGAGGTGGCGAGCCAGCGGGGTGTGAGGCGCGTCATGTTGGGTCAACGCCGGCGTGAAGTGCCCGTTCCACGAACCCGGCGGAACCGCCCTTCGCCAAGCTCAGGACGGGCCGCATCGGGTCGCACTCTGGAGGTGGTCGCGCGCGGCGCGGCGGGGGTGCTTTCACGCGCTCGCCCACTCGGCCACCCGGCGCTCCAGCGTACGACGCGACACGCCCAGCAGCTGCGCCGCTCGGGTCTTGTCGCCGTGCGCCGACTCCAGGATGGAGAGGATGTGCTGCTTTTCCAGCGTGTGCAGGTCGGTGGGCAGGCCACTGGCGCCGGGCTGTCCGCTGCGTGGTGTGGTGGTGCTGGGGTACAAGGCCGATACGTTGAGCACGCCCAAAATCAGCGAGCGCTCGATCAGGTTGCGCAGTTCGCGCACATTCCCCGGCCAGTCGTATTGCTCCAGAAAGCGCATTTCTTCGGGGCTGATCTGCAAGGGCTCCACACCCAGCGAGGGCGCCAGCTGCGCCATGAAATGCGCCACCAGCTCGGCAATGTCTTCCTTGTGCTCCCGCAGGGGCGGCAGGCTCAGGTCCACCACCTGCAGGCGAAAGTACAGGTCTTTGCGAAAGCGCCCAGCGGCCACTTCGTCGGCCAGGCGGCGGTTGGTGGCGGCCATGATGCGCAGGTTCACCGGCATCAGCTGTTCGCTGCCCACCGGGCGAATTTTCAGGTCTTCAATGGCCCGCAGCAGAGTGGCCTGAATGGGCAGCGGCAGCTCTGCAATTTCGTCGAGAAACAGCGTGCCGCCTTGCGCGTAATGAAACAGGCCGTCGCGTGCGCGCGTGGCGCCGGTGAAGGCGCCCTTGGCGTGCCCAAACAACTCGCTCTCGATCAACTCGGGCGACACCGCGGCGCAGTTCACCGGCACAAACGGCCCAATGGCGCGCGCGCTCTGGGCGTGCAGTTCGCGCGCCACCAGCTCTTTGCCGGTGCCCGACTCGCCCTGCAACAGCACCGTGCTGTTGACGGGCGCCACCCGCTCGATGGACTCGCGCAAGCGCTGCATGGCCGGGGACGCGCCCACCAGCGCTGGGCCGCGCCCGGGTGCGCTGGCCACGGCGCGGCGCAACACGAAGTTTTCACGCCGCAGGCGCGAGCGCTCGTAGCAGTGCTTGATGGCGTTCAGGATTTGCGGCACCCGGAATGGCTTCAAGATGAAGTCGGAAGCGCCCGCGCGCAGGGCTTCGATGGCGGTGTCGAGGTCGGCAAATGCGGTGATCAAAATCACCTCGCCACTGAAGCCCTGTTCGCGCAGTTCTTTCAACCAGGTCACGCCGTTTTTGCCGGGCAGCGAAATGTCCAGGATCACCAGGTCCACATGGTGCGTTCGCAGCCATTGCGCGCCGTCTTCAGCGCTGGCGGCGCTCATCACCAGCTGGCAGCGTGGCGCAAGCGTTTTCACCAAAAAGTTCAGCATGCCCTGCTCATCGTCCACGATCAGGATCGACCAGTCGGGCCAGCCTTCCAGTTGTCTTTCGGGGGATGAGGGAAAAAAGGTCGGTTCCACCCGGCGGCATTCTACGGACGAAGCCTACAAAATCACTTGGGTATTGCCGAAAATCCGACGTGGCTGGCGGTATTTCACCGGTGCGACAAACCGCGCAACGTGCGACAACTTGTCGCACGACGCTGCGCGCCGCTGGGCATGCACAGACGGCCCATGCCGATGTGCTGTCAGGGTAATCCCGCAAGGTCGGCCGGTGCCTTGCAGGACCTCTGCCCTGCAAGCCTGTGGCAGCAAGCTTTCAGGTGTTTGCATGCGGGCGCGATCTCTATAAGCGGTGTCTTATGGCACGCTTCTGGCTATCAATTCGGAAGCGCGCCAGGCTGCCCCGCTGCCGGCTCGCTGCGCAAGGGTTCTATCCGTACAAACCCCAATCAGCACCGCCATACAGCGCTTGCGCGGAGTCGGTGCGGCGGTTAGATTCCACGTATGCAAAAAGCCCACATGCGCCGCCGCCTGGCTCGCAAAGGGTGTTTGTTCAACCAGGAGACACGCATGCGCAAGCCCCTTTCTGAGCCCACCGAAGGCCGCACCAGCCTGAGCCGCCGTACCTTGTTCGCCGGTGCCAGCACCGTTGGCGCGCTGGCCGCAGCCGCCGTCCTCATTCCCCGCGTGAAAACCGAAGAAGCGGCTGCTGTTGCACCGCGTCCAGCGCCCGAAAAGGGCGGTGGTTACAGCCTGTCTGACCACGTCAAGCAGTACTACAAAACCACCCTGATCTGAACAGGCAGGAGAAACCCATGTTGCTGACCAAAAAAACGTCTGGCACCGGTGCACAGAGCGCCCGCGCCCACACCTCTTTCGTCCACAGCCTGCAGCGCGGGCTGTCGGCGGCTTTGCCCACCATGGACCGACGCGGCTTTCTGCGCCGCTCGGGTCTCGGTGTCGGCGTCGGCCTGGCGGCCACCCAGCTGGTGCTGGTGAAAAAAGCCAAGGCCGCCACGGGCGGCTCGATTGATGGCAGCGGCAAGATCGAAGTCAAGCGCACCGTGTGTACCCACTGTTCTGTGGGTTGCGCGACCGACGCGATTGTTGAAAACGGCGTCTGGGTGCGCCAGGAGCCGGTGTTTGACTCCCCCATCAACCTGGGCGCGCATTGCGCCAAGGGTGCCGCCCTGCGCGAACACGGCCACGGCGAATACCGCTTGCGCTACCCCATGAAGCTGGTCAACGGCAAATACCAGCGCATCAGCTGGGACACCGCGTTGACCGAGATCACCGCCAAGATGAACGAGCTGAAAGAGGCCAGTGGCCCCGATTCGGTGTACTTCGTCGGTTCCTCCAAGCACAACAACGAGCAGGCTTACCTGCTGCGCAAGTTCGTGAGCTTCTGGGGCACCAACAACTGCGATCACCAGGCCCGCATCTGCCATTCCACCACGGTGGCTGGTGTGGCCAACACCTGGGGTTACGGTGCCATGACCAATTCGTACAACGACATGCAAAACAGCAAGTGCGCGTTGTACATCGGCTCCAACGCCGCCGAGGCGCACCCGGTGTCCATGCTGCACATGCTGCACGCCAAGGAAAACGGCTGCAAGATGATCGTGGTGGACCCGCGCTTCACACGCACCGCCGCCAAAGCTGACGAATACGTGCGCATCCGCTCCGGCACCGACATTCCTTTCCTGTTCGGTCTGCTGCACCACATCTTCAAAAATGGCTGGGAAGACAAGCAGTACGTGAACGACCGTGTCTATGGCATGGACAAAGTGCGTGAAGACGTGCTGGCCAAGTGGACACCCGACAAGGTGGAAGAAGCCTGTGGTGTGCCCGAAGCGCAAATGTTCAAAGTGGCCAAGATGCTCGCCGAAGCCAAGCCCGCCACCATCGTCTGGTGCATGGGCCAGACGCAGCACACCATCGGCAATGCCATGGTGCGTGCCTCGTGCATCTTGCAGCTGGCGTTGGGCAACGTGGGCAAGAGCGGCGGCGGCACCAACATCTTCCGCGGCCACGACAACGTGCAGGGCGCGACCGACGTCGGCCCCAACCCCGATTCTTTGCCCGGCTACTACGGTCTGGCTGCGGGCTCGTGGAAACATTTCGCCCAGGTCTGGGGTGTGGACTACGAGTGGATCAAGTCCAAGTACACCGGCGGCAACATGGAGAAGCCCGGCATCACCGTGTCGCGCTGGATCGACGGTGTGCTGGAGAACAACGAACTCATCGACCAGGACGCGAACCTGCGTGGCGTGTTCTTCTGGGGCCATGCGCCCAACTCGCAAACCCGAGGTCTGGAGATGAAGCGGGCCATGGACAAACTCGACCTGCTGGTGGTGGTGGACCCTTACCCGTCGGCCACGGCCTCCATGGCGGCCATGCCCGGCAAGCCGGAAGACCTGAACCCCAACCGCGCGGTGTACCTGTTGCCAGCCGCCACGCAGTTTGAAACCAGCGGTTCTTGCACGGCGTCCAACCGCTCGCTGCAGTGGCGTGAAAAAGTGATTGAGCCGCTGTGGGAGAGCCGCAGCGACCACATGATCATGCACCAGTTCGCTGAGAAGCTGGGCTTCGCCGCCGAGTTGTCCAAGAACTACAAGATGCAGAAGGTCAAAGGCATGGACGAGCCGGTGCCTGAAGACATCCTGCGCGAAATCAATGCCTCGGTGTGGACCATTGGCTACACCGGCCAGAGCCCCGAGCGCCTGAAGGCCCACATGCGCAACATGAACGCCTTCGACGTGAAGACGCTGAAGTGCAAGGGCAAAGTGGTGGACAAGGAAACCGGCTACGACATGAGCGGTGACTACTTTGGCCTGCCGTGGCCGTGCTACGGCACCGCCGCCATCAAGCACCCTGGCTCGCCCAACCTGTACGACACCTCCAAGCACGTCATGGAAGGCGGCGGCAACTTCCGTGCCAACTTCGGTGTGGAGCGCGAGGGCGCCACGCTGTTGGCCGAAGACGGTTCGCACTCGGTGGGCGCTGAGATCACCACCGGCTACCCCGAGTTTGATCATGTGTTGCTGAAGAAGCTGGGCTGGTGGGACGACCTGACCGACGCCGAGAAAACAGCGGCCGAAGGCAAGAACTGGAAGACCGACCTGTCCGGCGGCATTCAGCGCGTGACCATGGCGCACGGCTGCCACCCGTTTGGCAATGCCAAAGCCCGTGCGGTGGTGTGGAACTTCCCCGACGCCATTCCGCAGCACCGCGAGCCGATTTATGGCACGCGCCCCGATCTGGTGGCCAAATACCCCAGCCACGACGACCAGAAGACCCGCTGGCGCCTGCCGGTGCTCTACAAGTCCTTGCAGCAGAAAAACGTGGACGACAAGGTCCACGAGAAATTCCCGCTGATCATGACCTCAGGCCGTTTGGTCGAGTACGAAGGCGGCGGCGAAGAGACCCGATCGAACCCGTGGCTGGCCGAGCTGCAACAGGAAATGTTTGTTGAGCTGAACCCGAAAGCAGCGGCCGAGCGCGGCATTCGCAATGGCGAGCGCGTGTGGGTGAGTAGCCCGACCGGTGCACGCCTCAATGTTCAGGCGCTGGTGACCGAGCGCGTGGCGCCCGACACGGTGTTCCTGCCGTTCCACTTCTCGGGCCGCTGGCAAGGTGAAGACATGAAGCCCTACTACCCCGACGGCGCCATGCCGGTGGTGCGTGGTGAGGCGGTCAACACCGCCACCACCTATGGTTACGACATCGTGACCATGATGCAGGAAACCAAGACCACGGTCTGTAACGTCGAACGCGCTTGAGGAGCTGACAAATGGCACGAATGAAATTTATTTGTGATGCCGAGCGCTGCATTGAATGCAACGGCTGCGTCACCGCCTGCAAGAACGAACACGAAGTCCCTTGGGGTGTGAACCGCCGCCGCGTGGTCACCCTCAACGACGGTGTGCCGGGTGAAAAGTCGATCTCGGTGGCCTGCATGCATTGCAGCGACGCACCCTGCATGGCGGTGTGCCCGGTCAACTGCTTCTACCGCACCGACGAAGGCGTGGTGCTGCACGACAAGGATGTGTGCATTGGCTGTGGCTACTGCTCTTACGCCTGCCCGTTTGGCGCACCTCAGTTCCCTAGCAATGGCACTTTTGGTGTGCGCGGCAAGATGGACAAGTGCACCTTCTGCGCCGGTGGCCCCGAAGACCACGGCAGCCAGGATGAGTTTGAAAAATACGGCCGCAACCGCCTGGCCGAAGGCAAGCTGCCCGCCTGCGCCGAGATGTGCTCGACCAAGGCACTGCTCGCCGGCGACGGCGACGTGGTGGCCGACATTTTCCGCAGCCGTGTGCTGCGCCGCGGCAAAGGCGCCGAGGTGTGGGGCTGGGGCACCGCGTACGGTACCGCACAAGGAGCCAAATCATGATCAAGCGCACCCTGACTCTTGCTGCCGTGGCGGCAGCTGTGGTGGCTCTGTCTGCCTGTGGCGATCAGCCGCAGGAAAGCAGTGGCTCTGGCGTCAAGCAGGACGGCGCGCCCTACACAGGCGTGGGCTCCAGCCAGTACGCGCAGGGCGGCTGGAAAGCGGGCGACCGCAACAGCTGGGAACAGCAGTTGAAGACCCGTGCCCAGTACGGCCAAAACGACTACACCCGCATGAGCAATCAATAAAGGGAGCGCTTTATGCAATGGTTCCCGAATTCCATGATCAGCCGACTCACGGCACCGCGCACCTGGGCGGTGGCTTTGTTGGCTTTGAGCAGCAGCTGGGCCAGCGCGCAGGCGCTCAAGGTAGAGCCTGTACCCGATGATCCAGCGCCCCCGGCAGCGGTGGTGGCACCGGCTGAAACCGGTGGTATCCGCAGTGCAAACATCTTTGAAATTGCACCCGATGCGAGCACCGACCCCAACTACGCCGGCCAGACCAACGCCGAGCGCAAGCAGGTGCAGCCCGGCAACAACGCGCCCATGTGGCGCGACGTGGGCAAGGGTGTCACCGGCTACAGCAGCCTGCCTTATCCCGAATCGGGCAACCTGATTCAGGGCTTTGTGCAGTACCCCGGCTCTCGCCTGACCAATGCGGGTGAAGCCTGGCGCCAGGTGCGCAACGACTGGCTGATCCCTTACGGTGGTTCGTTGCTGATCATCGTGGCGGTAGCCATTGGCCTGTTTTACATGGGCAAGGGCAGCATCCCGCTGCATGGCAAGGAAACCGGCCGGGTGATCGAGCGCTTCACTTACGTGGAACGCGCAGCGCACTGGGTCAACGCCATTGCTTTCGTGGTCCTGGCCGTCTCCGGCATCATCATGGCGTTTGGCAAGTTTTTCTTGCTGCCCGTCATTGGCAGCACCTTGTTTGGCTGGCTGGCTTATGCGCTGAAAAACGTGCACAACTTCACCGGGCCGCTGTTTGCAGTGTCTCTGGTGGTGGTCATCGTCACCTTTGCGCGCGACAACCTGCCCAGCAAGGAAGACATCACCTGGTTGCTCAAGGGCGGTGGTCTGTTCGGCGGGCATGAGGTGCCTTCACACCGCTTCAATGCGGGTGAAAAGGTGCTGTTTTGGTCGGGCGTGTTCCTGTTCGGTTTGCTGGTGGTGGGCTCGGGGGTGTTTCTGGACAAGATCGTCCCCGCAGTGGAGTACACCCGCGCCAACATGCAGGTGGCGCACATGATCCACGGCGCTGCCTCTGTGCTGATGATGGCGATGTTCATGGGTCACATTTACATGGGCACGCTGGGTATGGACGGCGCTTACAAAGCCATGAAAACGGGTTATGTCGACGAAACATGGGCCAAGGAACACCACGAACTCTGGTACGACGACATCAAGGCCGGCAAGATTCCTGCTCAGCGCAGCGCCAACAGCCCCGCCGGGGCCGTGGCCAGCCAGCCCGTCAAGGCTTGAACGACCTCATTTGTCAAGGAAGATCATGAAACGCTTTCTCATTTGCACATCGGTGCTGCTGGCCTTTGCCGCACACGCCAAGCTGCCTGTGCCGGTATTGACCGACGAAGCTAAAGCCAAGGCGGCAGAGGCTGCTGCCAAAACTGCACATGGCAACAAGGTCGCGGCCTTCCAGCTGTGCCGTTCTATGGACCGTGCTGCAGGCCACTATTTCAAGACTGCCTCGGCGGCGGGTAAGTCTGTCAAGCCGGCCCAAGCAGCCCCCGCTTGTGTGGACCCGGGTCCTTTCGTGCCAGTGGCGCCAGCGGCGGTGGCTGCGAAGTCCTGATAGCCTCTGCAACACGCTGACCAGCACAAAAGGGGCCCTCTGGGCCCTTTTTGCTGGGGTTACGGGTTGAGCCGAGTGAGGCCTTGGCATGCTTTTTTACTGCCTTCTCACGGCGGTTCATACTGCAAAGCGTTTGTAATTCATGAGACTGACCGAAACCATGCCAACCGTCCAAAACCCGAGCGCAGTCCAGCACCGCGATCTGGCTGCTGAGGCGTCCTTGCCTCAGCTCACCCACGCCCAAGCCCCGCTGACCCAGGAAGTGGCTGTGCTCAACGAGTTCGGGCTCAGCAGCTTGGTGTCCATTCCTGCAGAGCGCGATCTCACGGTCTATGTGGACAAGCGTGAACTTGTCACACTCATGACGCTGGGCGCTCACCCCGAATGGCTGGTGTTGGGTTACTTGCTCAACCAGCGCCTGATTGCCTCGGTAGCAGAAATCGAGTCCATCACCGTGGACTGGGATGTAGGCGCCGCGTCGGTCAAGACACGCAACGGCATTGACCGCATTGAAGAGCGCACGTCCAAGCGCGTGGTCACCACCGGCTGCGGGCAGGGCAGCGTGTTTGGCAACCTCATGGACGAGGTGGACGGCATCCAACTGCCGGCTGAAGCGGTGCTGCGCCAGTCGCAGCTGTATGGCATTTTGAATGCGATTCGCCTGAAGGAAAGCACCTACAAATCGGCTGGCTCGGTGCACGCTTGTGCCTTGTTTCGGGGCGACGCGCTACAGCTGTTTGTGGAAGACGTGGGCCGCCACAACGCAGTGGACACCATTGCCGGCTGGATGGCGCTGCAGCAGCGTCCAGCGGCCGAGCGGGTGGAGCATGTTTTTTACACCACGGGGCGGCTGACCAGCGAAATGGTGATCAAGTCAGCCCAGATGGGCGTGGCGGTGGTTGTTTCGCGCAGCGGCATCACCCAAATGGGTCTGGACGTGGCCCAGCGTGTGGGCTTGTGCGCTGTGGGCCGTGCCACCAACAAGCGTTTTCTTTGTTACGCGCATGCCCAGCGATTGTTGCTCGACGCTGTGCCGCCGGCCTCGCCTGCCGCTGCCGCCATGGACCTCAGCGCGGCTTGAGCGCACCTGGCGCAGCCACGGCGTGGCGAGCCAGCCCGGGTTCGGGCATAAACTTCATCCACTTCTGAGCGCCACACGGGCTGTGCCCGTCGTTGGCGTTTCCCCATCGTTTCTTGAAAGAACCCCCATGAGCCGAGACGTCCACCTCGTTGACCACCCGTTGGTGCAGCACAAACTCACGCTGATGCGCCGCAAAGACACCAGCACCAAGAGCTTTCGCGAACTGGCGCACGAGATCAGCATCTTGCTGGCCTACGAGTTGACGCGCGACATGCCGATGCAGGAGGTGGAGATTGAGACGCCGCTGGAGAAAATGACCTCGCGCATCATTGATGGCAAGAAAGTGGTGCTGGCGTCCATCTTGCGGGCGGGCAACGGCTTTCTGGACGGCATGCTGCAGGTGCTGCCCGCTGCGCGTGTGGGCCACATCGGTCTTTACCGCGACCCGGTCACGCTCAAGGCGGTGGAGTATTACTTCAAGATGCCCAGCGGCATGGATGAGCGCGACGTGATCGTGCTGGACCCGATGCTGGCCACTGGTAACTCGGCGGTGTGGGCGGTTGACCGGTTGAAGCAGACCAATCCCCGCTCGATCCGTTTCGTGTGCCTGGTTTCGTGCCCCGAGGGCATCAAAAACTTCCACGACCACCACCCCGACGTGCCGATTTACACCCCGGCGGTGGACCGTGGTCTGAACGAGCACGGCTACATCGTGCCCGGTCTGGGTGATGCGGGTGACCGCATTTTTGGGACGAAGTAGGAACACCCCCATCGCTGGCTCACTGCGTGTAGCCAGCTCCGCCCCTCAAGGGGCAACGCGTGTGGACTGGCGGAGCCAGATCCACTGCGTTCTGGGTTTTGGGGCATGTCGCGCCGGGTTGACTCGGATGGATTTACAGGTGACTCACTGCGGGAATGCTCGTCGGGGGTGATGCCGACAGCGCCTATGCGTTAAGGCAACGCTGAACAAGCGGTCGATCCAGCGACCCGTTGCCTCCTGATTGCGCCATGCGAGAAGCAAGGTCAAATCAAGTGGATTTCGTACCGTTTCAGGGCCATTTCGACCTTGTGCACGCGTTTGGCGTGCGCTGCAGACGCACTCATCCCATGAGGCGCTGACGCGCCAGGTAGATGTTGGCCAATCCCAGCGCCACGAACGAGCGCGTGGCGTTCTTGGCCAGCCCCCGGTAGCGCACCTTGGCAAAGCCCCACAGCCGCTTGACCACTGCAAAGACGTGTTCGACCCGCGCCCGGATTCTGGACTTGTTGCGGTTCTTCGAGCGTTCGGCTTCATCGACTTCACCGCCCTTGCGCACGCGCTGGTTGGTGAAGTCTTTGGCCTTGGGCGCCCTGGAAGCGATCAGCGTCTTCTGGCTAGCGTAGGCGCTGTCGCCGTACACGCGCTGCTCGTTGCCGTGCAGCAAATCGGGCAGCGGGTGTTTGTCGTGCATGTTGGCCGCTGTCACCACGGCGCTGTGCGCCAGCCCGCTGCGACTGTCCACGCCGATGTGCATCTTCATCCCGAAATACCACTGCTGACCCTTCTTGGTCTGGTGCATCTCGGGGTCACGTTGCTTGTCTGCGTTTTTGGTCGAGCTCGGTGCGCCGATGATGGTGGCGTCCACGATGGTGCCGGTACCGACCTTCATGCCCTGCGCCTGCAGCACCTCTCCCACTTTGGCAAACAAGGCCTCGCCCAGTTGGTGCGTCTCCAGCAAGCGGCGAAACTTCAGCAGCGTGGTCGCATCGGGCACGCGCTCGCGCCCGAGGTCTATGCCGACAAAGCGCCGCAGCGCGGTGCTGTCGAGTAGCGCATCCTCGCAGGCCTCATCGGCCAGGTTGAACCAGTGCTGCACGAAGTACATGCGCAGCATACGCTCGAGCCCGATCGGTGGACGCCCGTTGCCGGCCTTGGGGTAGTGAGGCTCGATCACCGCGCACAACGCCTGCCAGGGCACGATCTGCTGCATCGTGGCCAGGAAGGTATCGCGCCTGGTCGGCCTGCGGTAAGGCTCAAAACCTTCAGCTTGATCGGCGGCCATGGCAAGGGTTTGCTGTTTCATCTTCATCTGCCTGTTCGTCTGTACTGCAACGGTACAGGTAAACACCACGCTCGAGCAGTACTTAATCAGCGTTGCCTTAAGGTTGGCGCATGGAATCTCGACCCCCTTCATTTGTTCAATTGGGCTGGCGCTCGCTGTGGCGCGACTGGCGTGCTGGCGAGTTGCGGCTGTTGGTGCTGGCGGTCACGCTGGCCGTGGCGGCTCTGACGGCGGTGGGTTTTTTCGCCGACCGGCTGCAAAACGGCTTGGCGCGAGACGCTCGCGCGCTGATCGGTGGCGATGCCGTCATCAGCAGCGACAACCAGCCACCGCCCACCATTGAGCAACAGGCGCTGGCGCTGGGCTTGCAAACCACCCAGACACTGGGCTTCCCCACCATGGGCCGGGCGCCTGAAGAAGCCGGTGGCGCTGCACGTCTGGTGGCCTTGAAAGCTGTGGGCGAGGGCTACCCGCTGCGCGGCACGCTGCGGGTAGCGCCGGCACCGCAGACTGCTGACGAGGCCACACGCGACATACCGGCCCCCGGCACCGCCTGGGTGGACGCGGCCCTGCTGGTGGCGCTGAACCTGCAGATGGGGCAGCCCTTGTTGCTGGGTGACGCGTCGTTCACCCTGTCGAAAGTGATCGTGGTCGAGCCCGACCGAGGCGCTGGTTTCATGAGCTTTGCGCCGCGCGTCATGATCAACAGCGCCGATTTGCCGGCCACCGGCCTGGTGCAGCCCGCCAGCCGCCTGACCTACCGGCTGGCCGTGGCGGGGCCCGATGCGGGTGTGGCGCAGTTTGTGCGGTGGGCTGAGCTGGAGGTCGAAAAGCCCGGCGTGCGCGGGCTGCGGCTGGAGTCGCTGGAGGGCGGGCGCCCCGAAATGCAGCAAACGCTGGCCCGCGCCGAGAAATTTTTGAACCTGGTGGCCCTGCTCGCCGCGCTGCTGTGCGCGGTGGCCGTGGCCATTGCGGCGCGTGGTTTTGCCCAGCGCCACCTGGACGATTGCGCCATGTTGCGCGTGCTCGGGCTGTCTCAAGCCACCATGGCGCGCGCCTACACACTTGAATTTGCGCTGGTTGGTTTGATGGCCAGTGCCGTGGGCGTGGCGCTGGGTTACGGCGTGCACCACGCGTTTGTGCTGCTGTTGGCCGGTTTGGTGGACGCTGCGCTGCCCGCACCGAGCCTGAACCCGGTGTTTTTGGGTTTGGGCATGGGCCTCACGCTTATGATGGCTTTTGGCTTGCCACCGGTGTTGCAGCTGGCACAGGTGCCACCGCTGCGCGTGATCCGGCGGGACGTGGGCCAGCTCAAGCCTGCCACGCTGGCGGTGCTGGGGCTGGGTGTGGCGGGCTTTGCCGCTTTGCTGCTGGCCGCCAGCCGCGACCTGTTGCTCGGCGCGATCGCCGTGGGCGGCTTTGCCGCGGCGGTGCTGCTGTTTGCGGTGGTCAGCTACGCGGCCGTGCGCTTGCTGCGCGCCAGTGTGAACGAGGCCACCGCGCCGCGCGCGCTGGTCATGGCCACGCGCCAGCTCTCGGCCCGCCCGGCTTACGCGGTGGTTCAAATCAGCGCGCTGGCGGTGGGCTTGCTGGCTCTGGTGCTGCTGGTGCTGCTGCGCACCGACCTCATTTCCAGCTGGCGCAACGCCACGCCGCCCGACGCGCCCAACCGCTTTGTCATCAACGTCCAGCCCGAGCAGGGCGAAGCTTTTCAGCAGGCGCTTCGGCAGGCCGGGGTGGAGCGCTTTGACTGGTACCCCATGATCCGGGGCCGACTGGTGCGCATCAATGGTGAGCCGGTGAACCCCGAAAGCTTTGTGGGCGACCGCGCCCAGCGGCTGGTGGACCGCGAGTTCAACCTGTCCAGCACCGCCACGCTGCCCGAACACAACCCGGTGGTGGCCGGGCGCTGGACCGACAACGAAGCCGACGGCCTTAGTGTGGAAGAGGGCCTGGCCGAAACGCTGGGCCTGAAGCTCGGCGACCGGCTGGGCTTTGACATCGCCGGGCAGGTGAGCGAGGGCACCATCACCAGCCTGCGCAAGGTGGACTGGGGTTCGATGCGCGTCAACTTCTTTGTTGTGTTCCCCGTGGCCAACGTGCCCAATGTGCCCGTGACCTACATCAGCGCTTTTCAGGCGCCTGAGGGCAGCACCCAGTTTGACAACACCTTGGTACGGCAGTTTCCCAACATCACCAACGTGGACATGAGCCAGACCATTGCCCAGGTGCAGCGCGTGCTGGGGCAGGTCATTGGTGCGGTGGAGTTTTTGTTTGCCTTCACGCTGGCCGCAGGCTTGGTGGTGCTGCTGGCGGCCATCACCGCCACCCGCGGTGAGCGCGAGCGCGAGTTCGCTATTTTGCGGGCGGTGGGCGCGGGTTCGGCGCTGTTGCGCCAGGTGCAGCGCATCGAGCTGCTGGGGGTGGGCTTGCTGGCCGGCTTTCTGGCCTCGGTGGTCGCGGTGATCGTGGGCTGGGCCCTGGCCCGGTTCGTTTTTGAATTCGCCTGGACCGCCTCGCTGTGGGTGCCGCTGGCTGGCAGCCTGGCAGGCGCGCTGCTGGCTCTCGCCGCCGGGTGGTGGGGCTTGCGCAGCGTGTTGCGCACGCCAGTGGTGGAAACGCTGCGCAAGGCGACCGCCTGAGTGACCGTTTGACGCACGACAATACCGCCATGAATACGCCATCTACCGAAGAAAGCCATACCAGCGCGCCCGCCACCCCGTTTGAATGGATGGGGGGCGAAGCGCGCGTGCGCGCGCTGGTTGACCGCTTTTACGACCTGATGGACATTGAGCCGGGCTACCACGAACTGCGCGTGGCCCACGGCAGCACGCTGGACGACGCACGCGACAAGCTTTTTTGGTTTCTGTGTGGCTGGCTGGGCGGCCCGCAGCACTACACCGAGCGGTTTGGGCACCCGCGCTTGCGCATGCGCCACATGCCGTTTTCCATTGGCATTCAGGAGCGAGACCAATGGCTGGCTTGCATGGACCAGGCCATGGGTGAAACCGGTGTGGACCCGGTGCTGCGCGAGCGCCTGAAAACCAGCTTTTTCCAGACGGCAGACTGGATGCGCAACACGCCATAATCCGGCTGCTGTGTGGGTGGCCCCGCCCACGGCATCACGCGCAAACCTCCATGACGTTTCTTCTCCCCGGCATTCTGGCCATGGCGGCCATCGTGCTGGCCTCCAATATTCTGGTGCAGTTCCTGTTTGGCCAATGGCTGACCTGGGGCGCCTTCACCTACCCGCTGGCCTTTCTGGTGACCGATCTGGTCAACTTTGTGCACGGCCCGAAGGCCGCGCGCAAGGTGGTGCTGGCCGGCTTTGTCATCGGGCTGTTGTGCTCCCTGGTGGGCAGCCAGATTGTGGGCGAGGCCGGCCCGCTGGTCACGCTGCGTATTGCGCTGGCTTCCGGGGTGGCATTTCTGGTCGCTCAGTTGCTGGACGTGTCCATTTTTGACCGCTTGCGCCAGGGCAGCTGGTGGCGTGCGCCGCTCGTTTCTACACTGGTGGGCGCCTCCATCGACACGGCGCTGTTTTTCTCGCTCGCCTTTTCTGCCTCCCTGGTGTGGCTTGAGCCCGCCAATGACGTGAGCTGGGCCAACGAAGTGTTGCCCATGCTGGGCATGGGACCGCTGGCGCCGCTGTGGGTGTCGCTGGCAGCTGCCGACTGGATGGTCAAACTCTCGCTGGCCTTGCTGGCGCTGGTGCCGTTTCGGATGGCGGTGCGCCGGTTGCTGGCGCAAATCAGGTAGGTGCTGCGCGTGCGGGGAGCCGGTGCGGTTGTTGCACCGGCTGCAGCAACACGACCAAGGCGCCCGCACCGCCCTCGGCCGGGCGGGCCTGCACAAACGCCATCACCTCCGACTTTTGCACCAGCCAGCGCAGCACACGGCCCTTGAGCACCGGTGTGCGCCCGGGCGAGCCCAGCCCTTTGCCGTGCACCACGCGCACGCAGCGCAGCCCCAGCTGGTGCGATTCCCTTACAAACAGGCCCAGCGCCTCGCGCGCCTCGTCGGTGCGCAGTCCGTGCAGGTCGATCTGGCGCTGAATGCTCCAGCGGCCTTCGCGCAGCTTGCGAACCACGTCCGAGCCCAAGCCGGGCAGGCGGTAGCTCAGCAAGTCGTCGGTGTGCAGCAGGGTTTCCACGTCAAACTCGTCTGACAGGGCTTCGCGCATGACAGACGCCTCGTCCCGCAAGCGCTGCACCGGCAGCGGCTCCACCGCCACAGGCCGGGGCGCGATACGCCCGCCGTGGGCAATGGGTTGCACCGGGCCCACCGCGAGTTCAAACAAGCGTTGTTCGCGCTCCCGCCTCAAGCGGGCTGCGCGCGCGGCTTCGAGCGCTGCGGCTTGCACCGCAGCGCGCTCGTTCATCACGCGTTGGAGCGTTTTGAGGTCGGCGAACGCATGCACTTTCATGCGCCGCATTGTCGCGCAGTGCAGGGTTTCGCGGTCAGATCAGGCCCATTTCAGCCATGGACGCTGCCTGCTCGCGGGTCACGATGAAGTGGTCCAGCACCCGCACGTCCACCAGCGACAGCGCCGCTTTCAAGGTCTGGGTGAGCGCTTCGTCGGCCCGGGAAGGCTGGGCCGTGCCGCTGGGGTGGTTGTGTGCCAGCACCACGGCCGCGGCGTGGTGGTGCAGGGCGCGCAACACCACCTCGCGTGGGTACACGCTGGTTTGCGTGAGGGTGCCCCGAAACAACTCTTCCAGCTCGATCAGCCGGTTCTGGCTGTCCAGAAACATCACCGCGAACACCTCGTGTGCCCGCGCCCCCAGCTGCAGTTGCAGGTAATCGCGCACCGCTTGTGGGCTGTCAAACAGCGGTTTGAGCTTGAGTTCCTGGGCCAGGGCGCGCCGCGCCAGTTCCAGCACCGCCACCACTTCGGCCCGTTTGGCGGGGCCCAGCCCTTTGATCACCTTGAGCGCTTCGGCGCCGGTATGCAGCAGGCCACCCACGCCACCAAAGCGGTCCAGCAGCTCTTGCGCCAGCTGCACCACGTGTTTGCCCGGTATGCCGGTGCGCAGCAACAAGGCCAGCAACTCGGCGTCGCTGAGCGCGCCGGGGCCTCGGGCCAGCAGCTTTTCGCGCGGACGCGCGTCGCTGGGCAGGCTCTTCAGCCCGGACGTCAAAAGGCTATCCATTGTTTTTTCTCCCTGATCCAGCCCACTTTTTACAATAGGGCCACTTTCCTGTCGCGCGCTTTCGGTGGCCCTTGTGGCGCTTTGCACGGCAGACCCCTGAATTCACCACATTGGCTTCGCATGTCCCACGTCCAAGAAGGCTCTTTTCTCACTCTGCATTACCGCATGTCGGGGCCCGGGGGGCAGGTCATCATCGACACGTTTGATGGTCAGCCCGCCACGCTCAGCCTGGGGTCTGGGCAGCTGTCGCCTGCCATTGAACAGCGCTTAATTGGCCTGGAGGAGGGCACCCGGCATGTGATCGAGCTCGACGACGGTGAGGCCTTTGGCGAGCGCCAGCCCGAGATGGTGCAGTGGGTAGCGCGCAAGCTGCTCAACGAACTCGGTGACCCACACGAGCAGTACGTGCCCGGTGACGTGGTGCAGTTCCCCACACCGGACGGTCTGGGGAGCTACGCCGGCTCAGCGGTAGAGGTGCGTGAAGACGGCGCGGTGTTGTTTGACTTCAACCACCCGCTGGCCGGGCAGCCGGTGCAGTTTGAAGTGCAACTGATCGGGGTGCTGTGATGGCCGATGAACCCAGCAAATTTGCGGCCGGCTCCGAACCATCAAGCGCTGGCGGCGACGTTGAAATTCTGTTGGCCGAGCCGCGCGGTTTTTGTGCCGGTGTGGACCGCGCCATCGAGATTGTGGAGCGCGCGCTGGCCAAGTTTGGTCGACCCATTTATGTGCGCCATGAGATCGTGCACAACACCTATGTGGTGAACGACCTGAAGGCCAAAGGGGCGATCTTCATCGAAGAGCTGTCAGACGTGCCCCCGGGCGCCACCCTGGTTTTTTCAGCGCATGGCGTCAGCAAAGCGGTGCAGCAGGAAGCGCAGCAGCGCGGGTTTCATGTGTTTGACGCGACCTGCCCCCTGGTGACCAAGGTGCATGTGGAAGTGGCCAAGCTGCACCGCGAGGGCTACGAGTTCATCATGATCGGCCACAAGGGGCACCCCGAAGTGGAAGGCACCATGGGCCAGCTTGACAGTGGCATTCACCTGGTCGAAGACGTGGCCGATGTGGCACGGGTCGTCCCCATGCAAGAAACCCGGCTGGCGGTGGTGACGCAAACCACGCTGTCTGTGGACGACGCGGCCGTGATCCTCGCGGCCGTGAAAGCCCGCTTTCCGCTGGTGCGCGAGCCCAAGCAGCAAGACATTTGTTACGCCACTCAAAACCGCCAGGATGCCGTCAAGCTGCTCAGCCCACAGGTTGACATTGTGATTGTGGTGGGCAGCCCCACCAGCTCCAACAGCAACCGCCTGCGCGAAGTCGCCATCAAACTCGGGACCGAGAGCCACATGGTGGACAGTGCGGACGAGCTGCGCGCCGAGTGGTTTGAAGGCAAGACCCGCGTTGGCCTCACGGCGGGTGCATCGGCGCCTGAAATCCTGGTGCGCCAGGTGATTGACCGCATCAAGGCGCTGGGCGCCATCTCGGTCCGCACCATGGACGGACTCACCGAAACCATCAAATTCCCGCTGCCCAAAGGCCTGAAGATCGACGGCGAAGAGGGCGCCGCGCTCGAACACCTGCGCTGACCCCGGGCCTTGTCAGGCTCCGGCACCCCAAAACTACAATCCCACCATGCTAGACATCGTTCACCTGAGAAAAGACCTCGACGCCGTGATTGCCCGGCTTGAGACCCGCAAACAACCCCAGGCCTTTCTGAATGTGGCCGTTTTCCGCGCGCTGGAGGCCGAACGCAAAACCCTGCAGACCCGCACCGAAGAGCTTCAAAGCCAGCGCAACAGCCTGTCCAAACAGATTGGCATGCTCAAAGGCAAAGGCCAACTCGCCGAGGCCGACGCGGTGATGGCCCAGGTGGGCGCGATCAAGACCGAGCTGGAAGCTTCTGCCGCGCGACTGGAAACGCTGCAAGCCGAGCTGCAAAGCCTGTTGCTCGCCGTGCCCAACCTGCCCCACGAGAGTGTGCCGGTGGGCGCGGGCGAAGACGGTAACGTTGAAGTGCGCCGCTGGGGCAGCCCCCGGGCGTTTGATTTTCCGGTGCGCGACCATGTCGACATCGGCGAAAAGCTGGGCCTGGACTTTGACACCGGCGCCAAGCTGGCTGGCTCACGCTTCACCTTCATGCGCGGCCCCATCGCTCGTTTGCACCGTGCGCTCGCGCAGTTCATGCTCGACATGCAAACGCAGGACCACGGCTACACCGAGTGCTACACGCCCTACATCGTCAACGCCGAAACCTTGCGCGGCACCGGGCAGCTGCCCAAATTTGAGGCCGACCTTTTCGCTGTAAAAAAGGGCGGACAAGATGGGGAAGAGGTGCCCGATACGCAGGCGCTGTATCTGATCCCGACTTCCGAAGTCACGCTGACGAACGTCGTGCGCGACACCGTGCTCGCCGAGTCCGACCTGCCCATCAAAATGACCGCGCACACGCCGTGCTTTCGCTCGGAAGCCGGCAGCGCCGGGCGCGACACCCGCGGCATGATCCGCCAGCACCAGTTCGACAAAGTTGAAATGGTGCAGATCGTTCATCCTGAAAAAAGCCACGAAGCGCTCGAAGCCATGACCGGCCATGCCGAAGCGGTGCTGCAAAAACTGGGCTTGCCCTACCGCGTCATGAGCCTGTGCACGGGCGACATGGGTTTTGGCGCCAGCAAAACCTACGATCTGGAAGTGTGGGTGCCGGCGCAAGGGACCTTCCGCGAAATCAGTTCGGTCTCCAACTGCGAAGCCTTTCAGGCCCGGCGCCTGCAGGCGCGTTTCAAGAACGCCCAGGGCAAAAACGAACTGGTGCACACCCTCAACGGTTCAGGGCTGGCGGTGGGCCGGGCGCTGGTAGCGGTGCTGGAAAACGGCCAAAACGCCGACGGCAGCGTGACGATCCCCGAGGCCCTGCGGCCGTACATGGGCGGCTTGGAGCGCCTGACCCCGGCTTGAGGCCCGCTCGGGCAGCCGCTGCAAGCAGGCAGCGGCTCGACGAACAAAGCAAAAAGCCCCGCGATGCGGGGCTTTTTCATTGGCGGAGAGGGAGGGATTCGAACCCTCGGTACCTTGCGGTACGCCTGATTTCGAGTCAGGTACATTCGACCACTCTGCCACCTCTCCAGGGTGTGATTCAGGTCATAAGCTTCGTAGTTTACCAGACCCGGGGAGCCTGAATTTCAGCCGGATTTTGTTCTGAGAAATTTTCCGGGTCAGGAAAAATTTCAACAGAACTGATCTGTCGGTTAATTTGCATGCGCGGCCCGTCGCCAATGTCACGATTTCAGCAGCAGGCGGCTGCGGATTTTCAGCTACGCCGGCGCATGCCCGGTGCGACAATGCCTGACCGCGGAATCCATGGTCCAACATGCTCGTCGACACCCAACCTGCCACCCACCAGCACATGCCGGCGTCGCCCGAGGTCAGAGACCAATGGGTGGACTCGAAGTTGATTGGCGTGTTGATGGACAACGCCATGCCTTCGCTGATCTCGGCGACGCTGGCCTTGCCGGTCATGATTTACCTGATGGCGGGAGAGGTCCACAACATCGCTTTGACGGTCTGGACCGTTTTGTTGCTGGGGGTGCTGGTTTTCCGCTACCGCATGATCGGTACCTACCGGCTGCGATACGACAGCACAGAAGGGCCCCTGCGCATGGCTTTCATTGCCCGCTACGGGTGGTCGTGGGCCGCGGTGGGGGTGTTTTGGGGTGCTTCCATCGGGCTGACTTACTTGCAAGCCAGTATGCAGACGCAGTTTGTGTGTGGGCTGGTGGTGTTGGGCCACGGCTTGTTGTCTCTCACTGCATTCAGCGCTTACCTGCCGGTGTTCCGCAGTTACACCAATGCATTGGTCATCTCGGTCTTGGTGGGCTTGATGGCGCCGATGCTGGTGGGTGTGGTGCCCACCACAGGCTTGAAGCACCTCGTCTCGCTGGTGTTGTTGTTGCTGATTTTTTGGTGGTTGCTTCGCATTGCGGGTGAGCGCTTGCACCAGGTGCACCGCGCCAGTTTTGAGTTGCAGTTTTCCAACCAAGAGCTGATTGATTCGCTGACGCAGCAAACCCGTGCCTCGTTGCGTGCAGTGGCCACCAAAAACCGCTTTTTGGCGTCGGCTGCCCACGACTTGCGCCAGCCGGTGCATGCGCTGAGCCTGTATGCCGACTGGCTGGCAACCGAGCCCGAAATGGCGCGGGACATCGCCCCGCGCATTTTGCAGTCAACCCGGGCGATCAACGAGCTGTTTGACTCGCTGTTTGACCTGACCCGCATCGATGCCGGCAACTACAAGGTCCGGTTGCAGCATGTGGATGTGCAACAGCTGTTTGCCGACATGGCGCTGCAGTTTGAGCCGGTGGCGGCGGGCAAGTCGCTCAAGTTGCGCACCCACGCCCGCCCCACCACCATTTGGGCAGATCCCGTGGTGCTGCGACGCATTCTGGGTAATCTGGTTTCCAACGCGCTGCGGCACACCCAAAAGGGTGGTGTGCTGCTGGGGTTGCGTCACCGCTCGGACATGTTGGTGTTCGAGGTTTGGGACACGGGTGTCGGCATTGCCCGTGAGCACCAGCAAGCCATTTTTCAAGAATTTTTCCGGGTGTCTCAACACCAAGGCACCGAAGACAGCCTGGGGCTTGGGCTGACCATTGTGTCCAAACTCACGACCATGATGGGCTACCAGCTCGCGCTCAATTCGGTGGCCAGCCAGGGCAGCGTGTTTCGGTTGATGTTGCCGGCTTACACGCAGAGAGATGCTGCAAGTGCAGATGGCAGCAGCGTGGTGCTGAACTCGGCCATGATGGGTTTGCGCTGACTTTTTCGTCGCAGCGAAGAAGGGCAGCAACCCACCGCAAGGGCTGGTTGCTCCCATGCCCGATGTTTAGAGATCGAGCAAGCCTGCGGTACGCGCCAGGTGGCTGGCCTGCGAGCGGCTCTTGACGTTGAGCCGTCGGAACAGCCGCCACAGGTGCACTTTGACGGTGTGTTCGCTGATTTGCAGTTGCTCGGCGATGTCCCGGTTGCTCAAGCCACGGTCCAGCATCACCAGCAATTGTTTCTGGCGCTTGGACAGTTTTTCTGGAATGGTTGGGGCGTTTTCGTCTTCGACCTCGTCGGCCAAGAATTCACGCAGCACTTTGGCAATTTGGGCCGCGCCTGCCGATTTTTCAACATAGGCGTCAGCACCCGCTTCGCGGGACAGGTCTTCGTAGTCCGATGCAGGGGAGGCCGACAGCACAATCAATGAGGTGTCGGGCAGCATTTGACGCACTTCGCGCACACCCGACACGCCGTTGGTATCGGGCAATTTCAGGTCCAGGCACACCAGTTCGGGTTCGCCGTGTTCGGCGATGGCTTTGCTGACGGAGGCCAGTCTTTCCAGCTCGATCACCTGAGTTGATGAACGCAGCCGGCGCAACAGCATCACGACGGCTTCGCGCATCAGCGGATGATCATCAATAACAAAAATACTCATGACGGCAGTGGTGTACGTAATTGTTTTAAGGGGCAGAGCATAGCGGCAATGGTGGGGTTTGGCGATAGTGCCAAACCTTCAAATTGGTGCTGTGCAAGGGGTCTATTGCAGGTTTAACGGTCCAGATCTTTAGCCAAGCTTCAGTCGGTAGGTCGAAAGGAATCAGTTCGTGGCTTCGCTGAAGTAGCGCAGTGCCAAAGATACCGTTTCGAGGTCTGCCTTGATGACGAGGTGAGTTGGGTTCTCGGCCAGGGCGTTGGTTCCGCTCGTTTGCAGCTGCGCAATGGTTTGGCCCGCTTCTTTGGGCGAGGCAAAGCCGGTGCTTTGCAGGAGCAGCTGGCCCTTGGCGTCCATGAGCTTGAAGTAAAACAGGCCGTCGGCTTCGCGGTATTGCTTGAAGCTGGGTGCTGCAGCTTTCGCGGCTTTGGCTGTTTTGTGGGCATCGGTCAGGCTGTCCAGTGGCCGCAAGCCGACGGCATGGCGCAACCGAGCCGTGAACGGTGTAGCCACCGCGCGGGCTTTTTCTGCGCCCATTTTGAGGGTTTTCTCCAGCTGGGCGGGGTTCTGGATCAGTTCGTCGTACACCGCACGCAGGGGCGCAATTTCCGTGTCCAGGCGCTCAAACAGCACTTGTTTGGCATCACCCCACGCAATGCCGTCTGCATAGGCCTTGGCCAGTGCGGTGGTTTCTTCCGTGGAGGCAAAGGCCTGATAAAGCTGAAACAGGGCCGACCCTTGGGTGTCCTTTGGCTCGCCGGGCGCGCGCGAGTCGGTCACGATGCCCATGATGAGTTTTTTCAGCTGCTCGCGTGGTGCAAACAGCGGGATGGTGTTGTCGTAGCTCTTGCTCATCTTGCGGCCATCGAGCCCGGGCAGGGTGGCCACGTGTTCTTCAATGGCAGCCTCGGGCAGCGTGAAATGCTCGCCATACAGATGGTTGAAGCTGGACGCCATGTCGCGCGCCATTTCAATGTGCTGGATCTGGTCCCGCCCAACCGGCACCTGGTGCGCGTTGAACATCAAAATGTCAGCCGCCATGAGCACCGGGTACATGAACAGGCCCGCTGTGACACCCGCGTCGGGCTCTTCACCGGCTGCTGTGTTCTTGTCCACCGAGGCTTTGTAGGCGTGCGCGCGGTTGAGCACGCCTTTGCCGGTGACGCAGGTGAGCAACCAGGTGAGTTCGGGAATTTCCGGGATGTCGGACTGGCGGTAGAAGGTGACTTGCTCCGGGTCGAGCCCGCAGGCCAGCCAGGTGGCCGCAATTTCCAGCGTGGAGCGCTGCACCCGGGCGGGATCGCCCACTTTTATCAGGGCGTGGTAGTCGGCCAGAAAGTAAAAGCTTTCTACCTCCGACAGGCGGCTGGCTCGCACGGTGGGGCGCACAGCGCCCACGTAGTTGCCCAGATGGGGGGTGCCGGATGTGGTGATGCCAGTGAGGACGCGCAGGGTTTTCATGATCGACAACGGTTAAAGGATCAGCATGCGCAGTGGCGTGAGCAGCACTTCAATGGCGCCGCTGGTGAGCGCCATGAGCGGGCGCAGCCAGAGGTTGCCCACGACGCCCGAGATAACGAGCGCCATGACGATGAAAAACCCCCAGGGCTCAATGCGCGAGACCAGCGCGGCCTGTTTCCAGGGCAGCAGGCCAACCAGAATGCGGCCGCCGTCGAGCGGTGGCAGCGGAAACAGGTTGAAAGCAAACATGACCAGGTTGACCAGAATGCCCGCCCGGCACATCTGCAGGAAGAAGCGCTCTTCGACGCCGGTGGCGACGAGCACATACAGCAGCACGGTCCAGAGGATGGCCTGGACGAGGTTGGCGCCTGGCCCGGCCAGGGCGACCCAGACCATGTCTTTTTTGGGGTTGCGCAGGCGGTTGAAGTTGACCGGCACCGGTTTGGCGTAGCCAAACAAAAACGCACCCGAGGTGGCAAAGTACAGCAGCAGCGGCATGGCAATGGTGCCTACCGGGTCGATGTGTTTGATCGGATTCAGGGTGATGCGCCCCAGCATGTAGGCGGTGTTGTCGCCGTAGTGGCGCGCCGCGTAGCCATGCGCCGCCTCGTGCACCGTGATGGCAAACAGCACGGGAATGGCGTAGATGGCAATGGTTTGAACGATCTGGGCGAAGTCCATGGCGGAGGTGTCGGGCAAACCGCTATTGTCCCAGATGGCGCGGTGTGCTGCCTGGCGCGGCCTTGGCCTGCACAGGCTGGCTGGTGGTGCTCACATGCCCAGCTGGGCCAGCGCACCTTGCCCTTGCCGGATCAGTTCGGGCTCGCCACCGCTGCCCATGGGCGTGAGATCGACCACGGTGGTGGGTTCCAGGGCGCAGGCGCCCGCGTCGATCACACCCGCCAGGTCGTGCTGGAAACGCTCGCGGATCTCTTGCGCATCGTTCAACGGGTCGGTTTCGCCGGGCGGAATCAGGGTGGTGGCCAGCAGCGGTGCGCCGTGCAGCGCGAGCAGCGCCAACAAGGCGTTGTGGCTGGGCACGCGCAGGCCAATGGTTTTGCGCGATGGGTGGCTCAGGCGTCTGGGCACTTCTTTGCTGGCTTCCAGGATGAAGGTGTAGGGCCCCGGTGTGGCCTGCTTCAGCAGACGGTACTGCCGGTTGTCCACGCGGGCGTAGCTGGCGAGTTCGCTCAGGTCGCGGCACAGCAGCGTCAGGTGGTGTTTGTCGTCCACCTGGCGGATGCGGCGCAGCCGGTCGGCGGCGGCTTTGTCATCGAGGTGGCAGACCAGCGCGTAGCTGGAGTCGGTGGGCACGGCCAGCACGCCGCCGCGCTCCAGCAATTGCACCGCTTGCTTGAGCAGACGGGGTTGGGGGTTGTCGGGGTGAACGTCGAATAACTGGGACATGGCTCTATTGTGCGACGGACCCGGCGCTGCTCCACCACCGCCAGCACAGCGTGCAACTGCCCCAACGCGCTGGCGTGCCGTCTGTGGGCCCGTTCAGGCGCTCAGCCGTTCACTGGATGCGGGACTCAAGCAGCTCCCATACCGGCGTGACGCTGCCCGGCAGGTCGGGCAGTTTGCCCAGGTCGGTATGGCTTTCTTCGGGGCTGTGAAAGTCGCTGCCGCGCGAGGCCACCAGGCCAAATTCTTTGCAATATTCAGCGTATTTCGCATAGTCGGCAACGCCATGCGCGCCGGTCACCACCTCAACCCCTTGGCCGCCGTGTGCTTTGAACTCGGTGAACAAGGCGTATTCTTCATTGGCCGAGAGCTTGTAGCGCCCTGGGTGCGCAATCACCGCCACACCGCCCGACTGGGTGATCCAGCCCACCGCGTCGCCCAGTGTGGCCCAGCGGTGTGGCACAAACCCAGGCTTGCCGTCGTTGATGTATTTGCGGAACACTTCGTTGGTGTCGCGGCAAATACCGGCTTCCACCAGGTAGCGCGCGAAGTGGGTACGCGAAATGAGCTCGGGGTTGTCCACGTATTTCAGCGCGCCTTCGTACACGCCCGGAATACCCACGCGCGCCAGATCGTCGCTCATGGCGCGGGCGCGCTGCTCGCGCCCGCCGCGGGTGGCGTGCAGACCTTGCACCAGGGCCGGGTGGGTGGTGTCCATGCCCAGGCCCACGATGTGCACCGTGATGCCGGCAAAGGTGACGGAAATTTCTGTGCCGGTGAGGTAGCGCAGGCCCACTGCGCGGGCGGCTTCCATGGCCCGGGCTTGGCCGCCAATTTCGTCGTGGTCGGTCAGGGCCCACAGGTCCACGCCGTTGGCTTTGGCGCGCTGCGCCAGCGCCTCTGGCGTAAGCGTGCCGTCGGACACGATGGAGTGGCAGTGGAGATCGGCGTTGAGTATGTGGGTCACACGGTCATTGTAGGTTTGACGAATCTCTGGCACCGAATGCGCCCGTAAACCCCTCGGGAGCCGAAGTGACTCCCGTTCAAAGCGCCGCGGAACGCGGCTTTGCCAGGCCGCAGGCGGCGCGGGGACATTCCGCGCGGGTGGCTACCCGGTATTGCGCAGCCCGGCCGCAATGCCGTTGATGGAAATGTGGATGCCTCGGCGTACCTTTTCATCGCGGTCGGCCTGGTTTTCTCCGGCGCGGTAGCGGCGCACCAGCTCCACTTGCAGGTGGTGCAGCGGGTCGATGTAGGGGAATCGGTGGCGAATGGATCGCTGTAGCGCAGCGTTGTTGACCAAGCGCTGTTCTTCGCCCGTGATGAGCGCCAGCGCTTCGGTGGTGCGGTGCCATTCGGCTTCAATGGCGCTGAACACCTTGGTGCGCAGGCGCTTGTCTTCCACCAGTTCGGCGTAGCGCGTGGCCAGTGCCAGGTCGCTCTTGGCCAGCACCATGTCCATGTTAGACAGCAGCGTGCTGAAGAAGGGCCACTGTTTCACCATCTTTTGTAGCAGGGCCGTTTGTTGGGCCACACCGGCTTCGCCGTCGCGGTGCAAAAAGGCGTGCACCGCCGAGCCAAACCCGTACCAGCCCGGCAGCGTGAGGCGGCACTGGCCCCAACTGAAACCCCAGGGAATGGCGCGCAGGTCTTCAATTTTTTGGGTGGCCTTGCGTGAGGCCGGACGCGAGCCAATGTTGAGTTCGGCAATTTCGCGGATGGGGGTAGCGGCAAAAAAGTACTCGGCAAAGCGAGGGGTGTCGTACACCAGCGCCCGGTAAGAGGCCATGCTCTGCGCAGACAGCGCATCGGCTGCTGCGAGAAACGCCGCCGGCGCATTGCGCGTGGGTTGCAGCAGGGTGGCTTCGAGCGTGGCGGCCACCAGGGTTTCCAGGTTGCGCCGGCCAATTTCGGGGTTGGCGTATTTGGAGCCGATCACCTCGCCCTGCTCAGTCAGGCGTATCTGCCCGCGCACGGTGCCCGGTGGCTGCGCCAGGATGGCCTGGTAGCTGGGGCCGCCGCCCCGGCCCACGGTGCCGCCCCGGCCGTGGAACATGCGCAACTGGATGTGACCCCCATGCTGCCCCGCTGCGCGAGGTCCGCAGCCCCCCGAGGGGGCTGTTTTGCCTTGGGGCGGCCCGGCGGCGAAACTGTGGCCTTCGCTGTCCTCACCTTCTGCGTTCATCGCATCAAACAGCTCCACCAGCGCAATCTCGGCGCGGTAGAGCTCCCAGTTGCTGGTGAAAATGCCGCCGTCTTTGTTGCTGTCTGAATAGCCGAGCATGATGTCTTGCTCGCTGTAGCCCGTGGCTTGCCCGCGCTGCACCATGGCGCGCACGCCGGGCAGGGCGTAGTAGTCGCGCATGATGGGCGCGGCGTTGCGCAGGTCTTCAATGGTTTCAAACAGGGGCACCACGATCAGGTCGCAGCGGGCGTCTTCTTGCAGCAGGCCATGCATCAGGCCCGTTTCTTTTTGCAGCAGCAGCACCTCCAGCAGGTCGCTCACCGTTTCGGTGTGGCTGATGATGGCGTGGCGAATGGCGTGCGCCCCGAAGCGCTCGCGCCCACTGCGGGCGTTGTCAAAAATGGCCAGCTCGTCCAGCGTGTGCGCCGAATAGGCTGCGCCGGGCACCCGCAGGGGGCGGGCGTCGTTGAGCTGGCGCAGCAGCACGGCGCGCTTGCCCATTTCGTCCAGGGCGCTGTACTGGGCTTCAATACGAGCGGTGGCCAGCAGCTCGGCCACAACCTCTTCGTGTTTGTCCGAGCTTTGGCGCAGGTCGATGGTGGCCAGGTGAAAGCCAAACACCTCGACCGCTCGGATCAGCGGCTGCAAGCGTGCGCGCGCCAGCGCTGCGCCGTGGTGCGCCACCAGCGAGGCTTCAATGGTGCGCAGGTCGGCCAGCAGGTCGGTCGCTTGGGCGTAAGGGTCTTGGGGCGCCACGGCGTGGCGAGCCGCTTCACCGCCGGTGAGGGTGTGCAGCGTGGCGGCCAGGCGCGCGTACATGCCGGTGAGTGCGCGTCGGTAGGGTTCGTCCTGGCGGTGCGCGTTGGTGTCGGGTGAGCGCTCGGCCAGCGCCTGCATGGCCGGGCTCACGCTGGCCAGCATGGCCGACACCGACAGCTCGGCGCCCAGCAAGTGCAACTGCCGAAGGTGGTGGCGCAGCACCATCTCAGCCTGGCTTTGCAGCGCCAGTTCCAGGGTCTGTGCGGTGACGTTGGGGTTGCCGTCGCGGTCACCGCCAATCCATTGGCCCATGCGCAAAAACGTGGCCACCGGCGCAATGGCGGAGCCAGGCTCGCTCAGGCCTTCTTCCAGCTCGCGGTAGAGCTTGGGAATTTGCGACAGAAAGGTGGCTTCGTAGTAGCTCAGCGCGTTTTCAATCTCGTCAGCCACGGTGAGCTTGGTAAAGCGCAGCAGGCGGGTTTGCCAGAGCTGCGTCACGCGGGCGCGCAACTGCGCTTCCAGTTCGGCCTCTTCACGCGGTAGCGGTTGTTGTTGCGTGTCGCGCTCGGCCAGCAGGTGGGCGATGGCGCGCTCGGCATCCAGAATGCTTTTGCGCTGCACCTCGGTCGGGTGGGCCGTAAGCACCGGCGAGATGTGGCTGTGCGCCAGCGTTGTCAACACCTCGGCCGGTGCAACACCTGCCTTTTTCAGGCGCTGCAGCGTCATGGCCAGGCTGCCTTCTTGCAGATCGCCTGCGCGCTCGTGCACCGCGCGGCGGCGGATGTGGTGGCGGTCTTCGGCCAAATTGGCCAGGTGGCTGAAATAGGTGAAGGCGCGGATGACGCTCACCGTCTGGTCACCGCTGAGCCCCTTGAGCAGCTTTTTCAGGGCCTTGTCGGCCGACTGGTCGGCGTGGCGCCGAAACGCCACCGAAAGCTGGCGAATCTGCTCGATCAGGTCAAAGGCTGCCTGGCCTTCCTGTTCGCGGATCACGTCCCCCAAAATGCGCCCGAGCAAGCGAATGTCGTCGATCAGCGGTTGCTCTTTGTCTGGCCGAATGGCGGGCTTGGCGGTGCTGCTGCGCGCGCGGGTCCGTGACGGGTTGGTGGACGGGACGGTGCGGGCAGACGGTCGGCTCATGGCGTGCTCGGGTGGTGCTGATTTTTTGGGCAGGGGGCATGCTAGCATTCAAAGTTGCTCTTTTTGTTACCAATCAGGTACGAAAACACCCCTTTGGCTTTGATCTTTTTTTGATCTTTCAACGTGTCACTTTCAAACACCCACCCAGCCCTGTCCATCACCATCGCCACCCGCGAAAGCCGCCTGGCGCTGTGGCAGGCCGAACACGTCAAGGCGCTGCTGGAGCGGCTGGGTCACAGCGTTCAATTGCTGGGCATGACGACCAAGGGTGATCAGATCCTGGACCGCAGCCTATCCAAGGTGGGCGGAAAAGGTTTGTTTGTGAAAGAGCTGGAAGTGGCGCTGGAAGAGGGCCGGGCCGACATCGCGGTGCATTCGTTGAAAGACGTGCCGATGGATTTGCCCGAAGGCTTTGCGCTGGCCTGTGTGATGGAGCGCGAAGACCCGCGCGACGCCTGGGTGTCGCCGGTGTGCGCCACGCTGGCCGAGCTGCCCGCAGGCGCCGTGGTGGGCACGTCGAGCCTGCGCCGCCTGGTGCTGTTGCGCGAGGCGCTGGACGCGCTGGGCCGCACCGATGTGCGCATTGAACCCCTGCGCGGCAACCTGGACACCCGGCTGCGCAAGCTGGACGAACGGCAGTACCACGCCATCGTGCTGGCTGCCGCAGGGCTCAAGCGCCTGGGGCTTGCTGAGCGCATCCGCCACATTTTTGAGCCGGTTGAGTCGCTGCCGGCCGCAGGGCAGGGCGCGCTGGGCATCGAGGTGCGGTCGGACCGCGCCGATCTGGTGGCTGCGCTTGCACCACTGGTGCACCTGCCCACCTGGCACCGCGTGGCGGCTGAGCGCACCGTGTCGCGCGCCATGGGCGGCAGTTGCTCGATGCCGCTGGCCGCTTATGCGCATTGGGACGCGGCCGATGCCAGCCGCCTGCAGCTGGACGCGGCCTGGGGCGACCCCGAAGGCCAGCAACGTGTGGTGCGGGTGAGCCAGCAGGCGGTGGTGCAAGACCTGGCGCAGGCAGAAGCCTTGGGCCAGCGCGTGGCCGATGCGCTGCGGGCTGCCGGTGCCCAGCCGCCGGTGGCCGCGGCAGAGAGCTGACCTTGGCAGCAGACCCCGTGGCAGTGCCTGAGCCACATCCGCTGGCCCCCGCGCAGCGCGTGATCCTCACCCGGCCCGAGGCTGAAGCCGCCACCTGGGTGCAGGCGTTGCTGGCAGAAGGCTGGCCAGCGCAGGCCCTGCCTTTGATCACGATTGCCGAGCCGGCCGAGGCTGCGGTGCGCGAGCGGCTTGCGCAGGCACGGGCGCACTGGCTGGAAGCCGACGCCATCATGTTCGTCAGCGCGGCGGCGGTGCAGCACTTTTTTTCAGACGCGGTGCAGGCGCCGCAGGGCGGGCTGTTTCGTACCCGCTTCTGGGCGCCGGGCCCCGGCACGGCGCGTGCGCTGGCGCTGGCGCTGGCTGCCCGGGGGCTGGGTCCTGAGCTCATCGACGCGCCTGCGTCCGACGCTGCCCAGTTCGACTCCGAGAGCTTGTGGCCGGTGGTGGCATCCCAGTTGCGGCCAGGCTTGCGCGTCTTGATCGTGCGCGGCGCTTCGCTGGACGCTGTTACAACGCATCCCAGCGCACCCGCTGGGCAGGCGCTCGCAGGCCATGGGCGAGACTGGTTGATTCGGCAATGCCGGTCCGCCGGCGCGCAGGTGGACGCCTGTGTGGCCTACGAGCGCCGTGCACCTGTGGTCACGCCCGCTTTGCAGGCCCGGCTAAGCGCTGCATCAGCGCCTGGCAGCGTGTGGTTGTTCAGCAGCTCAGAGGCCCTGGCGCACCTGCGCAGCATGGCACCCCATGTCAACTGGACGCAGGCCAGCGCCCTGGCCACCCACCCCCGCATAGCGGCCACGGCCCGAGCCGCCGGTTTCGCTTCGGTGGTGGAAACACGGCCAGCGCTGCCCGACGTGCTGCGCGCTCTAGAATCGAACTGGAGCCGCCCATGAGTCAAACCACACCCGATATACCCGTCACCACACCGCCCGCTGCCAGCGCAGCCGGTGTTGCGCTGCCTTCTGCCAGATCACGCTCGGGCACTTGGTTGCTGCTGCTTGGTCTCGTGGTGGCGGTGTTGGCTCTGATCATGAGCGGCCTGTTGTGGCAAAAGCTCAGCCTGACGCAGCAAGAGATGGCCCGCCGCAGCCAGGACAGCGCCACACAGGCCTTGGAAGCGCGCACCCTTGCCGGGCAGGCCGAAGCGTTGTCGCAAGAGCTGCAAGCCCGCCTGACGGTGGCCGAGGTGCGGCTTTCTGAGGTGAGTCTGCAACGCAGCCAGCTTGAGGAGCTGATGCTCACCCTGTCCCGCTCTCGCGACGACAACCTGGTGGAGGATATGGAGTCGGCCTTGCGTCTGGCTCTGCAGCAGGCGCAGCTCACGGGCAGCGCTCAACCCCTCGTGTCGGCATTGCAGGCGGCCGATCAACGCATTGCCCGCGCTGCGCAACCCCGGTTGAACCCGGTGCAACGCGCCATTGCCCGCGACATTGACCGCATCCAGGCGGCCGCCTTGGCCGATATTCCGGCGCTGGCCTTGCGGCTGGACGAACTGGCCCGCCAGGTGGATGACTGGCCGGTGCTCAATGCCGTGGGGCCGGCTGTTGGCCCGGTGGCTGCCGTTGCGTCGCCGCAAGCCGTTCAGGCGCCTCCCGCCGAAGCCTCAGCCCAGACGGCTGTTGAGACCGTCGCGGCGCCCTTGGCCAGCAGCGTCCCGGTGGGTGTGACCGATGCCCAGGTGGTGACCCCGGCCTCTGCCGACAGCGGTTTGAGCCAGGGCTGGAGCCGCGTGGCTGCCGGGTGGCAGGGTGTGTGGGACCGCATCTGGGCCGACGTGACACGCAGCGGGCGTGAGTTGGTGCGGGTCAGCCGCATCGACCGTCCCGAGGCGGCCCTGCTGGCGCCTGAGCAGGCGTTTTTCCTGCGTGAAAACATCAAGCTCAAATTGCTCAATGCCCGTCTGGGCTTGCTGGCGCGCCACATGGTGTCCAGCCAGGCCGATGTGACTGCGGTTGAGCAGGCGCTGGGGCGCTACTTTGACACCACCTCGCCCACGGTGAGCAGTGCGCAGAGCGTGCTGGCTGGCCTGCGCAAAGACTTGGTGGACAACAACCTGCCCCGTCCGGACGAAACCTTGGCCGCGTTGGCGGCTGCGGCGGGAGGTCGCTGATGCGCAGCCTGCAGCGCGGCGCCATGCGCAGCGTGTTCTGGTTGCTGGGGCTGGCGGCGCTGGCCGTTGCCCTGGCGCTGTTGGTGGGACGCAACCCGGCCACACTCACCCTGTTCTGGCCGCCCTACCGGTTCGACGTTTCGTTCAACTTCGTGGTGTTTGCGCTCATCGCCGTCTTTGTACTGCTGCACCTGGCGCTGCGGGCCATTGCGGTGCTGCGCGAACTGCCGGCACAGGCCCAGCGCTGGCGGGGGCAGCAGGTGGAGCGCGCGGTGGTCGGCGCCGTCATGGACGCGTTGTCGCACCAGTTGTCGGGTCGGTTTGTGCGCGCCCAGTCAGCGGCCCAGCATGCGCTGGACCAGCTGAAGTCCTCAGCGGTGGCGCAGTGGCCCCGCCGCGATCAGCTTCAGCTGCTGGCGCACCTGCTGCTGGCGGAAAGCGCCCAGGCGCTGCAAAACAAGGATCGCCGTGACGAGCACCTGCAGGCGGCCTTGTCGCCCCAGCTGCTGAAAACCGCACCCGAAGCCTACGAAGGCGCTTTGTTGCGTGCGGTGCGCTGGGCGGTGGAAGACCGCGACGTTGACGCCGCCCGCAGCCGGCTGGCCGATTTGCCGCAGGGCGCCGCTCGCCGCATCCAGACCCTGCGCCTGAAGTTGCGCATTGCCCGGCTGGGCGGTGCCACCGCCGAAGCCCTGGAAACGGCCCGGGTGCTGGCCAAGCACCGGGCTTTTTCACCCTCGGTCGCCCGCAGTGTCGTGCGCGGGCTGGCCTTGGACGCGCTGGGCCAGGCGCACGATTTGCAGCAGCTGCAAGCGGTGTGGCTCAAGCTCGACAGCACCGAACGCGCCATGCCAGAGCTGGCCTTGGCGGCAGCACAGCGTGCCAACGGGTTGGCGGCCCAGGGTGGCGACGCCGCGGATCGCTTGGCCGCAGCTGCGCTGGTCCGCACCTGGCTGGAGCCGCTGTGGCAAACGTTTGGTTCGCTGGACCTTGTACAGCAGCGCCAGTGTGTGCAGGCTCTGGAACCTGGTTTGCCGCAATTGGACGCGGCCTGGCTGGCTCGGGTCGAGCAAGCCCAGCGCCAGCTGCCCAACAACCCGTTTTTGCAATACTTGTCCGGCCAGGCGTGCATGCAGCGCCAACTCTGGGGCAAGGCGGCCCAGTTGCTGGGCCAAGCCAGTCACAGCCTCCAAGAACCCACCCTGTTGCGCCGCACCTGGTGTGCGCTCGCCGAACTGGCGTTGGAGCGCGGTGACGAAACCGCTGCCCAAGCCGCCTGGAAAAAAGCGGCCCAGATCGACTGAGGTTGGTGCGGTTTCTTTTCGCAGAAATCGCGAGGCTTGCCCCGGTTTGATCCGCACTACCGGCTGTACGGGGTATGCCCGCCGGGGTCGTCACAACGTTGCTGCGCTGTGTGGCTGGTCCAGCCCCTTGATACCCGGCCATCTTGTAAGCCGCTTGGTCTGCAGCACCGGGTTATTCCCGCTTGTTGCGATCTGAGGCAGCGCAGCCGTGTTCTGCACATTACGGCGGACATCCCCCGGCCACTGTGCCTGCTGGCCAAAGATCTGCGGCGCGTGCCTGCCCTGGGCAATGCGCCTTTTTGACGCTCTGAAATGCAAAACGCCGGTCGATGGCGACCGGCGTTTTCTGGGGAGCCTGCGCAAGCCCGAGGGCTTGTGTTCAGCGCAACTTACTGTGCCTCAAAGGGCAACGGCATGTTGCGCAGGTCTTTGCGCGTCTCCACCAGCACCAGCGGTCCATCATCGGGCAACGCCACGACGTTGGGTTCACGCGGCACGTGAATGGGCTTGGGTTCCGCTGCAATGGCAGCTTGCACCTGGGCCACTTTGTCGGCGTTGGAATTTACCCACTCCAGGCCACTGCTCTGAGCCACCTGGTTGAGGGCTTCCAGCGACAACTCGAAGGCCTGCACCTTGGGCAAACCGCTGGCAGCGGGCGCGGCAGAGGGTGCCGGTGCTGCACGTTCTGCGACGGGTGCTGGCTTGGCGGCGCGGGGCTCCGGCACAACCACGGCCACAGGCTCCACGGCAGCATGCACGGCGACCGGCGTTTCTGCAACAGGAGCCGCTACGGGGGCTTGCACGGGTGCGTTTTCCACGGGCAGGCTGAAATAGCTGCTGCGGACCGGTGCTTCGCTGGCTGTTTCGCCCGTCGTGTGTTCGGCGGGCAGGGCTTCGGCTGCTGAGCCGTCTTCGGCCGGCGCCGCAGATGCGTCACGCGGTGCGCGTTCGCGGCGGTCGCGGCCATAACGGTCGCGGCTGCGGCGTTCGCGTGGCGCGCGCGGTGCACCGTTGTCGGCTTCACCTTCGCGCGGTGCCTCTGCGCCGGCTTCAGTCGCAGCGTTCAGCGCGGGTTCGGCATCTGCGTTTTGAACCGTGGAGCCGGTCTCGGGCGTGTCGGAACCCGGCTGGCGGCGGCGGTTGTCGTTGCGCGGACGGCGTTCGCGGCGCTGTGCTTCGGCCGCTTCTGGTGTGTCCGCTGCAGCCTCGGGTGCGGCGTTCGCCAGCAGGGCGTTGGCAGGGGCGTTGGTGTCTGCGGGCGCAGCATCGCGGCGGTTGTCGCGGCGGCCACCATTGCGGCCGTCGGTGCGGGGTTCGCGCGGTTCGCGGGCTTCGCGACCTTCACGGCCCTCACCGCGTCCATCAACGCGAGCAGGCTGGCCTTCGCTGCGGCGATCTCCACGGCCTTCGGGTCGACCTTCCACGTTGCGGCCTTCGCCACGCGGGCTACGGCCACCTTCGCGGCCCTCACGGCCCTCGCGCGGTGGTCGGGCTTCGGCGCCATTGCGGCCACCACGGCTGCGGCCGTCGCGGCGTGCATCGGGACGCTCTTCGCGAGCGCCGGTCTTGGCTGCTGGTGCGGCAGGTGCGGGAGCTGCCACAACAGGTGCAGGCTCAGCACCGCCAAACAGGCTCTTGAGCCAGCCAAAGAAACCTTTTTCAGCCGGTGCGGGTGCTTTGGCTGCGGGTGCAGCGGCCACGTGTGGCACGGCTGCTGCAGGCACTGCAACAGGGGCGGGCGTTTCAGGGCGCGGTGCGGCCACCGGTGCCGGACCGTCCGGCAGCACACCCTTGATCAAGGGCTCTTGCTTGTTGGTGCGTTCCTGGCTGCGGCGGGTGAAGCCTGTGGCGTCGTCGGCTTCGTCGGCCAGTTTGTAGCTCGCATCGAGGTTGTCCAGGCGCGGGTCGTCGTGCTTGAGACGTTCGAGCTTGTAGTTCGGCGTGTCCAGCGACTTGTTCGGCACCAGCAGCACGTTGATGCGCTGCTTGAGTTCGATCTTGGTGATCTCGGTGCGCTTTTCGTTCAGCAGGAAACTGGCCACTTCAACCGGCACCTGTACCAGTACGGCAGCGGTGCTGTCTTTCAGCGACTCTTCCTGGATGATGCGCAGAATTTGCAGCGCGGAGCTTTCCGTGTCGCGGATGTGGCCGGAACCCCCGCAGCGTGGGCAAGGAATGGACGAACCTTCGCTCAGCATGGGCTTCAAGCGCTGACGGCTCATCTCCAGCAAGCCAAACTTGCTGATGGCACCAAACTGCACGCGGGCGCGGTCTTGGCGCAGTGCGTCGCGCAGGCGGTTTTCCACTTCGCGGCGGTTCTTCGACTCGTCCATGTCGATGAAGTCGATCACGATCAGGCCGCCCAAGTCGCGCAGACGGGCCTGGCGGGCCACTTCGTCGGCAGCTTCCAGGTTGGTGCGGGTGGCGGTTTCTTCGATGTCTCCGCCCTTGATGGCGCGCGCCGAGTTCACGTCCACGGCCACCAGCGCTTCGGTCTGGTCGATCACGATGGCGCCGCCCGAGGGCAGGTTCACCGTGCGGCTGTAGGCAGTTTCAATCTGGTGCTCGATCTGGAAACGGCTGAACAGCGGCGCATCGTCGCGGTAGCGCTTCACGCGGTGCCCGTGCTCGGGCATCACGTGGCTCATGAACTGGTGAGCTTGTTCAAAGATGTCGTCGGTGTCGATCAGGATCTCGCCGATGTCGCCGTTGAAGTAGTCGCGGATCGCGCGAATCACCAGGCTCGATTCCTGGTAAATCAGGTAGGCGCCCTTGCCACCCTGTGCCGCGCCGTCGATGGCGTTCCACAGTTTGAGCAGGTAATTCAAGTCCCATTGCAGCTCAGGGGCATCGCGGCCAATGCCGGCGGTGCGGGCAATGATGCTCATGCCGTTGGGGTATTCCAGCTGGTCCAGGGCGGCCTTGAGGTCTTGCCGGTCTTCGCCTTCAATGCGACGGCTCACACCGCCGCCGCGCGGGTTGTTGGGCATCAGCACCACATAGCGGCCGGCCAGGCTCACAAAGGTGGTCAGGGCCGCGCCCTTGTTGCCGCGCTCTTCTTTTTCCACCTGAACCAGCAGTTCCTGGCCTTCGCGGATCACGTCGTTGATGCGGGCCTGGTTGACCGGCACGCCAGCGGCGAAATACTGCCGCGAGATTTCTTTGAAGGGCAAAAAGCCGTGGCGTTCTTCGCCGTAATCGACAAAGCAGGCCTCCAGTGAAGGCTCGACGCGGGTGACCACGGCCTTGTAAATGTTGCCTTTGCGCTGTTCGCGCCCTTCGATTTCGATTTCGTAGTCGAGCAGTTTTTGCCCGTCCACAATGGCCAAGCGGCGTTCTTCAGCCTGCGTGGCATTGATCAGCATGCGTTTCATGATGCGTTTTCCTTCGTTCAAACACACAAGGACGCTGCGGGCCAGGCCCATAGCGCCAACCTGCCGTGAACACGCGGGAAAAGCGAACGAGGGGAGGAATTGCCGGAGAGCCGATGACCCGCGATTCGGGGAGGGCGTTCAACGCAAGCGGGCACCGGGAGGTGCCGCGTCGAACCGCCGGGTCAGGGCGTAGGCGCGTGGAGGTGGGTGAACAGGGATGGCCAGGTGGCTGTCAATGACATGGGTCTGGCGGTTGTCTCTCTGACTTCACTTCGTCCTCAACCAGCCTCTTTTGCAGGCTGGGTGATTGGGGTATTCCGTATTCGGGTTCGCAGTTTCTGTAGCGGGTTCTCCCGCAGCTTCAACCTGCCCGGTGCTGTGCCTGGATTCGCTCGGGAATGCAACAGGAAACAGGCGCCGGACCCGGGTGCTGCGGGTGGCAACTTATACCCATCGGGCTCCAGGCGCTGGGCGCTGGGGCGACTGCTTGAAGTGACTGCCCTAAAATCAAGGGAAATCAATCACTTACAGCACGCGACGGGTGCATGACATTATAGTCAGCTCCCGCCGCCGTGGTGGTCTTATTCCGTTGCCCATGCCAAGTGCCTCGCCCCCGGCGGCAGTCCGTCACATCACGGTCGACGAAGAGTCGGCCGGCCAGCGGCTCGACAATTTTTTGATCCGCGAGCTCAAGGGCGTCCCGAAAACCCACATTTACCGCATTATTCGCTCGGGCGAAGTGCGCCGAAACAAAGGCCGCGTGGGGGCTGATGACCGAGTTGCCAGCGGTGATGTACTGCGCATTCCACCCATTCGTCTGTCCGAACGCGCCGAAGAAAAAACCGCTAACCCGGCTCCGCCCCGCGAATTTCCGGTGGTGTTTGAGGACGACGCCTTCATGGCCATCGACAAACCCGCGGGTGTCGCGGTGCACGGCGGCAGCGGCGTGAGTTTTGGTGTGATCGAGCAAATGCGGCAAGCGCGGCCACAAGCCCGGCTGCTCGAATTGGTGCATCGGCTCGACCGTGAAACCAGTGGTTTGCTGCTGATTGCCAAAAAGAAAAGCGCGCTCAAGGCATTGCAGGACCAATTTCGCGAGCGCGAAACCGGTAAAACTTATTTGACGCTGGTCAAAGGCACCTGGCCGGCCAAGCTCAAGGTGCTGGATCAACCCCTGCACAAATACCTGCTTCCTGACGGTGAGCGGCGTGTGCGGGTGACCAGCAAAGACGACCCCGATGGTATGCGTTCGGTGACGCTGGTGCGTGTGGTGGGGCGGGTGGCGGCGCCGGCTGAGCTGCCGGCAGGGCTGGCCGATGGGTTCAGTTTGCTGGAGGTGACCATCAAGACAGGCCGAACGCATCAAATTCGTGTTCACCTCTCCAGTGCGGGCTATCCCATCGCGGGGGATGATAAATACGGGGATTTTGAACTGAACCGCCAATTGGCCCGGGTGGGTTTGAAGCGGATGTTCCTGCATGCTTGGCGATTGCGATTGACGCATCCGGTGACTGGTAATGCGATAGAGCTACATGCAGAATTGCCTGCGGAACTTAAGGTCTGGTCACGGATCACTTCATAGGTATTAGAATGTTGCCTACATCGTTGGGATGTACGCAATATAGATACCAATCCGACCAAAAAAGGAAACGCAATGGCAACTTACTCCGAACTCATGGCGCAAGCGCAATCGTTGATGGCGCAAGCCGAGCAGGCGCGCAAAGACGAGCTTTCTGCTGTGATTGCAGACATCAAAGGCAAGATGAAGCAGTTTGGCATCACAGTTGCCGATCTCGGCGGCGCAAGTGCTGGCGGCAAAAAGGCGGGTAAATCCAAGTCGAGCGCGCCAGCCAAATACCGTGGCCCCAATGGCGAACTCTGGGCCGGCGGCCCAGGCCGCAAGCCTGAGTGGGTGCGTGCTGTGCTGGCTTCGGGCAAAAGCATCGACGAATTCCTGATTTAAGCGAGCGAGGCGGGCGCCAGCCCTTGGGCAGGCCTTCGTCGAGCAGCAAAGCCCGCCTCTGGCGGGCTTTGTCGTTTGGGGCACCCGCTCCTCGGGATCTCGGGTTTTGGTTGTGTCTCGGTTTGCTATCCTCGAACAATGTTTCGAATTCTTGTGGTTTGCATGGGCAATATTTGCCGCTCGCCGCTGGCTTCCAGCGCGTTACAGGCCTTGTTGGCCCAGCGGCGGTTGACGCACGCCTTTGAGGTGGATTCTGCGGGCACCTATGCCGGGCATCAGGGCGAAAAAACCGATCGTCGCGCCATCGCGGTGGCTACGGCACGGGGTTACTCGCACATCAACCGCGAGCGGGCGCGGCGTGTAGCGCCCAAAGATTTTGAGATGTTCGACCTGATTTTGGCGATGGACCGCAGCAACCTGGCCAATTTGCAGCGCCTTTGCCCGGCCAATCAGCTGCACAAACTGCATCTGTTTCTGGAGTTCGCTGCTGTGGCCGAGTGCAGCGAGGTGCCCGACCCTTATTACGGGAACGACGAGGGTTTTGAGCGGGTCATGCAGCTGTGTGAACAAGGCGCCAGCGGTGTACTGGACCGCTTGATGCCCGCACGGGTTGTTGACAACTCAAAGCCTCACAGGGGCCAGTAGCGCCCGCAAGGCGACGCTGGGCATGTCCCGAGCGTCGTGCATGCGATTCTCGACAGTCTGTTGCGTCGAAGGCCATCCGTCACACACCTTGCGGAATGTGCGGTCTGGGCTTTTGACCGTATCCTTGCCGAGGGCTGGCTTACTCGAGGTGATTTCTTGAGAACAGAGTTCCTTCCCCAGCGACGCCTTGCAGGGTCTGAAAACCTTTGGCAGCTCAGCCGTTTTGCCAGATCACCTGCTTGCCCGCAGCTTCCCAGTTTTCGTAGTTTTTGGCGTACAGGTCTTCAATGCGGTTGCGCTTGACCTTAAAAGTGGGCGTGATCACGTCGTTGTCTACCGTCCAGGCGGTGGTGACCACGACCAGGCATTGCAGACGCTCGTGCGGGTCCAGCGTGGCGTTGATCTGCTTCAGGTGGCTGGCCAGTGAGTTTTCCAGTTCGCTGCGCGCTGCTGAATCGCTCACGCGGGTCACAAATTCGGCGTTGAGCATCACGATGCCCAGGGGTTGGCCCAGGTTGGCGCCCGACACCACGCAGGCCTCTACCGCTTCGTGCATCACGAGCTTGTCTTCAATCGGCGCGGGTGCCACATATTTGCCCTTGCCGGTCTTGAACAGGTCTTTCACCCTGCCCGTGATGTGCAGGTTGCCCTGTGCGTCGATGTGGCCCTTGTCACCGGTTTTCAGCCAGCCGTCTTCGGTGAAGGTCTCCCGGGTCTTTTCGGGTTCTTTGTAGTAACCCTGCATCAGTGCGGGACTGTGCATTTGCACTTCGCCGGTTTCGGGGTCGATGCGGTGCTTCACACCGTCGTACACCGGGCCCACGGTGCCTTGCTGGTTTTTGCCGGGTTCGGTGATGTGTGACAGCGCGAGGTTTTCGGTCATACCGTAGCCCTCGTTGATGTGCAGGCCCAGTTTGCTGTACCACTGCAGCAGCGCCAGCGGCATGGGTGCTGCGCCACCGGCGGCAAACTTGCACTGGTCCAGGCCCAGCGCCTTCATGACCTTCTTGCGCACAATACCGCCCAAAATCGGAATGCCCAGCAAACGGTTGAGCTTGGCGGGCGGCATTTTGTGGTGAATACCCTGCTGGAATTTGACCCACAAGCGCGGCACCGAGAAGAAAATGGTTGGGCGCGCGCGCTGTAGGTCGGCGGTGAAGGTGTCCAGCGATTCGGCGAAATACACATGCATGCCGGTGCGCAACCAGCCGTGTTCGACCAGCATGCGTTCCACCACGTGGGCCAGCGGCAAATAGGACAGCATGCGGTCTTCGCCGCTCATGGGAATGCGCTTCAAGCCCGAGTCGAGCGCCCAGGCAAAGTTGCCAAAAGAATGCATCACGCCCTTGGGCATGCCGGTGGTGCCCGAGGTGTAGATCAGCGTGGCCAGGTCGTCGACACCCCGTACCGGGTGGCCTTGCATGGGCTGGCAGCGGGCGCAGATGGCGTCCCAGTTGTCATAAGACTTCAAAGCATCTGGCGGCGACAGCGGGTAGCTGATGCATGGCATGCCAGCCGGCACGCCGGGCTTCATGCCTTCCCAGCCGTCGAGCTTGCCCACGAAGCAGGCTTTGGACTCGCTGTGCTCCAGAATCTGGCGCACCGTGTCGGGCGCCAGCGTGGGGTAAAGCGGTACTGACACGTAGCCCGCCATCCAGATGGCGAGGTCGCTCATCATCCACCAGGCACAGTTTTTGGACAGAATCGCGACCTTGGAGCCGGGCTCCCAGCCTTGGGACTGCAAGTGGGTGGCCATGCGCCGCACCTGGTCGCCAATCTGTGCCCAGGTGAAGTCTTGTACCGCGCCAGCGCCCATGGGCTGGGTGAGGGCCACTTTGGCGGGCGCCGTTTTTTCCCAGTGGTACAGGCGCTGCAGGGCCAGGAGGTCGGAAGGGACGTTTGCCATGAATGTGTCTCGAACGGTGGTGATATAGGCCCAATCTAACAAGATCAAGGCGTCTGGGGCAGAGGGTTTTTCCTGCTGTGGGTTAGAGAGTCCAAACCAGCGCAGGGCTTCGTTGATACGGATCAACTTGCGCAGTTGTCAACACAGGTGCAACGTGGGGGCGCCAACCACCTTCTGCGCTGGTGCCAGCTGGCAACCGCTATGCTGCCACCCATGAACACCCAAACCCTTGAAATCAGGGAGTTGGTCGCCGGTGGCGACCCCTCCGCCCAGCCGGTGGCCAGCATCGTGGTGTTGCACGGTCTGGGGGCCGACGGTGGCGACTTCGTGCCCATCGCCCAGGAACTTGAGCTGAGCGCTGTCGGCCCGGTGCGTTTTGTTTTCCCCAGCGCACCGGTGCGCCCGGTCAGTATCAACGGCGGCTATGAAATGCGCGCCTGGTACGACATTTATCCACCCAGCCCCGACCCGGCCGTGGCGCGGCGTGAGGACGATGCCGGATTGAGGGCTTCTCAGACCATCGTGCAGCAGTTGCTGGACCGCGAGTCCGCGCGCGGTGTGCCGCCCGAGCGCACCGTGCTGATGGGTTTTTCGCAAGGTTGCGCCATGACCTTGCTCGCCGGCTTGCGGGCGCCGCAGCGGCTGGCGGGCCTGGTGGCGCTTTCGGGCTATTTGCCGTTGGCCGGGCACACCGCGGCCGAGCGCAGCGCAACCAACCAAAACACGCCTATCTTCCTGGCCCATGGGACGCACGACCCGGTGGTGGTGGTGCAGCGCGGCATGGAGTCGCGCGATACTTTGGAGGCGCTGGGTTACCGCGTGGACTGGCACACCTACCCGATGGAGCATTCGGTATGCCCGCAGGAAATTGCGGACCTGAACCCTTGGCTGCTGAAAGTGCTGGCCGTGCGTTGAGTGCCAGGCTGTTGTCCTACACCCATCCCTGACGCCACAGGGATGGGTCGCGCAACTCGCGCCAGCCGATACGCGTGACCGTGCCCGAATACACCGCCTCCAGATCCACCCATTCCAGTGCGGTCTGCGGTGGTTCCGGTTCAACCACCTTGACCACCATGAAATGTTTGTTTTTCGCCAGGGGCTGCACGGCGGTCCATTTGGTGCGCAGCAGTTTTTTGGGGTGCAGGGGGTTCATGGCGCTGAGGTTGCCACAAAGCCGGGTGACTGACCCGAGCGAGCAGGCGGTCGGCGCTCGCCGGTGGGGGCTTGGCGCGCCTGCCCCGCGAGCGCGCAACAGATGCGCTAACGTTGTCCTCCATGGGTCGATCAACCGCCTTTTGATGGCCGCGCGTGCCATTCACCAACCCCCGCTGGCCGAGCCGCTGTGCCCTCTGTGTGGCCGCGCCATACCGGCTTCGCAGCGCGACGCCCACCACCTGGTGCCCAAGTCCAAAGGTGGCCGAGACACCTTGTACCTGCACCGCATGTGCCACCGGCAGGTGCACGCCCTGCTCAGCGAAACGGAGCTGGCCCGCACCTACAACACCGCAGAAGCCCTGCTGGCACACCCTGAGGTGGCCCGTTTCGTGGCCTGGGTGAAGACCAAGCCCAATGACTTCATGGAACGCACCCGAAAACACCACAGCCGGCGCTGAGGGGCCGTGCCTGATCCGTTGAACCCGTTGAACCCGTTGAACCTGTTGAACCTTTTGAATCCCCGAACCCCATGCGCATGGACCACCTCATTCACAGCATTTGGCAAGAACTGGCCCGCGCCACGCAAGACCGCCACCACGCTTGGCGCACCCCTGTGCTGGCCACGGTGGGACCAGACCAACACCCCAACGCGCGCACGGTGGTGCTGCGCCAGGCCCGGGAGCCCTCTGGCGAACTCGTGTTCTTCACCGATGGGCGAAGCCCCAAGGTGGCTGAGTTGCAAACCCGGCCTCAGGCCTCGCTGGTGTTCTGGAGCCCTCAGTTGCGCTGGCAGTTGCGCGTGACGGCGCGGGTGCAAGTGCTCACCGGCGGCCCCGAGGTGGAGGCGGCCTGGGCGCGCGTGGGGCGGTCGGCGTCGGCGGGGGATTATTTGACCGCCCAAGCACCGGGGCACCCACTGGCTGGTGGTGGTGGCCCACCCGTTTCGCCGGGTGATCCGGCGGCGCACCACCTGGCGGTGGTGGTGGCGCGTATTGAGTCGATGGACTGGCTGGCGCTGGGGCTGGATGGACAGCACCAGCGTGCCCGCATCGAAGGGCAGACGGTGCAGCCGCTCACACCCTGAACGGGCTTTCAGGCGCAGCGTGCGGCTTCTGCCAGCGTGACCGCCAGCCGGTTGTGTCGCTCCACCAGCGGCCCCAGGTCCACGGTGGCGAGCTGGCCTTCGCGCACCACCACCCGCCCGTTGACCACGGTGTAAGCGGCTTGCGGGCTGGCGCACAGCAGCAGGCTGGCCACCGGGTCGTGCACCGCGCCGCCCGCAAAGCCCAGCGTGCGCAGGTCGAACAGCGCAAAGTCGGCGCACATGCCCACGGCCAGGTGGCCAATGTCTTGGCGGCCCAGCACCTGCGCACCGCCGCGGGTGGCGATGTGCAGCGCATCGCGCGCGGTCATTTCAGCCGGCCCCAGGTCGCAGCCGAAGAAGGTTTTGCCACTGCGGGTTTCGGGCGGTTGTATGGCGCGGCCCACGCGCGCCAGCAGCAGCGCCTGCCGCGCTTCGTTCACCATGTGCGCGGCGTCGTTGCTGGCGCTGCCGTCCACGCCCAGGCCCACCGGCACACCGGCGTTGAGCATGCGGCGGATGGGCGCGATGCCGCTGGCGAGCCGCATGTTGCTGCAAGGGCAGTGCGCCACGCCGGTGCGGCTGGCGGCGAAGAGCGAAATGCCTTCGTCGTCCAGCTTCACGCAGTGCGCATGCCAGACGTCGTCGCCCAGCCAGCCCAGCTCCTGCGCGTACTGCGCCGGCGTCTTGTTGAACTTCTCGCGGCTGTAGGCGATGTCGTGGTCGTTCTCGGCCAGGTGGGTGTGCAGGCGCACCCCTTGGCCCTTGAAGCTGCGCGCCAACTCGGCGCTCTGCTTCATCAGCGCCGGACTGACGGAGAAGGGCGAACACGGTGCCAGCGCCACCTGCACCATGGCGCCGTGCTCGGCACTGTGCCAGGTCTCAATGAGGCGCTGGCTGTCTTTCAAAATCGCGTCTTCCTGCTCCACCACGCGGTCGGGCGGCAAACCCCCTTGCGACTGCCCCACGCTCATGCTGCCGCGCGTGGCCAGGAAGCGCATGCCGATCTGCTGCGCCGCCCCAATGCTGTCTTCGAGCCGCACGCCGTTGGGGTAGATATAGAGGTGGTCGCTGCTGGTGGTGCAGCCGCTCAACAGCAGCTCGGCCATGGCGACCTGGGTAGACACCTGCACCATCTCGGGCGTGAGCCCGGCCCAGATCGGGTACAGCCCGCGCAACCAGCTGAAGAGTTCGGCGTCCTGCACGCCGGGGACGGCCCGCGTCAGCGACTGATACATGTGGTGGTGCGTGTTCACCAGGCCGGGCGTGACGAGGTGGCCCCGCGCGTCAATGGTTTCGCCCGCCGATTCAAGCAGTGCGTGTGGCAGCTCGGCCGTCGGGCCGATCCACTCGATCACGTTGTCGCGCACGAACAGCGACGCGTCTTTGATTTTCCGCCCTTGTGCCGGGTCGGCGTGGTCGAAGGTGGCGATGCAGGTGGCGTTGTGGATCAGCAGGGTGTTCATGTCATTTCAACCAGTAGCCGGAACGGGAATACACCTTCTTCAGGTGCTCGATGAAAAATCGAACCTTGGCCGGCAGGTGCCGCTGCTGCGGGTACACGGCCAAAATATCGTAGGCGGGCAGGGCGAATTCATCGAGCACGGTCACCAGCTCACCGCGCTGCAGTTGGGCCTGAATTTCCCAGGTGCTGCGCCAGCCCAGCCCCATGCCTTCGCTCACCCAGCGGTGCAGCAGCTCGCCGTCGTTGCAGTCCAGGTTGCCGTCCACGCGCAGGCTCAGGGGCTTGCCGTCTTGCTGGAAATACCAGCCGCGCTGCTGCCCGCCTTGCAGGTTGAAGGCCAGGCAGTTGTGGGTTTTCAGGTCGTCCAGCGTCCGCGGCTTGCCGTGTTTGCGGAAGTAGGCCGGTGTGCCGCACACCACGCGCTGGTTCACCGCGAGTTTGATGGCCACGAAGTTCGGGTCGATCACGCCACCGATGCGCAGACCCATGTCGTAGCCCTCGCGCACCAGGTCCACCACGCGGTCGGTCAGGTTGAACGAGAGCTTCACCGCCGGGTGGGCCTTGAGAAAGGCCGCTGCGTGCGGCGCCACGTGCAACCGGCCAAAGGCGGCCGGGGCGGACACGATCAGGTGGCCGCTGGCGCTGTGTTTCTGGGCCGACACGCTGGCCTCGGCCTGCGCCCATTGCGCCAGCAGCGCGCGGCACTCGTCCAGAAAACTCGCACCCTGCTCGGTGAGCGCCAGGCGGCGGGTGGATCGGTGGATCAGCTGGGTGCCCAGGCGCTTTTCCAGTGCGTCCATGCGCCGGCCCATCATCACGGGGGTGATGCCCGCATGCAGCGCGGCCGCGGCCAGGCTGCCGTGCTCCATCACCTGCACGAAGGCTTCAATTTCCTTGTATCGGTCCATGGCCGCATGTTAGCGGGAAAGCGCGATTCCATACCAGGAGTATCGAATCAAAGTACCGCCAGTGGCATTCCGAAACGGGGTCGGCGTCCCTACCATCGGCTCCAGTGATTCAACCCAACTGGAGACAGATATGCCGAAGATCAAAGCCGCGATGGCCGCCGTGCTGGTGATGGAAAAAGAAGGCATCACCCAGGCCTTTGGTGTGCCGGGTGCCGCCATCAACCCGCTGTACGCGCAGCTGCGTGAACGCCAGACGATCGCCCACGTGTTGGCGCGGCATGTGGAAGGCGCCTCGCACATGGCCGAGGGCTACACCCGGGCGCGCGCTGGCAACATCGGCGTGTGCATCGGCACCAGCGGCCCGGCCGGCACCGACATGATCACCGGCCTGTATTCGGCCAGCGCCGATTCGATACCGATCCTGTGCATCACCGGCCAGGCGCCGCGCGCCCGGCTCTACAAGGAAGATTTCCAGGCGGTGGACATCGAGTCCATCAGCAAGCCAGTCACCAAATGGAGCGTGACGGTGCGCGAGCCGGCGCTGGTGCCCCGCGTGTTCCAGCAGGCCTTCCACCTCATGCGCTCGGGCCGCCCCGGCCCGGTGCTGATCGACCTGCCGATCGACGTGCAGATGGCCGAGATCGAGTTCGACATCGACACCTACGAACCTCTGCCGGTCTACAAGCCTGCCGCCACGCGCAAGCAGATCGAAAAGGCGCTGGACATGCTGGCCGCGGCAGAAAAACCGCTGATCGTGGCCGGCGGCGGCATCATCAACGCTGATGCGTCCGACCTGCTGGTCGAGCTGGCCGAAGTCACCGGCGTGCCGGTGATCCCCACCCTCATGGCCTGGGGCGCCATCCCCGACGACCACCCGCTCATGGCGGGCATGTGCGGCCTGCAGACCAGCCACCGTTATGGCAATGCCACGATGCTCGCGAGCGACTTCGTGCTCGGTATCGGCAACCGCTGGGCCAACCGCCACACCGGCTCGGTCGAGGTCTACACACAGGGGCGCACGTTTGTGCACGTGGACATCGAGCCGACGCAAATCGGTCGTGTGTTCAACCCGGATCTGGGCATCGTGAGTGATGCCAAGATCGCGCTGGAACTCTTCGTGCAGGTGGCGCGCGAGCGCCAGGCTGCAGGGCAGTTGAAGGACTACAGCACCTGGGCCGAGCGCTGCGCCGAACGCAAAAAACTGATGCAGCGCAAGACACATTTCGACAACGTGCCCATCAAGCCGCAGCGTGTGTACGAGGAGATGAACGCCGCGTTCGGCCGCGACACGGTCTATGTGTCCACCATCGGCCTGTCGCAGATCGCCGGCGCGCAATTTCTTCACGTCTACGGTCCGCGCCAGTGGATCAACTGCGGCCAGGCCGGCCCGCTGGGCTGGACCATTCCCGCTGCGCTGGGCGTCGCTGCGGCCGACCCGACCAAGACCGTGGTCGGCCTCTCGGGCGACTACGACTTCCAGTTCCTCGTGGAAGAGCTGGCGGTGGGCGCGCAGTTCCGCATTCCCTATGTGCAGGTGCTGGTGAACAACAGCTACCTGGGGCTGATTCGCCAGAGCCAGCGCGGGTTTGAAATGGACTACTGCGTGCAACTGGCGTTTGAGAACCAGAACGTGGACGACCCCGCGCTCAAAGGCTATGGCGTGGACCACCAGGCTGTGGTCGAAGGCCTGGGCTGCAAGGCGCTGCGCGTCACCGATCCGGCCAAAATCCAGTGTGCGCTGCGCGAGGCTCAGGTCATGGCGCGAAAGTACAGTGTGCCGGTGGTGGTGGAGGTGATTCTGGAAAAGGTGACCAACATCGCCATGGGCACGGAGATCAATGCCATCAACGAGTTTGAAGACATCGAGTGCCTGCACCCTGAGGGCCGTGAGGGCCTCATTGCAGCCGGACTGTTGGAATGACACCCCTGCCGCGCTTCGCGCGACCCCCTCAAGGGGGCGGCGCTGGCCGTCCGGCCAAGCCGGCCCGGCGGTGCCCCTGGGTGGGTCCACTTCAAGCGCTGCAGGTCTCGCTCTGGTTTGACTGATTTTTGAAAGAACACAACATGCCTCGTTTTGCCGCCAACCTTTCCATGCTCTGGAATGAGCTGCCTTTCCTTGACCGTTTTGAAGCTGCCGCAAAGGCGGGTTTTAAGGCGGTGGAGTTCCTGTTTCCTTACGATTTCCCGGCCGAGACCATTGCGCAGTTGCTCAAACAACACCGCCTCGAACTCGTGCTGCACAACCTGCCACCGGGCGACTGGGCCGCGGGCGAGCGCGGCATCGCCTGCATTCCGGGGCGCGAAGCCGAGTTTCGGGCTGGTGTGGCGAAGGCGGCGGAATACGCGCCGGTGATCGGCGTGCAGCGCTGGCACTGCATGGCCGGGCTCATGCCCGCCGGCGTGGGCGAGGCGCAGGCGCGCGCCACCTGGGTGGGCAACGTGCGCTATGCCGCAGCAGAAGCCAAGAAGCTGGGCCTGCCGCTGCTGATCGAACCCATCAACACCTTTGACATGCCGGGCTATTTCGTCAACCGCCCGCGCCAGGCGATTGCGCTGATGGACGAGGTGGGGGCTGACAACGTGTTCCTGCAGTACGACATCTACCACGCGCAGCGCATGGAAGGCGAGCTGTGCAACACCATCAAAGACCTGCTGCCGCGCATCGCGCACATGCAGCTGGCCGACACGCCCGGCCGCCACGAGCCGGGCACCGGCGAGATTCACCACAAAAACCTGTTCGACCACATCGACGCACTGGGCTACACCGGCTGGATCGGCTGCGAATACAAGCCGAAAGACGCCACGCCCGGCGGTACGGACAGAGGCCTGGGCTGGATTGCTGCGAATCAACAAAAACTTTGAACAGAACCCACACGGAGACAAGACACATGACCAAAAGCGGACTCAAAGTAGGCTTCATCGGCCTGGGCATCATGGGCACGCCCATGGCGCTGAACCTCATCAACGCCGGGCACCAGCTGTATGTGAGCAGCCGCAGCAAAGTGCCCGAGGCGTTTGCCGAACAGGGCGCCACCATCTGCACCAACGCCACCGAAGTGGCCAAGCGCGCCGACATCATCATCACCATGGTGCCCGACACGCCCCATGTGGAAGACGTGCTGTTCGGCGAGAACGGTGTGGCCAAAGGGCTCAAGGATTCGGCGCCCGGCGCTGGCGACCGGGTGGGCAAAGTGGTGGTGGACATGAGCTCCATCAGCCCGATGGCGACCAAGCAATTTGCGCAGCAGATCAACGCGCTCGGCTGCGACTACCTGGACGCGCCGGTCAGCGGCGGCGAGGTGGGGGCCAAGGCCGGCAGCCTGACCATCATGGTCGGTGGACCGGAGGCGGCCTTCGAGCGGGTGAAGCCGCTGTTTGAAGCCATGGGCAAAAACATCACATTGGTGGGTGGCAACGGCGACGGTCAGACCACCAAAGTGGCTAACCAGATCATCGTGGCGCTCAACATCGAGGCTGTGGCCGAAGCCCTGCTGTTTGCCAGCAAAGCCGGCGCCGACCCAGCCAAGGTGCGCCAGGCGCTCATGGGTGGTTTTGCCGCCAGCCGCATTCTGGAAGTGCATGGCGAGCGCATGGTCAAGCGCACCTTCAACCCGGGCTTTCGCATCGAGCTGCACCAGAAGGACCTGAACCTCGCGCTGCAAGGCGCGAAAGAGCTGGGCGTGAGCCTGCCCAACACGGCGAGCGCCGCGCAACTGATGCAGAGCTGCGCCGCGCACGGCATGGGCGGGCTCGACCACTCCGCGCTGTGCCGGTCGCTGGAGTTGATGGCCAACCACCAAATCGCGGAATAGACACCCCCCGCCGCGCTTTGCGCGACCCCCCCCCAGGGGGCAACACCAGCGGCCCGGCACAGCCGGTTCCGCTGTGTTCTGGAACGAAGGCACTTCATGCCGATGGTTCGCTAGACTGCCGCCATGACCGACACCACCGATCCCACCCTAGCCAACCCCCGCGCCCTGCTGCGCCACCTGTACGACGTGGCCGTGCAGCGCGCGCTGCCGCTGCACAACACCGCCGCGCACCTGCCCAGCCCGCCCAAGGGCCGCACCCTGGTGCTCGGCGCCGGCAAGGCCGGCGGAGCGATGGCGCAGGCGGTGGAGGCGCTGTGGCCTGCCGATGCGCCGCTCTCGGGCTTGGTCGTCACGCGCTACCACCACACGCCCCCGCGCCCGGCGGGCCTGGCCGAGCGGATCGAGGTGGTGGAGGCTGCGCACCCTGTGCCCGACGCCGCCGGGCTGGCAGCGGCACAGCGCATCTTGCAGCTGACCGAGGGACTGACGAAAGACGACCTCGTGCTTTGCCTCATTTCGGGCGGCGGCTCGTCCTTGCTGACCATGCCCTGCGACGGCCTCACGCTCGAAGACAAGCAGCGCATCAACCGCCAGCTGCTGCACAGCGGCGCCCACATTGGCGAGATGAACACCGTGCGCAAGCACCTCTCGGCCATCAAGGGCGGGCGCCTGGCCGCGGCCTGCGCGCCGGCGCGCGTGGTCACGCTCACCATCAGCGACGTGCCCGGCGACGACGTGAGCGTGATCGCCAGCGGCCCCACGGTGGCCGACGCGTCCACCTGCGCCGAGGCGCTCGACATCCTGCGGCGCTACGGCATCGACGTGCCGCCCGCCGTGCGCGCGCAGCTGGAGAGCAGCGCGCTGGAGACGCCCAAGCCCGGTGACCCGCGGCTTTCGCGCTGCGAGACGCACCTGATCGCCACGCCCCAACAAAGCCTGGACGCCGCCGCCGACGCCGCCCGCGCGCTCGGCCTCAACGTCTATGTGCTCAGCGACGAAATCGAAGGCGAGTCGCGCGAGGTGGGCAAGGTGCACGCCGCGCTGGCGCGTTCCACCGCGCTCGGCCGCAGCAGTTTTGCCAAGCCCTGCGTCATCCTCAGCGGCGGCGAAACCACTGTCACGGTGCGTCCGCGCGCTGAAGGCCAGAAGAGGGGCCGCGGCGGCCGCGCCGGTGAGTTCTGCCTGGGCCTGGCCCAGGCGCTGGGCGGGCAGGCCGGCGTGTGGGCGCTCGCCGCCGACACGGATGGCATCGACGGCATGGAGGACAACGCCGGCGCGCTGGTTACGCCCGACACCCTGGCCCGCGCCGCCGCGCTGGGTCTGAAGGTCAGCGACCACCTGGCCTGCAACGACGCCTATGGTTATTTCGAGCCACTGGGCGATCTGGTGATCACCGGTCCCACGCACACCAATGTGAACGACTTTCGGGCGGTGCTGGTGGTGTGATGCGCTGTGGCTTTGCGCTGACGGGTTCCTGCGTCAGGACGCGCAAGTGTTTGCGCGGTCGTTGAGGCGACCGCTCAGCGCCGGATGCGCCAGCCCGTCTTGAACACCCACCACACCACACCCAGGCAGGCCAGCATGAAGCCCAGCGTCATGCCCGTGCTGACGGCAATGTGCACGTCGGCCTGGCCATAAAACGCCCAGCGCAGGCCGCTGATGAGGTAGACCACCGGGTTGAACAGCGACACCGTCTGCCACACCGGCGGCAGCATGTTGATGCTGTAAAACGCACCGCCCAGAAAGGTGAGCGGGGTGATCACGAGCAGCGGCACGATCTGCAGTTTCTGAAAGTTGTCGGCCCACAGACCGATGATGAAACCAAACAGGCAGAAGGTGATGGCGGTGAGCACCAGCAGCGCCACCAGCCACACCGGGTGGGCCACGGTGTAAGGCACAAACACACGGGCCGTGAGCAGGATCAGCGTGCCCAGCAGCAGGCTCTTGGTGGCGGCCGCGCCCACATAGCCCAGCAGCACCTCGACCCAGTTCACCGGCGCGCTGAGCAGTTCGTAAATGGTGCCCGACCATTTGGGCATGTAGATGCCGAAGGCGGCGTTGGAAATGCTCTCGGACAGCAGCGACAGCATGAGCAGGCCGGGAATGATGTAAGCGCCGTAGCTCACGCCCCCAATGTCGCCCATGCGCGCGCCGATGGCCGAGCCGAAAACGATGAAATACAGCGAGGTGGTGAGCACCGGCGCGATGATGCTTTGCGCCCAGGTGCGCAGGGCACGGTTCATCTCGAAGCGGTAAATGGCGCGCACGCCGTGCAGGTTGAATGTCATGCGGCCACCTGGATTGAGGCGGACGGGGTTTGCGGGGCATTGACCAGACCGACAAAGATCTCTTCCAGCGAGCTTTCGCTGGAGCGCAGGTCTTTGAAGTGGATGCCCTCGGCGCCCAGCGCGGCCAGCAGTTCAGCGATGCCGGTGTCGTCCTTTTGCACGTCAAAGCTGTAGGTCAGGGTGAGGCCATCAGCCGCGAGCGTGAGTGGCCAGCGCGCCAGCGCGGCGGGCACGACGGCCAGGGGCTGCTGCAGGGTAAGCGCCAGTTGCTTCTGGCCCAGCTGGCGCATGAGCGTGGTTTTTTCTTCCACCACGATCAGCTCGCCCTGGCGAATCACGCCAATGCGGTCGGCCATGTCTTCGGCCTCTTCGATGTAGTGGGTGGTGAGGATGATGGTGGTGCCGGCCGCGCGCAGTGCGCGCACCATGCGCCACATGTCGTGGCGCAACTCCACGTCCACGCCTGCGCTGGGTTCGTCCAGAAACAGAATCTTGGGCTCGTGCGACAGCGCCTTGGCAATCAGCACGCGGCGCTTCATGCCACCCGAGAGCGCCAGAATCTTGCTGTCTTTTTTGTCCCAGAGCGACAGGTCTTTCAAAATCGTCTCGATGTAGGCCGGGTTGGGCGCCTTGCCAAACAGGCCCCGGCTGAAACTCATCGTGGCCCACACGGTTTCAAACGAATCGGTGTGCAGTTCTTGCGGCACCAGGCCGATGATGCTGCGGGCGGCGCGGTAGTCGCGCACGGTGTCAAAGCCGTCGGCGATCACGGTGCCTTGCGTGGCGTTGGTCATGCCGCAGATGACGCTGATCAGCGTGGTTTTGCCGGCACCGTTGGGGCCGAGCAGGGCAAAGATCTCGCCGCGGCGGATGTCAAGGTTGACGTTTTTCAAGGCCTGGAAGCCGCCGGCGTAGGTCTTGCTGACGCCGCGCACGCGGACGATGGCGTCGGCGGTGGCGACCGCGACAGGGGATGGGGTCATGGTGTGCTGGTGGTGGGTGGTCGGCTGCCGCAAGGGTCCAAGTCTTCCGGGACGGTGACGGCAGCCGTCATGGCCCTGCACTTTATACAGGTCCGGGAACGGCCTTGCAGCGCCGGGGGTGAGCGCACGCGCTGGCTCGAAAAACCGGAAGCAGGGAGGCGCGGCAAGGCCGCGGTTTTCCTCGCGACGCCGGGCGCTTCGATCCGGACCTTGTCCGTGCTGCGTCCGGATTCGCCGGCCCGCAGAGACCCGACTATAAAGGCTAGCGAATTCTCGTCGCCCGTCTGTGCGTTGGCGCACGGACGGCGCCGGTCTCGGGCCCCATGATCTCCAATGATCTGCCGCCCTTCCACACCCCCGCCTGCGAGAACGCGCGATGCCGCACTCCGGACGGCACTTTCCCGCTGGCCGGAAGTGATCAGGGTCTGCGATGGGCAGGGCCGCACCCCGCACCGCAACCCGGCGACGATCGCCATCGAGGAGGGTGAGCGTGCTGCCAACCTGAGCCGATTGTCTGGTTGCCTGACTCGGGTGGTCTGATTCAAAAACAACTCTCGTCAAAGGCCTCCCATGTTCAAAAAACCCCTTCTACCCTTTGCGATTCTGGTCCTGAGCCAGGGCGTGTATGCCCAGCAACCGCCGAGTGCCGGCAGCCAGATTCAGCAGATTCCGCCGGCCCCCACGCTGCAAAGAGCCGAGCCCACCATCCGCATCGAGCCCAGCACAGCGCCCGCACCGCCGGCTACCGACGCGGTCAAGATCACCGTCAACAGCCTGCAGGTGACGGGCGCGCGGGCCTATCCCGAAGCCGAGCTGCTGGCATTGACCGGGTTCATGCCCGGCAGCGAACTGACCCTGGCCGACCTGAAGGCCATGGCGCTGAAGATCACCGACCGCTACCGCAGCGATGGCTATTTCGTGGCCCAGGCGTATCTGCCCGCCCAGGAGATCCAGAACGGCGCGGTCACCATTGCCGTGATCGAGGGTCAGTATGGCGCGGTGACCGTGCGCAACCAGAGCACGCTGTCCGATGGGCTGATCCAGAGCCAGCTTGAGGGACTCAACAGCGGCGATCCGATCGTCATCGAGCCGATTGAAAGACGCCTGCTGCTGCTGTCTGACATTCCGGGCGTGAAAGTCAGCTCCACCCTGGCGCCGGGCGCATCCGTCGGGGCTTCCGACCTGATCGTTGACGTGGTGCCCGGTGATCGCATCACGGGCAGCATCGATGCCGACAACGCCGGCAACCGCTACACCGGCGAATACCGCCTGGGCGCCACGGTGAACCTGAACAACCCGGCGGGGCACGGCGACGTGGCCTCGCTGCGCGTGCTGACGACGGGCTCGGGCCTGAACTATGCCCGGGCGTCCTATCAGATGCAGTTCGGCAAGGCGACGGCTGGCGTGGCGTACAGCTGGCTGGGTTACGAGCTGGGCAAGGAATTCAAGTTCGCGCAGGCCACCGGGACGGCCAGGGTGGCGAGCGTGTACGGCAGCTACCCGTTGATCCGTTCGCGCACCACCAATCTGTACGCCGGTCTGGCCTTTGACGCCAAGACGTTCCAGGACAAGCGGCCGCTGAACCTGGACATGCCGGTGGAAGACAAGAAGGCTCAGGTGCTAATGGCCAGCTTGCGCGGCGAACACCGCGACAGCCTGGGCGGCGGCGGGGTGAGCGGCTTTTCGCTGACCTTGTCAACGGGCAACATCGACCTGGAAACGCCCGTCTTGATGCGCGCCGACGCGCTGGCGCAAACCAGCGGTCACTTCAATAAGCTGGGGTTCAGTGCCATGCGGCTGCAAAGCGTGACCGATACCGTTTCGCTCTACGCCGGCATCAACGGCCAGCTGGCCTCGAAAAACCTCGATGTCTCTGAAAAGATGGCGCTGGGCGGCATGTACGGCGTGCGGGCCTATCCGGAAGGCGAAGCCTATGCGGACGAGGGTTATGTGCTGACGCTCGAAGCCCGGATGCGGCTGCCCACCCCCGACCAGTTTCCCGGGCAGCTGCAGCTGATCGGTTTTGTCGATGCCGGCAGCGTGAGCATCAACAAGAACCCCTGGCCGGGTGCCGGGCCGAACAGCAGAGCGCTGAGCGGCGCCGGTGTGGGCTTGAACTGGTCTGAGGACAACAACTATCTGGTGAGGATGTTTTACGCCCGCAAGCTGGGCAACGAAATGGCCACCTCGGCGCCTGACAAGTCGGGGCGGTTCTGGATTCAGGCCGTCAAATATTTCTGAACCCGTCCAGCGCAGGCCGGACCTGCGCTGATGCCGCACAGACGCCGCTTTTTTGAAGAACACGCGAAAGATCACCATGAACCTCATTCACCGCTCCATCTGGAACGACCGGACCGGCACCTTCGTGGCCGTTTCTGAAATGGCCCGCAGCGCCGGCAAAAAAATCTCGTCCTGCACGGCCGGGTCGGGCGCTGGCGGCCGCTTCAGGCTGAGGGTCCTGGCCTTTTCCCTGCTGCTGATCTGCGGAGCCAGTGTCTATGCCCAGCCCACGGGCGGCGTGGTGACGGCTGGCAGCGCCACCATCGGTGGCACACTCGGCAACATGACGATCACCCAGACCTCGTCCAACGTGGCGATCAACTGGCAGAGCTTCGACATCCAGTCCGGGCAATCGGTTCAGTTCGTGCAGCCGGGCAGCAGCTCGGTGGCGCTGAACCGGGTCATCGGATCGGATCCCTCGAACATTCTGGGCAGCCTGTCGTCCAACGGCAAGGTGTTCCTGGTCAACCCCAACGGCATCCTGTTCGGGGTGGGTGCATCGGTCAACGTGGGTGGCCTGCTGGCGTCCACGATGGCCATCTCCGATGCCAACTTCATGGCCAACAACTACACCTTCTCCGGTGCGGGCGCGGGTTCGGTGGTGAACCAGGGTTTGATCAACGCAGCCGACGGCGGCTATGTTGCCCTGCTGGGTGCGAATGTCAGCAACCAGGGTGTGATTGCCGCCCGGCTCGGCACGGTCGCTCTGGCGGCCGGCAACGCGGTCACGCTGGACATGGCGGGCGACAAGCTGCTCACCATCACGGTGGACCAGGGTGCGGTGAACGCGCTGGTGGACAACGGCGGCATGATCCAGGCCGACGGTGGCCACGTGCTGATGACCACGCAGGCGGCGGGCAGCCTGCTGGCGAATGCCGTCAACAACACCGGCATCGTCCAGGCGCAGACGATCCAGAACGTCAAGGGCACCATCATGCTGATGGGCGGCATGGAAACCGGTGTCGTCAACGTGGGTGGTACCCTGGATGCGTCGGCGCCCGCAGGTGGCAACGGCGGCTTCATCGAAACGTCCGCGGCGCATGTGAAGATCGCCAGCGACGCCAACATCACCACGGTCGCCCCTGCGGGGACGACGGGCAATTGGTTGATCGATCCGGTTGATTTCAATATTCAAGCCATCGGCGGTGACATTACCGGCGTGGCACTTACTGCCTTGCTGGTCAATAACAACGTCACCATCAGCACCATGGTCACTGGAGCGAACACGGGCACGGCATTTTTTGCTGATCCCGGCCAGGGCGATATCAACGTCAATGACGCGATCGGCACGGGAGCTTCATGGACCGCCGCGGGCACTCCGACAACGCTGACCTTGATGGCAGCTAACGATGTGAACATCAACAGCGCAATCACAGCGACCAACGGCAATCTTTTCGTGTGTTGCGGCCAGGATGTGAACGTGAGAGCGGCCATCACGACGACCAATGGCAGCGTCTCGTTGAATGCCGGACGGGACGTCACCTTGTTTGACGGCTCGGCCATGACAACGACCAACGGCAACATCCAAATTTGCGCGGGTCGCGATGTCAGGGTGAATTCGAAAATCACCTTGACCAATAGTGGCAGCATTCCCGGACAAAGCCTGGGCCTGCCACTCGGCCTGACCCTGATTGCCGGGGCGAATGGCTCTGGCCCTGGGGTTGCCAGCGGCAGTGTCTACCTCCCGGGCCCTGCGGATCCTCTCAGGCCCAGCGTGACAAGGTCGGAGGCGCCGCCCACCGACATCGCCATTTATTACCACCCAACGTCGTACGCCACGCCAACCGCCTATACGAACAACTTCATCCTGGTAGGAGCTGTGAACCTGACGCAACACATGCTGGTCTACCCGGAGGTGACGGACAAGACGTTCGACGGCACCACGACGGCCACCCTGTTGGGATTCAAGAGCACGGCGGTCTCGGGTCCCGTCCCGGACACTCTGACGCTGGTTGCAGGGTCAGGTGCCACCGCCACTTTTGATACCGCGGCCGTAGGAACCGACAAGACCGTCTCCTTCAGCGGCTACAGCCTGGGCGGTGTTGGCGCAGACCAATTCGCCTTTGCCGTTCCTTGTTGTGGTCCTGCTGTATCCACAACGACCGGGAGCATCATCGCGGCGACTGTGATTCCTCCGGTCACGCCTCCCGTGACTCCACCGGTGGTGCCGCCTCCGGTCGTGGTGGCTCCGGTGGTACCTCCGGTGGTGGCGTCACCGATAGCGCCGCCCCAGGACCTCGAGCCGTGGCCTCCCGTGTGGACGCCGTCCACACCACCCGCCGTCGACCGTCCCGACTACGTTCTCACGGTGCTTTCGCCAGCGCCCTTGCCGCCTGCGATGCTGGTCGTGGTCGCACCTCCTCCTCCCCCACCCCCGCCGGTCTTCGTGCCTGTTGTGGTGCCTGTCGAAACGCCGCCCGAGGTGTACCAGCCGCCCGTGCGCAAGCCCAGGCAGGAACGCAACTGAAAACGGCGGTTGTGGGAAAACCTGTGACAGAACGGCGCTCATGATCCACGAAATTCTCCTGGGCTTGCTGGCCGCTGGACTGATCAGCACCCAGGCGCACGCATCGAACGATGCTGCGCACGGGCCTGGCACCGGATCGGGGTCAGCCTTGTCGGTGCGGTCCGCTGAAGGCCATGCTGTCGCGGCGGTCACGCCAACGCCCTCCGCAGCGGTGGGGAAGAGCTCAAGACGCGCCCACTTTGCGCAGGCCAAAGCCTCCACAGAAGCCCGGCATGTGGCCCACTGGGTGGTGGATTCGGGCGACAACCGCAACAAGCCATTTGTCATCGTGGACAAGCGGGAGGCCAAGGTCTTCGTGTTCGATGCCCAGGGGAAGCTGAGTGGCGCGTCTTCCGCGCTGCTCGGACTGGCCATTGGCGATCACTCGGTTCCCGGCATTGGAACCAAAAAGATGTCCACCATTCGCCCGGAGGAACGCACCACGCCGGCAGGCCGTTTTGTGGCGAACCTGGACAAAAACATGAAGGGCGATGAAATGCTCTGGGTGGACTACGACACGGCCATCTCCATGCACCGTGTGGCCACAGGCAATCCCAGGGAACGCCGCCTCGAAAGGCTGGCCAGTCCGTCACCGGCCGAGCGCCGGATTTCCTATGGATGCATCAACCTTCCCGTCAAGTTCTACGACACGGTGCTGAGCCCGGCCTTTACTGGAACGGACGGCATTGTGTATGTGCTGCCCGAAACCCGCACGGCCCGTGAAGTTTTCGGGTCTTACGACGTTGAGGAGCCGGCCAGCCTGCAGGCCGAGCGTTAGGCCCCGCCGGCAACCGCTCGACTACCGCGCAGTCGGTGGCCTGCAGAGTGGCCCGGCCCCGCACCCGCTGCGGGCTCCACGCGCGCCCGCCTGGTTTGCGGTGGGCCGGGTGGGGTGGTCTTTTCAGGGTGTTGGCGCTAAAAACTGGATGTCCATCCAGTGGTTTCCTGCCAGCGCCCCGCCATACCGAAATCCTCATTCCCCTGCACGCCATCAAGGGCCGCGGCATCGCCCACCGCCAGCCGCACCGCTTCGAGCGCGATCCGCGGGCGGCGTTCGACGATGGCTGGGGCACGCTGGACGATGCGGCCGTCGCGGGCGAAGCAACCGCTGCGCCGGCCACGCAGGTCACGTTCGAAGACGCCCGCAACGCCATCACCCGAAACGACTCGCCCGACATCGGCTTCTCCCTCGGCCTCAACCCCTACCGCGGCTGCGAACACGGCTGCATTTACTGCTACGCCCGGCCCACGCACAGCTACCTGAACCTCTCGCCGGGGCTGGATTTTGAAACGAAGATCATCGCCAAGCGCAACATCTTCGCCGTGTTGCGCAGCGATGTCTTCGGCCTCTTCGATGTAGTGGGTGGTGAGGATGATGGTGGTGCCGGCCGCGCGCAGTGCGCGCACCATGCGCCACATGTCGTGGCGCAACTCCACGTCCACGCCTGCGCTGGGTTCGTCCAGAAACAGAATCTTGGGCTCGTGCGACAGCGCCTTGGCAATCAGCACGCGGCGCTTCATGCCACCCGAGAGCGCCAGAATCTTGCTGTCTTTTTTGTCCCAGAGCGACAGGTCTTTCAAAATCGTCTCGATGTAGGCCGGGTTGGGCGCCTTGCCAAACAGGCCCCGGCTGAAACTCATCGTGGCCCACACGGTTTCAAACGAATCGGTGTGCAGTTCTTGCGGCACCAGGCCGATGATGCTGCGGGCGGCGCGGTAGTCGCGCACGGTGTCAAAGCCGTCGGCGATCACGGTGCCTTGCGTGGCGTTGGTCATGCCGCAGATGACGCTGATGAGCGTGGTTTTGCCGGCACCGTTGGGGCCGAGCAGAGCAAAAATTTCGCCGCGGCGGATGTCAAGGTTGACGTTTTTCAAGGCCTGGAAGCCGCCGGCGTAGGTCTTGCTGACGCCGCGCACGCTCACGATGGCGTCGGGCGGATTGTCTTCGGCGGGGGAGAATGCGGGAGATGAAAGCACGCCCACATTGTCCGCCTGTGGGGCCCAACCCCGTGGCGGCACGGCCATCTGCGCTCGGGCGCAGCAGCCGCCAGGCTCAGGGTGCCCCGGTGTCGCTGTGGCCCGCGTGCTCGGCCTTGGCCTGCGCCAGCATGCGTCCAAGCATGCCGATGAGTTGGGTCTGTTCATCGGCTGACAGGCAGCGCATCAGCGTCTGGTTGCGTTGTTCCATCAGCGCCATCAGCTTGCGCCACACCGGTTTGCCTTTGGGTGCCAGCGCCAGAATGACGCTGCGGGCGTCCACCAGGTTGTGGGTCTTGATGACCAGCCCTTTGTCCACCAGCGACTGGGCCGCCCGGCTGGCCTGGCCTTTGTCCAGGTTGGCCTCAAAAGCCAGCTGGTTCACGGTGATCTGAGGAAAGGAGCCAATGGACGCCAGCGCCCGGGACTCCGACAGCGTCAGCCCGCCGTGGTGGAGGTAGAGGCTGTGGCTGGCCAGGTCGTTGAGCTTGCTCAACGTGTTCAGCCGGTAGGTGACATACCGCTCCAGCTTGGGCGGTGTGTCGGGCGGGGTGGGGCGCATGATCGGCCTTGCGTGTGGGGTAGGTGGGTAGCTTCCAGCCCCAGTTTAATTGATTGTTGTTGCAACTATAAATGGTTTTATGGTTGTTTTCTATCATATAAATATAGTTGTGTTCGCAACTAGGTGGGCCTAGAATCCAACGTCGAACACACGGTATGCCCCCTGTGCGATGTCCTCCAGGAGCCCCCTCATGCACCAGCCCACCACCGAGCCACGCCCATCCATCTACTACACCTACCAAGTATTTCAGCCCTGGTTGCCTTCGGCGCATCCGCCACAAAGCCGCCACCCGGTGGTCATTGCCGGCGCGGGGCCTGCGGGCATGGTGACCGCACTGGAGCTGGCGCGCCACGGTGTGCGCAGCGTGGTGCTGACACCCGAGCTGCAGTTTTCGCAAGGCAGCCGAGCCATTTGTTTCACCCGCCGGTCCATGGAAATCTTGCAGCAGGTGGGCGTGGCCGACCGCATGACCGAGGGCGGCTTGCCCTGGCGCTTTGGCAACTCGTATTACCGCGGCCAGCGCGTGTTTCGCATGGAAGCACCGCACGACGCCGACGACCGCTTCTTCCCCATCATCAACGTGCAGCAGCAGTTCATGGAGGAGTACCTGTTTGATGCCTGCGCGGCCCATCCGCTGATCGACTTTCGTTGGGGCAACAAGGTGACCCAGGTGACGCAGGGCGACGCCTGCGCCGAAGTGCGGGTGGACACGCCCGAGGGCGAATACACATTGGAGACCGACTGGCTGGTGGCTGCAGACGGTGGCCGCTCACCCATACGCACCGCCATGAACCTGCAGATGGAAGGCGCTTCGTACGAGGGTTCGTTTGTGATTGCCGACATCAAAGTGGACCTGCCCCTGCCCACCGAGCGCCTGGCGTTTTTTGACCCCGAGTGGAATCCCGGCAACACCATCCTCATGCACCGCGAGCCCCATGGCATCTGGCGGGTGGACTACCAGTTGCCCGCCGGCGAAACGCCGGAAGAGGCGCTCAAACCCGAGTCGCTCAGGGCCCGCATTGACGCGCAGCTGAAAATGATTGGCCACGAAGGCGTGCCGTGGGAAATGGACTGGTGTTCGGTGTATTCCGCCCGCACGCTCACGCTGCCCGACTATGTGCACGGCAGCGTCATCTTCACCGGCGACGCGGCCCACCTGCTGCCCATTTTTGGCGTGCGCGGTGCCAACACCGCGTTTCAGGACGCACAGTCGCTGGGCTGGCATCTGGCCTATGTGGTCAAGGGCCTGGCGGGCCCGCAGCTGCTGGCCAACCACAGCACCGAGCGCGTGGGCGCCGCCCGCGAAATCATTGAAGAAGCCGGCAAAAGCGTGCGCTTCATGACGCCGCCCGCCGGTGGCTTTGCGTTGCTGCGCAACGCCGTGCTGTCGCTCTCGCTGCAACACGCTTTTGTGCGCCCGCTCTACCACTGGCGCACCTCGCGCCCGCACGAGTACACCCACTCCCGGCTCAACAGCGCCGGCGACGACAACACCTTGTTCACCGAAGGCCCGGCCCACGGCGCACCGCCGCGCAACATCTGCCTGGCCGCCAACGACTACCTGCTGGACCACCTGGGCGGCGGTTTTGACCTGCTCTATTTCACCGACGGCGACGCGATACCCACCGCACTGCAAGCCGTGGTGGCCCAGGCCCGCGCCCGCGGCGTGGTGCTGCGCGTGACCGCGGTGGGGGCCAGCGCGCCGGTGGCCGGGGCCGACCAGACCCTGGCCGACGCCAGCGGCCACTTTCGCCAGCGCTACGGTGTGCGCGCCCATGGCGCCGCTTACCTGCTGCGCCCCGACCAGCATGTGTGCGCCCGCTGGCTCACGCTGGACGCCACCCGCCTGCAAGCCGCCCTGCACAACGCCCTGCCCCAGTGAAAGGAATACACGCCATGAACACCCACACCGCAGCCGTACCCAGCCTGCCCATCGAGGGGCTGGAAGCCGTATACGACACCCTGGCCCAGGCCATCGACCAGGCTGGTGTCGAAAAAACCAGCCTGTTTCTGGTCAAACTGGCCCTGCTCAATGCCAACGCACTGGCCGACGCGGCGCTTTTCCAGCAACATGTGCAGTCTGCTTTGCAAGACCTGTGAAGCGCCAACGCAACCCCAACCCATGAGCACACTGAACGAAACCCACCACCCGGCGCTGCGCAGCTGGGTGCCATCGGCCAACACCGCCGGCACCGACTTTCCCCTGCAAAACCTGCCCTTCGCCAGCTTTCGGCGGCTGGGCTCTGGCGAAGCCTTTCGCGGCGGCGTGGCCATTGGTGACCAGGTGCTGGACCTGACCGCTGTGGCCCAAACCGGCGTGTTCGCTGGCCTGGCGCTTGCTGCCGTGCAGGCAGGTGCGCAAGACAAGCTCAATGCGCTGATGGCGCTGGGCGCCCCGGCCTGGAGCGCGCTGCGCCTGGCGCTCTCGCGCGCGCTGCGCGAAGGCGCGCCCGAGCAGGCCGCCCTGCAAGCCTGCCTGGTGCCGCAGGCCAGCGCCGAATACGGCGTGCCCGCCCGCATTGGCGACTACACCGACTTCTACACCTCGGTCCACCACGCCACCAATATCGGCAAGCAGTTCCGCCCCGACAACCCGCTGCTGCCCAACTACAAATGGGTGCCCATCGGCTACCACGGCCGCGCGTCCAGCATCGGCGTGTCGGGCCAGCAGTTTCACCGCCCCAAGGGCCAAACGCTGCCGCCCGGCGCCACGGTGCCCAGCTTGGTGCCCAGCCAGCGGCTGGACATTGAACTGGAGCTTGGCATTTTTGTCGGCAGCGGCAACCCGCTGGGCGAGCCCGTGGCCATGGCCGAGGCCGAAGACCATGTGTTTGGGCTGTGCCTGCTCAACGACTGGTCGGCGCGCGACATCCAGGCCTGGGAATACCAGCCGCTGGGGCCGTTTTTGTCCAAAAACTTCGCCACCACCGTGTCGCCCTGGGTGGTCACGCTTGAAGCCCTGGCACCGTACCGCGTGGCGTTTGACCGCCCGGCCGACGATCCCCAGCCGTTGCCCTATCTGGACAGTGCCACCAACCGCAGCCAGGGCGCGTTTGACATCCAGCTGCAGGTGGGCCTGCAAACGCCGCAGATGCGCGAAGCCGGTCAGCCCGATGCCACCATTTGCCGCACCAGCTACCGCCACGCTTACTGGACCGTGGCGCAAATGGTGACGCACCACACCGTGAACGGCTGCAACCTGCAGCCCGGCGACCTGTTCGGCAGCGGCACGCTGTCAGGCCCCACGCTGGACCAGGCCGGTGCGCTCATCGAGCTGACCACCGGCGGCAAACACCCGCTGACCCTGCCCAACGGCGAGGCGCGCACCTGGCTGCAAGACGGCGATGCGGTGGTGATTCGCGGCTGGTGCGAAAAAGCCGGTGCGGCGCGCATTGGCTTTGGCGAGTGCGTGGGCACGGTGCTGCCGGTGCGCGGCTGAGAGGCCGCGCGGCCCTGGCTCAGCCGCAGGGTCGGCGGTTGGTTCAGCAAAGGTGGTGCCGAATGTCCGGCTCCTTCCCCCGCTGGGGGCGGGTTGGGGTGTGGGCTCCCTTGCGCGAATCTGTTTAACCGGAAACCGGTTGGCTCGGGTGGGGTGCCTCGTCCAGCCAAGCCAGCGCGTCCACCCGCCAGTGGTGCAGCGCCTCATAAAAGCCTTCCCACACGCAGCCGTTGCAGCCCCGCCCGCAGCAGGTGCTGGGCTCGGGCGGCGGGGGGCGCATAGCGGTGTCCAGGCAACCGCCCCGGCGCTCGGCCATGTCGCGCAGATGGGCGATGAGGGCGCGTGCGGTGGGCCAGTCGTCCAGGGTCAACAGACCCGGTTCGTATCGGGTGAAACGCGGCTGCTCTTTGCCTTCAAACACACCGCGCTCGGCAAACATGGCCGCCGGACGCACCCACAAGCCAAAACCGCCGTACAGCGCGCGGTACAGCGTCATACCTTGCAGCGTTTCACTGCAGCGCACGGTGTCCACCACCGAATACCAACCGCCTTTGTAATGGCGGTACAGCCCCGGGGGTGTGGCGTTGAGCGGAGGCAGGTCGTGGTCGGTGGGAGCGTTCATTGGGGGCGCTGGGCTTTTGGGCGGTTCCCGAGTGTGCCAAAAAGCGAGGTGAAAAAAGTGGGTCAGAGGGTGGGGTGGGGCAGGTCAGGCACTGGCACGGTGCTGGCGGGGTGCTGCCCTTCGCGCCACGCCGCCAGCCACGCTGGCAGCATGACCGACGGGTCTTCGCCCAGGCCTCGCACCACGCAGCCGCCCGCTGCGCCGGCTGCGGCCACCGCATGCAGTTGCGCGGGTTCCAGAATGCCGCCGATGCCCACCACCGGCGCAGGCGCCATGTGCGCCCACCAGGCCAGGTTGTCCAGACCCTGCGGCTGCCACGGCATGTCCTTCGTGGTGGTGGGCCACACGGGGCCGCAGGCGATCAGGTCCGGCGCCAGCGCGGCGGCGCGGCACAGTTCCCACAGGCTGTGGGAACTCAGGCCGAGCATCACACCTTGCGCGCGCGCGGCTTGAAGCTGCGCTCGGTCTTCCGGGGTGAGGGCGAGCAGGTCTTCCTGTCCCAGGTGCAGGGCACGGGCGCCGGCTCGCAGCGCCAGCTGCCAGTGGTCGTTGACGACCAGCAGCACACCGGCCGCATGCGCCGCCTGCTGGCTGCGGGCCATCGCGTCGTGGAGCTGGGTGTGCCACGCGCCATCGGGCAGGCCCGCCGGGCGCTTCATGCGCAGCTGGATGGTGTTGACCGTGGGCTGCGCACGCAGCACCGCTTCGACCCGTTCGGCGCTGTCGACGATGGCGTACACACCGGGGTTGCGCCCGCGTGGTCGGGTCTGCCAGGCGACGGGCACGCCCTCGTCCAGCGAGAGCTGCGGCAGCAGGCTGGGCTCCAGGGCAAAGCCGCTGCGGGCGATGACCGGCCCCACCCCGCGCCCCACCGCGCGCGCGTGGCGCAGCGCAAAGGTGGCCGCCATCTTTGCCAGCACGGCCGCATCGGCCAGCACCCAGCCCAGCGCCAGCGCGGCGGCCAGGGCCGACGCAAAGGTGCAGCCGGTGCCGTGGTTGTGCGGCGTGGTCTCGCGCGGCAGGCTGAGCCAGCCTTGGGCTTGCGGTGTGTCCAGCCAATCGAGCGACAGGCTGGCGTGGTGGCTGAGCCGGGCCGCGTCGCCGCCAGTGATCACCACCGCCTCGCAGCCCAGCGCGCGCAGCGCCCGGGCCTGGGCGGGAATGCCCTCGGGCGCCGCGCTGCCCAGCAAGGTCACGGCCTCGCTCTGGTTGGGCGTGATCACGGAGGCGCGGGGCAGCAGCAGATCGCGGTAGGCGGCGCGCAGCTCGGCGCTGGCGAGCGCGGCGCCGGTGCTGGCGCGCAGCACCGGGTCCACCACCAGGGCCAGCGGGCCTTGCTGGCGCAGTCGGTCCACGAAGCGAGCGAGCACGCGCACGTTGTCAGCGCTGCCCAGCAGCCCGGTTTTGATGACGCGCGGTGGCATGTCGGTGGCCAGCGTGTCGAGCTGCGCCTGCAACACCGCTGGTGGCGTGGCCTCGATGTGGGTGACTTCGGTGGTGCTCTGCGCGGTGATGCCAGCCACCACGGTGCAGCAGTGCACCCCCAGCGCGTCGGCCGCGCGCTGGTCGGCCGCCAGGCCGGCGCCGCCGCCGCTGTCGGTGCCGGCGATGCTCCAGATGATGGGGGGATGAGTCGTTTGCATGGTGGGTGGGATGGCGCTGGAACGTCAGGAAATCAAAAAAGGATGGCCACTGACCGGCGTGCTCGCCACCGCCATGTCTTGCGGCGCCATCACGCCGGCCTCGTAGGCCACGCGGCCCGCTTCGATGGCCAGGCTGAAGGCCCCAGCCATGCGGATCGGGTCCACGGCCTGGCTCACGGCGGAGTTCAGCAACACCGCGTCGAAGCCCAGCTCCATGGCGGCGGCGGCGTGGGACGGTGCGCCGATGCCGGCGTCCACCACCAGTGGCACACCCGGCAGCCGCGCGCGCAGGGTGCGCAGCGCAAACGGGTTGATGAGTCCCTGGCCCGAGCCAATGGGTGCGCCCCAGGGCATGAGCACTTCGCAGCCCGCGTCCAGCAGGCGCTGGCAGGTGACGAGGTCGTCGGTGCAATAGGGGAATACGGCGAAGCCGTCTTTGACCAGTTGGGCCGCCGCCTCCACCGTGCCCCAGGGATCGGGCTGCAGGGTGTGCTCGTCGCCCACGACTTCGAGTTTGATCCAGTGCGTGGCGAACAGCTCCCGCGCCATGTGCGCCAGCGTGATCGCTTCGCGCGCGGTGCGGCAGCCGGCCGTGTTGGGCAGCAGGCGCACGCCGCTCTCCAGGATGCCGCGCACAAATCCGTTGTCGCCTGCGGCTGCCAGCGTTCGTTTGAGGCCGACCGTGACGACCTGCGTTCCCGAGGCGGTGATGGCTTCGCGCAGCACCTGGGGAGAAGGGTAGCCTGCGCTGCCCAGGAAGAAGCGGCTGTGCAACACGGTGCCGAAGACCTTCAGTGGCGTCATGAATCTGCTCCCGGTGAACGGTCGTGGCTTATCGCTGTTGCACCGGCACGTGGTCGCGCGCGTGCTGGGCCCGGTTGTTTTCGTCGACGAAGACCAGTTGCGGCTTGTGGGTGGCAACCTGATCCTCGTGCACCTGCGCGAAGGCGGCAATGATGATCAGGTCACCGACCGATGCGCGGCGTGCCGCGGAGCCGTTGACCGAGATCATGCCGGTGCCGCGCTCACCCTTGATTGCATAGGTGATGAAGCGTTCTCCATTGTTGATGTTCCAGATGTGGATCTGTTCGTTCTCGGTGATGTTGGCTGCGTCCAGCAGGTTTTCGTCGATGGCGCATGAGCCTTCGTAGTGCAACTCGCACTGGGTCACCGCAACGCGGTGGATTTTGGACTTGAGCAGGGTGCGGAACATGGGTGGTGTCGAGAAGGGGTTGGGAAGATCAGCCGCCCACAATGGCCTGAAACGTCAGCACAGTGTCGTGGGGCTGTAAGGGCGTAGCTGCGCGAAGCTCGCGCGGCACGAACATGCCGTTGACGGCGGTGGCAATTTTGTCTGATTCCATGCCTTGTGCCTCCAGCAGGTCGGCCAGCGTCAGGCCGTGGGGGCAGGGCAGGGTGCGATCGTTCAGGCGCAGCGCAGGGAGGGTGGCCGTTGGTGGGGGCGTTTCAGGCAAGGGTTGTCTCCGTGTGGGGGCGGTGCAGTCCGGACCGGGCGAGCGCGTCCTGCACCAGCGCGGGTGCCAGAAGCCAGCCGTGCCGGAACAGTCCATTGATGCGCAGCAAGCCCGGTTCGGCATGGGTGTGCGGTTCATTGTCTGGCAGGGCAGGCCGCAGATTGGCTTCCATGTGCACGATGCGCGCCTCGGCCAGTTCGGGCAGCGCGCTCTGGGCGGCGGCCATCAGCTCCACGGCGCTGCGCAGGCTCACGGGCGAGCGGTCCTCGCTCTCCAACTCGCTGGCACCCACCACGAACAGGTCGCCCGGACGCGGCACGATGTAGACGCGGTGGCGAGGGTGCAGCAGGCGAACCGGCCGCTGCAATGTCACACCGGGCGCGTGTAGCCAGATGACTTCGCCGCGCACGCCACGCACGGCCATTTCTCCGCCGAATGCCAGCGCGGAACCGGCTTCGCCGGGCCGCTGCTGGCGCCCCCTTGAGGGGGTGACGCCGCAGGCGGCGCGGGGGTGAACCGAATTCACTCCCCGCACGTCAATGGCCAGGTCAAAGCGCACCGGCCCCTCACCCGCCACGTGCAACACACCCGGCTCCACCCGTTCCACGCGCTCGCCCCAGCACCAGTGCACCGTCGGCGCGTGCACGGCCAGCGCGTGGAGCATGTCGCGCGGCATCACCTGCGCCTCGCCGGGCAGCAGCCAGGCGTGCAGACCCGGCGCCAGCGCAGGCTCCAGCGCAGCGAGCGCCGCATGGTCCAGCGGCTGGGGCGCGGGCAGATCAGCGGCCAGCGTGGGCGCGGTGCCCAGCCTGGCCAGCACGCGGCGCGCCGCACCCAGGTCGGATCCGTGCGCCAGCAGCAGGCTGCCGTGTTGGGCGACCAGCGGTGTGCTGCAGCCGTCGGCGCGCAGCGCTTCGGCCACCCCGCGCCACAGGGCCAGCGAACGCCAGCCCAGCTGCGCAATCTGTGGGCCGGCGTTGTCCAGCTCGGCGATGGGGCTGAGCATGCCGGCGGCGGTGAAGCCGGCCGCAAACGGTGCGCCGCCCACCAACTGACTGGTTGGCGGAGCCTCTGGCCCCGAAGCCGGGTCGAACACCGTGACATCGTGCCCCGCGCGGGACAGCTGCCACGCGAGCAGGCGGCCGAGCACACCCGCGCCGGCGATGCCGATGCGTGCCATGGTTTAGACCTTGGTCGAGAGGGATGACGCCGGTACGTAGAACGCGCCGCCCACGGCCTTGAATTCCGCGCTCTTCTGCGCCATGCCCTCGGCCAGCGCCTGCTCGTCGCTCACGCCCTTGGCGGCGGCGTAGTCGCGCACGTCCTGCGTGATCTTCATGCTGCAGAACTTCGGCCCGCACATCGAGCAGAAGTGCGCTTCTTTCGACGAGTCCTTGGGCAGGGTTTCGTCGTGGTAGTTCTCGGCGGTCTGCGGGTCCAGGCCGAGGGCGAACTGATCGCGCCAGCGGAATTCGAAGCGCGCTTTGCTCATGGCGTCGTCGCGCGCCCGGGCACCGGGGTGGCCCTTGGCGATGTCGGCCGCGTGGGCCGCGATCTTGTAGGCAATGATCCCCTGCTTCACGTCGTCGCGGTCGGGCAGGCCCAGGTGTTCCTTGGGCGTCACGTAGCAGAGCATGGAGGTGCCCATCCAGCCGATCATGGCCGCGCCCACGGCCGAGGCGATGTGGTCGTAGCCCGGCGCGATGTCGATGGTCAGCGGGCCCAGGGTGTAGAACGGCGCTTCGTGGCAGTGCTTCAGCTGCTCGTCCATGTTGGCCTGGATCAGGTGCATCGGCACGTGGCCAGGGCCTTCGATCATGGTCTGCACGTCGTGCTTCCAGGCCACCTGCGTGAGCTCGCCCAGCGTCTTCAGTTCGGCGAACTGGGCTTCGTCGTTCGCGTCCGCTCCGCTGCCGGGGCGCAGGCCGTCGCCGAGCGAGAAGCTCACGTCGTAGGCCTTCATGATCTCGCAGATTTCTTCGAAGTGCGTGTAGAGGAAGTTCTCTTTGTGGTGCGTGATGCACCACTTGGCCAGGATCGAACCGCCGCGCGAGACGATGCCGGTGCGGCGCTGCGCCGTGAGGTGGATGTAGGCCAGCCGCACGCCAGCGTGGATGGTGAAGTAGTCCACGCCCTGTTCGGCCTGCTCGATCAGGGTGTCGCGGTAGATCGCCCACGTCAGGTCTTCGGCCACCCCGCCCACTTTTTCCAGCGCCTGGTAGATCGGCACCGTGCCGATGGGCACCGGGCTGTTGCGCACGATCCAGTCGCGCGTGGTGTGGATGTTTTTGCCGGTGGACAGGTCCATCACGTTGTCGGCGCCCCAGCGGGTCGCCCACACCAGCTTGTCCACTTCTTCCTCGATGCTGGAGGTCACGGCCGAGTTGCCGATGTTGGCGTTGATCTTCACGCCGAAGTTGCGCCCGATGGCCATGGGCTCGACCTCGGGGTGGTTGATGTTGGCCGGGATGATGGCGCGGCCGCGCGCCACCTCGTCGCGCACGAACTCGGGCGTGAACACGTCGGGGATGCGCGCGCCCATGGGGTTGCCGCGCAGGCGCGCTTCACGCGCCGGATCGCCCAGGTACTCGCGCATCCATTCGCGCTTGCCGTTCTCGCGAAGCGCCACGTACTCCATCTCGGGCGTGACGATGCCTTGGCGGGCGTAGTGCATCTGCGAGACGTTCATGCCGCTCTTGGCGCGGCGCGGCGTGCGCTGCAGACCGGCGGCCTCGGCGCGCAGGGCCTCGATGCGTTCGATGGTGGTGCCGTTCTGCGCGGCCTCGTTCTTGATGCCGTCGTCCAGCGCGGCGCGCTGGCGGCCCTCGTAGGTTTCGGTGTCGCTGCGGGCCGCGATCCAGGCGCCGCGCACATCGGCCAGGCCGGTGCGCACGTCGATGGCAGCGGCCGGGTCGCTGTAGGGGCCGGAGGTGTCGTACACCGTGATCCGCTCGCCGTTGGACAGCAGGATCTCGCGCATGGGCACCTGGATGCTCTGATTCGAGCCAGGCACGTAGACCTTGCGCGAAGCGGGGAAGGGCTCGCGGCTGAGGGCGAACTGGTCGGCGAAGGGGATTTTGTCGGGGGCGTTCATGGCGGTCTCCTGTTGGGGCTGTAGATGCTCCGGAGACCGCCCTTCAAAACATGCACCCGGGTCCACTGGTGGTGTGGACGGACCCGTCGCGACACGCGCCACGGGTGGGGGATGCAGGCCCTGGGGGCTGCGCTCTTCTTTCGCTGGTACTAGCCAGATCAAGTTCACGGGTTTGGTTGTTCAACCATCTCAGCGCTGGGCCTTTCGGCCCGTGCACCCCGGAGCAGGGCGAAGTATAGCGGCCTGCCGGGCAGGCCGCGTTTCAAGGCCCTGTGCACCGTCGGGTTACGGCTTTTCCACCAGCTTGGTCACCGCCCACAGCACCTGGTTGGCCGGCGTGGGCACGCCCAGTGCTGCGCCGCGTTGCACCACATAGCCGTTGAGGTGGTCGATTTCGCTGGGCTTGCCGCGCATCAGGTCTTGCGCGGTGGATGACAGCTGGCTGGGCATGGTTTCGGCGATGCGGCGCACGGCGGCGTCCACGTCGCCGGGCAGGGTCACGCCGTCGGCGGCGGCCACGGCGCGGCATTCGGCCACTACGTCGCGCATGACGGCCAGCACGCCGGGGCGCTGCACCAGTTCACCGTAGGCGATGCGGCCCACGGCCGACAGCGCGTTGTAGGCGCAGTTGAGAATGAGCTTGGTCCAGAGCGCGCCGCGCACGTTGTCGCTCACCTCGGTGGGCACGCCGGCGGCCACCAGGGCTTGCACCACCTCGGCGCTGCGCACAGACGGTTCGATGACGAGTTCACCGCGGCCGTGGTGGCGCAGGTGGCCGGGGCCGGCCATTTCGGTGGCCACATACACCACGGCGGCGGCCACGGCCACACCGGGCAGCACGGCGCGCAGCCGCTCGGCGTTGTCCACCCCGTTTTGCAGGCACAGCACCAGCGCACCGGGTTTCAGGTGCGCGCGCATTTGTTCGCCTGCGTGTTCGGTGTCGGGCGACTTCACGGCGAACAGCACCACGTCGGCACCGGCCACGGCGCTGGCTTCGGTGCTGGCCTCCAGCGTCACGTTTTCGTCGAAGCTGAGCGTTTGCAGGCGCAGGCCGTGGGCCTGGACCGCCTGCACATGCGCCGGGCGGCCGATGAGCGTGACGCGGTGGCCGGCGCGTGCGAGCATGCCGCCGTAATAGCAACCCACGGCGCCAGCGCCCATGACGGCAACCTGCAGGGGAGCGTGAGTGGACATGAAAACCGGCTTCTCAGATCGGATCGGCCAGCAGCTTGGACAGGGCGGCGATGTTGGCCGCGCTCGGCACCTGCGGTTTCACTTCGTCTTCTTCGGCGGTGGCGTTTTCGTGTGCCTGGATGGCGTGCACCATGGCGTACTGGTTCTCCCACGAGAGCGTTTTGCCTTCCGGGCACATGTCGCGCACGGTGCCAAACCAGTAGTAGCCGTCTTTGCCGCCAAAGAGGGTGTCGATGGCGCCGGCGTCGCCGGTCTTGATGCCTTGGGCCGCCAGGATGAGCTTGAGTTTGTGGTGGGAAGCGGAGTAATGCATGGGGGATGGTGTGTGGGTGTTGGGTGACGCGGCGCCGCCATGGCGTGGTCAGATTGCGGCCCCGGGTCAGGGTCGCCGATTCTACTGAACGCCGGCGCCTGAACCGTCAGGCACCCAGCGCGCTCAGCACCTCTTCAGCCGTGGCCGGTGCGTTCATGGCCTCGGGCTGTCCACCGGCCTGGGCCACCGCATCTCGCAGCGCTTCAAACACGCTGATGCCCAGCATGAACGGTGGCTCGCCCACGGCTTTGCTGCCGTGCACGTTGTCTTCCCGGTTGGCCTCGGGCCACAGGTCCACTTTGAAGTGTGCGGGCACGTCGCCGGTGGTGGGTATTTTGTAGGTGCTGGGCGCGTGGGTTTGCAAACGGCCGTCGGCTTTCCACATCAGTTGCTCGGTGGTGAGCCAGCCCATGCCTTGCACAAAGCCGCCCTCGATCTGGCCGATGTCAATGGCCGGGTTGATGCTGCGGCCCACATCGTGCAGGATGTCCACCTTCAAGACGCGGCTCTCGCCGGTGAGCGTGTCGATGGCCACCTCACTCACCGCCGCGCCGTAAGAGAAGTAATAAAACGGCCGGCCGGTGAGGGTGGTCTTGTCGTAGTGGATCTTGGGGGTGCGGTAAAAGCCGTCGCTCCAGAGCTGGATGCGGTTGGCATAAGCCGCGCCCACCACGTTTTCAAACTGGCGGGTGGACTGCTCGGTGATGACCTGGCCGCCTTCGAAACGCACCGAGCCCGCGCCCACACCGTCGAGCCCGGCCACAAAGGCGGCCAGGTTGTCGCGCACATGGCGGGCGGCAAACTGGGCGGCGCGGCCGTTCAGGTCGGTGCCGCTGCTGGCGGCGGTGGCGCTGGCGTTGGGCACCTTGCTGGTGTCGGCTGCGGTGCACAGCACCCGCTCAAACGGCACGCCCAGTTCGTCGGCCACGATCTGCGCCACCTTGGTGTTCAGCCCCTGGCCCATTTCGGTGCCGCCGTGGTTCACCTGCACGCTGCCGTCGGTGTACACGTGCACCAGCGCGCCGGCCTGGTTGAACAGCGTGGCGGTGAAGCTGATGCCGAACTTGACCGGGGTGAGCGCGATGCCTTTTTTGATGACGGGGCTCTGCGCGTTGAAGGCCGCGATCTGCTCGCGCCGCTCGCGGTAGCCGCTGGTGCGCGCCAGTTGTGTGATCAGCGGCTCCAGGATGTTGTCTTCCACCTTCATCTGGTAGTGGGTGGTGTCGCGGCGCCGTTCCGGCGCGCTTGCGTTCCTCGGCGCGATGACTTCATCGCCGTACAGGTTGCGCAGCCGCACATCCAGCGGGTCCAGGCCCAGCGTGCGCGCGATGTCGCTCAGGATGCGCTCGATCACGATCACACCCTGCGGGCCGCCAAAGCCGCGAAAGGCGGTGTGGCTCTGGGTGTTGGTCTTGCAGCGGTAGCTGGCCACCGCCACGTCTTCCAGAAAGTACGCGTTGTCGGCGTGGAAGATGGCGCGGTCGGCCACCGGGCCAGACAGGTCGGCGCTGAAGCCGCAGTTGGCCAGCATCTCCAGCGCCAGGCCGCAGAGGCGGCCGGAGTCATCAAAACCCGCGCGGTAGTGGTAGGCAAACGGGTGGCGCTTGCCCGTGACCATGAAGTCGTCGTCGCGGTCCAGCCGCAGTTTCACCGGGCACTTGAGCCGGTTGGCAGCCACGGCCGCCCACACCGCCAGGTGGCCGGCTTGCGTTTCTTTGCCACCAAAGCCGCCGCCCATGCGCCGGCATTCCACCGTGACGGCGTGGTTGTGCAGGCCCAGCGCGTGCGACACCCAATGCTGCACTTCGCCGGGGTGCTGGGTGCTGCTGTACACCCGCCACTGGCTTTGCTCCAGCGGCACCACATAGGCAATCTGGCCTTCCAGGTAAAAGTGTTCCTGGCCACCCACTTCAAACGTGCCTTCGAGCTGGTGCGGTGCGCGTGCAAGCGCCGCCTGGGCGTCGCCGCGCTTCACATGCACCGGCGGCAACACATAACTTTGTAGCGCGTGCGCTTCCCACACGCTGAGCACGGCGGGCAGGGCTTCCACCTGCCACTTCACCAGCCGGGCGGCGCGGCGGGCGGTCATCACCGTGTCGGCCACGATCAGCCCGCCCACCTGCCCGACGAACTGCACGGTGTCGTGCGCAAACACCGGTTCGTCGTGGGCAAAAGCGGCCAGCGTGGTGTCGCCGGGAATGTCTGCCGCGCTGATGAAGGCGCGCACACCCGGCACGGCCAGGGCCGCGCTGGCGTCCAGCCCCAGCAGCTTGCCATGCGCCACCGGCGAGCACACCGGCGCCGCGTGCAGCGTGCCGCGCAGCTCGGGCAGGTCGTCGATGTAGGTGGCGGCGCCGGCCACCTGGGCGCGGGCGCTTTCGTGAAACTTGGATTGACCGGCTGCGAGCACGGGGTTGCCGGCCACAAGCTTCAGATCGGGGGCGTTCATGCGAGCACCTCCAGGGTGGAAAGGCTTTCGAGGTTGATGGCCGTCATGCCCTGGCTTTCCAGCCAGAAGCGTTGCAGCAGGTTGCCCAGCACGGTCTGGCGGTAGCGGGCGCTGGCGCGCATGTCGCTGATGGGTTGAAACTCGGCGCGCAGCGCGGCTATGGCGGCCATCACGGTGTCGGTGGTCCAGGGCTGGCCGAGCAGGGCGGCTTCGGTTTGCCTGGCGCGGGCGGGCGTGGCGGCCACGCCGCCCGCGCCGATGGAGATGTGTCGCACGGCGCCGTCTTGCAGCGTCATCTGGATGGCAAGGCAGACGGCAGAGATGTCGTCGTCGAAGCGCTTGCTGATTTTGTAGACCTTCATCGTTTCCTGCTGCGTGGGTCGCGGCATCTTGATCCAGCACAGCAGCTCGTCGGGCCGCATCACGTTGGTGCGGTAGCCGGTGTACAGGTCTTCCAGGCGCAGCTCGCGGTGGGCCACTTCGCCACCGGCGGCGGTTTTTTTCCAGCGCATCAGCACCACGCTGGCGCCCAGCGCAATCAGCAGCGGCATGCTGTCGCCAATGGGTGAGCCGCTGGCTACGTTGCCGCCCAGCGTGCCGGCGTTGCGCACCGGCAGGCCGGCAAAGCGCTGGCTGAAGGTTTTCAGCTGCGGCCGCTCGTGCACCAGCGCGGCAAAGGCGTCGGTCAGCGACACCGCTGCGCCAATGGCGATGTGGTACGGGTAGGTTTCCACGCGTCGCAGCTCGCGGGCGGCCGTCACATCGAGCACGCGGTCAAAGCGTTGGTGCAGCTTGGTGACCCACAGGCCCACGTCGGTGCAGCCGGCCACCACCTGCGCTTTGGGAAACTGTGCCCGCTGCTGCAGCAAGGCGACCAGCGTGGTGGGGCGCAGGTAGGCCTCAAGGCCCTGGCGCTTGGGTTTCAGCGCCTTGAGCGCCGCCAGTGTGGCGGCTTCGTCCACCGCGCAGCCAGCGGGCAGCGGCAGGCTGCCCATGGTTTCAGCGGCGTCCAGAATGGGGCGGTAGCCGGTGCAACGGCACAGGTTGCCCGACAGGTCGACCTGGGCCTGCTCTCGCGTGATGCCCTGACCGCCACCGAGCGCCGACGGGCCGCCCCTAGGCGCGAGAGCCCCCTCGGGGGGCAGCGAACCACACGCAGTGGGGAGCGTGGGGGCGATATGTGTCTGGTACGCACCAAACAGGCTCATCACAAAGCCCGGTGTGCAAAAGCCGCACTGGCTGGCGTGGCACTGCACCATGGCTTCTTGCGCCGGGTGCAGTTCGCCGTTGGGGGCGGCAATGTCTTCGGCGGTGAACACCGCCATGCCCGCCACCGAATGGGCCAGCCGGATGCAGCTGTTCACCGCTCTGTACGCCAGCTGACCGTCCACCGATTCACCCAGCACCACGGTGCAGGCGCCGCAGTCGCCCTCGCCGCAGCCTTCCTTGGTGGCGCTCAGGTGCAGGTCTTCGCGTAGCACCTCCAGCAGGGTGCGGTCGGGTGGTACATTGCGCAGCGTCACGGGCTGGCCGCGCCGCAAGAAAGTCAGGGTCTGGGAGACAATTTCAGAGGTCATGCGCGCCAGCATAGCGCCACCCCCATGGCACAACATATGCTCATGCGTATGGCCCGAATGCCCAAAACACCATTCACTTGCATATGACAAGGGTATGAAATACGTGTCCATGTTCGACAAGATAGATCTGCACCTGATCCGCGTGCTCCACACCGTGCTCACCGAGCGCAGCGTGTCGCGCGCGGCGCTGCGTCTGGGCATGTACCAGCCGGCGGTGAGTGCAGCGCTCAAGCGCCTGCGCGATCTGGCGGGTGACCCGCTTTTGGTGCGTTCGGGCGCCGGCATGGTGCCCACCGTGGCCGGCCTGCGCATGATTGAGCCCGCAGCCGACATCTTGCGCAGCGCGGCCGTGCTGTTTTCAGACGCCCGCAGTTTCGACCCCGCCACGGCCCAGCACAGCTTCAGCCTGGCCGCCAGCGACTACCTGGACCCGCTGTTTCTGCCCCAGCTGGTGACGCAAATCAAAAGCCTGGCGCCCCAGTGCCCGATCGACATCCACCCGCTGTCGGCCGACGCCGACTACCGCCAGCAACTCGCGCAGGGCGAGGTGGACGTGGTGATTGGCAACTGGGCCAAGCCGCCCGACGACCTGCACCTGGGCCGGCTGTTTGGCGACGAGGTGGTGTGCCTGGTGTCGAGCCAGCACCCGGCGGTGCGCCGCGGCTGGGACGCCGAAGCCTGGCTGGCGGCCGAACACATTGCCCCCACGCCCACCCACCCCGGCGCGCGTGGCGTGATCGACGAGCACCTGGCCGCCCAGGGGCTTGTGCGCCACATCACAGTGCGCTGCCCGCATTTCGGGCTGATTCCCGCCATGGTGGCGGGCAGCCTGCTGGTGCTGACCACCGGGCGGCAATATTGCGAGCGCTTCACCACCACGCTGCCGGTGCAGGTGCTGCCGTGCCCGGTGCCGTTTCCCCGCATGATGTATTACCAGCTCTGGCACGAGCGCACCCACGCGTCCAATGCCGGGCGCTGGCTGCGCGAGCAGGTCAAGAGCGTGGCGGCTTCGCTGCGCCGCCCGGAGGCGGACGCCGCGGCCGCCTGAATAACAAGAAGGACCCCATGACCACTGCCCGACTGCAACTCACCGGCATCACCAAGCGCTACCCCGGTGTGGTGGCCAACAACGGTGTCTCGCTCACGGTGGCCCCTGGAGAAATCCACGCCGTGCTGGGCGAAAACGGTGCCGGCAAGTCCACGCTGATGAAAATCATCTACGGTTCGGTCAAACCCGACGAAGGCGCGGTGATGTTCAACGGCCGACCGGTGCATGTGCGCAACCCGCAGGAGGCGCGGGCGCTGGGCATCAGCATGGTGTTTCAGCATTTCAGCCTGTTTGACACGCTCACCGTGGCCGAAAACGTGTGGCTGGGACTGGACAAGTCGTTGAGCCTGCCCGAGGTGAGCGCCAGCGTCACCGCCAAGGCGGCCGAATACGGGCTCGACATCGATCCCGCCCGCCCGGTGCACACGCTCAGCGTGGGCGAAATGCAGCGGGTGGAAATCATCCGCGCGCTGCTGACCAACCCGCAACTGCTCATCTTGGACGAACCCACCTCGGTGCTCACGCCACAGGCGGTGGAAAAGCTGTTTGTGGTGCTGAAAAAGCTGGCCTCTGAGGGGTGCAGCATTTTGTACATCAGTCACAAGCTGCACGAAATTCGCGAGCTGTGCAACGCCTGCACGGTGCTGCGCGGCGGGCAGGTCACCGGCGTGTGCGACCCGCGGCAAGAAAGCAACGCCTCGCTGAGCCGCCTGATGATTGGCGCCGAGCCGCCCGCGCTGAACGTGCGCGCGCTCAACGCGGGGGCTGACGTGTTGCAGGTGGCCGGTCTCACGCTCGCCAGCGACGACCCGTTTGGCACCCATCTGGCCGACATTGCGCTCACCGTGCGCAGCGGCGAGGTGGTGGGCATTGCTGGCGTGTCGGGCAACGGCCAGAGCGAGCTGCTGTACTGCCTGTCGGGCGAAACCACGCGGGCGCCGGTGGGCAGCATCCGGGTGGGCGGGGTGGACGCTTCGCGCTTTGGGCCGGGCAAACGCCGAGCCCTGGGCCTGCATTTTGTGCCCGAAGAGCGGCTGGGCCGCGGCGCCGTGCCTACGCTGTCGCTGGCCCACAACCTGCTGCTGTCGCGCCGCGACGCACTGGGTGCCGGTGGGTGGATCGGCGTGCGCGCGCTCAAGCGCCAGGCGGCCGACATCATTGCGCGCTACAACGTGAAGGCCAACGGGCCGGACGCGGCGGCCAAGTCGCTCTCGGGTGGCAATCTGCAAAAGTTCATCGTCGGGCGCGAGATTGAAGCCAAGCCAAAACTGCTCATCGTGAGCCAGCCCACCTGGGGCGTGGACGTGGGCGCGGCGGCACAGATTCGCGGCGAAATTCTGGCGCTGCGCGACGCCGGGTGCGCCGTGCTGGTGGTCAGCGAAGAGCTGGACGAGCTGTTCGAGATCAGCGACCGCTTGCATGTCATTGCCAAAGGCAGGCTCTCGCCCAGCCTGAACCGGGCCGACGCCACCATCGAGCGCATTGGCGAGTGGATGTCTGGCCTGTGGGATCAGCAGGCGACCAACAACAACAAGGAGACCGCCCATGCTGCGGCTTGAAGTCCGTCCCCAGCCCTCTGCGCGCTGGGGTTACGCCTCGCCGCTGCTGGCACTGGCCATCACCGTGGTCATCGGTGTGATTTTGTTTGCCTTGCTGGGCAAAGACCCGGTGCGCGGCCTGCAGGTGTTTTTCTGGGAACCCATCAAGAGCACCTATGCGCTGTCCGAGTTGATGGTCAAGGCCACGCCGCTGCTGATCATTGCGCTGGGGCTGGCGGTGTGTTTTCGTTCCAATGTGTGGAACATTGGTGCCGAGGGTCAGTTTGTCATTGGGGCCATTTTTGCCGCCGGTGTGGCGCTCATGGCTGACAAAACCACCGGCCCCTGGATCATTCCGGCCATTTTGGCGGCGGGCGTGCTGGGCGGCATGGTGTGGGCGGGCATCACGGCGTTGCTGCGCGACCGCTTCAACGCCAACGAAATTCTGGTCAGCCTGATGCTGGTGTATGTGGCCATTCAGGTGCTGAACTACCTGGTGTATGGCCCCTGGAAGGACCCGCTGGGCTACAACTTTCCGCAGACCAAGACCTTCGAGTCGGTCACGCAAATCCCCAAGCTCATGCAGGGCTCGCGCGTCAATATAGGCCTACTGATTGCGCTGGCCGGCGTGGCGGCGGTGTGGGTCTTTTTGTTTCGCACCTATGCGGGCTATGCGCAGCTGGTGGGCGGGCTGGCGCCGGCGGCGGCGCGCTACGCCGGGTTTTCTTCGCGCCGGGCGCTTTGGGTGGCGCTGCTCACATCGGGCGGTGCGGCCGGTTTGGCCGGTGCGCTGGAAGTGGCCGGGCCTATTGGTCAGCTCACGCCCTACGTGCCGGCAGGCTACGGGTTCGCCGCCATCATCGTGGCGTTTGTGGGCCGCTTGCATCCCGTGGGCATCGTGTTTTCGGCCATTCTCATGAGCATGTTCTACATCGGCGGTGAGCTGGCGCAGTCGCGCATGGGCCTGCCGAAATCCATCACCGGGGTGTTTCAGGGGCTGCTGCTGTTTGCGCTGCTCGCTTGTGACACGCTCATCGCCTACCGGCTTGTTTGGAAGAAGTGAACATGGAATCCATCGCACTCCTCATCGCCGCGTCGCTCAACGCCGGCACCGTGCTGGCCATTGCTTCACTGGGCCTGCTCATCAACGAAAAGGCCGGCATCGTCAACCTGGGCGCCGAGGGCATGATGCTGTGCGCCGCGCTGGCCGGTTTTGCCACGGTGGTGCACACCGGCAGCACCGTGGCGGGGTTTGCCGCCGGCATGGCGGCCGGGGCTTTGCTGGCTGCCATTTTTGGCGGCCTGGTGATCTGGCTCAACACCAACCAGTACGCCACCGGGCTGGCGCTGTCGCTGTTTGGCGGCGGTTTTTCGGCCTTCGCCGGTACGCGCTACGTGCAGGAAAAACTGCCCGAGCAGGCCCAGTTCGCTATTCCGGTGCTGGGGGACATTCCGCTGCTGGGCCCGGCGCTGTTTCGCCACCACCCCATGGTGTACGTGTGTGTGGGCATCGTGTTTGGGTTGATCTGGTTTTTGTACCGCACGCGCGCCGGCCTGGTTCTGCGCAGCGTGGGCGAAAGTCCCGAGTCGGCCCATGCGCTGGGCTACCCGGTGCGCCGCATCCGGCTGATGGCCGTGATGGCCGGTGGCGCCCTGTGTGGGCTTGCGGGCGCCTACGTGTCCACCGTGTACACGCCGCTGTGGGTGGAAGGCATGATCGCCGGCAAGGGCTGGATCGCGCTGGCCCTCACCACCTTTGCCACCTGGCGCCCGGCACGGGTATTGCTTGGTGCCTATCTGTTCGGTGGCGTCACCATGCTGCAGTTCCATTTGCAGGGCATTGGCGTCAACGTGCCCAGCCAGTTCCTGACCATGATGCCCTACCTGGCCACCATCGTGGTGCTGGTGCTGATCTCGCGCAACCCCACCTGGATTCGCATCAACATGCCCACGTCGATCGGCAAACCGTTTTATCCCGGTGCTTGATGAAGTACCCCCCGCGCCGCCTTCGGCGTCACCCTCCAGGGGGCGACACCAGCCGTCCGGCAGCGCCGGCCCGGCGGTGTCCCCGGCCGGTTTTCGAGGCACCGTTGCAGTGCAGATTCGTGTTTCAATTACCAGCTGTGTTTGATTTTCTTCAACTCTCCCAACCCTCCAAGAGGTTTTCATGACTGACCTGAGCAAACGTTCCTTGATCAAGCTCGCTGCCCTGACGGCAGTGGCCAGCGCCGCGCTGATCGGCTGCGGCAAGAAAGAAGAGGCGGCCCCGGCACCCGCGCCTGCACCGGCTGTGGTGGAAGCGCCCAAGGCCGAGCCGCTGAAAATTGCGTTTGCCTACGTGGGCCCGGTGGGCGACGGCGGCTGGACCTTTGCGCACGACAACGGCCGCAAGGCGCTGGAAGCCGAGTTTGGCGACAAGATCGTGACGAGCTTTGTGGAAAACGTGCCCGAGAGCGCCGACGCCGAGCGCGTCATTCGCGATCTGGCCGGTCAGGGCAACAAACTGATCTTCGGCACCACCTTCGGCTACATGGAACCCATGCTGAAAGTGGCGCCTGACTTCGCCGATGTGAAGTTTGAACACGCCACCGGCTACAAAACAGCCGCCAACCTGCGCACCTACGACAGCCGCACTTACGAAGGCGCCTACATGGCCGGCGTGATCGCGGGCGCCATGACCAAGTCCAACACCTTGGGCGTGGTGGCTTCCATCCCAATTCCCGAAGTGATCCGCAACATCAACAGCTTCACCCTGGGCGCGCAGTCGGTCAATCCGAAGGTCAAGACCAAGGTGGTGTGGGTGAACGGCTGGTTCGACCCACCGAAGGAGACGGAAGCCGCGACCTCGCTGATCAACGGCGGCGCTGACGTGCTGTTCCAGAACACCGACTCGTCGGCCGTGCTGCAGACCGCTGAAAAAATGGGCAAGCGCGCGTTTGGCTGGGACTCTGACATGACCGCCTACGGCCCTAAGGCCCACCTGGGTTCGGCCATCATCAACTGGGCGCCTTACTACATCAAGGCCACCAAAGATGCGCTGGAAGGCACCTGGAGCACGGGTGGTGTCTGGTGGGGTGTGAAAGAGGGCGCGATTGACATGGTGTCGGTGGCCGAAGACGTGCCTGCCGAAACCAAAGCCAAAGTGGACGAAATCCGCAATGGTTTGAAGGACGGCACGTTCTCCATCTGGAAGGGCCCCATCCTGGACCAGGCCGGCAAAGAAGTGCTGGCGGCTGATGCCGTGGCTGACGACGCTTTCCTGGGTGGTGTGAAGTTTTACGTCAAGGGCGTAGAAGGCAAAGTGCCTAACTGAGTTCGGCACGTCCTACGTGCGCATGGCGTTGTTGCGGGTCCCGTTCAGGCCATCCTCATGGACCGCAAGTCCATTCCGGTGGCCTGACACCCGCGCCTAGCCCTGCACCCGTCTGACGCGCCTCTAACCCAGGCGCTCGAAAAAGCTGTCTCCGGGCGGCTTTTTTGCTTTTAGGAGTTCCACATGATCGAAACACAGCTTTGGCATCCGGTGACCGCTTCGCACAGCGTGCGCGAAGCGCCCGTGGCGGTGGCGCTGCTGGGGCAGTCGCTCGTGCTCTGGCGCGAGCCGGGACACGAAGGCGCGCCGGGTGTGGTGCACGCTTGGGCCGACCGCTGCCCGCACCGGGGTGCTCGCTTGTCGCTGGGCCGGGTGTTGCACCATCTGCACGGCGCGCGGCTGGAGTGTCCGTATCACGGCTGGCAGTTTGGCGGCGACGCAGCGGCCGCTCAGGCCACTGCCGCGTGTGGGCGCTGCGTGCATGTGCCTGCCGCGCCGCTGTTCGAGCCGCCCGCGGCGCACACGGCCACGGTGTTTGAGGCCTGTGAGCAGCATGGTCTGGTGTGGGTGCGCCTGGCCGCCCCAGACAGCACCCGCGTGCCTGCTGGCCTGCGGAAGCCCCCCGCGTTTGACCCGTGGCACGACCCGCTGTGGCGGCAGGTGCTGTGTGGCCCCTACGAGGTGAACACCAGCGCACCGCGCCTGGTTGAAAACTTTCTGGACCTGAGCCATTTCGGCTTTGTGCACGAAGGCTGGCTGGGCGCACGCAGCCACGCGCAGGTGGACACCGGCCAGGTGCAGGAAACCGCTGAAGGCCTGGTGGCGAGCGACTGCCGCGCCTGGCAGCCGCGCGCCTATGCGGGCGCAAGCGACGGCGGCTGGGTGGCCTACCGCTACACCGTGCCGCATCCGTTTGCCGCCATCTTGCGCAAAGACGCCACCGAGGGCGACCCGGTGAGCAACGCCATTGCGCTGTTCATCCGGCCCGACTCGTCTGAGTCTTGCACCGCCTGGTTTGCCATGGCGACGCTGGGCGACTTGTCGGACGACGAAGAGCTGCGGGCCTTTCAGGACGCGGTGTTTGCGCAAGACCGGCCCATCGTTGAATCTCAGCAACCCAAGGCCCTGCCCATTGGGCGAGACCTGCCCATGACCGAAGTGCACAGCCCGGCCGACCGCATGTCGAGCGCCTACCGCCGCTACCTGGCCCGTTTGGGCGTGTCGCTCGGTGTGTGCTGAACACCGACCCCTGCATTGAAACCTTTCTGGAGTTGACATGACCAACCCCGCTGTTGAACGCGCTGTGGCGCTGGCCCGCGCCATCCCCAAAGCCGAGCTGCACATCCACATTGAAGGCTCGCTGGAGCCCGAGTTGATTTTTGCGCTGGCCCAGCGCAACGGCGTCAAGCTGCCCTACGCCAGCGTGGAGGCTCTGCGAGCGGCCTACGCCTTCACCGACTTGCAGAGCTTTTTGGACATTTATTACGCTGGCGCCAGCGTGTTGCTGACAGCGCAAGATTTTCACGACATGGCGTGGGCCTATTTCCTGCGCGCAAAGGCCGACAACGTCATCCACGCCGAGCTGTTTTTCGACCCGCAGACCCACACCGCCCGCGGAGTGCCCATGGCCACGGTGGTGGAAGGGCTGTCCAGCGCCTGCCGCCTGGCCGAAACCGAGCTGGGCGTCAGTTCGGCGCTGATCCTGTGTTTCTTGCGCCACCTGAGCGAGGAAGACGCTTTTGCCACGCTGGAAGCCGCGCTGCCCTACCGCGAGCACTTCATTGGCGTAGGGCTCGATTCCAGCGAACTCGGCCACCCACCCGAAAAATTCGAGCGCGTGTTTGCCCGCTGCCGCGAGCTGGGTTTGCGCCTGGTGGCGCATGCGGGCGAGGAGGGCCCGCCCGATTACATGTGGCAAGCCATCGACCTGCTGAAGGTGCAGCGCATCGACCACGGTGTGGCCTGCCTGCAAGACCCGCTGCTGGTGGCTGAACTGGCGCACACGCGCCTGCCCCTCACGGTGTGTCCGTTGTCCAACCTGAAACTGTGCGTGGTGCGCGACCTGCGCGAGCACCCGCTGAAAACGATGCTGGACGCGGGGCTTTGTGTGACGGTGAATTCAGACGATCCCGCGTATTTTGGTGGCTATATGAACGCCAACTTTGAGCAGACGGTGGCCGCGCTGGGCTTGTCCGAAGCCGAGGTGGTTACCCTGGCGCGCAACAGTGTTGAAGCCAGTTTTGTGAGCGATACCCAGCGGAGCAGCCTGTATGCCGCTGTGAACCGAGTGGTGGCAGCGTTTGACTTGAAGGTTTGAAACACCCATAAAAAACGCCGTGGGCATCACAAGTGGATGCCCACGGCGTTGTGCTTTTCAGCGCAGCAGGGTCAGATCTGCTGGGCGTCTGCTTCCCTTTCGCGGGCACGCATGAAGTTCTTCAGTGAACCCCAGGCGCTCCACAGCAGGATGGCAGCACCAAAGGCAAGGAAGCCGGCGCTGATGGGGCGATCAATGAAGGTGGACAGCTCGCCGCGTGACAGCAACAGGGCGCGGCGCAGATTTTCTTCCATGAGCGGGCCCAGCACAAAACCGAGCAACAGCGGTGCGGCTTCAAACTTGAACACCGCTAGCAAGTAACCCACAGCGCCAACGCCCGCGACCATCAACACGTCAAAGGTGTTGTTGTTGACGCTGTACACCCCGAGGCTAATGAACACCAGAATGGCGGGGAACAAGACGCGGTAAGGGATACGCAAAATGGCGACCCACAGACCGATCATGGGCAGGTTGAGCACCATCAGCATGATGTTGCCAATACCAAAGCTGACGATCAAACCCCAGAACAGGTCAGGCTGCTGGCTCATGAGCATGGGGCCGGGCTGGATGCCGTGGATGATCAGAGCGCCAAGCATCAGGGCCATCACGGCGTCGCCCGGAATACCCAGCGAGAGCGTGGGCACAAAGGCGGTTTGAGCGGCGGCGTTGTTGGCTGCTTCGGGCGCGGTGATGCCCTCAATGGCGCCGTTGCCAAAACGGCTGGGATCTTTCGCGATCTTCTTTTCAACCGCGTAAGACATGAACGACGCAATGGATGCACCGGTGCCGGGCAGGGCGCCAAAGAAACTGCCGATGCCGGTACCACGCAGCATGGGCATGATGGAATCTTTGACGTCTTTGCGGGTAGGCGTCATCGACCGCATGGTGATCTTTTCCTTGACCTCGCTGCCGCGAACTTGGTTGATACTGGAAATCACCTCAGCGATACCAAACACGCCCATGGCCAGTGCCACCAGGTTGATGCCGTCCATCAACTCGGGGATACCGAAGTCGAAACGCGCCTGGCCTGAGTTGACGTCGGTGCCCACGGTGCCCAGCAACAGGCCCAGGATCACCATCGACAAACCTTTGGCTGGCGAGCCCGACGCCAGCGCCGACGCCGCAATCAGGCCCAGCAACATCATGGCGAAGTACTCGGCGGCGCCGAATTTCAGGCCCAGCTCTGCAATGGCGGGTGAAAACAACACCAGCGCCAAAATGCCCAGCATGGAACCCACGAACGAAGCGATGGTGGTCATGAACAAAGCCACGCCCGCTCGCCCTTGTTTGGCCATCGGGTAGCCGTCCAGGCAGGCCACCGCCGACGATGGGGTGCCGGGCAGATTCAGCAGGATCGACGCGGTGGAGCCGCCGTATTGGGCGCCATAGTAAACGCCTGCCAGCATCACGATGGCCGCGGTCGGGGGAATGTGGTACGTGATCGGCAGCAGCAGGGAGATCGTGGCGAGTGCCCCGATGCCGGGCAGGACTCCAATGAGTGTGCCCAGAAAGACGCCGATGAAACAGTACAGCAACGTAACGGGATTTAATGCGGATTCAAGGCCAAGCATCAGGCCATTGAGAATATCCATGGTGTTGTCTCTTTTAGTGGGGTGAGGGGTGGGCCGGCTGGGCGTTGTGTGCTGTTACGGGCTCCATGGCCAAATGGGCAGCACCATGCTCAAACCCAATCCAAACACCAGATAAGTGATCAATGCCACGCCCGCTGCAACCATCAGGCGGCCTTTCCAGCGTGTCTCGTTGTCGGCCAACGAAGCCAGCACCACGGTCAGCATGGTGGCCAGAATCAGGCCCAGCACCTTCAGCGTGAGGGCAAATGCCACGATGCTGGCCATAACCAGCGCGAATGTTTTCCATTGCACATTGATGGCTGGCCCGCTGCGAAAGAAGGCTGGAACAGCGATCATGAGCCCAAGCACCGCCAACAACGCACCCAGCGTGACCGGGAAGAAGCCTGCGCCCATGCGGTTGAGATCACCGAACTCATAGCGCTGGGCGTAGACGGCGGCGAATGTGCCCAGGGCGGCCAGCGCCAGGCCCCCGAGAACATCCTGCATGTCCTTGTGTTTCATTTTTTGTCTCCTGGTTGACGTATGTTGTGCGCCATTGTTCCTATGTCGCTGCACACAGATTGGAAAGGCAAAACCTTCTGCTGTCGCTACGTAATTGCACTTAGCTTGTTCAGGGCACCGCAGCGCATGCACGGCGTGCAGGCATGGCGCCAGCGCGCAGGAGGTGGCGGGTTAAAATGCAGCCTGCGAGCCGGTGCTTCCCCGGCTCGCTTTTTTATTCACGGAAGCCATGTAGAGGACCACCATGTACAAAAACCTCGTGACCCGGCGCGCCTGCGCCTTGGCGGTTACCAGCTTTTTCTTTTCTTTTCCCCTCGCCACGACCGCACAGACGGCCAGCCAGTCGCCGCCGGGGGCGCCGCTGAAGGTTGCGTTTGTGTACGTCGCACCGCTCACCGAAGCGGGCTGGGTGCGCCAGCACGAACAGGGCCGCCTGGCGGTGGCGGCTGCGCTGGGCAGCCAGGTGCAAACCCATTTTGTGGAAAACGTGGCCGAGGGTGCGGATGCCGAGCGCGTCATCCGCGACCTGGCGCGTCAGGGGCACGGCATTATCTTCACGCCGAGTTTTGGTTACATGGAGCCCACGCTCAAGGTAGCCAAAGAATTTCCGGGCGTGAAGTTCGAGTCCATCACCGGCTACAAAAATGCGCTCAATGTGGCCACTGCCAACGCGCGCTACTACGAAGGCCGCTACCTGGCTGGCATTGCGGCGGGCCGCATGGCCAGTCAGGCCGGTTACGTGGCGGGCTTCCCGATTCCCGAGGTGATTCAGGGCATCAATGCGTTCACGCTGGGCATGCGCTCGGTCAACCCCGCGGCCACGGTGCGGGTGGTGTGGCTGGGTGAGTGGTTCAACCCGCCGCGCGAACGCGACGCCGCCATGACGCTGATGAACCAGGGCGCCGAAGTGCTGGCGTTTCACACCGGCTCCACCGCGGTGATGGCCGCTGCGCAAGAGCGCGGCAAGCTGGCCGTGGCCTACCACTCCGACATGCGCAAGGTGGCGCCCGATGCGCAGGTGGTGGCCGTGACCCACTTGTGGGGCGATTACTACACCCGCCGCGTAAAGGCGGTGCTCGACGGCACCTGGCAGAGCGCCAGTGTGTGGGGCGGCGTGAAGGACGGCATGGTGCGTGTGGACGGTTTCGGCAGCCAGGTGCCGGCTGCTGTGCGCCAGGAAGTGCTGGCGCGCCAGGCCGATATGGCGGCCGGCAAGCTGCGGGTGTTTGCCGCCAAAACCGCGGTGCTCAGCAACGAGGGCCAGGTGGTCATCGGCGCGGGGCAGGCGCTGTCGGACGCCGACATTCTCAATATGAACTGGCTGGTGGACGGCGTGCAGGCCAAGCTGGGTCACTGACGGTTGGCGGGGTGTCTGCCGGCATGGCAACTATGCCAAGAGCGGTATGCCTGCGGGGCAGAACCCCGCTAAGCTCAAGGCCTTATGAAAGCCTACCGTGCCGCCGTTCTCCGTTTTGCCGACGACCAGACCCCCGTCTACGAGCCCGATGGCCTGCTGGTGGTGGGTCCAGATGCCACCGGGCAGCGCGTGGTGCGGGCCGTGGGCGACCATACCGCGCTGGTGGACCGCTTCCCCGGTGTGGCCATTGAAGACCTGCGGGGCCACATCATTGCGCCGGGGTTTGTGGACATGCACATCCACTATCCGCAAACCGATGTGATCGGGGCGCCGGCGGCGGGCTTGTTGCCCTGGCTGGAAAACTACACCTTCCCGCACGAGTCCCGGTTTTCAGACCCGGACTACGCACGCGGCGTGGCCGAATTTTTTCTGGATGAGTTGCTGCGCCACGGTGTCACCACGGCGCTGGCGTTTGCCACCTCGCACCCGAGTTCGGTCAACGCCATGTTTGAGGCTGCTCAGGCCCGGGGCGTGCGCCTCATCACCGGCAAAGTGCTGCAAGACCGCCACAGCCCCGACGGCGTGCGCGATGACACCGAGCAAAGCCTGATCGACACCGAAACGCTGATCCAGCGCTGGCACGGCGTGGACCGCCTGGGCTACGCCATCACGCCGCGTTTTGCGCCCACCAGCACGCCCGAGCAGTTGCGCGGCGCGGGCGAGCTGGCCGCCCGCTACCCCAGCGTCTGGGTGCAGTCGCATGTGGCCGAAAACCGCGACGAGGTGCAGTGGGTGGCCGAGCTGTTTCCGCACGCGCGCAGCTACCTGGGGGTGTACGCCGACTTCGGCCTGCTGCGCGAGCGCGCTGTTTACGCCCACTGCATCCACCTGGACACGGCCGACCGTGCGCTCATGCAGCAAACCGGCGCCGCAGCCGCCATCAGCCCCACGAGCAATCTCTTTTTGGGCAGCGGATTTTTTGACTACGCCGCCGCCGACGCCGCGGGCATGCGCTACGGCCTGGCCAGCGACGTGGGCGGGGGCACCAGTTTTTCACCGTTTCACACCATGCTGGCGGCCTACTACGTGGGCCGTGAGGGACACACCAAGACCGGCCTGAGCCTGACCCCAGGCCAGCTCTGGTGGCAGCACACGGCGGGCGCCGCGCAGGCGCTGGGCTTGGGCGGCGTGGTGGGCAACTTGCAGCCGGGTTGCGAAGCCGACTTCGTGGTGCTCAACCCGCAGGCCACGCCGCTGCTGGCACGCAAGACCGCGCAGGCCAACAGCCTGGAAGAATTGCTGTTTGCGCTCATCGTGCTGGGCGATGACCGGGTTGTTGTCCGCACAGTGACGGGCTGACGCGTTCAGCGGTGCAGGGCTGCGTCCGTACAATCGGCAGCTATTCCACGGAGCACACCAGCATGAGTATCAAGAGCGACAAATGGATCCGCCGCATGGCCGAGCAGCACGGCATGATCGAGCCCTTCGAGCCGGGCCAGATCCGACAAAACGCCGCTGGCGAAAAAATCGTGAGCTACGGCACCAGCAGCTACGGTTATGACATCCGTTGTGCGCCCGAATTCAAGGTGTTCACCAACATCCACAGCACCGTGGTGGACCCCAAGAACTTTGATGAAAACAGCTTTGTCGACATCAACAAAGACGTGTGCGTCATTCCGCCCAACAGTTTTGCGCTGGCGCGCACCATGGAATACTTCCGCATTCCGCGCAATGTGCTGACCATTTGCCTGGGCAAAAGCACCTACGCGCGCTGCGGCATCATCGTCAATGTGACCCCGTTCGAGCCCGAGTGGGAAGGCTATGTGACGCTGGAGTTCAGCAACACCACGCCGCTGCCAGCCAAGATCTACGCGGGCGAAGGCTGCGCCCAGGTGCTGTTCTTTGAGAGCGACAAGGACGATGTCTGTGAAGTCAGCTACAAAGACCGTGGCGGCAAATACCAGGGCCAGGTGGGCGTGACGCTGCCCAAGACCTGAGTGCCTGGGCTGGCATGGGCTGTTTGACATGCATCAAAGCGGCGGGGCAGCGCTCCGGCTAGCATCGCGCTTCTTGTTTGCGGGCACCCCCGGTGGTGTCGCTGCGTGTTCCTCGCTGGCTTTGGCTGGCGTTTGTGTGTACCGCACGCCTTCCGTGTGTGCTTGCCGGGACCTACCTCCCCATTTGCTCCATGTCTCACGTTTCCCCTTCGTTCCAGCATCCTGAACCCATTCCCTTGGGGCAGCCCCTGCCGCACCGCAAGGTGATCCGCGGCTGGCTGGCGCCCATCGTCGAGCGCCGCACCGCGCTGGCGGTGTTTTTGCTGGCCTTGGATCTGGTCATTTACGCGGCTCTCATGGCTGGCACCGTGCTGCTGGACGCCTGGTGGGCCAAGCTGCTGTGCGGCATGGCAGCGGGTTTCATGATCGGGCGGCTGTTTGTCATCGGGCACGACGCCTGCCACCAGAGTTACACCCCGCACCGCCGCCTGAACCGCGTGCTGGGCCGCATCGCCTTCACCGTGTCGCTCACGCCCTACAGCCTGTGGGAAGTGGGGCACAACGTGGTGCACCACGGGTACACCAACCTCAAGGGCGTGGACTTTGTGTGGGCACCGCTCACCAAAGAAGAGTTTGAAGCGCTGTCCCCTACCCGCCGTGCGCTGGAGCGGCTCTACCGCAGCGGCCTGGGCCCGGCGTTTTATTACCTGATTGAAATGTGGTGGCTGCGCATGTTCTTCCCGCGCAAAACCTACATGGGCACCCAGCGCAAAGAATTCATGTGGGACGGCGTGTACGTGGTTGCCAGCGCGTTGGTGTGGATCGGCGCACTGGTGGCCGCAGCGTTTGCCACCGGGCAGTCGGTGTGGGCTACCCTGGGCTATGGCTTTGTGGTGCCGTTTATGTTCTGGAACGCCATGATCGGCTTTGTGGTGTACGTGCACCACACGCACACCGCCGTGCAGTGGCACGACGACAAAGCCGCCTGGGCCAAGGCCGCGCCGTTTGTCTCCACCACGGTACACATGAGCTTCCCCATGCGCATTGGCGCGCTGATGCACCACATCATGGAGCACACCGCGCACCACGTGGACATGAGCATTCCGCTCTACAAGCTCGAAGGCGCACAACAGGTGCTGGAAGAGGCCTTGCCAGGCCGCATCATCGTGCAGAAATTTTCGTGGGCCTGGTACTTTGACACCGCCCGCAAATGCAAGCTGTACGACTTCACCCGCCGCTGCTGGACCGACTTCCAGGGTCGCCCCACCAGCGACTTCAAGCCCGCCATGGTGTGAGGGGCGCGAGCGTCAAGCAACGCCTCTCGAATTCATAAAAAAAGCGCTGCATGGCAGCGCTTTTTTGTGTCGGTTGTGTGCTGCACTGGGCGCAGAGTCAGGGTTTTTTCAGCTCAAAGCTGATGCGCCGCACCTGAGCGTTAGCACCCGGAAAGTCCTGAAACACGGCCCGCACCAGGTAAGGCACCACCTCCACCAGATCGCCGTCACGGCCGTCGTGCACGGCGGTGGCCTCGAACACCGTGCGGGCCACGCCGGTGGGCGCTTGGGCAGCCGTGATGCGCACTTGCAGCCGACTTTCCTGCACCGTGCGGGTCACCTCGCGGTCGCCGACGTAGCGCACGCCCATGGGGTCGGGCACCCAGTGGCCACCCAACAGCCGCCCTTGTGCATCGCGCCAGGGCGGCACATACACCCACTGGTCGCTGTACACCGCCTCCAGCCGCTTGCGCTCGCGCTCGCTCAGCGTGGCCTGCAGTTGCACCACAAACGGCCCTGTCGCTCCCGCAGGCGCAGGCTGCAAACCCAGGCGCTCCAGCTCGGTGGCCACCAGCGCCTGGTAAGCCGCCATTTCAAGTTCCCTTTCAGGCTCGGCCGGCGCGAAGCTGAAGCGCTGGCCGGCCGCGTCGGCTGGCCACTGGTTGAAACGGGTCACCTTGGCTGTGAGCGTGCTGGCGCAGCCGGCCAGCAGCAACAGCGACGCCAAAGCAACACCTGCGGCACAACGCCACGCTGCGCGCCGAGATGGCGCTGCCGGCGTAAACCGGTGGGGTTGCAAGTGGCGGGCTGTTTGCATAATGGGTGTGGCGGTGCCGTTGCGTTGAGTTGCGTTTGAAAAGCGGGGCCGTGCTGTTCGGTTGCCAAGGCATTGTGCGACCATTCGCGCAACCGCCGAGTTCCCCACACCCCACCGCAGATCCCGGAGAAACCATGCACGTTCTAACGCTTGCCTGCCCGCAGCCATTGGCCCATTCGACGGCGTTGCAGCCATGAAGTGGGGCAACAACCGCCAGTCCGACCAGGTGGAAGACCGGCGCTCGCAGCCGGGTGCTGGCCTGCCCACGGGTGGCCGTCGCCGCACCGGTGGCAAAGGCATTGGCCTGGGCACCATCGCCATTGCGCTGGTGGCGGGGTGGGTGTTCGGTATCAACCCGATGACCATTTTGGGTGTGCTGGGCGGCGGTGGCGACCTCATGGCCCCGGCCCAGACACAGAGCGCACCAGCGGCGACCCAGAAACCCACCGACGACATGGGCCAGTTTGTGGCCGCTGTACTCGGCGGCACCGAAGACGTGTGGGGTGAGGTGTTTCGCCAGGGCGGCAGCGAATACCGCAAACCCCGCCTGGTGTTGTTTCGCGGCGCCACGCCCACCGCCTGCGGCACGGGTCAGTCCGCCATGGGGCCGTTTTATTGCCCGGGCGACGAAAAGGTCTACATCGACCTCAGCTTTTACGACACGCTCAAACGCGAGCTTGGCGCCCCTGGCGACTTTGCGCAGGCCTATGTGATTGCCCACGAGGTGGGCCACCACGTGCAAAACCTGCTGGGCATCACCGACAAGATGGACCAGATGCGCGGCCGTGTCAGCCAGCGCGAATACAACGCCCTGAGCGTGCGGCTGGAACTGCAGGCCGACTGTTTTGCCGGCATCTGGGCGCACCACAACCACAAGACCCAGGCCATTCTGGAGCCCGGCGATGTGGAAGAAGCGCTCAACGCCGCTGCGGCCATTGGTGACGACGCCCTGCAGCGCAAGAGCCAGGGGCAGATCGTGCCCGACAGCTTCACCCATGGCACCAGTGCGCAGCGCCAGCGCTGGTTCCACATCGGGTTGGAACAAGGCCAGGTGCCCTTGTGCGACACCTTCAACGCCCGCAATTTGTAAGGCCGTCTATGGCCCCAGAGCGAAGCCAGACGCGGGCTGATTGGGTGATTTCGGGTCAAAGTGAGACAATAGCGGGCTAACCGATACAGAAATGACCCAATCTTTTTCCGAACTCTCCCTTTCTCCTTCGCTGGAGCGTGCCGTGGCCGAAATGGGCTACGAGAACATGACGCCGATCCAGGCTCAGGCCATTCCGGTGGTGTTGCAAGGCCGTGACGTGATGGGCGCCGCCCAGACCGGCACCGGCAAGACCGCCGCCTTCACGCTGCCGCTGCTGCAGCGCATGATGAAGCACGAAAACGCCTCCACCTCGCCCGCCCGGCATCCGGTGCGCGCTTTGGTGCTCTTGCCCACGCGCGAACTGGCCGACCAGGTGGCCGAGCAAGTGAAGCTCTATGCCAAGTACACCAACCTGCGCAGCGCGGTGGTGTTTGGCGGCATGGACATGAAGCCCCAGACCGCCGAGCTGAAAAAAGGCGTCGAAGTGCTGGTGGCCACGCCCGGGCGCTTGCTCGACCACATTGAAGCCAAAAACTGCGTGCTGAACCAGGTGGAATATGTGGTGCTCGACGAAGCCGACCGCATGCTCGACATCGGCTTTTTGCCCGACCTGCAGCGCATCTTGAGCTACCTGCCCAAGCAGCGCACCACGCTGCTGTTTTCGGCCACTTTTTCGCCCGAAATCAAGCGCCTGGCGGGCAGCTATCTGCAAGACCCGGTGACCATTGAAGTGGCGCGCTCCAACGCCACGGCTTCCACGGTGGAACAGCATTTCTACCGCGTGGACGACGACGACAAGCGTCACGTGCTGAAGAAGATTTTGAGCGAGCGCGGTCTCAAGCAGGCCTTTGTGTTCGTCAACAGCAAGCTGGGTTGTGCCCGGCTGGCGCGTTCGCTGGAACGTGAAGGCCTGAACACCACCGCCCTGCACGGCGACAAAAGCCAGGACGAACGCCTGAAAGCGCTGGAAGCTTTCAAGAGCGGTGCGGTGGATTTGCTGGTGTGTACCGATGTGGCCGCGCGCGGTCTGGACATCAAGGACGTGCCGGCGGTGTTCAACTTCGACATTCCGTTCAACGCCGAAGACTACGTTCACCGCATTGGCCGCACCGGCCGCGCGGGTGCCTCGGGCCTGGCGGTGTCGTTTGTCAGCGCACGCGACACGCGTCTGATGGGCGATCTGGAAAAATTGCTGGGCAAAAAACTGGAACTCGAAGCGCTGGAGTTGGAAGCCGACAAGCGCCCAGCCGGCCATTTCAACGACGGTCAGCGCGCCTGGAAGCAGCCGGAAGCCACCGAAGACCGTGAAATTCGCGCAGCCCGTGAAAGCCGCGCACCGCGTGAAGGCCGTGGCGGGGGCCGGGCTGAGTTTGACCCGCGCTCGGCCTCGGCTGGTCGCGCCCCGCGTGCGCCGCGCGCACCGGCCGATCCCTTGTTTGACAAGCCTTACGAGCCCAGCGTGGGTGCCGACGTGAAGCCGTCGTGGGAAGCCTCACAGCCGGCTGCGGCACGCAGCCTGTCGCCCAACATCAAGTCCCGCAAGAAAGTGGCGGCTCTGTTCAAGCGTGCACCGGCACCGGTGCAGGCCCCCGAGGCCGCAGCGCCCGCACAGGCCCCGAGCCCGGTAGCCAGCACGACCGAGGAAAGCTGAGCCTTTCAGGCTCGCCCACGGTGTCGCTTCAGTCCTTGCCTGGTTTGCGTGCTTGCGCACACCGCACCGAGAGCAGCTCAAAGCTGCCCGGTGCACTGCCAACACGCGCTGCCGTTAAGCAACCACCCCATACGCAACCGGTGTCCAGCGGCAACACGCCTTCGCGCTGTACCGCGCCCAGCGTGGACCAGTGGCCAAATGCCATCGGTACACCGGCGGTGCGGCGTCCAGGCACGTCAAACCAGGGCATGAACCCCGGCGGGGCGGTGTCGGCACCGTCTTTGGCGTCAAATTCCATCACGCCTTGGGCCGAACAGAACCGCAACCGCGTGAGGCTGTTGACGATCACGCGCAGGCGCTCGGCCCCGCGCAGGCTGTCGCTCCAAAAGTCAGGCTGGTTGCCGTACATGCCGGTCAAAAAATCGGCCCAACCGGGGCTGCGCAGCACGGTTTCCAGTTCGCCCGCCAGTGCCAGTGTCTGCGTCAGATCCCACTGCGGCAGCACGCCGGCGTGCACCATGAGCCAGCCGTGTGCATACAGCGCCATGGGCCTGTGTCGCAGCCAGTCCAGCAAGGCGCTGCGGTCGGGTGCGTTCAGGATGTCTTGCACCGTGTCGCTGCGGTGCGGCTTGCGCACACCGTGCGCGGTAGCCAGCAGGTGCAGGTCGTGGTTGCCCAGCAGGCAGTGGGCCGAGCCTTCCAGCGCCATCAAGCGGTGCAGCACCGCCAGCGACTGCGGGCCCCGGTTCACCAGGTCGCCCAGCAGGTACAGCGTGTCGCGGCTGGGTGAAAAATCAACTGTTTCGAGCAGGCGGCCCAGGGCTTCATCGCAGCCCTGCACATCGCCAATCATGTAAATTGCCATCGACCGATTATGGACATCCTCCTTATTGTTTTTCTCACGCTGCTCAATGGCGCTTTCGCCATGTCCGAGCTGGCGCTGGCCTCCAGCCGCAAGGCGCGTCTGGCGGCCATGGCCGAGGCCGGTGACAAGGGGTCCATCACCGCCCTGAAGCTGCTGGAGAACCCGACCCAGTTTCTGTCGTCGGTGCAGGTGGGCATCACCTCCATCGGCATGCTCAACGGCATCGTGGGTGAAGCCGCTTTCAGCGGCAAGCTCGCCCTGTGGCTGCAAACCTTTGGCATGGCAGACACCACGGCCAACGTGACGGCCACGGCCATCGTGGTGGTGGTCATTACCTTCATCACCATTGTGTTTGGCGAGCTGGTGCCCAAGCGCATTGGCCAGCTCTACCCCGAGACCGTGTCGCGCTGGGTGTCTCGCCCCATGGCCTTTGTGGCCAAGGCCGCCAAGCCGTTTGTGTGGCTGCTGACCCAGACCACGCAAGGCATGCTCAAGCTGTTGCGTGTGGACAGCAACGCTGTGCAGCATGTGACCGAAGAAGAGATCAATGCCAGCCTGGAAGAGGGCGTTGACGCGGGCATCATTGAAGAACACGAACACCAGATGGTGCGCAATGTGTTCTTGCTCGACGACCGCCAGCTCACGTCCATCATGGTGCCGCACTCCGAGATCGAGTGGCTGGACGCGCAGGACAGCATCGACGACGCGGTGCAAAAGGCCTGGACCACCGGCCATTCGTGGTACCCGGTGTGCCGCGGCGGGCTGGAAGACGTGGTGGGCGTGATCCACCTGCCGCGCATGTTGGCTTTGCAGGCCGAAGGCGACAACGAGCCGCTCATGCGCCACGTGCAGCCGGCCGTGTTTGTGCCCGAAACCCTGACCGGCATGGAGCTGCTGGAGCAGTTCCGTGAGCGCGCCACCCGCATCGTGTTTGTGGTGGACGAATACGGCGTGGTGCAGGGTCTGCTGACCCCGCTGGACATGCTGGAAGCGATCACCGGCGAGCTGTCACCCGAGGCCGCGGTGGACGCCTGGGCCACCCAGCGAGACGACGGTGCCTGGCTGGTGGACGGGGCCATGCCGGTGGCCGAGCTCAAGTCGCGCCTGGACATTGAGGAGCTGCCCGACGAAGACAAGGGCCGCTACAACACTGTGGCTGGCCTGATGCAGACCGTGGCGGGCGAGTTGCTGCAACAGGGCGAGGAGGTCCATGCGGCAGGCTGGCGTTTTGAGGTGCTGGTGCTCGATGGCCGGCGCATCGACCAGGTGCTGATTGCGCGCTTGCCTGAAGCCGAGGCAACCGCAGATTGAGTGGTTCAGCCGCGTTGCTCGCGGTGCTCAAACAGCCAGGCCTTGAAGGCCAGCGCCGCGGCCGAGAGCCGCTTGCCCCGCGGGTACACCACATGCCAGCGCCGGATGAGCGGAAAGCCCTGCACATCCAGCAGCACCAGCTCGCCCAGCGCCAGTTCTGACACCACCGTGGTGGCCGAGAGCACCGCCAGCCCCAGACCACCCGCCACGGTTTGTTTGATGGCTTCGTTGCTGCCGACTTCGAGCCGGTTCTTCAGGGTGACGCCTTGCGCGGCAAAAAATTTCTCGGCCGTGAGCCGTGTGCCCGAACCGGGTTCGCGCAAGATGAAGGGCTCGTTCATCAGCCGCTGGGGTGACAGGTTCTTTTGGCCCACCAGCGGGTGGTTGGGCGGAGCCACCAGCACCAGCGGATTGTCGGCAAAGTCTTCACACACCACGTCCATCTGCTCGGGCGGCTGGCCCATGATGTAGAGGTCGTCCTGGTTGGCGGCCAGGCGCTGCAGCAGGTTTTCGCGGTTGCCCACCACCATGGCCACGTCAATGCCAGGGTGCGCCGCGCAAAAGCCGCCCAGCAGCTTGGGCACGGTGTATTTCACCGTGGTCAAAATCGCCAGCTTCAGGCTGCCGCGCTCCACGCCCTGCAGCGCGGCCAGGTCTTGCGACAGCCGTTCCATGCGGCCCTCGATGTCCTGGCAGGCCTCGGCCAGGGTCTGGCCAGCGGCCGTTAAAAAGATTTTTTTCCCCAGTTGCTCAAACAGCGGTTGCCCCACCGTTTCCGACAGCTGCTTGACCTGCAGCGACAGCGTGGGCGGTGACAGGTGCAGCTCTTCGGCCGCACGCGCAAAACTGCAGTGGCGTGCCACCGCCAGAAATATGCGCAGCTGGTGCAAGGTGGCGTGGCGCAGGTGCATACCGATGGCTCCAATACATTTATAAAAATCTAACGTAACGGTCTAAACATTTTACTTTTATTTATCGTCTGGCTGGCCAACAATCCGCTCCAGTTCAACGCAAAACGACGGGCTTCGAAAGTCTTTCACCCGCGTGTTGAGCGCCGAAGAACCGCATTCAGAACCACCCGAACAGGAGCAAGCATGGCCACGAAAACCTACAACGCCGGTGTCAAGGAATACCGCAGCACGTACTGGGAACCCCACTACACCGTGAAAGACACCGACATCCTCGCGGTGTTCAAGATCACACCTCAGCCCGGTGTGGACCGCGAAGAAGTGGCCGCCGCCGTGGCCGCCGAGTCGTCCACCGGCACCTGGACCACGGTCTGGACCGACCTGCTGACCGACCTGGACTACTACAAGGGCCGCGCCTACCGCATCGAAGACGTGCCCGGCGACGACACCTGCTTCTACGCCTTCGTGGCTTACCCGATCGACCTGTTTGAGGAAGGTTCGGTGGTCAACGTGCTGACCTCGCTGGTGGGCAACGTGTTTGGCTTCAAGGCCCTGCGCGCCCTGCGTCTGGAAGACATCCGCTTCCCGATTGCGTATGTGAAGACCTGCGGTGGCCCACCCCACGGCATCCAGGTCGAGCGCGACATCATGAACAAGTACGGCCGCCCGCTGCTGGGCTGCACCATCAAGCCCAAGCTGGGTCTGTCGGGCAAGAACTACGGCCGCGCCGTGTACGAATGCCTGCGCGGTGGCCTGGACTTCACCAAGGACGACGAGAACGTCAACTCGCAACCCTTCATGCGCTGGCGCCAGCGTTTCGACTTCGTGCAGGAAGCCATCGAAAAGGCCGAGCGCGAGACCGGCGAGCGCAAGGGCCACTACCTCAACGTGACCGCGCCCACGCCCGAAGAGATGTACAAGCGCGCCGAATACGCCAAGGAACTGGGCTCGCCGATCATCATGCACGACTACCTGACCGGTGGCCTGTGCGCCAACACCGGCCTGGCCAACTGGTGCCGCGACAACGGCATGCTGCTGCACATCCACCGCGCCATGCACGCCGTGCTCGACCGCAACCCGCACCACGGCATCCACTTTCGCGTGCTGACCAAGGTGCTGCGCCTCTCGGGCGGTGACCACCTGCACTCGGGCACCGTGGTGGGCAAGCTCGAAGGCGACCGCGCCTCCACGCTGGGCTGGATCGACATCATGCGCGACAGCTTCATCAAAGAAGACCGCAGCCGCGGCATTTTCTTCGACCAGGACTTCGGCTCCATGCCTGGCGTGATGCCGGTCGCTTCGGGCGGCATCCACGTCTGGCACATGCCCGCACTGGTGAACATTTTTGGCGACGACTCGGTGCTGCAGTTTGGTGGCGGCACGCTGGGCCACCCCTGGGGCAACGCCGCCGGCGCCGCCGCCAACCGCGTGGCACTGGAAGCTTGCGTGAAGGCGCGCAACGAGGGTGTGGCGGTGGAGAAGGAAGGCAAGACCGTGCTGATGGACGCCGCCCAACACTCGCCCGAACTCAAGATCGCCATGGAAACCTGGAAAGAGATCAAGTTCGAATTTGACACGGTGGACAAGCTCGACATCGCTCACAAGTGAACCTGTCGGACGCAGCCCCATTTTTTAAAGGACACACACCATGAGCATGCAAGACTACAACTCCCGCCTCTCCGACCCGGCCAGCCGCAAGTTCGAGACCTTTTCGTACCTGCCCGCGATGACCACCGAGGAAATCCGCAAGCAGGTGCAATACCTGGTGAAAAAGGGATTGAACCCGGCCATTGAGCACATCGAGCCGCAGTACCTGATGGACTCCTACTGGTACATGTGGAAGCTGCCCATGTTTGGCGAGACCGACGTGGACGTGGTGCTGGCCGAATGCGAAGCCTGCCGCAAAGCGAACCCGGACAACCACATTCGCCTGATTGGCTACGACAACTTCAAGCAGTCGCAGGGTGCGAGCATGGTGATCTTCCGCGGGAAGACTGTCTGATTGGTGATCCCCCCGCGCCGCCTGCGGCGTCACCCCCCAGGGGGCGATGCCTGTGGCCTGGCGGAGCCAGTTCCACGGCATCTCTGGTCACTGCACGCGCTCCGGACGTTTGGCTGGAATGTCTTTTCTGCTGAGTGCTCGTGAGCGTGGCGCGGGATGGCTGACGCAGTGAGGTAAAGGAGGAGCCGGCCGCAGGCCGGCGGGGGACACGAACGGAGTCGGCCGCGCCGTGCCACGCGGTGTAGGCGAACGAGAAGCAACGGAGACGAACATGAGCGACACCCTCGACGCCTACCGCGTCGCACAGCAACCCTATTACCGCCCGGTGGCCGACGAGGTCGAGCTGTTTGATGCCGCCTACTCGGTGCGCATGCCCATGATGCTCAAGGGCCCCACCGGCTGCGGCAAGACGCGCTTCGTCGAGTACATGGCCTGGAAGCTCAACAAGCCGCTCATCACCGTGGCCTGCAACGAAGACATGACGGCTTCCGACCTGGTTGGCCGTTTCTTGCTCGACGCGCAAGGCACCCGCTGGCAAGACGGCCCGCTCGCCATGGCCGCACGATTGGGAGCCATCTGTTACCTCGACGAAGTGGTTGAAGCGCGGCAGGACACCACCGTGGTCATCCACCCGCTGACCGACAACCGCCGCGTGCTGCCGCTGGAAAAAAAGGGCGAACTCGTCAAGGCGCACCCGGACTTCCAGATCGTCATCTCCTACAACCCGGGCTACCAGAGCCTGATGAAGGACCTGAAGCAGTCCACCAAACAGCGCTTCGGCGCACTGGATTTCAACTACCCCGAACACGCCGTCGAGGCCGAGATCGTGGCCCACGAAACCGGCGTGAGTCTGGACGTGGCGGGCAAGCTCGTCGGCATCGCCGAGCGTGCGCGCAACCTCAAGGGCCATGGCCTGGACGAAGGCATTTCCACCCGCATGCTGATCTACGCGGGCAGCCTGATCGCCAAGGGCGTGGCCGCGCAGGCCGCCTGCCGCGTGGCCCTGGTGCGCCCGATCACGGACGACCCGGACATGCGCGACGCGCTGGATGCCGCCGTCGCCACGTTTTTCTGACGAGCCATGAGCGTCCACCTGCACGACCACGCCGAGTGGACCGACCAGCTGGAGCCCGCCTCGCGCGAGCTGCTGGCGCACCGCTGGCCGGACGCGACCAAGGTGTTCTCGGCGCGCGGGCTGGACAACTACGTCAAAGGCGCCGCCGCGCTGCGCGGGCTGGGCCGTGGCCACGAGCTGGTCAACGCCTGGATCGACGGCGCGCCGCAGGTGGCGCAGGAGATTGGCGAAGACGTGGTCGGCGAACTCGCCACCACCGCGCTGCTGCTGGCGTCCAAGACCTCGGGCGCGGTGATCGAGCTGGTGCTGGCCACCGCGCCCACCGCCGCGCGCCGACTGGCCGACGGTGCGCTGTTCATGCAGTACCTGCAGTTCCTCAACACGCTGGTGGCGCAGGCGCCGCGCGGCCTGCGGCCCATGCTGGGCCAGCTCGACGCGCTGTTGGGTCAGCTCACGCTGGGCGGCTTGCGGCGCTGGGCCGCCTGGGGCGCGCAGGCGCACCGCACCAACTACGAAGAGCAGATCGCCTACTTCGGTCTGCAGTCGAAAGAGTCGCTGGCCATGCTGCAGAAAGAGCGCAAGGGCACGCTGCTGGTGGACGTGCAGCGGCGCATCAACATGTACCTGCGCGCGCTCTGGGGGCGCGACTTCTTCATGCGCCCCACGGCGGGCGATTTTGAGAGCCGCGAAGGCTACCGCCCTTTCATCGAGGACTACTTCATCCACCTGCCCGACGCCTACGACGCGGTCGACGGCAACGCTGGCACCGTGGACGCGACACAGCTCTACCGCGCCGCCGCCGCCCACGCCGCGGCGCACGTGGTGTTCACCCGCCAGCCGATCTCGGCCGAGTCGCTCAACCCCTGGCAGATGGCGCTGATCGGGCTGGTGGAAGATGCGCGGGTCGAGTCGCTGACGCTGACGCGCTTTCCCGGCCTGCGCCCGCTCTGGGCGCAGTTGCACACCGTGCAAGCCACAGAAGACAAGACCGCTGGTGACTGGCTCAACCGCCTGGCGCGCGCCTTGCTCGACCCTGCGTACGAAGACGCGCATCCCTGGATCGCCCAGGGCCGCACGCTGCTGGCCGAGGCGCTGCCGCGCATGCAGGCCGATCCGCACGACAACACCGTGTCGTGGGACATTGGCGTGCAGCTGGCGCACAGCTACCGCGAGCTCACACAGGGGCCAGCCTTCCAGCCGCGCACGGACCTGCAGACGGCTGCCTACCGCGACGACAACCGCTACTTTTGGGCTTTCGACGGTTTCGACTTTGAGCGATCGATTGCAGCCGGCTACGAGCCGCCGCAGCAGGTGCGCAAGCAGGTCAACCTGATGGAGTTCGTCAACGAGCTGGAGGTGGAGGGCGCGGGCGACGACGCACAGGAAATCTGGGTGCTGGGCACCGAGCTGTTTCCCTACGAAGACCTGGGCGTGTCGTTCAATCAGAGCGAAGGCCGCGAGCCGGTTCTGCCGCCGGTGCACTACGGCGAGTGGGACCACATGATCCAGCTCGAACGCCCGGCCTGGGCCACGGTGCAGGAGCGCCGCCCCAAGGCTGGCGACGCGGCGGTGATCGACGCGATCCTGGCCGAACACCGGCGCCTGACCGGCCGCATGAAGTACATCTTGGACGCCATGCAGCCGCAGGGCGTGCAGCGCATCCGCAAACTGGAAGACGGTGACGAGATTGATCTGAATGCCGCGCTGGCCTCGGTGATCGACCAGCGCATGGGCCGCCAGCCCGACCCGCGCATCATGATGCGCAGCGTGCGCAAGACGCGCGACATCTCGGTGCTGGTGCTGCTTGACCTGTCCCAGTCGACGAACGACAAGGTGACCGGGCAGGAGCACACGGTGCTGGAACTCACGCGCTCCGCCTGCGCGCTGCTGGCCGACGCGATCCAGAAGGTGGGCGACCCGTTCGCCATCCACGGCTTCTGCTCCGACGGCCGGCACGACGTGAACTACTGGCGCTTCAAGGACTTTGACCAGCCCTACGACGACCTGGCCAAGGCGCGCCTGGCCGGCATGGAAGGGCAGCTGTCCACCCGCATGGGCGCGGCCATCCGCCACGCCGCGGCCGCGCTCAAGGCGCAGCGCAGCAGCAAGAAACTGCTGCTCGTCATCACCGACGGCGAACCGGCCGACGTGGACGTGCGCGACCCGCAGTACCTGCGGCACGACACCAAGAAGGCGGTGGAAGAAGCGGGGCGAAACGGCGTGATGACCTACTGCATGAGCCTGGACCCGCGCGCCGACCAGTATGTGCGCCGCATCTTTGGCGAGCGGCATTACATGGTGGTGGACAAGGTGGAACGCCTGCCCGAGAAACTGCCGGTGCTTTATGCTGGCCTCACCCGATAACCTGAAAGCACCCCTTGCCATGATTCACACCCGCACCCACAGCTACGCTGGCATGGACCACGAAGAAAACCACGGCATGACCATGACCGGACGCATCATCCGAGACGCCTGGGTGTTTGGCGTGCTGCCCGAGGGCGATGGCTTTGCCGGCAAAAGCGCAGGCGACATGCAAAACCTGTTCGAGGCCGTGCACCAGGCCTGGGAGCCTTACGGCCAGTTGCCCAGCCGCCTGCCGCCCGAACTGGCCGAGCGCCATGCCCGCATCCACGCCGGCGCCGTGCAACGCGCCAAGGCCGCCGGCTGGAGCGCCGAGCTGGGCGACGACGACTGAAGAGGCTGAGCGTGGCTTTGGGCGCGGCAGCCGCTCACGCGGTTGCTGGCTCCGTGTCTTCGCTGTGTGCTGTGGCGCTGTTCCACACAGGGAGCCACAGGGTGATGGTGGTGCCCTGGCCGTGGGCGCTGCGCACATCGATCTGCCCGCCGTGCAGTTCCACAATTTCTTTCACGATGCTCATGCCCAGCCCCGTGCCGGGGATCTGGCCTGAGGTATCGGCCCTGTAAAAGCGCTCAAACAAGCGCGCCACCTGCTCGGGTGTCATGCCCAGGCCCTGGTCGCTGATCTCAACGCCGGCGCGCTGGCCTGCTTCGTCCCACAGGCACCGCACCTGCACCTCGCCCCCTTCGGGCGAGTATTTGTAGGCGTTGGACACCACGTTGAGCAACGCCTGTTGCAGCTTGTCGCTGTCGGCGCGCACCTGCAGCGGGTGGTGGCCCGCGTCCAGGCTGGGCGCGGTTCGGCCGGTGGGCGGGTTGTAGTCGCCCAGCACCTGTTTCACCAGCGCCTGCAGCGGCAGCGTGGCCAGCACAAAGTCTTTGCCCTGGCGGGCTTCAATGCGGGCCAGGTCCAGCAGCTCGTCGATGATGGTGGACATGCGGGTGGCCTGGCGCGATATGGTTTCCAGCAGATCGCGGCGCTGTTCTTCGCTGAATTTGCGCGCCAGCAGCAGCTCGGAAAACCCGTAAATGCTCGCCATGGGTGTGCGCAATTCGTGGGCGGCGGTGGACAAAAACTCGCTCTTCATGCGGTCTACTTCGGTTTCGTGCGTCACGTCGCGGAAATACAGCACCAGCGACACATTGGCCGACTCGGAAACCCGCACATCCAGCTCCAGCATGCGGTTGCCTGCGGCGGTGAGTTCCAGCAACTGGTGCCGCTGCGCCTTCGGTGCGTGTTTGGCGGGTTCGTCTTCCTGGCGCTGCTGGGCCTGGCGCAGCGAAGCAATGTCGGGGAAGTCTTCTGCGCTGCGGCACAGCCCGCCCATGCGGGCCGCAAAGGCCGCCTCACTCAGACCCACCACGTCCTGCACGGACAGGCCCGTCATGCGCAAAAACGCTTCGTTGGCAAAGTTCACCTGTCGCCGGTGGTTGAACGACACGAAGCCGTCCGGGCTCAGGGCAAAGATGGTGTTGAGCTGTTCCGAGCGGTCAAACAGTTCCTGCGTGCGCTGCCCCACCAGAATCTCCAGGTCGCGGCGGTACTGTTCCAGTTCGGCTTCCACCACCTTGCGTTCTGAAATGTCGCGTTGCAGCATGAACACAAAGGTTTTGTCACCCCATGTGGCCAGGCTGATCGACACCTCGGCGTCGTAGGTGCTGCCGTCTTTGCGGCGGTGCACGGTTTGCAAAAACTCGCCGGCGGGCCCCATCGTCTGGATGATGGCGCGCACCTCGGCCGCGCTGTAGTGGGCGTCCCAGTCGCTCACATGCAGGCCTTGCATTTCTTCGCCGCTGTAGCCCAGCATGGCCGCGCTCTTGGGGTTGGCTTCAAACACCGTGCCGTCGGCGTTGAGAATCACCACGCCGTCGCGCTCGTGTTCAAACAACGCGCGCCGGCGCGAAGCTTCGTCCGCAATCGTCTGCTGCGCCTGGTGCTGCGCGGCGTCCTGGGTGGCAATGGTGTCGAGCAACACGTTGAAGTGCCGCGCCAGCTGTTCCAGCTCGTCCTGGTGCACCGACGATGCCACGCGGTGGTGCCGGTTACCGCGGCGCACCGCCGACATGGTCTGCCCAATGTGGGCCAGCCGCTGCGTGAGCTGCTGGCCCGCAAACAGGAAGGCCAGCGAAATGGCCAGCATGGTGAGCGCGAGCAAAGCACCCACCATCCACATCAGCAGCTGGACGCTGTTTTGGTACGGCGCATACGGAAACGCCACGCCCAGCATGCCCACGCGCTGGCCATCGCCGTTAACGATCGGTTCGTAGGCCGCCAGGTGCTCGGCACCGTCTAGCACCAGGCGGCTGTGCCACGCCTGGCCTTGTTCCATCACCGCTGAAAACGCTGCGTCATTCACCGGTGTGCCCAGCACCCGGTGGCCCTGCTGGCGCTGGTGGCTCATGGCCACATGCACCCCGCCCAAGGCAATGGCGGTGATGCCCTCGGCATCGTCGGGCAGCGAGCCCACCGGGTAAATGATCTCCCGCATGTGCTCGATCAGCGAGTTGTTGCGGTTGAGCAGCACGCCGCCCAGCAAGATCGCGTCGGGCGTGTCCACACCCAGCGGGAAGTGCGCCGCCGCGTTGATCAGCAGCCCACGGGTTTCAGACTCCGCCGCTTTGCCGCCCTGCAGCGCCAGGGGCACCCGGGCCACCTCGGGAAAAGCCGCCGAAAAGGTGGCCAGCGTTTGCGCATCAAATACCTCATACGCCGCGTTGGCCACGCCAATGGCGGCCTGCCGGATCACAAACGAGTCGGGCAACCGGGCGCCTTCAGCGACCGGTGTGTTGGCCCCCAGTACGCGCCCGTCCGCCATGGCCAGCAGCAGGTAGTCCAGGCCACTGCTCTCGGCGGCGGCGGCCAGGGCGCGCTGACGGATTTCCTGGGGAGTGTCGGGGGCCAGCAGGTCGCGCATGCGCTCAGATCGGGCGAGCTGGGTCACCCGCACCCCGGTTTCCAGCCTCACCTGGCTCAGGTAGTTGCGGCTCGCCGCCAGGTGGCTGCGCAGGTTGGACTCCAGCAGCGCCTGGGCCCGCTGGCCACCCAGCACCACCAGCGCTGCAATCACCAGCGGAAACGCCACCAGCAGCGGCATGAGGCCGAGCGCGAGCAGCCGAAAGCGCAGAGACCCAGTCCAGCGCCGGCGCCATTGGCTCGCCAGAGAGCGGCTGTACAGCGTTTCAGTTTCTTCCGGAAAGGTCGATATCGGATCGTGGTCAGACATGGCGCTCTAGGCGGTTGCACCGCGCGCTTTCAGGCGCTGAAGGGCTTTTGTGGTGGCTGCTCAGCAGACCCGTTCTCGGGTGCTCTTTCGACGAATGGGATTTCATCCCTTGTTTATCGGTACAAATATGAAAAAATTGCCTCTTTTTTTGCTTCTGGCAGGTTCTTTGTTGTTGGGCGCTTGCAGCCCACCGCCGCCCATCAAAATCGGGTTCATTGGCGGCCTGACCGATCGCAACTCGGACAACGGCCAGTCCGGCCTGAATGGCGTGATCTTGGCGGTGGAACAGTTCAACCGCGCGGGCGGTGTGGACGGGCGGCTGGTCGAGCTGCTGCCCAAAGACGATGCCCAGGACAAGGCTGTGGCAGCCAAGTCGTCTGAAGAGCTGGTGGCAGCGCAGGTGGAAGCGGTGGTCGGGCCGTTCACCAGCAGCATGGCCCAGGTGATCGTGCCCATCACCGGCGCTGCGGGCATTTTTCAGGTCAGCCCCACCATCACCTCGATGGACTTCTACGGCAAAGACGACAACCTGTTTCGCATCAACCGCACCACCCGTGACAACGCCCGCGACTACGCGCAAGTGATGGTGGGCATGGGCCAGAAGCGTGTGGCCGTGGCCTATGACACGCGCAACAAAAACTTCACCGAATCCTGGCTCACCGAATTCCGGACCGCGGCAAACGCCCTGGGCGCCGAGCTGGCCGCAGAGGTGCCCTATGCCTCAGGCATCGACACCGACTTTGACGTCGTGGTGCGAAACATGCTGGTCGTCAATCCCGACAGCCTGTTCTTCATTTCGGGTGCGCTGGACGTGGCCCGCTTTGCCCAGCAGTCCCGCAAACTCGCGCCCACGCTGCCCATTGGCGCGGCTGAATGGGCTTCGACCGAGCAGCTCATCGAGCTGGGTGGCCCGGTGGTGGAAGGCCTGCTGATCGTGCAAAACTACGACCGCGATGACACCTCAGAGCGTTTCAAAGCGTTCAGCGAAGCCTATTTCAAGCGCTTCCAGCGCAACCCGGGTTACAGCTCGGTGTCGGCCTACGACGCGGCCACCGTGGTGCTGCAGGCGCTGAAAAACCGCCAGAAGGGCGAAACCGTGAAATCTGCTGCGCTGCGCAGCAGCCCTTTCACCGGCCTGCAGCAAGAAATGGTTTTTGACGCCAACGGCGACACCCAGCGCAAGGTGTTTTTCACCGAAATTCGCGACGGCCGTTACCAAAAAATCCAGTAAGCGTTGCCTCAGGCCGCGAGGCGCCTCGCGTGCGCGGCCAAGGCCACCGGCGCGGTAGCGCCCAGCAGGCCAAACAAATTCTTCGGGTCTGCCAGCTGCGGAATCAGCGCCATGCGCTCGCCCATGCCCAGGCGGGTGGCGCTGTCCATCATGAAGCGCAGGGCTGAAAAATCTTCCAGCGCGAAGCCCACCGAGTCAAACACCGTCACTTGGGCAGCGTGGTCGCGCCCGGGCTTTTCACCGCGCAACACCTGCCAGAGTTCGGTCACGGCAAAGTCTGCGGGCTTGTGCTGTATTTCGCCTTCCACGCGCGACTGCGGCTCGTATTCCACAAACACCTTGGCTGCGTCCAATATGGCGCCGTGCAGCTCGGTCTTGCCCGGGCAATCGCCGCCCACGGCATTCAGGTGCATGCCGGGCTCCAACATTTCGGGTGTCAAGATCAGGGCCATCGCCTTGTCGGCGGTCACGGTGGTCACGATGTCAGCCCCGCGCACGGCTTCGGCCGTGCTTGGGCACACGGTAATGCGCAGCCCGCTGCCTTGCAGGTTGGCCACCAGCTTGGCGCTGGCGGCAGGGTCCACGTCAAACACCCGCAGGGTGGTGATGCCCACCAGGTGCTGAAAAGCCAGCGCCTGAAACTCGCTTTGCGCGCCGTTGCCAATCAGCGCCATCACGCGGCTTTCAGGCCGGGCCAGGGTTTTGGCGGCCAGGGCCGACATGGCGGCGGTGCGCAGCGCGGTGGTGAGCGTGAGCTCGCTCAGGAAGAGCGGTGCGCCGGTGTCCACGTCGGCCAGCACACCGAAGGCCATCACGGTGGAAAGCCCCAAGCGCGTGTTGCCCGGGTGCCCGTTCACATATTTGAAGCTGTAGCGGTGGTCGTCCGCCACGGGCATGAGCTCGATGACGCCGTCTTTGGAATGGGCCGCCACGCGGGCGCTTTTGTCGAAGTCGGCCCAGCGCAGAAAGTCGGCGCGTATGTGCTCGGCCATGTGTTGCAGGCAGTGCGGCAGGCCCAGCCGGCGCACCAGCTCGGCGGCTTCGGGCGCGCTCAGGTACAGGGTGCCAGTGTCTTTGAATCGGGTCAGTGCGGTGTTGTTCATGGTCGTCTCTTGGGGGGCTGGCGTGGGTTCGCCAAACTGTGCAAGCAGTTTGCCGGGGTGGCGCGGCAATGAAAATCGCCAAAAAGGTATTGAAATGACAGAAAATCAAGCATTTCGGCAACCTTGGATGGCGTTTTGACCATGGACCAGCTCGATCAGCAACTCATTGCCCTGCTGCGGCAAGACGCCCGGCTCTCGGTGGCCGACCTCGCGCACAAGCTCAAGGTGTCGCGCGGCACCGTCACCAACCGGCTGCGCAAGCTGGAAGACACGCAGGTGATCGTGGGCTACACCGTGCGCCTGCGGCCCGAAGCACAGCCCGAACGTATACGCGCCTGGATGGGTGTGCAGGTCGAAGGCAACCAGACCCGCCTGGTGATTGCCAGCCTGCTGGGCGAGCCCGGTGTGGCCGCCCTGCACGACACCAACGGCCGCTGGGACCTGCTGGCCGAGCTGGAGGTGGGCAGCATGAAAGAACTGTCGGACGTGCTGGAGCGCGTGCGGCTGATCAGCGGCATTCGCGGCACCGAAACCAGCATCCACCTGGCCAGCTACCGCTGAAAATGGCTGCCCCGTGACACCGCCCACCCAGGCCCACGGGTACCATTTGCCTTCACAACACAACGAGGAGACGCCGTGGTCCGAACCCTGAAATGGCTGGTGGTGGCTGTGCTGGTGCTGGCCTTGCTGGCTGCGCTGGCCGCCTACGGTTTGCTGCGCGCTTCCGGCCGCGCGCAGGTGGGCGGCGAGTTGAAGCTCAGCGGCCTGACCGCACCGGTGAAGGTGCTGCGCGACGGCCACGGCGTGCCCTACATCTTTGCGGCCAACACGCCCGACCTGTTTCGCGCCCAGGGTTTCGTCACCGCGCAGCACCGGCTGATGCAAATGGAGCTGTACCGCGCCACCTGGCGCGGCGAGCTGGCCGCCAGCTTTGGTGAAGCCGCGCTGCCCAGCGACATCCGCATGCGCGTGCTGGGCATTGCCCGCAACGGCGAACGCCACGCCCAGCGCATTTCGCCCGAAACCCGCGCGTTTTTGCAGCCCTATGTGGACGGCGTGAACGCCTATGTGCAAGACCACACCGCCGACCATCCGGTCGAGCTGCGCATTGCTGGGCTGGTGCCCAGGCCCTGGGGTGTGGCCGACCTGGTCACGCTGGTGCATTTTGTGCACTACACCCATGCCACCAACTTCAAAACCGAGGTGGTGGCGCAGAAGCTGATCGACCAGCTGGGCGAAGACCGCGCCCGCGAACTGTTTCCGCTGCTGAGCAACCCCGACTGGCCCGCCACCAGCCTGCAGCGCCAGACCGCAGCGCCAAAGCCTGCCGCCGAGCAGACCGCAGCGCTCGGCCTGGATTGGGACCACCTGCTGGTGCGCCCCGACACCCTGAACCACCAAGGCCTGGGCTCCAACAACTGGGCCGTGGGCCCGTCGCGCAGCGCCTCGGGCCAGGCCATGCTGGCCAACGACCCGCACCTGGACAACCGCATCTTGCCCGGCATGTGGCACCCCGTGGGCCTGTTCGCGCCCGGCATACAGGCCGTGGGCGCAGCGCTGCCCGGCGTGCCCGGCATCCTGGTGGGCCGCACGCAGCATGTGGCCTTTGGCGTGACCAACGCCTACGGCGACGTGCAAGACCTCTACATTGAAACGCGGGACCCGGCCAACCCCCAGCACTACCTGGACGGTGGGCGCAGCGTGCCCTTTGGCACCGTGAGCGAGGTCATTCGCGTGAAAGACAGCGCAGCCCCCGGCGGCGTGCGTGAGCACACACTCACCGTTCGCAGCACCCGGCGCGGCCCCGTCATCAGCGACCACCCCGGCCTGGGCCCCAAGGGCGACAAGCTCCTGGTGCTGCGCTCTACCGACGCCGAAGTGCTGGGCCCGGTCATCGGCGTGGAAGGCTTCTTGACCGCGCCCAACGCCGCCGCCTTTGACGCCGAGGTGCAAAAAATCGACCTCATGATGTTCAACTTCGTGTTTGCCGACGCGCAAGGCGCCATAGGACACCGCGCCAGCGGCGCCGTGCCCCTGCGCGCCGGGGCCGACGGCAGCGCGCCCCGCCTGCCGCCGGCCGACGGCGGCGACGACTGGATTGGCTTCATCCCCAAAGACCGCATGCCCGGCCAGCTGAACCCCGCACGCGCCTGGGTGGGCACCGCCAACCACGACACCCGCCCCGAAGGCTTCCCTTGGTATTACACCAACTACGTGGCGCCCGACTACCGCTACCAGCGCATGGGCCAGGTGCTGGGCAGCGCCACCCAAATGCGGGTGGACGACCACTGGGCCCTGATGCGCGACGACCGCAACCTGCAAAGCGACGTGTTGCGCCCGCTGCTGGTGGCCGCCCTGCAAAACGACCCCGCCCACGCCGACCTGGCCGCGCTGCTCGCTGCCTGGGACGGCGTGGACCGCGCCACCGACGCCGCCCCGCTGGTGTACCAGGCGCTCTACCGCGAAGTGGCGCTGGGCACCTTTGTGGACGAACTCGGCGCCGACACCGCGGGCGACATGATGTCCAGCTGGTATTTTTGGCAACAGCGCTTTGCCGCCCTGGTGGCCACGCCCAAGGCGAAATGGTTTGACGACGTGAGCACCCCCGACCGGCAGGAAACCTTGGCCGACGTGATCCGCAGCGCCGCCCCCCGCGCCCGCGCCACGCTGGAAGCGCAGCAAGGCAAAGACGTGTCGCAATGGCAATGGGGCCGCTCGCATCGGCTCGCCTTTGTGAGCCCGCTGCGCCGCAAAGGCGCCGGCCAAGAGCTGGTGGGCGGCTTTGCGTTCGACAAATCGGGCAGCGGCGAAACCCTGAACCGCGGCGTGTACGACTTCATGGCCCCGTTCGACACCAAGTTCTTCGCGTCCATGCAGCTGGTGGTGGACTTCGGCGACCCCGACAAAATAGAAGCCGTGCTCGCCGGCGGCGTGAGCGAACGCCACTTCCAACCCCACCAAAACGACCAGGCCCGCCTGTGGGCAGCGGGCCAGCGCACCGCGTGGTGGTTCAACCCCGTGCAGGTGGAGGCAAACGCGGTGGCGCGGGCTGTGTTGGTGCCTTGAGTTTTAGTCGTGGCGCGGTTTGAGCCGTTGTGCTCCGGGCGGGAGCAAGCAGTTTTTTGCCAGCAGGAAGCCGCTTTCGGCCATCAGCTGACCTTGCCCGGCGCCAGCCGGGTACCCGATAAAGGCTGGGTGCAGCCGGTGACTTGGCACTCTTGAATGTCGGACGCCGCGTTCACCTGTCTTTCGAGCACAGAAGGGTCGAACGACTGGAGCCGCGGAATCAGCGGTCGGCCAAGAGCTGGCACTTAACTTTGCGGGTCCGTGCCACTGTCTTCTTCAATGTTGGAGCTGGCTAGGCTAGGCGGGGATTCCTCGACGTAGACGTTCACGTGCCGGCCGTTCTCCTGCACACCGCTCGCAAGCGTGACGATTTTTCCGTCGTAGGGCGCTGAGGCAGTCTGCAATTTCACGACCTCGGTCATGGTTTTGATCCCAACCGCGATGCGCCGGACCACTATGCGCTCCCCTTTGTCAGACTGGACAAACCATGTCCTCCCTTCCGGGGGAACAACATGCGTCCAGAAGTCCCCCGAGCCGAGCGGCGCATGGTCAAGCATTACAGTCCGCACTTCTTCGTCTGTTAAGAGCTGGTTCAGTACGCCCTGCATTGAACCAGCCACACGTCCAGCTTCATCGAACCAGACCGCCAGTTCCGGGCTATTCATTGGAACAACGTCGCTATTTGCGGTTACGACCAAGACCTCAGGCTGGAATGCAGGGGTAACGAGTCGAATCTTGGAACCTACAGAGGCGCGAGCGAACTTGGCCCAATCAGCATCTTTCACATCACGTGCCGAAACAGTATCGATGTTGAGGAAACTCGCCTTAGCAGCTGCAGGGGCGGTAAAGCCGCTGCGTGACCAGAGCACAAGCTTTGACGTGTCCAAGTTAGCGTGTTTTTGAGCCATCGACTCCACCCAAGGCGTATCGGCGGGCCGCTGGTGGTCCCGACACTCCACGCTAAGGACGATTTGATGCGTACCAACAGTCGCCGTGGCTGTCACATCCACCTCTCGCAGTTCGCCCGTTATCCGATCAACCAGCATCTTTGACTCTTCGACCTTCCACCCCTTACTTAACCGAGCGTGGATGTGAACCGCGAGTCTTTGGAATTGGTTGGTCCGTTGAGGCATCGAAGAATGATAGTTGGACAAGCAGAGTCGCACCACCAACTGACCGTGACTGATTCCAGGCGCAGTGCCAACGTTGGTTAAGCTGCCAACTGGGATGGTTTCCCATACAGGTGCCAGTCACGGGGCCAAGGGCATCAGCCTAGGAACGTCCGCGATCAATCGTGGTCGCTGAAGTCCGGCTCCACTTCGGCAGCTTCAAGCGAGTACTTCCCGGAGCCAATCTCAACTTCAATTTCCCACAATTCAGGCGCCACTTCCAGCTTCACAGAGTGGCAGGTGAGAAACGCCTCAACTTCCACTTCTTGGGAGAACGTGAAGCTGTCATGGCCGAAGGCCAATTCTTCACGGTCAATTGAGTCCCAGACAAAAAACTGAACGCTCACTGTGACGTCTACCGTTACGCTGGCCGTCAGTTCGACGACCCAGGCTCCCGGTTCGTTCTCGACCTTCCAGACGTTCAGCGAGCTTTCGTGGACGGAATAGTCCGTCAGCTCCACATCACTAACCTCAGGTTCGATGCGTCGAGACCCGTTGTACAGTTCGCTCGCGTCCCAATCTGCGCTAGAAACGTGTTCCTTGAGTGACTCCGTAAGTTGCGCCCGTAGAGCGGAATGCTTGTCGCCTACGGCGGCCGCAATCTTGTCCCTCACCGCTTGAGCGTGGGCATCGGTCGCGGCAAATAGCGCTGCCAAGTCGTCCAGCGATGAGACGCAGTAAAGGTGGGCAGACTGGTCTGCAAAGGCTTTCCAGCCAGCATCTCCCGAAGCAAGAATGCCCTTTGTCTCCTCGTCAATCGCGTGCTGCTCAAGGAGCAACAACGCCGCCGCGTCTGGGAACTCCGACTTTTTGTCGGCCTTGAGGCCGAATGGGGGATCTGCCGCGAAGTACCGAGCAAAGAGCATCTCCGGGTCGACATCCGCTATGGATAGGACGTCACCGCCGCACTGCGACACGTAGTTCTTGACGTCTGCCTCAAATTTCCGCTGCGCGGCAGCGAGCACATCTAGCTTGCTGAAATGAAAGTCTACTGGACTGAAATCTAGGCCAGTAAGCCTGGTGAGGCCTGCGGTCGAAGCCTGGAACTTGTCGGCAGCTTCCTTCACGGGAGCCAGCTTGTGACCAACGATCTCCTGCAGAACGACCTCCGTGAGCTGGAGCTTCATGGCGGTAGGAAGCTGGCGCGGAAGCTGGTTGAGCGCTCCCTTGCCGAAGTTGTAGCCAGCGGCCTGTATGACATCCGTGTCCAGGGAAAAGAACGCTACCTCACCGTCGACGAGTTCTTGAGGAGTTGGGAGTCCTGGCGGCATGTTGCAATAGTAGTGCAACCACATGAACCCCCGTCTGCTGCGGGTCGGCAGTGCCTGTTGGACAGATCAGTCAGCGGACGTTCGGCCGGCCTCGACTCCTTTACAGCAGGCAACGTCAGCATTGGCCCGATGAACGGTCATCGGACCAGCGACATCGCAGTTGCCTGGCTGACAGGTCTGTGTACATGACCGTGAACTGCGAGCGCGACCACCAACTACCGCTGTCGCTGCACTGCAGCCATTGACTCGGATGACCAATCGGCCGCAACGGGTCGTCAGTGGTCAGTCAGCACCCTGACTGTCAGTCATGTGAATTCAGTTGGCCCAATTCACCCCTTCAACCCAGGTGCAGTTTGCGGCAGTGCAGCCTTTCCAGCCGCGCGCCAAAAACAAAGGGCCGCGAATCGCGACCCTTTGCCCATGGGTGAATGCGCAGCAACCCGCGCTCCGCCATCTACAAATCCAGCACCAGGCGCCCACCCTTCGCCCGCGAACAGCAGGGTAGAAATTGGTTGTTCGCGGCTTGTTCTTCCGGCGTCAGGTAGTGGTCGCGGTGGTCGGGGGTGCCGGCTTTCACGCCGGTCAGGCAGGTTCCGCACACGCCTTGTTCGCACGACATGGGAATGTCAAAACCCGCGGCCAGCAGGGCTTGCAGGGCGGTTTGGGCGGGGGCCACGGTGACCACCTGGCCGGTGCTGTGCACTCCCGCCTCAAAGGTGCCGTCGCCGGCGGTGTCTGCCGGGGCGGCGCTGAAGTATTCGTGGAGCAGGCGTTCTTCGGGCCAGCCCTCGGTTTAGACCCGCCCGGCCAGGCTCAGTGCTGCCCGCAAGGTGTCGTTGATGCGTGTCTGCCACCCCTCACCGCTGGCGCGCAGCGCGGCCAGCACGTCGGCATCCAGGCGCAGCTTGACAGGCTCCTTGGTGGTGGCAGCTTTGGGGCGGCCGCGTGCCTTGGGTTTGTTCCCGTCATACAGGTCGGCGGACTTGAAAAATGCATCCGTCAATTCCGGTGCATCGTCCGGGTCATTCCAGGTGGCTGGCGTAGAGCGTTTTTTCCCGGTCATTGGCTTTCCTCATGCTGATGATGCGGCGTACCTCGCCGCGTGGGGTCCAGACCAAAACCACCAAACGGGCATCCAGCCACCCCACGGTGATGAACCGATCTTCTTCGTAGCCCGCTCTGGTGTCTTGCGCTGTGAAATGCAAGCCTTCAAACACGGCCTTTGCATGCGCAAAGTCCAGGCCACGCTCCAGCAGGGTTCTGCTGCGCTTGGCGTCGTCTCAGCTCGATCTCAATATATCAATGTACCCCCAATAAATGCAAATGCGTGCGTCCAGCCATCTACAAATCCAACACCAGCCGCCCACCCTTGGCCCGCGAACAGCAGGGTAGAAACTGGTCGTTGGCGGCTTGTTCTTCTGGCGTCAGGTAGTGGTCGCGGTGGTCGGGGGTGCCGGCTTTCACGCCGGTCAGGCAGGTGCCGCACACGCCTTGTTCGCACGACATGGGAATGTCAAAACCCGCGGCCAGCAGGGCTTGCAGGGCGGTTTGGGCGGGAGCCACGGTGATCACCTGGCCGGTGCTGGCCACTTCCATCTCGAAGCTGCCGTCGCCTGCGGTATCTGCCGGGGCGGCGCTGAAGTATTCGTGGTGCAGGCGTTCTTCGGGCCAGCCCTGGGCGCGGGCGGTGCTCAGCACGGCGTCCATGAAGCCTTGCGGGCCGCACACATACAGGTGGGTGCCGGGGTTGGCCTGTTGCAGCGTGGCGGCTATGTCCAGCTTTTGGGTGGCGTGGCCGTCGTCAAAGTGGTGGTGCGCGTGGCGCGCAAAGCTTGCCGCGGCCAGCCGCTCGGTGAAGGGTGTGCGCTCGCGCGAGCGGGTGCAGTGGTGCAGCTCGAAGCTTTTGCCGTGGCTGGCCAGGTGCTCGGCCATGGCCAGCAGCGGCGTGATGCCGATACCGCCGCCCAGCAGCAGGTGGTGGTCGGCGTTTGCGGCCAGGGGAAAGTGGTTTTTGGGCGCGCTGATTTGCAGCACAGTGCCTTCGTTCACGGCGTCGTGTACGGCCACCGAGCCGCCGCGCGACTGGGCGTCGCGCAGCACGCCGATTTCGTAGCGGCCGGCGTCGCTGGGCGGGTTGCACAGGGAATATTGGCGCACCAGGCCGCCGGGCAGGTGCACGTCCACGTGGGCGCCGGCGGTGAAGGCGGGCAGGGTGGTGCCCTCGGTGGCCACCAGTTGCAGGCTGCAAATGCCCAGCGCTTCGGTGCGCTTGCTGGCCACGCACACGGCCAGGGTGGGGCTGGGCTGGTTCATGGGGCGGCGCCTTGTTCGGCGGCAATCAGCCGGTCAATCACCCGGCGCGACTGCACGCCGCCGGCGTCAATGTTGAGCTTGAGCAGGGCGCGCTCGGGGAATTCGCTCAGGTTTTGCTGCTGACGCTCCAGCATTTCCAGGTCTTCTGAAAAGATCTTGCCCTGGCCTTCGCGGATTTGCGCGGTGAGCGCTTTGTCTTGCGGGTTGAACTTGCGCGCCATGCCCCAGAAGTAGTGCATGGAGGTGTCGGTTTCGGGGGTGATGAAGTCGACCACCACGGCGTACACCTTGTGTTCGGCCGGTGCGTTCACACCGCCGTGGCCGGCGTGGGCCACGCCCACCTCAATCATGACGTGGCTGGGTGGTGTGAAGCGGCAGATTTGCCAGCGGTCCACCGGCACGTCGTCGGCCAGGTGGTTGGCGCGCAGGGCGGCTTTCCAAAATGGCGGGGCCGAGATGTTTTCCATGAAGCGGCTGGTGACCACGGTGTCGCCGTCGATCGTGGTTTTGCAGGGCACCTCGTCAATCTCTTTTTGACCGATGCTGGTGGAATGCACATAGGTTTCGTGCGTCAGGTCCATCAGGTTGTCGACCATGAGGCGGTAGTCGGCCTTGACGTGGTAGAGCCCGCCGCCGTAGGCCCATTCGGGGTTGTCGTGCCACTCCATGTGGGGAATGAGGGCCGGGTCGGCCTTGTCTTTGTCGCCGGGCCAGACCCAGATGAAGCCGTAGCGCTCTTCCACCGGGAAGCTGCGGATGGCCGGGAAGCCGCCCACGCGCTGGCCGGGCATGGCGATGGTTTTGCCGTCGCAGCCCATTTCCAGCCCGTGGTAGCCGCACACCAGTTTGCCTTCGCACACGTAGCCCAGCGATAGCGGGGCGCCGCGGTGGGGGCAAAAGTCTTGCACGGCGGCCACTTTGCCGGCCTGCGCGCGGTAAAAAACGATGCGCTCGTTGCAAATTTTGCGGCCCAGGGGCTTGGCGTCAATGTCTTCGGCCGTGCAGGCCACGTACCAGGTGTTTTTGGGGAACATGCAGCGTCTCCTGTGGGGTGTGTTTCATTCAGTATGCTGAATGACGCGTATTTTACGGAATGTGTGGCGCCAATGACAGGGGTTCAAAATTCGGGTTTTCCCGAGGTTTGCGGCGGTGCTGCGGCTTCGTTCAGGTGCACAAACTTGCGCAGCAGGCGCAAAAACTCGGCTTGCTCAGCGGGCGATAGTGGCTGCAGCAGTTGCTGGTACATGGGCTCCACGCGGGGCAGCATGTCGCTCAGCATGGTTTCGCCAGCCGGCGTGAGGCGCAGGCTGCGCTGGCGCCGCGCCAGCAGCTCGCGCACGATCCAGCCCTTGCTTTCCAGCCGGGTGGCGATGTCGGCGGTGGTGGAGGTGTCGAGCGCCACCCGCTGCGCCAGCGTCACCTGGTCCAGGCCGGGCTCTTCTTGCAGGGCGCGCAGCAGGGCGTATTGCACCGGCGTGATCTGGCGGCCGTGGGTGTCGTGAAAGGTGGCCACGGCGAGCTGGTGGGCGCGGCGGATGAGGTGGCCGGGCTCGGCATGCAGCGCTATGGCGTCTTCGGGCCGCTCGGGGCGAGGCGGCGTGTTTGGGTCGGGTTGGGTGTCTGGCATGGGTTGGCGAGAAAAGGGCGCTGGGCCGTGGGCATGGTGGTGCTTTGGGGTACTGCGCAGTGCACCGCCAAGCGGGTGCAGCCCAGGCCGCACTATAGGTCAGGCGTGTTCGGTGCCGTGCGCGGGCCGCGCCACCAAGCCGGCAGCAGGCGTTGCACGTCATGGCGCGCAAAGCGGTCGTCCAGCAGCCACACGGTGCCGTGATCTTGCTCGGTGCGGATCACCCGCCCGGCCGCTTGCACCACTTTTTGCAGGCCGGGGTAGAGGTAGGTGTAGTCGTAACCGCGGCCAAACAGGGCTTGCAAGCGCGCGCGCATTTGCTCGTTGACCGGGTTCACCTGCGGCAGGCCGAGCGTGGCAATGAAGGCGCCAATGAGGCGGCGGCCCGGCAGGTCAATGCCTTCACCAAACGCGCCACCGAGCACCGCGAAGCCAATGCCCTGGCCGCCTTCGGTGAAGCGGGCCACAAAGGCGTCGCGCTCGGGCTCGCTCATGCCGCGCGACTGCGCCCACACCGGCAGGGCGGGGTGGTGCTGTTGCAACCGGTCCAGCGCTTGCTGCAGGTAGTCAAAGCTGCTGAAAAACGCCAGGTAGTTGCCGGGCTCGGCGGCGTATTGCGCCGCCATCACCTTGGCCATGGGCGTGAGCGAGGCCTTGCGGTCGCTCCAGCGGGTGGAAATGTGGGGCGCTACGCGCACCGCCAGCTGCTCGGGCGCGAAGGGCGACGGCACATCGACCCGCAGCGTCTCGGCCGGCAGGCCGAGCATGTGGGCCACAAAGTCCATGGGCGCGAGCGTGGCTGAAAACAGCGTGGCGCTGTGGGCTGCGGCCCAGCGCGGCGCCAGCAGCGGGCCGGGCACCACATTGCGGATGGCCAGCGCGGGGTGCTTGGCCCGCCCGGTGCTGGTGTCGCGGGTCAGGTCGCACAGCGAATGCTCGCCAAACTGCTCGGCCACACGCAGCAGGTGCAGCGCCTCAAACCACCAGCGCTGCAGCGGGCCGTCCACCGCGTCTTGCGGGTGCTGCGCAAGGTGGTCGCCGATGTCGCTGCACAGTTGCTGCAGCGTGGTGATGAATTCACCGGGTAGCTCGGGCAGCACCTCGTGGTCCTGCGTCTGGGTTTTGGCCAGGGCGCTCCAGCGGCGTTGCAGTTTGTCCAGCGGCTTTTTCAGCGCGGCGGGCGCGGCCTGGCGCAGCGCCTGAAAGGCGGCGGGCTCCAGCGTGGCGCTGTGCATGAGGCGCGCGCGCTCGATCAGGTTGTGCGCTTCGTCCACCAGCAGGCCCACGCGCCAGCCGTTGGCCTCGGTCAGTGCGTGCCAGGCGGCGCCGTGGTCAAAGTAGTGGTTTAAGTCGCCCACGGCCACGTCGCTCCAGCGCAGCATTTCTTGCCCCAGGTAGTAGGGGCACACGGTGTGTTCCAGCGCTACCTGGCGCAGCGTGGTTTTGCTCAGCCAGCGGGCCTGCGCGGCGGCTTGGCGGGCGGCAGGCAGGCGGTCGTAAAAGCCCTGGGCCAGCGGGCAGCTGTCGCCGTGGCAGGCTTTGTCGGGGTGCTCGCAGGCTTTGTCGCGGGCCACGCGTTCCAGCACGCGCAGCGGGATGGCCTGCGGTGTGTCGGCCTGGGTGAGCTTGTCCAGCGCGTGCAGCGCCAGTTGGCGGCCGGGGGTTTTGGCGGTCAGGTAAAAGAGTTTGTCGGTGCCCGGGTCTTTGCCGTTGCCGGGCGCGGCCTTGAGCGCGGCAAACAGCGTGGCCATGGTTTTGCCAATGCCGGTGGGCGCCTGTGCCATCAACACCCGGCCGTGGCTGTGGGTGCGGTACACCGCCTCGGCCAGCGCGCGCTGCCCGGTGCGAAACGCGGCAAATGGAAAGGCCAGCGCGCGCAGCGCCGCGTCGCGCGCCAGGCGGTGCGCGCGCTCGGCCCGCGCCCACACCGCGTAGCGCGTGCACAGGGCTTCAAAAAACGCGCGCAGTTCGGGCGCGCTGTGGTGCTGCACCAGCGGCGTTTCTTGCGCGGTGTCGATGTTGAAATAAACGAGCGCCAGGTCCAGCCCGTCCAGCGCCAGTTGTTCGCACAGCATGTGGCCATACACGCGGGCCTGCGCCCAGTGCAGCGCGCGCTGGTTGGCGCCAATCAGGGCCGGGTCGCCGCGGTGGGTTTTGATTTCTTCCAGCCGCAGGGCCACGGAATCAAACCCATCGGCCCGGCCTTGCACACGCAGCCCGCCCCACACCACACTCAGGGGCAGTTCGCGCTGGTAGCCCGCGCCGCGGCGCGAGGTGACCTCGCTGTGCCCGGCCACGCCTTCGCTGCCGCTGGGCGAGGGCGTGAAGCGCAGGTCCAGGTCGCCCGCGCGGGCCGCAAAGTCGCACAGCGCGCGCACCGCCACCGCGCCCAGCGGGGAGTCTTCAGCGGTTTCGGCTTCCAGGCGGGGGGCGGCGGTGTTCAAGATGGGCAGGCGTTGGGGTGTGGCATCGTACTGGATATACCATCAGCTGATGAGTTCGTTTGTGCCCACCCTGACCCGCCGCCACCACCAGCGCCTGCGCGACATTTACCGCTCGGCCGGCTGGCCTTGCCAGGACCTGCTTGAGGTGGAGCTGCTGGCCGCGGGGCAGGTAGAGCGGCGCCTGTCGGACCAGGGCCACGAGACGCTGCGCGTGACCGACGCCGGCATTGAAACGCTGGCGCGGGTGTTTGCCAGCAACAAGGCGGCGCGTTCCCCGCACGAAGCGCTGGTGGAGCAGGTGGCGGTGGCCATGGGCCGCGCGGGGCGCCTGGCCTGGCGCGGCCTGGCGCTGCGGGTTCCCTTGCCGCGCACGTTGTTGCAAGGCGCCCCGTTGGACGATGGCGTGGCGCCGACCGTGGTGGCCGGGCCGCCCGCGCAGTTGAGCGCGTTGGACGACGACACCGACACCGTGCCCGGCCAGCCCGACCACGCCTGGTGCATGGCCTGCCCCGACGTGTTTTCCATTCGCCGCAGCTCGGTGGAAGCCTACCTGGAGCCGGTGGTGCACGAGATCAAGGTGAACCGCGCCGACCTGCTGGGCGACCTGAAAAAACCCGCCAAGCGCGCCGCCTACCTGGGGCTGGCCAGCGCTTGCTGGTATGTGCTGGGGCACGACGCGCGCGGCCGCCCGATTGGCGAGCCCGACGAGATTCCACCCGAATGCGGTGTGATGCTGGCCACACCCGATGCGCTGATGGTGGTGCGCGAGGCACCGCGCCGCGCGCTGGAGCGCCTGCCGTTTCATGTGTGGATGGCGCTGGCCAAGGCCGGCCCGGTGCAGCGCGAAGAGCGGCAACAAACCCGGTTTTAGCTGGGTTTTTTGGCCTTGGCGCCGCGCACCGCCTTGGGCTTGGCGGCGGGGGGCTTCAGGCGGGCGCTGGCCTGCTCGATCCACAGCAGGGCGTCGGCATGCGCCATGAAGCGCCGCAGGTAGTGGGGCGACAGCTCGCGCATGAGCGCCAGCGAGCGCAGCACCAGCATGTGCGAGTTGAGCGGTCCGGCGTTTTCCGGGCCACGCTCCACGGCCAGGTCCACCTGGTCTTCGGCGCAGATGCGCGACCAGGTTTCGCGAAACCGGCGCACGCTGTTGAGTTCGGGCAGGGCGTGCTGGTGGGGCTGGGCGCCGTGCGCCAGCGGATCGTCGGCCGGCGCCTGCCGCACGCGATCGATGTAGCGGGTGAGCTCGGCCAGCGGCGACTCGGCGGCCTGGGCGCTGGCTGCCGGCATGCCCACGCCGCAGGCCGCCGCCAGCCGGCGCCGCTCCATTTTTTGCCGAGTGTGTTGCGCGGTCTGCGCGTCTTCTGCGCCCTGGCGCGCCTGCAGGGCTTGTGTGGCGCGCTGCTGGTAGTCGGCCAGCGCTGCGCCCAGCCGGGCGGCCAGCGCGCTTTGCACGCCCGGCGTGGCCGTTTGCACGCGGGCGGCCAGCGCCTCCAGGTAGTGAAAGCGCACCGGGTCCAGCTGGTGGGCGCCCGCGTTGCGCAGATCGGCCAGGGCGGCCAGCGGCTCGGTCATGGCTTGGCCGCGGGTGGGGTGGCGGTTTTGGGCACCGGCGCCATTTCAACCCGGCGGTTCAGGGTGCGGCCCTGTTCCTCGGCATTGGAGGCCACCGGCTGTTCGGCCCCGAAGGCGGCGGCAAACACGCGCGCGGGCGGCATGCCTTCGTCCATGAGCGCGCGGGTCACGGTGAGCGCGCGCTGGGCCGACAGCTCCAGGTTGTCCGCGTAGCGCCGGTTGCCGTCCTGGATCGGGCGGTCGTCAGTGAAGCCGCTGACCATCAGCATTTCGTCGCGCTCGCCCAGGTACACCTGCAGCGGCGGCACCAGGCTCTTGAGCAGCTGGCGGCCGTCGGGGCGCAGCTCGTCGGAGTTGAGCGGAAACAGCACGCTGCCGCTGATGCCAATGCGCCCGTTGTTCAGCGTGACGCGGCCCGTTTGCAACGGAATGGCCAGCGCTTTTTCCAGCGCCATGCGGCGCTGCTCTTCGGCCTCGCGCTTGGCAATTTCAGAGGCCAGGTTGCTCATCAGGTCCATCTGAACCACCAGCACACCCACCAAAATGAGCACGAAAGCGCCGAGCAGGCCCGACATCAGGTCGCCAAACACGGCCCAGACCGGGGCGGTCTGTTCCAGGCCGCCGTCGTCGCGGTCGTCCAGGTCGGTCATCCCGCGGCTCCCACCGGCTGGGTGGCAGGCGTGCCGTGCAGCCGGCGCAGGTCTTCCACAATGCCTTGCTGCGCGCTGATGCTGAGGTCGATCACCTCGCGCGCCTGCGCCACGTAGTAGCCCAGCTGGTCGTCGCTGCGCGCCATCGAATGCTGAATGGCGCCTTCAATGCGCTGCAGGCTGTCCATGAGCTGCTGGTTGCTGGCGCTGAACAGCTGCACGCCGTGGCCGAACGACTCGCCCAGGCTGGCCAGCTCGACCGCGCTGGCGTTCACATGGGCGGCCACCTCGTCCACCCGGCCGGCCTGCGCGCCCAGGGTCTGGGCAAACTGGCCACTGGCTTGCGCCATGACCGTGGCGGCCGATGCCACCAGCGACTCGATGGCGGCGCGCTGTTCGCCCGTGGCCTGCTGGACCGTGTGCAGCAGCGTGTCGAGCTGGGCCACCAGGCTGGTGCGCTCTTTCAGAGCCAGGTTGTCGCGCTCGGTGATGTGGCCCATTTCCTGGCGCAGCTGGGTAATCACCTCGGCGGCGGCGCGCGGCGCCTCTGAGGCGGTTTCCAGCAGGCGGGTCATGGGGGTTTCCAGCGCGGTGCCCAGCGTGGCCAGGTGGCTGGCCAGCGCGCCTTGCAGCTCGCCCAGCCGGTTCACCGCCGCTTCACCCCGGGTGGCTTCTTCGGTGCGCAGGGTGCTCATGTGGGCGCTCAGCTCGGCCTGCAAGGTTTGCAGGCGGTCCACGGCGGCCTGGCCGCGTGTGGATTCGTCGGTGCGCAAAGCCGTTAGCTGTTGCGCCAACGTGGTTTGCAGGGCTTCCAAGCGGTCCACGGCGGCCTGGCCTCGTGCCGATTCGTCGGTGCGCAAGGCGGCCAGCTGGTCGGCCAGCGTGGTCTGCAGCGCTTCCATGCGCTCCACGGCGGCCTGGCCGCGCGTGCTTTCGTCGCTGCGCAGGGCGGCCAGTTCGGTGCGCCACAGCGTGGCCAGCGCGTCCATGCGCTGGCCGTGGTCTTGAGCCCAGCGGGCTTCCGCCTCGGTGCGGGCGCGCACCAGTTCTTCGGACTGGGCCAGCAGGCGCGCCATGTCGTCAAGGCTGCGGCCGGCCTGCTGGCTGACGCGTTCGCTGATCGTTGTAGCGGTGTGTTCCAGTGCCTGGCACACGGCCTGTTGCTGGGCCAGCGTTTGTGCGCCGGCCTGCTGCCATTCGCCTTGCAGCGTGGAAGCCAGCGCTTGCAGCGACTGCGTCCAGGCGGCCTGCTTGTGCTGGTCGGCCTGCGCCAGCCCGGCGAGCGACTGGGCGGCGCTGGCCTGCACGCTGGCCAGCAAGGCGGTGGCGCGTTCTTCAAAGGTGTGGGTGAAAGCGTTCAGCGCGCGGTCGAGCCCGCTCACCTGCTGTTCGCTGGTGTGCGCATGCTGGGCCAGGGCGCTGGTCCAGGTGTCGGCCACGGTGGTGGCGGTGGCGCCAAACTGGGTGGCCAGACCGTTCAACTGCGTTTGCACCGCGTCGCTCACGCGCCCATGCTGGCGCGCCGACTCTTCGGCCATGGCCGCCATGGCGGACTCAACCACCGGCTTCAGGCTCTCGCCGGCCACCCGGGCGCTGGCGCTCAGGCTGTCTTGCAGCGACGTGGCCACGGCGCTGGCCAGCCCGGTGTAGGCCACCGACACGTCGCTGTGAAACTTCGCCTGGCGGCTGAGCAACTGCGCGTCCAGCTGTTCGCTGCGCTGCTCGATCTGCGCCATCAGGGCTTGCAGCTGGGTGACCACGGCGGGCAGTGCCTGGGCTTGCGACTGCAGGGCTTTGAAGCTTTCCTGGCGCTGGTGGGCCAGCGAGAACGTCCGCAAGGTGGTCGCGATCTGCGCGTCCAGCAGGCGCACCACGCCGAGGCGCTCGCGCCGGCTGATGGCCGACATGAGGCCCAGCATGGCCGACGCCGCCACACCCGCCACCGAAGTGCCAAAGGCCAGCCCCAGCCCTTTGATGGGGGCGGCCAGCGCCGAGCGAATGGCCTGCAGGTCGGTGGAGCCGTCCAGCGCAAACACCGCGCCCTTGAACGTGACGACCATGCCCACAAACGTGCCCAGCATGCCCAGCATGACCAGCAAGCCCACCAGGTAGGGCGTGAGCGCCAGGCCAGGCAAGGCCACGCGCTCGCCCTCTACCCGCGCGCGCACCGCGTTTTGCACCGAAGGGTGCAGGCCTGCGAGCCAGTCGCCCAGCTGAGCCAGTGGCTGCGGAATGTGGCTCAGCGCCGTTTGCAACGAGGCGGTCACGGCGCGAAAGCGCCGGATTTCCACGGCGCCCAACACGTACACCGCGCCAATCACCACGCTCATGGCCAGCGCCAGCGCGCTGGTGCCCACAAAACCCACACCCACCCAGAGGACGGCCACCAGACCCAGGACAAAGGCCACGGCCAAAACGATTCTGCTCATTGTTGTTGCTTCACTGATTCACGGAGTTGCTGAGTGCTTCGATCATTCCCAGGACGGGCTGCAGGCGCACGTCGAGTTCGGCCAGCAAGGTGGCCTGGAAGGTCGGTTCAAAAGAGGCCAGCCAGCTTGGCGCTGCCGCCGGCGCATCGGGCTCGGTGGGGTGCTGCTGGCGCAGCTGGTCAAAACGGCGTTCCAGAAATGCGGGCACAGTGGCCAGCATTTTTTGTTCGCGCCCGCCCAGCAAAGGGTCGAGCACGGCGTCCAGTGCGGCCAGCTGGGCCAGGGCTGGCGTGGCGCTGGCCAGCGTCTGGCGCACATGGCCGCGCAGGGCTTCCAGGCTCATGTCCATGCGCCGCTGGTGTTCCTGGTAACGCTGCTGGAAGGGAGCAAAGCTGATGTCGGGTGCGGCGGGCGGGGCTTCCGCGTCCAACGGCAGCACGCTGGCGGGCAGCGCGTGGCGGTGCCGCTTGGTGCTGGCACCGGTTGGCGGTGGGGTCTGGATGGCTTGGGTCAGCGTGGCGCGCACGCGCTGAAATTCGGCGGTCAAGGCGGTTGCGCGGCCTGTGCCGTGGGCCCGGGCGCGCGCGGGCTTGGCAGAGGCCATGGCCTGGATCGACTGGTGGGCCGCATGCAGCGCAATGGCGTCCGCCACATTCAGCCACTGGCCCAGCCGCTCGGCAACGTCCTGCCGGGGCGACTCGGCCGGCGCGGGCATGCCGTCACCGAGCAGGCGCACCAGTCTGGAACTGCTGAAGTTGCTGCGCAAAACCAATCCTTCACCCCGAAACGGGGCCATCAAGCGGTTGAAAATGGGTGGGCCGGGGAGGCCGCTGGGCACCGGTCCATCGCTGGGTGTTCATCCAGTGCTTCGGCCTGAATGTCGCGTCAACGTTGGGGTGTGCACACGGGTCGGTTGCGGCAGGTGTGCCGGCAGCCGGTGTGGCCAGCATCGAATTCGCCGAAAAGGGCGAAACCGGTGGCCGGGGGTAATTAGAAACGATTCAGAAACCCGCTTTGTAACCACCCGGGCCGGGGTGTGCATTCGTTCGCGCACCCCCGGGCCAACGTGGGTTCAATAGTGCGGTGGCAGTTCGTCGCGCGGGTTGCGTGGGGCGGCCATGCTTTCGCCGCCGCCGTGCTGGCGCAGGCGGCCTACTTCGCGCAGCAGCAGGTCGATCTGGTCTTGCTGCGTGGCCACCAGCTGGTTCAGGGTGTCCAGCAGGTCTTCGGTGTAGCTGAGCTTGATCTCGAGCTGCGTCAGGCGTTCGTCGGTGCGGTCGGTGGCCGGGGTGTTGGGGGTTGTCATGGGTATGGGGTGGAAATGGGGCGCCTACAGCGCCTGCGGCAGTTTCAGCAACTGGCCGTATTTTTCGGCCAGGTGGCCTTCGGCGCGCTCGAGCATGAAATAGCGAAACGCTTCGGCGGCCGGGGAGAGCAGTTTAGACAAGGTGTGCACCACGTTCCAGGCGCGCACGATGGGCGTGCCTTCCACGTCCAGGGTGGCAATCAGGCCGTGTTCCAGTTCCAGGCCGATGGTGTGCAGCGACAAAAAGCTGATGCCCATGCCGGCCATCACCGCTTGCTTGATGGTTTCGTTGCTGGTCATTTCCATCACCACGCGCGGTTCCATGCGGGTGCGTTCCAGAAACTTTTCCATCGCCGCGCGCGTGCCCGAACCGCGCTCGCGCAAGATAAAGCCGTAGGGCTTGAGCGAGTCCACCGTGGGGTGGCCCACCTTGAGCAGCGGGTGGTCGGTGGCGGCCACAAACACATGCGGGTGGGCGGCAAACGGCTCGGCGCGGGTGGCCAGCTCGGTGGGCGGGCGCCCCATGATGGCAATGTCCAGCTCGTTGCCCTGCAGCATCTTCACCAGCTGTTCGCGGTTGCCCACGGCCAGCCGGATTTCAATGCCCTCGTGCTCGTGCTGAAACTCGGCCATCAGCCGGGGCAAAAAGTACTTGGCGGTGCTCACCATGCCGATGGTGAGCGTGCCCACCTCCAGCCGCTGCAGGCGGGCGGCGGCGTCTTCGGCGTCTTTCAGCGTGGCCAGCACCTTGCGGGCGTACACCAGCATGTATTCGCCCGCCGTGGTCAGCGACACCTGGCGCCCGGTGCGCTCAAACAGCGGCAGGCCCACATGGCCTTCCAGCTCTTTGACCTGCATGGTCACCGCCGGCGGCGACAGGTGCAGCACCTCGGCGGCGCGGGCAAAACTGAGGTGTTTGGCGACCTCAGTGAAAACCCTGAGTTGGCGGAAGGTGGCGTTTTTCATTAAGTAAAAGCTTAACTTAAAAGCAAGTAATCGTGAATTTACCTTATTTAAGTGAATGCCTATAGTTCGCCAACACCCCGGTTTTTCGGGGGCATTCACTGGTTTAGCCCATGCTCCGAGCCCTGATTTTTGATGTTGACGGCACCCTGGCCGACACCGAAAGCGTGCATCTGGCCGCGTTCAACCACGCCTTTGAGCAAGCCGGTATGGGCTGGCACTGGGACCTGGCCCAATACACGCAGTTGCTGGACATTTCGGGTGGAAAAGAGCGCATGTTGCACCACTGGCGCAGCCTGCAGCCGGATTTGAAAGAGCTGGCCGGCGGCGCGGTGGAGGCCACCATCAACCGGCTGCACGAGATCAAGACCGCCTATTACGAAAACGCGGTGAACAACGGCGCGGTGACCCTGCGCCCCGGTGTGCTGGCGCTGATGAGCGAAGCCCGGGCGCAAGGCCTGCAACTGGCCATTGCCACCACCACCTCGCCCGTCAACATTGCGGCCCTGCTGCGCAGCGCCATTGGGTCTGACTGGCGCAGCCACTTTCTGGCCGTGGGCGACGCCAGCAATGCCCCGGTCAAAAAGCCCAACCCGCAGGTCTACATGAAGGTGCTGGCCGACATGGGCCTGCGTGCAGCCGATTGCTTGGCCTTTGAAGACTCGGCCAATGGCCTGCGCGCGGCCAGGGCCGCCGGCCTCGCCACCGTGATCACGCCCAACAGCTTCACCGCGCACCACGACTTCACCGGCGCCCTGCGGGTGGTGCCCGACCTGAGCCAGGTCAACGTGGCGCGCCTGCGCGAATGGCACAACGGCTGATGCCGCGTTTGCCCACCGTTTCTTTCACCCCACCGGCCCGTTCCATGACCCCCATTCGCCTTGCGCCCTCCATCTTGTCTGCCGACTTTTCCCGCCTGGGTGACGAGGTGCGTGCCATTGAAGCGGCCGGCGCCGACCTGGTTCACTTTGACGTGATGGACAACCACTACGTGCCCAACCTCACCATCGGTCCGCTGGTGTGCGAGGCGATCCGCCCGCACGTGAAGATCGGCATTGACGTGCACCTGATGGTGGAGCCGGTGGACGCGCTCATTCCGCTGTTTGCCAAGGCGGGCGCCAACATCATCACCTTCCACCCCGAAGCCAGCCGCCATGTGGACCGCACGTTGCAACTCATCCGCGACCACGGCTGCAAGGCCGGCCTGGTGTTCAACCCGGCCACGCCACTGGAGTGGATGGACCATGTGATGGACCGGCTGGATGTGGTGCTGCTGATGAGTGTGAACCCCGGGTTTGGTGGGCAAAAGTTCATTCCCAGCACGCTGGCCAAGCTGAGCGACGCGCGCCGCCGCATCGACGCCCACGTGGCCGCAGGCGGCCAGCCGATCTGGCTGGAGGTGGACGGCGGCGTGAAGCTGGACAACATCGCCGAGATCGTGCGGGCCGGCGCTGACACGCTGGTGGCCGGCAGTGCCGTGTTTGGCGCGCCCGACAACGACGGCGGCTACCGCACCGTGATGAAGCAGCTGCGCAAGAACGCCCGCAGCGCCTGAGCCCTTTCTGCATCAAAAAAACCACCGAGAGACCGCCATGCCTTTGTCCAAACGCTCTACGCTGACCCAGTTCCTGATTGAGGAGCGCCGGCGCTTCCCCAGTGCCAGCGGCGACTTCAACGCCTTGATTTTGGACGTGGCGCTGGCCTGCAAAGCCATTGCCCGGGCGGTGGCCTTTGGTGAACTCGGCGGCATGCTGGGCAACCACGACGCTGCCGCCGGCGGCGCCAGCGTCAACGTGCAGGGCGAAACGCAGAAGAAACTGGACGTGATCAGCAACGACATGTTCATCAGCGCCAACAACTGGGGCGGCCACCTGGCGGGCATGGGTTCGGAAGAAATGGACGAGCCTTATCAAATTCCGGGCCAGTACCCGCGCGGCAAATACCTGCTGGTGTTTGACCCGCTGGATGGCTCCAGCAACATCGACGTGAACGTGTCGGTGGGCAGCATCTTTTCCATTTTGCGGGCGCCGCAAGACGTGATCGACAGCGGCCGCGACATCACCGCCGAAGACTTCTTCCAGCCTGGTGCCCAGCAACTGGCGGCGGGTTACGCGCTCTACGGCCCCACCACCATGCTGGTGCTCACCGTGGGCGACGGCGTCAACGGCTTCACGCTCGACCCCAACCTGGGCGAGTTCAAGCTGACGCACCACAACATCCAGATTCCACCCGACACGCAGGAATTTGCCATCAACGCGTCCAACAGCCGCTTCTGGGAAGCGCCGGTGAAGCGCTATGTGGACGAGTGCCTGGCAGGCAAAACCGGGCCCCGGGGCAAAGACTTCAACATGCGCTGGATTGCCAGCATGGTGGCCGAAGCGCACCGCATTCTGATGCGCGGTGGCGTGTTCATGTACCCGCGCGACACCAAGGACACCAGCAAGCCCGGCCGCCTGCGCCTGCTTTACGAGGCCAACCCCATCGGCATGCTCATGGAGCAGGCCGGTGGCCGCGCCAGCACCGGCAGCGTGCCCATGCTGGGCGTCATGCCCACCGCGCTGCACCAGCGCATTGGCCTGGTGTTTGGCAGCAAAAACGAGGTGGAGCGCATTGAGCGCTACCACCACGAGCCGGCGGCCTACAAGGAAGACGCGAACCCGCTGTTTGCCGAACGTAGCCTTTTCAGGGATTGACCACCCCCGCGCCGCGCCTAAGGGCGCGTCACCCCCTCAAGGGGGCGGCACTGGCGGCCCGGCAAAGCCGGTTCCGCTGTGCCCTTGGTGAGCATCCCCTCTGCTGAACTGATTTTGTTTTTTGGAGAACTTCATGTCTGAACGCCACCCCATCATCGCCATCACAGGTTCCAGCGGCGCCGGTACCTCGACGGTTACCCGCACGTTCCAGAACATCTTCCGCCGCGAGAATGTGACCGCCGGCATCATTGAAGGCGACAGCTTTCACCGCTACGACCGCAAGGAAATGAAGCTGAAGGCGGCCGAGGCCGAAGCGGCGGGCAACAACAACTTCAGCCACTTTGGTGCCAACGCCAACCTGTTCGGCGAGATTGAAAACCTGTTTCGCACCTACAGCGCGACCGGGCAAGGCAAGAGCCGCAAGTACCTGCACAACGCCGAAGAAGCCGCGCCCTATAAGCAAGAGCCCGGCACCTTCACGCCCTGGGAAGACCTGCCGGCCGACACCGACATGCTGTTTTACGAAGGCCTGCACGGCGCGGTGGTGACGCCCGAGCACAACGTGGCGCAATACCCCGACCTGCTGGTCGGCGTGGTGCCGGTCATCAACCTGGAATGGATTCAGAAGCTCTACCGCGACAAGAACATGCGCGGCTACAGCGCCGACGCGGTGACCGACACCATCTTGCGCCGCATGCCCGACTACGTGAACTACATCACCCCGCAGTTCCAGCACACGCATGTGAATTTCCAGCGCGTGCCGATCGTGGACACCAGCAACCCGTTTGTGGCGCGCGACGTGCCCACTGCCGACGAGAGCATGGTGGTGATCCGCTTCGCCAAGCCCAAGGGCATCGATTTCCAGTACCTGCTGAGCATGATCAATGGCTCCATGATGAGCCGCGCCAACACCATCGTGGTGCCTGGCGGGAAGATGGAACTGGCGATGCAGCTGATCTTCACGCCGTTTATATGGCGCATGGTGGAGCGCAAGAAGAGAGCCATGGGCTTGGCTTGATGCTTTGATCTGCGTTGTTTCGCGCGGGCCCCCATCCCCGCCTTCCCCCAGCGGGGGAAGGAGCGAAGCCCGAATGCCCGAGCTTCCCCGCTTGACTCCCTCACCCGCTGGGGGAGGGCAGGGGTGGGGGCCAGCCAGCAGAGACCCCACTGAGAAACTTGAACCACTTCAGGCCCGAAGGACACCATGAACAACCCCTCTCCCGAACTCGCTCGCCAGATGGCGAACGCCATCCGCATGCTCGCGGTGGACGCTGTGGAAAAAGCCAAGAGCGGCCACCCCGGCGCGCCCATGGGCATGGCCGACATTGCCGAGGTGCTGTGGAACCGGCACCTGAAGCACAACCCGGCCAACCCGCACTGGCCCGACCGCGACCGCTTCGTGCTGTCCAACGGCCACGGCTCGATGCTGATTTATGCGCTGCTGCACCTGACGGGCTACGACCTGCCGATGAGCGAGCTGAAGGCTTTTCGCCAGCTGCACAGCAAGACCGCCGGCCACCCCGAGGTGGGCATCACCCCCGGTGTGGAAACCACTACCGGCCCGCTGGGCCAGGGCATCACCAACGCGGTGGGCATGGCGCTGGCCGAGAAGCTGCTGGCCGCCGAGTTCAACCGCGAAGACGAGGACGCCACGCACCACATCGTCGACCATTTCACCTACGCGTTTTTGGGCGACGGTTGCATGATGGAAGGCATCAGCCACGAGGCTTGCGCCCTGGCCGGCACACTGCGCCTGTCCAAGCTGGTGGCGTTCTACGACGACAACGGCATCTCCATCGACGGCCATGTGGAGGGCTGGTTCACCGACGACACGCCCAAACGCTTCGACGCCTACGGCTGGCACGTCATCCCCAACGTGGACGGTCATGACCCCGCCGCCATTGAAGCGGCACTGGTGGAGGCCAAGAAGCAGGGCGCGCTGCCGCACGGCAAGCCCACGCTGATTTGCTGCAAGACGGTGATCGGCATGGGCTCGCCCAACAAGGCCGGCACGCACGACGTGCACGGCGCCGCGCTGGGCGCTGCCGAGGTGCAGGCCACGCGCGACGCGCTGGGCTGGACGGCGCCGCCGTTTGAAGTTCCCGATGAATTGGCCTTGGCCTGGAATGCGGTGGACCGCGGCGCCGCCGCCGAGCGGGCCTGGCGCGAGCGCTTCGAGGCTTACCGCGCGCAGTACCCGCTGGAAGCCGCCGAGTTTGAGCGCCGCATGGCCGGCGATCTGTTGCCCGCGTTCGCCGACAAGTTGCCCGAGGTGCTGGAAGCCATTGCCGCCAAAGCCGACGCCTTTGCCACCCGCAAGGCCAGCCAGAACGCGCTGGATGTGCTGGCGCCGCTGGTGCCCGAATTTTTCGGCGGCAGCGCAGATTTGACCGGCTCCAACCTCACCAACTTCAAGGGCTGTGTGAAGGCCGGGCGCGACGCCTGGGGCAACCACATGAGCTACGGCGTGCGCGAGTTCGGCATGGCCGCCATCATGAACGGCATCGCGCTGCACGGTGGCTACATCCCCTATGGCGGTACCTTCCTCACGTTCAGCGACTACAGCCGCAACGCCATCCGCATGGCCGCCTTGATGAAGCTGCGCGTCATCCATGTGTTCACGCACGACAGCATCGGCCTGGGTGAAGACGGCCCCACGCACCAGTCGGTCGAGCACGTGCCCAGCCTGCGCATCATCCCGGGGCTGGACGTGTGGCGCCCGGCCGATGGCCTGGAAACCGCCGTGGCCTGGACCTGCGCGATCGAGCGGCGTGACGGACCGAGCGCGCTGTGCCTGTCGCGCCAGAACCTGCCGCGCCTGAGCGACCTGTCCATGGTCTCGAAAATCCGCAAGGGCGGCTATGTGCTGGCCGAGGGCGCGAACCCGCAGGCGGTGATCGTGGCGACCGGTTCCGAAACCTCGCTCGCCATGGAAGCCCATGCCGCGCTCGCCGCCGAGGGCATCAGCACCCGCGTGGTGTCCATGCCCAGCAGCAACGTGTTTGACCGCCAGCCCGAGGCCTACCAGGACAAGGTGTTGCCGCTGTCGCTGCCCACCGTGGCGGTGGAGGCCGCGCACCCCGACTTCTGGCGCAAGTACGTCGGTCGCACCGGCGTGGTGGTCGGCATCGCCAGCTTTGGCGAGTCGGCACCGGCCAAAGACCTGTACCAGCACTTCGGCATCACCAGTGCGCGCGTGTGTGACGCCGTGCGCACCCTGGTGCACCGGGCCGCCCACCGGCTCGAAGAAACGCTGCCCGAGCACATCATCAAAGGGGCCCACTGAATGGCTGCCTACCCCTACGACCTGATCCTGTTTGACCTGGACGGCACGCTGATAGAGACCGCGCCCGAAATTGCCGATGCGGTGAACGACACCCTGACGCGGTTTGATTTGCCACCCGTGACGCAGCAGCAGGTGAACGACTGGATTGGCCACGGCACGCGCGAGCTGCTGATCCAGGCGCTGGCCTATGTGGGCAACACCACAGCCGACCTGGTGCGCCACTCAGACAGCTTCAAGCTGATTGAGGTCGAATTTGGCAAGTTCTACCAGCGCCGCTGCGGCACGCGCAGTCACCTGTATCCCCAGGTGCGGGAAACCCTGCACGCCCTGCGTGCGGCGGGCGTGAAGTTGGTGGTGATGACCAACAAGGAAGGGCGGTACACCCAGACCGTGTTGGACGCACACCAGATGACGCCGCTGTTTGATCTTGTGATCAGCGGCGACACGCTGCCGGTGAAGAAGCCCAACCCGGCCGGTATCGAGCATTGCCTGCAGCGCTTTGGTGTGCCGCGTGAGCGCACCCTGTTTGTGGGCGACTCCAGCATCGACGTGGCCACGGCGCGCAACGGCGGCATTGCGGTGTGGGCGCTGCCCTATGGCTACAACATGGGTGAACCCATCGAATCCTGCTCACCTGATCGCGTGATTCCCGATTTTTCGGCGTTGACCACCGAGCTGCCCACAACAGCCTGAACGCCCATTTTTCACCTCTCCCGGAGACCTTCCACCATGACCATCAAGATCGGTATCAACGGCTTTGGCCGTATCGGGCGCAACGTGCTGCGCAGCGCGATCCAGAGTTTTTCTGACATCGAAGTTGTTGCCATCAACGACCTGCTGGAACCCGACTACCTGGCCTACATGCTGCAATACGACAGCGTGCACGGCCGCTTCAAGGGCACCGTCAAGGTGGAAGGCGGCAACATTGTGGTCAACGGCAAGACCATTCGCCTGACGCAAGAGCGCGACCCCGCCAACCTGAAGTGGAACGAAGTCGGTGCCGACATCGTGATCGAGTCCACCGGCCTGTTCCTGGACAAGGTCACGGCCCAGAAACACCTGGACGCGGGCGCCAAAAAAGTCATCCTGTCTGCGCCCTCCAAAGACGACACCCCCATGTTCGTGTTTGGCGTGAACGACAAGACCTACGCCGGCCAGGCCATCATCTCCAACGCCAGCTGCACCACCAACTGCCTGGCCCCCGTGGCCAAGGTGCTGAACGACAAATGGGGCATCAAGCGCGGCCTGATGACCACCGTGCACGCAGCCACTGCCACGCAAAAGACCGTGGACGGCCCGAGCAACAAAGACTGGCGCGGTGGCCGCGGCATTTTGGAAAACATCATCCCCAGCAGCACCGGTGCCGCCAAGGCCGTGGGCGTGGTCATTCCCGAGCTGAACAAAAAGCTCACCGGCATGTCTTTCCGCGTGCCCACGTCCGACGTGTCGGTGATCGACCTGACCGTGGAGCTGAACACCGAAGCCACCTACGCTGAAATCTGCGCCGAAATGAAGGCCCAGAGCGAAGGCGCCCTGAAGGGCGTGCTGGCCTACACCACCGACAAAGTGGTGGCCACCGATTTCCGTGGCGAAACCTGCACCAGCGTGTTCGACGCTGATGCCGGTATCGCGCTGGACAGCACCTTTGTGAAGGTGGTGGCTTGGTACGACAACGAGTGGGGTTACTCCAACAAGTGCCTGGAAATGGTGCGCGTGGTTGGCGCGTAAGGAGCACGGCATGAAGTTTTTGAGATTCAGCGATGTGTGCGCCAGTGGTTTTGCGCGCGACAAACGCGTCTTCATCCGCGCCGACCTGAACGTGCCGCAAGACGACGCCGGCCGCATCACCGAAGACACCCGCATCCGCGCCAGCATCCCCGCCATCCAGATGGCGCTGGACGCGGGTGCTGCCGTCATGGTCACCAGCCACCTGGGCCGGCCCACCGAAGGCGAATTCAAACCCGAAGACTCCCTGACCCCCGTGGCCGCGCGCCTGGGCGAGCTCATGGGCCGCTCGGTGCGCGTGGTGGCCAACTGGGTGGATGGCGACTTCTCTGTGGCCCCCGGTGAAGTGGTGATGCTGGAAAACTGCCGCCTGAACAAAGGCGAGAAGAAAAACAGCCCCGAGCTGGCCAAGAAACTCGGCGCCTTGTGCGACATCTTTGTGCACGACGCGTTTGGCACCTCGCACCGCGCCGAAGGTACCACCTACGGCATCGCCGAAACCGCGCCCATCGCCTGCGCTGGTCCGCTGCTGGCGGCTGAGATGGACGCCATCGGCAAAGCCTTGGCCAATCCGAAGCGCCCGCTGATCGCCATCGTCGCCGGCAGCAAGGTCAGCACCAAGCTCACCATCCTGCAAGCCCTGGCCAAAAACGTGGACGGCCTGATTGTGGGTGGCGGCATTGCCAACACCTTCATGCTCGCGGCGGGTTTGAAGATTGGCAAAAGCCTGGCCGAGCCCGACCTGGTCGGTGAAGCCAAAGCCGTGATCGAAGCCATGAAAGCGCGCGGCGCGGCCGTGCCCATTCCCACCGACGTGGTGACCGCCAAGACCTTCAGCCCCGACGCCGTGGCCACGGTGAAAGCCGCCACCGACGTGGCCGACGACGACCTGATTCTGGACATCGGCCCGGAGACCGCAGCGCTGCTGGCCGATCAACTGAAAAAGGCCGGCACCATCGTCTGGAACGGCCCGGTGGGCGTGTTCGAATTCGCCGCGTTCGAGAACGGCACCAAGGTCATTGCGCAAGCCATTGCCGAGAGCAGCGCCTTCAGCATCGCCGGCGGTGGTGACACGCTGGCGGCCATTGCCAAGTACGGCATTGAGAAGGACGTAGGCTACATCTCCACCGGCGGTGGCGCGTTCCTGGAAGTGCTGGAAGGCAAGACGCTGCCGGCTTTTGAGGTGCTGGCGCGCAGATCGACGTAACCCCCCGCGCCGCCTGCGGCGTCACCCCCCCCAGGGGGCGATGCCTGCGGGCCGGGAGACCCGGACCCGCGGCATCCTGGGTGGACTCCCCCGCTTTGAAGCTACAGATCGTTCCGCGCTGAACCACCCACCCTCCATTTTTTAAGGAAACACCATGGCCCTCATTTCCCTTCGCCAGCTGCTCGACCACGCGGCGGAGCACCACTACGGCCTGCCGGCCTTCAACGTCAACAACATGGAGCAGGTGCAGGCCATCATGCAGGCGGCTGACGCGGTGAACAGCCCGGTCATCTTGCAGGGTTCGGCCGGTGCGCGCTCCTACGCGGGCGAGCCGTTTTTGCGCCACCTGATTTCGGCCGCGATCGAGATGTACCCGCACATCCCCGTCTGCATGCACCAGGATCACGGCGCAACGCCCGCCATTTGTGCGCGCTCCATCCAGTCGGGCTTCAGCTCGGTGATGATGGACGGCAGTCTGCTGGCCGACGGCAAGACGCCGTCGAGCTACGAGTACAACGTCAACACCACCAAGCAGGTGGTGGATCTGGCCCACGCCTGCGGTGTATCGGTGGAAGGTGAACTGGGCTGCCTGGGTTCGCTGGAAACCGGCAAGGCTGGCGAGGAAGACGGCCACGGCGCTGAAGGCGAAATGGACCACTCGATGCTGCTGACCGACCCCGATGAAGCCGCCGACTTCGTGAGCAAGACCCAGGTGGATGCGCTGGCCATCGCCATCGGCACCAGCCACGGCGCCTACAAGTTCAGCAGCAAGCCCAGCGGCAAGGTGCTGCGCATCGACCGCGTGAAAGAAATCCACCAGCGCATTCCCAACGTGCACCTGGTCATGCACGGCTCCAGCAGCGTGCCGGAAGACTGGCTCTCCATCATCAACCAGTATGGCGGCGACATGGGCGTGACCTACGGCGTGCCGGTGGAAGAGATCGTGGAAGGCATCAAGAACGGCGTACGCAAGGTCAACATCGACACCGACCTGCGCATGGCCAGCACGGGGGCTATTCGGCGGCATTTGGCCGAAGACCGCAAGAACTTCGACCCGCGCAAGTTCTACAAGGAAGCGACCAAGGCGATGCAGGCGATTTGTGCGGCGCGCTACGAGGCGTTTGGTGCGGCGGGCATGGCGTCGAAGATCACGCAGGTGTACAGCTTGGAGGCGATGCAGAAGCGGTATGACTCGGGTGCGTTGGTGGCTCGGGTCGCTTGAGCCTCTTTGTCGTGGATCTTTTTCTTTCGTGGCGAGCCGGGTCTCGGCCCGGCGGCCGACTCACTTTCTTTTGCTTCGCCAAAAGAAAGTAAGCAAAGAAAAGGCGAGCCGAAGTCCGGGCCGCTGCGCGGTGCCTTGCGCTGCTCGGTTCGAGCGGGGTCGGGCTGAACTCGCTGCGCTCAGACAACGCCCGCCCTGATCCGCTCGCCCCTGCGCTGCTCAGCCCGGCCACACGGCGAAGCTCTGGATCGGGATCGGGCTTCCCCTCCGGGGTGAAATGCCCCAACCCAGGATGCGGTGGAACCGGCTATGCCGGGCAGCACGCATCGCCCCTTGAGGGGCGGAGAGGTTACGCGCAGCGAACAAGCGACGGGGGTGGGGCCAGTGCCAACCGGCTATGCCAGGCCACTCGCATCGCCCCTGGGGGGTGACGCCGCAGGCGGCGCGGGGGGATCTCTACTTGCTGCTGACGTACTCGGCGACGGCTGCCATCTCCAGCTCCGTCATCTTCTCCGCCACCACATGCATCACCACGTTGTCGTTGGTGCGGTCGCGTTTGTTGAACGACTTCAGCTGCGTGTGGATGTAGCCCGAAAACTGGGTGGCCAGGCGGGGCAGGTTGGCGGCGCCCTCGGCGTTCGTGCCGTGGCAGCTGACGCAGGCTGGCACACCGCTGAACTTGTTGCCGTTGTGGTACACGTAGCGGCCCATGGCGGCCAGCTGGGGGTCTTTGGCCTCTTCGCGCGGCAGGCTCATTTTTTCGTAGTACTTGCCCAGCGCCAGCATTTCGTCGGGTGTCAGCTTGGCCACCATCTCGTTCATGGCCGAGCTCTTGCGCTGGCCACTCTTGAAGGCTTCAAGCTGTTTGGCTACGTACTCGGCGTGCTGGCCAGCCAGCCGTGGAAAAGCCTCGCTGGTGGACTCGCCCTGTGCGCCGTGGCAGAGAAAGCAGGAGCCGCCTGCAATCTTCTTGGCGCGGGCTTCGTCGGCTTGTGCCCAGGCGCTGGTGGGTGCCAACAACGCTGCTGCAGCGGCGATGCTGGAGAGGAGGAGAGGACGATTGGCCTTCATTGCATAACCTCAGACTGATATTTGAAAGCGAAAAAAACGCCCCGCTGTGACAACGGGGCGTCTTTGAAGTTCATCAGGCCAGTGTGTCAGCCCAGATGTTGCGCGCCCAGGCGAGGGCGTACCGACCTTCCAGTTCACTGGCCGCGCTCGACACACCACCCGAGCCGGGCACCGTCAGCATCGTTTTCTTTTCCGCGTCGTAGCGGTGCACGCTGGCCACGTGGACCACGTCTTCGTCGGTGACGAAGCTGTAGCAGGTGTTGGCATAAATAGGCATGCTCGGCGCTTCTTTGCCGGCCAGCAGCGAGACCACCGCCGCAGCGCAGGTTTTGCCGTGCTGGTTGGCCATGTGACCGGACTTGGGCATGCCCGGGGCGATCTGGATCGCGTCGCCCAGCACGTGGATGTTTTTGTGGGCCTTGGACTCAAACGTCAGGAAGTCCACTTCGCACCAGCGGTTGTTGGCCGTGGCCAGGCCGGTCTTCACGGCAATGTCACCGGCGCGCATGTTGGGCACCACGTTGGCCACAGCGGCTTTGAAGTCGTCGTTGAACTCAAACTTCAGCGTGTTGGTGGCGGCGTCCACATCGGTGACCTTGTGCTTGGGCCGGTACTCGATCATGCCGTCGTAGTGGTCCTTCCAGGCCTTCATGAACAGACCCTTCTTCGACTGGATGTCGTCGTTGGCGTCGAAGATCACAACCTTGCTCTTGGGCTTGGCCTTCTTGAAGTAGTTGGCCACCATGCAGGCGCGCTCGTAGGGGCCGGGCGGGCAGCGGTAGGGCGCCAGCGGAATGGACAGGGCGTAGACGCCGCCGTCGGGCATGGCTTCGAGCTGCTTGCGCAGGGCCACGGTTTGCGCGCCGGCTTTCCAGGCGTGCAGCACCTTGTCTTTGGCGGCCTGGCTGGCCATGCCGGGCAGGCTGTCCCACATGAAGTCGATGCCGGGCGACAGGATGAGCCGGTCGTAGGGCAGTTCACCGCCACTGGCGAGTTTGACCATGCGCTTTTCAGCGTCGATGCTGGCCACCATGTCGCGCACCACCCTCACGCCGTGGCGCTTGGTCAGGTTGTCGTAGGGCGTGGTGATTTCTGCAATCGTTTTGCTGCCCTGGATCACCAGGTTGGAGATGGGGCAGGAGATGAAGGCCTCGTTGGGCTCGATCAGCGTGACGTCGATGCCGTAGTCCGAAAACATGCGGACGTACTTCGCTGCGGTGGCGCCACCGTAGCCGCCACCCACCACCACCACCTTGGCGCTGCTGCCGCCCATACCGGCGCAACCGCCCAGCAAGCCCAGACCAGCCACAGCCGAGCCAGCGCCCAGCGTTTGTACAAATTGACGACGTTTCATGGTGGGGCTCCTTATTTCTTCTGGGCAGCAAAGTAAGCTGCGATCTGACCGAGTTGTTCGTCGGAGTAGCCCTTGGACAGCTGGTGCATGATGGTTGCGGGCTTCTTGCCGGTCTTGAAGTCCAGCATTTTCTGCAGCAGTTCGTCTTTGTCTTTGCCCGCCAGTGACTCCATGCCCTGGAGCGCCCGCCCATCGGTGCCATGGCAGTTGGCACATGCCGCTGCCCAGACGCGGACCTGGTTGACCTGGGCTTGCGCCCCCGCAGCGGCGAGGCACAAAGCACCCGCAGCCAGCCACTTCATCGATTTGACCATCGTCATCTCCAGAGGTTGGTTTTGATTGAACACCGTCTAAAACTGTAGCAGACCCCTGCAACTGCCATAAGCATCAGTAATTCCGCATATTTAGATGTTTGATGCTATAGATAAGGCCCGTTAAAGTCTGAACTTTGTCTGATTTTCGCGATCAGAGTGTCATGGAAAAAGAAAGCGCAAGAAGTCAGACACTGGAGCAACTTCACGAACGACGCAAACAGGTCGTGAGGCTGTACAGACAAGGCACCAAGATCATGCAGATCGTCACGATGACGGGGCTGAGCTACCCGACAGTGCGAACGGCTATCGATCTGTTTGACGCTGGCGGCTGGGGTGCGATACGTCCCGCTGTTCGTGGACGAGCCAGAGGCGATGGCCGGGTGCTCGGTCAGGCGCAGGAAGACACCATCCAGCGCCTGATCATCGACAAACGCCCCGAGCAGCTCAAGATGGATTTCAGCTTGTGGAGCCGGGCCGCAGTGGGTCAGCTCATCGAACAGGAATTTGGCATCAAGCTGCAAGTGCGCAGCATCGGCAAGTACCTCACCCGCTGGGGCTTCACACCGCAAAAGCCCATCAAGCGCGCTTACGAGCAAAGCCCTGCTGCCGTGCAGGCTTGGTTGGAGGGCGAGTACCCCGGCATTGAGCAGCGCGCCAGGGCCGAGGGGGCCGAGATTCACTGGGGCGACGAGACGGCCTTGGTCAACACCGATGTGCGCGGCAGGAGCTTCGCGCCAGCGGGCAAAACACCGGTGGCCATGGCCGTGGGCGGCACCCGTCAAAAGCTCTCCATGATTGCCACGGTGACCAACCAGGGCAAGACGCGGTGGATGATCATTGACGAGGCTTTCGATGCTGAGAAGCTCATCGAATTCCTACAAGCTTTGATCAAGGACGCGGGTAAAAAAGTCTTTCTGATTCTGGACAACCTGCGGGTCCACCACAGCAAGCTGGTGAAGGCTTGGGTGGCTGAGCGGCAGGACCAGATCGAGTTGTTCTACCTGCCCAGCTACAGCCCACAGCTCAACCCAGAGGAGCGGCTCAATGCGGACTTGAAGCAGGAGATGGGCAAGCGCGTGCCGGTGCGAACCAAGGCCAAGCTACGCGATGCGGCCAACGATCACATGGCGATGCTGGAGCAAAACCCCGAGCGCGTCATGAGCTACTTCCAGGACCGTCACGTTCGATATGCAGCTTAAGACTTCACAGGGCCGGATCAATAGCATCGGCCCCCCAGCGACTCCAGCCCGTGAAAACCCTAGCGAATTAGGGGCGTTCAGGGCCGCTCGCGTCAGTGTGAAGTCAGCTTAAAACGGCCGGCTGGAATGGGCGTCTTTTGGGTGTGTGGGGTGCTGCGGCTGCTTGCGGTGCGTGCTGTTGCGCCGCGCCAGTGACCACCGTTTGTCAGATTTTTGAGGGAATCCGGGTTTACACTAATCGGTATATCAGCATTCAATCATATAGTTTTAACGATCAAAACAAAGCCTGACCGGAGAACCGCTGGTGGATGAACTGCATGAGGTGTTTGAGTCTGTGGCGCGCTATTTCAGCGTGCTCGGCGAGCCCACGCGCTTGCGCATCTTGCATGCGCTGTGCCAGGAAGAGCGCTGCGTGAACGACATCCTCAAGGCTACCGGGCTGGCGCAGGCCAACGCTTCGCGCCACTTGGGCCTGATGTACCAGGCGGGCATGTTGTCGCGTCGCCGCGATGGCAACCAGATTTTTTACAAAGTGGCCGACCCGATGTACGTCGAATTGTGCCGCGCGGTGTCGGTGCAAGTGGCTGGGCGCATTGAAAGTGCGGCCAACGCTCGCGAGAGCTTCAACCATTTCGTCGATGACATGACTCCCCGCCCAAGCCAGCCGGCCCGGGCTCCTCACACAAACCCCCTCAACCAGAAGGAAAAAGCAAGTGTCTAAAGACCTGAGCGAAGTCATTGGGCGCGTCCTCCCCGCGCCTGAGAATCACCTGAGTGCCGAAAAAATGGAAGAGGCCCGCAAGGCGCGCCGCAGTTTCATGGGCAAGGCCCTGGCCATGGGGGCTGGCGTGGCCGCGACCACCACCGCCACGACGCGTGCCATGGCGGCCGAGGGCGAAGAAGCGATCTTGAAGCTGCCTGCGCACACCGTGGGCCTGGGGCAGCCCGTGGCCATGGAAGGCTATGGCAAGCCCAGCAAGTGGGAGGGCAACCTGCAGCGCCGTGAAAGCCCGGGTCTGACCCGCGTGTCGCAGGCTTCGGTCAGCTTTACCCCGCTGCAGGGTCTGTTTGGCATCATCACGCCCAGTGGTTTGCACTTCGAGCGCCACCACCAGGGCTGGTGGGACATTGACCCCAGCAAGCACCGCTTGATGATCAACGGCCTGGTGAAGCGCGAACGGGTGTTCACCATGGACGACCTGATGCGTCTGCCCAGCGTGTCGCGCATCCATTTCATTGAGTGCGGCGCCAACTCGGCACCCGAGTGGGGCAACGTGGCGCTGCCTTCGGTGCAGTACACGCACGGCATGGTCAGCTGCTCGGAATTCACCGGCGTGCTGCTGTCGACGCTGCTGGAAATGTGTGGCTACGACAAAAAGAATGGCAAGTACGTGCTGGCCGAGGGTGCCGATGGCTCCTCCATGACCCGCACGATCGCCATCGATCAGGCCATGGACGACTGCCTGGTGGCCTGGGCGATGAATGGTGAAATGCTGCGCCCCGAAAACGGCTATCCCCTGCGTCTGGTGGTGCCTGGTGTGCAAGGCGTGAGCTGGGTCAAGTACCTGCGCCGCATCGAGGTGGGCGATATGAAGTACGCCACGAAAGACGAGGCGGTTCACTACATCGACCACATGCCCGATGGCACGCACCGCCAGTACACCGGCATTCAGGAGTGCAAGTCCGTCATCACCACACCGTCGGGCAGCCAGACGCTGTTGGACAAGGGTTTCTACAACATCACGGGTTTGGCCTGGTCGGGCCGTGGTGCCATCAAGCGGGTGGACGTGAGCGTGGACGGTGGACGCAACTGGCGCACCGCGCGCATGGAAGGGCCCGTGCTGCCGAAAGCCCTGACCCGTTTCAACATTGACTGGGTGTGGGATGGCAAGCCAGCCATTTTGCAGAGCCGTGCGATCGATAGCACCGGCTACGTGCAGCCCAAGATCAACCAGCTGCGTGCCGTGCGGGGCACCAAGTCCGTGTACCACCAAAACGCCATTCAGTCCTGGAAAGTGTCTGAGAACGGTGAAGTCTCCAACGTGCAGGTGTTCTGATGAAATCCTCATTCAAAATTTCCACTCCCGCTGCGGTCGTGACCCTGGCCCTGGCCTTGTTGGGCTCCGGTGCTGCCGTGGCCCAGACCCAGCCTTGGCACAACATTGGCCGCGACGCCACTCCCGCCGAGGTGAAAGCCTGGGACATCGATGTGCGTCCCGACTTCAAGGGTTTGCCTGCTGGCGCTGGCAGCGTTGCCAAAGGCGAAGAAGTGTGGGAGGCCAAATGCGCCTCTTGTCACGGCAGCTTTGGTGAGTCCAACGAAGTGTTCACCCCTATCGTGGGCGGTACCACCAAGGCCGACATTGAGCGTGGCCGTGTGAAAAACCTGGAGGAGGGCGGCAGCTTCCCCCAGAAGACCACGCTCATGAAGGTGGCCACGCTCTCCACCATCTGGGATTACATCAACCGCGCCATGCCCTGGAATGCGCCCAAGACGCTGACCACCGACGAGGTGTACGGCGTGACGGCCTATATTCTGAGCCTGGCTGAAATCGTGCCGACCGACTTCACCCTCACCGACAAGAACATTGCCGAGGTGCAAAAGCGCATGCCCAACCGCAATGGCATGGTGTTCTACGAGCCGCTGTGGAAAGTCAACGGCAAGGGCGATGTGAAAAATGTGGCGTGCATGAAGGACTGCCCGGTTGAAACGACCATCCGATCCTCCTTGCCCGACTTTGCCCGCGACGCGCACGGCAACATTGCCGAGCAAAACCGCATCATTGGTCCCGTGCGTGGCGCCGACACGACGAAGCCTGCTCCCAAAGGCCCCGTCGGTTCTTCTGCCTTGCCCGCACCGGTGGTGGCTGCGGCACCAACCGCAGGCGGCAGCGACCCCAAGGTTTTGCTGAATGCCAACAGTTGCACGGCGTGCCATGGCATGAAGAGCAAGGTGGTGGGTCCCGGCTTCAATGAAATCGCCGCCAAGCACAAAGGTCGCGCAGATGTTGAAGCTTATTTGATCGACAAGATCAAGAACGGTGGTTCAGGCGTGTACGGTGCTGTCCCGATGCCGGCTCAACCGCAGCTGAAGGATGCCGAAGCCAAAGCCATTGCGCAGTGGATCGCTGCAGGTGCGAAATAAGGGGGGGCAAGAACATCTTCTCAGGAACCGTTGATCCGCTGGTGCATCTTAATATCAGCATTTACTCGTAAACCCCAACTTCTTTAAGTCAAGGAGACCTTAAGCTATGAAAATGATGACGAAACAACTTGCTTTCGCTATAACTACGTTGCTGGCCATGTCCGGAGCCTACGCGATGGACGCCGCTGCCGCCAAGGCGCTCGCATCCAAGAGCGCTTGCCTGGCTTGCCATGCGGTGGACAAGAAGCTGGTCGGTCCGTCTTACAAAGACGTGGCGGCCAAGCACAAGGGTCAGGCCGATGCCGAAGCCAAGGTGGCTGCACGCATCAAGTCGGGCGGCTCCGGCATGTACGGTCCTGTCCCCATGCCTGCGCAACCCAATCTGAAAGACGACGAGTTGAAACTGCTCGCCGCCTGGATTCTTGCCGGTGCCCCCGACAAGTAAACTTTTCACATTTTTCTTTTACCAGGAGCTCAACATGAACAAATCACGCCGTGTCGCCCTCAAGACCACCGGGGCGTTCGCCACACTGGTGTCGCTGGGCATCATCACCCAGAGCCAGGCCCAGGCCGCTGTGGACCACGCCAGTTTCCAGGTCAAGACCCTGGAAGATGCGCTCAAAGCCATCGGTGGCACCGCCGCCACCAGCGACCAGGTTTCTGTGGTGTCCCCCGACATCGCTGAAAACGGCGCTGTGGTGCCCGTGGGCGCCACCAGCAAGCTGCCCAACACCACCGAGATGTACCTCATCGTCGAGAAGAACCCAACCCCGCTGTCGGCTGGCTTCATGATCCCTGCGGGTACCGCGGCTGACGTTCAGACCCGTCTGAAGATGGGTCAGAGCACCAACGTGATCGCCGTGGTGAAGGCCGATGGCAAGCTGTTCTCGGCCAGCAAAGAAACCAAAGTGACCCTGGGTGGCTGCGGCGGCTGATCGCCCCCATCAACCAAGTCACCGTACAAACCTTTCATTGAAAACTTAGGAGTCCATCATGGCAGATCCGATGCGCATCCGTGCCGCCCTCGCTGGCGACGAAACCACCGTTCGTGTGCTCATGTCCCACCCCATGGAACCCGGTACCCGCAAAGACGCGTCCGGCGCTACCATCCCCGCCCACTTCATCAAAGACGTGGAAGCCACCAGCGCCGGCAAGACCGTGCTGAAGGCCATGTTCAGCGGCTCTGTGTCGCAAAACCCCTTCCTGTCCTTCAAGTTCAAGGGCGGCGCCAAGGGTGACAAGGTCGTGGTGAAGTGGACCGACAGCAAGGGTGAAACCCGCACCGACGAAGCCGCTATCGCCTGATTGGTGCATGGTGCAAACGGCCAGCCTGCGAAGTCTGGCCGTTTTTGATTTTTCAATGCAAAAAGAAGGAGACTCCAGATGAAGAAATCCGTGGCCAAACGCCTGCTTTTGCTGTCTGCCGTCATGTCCGTCGGACTGTCTGCTGCACACGCACAGGGCACTGCCGCTGAGGGCATCGCCAAATACCGTGAAATGCTGGCCGACGGCAACCCTGCCGAGCTGTTTGAGATGAAGGGCGAAGAGCTCTGGAAGCAAAAGCGTGGCCCGAAGAATGTTTCGCTGGAGCAATGCGATCTGGGCAAAGGCCCCGGCGTGATCGCTGGTGCTTTCGTTGAATTGCCCCGTTATTTCAAAGACACGGGCCGGGTGCAGGACCTGGAAACCCGTTTGATCACCTGCATGGAAACCTTGCAGGGATTCAATGCGGCCGAAATTGCCAAGACGCCTTTTGGCCGCGGTGAAATGGCCAACGTGACGGCGTTGGCCACCTATGTGGCGACCGCTTCCAAGGGCATGCGTTTCAACCTGCCGCAGGCGCATGAACAAGAGAAAAACATGTACGAGGTGGGCAAGCGCCTGTTCTTCGCACGCGGCGGTCCGCACGATTTCGCTTGCTCGTCCTGCCATGGCGTTGATGGCGGTCGTATCCGTCTGCAAGACCTGCCCAACCTGACCAAGAATCCCGGAGATGGGGTTGGTTTTGCCGCTTGGCCCGCTTACCGCGTGTCGAATTCGCAGATGTGGGGCATGCAGTTGCGTTTGAACGACTGCTACCGCCAGCAGCGCTTCCCCGAGCCCAAGTTCGGCAGCGACGCCACCATCGCGTTGGGTGTGTACATGGGCGTCAATGCCAAGACCGCCGAATCCATCGTGCCGGCCATCAAGCGCTGATCAGGAGACACCGACATGAAAACCACCATGAAATTCGCACTCATCCCTTTGGCCGCCCTGGTGCTCGCGGGTTGTACATCGTCGCCCTCAGGTGCTGACTACGACAAAATGACCGCCGATGTGGTGAAAGCGTCGTTCCAGGACCGTGGCATTGCCAAGCTCGACCGCCTGCAGCAAGACGACGCCAATCGCGAGTGCAGCGCTGCCGATGTCGCGGGCAAACCGCTGGACGAAAAGGTGGCCAAGGCCATCGAAGAAGCCAACCTCAAGACCGTGAAGTGGCCCAGCGACGGCAAGTTTCTCGGCGACTGGAAAGAGGGCGAAAAAATTGCCCAGAGCGGTCGCGGTTTGACGTGGAGCGATGCTGCGGGTTCGGCCAACGGCGGCAACTGCTACAACTGCCACATGATCGGCAAGGAAGAAATTTCCTTCGGCAATCTTGGCCCCAGTCTGTACAACTATGGCAAGCTGCGCGGCGTGACCGATCCGAACGCCGCGGCCTCCAAGGCTATTGTCGAATACACCTGGGGCAAACTTTGGAACGCCCGTGCCTACAACGCCTGCTCACAAATGCCGCGTGCCGGCCACATGGGTATCTTGAACGAAAAGCAGATTCAGGACGTAATGGCGCTCCTGCTGGATCCCGCTTCACCGGTCAACAAGTGATCATGTGATGTGGCTTTGCGCACAGGACGCCTGACCTGCGCGCATGTCCCGGCCAGCTTCGGTTGGTCGGGCATTTCGACTAAAAATTTGGTGCAAATATCAGTAATCAATTGTTAAGGAATGTTTATGAGCTTCAGTCGTCGTGAATTCATGCAGGTGCTCGCCGTGGCCAGTGCGACCGGTATGGCCATCGGCCAAAAAGACGTGCTGGCTGCCGCGCCCGGCGCGGGCGAGCGTTTGTACGACGTGCCCAAATTCGGCAATGTCAGCTTCTTGCACTTCACCGACTGCCACGCTCAGTTGCAGCCCATCTATTTTCGCGAACCCAATGTGAATCTGGGGGTGGCCGAGGCGCTGGGTCGCCCGCCGCACATCGTGGGTGAGGGCTTGCTCAAGCATTACGGCTTCAAGCCCAACACGGCCGAAGCGCACGCGTTCACCTACCTGAACTTCTCGCAAGCCGCCAAGACCTTTGGCAAGGTGGGTGGTTTCGCCCACTTGGCCACGCTGGTTAAGCAGATCAAAGCCAGCCGCCCCCATGCCTTGCTGCTCGACGGTGGCGACACCTGGCAGGGCAGTGCCACTTCGCTGTGGACCAACGGTCAGGACATGGTTGACGCGTGCAAGCTGCTGGGCGTGAACATGATGACGCCCCACTGGGAATTCACCTTTGGTGCCAAACGGGTTCAAGAGATTGTCGAAAAAGACTTCAAAGGTCACATCGACTTCCTGGCGCAAAACGTCCAGACGTCCGATTTCGGCGACCAGGTGTTTGCGCCGTATTCCATGCGCGAAATGAACGGCGTGAAGCTGGCCGTGATTGGTCAGGCGTTCCCCTACACCCCCATTGCCAACCCGCGCCACATGGTGCCTGACTGGTCGTTCGGCATCCAGGACGAGCACATGCAGAAGATGGTGGACGAGGCGCGCTCCAAAGGCGCGCAGGTAGTGGTCGTGCTGTCGCACAACGGCATGGACGTGGACATCAAGATGGCTTCGCGCGTGCGGGGCATCGACGCCGTGCTGGGCGGCCACACCCACGACGGCATGCCCGCCCCCGTGATCGTGAAAAACAGCGGTGGCCAGACCCTGGTGACCAACGCCGGCTCCAACAGCAAGTTTCTGGGCGTGCTCGACTTCGACGTGCGCGGTGGCAAGGTACAAGACTTTCGCTACAAGTTGCTGCCCGTGTTCTCGAACCTGCTTCCGGCAGACAAAGAGATGCAGGCCCACATCGACAAGGTGCGCGCGCCTTACAAAGAAAAGCTGGAAGAAAAGCTCGCCGTTACCGAAGACCTGTTGTACCGCCGCGGCAACTTCAACGGCTCGTGGGATCAGGTTATTTGTGATGCGCTGATGGACGTCAAGGGTGCTGACATGTCGTTCTCGCCTGGCGTGCGTTGGGGCACATCGCTGCTGCCTGGTGACGTGATCACCTACGAGCGCATGATGGACCAGATGGCGCTGACCTACCCGGCCACCACGCTCAACGAATTCACCGGCACCCAGATCAAGGAAATTCTGGAAGATGTGGCAGACAACCTGTTCAACCCTGACCCGTACTACCAGCAGGGCGGCGACATGGTGCGCATCGGCGGCATGCAGTACAGCTGTACCCCGGGTGCGGCGGCCGGCAAGCGCATCAACAACATGACGCTCAAAGGCAAGCCCATTGACGCCGACAAAAAGTACAAAGTGGCCGGTTGGGCCTCGGTGCAAGAAGGCGTGCAGGGCGAGCCCATCTGGGATCTCGTTTCGGGTTATCTGCGCGACAAGAAGGTGATCAAAGGCGTCAAGATCAACACGCCCACCATCATCGGCATGGAAGGCAACCCGGGTATCGCTGCCTGATCCGGTCCGCTCCGCCAAACGAAGCCGCCAGCCGCACCGGCCTGGGGGCTTTTTTGTCTGTGGAACCTACCTGGCAGTCACCGAGGCGGCCGCTGTGCCAGCCCGGCAGACCTTATGCTTGGCGCCATGCTCAAGCCTTTGCCCATTTTTGATCCGCGCCAGGTGCCTGTGGTGCAAGGTGCGCAGGCCGATGGCTTGTGTGCGCCTGCCGCCCACCGGCTGACGCCGCAGGGTTTGCGCCAGCTGTTCGCCAGTCCGCCCATCTGGACGCCCGAGCTGCGGGAGGAAAAGATGTTTGCCGACCGTGCGCCGGCCCAGGCGGCGGTGCTGCTGCCCCTGGTCATGCGCGAGCAGCTGATGCTGATCTTGACGCAGCGCACGTTGCATTTGTCTACCCACTCGGGGCAAATTGCGCTGCCGGGTGGCAAGCTCGACGCCACAGATGCCAGCGCCACGGCGGCGGCGCTGCGCGAAACGCACGAAGAAATTGGCCTGCCACCCGAGCGCGTGGAGGTGCTGGGTACCTTGCCGGTGTATGTCACGGGCACCGCGTTCACCGTGACACCCGTGGTGGGGCTGGTGCAACCGGGATTCGCCTTGCAGCCCAACCCGCAGGAGGTGGACGACGTGTTTGAGGTGCCGCTGGCTTACCTCATGAACCCGCTGCACCACCGTCGCCACGCCTGGACATTTAAGGGGGTGGTGCGCGAGTGGTATTCCATGCCTTACCAGGACGGCGCCCAGGAGCGCTTCATCTGGGGCGCCACGGCCGGCATGTTGCGCAACTTCTACCGCATGCTCAGCGCATGAGTGGCCAGGGGTGGCCGTTTGGGCGGTCTCTGAGGGGGCCACCGGCACGGCGGTCGGCACCTGCGCCGCTATGATGACGCCATGAGTTTTTTCGCCATCCTGATCGCGCTGTTGCTGGAGCAGGCCCGCCCGCTCGCGCACGACAACCCGGTTCACGCGGGCTTGCGTGGCTGGGCCCGCATGGTGCGCCGCAACCTCGACGCCGGACAATCGGCCCACGGCTGGACGGCCTGGGCGCTAGCGGCGGGCGTGCCCGCGCTGGTGGCGGGTCTGGTTTACTGGGGACTGTGGCAATTCAGCACCGTGCTTGCTTTTGTGTGGATGGTCGGGGTGTTGTATGTGACCCTGGGTTTCCGGCAGTTCAGCCACCATTTCAGCGAGATCCGGCAGGCGCTGGACGTGGGCGACGACATGGCTGCGCGGGAAAAGCTGGCGCAATGGCTGCAAGTGGACGCCAGCAGCCTGCCCCGCACCGAGCTGTTGCGCCAGGTGATCGAGCATTCGGTGCTGTCGGCCCACCGCCATGTGTTTGGTGTGCTGGTTGCGTTCGTCGTGTTCTGGGTGCTTGGCCTGGGGCCTGCGGGCGCGGTGCTGTACCGCATGGCCGAGTACCTGTCGCGCAACTGGCGCGCTCGCCCCGACGGCACCCCCAGCGAAGCCTTGCGCCGTGCCGCCGCGCTGGCTTGGCAATGGGTCGACCACCTGCCAGCCCGCGTGACGGCACTGGGCTTTGCCATTGTGGGCAACTTTGAAGAAGCGGTGGCGAGCTGGCGGGGTGACGCCGAACGCTTTGCACCGGGCAGCGACGGTGTGGTGCTCGCCGCCACGTCGGGCGCGCTCAACGTGCGGCTGGCGTCGCAGCCGGAGAGCGCCGATCCCATTGACGATGCCGACAACAGCTTGCGCCCCGAGCCCCAGTTGGCGCATCTGGGTAGCGTGGTGGGCCTGGTGTGGCGCACCGTGGTGCTCTGGATGCTGCTGCTGGCTTTGTTGACGCTGGCCCGGCTGGTGGGCTGAGCGCAGACGCCTCCGCTCTCAGCCGCTCAGTAGCGCCGCTTGTTCGACAGTTCGTCGAACAGTTCCCGGTAGATCTGGTAGCGGTAAGGGTTGATGGCCAGGGCATCGTTGGCCGAAGGCTCGTCACCGGTCTGTACATGCGACACCACGGCGCAACCGGGTTCGTGCAAATGGGTGCAGTTGTAAAAACGGCAGGTGCCCAGGTTGGCGCGCAGGTCGGGCATCAGGTGCGCCAGCTGCATGGGTTCGATGTGGTTGAGGCCAAATTCCTGGAAACCTGGCGAGTCGATCAGGGCGGTCTGGCGTTGCTCGTCCACCCAATACCAGGTGGTGCTGGTGGTGGTGTGCTTGCCCGAATTGAGCGCGCGAGAAATTTCACCGGTGAGCGCTCGCGCGTGCGGCACAAGCCGGTTGACCAAGGTGCTTTTGCCCACGCCCGAAGGTCCGAGCACCAGGGTGCGTTTGCCGGCCAATCGGGCTTGCAGCTCGTCCAGCCCGGCTTCGGTGGTGGCGGCGGTTTCACCTTTGAGGCGCAAGGGCAGTACCGCACAGCCCATGCGGCGGTAGGGCGCCAGGCGTGCCCAGGCGCGGTCAAAGCCCGGCTGCACGTCGCTCTTGTTGAGCACGATCAGCACGTCGATGTGCTCGGCCTCGGCCGCGATCAGCGCGCGCGCGAGTTGGCTTTCTGAAAACTCGGGGTCGGCTGCCACCAGCACGAGTATCTGGTCCAGGTTCGCCGCAAACGACTTGGTCCGCATCTCGTCCTGGCGGTAAAACAGGTTGCGCCGCGTCTGCACGCGCTCGATGCTGCCTTCGTCGCCCGTGGTCTGCCACAGCACCTGGTCACCCACGACGACTTGGCTCTTTTTGCCGCGGGGGTGGCAAATGCGGCGTTCGCCGTCGGGGCTTTCCACCAGACAGTGCCGCCCGTGGGCCGCCACCACCAAGCCTTCAGTCGGGGGTGTCGTCGCAGCGCTGGCCCCAGCGGGCTGCGGGGTGTGGTTGCGCTTCAAGCGGTGCGCCCTGCGGGTGTGAGGCGGTGCATTCAGGCTTTCAGCAGGGCGTCAACCGCCGCCGCACAGAAGAAGTCGCTCACCGAAATGCCGCCCACGTCGTGCGTGTTGAAGCGCACGGTGCAACGGCTGTAGCCCAGGGCCAGGTCGGGGTGGTGGTCTTCGCGGTGCGCCACCCAGGCCAGCGCGTTCACGAAGGCCATGGTTTCGTGGAAGTTGGTGAAGGTGTAGGTCTTCTCCAGCGCGCCGTCGATGAGCTTCCAGCCTTGGGCGGCATCGCCGTTGAGCTGGGTGAGTTGCGTCACGATTTCGGTGGCCGACAGGGCGCGGCGGTTTTGGTGAATGGGGTTCATGGTGTCGGTGTGCCTTCAGGCAGGCGTGGCGGTGTGGGTGGGGCTGGCGGCCAGCAGGCGGGCCAGGCGCTCGCTGGCGGGCGGGTGCGAGTAATAAAACCGCGCGTAAACCGGGTCGGGAGTGAGCGTGCTGGCATTGTCCTTGAAGAGCTTGAGCAATGCGCTGGCCAGATCCGCCCCATTGGTCTGGGCCATGGCGTAGGCGTCGGCTTCAAATTCGTGGCTGCGCGACATGCCTGCCATCAGCGGTGAAAGGAAAAAAGTGAGCAGAGGCACCGCCATCATGAACAGCAGCAGGGCCAGGGCGTCGTTGGGTGCATCCAGCGCCGGCATGACGCCCAGCCCGGTGTAAAACCAGGCTTGTCCAGACAACCAGCCCAGCAGCGCGAAGCCCAGCAGGCTCAAGCCAAACATAAGCGCAATACGCTTGATGATGTGGCGGCGTTTGTAGTGGCCCAGTTCGTGCGCCAGCACGGCATCAATTTCGGCCGGGTTGAGCTGCTGCAACAGGGTGTCAAAAAACACCACGCGCTTGGCGGCGCCAAAACCGGTGAAGTACGCGTTGGCGTGGGCGCTGCGCTTGCTACCGTCCATGACAAACAAGCCCTTGGCCGCAAAGCCGCAGCGCTGCATCAGCGCGTTCACACGGGCCTTCAGCGTTTCGTCTTGCAGCGGCTCAAATTTGTTGAACAAAGGCGCGATCACTGTGGGGTACAGCACCAGCGCCAGCAAGTTGAACGCCATCCACACGCCCCAGGCCCAGAGCCACCAGGTGGCGCCTGCCGCGCCCATGAGCCACAACACCAGCGCTGCGATGGGCAGCCCCACCAGGGCACCCACGAGCGCGCCCTTGACCAGGTCACCCAGCCAAAGGGAGAGCGTCATTTTGTTGAAGCCAAAGCGCTCTTCAATGCGGAACGTGGCCCACCACCCCAACGGCAGCGTAATCAGCCCGCCAATGAGCGTGAAAGCTGCCAGCAAGGCCAGTTGTTGCACCATGCCGCCACCCAGTGCGCCCAGCAGCGTCTGGTTGAGCCAGTCCAGCCCGCCCAGCAGCGTCCAGCCGAGCAGCAGCGCGGCGTCAATGGCCAGCTCCAGCAAGCCAAAGCGCGACTTGGTGATGGTGTAGTCGGCCGCCTTTTGGTGGGCGGGCAGTGAAATGGTGTGGCTGAAAGCCGCCGGCACGGTGCCGCGGTGCCGGGCCACATGCCGTATCTGGCGGCTCGCCAGCACGGTGCGCGTGATCAGGCTGAGCACCAGCAGGGCGCAGAAGACGGCGGTGAAAATCAATGATTCGGTGTCCATGCCAGCGAGTCTATCGAAGACCGTACCCGCCGCGGCGCACGGACCACAGGTTTCCCCTCGCTCCGGCGGGCGACTGTGCCGGATCGGCGAAAATCACGCCATGACATCGACCAACCCCATTGAAATTCCCGCCGCCGCGACCCCGGCAACTGTGCCTACCTTGGTCAAAAGTGACCAGAACCTGGTCTGGATCGACTGCGAAATGAGCGGGCTCGACCCGGAAAAGGAGCGCTTGCTGGAAATTGCGGTGGTGATCACCGGCCCGCAACTGACGCCCCGGGTGGAAGGCCCGGTGCTGGTGATTCACCAGAGCGACGCCGTGCTGGGTGCCATGGACAACTGGAACAAGGGCACGCACGGCCGCAGTGGCCTGATTGACAAGGTACGCGCCAGCACCGTGACCGAAGAGCAGGCGCAGGCCGAGTTGCTGGCGTTTATTGGCAAATACGTGCCCAAAAACAGCTCGCCCATGTGCGGCAACACCATTAGCCAAGACCGCCGCTTTCTGGTGAAGTTCATGCCCAAGCTGGAGGCGTATTTTCACTACCGCTGCCTGGACGTGAGTACGCTCAAAGAATTGGCCAAACGCTGGAGCCCGGCGGTGTACGACGCGTTTAAAAAGCACCAGAAACACACCGCCTTGGCCGATGTGCACGAGTCGATTGACGAACTTGAGCACTACCGCACGCACTTTTTGCGCTGAAGCGCGCCCATCTGGCTGGTGCTGCAAGGTGTTGGCTTGGGCCCCGCCGATGTGGCGCGGGCTGCGTGCAGCATGTCAAAATTGAGACAATTGCGCGAATTTTCTATGACAAAAAAATCCAAATCCCGTTTCGTCTCGAAGTACCAAGACGTGCTGCAACTCGGCGCGGCCGTTTTGTTCCTGATCCTGGTTGGTGTGTACGCCTCGCTCACCGGCGCCTCCACGGTGGGTCTCGCGTCGTCGGCCGTGTGGCTGCTGATTGTGGCAGCGGCTGTGGGCGCTTACATGGCCATGAACATTGGCGCCAACGATGTGGCCAACAATCTGGGCCCTGCTGTGGGTTCAGGCGCCATCACCATGGGCTGGGCCATTCTGATCGCCGCGGTTTTTGAAGTCTTGGGTGCCATCGTGGCCGGGGGCGAGGTGGTGGGCACCATCAAGGGCGGCATCATCGACGCAGATCAAATTGCCGACCCCAGCCGGTTCGCCTGGGTCATGTTTGCGGCGCTGCTGGCCGGCGCGCTCTGGCTGAATCTCGCCACCGCAGTGGGCGCACCCGTGTCCACCACACACTCCATCATTGGCGCCGTCATGGGCGCGGGTATTGCTGCGGGTGGATGGGGCCTGGTCAACTGGAGCACCATTGGCGCCATTGTGGCGAGCTGGGTTATTTCGCCCCTCATGGGCGGCGCCATTGCGGCGGGCTTCCTCTACGTCATCAAGCGCAGCATCACCTACCGGGCTGAAAAAACCGAGGCGGCCACCCGCATGGTGCCGTGGCTCATCGCTGTCATGGTGTGGGCCTTTGGCACCTACATGATGCTCAAAGGTCTGGGGCAGTTGGTCAAGGTTGGCTTCGTGACGGCGCTGCTGGCCGGTGTGCTCATGGCCGCTGTGGCCTGGGCATTGGTCCGCAAGCCGGTGGCGCGCATGGCGGCACGCCAGGACAACAGCAAAGATGGTGTGAACCGCTTGTTCACCTGGCCGCTGGTGTGCTCGGCCGCATTGTTGAGCTTTGCCCATGGCGCCAACGACGTGGCCAACGCCATTGGCCCCCTTGCGGCTATTTACGAAGCGGTGAAGTCGGGCGCAGTGGCCACCAAGGCCGCAACGCCCCTGTGGATCATGGTGCTGGGTGCGCTGGGCTTGGCCATTGGTCTGGCTTTGTATGGCGCCAAGCTGATTCGCACCGTGGGCAAGGAAATCACCGAGCTGGACAACATGCGTGCGTACTCTATTGCCATGGCGGCCACGCTCACCGTGATCGTGGCGGCCCAGCTGGGAATGCCGGTGTCCACCACGCACGTGACCATTGGTGCGGTGTTTGGTGTGGGTTTTCTGCGCGAGTTGCTGAAGGTGAACTACGCCAAGATGGAGGCCGTGGTGTTTGCGGGCCACCAGGGCCAAGACCGGGCCGAGGTTGAGGCGTATCTGCAGCGCTTCGAGGCGGCCGAGGTGTTGGAGAAAAAACGCATGCTGGCCGACATGAAGCGCCGAACCAAAGCACGCGAGGAGGCCGAAGGCGCCCTGTTTGCCAAGAGCGAGCGCAAGGCCCTGAAGAAAGCCTACAAGCAGGAAATCGTCAAACGCTCGGCGGTCATGCGCATCGTGGCCGCCTGGATCGTGACCGTGCCGGCCACCGCGGTGCTGGCGGCCATCCTCTTCCACATCGTGGCAGCCGTGCTCAGTTGAGCCGCGTGTAAAAATAATTCTAGGGTTTTCCCTAAAATCTGCCATAATCAGTGGCTGCGCAGGAAACTGCGCATATTGTGCATCTGCCTCACACTCAGAGTCCTGATGCCGTCGGGAAGCCAATAGCCAAACCGCTCAAGCTTCCCCAATGACGGCCACGACCGTGACAGCCACCCACCTTCGGCGGGTCTTCACGGTTGATGTTTATCTCCAGGGCCCATGCGCCATCCTCTGCCAGATTCCTGATCTGACGAGCGGCGCTCTTCGTTTGATGGTTGATGTTTTTGCCAACCACGAATGAAGCAGCCTGACCCTGCGGCACCGGCTTTGCCCGTCTGCCCGGAACAGTTCCCGCTTTGCTCGATCACGTGCGCGCCATTTTTTTGCGCACAGGATGATGGAACATGAACGACTCACTGGATTTCTCCGACAACACCCGCGACGAATTTTCGCCTGCGCAAGACGCTTTTATCGCTGAAGTGGCCGACGTGGCCGTGGAAGCCGCTCCTGAAACCGACGCTGTGGCCGACGCCGCACCGGTGGTAACCGAGCCCAACGGCTTTGAATTGCTGGGCCTGGCGCCCGAGCTGGTGCAAGCCTGTGTCGACTTGGGTTACACCAAGCCCACCCAGGTTCAAAACAATGTGGTGCCCAAGGCCATGTTGGCCGAAGGCGAAGCCCGTTTTGCCGACCTGATGGTTTCCAGCCAGACCGGTAGCGGCAAGACCGCTGCTTTCTTGCTGCCCGTGCTGCACACGTTGCTGCAACAGCAAGCCCAGGCAGAAGCCCAAGAGCGCGCCGACTTCGACCGCTCCGTGGCCGAAGCCCTGGCACGCGGTGAAGTTGCCCCCAAGCGCCCCAAGCGCAAAGACCCCACCAGCGCACGCAACTTCAAGGCCGCCACCCCCGGCGCCCTGATCTTGTGCCCTACCCGCGAACTGGCCCAGCAGGTGGCGCAAGACGCCATCGACCTGGTGCGCCATTGCCGCGGCCTGCGCATTGCCAACGTGGTGGGCGGTATGCCTTACCAGGTGCAGATTGCACGCCTGCAAAACGCCGATCTGGTGGTGGCCACCCCTGGCCGCTTGCTGGATCTGCAGCGCTCGCAGCAAATCAAACTCGACAAAGTGCAGTTCCTGGTGGTTGACGAAGCCGACCGCATGCTCGACCTGGGCTTCTCCGACGACCTGGCCGATGTCAACGACATGACCAGCCAGCGCCGCCAGACCATGATGTTCTCGGCCACGTTTGCCCCCCGCATTCAGCAGCTCGCCATGCGCGTGATGCACGACGGCGGCAAGCACGTCCAGAAAATCCAGATCGACAGCCCGCAAGAGCAGCACGTCAACATCCAGCAAAAGCTGTTCTGGGCCGACAACGCCCAGCACAAGCGCACGCTGCTCGACCACTGGTTGCGCGACACCACCATCAACCAGGCCATTGTGTTTTGCAGCACGCAAATTGAATGCGACGGCCTCGCCACCGACTTGCAACAGTCCGGCTTTGCCGCCGTGGCCTTGCATGGCGCACTGAGCCAGGGCATTCGCAACCGCCGCCTGATGGCGCTGCGCGACGGCCAGGTGCAGATTCTGGTGGCCACCGATGTGGCGGCCCGCGGTATTGACGTGCCCACCATCACCCACGTGTTCAACTTTGGCCTGCCGATGAAAGCCGAAGACTACACGCACCGCATTGGCCGCACCGGCCGTGCCGGCCGCGATGGTCAGGCCATCACGTTTGCCGAAATGCGCGACCGCCGCAAGATCTTCGACATTGAAGCCTTCACCCGCCAGCGCATTGCCGTTGAAACCATCCCTGGCATGGAGCCGCGCCAGCGCGCTCCGTCCGCCGAGCCGTTTGGACGCGGTGGTGCCCCCGGTGGCCGCCCAGGCGGCCGTGGCAACAGCAACGACCGCTTTGCCGACCGCCGTGGCGCGCCAGCACCGCGTGGCCCGCGTTTCGAAGGCCGTGGTGACGCACCGCGCTTTGAAGGTCGCGGTGATGCGCCTCGCTTCGAAGGCCGTGGTGATGCACCCCGCTTCGAAGGCAACCGTTTCGAGCGCGAAGCCCCTCGCAGCGAAAACCGCTTTGACAACCGTGGCGACAGCCGCCCTGCAGGCCGTGGTTTTGGTGACAAGCCGCCAGCACGCGCTGGTTTCGGCGCCAAGCCAGCTGGTTTCTCCAGCTTTGGCCGCCCAGACAGTCGCCCCGACACCCGCGGTGGTGACCGTTTCAGCGACCGCGGCAACTCCGAGCGCGCTGCCATGCGCGGTGGTGAGTTCGCTCCCCGCCGCCCTGAAGGTGGCGCACCGGCTCGCCCCGTGGCGCGTCGCAGCCCACGCTGAGTGCACCAAAGGGCCCTCGGGCCCATAAAAAAGCCGGACCTTGTGTCCGGCTTTTTTTTGCCTGTGCGGGTCTGACTCGGCGGTCGAACAGCGAGGGCGCTGTTCAGCACAGCCTTGCGGACAAGGCTGTCAGATCTGAGCAGCCTTGAGTTGTCTGGTCGCCACCAAGGCAGACAAAAAACCATGCAGCCACCGCAGGTCCAGCGGCTTTTTCAGAAACACCGTGTCGGCTGGCAGCCCGCCCTTGGCCTTCACTTCGCCCTCGCTGAGCCCTGAGATCGCCACCAGCAGCATGGAGGCAAACGCCGGGTTGCTGCGCAGCGAGTGCAGCAACTCAAAGCCGTCCACGCCGGGCATGCTCAGATCGGTCAGCAACACATGCGGTCGCAGCGTCCCAATTTGTAGCAGCGCTTCCACCGCAGAAGACATCAGCGTGCAGGACAAAGGCAGACCCCACTGTTCGGTTGCGGCACGCACCACTTCCAGCGTCACCAAGTCGTCATCGACCACCAACACCCGCAGCATCGGGTTGCTTTCAGGGCCGCTTGAGCCCTGGTTTCCGTGCCGGGCTTGGTAATCGCGCAGAGACTGGTTGGCAATACGGCGGTGGCCGCCTTGGGTTTTCCACGCCTCAAGCTCGCCCCGTTCCACGAGCGACTGCACGGTGCCCACCGACAGGCCGAGCATGCGAGCTGCTTCAAAAGTGCCACAGTAATCGGAAGATGTAGACATGTGTTGAACCGACAAAATTAGATAGATCGTCTTATTTTGACATTTTTCTATTGTTGTTTGCACATTTTGTGTACTGAACGCGCCATTGCGTTCGGGTTGAGAAAGGGGAGGGGCCAATCCTGCAAACCTGGTGCGGTGTTTTGGTTCCCCGGTCAGTGCCACCAAACGATCCTCCAACCTCGGTGGGAAGGCTTTGAAAGCCGCGCGCCTCAGGGAAGGTCACCCTACCTACCGCGGTATCTCCATCGTCAACTCCACCCGCCGGTTGAGCGCCTTCTCCGAAGGACTCTGTGCATCGCTGATCGGGCGGGTATCGGCATAGCCAGTGGCTTGCAGCCGCTGCGGTGCAATGCCGCGCTCAATCAAATACCGGGCCACGCTGGCGGCGCGGCCGGTTGACAGCTCCCAGTTGGACGGGAACCGCTCGGTCTGTATGGGGACGTTGTCCGTGTGGCCTTCGACCACCAGGCGCAGCTCGGGTTGGGCGTTCAGCACGGGCAGTAGGGTGTCCAGCACCGAAAGCCCGCCCTGGGCCAGACTGGCGGCGCCGGAGCTGAACAAGATTTCACTGCTGATACGAAGGCGAACGCCGGTGTCGCTTTTCACCACTTCAATATCTTTGCCCAGCTGCTCCAGCGGCAGCCCGGCCAGGGGATCGGTGGCGGCGGGCAGCGCCACCGGCAGGGGCACGGGCGGCACGATGTCGGGCGACACCTGGGTGGGCACCGGTGCTGCGGCCACGGGGTCTGGCTGCGGGTGTTCAGCGTCGGTGGTGGTTTCGCCGTTGGGCGGCCCGGCCAACGACAGCATGACCACCATCATCACCAACAGCAGGGTGATGACGTCCAGGTAGGTCATCAGCCAGCTTTCTTCTTGCGCTTCCATCACGGGCTCGATGTGCCAGCGGTTGGCCGTGTGGCGTGGGCGTGCGCTGGGTGGGGGTGCGTGGTTTGGCGCTGGTTGGTTGTTAGTTAGCGCTGCGTTGGGCGGCGTGTCAGGCGCTGCGCCAAACGCGTTGTCACGCTCAAGCGGGTCCAGGGTTTTCATGGGTCAACGCGCCTGCTCAGGTGGGCCGTTGGCCGGCACCGTATCCTGCAGCGTTGCGCTGTCCGTCGTAAATTTCATCGTCGTAGCGGGCTGCAAAGGTTTTGAGCGTTTCGCGCATCACGGCTGGGGTGCGGCGGTTGCACATCATCGAAATGCCTTCCATGACCATGTTCATCAAGATCAGGCGCTGTTCGGTCCGGCGCTCCAGCTTCACCGCCACCGGTTTGAACACCAGGTTGGCCAGCAGCACGCCGTAAAACGTGGTCATGAGGGCAATACCGAGTTGCTTGCCAATCGCGTTCATGTCGCCTGCACCCAGTAGGTCCATGAGGTTGATCAAACCCAGCAAGGTGCCCAGCATGCCAAAGGCTGGCGCGTAGTTGGCCATGACGCGAAACAGCTGGGCTTCAGCGGTTTCTTTGGCCCGCATGCGGGTGATACGCCATTGCAGCAGGTCCAAAATGTCGGTCTCTGGCGTGCGGTCGATGATGAGCTGCACGCCGGTGCGCAGAAACGGGTTGGTCACCTGGGCCAGCGCCTGTTCAACGGCGCGCAGATCGCCCTGGATCCACAGGCGCGACATGCGCACCAGCTCGTCAATGTCTTTGCTGGTGTTGAGCCGGTCGTGGCGAAACACCGTACCCACCAGGTGGAAAATCCGCAGCACCTCGCGCAGCGGGTAGCTCAGAAACGTGGCGGCCAGCGTGCCGCCCAGCACGATGGCCAGGCCCGGCACGTCGACGAACAGCATCGGGTCGTCCACAGCGAACAGCAGCACCACCGCGAGAAACGCGGTGCTGACCAGAATGCCGATCAGGGTAGAGGGATTCAAACGGAACGCTCCAGGGAAAAGATCACATCATTTTCCTTGGGGCGGGTGCCGGCCAAAGGCCGGAACAGGGTGGTTTTTTGGGTGCTCTTCAGCGCATACCGTTGCGCTGCGCCAGCTCAACAAACAGGGCCGAGTGGTCCAGGTCGCCCAGCCCGTGTTCGGTGGCTTGGGCAAAGAGCTGTTCAAACAGGCCAGTGATGGGCGCTTCAAAGCCAATTTCGCCGGCCGTGGCCAGCGCGTTGCGCATGTCTTTGAGCTGCACGGTGATGGCCGCGCGTTTGGTGAAGTCGCGTTCAACCATGCGCTGGCCATGCACCTGCAAGATGCGGCTGTCGGCAAAACCGCCGGTGATGGCTTGCTTGACCTTGGCCATGTCGGCGCCACCTTTTTCGCAGAGCAACAGGGCTTCGGCCACTGCGCCAATGGTGATGCCCACAATCATCTGGTTGGCCAGTTTGGCCAGCTGGCCGGCGCCGTGTGGGCCCACATGCGTGGGGCGCCCCAGCAGTTCCAGCAGCGGCTGTGCGCGCTCAAAGTCGGCGGCTTCCCCGCCCGCCATGATGGCGAGCGTGCCTTGTTCAGCGCCCACCGTGCCGCCCGACACGGGGGCGTCGAGGTGCTGCACACCCTGTGCTTGCAGCCGGGCGGCGTGCTCGCGTGCCTGGCGCGGCTGTATGGACGACATGTCCACCACCAGCGTGCCCGGGCGCAGGGCAGGGGCGGCGCCTTGGGCTAACAGCACGTCTTCCACCACGGCGCCGTTTTCCAGCAGCGTGATGACGATGTCGGCCTGGGCCACGGCTTCGGCCGGTGTTTCAGCCACACGGGCGCCGAAGGGCAGCAGGCGCTCGGCCTTGGTTTTCGAGCGGTTCCACACGCTCACGGTGCAACCGGCTTCACACAAGCGGCGCGCCATGGGAAAACCCATCATGCCGATGCCGAGCACGGCCACCTGGGCCGGTTGTTGAGAAGGTTTCTGGGACGCGGTAGAGGTGTTCACGTGGGTCTTCTTCGGGTGGTCGATGGGGTCTGCAAGAGAGGCGTTTTGAAAATTGTAGGTGGAGTGTGGCGGGGGTGCGTGACACAATGCCGACGCATGAAAGCCCCCCAACGCCCCGACCCGGCCTGGCTGGACAGCCAGTACAACAACCGCGCCCTGGTGCCCGAGCACGCGAGCCATTTTGAGCGCTGGGCCCGAGATTCCGCCGCGGCCCGAGCCGATGGCGATGCCCTGCTGGACGTGGCCTACGGGCACGGCAACGGTGAAACGCTGGACATTTTTCCCGCCGCGCGCCAGCCGGGCACGGCGCCCGCACCGGTGCTGGTGTTCATTCACGGCGGCTACTGGCGCAGCCTGGACAAAGCCGACCACTCGTTTCTGGCACCGCCTTTTGTGAAGCAGGGCGCCTGCGTGGTGGTGCCCAACTACGCGCTGTGCCCGGCGGTCACCATTCCAGACATCACGATGCAAATGGTGAAAGCGCTGGCCTGGGTGTACCGCCACATCGCCACCCATGGCGGTGACCCGAGCCGTATCACGGTGGTGGGCCATTCGGCCGGTGGGCACCTGGCCGCCATGCTGCTGGCCTGCCAATGGCCCACCTACCAGGCCGACTTGCCAACGGCACTGGTGAAAAACGCGCTGTCTATTTCAGGCCTATACGACCTGGAGCCGCTGCGCCACACACCGTTTTTGGCCGACTCGCTGCGGCTCACGCCCGAGCAGGTGAAGCAAGCCAGTCCGGCGCTGCTGCCGTCGCCTGTGGTGCATGGTGGGCGCGGGGTGCTTTACACCGTGGCCGGGGGCAACGAGAGCGCTGAGTTTTTGCGCCACAACCAGTTGATCCAGCAGGTCTGGGGCCGCGGTGTGGTGCCAGTGTGCGAAGCCCTGCCGGGCCTGAACCACTTCAGTGTGTTGGAGGCGCTGGTGCAGTCCGGGCACCGGTTGCACCAGCTGGCACGCCAGCTGCTGAAGGCGTAGGCCCAGCCCTGTCCGGCGCGACGTGCTTGACGCCAGGATGCGGTGGAACCGGCTTGGCCGGACCACTCGCATTGCCCCCTGATGTGCTGAGGGCTGCGGCTCCAAGTCTGCCCGCGCAGATTTGGACAGCCCGACGTGACGTCGGCTCTGCCGGTGGTGCGGCCTGCAAGGCACGCCGCAGGCGGCGCGGGGGGCCCTACATAAACAGGTGTTCACCGGCGTTTTCGCCGCCCAGCACCACGTAGTTCACCTTTTTCAAGTCCGCCAGCTTGGTGCCGCCCGAATAGCTGATGGAGCTTTGCACGTCCTGCTCCATTTCAATCAGCGTGTTGGCCAGCTTGCCCTTGATGGGCTCCAGAATGCGCTTGCCTTCCACGTGCTTGTATTCGCCCTTGTTGAAGTCGCTGGCCGAGCCGTAGTATTCCTTGAACAAGGCGCCGTCCACCTCCACGGTTTTGCCGGGTGACTCTTCGTGGCCGGCAAACAGCGAACCGATCATGACCATGGACGCGCCAAACCGGATGCTCTTGGCAATGTCGCCATGGCTGCGGATGCCGCCGTCGGCAATGATGGGCTTGGTGGCCACGCGGGCGCACCACTTGAGCGCGCTCAGCTGCCAGCCGCCAGTGCCAAAGCCGGTTTTCAGCTTGGTGATGCACACCTTGCCCGGCCCCACGCCCACCTTGGTCGCGTCGGCGCCCCAGTTTTCCAGATCAATCACGGCTTCGGGCGTGGCCACGTTGCCGGCAATCACGAAGCTGCTGGGCAGCTTGCCTTTGATGTAGCCGATCATGTCGCGCACGCTGTCGGCATGGCCGTGGGCAATGTCGATGGTGATGAATTCCGGCACCAGGCCCTCAGCCGCCAGCGTGTCCACCGTGGCGCGGTCGGGCGCTTTCACGCCCAGCGAAATGGAGGCATAAACACCCTTGGCATGCATGTCGCGCACGAACTGCACGTTGTCCAGGTCGAACCGGTGCATCACATAAAAGTAGCCGTGTTGCGCTAGCCACAGGCTGATGGATTCGTCCACCACCGTCTTCATGTTGGCGGGCACCACCGGCAGGCGAAACTTGCGCCCTCCCAGCTCCACGCCCGCGTCGCACTCTGAACGGCTTTCCACGCGGCATTTGCGCGGCAGCAGCAGGATGTTGTCGTAGTCAAAAATTTCCATAAAAACCAGGCTCCAGAAAACTGTTGTGTGTGAACAGGGAGAGCGCTTGGCTTGGGTCCGGTCTTCTGTCCGGCCGGAACCCATCCGGCCAAAAAGAAACCGGGCGCAAGAATCTTGGGCCCGGTGATCGATTCTAGGCGCAACCAACCAGCAGCAACAGGCCGTGTGACCCGTGGCGCCCATATAGGTTTTATACAGATGGGCGTATACCCGGCGCGCGCAGGCTGGCCTTCCTACAATCAAGCGCATGTTGTTTGAAGAATCCGTCTCTCCGTCCCCGCTGCTCGCGGGCCTCAATGCCGAACAGGGTGCCGCCGTGACGCTGCCCGCCGAGCACGCGCTCATCCTCGCGGGTGCCGGCTCGGGCAAAACCCGCGTGCTCACCACCCGCATTGCCTGGCTGCTGCAGACCGGGCAGGTCACGCCGGGCGGCATTTTGGCGGTGACCTTCACCAACAAGGCCGCCAAGGAAATGATGACCCGGCTGGGCAGCATGCTGCCGATCAACGTGCGCGGCATGTGGATCGGCACCTTTCACGGCCTTTGCAACCGGTTTTTGCGCGCCCATTACAAGCTGGCCAACCTGCCGCAGACGTTTCAGATTCTGGACACGCAAGACCAGCTGTCGGCCGTGAAGCGGCTGTGCAAGCAGTTCAATGTGGACGACGAGCGCTTTCCGCCCAAGCAGATTCAGTATTTCATCAGCGGCTGCAAAGAAGACGGCCAGCGCCCAGCCGACGTGGTGGCCCGCGACGAAGAGACGCGCAAGAAGGTCGAGCTTTACGCGCTTTACGAAGATCAATGCCAGCGCGAAGGTGTGGTGGATTTCGGTGAGCTGATGCTGCGTTCGTATGAAGTGCTGCGCGACAACGACCCGGTGCGCGAGCACTACCAGCGGCGCTTTCGGCACATCCTCATTGACGAGTTTCAAGACACCAACCGCCTGCAATACGCGTGGATCAAGATGTTCAGCGCGCCGCCGGTGGAGGGCTTGAGCGGCCCCGGCAACGCCGTGTTTGCCGTGGGCGACGACGACCAGAGCATTTACGCGTTTCGCGGAGCACGCGTGGGCAACATGACCGACTTTGTGCGCGAGTTTCGGGTGCGCCACCAGATCAAGCTGGAGCAAAACTACCGCAGCGCCAGCAACATTCTGGATTCGGCCAACGAACTCATCAGCCACAACAGCCACCGCCTGGGCAAAAACCTGCGCACCGACGCCGGTGCGGGCGAGCCGGTCCGTGTGTTTGAAGCCACCAGCGACTTTGCCGAAGCGCAGTGGATGGTGGACGAGATGAAGCAGCTCGCGCGCGAAGACATGCCGAAAACCGAAATGGCCGTGCTTTACCGCAGCAACGCGCAAAGCCGGGTGGTGGAAACCGCGCTGTTCAACGCCGGCTTGCCGTACCGCGTGTATGGCGGTCTGCGCTTTTTTGAGCGCGCCGAAATCAAGCACGCGCTGGCCTACCTGCGCCTGCTGGAAAACGCCAATGACGACACCAGCTTCATGAGGGTGGTGAACTTCCCGCCGCGCGGCATTGGGGCGCGCAGCATCGAGCAGTTGCAAGACGTGGCGCGCAGCTCGGGCTGTTCGCTGCACGACGCGGTGAGCGCCGTCACCGGCCGGGCCGGCGTGGCCATTGGCGGTTTTGTGGCCAAGCTCGATGTGCTGCGTGAGCAAAGCGTGGGCATGACGCTGAGCGAAATCATTGAACTGGTGCTGGAGCACAGCGGCCTGCTGGAGCACTACCGTGCCGAGCGCGAAGGGCAAGACCGGGTGGAAAACCTGGAAGAACTGGTGAGCGCGGCCAAGAGCTTTGTGGGCATCGAAGGCTTTGGCCGCGACGCCGTGGCGCGCACGGTGGATGCGCAGGGGCAGCCGCTCACGCAAAGCCCGGCCAGCCAGGGGCTGGACGCCTCGTTGCCGATGCTCGACGAACCGCTGGCGCCTGACGCCGACACCGGCGAAACCATGAGCCCGCTCGCGGCCTTTCTCACGCACGCGGCGCTGGAATCCGGCGACAACCAGGCCCAGGCCGGTCAAGACGCGGTGCAGCTCATGACGGTGCACGCCGCCAAGGGCCTGGAGTTTGACTGCGTGTTCATCACCGGCATGGAAGAGGGTTTGTTCCCGCACGAAAATTCCATGAACGACCGCGACGGGCTGGAAGAAGAGCGCCGCCTGATGTACGTGGCCATCACCCGCGCACGCAAGCGCCTGTATCTGAGCCATTCGCAAACGCGCATGCTGCACGGGCAGACGCGCTACAACCTGAAGAGCCGCTTTTTTGACGAGCTGCCAGCCGCCTGCCTGAAGTGGCTCACGCCGCAGCAGCCCGCCTGGGGTGCGGGCGGTGGTGCTGGTGGATCGGGCGGCACAGGCAGCTGGCAAAACGGCAAGCGCAGCTTTGGCGCTGCACCGGTGTTGCAGCCGTCATGGTCGCCCGGGTTTGCCGAGCGCGGCGACCCCAAAGGCCTGGGCCAAAACGCGCCCGAGCCCGACCGCGGCACCGACGTGAAAGCCGGCAAAAAGGTGTTCCACAACAAATTTGGTGAGGGCAAAGTGCTGGCCATTGAAGGCGCCGGCGCCGACGCCCGCGCGCAGGTGAACTTTTCTCGCCATGGGGTGAAGTGGCTGGCGTTGAGCGTGGCCAAACTGACGCCTGTGGACGACTGACTTGCGGCGGTCTGCTGCGCGTTTCGTCGGTGGGGGCCACAAAAAAGCCGTGACCGGCGAGCCGGTCACGGCATAAAAAATCACGCGGTCTCTGATTGCAATTGCTTGCTCCGCGCAACCTTGGAGAAAAAAGCAGATGGCACGCCCTCGGCGCGCCATTCGTTTACATCAGAAGTCGTGGCGCACGCCCACGGCGTAGCGCTGTGTATCGACCTGCTTGACGCCAGCAGCGGTTTTGCGTTCGTTGGTGCGGTAACCAGCGTACACGCGGGTGCGCTTGGACAGGGTGTAGGTGGCGCCCAAACCGAAGCCGTTGGCTTTGAGGGTGGTGGTGCCGTTGACTTCGGTCTCGCTGTTGGCATAGCCAGCCGACAGGCTGACTGCGCCCAGTGGCACGGTAACGCCCACCGAGATTTCGCTGTCGTCACCCGCGGTTGCGGTAGCACCATCACGCATGTTGTAGCCTGCCGAAATGCTGGCCACGCCCAAGTTGTAGGAGCCAGCCACCGTGGTGTATTTGTTCTTGGTCTTTTCGTCCTGGTGGCCCAGAGCGACGTTCAGCGCGCCGGCCTTGTAGCCAACCATGAATCCCACCAGGGTGTCATCTGCGCCAGCGGTTTGTTCGAAAGCATAGTTCACGCCGCCATACACACCGCCCATTGACGGCAGGTCGTAGCGCAACATGTTGGCGAAACGGCTGGAGAAGTCGCCACCCGAGCTGAACACACCATTGGAAGCCGGTGTGAACGAAGAGTCGAACACATCGCTGCTGTAGGCCAAAGCGCGGACATCGTCGAGCACCGTGGTCATGCGACCGGCGCGAACCTGACCAAAGCCACCCGACAAGCCCACGGTGGACGCACCGTGGAAAGTCGTTGCGTTCGTGTACTGACCGGTGGACAGGTTGATGCGCTGCTCCAGCTGGAAAGTGGCCTTCAGGCCGCCACCCAGATCTTCGGTACCGCGAAAGCCCAGGCGCGACGTGGTCAGGCCGCCGTCAAACACTTTTGATTCGCTGGACTTGCCAAGCGTCTTTTCAGCGCCCACTGCGAGGTCGGCGCGGCCATAGATGGTCACAGAAGACTGCGCCAGTGCGGCACCGGAAGCGGCCAGAACGGCCAGAGCGATAAGGGATTTTTTCATGAGGGTTTCCAAAAAAGTTTGTCGCAAGGTTTTTTGACTCGCGCCCGTTGCCGATTGCAATCAGGTGAACGTATTGAAACAACCAAACAAAAAATCTCTGTGACACAAGCCGTATTTGCCCTAAGTGTTGCGGTTTGGCAACTTGGTGTGTTCGGGGCTTGCGGTTTCAACCCTGGCCGAGCGGGTGTCCTGTGATGCTGCGCGCTTTGAGCAGCCTGAAAAGACGTTGGGGTGGGTGCAACCAGGCTGCTGCCCTCGTGGTGTCATGAAGTGAGATGGCTTGGCGCTGTCGCGAGGCAGAAGCCCAAGTTGCTGATCAAGCGCAGGCCTGCTGGCACTGAATCCGAGGGGTGAACCCTGTGGGCAGGGGTTTCAACAAGGTGGGGTTTTGAAGGATCCGCAGGCCTTGATGCGGCTGCGGATCAAGCAGCCGGCGAAAGCGGCTGCTTGGGCGCGAAGGCTGCTGCTGAAGGTTTAAACGGCGGGTTTACCGTTACGGTTTGGCTGCAGCCTTGCTTGGCTCGTCCGGCAGTTCGCCCACTTGCACAGAGATACCCAGCAGCACCGCTTTGCTGGTGTAGTAGCGGTCCAGGCGCCATTCGCTCAGCAGCTCCAGGGCAAGGCCAAAGTCGTCGTAATCGAGTTGGTACAGGTCCGAAAGCTTGAAGGGCTCTTCCGACTCCAGTGCGACCACCAAAGCCGACAGAATTTTGGCCTCGGGTTTGCCAGGGTTGCGCTCGATCAGCTTGCGGGTTTTTTTCAGTGCTCTCATAAACGGCCTCTGGCTCTCAACGGTTGATACAGGCGGATGAGGTCTATTTGCCTCGTCTTTGCCACTTGTGATGGAGCATAACCAGCGCCACGCCCTGTGTGATGACAAAACAGTGGCAGTTTCGTGACGAGCAGGGCGAGGCAATAGGCACCTGGGCTCCCGGCCTGATACCGGTTGATACAGCGTTTGTCACTGTGTCGCCACAAGCGATCTGCAACATCAGCCGGTAGCCAATCGCACAGGAGTTGTATGGAAAAAGAAAATGCAGTGGCCTCACTGGGTCAGGCCACTTTGTTGCTGCCCGCCTGGATCAAGGCCGCCTTGCAGGCCAACGACCGACTCAAGCTTTATTTGTCGGTGTTGCAGTCGGCGGCGCAGCGTGCCGCCAACCCGGCCGCCAGCTCGCCCGACTGGACGCGCGAGATCGCCCACCTGGGCCTGCGCGATGCCTCTTGGCTCAAAGACGTGGCCACGACGGCCTATTTGCAAGACCAGACGCTGATCGTGCCCGAGCTGTCTCTGTGGCTGGAGGCGCTGGCTTCGGACCTGAACCTGATGGCTCGGCCGCTGTGCGACGTGCCCGAACACAGAGACGCGCCCCTGGCGGCCCGGCGCGACCGCTGGCTCAAGAAGATCGAAGACCTCATTGACGAGGAAGGTTTGAGCGCCCAGGCGCTGAGCGATCTGACACACGGCAACCGCCACGGCAGCGACAGCTTCCATCTGCTGGTGATGGACCTGCACAAGCAGCTGAACAACATGGCGGTGGCGGTGGCCACGGAGGATGTGGACGGCGCCCACGTCTGGCAGGTGGACGACGCAGACCGCCCGCTGATTCGCGCTTTCATGCGCGGGCTCGCGCGCACCGCTGCGCTGAAGTTCAACCACCCGGGCCTGGACACCGCAGTGACCCGCGATGGAAACCGCCTGCTGATTCAAAACGACATTGGCACCAACGACGCGCATGTGCTTGTGATTGAAGTGGAGGATCGAAGGATCCACCTGACCTATTCAGACCTGCACGTGGCGCGGTTCGGGTTCTTCCAGCAGATGCTGGAGGGCATTGGTTTTGAATGGACGGTTTTCGACCCACGCACCACGGAAGGACTGAACCAAGGCAAGCCTTACCAGGTGGGCAACGCGGTATTTGCGGCGGCCGACGATGAGGCGTTGCAGGAGGCGCTGGAAGCCGTGGCTTCGCGCATTGTGTTCGTGATTGACTGGAACCGCGCTCGCAAGCGGCTGCAGGAGTTCGTGCGCAAACCGGTGGCCGTGGCCGTGCTGCGTTTTGCGGCCGAACAGGATCTGGGCCACATGGCCTGGTTGCTCGCGGGGGGTGAACAGCTGGTGTACGAGGCCATGCAGGCGGTGGACGGAGACGCCTTTCGCATTGGCGACCGCCTCGACCAGGTGTTGGGCGAAGCCGCCACTCAAGCGTTTTTGCAAGACCTGCTGCGCGTGGCCAGCGTGAAACTGCGCGAACAGCAACCGGTGGCGTTGATTGCGGACGAAGCCCGGTTGCTGCTGGCGCGGGTACTGCAGCGCCGTACCTTTGAGTTTGATTTGCTGGCCGAACACGCGGCCTTTTGCCATGCGCTGGCGCTGGCACTGAGCGAGGCGCTGGAGTTTGCCAACAACACCACCGAAGGCGTGCAGCGCGCCAAGAAGTGGGAGCGCAAGGCCGACCACCTGCTGATGGAAGCGCGGCGCCGCGCCGAGCGCCAACCACGCTGGCTGCCCGTGGTGCAACTGCTGGATGAAATGGACGACATTGCCGACGCGCTGGAGGAGGCGACCTTTATCCACAGCATGACGCTGGCACTGCCCCTGACCGGGCTGCCGCCGGCTGTGAATGCGGTGCTGGGTGAGTTGGCTGACACCACCCTGGCCGCCATCCAGGACCAGATCAAGGCGATTGAAATTGCGCGCCACATGAGTGAGCACACCGAGCCGTCCGACAGCGAGGCCTTCTTGCTGGCGCTGTGGCGCATGCTGCGCGCCGAGCGCATTTGCGATGACCTGTTGCGCACCGCCCGCGCGCGCATCGTGCAGAGCCTGCACGCCACACCGGCCTTGTTTTCGCTGGCCACCGAACTGGCCGCCACCATCGAGAGCGCCACCGACAGCCTGCTCACGGCCGGCTATGCGCTGCGCAAAATGGTCTTCAACAAATCAGGAATGTCTGCATGAACGCCACGCACCATTGGCCCAAACATTTCTATCTGGTCGCGAGCGGCCAGACCCCGCCGCACCACAAGCCCACACCCGAGAACATGGGTTCCAAGGCGCACAACCTGCTGCGCATGGCCTCCATTGGCTTGCCGGTGCCTGCTGCGCTGGTGATTGGTACCCACTTCACGCGCTCGCCCGAAGACTGCATGCTGCCGCTGTTCAGCGTGGGCCTGCCGGCCCTGGAGTCGGTCACCGACATGGTGTTTGGCGATCCGCGCCAGCCCTTGATTGTTTCGGTGCGTTCAGGGGCGCCCGTGTCCATGCCCGGCATGATGGAGACGCTGCTCAACGTGGGCCTGTGCGAGGCCACGCTGCCGGGCCTGTTGCGCCAGACGGGCAACCCGCGTCTGGTGTGGGATGCCTACCGCCGCCTGATCGCCACCTACGGCGAGGTGGTGGCCGGTTTGCCCGGCGCCTTGTTTGAAGAAGAGATTCGCCGCACCACGCAGGGACGGGACGAGCGGCTGCTCGACTTCAGCGACCTGCGCGATCTGAGTCGGCGTTTTCTCGCGATGTACCTGGAACACGCGGGTGAGCCGTTTCCCCAAGAGGTGCGTGCCCAGTTGAGCGGGGCGGTGCACGCCGTGTTCGCCTCGTGGCAGCTGCCCAAAGCCAAAAGCTACCGCGAGATGCATGGGATCGATGACGCGATGGGTACCGCGGTGACCATTCAGCGCATGGTGTTTGGCAATTCGGGCTGTCACTCGGGCGCGGGTGTGGGCTTTACCCGCGACCCCACCAGCGGAAGCAACCAGATGTGGGTGGACTTTTTGGCCAATGCTCAGGGCGAGGACGTGGTTGCTGGGCAGCGCAACGCGCATGGGCACGCCGTATTGGCCCAGGCTGCGCCGGACGCCTGGAACGAACTGCAGGCCACCGCGCTGCGGCTGGAGCAAGAGTTTGAAGACATGCAGGACTTTGAGTTCACCGTGCAGGACGGTGCGCTCTACATGCTGCAGACGCGCTCGGGCAAGCGCACGCCGCTGGCTTCTGCCCGCATCGCGCTGGACATGCTGGATGAGGGGCTGATCAAGGCCGAGCAGGCGCTGGAGCGCACCGCGTCTTTGCAGGACGCTGAGCTCGCTACGCAGCGCCTGGTGACGCAGGACGCAGAGACGTCTGAGGCGGGGCCGGTGGCACCGCTTGCCCAGGCTACGTCGGCTTGCAACGGCGTGGTCAGCGGCGAGATTGCGCTGGACGCCCAGCGCGTGCAAGAGCGCAGCGCCGCCGGTGTGGCGGTGGTGCTGGTGCGCCAGGACGCCCAGACCAGCGACATCGCCGCGCTCGACGCCGCGGCTGGCCTGCTGACCCACCGCGGTGCGCGCACTTCGCACGCAGCGGTGGTGGCCCGCCAGATGAACCGGGTGTGCCTGGTGGCCTGCGACGCCTTGCACATCGACGAGGCGCGCCGGGTGGTGCGGCTGGGTGACCGCGAATTCGACGAAGGCGACCTCATCACGCTCGACGGCAACGAGGGCCTGGTGTACGCCGGCCAGGTGGCTGCCGTGGGTGTGGTCGACGAGGTCTTACTGGCGCGGCTGGCTGCGCTGCGCGAGGCCTCGGGCCTTGGCCCGGCCCACAAGCCCGGGAAACACAAACACCAGCACCCGCATCAGCACCACGCTTGAGCCGCCACACAACCCGTCAAACCGGCCAAACCGGTCGATACCCCCCTCACTGAGATCCACGCCATGAACCTGGGAAACGATTTTGTCGAGAACCACACCTTTGAAGAGTTGCAGATCGGCCAGACCGCTCGGTTGCTGCGCACCCTGACCCCGCAAGACATCCAGGCCTTTGCCGCGGTCTCCGGAGACACCAACCCCGCGCACCTGAACGCCGAGTACGCCAACGACACGCTGTTTCACGGTGTGATCGGCCATGGCATGTGGAGCGGCGCCTTGATTTCTGCGTTGCTCGGCACCCAGTTTCCCGGCACCGGCACCATTTACCTGGACCAGGCGCTGCACTTTTCGCGCCCGGTCCGCATTGGTGACACCTTGACGGTGAGCGCGACCGTGATCGCCAAGGACGAGCACAAGAAAGTGGTTGAACTGGCCTGCGAGGCGGTCAACCAGAAAGGCGAGTGTGTGGTCAGCGGCGTTGCGCGGGTGCTTGCACCGGCACACAAAGTGCGCATGCCCCGGGGCAGCGTGCCGCGGATCCAGGTGTTTGATCCGGAAGCCCGCTTCAACGACCTGCTTGCCATGGTCCGAACCCTGCCAGCGGTGCGCTGTGCCGTCGCACACCCGTGTGACGAAGGCTCGCTCAGGGGCGCGGTGGACGCCGCAGGCTATGGGCTTCTGGTGCCGGTGCTGATTGGGCCCGAGGCCCGCATCCGGGCGCTTGCCGACACCCTGGACCTGGATCTGAACGGCATGGACATTGTGAACATGCCGCACAGCCATGCGGCAGCCGAACACGCCGCAGCCATGGCCGCCGACGGTGACGTGGCAAGCCTCATGAAGGGCAGTCTGCACACCAACGAGTTCATCAACGCCGTGCTGGCCCGCCGGGAACTGCGCACCGGCCGGCGCATGTCGCACGTGTTCCGCTTCGACGTACCGCTGTACAGCAAGCCCTTGCTCATCACCGACGCGGCTCTCAACATCCGCCCGACGCTGGAAGAAAAGGCGGACATTCTGCAAAACGCCATCGACTTCGCCCGCTTGATGGGGGTGGAGTTGCCGCTCGTGGCCTTGCTGTCGGCCGTGGAAAACGTCAGTTCCAACATGCCATCCACACTGGACGCCGCAGCGCTTTGCAAGATGGCCGATCGTGGCCAGATCCGGGGCGGTTTGCTGGACGGTCCACTGGCTTTTGACAACGCCATTTCCGTCGAAGCAGCGCTGATCAAAAAGATTGATTCCCCGGTCGCAGGGCAGGCAGACGTTCTGCTCGTTCCCGATCTGGAAAGCGGCAACATGCTGGCCAAGCAGCTCGAATACCTCGCCGGTGCGACCGGCGCCGGCATCGTGCTCGGAGCCAGCGTGCCGATAGCCCTCACCAGCCGGGCCGACGGCCCGCGGGCACGTGCCTCGTCAGCGCTGCTGGTGCAGCTGGTGGCGCACCACGGCAAAGCGAGTGGTTTGAAAACCGGGGTTTGAAGCGCTCTGGCGGCTTGCAGGGGCCCCAATCGTTGGGACTGTCCTGTTTCTGGTTTATCGCCCGGGCCGTGATGGGCGCGCTGGTCGCTGTAGGTGCGTGGCGCGCGCGCCTTTCAGGCAAAGCCCCGGGACGCGCGCAAAGCCTCAAGCCATGATGTGCAGACCCGCGTCCACGTAGATCACGTCGCCGGTCATGCCCGACGCGCCACCGCCCACGAGGAAGGCCACGGCCCGCCCCACTTCGGCAATGTCCACCAGCCGGCGCCCGGGCGCGCGGGTTACGGCCATGTCGATCAGTTCGTCAAAGTGCGCAATACCCGACGCAGCGCGGGTGCGCAGCGGGCCTGGCGAAACGGCAAACACCCGGATGTCTTTTTCGCCCAGCTCCTTTGCCATGTAGCGCACGCTCGATTCCAGAGCGGCCTTCACCGGGCCCATGAGGTTGTAGTTGTTCACCACTTTGTCGGCACCGTAGTAGCTCATGGTGATCAGCGCGCCGCCGGGGTTCATGATGGGTTCGGCATGGTGTGCCATCTCGATAAAGGAGTGGCAGGACACCTGCATGGCCTGCAAAAACCCCGTCTGCGAACAGTCCATGATGCGGCCGTGAAGGTCTTCGCGCGGGGCGAAGGCGATGGAATGGATCACGAAATCGATGGAGCCCCACGTCTGCTCGATGGTGTCAAAAACCGCCTTCATTTGCCCTGGCTGGGTCACATCCAGCGGCAGCAACAGTGCCGCGTCAATTTGCCGGGCCAGGGGTTCAACGTGTGGCTTGGCCTTGTCGTTGAGATAAGTCAGTGCAATGTCCGCACCAAATGCCCGCAGCTTGGCCGCGCAACCAAAAGCAATGCTGTCGCCGTTGGCCACCCCGACCACCAAGCCCCGCTTGCCTTTGAGCATGTCACCAATGCGGGTGTTTTCGTCCCATACCTTGGGCAAGGGATCGATGGAGTTGGCGTCGGTGAACATGGTGTTTTCCTGGTGTTTAAAAATTTTAGGTGGTCTGGCTGCGCGCTGGCGCTTGTGCGCTACAGCGTCAGCAGCTCGGCTGCATGTTCGGCGAGCATGCGCTCTTCGTCGGTCCTGAAAACCAGCACCCGCACACGCGATGTGACGTCGCTGATCACGGTGTCGTTTCGCTGGTTGGCTTCGGCGTTGATGTGGATACCCATCCAGCCCATATCGGCCAGCATCGCGGCGCGCACGGCAGCGGCGTTTTCTCCAATGCCGCCCGTGAGCACCAGGGCGTCGAGCCCTCCCAGGCAGGTCGTCAGGCCGCCGATCTCGCGCCGCGCTCGGTCTGCGAAGTACGACAACGCCTCGCGGGCGGCGGCGCTGTCTGACGCTTGCAGGGCGCGCACATCGTGCGTGAGGCCAGACAAGCCCTTGAGGCCCGATTGTTTGTAGAGCAGATCGCTGATGGCTGCTGCGCTCATGCCTTTTTCTGCCATCAGGTACAGCACCACGCCGGGGTCCATCTGGCCGCAGCGCGTGCCCATGGGCAGGCCGTCAAGGGCTGTGAATCCCATGGTCGAGGCGACCGAGCGGCCGTCGCGCATGGCGCACATGGACGCGCCGTTGCCCAGGTGCGCCACGATCACCCGGCCATGGCCGAGCACCGGGTCGTAAGCGCTTAGCCGGCGGGCGATGAACTCGTAGGACAGACCGTGAAATCCGTAGCGCCGTATGCCTTCGTCGTAGTAGCTTCGCGGCAGTGCAAAGGTGTCGGCCACAAAGGTGTGGTGGCGGTGAAAGGCTGTGTCAAAGCAGGCCACTTGCGGCACGCCAGGAAACGAACCGCGCGCTGCCTGTATGCCGGCCAGGTTGTGTGGCTGGTGCAGCGGTGCAAGCGGCACCAGACGCTCAAGCTGGGCCATGAGCGCATCGGAGATCACCGCGGGCGCCACATGGTCCGTGCCACCGTGCACCACCCGGTGGCTCACTGCGGCCAGGCGTGCACCCGCGTAAACCTGGTCCATCCATTCAAGGATGGCCTGAACGGCCTCGGCATGCCGCGTGGGGCCGGGTTTGAAACTGAAGCTGTGCGCGTCTTGCGTGGCCGATGCGGCGGAAAACCTGGCCCTGGCACCCAGGCCTTCGACCTGACCCGTGGCCAGCAGGGGCAAGCCGTCGCTTGCCGCGTAGGTTGCAAACTTGACAGACGATGAGCCAGCGTTCAGGGTCAGCAGAAGGGGAGTGGCTGCCACGTTCGGTTCCGGCTCAGTCGCCGTGGCGCAGCATCACGTAGCGCCCGGGGGCGGCGCCCAGCGCGGGGTCAACCAGGGGCTGGCGGGCATCGGTCAGTTCACCGCTGCCTTGACCCTGCATCCAGCCGCTCCAGGCTTCCCACCAGCTGCCCTGTCGCTGCGCCGCGGTGACTTCCCATTCGTCCGCAGAGCAGCGGTGTGTGGCCCGGGCGGTGGTTTGCATCTGGTAGTGGCGCCCTGCATGGCCCGGTTCGGACACAATACCCGCGTTGTGCCCGCCGTTGGTGAGCACGAAGGTCACGTCGGTGTCCACCAGCTGGTGTATCTTGAACACCGAGCGCCAAGGCGACACATGGTCCTTGACGGTGCCGACGGCGAACACCGGCACATCGATGTCGCGCAGCGAGACCGCCTGCCCCTCGAACGGGTAGCGGCCTTCGGCCAGATCGTTGCCCAGGAACATGCGGCGCAGGTACTGGCTGTGCATCACGGCCGGCAGGCGCGTGACATCGGCGTTCCAGGCCATCAGGTCGTTGCTGAAGGGCTGTTCGCCCAGCAGCACCGAGCGGGTGCGCTGCCCCCACACCAGGTCGCGCGAATGCAGGAACTGGAACGACCCGGCCATTTGCCGGCCGCTCAGAAACCCCTGCTCGGCCATCATGTCTTCCAGCATGTCCACCTGGGCGGTGTCGATCAGCACGCCCATCTCGCCGGGTTCGGAAAAATCGGTCTCGGCGGCCATCAGCGTCAGGCTGGCCAGGGGTGTCTGCGGGATGTCCGGGGTCTCAAGGCGCTTGAGTGCTGCGGCCGCGATGGCGGTGAACGTGCCGCCCAGGCAGTAGCCGGCCAGATGCACCGGTTGCTGCGTGGCCGCGTGCACATGGCCCAGCGCATCGAGCACGCCCAGGCGCACGTAATCGTCCAGCGTCAGCAGGGCGTCGTCTTCGTCCGGGTTGCGCCACGACACGATGTACACCGTGTGCCCATTGGCCACCAGCCAGCTCACCATGGAGTTGTGTGGCGACAGGTCCAGGATGTAGAACTTCATGATGCAGGACGGAACGATCAACACCGGTTCCTTGTGCACCTGCTGGGTGGTGGGCAGGTACTGGATCAGCTCCATCAGCTCGTTGCGCAGCACCACCTGCCCGGGGGTGGTGGCCAGGCCATGGCCCGGGCTCAGTGGCTGCGCGTCCAGGTGCAGCGGGGTGAGCCCATGTCGCTGGCGCCATTCGTCGGCAGCTTGGGCCATGCCCGTGACCAGGCTTTGGCCGTGGGTGCTCGCGGCCTTGCTCAGCGCCTGCGGATTGGACAGGAGGCAGTTGCCGGGCGAAACCATGTCCAGCCATTGCCTGGAAAGAAACTGCATTTGCTCGCGCGAGTGCGGCTCCATGCCGCGCAGATCGGCAGCGCTTTGCCACCAGCGCTCCCAGGCCACGTTGGCCGACGCCATGCTGCTCCAGGGCCACTGGTTCCATGCCGGGTCGTCAAAGCGGGTGTCCTTGGGCTGCGACGCGTTGTGGGGTGCGTCGGCCTCAGCGGCGGCTTCCTGGCCATTCAGCGGCGCGGGTACCAGCCGGGACGCAGCAGCGCGCAGCGATTCTTCGGCCCAGGCCAGTGCGAGTAGCTGGGCCTCGGTACCCAGGCGGGCTTGCGTGCCCGGCGAAACCGTCAGATTGAGGAACCAGTCGGTCCACGCGCGGGCGACTGACACGGGCGACAGCCCGGCGCTGGCCCGGGCCAGCGCCGCATGGGCAAACTGGTCCAGGGCTTCTGCGGCTTGGTGGAGCTGCTGGGGGGTGTGTTGAGGTGACATGTTCAAAATGCTACCGGCCCTCTGTGTCAGGCGTTTGAAAAAGCGCCCGTGTTTCAGAAAGCTTGCCGGGGCGGGGTGGTTACCCGGCGCGCGGCTGCGTGGCTGCTCAGGTGCCAGCCACCGTGCTGCGTGGTGTCGTCGCGTCAAAAGGGCGGCCGTGCCCCGCTGGCCGTTTGGTGCATCCATTGCTGCACCTGGGTTGCCACCCACTGGGGAGCATCCAGCGGCAGATCGTGCCCGGCATCCGGGTGGACGGCCAGCTGACAGTTCCAGGCCCTTGCCAGCGCGACTGAGCACCGGGAGTCCACCAGGTGGTCTTGCTGGCTGGTCAGCAGCAAGACCGGTGGGGCGGGCGCTGTGGTGGGCGCAAGGAAGCGGGCCGCTGCGGTGAGTTGGCGCAGGGCGTTGGCTCGGGACACCGGCCTTTGCAGCCGCACCTTGACCCAATCGGGCAACACACGGCGGTGCTGCTCGGCGTGGTTGCTGGTCATGCGCAAAATGCCGTGTTCGACAGCCTCAACCGAGAGGGACGGCGTGGCCAGCTTGAGCAGGCCAAGGTAGTTGCGCGGCAGCAAGCGCCGGTAAAAGGGGCTGAAGGGGCGCACGCTGGTGTTGATCAGCACACACCCGGCCACCTCGGCCGGCGCGGTGCGGGCCCACTCGATCGCCACCATGGCACCCAGCGACATGGCCAGCAGATGCACAGGCCCGCTGACGCCACGGCGCGCCAACGCTTCACGGCAGGCGTCTGCCATGGCGCCAACCGTCCGGGGGCTCTGTTGCCGGTGCAGCAGCCCGTTGCCGGGCAGGTCCAGCGCAATGATCTGTGATTCCGGGAAGCGTTTTTGAAACTTCTCGGGAAACGAGCCCCAGTGGGCGGTTTCCCGTGTGAGGCCTCGCAAAAAAACCCAGGTGTCCATGGCGCGCAGTCAATACCAGTGGGTCAGCGCGCTGGCGTGGCGTGCCGCGCGCTGGTGGGGTGTTGGCATCCACCGTTCGTGGCTGGCGGCGGCGCGCACCAGAAAGTCGAGCAGCGATAGGTGGCGCCTGAGCACCCGCTGCAGTCGGTGACCAATCAGCGGGTTGAAGATGCCGTTGCGCGAAAACAGTTGCCGGGGGTTTTTCTTTATCCACAGCCAGGAGCCCATTTCCAGCGTGAGCGGTAAAAAAGTGCGCGCGGGATCGTGACAGGCCTGAAGGTAGAGGTGATCCCACAGATCGCCATGGGCCAGGTACTGGGCGCTTTGGGGCTCAATGATATAGGGGTGGTGGCTGTGCGACTGTTCAAAGATTTCCTGCAGTGCGTGCAGCTCGGCCAGGTGCGGTATGGGGCTGCGTGTGTGGGCAAAGGGAAACCACAGGCGGTCGCTCACGCCGAAGCCCGAGTGGCAGTCGATGGCCAGACTCACGCTCCGCGTCAGCAGCTCACGGTGGACCACCTCGCACACCGCCTGGTTTTCCGCTTCCATCGGCTCGCCCAGCCGCCCCCGGTACCAGGGCAGTCCGGCACTCAGTCGCTGGCCCCCCATCAGGTAGGGCACTTTTTCCAGTGCGTCCACGGGTGCGTTGCGCATCAGGTCCACGCCACGCGGGTTAGCGCGGGTCGCGGACCACATGCCGCCGGGGTTGACGACGGGCATGAACACCAGCCTGACCTGTTCCAGTTGCCGGTGCAGCATCGTGTCCCAGCGCAGCCGCATCACCAGGTGCTGCAGATAGGCGGTCACGACCTGCGCGCCAATGCGTTCAAGCCCATGCACCCCGCCAAAGAAGCCCACAGCCGGCACGTCGGGGCTGGGGTTCCCGAGGCAGATCGCATACACGGGAAAGCGGTGGCCCGCCGCCACCGACACCTCGCGCACCACCTCCACCTGAAGGTGGGGTGCGCCCTGTTCTACGATTTTTTCCAGCGCGGACAACTCGGGCAGGGCGTTCTTGTGCACAGCAAAAAAGAGGTTGGGGGTGTGCCCGTGAAAGACGGCGCAGCGCGCTGAGCATAACGCCTGACCATGCCGTTTTGAGGGGCAGCAAGGTGCCACCATAAACGTCATAAAAGTGACCTGAAATATTCACACAGACGCGTTAACTTGGCCGCACATTCACACGATGTCAGGAGTGCCTCATGGTCTGGAAACTGCTTGGTCTGCAGCATCTGCTGGACGCCCTGTTTGACGACGGTTGGTGCCGACTGTGCCTGCCAGAGACCGATGGAAGCTTTTATGAAGAACACTTCGGAACGCTGGAAGACTGACCCGCTGCAGCTCGTCAAGCGCATCGGCTTGATCGGTTGCAGCGTGGTGTGCGGCATCCTGGAGTTGTTTGCACTGCAACGCTCGCGCTACCTCGCGCGGCGCGCTCGCAGCCACTCCGCCTGGAACCGCTGAGGCCCTGAACCCAGCTGCCCGCCAGCTGTGCGCGGGGTGCCTGGGTTGCGCGCTTGAATCTGCCGCGAGCACCTTAGCGCTGGTGAATCACTCGCACCTTTGCGCGCGGAGAGGTGCTCCCGCCCAAGCGCGAGCGTGCGCCTGCTTTCTGTTGACCCAGCGCGACCATCCAGCTAAAACGGCTGCACCGCCGCACCTTTGCCACACCCCTGCCACATGCGGTTTCTAGCATGAAGCAGCACCGCCTTTCGCGGTGCTTGGCTCCAGTCATCGTTCCTTCCATTCAAGGGGTACTTTCATGCGACATCTGATTGTTGGTTTTGCTCTGCTGAGCGTTGCCGCGGGTTCGGTCCTGGCTTCGCCGCCTGAGCACAAGAAGGGGCAGCGCGCTGAGCGTCCTTCTCATGTGCAGCTGGGTATGCGTCCCTTTTTCCTCGTCGATGACATGAGCGACAGCCCGCTCAAGCAGCGGCTGCAGCAGTGTGGCCAGCGGGGTCAGTTCAAAGCCAGCGACTTCTCCATTGGTCACCGCGGAGCGGCCATGCAGTTCCCCGAACACACCCTGGAGTCTTACACCGCAGCGGCCCGCATGGGTGCCGGCATTGTGGAATGCGATGTGACCTTCACCAAAGACAAAGCGCTGGTCTGCCGCCATGCGCAGAACGATCTGCACACCACCACCAACATTCTGGTGACGCCGCTGGCGGCCAAGTGCACCCAGGCTTTTGTCCCCGCGACGCTCGATGCCAACGGCAAGCTCGTCACGCCCGCCAAAGCCGAGTGCCGAACCAGCGACATCACCCTGGCCGAGTTCAAAACCCTGCGTGGAAAAATGGATGCCTTTAACCCGGCAGCCCGCACACCGCAAGAATACCTGGGCGGCACGGCCAACTGGCGCACAGACCTCTACTCTGGCCCCAGCAGCGGCACACTCATGACACACGCGGAGAGCATCGAATTGTTCAAGACGCTGGGGGTGAAGATGACGCCCGAACTCAAAAGCGCCAGCGTCGAGATGCCGTTTGACGGGTTCACGCAGCGGGACTATGCACAGAAGATGGTTGATGAATACAAGCGCGCGGGCGTGCCGGCGCGCCATGTGTGGCCGCAGTCGTTCAACATGGACGATGTGCTGTACTGGGTAGAGAAAGAACCCGCGTTTGGCCGCCAGGCGGTTTACCTGGATGACGCCAACACCGTTGCCGACCTGCCCAGTGCCAACGATCTGGTGGGTTACAAAAGCGCGGGCATCAACATCGTCGCGCCGCCCATCTTTGCATTGCTGAGCACCGATGCGTCCGGCCAAATTGCGCCCTCGGCCTATGCGCGCAACGCGCGTAACGCCGGCTTGGGCATGATCGCCTGGACGCTGGAGCGCTCAGGTATTTTGGCCGATGGCAACAACGGCTATTACTACCAAACCTTCGACTCGGCCATCAAGACCGAAGGCGACATCTTTCGTGTGCTCGATGTGCTGGAACGCGACGTGGGCGTGATGGGTGTGTTTTCCGACTGGCCCGCCACCACCACGTTCTACGCAAACTGCGCCGGCTTGCGTTGACCGTTTTCTGCCCCTGTCCTCACGGGCCAGGGGCATTTCAGGCGGCCCGCATTCAAGGCAGCACGACGCCGCTGGCGGTGGTTACCCTCTGGTGCGAATAGTTGGCTGGTGCTGGGCGGCTGATGCTGCCCTGCGCCAGCACATAGTCAACAAAGGTCTGGGTGTAGAGCAGGTAGTTGTTGACGTAATTTCCGGTGGCGTAGATGGCGCCGAAGGTGGTGTAGCCGTCTTTGCCGCTGGCGATGAAGTCGTTGGTGGCCACGGTGTAGGTGCGAGCTGGGTCAATGGCGCTCCAGACACCGGTGCTGCGGTTGCGCACTTGCACATTGCTGAAGCGGCTGCCCTTGGCCCGGCTCATGTCCATGTCCCAGCGCAATGCCGCTGCGTAAGGGTGCGAGCCGCTGGACTGGGCGCTGTCCAGGTGGTTGGACACCGCATCTTCCAGCGCATTCACCAGCTGCTGACCGGTCATCGGCAGCTCCACCAGCACGTTGGTGAAGGGGAGCAGGGTGAAGGCCGTGTCCATGCTCAGGGTGCCGGCTGGCACTGGGACGCGCACGCCACCTGCGTTCTGAATCGCCACATCGGCGCGCAAGCTACCCGCCAGGAAGGACTCTGCCACCACCTGCGCAGCATCGCTCCCCCGTGCCAGTGTGTTGGCCACTTCGCAGCCGGCCGTGCCTCCAGACCGGTTGGTGCTTTCACCGGGCACCCGAACCAGGCACAGTGCCTCGCTGGCGGTGCCAATGGTTTCTGCCCTTTTGGCAGCCACCTGGCTGGAGAAGCTCGCCAACGTGAGCGAAGCCACGGTGTCTGGCTCCACCACGCGCACCGTGGGCACCGTCGCCAGCGAGCGAATGATCTGCAGGCGGGTGGCATCGTTCACAGCCACAAATGCGCCAGAGCTGTCTTTGCGCCGGAAGTTGGAGCCAATCAGCAGCGAGGCCTGGCCTTCACACGCATCCACTTCGCCACGGTTGTTGAAGCGCAGGTTCAGCTCGCCCAGAGCCTTGCTGTATTCCCAGGCTTGCACCACGCAGACGGTCTTGCCGTCTTTGTTGGTGACGCGGGTGGGGTAAGCGCCCGAGCTGCTCAGGCCCAGGGCTGTGAAGTCGCCCAGTAGGGAGTGCGAGTCGCCGCCCACGATGGCGTCCACGTCGGTCAGTTGGGCGGCCAGCGCCCTGTCGGCTTCAAAGCCCTGGTGCGTGAGCAACACAAAGTGGCGAATGCCCTGCGTTTTGAGTGCGTCGATGGTGCGCTGCGCGGCCTCGGCTTCGTCTTCAAACACGGTGGTGTCCAGCGGGCGCGAGGAGTTGGTGGTCTTGCCCTTGATGTCAATGCCAATGACCGCGATCTGAACGCCGCCAACGGTTTTGATCGTGTAGGGCCGAATGTAGCCCTCGGCCAGCGGTGTGCCGGCCTGCGGCTTCACGTTGGCGGCCAGCACCGGTGTCTGGCAGGTGCCGCTGCGCAGGAAGTCCAGAAACCTTTTCAGCCCCGCATCGCTGTCGTCAAACTCGTGGTTGCCCAATGCAAAGGCGTCAAAGCAAACTGTGTTCATCAAGGCAGCGTCGGCCTCGCCCTTGAACAGCGTGTAGTACAGCGAGCCCGTCATGGCATCGCCCGCATGCAGCTTGATCACGTCTTGCCGATTGGCGTAGCCCGCAAAGGCGGTGGTGACCCGGGGAAAGCCGCCCAGCTCCACCTGTGTGGCCACGCCATCCAGCACCAGCTCGGTGTTGGAGAAGGCATCAAGCTGGGAATGGTGGTCGTTGATGTGAGCCAGTGTCACGTTTATTGCGGCGAAACTGGGTTCGGCGACGGGCGCTGGGTCGGAACCGCCACAAGCGCTCAGCGTGGTGACCATCAGCAACGAGATCAAGGACTTGGGAAGGGAGGGATGTAGCTGTTTCATGGCGCAATGGGTTGGTGAATACCTTTTCGATGCTGCAGTTCATTTGTGTAGGCCCCTTGACAGAACTGTGAAGAAAAAAAGCGGCCCGAAGGCCGCTTGAAGCCAGCCATTGAAGGCCGGCGTTTCCGAGTTGTTGCTACCGGTCTTGCGGTCAGGTGCCGATCACGCCGCCGTCATTTTTTGTGATCACGATGGTGGCTGAACGCGGGCGTTTGCCGGCGCCGTAGCCAGCGCTGGCAGGCCATTGGCTTTCAAACTTGCCAGGGTCGTTCACGTCGGCCATGGCGGTGTTTTCGCCGGGGTGCTGAATGTTCACAAAGATGGCGCGGCCATCTGGCGTTTCACACCAGCCCGTAATTTCAGCGCCCTTGGGGCCGACCAGAAAGCGCGCCAGCGTGGTGGGCGTCGGGGTTTTGCCCATATAGGTGGTGACTGCCTTGTCGCCGTGCTTGACGGTGCGCGCACTGCCGTCGCCGAGCTTGCCGGGAATAGCGGCCAGCATCATGCAGTTGGTCTTGTCGGTGTAGGCGCCGTCGTCGGTCTGGATCCAGCAGATGCCGGTGGCCGGGCTGAACACCAGGCCGTCAGGCGACGACATGTCGTTCTCGTCGGTCAGGCTCGACAGATTGACGGTCGCCTTGTCGGCTCCAGCTTCCGCGCCGAACACATAGATGTCCCACTTGAAGGTGTCACCGGCTGGCGTGGTATCGGCCATGCGAACGATGTGGCCGTTGACGTTGCCTTTCTGTTCCCGGCTGCCCTTCATGTCGGTGTACATGCGGGGGTTGACCGCGTCGGTGGTGGCGGCGGTGCGGTTGCTGTTGTTGGTCAGCGTGATGTAGACCTCGCCGGTGCGCGGGTTCACGCCGCCCCACTCGGGACGGTCCATCTTGGTGGCGCTCACGGCGTCTCCAGCCAGGCGCGTGAAAATAGCCACGTCGGCGTCGCTCTTGAACTCGAAGTACGAACTGTTGGCGATCACCGGGTTGTTCATCGACAGCTCGACCCATTCGCCGGAACCGTCTTCCTTGAAGCGGGCGACGAACAGGGTGCCTTTGTCTAGGTACTTGTCGCCAGCAGCCAGGCGGTTCGATCCGCTAGCGTCTCTCGGATCCCATTTGGCCGCAGAGACGAATTTGTAGATGTATTCGCCGCGCGCGTCGTCACCCATGTAGGCCACGATCGGCTGGCCCGACACCGGCTTGGCGAAGGCCACGCTTTCGTGCGCGAAGCGACCCAGGCCGGTGCGCTTGCGCATGGGGGCCTTGGTGTCGTAAGCGTCCACTTCGACCACGTAGCCGAAGCTGTTCATTTCGTTGCGGTAGTCGTCCTTGGCCGATGCGCCAATGGCGCTGTTGTTCCAGCGCACGAAGCGGTCTTCGGTGCCACCGCTTTCCCAGCCGTGGCGGCTGGCGGTGCCGGCGCGGCGGCCGTAGCGTTTGAGCGCCTGCACCTGCTTGTCCTTCTTGCGCGCGTCGTCGTCTTTGGCGTCGCGGGTGAAGTAGCCGAACCAGTTTTCTTCGCCGCTCACAAACGTGCCCCAAGGCGTCTTGCCGGTACCGCAGTTGTTCAGAGTGCCGCGGCACTGGGTGGCGTCGGCGCTGTACTTGGTCACCAGGTGTTCGCTGCCGCGCGCCGGGCCGTGAATGGCTGCGGGCGTCATGGTGGTGATGCGGCGGTTGAAGTTCGAGTTCGCCTTGTATGCCCACTGCTTGCCGTCTGCTTGCACTTCAACGAAAGACAGACCGTGGATCGCCAGCTCTTTGTCCACTTCAGACGCAGGACGCGGCAGCGTGGACGCGCCGCCATTGGCGTGAATGAAGAACGAGGCCAACTTCTCGTCGGTCGTGGCTTCGTGGTTCACACCCAAGATGCCGCGGCTGTTGAAGCTGTCAGATGCCTTGCCCGATGCGTCCAGACCGAACCACTCCATGCCGTCGTGGTGATCGCCAGCGCGCTGATCAAACGCCGTGTCGGTGCCGTCGTTCTTGAAGGCCGGCACGTTCGTGGCCAGCGGATCGCCCAGGGCGTAAAGGATTTGCGCGGTGTAGCCATCGGGGATGCTCACTGTGTCCGCAGTGGTTTTGGCCACGGGCTTGAAGCCTAGGCTGTTCAGCGCGGTGCCTGCGGTGCCGCCGCTGCCGGTGGTGGCGCAGCCCGTGAGGGCTGCTGCACCCAAAGCAGCGCCGGCCATGCCCGTGCCCTTAAACAGGCTGCGGCGGCTCAGGCGCGCGTCCAGCACCTGTTCAAAGGCGGGGTTGCTGGTGGTGTTGGAGTCTTCGTCGTTGAAGTCGATGGCGGGGTGGTGGGCGTCGTGGTTCATAGGGACAGAGTCTTGTGAAAAGGTAAAAGTCCGAGGCAGTGTCTGAAGGTTGTGTGAAACCTTCGTGACGCCCAGGCGCTAAAGCGGTTACGGGGCGGATGAACCGCCCCGCAGTGTTGATTCATTTCCAAAACTGGGCCATTTCGGGACGAGTTCACGTTGAAATCTGAGCCACGTTGCCGCTCTATCCTGCTGAATTTTTCAGCACGGAGGAGCAGGAGTGATCAACGTGAGCACATTGAGCAAGTTACGCCGCCTCGTGCTGAGGCAGGACGTGTCGGTGCGCGAGGCCAGCAGGCGCCTCGGTATCTCGCGCAACACAGCCACCAAGTGGCTCAAGGACGGCCAGATGGCCGAGCCACGATACCCACAACGGGTCTCGGGGCCCAGCGTTCTCGATCCGTACAAAGAGCAGTTGAGCCAGTGGCTCAAGGCCGATAGCCACCGCAGCAAGCGCGATCGGCGTGGGGTCAAGGCGATGTTTGAAGCACTGCGGGCGCAGGGCTACAGCGGCAGCCGAGGGCCGGTCTACGCCTTTGCCCAGCGCTGGCAGCAAGAGCAAGGCAACGCTGCGCGCGGCGCAGGGTTTGTGCCGCTGAGCTTCGAGCTGGGCGAGGCGTTCCAGTTCGACTGGAGCTGCGAGTACCTCTTCATAGGGGGACTGCGCCGCCGTCTGGAGGTGGCGCACACCAAGCTGGCGGCCAGTCGCGCCTTCTGCCTGGTGGCGTACTACAGCCAGGCGCACGAGATGCTGTTCGACGCGCACGCACGGGCGTTTGCCCTCTTCGGTGGCGTGCCCCGGCGGGGCATCTACGACAACATGAAGACTGCGGTAGACAAGGTCGGCCGGGGCAAGCAGCGCAGCGTCAATGCACGTTTCGAGGTGATGACCGGGCACTACCTGTTCGAGCCGGAGTTCTGCAACCGGGCCGCCGGCTGGGAGAAGGGAGTCGTCGAGAAGAACGTTCAGGATCGGCGCAAGGACATCTGGAGGGAAGCCAGTGAGCGGCGCTGGGGGACGCTTGGCGAGCTCAACGACTGGTTGCAGCAGGCCTGCGTGAAGGCCTGGGCCGAGATGAGTCACCCTGAGTGGGTGCACCTCACGGTGGCTGATGTCTGGCAGGACGAACGTGTTCGCCTCATGCCCAACCCCCGTGCGTTTGACGGCTATGTGGAGCAGCCGGTGCGGGTCTCTGCCACCTCGCTGATCCACTTCCAGCGCAACCGCTACAGCGTGCCGTGTGAATGGATCCACGCGGTGGTCAGTCTGCGGGCCTACGCGGATGGCCTGCTGGTGGTCGGACCCGATGGGCGGCAGGTGCGGCTGGAGCGCAGCTTCGAGCGGGATCAGACGATCTACGACTGGATGCACTACATCGCGCTGGTCGAGCGAAAGCCCGGTGCGCTGCGCAATGGTGCGCCCTTCAAGACCATGCCCGAACCCCTACAGGAACTGCAGCGCCAGTTGCTGCGCCACAGCGGGGGCGACAGGGTGATGGCGCAGGTGCTCATGGGGGTGAGCCTGCACGGGCTGGAGGCCGTGCAGGTGGCGGTGGAGCTGGCGCTGCAGTCCGGGCGGGTGAGTGCCGAGCACGTGCTCAACGTGCTCTCTCGCTTGCAGGAGCAGCGTGCGCCCGAGCCGCCAGTGGCCACGATGCTCACGCTCAATACGCCACCACTGGCCAACCTGCGGCGCTATGACGCACTGCGCAACCCCCAGCCTCATGAGGCGTCACCGGAGTCCGACCATGCATGATGTCATTGATGCTTTCAAAGCGCTGGGCCTGCACGGCATGGCCAGTGCATGGCCGGAGGTGCTGGGCACCGCCCGCATGAAGTCGCTCGACCATGAGGCCGTGTTGCACCAGCTCATCAAGGCTGAGACGGCGCAGCGCGAGGTGCGCTCCATGGCCTACCAGATGCGCGTGGCGCGGTTCCCATCGCACCGCGATCTCGCTGGCTTTGACTTCGTCCATGCGCAACTCGATGAAGCGCTGGTGCGCCAGCTGCACACCCTTCGATTCCTGGAGTCGGCGCACAACGTGGTGCTGGTCGGTGGCCCCGGCACGGGCAAGACCCACCTGGCTACGAGCCTGGGGATCGAGGCGATCCGCATGCACGGCAAGCGGGTTCGTTTCTTCTCTACGGTGGAGTTGGTCAACGCCCTGGAGCTGGAGAAGGCTCAGAACAAGTCTGGGCAGTTGGCACATCGCCTGATGTATGTCGATCTGGTGATCCTGGATGAACTGGGCTACTTGCCGTTCACGCAGTCGGGCGGCGCGATGCTGTTCCACCTGCTCTCCAAACTCTATGAGCGAACGAGCGTGGTGATCACCACCAACCTCACCTTCTCGGAGTGGAGCAGCGTCTTTGGCGACGCCAAGATGACCACCGCCTTGCTCGACCGACTCACGCACCACTGCCACATCGTGGAGACGGGCAACGAGAGCTGGCGATTCAAGCATTCCAGTGCCGCTGGCGCGGCACTGCCAAAGCAACGCCCAAAGACTCAGAAAGGAGATCGAAAACCAGCGGACCCTATAGACTTATCCACAACCGAATAGCCAAAAAACCCATCAACCCGGTGGCTCAGTATTCGACGTGATCACTGGCTCAGTTGTACTGATGAATCAACAGCCGCCGCGCCCGAACACGCTGACCACCGCCCCCGTGAGCAGGCGAAGCAGGCTCACGGTGTTGAGCGTGTTGCCGCGCTCGACGGTGAGGCGCGAGTTTTGCCGCACATGAAACGCGGCGTTGCCGATCAGAAACACCAGACGCGAAGCAGGGCCGGTCAAAATTTCGTCGCCGGTCTGTATGGTTTGCTGTGGCCGCATGCGCTGGCCGTTCAGCAGCACGTCGCCCACAAATTCCACTACGTTGCTGCGCTGCTGGGCCAGTGCCGCGGGCATGCCGCCCATGGCCACCCAGGCCGCCGCCGCCTTGAGGGTATCGCGGCGTTGAAACCACGTCACTTCTGCTTCGCTGCGGCCTTGAAGGGTGTGTATCTGGTTCATTTTGGATGATCCTGCTTTTAGGGCTTTTTCGATTCGTCTGAGTTTTCATCAGGAGCCCAAACTCCATTCTTCTCCACGAGGTTCCTCAAACTTGCGGTGGACGAGCTGTCATCAAGTACAAAACTGTCACGAAAGGTGAAGTAGATCGAGGTGTGAAACATGGACGCCATGAACAGCACCATGGGGTACATGATGAGGTTCAGCGCGCTGGCCCCGCCCAGCATGGCGCCCAGCAGGCTCACGACCAGACCCATCAAAACGAAAACACCCACCCAGCCAAAGGTGTAGACCAGCATGGCGCCTTTGTTGCCCCAGCAGGCCATGACGCTGAAAAACAGGCTTTTGCCCGGGCTCACGCCGTGCCAGTGCACCAGCGCAGGCGCATGCCAAAAGGCCATGAGCACCGGCACGTAGGCCAGCATGGCCACCCACATGCCTTGGCTGACCAAGGCTGTGCGCATCGCTTCAGGGGTGACTTCGCCATCGGTGACCGGCACGGGTGTGCCGCCAGTGGGGCCGAGCAGGGCCGCAATACCCAGCACCAGCAGCAGCGCTCCCGCGTACATGCCGCCCAAGATCAGCATGGGGCGTGCGCGGTCCATGCCCGAGCGAAACGCCGTGAGCAACAGCACCGGCATGGGAAAGCGCCCGGCTGTGGCTTCGCGGCTCGCGGCCATCAGGCCCACGGTGGCCGCAGGCACCAGGGCCAGCGAAATTGCCGTGCCAACGAACGGCACCACCGACAGCACCGAGACCACCGCCATGAACATGAAAAACAGCCCAGACATGGCCAGTGGCTGGCGAAAGAAGGTTTTCACCCCCAGCTTGACCCAGGACAGGCCGGTGCTTGCGGGGACGACATTGAGTTTCATGAGGGGGACGCAGGTTGTAGCGGGCTCAGTGCGCCAGGCAGGGCGTATCGAGCAGGGCCGATGAGAGGGTTTGGGCGTGTTGGACGCGGAGGCGCAGCACACGTTCAAAATGCGCGGGGTCGTGCGCTTGCAGCATGGCGGCTTCTCGGGGCAGGTGCAAGTCCCACAGGCGCGAGACCCAGAAGCGCAGGGCGCCGGCGCGCAGCATGGCGCCCAGCAGGCTGCGTTCGGCAGCACTCAGGGGGCGCACCGCCTGGTAAGCGGCCAGAAAAGCTTGCGCTCGCTCGGGTTCGTGGGCGCCGTCTTGGTCGTCGGCGCTGTGTGCCACGCACCAGTCGTTCAGGCACACGGCGATGTCGAACAAAAAGCTGTCGCAGCCGGCAAAGTAGAAGTCAAAGAAGCCGGTGAGCTCGTCGCCGTCAAACATCACGTTGTCGCGGAACAGGTCGGCGTGAATGGGCCCGCGGGGCAACGCGGTATAGGCCGGGCTGGCGGCCACATGGTTTTGAAAAGCCAGTTCTGAGCGGATCAGGTCGGCCTGGGCCGCGCTCAGGTACGGCAGCACCACCGGCACGGTGTCGTTCCACCAGGGCAGGCCGCGCAGGTTGGGCTGGCTCATGGCGAAATCGGCCCCGGCCAGGTGCATGCGGGCGAGCATGTCACCCACGGCGTGGCAATGGCTCGCGTTGGGGCGCAGCTCGCTTTTGCCGCGCAGTTTGTTCACCACCGCAGCAGGCTTGCCCTGCACGCGGTGCAGGATGTCGCCCTGGGTTGTGGCGGCCGGGTCGGGCACGGCTATGCCTTTGCCCGCCAGGTGCTTCATGAGGTGCAGGTAAAACGGCAGCTGCTCAAAGCCCAGGCGCTCAAACAGGGTGAGCACGTGTTCCAGCACCGCGCCGTCGCGTTCGCTGGTGACGAAATAGTTGGTGTTTTCAATACCGCCCTTGATGCCCTGCAGCTGGGTGAGTTCACCCAGGTTCAGGGTGCGCAGCAGGGCGGCAGCTTCTTCAAACGGGACTTCGGTGTAAACGGCCATGTGAAAGCAAAAAAGTTCAGAAACTCAGGATGCGCCAGCTGCTGCGCCCGGCATTGCCGGTGGGTTGGGTGGCGCTGTCCAAGCCAGCAGGCTGCCCTTGGCCGGGTTGTATCTGGTAGGCGGGTGCGCCGTTTTTGGGTTGCACGTCGATGCGCTGGGTTTGCCCGCCCACGCGCAGCTCGTCAATGCGAGACAGCGCGTCTTCATGGGTGATGCGCTCCACGCGCGGCGTCAGGGGCAGCGGCGCAGGCGCATCGGGCACCGCGGCAGGGGGCTGGGCCGCGGCGCTCAGGGCCAGACACAGGGTAGGCAACGTCAACAGACGCAAAGTAGAGTGCATGCCCGATTGTAGGCAACCAGGGTGGACGCCGGCGCGGCAGGGGCTGTCCCAAACTCCTCCACAATGGCGCCATGTCAGAAGCACCCACGACCCCAACCCCGCCCAGCGCAGCGCCCGATGCCGCGCGCCCACCCACCTTGCTGCTGGTGGACGGCTCCAGCTACCTCTACCGCGCGTTTTTTGCCGGCGGCGAGTCCATGAGTACCACCTTGCCCGACGGCACGGTCTACAAGACCGGCGCCATTCGCATCATGATCAACATGATGCAGAAGCTGCTGAAGGACTTTCCTTCGGTGTACGGCGCGTGTGTGTTTGACGCCAAAGGCCCCACCTTTCGCGACGCCATTTACCCCGCCTACAAGGCCCAGCGCAGCCCGATGCCGGACGACTTGCGCGCGCAGATAGCGCCCATTCACGAGGTGGTGCGGCTGATGGGCTGGCCGGTGCTCGATGTGCCGGGCGTGGAGGCCGACGACGTGATCGGCACGCTGGCAGCGGCGGCGGCGAGCCAGGGGATTGAGGTCGTCATTTCCAGCGGCGACAAAGACCTGGCGCAGCTGGTGAACGAGCACATTTCCATCATCGACACCATGAGCGGCAAGGTGCGCGACCTGGCCGGGGTGGAGGCCGAATTCGGTGTGCCCGCCCGCCTGATGCTGGACTACCAGATGCTCGTGGGCGACACGGTGGACAACGTGCCCGGCGTGCAGGGCGTGGGCCCCAAGACCGCCGTGAAGCTGCTGCAGGAATACGGCTCGGTGGACGCCCTGATCGCGCAGGCCGATCAGATCAAAGGTGCGGTGGGCGACAAGCTGCGCAAGGCTTTGGACTGGCTGCCCACCGGCCGCCAGCTGCTGACCATCAAGACCGACTGCGACCTCAACGGCTGGGTGCCGGACATGCCCGCGCTTGAAGCCATCCGCATGGGGCAACCGCAGACCGAGCCGCTGCGCAGCTTCTACGAAACCTACGGTTTCAAGGGCCTGGCGCAGTCGCTCGGCGCGAAAACCACCGTTCAGGCTGAGCCTGTCGAAGCCCTTCGACAGGCTCAGGGCGAACGGGATCTTTTCTCGGAGCCGGCACCCGTTGCCCCCGCGCGCGCACCGAACCTCGCCTACGAAACGATCCTCTCCTGGGAAGCCTTCAACACCTGGCTCGCCAAGGTGCAGGCTGCTGAGCTGGTGGCGGTGGACACCGAAACCACGTCGCTCGACGAAATGCGCGCCGAGATCGTGGGCATCAGCTTCAGCGTGAAGCCCGGCGAAGCCGCCTACATCCCGCTGCGCCACGCCGGGCCCGATGCGCCCGAACAACTGCCGTTTGACGAAGTGCTGGCCCAGCTCAAACCCTGGCTGGAAAACCCGCAAAAACTCAAGCTCGGCCAGCACATCAAGTACGACCGCCACGTGTTTGCCAACCACGGCATCGAGGTGCAGGGTTACGCGCACGACACCATGCTGCAAAGCTACGTGCTGGAAGTGCACAAGCCCCACGGCCTGGCCAGCCTGGCCGAGCGCCACCTGGGCCGAAGCGGCATCAGCTACGAAGACCTGTGCGGCAAGGGCGCGCACCAGATCCCGTTTGCGCAGGTCGACGTGCCCAAAGCCGCCGAGTATTCGTGTGAAGACAGCGACCAGACGCTGGATGTGCACCGCGTGCTCTGGCCTCAGCTGCAGGCCGACGACAAGCTGCGTTTCATTTACGAACTGGAGATGGCCAGCAGCGAAGCGCTGTACCGCATTGAACGCAACGGCGTGCTGATCGACGCGCCCACCCTGGCCAAGCAGAGCCACGACATTGGCACGCGCATTCACGCGCTGGAGCAAGAGGCTTACGACATTGCCGGCCAGCCGTTCAACCTGGCCAGCCCCAAGCAGCTGGGTGAAATTTTCTTTGACAAGCTCGGCTTGCCGGTCATCAAGAAAACCGCCACCGGCGCCCGCAGCACCGACGAAGAGGTGCTGGAAAAACTGGCCGAAGACTACCCGCTGCCCGCCAAAATTCTGGAGCACCGGGGCCTGTCCAAGCTCAAAGGCACTTACACCGACAAGCTCGCCCAGCTGGCCCACCCGCGCACCGGCCGCGTGCACACCCATTACGCGCAGGCCGTGGCGGTCACGGGGCGGCTTTCAAGCAACGAGCCCAACCTGCAAAACATCCCCATCCGCACGCCCGAAGGCCGCAAGGTGCGCGAGGCCTTTGTGGCGCCCGCAGGCAGCGTCATCGCCAGCGCCGACTACTCGCAAATCGAGCTGCGCATCATGGCCCACATCAGCGGCGACGCGGCCCTGCTCAAGGCCTTTCACGAGGGCATTGACGTGCACCGCGCTACCGCCGCCGAGGTGTTCGGCGTGGACGCCGCCCAGGTGAGCACCGAGCAGCGCCGCTACGCCAAGACCATCAACTTCGGCCTCATCTACGGCATGGGCACCTTCGGTCTGGCCAAGTCGCTGGGTATCGAAAACGCCGCCGCCAAGACCTACATCGACCGCTACTTCGCCCGCTTTGCGGGTGTGAAGCAATACATGGACGACACCCGCGCCCTGGCCAAAGCCCAGGGCTATGTGGAAACGGTGTTTGGCCGCCGCCTGGTGCTGCCCGGCATCCAGAACGAAAAGGGCGCCCGCCTGGCCGGGCTGGAGCGCCAGGCCATCAACGCCCCCATGCAGGGCACGGCCGCCGACCTCATCAAGCTCGCCATGGTGGCGGTGCAAAAGGCTCTGGATGCACAAGGCAAGGGCACCAAAATGATCATGCAGGTGCACGACGAACTGGTGTTCGAAGTGCCCGAGGCCGAGGTGGACTGGATCAAGACCGAGATTCCAAACCTCATGGCTGGCGTGGCCCAGCTCAAGGTACCGCTGCTGGCCGAGGTGGGCGTGGGGCCGAACTGGGACAAGGCGCACTGACGGCGACATACCCCTGCGCCGCCTGCGGCGTCACCCCCTCCAAGGGGGCAACACCTGCGGCCCGGCGGCCGGTTCCGCGGTGTTTCTTGGCTGGGAGCCCGCGCTTGACGGGGATATGTTGGGGCGTTTTGCGAACTTTCCCGTGCATGCAGAATCATTTGATCTTCCCATCACAACAACAGGAGATGACCCATGCTCAATGAAACCCAGACCCAGGACCTGTCGGCCTTGCTGCCTGGCCAGTCCACCGAAGCCGGTACCACGCGCCGCACCGCGCTGAAGGCGGCCCTCGGTGTCGGTTATGCCGCCGCAGCCCTGCCCATCATGGCGCAGACGGCCATCAACACGCCGGCCACCGGCCTCACGGCGGGCGACGTGATGATTGACGTCAACGGCTATTCGATGCCGGCCTACCGGGCTGCGCCTGCCGGCAAAACCGGCTTGCCGGTGGTGCTGGTGTTGTCCGAAATTTTTGGCGTGCACGAATACATTGCCGACACCGCGCGCCGCTTTGCGCAGGCCGGCTACCTGGCCATTGCGCCGGAGCTGTTTGTGCGCCAGGGCGATGCGCAAGGCTATGGCGAAATGGCCAAGCTGATTGCCGAGGTGATTTCCAAGGTGCCCGACGCGCAGGTGTTGGCCGACCTGGACGCGACGGTGAAGTGGGCAGCGGCCAACGGGGGCGACGCCAGCAAAATCGGTGTGACGGGTTTTTGCTGGGGTGGGCGACAGACCTGGCTGTATGCCGCACACAACCCGGCGGTGAAGGCGGGTGTGGCGTGGTACGGCCGGCTGGTGGGCGAGACGAGCGCACCTAACCCGAAGCACCCGGTGGACGTGGCGGCTGGCCTGCATGGGCCGGTGCTCGGTTTGTACGGCGGTGCCGACACGGGCATTCCGCTGGTGACAGTTGATAAGATGAAGACCGCGCTGGCGGCTGGCAACGCAGCGGCCAAGGCGTCGACTTTTGTGGTGTACCCCGAAGCCCCGCACGCCTTCCACGCGGACTACCGGCCGAGTTTCCGCAAGGACGCGGCCGAAGACGGCTGGAAGCGCGCCATGGCATGGTTCAAGCAGCACGGCGTGGCATAACGTATGTGCTGCATGTGCACCAAGGCCGCTGTTTAGCGGCCTTTTTTTTGGCGGCGGCGGCCCTGGGCAGGGCGTTTGACGGGTGAATTGAGCAGAACAACATGACTTTGTTAGCGATCCTGGTGGGCACCATTTTGGCGGGGGTGGGCAGCGTGTGGCTGGCTGCCTTGCTGAGCTTCGCCATGCTCGCGCGCTACACGCAACACATGCTGAGCCTGGCGGCGGGCGCGCTCATGGCCACCGCGTTTATGCACCTGCTGCCCGAGGCTTTTGAGAGCCAGGCCAGCGCACACGAGCTGTTTTCCATGTTGCTGGCGGGCCTCGTGTTTTTCTTTTTGCTCGACAAGGCCGAGCTGTGGCACCACGGGCATGAGCACCACCACGAGGCGATGCCCGAGTCTGAGCACGCACATGGCCACGCGCACGGGCACGGCCATGCACACCACAGCCACGCCAGCGCGGCCGCCCACGCGGGCGCTCACACGCACCACCACGGGCCGCGCTCGGGCGGCTGGGCGGTGCTGGCGGGCGACAGCGTGCACGCTTTTGGCGACGGCATCCTGATCGCCTCGGCTTTCATGGCCGACATGAAGCTGGGCGTGGTGGCCGCTGTGGCTGTGCTAGCCCATGAGGTGCCCCACCACATGGGCGACCTGGTGGTGCTGCGGCACACCTCGGGCACACCGCGTGCGGCGCTGGTGAAGGTGTCTCTGGCCGGCACCGTCACGGCCATTGGCGGGTTGGTGGGGTATTTTTTGCTCAGCAAGCTCGACGATTTTTTGCCATTTTTTCTGGTGGCGGCGTCCAGCAGTTTTGTTTATGTGGCGCTGGCCGACCTGATTCCGCAGCTGCAAAAGCGGCTGGGGCTGCGTGAGACGGCTGCCCAGGTGGCCTGGCTGCTGGCGGGCATCGGGCTGGTCACGGTGGTCAGCCGCTTCGCGCACACGCACTGAGCGGCCAGCGGGGTGCGCTCAGCCATTCAGACCGTGTGGTTGCCAAAGCTGAAGCAGAACATGGCACCCTGACCGGTGGCGCCTTTGCCTTGAATTTGCCCGCCGTGGCGCTCAATGATGCGGCGCACCGTGGCCAGGCCGATGCCCGAGCCCTCAAACTCTTTGGGCGAGTGCAGCCGGGTGAAAGGCTTGAACAGGCGGTCGGCGCGGCTCATGTCAAAGCCGGCCCCGTTGTCGGACACGAAAAAGCCTTTGAGGCCGCTGACGGCGTCAGCGCAAACGCCCATCTCGATACGCGCTTTGGGCTGGTTGCGTGAGTATTTCCAGGCGTTGCCCAGCAGGTTTTCCAGCACGATATGGGCCAGGCGGGGGTCGCAGTCGGCCATCAGGCCGGGCGCAATGACCACCTCCACCTCCCGCGTGGGGTCCCGGTGGCGTTCCTGGCGAATCACGTCCTCGGCCAGTTCGCTCAGGTTAACGCGCATGCGCTGAAGCTGGCCCTGGCTCACACGGGCCAGCGCGAGCAGATCGTTGATCAGGCTGTTCATGCGCGCCACCGAAGCCGCGATGCGGTCCACCAGATCTTCGTCTTCGGTGGTCATGCGCGATGCCATTTGCTCGCGCAGCAGGTGCATGAAACCGTCCATGGAGCGCAGGGGCGACTTGAGGTCGTGCGAGACCGAGTAAGAAAAGGTTTCGAGCTCCTGATTCAGGTACTCCAGCTGTTCCGTGCGCTCAGCCACCCGCTGCTCCAGTGTTTCCTGCAACTTGCGAATTTCGCGGTCGCGGCGCAGCCGCAGCAGCTCGGCATTGCAGCGGCTGGCAAAAATGGACAGCAGCGCCTGCATGCTTTCGCCGTAGTCGGGCATGCGTTGCCAGGTCACGGCCAGCAGGCCCACCATCGAGCCGTCGGCATCGCGCAAGGTGACGCCCGCAAAGGCTTCCATCTGGTCCGGGTCAAACGGTGGGCAAGACTGAACGATTTGCTGCGAACGTGTGTCAAGCAGCAGCAGATCGTCTTGCAGCAACAACCGGGCGTAGCCGGTGTGGTGCAGCGGCAAGGTGCGGTTGGGCTGCAGTTCTGCGTCTTGCATCAAGGCCAGTGTGCCCAGTTGGTTCTGAGCGTCGAGTTCGCCAATGACAACGCCCTGCGCACCCACGGCCCTGGCCAGGTGCTCGGCCGCGGACAAGAAGTACGCTTCGCCCGTGTGGGTGGATACGCCCTGGGCCACGGTCATGAGCATGGCTTCTCGGCGCCGTTCTTCGGTCACGTTGATCGTGTAGGCCAGCTCGCAGACTTCGCCGTTGAGTTCGATCACCTGCGACCACAGCATCACGTCCACCGCCTCGCCCTGCTTGTTGCGCAGCCGGGTCGGAAAACCCAGCACCTGTCCCTGTTCATGCAGTTGGCTGGCGTAAGCGCGCTGGTCCTCCTGTGAAATCCACACATTGAGTTCGGTGGATGTATGGCCCAGCAACTCGCTGGCGCTGTAGCCCAGCACGCGCTGGTTGGACGGGTTGGCTTCCAGGTAGGTGCCATCGCGCAGCCGGCAAATGACGGTACCGACCGGACTGAAGTTGAACGCTTTGGAGAACCGCTCTTGAGACTGCGCCAACTCTTGGCGCGACGCCACTTCAGCACTGACATCAAGGGTCATGGACATCACCAGCCGATCGGTTCCCTGCTGGATGGTTTCTGAAAAAAGAAGGGCTTCAAACGAGCTGCCGTCGCTGCGGAGCGCTTGTGCCCGCATGCCGCTGACCCGGCCCTCGACCTGCATGCGCGCACGAAAGGCCAGGTGTTCGCCGGCGTCGGCCCACAGGGTGGGGGGTGTCTGGTCCAGCAAGGCTTCGCGCGGGTAGCCAAACATTTTCACGAAGGCTTCGTTGGCGTCCAGCACGCAGCGCGTTTCCATGTTTTGCACCAGGCAAGCGGCAGGTGTGTTGCGAAAAAGCCCCATGAAGCGCGCCTCGCTGGCGCGCAGCTTGGCCTCCACCTGGTGCGCATGTGTGAGCGCCTCTTCCTGGCTGGTCAGGGCATCGATGAGCCGAAATCGGCTGTAAAAAACGCTGACCACAATGGTCAAGATGACGGCGGTTTGCACGATCCACACCGCCAGACCCGTGTGCAGGTTGCGGCCGCTCAGGTGGCCTTGCTGTTCCAGCAGGTTCAGCACACCCAGTGTGGCGATGCAGATGATGCTGGTGATGACAGTAGCGCGGCGTTGCAAAAAGGTGCCGGCCAGCACCAAGGCTGCCATCATGGCCAGCACCGAGGCGCTGCGCACGCTGCCATCAACCACCATGCCGGCGGTGGCGCTGAGCACCAGCGCAGCCACGATCAGGTGGGCCGCGAGGCGCGCGTGTCCTCTGAGAAAAATCGCCCAGATGGCCCACACGCTGAGCGTCAGCAGACCCGTGAGGTAGACCAGGGGCACCAGGCCGTCGCGCCCATACACACTGGCCGTGATGAGGGGTGCGGCGAGGCCAATGGTGATGAGCAAGGCCCGCAAGGCCGCGTTCTGGTGTTGTTCAAGTGCGCTGGCTTTGGGGGCGCCCAGCGGATCGTCTGTGTTTGGTGCGTTGTCCATGGGTTTAGGAAACAGCTTGGGTGTGCGCCAGCCCGGAAGAAGCTGCTGGTGTGGCGCCGGCCGCCTGGAAGGTGAACATGAAGCAGGCGCCCTGGTGGGGCGCCGCCTCGGCGCGTATGTCCCCGCCGTGGCGTTCGATGATGCGCCGCACCGTGGCCAGGCCAATACCCGTGCCCTCAAACTCGCTGGGCAGGTGCAAGCGCTGGAAGGGTTTGAAGAGCTTGTCGGCGTAGGCCATGTCAAAACCCACGCCGTTGTCGCGAACGAACAGTGTTGCCGGTGTGCTGCGCAGGGCTTCGGTTTGCCCCATTTCGATCACCGCCAAGGGCTGGTTTCGGCTGTATTTCAGCGCGTTGTTCAGCAGGTTTTCCAGCGCAATCCGGGCCAGCCGCTCGTCGCAGTGGGCGCTCAGGCCGGGGCTGATGCGGCGCTCCACCCTGCGTTCGGGCTGCTTTTCAAGCGCCTGGTCCAGTATCTCGTGGGCCATGGTGCTCAGGTCCACGCGCTGCGGGCTCAGCGCGCCCTGGCTGACGCGGGCCAGGGCCAGCAGGTCGGCAATCAGCCCCGACATGCGGTGGGTGGCGGCCAACACACGCTGCATCATGCTGCGCTCTTCGCTGCTCAGGCGCTCGCCCAGTTGCTCGTCCAGCAAGCGGGTAAAGCCGTCGATGGTGCGCAGGGGTGACTTCAGGTCGTGCGACACCGAGTAGGCAAACGAATCAAGTTCGGCATTGAGCTTTTGCAGGTCGGCGGTGCGCTCGCGCACCCGCTGCTCCAGCGTTTCGTTCAGGCGCTGAATTTCTCGGTCGCGCTGCAGCCGCAGCAACTCGGCGTTGGCCCGGCTGGCAAAGATAGACATGAGGGCGCGCAATTCGGGCGTGAGCGCAATGGGGTGCTTCCAGAGCGCGTTCAGAACCCCGATGGGCTCACCTGTGTCGTCGCGCAGCGACTGCCCCACGTAGGCCTCGAAGCCGGCTTCTGCCAGCGGTGGGTCTTGCGGGTATTGCTGGGCCACGTTTTCGGTGTGGACGCAGAGACCGGTTTGGTCCAGGGCTTTGCCGCAGGGTGCACCCGCCAGCGAAAATGTGAAATTGCGGCCATGGGTGCCATCGGACCAGACCGACAGGGTGCGCATCCGCTGGTCAGGGCGCAGCTCGCCCATGATCACCATGTCGGCGCCGAGCGACTGCGCCATGTGCTGCGTCAAGGCCTTAAAAAAAGCCTCGCCAGTCTGTCCTGTCATGCCCTGGGCTACGCTCAGCAACAGCGCTTCGCGCCGTTTTTCTTCAGTAGTGTTCACGAAGCAGGAAAGTATGCAGTCCTCGCCGTCGATCTCGATCAGCTCGGCCCACATCTTGGCGTCGATCACCTGGCCGTCGGCGTGCCGCATGCGCGTCTCGTAGCCGCTCAGGTGGCCTTCGCGCTGGATGCGACTGATGAAAATATGGCGCTCCTGCGGGCTCAGCCAGCCGCCTGTATCCAGCGTCGTTCTGCCAATCAAGTCTTGCCTGCCCAGACCCTGCACAGGGTCTCGGGCCTGGTTGACCTCAACAAACTTGCCATCGCTTAGACGGGTGATGGTCATCTTCAGCGGGCTGAAATTGAAGGCTTTGGCAAAGCGCTCTTCGGAGCGCTGAAGCTTCACCAATGCTTCGTTCTCCACGCTGACATCGGTCACGGTGGTGATGATCAGTTTGTCTTCCCGATCGTCACTCAGTTCGCTGGACAGCATGGTGTGGAAGGTGCTGCCGTCTGCACGTTGGCCCAGCGCCGGGTGCTGCCGGATGCTGCGCTGACTGAACAGGCGCAAGGCATAGGCCTCGCGTTCTGCCGGGTCGGCCCACAGAAAACTCTCCACGCGGCCCAGCAGCTGTTCTTTGGTGTAACCGTAGCAGCGCTCAAACGCGGGGTTGACGTCCAGCACCACACCGCTGTGGGCCGACTGGGCAATCATGGGGCTGGGTGAGTTGTGAAAGATGCGGGCGAAGCGCTCCAGGTTGCGGTCCCTCTCTTGCTCGGTGCGCTTGCGCCGTTCGTATTCCTCCAGCTGTTGGGTGGCAGCTTGCTGTGCCCGCAGGCGGCTGTAATAGACCAGTATGGCGACCACGGTGAGCGTGGCAGAGTGGGTGAGCCAGACCTTGAAGCCGACCTCAAAGTTGGGGGTGTGCAGCCAGTCGCTGCGTTCGGCATAGGTCAGCGCCGCCAGCGACACCACACTGAACGCGACCGACGCCATGAGCGCGTTGCGTCCCAGCAAAATGCCTGCCCCCGCCACCGCGGCCACAAACAGGAAGCCGCCTGCCGTGCGCACCGAGCCGTGGGCCAGCACCGCCAAAATGGACGCTGAGAGCACGCCGAACACCAGCAGGTGCGGGATGAATCGTGTGTGCCCTGAGCGCACCAGCGCAAATGCAAACCAGCCCAACACCGCCACCAGGGCTGTTGCCCAGGTTTCCAGCGGGTTGGTGGTGCTCCAGTGCACCAGCGGCGTGAGCAGACTGGCCGCAATACCGATCAGCAACGAGACCGACTGCAGCGTCGAATGGAGGGCAATGGACCCGTGGTCAGCAGAAGGTGTCGGAGGAGTGGGGTTCACGTGGGGCACGCATCGGGTGTGTGCAGAACCAGGGCGTGTTGAGCGCCGGTCTGCGAGCAAGGCGCATTGCTATGCGGGTATATCGGAGCACATCGCCCCGAACTTAAGTCCGCGCACACGGTGCGCCCGGCGTATTGCACCATTCGCTCCAGCTGCCGGGGTACAGCGCGGTGCGCCCCAGGCCAGCCACTTCCATGGCCAGCAGGTTGGGAATGGCGCTCACGCCGCTGCCGCAGTGGTGCACCACGCTGGCGGGGTCGCGCCCGGCCAGCAGCTGCTCGAACTCGGCACGCAGCTCGTTCGCTGGCTTGAAGCGGCCGTTGGGCCCGATGTTGTCAGTGAACGGCCGGTTCAGCGCACCGGGAATGTGGCCCGCCACCGGGTCCAGCGGCTCCATTTCGCCGCGAAAGCGGGCCGCCGCACGTGCATCGATCAAGGTCAGGCCCGGGCTCCCCAGCCGCTGGGCAATGGTGGGCGTGTTGGCGGTGGCGGCGCGCGCCGGGCTGAGTGGATACGCGCTTGATGCGTTCGTTGGTCCCGGGCCAGGGCCGCTTTCGGACGAGCCGCCCGCGGCCACCCAGGCGGCCCAGCCGCCGTCCAGCACGGCCACGGCCTCGTGGCCGCACCATTTCAGCATCCACCACAGGCGGCCGCAGTAGTTGGCGCTTTGCCGGTCGTACACCACCACCTGGGTGGCGGGTGAGGCCAGGCCGGTGCTACCCAGCCAGGCGGCGAAGCGCTCGCGCGAGGGCAGGGGGTGGCGCCCGCCGCTGGCGCGGTCCGGGCTGGTTTTGTCGCTTAGGTGCTCGTCCAGGCCAACGAAGCGGGCACCGGGTATGTGTTCGGCTTCAAATTGCGCCCTGCCCGCGGCGGGGTTCATCAGGTCGGCGCTGCAGTCGTACACCAGCACGGGCGTGTCGGCGTTGAGCAGCTGTTTCAGTTCGGTGGCGGAGATAAGGGTGGCATACATGCGCACATTGTGCGGTAGCTGCTGGCCCTTGGCGAGGCCCCGAAAGCGCCGCGTTTAGGGGTGCGCGGGCCGTGGGCCCAGCGCACCGGTGTTTTCAGTGCTCTTCGGCCGGCGCATGTGGCACCGCCCGCGCACGCAGGGCCGTGGCGGCGATGCCGCTCACAATGATCAGGCCCATGCCGAGCCAGCCGATCAGGGGAAGTTGGTCGCCAAAAATGGTGAGGCTGTAGATGCCCGCAAACACAATGCCCGAATACTGCAGATTGGCCACCACCAGCGTGGCGCCGCTGGCATAAGCGCGCGTCATGCACAGCTGGCCAAACACCGCCAGCAAGCCAATGGGCAGCAGCCACAGCGCGCTGGGCCAGTGCCATGTGCTCGCGCCCACAAACACCATGCCCAGCGCCCCGGCCAGCACCGCGCCAATGGAGAAATAAAACACGGTGCGGCTTTCGGGCTCGCCCGCGCGGGACAGTGCGGCCACCTGCAGGTAGGCAAAGGCTGAAAAAATGCCTGAAAGCAGGCCCACGAAGGCGCCCACAAACTGGTCTTCGTTCAGGGTGGGGCGCAGCATCATGGCCACCCCCGCGAAACCAGCCAGCACCGCCAGAAACAAAGGGCCTTGTTGTTTGATGGGTGCGTTGCGCCCCTGCACCAGCAGCGCGCCGCCCAGCAGAAAGGCGGCAATCCACACGCTGCTCATGTAATTGAGCGTGACGGCCGTGGCCAGCGGCAGGGCGGCGATGGCATAGAACCACGAGGTGAGCGCGGTGACGCCCACCACACTGCGCCAGAAATGCATCATGGGCAACGTGGTGCGCAACGAAACCCCGCGCACGCGGGTCATCCCTAGCAAAAAGATCACGCCCACCATGCCGCGGTAGCAGACGATTTCAAAGCTGTTGAAATGCTCAGACGCGAACTTGATGCACACCCCCATGGTGGCAAAAAACAGCGACGCGAGCAGCATCCACAACGCCTGCATGGTTCAGGCGCCCGTGTGGTGAGGAGGTCTTGTGGGAATACCCGGGCCTCGATCAGTCCAGGGCCGCGCCACTCATCTGGCGGCGGTACCACTCGTGAAAGTGCTGCATGCCGTCTTCCATGGGGCTCTGGTAGGGGCCCACCTCATTGTCGCCACGGGCCAGCAGTGCCTTGCGGCCTGCGTCCATGCGCTCGGCAATTTCGTCGTCTTCCATGCAGGTTTCCATGTAAGCCGCGCGCTGGGCCTCCACAAATTCGCGCTCGAAGGCGGCAATTTCTTCGGGGTAATAAAACTCCACCATGTTCAGCGTTTTGTCCACGCTGACAGGGAACAGGGTCGAAACCGTGAGCACATGCGGGTACCACTCCACCATGATGTGCGGGTAGTAGGTGAGCCAGATGGCGCCGTGTTCGGGCATTTGCCCCTGGCGGTATTGCATCAGCTGCTGCTGCCAGCGCTGGTAGACCGGGCTGCCCGCCTTGCCCAGCAGGTTGGCAGCGCCCACGGTTTGCACCGAATACTCGGGCTTGAATTCCCAGCGCAGGTCGTCGCAGGTGACGAAGTTGCCCAGACCCGGGTGGAACGGCCCCACGTGGTAGTCCTCCAGGTAGACCTCAATGAAGGTCTTCCAGTTGTAGTTGCAGGTGTGCAGCTCCACGTGGTCCAGCACCATGCCCTCAAAGTTCAGGGCCGTGCGCGGGCCCATGTTGGCCAGGTCGGCAGCAATGTCGCGGCCGTTGTCTTCAAACAGCAGCCCGTTCCATTCGCGCAATTTGTAGTTGTTCAGGTTCAGGCAGGGGTCTTTGGCAAAATGCGGTGCGCCCACCAGGTTGCCGGCGGGCGTGTTGCCCCGGCCGCCGCTGTAGGTCCAGCGGTGCAGGGGGCACACAATGTTGCCGCCGGCGCTGCCGCTTTGTGTGGTGCCCAGGTTGCCGCGGCCTTTGAGCATCACCGCCTGGCGGTGGCGGCACACGTTGGACACCAGTTCCACGCCATTTTCGGTGCGCACCAAAGCGCGCCCCCCGGCTTCCTGCGGCAGAGCGTGGTAGTCGCCCACGTTGGGCACAGCAAGTTCATGCCCCACGTACCGGGGGCCCCGCTGAAAGAGGGTTTCCAGTTCGCGCTCAAAGAGCGTCTGGTTGAAATAGCTGGAAACCGGGAGTTGGCTTCTGGCCTGCTGTAATTGAAGACTTAAATCAGACATGGTGGTCTTGACCTAGAGACTCCCCCTATGAAGGGGCAGGGTAAGCGCTGGTCGAAAATCGAATTCGCGCGGGATGGGTGGAGTGGTGCGTCCCTCCGGACAAAGCTTGTCCGTCAGTGATGAAAAAATGAGCGCGGATTGTACCCCGGGGGCCCTGCTGGCCCGGGGCTTGGCCCCCGGGCGCGCGGCGCCGGTTTTCCTGGGTGGCTGCTGCCGCGCCTCGCCCGGCTAAAATCTTCGATCGACGGTCTGGCTGGCCGGGTGCTGGCTGTGGCCCGCCCCGACGGCAAGCCGGTCTGTTCTGTTGCTGCCCATGACATCACCCACCCCATCCAAACCGACCAAATCCCCGGCCCGCGCGGGCGCTGCCAGCGCGGTCGCCACCAGCTACGAAGCTGCACTTGAGGAGCTGGAGCAACTGGTGTCCCAGCTCGATGCCGGGCAGTTGCCGCTGGACCAGCTGCTCACCCGCTACCAGCGCGGCGCCGAGCTGCTGGCGTATTGCCGTGCGCGGCTCGAAGCGGTGGAAAACCAGATCAAGGTGCTCGAAGGCGGTGAGCTCAAGCCGTGGGACGCTGCATGAGCGCCGTGCCCACAGAAAACGCAGCATTTGTGGCCTGGCGCGCGTCGCAGCAGGCGGCGGTCGAGCAGGCGCTGTCCGGGTGGGTGTCGCCCGACGCGCCCGCGGGCCTGGGCGTGGCCATGCGCTACGCGGTGCTGGACGGCGGCAAGCGCCTGCGCCCGCTGCTGGTGCTGGCCACCAGCGCCGCCGTGGGGGGCTCAGCTGCTGCGGCCATGCGGGCTGCGTGCGCGGTGGAACTGATCCACGCCTATTCGCTGGTGCACGACGACATGCCCTGCATGGACAACGATGTGTTGCGCCGAGGCAAGCCCACGGTGCATGTGCAATTTGGCGAAGCCCAGGCCCTGCTGGCTGGTGACGCGCTGCAGGCGCTGGCCTTCGAATTGCTGGTACCTGACGATGGCTGCATGGCACCCGACATGTCGGCCAGTTTGTGCCGCTTGCTCGCACGCTCGGCCGGTGCCGTTGGCATGGCGGGCGGTCAGGCGGTGGACTTGGCCAGTGTGGGTACGGCGCTGGATCAGGCCGCCCTGGAAGGCATGCACCGCCTGAAAACCGGCGCCTTGCTCCAGGCCAGCGTGGTGATGGGTGCTGCCACCGGCCACGTCAGCCCGGCGGCGCAGGCGCATCTGGCGCAGTACGGTGCCAGTCTGGGCCTGGCGTTCCAGGTGGTTGACGATATTCTGGATGTGACCGCCGACTCCGCGACCTTGGGGAAGACTGCAGGCAAAGATGCCGCCTGCGACAAACCCACCTTTGTTTCCCTGCTGGGCCTTGAACAGGCCCAGGCCTATGCGGACCGGGTGCTGGACCAGGCGCACGACGCGCTGCGCCAGACCGGACTGACCCAGCTGGACAACCTGCACGCTTTGGCCGACTGGGTGGGGCGACGCGCCCACTGAGCCCATCCCTCGCCCTTTGAGTTCTTTTACAGCGCACGACGCGACCCACCCATGAGTTCCTTGCTGTCCCACATCCAGTCGCCTGCCGACCTGCGGCGTCTGTCGCGCACCCAGTTGCACCCCCTGGCCGATGAGCTGCGGGCCTTTTTGCTGGACAGCGTGGCCCGCACCGGGGGGCACCTGAGCTCCAACCTCGGCACCGTTGAGCTCACCGTGGCGCTGCACTATGTGTTCAACACGCCCGAAGACCGGCTGGTCTGGGACGTGGGCCACCAGACCTACCCGCACAAAATCCTGACCGGTCGCCGCGACCGCATGCACAGCCTGCGCCAGCAGGGCGGCATCAGCGGCTTTCCGCGCCGCGAAGAAAGCGAATACGACACCTTCGGCACGGCGCACTCGTCCACCAGCATTTCGGCCGCTTTGGGCATGGCGCTGGCGGCCAAGATCAAGGGCGAAAACCGCAACGCCGTGGCCATCATCGGCGACGGCGCCATGACCGCCGGCATGGCCTTTGAAGCCCTGAACAACGCCGGCGTGGCCGAAGGCCGACTGCTGGTGGTGCTCAACGACAACGACATGTCGATCTCGCCACCCGTGGGCGCGCTCAACCGCTACCTGGCCCAGCTCATGAGCGGCCAGTTTTACGCCGCCGCCAAAAACGTGGGCAAGCAGGTGCTGAAAAACGCGCCGCCCCTGTTTGAACTGGCCAAGCGCCTTGAAGAGCACGCCAAGGGCATGGTGGTGCCGGCCACGCTGTTTGAAAAGTTTGGCTTCAACTACATCGGCCCCATCGACGGCCACGACCTCGACTCGCTTATTCCCACGCTGGAAAACATCCGCCATTTGCTCGACACCGACAGCGGCCCGCAGTTTTTGCACGTGGTCACCAAAAAAGGCCAGGGCTACAAACTGGCCGAAGCCGATCCCGTGGCCTACCACGGTCCCGGCAAGTTCGACCCGGCGGTGGGCCTCACCAAGCCCGCCACGCCGCCGAAAACCACGTTTACCCAAGTCTTTGGCCAGTGGCTGTGCGACATGGCCGCTGCCGACCCCCGCTTGGTCGGCATCACGCCAGCCATGCGCGAAGGCTCTGGCATGGTTGAGTTTGAGCGCCGCTTCCCGGCCCGCTACTTTGACGTCGGCATTGCCGAGCAGCACGCCGTCACTTTCGCCGCTGGTCTGGCCTGCGAAGGCTTGAAGCCGGTGGTGGCTATTTATTCCACCTTCTTGCAGCGCGGCTACGACCAGTTGATCCACGACGTGGCGTTGCAAAACCTGCCCGTGGTGTTTGCGCTGGACCGCGCCGGTCTGGTGGGCGCCGACGGTGCCACCCACGCCGGTGCCTACGACATCGCCTTCCTGCGCTGCATTCCCAACATGGCGGTGGCCTGCCCGGCCGACGAGGCCGAATGCCGCCAGCTGCTCAGCACCGCCTTTGAGCAAAATCACCCAGTGGCCGTGCGGTACCCGCGCGGTGCGGGCGTGGGGGCGGTGCAGCCTGCTGGCCTGGAAGGCCTGCCTTATGGCCGCGGCGAATGGACGCGCAAGGGCCAAGGCGTGGCCATTTTGGCGTTTGGTACCTTGTTGCACCCCGCGCTGGCGGCGGCCGAGAGGCTGGGCGCCAGCGTGGCCAACATGCGCTGGGCCAAGCCTGTTGATGTGGAACTGCTGCGCGAACTGGCCGCAAGCCATCAGGCCTTGGTGACCCTGGAAGAGGGCTGCTTGCAGGGCGGTGCCGGCAGCGCCGTGCTGGAAGCCCTGCAGGCCGAGGGATTGAACCTGCCGGTGCTGCAACTGGGCTTGCCCGACGAGTTCATTGAACACGGCGACCCAGTCAAGCTGCTGGCCATGGTCGGCCTTGATGCCGCCGGCATTGAGCGCTCGGTGCGTCAGCGTTTTGGTGACCTGCTGGTTGCCGATGCCGGTTTGAAAGCGGCAGCGTGATGGAGCCGCTCAACGTTGCTGCGCCGGTTCCCATGCCCGATGTGCAGAGCCGCCACGACCCACGCGCCATGCCGATTGCCCAAGTGGGCGTGAAAAACCTGCGCTACCCCATTGCGCTGAGGGTGGCTGAACGCCTGCAACACAGCGTGGGCACCTGGCATGTGCATGTCGGTTTGCGCGCCGAGCAAAAAGGCGCGCACATGTCGCGCCTGCTGGCGTGGTTGGACGGTTTCACCCAGCCAGAGGAAGGTGACGCGTTGCCCGTCACCTTCGAGCGGCTCCAAACCGCCATGCCCGAGCTGCTGGCGCTGCTGGAGACCACCACCGGGGGTTTCGAGGTGAGTTTCCCGTTTTTCATCCGCAAATCCGCGCCAGTGTCTGGCTTGCAGAGCCTGATGGAATACGACGGCGGTTGGTCGGTGGTGCACAACGTGGGCGATTCCACCGACGTGCGCATGATCGCGACTGTGCCGGTTAAGTCGCTGTGCCCTTGCTCCAAAGAGGTCAGCGACGATGGTGCCCACAACCAGCGTTCACACATTCGGCTGGAGGTGTTGCTCAACGCGCCCATGGCCTGGACCGAACTGGTGCGTTTTGCCGAAGACAACGCCTCTTGCGAGTTGTGGGGCTTGCTCAAGCGCACCGACGAAAAGTGGGTGACTGAGCGGGCTTACGCGCATCCCAAATTCGTCGAAGACCTGGTGCGCGATGTGGCGCTGGCGCTGGAACGCGACCCCCGCATTGACGCCTATGCGGTGGATGTGACCAACTTCGAGTCCATCCATGCGCATGACGTGCATGCACGCGTTTCAAGGGACAAACGCACCGCCTGAGGGGGTGTTTTTAGCCATTCTTCGGATGGTTTTTCACGTCGCTTGTGAGCGGAATTTCACGTCGCCGCGCGGTGGCTGGAAATGACCTCAAAAACATTCATTTCCAGGAAATTCTCAAGGGAAAACCCCTGACGAGTCGGTCCTCGGGCCTCTTAGAATGTGGGCGGCTTAAACGTCAATGGCTTGTGCATCCGCGCAAGCCAGTTGGATATCAACAACCACGGAGTTACCCACTATGGATCGTCGTTCCATCATTGCCGCCACCGGAATCGCTGGAGTAGCCGGCATTCTGGCTGCCTGTGGCAAAAAGGAAGAGGCTGCTGCCCCCGCCGCCACATCGCCTGCTGCGCCTGCTGTTCAAACCAGCGAGACCATTCGCTGGCGTCTGACATCGAGCTTCCCCAAGGCGCTGGATACCATCCACGGCGCGGCCGATGTGTTTGCCAAGAAGATCAACGAAATGTCGGGTGGCAAGTTCCAGGTGACGGTGCATGCGCCCGGCGAACTGGTGCCCGCTTTCGGTGTGGTGGACGCTGTTCAGGCCGGTACGGTGGAGGCCGGTCACACCGCGCCTTACTACTACTTCGGCAAGGACGACACGTTTGCCCTGGGTACGGCCATTCCGTTTGGTCTGAACAGCCGCCAGCTCACCGCCTGGTACTACGACGGCAACGGCTTGAAGCTGTTCCGCGAGTTCTACGACCAGTACAACATCGTGAACTTCCCAGGTGGCAACACGGGTGCCCAGATGGGTGGCTGGTTCCGCAAGGAAGTCAACACGCTGGCCGACATCAAGGGCCTGAAAATGCGCGTGGGCGGTTTTGCTGGCAAGGTCATGACCCGCATGGGCGCCGTGCCCCAGAACATCCCCGGTGGCGAGATCTACCAGGCGCTGGAAAAAGGCACCATCGACGCGACCGAATGGATCGGACCGTACGACGATGAAAAATTGGGCTTCCAAAAAGTCGCCAAGAACTACTACTACCCAGGCTGGTGGGAAGGCGGCGCACAGCTTGACTTCTACATCAACAAGGCTGCTTTCAACGCCTTGTCGACCGAGAACAAGGCCATTGTCGAGTGCGCTGCATCGCATGCCCACACCACGATGCAGGCCATGTACGATGCCCGCAATCCAGGCGCTTTGAAGCGGTTGGTGGCCGGTGGTGCCAAGCTGCTGCCGTTCCCCAAAGTGGTGATGGACGAGTCTTACAAGCAGTCGATGGAGCTGTATGCGGAGTTGAGTGAGACCAATCCGAACTGGAAAAAAATCTACACGGATTACTCAGATTTCCGCAAAGAGCAAAACCTCTGGTTCCGCTTCACCGAAGCCCAGTTCGACCGCTACATGCAGTCGGCCAAGCTGTAAGCGGCACACCTGTCCGGCAAAAAACCCCGCCTGTGCGGGGTTTTTTGATCCGACACCGAGCCATCCCTCCCAGGGTGGCTCGGTGTCTGATCATTTTTTGCTTCGGCCCGCCGTGATCGCCCACAGGTTTCTATAGACTTCTGCGCTGCCATTCACACCCTACCCATTTGGGGAACCGTTATGCCTCTCCTGCTCAAGCTCTCCCGTCTGGTTGACGGCCTCAGTGACCTCATTGGCAAGTCTGCCATGTGGATGATTCTGGCCGCCACCCTCATCAGCGCCGGCAATGCGGTCATTCGCAAGACCTTTGGCACCAGCTCCAACGCCTGGCTTGAAATCCAGTGGTACCTGTTTGCCGCGGTGTTCATGCTGGGCGGCGGCTACGCCTTTTTGCGCAACGCCCATGTGCGCATCGACTTCATTTCCTCCAAGTTCTCGGCCCGCACCCGCAACTGGATCGACGTGGGCGGCATCATCATTTTTCTGTTGCCCCTGTGTTATCTGATGATCCTGGAAGGTTGGCCCCTGTTCGTGAACGCGTGGACTTCGGGTGAGATGTCGTCCAACGCTGGCGGCCTGATTCGCTGGCCCGTGTACGCGATCATTCCGCTGGGCTTTGCCCTGCTGGCCCTGCAAGGTTTGAGTGAGCTGGTCAAGCGCTTCGCCTTTTTGACAGGGCATGGCCCTGACCCGCTGAGCCACTCCGGGCCCAGCGAAACCGAGTTGCTGGCGAAAGAAATTGCCGAGGCCGAAAAACTCAAGCTTGAAGCGTCACTCGCTTCGGCCAACAAGCACTGATCGGACTTCACCATGGTTGAATTTTTGTCCGCCAACTTTGTCCCGGTGATGTTCATCGGGTTGATCGCGTTTTTGGTCATCGGTTTTCCGGTCGCTTTCTCGCTGGCAGCCACCGGTTTGTTTTTTGGCCTGATCGGCATGGAGCTGGGCCTGTTCCCGTCCAACCTGTTCCAGGCGCTGCCGCTACGGGTGTTCGGCATCATGCAGAACGACACGCTGCTGGCCATTCCGTTCTTCACGCTCATGGGCATCGTGCTGGAGCGCAGCCGCATGGCTGAAGACTTGCTGGAAACCGTGGGCCAGGTGTTTGGTCCGCTGCGCGGTGGTGTCGGTATCGCGGTGGTGCTGGTTGGCGCGTTGCTTGCTGCTACCACCGGTGTGGTGGCTGCATCGGTGATCTCCATGGGCCTGATCGCCATGCCCATCATGCTGCGTTACGGTTACAACCGCACCATCGCCACCGGCACCATCACCGCATCGGGCACGCTGGCGCAGGCGCTGCCGCCGTCGCTGGTGCTGATCGTGCTGGCCGATCAGCTCGGCCGCTCGGTGGGTGACATGTACGCCGGTGCCCTGATCCCTGGCCTGTCGCTGGTGGGCTTGTACCTGCTGTTTATCGTGGTGGTGGCGCTGGTGAAACCGGGCTGGGTACCGGCACTGCCGCCTGAGGCGCGTATTTACAATGAGCCCAACGGCTCCAGCGGCCACATGTCGCTGCTGGTGCTGCTGTCGGTGTGTGCGGTCGCCAGTGTGCTGTGGTCGCAGGCGCACGAGTCCATCCTGAACCCCTTGCTGGAGCGGGAAAATGCGGCACCTGGTGACGAGGTATTTATCCTCTCCACCGCCATTGGTGCGTTCTTGGCTCTCGGTCTTGCGTTGCTGAACCGGTTGTTCAAGCTCGGCCTGTTGTCGCGCCTCACCGAGCGTGTGACGTTCGTGTTGATTCCGCCGCTGGTGCTGATTTTCCTGGTGCTGGGCACCATCTTCCTGGGTGTGGCGACCCCTACCGAAGGTGGCGCGATGGGTGCCATCGGCGCGCTCATCATGGCCGGTGCCCGGCGCACGCTGTCGTTCAACCTGCTCAAGCAGGCGCTGGAGAACAGCACCAAGCTGGCCATCTTCGTGATGTTCATCCTGATCGGCTCCACGGTCTTCGCCTTCACGTTCAACGCGGCCGACGGCCACATTTGGGTTGAGCACCTGTTTGACAAGTTGCCCGGTGGTCAGATCGGCTTCCTGGTTGTCGTGAACTTCATTGTGTTCATCCTGGGCATGTTCATCGACTTCTTCGAAATCGCGTTCATCGTGGTTCCGTTGCTGGTGCCAGTGGCCGACAAGCTGGGCATCGACCTGATCTGGTTCGGCATCATCCTGGCGATGAACCTGCAAACCTCGTTCCTCACGCCGCCGTTTGGCTTCGCGTTGTTCTACCTGCGCAGCGTGGCCGCGCGCAATGACTACGACGACGTGGTGACCGGCAAGCGCATCAAGGCCGTGACCACCGCCCAGATCTACAAAGGCTCCATCGCCTTCATCATGCTTCAGGTCATCATGGTCGCGGTCATTGTGTTGAACCCAGGCATCGTGACCGGCAACCTGGACAAGGCCACCGTGGTGGACGACGCGGCCGTGAGCGACATGTTGAACAACATGCAAGATCTACAGACGGACGATGACGACGCACCGGACATGAGCGGTGGTGGCGCAGCGGATGCTGCCGTGCCAGAGCCCACCGCCGAAGAGGAAGCGGAAGTGGATCCTGCCAAGGCGCTCGAAGATGCGATGAAAAAAGCCGAATGAGCGACGGGAGCTTTCAGATGCAGATCGACGTGAAAGTGCTGGACCCGCGCATGGCGGAACAGCTCCCGGCCTACGCCACCAGCGGCAGTGCCGGCCTGGACCTGCGGGCTTGCCTGGACGCGCCCTTGACGCTGGCGCCCAATGCCTGGCAGCTCGTGCCCACGGGGTTGGCCATTCACCTGGCCGACCCGGGCTTTGCGGCCATGATCCTGCCGCGTTCGGGCTTGGGCCACAAACACGGCATCGTGCTGGGCAACCTGGTCGGGCTGATCGACAGCGACTACCAGGGGCAGCTCATGGTCAGCGCCTGGAACCGCAGCGACGTGGCCTTCACCATTGAGCCCATGGAGCGCATTGCGCAAATGGTGATCGTGCCGGTGGTGCAGGCGCGGTTCAATGTGGTGGCGGAATTTGGTGCCGCCAGCGAACGCGGTGCAGGGGGCTACGGCTCCACCGGTCGCGCCTGAGTGCCGATCACGACGAAAAAAAGGCTCCGTCAGGAGCCTTTTTTTTTGCGTGTAACCCGTCGGGGGTCAGTGCAGCGTGGGCGTGTGGTCGTCGGGTGTGTCGTCCGCCGGTATCGGGTTCACCTGCATGCTGAAAAACCCGGTACCCAGCGAGCCAGCACCGACTTCGTTTTCCTCGGCTTCGCGCACCGCATGCACCTTGAGCGAGATGCGCAGCGCAATGCCCGCCAGCGGGTGGTTGGCGTCCAGCACCACATGTTCGGGGTAGATGTCGCTGACAAAGTACAGGCGGTCTTTGGGCGCGTTGGGGTTGCAGCCGGCGGGCAGGCCTTCAAAACCCATGCCTTCTTCCAGCTCAGCGGGAAACAGGTGGCGAGGCTCCAGAAACAGCAGGGTGTCGTCGTAGTCGCCAAAGGCGTCTTGCGGCTCCAGGTGCAGGTCCACGGTGGCGCCGGCTTCGTGGCCTTGCAGGGCTTCCTCGATCTTGGCCAGCAGGTCGTTGCCGCCGACAAAGAACTCCATCGGCTCGTCGAGCACATCGAGTTCTTCGCCCAGCGTGTCTTTCAGCGTCCAGGTCAGGGCCACAACGCATTGTTCGGTGATGGTCATAGGGCTTTTCATTGGACAATTGTCCCATGTTCAAAGCCAACCCTTCCAGCCTGGCCAGCGCCCCCGTGGCGGCCGCTCATCCCCAACCCGATGCACCTACCGCGATGCTGGGTGGTCTCTCTCCCGCGCAGTTCATGCGCCGCCATTGGCAGAAAAAGCCGCTGCTGATCCGCAATGCGTTGCCGGGCTTCAAGCCCTTTCTCACGCGCCAGCAACTGTTTGCCATGGCTGCAGACGAAGCGGTCGAGTCGCGCCTGATCGTGCACCAGGCCAAAGGCTGGACGCTCAAGCACGGCCCCCTGGCACGGACCGCCTTGCCGCCCATCAAGCAACCTCGCTGGACGCTGCTGGTGCAAGGCGTGGACCTGCATGTGAACGCTGCACACGAGTTGCTGCAGCGCTTTCGGTTTGTGCCCGACGCCCGGCTGGACGACCTCATGATCTCGTGGGCCAGTGATGGCGGCGGGGTGGGCCCGCATTTCGACAGCTACGACGTATTTTTGCTGCAGGCCAGTGGGCAGCGCCACTGGCGCATCGGCCGCCAGAAAGACTTGACGCTGGAGGAGGGCGTTCCCCTGAAAATTTTGAGCAACTTTGAGCCCGAGGAAGAGCACCTGCTCAACCCCGGTGACATGCTGTACCTGCCGCCGCGTTGGGCGCACGACGGCGTGGCCGTGGGCGACGACTGCATGACCTATTCCGTGGGCTTTCGCGTGCCGCAGCGCGGCGGGCTGGCCGGTGAACTGTTGCAGCGCATGGCCGACGACTTTGAAGATGCCACGCTCTACCGCGACCCGGCTCAGCCTGCCACCGCGACACCCGCCGCCATGCCGCCCGCCCTCGAAGCGTTTGCGGTCGACGCGCTGCAGCGCCTGCTGGCCGAGCGCCAGTCGCTCGCCTGTGCTTTGGGCGAGGTCATGACCGAGCCCAAGCCGCGGGTGTGGTTTGAAGAGCCCGAGGCCGACTGGGCGCCCGGCGCGGTGCAGCTGGACCGGCGCACCCGCATGATGTACGACAAGCGCCATGTGTTCATCAACGGGGAGAGCCTGCATGCGGGTGGTGCCGATGCCCGGCTGATGCGTGCGCTGGCAGACGAGCGGCGCCTCACGGCTGCGCAGGTGCAGCGCGCCAGCGCAGACGCGCGCGCACTGCTGCAAGACTGGTTTGAAGCCGGATGGCTACACGCTGCCTGACCTTCTGAAAGGCCTGCGATCAAGCGCGCCAGGAGACCACCATGACCGACGCTTCCCACACACCTGATGCGCCCGGCGCATGGCAGCCGTTGCCCGAGGGTCGTCTGCAGGGGCGGCTGCTGTTTGCTGACCTGGTGCGCCAAGCACTGGCCACAGCCGCTGTTGAGGGGTGGCCGCGCCTGGTGCTTTGTGATCCGAATTTTTTGGACTGGCCCTTGGGCGAACGGGCGGTGGTCGCTTCGCTACAAGCCTGGGCCCGGCGGGGTCGGGTGCTGCAGGTGCTGGGCCAAGACCTCGGGTCGCTGCGCTTGCAACACCCGCGCTTTGTGCAGTGGCGCGTGACGTGGGCCCATCTGATCGAGGTGCGTGCCTGCAGCAGCGCTTTGGCCGGCGATTTGCCCAGCGCCATCTGGTCGCCCGGCTGGACGCTGGAACGCATCGATGCCAGCCATGGCGTGATGGTGGCGAGCCGCGACGCGCGGCGCCATGTGGCGCTGGCTGAGCGGCTGGATCACTGGTGGCAAAAGGGCAGTCCGTCACTGCCGCCGACCACCTTGGGTTTGTAGGAAGATAGCTGAAAGTTGTATTTTTGCAACGCTAATCTGTGAGTAAAAGAAATACTTGATCAGGGTAAACACGGTTGTTTTTTCGGGCGTATCATTCCCTTCCAGCCGGGACACACATTCACAAATGGGCGTCAGGCTGAATCGATTTAACTCGAATAAAGGTTCGGGTTTTTTTTTGGTCGATTCAAGCGTTTTGCTTCGTTTAGTACACATCCATTGGAATTTCTCATGAATAAGACCCTCCTGATCGCCACCCTGTTGGCTGCTGTTGCCCTGACCGCTTGCGGTAAAAAAGAAGAAGCACCTGTTGAGGCACCAGCACCTGCTGCTGCTCCAGCACCTGTGGAAGCCGCTCCTGCCGCCGCTCCTGCCGATGCCGCTCCTGCTGCAACCGACGCTGCTGCCACCCCCACCGTCGCTGGTGCTATCGAAGCTGCTGCTGGTGCCGCTGCTGACGCTGCTGCCGCTGGCGCTGCCGATGCTGCCAAAGCCGCTGCTGACGCTGCTGCCGAAGCCGCCAAAGCTGCTGTGAAGCCTGCGCAGTAATGCGTGCATCCGGGCCTTGAGCCCGGTCGCAAAAAAGCCGCCCTTAGGCGGCTTTTTTTCGTTTGGAGCGCTGTCCACCCATGGACTTCACGCGCAGGCGCTGCCATCAGCAGCGCTGCCTGTCACTTCAAGTCGTTGGCGAGCAATTGCAAAATGTTTTGCGCATTGGCCGAGCTGTCGGGTTGGCCTTGTGCGTCCAACACCGACACCGTGGTGCTTTCGCCGCTGCTTCGCACCACGACACGGTATTTGGCTGGCGTAGCCTCTGGTGCCGAGCTGCCAAACAGCCGGCCAAAGAAGCCGGGCTTGGCCGCGTCGGTTGCTTGAGCGGGCACGTAGCGCACAAAGTAAACACCTTGGGTGCGGTCGCGGTCTTCGACCGTGAAGCCGGTGCGGTCCAGCGACAGGCCCACCCGGCGCCAGGCGCGGTCAAAACCATCGGCTATTTGCACCAGGGGCACGTTGTTGACCGTGGTCACGCGCGCCACAGCCTGGACCGGCGCCGTCTCTGCAGCCGCTTTGGCCTGGGCTTCGCTCACCCCCAGCTTCACCATCAGGCGGCGCAAAAACTCGGTTTCGAGTTCGCTGTCGGCTGGACGGGGCTGCCACACGGTCTGGTCTTTTTGGGTGCTGGAATACACCTCGATCATGCCGCGGTGGCTGATGTAGATTTCGGTGCCACCGGCGGCATTGCGTTCCAGACGGGTACGGAATTTGTCGCGTTCGCCGGTGGAATACAGGTTTTCAAACACCTTGCCGATCGTGCGGCGAATGATGTCTTGTGGCAACTTGGCGCGGTTTTCGGCCCAGTCGGTTTCCATGATGCCCAGGTTTTCCTGGTCAAGTTCGAGCAGGAAACCGTTTTCTTGCCAGAAGTCTTTCACCGGGCTCCAGAGCTTGTCGGCAGGGCGGTCAATCACCAGCCAGCGCTGGTTGCCGGCGCGTTCAATGCGCACGTCACCCACGGTGTTGACCGCGGTGGTGCCGCTGGATGCCTGGGCTGGCTGCGCGGTCTGGTAGCCGCTGGCGGTGACCACCGAACCCGGCACGTTGTAGCGCGAGTCGCGGCTGAGCTGGGTCAAGTCGGGAGGCACATCCAGCGTGACACCACGCTCGGCGCTTTTGTAATCGATCTTGTCTTCTTGCAAGATCGAGCAGCCCGTGGCCAGCACCGCCGCAGCGGCCAGCAGGCTCAGGCGTGCCAGACCGAAGCCGGCGTGTGCCGCGGCAGTCGGGCGGGATGCTGTTTCAAACGGTGCGGAAGTGGGCATGTTGGAGCGCTCGGTGAGAGAAAGGTGTGTGAGGGACGGGGCAGGCGGCGGCGAGCCGTTGCGTCAGGCGATCAGCCCACTGTCCTGCAAGGCGTTTTCGACCGTGGGCACCAGCGCGCGCGACATGGGCGTGAGCGGCAGGCGCATGGTCTCGTTGCAAAGGCCCATGCGGGCCATGGCCCACTTGAGCGGGATCGGGTTGGCTTCGACGAACAGGTTTTTGTGCACCGGCATCAGGCGGAACTGGATGTCCATGGCGCGCTTCACGTCGCCCGCGATGGCGGCCACACACAGCTCGTGCATCAGGCGCGGTGCAATGTTGGCGGTCACACTCACATTGCCCTGGCCGCCGCACAGCATGAGCGCCACAGCGGTGGGGTCGTCACCCGAGTAAATGGCAAAGCCCTCGGGCGCTTCCCGAATGAGCCATTGCGCCCGCTCAATGTTGCCGGTGGCTTCCTTGATGCCCACCACGCCCGGCACCTGCGCCAGGCGCAGGGCGGTTTCAACCGACATGTCGGCCACGCTGCGGCCGGGCACGTTGTACAGCACGATGGGCAGGTCGCCGGTGGCTTCGGCAATGGCTTTGAAGTGCTGGTACTGGCCCTCTTGCGTGGGCTTGTTGTAGTAGGGCACGACCTGCAGTTGGCAGTCGGCGCCCACTTTTTGGGCAAATTTGGCCAGTTCAATGGCTTCGGCGGTGGAATTGGCACCGCAGCCGGCCATGATGGGCACGCGTTTGGCGGCCTGTTCCACAGACACGCGGATGATCTCGCAGTGTTCTTCCACCGTCACGGTGGGCGACTCGCCGGTGGTGCCGACCACGCCAATGCAGTCGGTGCCCTCGGCAATGTGCCAGTCAATCAGTTTGCGCAGGGTGGGGTAGTCCACGCTGCCGTCTTCTAACAGGGGCGTGACCAGGGCCACGATGCTGCCGGTGATGGTTTTCATAAGCTTCAGGCTCGAAAGGATGCACCCTGACCCAGCGTCAGGACGGGCCGGCCCGCGGTGGGCAGGTAATCTTGCATTCTACCCAGTGACGTCGAGCAGACGACGCACTGGCGTGGCTCCGGAATGCCCGGTTTCTCGCACGGCTGCGATGCGCTGCACGAAGCGCTCGGGCGCGCTGCAAAAACCGTCTTCAAAGGCCACCACCCTCAGCCCACCGCAGGCCTGCAGCAGCTCGCCGGGTTGTAGTAAAAAGTCGGGCCGAGCCGGTCGACCCACGGTCTCATGGCCGCTGGCAAAGGTCTCGTACAGCAGCACGCCACCCGGTGCCACGCTGGCCACGATCAGCGGCAACAGCGGGCGCCACAGGTAGTTGGTCACCACCACGGCATCAAAGGTCTCACCCTCCAACGGCCAGGGACCGTTTTCAATGTCCGCCAGCACGGCTCGGCCCAGCGGCGCCACGGCGGCAATGGCTTCGGGCGAGCGGTCCACGCCCGTCACGCGGTGGCCCCGCTCGGCGAGCCATCGCAGGTGGCGGCCGTGGCCGCAGGCCACGTCCAGCACAGTGCCCCCGGCGGGGATCAGGTGCGTCCAGCGGCGCACCCAGCTTGAGGGGGCTTCGTTGCCGTGTAGCACGGGGCTACCCGTCGAGGGGAGGGCGGTGTTGGGCATCAGAAGCAACTCCAGAGCTGGTCGGCCAGGTTCAACAAAAAGTCGGGCTGGTTGTAGAGCTTGAGGGTGCCCAGCAGCGCTGCACCGATGCCCGCCCAGAGGGTGACCTTGGCCCAGAGACCGTTCCAGCCGGTGGTTTTCACGCCGCCGCTCCCACGCGCTGGGGCCCGCGCACGATGGGAGACTCCCGCACCGGCAGGTTGATCAGGGCGGCAAACACGCCCAGCGCAATCGAGATGTACCAGACGATGTCGTAGCTGCCGGTGCGGTCGTACAACACGCCGCCCAGCCACACACCCATGAAGCTGCCAATCTGGTGGCTGAAAAACACAAAGCCGCCCAGCATGGACAGGTGGGCCACACCAAAAATTTGCGCCACCACCGCATTGGTGGGCGGCACGGTGGACAGCCACAGCACGCCCATGACGGCTGAAAACACATACACGCTGGCGGGCGACAGCGGCACGATCAGGAAGACGCTGATGGCCACCGCCCGCGCCAGGTAAATGAACGCCAGGATGTAGCGCTTGGGCATGCGCTGGCCCAGCGCGCCAGCGGCGTACGTGCCGATCACGTTGAACAGCCCAATGAGCGCCAGCGCGTAGCTCGCCACCTGGGGCGACAGCCCGTTGTCCTTCAGGTAGCTCGGCATGTGCACGCCAATGAACACCACCTGGAAACCGCACACGAAATAGCCCGCCATGAGCAGCTGGAAGCTGCGGTATTTGAACGCTTCGCGCAGCGCCTGCACAATGGATTGCTCGCGCTTGGGCATGGTGCCACCCGCAAAACCCGGTTCACGCAGGCCCCAGGCCAGCGGCATGATCAGCAGCACCGCCGCGCCCAGCACCATGAGCGCTTCTTGCCAGCCAAAGCTGCTGATGAGCCAGCCTTCTACCGGCACCATGAGGAACTGCCCGAACGAGCCTGCCGCCGCGGCCACGCCCATGGCCCATGAGCGCTTTTCGGCCGGTATTTGCCGCCCGATCACACCGTAAATCACCGCGTAGGTGGTGCCGGCCTGCGCCGCCCCAATCAAGATGCCCGCCGTGAGCGCGAACCCCAACGAGGTGGTGGACATGGCCATGCCCAGCAGGCCCAGCGCATACAGCGCGGCGCCCACCACCAGCACCTTGAAGGCGCCGAAGCGGTCGGCCGCCATGCCGGCAAAAATGCCGAACACGCCCCACGACAGGTTTTGCACCGCCAGCGCGAAGGCAAAGGTTTCACGGGTCCAGCCCTGAGACTGGGTCACGGGTTGCAGCCACAGGCCGAAACCATGGCGGATGCCCATGGACAGCGTGACGATGAAAGCACCGCAGGCGAGCACCTGCAGGGTGGATAGACCAGCGGGGCCCTGGGTTGGGGGCGCGCCGGACGGGGTGGGTGAGGCAATGGACATCCGGGGAATGTAGCGAATTTGCCCCATGCCCGCTGCCACCTGCGCGAAACCGGTCACACGCAGGCAAGCCGCCAGTCCGGCAAGCTGTTGTTGCATACAGTGAAAAGGCGGGGCGCGCACTACAATGCCGCGCATGACAGAGAAACCCGCCGCCCCCAAGTCCGTCGCCGCCAGCGACGCTTATTCCGAAGGTTCGATCCGCGTCCTCAAGGGACTGGAGCCGGTCAAACAACGGCCGGGCATGTACACCCGCACCGACAACCCGCTGCACATCATCCAGGAAGTGCTGGACAACGCGGCCGACGAGGCGCTGGCTGGCCATGGAAAAAAGATCAAGGTCACGCTGCACGCCGACCACTCGGTGAGTGTGGAAGACGACGGCCGTGGCATTCCGTTTGGCCTCCACCCGGAAGAAAAGGCCCCGGTGGTGGAACTGGTTTTCACCCGGCTGCACGCCGGGGGCAAGTTTGACAAGGGCAGCGGCGGCGCTTACAGCTTTTCGGGTGGCCTGCACGGCGTAGGCGTGAGTGTGACCAACGCGCTCTCGACCCGGCTGGAAGTGACCAGCTACCGCGAGGGCAAAGTGGCCAAGCTGGCGTTCTCGGCCGGTGACGTGATCGAACAGCTGGTGATCGCGCCCAAAGGCGAGGGCGACCGCAAGCAGGGCACCACGGTGCGCGCCTGGCCCGACGCGAAGTATTTCGAGTCGGCCGCGCTGCCCATGAACGAGCTCACCCACCTGCTGCGCAGCAAGGCGGTGCTGATGCAGGGCGTGACGGTGACGCTGGTGAACGAAAAAACCAAGGACACGCAGGTGTGGCTCTACAAGGGCGGCCTGCGCGACTATTTGCAGCAAACGCTGCACGGCGAGCCGGTGATTCCGCTGTTTGAAGGCGAGGGCTTTGCCGACAGCGCCCACGACAGCTTTGCCGAAGGCGAGGGCGCCAGCTGGTGCGTGGCCTTCACCGAAGACGGCCAGCCGGTGCGCGAGAGTTATGTGAACCTGATCCCCACCAGCGCGGGCGGCACGCACGAAAGCGGCCTGCGCGACGGCCTGTTCCAGGCCGTGAAGGGCTTCATCGAACTGCACGCGCTGCTGCCCAAGGGCGTGAAGCTGCTGCCCGAAGACGTGTTTGCCCGCGCCAGCTACGTACTCAGCGCCAAGGTGCTCGACCCGCAGTTTCAGGGCCAGATCAAGGAGCGGTTGAACTCGCGCGATGCGGTGCGCCTGGTGGGCAGCTTTGTGCGCCCCGCGCTGGAGCTTTGGTTGAACCAGCATGTGGACTACGGCAAGAAGCTGGCCGAACTCGCCATCAAGGCCGCGCAGTTTCGCCAGAAAGCCGGCCAGAAGGTGGAAAAGCGCAAGGGCTCGGGCGTGGCGGTGCTGCCGGGGAAGCTGACCGACTGCGAAAGCAAGGACCTGGCGCACAACGAGGTGTTTCTGGTCGAGGGCGACTCGGCCGGTGGCAGTGCCAAGATGGGCCGCGACAAGGAAAGCCAGGCCATTTTGCCGCTGCGCGGCAAGGTGCTGAACACCTGGGAAGTGGAGCGCGACCGCCTGTTTGCCAACAACGAGATTCACGACATTTCGGTGGCCATCGGCATTGATCCGCACGGCCCGCTGGACACGCCCGACATGAGCGGGCTGCGCTACGGCAAGGTCTGCATCTTGAGCGACGCCGACGTGGACGGCTCGCACATCCAGGTGCTGCTGCTCACGCTGTTCTTCCGCCACTTTCCCAAGCTGATTGAAAACGGCCATTTGTATGTGGCGCGCCCGCCGCTGTTCCGGGTGGACGTGCCCGCGCGCGGAAAAAAACCCGCCATCAAGCAGTACGCGCTGGACGAGGGCGAGCTCACCGCCATTCTGGACAAATGCGCCAAGGACGGCGTGCCGCGCGAAAAATGCCAGATCAGCCGCTTCAAAGGCCTGGGTGAAATGAACGCCGAGCAGCTGTGGGACACCACGCTCAACCCCGACACCCGCCGCCTGATGCAGGTGAACCTCGGGTCTATGGACTTCGCAGCCACCGAAGCGCTCATCACCAAGCTCATGGGCAAGGGCGAAGCCGCTTCGCGCCGGGAGCTGATGGAGCTGCACGGCGATTCGGTGGAAGTGGATATTTGATTTCCCCCCGCGCCGCCTTCGGCGTCACCCCCCGAGGGGGCAACACCAGCCGTCTGGCGGAGCCAGCCCGGCGGTGTTTCTGAGCCAGCCCTCTGCACGCGCCTGTTTGTACGAATGCCTGAAACCCCATGAACGATACCCCTGAACTCGATCTCGCACCGGCAGAGTTGCCCGGCGAAGACAACCTGGCCAGCTACGCCCAGCGGGCTTACCTGGAATACGCGCTGTCCGTCGTGAAGGGCCGTGCGCTGCCCGATGTGTGCGATGGCCAGAAGCCGGTGCAGCGGCGCATTCTGTTTGCCATGGACCGCATGGGACTGGGCTTTTCCGGGCCGAACAACAACACCGCAGCCAAGCCGGTCAAGAGTGCGCGCGTGGTGGGTGATGTGCTGGGTAAGTACCACCCGCACGGCGACAGCGCCGCCTACGACGCGCTGGTGCGCATGGCGCAAGACTTCAGCCAGCGTTACCCGCTGATCGACGGCCAGGGCAACTTTGGCAGCCGCGACGGCGACGGCGCTGCCGCCATGCGCTACACCGAAGCCCGGCTGGCCAGGATCACCAGCTTGTTGATCGACGAGATTGACGAAGGCACGGTGGACTTCATCCCCACCTACGACGGATCGTTCGAAGAGCCCAAGCAGTTGCCCGCTCGCTTGCCGTTCAACCTGCTCAACGGCGCCAGTGGCATCGCCGTGGGCCTGGCCACCGAAATCCCCAGCCACAACCTGCGCGAAGTGGCCGACGCCTGCGTGGCGCTGATCAAGAACCCCAAACTCAGTGAAGAAGACCTGCTGACGATCCTGCCCGGCCCGGACTACCCCGGCGGCGGCCAGATCATCAGCCCGGCCGGTGACATTGCCGACGCCTACCGCACCGGCCGCGGCAGCCTCAAAGTGCGCGCGCGCTGGAAAATTGAAGACCTGGCGCGCGGCCAGTGGCAGCTGGTGGTGAACGAGCTGCCACCCGGCGTGAGCAGCCAGCGGGTGCTGGAAGAAATTGAAGAAATCACCAACCCCAAGGTGAAAGCTGGCAAGAAGGCGCTTAGCCAGGACCAGACGCAGCTCAAAGCCAGCATGCTGATGGTGCTGGACGTGGTGCGCGACGAGTCGAGCAAGGACGCCCCGGTGCGACTGGTGTTTGAGCCCAAGAGCAGCCGCATCGAGCAGCAGGAGCTCATCACCGCGCTGCTGGCCCACACCAGCCTGGAAAGCTCGTCGCCCATCAACCTGACCATGATCGGCCTGGACGGGCGGCCCACGCAAAAGAGCCTGCGGCTCATGCTGAGCGAATGGATCGAGTTCCGCCAGACCACCATCGTGCGGCGCTCGCAGCACCGGCTGAACAAGGTGCTCGACCGCATCCATATTCTGGAAGGCCGCCAGCTGGTGTTGCTCAATATTGACGAGGTGATTGCCATCATCCGCCAGAGCGACGAGCCCAAGGCCGCGCTGATCGAGCGCTTCAAGCTCAGCGACCGCCAGGCCGAAGACATTCTGGAAATTCGCCTGCGCCAGCTTGCGCGGCTAGAAGCCATCAAGATTGAGCAAGAACTGAGCACGCTGCGCGAAGAGCAGGGCAAGCTGGAAGACATTTTGGGGAACCCCGGGAGCCTGAAGCGCCTGATGGTGAAAGAGATCGAGGCCGACGCCAAGACCTTTGCCGACGCGCGCCGCACGCTGATTCAGGCCGAGAAAAAGGCCGTGGCCGAAATCAAGGTGGTGGACGAGCCGGTCACGGTCGTCATCTCCAGCAAGGGCTGGGTGCGCGCCCGCACCGGCCACGGCCACGAGGCGGGCAGCTTTGCGTTCAAGGCCGGCGACGGCCTGTACGGCACGTTTGAATGCCGCACGGTGGACACGCTGATCGTGTTCGGCAGCAATGGCCGCGTGTACAGCGTGCCCGTGGCCAGCTTGCCCGGTGCGCGTGGCGACGGCCAGCCGATTACCACGCTCATCGAGCTGGAAAGCGGCACGCAGCCCATGCACTACTTTGCCGGCCCGGCCAACGCCACGCTGCTGCTCGCCAGCACCGGTGGCTACGGGTTTTTGGCCACGGTGGACAACCTGGTGTCGCGCCAGAAAGCCGGCAAGGCCTTCATCAGCGTGGGCGAGGGCGAAACCATTTGCGCACCGTCGCACGCAGCCAACACCTCGGGCGGCCAGCCGCTGAATGCGGCCACGCATGTGGCCTGCGCCTCCACCGGCGGGCGCATCCTGACCTTTGAAATCGCCGAACTCAAGGCCATGGAAAAAGGCGGGCGCGGTTTGATGCTGATTGACCTGGACGCCAAAGACACCCTGGCGGGTGCAGCGGCTTACACCCGCAGCGTGAAGATCGAAGGCATCGGCCGTGGTGGCAAAGAGCGCGACGAAACGCTGGAGATTCGCAGCCTCAACAACGCCCGCGCCGCCCGTGGCCGCAAAGGCAAGGCGGCCGACCTGGGCTTCAAGCCCAACCGCATCACGCGGGTGGAGTGAGCGGTATGGACACCACTGCCTTGTTCGTCATCGTGGCCAGCGCTGTGCTGGCCTTCATCGTGGCCCGCTCCCTGGGCAAGCGCGTGCGTGCCCGCCGTGCGGCACAGCAGGCGCAGCAGCAACTGGCCGGGCAAAGCCGCCAGGTGCGGCGTGCGCAGGCGCGCAAGAAGCGCAACTGAAGCGCCATGCCCGCCGCATGCACCTTTGGCCCCCATCTCAAGGGCTTCCCAGCCGGCCAGGCGCCACTGTTGCGCGAACACATTGCCGAACAAGGCTGGCAACTGCTGCGCGGCGACCTGGCCTTGCCGCTGGCCGTCATCAAACAAAGCGCCCTGCAGCACAACCTGCACTGGATGCGCGATTTTTGCGCCCAGCGTGGCCTGCATCTGGCGCCACACGGCAAAACCACCATGTCGCCCGAGCTGTGGCAGATGCAGCTGGACGCCGGCGCCTGGGGCATCAGCTTTGCCACCGTGTTCCAGGCGGCCGTGGGTGCGCGCCACGGCGTGCCGGTGCTGCTGATCGCCAACCAGGTGATGCAGCGCGCCGAGCTGGACGCGCTGGCGCTGCTGCACGCACAGCGGTCGGCGCTGCGTTCTTTGTTTCTGGTGGATTCGCTCGGGCAGGTGGACCAGATTGAAGCCTGGGCTGCGGCCCGTGGTTTCAAGGGCCAGTTTGAGGTGCTGCTGGAACTGGGCATGACCGGCCAGCGCACCGGCTGCCGCACGGCAGAGCAAGCGCGGCACCTTGCCCAGCGCATTGCGGCCAGCCCGGCGCTGCGGTTGGCGGGCATTGAGTGTTACGAAGGCACCACCGCCACCTGTGACCACGCCCAAGACCGCGCCACCGTGCAGCACCTCATGGACCGCGTGGACGCGATCGCGCGAGAAGCCATCGCGTGCGGCTGGTTCGCACAAGACGAGATCATCCTCACGGCCGGCGGCTCGGCCATTTTTGACCTGGTGGCCGAACGGCTCACACCCCCGCTGGGTCGCCCGGTGCGCGGCGTGCTGCGCTCGGGCTGTTACCTCACGCACGACCACCAGCGCTACACGCGCTACCTGTGCTGCGTGGGCGAGCGCCTGAACCTGCGCGAAACGCTCAAGCCCGCCCTGGAAGTGCTGGCCTGCGTGCAGAGCCAGCCCGAGCCGGGCCTGGCGCTGCTGGGCATGGGCAAGCGCGATGTGTCGTACGACCTGGACCTGCCGCAGCCCGTGTGGCGCTCACCCGGCAACGGTGCGGCGCCACAGCCGGTGCCGAGCCACTGGCGCATAGACGCCCTGAACGACCAGCACGCCTACCTGCGCTACGACCCGGCAGCGCCCGAGGCCGAATGGCCCGGCCTGGGCGACACCGTGGCCAGCGGCATATCGCACCCGTGCACCACGTTCGACAAATGGCGCTGGCTCCCGGTGGTGGACGACACCTACCGCGTGGTGGACGCTGTGACCACCTGGTTTTGAGCGCCACCGCCACGCCCCCGGCGCGGACTTTGTGACGTTGTTGGGGGAATGCCTCTAACTTTGTTGCAGCGCAGCAAAAACACTTGCCATCTGCGGGAATACCCGTAGAATTCAACCCATGCTGCACTGCAACATAAATCGGCGACCCGATGCATGTTCTACCGGCGGCTCCCCTGTCACCTCCACATTAAGGAAACCGAAATGAACATGAACAACCCCGCCGACCAGATCATCGCCGCCAACAAAGCCAACATGGAAGCCTTCGAAGCCGCCTTCAAAAAGGCCTTCACCGGTGCAGAAAAGCTGGTGGAACTCAACATGGCCGCTGGCAAAGCCGCCGTGAGCGAGTCCTTCAGCCACGCCAAAGCCGCCATGTCGGCCAAGACGCCCCAGGAATTCATGACACTGCAAACCGGTTTCTTCCAGCCCCTGGCTGAAAAGTCCACCGCTTACTTCCAGCACGTGCAGAGCATTGCCACCGAAGGCAGCGCCGACATCACCAAGCAGATCGAAGCCAACATGGCCGACGCACAAAAAGCCTTCGGCGCCTCGGTGGACCAGCTCGTCAAGAGCGCACCAGCCGGTTCCGAAACCGCTGTGGCCGCTTTCCAGAGCGCCCTGAGCAACAGCCAGAAAGCTGTTGAGTCGGCCCAGGCCAGCATCAAGAAAGCCACGGCAGCCGCCCAGGCCAACTTTGCCGTGGCCACCAAGCAGACCACCGACATGGTGAAAAAAGCCGCCAAGGCTGTCTGATTCCGGTCTGACGCAAACGGTCTTTGGGCCGTTGGCTCCACCAAAAAAGCTCCTTCGGGAGCCTTTTTTGCGTGGGTGCGTGGCCCGTTAGCTGCGGTTACGCGTAGTGCGACCACATGCGCAACACTTTCACCAAGCGCTCTTTTTCGAGCACCTGGTACACAAGCCGGTGCTGGATGTTGATGCGCCGTGAATACGCCCCTGCCAAATCACCCACCAGCTTCTCGTAAGGCGGCGGGTTCTGAAAAGGGTTCTCTGTCATCACAGCCAGCAGTTCCTGCGCTTTGGCTTTCAAGCCACTGGCGGCTAGCTTCTGGGCGTCCTTTTGCGCGTGTTTGGTGAAGACAAGCTCCCAGTTCACCAGTCCAGCTCCGTGGCGCAGCCGTCTAACGGCTCGGCCATGCCTTCCTTGATCGACTCACGCATGCCCGGCACAGAAAGCAAATACAACGTTTCCTGGATCGCTCGCCAGTCTTCGGCAGACACCAGCACGGCATTGTTGCGCTTGCCCACAATGGTCACCGGATGGTGCGACTCGGCTGCCTGATCCATCAGGCGGTAGAGGTTGGCGCGGGCTTCGCTGGCGGTAAGGGTGGTGGTCATGGTGAGCTCCTGATGTTGATGAGCGTACGTTTTTAGGTACGTTTGGTCAAGCTGGAAATTTTGGTGGCAAAAGGCAAGACGGTATCTGACCCTCATGCCCACGACCCTCTCATGCCCGCGCGTGGGCAAAAGGCAAGACCTGACCCTCGTGCCCGAGCCACTTTCAGGTCGTGCTTTGCGAAGACGACGGCCCAGCTCACCGTCCAGCTCCGTGGTGCAACCGTCCACCGGCTCGGCCATGCCTTCCTTGATCGACTTGCGCATTCCCGGCACTGAGAGCAGAGTCAGCGTTTCCTGGATCGCCTGCCAGTCCTCAGCCTAAACCAGCACCGCGTCGTTGCGTTTGCCAATGATGGTCACAGGCTGGTGCGACTCTGCCGCCTGGTCCATCAGGCGGTAGAGGTTGGCGCGGGCTTCGCTGGCGGTGAGGGTGGAGGGCATGGCTTTCGCCCGCGATCCTGAGGCGTACGTTTTCAGTACGTTACGTCAAGTCGATCCTGGCTGGGTTTTTTGGGCAAAAGGCAAGACTTGACCCCGCTGTTTACGTGCCGTGCCGGACCCCCTTGCTGGTTTGCCTATTATTAGTCTTCAAGGGTTCCATCGCTGTTATAGGAAATTCCGTTGCCAAGGTATCTTCCTTCCGCGCCAAGCAGGTCGCTCATTGATTGGTCCCAGCTTCTGGACCTGGCAATTGAATCAAGGTGTCTAATGTGGCTTTCGTAGCTAGGGAATTTTTGCCCGAAAATTTCACGACCAATGAAATCCATTCTCTCTATTAATATTTTTGGAATTTGATTTTTGAGTGTCTCTTTTTGTTCTTGTGTCAACACTGCGAAGACTCTATCTGGAATTGTCAACTCCTTTGCGAGCTTGTTGACGGCATCGTTGTTGATGTTGAATTGATATCGTGAAAATGCTTCTCCCCAAATGCTTCCATCCATTTCCACTTCCACATTGCTGTCATCGGTTGGGTCTAATTCTGCAAGTGATTCTGCTAGACTAAAGTCGAATGTGTACCTGCGTGAACTTGTAGTGTCGTTGTTGTATTCAATTTGCGTCGGGATTTCTCCTCTTTCTATTTGTTCATTTGTTAGTCTTCGGAAATTGTTGACGAATTTCGATAGCATGAACTCCGCGACAATTTCAGGGCCGCCAACTTTTGATTTAATTATGCAGCGGTCTGGTGTATTCTCGCATTCTGTGCCATCTGAGTAAGCTAGAATGACCAAATGTTTGACGAACTTTGAACTTCCAAGTGAAATCACATGATTTATGGAATCTAGGTCTTGTTTGTTTTGAAATATATTATTCTTCTCCTCGTTTGTTAAGGATGCTCTGAAAAACCCACCAGCCAGCGTGTTACGTGCCTGACGGAGTTTCGTCCGATGAGCTTTCGCGCGATCCGGCCCAGTTTGGGTTGGAATTCGTATCCGGTTTGCCCCATTTGGGGCCGCCTGAGGGCCACTGACCCGGTTTCGGTCGCACTCACGCCTGTGCTCCGATCAGTTTGTGACGGGCCATCCACAAGTTGGACAACGCAAACAGCGTCTTGATCTGCAAGGTGTTCTTCTTCAGACCCCGATATCGCACCTTCGTGAAGCCAAACTGGCGCTTGATCACCCGAAACGGGTGCTCCACCTTGGCGCGAATCCCGGCCTTGATCTTCTCGACTTTGTCGATCAGCGCATCCCTCGAGTTGCTGTCTTTGTCCAGCTTCTTGCGCTTGCCTGGGCGCATGGCCACATGCCATTTGTGGCTGGCTTTTGCATCGGGGCGCTTGTCTGCGCCTTGGTAGCCCGCGTCACCGAACACGTCGGTCTCTTGACCATGCAGCAGGCTGTTGCCCTCGGTGACATCGGCTACGTTGCCCGAGGTGCCTCGCACGGTGTGCACCAAGCCCGAGTCGGCATCCACGCCTATGTGGGCTTTCATGCCAAAGTGCCACTCGTTGCCCTTTTGGCTCGAGTGCATCTCGGGGTCTCGCGCTTTGTCTTTGTTCTTGGTGGAGCTGGGCGCGGCGATGAGGGTGGCATCTACAGCGGTGCCGGCCTTGAGCAGCAAGCCGCGCTGCTGCAGCAGTTCGTTGACGGTGGCCAGGATCTGATCGGCCAGCTTGTGTTTCTCCAGCCTGTGGCGGAACCGAAGAATGGTGCTCTCGTCGGGCAGTCGGCCAAAGGTATCGAGCTGAGCGAATTCGCGGTAAAGCGGTGTGTCGAAGAAGGCTTCCTCCATGGCCGGGTCTGACAGACTGAACCACTGCTGCATGAAGTGCACTCGCAGCATCGTCTCCAGCGCAAAGGGTGGGCGACCATTGCGCCCTTCGCTGTAATACGGGGCTATCAGCTCGACCAGGGCAGCCCATGGAACCACGGTTTCCATCTGCTGCAAAAACACCTGCTTGCGGGTCTTGCGCGTGCTCAGGTTCAAGTCAAAGCTGCTTTGTTTCATGGTGCCCGAGTGTGCCGCGCTGGGCTTACATCTGCCATGCCGCTGGGGTGGTTTTGCAGAGTTTCCTTAAATGATTTGTGGCCAAATAAATGTCCAGCCATCCATTTTCTGGGTTGTTGCCTTTGACTAAGTGTTTGCCGTTGTCAAGTATATGAATCCCATCTGTTTGTTCGCCGCCTCGTGCTGCTATCACCAATGAGTTTCCGCTTTTGTCTACTATCATGTCTGGGATATCATTTGTGCAAAATTGCAGTTCGTCATAGAGAAAAAAGAGGGCAAAAGATTGATCTTTGAAGAATTTCATTTTTAAGCGAGGTATTGGTTTGACTTCGTCCTTTAATGGCGTAGATGCTTTTTGATTAACTGTGTCAGACCGCTTTTCCATCAATCCTGTAGAAGAATCCACCTGCCACATGGTGTAGGCTGCGCAGTTCACTGGATGCATTCTCGAAGTGCCAGCGCCCGCGGCTGAACACCCGTTCATCGGCCCAGGCGCTGACCACTTCGGCCAAGATCAGGTCGTGTGGTCCCGCTACATGCGCGGTGGCGGGCAACACGCGGCATTCCATCCAGGCGATGGCACCTTGCACCAGCGGGCAGGCCGTGAGAGGCCCGAGTTCGAAGACCACGCCGCAGCGTTGCAGTTTGTCGGGGTGGTCTTTGCCACTCTCGCCGCCCACCGCGCGGGTCAGGTCGGCCTGGGCGACGCAGGGCACGCAGACGCTGAGCACCCCGCTGGCGTCCACGAGTTCGCGGGTGAGGGTGGCTTTGTCGATGACGACCGCCAGCTTGGGCGGCGTGAAGTCCAGCGGCATGGCCCAGGCCGCAGCCATGACGTTGACGCGCCCGGCGTGCGCGCTACCCACCAGCACAGTGGGGCCGTGGTTGAGCAGGCGGCTGGCCTTGTCGAGTGGGACGGGCTGCATGGGCATGTCCTCACACCTTCCTGAAGGTTGTTTGATGGGACACTTTGGTTGTGTCTATGCGCGAGTCGAGCGGGGGAGTGGTCCTTTGGCCAGGCGTTCGGCCATGCGGCTTTGCCAGCCAGGCCCGGTGGAGCGCCAGCGCTCGATCACTTCGGGTGGCAAGCGCAGGCTGATGAGCTGGCGCGGGTTTTCTGCACGCGGGCGGCCGCCCTTGTTGACCACGGCGCGGGCGAGCATGTCGTCCGTCAGCTCAGGCAGCTCCTTGTATTCGTGTGGCTTGACTTGGTGGGCGTCGACCTGGGCGAGGTCAGAGCCCAAAGGTTTGCGCGAGTCGGGTTTGTTCACGGTCGTTGGCCTTTCTCATGCTGAAGATGTGGCGCACTTCGCCACGAGGTGTGTAGCCGATCACCACCAGCCTGCCGTCGAGCAAGCCATAGCAGATGACGCGGCGTTCACCGTAGTCTTTGCGTTCGTCATCCACTTCCACGGTGGTGTCTTCAAACACCCAGACGGCGTCTTCGAAATCCAGACCCCGTTGTGTGAGCGTTTTCGCTCGTTTCGCGGGATCGTAGGAAATTCGCATGAGGTTAGTGTATCTACATAAACCAATGAAGGCAACGCCGAAGCTGTCGTTGTGGAATCACCCCAGCTCAGCAATCAGCTCAATTTCCACGCACGCGCCCATGGGAATTTGCGCCACGCCAAACGCGCTGCGCGCATGTGCGCCAACCTGTGGGCCAAACACTTCGCCGAAGAGTTCGCTGGCGCCGTTGGTAACCAGGTGCTGTTCGGTGAAGGTGCCGGTGCTGTTGACCAGGCTCATGACTTTGACGATGCGTTTGACGTCGTCGAGGGTCTTTCCGGCAGCCAGGCAGGCGGCGGCCAGGGTGCCCATGAGGTCGATGGCGATGGCTCGGGCGGCGGCTTTGCCTTCTTCGGTGTCCATGGTCAGGCCGAGCTGGCCAACCCAGGGTTTGCCGTCTTTTTTGGCGATGTGGCCGCTGAGGAAAACGAGGTTGCCGGTTTGCACAAAGGGCACATAGGCGGCGGCGGGGATGGAGACGGGGGGCAGTTCGATGCCGAGTTGGGCCAGTTTGGTGTAAACGCTCATGGTGAAGGCTCCTGAATGGTCGGATGGGGATGGGGTCGGGTCATTCTATCGACCGGGTCTGGGCTGAACCCGCTGTATCAGGCGGATTCATGGGGTGGCGCGGTGGCTGCGGGGCTTCGACAGGCTCAGCCCGAACGGTAGGCGGGGTTCGGCCCAAACGGTAGGCGGGGTTCGGCCCAAACGGTGCGGTGGGCTCAGGGGACTGGCGCTTGCAGCGCGGCCAGTTCGTCGGGGGGGGCCACGGTCACGCCCACTTCCAGGGTGTGCTGGGCGCCGCCCTGGATGACGCCGCGCATGGGGGAGACGTCGGCGAAGTCGCGGCCGGTGGCAAGGGTGACGTAGTCTTCGCCGGGGCTGCCCCAGCCACAGCGGTTGTTGGTGGGGTCGAAGTCAAACCAGGCGCCGGCTGCGGTGCTTGGCCCGGTTGCCAGGCGGTCGCCGATGTCGGACGCTGGCTTGTCGTCAGCTGCTGCCTGGCGCGGCACGCGCTCTTGGAAGTCGGGTGGATACGGCACGTAGACCGATACCCAGGCGTGCGAGGCGTCGGCGCCGATGAGGCGGGGCTTGCCGGGGGGCGGCTGGGTGAGCAGGTAGCCGCTCACATACCGCGCGGGCAGGCCCAGGCTGCGCAGGCAGCCGAGCATGATGTGGGCGAAGTCTTGGCAGACGCCCTTGCCTTGTTCCAGCGCTTGCAGCGCGGGGGTGTTGACTTCGGTGCTGGCGGTCTCGTATTTCAGCTCGGTGTGGATGCGCTCCATGAGCGCGCGCGCAGCGGTCAGCATGGGCAAGCCGGGCTTGAATGCGGGGCGGGCGAAGGCGGCAAAAGCGTCGTCGCGCGGCACGTAGGGCGAGGCAAACAGGAATTCGCTGGCAGGGTCAAACGGGGCTTGGGCACGGTAGCGAAAGTGCTCGCGCACGGTTTCCCAGGTGAGCTTTTGCCAGGCGGCGCTGTGGGGCAGTTCGCCAGGCGCGGAAGTTTCCACTTCGCTGTCGGCTTCCACAATGAGCGTATCGTGGGGCGCCTGCAGCGAAAAAAAGTGGCGCAAGTTGCCAAACACGTCGGTGGCCTGGCTGCGGCTGGCGGGCTCGGGGTGCACGCGCAGGGTGTGCGACCGCACCTGCTGCCACGGTGTGACCACTGGCGACAGGTGCACCATGTGCTGCGCCATGTCGATGCTGCCCTGGTAGTGGTAGGTGGTGCGGTGAATGATGCGAAGCAACACGCTCAGGCTCCCAGGCTCTGGTTTTGCCGGTCCGCGTGGCTGAAGTGCAGTCGCGAAATCTCGTTGGACAGGTTGCCGGCCGCCTGTTCGCAGGCTTCCAGCAGGGCGACCAGGTCGCCCCAGGTGCGCTGGCCCTCGGGCGAGCGCTGCCAGTTGCTCAGGTCGGTGAGCACCCAGGTGTCGGGGTCGGGCAGGGCCAAGGCGAGTTCGGCGTCTTGCGGGGTGACGCTCTGGGCCAGCTTGGCCAGGCGCGAGCGCAGGGTTTGCACCACCCAGGCGAGCGAGCGGGGGTTGTCGCGGTCGAGCACCAGCAGGTCGATCAGGGCGACCATGTCGCGCCGCTGCTGGTACATGGCGTGGAAGGTGATGGTGCTGTCAAACAGCGCCACCACAGCCTCGAAGCCTTCGGCGTCGTGCAGGCAGTGGTGTTCCAGCCCGAGCATGAGCGCGCGCGACAGCGTGATCAGCCGTTCAATGTGGCGGCCCACGGAGAGCAGGCGCCAGCCGTCGTCGCGCACCATGCGGTCGGTTTGTGAGCCGGTGATGGCGGCCAGCAGTTCGCTGGCGTTTTGCAGCGCGCTCAGGGCTTCGGCGGTGGCGTATTCGGCGTCGGTGGACAGCGCGGCGCAGTCGCGGGCAAAGGCGGCTTCGGTGCGTTCGATGAGGTTCCAGTGTTCTTGCGACAGGCGTTCGCGCACCTGGGCTGCCGACGCTTTGAGCGCCCGCAGGTTGAAGCCCACGCTGAACGATTGCGCCGCCTGCGGGCTGCCCGCCGCTGGCGACAGCGCGGCGATGAGGCTGCGCGCAAACACGCGCGGCGACTGTGCGGCGCCGGGCACGTCGGGCAGCACCAGCGAGTGTTCGCGGGCGGTGGCCGACAGCCAGGCCATGAGCGCGGGGGAGCTGGGTTCTTCGCCGCTGAGCTGGTTCAGCACGATCTGCGTTAGCCGGATGCTGTTTTCGGTGCGTTCGGTGTAACGGCCGAGCCAAAACAGGTTTTCAGCGGCGCGGCTGGTGACCGGGCGTTTCTGGGTGGCAATGGTCAGGGTGCTGGGCGCTGACTGCAGCAGCGTGGTGCGGTCCACCGCGCCTTCGGTGAGCACCCAGCAGTCGGCGCTGCTGCCGCCGCGCTGCATGGCGGCAATGAGTTGGCCGCGCGGTGCCAGCCGCACCAGGCCGCCGGGTAGCACCCGCCAGCTTTGCGGGCCGTCGGCCAGGGCAAACACGCGCAGCATGGCCGAGCGCGGCGCAATGGACCCGACCCCAGGCGCTGCCTGGCCTGCTGATGGGGTGCCGTCGTTTTTGGTACGGTCCGGCCAACCACGGGGGCGCTCGTCGGCCCAGGTGGGCGTCTGGCTGAGTGGCAGCCAGGCCTGCACGGTGTAGTCCTCGGGGTGGCGCACCATGCGGCCCGACCATTCGTCGAGTTCGCGCGCGCTCAGGCTCTGGCCCATGGCGGTTTCCAGGCCCGAGCGCGGGTAGGTGGGCTTGATCACGCTGTTTTTCAACAGCGGCAGCACCTCGCGCAGGGCCGCGTCTTCGCCGCACCACCAGGTGGCCAGCGACGGCAGGGCCAGTTCTTCGCCCAGCAGGTGGCGGCTGATGGCGGGCAAGAAGCCCAGCAGGGCGCTGGATTCGAGGGGCGCCGAGCCCGGTGCGTTGGCCAGCAGCAGGTTGCCCGCGCGCAGCACCTGCAGCAGGCCGGGCACGCCCAGGGTGGAGTCTGAGCGCAGTTCCAGCGGGTCCAGCCACTCGTCGTCCAGCCGCTTGATGAGCGCGTGCACCGGCTCCAGGCCCTTCAGGGTCTTGAGGTACAGGCGCTGGTCGCGCACGGTGAGGTCGTTGCCTTCCACCAGCGTAAGGCCGAGGTAACGCGCCAGGTAGGCGTGCTCAAAATAGGTTTCGTTGTAGGGGCCGGGCGTGAGCAGGGCGATGCGGGCGTTGTCGCCCTCGGGCGCCATGGCCTTGATGCCGTCCATCAGCGCGCGGTAGCTGGCGGCCAGGCGCTGCACTTTCATGTCGGCAAACGCTTGTGGAAACTGGCGCGAAATGGCGATGCGGTTTTCAAGCAGATAGCCCAGCCCAGACGGCGCCTGGGTGCGCTGGCCCACCACCCACCAGCGGCCGTCGGGGCCGTGGGCCAGGTCAAACGCGACGATGTGCAGCCAGGTGCCGCCGGGCGGCTTCACGCCTTGCATGGCGCGCAAATAGCCGGGGTGGCCTTGCACCAGCGCGGCGGGCAGCATGGCGCGCTTGAGCAGCTCGCCTGGGCCGTACAGGTCGGCCATCATGGCGTTGAGCAGGCGGGCGCGCTGCAATACGCCGGTTTCTATATGAGCCCAGTCTTGCGGGCTGACGATGGTGGGGAACAGGTCGAGCGCCCAGGGGCGCTGCTGGCCGGTGGCGGCGTCGGCGTAGACGTTGTAGGTCACGCCGTTGTCGCGCACCTGGCGCTGCAGGTTGTCGGCGCGGCGGTTCAGGTCGGCAAAACCGTCAGCGCCTATGTGCTCGAAGAAACTGGCCCAGTGGGGGTCCAGCGCATCGTCACTGGCTGGCTTGCCGGGCCTGTGCTGGCGCAATTCGTCGCGGTGGCCGGCGTCTGCGGGAATGGACAGCGACAAAGCCCAGTCCCCGGGCTGGCCGGGGCTGGGCTCGTCAAACAGCGGGTCGGGGGCTTCTTTTGTCACGGGCTCCGAGTATGCCCGCTGGGGAGCGGGCGGCCCGTGCACCGATGGAGCTCCGGGGGCTTCCTTCACGAACTTCGGCGATCCGTGCTGATCAGGTGCGCAGGTCGAGCGTGCACGGGAACTCGCGGCTCGACGCCGCGGGCGTGACCACCATCTTGCCCGGCGTGTGGCCCATCTGGAAGAAACGCGACATGCGCCGGCTTTCGGCCTCGTAGGCGTTGATGGGGAAGGTGTCGTAATTGCGGCCACCCGGGTGCGCCACAAAGTACTGGCAGCCGCCCAGCGAGCGTTGCATCCAGGTGTCCACAATGTCAAACGTGAGCGGTGCGTGCGCAGGTATGGACGGGTGCAGCGCCGACGGCGGGCTCCAGGCCTTGTAGCGCACGCCGGCCACAAATTCGCCCACGGTGCCGGTGCTGTACAGGGGCAGGGCGCGGCCGTTGCAGGTGATCACATGGCGGCTGTCGTTCCAGCCGCTTACCCGTACTTCAATGCGCTCCAGCGACGAGTCGACATAGCGCACGGTGCCGCCCGGCGCGCCTTCTTCGCCCATCACATGCCAGGGCTCCAGGGCGCTGCGCAGGGTGAGTTCGATGCCGCGCGCGGCCACCTCGCCCACCAGCGGGAAGCGGAATTCAAAGTGCGGCTCAAACCAGGCCGGGTCGAACTTGTAGCCAAAGTCGGCCAGGTCGGTCAGCACGTCCTGGAAGTCCATGCGCACATAGGTGGGCAGCAGGTAGCGGTCGTGCAGCTCGGTGCCCCAGCGGGTGAGCTTGCCGTGCCACGGCTGTTGCCAGAAACGCGACACCAGCGCGCGCAACAGCAGCTGCTGCGCAATGCTCATGCGGGCGTGCGGCGGCATTTCAAACGCGCGCAGTTCCAGCAGGCCCAGGCGGCCGGTGGGTGCGTCGGGCGAATACAGCTTGTCAATACAAAATTCGCTGCGGTGGGTGTTGCCGGTCACATCGATCAGGATGTTGCGCAGCGTGCGGTCCACCAGCCACGGGGGCATGTCCTGCCCGTAGGTCTGGCGGTTTTTCTCGATCTGCGCCAGCGCAATTTCCAGTTCGTAGAGCTGGTCGTTGCGCGCCTCGTCCACCCGCGGCGCCTGGCTGGTGGGGCCAATGAACATGCCGCTGAACAAGTACGACAGCGAAGGGTGGTTGTGCCAGTAGGCCACCAGGCTGCCCAGCAGCTCGGGGCGGCGCAAAAACGGGGAGTCGGCCGGGGTGGCGCCGCCCATCACAAAGTGGTTGCCGCCACCGGTGCCGGTGTGGCGCCCATCAGTCATGAACTTTTCGGCGCACAGCCGGGTTTCGTGGGCCGCGCCGTACAAAAACTCGGTGTGGTCCACCAGCTCGCCCCAGTTGTGGGCGGGGTGGATGTTGACCTCGATCACGCCCGGGTCGGGCGTGACCTGCAGCGTTTTCAGGCGCGGGTCGCGCGGTGGCGGGTAGCCTTCCAGCACGATGGCCATGCCCAGCTTTTCGGCGGTGGCTTCCACGGCGGCGAGCAGGTCCAGGTAGTCTTCCAGCCGCTGCATGGGCGGCATGAACACATAGATGTGCTGGTTTTTGCCGCCGCCTACTTTTTCGGCCTTGGGGCCATTCGCGCGGTGCGGGTCGCGCGTTTCCACACACAAGGCGGTGCGGGTGAGCCAGGCGGCCGATTCGTTGCGCTGCGGAAACTTGGCCGAGAGCGGTTGCGCCGGTGCCGCGCCGGGGCCGGGCTGGCCGGGGCGCAGGCCGTCCGCGGCGGGGCCGGTGGCGTTGTAGTCCATGCCCTGCATGGCCACGGTGCCCCCTTCGGCAAAACCACCGCCCACCTGGTGGGGCGACACCTGGTGCTTCACGGTGGCGCCTTTGGGCAGCGGGTCGCGGGCGGTGTGCGGGTCTTGCTCGATGTGGTACGGGTAGTCGCCCGCCGACACCCAGGGCAGCGAGTCCAGCGGCAGGCGGTAGCCCATGGGGGAGTCGCCGGGCACCAGGTACATGCGCTCGTCGCGGAAGAACCACGGCCCGGTGGACCAGCGGGTGCCCGACACGCGGTGGTAGCCGCTCTTGCCGGTGTTGGACAGCGGGCCGTCGCCATCGGCCTGCAGCGGCAGCACAAAGCCCACCGTCGCGTCCAGCCCCTGGGTGAACACGCGGCGCAGGCGGGCGCGCTCCAGCTCGTCGTCCAGCTTGGCGTCAAACGGGTCCACGTTGACCGGCAGGCGGCGTTCGCGCCACAGGTAATACCAAGTGTCTTCATAACCCGGCGTGATGTATTGGGTGGACAAGCCGAGCTTGCGCGCCAGCGCCTGGGTGAAGCGGCGGGCGTCTTCGGCGTCAAAGCGGGCCTGGTCGCGTTCGTCGGCCAGCAGCGCCGGGTTGTTCCAGCAGGGTTCGCCGTCGGCCCGCCAGAACAGCGAAAGGGCCCAGCGTGGCAGCTGCTCGCCGGGGTACCACTTGCCCTGGCCCATGTGCACAAAGCCGCCCGCGCCGTAGCGCTCGCGCAGCCGGCCCAGCAGCTCGGTGGCGTAGCCGCGCTTGGTGGGGCCCAGGGCGTCGGTGTTCCATTCGGCGGCGTCGCGGTCGGCGGTGGCCACATAGGTGGGTTCGCCGCCCATGGTCAGGCGCACGTCGTGTTTTTCCAGGTCGGCGTCCACCGCTTCACCCAGTGCCAGCACGCCGGCCCATTGTTCTTCGGAGTAAGGCTTGGTCACGCGGGGTGACTCGTACACCCGCGTCACGCCCATGTGGTGGCTGAACTCCACCTCGCACTTGTCCATGGCGCCTTCCACCGGCGCCGCGCTGGACGGCTGCGGCGTGCAGGCCAGCGGAATGTGGCCTTCACCGGCCAGCAGGCCCGAGGTGGGGTCCAGGCCGATCCAGCCGGCGCCGGGTAAAAACACCTCGCACCAGGCGTGCAGGTCGGTGAAATCTTGTTCGGGGCCGTTGGGGCCGTCGACCGACTTCACGTCCGACTTGAGCTGAATGAGGTAGCCCGACACAAAGCGCGCCGCTAGGCCCATGTGGCGCAAGATTTGCACCATCAGCCAGCCGGTGTCGCGGCAGGAACCGCTGCCCAGCGTGAGCGTTTCTTCTGGCGTCTGCACGCCCGGCTCCATGCGGATGGTGTACGAAATATCGCGCTGCAGCATCTGGTTCACGTCCACCAGAAAGTCGATGGTGCGGCGCTCGGTGCGGTCCACCTTGGCCAGGTAGGCCTTCAGCAGGGGTGTGACCGGCGCCGTGGCCAGGTACGGCGCGAGCTCTTGCAGCTGGGCGGCGTCGTAGGCAAACGGAAACTTCTCGGCCTTGGGCTCCAGAAAGAAGTCAAACGGGTTGTGCACCGCCATTTCCACCACCAGGTCGATGGTGACCTTGAACTCGGTGGTCGGCTCGGGAAACACCAGGCGGGCCTGGTAGTTGGCGAACGGGTCTTGCTGCCAGTTGATGAAGTGGCCGGCCGGCTCGATGCGTTGGGAATAAGACAACACCTTGGTGCGGCTGTGTGGCGCAGGGCGCAGTCGCACCACCTGCGGACCGAGTTTGACCAGGCGGTCGTACCGATAATGGGTAATGTGGCTCAGGGCAACATGAATGGCCATGCTGGTGTCTTTCAACAGGGGATAAAAACAATGAATTCGCTGGCGCGCGCGTTGCCGTCGCGGCCCGTACCCATGCTAGCAAGTCTTGCGCCAGACGGCCATGGCTGCCGGCCTAGGAGCCTGCGCGGCAGAAGCGCATCGGCTGCAACGGATGGAGAAAAGTCCCACTTCGCCCCTGTTTTTCCGGCTGTGGCGACGGCCACAGTCCTCAAAAGCAGGGCCAAATTGGGCTCTTTTCCCACCCGTTTCGCTACGATGCCTTCTGCCGCGCAGGCTCCTAGCCCTGCGACCGCTCGCCGGCGGCTGCGCCGTGCGTTCTGTCTAAACAGACATTGCGTCGCTTGACCATGGCGCACCCTGGCCTGATTTTTTTGCTGGCCTGGGTGCTCGGGGTGGCATTGCAGTTGCAGCAAGCGGCCCTGTGGCCTTTGGGGGTGTATGCGGGTCTGCTGCTGGCGGGTGGGGTGCTGCTGTTGGGGTTTGCGCGGTTCGCGCGGCTCGGCCCGCCTGGCTTGTTGCTGGGCACGGTGTTGGCGGGTGTGCTGGCGGGCGCAGGGCTCACGGGCACGCGTGCGGCCCATTACGCTGCGCAGGCCATGCCCCACCACCTGCAGGGTCTGGACCTGGTGGTCACCGGGCGCGTGGCTTCGCTGCCGCGCCGCACCGAGCTGGGCGAGCGCTTCGACCTGGTGGTGGAAACCGCCACCCGCGCCGGACATCCGGTGGCTGTGCCCGGGCGCCTGCAGCTGAGCTGGTATGGCAGCGCAGCGGCGGTATTTGAAGAAGCCAGCGCCGGCGTCCGAAATACCCCTGGCCTGCGCGCCGGCGACCGCTGGCGCTTCACCGTGCGCCTGCGCAGCCCACACGGCAACGCCAACCCGCACGGCTTTGACCGCGAGCGCAACCTGTGGGAGCAAGGCATTGGCGCCACTGGCTATGTGCGCAACGGCCCGCGAGACCCCGCCCCTGAGCACCTGGGCCGCACCGCCTGGCACCCGCTGGACACGGCGCGCCAGTGGGTCGGCGCCCGCATTGAGGCGCAGGTGGACGAGCCCCGCAGCGCCGGCGTGTTGGCGGCGCTGGTGGTGGGTGACCAAAGTGCCATCGAGCGCGCCGACTGGGACCTGTTTCGCACCACCGGCGTGGCCCATTTGATGAGCATCTCCGGCTTGCACGTCACCATGTTTGCCTGGCTGGCCACCGCACTCATTGGGGCGCTGTGGCGGCGCCTGGCCCGGGTGCGGCCACAGGCTTTGCTGGCGGTGCCCACGCCGCTGGCAGCCAGTGTGGGCGGGGTGGTGCTGGCTACCGCCTACGCGCTGTTTTCGGGCTGGGGCGTGCCGTCGCAGCGCACCGTGATCATGCTGGCCGTGGTGGTGGGGCTGCGCTTGTCGGTGCGGCGCTGGCCATGGCCGGTGGTGTGGCTGCTGGCCATGGTGGCGGTGCTGTTGCTGGACCCCTGGGCCTTGCTGCAGCCGGGCTTCTGGCTGAGCTTTGTGGCGGTGGGCATTTTGTTTGCCACCGACCCGGGGCAGCGCCTGGCCCGCCTGGCCCAGGCCGAGCTGGAACCGCGCGCCCGGCGTTCCCTGCGTGCCGCCGCCGGGCTGCTGCGCGAGCAGTCGGTGGTCACGGTGGCGCTCGCGCCGTTGTCGCTGCTGTTGTTTGGCCAGTTTTCGGTGGTGGGCTTGCTGGCCAACCTGCTGGCTATTCCGTGGGTCACGCTGGTCGTCACGCCGCTGGCCATGCTGGGTGTGGCCGTGCCGGTGCTGTGGGAGGCCGCCGCGCTGGCGGTGCAGGCGCAAGCCGCGGTGTTGCAGTGGCTGGCCCAGTGGCCCTGGGCTGCCATTCACCGGGCCATACCGCCGGCGCCGCTGGCGCTGGCCGGGGTGCTGGGCGGTGTGTTGCTGGTGCTGCGCCTGCCCTGGGCGGTGCGCGGTGCCGGGCTGCTGCTGGTGTGGCCTGTGCTGCTGTGGGCGCCACCGCGCCCCGCGGTGGGGCAGTTTGAGCTGCTCGCGGTGGACGTGGGGCAGGGCAGCGCCGTGTTGGTGCGCACCGCCCGCCACACCCTGCTGTACGACGCGGGGCCGCGCTACAGCCCTGAGAGCGACGCTGGGCAGCGCGTGATTGTGCCGCTGCTGCGCGCCTTGGGCGAGGCGCCCCACACCGTCGTGGTGAGCCACCGCGACAGCGACCACGCCGGCGGCATGGCGGCGGTGCGCAGCGCCTGGCCTCAGGCGCGGTGGCTGTCGTCTTTTGACGCCGAGCCCGCGCAGCGCTGCGTGGCCGGCCAGCGCTGGCGCTGGGACGGGGTGGACTTTGAGGTGCTGCACCCGCAGCCCGCCCACTACGGGCCCGAGGGCCAGGGCCTGCTCAGCAGCAACGCGATGTCGTGCGTGCTGCGCGTGGCCAGCGCCCAGCACAGCGCCTGGCTGGGCGGTGACATCGACGCCGAGCAGGAAACCCGCCTGGCCCTGGCCCAGCCCGACGCCCGCGCCACCGTGTTGCTGGCGCCGCACCACGGCAGCCTCACGTCCAGCAGCCCGGTGCTGCTCAACACCCTGCGCCCACGCTGGGTGCTGGTGCAGTCGGGCTACCGCAACCGCTTCAACCACCCGGCGCCGGCCGTGCTGGAACGCTACCGCCAGCGCGGCATGCGCTGGGTGACGTCGGCCGACTGCGGCGCCGCCACCTGGCGCAGCGCCGAGCCCGACGCGGTGCAATGCCAGCGAGACGAGGCGCGGCGCTATTGGCACCACCCGGCGCCCGCGTTCACAACGCTGCAAAACGACTGATCTCACTTCGCCGTCAGCGCGCGGGTCGCTTCTTTTTGCACCGATTTGGGGCTGAACTTGCGGTGCCTGGCCCAGTCCTTGCTATGCTGTAACAAGGAGAGAAAACGCCCATGAGCCGACCGATGTTTGATGAAATGAACGCCTCGCCCACCGAGGTGCGAGCCCATTACGAAAACTACGCCCGCTGGCTGGCGCAGCAGCCCGAGGAGGTCATGGCGTCGCGCCGTGAAGAGGCTGAAATGATCTTCCGGCGCGTCGGCATCACCTTTGCGGTGTATGGCGCCAAAGACGAGGACGGCTCGGGCACCGAGCGCCTGATTCCGTTTGACCTGATTCCCCGCATCATCCCGGCCAAGGAATGGAGCAGCATGGAAGAAGGCTTGGTGCAGCGCGTGACCGCGCTCAACCGCTTCGTTCACGACGTGTACCACGACCAGGAAATCATCAAGGCGGGCATTGTGCCGGCCGACCAGATTTTCCAGAACGCCCAGTTTCGCCCCGAAATGATGGGCGTGGACGTACCCGGTGGCGTGTACTCGCACATTGCGGGTGTCGACATTGTGCGGGCCCCCAACGCGGCCGGTGAGGGCGAGTACTACGTGCTCGAAGACAACCTGCGTGTGCCCAGCGGCGTGAGCTACATGCTGGAAGACCGCAAGATGATGATGCGGCTGTTCCCCGAGTTGTTCGGCCAGAACCGCGTGGCGCCCGTGGCGCACTACCCCGACCTGCTGCTGGAAACCCTGCGCGCCGTGAGCCCCGCCACCACGGCCGAGCCCACGGTGGTGGTGCTCACGCCCGGCATGTACAACAGCGCTTACTTTGAACACGCCTTTTTGGCGCAGCAAATGGGCATCGAGCTGGTTGAAGGCCAAGACCTGTTTGTGAAAGACAACTTTGTCTACATGCGCACCACCCGCGGCCCCAAGCGGGTGGACGTGATTTACCGCCGCGTGGACGACGATTTTCTGGACCCGCTGGTGTTTCGCCCCACGTCCACGCTGGGTTGCGCGGGCTTGCTGGGCGTGTACCGCAGCGGCAACGTGGCCATTTGCAATGCCGTGGGCACCGGGGTGGCCGACGACAAGTCGATTTACCCCTACGTGCCCAAGATGATCGAGTTTTACCTGGGCCAGAAACCCATTTTGAACAACGTGCCCACCTTCATGGGGCGCAACCCGGAAGACCTGAAGTACATGCTGGCTCACATGGAAGAGCTGGTGGTGAAAGAGGTGCATGGCGCGGGCGGCTACGGCATGCTGGTGGGCCCGGCGTCCACCAAGGCCGAAGTGGAAGAGTTTCGTGCGCTGGTGAAAGCCAAACCCGACGGCTACATTGCCCAGCCCACGCTGAGCCTGTCCACCTGTCCCACCTATGTGGACAGCGGCGTGGCGCCGCGCCATATTGACCTGCGCCCGTTTGTGCTCAGCGGCAAAGAAGTGCAGATGGTGCCCGGCGGCCTGACCCGTGTGGCGCTGAAAGACGGCTCGCTGGTCGTCAACTCGTCACAAGGCGGCGGTACAAAAGACACCTGGGTGCTGGAGGACTGATCCCCCCGCGACGCTGGAATGAATCACTTGTTGCGCTGCTTGTTTGGCGCTGTTTGCCGGAGTTATTGAAATGCTGTCACGCACTGCCGACCATTTGTTCTGGATGTCCCGCTACACCGAGCGCGCGGAAAACACCGCGCGCATGCTCGACATCAACTACCAGACCTCGCTGTTGCCGCAGTCGGCCGCGGTGGCTCAGGTGGGCTGGGAAGGCCTGCTGGTGATCAGCGAGCTGATGCCGAGCTACACCGCCAAATACGGCAAGGACATCACGCCGCGCAACGTCATGGACTTCATGGTGCGCGACGAGTCCAACCCGTCGAGCATCTGTTCGTGCCTGCGCGCCGCGCGTGAAAACTCCCGTGCCGTGCGGGGCGCGCTGACCACGGAGCTGTGGGAAACGCAAAATTCCACCTGGCTCAAGCTGGCGGGGTACCTCAAGTCCAAAGACTTCGAGCGCGACCCCGGCGCCTTTTTTGAATGGGTCAAACACCGCTCGCACCTCTCGCGCGGCGTGGCCATTGGCACCATGCTGCAAGACGAAGCGTTTCACTTCTACCGCATGGGCACTTTTCTGGAGCGGGCCGACAACACCGCGCGCCTGCTGGACGTGAAGTTTCACGCCGTGCAGAGCGACTTTTTTGGTGCCGCCAGCGAGCTGGACCAAGAGTACGACTTCTACCACTGGAGCGCCATTTTGCGCAGCGTGAGCGGCTTTGAGGTCTACCGCAAGGTGTACCGCGACGTGATCACGCCCGAGCGCGTGGCCGAGCTGCTTATCTTGCGCGCCGACATGCCGCGCAGCCTGGCCGCCAGCCTGAACGAAGTGGTCAACAACCTGAGCGTGGTGGCCAACGACCATTCCAGTGAAACGCTGCGCCGCGCCGGCAAGCTGAAGGCCGACCTGCAATACGCCCGCATCGACGAGATTTTGTCCACCGGCCTGCACGCTTTCCTGACGCAGTTTCTCGACCGGGTGAACGAACTGGGCGGGCGCATCAGCCAGGACTTCCTGGTGCCCACCACCCATTGATCGGCTGAGCGGCTTCACAGCGGAGCTGCCCATGCGGGGCGGGCACAATGCGCGCTGGCCTCAGCACGCCCCGATCCCCGCATGAAATTCCACATCAGCCACACCACCCGCTACACCTACAGCCAGCCGCTGCTGTATTCGGTGCAAACCCTGCACCTGTGGCCCGCCAGCGGCCCATGCCAAACGGTCGAGCAGTGGGACATTCGCACCCCGGGCACCCTGCACGCCCAGCCCGACGGCCAGGGCAACCGGGTGCACAGCTTCAGCCTGGTGGCGCGCGCCGAAGAAGCCCTGCGGCGCATCACCGTGGTGGCCAAAGGCCAGGTGAGCACCCACGGCACGGCCGAATTTGCCGACACCGGCCGCCTGCACCCCGCCTTTTTCTTACGCTCCACCCCACTGGCCGAGCCGCACCCGCGCATGGCCATGTGGGCCTTGCAAACGGTGCCAGCCCTGGTGGCGGCGCGGGCGCGTGGCGAGCAGCCCACCATGGCCGACCTGGTGGCCCTGGCCAGCGCCGTGGCCGACAAAGTGCAGTACCGCCCGGGAAGCACCGGCGTGGAAACCACCGCGCTCGAAGCGTTTGACTGGGAGCTGGGCGTGTGCCAGGACCAGGCCCATGTGATGGTGGCCGTGTGCCGCAGCATTGGCCTGCCGGCGCGTTATGTGAGCGGCTACTTTTACGCCGCCGGCGAGCCCGAACTGGCCAGCCATGCCTGGGTGGACGTGTGCACCCACCCCCAGTCCAACCACTGGCTCAGCCTGGACGTGACCCACCGCTGCCCCACCGACGAACGCCACATCCGCCTGGCCGCCGCCACCGATTACACCGCCTGCCTGCCCATCAAGGGGCTGCGCCGTGGGGGCGGGGAAGAGGTGATGAAAGTAGACATCCAGATTGAACCGCTGGCAGGCTGACGCCGCCGCGATGCGGCGCCCGACACTTCAGCGCGGCTCCAGCAGTGCCTGGATAGTTTCGCCCAGCTCAATCACCGCCAGCGCGTAGTAGCTGCTCCAGTTGTAGCGGGTCACCACGTAGAAATTTTCGGTGCCCGCCACATAGCTGCGCGGGGCGGGGCCGTTTTCCAGTTCCACCAGGGCGAGCTGGCCGGGGTGTTGCAGCGCGGCGCCTTCCAGCACAGCGCCTTTGGCGGTGAAGCTGGCCACGCTGAAGGTGGGCAGGATGTCGGGGGCGAGCAGGGCGTCTTTGTCGAGCTTTTCTGCGTCAAAAGCCACCGGGTAGTGTGTGGGCTGGCCGGTTTGCCAGCCAAACACCTTGAAGTAGTTGGCCACCGAGCCAATGACGTCGGTGGTGCTGTTGAACAGGTCCACCTGGCCATCGCCGTCGAAGTCGATCGCGTATTTGGCCCAGCTGCTGGGCATGAACTGCGGCCAGCCCATGGCCCCGGCGTAGCTGCCGCGCAGGGCTTGGGGGTCCATGCCGGTGCGCTGGGTCAGGCTCAGGTATTGCTCCAGCTCGCTTTTGAAAAACTCGGTGCGCACCGCAGCGCGGGGGTGGCTGGTGGGAAAGTCAAAGGCCAGCGTGGTGAGGGCGTCAATGACGCGGAAGTTGCCGGTGTGCTGGCCGTACAGGGTTTCCACGCCGATCACGCCCACGATGAGGCTGGCGGGCACGCCGAACTCGGCCTCGGCGCGGGCCAGGGTGCTGCGGTTGTCTTCCCAGAAACGCTGACCCGCGCGCAGGCGCACGGGTTCGATGAAACGGGCGCGGTAGGCGGCCCAGTTTTTCGGCGTGCCCCGGGGCGCTGGCGCCATGAGCCGCGCCACGGTGGGGATGCGCTGGGCTTGCGCCACCTGCTGGCGCACCCAGGCGGGGTCGAGGTTGCGGCGGTTGGCCAGGTCGTCTGCAAAGGCCATGGCTTCTGGGTGCTGGCCGTAGGTGAACGCTGGCTGTTTGGCCGCTGCGGCCGGGCGCACCTTGGCCGGGCTGGTGGGCTGGGCGCTGGCGGCGGTGAAGCCGGTGGCGAGGCACAGGGCCAGCACGGCGCGGGTGCTGCAGAGCAACGGGAAAAAACGACGACCCTTGAAAATCACTGGTTACCCTCCTTGGGCCATGCAAGTTGCTTGTATTCGCGTTGCAGTGTAGCCAGCGAAACAGGGCTTTCGCGGCTGTAGCGCTGGGATTCCAGTTTGAGCAGCCATTGCGTCACGCTCTGGCTGAAGGGGGTGTCGCCAAAACGCTGCCTTGCCTCTTGGGCTAGGGCGCGCGGCGGCAGATTGTTGGCGTTGCTCAGCCCCAGCTTGTGCAGGCGCTGGCGGGCGCGCTGCAGCAGGCGCAGCCAGGGGTCGTGTTGCTGGCGTTCCCACAGCGTCCAGGCCGCGCCCGCCAGACTCACCAGCACCACCACGCCAATGAGCACGTAGGCCAGATCGGTCCAGCTGGGGCTCTTAAACCCCAGGTTTTTGAGCAGGTCGAGCTGTTTGCCCTGGGTGTAGTTCAGCACCCACTGGTTCCAGCGGTTGTTCACCGCGTCCCACACGGCGCGCAGCTGGGCCGACAGGTTGGGGTTGAGCGTGCGGATGGCGCCTGCCAGCGCGCCTTCGGGGGCGCGCAAGCGCTCCAGCGAGCCGGTGCGCCCGGGCGCCACGGCCGAGGTGGGGTCCACCCGCACCCAGCCTTGGCCCTGCAGCCACACCTCGGCCCAGGCGTGGGCGTCGCGCTGGCGCACGGTCCAGAAGCCGTCCACCGCGTTGAGTTCGCCGCCCTGGTAGCCGGTGACGATGCGGGCCGGGATGTCCAGCGCGCGCATGAGGATGACGAAGCTGCTGGCGATGTGTTCGCAGAAGCCTTCACGCTTGTCAAACCAGAATTCGTCGGCGGTGTGCTGGCCGTACACGCCGGGCTCCAGCGTGTAGGTGTAGCCACCGGTGCGCAGGCGCTGCAGCGCAGCGTTCACCAGCGCTTCGCTGAAGGCAGGGCCAGCGCCCACCTCGCGGCGCAGTTGCTGTGCCAGCATGAGGGTGCGGGGGTTGTAGCCCGCGGGCAGCTCGATCTGGTCTTGCAGGGCCACGGCGGTGGTGAGTGGGCCGTGCTGGAACACCGGGTGGCTCTCGGCGCGGTAGCGCACCAGCTCGTTCATGGGGCGGCGGGTGAGCCATTGCAGTTCGGGCGTCATGAAAGCCTGGGTGTTGGGCAGCTGGGGCGCGCTGGCGGCGGCTTCCAGCAGAAACAGCCAGGGCCGCTGGTGCGGTTCCATGGTGACTTCGTAGCGCACCGGCTCGCCGCTCACCTGCAGGTTGGCTTGCAGTTCCATGTGGGCCGGGAAGCCCGAGCGCAAGGGGCGCCACTCCACGCCGTCAAAGTCGGTCAGCACCGGGCCACGAAAGTACAGGTCGCGCTGTGGCGGGGGCTCGCCGTCAAAGCGCACCCGCAGGGCAATGCTGTCGTCGAGCACCAGTTCAGCAATCTGGCCCACCCGCATTTGCCCTGAAAGGCCGCTGCGGCCGGTCATGCCGTCGTTGGGCAGGCCCCAAAGTGGTGCCATGCGGGGGAACAGCATGAACAGCACCAGCATGATGGGCGCGCCCAGCAAGGCCATGCCGCCCGCAATGCGCGCCGCCTGGGCCAGCGGTGGCCGGCCCACGGGCATGTGGGCATTGACCAGCGCGGTCAGCAGGCCCAGCAGCGCGATGAGAATGCCAGCCGCCGTGAGCAGCGACTGCGAGTAAAAGAAATGGGTCAGCAGGGTGAAGAAGGCCAGGAAGAACACCACGAAGGCGTCGCGCCGGGCGCGCAGCTCCAGCGTTTTCAGGGCCAGCAGCACCACGATGAGCGTTACGCCCGCGTCGCGCCCCAAAAGGGTGCGGTGGGTGACCCAGGTGGCACCTAAAGTGAGCGCCAGCAAGCCCATGCGCCAGGCCCAGCCCGGCAGCGGCAGGCCTTTGAGCGCCAGCACGGTGCGCCATGCCAGCACACCGGCGGTGAGCGCGGTGCACCACCACGGAATGTGGCCGATTTGCATGGCGACCACCAAGGCAATGACCGCCAGCAGGAACAGCGTGTCGCGGGTGTCGCGGGGCAGGGATTGCAACGACTTCAATGCCATGGCATGCGCGGACTTGGGTGGACGGGGGAGGTCGGGGAGCGGTTGAGCCGGGGACACCATTGGGTTGGCTGTGCCGGGCGGCGGGTGTCACCCCTTTGTTGGTAGCGCAAAGCGCTGTGTGCGGATCTCATGCCAGTGCCAATGCCTCCAGGCAACGGGCGCGGTGCCCCGGGCCCTGATCGGGCGCAATGTCGCGCCCGGGCAGACGCAGGCCGTAGTCGAGGCCCAGGCGGTCGGCCATGAGCACCCACGCCGTGAGGCGCGACAGGCGGGCTTCCAGGGCGCTGTGGCCGCACTGGGCATGGTCGAACCAGAGCTGTTGGCGCTGGGACGACAGGGCGTCGCGGCTCACCAATTCGTTGCGGCCAGCGGCAAACGCCTGGGCGGCCTTTTTCCAGACCACGGCTTTGAGCGGGTCACCACGGCGGTAGGCGCGTACACCGTCAAACTCGCCGGTGCTTTGCGCCCGGGAACTGCCTGCATGGCCGGGCTGCGGCGTGCCTGCAGGCAGGGCGGGCGGGTGCGCTTCGGGCGTGGGGTACACCAGCACCTGTGCGGCGGGGCGCCACACGGTCCACACCCGGAAGGTACCGAGCGGAAACAGGGTTTGCACCTTCAGCGCGGGCAACGCGTGCAGGCCCCGGTGCGGCGCAGGCCATGCCACCTGCACCGTCGCGCTGCCTTGGGCGGGCACATCGCTCCAGGCCAGGGGGGTGTGGGCTGCGTCCACCCCGATCACGCCCGCGCCCAGGCCGTAGCGCGTGCGCTTGCGCTCGCTCGCCAGCCGAATGTCCAGCGCCACAGCCTGCCCGGCGTGCACCGGGGTGGGCGGGTTCAGGTGCAGCGTCACACCGCGCAGATTGCCGTGGCACACGTGCATGCCCACCACGGCGCTGCCTGCCAGCAAAAACGTGAGCAGGTAGCCCAGGTTCAGCTGGTAGTTGATGCTGGCCACCAGCAACAGCAGTAAGGTGAGCGCCAGCATGGCGCCCGCCCGCGTGGGCACGATGTAAACGTTGCGCTGCGTCAGCGTGAGCGTGTCGGTGCGGGGCAGGCGGTTGTGAAACCAGCGCTGAAAGCGCCCGCGCAGGTGGCGCAGGGGGTGCCGCCAGCCAGCGGCTTCAGGCAGGGAAGAAGGTTGCGGCTCGCGGGAGCGCGCTGAAGCCGCCGTCATGACCACCATGTTGGCGCGAGGTGGTTGTGATCGGGAACACCGCGGAACCGGCTTTGCCGGGCCGCTGGTGTTGCCCCCCCGAGGGGGTCGCGCGCAGCGCGGCGGGGGTGGGTCATGGCAATTGCGTGGCGTCCACCATGGCGCGCACCTGTTCCACCGCGCCCCGGCCCGCGTCGCTCACCGGCACCAGGCGGTGTGCCACGGTCTGCGGCAAGATGGCGGCAATGTCGTCGGGCGCCACGTAGTCGCGCCCTTGCAGGTAGGCCTGCGCTTTGGCCGCGCGTACCACGGCCAGCGCCGCGCGGGGCGAGAGGCCTTGGGCAAACCAGCGCCCCGAGCGGGTGGCGGCCACCAGGTCTTGCAGGTAGTCCAGCACCGGCTCGGCCGTGTGCACGGCGGCCACCGTCTGTTGCAGGCGCGTCAGGTCGGCGGGGGTGAGCACCGGGGGCAGGTGCTCCAGCATGTCGCGCCGGTCGGCGCCGCGCAGCAGCGCGCGTTCGGCGGCGCGGTCGGGGTAGCCCAGCGACAGCCGCATGTGAAAGCGGTCCAGCTGCGACTCGGGCAGGGCATAGGTGCCCAGCTGGTCGTGCGGGTTTTGCGTGGCAATGACGAAAAACGGGTTGGGCAGCGGGCGGGTTTCGCCTTCCACAGTCACTTGTTTTTCTTCCATCGCTTCGAGCAACGCGCTCTGCGTTTTGGGGCTGGCGCGGTTGATCTCGTCGGCCAGCAGCACCTGGGCAAACACCGGGCCAGGATGAAACACAAAGCCTTCGCGGCCCCGCTCGTAGATGGACACGCCAGACAGGTCGCTGGGCATCAGGTCGGCGGTGAACTGCACGCGGGAAAACTGAAGCCCGAAAGAGCGGGAAAGGGCATGGGCCAGGGTGGTTTTGCCCACCCCGGGTACGTCTTCGATCAACAGGTGGCCGCCTGCCAAAAGGCAGGCCACGCAGTCAGAAACCTGCTGTGATTTGCCCACGATGACCGTGTTAAGCTGATTTAAAAGTTGGTGTATTTTTGTGTCGGCGTGCATGCCGTGAACCATACCGTAAAACCCAAATGAGCCAGGCCACCGGATATTTCACCCACAAGGATTGTTGGCGACACGAGATGGGCAATGGGCACCCCGAATGCCCGCAACGGCTCGACGCCATTGAAGACCGTTTGCTCATCACGGGGCTTGACCAGGCGCTGGAGCGCCGCGAGGCCACACCGGCTTCCATGGCCGACATGGAGCTGGCTCACGGCCGCATGCACCTGGCTTCACTGCGGGGCCTGAGCGACGGCCTGCGCGACGAGATCGCCGCCGGCGGACCCAGCCACGCCCAGGTCGACCCCGACACGTCCATCAACATCCACAGCTGGGACGCGATTTTGATGGCGGCAGGCGCTGCCATTGACGCCACCGACGCCATCATGGCCGGCGAAATGGTGAACGCTTTTTGCGCCGTGCGCCCACCGGGCCACCATGCCACACGCAACCAGGCCATGGGCTTCTGCTTTGTGAACAACGTGGCGGTGGCCGCCAAATACGCGCTGGAGCGCCACGGCTTGAAACGCGTGGCGATCATCGACTTTGACGTGCACCACGGCAACGGCACCGAAGACATCGTGGCCGGCGACGACCGCATCCTGATGTGCAGCTTTTACCAGCACCCGTACTACCCCGCCTGGGACCACGCGACCGCGCCCAACCTGGTGAACCTGCCGGTGCCGGCCTACACCAAGGGCATGGACATCCGCGAGCTGATCGACATGATGTGGATGCCCCGGCTGGACGCCCACAAGCCACAAATGATCTTCATCAGCGCCGGGTTTGACGCCCACCGCGAAGACGACATGGGCCAGCTCGGGCTGGTGGAACAAGACTACACATGGATCACCCAACGCATCAAGGAAGTGGCGCAGCGCCACGCGCAGGGCCGCATCGTGAGCTGCCTCGAAGGGGGTTACGACCTGAGCTCGCTGGCCCGCAGTGTGGAGGCGCACATCCGCGTATTGGCCGATGTTTGACATTGAACACCCCCCGCGCCGCTTCGCGCCACCCCCCTCAAGGGGGGCGGCATCTGAGGCTCGGCGGAGCCGGTTCCTCGGTGCCCTGGATGAAGATACTTCCTCCGCCGGCGTGGTCTTTGGAGAATGGTTATGACCGAAGCCCTGCTGCTGCACAGCCGCGATGAGCGCGGCGTTTACACCCTCACCCTGAACGCGCCGCGCAGCTTCAACGTGCTGTCCGAGTCCATGATGGCGGCGCTGCAGCAGGCGCTGGACGCCGTGGCGGCCGACCCGCAAGCCCGGGTGGTGGTGCTCGCCGCCGAGGGCCGGGCGTTTTGTGCCGGGCACGACCTGAAAGAAATGAAGGCCACACCGCAGGTGGCTTACTACCAGGCGCTGTTTGCCACCTGCTCCAAGCTGATGATGAGCATCCGCAAACTGGAGGTGCCGGTGATTGCCCGCGTGCAGGGCCTGGCCACCGCAGCGGGCTGCCAGCTGGTGGCGCAGTGCGACCTGGCGGTGGCGGTGCAGGGCGCCACGTTTGGCGTCAACGGTATCGACGTGGGCCTGTTTTGTGCCACGCCCAGCGTGGCTTTGTCGCGCAACATGGGCCCAAAGCAGGCGATGGAAATGCTGCTCACCGGCGATTTCATTTCGGCCGACGAAGCGCAGGCACGTGGCCTGGTGAACCGGGTGGTGGCACCCGACGCGTTGGACGCTGAAGTGGCCCGGATGGTGGGCCGCATTGTGGCCAAACCGCGCCTGGCCATTGCCATGGGCAAGACGCTGTTTTACCGCCAGCTGGAAACGGGCATGGAGTCGGCCTACCAGTTGGCCGGGCAGACCATGGCCTGCAACATGGCCCATGACGTGGCGCAGGAAGGCGTGCAGGCGTTCATCGAAAAACGCCCGCCGAATTGGTAAAGCCGCCGGGCCGCAGCGCTGCCGTGCGGTCTGAATTCCAGAAATCTGTCTTCCTTGCGTGGTTTTCCATGACACCCACCGTTTCCATCGCCACCTCCGTACCCACGTCCACAGCCACCGCCGCCAGCGCGCCGCCGCCCATTGAAGAACTGGACGCGTGGTTGGCCGGCTTCCTTCAGCCCACCGTCTGGGTCGAGCTGTTGGCGCTGGTGCTGTGTGTGCTCGTCGCCTGGGGTTTCACGGCCTTGCTGCGCCGGGGTCTGGGCATGCGGGAAGAAAAACTGTCCGTCATGTTTGGCCGCCGCGTGGTGGACGGCGTGATGTTTCCTTTGCTGCTGCTGGCCCTGGCGTACCTGGCCCGTGCTGCGCTGCTGAAATTTGTGCCGTTGGCGGTGTTCAAGGTGGCCATCCCGGTGCTGGTTTCGCTGGTGGTGATCCGGGTGGGCGTCAAGGTGCTGCAGGTGGCATTTGCCAGCGCGCCGTGGGTGCGTGTGCTGGAGCGCACCATCTCGTGGGTGGCCTGGCTGGCCATGGTGTTGTGGGTCAGTGGCCTGCTGCCAGTGGTGCTGCACGAGCTGGACCAGATCACCTGGAAGATGGGGGCATCCACCATCAGTGTGCGCACGTTGATTGAAGGTGCTTTGACGGCCGGTGCTGTGTTGATTTTGGCCCTGTGGGTGTCGGCTGCCATTGAAACCCGGCTGTTGAAGTCGGCCGTGGGGGGCGAACTGTCGGTACGCAAGGCGGTGAGCAACGCCACGCGGGCACTGCTCATGTTTGTGGGCCTGATCATGGCGCTCTCTGCCGTGGGCATCGACCTCACAGCGCTTTCGGTGCTGGGCGGTGCCATTGGCGTGGGCATTGGCTTTGGCCTGCAAAAGCTGGCCGCCAACTACGTGAGCGGTTTTGTGATTTTGGCTGAGCGCAGCATGCGCATTGGCGACAACGTGCGGGTGGACAACTTTGAAGGCCGCATCACCGACATCAACGCCCGCTACACCGTGATTCGCTCGCCCACCGGGCGCGAGTCCATCGTGCCCAACGAGATTCTGATCACCAGCCGGGTGGAAAATCTGTCGTTGGCCGACGCCAAGGTCTGGCAGTCCACCGTGGTGGGGGTGGCCTACGAGAGCGACGTGGCGCTGGTTCGCAGCCTGTTGGCAGATGCTGCCTTGATGCAGGACCGGGTGCTGAAAGACCCGGGCCCCAACGCGGCGCTTTCCGCCTTCGGTGCCGACGGGCTGGAGTTCACGCTGGGTTACTGGATCGCCGACCCGGAAAATGGGCAGCTCAACCTGCGCTCAGACATCAACATGGCTATCTTGAGCGCCTTGCGCGAGCACGGCATTGAAATACCGTACCCGCAGCGCGTGCTCCACATGAAGCACGCACCCGAGGCGCTCCCGCCGTCAGCGGCTCATGAGGCTGGGTAGCCACAGGGCAATGGCCGGAACAGCGATCAAAATGCCCAGGCGAACGATATCGGCCATCACAAACGGCCAGACGCCTTTGTAAATGGTGCCCAGCTTGACGTTGGGCAACAGCGAGTTGAGCACAAAGAGGTTCAACCCCACGGGCGGTGAAATCATGCCGATTTCCACAATCGTCACGATCAAAATGCCAAACCAGATCGGGTCAAAACCCAGGCCGGTGATGACCGGGAAAAACACCGGAATGGTCAGCAGCACGATGGCCAGTTCCTCCATCACCATGCCCAGCGCGAGGTAAATGCCCATCATCATCACCACCACCATGATCGGGTTGGGGCTGAACTGCAGCACAAAGTCGCGCAGGTCACCCGGCATGGTGGTGAAGTTGATGAAGTTGGTGAAGATCATCGCGCCGATCAGGATCGTGAACAGCATCGCCGTGGTGCGGGTGCTCTCGATCAGGATGTCCATCAGCACCCGGGGCGTCAGCGAGCGGCGCGCCAGCGCGAAAAGGAATGCACCGGCTGCACCCACGCCGGCGCCCTCGGTGGCGGTGAACACACCGCCATAGATGCCGCCGATCACCAGCGCAAACAGCACCGCCACGCCCCAGATGCCACGGATCGCGGCCAGACGCTGAGACCAAGTGAAACGCTTGGCCGGTGGGCCCGCTTCGGGGTCGCGCCAGGTGACAAAAACCACCGCCATGCACAGGCAGGTGATGGCCACGATGCCCGGCAAAATGCCCGCCACAAAGAGCTTGCCAATGTCGGTCTCGGTGATGATCCCGTAGATGACCAAAATGGTGGACGGCGGGATCAGAATGCCCAGCGTGCCGCCCGCAGCGATGGAGCCGGTGGCCAGCGTGTCCTTGTAGCCATGCGCCTTCATTTCTGGGTAAGCCACCCGCGACATGGTGGCCGCCGTGGCAATGGACGAGCCGCAGATGGAGCCAAAGCCGCCCGACGCGATGATGCTCGCCATGGCCAGCCCGCCGCGGCGGTGGCCCACAAAGGCGTTGGCGGCGGTGAACAGTTCTTTGGCCATGCCGGCACGTGCCACAAAGTTGCCCATCAGCACAAACAACGGAATGACCGAGAGCACGTAGTGAAAACCGGTCTCAAAGATGACCTGGCTGGTGCTGGCGTAGGCCGGCATCCAGCCGCGCATGAGGCCCAGCCCCACCACGCCGGCAATGGTCATGGCCACGGCCAGTGGTACCCGCAAAAAAGCGAGGATGAAAACGGCCAGAAAGCCCAGGGTGGCTTCGATCATGAGGAGGCTCCTGCGCCTTGGGCGCCGCCATGCACCACAGGTGCCGGCGGAACAAAAACAAACAACAAGTGCACCAGGGCGGTCAGCAACAGCAGGGCCGCCATGAGCCAGGCCACCGGCGCAATGGCCAGCTGCAGGTGAACGGTGGTGTCGCCGTATTCGGCAAACCGCTCAGCCCGCATGACCATGAGCCGCGCCAGAAAACTAAACACGCCCGCACACACCAGGTGCACCAGGCGCGCTTGAAAACCTTTGAGCCAGTCGGGGATGAAGGCGTCCAGTGAGTCGAACACCACATGTTCGCTGCGCCAGGACACCAGTGGCATGGCGCCAAAGATCACGATCACCATCAGGATTTCGGTCAGTTCCAGGCCGCCGGGCACCGAATGGCTGAAAAATTTTCGGCCGGTCACGTCCACCAGCGTCAGCCACATGATGGAAAACAAGGCCATGGCTGCCATCAGCCCGGTGGACCAGGTCAGCAGTTTTTCTAGGTTCTTGAGCATGGTCTGGATGTCAGGAAGTCAAAAAAAGGCCGGAAGGGCAGTAACGCGGGTCACTGCCCTTCCGGCCTGACAGGCTGCGTACGGTGTGTGAAAACCGGACGGACGCCTTACTTTACCTTGGCGATTTCAGCGCGGAACTCGGCCAGCACTTTGCGTGGGTCTTTCAAGCCCTTGACCTGTGCGCTCGCTGCCCACTTGGTTTCCAGGTAGTCCTGCTTGTCGGCCACGGCTTTCACGAAGGCGGGGTTGGCCATGATGCGCGCCACGCCCTGGGCTTTTTGCACTTCGCGGCTGGCGGCGTCCACTTTGTCCCAGCCTTCGCCGAACATGCGCGCAGCCACTTCGCCTGACAGCTTGTCCACCACGGCTTTGTCTTGTGGCGCCAGGGCGTTGTACTTGGCGGGGTTCATCATGAACACAAAGCTGGTGTTGTAGAGGCCGCCCGGGAAGGTGGTGGCGTGCTTGACCATGCTCAGCTTGAACGAGGCGACCGACTCGTCGGGGAAGAAGGTGCCGTCCATCACGCCGGTGGACATCAGCTCGAACGACTCGGGCGCTGCCTTGAGGGTGGTGTTCCAGCCCATGGCTTTGGACAGCTCGTTGATGTTGCCGCCACCAATGCGGAACTTGAGCGACGCGGCATCAGCGGCCGAGGTCACCGGCTTCTTGCTGTTGAAGATGATGCCGGGGCCGTGCGTGAACACGGCCAGCACCTTCACGCCGCGGTGCTCGTTCAGAGGAGCGAAGTACTTGCTGTAAATGCGCTGGTACGCCACCGAGGTGGCGGTGGCGCTGTTGCCCAGGAAGGGGAACTCGGCCACTTGCGTGTTGATGAAGCGGCCGGGGGTGTAGCCGTCCACGGTGTAGGAAATGTCTGCCAGGCCATCGCGCACGGCGTCAAAGGTGCCCGGTGCTGCCACCACGCCCTTGGGCAAGATGTTGCACTTCATGCGGCCGGTGCTTTCCTTCTCCAGCAGGTCGCACCAGTTTTTCTGGGCCATGCTCGCGGTGTGGGTGGGCGCCAGCCAGCTCGACACCGTGAAAACCGTCTGGGCGGATACAAGTCCGCTGGACAGCACGGTGGTGGACAGGGCGGCAGCGAAGACGTGACGAAGTTTCATGCGGTATCTCCTGGCGGGTAAATATGGTTACTGAATATAAATAAAATGCCCTTTCTGACTATAGGCGAATAGTCGCTGCCAGCGTCTCCAGACTTACCCGAATTAGCCGACCGATGGGTTGGTTAATGGTCGCCCAAATGACAGTGTTGGGCGGTCTGGGGGATTTGGCTTGGTGCGCTGAGAGCCTTCACCTATAATTCATAAAAAGCACGGTCGTTCGTTTTTATTGACGTTCCGGCCAAGTCGGGCAAACAACCTGTCAGATGGCGGTTCGCAAATGGCCCGGCTTACAATGCGCAAGTTGACGTACACGTCAATTGAGATCACCCACTCACAACCATCAGGAGCATCCCAGCATGAAGATTCTCGTCCCCGTCAAACGCGTGGTGGACTACAACGTCAAGGTGCGCGTCAAGAGCGACGGCAGCGGTGTGGACATTGCCAACGTCAAGATGAGCATGAACCCGTTTGACGAGATCGCCGTGGAAGAGGCGGTGCGCCTGAAAGAAAAGGGCGTGGCCACCGAGGTGATCGCCGTGTCTTGCGGCGTGACCCAGTGTCAGGAAACCCTGCGCACGGCCATGGCCATCGGTGCTGACCGCGCCATCCTGGTGGAAACCGCCGAAGAACTGCAGCCACTGGCCGTGGCCAAGCTGCTCAAGGCGCTGATGGACAAAGAACAGCCCGGCCTGGTGATTCTGGGCAAGCAAGCCATTGACGACGACTGCAACCAGACCGGCCAGATGCTGGCCGCGCTGGCTGATTTGCCCCAGGGCACCTTCGCCAGCAAGGTCGAGGTGGTGGACGGCAAAGTGCATGTGACCCGCGAAGTGGACGGTGGCCTGGAAACGCTGGCGCTGAGCCTGCCCGCCATCGTCACCACGGATTTGCGCCTGAACGAGCCGCGCTACGTGACGCTGCCCAACATCATGAAGGCCAAGAAAAAGCAGATGGACATCGTCAAGCCCGAAGACCTGGGTGTGGACGTGAGCCCACGCATCAAGACCCTGACGGTCAGCGAGCCGCCCAAGCGCGGTGCCGGTATCAAGGTGGCCGACGTGGCCGCCCTGGTGGACAAGCTCAAGAACGAAGCCAAAGTGATCTGAGGACCAACAACATGACCGCACTCGTTATTGCCGAACACGACAACGCCGCCGTCAAAGGCGCCACGCTCAACACCGTGACCGCCGCCGCAGCCTGCGGGGGTGACGTGCACGTGCTCATCGCTGGACACAACGCCGCAGGCGCTGCCGCAGCAGCCGCCCAGATCGCCGGCGTGTCCAAGGTCATCCACGCCGACGCCGAGTACCTGGCCCACGGCCTGGCCGAAAACATGGCCGCTCAGGTGCTGGCCATCGCCGCCAACTACAGCCACATCCTGTTCCCGGCCACGGCCAGCGGCAAAAACATCGCCCCGCGCGTGGCCGCCAAGCTCGACGTGGGCCAGATCAGCGACATCACCAAGGTGATGGCTGCCGACACCTTCGAGCGCCCGATTTACGCCGGCAACGCCATGGCCACGGTGCAGAGCCTGGATGCGACCAAGGTCATCACCGTTCGCACCACGGGCTTTGACCCAGCCGCCGCCACCGGTGGCATCGCAGCGGTGGAAACCAGCGCCGCCCAAGCCGACAGCGGCAAGAGCACCTTCCTGGGCAGCGAAATCGCCAAGAGCGACCGCCCCGAACTCACCGCCGCCAAGATCATCGTCAGCGGTGGCCGGGCACTGGGCAGCGCCGAGAAGTTCAACGAAGTGATGACGCCGCTGGCCGACAAGCTGGGCGCTGCACTGGGTGCCAGCCGCGCTGCGGTGGACGCGGGCTACGCCCCGAACGACTGGCAAGTGGGCCAGACCGGCAAGATCGTGGCGCCGCAGCTGTACATTGCCGCCGGTATCTCAGGCGCCATCCAGCACCTGGCCGGCATGAAGGACAGCAAGGTGATCGTGGCCATCAACAAGGACCCTGAGGCGCCAATCTTCAGCGTGGCCGACTACGGCCTGGAGGCTGATTTGTTCGCCGCTGTGCCTGAGCTGATCTCAAAACTCTAAACCGTTGCCAACCCTGTCAGGGCATCGTTCGCGATGCCCTTGTTGTATCTGCTGACATTTCCAAAGAGACACACCCATGAGCTACACCGCACCCCTCAAAGACATGCTGTTCAACATGGAGCACATCGCCGGTATCGCGGCGGTGTCGCAAATGCCCGGGTTTGAAGACGCGGGTCTGGAAACCGCGCAGGCGGTGCTGGAGGAGTGTGCCAAGCTCAACGAAGGTGTGATCGCGCCGCTGAACTGGGAAGGCGACAAGTACCCGTCTTCTTTCCACGACGGCAAAGTCACCACGACGCCCGGTTTCAAGCAGGCTTTCAAGCAGTACGCCGAAGGTGGCTGGCAGGGTCTGCAGCACCCCACCGACTTCGGCGGTCAGGGCTTGCCCAAGACCATTGGTGCGGCCTGCGGTGAAATTTTGAACAGCGCCAACATGAGCTTTGCGCTGTGCCCGCTGCTGACCGACGGCGCCATTGAAGCGCTGCTGACCGCGGGCAGCGATGAGCTGAAAGCCACCTACCTGGAAAAGCTGGTGAGCGGCGAGTGGACCGGCACCATGAACCTGACCGAGCCACAGGCCGGGTCTGATCTGGCGGCGGTGCGCAGCCGCGCCGAGCCGCAGCCCGACGGCACCTACAAGGTGTTTGGCACCAAGATCTACATCACCTACGGTGAGCACGACATGGCCGAGAACATCGTGCATCTGGTGCTCGCCCGCGTCACAGGCGCGCCCGAGGGCGTGAAGGGCATCAGCCTGTTCGTGGTGCCCAAATTCATGGTGAATGCCGATGGCTCGCTGGGCGCGCGCAACGACGTGCACTGCGTCAGCATCGAACACAAGATGGGCATCAAGGCATCGCCTACCGCCGTGCTGCAGTATGGCGACCACGGCGGTGCGGTAGGTTATCTGGTGGGCCAGGAAAACCGCGGCCTGGAATACATGTTCATCATGATGAACGCCGCGCGTTACGCCGTGGGCGTGCAGGGCATCGCCATTGCCGAGCGGGCTTACCAGAAGGCCGTGGGTTACGCCAAAGACCGTGTGCAAAGCCGCCCGGTGGACGGCTCGCTGAGCGCGGCCGCGCCCATCATTCACCACCCCGACGTGAAGCGCATGCTGATGACCATGCGCGCCAGCACCGAAGGCTGCCGCGCCATGGCCGCTGTGGCCGCTGCGGCCTACGACGCCGCGCACCACCACCCCGATGCCGATACGCGCAAGCAAAACGCAGCCTTCTACGAATTCCTGGTGCCGCTGGTCAAGGGCTACAGCACCGAGATGAGCCTGGAAATCACCAGCCTGGGTGTGCAGGTGCACGGCGGCATGGGTTTCATTGAAGAAACCGGCGCTGCGCAGTACTACCGCGACGCGAAGATTCTGACCATCTACGAAGGCACCACGGCCATTCAGGCCAACGACCTGGTGGGCCGCAAGACCGCGCGCGATGGCGGCACCGGCGCCAAGGCGATCGCAGCGCAGATCGAACAAACCGAAATCGAACTCGCCCAGCGAGACAGCGCCAACGCCAAGGCCGTGCTCAAGCGCCTGAAGGCCGCGCGCGAAGCCTTTGTGGACGTGGTGGAGTTCATTGCGGCCAACACCCGCAGCAACCCCAACGCCGCCTTTGCCGGCAGCGTGCCCTACTTGATGCTGGCCGGCAACCTCATGGCCGGCTGGCAGCTGGCGCGCTCGCTGATGGTGGCCGAAGACCAGCTGGCCGCGGGCACCGACGCGGGGTTCATGCAGGCCAAGATCACCACCGCGCGCTTTTATGCCGACCACATCCTGAGCCGTGCCCCGGGCGTGCGCGACAGCATCGTGGAAGGCTCGGACGCTGTGACCGCGATGGCGGTGGACGCGTTCTGACACACCTGCTGGGCTGGGGTCTGTCGCACCAGCTACAGACCGCTGCACGGGCGTGACCCAGAATTCAACCGGTCCATTTCAGCGAACCCAAAACCACAACGGAGACTCCATGACCACTCGCCAACGCTACCTGCCCCCGGTGCTGCAGAAGATCCGCTTCCCGGTGATCGGCTCGCCGCTGTTCATCATCAGCAACCCCAAGCTCGTCATTGCCCAGTGCAAGGCTGGCGTGGTGGGCTCCATGCCCGCGCTCAACGCACGCCCGGCCTCGCAGCTGGACGAGTGGCTGGCCGAAATCACCGAAGCCCTGGCCGCGCACGACGCCGCCAACCCGGACAACCCGGCGGCACCGTTTGCCATCAACCAGATCGTGCACAAGAGCAACGACCGGCTGGAGCAAGACATGGCGCTGTGCGCCAAATACAAGGTGCCGATCATCATCACCAGCCTGGGCGCGCGCGAAGACGTGAACCAGGGCGTGCACAGCTGGGGCGGCGTGGTGCTGCACGACGTGATCAACAACGTGTTTGCCCACAAGGCGATTGAAAAGGGCGCTGATGGCCTGATTCCCGTGGCGGCCGGTGCCGGCGGTCATGCCAGCGTGAAGAGCCCATTTGCCATGGTGCAGGAAATCCGCGAATGGTTCGACGGCCCGGTGGCCCTGTCGGGTTCTATCGCTTCGGGCGGTGCCGTGCTGGCCGCGCAGGCCATGGGCGCCGACTTTGCCTACATCGGTTCGGCCTTCATTGCCACCGAAGAAGCGCGCGCGGTGGACGGCTACAAGCAGATGATCACCGAGAGCAATTCGGACGACATCGTTTACAGCAACTTCTACACCGGCATCCACGGCAATTACCTCAAGGGCAGCATCAAAAACGCTGGCATGGACCCGGACCACCTGCCCGAGAGCGACCCGAGCAAGATGAACTTTTCCACTGGCGAGGGTGCCAACGCCGCCAAGGCCTGGAAAGACATCTGGGGTTGCGGCCAGGGCATTGGTGCCATCCGCGAAGTGGTGCCTGCGGCCGATCTGGTGGCGCGTTTCAAGCGCGAATACGCCGAGGCCAAAGCCCGCATCTGCGGCGCCTGAAACCGCGCCGGCTCATCAAAAAAGCCGACCCTTGGGTCGGCTTTTTTGCGCTGGTCGTTTCCAGCTTCAGGGTTTGAACAGGTCTTTCAACGCGTCCAGCAGGGTGGGTGGGCCGGCGTATTGCGTGCCGCCCGCGTCTGAAATGCTGCTGACCCAGCCGCCGCCGTCCACCCATTCGCTGTAGAGCCATTCGTCGTTGACCCGGCTCAGGCCAGCGGGTGGCGCCGGTGGTGGCGCCACGGGCACACCTTTCAGGGCCGCACCCATGAAGTCGATCCAGATGGGCAGCGCCAGCCCACCGCCCGAAGCCCCACCACCGAGGCTGCGCGGCTTGTCGTAGCCCATCCACACGGCCGTGGCCAGGCTGGGGTGGTAGCCGGTGAACCACGCGTCCACCGCGTCGTTGGTGGTGCCGGTTTTGCCGTAAATGTCGGTGCGCTTCAACCGCGCTTGCGCCTGGGCGGCGGTGCCCGAGCGGGTCACGTCGTTCAGCAGGCTGCTCATCACATACGCGTTGCGTTCGGGCAGGGCGCGGTTGTCTTCCGTCAGGGCGGCGGCGGGGGGTGCTTCAAACAGCACCTTGCCTTGGGCGTCGGTGATCTTTTCAATGACCACCGGCGCCACGCGCCAGCCGCCGTTGGCCAGCGTGGCATACGCACCGGCCATTTGCAGCGGCGTCACCAGGCCGGTGCCCAGCGCCAGCGTGAGGTTGTCGGGGTGGCGCTGTGCGTCCATGCCAAAGCGGGTGCTCCATTCGCGGGCGCGCTGGGTGCCCACGTGCTGCAGCACGCGCACGCTGGCAAGGTTGCTGGATTGGGTGAGCGCTGTGCGCAGCGAGATAGGGCCGCTGTGTGCGCCGCTGCTGTTGCCGGGGCTCCAGCCGTTGGGCGCTGTGAAGGGCAGGTCGTCCACCAGCGTGGCCGGCATCACGCGGGCTTCCAGCGCCGCCGAATACAGCAGCGGCTTGAAGGCCGAGCCGGGCTGGCGCCAGCTTTGCGTGACGTGGTTGAACGGCTGGCGCGTGAAGTCAAAGCCGCCCACCAGCGCACGCACCCGGCCACTTTGCGTGTCCAGCGCCACCAACGCGGCTTCGGCCTCGGGCCACTGGGCGATGGCCCAGGTTTCACCGGTTTTGGCGTTGCCTTTGCTGAGCATCCGCACCACCGCGCCCCGGGTGAGTTTCAGCGCGGGCTTGGCCTTGGCGCTCAGCCCGGGCTGTGCCCAGCGCAGGCCTTCGCCCTTCACGCTCACCCGTTCGCCGCTGGCGAGTTGCACGCGCAGTTCTTTGGGTGACGCGGAGAGCACCACCGCCACGCGCAGGGTCTCGTCGTCGCGGTGGTCTTTCAGTGCCAGCGCCGCGGCGCTCTCCAGCTCCGGGCCGTTGCTGGCGGGCAGCGCCTCAAAGCCTTCCGGGCCGCGCCAGGTGCCCCGGCGGTCAAAGGCCAGCACACCGCTTTGCACCGCATCAAACGCGGCGCGTTGCTCGGCCGCGCGCAGCGAGGTGGTGACCCGCAACCCCGTGGTGTAGGCCCCGGTGCCAAAGCGTTCGACCACCGCGCGGCGGGCCATTTCGGCGACGTGTTCGGCGTTCACGCTGCGCTGGCCGGGCGTGCGAATGCGCAGCTTTTCAGCGCGTGCAGCCGCCAGCTGTTGCTCGGTGATGGCGCCGGTGGCGCGCATGCGTTCGAGCACCACGCGCTGGCGCTGCACGGCTCGCTCGAAGTTGGCCACCGGGTTGGCGTAGTACGGGTTTTGCGGCAGGCCAGCCAGCATGGCGGCTTCGGCCAGGGTGAGCTGGTCCATGGGCTTGCCGAAATAGGTGCGCGCTGCGGCGGCGAAGCCATAGGCCCGCTGGCCCAGAAAAATCTCGTTGAGGTAAATCTCCAGGATGCGGTCTTTGGACAAGGCTTCCTCTACCTTGAAGGCCAGCAAAATTTCTTTCGCCTTGCGCTCCACCGTCAGCTCACGCGTGAGCAGCATGGTGCGCACCAGCTGCTGCGTGATGGTGCTGGCACCCTGCTTGCGTCCGCCGGTCAACATGGCGAACGCGGCGCGTGCCATGCCCTTGGGGTCCACACCCGAGTGCTCGCGAAAGCGCGCGTCTTCCACCGCCAGCACGGCGTCTTGCAGCAGCTTGGGCGTGCGGGCCAGCGGCACATAGTCGCGCCGCTCGGCGCCAAACTGCGCAATCTCCACGCCATCGGCGGTGAACACCTGCAACGGCAGTTTGGGTTGGTAGTTGACGATGCGGTCGATGGGCGGCAGGTCAAACGTGGCCGCGGCCGCTGGCGGTGGGCCGAGCCACAAGGCGGCAGGCGCCAAGGCCAGGGCGACAACCGCAGGGCGAAGGGATAACAGGAACATGGGGCCGAATTATCCGGGGCGCGTGTGAACCGGGGGTGAAGTGGTGCGCAAAGGCTGTAACGGCATGTCAGTGGCGCAAGGCGACCCAAGGGCCTTGGCGCTTCTGAGCGGGGGCCATTTCAAACGGCAGCAGGCGGTGTTGCGCTGGTCGCCAGCGCGGGTGCGCTGAGCTGGGGCAGGTGCACCACCACCTTGCGGGGGTCGTCAGCCAGTTGGTCCAGTGCCTCGTTCAAGCGCTCCAGCGTGCGCCTCACTTCCGCCCGTTCGTCTTCCTCAGCGCCATCAGACTGCTCTGCCGGCAGCAAGATGGACACGAGACGAAACCGCAGGCTCAGGTCTTCGGGCAGCGTGGAAGCTTGTTCCAGCCCTTTGGCGACCAGGTGCTGGGCCAGCAATTTGATCTGCGCGGACTCAATCGGTCCTTCAATCAGCACGGCAAAACGCCGGTCGGCGATGCGGCAGACCGTGTCCACCTCGCGCACCACGCGGGTGAGCCGTGCGGCGGCCACCACCAAGGCGCGGTCAGCGGTTTCGCGCCCCGCGCGCAGGGCAATGTCGGCGTGGTTGGACAGGTCCACCAGCAGCAGGCCGCTGTGTTGGCGGTAGCGCCGGGCGCGGCGAATGGTGTCGCGCAGGCGCAGGTGCAAGACCGGGGTGATGGTCAACCCGGTCAGCGGGTCGGTGCTGTCAATGGCGCGCAGCCGCGCCCTGTTTTCGCTGAACTCCTTGGCACGCTGGTGCAAGATGTAGAGCAGCAACGGGATTTCGATGGCCGACCCGATGAGCACCGCGTATTGCGTGCTCCAGCTGTCGGGAGCCAGGCCGGCCGCACGCAACGCTGCAAACGGGTAGCCCAGGTGCACCGGCAAAAAGCCCAGCGCCATCCAGCCCGCGTAACGGTCACCCTGGCGCCAGGCCCACACGCACACCGCGATGCTCAGCAGCACCGAAAGCAGGCCATACAGGTTGAGCACCAACAAGGCCGGCGCACTTTGCAGCGCCAGGTAGGCCGCCGGGTACAGCAGGCCAAACACCGACCAGCCCATCACAAAACGGTCGAGCCCCCGGTGGTAGCGCGAAAGCGCGCACACCTCACGCACAAACCAGATGCCCGAACCGGTCAACCAAAGCATGAAAACGGCGGGCGCGGCGTTGTTCCAGCTGGCCGAGTTGGGCCAGAAAAACAGGCCACCGATACCGGTGAAGGCCGCCTGGAAACCGAGCATGCAGGCCACGTAGACCATGTAGGCGGTAAAGGCGCGGTCGCGGTACAGCCGGGCGTGGACCCAGCCCAGAAACAGCACCAGCAGGCCAAAGCCCAGGTAGCCGCCCACCAGGAGAAAAGTCCAGGAGCGCTTGTGTTGCAGCTCTTCAGCGTTCAGCAAATAGGTGCGCGGGCTCAGCGGCGCGGGTTGGTTCGCCATCCGCAGCCACACGGTGCGCGGCGCGGCCGTGTCGTGCAAGGCAAACACTGGCGAGCGGTCGGGTATAGACCACTGCGCCACCGCCAGCCGGTCGCCCGCATGCTGCGCCTGCCAGCCACCCGCCCCATCGGGCTGGAACAGACTCGCCCGGTCGGTGAAGGCTGAGCCGTCAAGCATGAGAAACCAGCGCTGCTCCGTGTCCAGCGGGGGCAGTTCCAGCCGCAGCCACAGCGCGCCGCTGCCCAGCGAAAAGCTGCGCTGCTGCACCAGGGCCTGCAACTGGTCGGCCGGCAGCTGGGCCACATCGTCCGGGCCTGCTTCGCCGGTGGTGTCGATCCAGTAACGGTATTGGGTGGTGACGTCTTGTTGGGTTGTGGCCGACCACGCGGTACCCAGCAAGCCCGCGGCCAGCGCGAGCAGCAGCAGGGTACGCGCCAGCGCGCGAAGGACGGCGGTTTGAGAGGGCATCGTCGCTATGTTAGCGTCGTGTTGCGCTGGCGTGCACCGCGTTTTTTATTGGCCAGCGGTGCCCGGCCGAACGGGTGACCCCCCGCGCTGCTTCAAATGGTCTTCTGCGGTTGGGCCCAGCCGCCCGATCACCGCAAATGCCTTAACCTAGCTTCTATTTTCAACGTCCAGTGAGCGGCGCCCTTTTGGTTCGATCAAGGGGCCTTCTGTGCCACGACCGACCCGACAACGCCATGAAAACCATTGACGAGATGCTCAACCTGGCCTTGCTGACCCCCGATCAGCACCAGCAAATCAGCGAGTGGATTGCGCGAGCCGACTCGCCCGACGAGATTTTGAAAATGCCCGCCCCGCTGTGGAAGGCCGTCGAGCGGGCCAGTGCCATCATGGGCATCGACGACGACCTGGTGCGGCCGCCGGCCCTGGACGCAGACGGCCTGGCGCTCCAGTGATCTGATCCGGTTTTATGGGCGGCCGCGCCTGCCTGCGCAAGGCTCGGGCTGCAGACTTCCAAACATCACGGAGTCGAACCACCAGGCACCGACTGGCGGCTGGCTTCAGGGCTTCAGGCGGGCATGGCATGGAGCGCCGTCAGGTAATCGGCACCCCTGGCCTCGGCAAAGATGTCCAGCGTGAGCGTGAAGGCGGCCTGCAAGACCAGGCCCACGCCAATACCGGCTGCCACGTCGTGGCGCTGCAAAAAAGCAATCATGCCCACCCCGACGATCAGCAACACCATTTCGACCGCCTTGTAGATCGAAAAATTGCTCATGACCGTCTGCATGCGGGTGGTTTCTTCGGCCTTGAGTGCCGCCGGGTTGGCCTGCAGCTGAGCGCTCAAGGTGGACAGCTGGGTGTCGGTGCGCAGGTAGATGGAACCACCCACGACCATCTGCATCAGCGCAATGGCCACCAGCGGGTAGGCCATGGACTTCAGGCGATGACCGTTCATCCAGAGCCACACGCTGAGGCCAATGGCCGCCAGGCCAACGGCCAGAAATATCAAGCTTTCCTGCTTCTCTGCGCTGAAGTAGCTGCTCATGTGGTTGATCATGGTGTGGGTCTCAGGCGATGGGTCGAGTCAGGGTCTTGACCACCTTGGTGGCCAGGTTGCGGGGCGTGAAGCGCATGCTTTGCGCCATGGCCCAATTCATGAAGCCGGGTATGTAGACCCGCTGCCCGCGTTGCATGGCGCGGTAACCCAATGCGGCCACTTCTTCGGCAGTGGGCAATTTTTTGCCCTTCACCAGCGCCGAGTTGCCCTGCTCGGCCTTGTCTTGAAAGCCCGAGGCCGTGGGGCCGGGGCACAGTGCCGTCACCGTCACGCCGGTGTCTTCCAGTTCGGATGCAATGGCCTCCGAAAAGCTCAACACAAACGACTTGGTGGCGTAGTACACCGCCATGTAGGGGCCAGGTTGAAATGCCGCCGTCGATGCGGTGTTCAAAATCTTGCCGCGTGTGGCCAGCAGGTCGGGCAAAAAGAGCTTGGTCAGCACCACGACCGTGTTCATGTTGAGCTGCATCATGGCCAGCTCTGAGCGGAGCGCGGAGTCTTTGAATTCGCCAAAAGCGCCGTACCCGGCGTTGTTGACCAGGGCGCTCAAGACGATGCCGCGCGCCTGGATGTCGGCTTGCAGTTGCGCTGCACCCCCGTTGGTTTCGAGGTCTGCACCGATGACGGTGACGACCACCTTGAATTGCTTTTGCAGCGCATCGGCCACTGCCTGCATCTTGGCCACGCTGCGGGCGGCCAGCACGAGCTGGTAGCCGTCTTGCGCAAACTGATGGGCCAGCGCTTTGCCGATGCCCGACGACGCGCCGGTGATGAGTGCTGTTTTGGTGTGTGGGGGGTGTAGGGGCAAGACGGATCTCCAAAGTGTTTGTGTTGGTGGAGAGATTTAAAACCCGGTACCCAGGTGCCATGTCAAGGGTTTTGTTTTCAAGCAAGGCCGTTGAAAGGGCTTGACCTGGCACCTGGGTGCCGGGTTTAGCATGGGCCATCACTTTGTGAAGACCCCACCTGGCCACCGGACACCCCCCCATGAAAACCGTCATCACCGTCAAGGCTTTTCATTCCTTGCAGACCACCAGCGCCTTGTGCAAAGCGGCCAACGTCACGCGCGGCCAATTGCGCCTGTATGAAGACGAAGGGTTGATCACGCCACAGAGCCGCACCGAAGCCGGCTATCGGCAATACGGCGCCGACACGCTGGACCGGCTCAAGGCCATCATGCATTTGAAGGAACTCGGCTTCACGCTGGCCGAGATCGCACTGCTGCTCGCCGAGCGCGATCACGGTGAACTGGACGAGCGCGCCATTCAGCAAATTGCTGGCGACGTCCTGTCAAAAATCGACGAGCGCATCGCCGGTCTGCAAGTCATTCGCGGTTACGTGGCGCCGGTTGCCGTGGGCGACATGAGCGTGTTGCAGGATGAAGACTGCCATTTCGTTGTCGAATTCATGACCGCTTTGTCGGCTGAGAAAACCAGGCGGCGCGCCTGACACAGCACATGAGCGCTCAGCGGGCCGCTGTTGGAAGCGCAGTGGGGCTCAGGCCAGTGCCGGGTACAGCGCCACAAAGTGCGCATGCCGGGCTTGCAGCGCCGCATGCCGCGCCGCATTGGGCGTGAAGCTCTGCAGCACGGGTGGGGTGGTGCACACCGCGTCCAGCGCGCCGCCGGTGGCCAGCCAGGCCAAGCGGGCTGCGCCCATGGCGCCGCCGCTCTCTGAATCCTGGTGCACGGTGAGCGTTAGGCCGAAGGTGTCGGCCAACTGCTGTGCCCACCAGGCGCTGCGCGAGCCGCCGCCGACCAGCGACAGCGTGTGCAGCGGTGGTTGGGTGGCGGGGATGGTGCGCAGGCCGTCGAGCAGGCCGAAGCCCACGCCTTCGGCCACCGCGTAGGCCAGGTGCGCGCGGCTGTGCTGGGCGCGCAGGCCGGTCCACGCGCCACTGGCGAGCGGGTTGTTGTGAGGTGAGCGTTCGCCGCTCAGGTAGGGCAGGAAGATCGGGGCGCTTGGCTGTTCGTCAGCGCTCAGCGTGGCGGCGGCGGCGAGCAGGGCGGCTTCGTTTTCAAAGCCCAGCATTTGGGTGGCCCAGGTCACGGCGCTGGCGGCGCTCAGCATCACGCTCATCACGTGCCAGCGGCTGGGCAGGGCGTGGCAGAAGGCGTGCAGGGCCTGGGCCGGGTTGGGCTCGAAGGCCGCGCCGCTGACGAAGACCACGCCCGAGGTGCCGAGCGAGACGAAGCCCTGCCCCGGGCGCACCAGTCCCATGCCCACGGCGCTCGCCGCGTTGTCGCCCGCGCCGCCGGCTACCGGCACTTGGTCCGGCAGGCCCCAGCGCTTGCACAGCGCAGGCAACAGCTGGGCTGACACGTCGCTGCCTTCCACCAAACGTGGCATGTGTGCGCGGCCGAGGCCGGTCGCGGCGAGCATCGCGTCGGACCAGTCGCGCCGGCCCACGTCCAGCCACAGGGTGCCAGCGGCGTCGGACATGTCGCTCACGGCCTCGCCGGTGAGCTTCAGGCGCAGCCAGTCTTTGGGCAGCAGCACGCGCCGGGTTCTGGCGAACACGGCGGGTTCGTGTTCGCGCACCCATTGCAGTTTGGGCGCGGTGAAGCCGGGCATGGCCAGGTTGCCGGTGATGGCGGCGAGGTTGGGCACGTCGCGCGTGAGTTGTTCGCACTGCGCGCCGCTGCGGCCATCGTTCCACAACATGGCGGGGCGCAGCACGGCATCGTTTTCGTCCAGCAGGGTGGCACCGTGCATCTGGCCCGAAAGGCCGATGCCGCGCAATGCATTCAGCGCATGTGGGTGCTCGCGCTGCAATTGGTCCATCACGGCCTCCAGCGCATGCCACCAGGCGGCAGGGTCTTGTTCCGACCACAGGGCCTGCGGGCGCTGCACGGTGAGCGGCGAGCGGGCGGTGGCGATCACCTGGTGCCGGTCAGACAGCAGCAGCGCTTTGAGTTCGGAGGTGCCGAGGTCGAGGCCGAGGTACATGGTGGGGGTGATGGGGGAAGAGAACGACCCGGTTCCGGACCGCTCGAAGGTGGATCAGCCGTATCTGGGGTGCGACCGGAGCGCAATGTCCAACCCAGGGCACCGCCGGGCCGGCTTTGCCGGACGGCCAGTGCCGCCCCCCTTGGGGGGGTGACGCGAAGCGGCGCGGGGGGGGTCACGTCAGGCGGCGCCACGAAAGCGGGTCAAAGACTGTTTGCGGAATTCACTGGGCGTCATGCCTTTTATTTCCAGGAACCGGCGGTTGAAGTTGGCCACGTTGTTGAATCCCACGTCAAAGCAGATGTTGGTCACTTGCTGGTCGGTGTCCATCAACAGCTGGCAGGCGCGGCTGATGCGGACGCGGTTGACGAAGTCGGTGAAGGTGTTGCCCGTGGCTTTTCGAAAGAAGCGGCTGAACTTGCTCTCGCTCATGCCCAGCTCGGCGGCGAGTGCGGCGGCCGAGTGTTCGTCGGCCAGGTGTTCGGTGATGCGGCTGACGAGGGCGTTGATCTGGTCGAGCGAGGCGTCGTCGTCGGTGCTTTGTAGCTGCACGCTGGACAGCAGGCGGTAGTCGGTGCAGGCGGCCAGGTCGCTCAGAAAATCGCAAAACGCGGTGAAGCGCTTGAGGCCGCGCGTGCTTTTGACCTTGTGCCAGTGGGCTTCGGCAGACTCGGACATGCCGAAAAATTCGATGCCGTGTTTGGCGCGCTCCAGCAGCGGCAGCACCTCGGCCAGCTCCGGGATGGTGTCGCTCGCGCGCACCAGCGGCTCATGAGAAAACTGGATCACCAGGTCGCGTTGGGCCACACCGCCTTCAGGAATGTCCATGCTGACCCAGTTGTGCGGCAGGCGCGGGCCGGTGAGCACGAGCTGGCCGGCCTGGAAGGGGCCGATCCAGTCGCCCACAAACAGCTTGCCGCTGGTGCTGGTGATCAGGTGCAGTTCGTACTCGTCGTGGTAATGCCAGCGCGCCAGCGGCGTGGGAAAACCGTGCGCCAGGCAGCGCACAAAGCCCACGTCGGTGGACGACTCGTAGCCCAGGTTGGGCGAGCGGGCCAGCTCCAGCTCCAGCTCGGGCTTGATCTGGCGCGGGACGGTGCGGCTGCGAACGGTCATGGGGTTGCCTGTTCAGTTGGTCGGCTCAGACGAGCGCGGCGCTAACACCCGTGTGGGCCGTCACAAAGCGGCTCACGCGCTCGCGTGCTCGGCGCATGGCGTCAACCAGCCGCGGGTCTGCGGCCAGCTCACCCCACAGCGTGGCGTCGGCGCAGAAGGCGGCCACCGGATCGGGCGCTTCGCACAGGGCGTGGGCGGTGTCGGGGTTCATGGCCTGGTCCTGGTAGGTGTAAGGAATCTGCCCGGCGTGCCAGCGCTGCAGGTAGGCCAGGAACAGCGCAGGCAGCATGGCCACGCTGTCCATCGTTTCGCCGCGCGCCAGCCGCTCGCGGATGGTGGGCGCGATGAACCCCGGGATCTTGCTGAATCCGTCCATGGCGACACGCTGGTTGGTGTCGGCAATGGCGGGGTTGCTGAAGCGGTCGAGCACCACATCGCGGTATTGGGGCAGGTTGATCGGGCAGGGTTGGGATGGCGTGTCCAGCACCGGAATCACGTCGTCGGTCACGTAATCGTAGGCGAATCGGCGGATCACCGCGTGCTGTGTGCCCTCGTGGATGTAGCGGTAGCCCACCAGCGTGCCCGCCCAGGCGATGCAAGAGTGTGTGGCATTGAGCAAGCGGATCTTGGCCTCTTCGTAGGCGTCCACCGAGCCCACCATCTCGACGCCGACCTTTTCCCATTCCGGCCGCCCGGCGATGAAGTTGTCCTCGATCACCCACTGAATGAAGCTTTCGCCCATGAGAGCGGTCGGGTCGTCCAGCCCGGTGGCGGCTTTCACGCGCTGGGCCACGTCGGGCGTGGGGCGGGGTGTGATGCGGTCCACCATGGCGTTGGGGCTGCTGGTGTGGGCTTGCACCCAGGCCAGTAGGGGGGTGTCGCCCACCGCTTCGATGAACTGCAGCAGGCCGCTGCGTGAGCGCTCGCCGTTGTGGCGCAGGTTGTCGCAGTTCATCAGCGTGACCGGGCCGGCACCGGCCTGCATGCGGGCCCGCAGCAGCGTGACGAGGCTGCCATAAAGCGTGTGGCCAGCGCCGCCGGCCTGCACCGTGGCCAGGTCGGCGCGCAGGTCGAGGAAGCTGGCCCAGTCGAGCTGGTTGGCCGCGTCCAGGTAGTAGCCGGCTTCGGTGACGGTGAAACTGATGATGCGCGTGGCCGGGTCTGCACCCACGGCCACCAGTGGGGCCAGGTCGTCCTGGTAGGGCAGCACGCGCTGAATGGACGTGATGCGCGTGTAGCTGCGCTCGCCTTGCGGGGTGACCGTTTCCAGCGTGTAGGCACCGCCTTGCGCCTGCAGGGCGGAGATGGTGTCAAGCATGTCGGGGCGCAAGTTGCCCGCAGCGATGCTCCAGCGTGTGTCTCCCAGCTGGCGCAGCTGGTGCACATAAACGGCCTGGTGCGCGCGGTGGAACGAGCCCAGGCCCAGGTGCAGGATGGTGTTCATGGTTCGTATGGCAGATGGAAAAGAGTCAGAGGTCGAAGTTCGTCGGCATCATCACGACGTCGCGGATCGTCATGCCGCGCGGGCGGGTGAGCATGAACAGCACAACGTCGGCCACCTCAGCCGCATCCAGCAGGCTGCCGCTGGCCTTGGCTTCAGCCAGCTTGTCGGCCGGCCAGTCGGCCAGCAGCGATGTGATCACCGGGCCAGGCGAAATAGCGCCGACGCGGATGCCGTGCTTGAACACCTGGCGGCGCACGGTCTGCACAAAACAGTCGATGGCCCATTTGCTCGACGCGTAGACCGGCTCCCAGGGCGTGGGGAAGTGCGCGGCGAGCGAGCTGGTGACGATGATGTCGCCGCTGCCCCGCTCGATCATGTGCGGCAGCACGCCGCGCACGTTTTTCATCACCACGTTGATGTTCAGGTTGAGCATGCGGTCGATGGCGTCGTCCTGGGCGTCGATCAGGTCACCGCCCACGTAAAGGCCAGCGTTGGCATGAAAAATGTCAAGCCGGCCAGCCAGCGCCAAAATGCGCGCGGGCATGGCGGCGCATTGCGCAGCGTCCAGCAGGTCCAGCGTCAGCGGCATCGCGGCCGGGCCCAGGGTGGCGCAGGCTTTGGCCAGGGCTTGGGTATCGCGGTCGATCAGCACGACCTGTGCACCGGCTTCCACCAGGGCCTGGGCGCTGGCAAAACCGATGCCCGATGCGGCGCCGGTCACGGCGGCCACCTGGCCGTTCAAGGGGTGTGTAGCGCTCATGTGCTTGCTTGTTAGGGTGGAGACAGGGGGTGTTTTCAGGCGGCTTCAGGGCGCACCACGCGGCCGCTGGCGTCAAACCAGTGGGCGTGTTCGGTGGCCACGTCCAGCGTGACCGGGTGGCCGGCCACCAGGTGTGTGCGCTCGCTCAGGCGGGCCACCAGCTGGGCGCCTTCGGTCGTGCTCACATACACCAGTGTTTCGGCGCCCAGCGCCTCCACCAGGTCCACCTGGCCTTGAATGGCGCCTTGCCCGGTGGGGTGCAGCACCACGTTTTCGGGGCGCAAACCCATGGAGCCGCCCGCAGCACCTGCCGGGGCCAGTTGCTGCACAGCCACCGGCAATTGAGCGAGCGGCACCACGTTCATTTGGGGCGTGCCAATGAACTGGGCCACGAACTGGTTGGCCGGGTGGTCGTACAGTTCCAGTGGCGTGCCCACTTGCTCAATCAGGCCGTCGCGCAGCACCACCACGCGGTCGGCCAGCGTCATGGCTTCCACCTGATCGTGCGTCACGTAGATGGTGGTGGCACCCAGATCACGGTGCAGCTTGGCAATTTCCACGCGGGTCTGGCCGCGCAGCGCCGCGTCCAGGTTGGACAGCGGTTCGTCAAACAGGAACACCTTGGGCGCGCGCACAATGGCGCGGCCAATGGCCACGCGCTGGCGCTGGCCGCCCGAGAGGTCTTTGGGCGTGCGCTGCAGGTAGGGCGTGAGGTTCAGGATCTTCGCTGCGCGCTCCACCTTGTCTTTGATGACCGCCGGATCTTCCTTGGCGAGCTTGAGCGCGAAGCTCATGTTTTCAAACACGCTCATGTGGGGGTACAGCGCGTAGCTCTGGAACACCATGGCCAGGTCGCGCTTGCTCGAAGGCAGGTGCGTGATGTCGCGCCCTTCCAGGCTGAGCGTGCCGCCGTCAATGTGCTCCAGACCGGCAATCAGCCGCAGCAAGGTGGACTTGCCGCAGCCCGACGGGCCCACGAAAACGATGAACTCGCCCGGCTGGATGTCCAGGTCGATGCCTTTGATGGCGCGGTGTTCACCGAAGAATTTTTCGATGCCTTTGAGTTGCAGGTAAGCCATTTCAGTTGTCCTCAAAATCTATAGAAGGCAATCCACGAGTCAGATGGGAAGCACAAGACCAGAACGCCGCGGAACCGGCTCTGCCGGGCCGCCAGCGTTGCCTCCTGGAGGGGGTCGCGCGCAGCGCGGCGGGGGTGGCCGTCACTTGACAGCGCCGAAAGTCAAGCCCTGGACGAGCTGCTTCTGGCTGAACCATCCGAAGATCACAATGGGCGCAATGGCCATCAGCGAAGCGGCAGAGAGCTTGGCCCAGAACAGCCCTTCGGGGCTGGAGTAACTGGCGATCAGGGTGGCCAGCGTGCCGCCCTTGGCCGCGGTCAGGTTCAGGCTCCAGAAGGCTTCGTTCCAGCTGAGCACCAGGCACAGCAAACCGGTGGACGCAAACCCGCCCATGGCCAGCGGCAGCAGCACCAGGCGCGCCTCTTGCCACAGCGTGGCGCCGTCCATGCGGGCGGCTTCCAGGATCTCGTGGGGAATGTCCTTGAAGTGCGAATACAGCATCCAGACCATGATGGGCAGGTTGGACAGCGTGAACACGATGATCAGCGCGAGCTGGGTGTCCAGCAGGTGGCTTTTCTGTGCCAGCACATAAATGGGCACCAGTGCACCCACCGCGGGCATCATCTTGGTGGAGAGCATCCACATCAAAATGTCTTTGGTGTACTTGCCCTTGATGAAGGCCATGGAGTAGGCCGCCGGTGCCGCGATCAGCAGGCCGATGAGCGTGGACAGCACGCTGGTGATGACCGAGTTCTTGGCGTAGAGCAAGTAGTCGCTGCGCTCCTGCACTTCGTGGAAGTTTTCCAGCGTGGGCGCAAAGATCAGCTCGGGCGGCACCGCAATGGCTTGCAGCTCGGTTTTGAACGCGGTCAGCAGCAGCCAGCCCAGCGGAAAGAACAGCAGCAGTGCCACGCCCCAGGCGCCCAGGGTGCGCACGGCGTAGGCCGGTGTGTAGGTAGATTGACGTGCCATGTTTGTGTCCTCACTTGTCCAGGTTTTTGCCGACCATGCGGATCATGAAAATGGCGGCAATGTTGGCCAGTACGACCGCAAACAGCGCACCCGCCGAAGCCACGCCGGCGTCGAAATTGAGCAGCGCCTGTTTGAAGATCAGGAAGGCCACGTTGGTGCTCGCGTCGCCCGGGCCACCGCCGGTGGTGGTGTAGATCTCGGCAAATACGCTGAGCAAAAAGATCAGTTCGATCATCACCACCACCGCCACCGAACGGCCCAGGTGGGGGATGTAGAGGTAGCGCAGTTGCTGTAGGTAGGTGGCGCCGTCCATGCGCGAGGCTTCGAGCTGTTCGCGGTTCATGCTCTGCAGCGCGGTCATGAAGATCAGCGTGGCAAAGGGCAGCCACTGCCACGACACCATGATGATGATGGAGAACAGCGGGTGGTCGGTGAGCCAGTCCACGGGCTCCATACCAAAGAAGATCCAGACTTGGGCCAGCACGCCGTAGATCGGATTCATCATCATGTTTTTCCACATCAGGGCATTGACGGTGGGCATGACGAAGAAGGGCGAGATGAGCAACACCCGCACCAGCCCGCGGCCGGCAAAGGGTTCGTTAATCAGCAGTGCCAGCGCAATGCCCAGCACCACGGTGATCAAAATGACGCTGCCCAGCAGGAGCACCGTGTTGAGCACCGCCGCGCCAAAGGACGGGTCGGTGACGAAATACTCGAAGTTTTCCAGCCCAATGAAGCCGGTTTGCTCGGGCGCGAGCAGGTTGAAGCGGATGAGCGAAAAATAAATCGTCATCACCAACGGCACGATCATCCAGAGGAAGAGCGTGGCCACGGCGGGCGTGAGCAGCAGGCGGGGGAGAAGGCGGTTCATGGCTTGCCTCGGGGGCTTGAGGGGCAACACCCTCTCCCGCTGGCGGGAGAGGGGGAGAAGAGCCGCGGCGCGGCTCCCTGGCTTACTTGTAGTAACCGGCCCGCTTCATTTCGCGGTCAGCGGCCACTTGGCTGGCTTTGAGCGCGGCATCGACCGAGATCCTGCCAGCGAGTGCGGCGCTCATTTGCTGGCCTACGGCGATGCCGATCGACTGGAACTCGGGAATGGCCGCGAACTGCACGCCCACATACGGGCTCTTGGGCAGGGTCGAGTCGTTCGGGTTGGCCGAGTCGATGGCCATCTTTTCAGCCGCGGCGAAACGGGCAGCCTTCAGGAAGTCGGCGTTGGCGTAGGTGCTCTTGCGGGTGCCCGTGGGCACGGTGCCCCAGCCGTTGGTTTTGCCCACCAGCTGGATGTATTCCTTGGACGTGGCCCAGCTGATGAACTTTTGCGCGGCGTCCACTTTCTTGGAGCCTGCTGGAATCGCCAGCGACCAGGCCCACAACCAGTTCGCACCCTTTGGTGTCACTTGCGTGGGCGCCTGGGCAAAAGCCATCTTGTCGGCCACCGATGACTGCTTGGGGTCGCTCACGAACGAGGCCGCAATGGTCGCGTCGATCCACATGCCGCACTTGCCCGAGTTGGTCAGCGCCAGGATCTCGTTGAAGCTGTTGGCCGACGAGCCGGGAGGGCCGTAGTTCTTCAGCAAGTCCACGTAAAAGGTGATCGCGTCTTTCCAGGGCTTGCTTTCCAGCTGGGGCTTCCACTGCATGTCAAACCACTGGCCGCCAAAGGTGTTCACCAGGGTGCTCAGGAAAGCCATGTTGTCACCCCAGCCCGGCTTGCCGCGCAGGCAGATGCCGTACACGCCCGCCTTCGGGTCGTGCATCTTGGCAGCCAGGTCTTTGATCTGAGGCCAGGTAGGGCGGTCGGGTACGGTCACACCGGCTTTGTCGGCCAGGTCCTTGCGGTACATCAGCATGGAGCTTTCACCGTAGAAGGGTGCCGCGAACAGCTTGCCGTCCACGCTCAGGCCATTGCGCATGGCAGGCAGCAGGTCGTCCACGTCGTAGGCGGCGTCGGTTTTGAGTGCTTGCAGCCAGCCTTTTTTGCCCCAGATCGGCGTCTCGTACATGCCGATGGTCATCACGTCGAACTGACCGCCTTTGGTGGCAATGTCGGTGGTGACGCGCTGGCGCAGCACGCCTTCCTCCAGCGTGACCCACTTCAGCTTGATGTCCGGGTTGGCGGCTTCAAAGTTCTTGCCGAGCTTTTGCATTTCGATCATGTGGCCGTTGTTCACGGTGGCAATCACGAGTTCTGTGTTGGCGTGGGCCAGGCCGGCGCTGAACAGCGCTGCGGTGAGGGCGGTGGCGAAGCGAAGTTTCACGGTTGTCTCCTGTTGGGGGGTGTGTTGCCATGCGACGGTCATCTTGGACCGTGGGGGAATTGTGAAGACGAAGCCCGGCGCCATTTGTACGGAAAATGGCATTTCTTGTACGCTCTTGCATCTCTAGGCTGGGAATTACCCTAGTTTGTGGCGCAAAGTTTGTGTTTTGCGGCGTGGCGGGTGGGTGCAGGCGCGGTTTTGCACCGTGCGGGCCACTTCGCGTCGTGGAGGCGGGTCGCAGTGCGCTCAGCTGCTGCCGCGCACCACCAGCTCGAAACCCAGGTCCAGCGAGTGCTGGGCGGGCAACTCGCCACGCATCAGGCTCAGCAGCATGCGGGCGCTGGCCTCACCGATGGTGCCGCGCGGGGTGCGCACGGTGGTGAGTGGCGGCACCATCTGGTCGCTGCCCGACAGGTCGTTGAAACCGGCCACGGCCAGTTGGCCCGGCACGTCAACACCCAGCCGCAGCGCAGCCAGCAACGCGCCTTGTGCCAGGTCGTCGTTGCAGAAGAAAACAGCGTCCACATCGGGCCGGGTGCGCAGCAGGTCTTGCAGCAGTTCACCACCCAAGCGCATGGACGAGGGTTGGGGGCTCAGCAGCTCCAGCCGGGCGTCGTACACACCCTGTTCGCGCAGGCAGCGGCGATAGCCTTCGGCGCGTTGCATGGTGCGTGGGTCCAGTTGTGCGGCCACAAACGCGATGCGCCGGCGCCCACGCTGCAGCAGGTGCTGGGTGATGGCGTGGCCAGCGTCCACCTGCGAAAAGCCCACGCAATACACGCCCGTGGCGCTGGTCAGTTCCATCAGGTGCACACAGGGCACACCACTGCCTGCAATCAGCTGGCGGGCCGCTTCGGTGCGGTCAAAGCCGGTGAGCAGCAGGCCGGCGGGTCGGTGCGCCAGGTACGAGCGCAGCAACTGCTCTTCTTGCTCGGGGCTGTAGTGCGTGACGCCAATCAGCGTTTGAAAACCCTGCGGCAGCAGGGTGTTGTGCACGGCCTCCAGCACGTCGACAAACAGGGCGTTGGACAGCAGCGGCACCAGCACCGGCACCTGGTTGCTGCGCTGCGATGCCAGCGCGCGGGCGGCCGGGTCGGGCACATAGCCCAGCTGATCGGCGGCCAGCTTCACACGCTCGACCAACTCGGGCGCCACACTGCGTTCGCCGCGCAGCGCACGCGAGGCGGTGATGGGGCTCACTTCCGCAGCACGGGCCACGTCGCTGAGGGTGGTGCGGCCACTGGGACGGCGCTTGCGGTCGGCAGAATTCAAGGGTTTTCCCTGATTTTTATGGGTGGGTCTTTTGCATAGGATAGCGCTATCCAGTTCGGCCTGCAACCGCAGTTTGAACGATCAGACAGAGGCCCGTTTTTTAAACTTGAACCTGCCGATGTCTGATTTTTTTGATTCTTATGGGACAGCGCTATCCAAATGCCTTCCGTGTTGAAAAATCTTGCTTCAAGGCCGTTTCTGGTGGTCATGGGTGTGGCCGGTTGTGGCAAGTCCAGCCTTGGCCAGCGTTGCGCTGACGCCCTGAGCATTCCTCTGTTGGAGGGGGATGACTTCCATTCAGCTACCAACATCAACAAGATGCGCAGCGGCACCCCGCTGGACGATGCCGACCGCGAAGTCTGGCTCGACCTGCTGGCGCAGCAATTGCAAAAGCACCCCGGTGGGGTGGTTTTGACGTGTTCTGCGCTGAGACAGCGCTACCGCAACCGCCTGCGCACTGCCGTGCCAGGTTTGCGGTTTGTGTTTCTCGACCTCACGCAAGAGCAGGCGCGTGAGCGCGTGGCGGCCCGTGCCTCGCACCTGTTCCCGGTGAGCTTGGTGGCCAGCCAGTTCGCCGCGCTTGAAGACCCGAGTCTGGAGCCCGGTGTGCTGCGGCTCGATGCCTGCCGCCCGCTGGACCAGCTGCTGCCCGAGGTGGTGTCCTGGGCGCAGGTGGCGGTTCCTGTCAATCCGATGGAGGTGTGAACCATGGCTCTGGGCAAATTTCTGAAAAATGTGGTGGAAGGCCTGATGGCCTTGTGCATGCTGGGCATGGTGCTGGCGGTGTTTGGCAACGTGGTGCAACGCTACTTTTGGGGCACCGGCTGGGTGGTGTCTGAAGAGTTGTCGCGGCTGCTGTTTGTGTGGCTGGTGTGTCTGTCGGCCACGCTGGCGTTTGGGGAGGGCAAGCACCTGGGCTTTGACCTGGTGACGGCTCGCCTGAGCGGTGCCAAAGCAGCGGTGCTGCGCTGGTTGTCCCGGGGGCTGATCGCGTTGGCTTTGTATTACCTGATCGACGGTTCCTGGTCTCAGGTGCTGGTGGGCATGGACAGCCGCAGTCCGGTGATGAACTACCCCCTGGCGGTGGGTGCTGCGGGCACGCTGGTGATGGGTGTGTGCATGGCGGTGTTGCTCTTGCTGCAAAGCTGGAACGAGCTGCGAGGCCACACGCCACCCGACGCGGCCCCGAGCGAAGGAGCGCAAGCATGACCATTGCCATCTTTCTGGCCGTGCTGTTTGCCACCATGACGGTGGGCGTTCCCATTGCGTTTGCGCTCATGCTGACCGCGCTGGCGCTGATGGTGCACCTGGACTTCTTTGACGCGCAGTTGCTGGCGCAAAACGTGCAAGCCGGGTTTGACAGCTTTCCGCTGCTGGCCGTGCCCTTTTTCATCCTGGCGGGCGAGCTCATGAACGCCGGCGGCCTGAGCCGCCGCATCATCGACCTGGCCCGCTCCATGGTGGGGCACATTCCGGGCGGCCTGGGTTACGTGGCCATTGCCGCTTCGCTCATGCTCGCGTCCATGAGCGGCTCGGCCATTGCCGACACCGCAGCCCTGGCCACACTGCTGCTGCCCATGATGCGCAAGCAGAACTACCCCGACGGGTCGAGCGCCGGCCTCATCGCTTCGGGCGGCATCATCGCGCCCATCGTACCGCCGTCAATGCCCATGGTGATCTACGGTGTGACCACCAACACCTCTATCAGCAAGCTGTTTCTGGCGGGCATCGTGCCGGGCATTCTGATGGCGTGTGCGCTGGTGCTCGTGTGGCGCGGCATCGCCCGCAAAAAGCAATTGCCCGTGGCTGAAAAAACCAGCTGGTCAGAGCGCCGCGGCGTGCTGGGCGACAGCGCCTGGGCGCTGATGATGCCGGTGATCATCATTGGCGGTTTGCGCTTTGGCTTCTTTACGCCCACCGAAGCTGCCGTGGTGGCTGCGGTGTACGCCTTGCTGGTGGCCACGCTGATTTACCGCGAACTCAACCTGCAGCGCCTGTACCGCGTGCTGGTGGACGCATCGCGCACCACCGGCGTGGTGATGTTTCTGTGTGGTGCGGCCACGGCCGCGTCTTACATGATCACGCTGGCCGACCTGCCCAGCCAGCTGGCCGCCAACATGGGACCGCTGCTGCAAAGCCCGATGCTGTTCATGGCCGTGGTCTGCCTGTTTTTGCTGGCTGTGGGCATGGTGATGGACCTCACGCCCACCATCTTGATCTTGGCGCCGGTGCTGGCGCCGCTGGCCGCCAAGGCTGGTATCGACCCGGTGTATTTCGGCTTCGTGTTCATCTTTGTGGGCTGCCTCGGCCTGCTCACCCCGCCGGTGGGCACGGTGCTCAACGTGGTGGCCGGTGTGGGTGGCCTGCGCATGGAGCCGGTCATCAAAGGCGTGATGCCGTTTCTGGCCGTTTACTTCGCCATGCTGGTGCTGCTGATTCTGTTCCCCGCCATCGTGCTGTGGCCTTTGAAGTTGATGTTTTAGCCGCTGTGCCCACGCACCGCACCTTTTCGTTCCCCCCGCGGCCGCGGCCGCTTTAATCCTCAGGAGACAAACCATGAAACTCAAACAACTTGCCGTGGCCGCTGCGGTCACTTTGGCCACACTGGGCGCTGGCCTGGCCCAGGCACAAGACATCAAGAACCGCATCATTCGCTTCGGCTACGGCCTGAACGAGGTGTCCAACCAAGGCCGCGCCGCCAAGGTGTTTGCCGACGAGGTGGAAAAAGCCTCGGGCGGCAAGATGAAGCTGCGCGCCATTGGCGCTGCCGCGCTGGGCTCGGACGTGCAGATGCAGCAAGCACTGATTGGTGGCGCACAAGAAATGATGGTCGGTTCCACCGCCACCCTGGTGGGCATCACCAAGGAAATGGCGATCTGGGACACGCCTTTCCTGTTCAACAACACCAAAGAAGCCGACGCCGTGCTCGACGGCCCGGTGGGCCAGAAGGTGATGGACAAGCTGCAGGAAAAAGGCCTGGTTGGTCTGGTGTACTGGGAGAACGGCTTTCGCAACCTCACCAACAACAAGCGCGCCGTCACCAAGCTGGAAGACATGGACGGCATCAAGCTGCGCGTGATGCAGAACAACGTGTTCATCGACAGCTTCAAGACCCTGGGCGCCAACGCCGTGCCGTTGCCGTTTTCCGAGCTGTTCACCGCGCTGGAAACCAAAACCGTTGACGGCCAGGAAAACCCATACAACACCATCCTGTCGAGCAAGTTCTACGAGGTGCAAAAGTACCTGACCGTGACCAACCACGTCTACAGCCCCTGGATCGTGCTGGTGAGCAAGAAGTATTGGGACGGCCTGAGCAAAGACGAGCAGAAAGTGTTGCTCGACGCCGCCAAGAAGAGCCGGGACTTTGAGCGCAAAGACACCCGCGCAGAAGCCGACAAAGCGCTGGCCGACCTGAAAGGCAAAGGCATGCAGATCAACGAGCTGTCACCCGCTGAGGCCAACCGCATGCGCGACAAGCTGGGCGCCATCAACGCCAGTATTTCCGCCAACGTGGGCGAGGCCCTGTGGAAAGAGGTGCAGGGCGCTGTGGCCCAGGTGCGCAGCAAGTAAGCCCCGCCGGTGCGGCCCCGTCAGCCCCCGTGCTGACGGGTAACATGCCCGCATGACCCGACTGCAAACCCAGTACCAACGCCTTTACCAACTGCCTGCAACTGACAGCACAGCCGGCCTCATCGGACTTGGCGGCGAGGTACGCGCCCTGGTGCTGGCGCTGGGCAAGCCTGCCGACTGGGCAGCGCTTTCTCCTGTGTGGCGCGGCGTGCAGGCCGACCTGGCCTTGCCGGCGCCCGCCATTGCGGTGAACGGTGTTGATGCGTTTGAGCTGTGGTTTTCGCTCGCCCAACCCGTTGTGGTGACCGAAGCGGTGGTGTTCCTCCAGGGCCTGCACCAGCGCTACCTGGCCGGCCTGAAGCCCGACCGCGTGAAACTGTGGCCCACCGCAGACGCCACGCCGTGGCCCGCACCCACCATTCCTGCGCAGCACGCCCCCGAGCGCTGGTCTGCCTTTGTTGCACCCGATCTGGCCGCCGTGTTTGGCGGTGACGACCCGTCGCTCGACTTTCAACCCGGTGAAGACGCGCAGGCCGAGCTGCTCAGCCGGCTGCACTGCATACAGCCGGACGACTGGCAGGCGGCGCTGCGGCAGCTACAGGTTAAGGTGCCCGACACCCACTTGGCCGCTTCAAAGCCTGTTGCGCCAGTTACAGCAATTGAATCATCTCCGCACCCCGTCGCTCTGGCCGGCCCCTACCAGGACCCCCGCCAATTTTTGCGGGATGTGATGAACGATCCCGCCGTTGCGCTGGCGCTGCGCATTGACGCGGCCAAAGCGTTGTTGTCCTGATGGGGTTGGTGCGTGCTTGGGTTCAACGCCTGGTTTGATCCGTCTTGACGTTCTATCCCTGACTTGTACGGCGGCAGTGCGGCAGTGGCTGCCGGTGATATCGTCACGTGAATTCACGGTCTTGGCTTCCTAGCGGGCATCCAGGCACCCCTGGTATCTCGGACCCGATGGCCGGTTTCAAAGTACGGCTGACCTTCGGCGCTTGCTGCTCAATGAACCCGCAGCACCTCAAACTGCTGCCGGATGGGAGCGACCTGTATCGACACCGCATCACCCTCGCATTTGCCCAGCATGGCCCTGCCCAAAGGGGCTTCGCTGCTGATGACCTGAACGAGCTTAGTGCCGCTGACCAACCGCATGCTGCCCCCATTTGGACCGAGAAAGAGCTGCTGCTGCTGGTCGTCGGAATCGACCAGGCAGACCAGCGCGCCAAGCTGTATGCCTTTGCTGGGGTCGTAGGGGCGCGGGCGAAATTGGCGCCATTGGGCCATTGCCTGGCGGATGGCTTCGGCGCGACGGGCCTGGCCGGTGGCCAGGTAGGCGGCTTCAAGTCCCAGCGTGTCGTATTTGTTTTCGGCGACGTTTTCTTCGTGGGTCGCCGTTTCATGGGCCGCTCGCACGGCCTGTTCGGCTTGCAGCAGGTCTTCGGCGAGCCGTTTCAGTACCTGCTGCTGCAGCCAGAATTTATCCATGATCAAAGGTAGGCATCTCGAACAAGCGGGGGGGGGCGGGTCTCGATTATGAAGGGCTCCACCAGCCCTCTGCACGTCTGTTGGCTGCAGGCGAACTTCAGCTACGGGCACTGCCCTGTCGCCCATTTCGGTGCATCGAACTGCAGGCGCTTGCCAACCACAGGCGCCCCTCCAGCCACAGCTGGTTTACAACCGCAGCAGACCTATCTCGCCCAGCAACACCCGCGCCGTCGCCACATTCGTGGCACACGGCACGTTGTGAACATCGCACGCCCGCAGCAGGGCGCTGATGTCGGGTTCGTGCGGTTGGGCGGTCATGGGGTCGCGCAGGAAGATCACGCAGTCCACCTCGCCCATGGACAAGCGGGCGCCTATTTGAAGGTCGCCGCCCAGCGGGCCGCTGAGCAGGCGTTCCACGCTCAACCCCACCTCGGATTGAAGCCGCCCGCCGGTGGTGCCGGTGGCCATGAGAGAGTGTTGGCGCAGCAGCGGCGCGAACTCGGTGGCCAGGGCCACCATGTCGTCTTTCTTCTTGTCGTGGGCAATGAGGGCGATGCGCATGGGGTTCATCCTGCGGCGATCCGGCGCCGGGCCGCCCCAAGCCGGATCAGCCCCCTTGGGGGGCAACGACCCGCGCAGCAGTGGAGTGTGGGGGTCATTCGGCCTCCATCTGTTTCGCCATGGTTTTCCCAAGCTCCACGCCCCACTGGTCGTAGGCGTTGATGCCCCAGATGGCGGCTTGCACAAACACCTTGTGTTCGTACAGCGCAATCAGCGCGCCCAGGCGGTGCGGGGTGAGGGCGTCGAGCCAAATGGTGCTGCTGGGCACGTCGCCTTTGAAGCTGCGCTGGCTGACAAACACCTCGGCTTGCTTGGCGCTCAGGCCCTCAGTCATCAGCGCGTGCAGGGTGTCGGCTTCGTTGCGGCCCAGTGCAAGCGCCTGGGCTTGGGCGCGCAAGTTGAGGTTGACGACGCGGTGGTGCTCGGCGGCCAGCGGCAGGGGTGTGTCTTCGGTTTCAACGCCGATGAATTCCACCGGCACGCGGTGCGTGCCTTGGTGCAGCAGCTGAAAGTAGGCGTGTTGCCCGTCAATACCCAGGCCACCCCAGACGATGGGGCCGGTGTCGGTGTCGCACGGCTGACCGTCTTTGCGGATGCGCTTGCCGTTGCTCTCCATGTCCATCTGTTGCACGAACGGCGCAAAGCGCACCAGGCGGCTGGGGTAGGTGGACAGCAGCTGGGTGGGGCAGTGCAAAAAGTTGCGGTTCCACACGCCGCTCAGCGCCAGGACGAAGGGCAGGTTGTGCGCCAGCGGGGCGCTGCGAAAGTGTGCGTCCATGGCCTGGCCGCCAGCCAGAAATTCGCGGAAGGCTTGTGAACCGATGGCCACGGCCAGCGGTAGGCCGAGCGCGGACCAGAGGGAGTAGCGGCCACCGACCCAGTCCCAGAAGGTGAAAGTGTGCTCTGCCGGGTAGCCGGCGGCTCCGGATTTCTGCGGCGCGGCGGTGATGGCCACCAGGTGGGCGCTTTGCGCGCTGCCGGTGATGCCGCCGTCTTGCAGCCACCGCCGAGCGGAGGCGGCGTTGGTCATGGTTTCTTGTGTGGTGAAGGTTTTGCTGGCCACGATGATGAGCGTGGTCAGCGGGTTCAGGCTGCGCAGCGTGCTGTGCAGCGCCCAGGCGTCGGGGTTGCTAACGAAGTGCACGCGCACGCCAGTTTTGCCGTCGATGCACAGCGGGGCCAGGGCGTCGGCCGCCATGCGCGGCCCCAGGTCGGAGCCGCCGATGCCGATGTTCACCACGTCGGTGATGGCCAGGCCGGTGCTGCCTTTGACATCACCCGAGCGTACGCGGTCGGCGAAGCCGCAGACGCGTTGCAGCTCGGCCTGCACCAGCTGCTGAATCTCGTCGCCCCATGGGGCTGCCTCGCCGGTGGCACCGGGTGTGCCGCGCAGAGCGGTGTGGAGCACCGCGCGCTGCTCGCTGGTGTTGATGATCTCGCCACCAAACATCGCGTCGCGCTGGGCTTCGACGTTGGCTTCGCGGGCCAGTTGCAGCAAGGCGTTCCACACCGTGCTGTCCAGCGCCTGGCGTGTGAAGTCGATCTGGATGCCGGTGCCGTCGGCGCTGGCCTGCATCGCATCGCGGCCCGGTTGTGCCAGGCGCTCGCGCAGATGGGGCTGCGGCAGGGCGGCGAACTGGGTGAGGGTCTGCCAGGCGGGGAGGGTGGTGGGGCTGGTCATGTGACGGGGCTTTCTTCCCGTTCGCCCTGAGCCTGTCGAAGGGCTGGCGCGGTGTGTCTGTACGAGGGCTTCGACAGGCTCAGCCCGAACGGTATTGTGTCTTCTGCCGCGCAGCGGCGCGGGGGGAAATCAGCTTGCCGCCAGTTCGGTGGCTTCTTTGGCCAGCTGCGTGATGCGCTTCCAGTCACCGGCGGCCAGCGCGTCGGCCGGTGTGAGCCAGCTGCCACCGGCCATGGCCACGTTGGGCAGCTTCAAAAAGTCTTTCAGGTTCTCGGGGCTCACGCCACCGGTCGGGCAAAACATCACGTCCGGGATGGGCGCGCCCAGCGCCTTGAGCATGCCCAGGCCGCCGGCCTGTTGCGCGGGAAAGAGTTTCATGAGGCTGAAGCCTTGTTCGCGGCGGTGCATCACTTCGCCCGGCGTCATCACACCCGGAATAAAAGGCAGGTTGGCGGCGCGCACGGCGTCCACCAGTGCGTCGGTGCAACCGGGCGACAGGGCGAACGTGGCGCCCGCGTCGATCACGCGCTGCACCTCGGCCACGCGGGTCACGGTGCCCGCGCCCAGGTGCATTTGTGGCACGGCCTTGGCCACGGCTTCGATGCTGGCCAGCGCGGCAGCAGAACGCAGGGTGATTTCCATCACGTCGATGCCGCCTTCCAGCAGAGCATGCGCCAGCGGCACGGCGTGGGCCGGGTCGGTGAGCACGATGACGGGCACAACGCGGGAGGTGAAGGCGGGGCGGGTGAAGCAGGTGGTGGTCATGGTGTCGTCTGTGCGGAGCGGATCGAAAGAGGTGGAGCCAACCGGGGTCAGCGCGGAACCGGCTTTGCCGGGCCGCTGCTGGCGCACCCTGGGGGGTGACGCGCGCAGCGCGGCGCGGGGGGGGGAATCAAGTGAACATCAAGTGAACAGTGGCGAGGCGCCCGACTCTGCCGTGCTCGCCTGCGCGCGAAACAAACCAAACAGCTCGCGGCCGGTGCCGTGCGCGTTGTGGCTCAGGTCGGGGTGGCTCACGCTGCGAGCGGCCAATGTGGCGGCGTCCACCTCCAGTTGCAACACGCCGCGCTCGCAGTCCAGGGTGATCCAGTCGCCGTCCATCACGCGGGCAATCGGGCCGTCGGCCAGGGCTTCGGGGCTGAGATGGATGGCGGCGGGCACCTTGCCCGACGCGCCGCTCATGCGGCCGTCGGTGACCAGCGCCACTTTGAAACCCTTGTCTTGCAATACCGCCAGCGGCGGCGTGAGCTTGTGCAGCTCGGGCATGCCGTTGGCGCGTGGGCCCTGGTAGCGCACCACGGCGATCAGGTCTTTTTCCAGCTCGCCGGCGTTGAACAGGGCCAGCAGGTCTTGCTGGTCGCTCACCACCACAGCTTGGGCCCGCACAAAGCGGTGCTCGGGTTTCACCGCCGACACCTTGACGACGCTGCGGCCCAGGTTGCCTTTGAGCAGGCGCAGGCCGCCGTCGGCGCTGAAGGGCTCGGCCACGGTGCGCAGCACGGCGGTGTCGCCGCTGAGCGCGGGCAGGTCGCGCCAGGCCAGGGTGTCGCCGTCCAGCCAGGGTTCCTGGGTGTAGGCGCTCAGGCCAAAGCCCATCACCGTGTTCACGTCGCCGTGCAGCAAGCCGTTGGCCAGCAGCTCGCGCATCAAAAAGCCCATGCCGCCAGCGGCATGGAAGTGGTTCACGTCGGCGCTGCCGTTGGGGTAGACGCGGGCCAGCAGCGGCACCACGGCCGAGAGTTCGGCGAAGTCGTCCCAGTCGATCAGCACCCCCGCGGCGCGCGCCATGGCCACCAGGTGGATGGTGTGGTTGGTGCTGCCGCCGGTGGCCAGCAGGCCCACGATGCCGTTGACCACCGATTTTTCGGTCACGATGTCGGCCAGGCGAATGTGCGGCTGCCCGACGCGCCCGGTGTTGATCAGGGCGCGTTCCAGCGCGGCTTTGCTGAGTGCTTCACGCAGCGCCACACCGGGGTTCACAAACGACGAGCCCGGCAGGTGCAGGCCCATGATTTCCATCAGCATCTGGTTGCTGTTGGCGGTGCCGTAAAAGGTGCAGGTGCCGGGCGAGTGGTAGGCCTGGGCTTCGCTGTCCAGCAGCGCGTCGCGGCCCACCAGGCCCTGCGCGTATTGCTGGCGCACTTTGGCTTTGGCGTCGTTGGACAAGCCGGTGGTCATGGGCCCGGCGGGCACAAACACCGTGGACAGGTGGCCGAACTGCACCGCACCCATGAACAGCCCGGGCACGATCTTGTCGCACACGCCGAGCATCAGCGCCGCGTCGAACACGTTGTGCGAAAGCGCCACGGCGGTGCTGAGTGCGATCACGTCGCGCGAGAACAGCGAGAGTTCCATGCCGGCGGCGCCCTGGGTGATGCCGTCGCACATGGCGGGCACGCCGCCGGCCATCTGGGCGGTGGCGTTGAGGTGGCGGGCGTGGCTGCGCAACAGCTCGGGGTAGTGCTCGTAGGGCTGGTGGGCCGACAGCATGTCGTTGTAGGCGCTGACGATGCCCACATGCGGCGTGCGCTCGGCGTGAATCTTCAGCTTGTCGGCAGCCGGCAGCGCGGCCGTGGTGTGGGCCATGTTGGCGCAGCCCATACCGGCGCGCTGGGTGCCGGCTTTGGCGTTGGCGGCCATGGTATTCAGGTAGTCGGCGCGGGGGCCGGCGCTGCGCTCAATGATGCGTTGGGTGACAGAGGCCAGGGTGGCGTTCAGCGGTGTGGACATGGCGGTGTTCCGGTTCAGCCAATCCAGACGCTGATGGGCGTGATGGACTGGTTCAGTACGAGAGAAATGGGGAGCGTTTCGTCGGCCTTTTCAGCGGCGCGGCGGTACACAGCGAGCTTGGATGTGCCCGCGATGGACAGCACCAGCGCGCGTGCGGCGAGCAGTGCGCTGAGCGTGAAGCTGATGCGGGCGTGGGGCGCTGTGTCGGGCACCACCCAGGCCAGGCGCTGGTCGGTGGCGATGGCGCGGGCGTAGCCCGGCGCGCCGGGAAACAGTGAAGCGGTGTGGGCGTCTTCGCCCATGCCGAGCACCACCACGTCCAGCGGCCAGGGCAGGTCGGCGGTGCGGTCGCTGGCGTCGATCACCAGCGCGTCCAGCACCTCGGCGTTGAACTGCGGCGCGACTTCGCGAAAGAACGGCAGGAAGCGGGCTTCTGCCGCCTTCCCTTGCAGCAGGTGGCGGGCCACCAGAGCGGTGTTGCTGTCGGCGTGGTCGCGTGGCACCACGCGCTCGTCCACCAGCACCACGGTCACTTGGGCCCAGTCCAGGGCTTGCTCGCGCAGGGCTTCAAACATCGGAATGGGCGACTTGCCGCCCGAGACCGCCAGGCTGGCCTGGCCGCGCGCGGCGATGGCGGCGCGCAGCGCATCGGCCACGTGTGCCGCGATGGCAGCCGGCGTCGCGCCGGTGTGTTCAGTGATCATGGGTGGTGGCATGTGGTGTCCTCGTTCAAGAACACCGTGGAACCGGCTTTGCCGGGCCACTGGTGTTGTCCCCCAAGGGGGAGGACGCGAAGCGGCGCAGGGGGGCCATATTCAAGACTCCTCCACCCAGGAGCTGCCCTCGCGCGCCATGAGCGCCGACGACGCCGCCGGCCCCCAGCTGCCGGCGGTGTAGGCCTTGGGTTTTTCGTTCAGCTGCTGCCAGCCGTTGATGATCGGTTCGACCCAGCTCCAGGCGGCTTCCAGTTCGTCGCGGCGCATGAAGTGGGTGAGGCGGCCTTTGATGACGTCGATCAGCAGGCGCTCGTAGGCTTCGGCGCGGCGCTCGGAAAACGCGGTTTCCAGGTCCAGGTTCAGGTTCACCGGGCGCAGCTTCATACCGCTGCCGGGCTCCTTGGCCATCATCTGGAGCTGGATGTGTTCTTCCGGCTGCAGGCGGATCATGAGGCGGTTGACCGACTTGTGCGCCGAGTCCCCGAAGATGGTGAATGGCAGGTCGGCAAACTCGATCACGATTTCGGACTGGCGCGCGGCCATGCGCTTGCCAGTGCGCAGGAAAATGGGCACGTTGGCCCAGCGCCAGTTGTTGATGTGGGCCTTGAGCGCCACAAAGGTTTCGGTGGTGCTGCCTTCGGGAATGTTGGCTTCTTGCAGGTAGCCTGCCGCGGCGTCGCCGTTGGAGGCGCCGGCGCTGTACTGGCCGCGCACCGTGTCGCGGGCCACGTCGGCCATGGTCATGGGCCGCAGCGAGCGCAACACCTTGAGCTTTTCGTCGCGCACGGCGTCGGGGTCGAGCGACACCGGCGGCTCCATGGCCACGATGCACAGCAGCTGCAGCAGGTGGTTTTGCACCATGTCGCGCATGGCGCCGGTGCCGTCGTAAAAACCCGCGCGGCTGCCCACGCCCACGGCTTCAGCCACCGTGATCTGCACGCTCTTGATGTAAGGGCTGCGCCACAGCGGCTCAAAAATGGTGTTGCCAAAGCGCAGCACCATCAGGTTTTGAACCGTCTCTTTGCCCAGGTAATGGTCGATGCGGAAGATCTGCTGTTCCTGGAAGTACTGACCCACGTCGTCGTTGATCTGGCGGGCGGAAGCCAGGTCGTGACCCAGTGGCTTCTCCAGCACCACGCGGGCACGCTCGTCGATCAGGCCGGCGCCGTGCAGGTTGGCGCAAATGCCCACAAACAGGCTGGGTGCGGTGGCCAGGTAGTACACGCGGTCCGAGCCGCTTTGCATGGCGGCGGCAAGGGCGGTGAAATCCTGTGCCTGGGTGGCGTCCACGCTGACGTAGTTCAGCCGCTCCAGAAAGCTGGCCCAGGTGGCTTCGGCAAAGGCTTTGTCTTCAATGAAACCCCGCACCTTGTCTTGTATGAACGCGACAAAGGCGGCGCGGTCCCAGCTCTGGCGGCCCAGCGCGTGGATGCGCGTGGCGGCCGGCAGGTTGTTGTGCAGGTGGGCCATGTACAGCGCGGGCAGCAGCTTGCGCACCGAGAGGTCGCCCACCCCGCCAAAGATCACCAGATCGAGCGGGCCAGCAGGCGCAGGGCGGGAGGTTGATGCGGTCATGTCTCTAATTTAGTTACTTGAAGGTCGGTATTTTATTGTAATCAAGTTACAAGTGGGTTCCCAAATTGCGTGGGCCACATGCTAGCGCCGTGCGCGCCCTGGCGCGGGTCGGTTCAGAGTGCCTTGAAGACCGGTTGCGCGCTCGCCACACGGGCCTGGGCCTGGGCCAGGCTGGGCGGCACGCAGCCGGTTTCCATCACGCACAGGCTGGCGCTGGCGATGGCGTGGCCCAGGATGTGCTGCACGTCGGCCGCGTCAAGCGACAGCTCGCTGGCGTTGCGCGCGGCCTGCATGGAAGGGCGCTGGAGCAGCGCGACCAGCATGCCGGCCAGAAAGCTGTCGCCCGCCCCCACGGTGTCGGCCACCTGGACCGGCAACGGCTCGGCGCCGTGCCAGCCGCTGCCGTCGCGGTTCAAAATCGCCGCGCCTTTGGCGCCCAGCGTGAGCGCGAGCCAGCGCGCGGGCGTTTTTGCCATCAGTTCGCGGGCTGCCACCAGCGGGTCGGGGTGCGTGAAGCCCAGCGTGGCGAGGTCGTCGTCGCTCACCTTCACAATGTCGGCCTCGCCCAGCGCGGCCATCACGCTGGCCTGGTAGGCCGCCATGTCGGGCACGATGGCCGGGCGCAGGTTGGCGTCCACCACCACCAGGCGGCCCGCAGCGCGCTGCGCCTGCAGCCACGGCAGGTATTTGTCGCTGTCGTCGGCCACCAGCGCCAGGCAGCCGGTGGCCACGGTGGACAGCCGGGGTTGCTCGGCGCATTGGCGGGTCATCTCGGCGGCGTTCACCTGCCGGTCGGCCACGCCGTCGCGGTAAAAGCTGTAGCTGGCCTTGCCCTGGGCATCAAGGGCCACCACCGCCAGCGACGTGGGTTGGTGCACCGGCTCGCTGTGCGCCAGCGTCACGCCAGCCTGGCGAATGCCGTGGGCCAGCCCACGGCCAAAGCGGTCTGCTGACAAGGGGTTGAGGTAGAGCGTGCCCACGCCTTGCAGGCCGAGTGCGCGGGTCAGGTTGTAGACCGCGCCACCGTCGCAGGGGCGCAGGCGGCCGTCGGCCTCCTGGATCAGGTCGATCAGGGCTTCGCCAGCGGTGGCGACTTGAACGGGAACCTGTGCAAGATGATTTTGGGTAGGGAAAACCATAATTAAATCCAATTGATTTATTAACCAGATCTCAAATATAGTTCACCCACTCCGCAGCGCACAGCGTGAAAACCCCAAGAGGCGGGCTGCTGAGGTTTGTGTTCCATTGCTTTTGTTGACCACCATCTACCCCTTTGAGGAGACCTCTGTGAAAAAAATCGCCCCCGCTTTTGTGTTTTCCGCCCTGGCCCTGGCCGTGGGCATGGCCTCCGCTGCTGAGCCGGTGATTGGCCTGATCACCAAGACCGAGTCCAACCCCTTCTTTGTGAAGATGAAGGAAGGTGCCACCGCCGAGGCCAAGAAGCTGGGCGCCAAGCTGTTGTCCGCTGCCGGCAAGACCGACGGTGACAACGCCGGCCAGGTGACCGCCATGGAAAACATGATTGCCGCGGGCGCCAAGACCATTCTGATCACACCCAGCGACGCGAAAGCCATCATCCCCGCCATCAAGCGTGCGCAGGCCCAGGGTGTGCAAGTGATCGCCCTGGACAGCCCCACCGACCCGGTGAGCGCCGTGGACGGCCTGTTTGCCACCGACAACTACAAGGCCGGTGTGCTGATTGGCCAGTACGCCAAAGTGGCACTGGGCGGCAAGCCAGCCGTGATCGCCACGCTCGACCTGTTCCCCGGCCACCCGGTGGGCGCCCAGCGCCACAACGGTTTCCTGAAGGGTTTTGGCCTGGCCGCGCCTGACGCGTCCAGCAACAACCTGGGTGGTGCCGCCGCTGGCGTGGCTTGCATGGCCGACAGCTTCGGTGACGCCGCCAAGGGCCAGACCGGCATGGAAAACTGCCTGCAGAAAAACCCCAACATCAACCTCGTGTACACCATCAACGAACCCGCAGCCGCCGGTGCCTACAAGGCACTGAAGGCCGCAGGCAAGGAAAAAGGCGTGGTCATTGTGTCGGTGGACGGCGGTTGCGCGGGCATCAAGGACGTGGGCGCTGGCGTGATCACCGCCACCAGCCAGCAGTACCCGCTGCGCATGGCCTCGATGGGCGTGGCCGCTGGCGTGGAATACGCGAAGACCGGCAAAAAAGTCAGCGGTTACACCGACACCGGTGTGACCCTGATTGCTGCCAAAGCGGTAGCGGGTGTGGACAGCAAAGACGTGAAGACCGGCATGGATCTGTGCTGGGGGAATAAGTAACTCCCCCCTGCGCCGCTAGCGCGGCTTCCCCCTCTCTGGCGCCTTCGGCTTGGAGGGGGGCGGCACCTTGGGCCGGCAAAGCCGAGCATTCGGCACACCCCCCTGCGCCGCTGCGCGGCTTCCCCCCTCTCTGGCGCGCCCACGGCGCTTGGAGGAGGGACGACACCTCGGGTCGGCGGAGCCGGACCCTTGGTGCCCCTGGTCGGGGGCATCTCGCTCTCCGGAGCAGTTATTGAATCTTTGTTGGGAGAACTCCCTTGAAAACCCTCGCAGCCAAACTCCCGCCCATGGGCACCCTGGGGCCTTTTATTGCCCTGCTGGTGGCCTGTGCCTTTTTTGCGTCCCAAAGCGACCGTTTTCTGACGCTGCAAAACTTCTCGCTGATCTTGCAGCAGGTCATGGTGGTGGGCACCATCGCCATTGGCCAGACGCTCATCATCCTCACCGCGGGCATTGACTTGTCGTGCGGCATGATCATGGCGCTGGGCAGCATCGTCATGACCAAAATGGCCGCCGACTTTGGCCTGAGCGCCCCGGTCGCCATCACGCTGGGCATTGCCGCCACGGCAGGCTTTGGCCTGGTCAACGGCCTGCTGGTCACCAAAGCGAAGTTGCCGCCTTTCATCGTCACGCTGGGCACGCTGAACATCGCGTTCGCCATCACCCAACTGTATTCGGGCTCGCAGACCATCACCGATGTGTCCGAAGGCATGACCTGGCTGGGCAACTCGTTCCGCATTGGCCAGACCAACGTGCTCTACGGCGTGGTGTTGATGTTGGCGCTGTACCTGATCACTTGGCTGTTCCTGCGCGAAACCGCGCCTGGGCGCCACATCTACGCCGTGGGCAACAGCCCCGAAGCCACCCGCCTCACCGGTATTTCCACCGACAAAGTGTTGATTGGCGTGTATGTGCTGGCGGGCGTGTTTTACGGCATTGCCTCGCTGCTGAGCGTGGCCCGCATTGGCGCCGGTGACCCCAACGCCGGGCAGACCGAAAACCTCGACGCCATCACCGCCGTGGTGCTGGGCGGCACCAGCCTGTTTGGCGGCCGCGGCATCATCATCGGCACGCTGGTGGGCGCGCTGATTGTGGGCGTGTTCCGCAACGGTCTCACGCTCATGGGCGTGTCCTCCGTCTATCAGATTCTGGTCACCGGCATTCTGGTGATCCTGGCGGTGATGACCGACCAGATGTCCCGCAAAGGAGTCCGCTGATATGTCTACCGCTCCCAACGCTCAAAGCCCGCTTGTGATCCAGGCCAAAGGCCTTGTCAAGCGCTACGGCCAGGTGACCGCGCTCGACGGTGCCGACTTCGAATTGCGCGCTGGTGAAATCATGGCTGTGATCGGTGACAACGGCGCCGGCAAGTCGTCGCTCATCAAGTGCCTGGCGGGCGCCACCATTCCCGATGAAGGCGAGATTTTTCTGGACGGCCAGGAGGCCAAATTCCGCAGCCCCATTGACGCGCGCCGTGCCGGCATTGAGACCGTGTACCAGGACCTTGCCGTGGCGCCGGCCATGACGATTGCCGAAAACCTGTTTCTGGGCCGTGAAATTCTGCGCCCCGGCTTCATGGGCCGGGTGCTGCGCATGATGGACAAACGCAAGATGCTGGAAGAGAGCATTTCGCGCATGAACGACCTGAAGGTTGGCATCCGTTCCATGACGCAGGCGGTGGAAACGCTGTCGGGCGGACAGCGCCAGTGCGTGGCCGTGGCCCGTGCAGCGGCGTTTGCGCAGCACGTGGTGATCATGGACGAACCCACCGCTGCGCTGGGCGTGAAGGAAGGCAACATGGTGCTGGAGCTCATTCGCCGTGTGCGCGACAAGGGCCTGCCGGTCATTTTGATCAGCCACAACATGCCGCATGTGTTTGAAATTGCCGACCGCATCCACATTGCCCGCCTGGGCAAGCGCGCTGCCATTGTGGATCCCAAGCACATCAGCATGAGCGACACCGTGGCGGTGATGACCGGCGCGAAGTCGGTCGACGATCTGCCTGCCGAAGCCCTTGCCTGAACTGTGCCCACCCCCATCGCTTGCTCACTGCGTGTAGCCGCTCCGCCCCTAAAGGGGGAACACCAGCGGCCTGGCAAAGCCAGTTCCGCGGTGTTCTGGGTTGGCATGTGTGGCGTTCTGGGCCGTTGTTAGTTTGTTTGAAAGACCAAAATGCTCAAAGGCATTGATCCCTTGCTCAGCCCCGAGCTGTTGAAATTGCTGGCCGAAATGGGGCACGACGATGCCCTGGTGCTCGCCGACGCCAACTTCACCGCCATGAGCCTGGGCGCAGGCAAGCCGGTGTTGCGCCTGCCCGGTGTGGGCATGGCGCGCACGGTGCAGGCGGTGGCCAGTGTGTTGCCGCTGGCGGCCGATGTGCCGCAGCCCGTGGCCTACATGCAGGTGTGCGGCAGCGCGCCGGGCTACCGCTCGGCTTTGCAGCGCGAAACCCTGGCCGTGCTGGCGCAAGAGGGGCTGGCCGAAGGCCAGGCCGAGGCGCTGGAGCGCTACGCCTTTTACGAACGGGTAAAAACCGCCTACGCGATTGTGGTCACGGGCGAGCGCCAGCCCTGGGCCAACTTCATTTTGCGCAAGGGCGTGGTGGGCGAAGCCCTGCGCGAATGAGCGGGGTGCCGGACGTGTCAAACTTGGCCACCGTGACCGAAACCAACACCCACCCCAACGAACCCGTGGCGGCGCCTGCACCGCCGGATGCCGCCAACGATGCACCCCGGCTGCGCCCGCGAGGCTCCAACCAGGTGGGCATGCGCCAGTTCAACGAACGGGTGGTGCTGCAAGCGCTGCGCGCCCACGGCAGCTTGCCCAAGGCCGACCTGGCCCGCCTCACCGGCCTCACGGCGCAGACCATTGGCCTCATCACGGCCCGGCTCGACGAAGACCAGCTGCTCACCCGTGAAGCCCCGGTGCGCGGCCGTGTGGGCCAGCCTTCGGTGCCCATCGGGCTGAACCCCGACGGCGCTTTTGCGGTGGGCATCAAGATTGGCCGGCGCAGCGCCGACTGGTTGCTGGTGGACTTCACCGGCCGGGTGCGCCAGCGCCTGGTGCTGAACTACCCGTTTCCCGACATTCCGGTGCTGCTGCCCGCCATCAAGGCCAACCTGAACCGGCTGCTGGAAGACCTGGGCCCTTTGCGCGACCGCGTGGTGGGCGTGGGCGTGGCGGCGCCGTTTCAGCTCGGCGGCTGGCACCGCATGCTGGGCTTGACCGAGGCGCAGTCCCGGGCCTGGAACGACATGGATCTGGCCGCCGAAGTGCAGGCGCTCACCGACTTGCCGGTGAGCTTTGCCAAAGACACATCGGCCGCTTGCGTGGCCGAGCTGTTTCAGGGGCGCGGGCGCGACATTGGCAGCTTTCTGTATTTGTTCATGGACACCTTCGTCGGCGGTGGTCTGGTGATCCATTCGCACCTGCACCGCGGTGTCCACGGCAACGCCGGTGCCGTGGCGTCGTTGCCGCTTCAGGTGTCGCAAGGCGGTGATGTTCCGCCGCAGCTGGTCAGCCAGGCGTCGTTGTGGGACCTGGAGCAGCGCTTTCGCGAGCACGCGCTGGACCCGATGGCCGCTTACGACACGCGGGCGCTGCAGGCGCCCTGGCTGGCTTACACCCAGGAATGGCTGGAGCGGGCCGCGCGGGCGCTGGCGCATTGCATCGTGGCTGGCACCGCCTTTCTGGACGTGGAAGCGGTGGTGATGGACGGCGCCGTGGCGCCCGAGCTGCTGCACAACCTGCTGGCGCGCACCAGCGAAGCCTTAAAAACCTACAACTGGGAAGGCCTGCAGCCCATGCCCCGGCTGGAGCTGGGCAGCATGGGCTCTGACGCCCGCGCGCTGGGCGGCGCCTTGCTGCCCCTGCACGCCTGCTTTGCGCCCGACCATGGCAGCTTTTTGAAAAGCTGAGCGCCTGCGCCAGCGGGGTCAGCGCTCGCTGGGTGTGAGGTTGGCCAGGGGTGGGCTGTGCCAGATGGTCTGGGCGTATTCGGCGATGGTGCGGTCGGCTGAAAACGGTCCCATGCCCGCCACGTTGTGGATGGTCTGCCGCGTCCAGGCTTCGGTGTCGCGGTAGGCCTGGTCCACGCGGTCTTGGGTGGCCACGTAGCTGGCGTAGTCGGCCAGCAGCAGGTAGTGGTCGCCCCAGTTCACCAGCATGTCGTAAACCGCCTGGTAGCGTGCGGGCTCACCCGGGCTGAAGGTGCCGTCGCGAATGGCTTCCAGCACGCTTTGCAGCGCGGGCTGTTCTTCCAGGAAGCGGCGTGGCTGGTAGCCCGCGCTGCGCAGCGCCTGCACCTCGGGCGTGGTGTGGCCGAAGATGAAGATGTTGTCTTCGCCCACGTTGTCGCGGATCTCGACGTTGGCGCCGTCCAGCGTGCCGATGGTGAGCGCGCCGTTCAGGGCCAATTTCATGTTGCCGGTGCCCGAGGCTTCGGTGCCGGCGGTGGAAATTTGCTCCGACAGGTCGGCCGCCGGGATGATGATTTCGGCCAGGCTCACGCTGTAGTTGGGCACAAACACCACCTTGAGGCGGTCGCCCACGCGCGGGTCGGCGTTGATGGTGGTGGCCACGTCGTTGATGAGCCGGATGATGAGCTTGGCCGTGTGGTACGCCGAGGCGGCCTTGCCCGCAAAGATCACCACACGGGGCGTGTGCTCGGCATCGGGCTGCGCCAGGATGCGTTGGTAGCGCCCCACCACGTGCAGCAGGTTGAGCAGCTGGCGCTTGTATTCGTGGATGCGTTTGACCTGCACGTCAAACAGCGCCTGCGGGCTGACCTGCAGGCCCATGTGCTGCTGCAGCCAGTCGGCCAGGCGTTGTTTGTTGGCCTGCTTGGCTTCGCGAAAGGCTTGCGCAAAATCGGCGTCGCTGGCGAGCGGGCGCAGGGCTTGGAGCTGGGTCAGGTCGCGCCGCCAGCCGGTGCCCAGGCGGCTGTCGATCAGGCTGGACAGCGCCGGGTTGGCCTGGGCCAGCCAGCGCCGCGGGGTGATGCCGTTGGTTTTGTTGTTGAAGCGCTGCGGCCACAGGTGGGCGAAGTCGGCAAAGATGGACTGCTGCATCAGGTCCGAATGCAGGGCCGACACGCCGTTGACCGAATGGCTGGTGACCACCGCCAGGTAGGCCATGCGCACGCGGCGTTCGCCCGACTCGTCGATCAGCGAGAGCCGCCGAATGCGCTCGGGGTCGTGCACGCCGGTGCGCGCCAGTTCGGCCAGGAAGTGGCTGTTGATGTCGTAAATGATTTGCAGGTGGCGCGGCAGCACGCGGCCCATCATGTCTACCGGCCAAGTTTCCAGAGCCTCGTGCATGAGCGTGTGGTTGGTGTACGAAAAAACGCCCTGGCACAGGCGCCAGGCATCAGTCCAGGGCAGGTGGTGTTCGTCCAGCAGCAGGCGCATCAGCTCAGGGATGGCCAGCACCGGGTGGGTGTCGTTCAGGTGGATGCTGACCTTGTGCGGCAGCTCTTCAAAGCCGGTGTGGGTTTTGAGGTAGCGGCGCAACAGGTCTTGCACGCTGGCACTGACAAAGAAGTATTCCTGGTGCAAGCGCAGTTCGCGGCCCGACGGGGTGGAGTCGTCCGGGTAGAGCACGCGCGAGACGTTTTCCGAGTGGTTCTTGCTTTCCACGGCGGCAAAGTAGTTGCCGCGGTTGAAGGCGCTGAGGTCGATCTCTTCGGTGGCTTTGGCCGACCACAGCCGCAGCGTGTTGGTGGCGTCGGTGCCGTAGCCGGGCACGATGGTGTCGTACGCCATGGCCAGCACGTCGTGCGAGTCCACCCAACGGTGGCGGGCGGCGTCGCCGGTGCCTTCACGGGCCACATGGCCCCCAAACTGCACGCGGTACACCACCTCGGGGCGCGCAAATTCCCAGGGGTTGCCGTGGGTGAGCCAGTAGTCGGGCACCTCCACCTGCTGGCCGTCCACGATGGTCTGGCGAAACATGCCGTAGTCGTAGCGGATGCCGTAGCCGTAGCCGGCAATGCCCAGCGTGGCCATGGCGTCGAGAAAGCAGGCCGCCAGCCGGCCCAAGCCGCCGTTGCCCAGCGCGGCGTCGGGCTCCAGCGATGCCAGCACGTCGATGTCGGCCCCCAGCTCGCTCAGCGCTTGTTTGAGGGTGTCGCGCAGCTCCAGCGCCAGCATGGCGTTGTCAAACGCGCGGCCCATGAGGAATTCCATGGACATGTAGTACACGCGCTTGGCGTCCTGGTCGTACTGGGCGTGGGTGGTGCGCATCCAGCGTTCCACCAGGCGGTCGCGCACGGCATAGGCCGCCGCGTGCAGCCAGTCTTCGGGGCGGGCGGCCGACGGGTCTTTGCCCACTGTGAACACGAGTTTGTTGGCGATGGACTGTTTGAGCGAGGCGAGGTCGTTGCGCGGGCTGTCGTAGGAAAAGGCGGCGGTTTGTGTCATGGGGGCGTTCAAGCAGGTGAAATTTCAGGGTGCGACGAGTTCACGGTAGAGCGCGGCGTATTCCCGGGCGGCCTCGTCCCAGGAAAAGCGTTGGCGCATGCCGGCGCGCTGCACCCGTTGCCAGTGGGTGGGGTGCCGGTAAAGGGCCAGGGCGCGCTGCAGCGCGTGGGCAAATTCGGCGGAGTCCATGTGGTCAAACACGATGCCGGTGGCCGTGTCGCTGGCCAGGGTGTCGGGCCGGGTGTCGGTGACGGAATCGGCCAGGCCACCCACGCGGCGCACCAGCGGTACGCTGCCGTATTTCAGGGCGTACAGCTGCGTCAGGCCGCAGGGCTCGAAGCGCGAGGGCACCAGGGTCACGTCGCTGCCGCCAAACACCCGGTGGGAAAACGCTTCGTCAAAGCCAATGTGCACGGCCACCCGCCCGGCATGTTGCTGCGCTTTGGCTACAAAGGCGGCTTCCAGGTGCGCGTCGCCATTGCCCAGCAGCATCAGCTGCGCGCCGCTGGCCACCAGGGTGTCCACCGCGTCCAGCACCAGGGGCAGGCCCTTTTGCTCGGTCAGGCGGCTGACCACGGTGAACAGCGGCGCGTCGGGGTGGGTGTGCAGGCCGGTTTCGATTTGCAGAGCGGCTTTGCAGCGGGCTTTGCCCAGCAGCTGGTTGCTGCTGAACGGGTGGGGCAGCAGGTGGTCGGTGGCGGGGTTCCAGAGCGTGTCGTCCACGCCGTTGAGGATGCCGCTCAGATCGGCCTGGCGGCGGCGCAGCAGGCCGTCGAGTCCGCAGCCGTGTTCGGCGCTTTGTATTTCGCGCGCATAGGTGGGGCTCACGGTGGTGAGGCGGTTGGCGTAGTGCAGGCCGGCTTTCATGAACGAGACCTGGCCCCAGAATTCCAGGCCTTCGAGCTGGAAGAACGACCACGGCAGGCCGATGTCGGGAAACCGCGCGGCATCAAACAGGCCCTGGTAGGCCAGGTTGTGCACCGTGAACACGCTGGGCAGCAGCGGCTGGTCGCCGCCCGCTTGCACCAGGCAGGCGGGCACCAGGCCGGCGTGCCAGTCGTGGCCGTGCACGAGCTGGGGTTTCCAGCCGGCGTCACCGCCTCGGGCCAGCTGCACCGCCGCCCAGGCCAGCGCGGCAAAGCGGCGGTGGTTGTCGGCGTAGGGCTGTTTGTGGGCGTCTTCGTAGGGGTTGCCGGGGCGGTCCAGCAGGCCGGGCGCGTCCAGCACATAGGCGTGCACGGCGGGCGTGCCGGGCAGGGTGCCGTGCAACAGCCGCAGCTCGGCGCCCCACGGTGCGTTGAACCGCAGCAGCTCGGCCGGCTGCTGCAAGCCCGCCAGCACCGCCGGAAAGCCGGGCAGCAGCACGCGCACGTCGCACCCGTGGGCGCGCAGCGCCTGGGGCAGGGCGCCGGTCACATCGGCCAGGCCCCCGGTTTTCAGCAGGGGGTGGTATTCGGCACTGACTTGCAGAATCTTCATGGTGCGGGTGGTGTTGGGGCGGGCTTCAGGGCTGTGCAACGGGGAGCCGGTTGAGCATGTCGCGGGTAACGAGCACCACGCCGCCCGGGCTGCGTTCAAAGCGCTGGGCGTCCTGTTCGGCGTCTTCACCAATCACCAGGCCTTCGGGCAGCTTGCAGCCGCGGTCCACCACCACGCGGCTCAGGCGGCAGTGGCGGCCCACGGTCACCTCGGGCAGCAGCACCGCCTGGTCGACCTGGCAAAAGGAGTGGACGCGCACGTTGGAAAACAGAACCGAGTTGCTGACCACCGAGCCCGAAACGATGCAGCCGCCCGAGACCATGGTGTTGATGGTGAGGCCGTGTTTGCCGTCGGCGTCTTGCACAAACTTGGCCGGGGGCAGCTGGCGCTGGCTGGTCCAGATGGGCCATTCGGTGTCGTAGATGTCGAGCTCGGGCGTGACCGAGGCGAGGTCGAGGTTGGCTTCCCAGAAGGCGTCGATGGTGCCCACGTCGCGCCAGTAAGGCTTGGCCTCGGGGGTGGACGACACGCAAGACATGGAAAACGGGTGGGCCACGGCGCGGCCCTCACGCACCACGCAGGGGATCACGTCTTTGCCGAAGTCGTGGCTGGAGGAGGGGTTGGCCAGGTCTTCTTCGAGCAGGCGGTAAAGGTAGGCAGCGTTGAAGATGTAGATGCCCATGCTGGCGAGCGACACCGTGTCGCTGCCGGGCATGGTGGGCGGGTGCTCGGGTTTTTCCACAAAGTCGGTGATGCGGCGTTCGGCGTCCACCGCCATCACGCCAAACGCCGAGGCTTCTTCGCGCGGCACTTCAATGCAGCCCACGGTGCAGCCCGCGCCCGAAGCCACGTGGTCTTGCAACATGATGGAGTAGTCCATCTTGTAGACGTGGTCGCCAGCCAGCACCACCACGTATTCGGGGTTGCTGGACTGGATGATGTCCACGTTCTGGTAGATCGCATCGGCCGTGCCGCGGTACCAGTGCTCTTCGTCCACCCGCTGCTGGGCGGGCAGCAGGTCCACCATTTCATTGAGTTCGGCGCGCAGAAAGCTCCAGCCGCGCTGCAGGTGCCGCAGCAGCGAATGCGACTTGTATTGCGTGATCACGCCAATGCGGCGAATGCCCGAGTTCACGCAGTTGGACAGCGCGAAATCCACGATGCGGAACTTGCCACCGAAATACACGGCGGGCTTGGCGCGCTTGTCGGTGAGCTGCTTCAGGCGCGAGCCGCGCCCGCCCGCCAGCACCAGGGCGATGGAGCGGCGCACCAGCATGTGGGGCTGCATGTGGCGGTCGGTGTTCAGGGGCGCGGATTGGCGGCTGGGGCTCATGGGGTTTGTCTCCTGCGGGGTTGAAGGTCGCGGTGGCCTGCGTCCGAGTCTTCGCTCGGGTGTTCAGGTGATCACGGTGGGGGTGTGCATGCCGGTGTGGTGGGTGATGCGGGACAGGGCCTGGGCCAGCCCGATCAGCGGAGCCAGGGCCTCCTGGGCGGGCAGGTCGTGGCGGCTGGCGTCGGGCTCGTGGCGTTCCAGGTAAACGCGCAGGGTGGCGCCCTCGGTGCCGGTGCCTGAGAGGCGAAACACCACCCGCGACGAATCTTCCAGCACCACGCGCACGCCTTGCTGCTGGCTCAGCGAGCCGTCCACCGGGTCGGTGTAGGCGAAATCGTCGGCCCAGGCAATGCGCTGACCCGCCACGGTGGCGCCCGCCAGCGCAGGCAACTGGGCCCGCAGCTCGGCCATGAGCGTGTTGGCCTGTTCGGTGGCAATGCCGTCGTAGTCGTGGCGCGAATACACGCAGCGGCCGTGCTCGCGCCACAGTTGGCGCACCAGCGCTTCCACCGATTCGCCGGTCACGGCCACCAGGTTGAGCCAGAACAGAATGGCCCACAGGCCGTCTTTTTCACGCACGTGGTTGGAGCCGGTGCCGTAGCTTTCTTCGCCGCACAGCGTGACCTGGCCGGCGTCGAGCAGGTTGCCGAAAAACTTCCAGCCGGTGGGGGTTTCAAAACACGGGATGTCCAGCGCCTTGGCCACCCGGTCCACCGCGGTGGACGTGGGCATGGAGCGGGCCATGCCGGCCAGCCCGGCGCGGTAGCCGGGCACCTTCGTGGCGTGGGCGGCCAGCACGGCCAGGCTGTCGGACGGCGAGACCAGAAACCCCCGGCCCAGCACCATGTTGCGGTCGGCGTCGCCGTCGGTGGCCGCACCCATGTCGGGCGCGTCGGCGCCCATCAGGTGGTCGATCAGGTCGTCGGCGTAGGCCGGGTTGGGGTCGGGGTGCAGGCCGCCAAAGTCTTCCAGCGGTTCGGCGTGCACCACCGTGCCCGCTGGCGCGCCCAGCTCGCCTTCGATGATGGCTTTGGCGTAGGGGCCGCCCACGGCCCACATGGCGTCAAAGCGCAGCCGGAAACCCCGTGCAAACAGCGCGCGGATGGCGTCAAAGTCAAACAGCTCGCGCATCAGCGCGGCGTGGTCGGCCACGGGGTCGATCACCTCCACGTCGGTGGCCTCCAGCTTCTGCCGGCCCAGCGTGTCGAGTGCGATGTCGGCGCTGTCGCTGGTGCGAATGTGCTGCAGCGCCTGGGTGCGCGCGTACACCGCTTCGGTCAGCTTTTCGGGGGCTGGCCCGCCGTTGGCGCTGTTGTATTTGATGCCAAAGTCGCCATCGGGTCCGCCCGGGTTGTGGCTGGCCGAAAGCACGATGCCGCCGCTGGCGCCGTGGCGGCGAATCACCGCACTCACCGCGGGTGTGGACAAGATGCCGCCCTGGCCCACCAGCACCCGGGCATAGCCCCGCGCGGCCGCCATGCGCAAGATGGTTTGCACGGCGCTGCGGTTGTGAAAGCGGCCGTCGCCGCCCAGCACCAGGGTGAGGCCGGTGGCCGGCTGGTCGGTGCCGTGCAACACGTCAAACAGCGCCTGGACAAAGTTTTCCAGGTAATGGGCTTGCTGGAACACCGCGACCTTTTTGCGCAGGCCGGAGGTGCCGGGGCGCTGGCCGCTGAACGGGGTGGTGGGCAGGGTGTGGAGGGTCATGTTGATTCCTGAAAAGGGCCGCCGGGTTGCACCACCAGCCAGACGCTGCCGGCGGGCAGTTCGGCGGTAGCCGCGAGCGGCATGGGGTCGGTGTATCCGCTGTGGGTGCACAACCGGCGCTGCCAGGGGCCGGGCGGCAGCGCTACGCAGTGGGGCTGGTTTGTGGGGTTCAAGAGCAACAAGCACGCCATGCGGTGCCCACTGAGCTGAAGCACCAGCGGCGCGGCGTGGGTTTGCTCCCATTCACCGGGGCCCAGGGGGCCACCACTGGCTTGAAACCACTGGGCGCTGGCGCTCGTGGGGCTTGTAAGGCTTGTGGCCGGTCCGCTGTGCCACCAGTGGGCCAGCAGCGGGGTGAGCGAATGGCGCCAACCGATCAGGTGGGCCACGAAGTCGGTGAGGCCTTGGTCGGCGGTGTCCCAGTGCAGCCAGGTGCTGGGGTTGTCCTGGCAATAGGCGTTGTTGTTGCCGCGCTGGCTGTGGCCGAGCTCGTCGCCGGCCAGCAGCATGGGCGTGCCCAGCGACAGCAGCAGCACCGCCAGCAGGGCGCGGCGCTGGCGCAGGCGGGCGACCACCACGGCGGGGTCGTCGCTGGGGCCTTCCACGCCGTGGTTCACGCTCAGGTTGTGGCCATGGCCGTCGCGGTTGTCTTCGCCGTTGGCTTCGTTGTGGCGGTGCACGTAGCTCACCAGGTCCATCAGGGTGAAGCCGTCGTGGGCGGTGAGGATGTTCACGCTGCTGTGGGCGGGACGGTGGCCAAACACCGTGCTGGAGCCGGCCAGCGTATGGGCCAGCGCGCCGGGTGTGCCGGTGTGGCGCAGCCAGGCGCTGCGCTGGGTGTCGCGGTAGCGGTCGTTCCATTCCAGCCAGCCAGAGGGGAAGGCGCCCAGCTGGTAGCCACCGTGCCCTATGTCCCAGGGCTCGGCGATCATCAGGCGATCGCTCAGCAGCGGGTCTTGGGCCAGGGCCATGAGAAACGGCGCACGCCCTTGAAAGCCCATGTGTGGCGGCTCGCCGCGCGCCAGGATGGGGGCGAGGTCAAAGCGGAAACCGTCGATGCCAAAGTCGGTGACCCAGCGGCGCAGGCTGTCCATCACCAGGCGCAACACCAGCGGCTGGTTCAGGTTGAGCACATTGCCGCAGCCGGCCCAGTTGACGTAGCGCGAGCGGTCGTGAGGCAGCAGGTGGTAATACAGCGCGTTGTCGATGCCGCGCAGCGACAGCGTGGGGCCGGTTTCGTCGGACTCGGCCGAGTGGTTGAACACCACGTCCAGCACCACTTCAAGGCCGGCCGCGTGCAGCGCGTCCACCATGGCGCGGCATTCGTCGCGCGCTTGCCCGGGGGCGCTGGCGTAGCGGTTTTCAGGCGCGGCCCAGCCCACGGTGTTGTAGCCCCAGTGGTTGCTCAGGCCCAGCTGCAGCAGGCGCGTTTCGTCAGCGCGCTGCGCCAGCGGCATGAGGCACACGGTGGTGATGCCCAGGCGCTTCAGGTGGGCGATGGCCGCGGGGTGCGCCAGGCCGGCGTAGGTGCCGCGCAGCGCCTCGGGCACCCCCGGGTGCAGCGCGGTGAAGGCCTTCAGGTGCAGTTCGTACAGCACACGGCGGGCGGGGTCGATCTGCGGTCTCGGGGCTTGCAGCGCGGGCGGGCCGGCCAGCGCAAGGGCTTTGAGCGCGGTGGCGGCGTTGTCGCGCGGGTCGGGTTGCGTGGGGTCGTCGGGGCGGTGGCCGTTGTGGATGTCGTGGCCGTCGTAGCGGCCCAGCACCTCGCAGGCATACGGGTCCAGCAGCAGCTTGGCGGGGTTGAAACGCTGGCCCTCGGCAGGGTTCCAGGGGCCATGCACCCGGTAGCCGTACACCGCCCCGACCGCGAGGCCTGGGACGAAGCCGCGCCAGATGCCTTGCGCGTCGATGGCCAGGGGCTGCCGCGCCGTGCAGGCCAGGCCAGCGTGGTCAAACAGGCACAGTTCCACACCGTGCGCGTGGGGTGCCGCCAGGGCGAAATGCCCCCCTTGCTGTGTGACGGTGGCGCCGAGCGCGTTCATGGGTTGAGCGGCGGTGCAACGGGCGCGGGCGCCACCGGGGCCAGGATCACGCACGCCAGCGGCGGCAGGTTGAGCACCACCGACTGGGCGTGCCCGTGCGCTGCAAACGCGCTGGTGTGGCCGGCGCCACTGTGCTGGCCGCTGCCACCGTACACGGCGTCGTCGGTGTTGATGAGTTCTTGCCAGGCGCCGGCCAGCGGCAGACCGATGCGGTAGCCGGCGCGCGGTACCGGGGTGAGGTTGCACACCACTGCCAGGGTATTGCCCTCGGTGTCCAGCCGCAGCCACGACAGCACCGACTGGTCGGCGTCGTCGTGCGCGATCCAGGCAAAGCCGGCCGGGCTGGTGTCGAGCTGGTGCAGCGGCGTGTGGTGCTGGTAGACGCGGTTGAGGTCGCGCACCAGGCGTTGCACGCCCGCGTGGCGCGGGTCGTCCAGCAGGTGCCAGGGCAGCTGGCCGTCGGCAGACCACTCGCTGGGCTGGGCGAATTCGCAGCCCATGAACAGCAGTTTTTTGCCGGGGTAGGCCCACATATAGCCGTACAGCGCGCGTAGGCCAGCAAAGCGCTGCCAGTCGTCACCGGGCATGCGCTGCAGCAGCGAACCTTTGCCGTGCACCACCTCGTCGTGCGAAAACGGCAGCATGAAATTTTCGCTGAACGCGTACACCAGGCCAAAGGTGAGTTCGTTCTGGTGGTGCCGGCGGTGGATCGGGTCGCGGGCGAAATAGTCCAGGCTGTCGTGCATCCAGCCCATGTTCCATTTGTAGTGAAAGCCCAGGCCGCCACTTTGCAGGTCATCGCTGGGTGGGCGGCTCACGCCGGGGAACGAGGTGGACTCTTCGGCCACCATCAGCGCGCCGTCGCGCTCCACACCCACCGTGTGGTTGAGGCGGCGCAAGAAGTCGATCGCTTCCAGGTTTTCACGCCCGCCGTATTGGTTGGGCACCCACTCGCCTTCGGCGCGGCTGTAGTCGCGGTACAGCATGGACGCCACCGCGTCCACGCGCAGGCCGTCGATGCCGAAACGCTCCAGCCAATACAGCGCGTTGCCAATCAGGAAGTTGCGCACCTCGCGCCGGCCGTAGTTGTAAATGAGGGTGTTCCAGTCCTGGTGGAAACCTTCTTTGGGGTCGGCGTGCTCGTACAGGTGGGTGCCGTCAAACTGGGCCAGGCCGTGGCTGTCGGTGGGGAAGTGGGCGGGCACCCAGTCCAGCAACACGCCCAGCCCGGCTGCGTGCGCGGCGTCCACCAAATGTTGAAAGTCTTCGGGTGTGCCAAAGCGCGAAGTGGGCGCGTACAGACCCACCGGCTGGTAACCCCAGGAGCCGTCAAACGGGTGTTCTGACACTGGCAGCAGCTCGATGTGGGTGAAGCCCATGTCGCGCACGTAGGGCACCAGCGTGTCGGCCAGCTCGCGGTAGTTCAGCCAGCGCCAGCCGTCTTGCTTGCGCCACGAGCCCAGGTGCACCTCGTAGACGCTGATGGGCTGGTCAAACCGGTTGGCACGCTGGCGCTCGGGCGCCATGGGCCGCACCGGCGGCAGGGCCTGCACCACGCTGGCGGTGTCGGGCCGGTGCTGGCAGCGAAAGGCGTAGGGGTCGCTTTTCAGCAGCCGCTCGCCGCTGGTGGTGACGATCTCGAACTTGTACAGCTCACCCGCCGCCAGGCCCGGCACAAACGTTTCCCAGATGCCGCATTCGCGGCGCAGGCGCATGGGTAGCCGCCGGCCGTCCCACTGGTTGAAGCCGCCCACCACCGAGACGCGGGCCGCGCTAGGCGCCCACACGGCAAAGCTCACGCCCTCCACACCTTCAAGCGTGCGGGGGTGGGCGCCCAGGCATTCGTAGGGACGTTGGTGTGTGCCCTCGGACAGCAGCCACACGTCCAGCTCGCCCAGCACCGCACCAAAGGCAAACGGGTCGTCCAAGCGGGTGGTGTGGCCGTCGGCCCACTGCACCACAAACTGGTGGGCAAAAGGCACGGTGTCAGCGCCCAGGCTGAGTGAAAAAACGTCGGTCCCGGGCGCGCGCAGCATCGCCCCCCGGTGGTCGCCGCTGCTGCGTTCGAGCAAGCCCACCTGGGCCGCACCCGGCAAAAAAGCATGCACCCACAGGGCGCCGCCCACGCTGTGCATGCCCAGTGTGGCGTAAGGGTCCGGGTGTTGGCCAGACTGGATGGCGTGAAGGTCTTGGGTTGTCAGCATGACCGGAACTCCCGCCCGAAGGTGTGTGTGAATGGAATGGGCGGCTGAGCCTTTCAAGTAGGCAAGGATACGGTGCGCGTGAGGGCTTCGCCAGTGCTGTCAAACAGGTGAAGGTCTTGGGCGTTCACCTGCAGCCGGATGGCATCGCCCATTTTGTGGGCGGTGGTGCCTTCCAGCTTGAGGGTGATGGTGGGTGCGCCGCCACCGAGGTCCAGATACAGCAGCGAGGCTTCTCCCAGCTTTTCGATGTGGGCCACCCGGGCCGGCAGGCTGTTGGGGCTGTTGTCCGCGTCGGCCAGGCGCATGTGTTCGGGCCGCAGGCCCATGCTCACCGGCTGGTTGGGCGCGAGGTGGTCGGCCTGCACCGCCACCTCAAAGGCGTGCCCGGCGACCGTGATGTGGGCGCGGCCCTGGTCTGCCGACTGGAAGGTGGCGGGCAAGATGTTCATCTTGGGCGAGCCAATGAATTCGGCCACGAACAGGCTGTTGGGCCGGTGGTACAGGTCCATCGGCGTGCCGATCTGGGCGATGGAGCCTTTGGTCTGCACGTCGTCACCGGCGCGCAGCAGCACGATCTTGTCGGCCAGGGTCATGGCTTCGACCTGGTCGTGCGTCACATAGATCATGCTGGCCGTGCCAATTTCGCGGTGCAGCTTCGCAATTTCCAGGCGGGTCTGCACGCGCAGGGCAGCGTCCAGGTTAGACAGCGGTTCATCAAACAGAAACACCCGCGGCTCTTTCACAATGGCGCGGCCAATGGCCACGCGCTGTCGCTGGCCGCCCGAAAGCTCTTTGGGCAGCCGGTCCAGCAGGTGGGTGAGCTGCAATATGTCGGCCGCTTCGCGCACCTTTTTGTCGATGTCGGCCGCATTGGAGCCAAACACCTTGAGGCCAAAGCCCATGTTGTCGCGCACCGTCATGTGCGGGTAGAGCGCGTAACTTTGAAACACCATGGCCACGCCGCGGCGTGCCGGTGGCAGGTCGTTTACCCGCTCACCGCCAATGGAGAGGTCGCCCGAACTGATGTCTTCCAGTCCGGCCACCATGCGCAGCAGCGTGGATTTGCCGCAGCCCGATGGACCCACGAACACGCAGAACTCACCGTTTTCGATGGTGAGGTTGGCGTTGTTGATGGTGAGCGGCGACTGCGGCGCGTAGCGCTTGCAGACGTTTTTGAAATCGATCCGGGACATGGGTTTCTCCGTCGGGGGGTGGTGGGTTCAGGCCTGTAGAAACAGACCGCCCCAAGGCTCGAAATGGACCGTGCCGGCGTCCAGCCGTGCGCCGGCCAGGCCACTGCCGGCCAGGGTGGCGGCACCAGCCCATGGCGACGGCAGCGCCAGGCTGGCGGCCTGGTCGCTGAAATTGAACACGCACAGCAGGCGCTGCGGGCCTTCTTCGCGCACGATGCCCAGCACCTGCGGGTGCAGCGGCAGCAGAGCCATGCTGCCGTGCAGCAGGGCCGGTTGTTGGCGGCGCCAGTGCAGCAGCTGGGTGAAATAGCTCAGCAGGCTGTCTGCCCGCCCGGCTTGTTGGTCCACCGCCAGCGCGGTGTGGGTCGCGGCCACCGGCAGCCAGGGCTTGGCGCCGGTGGTGAAACCGGCGTGGGGTGCGTCGGCCACCCAGGGCATGGGCGTGCGGCAGCCATCGCGCCCTTTGAATTCGGGCCACATGGTGATGCCGTAGGGGTCTTGCAGGTCTTCAAAGGCCAGCTGCGCTTCGGGCAGACCCAGCTCTTCGCCCTGGTACAGGCAAACCGTGCCCCGCAGGCTGGCCTGAAAGGCCGCGGCCAGACGCAGCAGCTGCGGGTTGGGCGGCGTGCCACCCCAGCGCGAGGCCGAGCGCTCGCAGTCGTGGTTGGACAGTGCCCAGCACGGCCAGCCGTCGCCCACCACGGTGTTGAAACGCTCCAGCGTGCCGTGCAAAAACGCGGTGCTGTGCTGCTCGCCCAGCAAGTCAAAGCAATACGCCATGTGCAGCTTGTCGCCGCCAGCGGTGTATTCGGCCACGCGGGCCAGGCCGTCGTCGTCGCCAATTTCACCCACCATGGTGGTGTCGGGGTACTGGTCAAGCAGGGCGCGCAGGCGCTGCATGAACGCCAGGTTTTCCGGGCGGCTCTTGTCGTACACGTGCCACTGCCAGCCATAGGGGTTGAAAGGGTTCACCGCCGGGTCGGGCTTGTCCGGGTCGGGGGCGCCACGGCCGGGGTTGCTGCGCAACTCGGCATCGTGAAAGTAGAAGTTGGCGGTGTCCAGGCGGTAGCCGTCCACCCCCAGGTCGAGCCAGAACTTCACCGTGTCCAGCAGCGCGTCCTGCACCTGCGGGTTGTGGAAGTTCAGGTCGGGCTGGCTGGTCAGGAAGTTGTGCAGGTAGTACTGGCAGCGGCGCGTGTCCCACTGCCAGGCACTGCCGCCAAAGATGGACAGCCAGTTGTTGGGCGGTGTGCCGTCGTCTTGGGCGTTGGCCCACACATACCAGTCGGCCTTGGGGTTGTGGCGGGTGGCGCGGCTCTCGGCAAACCAGGGGTGCTGGTCGCTGGTGTGCGAAAGCACCTGGTCGATCATGACCTTCAGGCCCAGGTCGTGAGCGCGTTGCACCAGCACCTTGAAGTCGTCCAGCGTGCCAAACATCGGGTCCACGTCGCAGTAGTCGCTGACGTCGTAACCGAAGTCCTTCATGGGGCTCTTGAAGAAGGGCGAGAGCCAGACGCCGTCGGCACCGAGCGCGGCAATGTGTTCCAGCCGCTGGGTGATGCCGGGCAGGTCGCCAATGCCGTCGCCGTTGCTGTCCTGGTAAGAGCGCGGGTAGATCTGGTAGATCACGCCGCCGCGCCACCAGCCGTTGTTGGGTGCTTTTGGTGTCATGGTGTAGGGGTCTTGGGGGTTGGATTCAAAAGGGATATGCAGTATTTGGGCCATTGTGCTCAGGCAGCGCTCAGCCCTTGACCGCGCCTGCCGTGAGGCCCGAGACGATCTTTTTCTGGAACGCCAGCACCAAACCGAGCAAGGGAATGGTCACCAGTACCGAGGCAGCCATGATGTTGCCCCAGGGTATGTCGTATTTGCTGGCGCCCGAAATCAGCGAGATGGACACCGGCACCGTGCGCTCGTTGTTGTCCAGCACAAAGGTAAGGGCAAACAAAAACTCGTTCCAGGCCGCAATGAACGCCAGCAGGCCGGTGGACACCAGGGCGGGCCACAGCAGCGGCATGAACACGTCCCAGATGATGCGGCCGGGGCCGCAGCCGTCCATGATGGCGGCCTCTTCCAGTTCTTTGGGTAGCTGCTTCATGAAGGTGGTGAGCACCCACACGGTAAACGGCAGGGTGAAGATCATGTAAGGCAGCACCAGGCCAATGGCTTTGTTGTAAAGACCCAGAAAACGGATCAGCTCAAACATGCCGGCCAGCACCGCCACCTGCGGAAACATGGACACGGCCAGCACTGCGGTGAGCAGCAGGCCGCGGCCCTTGAAGTTGATGCGGCCCAGCGCGTAAGACGCGGTCACGCCAATGAACAGCGACAGCGAAACCACCAGCACCGAGACCATGATCGAGTTCAGGATGTGGCGGCCAAAGGGCTGTTCGGCCAGGGTGAACAGCGAGATGTAGTTGTCCAGCGTCACCGTGTTGGGCCAGAGCGTCGACTCAAACAGCGCCGAGCCGGTTTTGAGCGAGGTGGACACCGCGTAAATGAACGGGAACACCGAAATGATCACCACCACCGTGGCGGCGAAATAGAGCGCCACGCGCCAGTACCAAGCGGATTTCATGATCAGTCCTCTCCAAGTTTCATGCGGCTCAGCTTGATGGCTGCAACCGTGCACAGGCCAATGATGAGGAACAGCGCGGTGGACGCGGCCGAGCCGTAGCCCATGTAGCCGTTGTCGATCATTTCGCGCCGCACGAAGCCGGACATGGAAATGGTGCTGTTGTTGTTGGAGGTCAGTACATAGATCAGGTCGAACACGCGCAGGGCGTCGAGCAGGCGGAAGATCACGGCCACCATCAGCGCCGGCTTGATCAGCGGCAGGGTCACCTTCCAGAACACGCGCAGCGGGTGCACACCATCGACCTCGGCGGCCTCGTAGCAGTCTTTGGGCAGGGTTTGAAGCGCGGCCAAAATCAGCAGCGCCATGAACGGTGTGGTCTTCCACACGTCCACCGCCACCACGGTCCACAGCGCGTACTCGGGCTGGGCTGTCCAGGCGATCTTGTCGGTGATGATGCTGGCGTCCACCAGCCACTGGTTGATCACGCCAAACTGGTCGTGCAGCATCCAGCCCCACATCTTGGCCGACACAATCGTGGGGATGGCCCAGGGCACCAGCACGGCGGTGCGCACAAAGGTGCGGCCCTTGAAGTTCTGGTTCAGCAGCATCGCCACACCCAGGCCCATCAGGGTTTCGAGCGTGACCGATACGACGGAAAACTTCAGCGTGTTCAGAATGGCAACGCCCCAGTCGCTGGCAAAAAAGCCGTCGGTGTTGTTGGGGTTGGCGAACAGCCCGTATTCGCCAAAGTAGTTTTCAAATCCGACAAATTTCGTGACCGACAGGTCGTTGATATTGGCGTCGGTGAAGCTGAACCAGATGGTACGACCCAGCGGCCACAGGGCCACCAGCACCAGCACCAGCAGCATGGGGGCCATGAAGGTCCAGGCGGTGCGTGTCTTGTTGTTCATGATCGGTGTGTCTCCGGTTCAGACCGAGGAACGGGGCCCCGGGGCGGCAAGCCCCGGGCCCTGCGTAACCCGCGGGTCAGATCACCACTTGCCGCGCTTGACCTGGTTCAGGCGGCCTTCCAGGCGCTTGAGGCTGTCTTCGGCCGTGGACTTGCCCGACAGCACGTCGTGCGTGGCGTTCCAGAACGCCGAGCTGACCTCGGGGTATTTCGCGCCGGTGGCGGTGGCAGGGCGCGGCACGGCGCTGGTGAACACGCTGTAGAGGCTGCCAAAGAAGGGGTTGGCGGCCAACACGTCTTTGTCCTGGTACAGGGCGGCAATCGTCGGGTTGTACGAGCCCTTGATGGCGCGCATTTTCTGCACCTCGGGGCTGGTCATGTACATCACCAGATCGGCCGCTGCCGCCTGGTTTTTGGAGTATTTGCTCACCGCGAGCTGCCAGCCACCCAGGGTGGCGGCGTTCTGGCCATTGGCGCCGCCCTTGGGCAAGGCCGAGACACCGATCTTGCCGGAGATCTTGGAGTCCTTGGCATTGCCCAGCGACCAGGCGTAAGGCCAGTTGCGCATGAAGGCGGCGTTGCCGTTTTGGAACACGCCGCGGGCTTCTTCCTCGGCGTAGTTCAGCACGCCCTGGGGCGCGATGGTGCCGATCCAGGACGCAGCGGTCTTGAGCGCGGCCACGGCATTGGGGTTGTTGACGGTGACCTCGCCCTTGGCGTTGACGATGTTGCCGCCGCCGAAGCTGTGAATCCATTCCACCGCATTGCAGGAAAGACCTTCGTAGGCCTTGGCCTGAAACACAAACCCCTGGAAATCGCGGTTGCCGGCGGCGCGCTCGCCGTCCTGGATTTTCTTGGCTGTAGCGGCCATTTCGTCCCAGGTGGTGGGCGGCTTGGCACCGTATTTTTCAACCAGGTCCTTGCGGTAGAACAGCAGGCCGGCGTCGGTGAACCAGGGCATGGCCAGCAGTTTGCCGTCCACGGTGTTGTTGGCCACGATGGCTGGGAAGTGTTCCTTCTCGATACCTTTGCTGTAGGGCTTCAGGTCCAGCAGGTGGTCTTTGATCACGCCGGGCCACACCACGTCCACGTTGATCACGTCCAGGTCGGACGACTTGGCAGCGAACATCTGGCGAAACAGCGCCAGGATGTCGGTGGTGCTGTTGGGGATGGTGAACAGCTTGACTTCGTGGCCGGTTTTCTTGGCCCACTCGGACGTGGTTTGCTTGCAGAACTCGAAGTCCTGGCCCACCGATCCGCAAGAGATGGTGATGGTGGCGGCGTTGGCGCCCGCGATCCACAGCGGGGCGCTCAGTGCCAGGGCGGCCGCCTTGGCCATCAGGGCGGTTGGGTTTGGTTTCATTCGTTTGCCTCTTGGGTGTTGGTTGGTCCGATGAACTGCCAAGCGTCTGTTGCTCAGGGTGGGGCAGTGCATGGATTGAATCATTGGTGCAAACGATTGCATGATGGGGTTTTCACCTACCCAGGTGAACGTAACGCGAACGAAATTTCGTAACGGGCCTTTTGCACGCCAGCCGCGGCTGTGTGCGCGGACGGGTTTGGCGCCAGCTTTTAGCGGCTGCTTTCGCGCTCGATCAGCTCGGTGGGCAGCACCACGTTGCGTCGCGGCTGGCCGGCGATGGCCTCAAACAGCAGGTCCACCAGGGCGCGCCCGGCCAGGGCGTAGGGCTGGCGCACCGAACTCAGCGAGGGGTGCATGTGTTCGGCCAGCGCAATGTCGTCGTAGCCCACCAGCTTCACCTGCGTGGGCACGGCAATGCCGCGCTCGCTCAGGGCGCCCAGGATGGACACCGCGCACACATCGCTGCTGGCAAAAATGGCGTCGAACTCCAGTTGCTGGTCAAGCCATTGGTCGATCACGGCCCGGATGCGAGAGTCGCTGAACAAAAAAGACTGGTGCAGCCGGGGATCGGGGGTGAGTCCGGCCTCTTGCAGGGCCTTCAGATAGCCCTGGTAACGCAGGCCGGCCTCGGGGTGGTTCACATCGCCAAAAAACGCAATGTGGCGGCAGCCGCGCTCAATCAGGTGGCGCGTGGCCAGATACCCGCCCTGTAGGTTGTCGCTGCCCACCGTGGGGTACATGGCGTCGGGCAGGTTGGCCCCCCACACCGCCATGGGCACATCCATTTTGGCCAGCTGGTTCAGGCGTTCGTGCCAGGTGAGCTGGCCAATCACCACCAGCCCGGCCACCTGCCCGCTGTCGACAATGGCAGCGAGCTGCTGGGGGGCGCCTTCTTTCATGCGCGAGAGCAACAGGCTCATGCCGCGCTCGTCCAGGGCATCGGCCACCGTGCCCACCACGCTCAGCAAAAAGGGGTCGGAAATGGCCTGCATGCTGTCACCCAGAATCACCACGCCAATCGACTGCACGTCGCGCTTGCGCAGGTTGGCGGCCCCCACGTTGACACGGTAATTCAGCGAGCGCGCCAGCTCGGTGATGCGGGTGCGCGTGGCCTCTGGAATCAGGGAGCTGCCACTGAGTGCGCGCGAAACCGTGGAGGTGGACACGCCTGCCAGGCGGGCTATGTCCGTCATCTGCATCCGGCGGCGGCCCTCTGCGGGGGCCGCTGCGCTTTTGTCGGTGGGTGGTGTTGCGGATTGAACGGGTTTTGTGCGCTGCATCGCACCATTATTCCACCCGGTAAAGACCACTGTGTTGAGCCGGCAGGGGCTGAGCGACGGCACACAAAAAAGCCCGGTACCTTGCGATACCGGGCAACATGAAAAACCTTGAAGAAACGGTGGGGGCACCCTTTTTCAGGGGATGCCCCGCCTGATCAAACCGATCAGAAAGCGTAGTTGATGCGCACGCGGGCAGCCGTCTGGCCCTTGGTGCCCGTGCCGCCCTTGGCGAAGCTGATGGCCGGGGTGATGCTGGCACCCTTCACGCCCATCAATGGCAGCGTGTAGGCCGCGTAGACGGTGGTGGCTTTCTCAGCGGCGGTGTCGCCTTTGCCGTACACGAGGCCCACGCCGGCCGCGCCGATGATGGCGTTCACGCCGAAGGACTTGTCGTCTTCCTTCTTGGCGAAGTTCACGTTGACGTTGGTGTCTTTGTTCAGCTGGTAGCCAGCCGAGAGGCCCAGGCCGGTTTCAGAGTCGGTGGCGGTGCCCACCACTTTGACCGATTCCAGACCGGCCCGCAGCGTCAGTGGGCCGGCGGAGTACATCACGGCGGGGCGGAAACCTTTGGCCTGTTCAGCCTCCTTGCTGAAAACCAAGCCCAGTTCCACCCGCAGGCCAGGCGCTGCATTCAGGCCCAGGGCGCCATGGAACACGTCGCTGCCCTTGCGCCCGCGCAGGGCATTGGCCTGGTAGGGCGTGTAGCCCGCGTATTCCACCACGGTGTCTTTGCCCACCGGGAACAGGTCCATGGCTTCAAAGCGGCCCAGCTTCACGTCGGCGGTGGCATTGCCAGCCTGCACCCACAGGTCGTCCATGCCGGTGTCGCCGTCTTTTTTCAGCAGCAGGCTGGCGCGGGCGGCCACAAAAGCGTCGCCGTTGGTGGCCTTGGCACCCACGTTGAATTCCACACGGCCACCCAGCGACAAATCGCTCTTGCGATCATTGGTGGCGGGGGCGTCGATCTTGTTGATGTAGGTGGTGTCCAGTTCCAGGTTGGCGTCCAGCGCCAACTGGGCATGGGCGGCAGCGGCTGAGGCACACAGGGCGGCCACAGCGGCCAGTTTGAAGACGTTTTGCATGAGATTGCTCCAATGATGGATTGATTTTGAGGAACCTTCAGGGTGCGTAAGTTTCAAAGCGACTGAAATTCGGCAGCAAGAAAGTGGCGCTATTCGATCATTGGTGCAAACGTTTGCTCTTGGTGTAAACCCTTGAGTTATCGGATGTACCGGTTACGTAACTGAAAATTTGATGCCCATGCAACACGCAGGGAAAACCCATATGGTGCAAAGGATTGCAAAGTAATAAAGGTACATCAATAAAATTGATTTAAAAGCAGCGCCGGACTGCTCAACGCGGCAAAAGACGGGCTCTGGCGTGAGGGGGTGCGGCACGTCCAAGACGTCGCTGCGCCGTTGCGCTGCACGGGGTCGCAGGAGCGCCGGCGCCTGCCGCGTTGACCGGATCAGTTGCAGCCGGTGGCGCTCAGCCGCAGCTGGCGCTGGGCCCGCGCGGCGGCCGCTTCGGAGTGCGTGACCAGCACCAGGGCAGCGCCGGTTTGCTTGGCCTGTTGCTGCAACACATCCATCACCTGCGCGGCGGTGGTGGGGTCTAGGTTGCCGGTGGGCTCGTCGGCCAGCAGCAGGCTCGGGCGGTGCACCAGCGCGCGGGCGATGGCCACGCGCTGCAACTGGCCGCCAGACAACTGCGCCGGCAGGCGCTCACCCAGCTCGCCCAGGCCCACGGCGTGCAGCATGTGCGCCACGCGGGCTGGGTCGGGCCGCTTCAGCAGCAGCAGTGGCAGGCCCACGTTTTGGGCCACATCCAGGTGCGGTAGCACATGAAAGGCCTGAAACACAAAGCCCAGCTTCTCGCGCCGCCAGTGGGCGCGCTGGGTTTCGTTCAGCGCACCCAGGTCCACGCCGTCGTGGGTGATGGTGCCGCTGCTCCAGTCGTCCAGCGCCGCCATGCAGTTGAGCAGGCTGGACTTGCCCACACCCGACTCACCCACGATGGCCACGAATTCCCCGGGCGCCACCTGCAGGTTCACATGGCTGAACACCGGCGTGCTGCCGTAGCGCTTGCTCAGATCGCAAATGTTCAGGCTCACGGGTGTACCTTCGCCCTGCGGGCTGTAATGCGAGCTGGCCTGGGAACGGCCCGGCTCTGCGCTCATGCGGGTGGCCCCAGCAGCGCTTCGGTGTGCCGCAGCACCTGGGCCAGCGCGTCGGGTGCGTCGCAGGCAACCGCTACACGCTCGGGCATGGCGCGCAGCCAGGTGATCTGGCGCTTGGCCAGCTGGCGGGTGGCAAAAATACCGCGGTCGCGCAGGTTGGCCAGCTGGGCCGCGTGGGGTGTGTCGCCCGCAGCGTCCAGCGCTTCCCAGGCCTGGCGGTAGCCCACGCAGCGCATCGAAGGCAGGTCGGGGTGCAGGTCGCCCCGGGCGCGCAGCTGGCGCACTTCGTTCAGGAAGCCGGCCGCCAGCATGGCGTCAAAGCGCTGGGCAATGCGCGCGTGCAGCCAGGTGCGGTCGAGCGGCTCCAGCGAGAGCAGCGCGCCGGGTGCAATCGGGTTGGGGTGGGTGGCGGTCTGGCGGGTCTGGAGCGCTGAGATGGGTTGCCCTGAGACCTCAAACACCTCCAGGGCGCGTTGGATGCGTTGCGAGTCGTTGGGCGAGAGCCGCGCCGCGGTGGGGGCGTCCACCCGCGCCAGTTCGGCGTGCAGCGCGGGCCAGCCCAGCGCGCGGGCGCGGGCTTCGATGCGCTCGCGCACGGCGGCGTCGGCGCGGGGCATGTCGTCCATGCCTTGCATGAGCGCCTTGAAATACAGCATGGTGCCGCCCACCAGCAGCGGGGTGCGCCCACGGGCGCGAATGTCGACCATGAGGCGGGTTGCGTCGGCCACGAATTCGGCAGCGCTGTAGGCCTGCAGCGGGTCGCGTATGTCGATCAGGTGGTGCGGTGCTTGCGCCAGCTCGGCGGGCGTGGGCTTAGCGGTGCCAATGTCCATGCCGCGGTACACCAGCGCCGAGTCGACGCTGATGATCTCCACCGGCCAGCGCTGGGCAATGGCGAGCGACGCCGCACTTTTGCCGCTGGCCGTGGGGCCTGCGAGGGCGATGCACGCTGGCCGCGCTTCGTGTGTGGCCATCATGGGGTGGATTCCGCGGTCATTCGAGCCGCCGGTGTGGGCACCTCGCCGTGGCGCTGCACCAGCGTCCAGGCGGTGGCAGCAATCAGCACGCTCCAGAACCAGATGCCGTTGGTGAGCGGCAGCACGCTACCGCTGCCCTCGCCAATGGCGGCCAAACTTTTACCCAGCCAGCCGCCCATGAAAAAGGCCGCCACCATCATCAGAAAACCGCTCAGCGCCGAAGCCGCGCCCGCCGCCTGCGGGAACGGGCTCACCGCACCGCTCTGGCCGCAGGGCTGGTGCACGCCGTGGCCCATCATGAACAGGTAAAACGGCACCATGATGGCCCACAGGTTTTGAACCCCCATGAGCGCCATGACCCCCATGGCAGTACCGCCGGTGAGCGTGAAAAGGCCGGCAATGGCCACGGTGCGGCGCACGCCAAAGCGCAGCAGCAGGCGGCGGCAGGCAAACGTGCCCAAGATGTAGCTGAGCGACATCGACATCATCACCAGGCCGTAGCTGGTTTTGCTCAGCCCCAGCAGCTGGATGAACACAAACGACGACGCAGCCAGGAACGTGAACAGGCCGCCGTAAGACGTGGTGGCCAGCAGCGCAAACGCGATGAAAGTGGGGTGCTTCGCAATTTGAGCCCAGGTGCGCAGCAGTGTGAGCGGCTGCAGGGCACGCGGGTTTTTCTGTTGCAGGGTTTCTTCAAAGCGCCACACCAGCAGCGCCAGCGTGAGCGCGCCAAACACAGCCAGCGCCAGCAGCGCGGTGCGCCAGCCAAACAGGTCGGACAGCAGGCCGCCCAGCGGCGCACTGCCGCAGGCGATCACGCCCAGCCCGGTGAGCCCTTTGGACATGATGCGGGCGCCCTCGGTGGGGGCGTACAGGTCGCGCACGATGGCCCGCGCGCACATGACACCCGCGCCCATGGCCATGCCTTGCAGTGCACGCCAGGCAATCAGGTGTTCCATGGACGGCGAAAAGCTGCTGCCGATGGACGCCACCACAAACGCGCCCATGCCCAGCAACAAAATGGGGCGGCGACCAAAGCGGTCAGACAGCGGGCCCCACACCAGCTGCGACAGGCCAAACGACAGCAGCAGGGAGGTGAGCGTGAGCTGGGCTTGCGCCATCGGCGCGCCAAATCCGGCGGTCAGGGCGGGCAGGGCGGGCAGGTACAGATCGGTGGCAATGGGCTGCAAACCCAGCAGCAGCGACAGCACCAGCACGATCAAGCCGGGCGACATGGAAGAGAGCTTGGAAGGCATCCGGTCGAGGTTAGCAGAAGCGCCCCGGGCGGGCGGGCTGCGCGGAGCGCCACCCCCAACGCATGAAGCGGTCCGACCCAGGGCACCGCCGGGCTGGCTTTGCCAGACGGCCAGTGCCGCCCCTTGGGGGGTGACGCGAAGCGGCGCGGGGGGCGTTTTATTTCAGTCCAAACAGCTCGGCCAGCGCCACCCGGTACTGCGCCTGCCCCACCGAGTTGGTGTTGTGGTGCGAGCCACCTTCCACCAGCACAAACGCCTTGCGCCCGGTGGCTGCTTCATACAGGCGGCGCCCCAGTTCGGGGTTGATCAGGCGGTCTTGCCCGCCGTGCACCACCAGCAGCGGCGAGCCAATGTCGGGCACCCGTTTCACCGCTTCAAAGCGCTGGGTGATCAGCGGCGACACCGGCAGCCAGCCCCATTTGAAGGTGCTCACCACATCGGGGATGGAGGTGAACGTGCCTTCGACCAGGGTGCCCGCTTCGTCGCTCACCTGCGCGGCCAGTTCAATGGCGATGGCGCCGCCCAGCGAATGGCCAAAAATGTAGCGCGGGCGCCCGGGGTATTGCTGGCCCAGCCAGTCCCAGGCGGCACGCGCGTCTTCGGCGGCCAGGGTTTCAGAGGGCAGCTCGTTGGTGCTCTTGCCAAAGCCCCGGTAGTCCACCCCCAGCACCGAAAACCCCAGCTCTTGCATGCGCCGCATGCGAAAGGCCGAGCCGGTGACGTTCCAGCGCGCGCCGTGCAGGTAGAGCAACACGGGCGCGTCGGCCTGGGCATCGAAGTTTTCGTGCGGCACCCACAGGCCGTGCAATTTCACCGGCTGGCCGGTTTCTTCGGACTGGAAGTCGATCCACACATCGGCCATGCCCGCTGCGGCTTCGGCGCCGCGCGACCAGCTTCGGTCGGACGGCTGAAAGATCCACTCGCGCTGGCGCTCGTCCAGCGTGGCACAGCCGGCGAGCAGACCCAGGGCAACGATGGCGGCAAGGAACAGGCGTTTCATGGGGAGGGTGGAGGTGATCAGGCGGGGGAAAGTTCAGGGCAGAATGGCCGTATGGGCTTTCCAACACACATTCCATGATGACCGATACCGTCTTTACCCGCATCGTCCGCCGAGAAATCCCCGCCGCCATCGTGTTTGAAGACGAGCAGGTCATTGCCTTCATGGATGCTGGCCAGGTCAACCCGGGCCACGTGTTGGTGGCCACCAAGCGCCGGGTTGAAACGGTGATGGAGCTGAGCGAGGCCGAGGCCGGGCACCTGTTTGCCATCGCCACCCGGGTAGCCAAAGCCGTGCAGGCCGCGTTTCAGCCCACTGGCATGACGCTGCTGCAAACCAACAAACCCGACGGCTGGCAAACCGTGCCCCATGTGCACGTGCACGTGTTGCCCCGCCACGCCAACGACGGCGTGGGCCTGGAATGGCCGCGCAAAGACCCGCCGCTGGCGGAGCTGCAGGCGCTGGCGGCGCGCATCCAGCTTTGAAGTACGCCACTTCGGCTGGAGCCTGAAACCTGTCCGGAGTGCAGAGTTCCCACCTCAGGGCACCGCCGGGCTGGCTTTGCCAGACGGCCAGTGTCGCCCCCTTGGGGGGGGACGCGAAGCGGCGCGGGGGGAAGCCAGTATTTCCGGCGTGAAGTGCCCCACCCAGGGCACCGCCGGGCTGGCTTCGCCAGACGGCCAGTGCCGCCCCCTGGGGGGTGACGCGCCCCCAGGCGCGGCGCGGGGGGATCGTTAGATAACGCCTTGCGCCAGCATGGCGTCGGCCACCTTGACGAAGCCAGCGATGTTGGCGCCGTCGATGTAGCTCACCGAGCCGTCGGCGCGGGTGCCGTGCTTCAGGCAGGCGGCGTGAATGCCTTGCATGATCTGCAGCAGGCGGGCGTCCACTTCTTCGCGCGGCCATGACAGGCGCAGCGCGTTTTGGCTCATTTCCAGGCCCGAGGTGGCCACGCCACCGGCGTTGCTCGCTTTGCCCGGTGCATACAACACACCCGCTGCCTCAAACGCTTTGGCCGCTTCAATGGTGGACGGCATGTTGGCACCTTCGGCCACGCAGATCACGCCGTTTTTGATCAGCAGCGCAGCGTCCGCCGCGTTCAGTTCGTTCTGCGTGGCGCAGGGCAAGGCCACGTCCACCGGCACATGCCATGGCGTCACGCCGGCTTCAAACTTCACACCGGTGCGGGCGGCGTAATCGCCCACGCGGCCGTACAGGTGGTTTTTCACGTCCATCAAGATCGCCAGCTTTTCGGGCGTGAAGCCGTCTTCGTCCACGATGGTGCCGCTGGAGTCGGACACGGTGATGACCTTGGCGCCCAGCGCCATGGCTTTTTCCACCGCGTACTGTGCAACGTTGCCCGAGCCCGACACGCTCACGCGCAGGCCGTCAAACGAGCGGCCCTTGGCCTTGAGCATTTCGTCGGCGAAATACACCGTGCCGTAGCCCGTGGCTTCGGGGCGGATCAGCGAGCCGCCAAAGCTCATGCCCTTGCCGGTGAACACACAGTCGGCGCGGTTGCTCAGTTTTTTGTACATGCCGGCCATGTAGCCCACTTCGCGGCCACCCACGCCAATGTCGCCCGCGGGCACATCGGTGTCGGCGCCCACATGGCGGAACAGTTCGCTCACAAACGCCTGGCAGAAGCGCATCACTTCGGCCGGGCTCTTGCCTTTGGGGTCGAAGTCGGAGCCGCCTTTGCCGCCGCCCATGGGCAGGGTGGTGAGGGCGTTTTTGAAGGTCTGTTCAAACGCCAGAAACTTCAGCACCGACAGGTTGACCGAGGGGTGAAAGCGCAGGCCGCCCTTGTACGGGCCAATGGCCATGCTGTGCTGGATGCGGTAGCCCTTGTTGACCTGCACGTCGCCGTGGTCGTTGACCCACGAGACGCGGAACATCACCACGCGCTCGGGCTCGACCAAGCGGTCCAGCAGCCCTTGCTCTGCGTATTTGGGGTGGGCCGCAATGAAGGGCCACAGGCTTTCCATCACTTCCGTGACGGCTTGCAGGAATTCGGGTTGGCCGGGGTTGCGCTGCTCAACGTGGGCGAGGAAATCGTGAACCGATGCGTACTTCATAGTGTCGTGCTCCAAATAAGTGCATGACATTATGCAAAACTGGCATTTCGCCAAGTAAAACGCTCGCGAATGGTGCGAAAGACTTGCTTATGGTGCGTGAAGTGGGTGGGTAAACCCGGGTGTTGCCATGGTTTGGTGCGGTTTCAGCGCCCGCGCAAAAACAGCGCGTCCAGTTCCTTCATGCCCACCTGGCGCCAAGTCGGGCGCCCGTGGTTGCATTGGTCTGAGCGCTCGGTGGTTTCCATCTGGCGCAGCAGGGCGTTCATCTCGTCCAGCGTGAGGCGGCGGTTGGCGCGCACCGCGCCGTGGCAGGCCATGGTGGCCAGCAGCTCGTTGCGGGCGCGTTGCACCACGGTGCTCGCTTCGTGCTGGGCCAGCTCGGCCAGCACGCTGCGCGCCAGTTCCACCGGGTCGCCTTGCGCCAGCGTGGTGGGCACGGCCCGCACCGCCAGTGTTTTGGGTGAAAACGGCACCACCTCCAGGCCCAGCATGGCCAGCACCACGCCGCTGTCCTCGGCGGTGGCCACTTCTTGTGGCGTGGCGGCAAAGGTGGCCGGTATCAGCAGCGGCTGGCTGGCCAGCTGCTCGTCGTCCAGTTGCTGCTTCAGGCGCTCGTAAACGATGCGCTCGTGTGCAGCGTGCATGTCCACCACCACCAGGCCCTGCGTGTTTTCGGCCAATATGTAAACGCCCTGCAACTGCGCAATGGCCCGGCCCAGCGGCCATTCACCGGCGGGCAGGGCTTGCGGTGTGGCGGGTGCCGGGGCGCCAGCGGGCGCAGCTTGGGTCAACGCTGCGTCCTCAGTGCCGCGGGGGGCCTCTGCCCCGCGCGCTGCAAGCGGCCCTGGCTGGGCGCCCCACAGCGCGCCGAGATCGCTCACGCGGTGACCCACCTCGGGTTCGCGGTGCTGCCATGCCAGGGCTTGCTGGTCTCGGGGCGGCTGCCAGGCAGCTTGCTCACCGGCGGGTGCGGCTGGGGCCGTATGGCCCGTTGCGGCCACTGCGCCAGCCGATGAGCGCGGTGCGGCCAGGGCCGACTCCACCGCACGGCGCACGCCTTGGTGCACCTCGCGGCTGTCGCGAAAACGCACCTCAATCTTGGTCGGGTGCACGTTCACGTCCACCCGGGTCGGGTCGAGCGACACAAACAGCGCATACACCGGCTGGCGGTGTCCGTGCAGCACGTCCTCATATGCGCTGCGGGCGGCGTGGGTGATCACCTTGTCGCGCACATAGCGGCCGTTCACATACGCAAACTGCCAGTCGCTGCGCGAGCGGGCCGCGTCGGGCACGCCGGCAAACCCCCACACGCGCAGGCGCTGCGGCATGTCGCCGTCTCCGTCGTCGGGCTCGGCGGGCAGGTCCAGCGGCCAGTCCAGCGGCACGGCTTGTTCTACAAAATCTTCGCCCAGCACATCGGCCAGGCGCTGGCGCAGGGCGCCGGTGCCGCCACCGTCCACCGCGCGCCACTGCGCCACCAGCTTGCCGTCGTGCCAGATGGCAAAGCCCACCTCGGGGTGGGCCAGCGCGTGGCGGCGCACCGCCTCCACACAGTGGGCCAACTCGGTGGCGTCGGTTTTCAGAAACTTGCGCCGGGCGGGTGTGGCAAAAAACAGCTCGCGCACTTCCACCGTGGTGCCCACGTTGCGCGCTGTGGGTTGCAGTTCACCGCTGCGCCCGTCCAGCAGCCAGCCGTGGGGTTCGTCGGCGGTGTCCACCCGGGTCAGCAACGACACTTCGGCAATCGAGCAAATGGCGGCCAGCGCCTCACCCCGAAAACCCATGGTGCCCACCGACTCCAGGTCGGCCAGGCTGGCAATTTTGCTGGTGGCGTGGCGCTTGAGCGCGGTGGGCAGTTCGCTGCGCAAAATGCCGCAACCGTTGTCTTCCACGCTGATCAGCCGTACGCCGCCGGCCTGCAGCCGCACGGTGATCTGGGTGGCACCGGCGTCGAGCGCGTTGTCCAGCAACTCGCGCACCACCGAAGCGGGGCGTTCCACCACCTCGCCCGCAGCAATCTGGCTGATGAGTTCGTCGGGCAATTCCCGTATGGGGCGGCGTGGGGGCGTGGTCATGCGCGGAATTGTAGGTTTAGCGCCTGTGACCTTTGCCCCCACCGGCTGTTTCGGCCGCTGCAGGCCAGAACCCCTGCAGCCCCATAATTGGCAGGTTTTGTCTCCACTGCACGCTTCATGAAACTGTTTGGCCCCCTCTACGACCGCGTGCTCGCCTGGAGCCGCCACCCCAAAGCGCCCTGGTTTCTGGGTTTTCTGAGCTTTGCGGAGTCTTCCTTTTTTCCCATTCCGCCCGATGTGATGCTGGCCCCGATGGCGTTGGCGCGACCGAAATCGTGGTTCCGGCTGGCGCTGCTCACCACCTTGACGTCGGTGCTCGGCGGGCTCTTGGGCTACCTGATCGGCTGGGCGGCCATGGACGCTGTCATGCCCTGGGTCGAACGCATGGGCTACGCGCCCAAACTGGCGCACGCACAGCTGTGGTTTGAGCAGTGGGGCTTCTGGGCGGTGCTGCTGGCGGGGTTTTCGCCCATTCCCTACAAAGCCTTCACCATCACCGCCGGTGGCCTGGGCATGGCGCTGCTGCCGTTCACGCTGGCCTCGTTCATTGGGCGTGGCGGGCGCTTCTTTCTGGTGGCGTTTCTGATGGCCCGCTTTGGCCCGGCGGCTGAAGCCAAGCTCAAACCCGCCATCGAATGGTTGGGCTGGGGTACGGTGGCTCTCGCAGCAATTGCTTACCTGGTGCTGCGCTGAAGCCTGCCCAGCGCGGGCCCGCGCTGCGGGGCTGGCCTTATTGCTAAGTAGGCGTATCATTTTCTCTTCGACACCTGTGCGTGAGGAGACATGAACACATCGAACGAAACCGCTCGCTGGAGCGAGCCCGGCACCAGCCGCGTGCCCTTCTGGGCCTACACTGACCCATCCTTGTACCAGCGCGAGCTGGAACGCCTGTTTTACGGCCCGCACTGGTGCTACGTGGGCCTGGCGGTGGAGATCCCCAACACCGGCGACTACAAGCTGAGCTGGGTGGGCGAGCGCCAGGTGATCATGGTGCGCGACCGCGTGGCCCCCAAAGATCGCGAAACCGATCCTGGCATTCGGGTGGTGGAAAACCGCTGCGCCCACCGCGGCGTGCGCTTTTGCCAGCCGCCCATGGACGGGCAGGTGGGCAACGCGCGCAGCTTTGTGTGCCCCTACCACCAGTGGACCTACAAGCTCAACGGCGACCTCGCCGGCCTGCCCTTCAAAGACGGCGTGAAAGCGCAGGGACCCGCAGGCGAATGCGTGCACGGCGGCATGCCCGAAGGCTTTGACATCAAGCAAAACGGCCTGACCAAACTGCGTGTGGCCGTGCTGCACGGGCTGGTGTTTGCCACCTTCAGCGAGGAAGCCGAGCCGCTTGAGGACTACCTGGGCCCGGCCGTCATGCCCTGGCTCGACCGCCTGTTCAAAGGCCGCCAGCTGCAGCTGCTGGGCTACAACCGCCAGCGTATTCCGGGCAACTGGAAGCTGATGATGGAGAACATCAAAGACCCCTACCACCCAGGGCTGCTGCACACCTGGTTTGTCACCTTCGGCCTGTGGCGCGCCGACCAGAAAAGCCGCATGGTGATGGACGCGCAAGGCCGCCACGCGGTGATGATCTCGCGCCGCAACGACGGCGGCCAGAGCGCCGTGACCGAGGGCGTGACCAGCTTCAAGGCCGACATGACGTTGCACGACGCGCGCCTGCTCGACGTGGTGCCCGAGCCCTGGTGGACCATCGACGACCCGCAGAACCCCGGCCAGACCATCACGCCCACGGTGACCATGATCACGCTGTTCCCCAGCGTGATCGTGCAGCAGCAGGTGAATTCGCTGAGCACCCGCCACATCGTGCCGCGCGGCGCCGGCGAGTTTGACTTTGTGTGGACGCACATCGGCTTTGCCGACGACACGCCCGAGATGACCCAGCGCCGGCTGCGCCAGGCCAACCTGTTTGGTCCGGCCGGTTTTGTGAGCGCCGACGACGGCGAGGTGATCGAGTTCAGCCAAGACGGCTTCAAACAATGGGGCGAAGACGGCGCCACGCTGGTGGAGCTGGGCGGCACCGCCAACGGCATTGGCGAGCCGCCCACCGAGCACATGGTGACCGAAACCCTGATCCGCGGCATGTACGCCTACTGGAAGAAAGCGATGGACCTGTGAACACGACCGAGCTTGTCGGCCAGGCCGACCTGCAGAGCCTGCTGCTGCACCACGCCATTGACCGCTTCAACGCCGACTACGCCGCCGCGCTGGACCAGCGCCGCTTCGACGCCTGGCCCGAGTGCTTCACGGAAGACGCCCGGTACTGGGTGCAAGCGCGTGAAAACTTCGACCGTGGTTTGCCCCTGGCCCTGCTGGCGCTGGAAAGCCAGGGCATGCTGCGCGACCGCATTTACGGCACCAGCCACACCATTTACCACGGCCCCTACTACACGCGCCATGTGGTGAGCCCGGCGCGCGTGACCGCAGCGGGCGCCGGCACAGCGGCAGACCCGGTGCGCGCCGAAGCGCACTACGCGGTGTTTCGCACCAAACCGGGCAGTGTGAGCGAGGTCTACAACGTGGGCCGCTACATCGACGCTTTTGTGCACACCAGCGCGGGGCTGAAGCTGCAAGAGCGCCGCTGTGTGTACGACAGCGAAATGGTGTTGAACTCGCTGATCTACCCGATCTGAGCCCGCAGCCCGCTGACCCCTCAATATCCGTTCGCCCTGAGCTTGTCGAAGGGCTCGCCCAACGGCCCGGGCAAAGGCTTCGACAGGCTCAGCCCGAACGGTGGGCGGGTGCCCTGCGCCCGCAACAACCTCCGTTAGCCCAGAGCCTGTCGAAGGGCCCGCCCAACGGCCCGGGCAAAGGCTTCGACAGGTTCAGCCCGAACGGTGGGCGGGTGCTTTGCGCCTGCAACAACCTCCGTTCGCCCTGAGCTTGTCGAAGGGCTCGCACAGGCCTACCGCAGGTGCCAGCGTCACATCTGCCGGGTGCGCGCCAGCGGCGGGTTTTGCGAAAAGTAGCGCACGATGCCTTTCAACAGGGCATCGGACAGCTCGGTCTGGTAGGCCACGCTCTTCAGGCGCAGCTCTTCTTCCGGGTTGCTGATGAACGCCGTTTCCACCAGCACGCTGGGAATGTCGGGCGCTTTCAGCACCGCAAACCCGGCCTGTTCCACGCGCGGCTTGTGCAGTTTGCCCACGCGGCCCACCTCGCCCAGCATGGCGCTGCCGAGCTTCAGGCTGTCGTTGATTTGCGCGGTGGTGCTCATGTCGAGCATGGCGCGCTGCACGGTGGCGTCTTTGGCCTTCACGTTCAGCCCGCCCACCAGGTCGGCGGCGTTTTCCTTGTTGGCCATCCAGCGCGCCGAGGCGCTGCTGGCACCCCGTGTGCTCAGAGCGTAAACGCTGGCGCCTTGTGGGCGCGGGGTATAGAAAGCGTCGGCATGCAAGCTGATGAACAGGTCGGCCTGCACCCGCTGCGCCTTTTGCACCCGCACATGCAGTGGCACGAAGAAGTCGGCGTCGCGGGTGAGGTAGGCGCGCATGGGGTTGCCGTTCACCCGGGTGGCGTTGATGCGGTCGCGCAGGCGCAAGGCAATTTGCAGCACCACGTCTTTTTCATACGTACCGCCGGGCCCAATGGCGCCCGGATCTTCGCCGCCGTGGCCGGGGTCCAGCGCCACGATGATCAGGCGCTCGGTGGTGCGGCCGGTCTGCACCGCCTGTTTGGCCGGGCTGCCACCGGGGTTGGCGCTCACGGTGGCGCCCACCCCGGCGCGGTCGGTGCCGGGGCGTGTGCGCGGGGTGCTGGCCGTCACGGTGGGCGCGGGTATGCGGCCGGGGGCCACACCGGGGCGCTCGCGCAGCGCAATCAGGGCGCCCAGCGGGTCCACCGTGGTGTCGGGCACCGGCGCAGGGCCGGGCGCCTGTGCGCTGGCCATGGCACCCGTTTCCAGGCCCAGCAAGCGCGCTGCGCGTTCGCTGGCCTCGTCCAGTTCTTTCACGCGCTGGCTGATCAGTTGTTCCAGCGGGTCGGGTGCGTTCAGCGGGTAAAGGTCAAACACCAGGCGGTGCTGGTAAGCCGCTACCGGCTCCAGGCTGAACACCTGTGGGCGAATGGGCTGTTTCAGTTCCAGCACCAGCCGCACGGTGTTGCCCGCGCCCTGCGCCACGCGGATACCCGCAATGTTGGGGTCGTTGGTTTTCAGTTGGCCCACCAGCTCGCTCAGGCCGGCCACCAGGTCAATGCCTTCCAGGTCCACCGCCAAGCGGCTTGGGTCGCTGCTCAGGGTCTGGCGCACTTTGAGCGCACCGTCCGACTCGATGGTGACGCGGGTGTAGTCTTCGGCCGGCCACAGCCGCACCGCCACCACGCTGGCGCCGTGCGCAATGTGCTGCACGCCCAGCAGCAGCACCAGCGTGCCGGCGCGCAGCAGCGTGCGGCGTTCGATGTTGCTCATGCTGTTACAGCGGCCAGCAAACAACGGCCCGCTGGCGTGCGTGCGCTCAGCCGCACCAGGCGGGCTTCGTCGGGTTCGGCGTCGGTCGGGTGGGTGTGGCTCATGTCGTCGGGTTGGATGTCGATGTCGAGGTCGACCACGGGCAGAAAGGCGCCTGCGCGTTCGGGCCACTCCACCAGCTTGAGACCCGGCGTGGCGAAAAGTTCGCGAAAACCCGCATCTTCCCATTCTCGCGGGTCGTTGAAGCGGTAGAAGTCAAAGTGCCAGATCAGCAGCGGCTCGCCCGGCGGCATCAGCGGACAGTCGATGGCGCTGTGCGGTTCCACCACCGCATAGGTCGGGCTTTTGATGCGCCCGCGCACGCCCAGCGCCCGCAGCAGGTGGCGCACAAAGGTGGTCTTGCCGGCGCCCAGATCACCGTGCAGCGCCAGCGTGGCGTGCGCCAGGGCGGGGCAGGCGGCCAGCTGGCGGGCAAAGGCCTCGGTGTCGGCCTCGGTAGCCCAGCGCCCTTGCCAGGCCAGGCCAGGGGTTTCGGGCGTTTCTACAATGGACGGAACATGAAGTCCGGTTTTGATGCTGCTCAACTCGTCTCACAGATACAGGCCTGGGGCCGGGAACTCGCATTTTCCCAAATTGGCGTGGCCGGTGTCGACCTTTCGGCAGCCGAACCCGGTTTGCAGGCCTGGCTGGACGCGGGTTTCCATGGCGACATGGCCTACATGGCCAGCCACGGCATGAAACGGGCCCGCCCGGCCGAGCTGGTGCCGGGCACCGTGAGCGTGATCACCGCCCGCATGGACTACCTGCCGCAAGCCACACCCGAAGGCTGGCAAACCACCGAACTGGCGCGCCTGCAACGCCCTGGCGAAGCGGTGGTGTCCCTCTACGCCCGGGGCCGCGACTACCACAAGGTCTTGCGCAGCCGCTTGCAAAAACTGGCCGAGCGCATCGCTTTGGAAGTGGGCCCGATGGGCCACCGCGTGTTCACCGACTCGGCCCCCGTGCTCGAAGCCGAACTGGCGCAGCGCAGCGGCCAGGGCTGGCGCGGCAAACACACGCTGGTGCTCAACCGCGAGGGCGGCTCGATGTTCTTCCTGGGCGAGATCTACCTGGACATCGCCCTGCCGCCCAGCGAGCCGGTAACCGACCACTGCGGCGCCTGCACCGCGTGCATCGCCGTGTGCCCCACCCAGGCCATCCTGGGCCCACAACGGCTGGACGCGCGGCGTTGCATTTCGTATCTCACGATCGAGCACGCAGGGCCCATCCCCGAGGAACTGCGCCCACTGATCGGCAACCGCATTTACGGCTGCGACGACTGCCAGCTGGTGTGCCCGTGGAACAAGTTCGCGCAGCGCAGCCCCTTGCCCGACTTCGACCCGCGCGAAGGCCTGGCGGGCTCAACACTCACCGAGCTGTTTGCCTGGAGCGAAGACGAATTTCTGCGCCGCACCGAAGGCAGTCCCATTCGCCGCATCGGGCACGAGCGCTGGTTGCGAAATATGGCCGTAGCGATGGGGAATGCGCTGCGGGTGGCGGACGACCCGGCGGTGCGGTCTGCGCTGGCCCAGCACCTGCAGCACCCCAGCGCCACGGTGCGCGAACATGTGGTGTGGGCGCTGGCGCAGGCCGCTTCGGTCCGGGTTGAAGCATGACGCCCGTGCGGCTCGATAAAAACGCTAGCAGCCAAATCGACCGATTCAAACCAGGCTGATCTGATCGCTTGTTTGCACGATCGGCGAAACCCGTTGAGCGATCCGCGCAGCCCGTGCGGCGCTCAATCGTCGTAATGGCCTCGGCACGCAATCACGTCCAGGTCGGCATCGTCTGCCGCATAGACCAGCCGGTGCGTTTCATCAATCCGCCTGGACCAGTACCCGCTCAGGTTGCCCAGCAAAGGCTCGGGCTTGCCGATGCCAACAAATGGGTCTCGCGCAGTCGCTTCAATCAAGGTGTTGATGCGCTTGAGCGTCTTTCTGTCCTGGCCTTGCCAGTGGGTGTAATCGTCCCAGGCCGCCGGGGTGAAACGAATGGAGCGCGCCATGGTCGGTGACAAGTCAGTCTTTGGCCAGCTCGCGCCGGCTGGCTTTGCCCGCCTTGTGCTGCGCAATCGATTTGGCCAAGTGCGCGGCATTGGCCGGGGTGGAGAGCAGGTGCATGGTTTCCATGATGCTCTCGTAATGGTCCAGCGACATCACCACGGCATCGGCCCCATCCCGACGGCTGATCACCGTCACATCAGCGTCTTCGTGCACACGATCCAGCACCGTTTTCAATGCGCTGCGTGCTTCGGAATAGGTCACGATTTTCATGATAAAAGCCCATCACACTTGTACAAAAAATTGTGCAATTATAGGCGGTTATGGGTGGAGTGGAGTGACTGTATTTCCAGCCCATGGCTTTTACGCAGCTCCCGTTTCAGCAGCTTGCCGCTCGGGTTTTTGGGCAGCGTGTCGGTAAACACCACGCGTTTGGGGCACTTGAAGTGCGCCATGTGTGCGTTGCAGTGCGCCAGCACCTCGGCTTCGCTCAGCGCCTGGCCCGCTTTCACCACAATCACCGCCGTCACGGCCTCCACCCACTTCGGATCGGGCAGGCCAATCACCGCCACCTCGCTCACGGCCGGCAGGCGGTAAATCATTTCTTCCACTTCCCGGCTGGCCACGTTTTCGCCGCCGGTTTTGATCATGTCCTTCTTGCGATCCACCACGGTGATGAAGCCCTCGTCGTCGATCACGGCCAGGTCGCCGCTGTGGAACCAGTCGCCTTCAAAACTGGCGGCGGTGCGCTCGGGGTCGTTGAAATAGCCCAGCATCAGGTGCGGCGAGCGGTGCACGATTTCACCGACCTCGCCCACAGCCACGTCCTGCATGGCGTCGTTCACCACGCGCGTTTCCACGTTGAGCACGGCCTTGCCGCACGAGCCGGGTTTGCGCAGCTGGTCGTCTGGGCCGAGCATGGTGGCCAGCGGGGCAATTTCGGTCTGGCCATACAGGTTCCACAGCCGCACGTTCGGCAGGCGCGTGGCCAGCTCTTTCAGCACCTCCACCGGCATGATGGACGCGCCGTAGTAGCCCTTGGTCAGGCTGCCCAGTTTGGTGGCGTCAAACAGCGGTGAGCGCAACAGCGCAATCCACACCGTGGGTGGCGCAAAAAAGCTGGTGATCTGGTGCTGTTCAATCAGCGCCAGCAAGTTGTCGGGCACCGGTTTGCTGGTGATCGCGTTGCTGCTGCCGATGTAAATGGCCGGGCCGAAGAACACGTCGAGCTGGGCGCAGTGGTACAGCGGCAGGGCGTGCAGGGTGCGGTCGGACTCGGCAATTTCGGCATTGATCACGCAGCTCACGTACTGCCACAGCACCGCGTCGTGCGTAAGCATGGCGCCTTTGGGGGTGGACTCGGTGCCGCTGGTGTAAACAATCTGGGCCAGGTCAAAGCTGCCCAGCGCCACGTCGGGCATAGGCTCATGGCACGCGGCCAGTGCGTCGAACGCGTGCATGCCGGGCGCGGGCTCACTCGGGTCTTCGCTGGGCAGCCAGATGAACTGCTGCACCTGCGTGTCCAGCGCCGAGGCTTCGCGTGCCAGCGCGGCCAGGCCGCTGTCGGTGGCCAGCGTTTTGGCACCCGCGTGGCGCAAGATGTACGCCACCTCGTCGGCCTTGAGCATGAAGTTGATGGGCACCATCACCGCGCCCCGGCGGGCCAGCGCAAAGCGCAAGGCGGCAAAGCCGTGCGAGTTGCGCGCCAGCACGGCCACCTTGTCGCCGGCCATCACACCGATGGTGTGCAGCCCGGCGGCGAGCCGGGTGACCAGCGCGTCAAACTCGGCATAGGTCCAGCGGGTGGTGCCGCAGACGATGGCGGTTTTGGCCGGCAGGCGAACGGCGGTGCGGTGCAGGGCGTCGGCAATGGTCTGGCGGCGCACCACGGGGTGAAGGCTGTGTGGCATGTGAAACGTCCTCTTTGGGCGGCGCAACCACCCGCGCGCTGGCGGTGGTTGGTTGAATGGTTTGTGGGGGTGTTGTCAGGCCACGATTGAAAACGAAATGCCCCCAACCGCCATGCTGGTTTACACCAGCGTGCTGTCACCTGCGCGCAGACGGAGCCGGTGCGTGCGCACGCATTGACGCGCCACAACAGGGCGTGTGGTGCGGGGGCTATCATGCCGCCATGGACCCTGTCTCAACCACCCAGAAAACGCTCAACCAGTGGGGCCAACGGGTGCGCGCCACCTGGACCAACTGGTGGCAGGTGTTGCTGCTGGGCGCGCAAATCGTGGTGCTGGCGTTTATGCCGTCGAGCTACCAGCGCGGCGCGCAGCGTGCGGCGGTGTTGCGCAACCTGTACCAGGCCACCGCGCCGCTGCTGACCTGGTTTCTGGTGCTCTCGGCGCTCATCAGCGTGGTGCTGATCCGCATTGTGGTGGCCACCGCCTTCAGCTACGGCCTGTCGCAATACGCGCTGGAGGTGCTGGTGCGCACCCTGGTGCTGGAGCTGATTCCGCTCTACGCCGCCATGTTTGTGGCGGTGCGCTACGCCATGCCGGGTGCGCAGCGCATACGCAAGCTGCTGGCCGAGCAGCAGCGCAACGGCGTTGAAACCAGCGACCAGACCCTGCTGCGCACCGAGCTGCTGCCGCGCGCGCTGGCCACGGTGTTTTCGGTGCTGTTGCTGGCGGCGGTGAGCTGCGTGGTGGCGCTCGTGCTGGCCTACCTCACGGTCTATGGTTTTTCGCCCTGGGGCTTTCCGTCTTACACGCGCAGCGTGGGCAGCGTGTTCACGCCCGCCGTCACGCTCATCTTCACCCTCAAGACCCTGTTTTTCAGTCTCGCCGTGGCGGTGGTGCCGCTGGCCGCCAGCGCCCAGCGCGACGCACAAGGCCGCTACAGCCGGCGCAGTGACATTTCGGAATTTGCCCGCCTGTTTTCGGTGGTGCTGCTGATTGAAGTGCTGTCGCTGGTTGGCAACTATTACTGACCCCATGAACGCCACAAACCCACCCGTGCCCGTGCCCGAGCCCGACCCGCCGCTGCGTTTGACGCCCGAGCCACCAGAGCCGCCACCGCCGGTGAAGAACCTGGAGGTCAAGGCGGCGCTGCTGTTGTTGCTCATGCTGGTGCTGGTGGTGGGCTCGGCGCTGTATGTGCTGTACGCGCGCGGTGCCTTTGAGCGCACCCAGCGGCTGGTGCTGGTGTCCGACGATATTGAAGGCGTGGTGGTGGGTATGGACATGACCTTTGCCGGCTTTGCCATTGGCCGCGTGGCCCGGGTGGAGCTGGGCGACGACGGCAACGCCCGCATCTTAGTGGACGTACCCAGCAAAGACGCGCGCTGGCTGCGCACGTCCAGCATCTTCACCATGGAACGCAGCCTGGTGGGCAGCACCCGCATACGCGCCTACAGCGGCGTGCTGGAAGACCCGCCGCTGGAAGATGGCGCAGAGCGCACCGTGCTGCGCGGCGACGCGGCGGCTGAAATACCCAAGCTCACGGCGTCCATCAGAGACCTGCTGGACAACCTGAATGCGCTCACCAAGTCCGACGCCGCCCTGGCCCAGAGCCTGACCAACCTGCAGCAGACCACAGAAAAACTTAATGGACCGCAAGGTGCCATGGGTGTGCTGCTGGGCAACGAAGCTGACGCGAAAAAGATCAGCGAGGCGCTGACCCGCAGCAACGCCCTGCTGGCCCGCGCCGACACCCTGGTAGCGCGGTTGGACGGGCTGTTGAAAAACGCCGACCGCCAGGTGTTTGGCGAAGGCGCCGCCCCCGGCCAGGGCGGTCTGGTGACCGACGCGCGCGCCACGGTGCAGCAGCTCAACGGCCTGCTGGGCGAAGCCCGCGGCAGCTTGCAGCGGGTGGACGCGGTGCTGGTGGAAGCCCAGGCCATTGCCAGCAACACCCGCGAAGCCACGGTGGACCTGGGCGCGCTGCGCGCCGAGGTGGAAGCCAGCCTGCGCAAAGTGGACAGCCTGGTCAACGAAGTCAACCGCAAGTGGCCGTTTGCCCGCGACACCGAGATCCGTTTGCCATGAACACACGTTTGTTGACTCTGTGCCTGGCGCTGGGTTTGGCCGCCTGCAGCAACACACCGCCGCCGCCCGACTGGCAGATGAACGCCAAGAGCAGCCTGGAGCGCGCCGCAGACGCCTGGCTCAGCGGCAACAGCGCCATTGAAGCGGTGGAATTTGCCCGCGCCCGCAGCGAAGTGGCGCGCACCGGCCAGCCCGAGCGGGTGGCCCGTGTGGAGCTGCTGCGCTGCGCCACGCGGGCGGCCTCGCTGGTGTTTGAACCCTGCACCGGTTTTGAGGCGTTGGCCACCGACGCCGCGCCCGCCGAGCAGGCCTACGCTCGCTACCTGGCCGGCCAAGCGCGGGCGGCTGACGCGCCCCTGCTGCCCGATGCCCATCGCTCATTGACGGTGGCCACCGCGCCAGAGAGCGCTCTGGCCAACATCAAAGACCCGCTCTCGCTCCTGGTGGCTGCGGGCGTGCTGTTGCAGCGCGGCGCCGCCAGCCCAGCCGTGGTTGCGGTGGCGGTGGATACCGCTTCAGCCCAAGGCTGGCGCCGACCGCTGCTGGCCTGGCTGCAGGTGCAGCAGGCGCGGGCACAGGCGGGCGGTGCGGTGGAAGAAGCCGCTCGGCTTCAGCGGCGTATCGACCTGGTGTCGCCCGCCAAAAAGTAAGCGGGTACGGTGGGAACTTCGCAAAGGGCTCAAAGCTGCGGTTGCTGAGGCTCAGCCCCTCAGCGGCCCCAGCACCCCCAGCGCAAACGGCAGACTGGCCATGCCCAACAGGGTGGACAGCGTGACCAGCCCCGCCACATAAGGGCCGTTGTAGCCCATACGTGCCGCCAGCACGTAGCAGCTGGACGCGGTGGGCACGGCCGAAAACATGAGCAACACGGTGGTCTGGGTGGCGTCCAGCTTGAACAGCAGGGCCAGGCCAAACGCCATGAGGGGCATGCCCAAGTGTTTCACCGACAGCACCATCACACCCAGCGTTTTGGCCGATGCGAGGGTGCCAAACTGCATGCCGGCGCCGGCGGCCATGAGGCCCAGCGCCAGCGACGCCTGACCAATGCGGTTCACCGTGGGTTCCAGCCACACCGGCATGGAAAACCCGAGCAGGTTGGCCACGAGGCCGCTGGCGGTGCCAATGATCAGCGGGTTGCGCACCAGCTCGCGCACAAAGCCCTTGCCGGCGTGGCGCGCCATGGGCCACACGGCGCCCACGTTGAACAGCGGCACGCACACGCCAATCAGCACCGCAATCATCAGCAGCCCTTGCGGCCCGGCCACCTTGTCGGCCAGCGCCAGCGCAATGAACGAGTTGAACCGGAACCCCACCTGGGCGCTGGCCGCGTGCAGCCGCACGTCCAGCTTGTTGCCCAGCCACGGCCAATAGGGCAATGAGTAGCTGAGCGCAATGGCCGCCACGCCCAGCGACAGGCCAGCCCCCATGAGGCTGGAGGCGGCAGACAAGTCCAGCGGGCTTTTCACAATGGAGTGAAACAGCAGCACCGGAAACAGGAAGTAATAGACCAGGCTTTCCACCTGCGACCACACGCCGCGGTTGAGCGCGGTGAAGCGGCACAGCAGGTAGCCAATGAGGATGAGCGAGAAGTCGGGGAAGAGGAGTTGGGCGAAGTTCACGCGGGGAGCATAGCAATGGCCACAAGGGCAAGCGCGATCAGCCGGGATCGCGGCAAGCGGTCAGCCGGGTGACGCCGCCGTCAGACGGCAGCCAGGCCGACATGGGCTGGCACTGGCCGCTCAAACACAGCTCGTAGTCGGGTGTGAACTCTGAGCGGGTCAGGCGCAGTTCGGAGGGGTTGCGCAGGTGTGGGGTGTAGGTGTACCAGCCGTTCACCAGGCGCGCGTCGTCGGGCGGCTCCATGCCCGCAGCCGAGCCGCGCACCCGGGCGGCCAGCGCCTGCAGCGTGGGTGGCTGTGGCGTGACGGCGTAGTCTTCTTCCCAGCGCACTTTTTCAATGGAGTGGGTCCAGGCCAGCGTGAAGCGCTCGGCGGGCACAAACACCGGCGCGGCGGCCGTGGCCGCCAGCGCCAGACAAATGCCCACCAGTGCCACCGCGTGCCCTCAGCGTGCCGCAGCCTGGGCGCGCTCCTGGCGCGTGCGCCAGAAGTGCCAGGCCAGGAAAACGGCCACGGCGCCCAAGCCAATTTCGTCGGTCAGCGGCAAGGCCACCACCAGGAAGCTGGCCGACCCAAAGGCGACGATGCGTTCCACCACGTTCAGGCGGCCAAACAAGAAGCCAATGGCCGCCGCGCCCCACATGGCAATGGCCACCAGCGCCTTGAAAACGATCCAGGTGGTGTCCATCCAGTCGCCGCTTTGCAGCATGAGCGCCGGGCTGTACACGGCCATGAAGGGCACGATGAAGCCGGCAATGGCCACGCGGATAGCCTGCATGCTGATCTTCAACCCCGATTCGCGGGCAATGGGCGCCGCCGCAAAACAGGCCAGCGCCACCGGCGGCGTCAGGTCGGCCATGATGCCGAAATAGAACACGAACATGTGCGAGACGATCAGCGGCACGCCCAGTTCCAGCAGCACCGGCGCGGCGAGCGAGCTGGTGATGATGTAGTTGGGAATGGTGGGAATGCCCATGCCCAGCACCAGGCAGGTGATCATGGTCAGCAGCAGGGCCAGAAACAGGCTTTCGCGGCCGATGGCGATGATGTGCCCGCCCAGTTCAGCGGCCACGCCGGTGAGGTTGATCACGCCAATGATCACGCCCACCAGCGCGCAGGCAATGGCCACGGGCAGCGCATGGCGGGCGCCGTCTACCAGCGCCTTCACCGCCAGCGCGCGGGCGTCGCCTCCGGTGCGCAAGATGAAGGTGAGCGCCACCAGCAGCGCGCTCAACACAAAGAAGGTGCCCACGCCGAACTGGAAGAAACCCGCGCAGGCAAAACCCAGCAGCACCCAGGCCAGGCCGCGCAGCACCATGGGTTTCACGCCACTGATGACCGCCGCGCCAAAAATCAAAATGACGGTCAACCCCAGACCCACGGTGCCCGAAAACAGCGGCGTGTAGCCTGAGAACAGCAGCGCCACCAGGCCCGCCAGCGGCAGCAGCAGGTACCAGCGCTCGCGCACCGCCGTCCAGGGGTTAGGGCATTCTTCTTTGGGCAGGCCCATGAGGCCTTTGCGCCCGGCTTCCAGGTGCACCATCCAGAATGCGGTGACGAAATACAAAATGGCCGGAATCAGCGCCGCCTTGACGATCTCGATGTAGGGCACGTTGATGGTCTCGGCCATGATGAAGGCCACAGCCCCCATCACCGGCGGCATGATCTGCCCGCCCATGCTGGCCGTGGCTTCCACGCCGCCAGCAAACGCCGGGCTGTAGCCAAAACGCTTCATCAGCGGAATGGTGAACTGCCCGGTGGTGACCACGTTGGCCACGCCCGAGCCGTTGATGGTGCCCATGAGGCCCGACGAAATGACCGACACCTTGGCCGGGCCGCCGCGCGTGTGGCCCACGGTGCCCATGGCGAAGTCGTTGAACAGGCGGATCATGCCGGCCTGCTCCAGAAACGCACCAAACAAAATGAACAGAAAAATGTAGGTGGACGACACGTACGTGGGCGTGCCGTACAGGCCCTCGGTGCCAAAGCCCAGCGTGCTCACGATCTGGTCGAGCCCGTAGCCGCGGTGCGCCATGTTGCCCGGCAGGTGTTCGCCAAACAGGGCGTAAAGCAGGAACGTCAAACACACCAGCGGCAGGCCCCAGCCCATCACGCGGCGGGCGGCTTCAAACACCAGCGCAATCAGCGCCACGCCCACCACCCAGTCGGCGGGCGTTAATGTGCCCGCGCGCTGGGTCAGGTCGGCTTCAAAAAACCACTGGTACAAGCCGGTGGCAAAGCCGGCGATGCCCAGCACCCAGCCCAAGGCGCGCCACAGGCCCGAGCGCCCGCCCATGGGCGGAAACAGCGCAAAAATCATCAGCAGCACAAAGCCGACGTGGATGGCGCGGATCACCTGGCTGGAAAGCGGGTGAAACGAGGCCATCCAGAGCTGGTAGGCCGAAAACGCGATGGCGACCCAGAAGATCGCGCCGGTCAGGGCACTGCCGTGGCCGCCTTGATCGCCGGAGTTGTCGTGGGTTGGGGTGCTGGTGTGGTCGTTCATGGGGTGCTGGGATCGACAGAAATGGAAACGGCCCCGGGTAGGGGCCGCGTCGCAAAAGGCGGGTGCCGGTGCGGCACCGCCTTTCAGGGCCTGCTTACTTGATCAGGCCCACCTCTTTGTAATAACGCTCGGCACCGGGGTGCAGTGGCACGGGCATGCCCTTGATGGCGTTGTCGCGCTTGATGCTCTTGGCTGCATTGTGTGCGGCGTACAAGGTGTCGATGTTCTCGTACATGGCCTTGGCCATGCGGTAGGCCAAATCATCCGACACACCGCTGTGCGTGATCAGGAAGTTGGGAATGGCGGCGGTGGCCACGGCTTCGGTCTGGCCGCCGTAGGTGTTGGCGGGAATCATGGCGGGCTGGTAGGCTGCGTCGCCCACTTTGGCCACCACATCAGCGGGTACCGGAATCACCACAATCTTCACAGCCGTGGCCAGGTCGCGGATGGACGCCACGCCCAAGCCGGCGGACTGCAAGGTCGCGTCGAGCTGGCGGTTCTTCATCAGTTCCACCGACTCGCCAAACGGCAGGTATTCCACCTTGGCCATGTCGCTGTAGGCCAGGCCGGCGGCCTTGAAAATGGCGCGTGCATTCAGCTCGGTACCCGACTTGGCGGCACCCACCGAAATGCGTTTGCCTTTCAGGTCGGCCAGGGTCTTGATGCCCGAGTCCGCGTTGGCCACGATCTGGATGTAGTTGTTGTAGGTGCCCGAGAGGCCACGCAGCTTGTCCAGCTTTTTGGGGAAGCCCGCTTCGGCCTCGCCCTTCCAGGCGTCAGACACGGAGTCGGCCAGGGACAGCGCCAGCTCACCGCGGCCGGCTTGCAGCAGGTTCAGGTTTTCGGCCGACGCCTTGGTCACCTGCGCGGTGGAGCGTGCGTTGGGAATGTCTTTGGCAAAGATTTGCGACAGCGCCACACCCATGGGGTAATACACGCCGCTCTGGCCGCCGGTGAGCACGTTGACGAACTGCTGCTGGGCATTGGCGGCGCCCGTCACGAGGGCGGCGCCCAAGCTCAAACCCAGACCGATTTTGTGAATCAAACGCATGCTGTGAGTCTCCTGTCGTTGGATGAAATCAAAGGGGCAGAATACAGCAACTTGGCCGCATCTCGATGGGGGAAACGCGTACCGCCAAGGGCGGGTTTTCCCGGGTGTAGCTGTCTTTTTGGGCGGCTTTTTTCTCAACGTTCACACTGCTGAACCAACCACACTGCGCAACCATGGCCGACACCCTTGCACCACCGCCAGCCGCTGCCCTGTCGCCCCAAGCGCTGGCCAGCCGCGCTGCGGCCGACGCCTTTGCCGACGCGCTGTGGCTCGAAGAGGGCCTTTCGCGCAACACGCTCGACGCCTACCGCCGCGACCTGGTGCTGCTGGGCCAGTGGCTGGCGGGGCACGGCAAAACCCTGGTGGACGTGCGCGAGCACGACCTGAACCAGTACTTTGCCGACAAGCACAGCCAGACCCGGGCCACCACCGCCAACCGGCGGCTCACGGTGTTCAAGCGCTACTTTCGGTGGGCGCTGCGCGAACGCTTCATCACCGCCGACCCCACCCTGCGCCTGGTGGCCGCACGCCAGCCGCTGCGCGTGCCCAAGACCATGAGCGAAGCGCAGGTGGAAGCGCTGCTGAACGCGCCCGACACCAGCACACCGCTGGGCCTGCGCGACCGCGCCATGCTGGAGCTGATGTACGCCAGCGGCCTGCGCGTGAGCGAGCTGGTGAGCCTGAAAACCTGGCATGTGGGGCTGAACGAACACGTGCTGCGCATCACCGGCAAGGGCAACAAAGAACGCCTGGTGCCGTTTGGCCAGCTTGCCGCGCAGTGGCTGCAGCGCTACCTGGGGCAGGGGCGGGTGGACATTTTGGCCGGGCAACAAACCGAAGACCTGTTTGTCACCGCGCGCGGCTCCCGCGCCGGCGAGGCCATGACGCGCGCCATGTTTTGGCAGCTGGTGAAAAAATACGCGTTGCTCGCGGGTATAACCAGCCCGCTGTCGCCGCACACGCTGCGCCACGCGTTTGCCACCCACTTGCTCAACCACGGCGCGGATTTGCGCGCGGTGCAAATGCTGCTGGGCCATGCCGACATTTCCACCACCACCATTTACACCCACGTCGCCCGCGAACGCCTCAAGACGATCGTGGCGCAGCACCATCCACGCGGGTGATGTGGCGCGCTGCGCGTTGATAATGAGCGGATTCGCCCAGCCCGGGCCAGGGAAGCCACCAGCGCCATGCCAGAAATCGTCTTCAAAGGCAAAGAATACGTTTACAACCACCACTTGACGGTGCCTTACCGCCCGCTACAGGCACAGGCCGACAAGGGAGTGGGCGCGCCAGATCTGAGCGGCAACCTGGTGATCCACGGCGACAACCTGCATGCGCTCAAGAGCCTGCTGCCGCGTTGCGCGGGCGCCGTGGACCTGATCTTCATCGACCCGCCTTACAACACCGGCAATGAAGGCTGGTGCTACAGCGACGGTGTGAACTCGCCCATCATGAAGGAGTGGCTGAACACCAATCCGGTGGACGGTGAAGACATGCTGCGGCACGACAAGTGGCTCTGCATGATGTGGCCGCGGCTGGTGCTGCTGCGCGAGCTACTGAGCGAGTCGGGATCGATCTGGATCACGCTGGACGACAACGAGGTGCATCGGGCGCGGATGGTGTTGGATGAGATTTTTGGGGAAGATGCTTTCATCGCGAATGTGATTTGGCAGAAAAATTATTCACCGAAAAACACCGCGCAGTTCTTCAGTGAAGACCACGATCATTTGCTGGTGGTCGCAAAGAACAAGAGCCTTTGGCGCCCGGGTTTGCTCGCAAGAACAGCGGAACAAGACGCTGCGTACAGCAACCCCGACAACGATCATCGGAAGGCGTGGAAGCCTAGCGATCTTTCGGCGCGTAACTTTTACAGCGAAGGCACTTACTCCATCGAGTGTCCCGGGGGACGAGTGATTGAAGGACCCCCGCCCGGGCGGTACTGGACCGTAAAGAAATCCAAGCTGTTGGAACTCGATGCCGACAAGAGGATTTGGTGGGGCGTCGACGGCAACAGCATGCCTTCGGTGAAGCGCTTCTTGAGTGAAGTGAAGCAGGGACGAGTTCCCCAAACCCTGTGGTTCTATGAAGACGTTGGTCACACCCAGGATGCCAAGAAGACGCTCATCGAAATGGGCATGCTCAGTGACGAGAAGACCAACACGATCACACCCAAGCCGGTGTCTCTGGTTGAGCGTGTTTTGGAGATCGGTGCACACGAAAACGCCCTCATCCTCGACAGCTTCGCCGGCTCCGGCACCACGGCCCACGCCGTGCTCAAGGCCAACGCCAAGGACGGCGGCCACCGCAAGTTCATCCTGGTCGAAGGCGAGGCCTACGCCGACACGTTGACCGCCGAGCGCGTGCGCCGCGCCATCAAGGGTTACGCATGGGAAGGTACGCAGCGCGAGACGCTGCTGGAAGAAAAGATCACGCTCACGCAGTTCAAGAAGGCGGGCGAGTGGCTGGCCAAGGTGGACGCGATCAAACGCGCCGAGGGGCTGCTGGGCGGTGATGAGCAGATGGAGTTGGGTGCGCAGAGCCCTCACCCCAGCCCTCTCCCTGAGGGCGAGGGGGGAAAATCTGCCAAACGCAAACGCAAACGCAAACGCTTCGACAAGATCGAAACCAAGATCGACGACGGTGTATTGCGCGTGGAGGGTGTGCGCCGCATTTCCGAGATGGCGCTGGGCCTGGGCGGCAGCTTCACCTATTGCACGCTGGGCGAGCCGGTGGACCTGGACAAGTTGCTGAGCGGCGAGAAGCTGCCCGCGTTTGAAGCGCTGGGCGCCTGGCTGTTCTACACCGCCACCGGCGGCGTGCTGCCGCCTGCGCCCAAGAAAGCCCCGGCCTGGTACCTGGGCGAAGCGAAAGACAGCCATGTGTGGCTTGTCTACAAGCCGGAGTTGAATTTCTTGAAGAGCCCCGAGGCGGCGCTCACGCTGAGCCTGGCCAAACAGTTCCAGCATTGGGGCAAAGAACACGATGCGGCGCGCGAGCGCAAGCCGCTGCGCCACCTGGTGTTTGCACCGGCCAAGTACCTGAGCAACCGCCAGTTGCAAGAGCACGGTGTGGACTACGCGCCACTGCCGTTTGCGCTGTACCGCGAAGCCTGAAGGAAGCCGCCATGAGTGAAGACCGTTTCGACCAAAGGCTGGCCCAGTATCGCGACGCATTGGCCGCGTTGAAACTGGCGCTGGAGCAGCCCGAAGACGAGTTCATGCGCGACTCGATCATCAAGCGCTTTGAGCTGAGTTTTGAAACCGCGCGCAAGGCCATGCACCAATGGCTGGTGGACCAGGAGGAGATTCCCTACGAGGCGACCAAAAAGGCTGTGATGGAGGCCGCCTTCAAGACCGCGCTGGTGAGCGATGCGGACCTGTGGGCCGAAATCGCCGTCGCACGCAACGATTCGACGCACGAGTACGACAAGACCAAGGCGCTGGAAATCGTGGGTTTCGTCCGCGCCCGTGCGGTGGCGGCATTTGAGGCCTTGCTGGCCACTCTGGAGGCTCGCTGATGGTGGAGCTGACACCGCTGCAAAGGCGGGATGAAGCGCTGACCCGCAGGGACAGCGGCGTGGCGGCGGCTTCGCTGGCCCGCTTGTTGCAGGTGCTGGAGAGCACGCCGCGCCTGGAGGCCGCGTGGTTGTTTGGTTCCAGGGCGGCAGGCACGCACCGCCCGCAGTCGGATGTGGACATTGCTGTGGAAGCGCCCGACATGTCGCCCGCCGAAGAAACGGCGCTGTGGCAACGCATTGACGACCTGGGCTTGTTGTACGGTGTGGATCTGGTGCGGCTGGAGCACGTCAAAAATGACGAGTTCCGCCAGCAGATTGAGCGACACAAGCGGCTGCTGTGGTCGCCGGTGCGGCACGTGGCCAAGGTGGAAGAACTGGCGGGCACCCAGATGAAGGGTTTTCAGTCCACGGTGCTGCAGCAGTTGGCGCGGTACCTGGACGAGTTGAGGAAGCACCAGGCGCAGGCGGTTCAGGCTGCTGCGGCGCTGCGCGCGATGGAGGGCATGGAAGACCTGGCCCGCGAGGCGGCGGACTTTCCCAAGAAGGCCTGGGCTGCCCTCGACAAAGCCCATGTGTTGCCGCCAGCCTTCAAGGACCAGCCGTATTCCAGTCGCTTCGACGGCGCGGGCCGCGCGATTCCCAATGTGTGCCTGAAGGTGCCCACCGGTGGCGGCAAGACGCTGCTGGCCGCGGCCAGCGTCGCGCGCGTGTTCAGCGCCTACCTGAACCAGCACAACGGGCTGGTGCTGTGGGTGGTACCCAATGAAGCAATTTACCGCCAGACGCTCAAGACCCTGAGCGACCGCGACCACCCCTACCGCCAGATGCTCAACGTGGCAGGGGCCGGGCGGGTGAAGATTCTGGAGAAGAACTCGCCGCTGTCGCGCCTGGATGTGGAATCGCACCTGTGCGTGATGGTGCTGATGCTGCAGTCCGCCGCGCGGCAGAGCAAAGAGACGCTGCGCTTTTTCCGCGACCGGGGCAATGTGCTGGGCTTTCTGCCGCGAGAGGACGACATCGAGGCGCACTGGGAACTGCTGCGCGAGGTGCCCAATCTGGATGCCTATGGCAGCCCCTGGCAGAGCGCCGCAGAAGCCCGGGCTCAGAAGGGGTCGATTGTCAAAAGCTCGCTGGGCAATGTGATGCGGCTGCTGCGGCCGATGGTGGTGATTGACGAAGGGCACCACGCGTATTCGGAAAACGCGCTGTCCACCCTGGACGGTTTCAACCCTTGTTTCATGCTGGAGCTGTCGGCCACGCCACGCGTGGCGTCAGCCAAGGGGCGGGGGTCGAACATTCTGGTGGATGTGCGCGGCACCGACCTGGATGAGGCCGAGATGATCAAGCTGCCGATCCATGTGGAGGTGCGGCGCTGGGCCGACTGGCAGGCTTGTCTGGCGGCATCTCTGCACCAGCTGGATGCCTTGCAGCGCGAGGCCGAGACGCTGCAGGCCGAGACGGCGCGCTACATCCGGCCCATTTTGCTGGTGCAGGTAGAGCGCACCGGTGCGGACATGCGCGATGCGGGCTTCATCCACGCCGAAGACGCCAAGGCCTATTTGCTGCAACTGGGGTTGAACGAACGCCAGATTGCGATCAAGACGTCTGAGAAAGACGAACTGAAGCAACCCGAGAACATCGATCTGATGTCGCCTCAGTGTGAGATCAGGGCCATCATCACCAAACAGGCGCTACAAGAGGGCTGGGATTGCCCGTTTGCGTATGTACTCAGCGCACTGGCAGCGGGCCGCAACCCGGCGGCGATGACGCAGCTGGTGGGGCGCATTTTGCGTTTGCCGCATGTGACCAAGACGGGGCGCGAAGCGCTGGACGCCTGCTACGTGCAATGTTTTGATGCCAAGACCTCGGACGTGGTGAAGTCCATCAAGAAATCGCTGGAAGGTGAGGGCATGGGCGACCTGGCCGTTGCGGTGCATGGCGATGCGACTGCGACGGAGAAAACGGAGCGACGCATCCCCCTGAAACGCCGAGCCGAGCTGGCGGCGCTGCGCATTTTTGTGCCCAAGGTGACGTGGGCTGAGGCGGGCGAGCCGCGGCGCGAACTGGTGTACGAAAGCGACGTGCTAGCGCGGCTGGATTGGGCTTCATTGAATGTGGACGCACTGGCCATGGCCTGGGCGCCCGATCTGCAGCAGGGTGGTGATCAGCATTTGACGATTGATCTGTCCATTCTTTCCCGCTATGGGCATGCTCAGCAAACCCAAGATGCGGCGCAGACGGAAACGCTGGACCGCGCGCGCATGGTGAGGTCTTTGCTGGACCTTGCGCCCAATGCTTGGCTGGTCTGGGATTGGGTGGATCAGGTGGTGAAGCGCCTGATGAAACAGGGCATGGCGGAGTCTGTGCTGGCGCGTTCCGTGTCGTCGCTGACCGAGCGTTTGCGCATCGACATTGAGAAGGAGCGTGACCGCCTTGCTCAGGTTGTGTTCAACCGTCTTGTTGATGAGGGCTTGGTGCAGTTTTCCCTGCGCGCGGATGCGATGGACTACGAGCTTCCAGATTCGGCAGAGCTGTTGTTGGCGAGTCAGCCGCCGGTATTGCAGCGGCCTGATGCGCGAGCGGTGGAAAAAAGCCTGCTGGAGCCGGCTTTGCACACGCCAGACATGAACGAACTGGAAGTGGCGTTTGCGGGCTATCTGGATCAAAAGGCGGCGCTGCGCTGGTGGCATCGCAACGTGGCGCGAACTCAGTATGGCCTACAAGGCTGGAAGCGCCACAAGGTCTACCCCGACTTCGTGTTTGGTGTGGTCAACCAAAATGGACACACGCGCACCGTGGTGATGGAAACCAAGGGCTTGCAGTTTGAAGGCAACGCCGACACCAGTTACAAGCAGGCTTTGCTGGCCCGCTTGACACAAGCGTTCAAAGACGAGCGGTTTGAGCGTGCAGGTGAGTTGAAGCTGGAGGGGCAGGACCGCACCGAGGTTGTCTGCGATCTGGTTTTTGAGGGCGATTGGCGCGGGACCCTGGAGCACCGCTATTTTTCGGCTGCAGTCTGACCGCCAATCGCTGGGCGCCCAGTTCTTGGGAGCTCATCCCCCATCAGCAGCCGGCGCACGGTGAGCGGGGTGTCGTGGTTAAGCGGGCCGCAGTGCAGGTGCGTGGGGGCTCTATTGCTTCCCCCACAGCTGCTCCAACCGCGCATCGCGTCCGCAACGGGTGCGGTAGTGGTTGTACCGGATCGGGTTCTTCAGGTAGTAGTCCTGGTGGTATTCCTCGGCCACATAAAACTGGGTGGCGGTGGCGACCTCGGTGACGATCGGTTCCTTGAAGAGCTTGCTCGTCTGCAACGCGGCCAGTGAACGTTTAACCACCTCTGCCTGCGCGGCGTCGTGGGTGAAGATCGCCGAGCGGTAAGGGTTGCCAGAGTCGCAGAACTGGCGGTCTTTGGTGGTCGGGTCGATGGTGCGCCAGAACTTCTCCACCAGGCTGGCGTAGCTCACCTTGGCTGGGTCAAACACGATCTCGACCGCCTCGGCGTGGCCGGTGTTGTTGCGGGTGACCTGCTTGTAGGTGGGGTTGGCCAGTGTGCCGCCGATGTAGCCCGAGGTGGTGGAGATGACGCCGGGGACCTTGTCGAAGTCGGCCTCCACGCACCAGAAGCAGCCGCCGGCGAAAGTGGCTTTGGCCGTGGCGGGCGCCGCCTGGGTGTGGGCTGCGCCGCTTAGCAGGGCCGCGCCCGTGAACACGGCCAGCAGGTTGCTTTGCCAGCGCGCCATCATGCGGCCGCCTTGAAGGTGAGCGCCACGCCGTTGTTGCAGTAGCGCTTGCCGCTGGGCTTGGGTCCGTCGTTGAACACGTGGCCCTGGTGGCCATCGCAGCGCACGCAGTGGTATTCGGTGCGTGGAAAGATCGCCTTGTAGTCGGTTTTGGTGCCCAGTGCGCCGGCCAGCGGCGTGTGAAAGCTCGGCCAGCCGGTGCCGCTCTCGTACTTGGTGTCTGACGAAAACAGCGGCAGATCGCAGCCGGCGCAGTGGTAGGTGCCCTTGCGCTTCTCGGCATTAAGCGGGCTGCTGCCGGGGCGCTCGGTGCCTTCCTCGCGCAGTACGTCGAACTGGGCGGGCGTCAGGCGTTTTTTCCACTCGGCAGCGCTGAGCTTCCAGGGGTCGGTGGCGGCCACCGCTTGGGCAAGGGGCGTGATGGCCTGTGAGCCCAGGCCGAGCAGAGACAGCAGCTTCATGGTCTGGCGGCGGTTGAGGTTGGGACGGATGTTCATGGCTGTGAGTCGAACACAGCCTGCATTCCTTACACGGCCCAACGGGGAATCGAGCGCAGGGCGGGTCAGGTCACTGCGCCATGCGCAGCCGCCGCGCCGCGTCTTCGTCGCGCGCATCGTCAATTTCCCGCATCACGCTGGCCAGGTCCACGTCGGCGTGGGTGGGCGTGTAGCGGCCGGTGAGCACGGTGTCGTTGCTCAGCAAACCGCTCTGGTACAGGCTCCAAATTTCGGGGCCGTATTGGGTGCGGCGCAGCTCGGGCGCAAACTGGCCGAAGAAGTCGCGCAGGTTGGCCACGTCGCGCAGCAGCATGCGCGGGGCGTGGTTGTTCCCGGCGGCGTCCACCGCCTGCGGCAGGTCAATGATCACCGGGAAGTCGGTGCCGCCCTCGCCGTCGCCTTCACCCGGGCCTGAATGCGCCAGCAAGATGTTGAATTCCGACAAGTCGCCGTGCACCACGCCCGCACACAGCATGCGTACCACCTCGGCCACCAGGGTGGCGTGGTGCTGGCGCGCCTGCTCGGGCGTGAAACGCACATCGTTCAGCCGCGGCGCGGCGTCGCCGCTCGCGTCGGTCACCAGCTCCATCAGCAGCACGCCGTCAAAAAAGTTGTAGGGCGTGGGCACGCGCACGCCAGCGGCGGCCAGGCGGTAGAGCGCGTCCACCTCGGCGCTTTGCCAGGCTGCTTCTTGCGCTTCGCGGCCAAACTTGGTGCCCTTGGCCATGGCTCGGGCCTGGCGCGAGTTTTTCACCTTGCGGTTTTCGGTGTAGTCCACCGCCTGCCGAAAACTGCGGTTGTTGGCTTCTTTGTAAATCTTGGCGCAGCGGGTTTCGTCACCGCAGCGCACCACAAACACCATGGCTTCTTTGCCGCTCATGAGCTGGCGCACCACCGAGTCGATCAGGCCTTCTTCAACCAGCGCTTGCAGCCGGGGTGGGGCTTTCATGCGGGGCGGCGCCGGTTCAGTCGACCACCACCGACCAGCCCGCGCGCTGGTTGGTCTTGTCGTTGGTGTAGTGCCAGTGGGTGCCGCAGCGGTCGCAAAAATAACCGGTCACGGTGACCTGCACGGTGCCGCGCAGTTCTTTGCGGTGGTTGCCTTGCTGCAGTTCGGCGTGGCCGGGTGCGCCGCGCCAGTTGCGCTGAATGCCCTGGCAAGGCTTGCACAGCGGCGTCGGTTCGGATGGGGTGGCGGCCTGGGTTTCTGTTGTCATGGCGGGAGCTTTAGAGGGGCTGTGCGCGCGCCGGGGCGCGCTGTTTTTGAATAGGGAGATTGTGCGCCCTGTGCCAGGCTGGTTTGCGGGCCCATCAAGCCCCTGGACAATCTCGGTTTGTTTGATCCGGCCCGATTTTGTCTTCACGCCCTCTCCCGCTTGCGGGAGAGGGTTGGGGTGAGGGTCTTCTGACTTCACAGGGTCGGATCAATAAGCGCTGGCCGGCCATTGCCGGGAGAATAAGCAACCAGCACGGCCGTGCCCTGCACCCACCTTAGGAACCCCATGCCCGAAACCCGGTTTGAAATTGCCCAGATGCAGACGCAAGACGACGCCGATGCCGTCATGTTTGAACTGCAAGACCTGCCCTGCGTCAACATGGCCGACGTGGACCTGCCCAAGCGCCAGGCCTGGGTGAGCCACACCAACATGATTGCCGCCGAAGACATTGCGGCCAAACTGGAAGAGGCCGGCTTCAGCGCCGTGTTGATTGAAGGCTAAGGCGCCGATCGGCTGAAAGGCTGAAAGCCGGGCGTCTTCAGTCTTCCAGCACCCGCACCTTCACGCTCTTGCCCTTGATGCGGCCGTCGTTCAGGCGGCTGGCCACTTGCTGGGCAATGGCGCGGTCCACCGCAACATAGGTAGACCACTCGTTCACATTGATCTTGCCCACCTGCTCGCGGGTGTAGCCCAGGTCGGCGGTGAGCGCGCCCAACACGTCGCCGGGGCGAATCTTTTCTTTGCGCCCGCCCTGAATGTGCAGCGTTGCCATGGGCGGCACCAGCGGGCCTTTGCCGGTGGGCGTCAGCTCGCTCAGCTCGTGCCATTCCGACTCGCGACCTTGCAGCAGCTCAATTTTGCCCACCGAACCCATCTCGTTCATGCTCGCCAGGTTCAGCGCCAGGCCGCTTTCGCCTGCGCGCCCGGTGCGCCCAATGCGGTGAATGTGCACCTCGGCGTCGGGTGTCACGTCCACGTTGATCACCGCCGCCAGGCTGGCAATGTCCAGCCCGCGCGCGGCCACGTCGGTGGCCACCAGCACCGAACAGCTTTTGTTGGCAAAGCGCACCAGCACCTGGTCGCGCTCGCGCTGCTCCAACTCGCCAAACAGCGCCAGCGCGCTGAAACCCTGCGCCTGCAATACGGCCACCAGGTCGCGGCACTGCGCCTTGGTGTTGCAAAACGCCAGCGTGCTCGCCGGGCGAAAGTGCAGCAGCAGTTTGCTCACCGCGTCCAGCCGCTCGTTTTCGCTCACCTGGTACCAGCGCTGCTCAATCTGTCCGCCCGCGTGCTGCGCCTCTACCGTCACCGTGACCGGCTCGCGCATGAACTGCGCGCCCAGCTTGGCAATGCCTTCGGGGTAGGTGGCCGAAAACAGCAGGGTCTGCCGCGTTTTGGGGCACTGCCGCGCCACTTTCACAATGTCGTCAAAAAAGCCCATGTCCAGCATGCGGTCGGCCTCGTCCAGCACCAGCGTGTTCAGCGCTTCCAGCTGCAGGCTGCCGCGCTCCAGGTGGTCCATCAGCCGCCCGGGCGTGCCCACCACAATGTGCGCGCCGTGCTCCAGCGTGGCCGTTTGCCCGCGCAGCGGCACACCGCCACACAGCGTCACCACCTTGATGTTGTCTTCAGCCCGCGCCAGCCGGCGTATTTCGGTCGTCACCTGGTCGGCCAACTCGCGCGTGGGGCACAGCACCAGCGTTTGCACCGCAAAGCGGCGCGGATTCAGGTTGGAAAGCAGCGTGAGGGCAAAAGCGGCCGTTTTGCCGCTGCCCGTTTTGGCCTGCGCAATGATGTCTTTGCCCAGCAAAGCCGCCGGCAGGCTGGCCGCCTGGATGGGCGTCATGCTGAGGTAGCCCAGCTGCTGCAGGTTGGCCAGCATGGCCGGGCTGAGCGGCAACTGGCTGAAAGAGGGGGCGGCAGACGCCGCAGCGGTGGGGTTCGGGGAAACAGTGGTCATGCCGGATTATCCGGGTTGCCGCCTGCGGCACAAGAACAGCAAGCTACCAAGGGCCTGATGGTGGGTGGACGCGGACACATTGCACTTGGTGGTGAACATGGACAGAAATTGCTGAACCTCTGCGTCGCCCATGACGCGCGGATGTCGCCCTTACCCGTTGAGCCTATGCCAACGCACGAAGTATTTCACCCAATACAGGTAGGCCTCTTCAGTGCGCAAGCTATAGTGTTTGCACCGTAGCCCTGACGCAACCGATTTCACAAGCGGCTGACCGGGGAATACAGGAAGCGGGTTTCATGGAGGACGCCGATGCTGAAGATTTATACAAATGATGAGCTGCGCGGCGGGGAGGCAAACGGTTCGGCGACCCATGGGGCGCCGCTGTCTTGATCCGTCCGTCCAGATTGTTTTGTCGTCCAGCTTGGGATGGCAAAGTTAGGCGCTCGCCCACATTATTTTAGACATCGCGAAAGCATATGCGCCGCCAACTCACATCCGATGAACTTGAATCGCTCTACAGCAGCGTTGGCCGCTGCATCTGGCACATCCAGTATCTGGAAGACGTTCTGCACACGCTCCTCACAATGAAAATCGAGATTTGTGAGCCAGGTCGCGTCACGGCAGCAGAAGCAAATCAACTACTAGCCAAGCAACGGCGGGCAAGTCTAGGCACAGCTTTGGGAGCAGCCGAGAAGCACGGTGCGCTGCGACCAGAATTGCTTGCCGATTTGCGTATGTTGAAAGATGAGCGAGATTGGCTTGTTCATCGTTCGATGCATCAAGATGGCGATTCGCTCTACACCGACGAAGGAAGAAATGCAGTCTTCTCCAGACTCGAAGCCCTGATGCAAAAGACCTTGCACCTCAAGAGAAAAGTAATGGCAGAAACAGAGGCATTCTGCGCTGGACATGGCTTTTCGTCGGAACAAGCAGAAAAGCTTGCCCGGGAGAAAATTGCTCGACTCAAAGGCGAGGTTTAACCCCTCTATTGAAAGGAGATCAACCTGCAAGCCGGGTGATCTCCGCTCATGTCAAACATTAGAATTTTGGAGAATCGTGTGGAAAAATCATGGAAAGAAGCCATAAAAAGAGTGCTTGCAGAGTCATCGACACCGTTGCATTACACAGAAATATCCGCACAAATCTTATCTCATGGATATTATGAGACTGATGGCGCAACCCCGGCAGCAACAGTAAATGCGCAACTGGCATCATCGATAAAGCATGATGGTGAGAGATCACCATTTATGCGAGTTGGTAAAGGCATTTTCGCTTTAAAAAACTCACCAGCTGCATCAGTTGCAATTTCGCTCCCTACGCCCATGCAGAAAAAGGTTGAATCCCTTGCCGAATCGGATATTGAGGCATCTGATTCAATCATTCATTCTTTTGGTATGTACTGGCAGCGAGATCTTGTGGTTTGGCGCAACGACCTGAAAATGTATGGCAAGCAGCAGGCACTTTCCAAACCGGTGGACTTCGGAAAACAAAAGGGAATTTACATTCTCTATGATCACCACACGGTAGTTTACGTTGGACGCGCAATTGACCGACCATTGGGAAAACGGTTGCATGAGCACACGGTGGACCGGCTTGGTAGCAGATGGAATCGATTTTCTTGGTTTGGCCTTCTCGATGTAACTCAAGAAGGCAATCTTCGCAAAACCCCATTCAATTCTTCGCTTGCGGCGTTGGTCGCAACACTGGAAGCGCTTCTGATTGAAGCACTCGAACCGCCGCAAAACAGAAAGCGCGGAGATGACTTCTCTGCCATCGAATATATCCAAGATATTGATCCCGAACTTAAAGAGCGGGAAATTCAAAACACCCTGCGCTCAATCGAGCAAAAAATGCGGGGTGGTGTGTGAAAAATCGAAAAATGGAGTCAGATCCCAATTTCTCCCAGTCCCAAATGAATGGCTTCAGTCTTGATGCAGGTTTTCGCTTTGAGAAACCGCATCGCCTCGCGTACCCAAGTTGAACCTGCGGAGCACAGCGTACTTGCCACACATGGGTACTTTCCCTGAAACTTGCCAAAATGGGTTTCTTGTGGTGTCGCGGCTCAAGGCTTGTCTGTAAGCTACCCATGACGCCACCTTTTTACCCAGGAGAGTCCCCATGAAGCCCGTTGCCCAATTGCTCAAAGCCAACGACCAGAGCAAGTTTTTGCGCGTTGCCCCCGACGTAAGCGTGTTTGGTGCGCTGGAGCTGCTGTCCAACTTGGGCGTGGGTGCCCTGATGGTGATGGATGGCGACCGGCTGATCGGGATTTTTTCGGAGCGTGACTATTGCCGCAAGGTGGCCCTGAAAGGCCGCAACTCCAAAGAAACCACCGTGGCGGACATCATGACCGCCGAGGTGTTCACCGTGCCTTCGTCCACCGGCACGCGCGTCTGCATGGCGCTGATGAACGAAAAACATTTCCGCCACCTGCCTGTGGTGGACGGCGACAAGGTGTTGGGTCTTATTTCCATGCGCGACATCATGGCCGACGTGATTGCCGATCACGAGTTCACCATCAACCAGCTTGAAACCTACGTGAGCGGTTAGACCGGGCCGGGGGCCGCGCCCTCTGCCAGCCCAAGCGCTTCACACCGCTTGCGGGTTCTCCAGCGCGTCCAGTTCTGCCTGCGTAAACCCTGCCGCTCGCCGGGCCGCGTCGTTGAACGGCGGTTTTAAGCGGGGGGCGTTGTGTTGCCGGGCCAGTGCGCGGTAGTGGGCCAGCGGCTCCAGGCCTTGCTGGGCGCACAGCCAGCCGTACCAGCGGTTGCCCACGGCCACATGGCCAATTTCGTCGCGCAAGATCACGTCCAGAATCTCGATGGCGCGCAGGGCTGCGGGCGTGTTGACCTTGCGCAGGCGCGCTTGAATGAGCGGGGTGGCGTCGAGCCCGCGCGCCTCTAAAGTGCGGGGCACCAGCGCCATGCGGGAGGTGATGTCGTCTTGCGTTTTGATGCACATTTCCCACAGGCCGTCGTGGGCGGGAAAGTCGCCGTAGGTGTGGCCCAGGCTCTGCAGGTGGGTGTGCAGCAGGCCAAAGTGGGTGGCTTCTTCGTCGGCCACGCGCAGCCAGTCGCTGTAAAACGCGGGCGGCATGCCGGGGAAGCGCCACACCGCGTCCAGCGCAAGGTTGATGGCGTTGAATTCAATGTGGCACACCGCGTGCACCAGCGCGGCCAGGCCTTCGGGGGTGAAGGGCGAGCGGTGGGGCACCTGCATGGGCGCCAGCAGCACGGGCTTGGTTGGGCGGCCGGGCAGGGGGCCGGCTGGGTCGGGGTGCAGGTCGGTGGTGGTGTCAAACCGGTCAGGCAGCCCGGCCGGCTGGGCCTGCGCGGCGGCAAACAGCGCGTGGGTGGCGGCCACTTTGGCGGCTGGGTCTGCCAGGCACAGCACCTGCAGGGCCTGCTGGCGCCACGAAACGGTGGGCTGTGGTGCGGGCGGTGTCTGGGAGGCGGGGGCTTGCATCCCTACAATTCTAGGTTTTGCGCCGGCTGCTGGCTCGGCGCACTTGAACCCCACAACAGGAGACACGTTTCATGGCAATTTACGAACTCGACGGCAGCGCACCGCGCATGGCCGCATCGGCCTGGGTGGCCGACAACGCGCAGGTGATGGGCAATGTGGTGATGGGGGAAGACAGCAGCGTGTGGTTTGGCACCACGGTGCGCGGCGACACGGAAACCATCACCATCGGGCGCGGCAGCAACATACAAGACGGCAGCGTGTTGCACGCCGACGTGGGCATGCCGCTGACCGTTGGCGACTTTGTGACCGTGGGCCACCAGGTGATGCTGCACGGCTGCACGGTGGGCGACGAGTCACTGATCGGCATTGGTGCCATCGTGCTCAATGGCGCGAAGATTGGCAAAAACTGCCTGGTGGGTGCGGGCTCTTTGGTGACCGAGGGCAAAGAATTTCCTGATGGCTCCATGATCATGGGTAGCCCGGCGCGCGTGGTCAAAGGCCTGTCGCCCGAGCAAATGGAAGGCCTGCGCCAGAGCGCCAAACATTACATCGAGAACGCGCAGCGTTTTCGTGCGGGCTTGAAAAAGATTGCTTGATTTTGCTGGCTTGACCCCGACCTGCCAGCGTTGAATTTCTGAAAGAACCTTTTGTCCGAACTCCACAAATTCATGTTTGAAGGCCTGCCGGTGCGCGGCATGCTGGTGCGCCTGACCGACGCCTGGCAAGACATCTTGCAGCGCCGCCGCGAGGGCGGTGGCTACCCCGCAGCCGTGACCGAGTTGCTGGGCGAAATGACCGCAGCGGCCACGCTGATGCAGGCCAACATCAAGTTCAACGGCGCGCTGGTGATGCAGATCATGGGTGACGGGCCGGTGAAGCTGGCCGTGGCCGAGGTGCAGCCCGACCTGAGCTTGCGCGCCACCGCCACGGTGGTGGGCGAGGTGGCAGCCGATGCGCCGCTTTCTCACATGGTCAACGTGAACAACCAGGGCCGCTGCGCCATCACGCTCGACCCGAAAGACCGCCTGCCCGGCCAGGCGCCTTACCAGGGCGTGGTGCCGCTGTTTGGCGACCGCCACGAAAAGCTGGAAAAGCTGAGCGAGGTAATTGAGCACTACATGCTGCAGAGCGAACAGCTGGACACCTGCCTGGTGCTGGCCGCGAACGACCAGGTGGCCGCCGGCCTGCTGATTCAGCGCCTGCCCATGCAGGGCCAGGCCAATCTGGACGGCAGCGGCGTGGTGCGCTCGGACGAAGACCAGATCGGCCGTAACGAAGACTACAACCGCATTGCGATTCTGGCGTCGAGCCTGAAGCGCGAAGAGCTGCTGGAGCTGGACGCAGAAACGATTTTGCACCGCCTGTTTTGGGAAGAAGACGTGCGCCGGTTTGAGCCCATGGCCGGTGAGCAGGGGCCGAAATTTGCCTGCACCTGTTCGCAAGAGCGCGTGAGCAGCATGCTGCGCAGCCTGGGGCGCGAAGAGGTGGAATCGATCTTGGCCGAGCAGGGTCAGGTGGAAGTGGGCTGCGAGTTTTGTGGCGCGCAGTACCGGTTTGACCCGGTGGACGCAGCGCAGGTGTTTTTGCAGCCGCTCAAGCAAGCGCCGGGCTCACCCGGCGTGCACTGACCCGGTAACCGCGCCCCCATCCCAGCCTTCCCCCAGTGGGGGAAGGAGCCAAGCCCCCAATGAAGCGCTTTCGAACGGGAGTTTCTGAACCCCCTCCCCTCTGGGGGAGCGTTGGGGTGAGGGCTTTGCGCACGCTCCAAAACGAGCGTTCCTGGGGCTTTGCCGTGCCGCTGATCTGGCCCTCGCTCAGCGGCGCAGCGGGCATCCCAACAGTTCAAGAACGTCGTGGCAAGCGCCCATGGTGTGGTAGTCCACCTTGCCGGCGGGGCTTTTTTCGTCGCTGATCTTGCTGTTGTCGGCCCGCAAAATGCGCCACCAAGCGCCGTGCGTGTGGTCCACAAAGTGCGTCCAGGCGTAGGCCCATAGGCGGTCGTAGTCGGCCCAGTAACGGGCTTCGCCTGTGGCCACCGCCAGGCGCGCCGCGGCGGCAAACGACTCGGCTTGTACCCAGAAGTATTTGTCGGTGTCGCACACGCTGCCGTCGGGCGCGAAGCCGTAAAACAGGCCGCCGTGTTCGCCGTCCCAGGCCTTTGCCATGGCGGTGTCAAAGAAAAGTTGGGCGCGCTCCACCAGGCCCGCTTGCGGGCGGCGCTCGTTGAGCAACAGCAGCAGCTTGGCCCATTCGGTGAGGTGGCCGGGCTGAAAGCCCCAGGGGCGAAAGATGTTGGTTTTGTCGTCGCGGTTGTAGTCCCAGTCCACCGACCAGTCGGCGCGGTGGTGTTCCCACACCAGGCCACCGGCCAGCGCGGCCTGGCGCACGGTGATGTGCTCGGCCAGCAGCGCGGCGCGGTCCAGGTAGCGGGCTTCGCCGGTGGCGTCAAACGCGGCCAGCAGGGCTTCGCACAGGTGCATGTTGGCGTTTTGGCCGCGGTAGGGCTGCAGCTGCCAGTCGGCGGTGGCTTCGTCGGCATACAGGCCGTGGGCGGGTTCCCAGAAGCGCTGTTCCAGCAGGTTGAAGGTTTCGGTGATGCCGGCATGGGCTTCGCTCAGGCCCGCCATGTGGGCGTGGGCATGGGCCAGCAGCACAAAGGCCAGGCCGTAGGCGTGGTTGGTGCCGTCCAGCACCCGGGCCTGACGATCGCGCCAGTCCAGCAACCAGGCGTAGCCGCCGGTGGCTGGGCTGAGGTGGTGGGGCAAAAAGTCAAACGCCACTTGCAGCGCCTGGCGCGCTGTGGTGCCGCCCAGGCCGGCGCGCACCGCCATGGCGAGCGTGACGACGTAGCGTGTGCTGCTCACCAGGTGGCGGGTGTGGCGGTCATACACGCTGCCGTCGTCGCGCAAAAAGTGAAACAGGCCACCCACCGGGTCGATGGCGCGGGGCAGGTAAAACGCCAGCGTGTCTTGCACGTGGGCGCGCAGAAAGGCGGGCGAGCGAAAGTCAGGCGTGGGGCTGGCCGGGGTCATATAGGCGAGGGCGCTTTTTGTGCAATCAATTGGCTGAACAAGCGGTGTTCGCAAGCCGGGTCGCTGCATTTTTCGCAGTTCCATGCCACGCGCCCTTCGCTCAGGCTGCGGTCGTTGGCCACCAGTGTTTCGCCCAGCAGCGGCCCAATGGCGCGCAGCGCCTGCTGCAGCCGGGCATCGCCCTGGCCGTGCACGGTTTGAAATTGAATGCCGGCCGCGTGCAGTTCCCGGCGCAACACAGTGTCGGTCGCTTCGCGCACGGCGGGGCTGTCGCGAAACAGGCCGTCGGCCACCCAGGGCAGGTCAAGCCCCATGAGCAGGCTCAGGCTGTAGCGCTGCTGCTGAGCCAGCGCGGCCGGGTACAGGCTGCGGTCGTTGAAATACAGCTCGCTATAGGCCGCCACCATGAGGGCGGTGGTGTCGGCCACCACCACGCGCACGCCCGGTTGGGCGCTGGCCTGGTCGATCAGGCGGGTTTGCGCTTGTGCGCGTTCGGCCTGTTCGTGGCTTTGGGGCGCGCGGCCCATGGTTTCACACCAGCTGCGCAGGTGCTCTGGCACCCGCACAGCGGCGATACCCAGGGTGTCATTCAAGTGGCGCTGCAGCGCCTGGGCCAGGGTGGACTTGCCGGTGGACTCGCCGCCCAGCAAGGTGATGGTCAGCACCATGGGGCTCAGCGCTTGCCCTGGGCGATCTGAACAAAAATTTCGTTGGGCTTGACCATGCCCAGTTCCTGGCGGGCCAGTTCTTCCACCATGTCCATGCCCTCTTGCAGGTCGCGCACCTCGGCGCTCAGGCTGTGGTTGCGCTGCTGGGCTTCGCGGTTGTTGCGGTCCAGCTCGGCCAGCTGCTGTTTCATGCTGGCCACCTGGGTCACGCTGCCACGCCCAAACCACAGCTGGGCATGCAGCACAAGCAGCAAGCCGATCAGCAGGGGGGATATCAAGCGCGAACCCATGGTGCGTCCAGCGTGTCAGGCGGCTGTGCTTACTTCAGGTTGTAAAACGCGGCACGGCCGGGGTAGTAGGCCACTTCGCCCAGGTCTTCTTCAATGCGCAGCAACTGGTTGTACTTGGCCATGCGGTCTGAGCGCGAGAGCGAGCCGGTCTTGATCTGGCCCGCGTTGGTGCCCACGGCGATGTCGGCAATGGTGCTGTCCTCGGTTTCGCCCGAGCGGTGCGAAATAACGGCGGTGTAGCCGGCGCGCTTGGCCATTTCAATGGCGGCAAACGTTTCGGTCAGCGTGCCGATCTGGTTGATCTTGATCAGGATCGAGTTGGCAATGCCTTTGTCGATACCTTCCTTCAAGATCTTGGTGTTGGTGACGAACAGGTCGTCGCCCACGATCTGCACCTTTTTGCCCAGGCGGTCGGTCATCAGCTTCCAGCCATCCCAGTCGCCTTCGGCCATGCCGTCTTCAATCGAAATGATGGGGTACTTGTCGACCCAGTTGGCCATCATGTCGGTCCACTGTTCGGCGTTCAGACGGATGCCGCCTTCGCCTTCCAGCACGTACATGCCGTCCTTGTAGAACTCGGAGGCGGCGCAGTCCAGGCCGAGGGCAATTTGCTCACCGGCGGTGTAGCCGGCCTTGTCGATGGCTTCCAGAATCATCTGGATCGCGGCTTCGTGGTTTTCCACGCTGGGGGCAAAGCCGCCCTCGTCACCCACGGCGGTGCTGATGCCCCGGTCGTGCAAAATTTTCTTGAGTGCGTGGAACACCTCGGCGCCCCAGCGCAGGGCTTCGCGGAAGCTCGGCGCGCCAACGGGGATGATCATCAGCTCTTGCAGATCGAGGTTGTTGTTGGCGTGCTCGCCGCCGTTGATGACGTTCATCATGGGCACCGGCATTTGCACCGCGCCCATGCCGCCAAAGTAGCGGTACAGCGGCAGGCCGGCTTCTTCGGCAGCGGCGCGGGCCACGGCCATGGAGACCGCCAGCATGGCGTTGGCGCCCAGGCGGCCTTTGTTGTCGGTGCCGTCGAGGTCGATCAGGGTCTTGTCCAGAAAAGCCTGCTCGGAAGCGTCGAGGCCCAGCACGGCTTCTGAAATTTCGGTGTTGATGTGCTCAACCGCCTTGAGCACGCCCTTGCCGAGGTAGCGGCTTTTGTCACCGTCGCGCAGCTCAATGGCTTCGCGGCTGCCGGTGGACGCGCCAGACGGCACGGCCGCACGGCCCATCACGCCGCTTTCCAGCAGCACGTCGCATTCGACGGTGGGGTTGCCGCGGCTGTCCAGAATTTCGCGGCCGACGATGTCAACGATTGCACTCATGTTGTCTACCTTTGGAACTGAGAAAAACAATTAAAAAAAGAGGCATTGGACCGGAGCGCACGGCTTTGTCCAGGGCTCCCGTGGAACCGGCTTTGCCGGGCCACAGGGCGCGTCCCCCTTGGGGGAAGACGCGAAGCGGCGCAGGGGGTCACACGCCCTCCACCGCCAGCATGCGGATCGAGCCGGCACCTTCGCGCACCTTGCGCGCCTGCGTGTAGGTTTCAGAGTCGTAATAGGCGCGGGCTGCGGCCAGGTCTTTGAACTTCAGCACCACGATGCGCTGCGGGTTCCAGTCGCCTTCCAGCGGCTCCATGCGGCCACCGCGCACCAGCACTTCGGCGCCGTGTTCCTGCATGGCGCGCGTGCTCCACTCGCGGTAGAGCTTCATCTGGTCTTCGTTGGTGACGGTCACGTCCGCAATGATGTACGCACTCATGAGAAATTGTTCTCCAGCAACGGGTTCTTTTTGGTTACGGAATCCAGCGCCACCAGCGTTTGAAGCAGCGCCTTCATGTGCTTGAGCGGCACGGCGTTGGGGCCGTCTGACCAGGCTTCTGCCGGGTTCGGATGCGTTTCCATGAACAGGCCCGCCACGCCAGCGGCCACGCCGGCGCGGGCCAGCACGGGCACCATGTCGCGGGCACCGCCGCTGACCGCGCCCAGGCCGCCGGGCTTTTGCACCGAGTGGGTCACGTCAAACACCACCGGTGCGCCCGACTTGCGCATTTCGGCCAGGCTGGTCATGTCGGCCACCAGGTTGTTGTAGCCAAAGCTCACGCCGCGTTCGCAGGCCAGGAAGCGGTCTTCAGACAAGCCCACCTCGCGCGCTGCGGCGCGGGCCTTGTCGACCACGTTGGTCATGTCCCAAGGGGCCAGAAACTGGCCTTTTTTGATGTTCACCGGCTTGCCGGACTGGGCCACGGCGCGGATGAAGTCGGTCTGGCGGCACAGGAACGCGGGCGTTTGCAGCACGTCGACCACGCTGGCCACCTCGGCCACGTGGGACGTGTCGTGCACGTCGGTCAGGATCGGCAGACCCAGCTGGCGGCGCACTTCTTCCAGAATGTGCAGGCCGGCTTCCAGGCCCACGCCGCGCTGGCTGGTGCCCGACGAGCGGTTGGCCTTGTCGAACGAGCCTTTGTAGATGAGCGGAATACCGAGCGCCGTGCAAGCTTCCTTGAGCTGGCCCGCCACATCGATGGACATTTGCAGCCCTTCAATGGAGCAGGTGCCGGCAATCAAAAAGAAGGGCTGGTCCAGGCCCACGTCAAATCCGCAGAGTTTCATGGGTGTTTCCTGGTCAGGCCTTGGCCGCGGCGCGTGCTTGCTGGTGTTCCATGGCCGCCTTGATGAAGGCGTTGAACAGCGGGTGGCCGTTCCACGGTGTGGACTTGAATTCGGGGTGGAACTGCACGCCGATGTACCAGGGGTGCACGCTCTGCGGCAGTTCCACCATTTCGGTGAGCTGTTCGCGCTGCGTTTGGGCCGAAATCACCAGGCCGGCCTGGCGCAGCTGGTCCAGGTAGTTCACGTTGGCTTCAAAGCGGTGGCGGTGGCGCTCGGTCACTTCGTTGCCGTAAATGCTGTGGGCCAGGGTGCCGGGCAACACGTCAGACGTTTGCGCGCCCAGGCGCATGGTGCCGCCCAGGTCGGAGCTGGTGTCGCGCGTCTGGATGCTGCCGTCGGCGTCTTTCCATTCGGTGATGAGGGCGATCACCGGGTGCGGCGTGGCCGGGTCGAATTCGGTGCTGTTGGCATCTTTCAAACCGGCCACATGGCGGGCGTATTCGATGGTGGCCACCTGCATGCCCAGGCAAATGCCCAGGTAAGGCACCTTGTGTTCGCGGGCAAAGCGGGCGGTGCTGATCTTGCCTTCCACGCCGCGCTGGCCAAAGCCGCCGGGCACCAAAATGGCGTCGTATTTGGACAGTTGCGCCGAGGCGTCGCCTTCGATGGTTTCGGAGTCGATGTGGTCGATCTTGACGCGCACATGGTTGCGCATGCCCGCGTGGCGCAGGGCTTCGTTGACCGACTTGTAGCTGTCCGACAGGTCGACGTACTTGCCGACCATGGCCACCGTGACTTCGCCTTGCGGGTGCTCGGTTTCAAACACCAGTTCGTCCCAGCGCTTGAGGCTGGTGGGCGGGGTGTTCAGGCGCAACTTGTCGCAGATCAGGCCGTCCAGGCCCTGTTCGTGCAGCATGCGCGGCACCTTGTAGATGGTGTCCACGTCCCACATGGAGATAACGCCCCACTCGGGCACGTTGGAAAACAGCGAAATCTTGGCGCGCTCTTCGTCGGGAATGGGTCGGTCGGCGCGGCACAGCAGGGCGTCGGCCTGGATGCCGATTTCGCGCAGCTTTTGCGCCGTGTGCTGCGTGGGTTTGGTTTTCAGTTCGCCGGCTGCGGCGATCCAGGGCACGTAGCTCAGGTGCACAAAGGCCGAGTTGTTGGGGCCCATGCGCAGGCTCATCTGGCGCACGGCTTCCAGGAACGGCAGCGATTCGATGTCGCCCACGGTGCCGCCAATTTCAACAATGGCCACGTCCACCGCGTCTGGGGTGCCAATGCCGGCGCCGCGCTTGATGAAGTCCTGTATTTCGTTGGTGACGTGCGGAATGACCTGCACGGTTTTGCCCAGGTAGTCGCCGCGGCGCTCTTTTTCCAACACCGACTGGTAGATCTTGCCGGTGGTGAAGTTGTTGGTTTTTTTCATGCGCGTTTCAATGAAACGCTCATAGTGGCCCAGGTCCAGGTCGGTTTCGGCGCCGTCGTCGGTGACGAACACCTCGCCGTGCTGGAACGGCGACATCGTGCCCGGGTCCACGTTGATGTACGGGTCGAGTTTGATGAGGGTGACTTTGAGGCCGCGCGATTCAAGAATCGCGGCCAAGGATGCAGAAGCGATGCCCTTGCCCAGGGAGGACACCACACCGCCGGTGACGAACACAAATTTGGTCATGTCTCGGGCGAGCCGTTTGCTCGCAGGAGGTGGAAATGGCGATTATAAATGGCGCCCCATTTTTGCCCCGCTCGATTGGTCCGTCCGCAGTTGATTGGCCCGGTCAAGCTGCTACATTTTGCGCATGAACGACCTCGCTGGAAAACACATCGTCCTGGGCCTCTCCGGGGGCATTGCCTGCTACAAAGCCGCTGAGCTGTGTCGTGCGCTGATCAAGCAGGGCGCGACCGTGCAGGTGGTGATGACCGAGGCGGCCGAGCATTTCATCACCGCGGTCACGCTGCAGGCGCTTTCGGGTCGGCCGGTGTTCACCTCGCAGTGGGACGCCCGCACGGCAGCCGGGGTGGACAACAACATGCCCCACATCAACCTGAGCCGCGAGGCCGATGCGATTTTGGTGGCCCCGGCCAGTGCCGACTTCATGGCCAAACTGCTGCACGGCCGGGCCGACGACCTGCTGAGCCTGATGTGCCTGGCGCGCCCGCTGGACAGGGTGCCGCTGATTCTGGCGCCCGCCATGAACCGCGAAATGTGGGCACACCCGGCCACGCAGCGCAACGTGGCGCAGCTGCGCACCGACGGCACCACGGTGCTGGACGTGGGCGTGGGTGACCAGGCCTGCGGTGAGATGGGCGACGGCCGCATGCTGGAGCCTGAAGAGCTGGTGTACGAGCTGGTGCGCTTTGTCACGCCCAAGGTGCTGGCAGGCCAGCAGGTGCTGGTGAGCGCCGGCCCCACGTTTGAGGCCATTGACCCGGTGCGCGGGCTGACCAACCTGTCCAGCGGAAAAATGGGTTTTGCCATTGCCCGCGCTGCCCACGAAGCGGGCGCGCATGTGACCCTGGTGGCCGGGCCGGTGAGCCTGCCCACGCCGCGTGGGGTGGGCCGCATCAACGTCAAGTCGGCGCTGAACATGCAGAAAACACTCAACCTGCTGAGCCAGGACGCCAGCGTGTTTGTGTCGGCCGCCGCCGTGGCCGACTGGCGCCCCGCCACCGAAGCCGACCAGAAGATCAAGAAAGACGGTTCGGGCGATGTGCCGACGCTGTCGTTCATTGAAAACCCCGACATATTGGCCGGCATTGCCGCCGGCGCACGCGCCCGCAGCGGTGCGCTGTTTTGTGTGGGTTTTGCCGCCGAAAGCCACGATCTGCTGGCCCACGCCCAGGCCAAGCGCGCCCGCAAAGGGGTGCCGCTGCTGGTGGGTAACATTGGGCCCGACACCTTCGGCCAGGACGACAACGCCCTGCTGCTGGTGGACGAGCACGGTGCCACCGAGGTGCCCCGGGCGTCCAAGCTGCAGCTCGCGCGCCAGTTGGTGGCCGAGATTGCGCGGCGCCTGCCCACCCAAAAACCGGCGGTGTAAGCGGCTGGGCGGCGTGTGGCGGGGCTTGCCGAGAGCCGCTGGCGGTTCTATCATTGTTTAATAAGCAATCGCTTATTTGATAACGACATCCTGCAGGAGACACCCCATGAAACCCGTCAAACCCTCTTTTCCGCTGGATGTGGCGAGCGAGCCGGTGCGTAGCCGCCGCCAATGGTTGCGCATGGTGGGCGGCGCCGGGCTGGGCGTGGCCGGGCTGGCCCTGGTGCCCGAGGTGCGGTTGTTTGCCCAGCAGGTGCAAGACTTTATTGAAGGCCCGCCGGTGCCCGACGTGGCGCCCGAGCAACTGTCCCCACACGTGTGGATGGTGTATGCCAAAGACGGCTTTCCCACCGCTGAAAACCAGGGCCTGATGGCCAGCGTGCTGTTTGTCATCACGCAAAAAGGCGTGGTCGTGCTGGACAGCGGCGCTTCGCTGCAAATTGGGCAGATGGCGATTCGCATGATCAAAAAGGTGACCGACAAGCCGGTGATTGCGGTGTTCAACAGCCACTACCACGGCGACCACTGGCTGGGCAACCACGCCTTTGTGGAGGCCTACGGCAAAGACCTGCCCATTCACGCGCTGGCCCACACCCGCGAGCAAATTGCCGGACACGAGGGCAACCTGTGGCGCAGCCTGATGGAGCGCTGGACCAACCAGGCCACGCTCGGCACCAAGGTGTTTGCGCCCAACCAGACGGTGCAGCACGGCCAGGTGTTTGATTACGGCGACGTGCAGATCAAGTTGCACCACTACGGCCGCGCCCACACCCCGTCTGACCTGTGCCTGGAAATCGTGCAGGACAAGCTCACCTACATTGGCGACATCGCCATGGAAAACCGCATCGCCAACATGGACGACGGCTCTTACGTGGGTACCTTCAAGTACTACGACGCGATCAAGGCGGCCGCTGGCGACCAGCTGTGGGTGCCCGGCCATGGCCGGGGCAGCAAGACCCTGCTTGACACCTACGGCACCTTCATGAAGGGCATTTACGAGCCGTGTGAAAAGGCCGTGAAAGACGGCGTGGGGCTCGACGGCGCCAAAGCCCGTGTGCTGGAAGACCCCCGCGTGGCCAGCCGCGCCAAGACCATGGACGGCTTCGACAGCAACATTGGTAAGTACACCAGCCTGGCGTATCTGGAAGCGGAAAAAGAAGCTTTCTAGGCGCTTCGCTGGGCGGTGGTTTGCCTGCGGCATGATGCGGTGATGCCGTCACCGACCCTTGCCGACTTGCGCCGCTACGCGGTGGGCCGCAGCCTGTTCACACCCCTGAGCCTGCCCCGGGCCATCGAACGGCTGGGCTTCGTGCAGGCCGACCCGATCCGGTCGCCCGCCCGCGCGCAAGACCTCACGCTGCGCCACCGCGTCAAGGACTACCGGGCCGGCGACCTGGAGCGCGCCTACCCGCAATTGGCGGTGGAAGAGGACTTTTTCGTCAACTACGGTTTTGTGACACACAAACTGCACCAACGCATGCACCCGCGCGCTGCCCGTCAGGAATGGTCTGCCGAGCGCCAGACGCAGGCCCATGCGGTGAGGCAATTCGTTCAGGCGCGGGGCGAAGCGCATCCGCGGGAAGTCGATGGGCACTTTGCACACGGCCACACCACCAACGGCTTTGGGGGCCAATCAAAGGCCAGCACCCAGTTGCTGGACGCCATGCACTACCGCGGCCTGTTGCGCGTGGCGCGGCGGGAAAAAGGCATCCGCCTGTACGCTGCGCAGGCGCCACAGCCAGCCCCTGATGACGTGCCAACCACGCTGGACGCTCTGGTGGATGTGCTGGTGGACAAATATGCGCCGCTGCCACAACCTGGCCTTCGGCAACTGGTGGCCATGCTCAAACACGCGGTGCCCCAGTGGCAGAGCGAGTTGCGCGCGGCGTTACAGCGGGCTTTGCAGCGCCTGCCCCACGCCTGCGTGGACGGCATCTCTTGGTACTGGCCCGTAGGCGAGGACCCATGTTCAAAGCGCTGGAGCGTGCCCGAACACGTGCGCCTGCTGGCGCCCTTTGACCCTGTGGTGTGGGACCGCGACCGGTTTGAACGCTTGTGGGGCTGGGCCTACCGATTCGAGGCCTACACGCCGCCGGCCAAGCGCGTGCGCGGCTACTACGCCATGCCCTTGCTCTGGCGCGATCAGGTGGTGGGCTGGGGCAATCTGTCCACGAGTAATGGACGCCTTCGTGCCGATGTGGGCTATGTCAGCGGCCAGCCACCGCAAGAGGCACATTTCCATGCGGCGTTGGCCACCGAGCTGGCAGCGATGGCGCTGTTTCTTGACGTGCAGCCGGGTGATGCAAGTTAGACGGGCAAACCCGGACGGTTCAGGCCTTCCACCAGGGCAGCAGCCGCTTCATGGCAGCCACTTCGCCGCTGTGGTCGGTGGCGTAGCCGGGCAGGGCATTGAGCGCGGCTTGCCACGTAGGGCCGCTCAGCAAGGACAGCAGGCGCTGCACACCGGGTGTTTCCAGCGCGGCCTTCAGGCACACCAGCAGGTAGCGTTCGTCGGTCAGCGGCACAAAACCCAGCCCCTGGTTGCGGGCGGCGTATTCGGTGCCCAGCCCCACGTCAGCCCGCCCGCTGGCCACGGCGTGGGCCACCGCCGCGTGTGAGCTTTCCACGGTGTCAAACCCGGTGATGTCGATCGGGTCCAGGCCGGCCTGGGCCATCAGTTCATCCAGCAGCAGCCGTGTGCCGGTGCCCTTGGCCCGGTTGACAAAACGAGCCTGCAGCCGGGCCACGTCGCGCATATCGTGCAGCTTGAGCGGGTTGCCCTGCGCCACCATGAGGCCTTGCACGCGGCGTGCAAACCCAATGATCTTGTGCGTGCCCGGCTTGAGCAGCGGGCGGTAGGTGCGGGCGCTCAGGCTGTTGGCGTCGGCAAACGGCTGGGTGTGAAAGCCGGCCAGCACGCAGCGCCCTTCGTTCAGCGCGCGGATGGCGTCCACGCTGCCGCAATAGCGGATGTCCAGGTGCAGCCCCGAGCCGTCCAAGCCTTGACGGGCCATGTCCTGCAAGGCGTTCAGGGCGTGGTCGTGGCTGGCGTACAGCGTCAGCACCTCGGCCCCTGCTTGCGTGCTGTCGGGCTCGAACGCCAGCGCAAACGCCCGCTCCAGCTCGGCGCGCAGGCTCTCCATTTGCGGCCCCAGCCTGGCCTGGGCGAGCCGTTCGGCCATCAGCAGCCGCTCGCCAAACGGGCTCAGCAGCGCCGCCTGGCCGCGTTCCCAGACGATCAGCTCCTGGCCGAGCTCGGCCTCCCATTGCTTGAGCTGGCCCCACACGTGGCGGTAAGAAAAACCGAGTTGCCTCGCCGCAGCCGAGATCGAACCGCGCTCGCGTACCGCGTGCAACACGTCCATCATGGGGTTGCGCAGCATCGCGTGCGCAGACGCCGGCGCGGTGCCGGCGCGTTCCGTGGCCCGCTCGGTGATTCGCTCCTTGATGCTGTACGACAGCTCGATCTTTCTCATGGCCGCCAGTGTGCCTCAAGGCCCGCAGCGCCTGCCATGCCGCCTATGTTCGGCGCTTCATACCGCGTCACTACGTACTCTCAAGCCCGACCCAGCCCGCTAAGCTGCAGCGCAACATGAATACGTTTTCTGACAGCATCGCCACGGCGCTGCAACTGGTTTTGTCGGGCGACGCCGGGCTCTGGACGGTGGTGCTGCGCTCGCTCGCGGTCAGCGCCACAGCCTGCGCACTTGCCTGCGGCATCGGTCTGGTGCTGGGCGCCTGGCTGGCCGCAGCGCGTTTTGCCGGCCGTGGTGTGGTGCTCACCCTGCTCAACACCTTTCTGGCCGTGCCCTCGGTGGTGGTGGGGCTGGTGATCTATTTGCTGCTGTCGCGCTCTGGCCCGCTGGGTTTTCTGGGCTGGCTGTTCAGCTTTCAGGCCATGGTGCTGGCGCAGGCGGTGCTGGTGCTGCCGCTGGTGACCGCGCTCACCCGCCAGGTGGTGGAAGACGCCGACCGCAGCCATGGCGAGCAGCTGCAGTCGCTCGGTGCGGGCACGGCCTTGCGCAGCCTGTTGCTGGCCTGGGACGAACGCTATGCACTGCTCACCGTGCTGATCACGGCTTTTGGGCGCGCGGTGTCCGAGGTGGGCGCCGTGATGATTGTGGGCGGCAACATCGAAGGCTTCACCCGCGTGATGACCACCGCCATTGCGCTGGAAACCAGCAAGGGCGACCTGCCCCTGGCGCTGGGCTTGGGCCTGGTGTTGCTGGGTGTGGTGCTGCTGCTCAATGCGCTGGTGGCCCTGCTGCGCCGCTGGCGCGAGCGGGCCGATGGCGTGGGCATGGCCTTGGCTGTGGCGTGAGCACATGAGCGGTTTGCCCCATGTGGCCCCTTGGCCAGCCTTGAACGTGCAAGCACCCGCTTGTTTTGACTTGCGTGACGTGGAGGTGCGCCTGGGTCCCGCCGGCCGGCTGGCTGCGCTGAGCGCTGTGACGCTCCAGATCGCCAGTGGTGAGCGCGTGGCGCTGGTAGGTGCCAACGGCAGTGGCAAGAGCACGCTGCTGCGCACGCTGCATGGCCTGCAGCGCGCCCAAGCTGGCACGCTGAGCAAACCCGCCCACCAACGCGAGGCCATGCTGTTTCAGCGCCCGCACATGCTGCGGCTGAGCGCGCAGAACAACATCGCGCTGGGCCTGTGGCTGCAGGGTGTGCCTTGGGCGCAAGCCCGGGAGCGGGCGCCGCTGGCGCTGGCACGGGTGGACATGCAGGACCTGGCCGAGCGCAACGCGCGGGCGCTCTCAGGCGGGCAGCAGCAGCGCCTGGCGCTGGCGCGGGCCTGGGCCTTGATGCCCGACGTGTGGCTGCTCGACGAGCCCACCGCCAGCCTGGACCCGCACGCCAAACGCGAGGTGGAGGCTCTGATTGCCGAATTCACCACCGCCGCCCCGGCGCCCGGCCGCCGCCCGCCCACGCTGGTGTTCAGCAGCCACAACCTGGGCCAGGTGAAGCGCCTGGCCAGCCGGGTGATTTACCTGGAGCGCGGCCGGGTAATGGCCGACTTGCCCGTCAACGATTTTTTCAACCCAACCCACCTGGAGGCGCACAGCCCCCAGGCCCAACTGTTCGTCAAAGGAGAAACCACATGAACACGCCCCAACCACTGAACCGCCCGCTCAACCGCCGTCTCACGGTTCGCATGCTGGCGGCCGCCGGTTTGGTCACGGCCGGACTGCTGGGCAACGCGGCCGCGTTCGCTCAGAGCAGCATCGTCGTGGCGTCCACCACGTCCACCGAACAATCGGGCCTGTTCAGCTACCTGCTGCCCGAGTTCAAAAAGGCCAGCGGCATCGACGTGAAGGTGGTGGCGCTGGGCACTGGCCAGGCGATTGACATGGCGCGCCGCGGCGACGCCGACGTGCTGTTCGTGCACGACAAAGTGGCCGAAGAAAAGTTTGTGGCCGACGGCTTCGCCGCCAAGCGCCAGGAGGTGATGTACAACGACTTTGTGCTCATCGGCCCCAAGGCCGACCCGGCAGGCACCAAGGGCAACGACATCGTGGTGGCGCTGAAAAAAGTGGCCACGGCCAACGCGCCCTTCATCTCGCGCGGTGACAAGAGCGGCACCCACGCGGCCGAGCTGCGCTTCTGGAAAATGACCGACACCGACGCCAACAAGGGTGCCGGCTACAAGGAGTGTGGTTGCGGCATGGGCCCGGCGCTCAACATCGGCTCCAGCAGCGGCGCTTATGTGCTGGCCGACCGCGGCACCTGGCTCAACTTCAAGAACCGCGCCGACCTGACCGTGGTGGTCGAGGGTGACAAGCGCCTGTTCAACCAGTACGGCGTGATGCTGGTGAGTGCGGCCAAGCACCCCCAGGTGAAAACCGCTGAAGGTCAGAAGTTTGTGGACTGGGTGACTGGCCCCGCTGGCCAAGCCGTGATTGCCGGCTACAAGATCGGCGGCGAACAGCTGTTCTTCCCGAACGCCACGAAATGAAGTTCGCCGCTCTGGCCTTGACGGCGGTGCTGACCGGCTGCGCATCGCCAATCCCAGCGACGGGCCCGGTGGTGGTCTACGCCGCAGGCAGCCTGCGCGACGCGCTCACCGAAGTGGCGCGCGACCACGAGGCCCGTACCGGGCAACAGGTCGCGCTGACCTTCGGGCCGTCGGGCCTGCTGCGCGAGCGTATCGAAAACGGCGAGGGCGCCCAGGTGTTTGCTTCTGCCGACACCCAGCATCCCCAGCGTCTGGCCGATGGGGGTGGCTGGGCGCCGCAGACGGTGTTTGTGCGCAACAGCCTGTGCGCGCTGGTTCAGCCTGCGCTGGCGGTCAACACGGCCAACCTGCTGCAGACGCTGCTTCGGCCCGATGTGAAGCTGGGCATGTCCACGCCCAAGGCCGACCCGTCGGGCGACTACGCGCTGGCTCTTTTTCAGAAGGCTGAGGCCGTGGTTACAGGTAGCCAGACCCGGCTCACCGCCAAGGCCCTGCTGCTCACTGGCGGGCCCGCCTCGCCCGCCGCGCCCGCTGGCCGCAACCTGTATGCCTGGGTGATGGAACAAGGCCAGGCCGATGTATTTCTCACCTACTGCACGAACGCCGTGGCCGCACGCCGGCATGTGAGCGCGTTGCAGGTGGTGCAGGTGCCGCCCGCACTGCAGGTGGGCGCCGCATACGGTCTGACGGTGCGCCAGGGTGCACCGGCGCCCGCTTCAGCGTTTGCCAAGGCGCTGCTGGCACCACCCGCTCAGGCCATCCTGGCACGCCATGGCTTTGGTGCGCCTTGAGGGTGACTTGATGCACCGGCGGATCTTCGGCATCGGCGCTTCGCTGGCGCTGGCGTTTTGGGCCAGCACGCCGCGGGCCCTGGCACAGGCGCCAGACCCTGCTGTGCACCTGGTGCGTGTGGCTGGGGCGGTGCAGACGCCGCTGGCGCTCAACCGCGAGCAGCTGGAGGCGCTGCCCTGGCGCGACTTCGCTGAATCGCGTGAGGTGCAGCAAGACGGTCGCACGGTCAAGCTTGTCGTGCGTTACCAGGGCTTTCCGTTGCGCGATCTGATCGACCGTGCCGGCCTTTCGCCCGACCGCCAAGCGGTACGCCGTGCCGTGGTGCTGCTGACGGCGCGTGACGGCTACCGCGTCAGCTTCTCGTGGGGCGAGCTGTACAACAGCGCGCTCGGTGACGGTGTGATCCTTGTGCGCTCGCAGGACGGGCGCGACCTCATCGGCGCCGATGGCTTGCCGGCGCTGCGTTCCCTGCAAGACACCCGCTCGGGGCCCCGTCATGTGCGCTGGCTGGAGCGCATCGAGGTGCGGCTGGTCGGCGACTGAGCGCGTCTGGGCGCAGCCAATGCCTCGCCCTGGTTCTGCTTGTCAAGAGTCTCAACCGCTGTAACGGTCTATATGCCCGGCCGCGTGCCGGGCGGGCCGCCGATGCGCGGGCGCAGTCCCGTTTACGCCGCCGTGTCGCCCAGCTGCACCCGCATCGGCCCCGGTCCGCCGTCCGAGACAACAACCGTTGGGGTGCTCAGGCTCCTAGGCTCACATCGCGCGGCGGCCACGTGACGCGGGTGATGCAGCGGCAGTGCATGCACCTGCTGCGGCCTTGGTGGTTGCGTTGGCCGGCTGATGAGGGCCGTTCAACGCGGGATGAGCCTATGCAATCGACTTCCGTACCAGACTTGAACAGCCTGTGGCACAGGTGTCGTGCTGTGTGACACATTGCCCCGGAAACCATCAAAATAAAGAGCAAAAAATGCAGCTATGGCGGTGTTTCTGGCGTGGCATGGAACTTGAGCATGTGTTGTTGCCGTCAAGGCCTATTCAAGTTCCACACCCATTTTCAGAGGAAGACACACATGCTTTACGCAGCACCCGGCACCCCCGGCGCCAAGATCGCCTACAAAGCCCAATACAACAACTTCATCGGCGGCCAGTGGGTGGCCCCGGTCAAGGGTCAGTACTTTGACGTGATATCGCCCGTCAACGGCAAGGTCTACACGCAAGCCGCACGCTCCACCGCCGAAGACATCGACCTGGCGCTGGACGCCGCCCACGCTGCGGCTGATGCCTGGGGCAAGACCGACGTGACCACGCGTTCCAACATCCTGCTGAAGATCGCCGACCGCCTGGAAGCCAACCTCGAGTTGCTGGCCTACGCCGAAACCGTGGACAACGGCAAGCCGATCCGCGAGACGCTGAACGCCGACATCCCGCTCGCCGTGGACCACTTCCGCTACTTCGCCGGCTGCCTGCGCGCCGAAGAAGGTTCCATGAGCGAAATCGACGGCAACACCGTGGCCTACCACTTCAAGGAACCCCTGGGCGTTGTCGGCCAGATCATTCCCTGGAACTTCCCGATCCTCATGGCCGCCTGGAAGATTCCGCCGGCCCTGGCCGCTGGCAATTGCATTGTCTTGAAGCCCGCCGAGTCCACCCCCATCAGCCTGCTGATCCTGATCGAGCTGATCGCCGACCTGCTGCCCCCGGGCGTGCTGAACATCGTCAACGGTTACGGCCGTGAAGCCGGCATGCCGCTGGCGACTTCCAAGCGCATCGCCAAGATTGCCTTCACCGGCTCCACCACCACCGGCCGCGTGATCGCCCAGGCCGCCGCCAACAACCTGATTCCGGCCACGCTGGAACTGGGTGGCAAGAGCCCCAACATCTTCTTTGCCGACATCATGGACAAAGACGATGCCTTCCTCGACAAGGCGATCGAAGGCCTGGTGCTGTTCGCGTTCAACCAGGGTGAGGTCTGCACCTGCCCAAGCCGTGCGCTGATTCAGGAAAGCATTTACGACAAGTTCATGGAGCGTGTCTTGAAGCGCGTGGCCGCCATCAAGATGGGCAGCCCGCTGGACACCGACACCATGATGGGCGCGCAGGCCTCCAAAGAGCAGTTGACCAAGATCCTGAGCTACCTGGAGCTGGGCAAGGCCGAAGGCGCCGAGGTGCTGATCGGTGGCGAGCAAGCCAAGGTGGGCGGCGATCTGGACGGTGGTTACTACGTGCAGCCCACGCTGTTCAAAGGCCACAACAAGATGCGCATCTTCCAGGAAGAGATCTTTGGCCCGGTGCTGGCCGTGACCACTTTCAAGGACGAAGCCGACGCGCTGGAGATGGCCAACGACACGCTGTACGGCCTGGGTGCCGGCGTGTGGAGCCGCAACGGCAACGTGGCCTACCGCATGGGCCGCGCCATCAAGGCCGGCCGGGTGTGGACCAACTGCTACCACGCCTACCCGGCCCACGCCGCCTTCGGTGGCTACAAGGAATCGGGCCTGGGCCGCGAAAACCACAAGGCCATGCTGGGCCACTACCAGCAGACCAAGAACTTGCTGGTTTCGTACTCGGAAAACAAGCTGGGCTTCTTTTGACCCACCCCCGCGCCGCGCCTGCGGCGCGTCACCCCCTCAAGGGGGCAACGCTGGCGGCCCGGCACAGCCGGTGCCGCTGCGTTCTGGGTTGGGACACTTCGCGCCGGAACGGAATTTTCGTTCTGGCGTTTTCCGTTGAAGAACAAGGAGACCGTCATGGTTGAAAAAGTCATTGCCACCCCGGCCGCGGTCGAACTCATCGCGTTCCTCAAGACCAAGCACGGCCCTGAGCTGATGTTTCACCAGAGCGGTGGCTGCTGCGACAACAGCGCGGCCAACTGCTACCTGCCCGGCGAAATCACCATGGGTGCGGGCGACGTGTACCTGGGCCATATCGGTGGCTGCGCGTTCTACATCGGCAAGGCGCAGTACCAGTACTGGCGCCACACGCAGCTCATCATCGATGTGATCGAAGGCCACGGCGGCACCTTCTCGCTGGAAGGGCCGGAGGGCAAGGCGTTTCACACGCGCTCGCGTGTGTTCAGCGAGAGCGAGATGGCCGAGCTGGATGCCGAGGAAGCCGCCGCAAAGGCCAGCCTCTGAGCCGGATCAAAGCGTGGTTTTTTCCAGCTGCCGCAGCACCTCGGCCTGGAAGTCTTCGCTCTGTGCGGCCTGCATGAAGGCGTCGATGCTGCCGTCAAACCGCACCGAGCCCTGGTGCAGCAGCAGCAGGCGGTCGGCCACCTTGGCTTCTTCAATCAGGTGGGTGGCCCACAGCACCGCCATGCCGCGCGTGCGGCACAGGCCACGCACGGTGTCCAGCAGGTGCTGGCGCGAGGCCGGGTCCAGGCCTACGGTGGCCTCGTCCATCAGCAGCACCTGCGGCTGGTGCAGCAAGGCGCGCACCAGCTCGACTTTGCGTCGCGTGCCGCCTGAAAGGCTGCGCACCACCGCGCCAGCCTGATCGCCCAGGCCCATGTCATCCAGCCCGGCGGCAATCCGCTGGCGGGCCACGGCGCGCGGCATGCCGTGCAGGTCGGTGTGAAACAGCAGGTTGGCCAACACGCTCAGGTCCATGTCGAGCGCGCTCTGCTGAAACACCACACCCAGCGAAGCCAGTGCGTGACTGGGCTGGCGGTGCATGTCGTGGCCCATCACGGTGATGCTGCCCTGGTCGGGGCTGAAGAGGCCGGTGAGCAGTTGCAGCAGCGTGGACTTGCCCGCACCGTTGGGGCCCAGCAGGGCCAGCATCTCGCCTGGGTGCAGTGCCACGCTGACCCCTTTGAGCGCGGGCTTGCCGGCATAGGCTTTGTGCAGGCCCTGGGCGCTCAGCAGAAGGTGTTCCGTCATGGGTTTCAAACTTGTGGGTTCGGTGTGCGCAGCGGTCAGCTGATGGGCTTGGCCAGCAGGTTCATGCGTTTGAGCAGGCGCCGCTCGCGATCCACCGTGGCTTGCACGGCCAGGCGGTAGTCGGCCGTGTTCAGGTAGTCCAGTTGCTGATCGTAGCGTGCCAGCGCCTGCTGGTGCCGGTCGCTGAACATGGCCTGGCGAAACGCGTCGTGCAGCCGTTGCACCACCGCCTCGGGCGTGCCGTTTGGGGCGGCCAGACCCCAGGGCGATGTGTACACCGCGTGTTCGTACCCGAGCTCACGGAAGGTGGGCACAGCGGGCCAGCGCGGGCTGCGCTGCGCACTGAAGGTGGCGAGCAGGCGAATCTGGCCGCGCTCCACCCAGGGCGCAAACCCGGTGGAGTTGACCCCGGCCATGAGCTGCCCGGCGGCCACGGCCAGCATCTGGTCGGCGGTGCCTTTGTAGGGCACGTGCACATAGCGCACCTGGTGCTGCAGCAAAATTTCTTCCATGGCCAGGTGGGCCGTGGTGCCAATGCCGGTGGAGCCCAGAATCAATTCGCCAGGGTGCTGCTGCGCCCAGGCCACCAGATCGTTCAGGCTTTTCCAGGGGCTGCCCTCGGGCACCAGCACGCCAAAGGTGACGCCCGACACCTGCACGATGGGGCTGAGGTCGGTCAGGGGGTTCCAGGGCACGTGGTTCATGAGCGCATGGCGGTACACGGTGATGGGCACCTGGCCGATGGTGTAGCCGTCGGGTGGGGCCATGTTGAGCACCTGCGCCACCAAGGTGCCGGCCGCGCCGGGCCGGTTGATGACCACGATGGGTTGGCCCAGCAGGGGCTGCGCCTCTTCACACAGAAGGCGCAGGGTCATGTCGGTGGCGCCACCCGCCGGCCAAGGCACGATCAGTTGCAGCGGTCGTTCGGGCCAGGCGGGCGTGCGAGCGTGTGCCCGAGGCAGCTGCAGGGTAGCGAACAGCCCTCCCGCCAGCACAACGCGGCGAGATATGCGGGTTTCCCCTGTGTCATTTCGGAGCGGTGCGGCGCGTTCGCTGTGTTGCATACTGATTCAGAAAAAGGTACAGCGGGCACTGGGCGCCGAAAGCCTGTGGATCAGGCCGGGTTTGAGGACGGGTAGGGCGGTTAAAGCCCGTGTTTGCATGAAAAAACCTGCAAGAAGCGTTCCTATCGAGGTGGCACCGAATTTGCTGTCAATGCTCTCGCCTGCCCAGATGCACGGGTGGTGAGCAACGTCATCGATCGAACCTTAGGAGACACACAATGAACTTTCCGAAACGCGCTGCACCGTCTGTTGGCCGCCTGGTGGCCTCTTTGCTGCTGGCTGGTCTTGCCCTGGGTGTCCAGGCGCAGCCGGGCAGCACGGTGTATGTGTCCAGCGAGAAGGACAAAAAAATCTACATGTTCAACGCCAAGGGCGACCGTTTGGGTGCCATCGACACCTGTGAACGGCCTCGCCACATGGTGTTGAGCCTGGACAAGAAAACCATGTACGTGTGTTGCGGCAACAGCAACGAGCTGGGTGTGATCGACATGGCCACGCAGAAGATGGTGCGCACCATGGAGCTGGGCGAGAGCCCTGAAATCTTCGATTTCAACAGCGACCAGAGTACCGTTTACGTATCCATCGAGGACGCCAACGTGATGGCGGCCTACGACATGGCCACCGGCAAGGAACTGTTCACGGTGGCCACCGGCGGCGAGCCGGAGGGCATCTATGTCACGAAGGACAACAAGTACGCCTATGTCACGTCCGAGGTGGCGAATGTGGTGCACCTGATCGACCTGAAAAGCCGCAAGGTGGTCAAGGACATCAAGGTCGGCAAGCGGCCTCGCCGCTTCATGCCGGCGGCCAACGGCAGCGAGCTGTGGGTGAGTGACGAGCTGAGCAACTCGGTGAGCGTCATCGACTTGGCCAGCCACACGGTCAAGCACACGGTGGTGTTCAAGGTGAAGGGTTTCCGCGATGCCGACGTGATGCCGGTGGGCCTGGTCTCCAGCCTGGATGGCAAGAGCATGTGGGTGGCCCTGGGCCGCGCCAACCATGTGGCCGAGGTCGACGTGGCGACGCGGCAAGTCAAGCAGATGGTGCTGGCGGGTCAGCGCGCCTGGGGGCTGGACCTCAGCCCGGACGGCAAGACCCTGTATGTGGCCAACGGCTTGTCCGATGACATGACGCTTGTCGATGTATCGGGCACCAAGGCCAAGCCCGTGCGCACGGTCTCTGTGGGTCGCGTGCCGCACTCGGTGCTGGTGAGCCGATGAGGGCCGGGCGCCGTTGGGTGCTGTCGGCCAGCCTTTCGTTGGCCAGCATCTGGCCGGCGGTGCAGGTGTGGGCGACTACGCAAGCGCCGGTAGCGGTGGTGTCGCTGGAGCGCGACCCCCGCCACGCCCCACGCCGGGCCGAGCGAGCTTATCCGGGGCATCCCACATCGCCAGCCATCGAGGGCGTGCGCCTTGGCGCGTCAGACTCGGCCTACGAGCTGGGGACCCAGAATTTGGCGCTGGATGTCAAAGAGTTCAAGCTGGACGGAGCGCAAGGCATCGCAAGGCTGCTGGATCAGATGAAGGCGGCCAAGGTCAAGCACGTGGTGGCCGATCTGCCCGTGCCGCTGCTGCGCGAACTGGCCGCCCAGGCGCCGAAAGCGCTGGGCGGTGCGCTGGTGTTCAACGCTTCGCAGGACGCCGACACCCTGCGCGGCGCAGACTGCCAACCCCACCTGCTGCACACCTACCCCAGCCGCGCCATGACCGGTGATGCCACGACGCAGTACCTGGCTTCGCGCCGCTGGACCAAGGTGCTGGTGCTGCACGGGCCGCTGGAAGAAGACGCCGTGCAACTGGAGGCCTTCCGGCGTTCAGCCAAGCGCTTTGGTGTCCAGATCGTGCAAGAGCGGCCGTTCAAGATCAGCGGCGATCCGCGCGAGAAGGACCTGGGCAACCTGCGCCTGCTGACCGGGGACCGGCAGCATGAGGTGGTGGTGGTGGTGGACAGCGACGGCGAGTTTGCGCGCACCGTGCCTTACGCCACGCAGTGGCCGCGGCCCGTGGCCGGTGCCGCCGGGCTGGTGCCTTTGGCCTGGCACCCGCAGTGGGAGCGGTATGGCGCGCCCCAGCTCACCCGGCGTTTCTTGCGTCAGACGCAGCGTGCGATGCACGGGCACGACTGGGCCGCCTGGATGGCCGGCCGTGCCATTGCCGCTGCGGTGCTGGCCCAGCCCAAAGGTGGGGTGGCGGCGCAGCTGCAGGCCTTGCGAAGCGGGTCGGTCACGCTGGACGGCTTCAAGGGCAAGGCTTTGAGCTTCCGGCCGTGGGATGGGCAGTTGCGCCAGCCCGTGTTTCTGACCCATGGCGATGGCGTTCTTGCCATGGCACCGATGGACGGTGTGCTGCACCCCACCGAAACCCTGGACACGCTGGGTGTGGACCGCGCGGAGAGCGCATGCAAAAACCGACCATAGGACTTCACCTGTTGCGAGCCCTGCGCGCCGTGGTCGGGCGCGAGGTGTCCCGCTTTTTGCGCCAGCCCTCACGGCTGGGCTCGGCGTTGGTGAGGCCCTTGCTGTGGTTTGTGGTGTTTGCGGCAGGGTTCCACAACGTGTTCGGGGTGGCCGTACAGCCGCCCTATGAAACGTACATTGAATACAAGGAATACATGCTGCCGGGGTTGCTGGGCATGATCGCCCTGTTCAACGGCATGCAGAGCTCGCTCTCGATGGTCTACGACCGGGAGATGGGGGTGATGCGCCTGCTGCTGACCGCACCGTTGCCACGGGGCTGGTTGTTGGCGTTCAAGTTGCTGGCGGGTACCTTCCTGTCGCTGCTGCAAATGGCGGTGTTTTTGTTCATCGCCTGGCTTTTCGGTGTGGACGTGCTGCCGTGGAATTTGCCCTTGGTGCTGCTGACCATGGCTTGCTGTGCGGCCATGTTGGCTGCGTTGGGGCTGGTGCTGTCGGTCTATGTGCGTCAGCTCGAAAATTTTGCCGGCACCATGAACTTCGTGATCTTCCCCATGTTCTTTATCAGCCCGGCGCTGTACCCTTTGTGGAAACTCGAAGAGTCGGGTGCCTGGTGGTTGCATGGGGCGGCGCAGATCAACCCGTTCAGCCATGGGGTGGAAGCGATCCGGTTTGCGTTGCACGGTCAGGTGAACACGCTGACCTGGGCGGTGATGCTGGGCTGCACCACCGTGTTTTTTGTGCTGGCACTCTGGGGCTATGACCCGCAGCGCGGCTGGATCCGCCAGCGCGGCGCAGCCTGATTCCCAACGACAGGAGACAAAACCATGATCAAGCTTGTGCAACGGCGCCAGTTACTCGGCTGGGGACTGGGCGCGGGCCTGCTGTCGTCCCGGGGCCTGCGAGCGGCCGAGGACCACACAGGCGGTGATCCGCTGGGGTCGATGCAATGGCCCGGCTTGCGGCGGCATTTCCTGGGCGAGGCGTCGATGCGCTTTTCGGACCAGGTGGTGGTCAAGGGGCCGGCCTTTGCCGACGATGCCATGAATGTTCCGATCCAGGTCGATGCCCGGGCACTGGCGGGCAGCGCTGGCGGCATTCGGCGCATGCTCGTGGTGGCCGATCGCAACCCCGTGCGCGAGGTGCTGGACTTCGCGCCAATGCGGTCCCTGCCGGTGCTGGCGTTCAGGCTGCGGCTGGAGCAGGCTTCGCCGGTGCGCGCCCTGGTGCAAACCGCCGATGGCCAGTGGCATGTGGGCGGCACCTGGGTGCAGGCCGCCGGTGGCGGTTGCACGGTGCCCGGGGCTACCCGGGCCGACGGCAGCTGGAGCCAGACACTCAACCAGGTGCAGGCGCGTTTCTTCAACAACGTGCTCGAAGGCAGCAGGCGCTTGCGGCTGCGGGTGATGCACCCGATGGACACCGGTCTGGTGGCGGGTATCCCAGCGTTTCACCTGGAGCATCTGGAGTTGCAAGACGCGACCGGGCAAGCCTGGTGGAGGCTGGGCCTGCACGAGCCGGTGTCTGAAAACCCCGTCATCACGTTTGAAATGCCGCCCCAGGGCGTGGGCCATCTGCGGCTGGTGGGGCGCGACAACAATGGCAACCGCATCAACGTGGAGCTGCTGTCATGAAGGGCGTGTTGCTCGCGGGTTTTGCCGCCGCAGCCTGGCTGGTGGTGCCACCCCTGCAGGCGCAGGCGGTGGCGGCAGCACCGGCGCACGTGCCGAGGCCCGATATGGCCAAGCTCGACTACGACCTGCAGGCGCGCCAGATCGCGCCACGCACCTGGGTGATTGAAGGCGCGGTGGACGACTTCAGCCGACAAAATGGCTGCAACATCATCAACACCGCCTTCATCGCCACCGGTGCCGGGGTCGTGGTGGTCAATACGGGGCCGTCCCGTTTGTATGGCGAGCAGCAGCGAAAGCTGATTGAACGCACCACCCAGGAAACGGTGGTGCAGGTGCTCAACCTCAACCTGCATCCGGACTATTTTTTCGGTAACCAGGCCTGGGCCAACCGGCCTGTGCAGGCGCTGCCCGGGAGTATTGCCGGCATGCAGGCCGAGGGAGCCGCCTATGCCGACAACCTCTACCGGCTTTGCGGTGACTGGATGAAGCAGACCGAGTCAGCGCCTGCGGCGCAAGCGTTGGCGCCAGGGGTGCGCACGCTGGGGCAGCACCGGTTGGAACTGATCCGGCTGTCGGGCCACACGGCAGATGACCTTGTGCTGCTCGACCACAGCACCGGCGTGGTGTTTGCCGGTGGGCTGGTGTTTGCCGACCGTGTGCCCACCACGCCGCATGCCGACTTTGAAGCCTGGCAGGCCAGTCTGAACCGTCTCGAAGGCCTGCTTGCCACTGGCGGGTTTCGCGTGGTTGTACCCAGCCACGGGCCGGTGCACGAGGGCCGTCGAGGCATTGCCCAGACGCGCGACTGGATCGACTGGCTCAACGCCCACATGAAGACGCAGGCGGAGGGTGGCCTGGACCTGTTGGAGGTGCTGGCACTGCCAGTTCCGCCACGTTTCGCAGGCTGGGCGGCGCAGCCTGTGGAGTTGTACCGAACGCTGACGCAGTGGTACCCCGGCTTCGAGCAGCGGGCCTTGACAGGGCGCTGACCCGCACGGCAGCTGCCCCTGGTTGTGACGTGCCAGCGGGCACCTGCCAGGTGTCACAAGCGATACACCGGCACTGCGCCATTTTTGAGCAGTGTCACCGCCATTGAAGCTTGAGAGCTGTGCAGGCTGGGGCAATTGCGCCCGTCCTCCCGGTTTCAAGGCGCGGTCTCCAGGCAAAGGTGTCACCGGAAAGCCTGGCACAGATGTTGCGCAATATGGGTGTGCAACCTGGGAGCTGGAGGCCTGGGAAGTTCGCCACCGGCCGGGCATCGCGCTCGGCTTCAGTCATCAACCTCGTGAATGAGCAGGAGACAACACAATGAAACGCAAGCTACTGAGCCTTTTGATCCTGGCCGCCACCGCCCACGCCAGTGCGCAGGTGACCGATGCCATGATCGCCGACGATGCCAAGACGACCGACAGCGTGCTGAGCAATGGTCTGGGCACCCAGCTGCAGCGCCACTCGCCTTTGACCAACATCAACGCCCGCAACATCAACCGGTTGGTGCCCACCTGGTCGATGTCTTTTGGCGGTGAGAAGCAGCGCGGCCAACAGTCGCAGCCGCTGATTCACAAAGGCAAGATGTTTGTCACCGGGTCGTATTCGCGCATCTTTGCGCTCGACTCCAAGACCGGCAAGAAGCTCTGGAAGTACGAGCACCGTTTGCCCGAAGGCATCATGCCCTGCTGCGACGTGATCAACCGCGGTGCTGCCCTGTACGACAACCTGGTGATCTTCGGCACGCTGGACGCGCAGCTGGTGGCGCTGGACCAGGAGACCGGCCGTGTGGTGTGGCGTGAGCGCATCGACGACTACAGCGCGGGCTACAGCTACACCGCTGCACCGCTGATTGCCGAAGGCTTGTTGATGACGGGCGTTTCTGGCGGTGAGTTCGGTGTGATCGGTCGCGTCGAAGCCCGTGATCCCAAGACCGGCAAGATGGTTTGGGTGCGCCCGGTGGTCGAAGGCCACATGGGTTTCAAAGACGGCAAGGAAAACGGTATTTCCGGCACCACCAACGCCACATGGCCTGGCGAGATGTGGAAAACCGGCGGTGCGGCCACCTGGATGGGTGGCAGCTACGATCCCAAGACCGGTCTGGCCTATTTCGGCACCGGCAACCCCGGTCCTTGGAACAGCCACCTGCGCAAGGGTGACAACCTCTACTCTGCGTCGACCGTGGCGATCGACCCCAAGACGGGCAAGATCGTGTGGCACTACCAAGGTACGCCCAACGACGGGTGGGATTTTGACGGCACCAACGAGTTCATCACCTTTGACATGGATGGCAAGCGCGTGGGCGCCAAGGCTGACCGCAACGGCTACTTCTATGTGAACGATGCCGCCACCGGCAAGCTGGTCAACGCCTTCCCGTTTGTGACCAAAACCACCTGGGCAACCGGCATTGACCTCAAGACGGGGCGTCCAAACTTTGTGCCAGAAAACCGGCCAGGTGACCCGGCAGGCACGGGTGGTGATGGCAAAAAGGGTGCGTCGGTGTTTGCAGCCCCCGCGTTCCTGGGTGGCAAAAACCAGATGCCCATGGCTTACAGCCCCAAGACGGGTCTGTTCTACGTGCCGACCAACGAGTGGGGCATGGAGATCTGGAACGAGCCGGTCACCTACAAGAAGGGTGCCGCCTACCTGGGCGCTGGTTTCACCATCAAACCGCTGTACGACGACTACATCGGCTCACTCCGTGCGATCAACCCCAAGTCCGGCAAGGTCGAATGGGAAGTGAAGAACGAGGCGCCGCTCTGGGGTGGCGTGTTGACGGCGGGTGATCTGGTGTTGTGGGGCACACCCGAGGGGTACCTGAAGGCAGCAGATGCCAAGACCGGCAAGATCGTCTGGCAATTCCAGACCGGTTCCGGCATCGTGGCACCGCCGGTGACCTGGATGCAGGACGGCGAGCAATACATCAGCGTGGTTTCTGGCTGGGGTGGCGCCGTGCCGCTGTGGGGTGGCGAGGTGGCCAAGAAGGTCAACTTCCTCGAGCAGGGCGGTTCCGTCTGGACCTTCAAACTGCTGAAGTGATTGGCAGTCTGTGCCGCTCAGCGGCATCCCCTTGAGTGGGGGCCCCACCTCGGACCGGCCAGGCTGGATCCTTGGTGCGGGCTGGTTTGGGGTCTCTTCGCATTTTTTGCAGCGACAGGACCCCCATCCTTTTTCATTCTTTCTTTGGTGTTTTTGATATGCGTACTTTCTCTATCTTCACCGCCGGCTTGCTTCTCGCTGCGGGCGCCGCGCATGCGGTGGACGAAGCGGCAACCGTGGAACTGTCCAAGAACAATGGCTGTATGTCCTGCCACTCGGCCAAGGAAAAAATTGTGGGCCCGTCCTTCAGCGCCATCGCTGAAAAGTACAAGGGTGACAAGGACGCTGCGGCCTCGCTGGCCCAATCCATCCAGAACGGCAGCAAGGGTAAATGGGGCCGCATTCCGATGCCGGCTCACCCAAGCATGAGCCCTGCCGACATCAAGACCCTGGCCCAATGGGTCATGACGGCCCAACACTGATCGCGCTGGCCGCTGCGCTCTCGCTGAGCACTGCCGCGGCACAGCCGGTGCTGCCCGAGGGCGAAAAATCCCTCGTGGCCGTGACGCGTGACGGAAATCGAACCCCGATTGGCAAGGTCGTTTTCACAGCGCTTGATGGTGGGCAATCGGCGTTTCGTGTGCAGATGGACCACACGGTGATGCGGGATCACTTTCTCTCCATGCGCGAATTCAAATGCCTGCCCGCCGCGCAGGAAATCAGCTGTTTCGTGCCTTACCCCTACCCGCAGCCGGGAACCGTGAGCGCCGCCAACTTCGCCTGGCTGGAGCACAGCCTGCTGTTCTTTTACAAGCAACCCGCTGACTTTGGCGCCAAGCTCTGGAACGGCATGATCTTCAGGTTCAGCCTGACACCGGCGGGCCTGGTCGGTACGCCGCAGGCGGTGGATCTCAACCGCATCGGTGCGCCGCCGGAAAATCCCAACCAGCCGCCTTTCGGCGCCATGGATCGCGACGATTTCACCCCCGGGGCGCGCTGGGTGCAGGAGCTTCGGATCGAGTGATCCGGCAGCACGCCCCATCTCACCGGTACCCCTCATGCTCCCTGCACGGTTCACAACGCTCCCGGCTTGGGTCTTGGCGGTCTTGCTGGCGAGCGCCACAACGGGCGCTATTGCGCAGGACAGCGACCGCGCCGACTGGTTGCGCAACCCGGCCATGGGCAACTACAAAGCGTATGCCGAGTTCAAAATGGCCAACTACGCCTTTGCTCGCGAGGTGTGGGAAACCTTGGCCGAGGTAGGCAACGGCGATGCGCTGTTCAACCTGGCCATCCTGGCCGAAGATGGTCTGGGCGAGCCGCGCAACATGCGCAAGGCCGAGGCGCTGTACACCAGCGCCGCTCAAGCGGGCAATTTCAAGGCCCAATACCGGCTGGGCATGCTGTACAGCGCAGGGGTGCAGCTCCCGCGCGATGTCGAAAAAGCCCGTGTTTACCTCACGCTCGCAGCCCAGGGCGGCGACAAGGATGCCTTGAGCACGCTGGCCACGCTGGGCCAACCCCCGGAGAAGCTGAGCCCCTACCAGCGTGCCGAATGGCTGAGCGCCAGCGGGCAGCACGCAGAGGCTGCCGGGCTGTACCGCCAACTTGCTGAGGGAGGCGATAGCCGCGCCCAGACCCGTTTGGCCTGGATGTACGAGGCCGGTCGGGGAGTCGACCGCAGCTTGCCCGAAGCGGCCAGGCGCTTCGAGCAGGCTGCAAGGGCGGGCAACGCAGAGGCGCAATATGCCCTCGCCGTGATGCACCGAACCGGCCGTGGCCGCGAACGCGATCTGGCGCAAAGTGTCACGTGGTTGCGTCTCGCCGCTGCACAAGATTACCCGGCGGCGGTGGCGGCGTTGGCCTCGACCGCGGGGGCTCAGTCAACGGGGCGCTGACGTGTCATGGCCCGCCGCGTTCGCTGGGTCGCACTACCTGGCCCATTCAGCGCGGAGCAGCCCGCCGACCAAAAAGCCGCTGGGCACTTTTTCTTCGCGTTCCAGTTTCACCAGGCCCAGGCCTTTGCAATACCACTCGCGGCTGATCAGTGGCACGTCGGTGAAGCCGTTCACCGGGTCGGTGTAGAGGTTCAGGCGGGCCTCGCCCCTCACGCGAAGGCAGGGGCTGAGTGTGCTGCCGTCGGCAAGCTTCACCACATCGTCCACCGCCTCGATGCGCCAGATCATCTGTGCCTTGTGGGTGTATTTGAGGTCGCGGGGGTGCTCGTTTTTGCGCTGGAGCAGGTAGGGCACGGTGGGGGTGGTCCATTCGGTGCCCACCTGGTACGGTGCCTTAAGCACCCAAACCGGCTCGGCGTCTGCGGTGGGGTCGTTGTCGAGGTCCGACTGCGTCGCCACCCGACGGATCCCCTTGGTGTCTGCCAACAGAAAGTAGCTGATGCCAGCCGAGTGGCGGCGCACGGCCACCGGTTGTTCCTGGAAGGTGGCGTGCGCCTGCACGCGCAGCGTCCATTGCTCGGCCTCGCGCGGCTCGTCCATCGCGTAGGTGACCGCCAGAGTCTGCTCATCGCCTTCACGCAACGGAAACCATTCGTTGCCCCTGTCAGGGTCGGCGCACCCCGAAAGCAAGGCCAGCGCCAACCAGACTGGCGCGAGGCCGCAGACGCGACCCCCTTCAGGCTGAAAATGAGGCAGGGGGAAGACGCCAGGCGGCGCAAGGGCTGCCTTCATTTTTCGGGCAACTGCGCACGCGGCAGGTCGCTGAGCTTGATCTGCAGCTGGTCGTTACCTGCGGGGCGCAGCCAGGGCAAACCGCGGGCACCGCGCACGGGCTCCACGGAGCCCATCTGGCTGTTGCCGTCCCGTGCTTTCTTCAGGCCATCGTTCAAGATGCCTTGCAGGTCTTTCTGGTAGGGCAAGCGGAAAGCCCGGGGCATCTCCACCGGCCGGTTGTCCTTCATGGGGTGCACCCAGATATGGATGGCACCTGCATGGCCGCGCGCCGGGCTGGGTTCATCAAAAACAGCGGAGAGCAGCAAAAATCGCTCGGGGAGTTGGTCTTCGGATGGCCATCCCGAGAGACCCTTCAGGGTCTGCTGCCCCAAGGGGTAAAAACCGCTCACCATGACCACCATGGCCAGCTTGACGCCCCAGTGCCAGCGGGTCGACAGACACAGCACCAGCAGCAAAAAAGCCAGCAGGGCGTACACCAGCCCCAGCCACAGCAGCTCGGAAGAAACAGCAGGAATCATGGGGTGGGCTTTTCAGGGTCAAAGGCCTGCGCGCTGGACGATCTCGAGCGGCCGGGTGTTGAGGTCGGTCACGCGGCCTGCGTCGTCAATGGAGAAACGAACCATGGTGCGCTCGTCTCCCGGTGAGGGAAGGCGCTGTGTGCCGGTGAAGACGATTTCCGCCTGGGGGTTGACCTTGATGATGGTGGCGGTGACGTCCACGGGACTTTTGTCGTTGCTTTCGTAGTAGTGGGCGTTGACCACATACTCGCCCGGAACCAAACCGCGCAGTGTGACGATTTCCTGGCGCACGGTGCTCTCGATGAGGCGACCGTCGACAACGACACTGCTGTTCTTGGCGCCGCGGTCGTCGCGGTCCAGATGCAGCATGCCTGCGTCGCGCTGGCGGAACCACAAGGTTTTGCCGCCGGGCTCCAGCACCCAGGCGTCCACATCGTTGGGGTTGTTGTCGGGCCAGGAGATGGTGACGATGAATTCGGCCTTGGCCGGCACATCGCCAGCCTTGCGGGCTTTGGGGTTGAACGCGAGCAGGGCGATGACAAAACAGAAGACGAAGGCGATCAACATGTTGAACAACATGTCGTAGAACGGATCGGTCTCGGTGTCACGAGCCGAGCGACCGATCGCCATCGGGGGACTCCTGCGGTGGGTGGGTCGTGGGCGCGGGGCTGTTGGACAGCGTGTCGGCCACGAGGGCATCGGCAAAGCGGTCGAGCCGCATGAGTTGCAGGCCGAGCAAGATGTTGCCGGTGAGGCCGGTCACGGTGGTGAGCAGCGCGATGCCCAGACCGCCTGTGAGGTTCTTCAGCAATTGCGACGACTGGCTGGCGTCGAAGCTGTCCATTTGCCCAAGTTGCAAAGCGAGGATGGAGAAGCCAATCACCTTGCCCAGCAGCCCGAGCTTGAGCTGGATGCCGTTGAGCCACCAGGCCATTTCGTGTGGGCCGTGGGCGCGCTCCCCCAGCACCTGCAGCCAGATGGTGTGGTCGGCGCCGGGCCGGGTGCAGCCCTGGTGGTACTCAGCGCTCCAGCCGGTGGGTAGCGCAGTAGAAGATGCTGCGAGTTGTGCGTCCAGCAGCAGGCGCTGCTGGCCCAGCACCCAGGCGCGCCGTCCAGCCCAGGCCGAGCAGCCCGCAAAGAGCAGCACGATGGCCACCGTGAGCCCCGTGGGGTCGGCTTGCACCAGGCGGTGCCAGGCGCCCGCTTGCCACAGCAGCCAGGCGCCAAACACGAGCAGGCCCATGTAAGCCAGCCAGAGCAGGAACAGGCCGTACGCCATGCGCTCCAGCGCCATCGGGCGCAGGCTTGCGCCAGGAATGCGGCTGGCCAGCGCGGCGCCAAGCATGCGGTGGTGTTGGGCGCTGGCGGGCGTGGTTGCGGGCATGTTCAGTTCGAGGGATGCAGCAGGCGCGATTCGTCGTCGCTGCGGAACACGATAGGGATGCTGCGTCGCGTGGGTGCCTGCATCACCAGCTGCACCACCTTTTCGTGGTGCGGTGACTTGCTGCACACCGGGTCGGCCTCGGTGGCGTCGCCGGTGATCAAAAAGGCCTGGCAGCGGCAGCCGCCAAAGTCTTTGTGGCGCTCATCGCAGGTGCGGCAGGGCGCCTTCATCCAGCTGTCGCCACGGAAGGCGTTGAACGCGTTGCTGCGTTGCCAGATCTCCGCGATGGGCGTGTCTTTCACATTGGGCAGTTGCAGGCCGGGCAGGTCGCGCGCGTTGTGGCAGGGCATGGCCAGACCGTCGGGTGCGATGGACAGGAACACCGAGCCCCAGCCGTTCATGCAGGCTTTGGGCCGCTCTTCAAAGTAGTCGGGCACGACAAACAGCACGCGGGTTTTGGGTCCGGTCTGGCCTTCCTGCTCGGCGCGAAAGCGGTTCACCACGGCTTCGGCTTCTTGCAGCGCCTCGCGAGTGGGCATGAGGTGGTCCCGGTTGACCCAGGCCCAGCCGTAATACTGCGTGTTGGCGAGTTCCAGGTATTCAGCTTCCAGCGCCACCGCCATCTCGATGATCTTGCCCACGTGCGGCAGGTTGTGCCGGTGCAGCACACAGTTCATCACCATCGGCCAGTCGTGCGTCTTGATCAGCTTGGCCACGCGCTGCTTGAGCTCAAAGGTTTTGGTGTGGCTCAAGAAGTCGTTCAGCTCTTTGGTGGAGTCCTGGAACGAGAGCTGCACATGGTCGAGTCCGGCGTCTTTGAGCTTTTGCGCACGGGTGGGCGTGAGGCCCACGCCGGAGGTGATGAGGTTGGTGTAATACCCCAGGCGGTGGGCTTCTTGCACCAGTTCTTCCAGGTCGTCGCGCAGCAGCGGTTCACCACCCGAAAACCCGAGCTGCGCCGCGCCCAGCTTGCGGGCCTGCTGCATCACGTCCACCCACTGCTCGGTGCTCAGTTCGCTCTTGACGCGGGCGTGCTGCGTGGGGTTGTAGCAAAACACGCAGTGCAGCGGGCACTGGTAGGTGAGCTCGGCCAGCAGCCACAGGGGCTGCCCGATCGCGGGGTCAGTCAATCCAGCCACGGCGCTGTCCTTCTTCGAGGAGCGAGCTCACCTCGGGCGCGATGCCTTGGGCGTTGAACGCGGCTTCAAGTTCGTGCACGATGGCGCCAATCGTTCGCTCGCCGTCGCAGCGCATCAATATCTCAGCAGCGCTCGGGTTGAGCTGCACCATGCCTTCGGGGTAAAGCAGGACCCAGCGGTTTTGTGTTTCCTCAAACTGCAGCCGAAAGCGGCGCGACAGCTTGGGGCGTTCGGGCAGCGTGCTCATTGCTGGCTGGCCTTTTCAATGGCATCGAGCATGGTCCACAAAATGTCCAGCTTGAACTGCAAGATGTCGAGCGCGCGGTGCTGCGCAGCGCGGGTGGTGAAGTGGGCGAGCGTGACCTGCAGGCCGTGTTCCACGTCGCGGCTGGCCAGTGGGATGCGGCTTCGAAAATAACCCAGTCCGCTGGGCTCGATCCAGGCGTAGTGGGTGGGCCAGGTGGCCAGGCGGTCTTTGTGAATCTGCGGCGCGAACATTTCGGTGAGGGACGAGCAGACCGCTTCCTGCCAGGGCGCTTTGGCCGCGAAATTCACATAGGCGTCGCAAGCAAAGCGCACCGCGGGCACCACGTGTTGCAAAGACCAGAGTTCTTCACGCGAAATGCCCACGGCCTCACCCAGGCGCGTCCAGGCTTCAATGCCGCCAGCGGCCGAGCCCTCAAAGTCGCCGTATCCGTCGTGGTCCAGAATGCGCTCGGCCCACAGGCGGCGGTGCGCGCGGTCGGGCATGTTGGCCAAAATGGCGGCATCCTTGCGAGGAATGCAGATTTGGTAATAAAACCGGTTGGCCACCCAGCAGCGCAGTTCGTCGGGCGTGCAGCCGCCGGCGTTCATGCGCACATTGAACGGGTGGTGGATGTGGTAGCTGCGGCCTTTGTCGCGCAGCTGTGCTTCAAACTCAGCGGGGCTCCAGGCGGGCAGGTGGTTGTCGGGGCGGATGGCTTGTGCGATTTCCATGGCCGGGCTCTTCAGAACGTGATGTCCATGCCATCGTGGGCGACCTCGATGCCGTGAGCCGTGAGCTCGGCACGCTCGTCGGAATCTTCCACCAGCATGGGGTTGGTGTTGTTGATGTGGATGAGGATTTTGCGCACGCCAGCGGGCAGCCGGTCCAGCTGTTCGATCATGCCCCCATGGCCGCTTTGCGGCAGGTGGCCCATGTCGAGCGCGGCCTTGGTCGACAGGCCCAGGCGCTGCATTTCATCGTTGGTCCAGAAGGTGCCGTCCACCAGGACCGCACTGCACACAGACATCAGCTCGATGAGCGCGGGTGTGACTTCGGCCAGACCCGGCGCGTAAAACGCGCGCTGCCCCGTGGCGGGGTTGCGCAGCAAAAGGCCAATGTTGTCACCCGGGCGGGGGTTGCCTCGAAACGGAGAGTACGGAGGCGGCTTGGACGAGAGCGCCACGGTCTGCACCTGCAGGCCGGGCATGCCCGGCACGTCGACCGTGCTGCCGTCAATCGGCAGATCGTGGGTGTTGACACCGCAGTAATGCGACAGGATTTTGGTGATGGGAAAGCCGGCGGAAATGTCCGAAAACACTTCGGGCGTGGCCAGCAAGGGCAAGGGCGTTTGCCGCTCGCGCAGCATCAGCAATCCGGTGACATGGTCGATTTGTGCATCCATGAGCAACACGGCGGCGATGCCACTGTCGCGGATGGCGCGGGCGGGCTGCAAAGCGGGTGTGGCGCGGATCTGGGTCAACACGTCGGGAGACGCATTCACCAGCAGCCAGTCGGCTTCGTTCACGCTCACCGCGATGGACGATTGCGTGCGGGCGCTGACCTTGAGGGTGCCGCGGCGCAGGCCGTCGCAGTTGGGGCAGTTGCAGTTCCACTGGGGAAAACCACCGCCGGCCGAAGAGCCCAGAACCCGGATGCGCATAGACTGACCTGTCACAAAGGGAAAGAAAGAGGAAGAAAAAAGCGCACGCGTTGTTCACCCGTGCGCCTGGTTGCAGATCGGTGCTGGATCAGCGGTTGGCGATGTACATCGTGATCTCGAAACCGAAGCGAAGGTCGGTGAAAGCGGGGGTGGTCCATTGCATAGTCAGGTCTCCAAAAGTGGGTTGGCATGAAACATGTCTGCAAACTTGTCAGCACCACTGCACATCAAGCCGCGAGGTTATTAAGCAATATAAATGCCATGAAAGTCCAACCTAGGGTCAACCCTGAGCCTGCGAAGCTTGCCGTTCGCGGCAGTGCCTGGCCAGCGCCGCGCTACCTGTCGGTGGGCCGGGGGCACCACATGGCATGGCGTGCTGTGGGCAACCCCGCCGGCGAGCCCTGGTTGCTGCTGCATGGAGGCCCGGGCAGCAGTTGCCAGCCCGGTATGCTGGCGCCGCTGGACCTGGCGCGCCAGTGGGCCATTGCGCCCGACCAGCGCGGCTGCGGTGCCAGCCGCCCACAGGGCAAAACCACGGCCAACACCACCCCTGCCCTGGTGGCCGACCTCGAGGCGTTGCGGGTGCACCTGGGGGTGGAGCGCTGGGCTGTGCTGGCCGGTTCGTGGGGCACGGTGGTGGCCCTGGCTTATGCGCAGGCGCATCCCGAGCGGGTGAAGCGGCTGGTGCTGCGCGGTGCCTTTGCGTTGCGGCGGTGCGAAGTGGGGGGCTTGTTGCAGCCCAGCCCTGGCGTGATGCGCAGCTTGGGTGCGGAGCCCCATTGGCCCACCTCGGCGGGCCATGCTTTGCCGCCATTGCTGGCGCGGCTGAAGCAACTGCTTCAATCTGGAACACCCAGTGTTGCATCGTTGCGCGTGTTGCGGCGCTGGAACCTGCTGGAAACCGAGGCCGCGGGCCGGGGCATGCGGCGCAGCCTGCGCCACGCCATGCAAGCGCCAGGCCGACAGGAGCCTGTTTTGGCGACTGCCATACGACGCGGCTGGAGTGCGCTGCATCGCCAGCAGCGGCGGGCCCAGGCCGAAGTGAAGCGTCCGAGCATGAATCAAGCTGACCAGCGGTCTTTGAACAAATTCCGCATCCAGTCGCACTACTTGTTGCATCGGGGCTTTGTGCGGCCGGGCGGGCTGGACCGGGCGGTGCTGAGCCTGGCCCAGCAGGGCGTTGCGGTGGACTGGGTGCACGGGCGGTTTGACGCCATCTGTCCGCCCGCCAACAGCCGCAGCTGGGTCGCCCTGGGGCAACGCACAGCGCCTGGGGCAGTGACCTTGATGGGGCCGTGTAGCGGGCACCTGGGGCATGAGCCCGACATGCTGAGTGCTTTGCGCGTCCGTGTACGGAGCACCAGGTGATGGCATTCAGGCGCTCGCGCTGGGGGCGCAGCAGGTTCTGGGCCTTGGTTCTGTGGGCTGCGGCTGCCCTGTGGCCCACGGCATACGCAGGTACGCCCGCTGAAAGTTGCGAGGCTTCCCCAGCGGTGCCTTGGCAAGCCCTGGCTCCCGGTGTCTGGGTCTGGCACCCTGCGGCTCAAGGGGAAGTGTCGGCACTGAATGAAGGACATGTTGCGCCGACCACAGCGCTGGTGGCGGGCGCACACGCACTGGTGATCGACCCGGGGCCCAGCCAACGCCATGGCGAGCGTGTGCGCAGCTCGTTGGCGTGTCGTTTCGGCGCCGAGGTGCAGTGGATCGTCAACACCCATGCCCACGCGGAAAACGTGCTCGCCAACTCAGCGTTTGCCGATCGGATGGTCGCCGGACAGCTGACGGTTTGGGCCAGCGAAGCCACCCGCACGGCGATGCAGCAGCGCTGCCCGGGTTGCCTGGCCAGTTTGACGGCGCGTGTGGGGGTTGCAGCCATGGCGGGCACCCACATCGTTTTGCCCACCCACACTTTGCAAGAGGGGCAGCGGTTGGTGCTGGGCCCCTTGGTGCTGGAGGTGATGCCGGTTGAGCGAGGGCACACCGAAGGGGATCTGGTGCTGTGGAATGCCGAAAACCGCCTGTTGTGGGCTGGCGGCTTGGTGTACGGCGAGCGCATTCCGGAGCTGGCGCAGGGCCGGCTGGACGGCTGGCTGGATGCGCTGGACCGTCTGCAAGCGCTGGGCCCAACCCAGGTGGTGGCCACGGTGGTGTCGGTTGCCGCAGACCCGGGACAGGCGCCTTCAGCGCTGCTGGGCACGCGGGCCTATTTGCTGGCGTTGCGCCAGGGTGTTTTGCGCGCCATGGACGAAGGCCGTCAGCCGCAGGAGGCGGGTGTGGTTGACTTGCCTGCTTACCGATCTTGGGCGGGCTACGCCGAACGCCATGCCTTCAATGTGCAGCGCGCCTGGCGCGAACTGGAGCCGGTTTGGATGGAGCAGGGTGCTCACAGCGCCGTTCCGCTTCCGGGGCAAATGCAGCCTCTTCAGGGGCAGTGAGTCCAACGCTGCGGGTGTACCGCGTGGCTAGCCCAGCACATCGGGGGGTAGCTGGTCTTTCTTGCGGTAGATGGTGTTGCGCGACACGCCCAGCGCCTTGGCGGCGGCCGACACATTGCCCTTGTGCAGCCGCAGCATTTGCGCCATGGCACCGAGCGCCACGTCTTGCAGCCGGTGCCCTTCTGGCTCGGGCATGGCCGTGGTGTCTGAAGGGCTGGACTGCAGCGCCTCAGAGGCAAACATGTGCATGGGCGGGGTCAGTCGGGTTTCAGCCGGCCCGTGTTCCAGTTCTTCCATGAAATCGTCGGGCAGGTGGTCAAAAGCGATCTCACCCTGACAGCCCACCATCACCACGGCTGTACGCAGCAGGTTGTGCAGTTGCCGGAAATTGCCGGGCCAGTGGTAGCGTTTGAACACGCCCATGACCTCGGGCGAGATGCCCACATGCTCTCCGTTTTCACACAGCGACTTGAGAATCTTTTGCACCACCAGGTCGAAGTCGGACCGCTCGCGCAGCGCAGGCAATCGCACCACCAGTCCATTGAGGCGGTAGTAAAGGTCTTCCCGAAACTCGCCCCGGGCGATCATGTCTTTGAGGTTTTTGTGGGTGGCGCTGACCACCGCCACGTCCACATCCACCTCTTTGCCTGCGCCCAGCGGGCTGACTTTGCGCTCTTGCAGCACCCGCAGCAGCCGCGCCTGCAGGTGCTTGGGCATGTCACCGATTTCGTCCAGAAACAGGGTGCCGCCATGGGCTTGCAAGATCTTGCCAATGGAGCCTTTTTTGCGCGCACCGGTGAAGGCACCTTCTTCGTAGCCAAACAGCTCCGACTCGATCAGCGTGTCTGGAATGGAGGCGCAATTGACCGACACAAAGGGCTGCGCAGACCGGGTGGAATCGCCATGAATGGCTTGCGCCAGCAGGTCTTTGCCGGTGCCGGTTTCGCCCAGGATCATGATGGGAATGTCCCGCCCCGAGACCATGCGCAACTTGTGGATCACCGACGACACCTGCCGGTCACCCGTGTCGAGGTAGTGCAGGGAGGAAAACTGCATTTTTTTACCTGTTTGCTTCAGGGGCGCGGGTGCAGAAGCGGCTGTGCCGGGTGCATCGCCAGAACGCATGTCTGCGGGGCTGGACATGCCTTGTGCGGTAGCACTGGTCACCGAGCCTGACCATGCGTTGGCCGCCTTGGCTTTCATGCGGCACCACACCGACACGCCGTTGTGCAAACAGAGTTGTTTCGGGTTGGGCAGCGCACCGCTGAAGCGTTCGAAGAGCGCCGACACCGACATGCCGAACAGCGACGAAAACGTGTGTGCCTTGAGCGCGCTGTACGGCAGCCCCATCTGGAACTGCGCGCTGCGGTTGGCCGAAAGGAACCGCCCCTCGGGTGAGAACACCGCGATGCCCTCCACCAGCGTGCCCAGAAATTCCGATCGCGTGTGAAAGTGGATGCGGATGGCTTTGGGGAAGATGTCGGCAAACATGTGGTTTTCGATCATCTGCGCCGACATGCGCACCAGCGCCAGCGTGTGCTGGTGCACGCTGCGGTGGTCTCCGGTCACGTCCAGCGCGCCAATGACCTGGCCATAAGGGTCAAAGATGGGGGCCGCTGAACAGGTGAGGAATTTGTTGGCGTTCAGGTAGTGCTGGCTGCCGTGCACCGTGAGCGCTTCTTGCTCGGTCAGGGCGGTGCCAATAGCGTTCGTCCCTTTGTTTTCTTCAGACCAATCCATGCCCGGGGTCAGCGCCACCTGTGAGGCTTTTTCAAGGAAGTCGGTGTCGCCCAGCGAGTGCAGCACCATGCCACGTGCCGACGTCAGCAGCACCATGCTGTGGGTGTTGACGATCTGGTCGTACAGGGTCTCCATGACGGGCGCCGCGTGCTGGAAAAGAAACTTGTTCTCCTCCAGCACGTCGGCCAGTAGCCCGCGTCCGGGGCTGGAAAAATCGGGTTCGTCCTGTGCCGACAGGCCGTGCGCGAGCGAACGCCGATGCGACTGAGAGATCAAGCCCGCATCCGTGCCTTTTAGGTCATTGGACATGTTGTGGCCACCCTTCGGGCGGCCCATGCCGTGCATCTGCATCCCGCCGTTCATGTCGTCTCCTGCTACCGGGGTCAAGGTGTCCCAGGGATCCATTCCCCACGGCAACATCTCATGAGATGTGCCCGTCGAAGACGGATCAACTTTTTTGATTTCTTGCATTTCATTGTCCTCGCATCTGTGTCAGGGATCAACACAGGCTTTCCCTTGGTTGCTCCAGACCGTGGCGCTGGAGTGTTCCAGACAAAGCAAATTGCTCGCCACAGGCGCGCCCACCCCATGTGTTGGCTCACAGCGGGCTGCGTCTGTACCAGGGGGAGATATTTCTGCTTCAAATTGCAACACTGGTGTTGCGCGATGGCTCTTGTCTAGCGTGTAACTGAAACCTTCTCGGGGCGCTGGCAGGGCGTTGCTTTGGCCCAAAGTGTGCCTGGCCTGCATATTGCTGAAGAGGGTTGCGTACCCGTTTTTCAGCTTTCAGTCTTCGGAGACAAACCCATGAAATATCCCATCCATTTTCGTATCCAACTTCTGGGCCGCTGGGCCCTTGGCCTGGCCTTGTGTGCGGGTCTCGCCGCGGTGGTCCATGCCCATGGGGATGTCACCCCCCAGGCGGTTGACACAAGCACGCTGCCCAAGCTGGGCGAAAAATGGCTGGACAGCAACCCGTACACCACCGGCGCACCGGAGTACAAGGAAGCCTTGCGCATCGGTTCCTCGGCCTACAACCAGAACTGCGCGCGTTGCCACGGGCTCGAAGCCATCTCAGGGGGTATTTCTCCTGACTTGCGCAAGTTTGACCAAGAGTGCACGGGCATGGCAGACGAAGCCAAGAAGAAGGCGTGTTTCAAAGAAATGGACGAGTTCTATGTGGCCACCGTGCGCCGCGGTCGTGTGCGGGATGGACGCGTCTACATGCCACCCTTTGAAAGCACCTTGTCGCAGGAAGCCATCTGGACCATCAAGGCCTACCTCGAAACGCGTCGCGAACCCTGATGCCCTCTGAGTGTTTGCCCGAGTGCGGCGGGTCCGAGTGGATCCCGGCCGTCTGGGCAGGCTAGAGCACCACTTCCAGGCGACGATTTGCCCAACCCGCACAGGAGACCAAATTGAACCAGCACGACACCCCCGCCCCCCCATTGCCCAGCGGCGGCTCGGCGTACCCGAGCCGCCGTCAGGTGCTTGCCGCTGCCCTGTGCTCCACCGTGGCGCCCTTGTCATTGGCCCAGCGGCCTGACGATGGTGAGCCTTCTGAGTTCGAGGTCATCAAACAGCGCGGATCACTCATCGTCGCCGTCTACAAAGACAACGAACCCTATTCCTACGGACCGCCCGCCAACATGCAAGGGCTCGATATCGACATTGCCCGTGCTTTGACGCGTGAAATGGGCCTGGGCCTCTCCCTGCTGCCTTTTCAGGCGGCGGAAGACATGCATGGCGATCTGCGCAACATGGTGACCCGAGGGCACTACCTGGGCCATGGCCCGGCAGATCTGCTGATGCGCGTCCCTGTTGACATGCACCTCATGATGGCCGATCGCCTGGCCTTCATTTTCGGCACCTACCAGAAAGAGGTTCCCGTTTTGCTGGTCGACCGTCGGCGCTTGCAACGCGTGGAGACCCCAGACGACCTCAAAGGACTGCCCCTGGCAGGAGAGCGCGGCATGGGCCTGACCTCTGCAATGTTGGGCTACGGCGGCGGAATATTGAAAGATCAGGTTCGCTTGTTCGACACCGGTTTGCTGGCGGCGCAGGCGGTGGTGGATGGCACGGTGGCCGCAGCCTATGTGACCCGTGCCCAGGGCGAGTACGTGCTGGCCCGCCTTGCTGCTTCACCTGCCCATCTGGGTATAGAGGAAATTAAACTGGGCAATCTGGTTGATCGTGGCTGGCCGGTGGGTGTCGCGATCAAGTCGCGCAATCGCCAGCTCCGGCTGCTGGTGGAAGAGGCTTTCCGCCGTCTGCACGCATCTGGAGAAATGCTGGCCATTTTTCGACAGAACAAGCTCACGCTCACCACAGCCTGAGGGCAACCCTTTCGGGTCAGGCGGGACCGCCGGGACGCTTGCTACTCAGCTTGCGGTAAACGGTGGCACGGCTGATGCCGAGCGAGCGGGCTGCTTCCATCACATTGCCGCGCGCGTCTTCCACCGCTTTGCGTATGAGTGCCGTCTCGACGTCTTTCAGCGGCAAGCTGGTGTGCCTGGCTGGTGGCGGGTTCTGGGGTTGGGCTCGGTCGTTGCTCAATCGACTCCACACCGCCAGACGCAGGCCCGACCACAACGGCAGTTCACGCGCAGCGCTTGCGCTGCGGGCGTCATCAAACAGCGTTTCAAACGGCACCGCAAACACGTCGCTGCAATGGGGCCAGGGCGCGCCGGGTGCCAGGGTGAGCATGTCAGCGGCGGCGCGGTTGGTGCCGGTCACAAAGCCGTCGGCGTCCACACAGACCAGACCAGCGCTGTCTTCGTCGGGTGAGCTGCCGGGCCAGTGGATGCGCAGCAGCAGCTGGTGGGGTTGCGCCAGTGTGAGTGCGTTTTCAATGCGTCTGGCCGACTGCGCCACCAGGTGTTTGAGCGCCGGGCGCTCGGCCACATGGATGCCTGTGAGATCGAGCATGCCCACGCAGCGGCCGTCGGGACCAAACAGCGGTGCACCGGCGCAGCTGTAAATGCCGGTGTCGTCAAAAAAGTGTTCTCCGCGGTGCAGCCACACCGGTTGCAGTTCGGCCAGGGTGGCGCCAATGGCGGTGGTTCCCACCGCCTGCTCAGACAGGTCCACACCCACACGGGCGATCAGGCTGGCCTGCGGGTTGTGGCGGTCCACCGGGCCGTTCACGTCAATGACCACGCCTTGTGCGTCGGTCAGGATAGCGAAGTAGCGGGTGTCTGCCATAGCCCGCGCGAGCGACTGAATGACGGGAGCTGCCGCGTGCAGCAGCGGACGGCTGGCCTCAATGGCGCGGTGCGTGGCCGGCGCGGAAACCGCCTGAAAAGCCAGGGCCTGCTGCGGGCGAAAACCTTGGGCCAGGCAGCGGCGCCAGGAGCGGTCGATCCAGGGTTCCACCCAAGGCGCCGCGTGCAAGCCGCCTTCACTCAAAACCGCACGCCGTGCGCTTTCAATCAGGGCCATGCGGTCGGTGGTGGTTGCTGTGCCGGGCGGTAGCGGGCTTGTGTTCATGCCGTGTCTCTCTTTGTTGTTCGGTCGTCTGCGACACCGTTCAAAGCAGCATCAAGTATGCCAACTCCGTGCGTGTTTCATTTTGAGAATTTCATGAGAAGCGGGGTAGTTGACTAGGGATAACCCTGAACTCAAAGTGGCTTAAGCCTTCAACAATGCCTAGGCAATTCCTTTCATAGGCATGGCACTGCACAAGCAGCGCCGCTACCCACCAGGAGACCTCACATGCAGAAAGTCCTGCACATCAACCCGGACAAATGCACCGGATGCTTGCAGTGCGAAATGGCCTGTTCTTTCGAGAACTATGGCACCTACGCCACGTCGAAATCCCGCATCAAGGTGTTTGACTTTCACCATACCGGCAAGAAAGTGCCCTACACCTGCACGCAATGCGACGAAGCCTGGTGCCTGCATGCATGCCCGGTGGAAGCCATCACGGTGGACAAGGTCACCGGCGCCAAAGTGGTGAACGAAACCACCTGCGTGGGCTGTAAGGTCTGCACCATCGCTTGCCCGTTCGGCACCATCAACTACGTGCAGGAAACCGGCAAGGTACAAAAGTGCGACCTGTGCGGTGGCGACCCGGCCTGCGTGGAAGCCTGCCCGACCAGCGCCATCACGTTCATCGATGCCAACTGGACTGGCATGGACAAAATGAAACAGTGGGCCGACAAGCTGGGCAACCAGCCCTCGGCAGCTTAAGCCTGCCGTTTGAACCCACACTCACAGGAGACTCAATATGTCATGGGCTGGAAAAATCCTTCGCGTCAACCTGACCGAAGGCACCGTGAAATCCGAACCGCTGAACATGGAGTGGGCGCGTGCCTACATCGGTTCGCGCGGACTGGGTAGCAAATACCTGATCAACGAAGTCGATCCCAAAGTGGATCCGCTGTCGCCAGAGAACAAGATCATCTGGGCCACCGGCCCGCTGACCGGCACCATGGCCTCCACCGGAGGCCGTTACACCGTCATCACCAAAGGCCCGCTGACCGGCGCCATTGCCTGCTCCAATTCAGGCGGCTACTGGGGCGCCGAATTCAAGATGGCCGGCTGGGACATGGTCATTTTTGAAGGTCGCTCGGAAAAGCCGGTGTACCTGTACATCAACGACGACGACGTGGAACTGCGCGACGCCAGCCACCTCTGGGGTCAAAGTGTCTGGAAGACGGAAGAAATCCTCAAGTCCAGCCTGCAAGACCCGCTGGTGCGTGTGTCCAGCATCGGCAAGGCCGGTGAAAACGGCGTGCTGTATGCAGCCGTGGTGAACGACCTGCACCGCGCCGCCGGCCGCTCGGGCGTGGGTGCCGTCATGGGCAGCAAGAACCTGAAGGCCATTGCCGTGCGCGGCACCAAGGGCGTGGGCAACATCCGCGACCCCAAGGCCTTCATGAAGACCACCTTCGAGAAAAAGAAAATCCTGGCCGAGAACGCCGTCACTGGCCAAGGCCTGCCGGCTTACGGCACGCAGGTGCTCATGAACGTGATCAACGAAATTGGCGCGCTGCCCACCCGCAACCACCGCGACGTGCAGTTCGAAGGCGCCAAGGACATTTCGGCCGAAGCCATGGTGACGCCGCGCGAAAGCGACGGCAAGAAGCACCTGGTGACCAACCAGGCTTGCTTTGGCTGCACCATTGCGTGTGGACGCATCAGCAAGATGGACGAGGGCCATTTCACCGTGGCCAACAAGCCGCAATACTGGGGCGCCAACGGCGGTCTGGAATACGAAGCGGCCTGGGCGCTGGGCGCTGCCAACGGTGTGAACGACCTGGAAGCGCTGCAATACGCCAACCTGCTGTGCAACGAAGAGGGCTTTGACCCGATCAGCTTCGGCGCTACCGTGGGCGCCGTGATGGAGCTGTATGAAATGGGTGTGCTGACCGCAGAGCAACTGGGCATTGATGCCAAGTTCGGCTCGGCACAAGCGCTGGCGCACTTCGCTGAAATCACCGCCCGGGGCGAAGGCTTTGGCAAAGAAATTGGCATGGGCTCCAAGCGCCTGACCGAGAAGTACGGCCACCCCGATCTGTCGATGAGCGTGAAGGGCCAGGAATTCCCGGCCTACGACGGTCGGGCCATTCAGGGCATTGGCTTGGCTTACGCCACCAGCAACCGGGGCGCCTGCCACCTGCGCGGTTACACCATTGCGTCTGAAGTGCTGGGCATTCCGGTCAAGACCGACCCGGTCGAGTCCGAGGGCAAGCCGGAACTGGTGAAGGCGTTCCAGGATGCCACCGCCGCGTTTGACTCGTCGGGCCTGTGCGTGTTCACCACCTTTGCCTGGGGTGTGGCCGACCTGGCACCGCAACTGCAAGCCGCTTGCAACGAAGAATTCACCACCGAAGAGCTGGAAAAGATCGGTGAGCGCATCTGGAACATGGAGCGCGAATTCAACAACGCCGCTGGCTTCACCGCAAAGGACGACAGCCTGCCCAAGCGCCTGTTGACCGAAGCCGCCAAGACCGGTGCTTCCAAAGGCATGGTCAGCAAGCTGCCCGAGATGCTGCCCAAGTACTACGCTGCCCGCGGCTGGGACACGGAAGGCCGTCCGACTGCCGAGACCAAGGCACGCCTGAGCCTCTGAGTTGCCAGAAGACACGCAGGTGATTGGGGGTCGGATCACCGACTGGAGCAAAGCGCAAAGCGTGTGCTCTGACCCCCAATGACCGGAAGCAACGAAGTAGCGGTCTCCTGAGGCCGCTTTCTTTTTTTGGAGAACACGTTCATGACCCACCATGTCATCCTCGGCGCCGGCCCGGCCGGTGTCATCGCTGCCGAAACCATCCGCAAGCACGCGCCCCACGACCGAATCACCATTGTGGGTGACGAAAACGAAGCGCCTTACTCGCGCATGGCCATTCCCTATTTGCTGATTGGCAAGGTGGGCGAAGACGGCACGCATTTGCGCCACACGGCGGGCCATTTTGAAACGTTGAAGATCACCGTGTTGCGCGGTGTGCGTGCCAAGGTGCTGGACTCGGCCAAGCGCACGCTGGAGCTGAGCGACGGCAACACCCTGGCTTTTGACAAGCTGCTGATCGCCACCGGCTCGTCGCCCGCCACGCCGCCCATTCCCGGCATCAACGGCCCCGGTGTGCACAGCTGCTGGACCCTGGCCGACGCACGCGCCATTGCCAACCTGGCGCAACCCGGCGCCAAGGTGTTGCAAATGGGCGCAGGTTTCATTGGCTGCATCATCATGGAAGCGCTGCAGCAGCGCGGGGTGGACCTGTCGGTGGTGGAAATGGGCGACCGCATGGTGCCGCGCATGATGGGCCCCACGGCCGGCGGCATGATCAAGGACTGGTGTGCCACCAAGGGTGTGAAGGTGTACACCGGTGCGCGGGTGGAAGCCATTGAGCGCGGTGACGGCGCCGAGCCTGGCCTGCTGGGGAAAATTGCAGAGGTGGTGGGCATTGGGTCATCGGCCCCAGCCAGCGGCAAGATGCGTGTGCGGCTCTCCACGGGTGAACACCTGGAGGCCGATCTGGTGATCAGCGCGACCGGTGTCAAGCCCAATATCGGTTTTCTGGAAAACAGCGGTGTGCGATGCCTGGTGGGCGTGTTGACCGACGAAACCCTGCAAACCAATGTGCCGGGCATTTATGCGGCGGGCGACTGCGCCGAGGCCTTTGACAAGGTGAGCGGCAAAACCATCGTCAGCGCCATTCAGCCCAACGCAGCCGAGCAAGCCCGCGTGGCCGCGCTCAACATGTCGGGCCAGCGGGCCGATCTGAAAGGCGTGACGCAGATCAACGTGTTGGACACGCTCGGCATGATTTCCACCAGCTTTGGCAACTGGGAGGGCGTGCCCGGTGGCGAACACGCCGAGCTGACCGATCAGGCCTCGGGCCGTCACCTGAGCCTGCAGTTCAAAGACGATGTGATGGTGGGCTGCAATTCGGTGGGCTGGACCGACCACGTGGGCGTGATGCGTGGGCTGGTGGAAGGTCAGGTGCGCCTGGGTGAGTGGAAAGACAAGCTCATGCACGACCCGACCCGGCTGATGGACGCCTACCTGGCCAGCGCGCAGGGGCAGGGCCAATGGAGTGGTGCCGCCGACGAGCGCCGCCGTTGACCGCATGGCCACCGGCCCAATGGCCCCGCTGTGCCTTGGCACGGTGTGCGGTCTTGCGGCCGGTGTTGCTCCCGCATTGTGTTGGCCAACGAAAATGGCACCTATGAACATCACGCTGAAACTGTTTGCCACGCTCACCGACTATTTGCCCGCCGAAGCCCGGCGCAGCAACCAGGTTGCGCTCGACATCGACCCGGCGCTGCCCATCAGCAAAATCATTGAACCCTTTGGCTTGCCGCCCAAGCTGGTGCACCTGGTGCTGGTGAACGGCAAGTACATCGAGCCCGAAAAGCGCATGACGGCCACGCTGGTGGAGGGCGATGTGCTGGCCATCTGGCCGCCCATTGCCGGCGGCTAGAGGATGAAACACCCCCGCCGCGCTGCGCGCGACCCCCTCAAGGGGGCGGCACCAGCCGTCTGGCAAAGCCAGCCCGGCGGTGTCTCTGGGGTGGTCCTTGCGCGCCGGTCCCGATCACTGTTCGCGAGGTTGAAACCCTGACATGCAATCAAGCTACGCCGAAACCTTTGAGCGCGACATGGGCTGCACCGAGTCCGAGTGGCTGGGCTGGCTGCCCGCTGCCATTGGCAGTTGTAGCTGGCAGGTGCAAGGCCAGTCGGCCCAGGTGAGCATTGCGCCCGGCGCCCTGCAACTGCGCTGGCAGACCATGCCGCCCCGCGTGATCGCGCTCATGCGCATGCCGGTGCTGCGCGTGAGCTTTGCGTTCAACGGGTTGGACAGCGAGCAGCGCTATGCGTTCATGAAACGGTTTGACCTGTATATGCAGCGCGGGGGCGGCTGAACGCAGGGTGAAAAGCACCGCAAGCGGCACCCAGCGGCTTGCGGTTTTTTATGGGGCTGTCAGGCTCATTGAGCCGGGCGACGTGGTGACATCCAGCCCAGCACCGTGTAAGCCAGCACCACCGTGGCTGCCAGGCCCACGCCGTACACCAAAGCAATCAGGAACCAGTCGGCCGGGCCACCCGCGTCGGTGAAGCCCGACGAAGACACCCGGGCCATGATCACCAGCGCCACGCCGCCACCGAAGATGCCGAGCACCTCGGACAGCACCAGACGGCGCGAAACCAGGCCGCGTTCGCGCACCAGCAAGGCGACAAACGCCACCACGCCCACCACCGCAGCGGCCAGCATGATCCAGAGCCAAAAGCCCAGCATTTCTTGAAATACAGACAGGAAAACCAGCGGGTCGAGTTCTTTCATGGGGTTCTCCTTGGGGGTCAGGCGCGGCCGCGCAGCATGCTGATGTAGGTGGGTTTGAGCGCCATGGTTTTCATGACCCAGCTGATCCACAGCTCTTCCAGCGGTGCAATCACGCCGGGGAAGGATGTGATGAGGTTGTCCTTGTAGTCAAACTCGATCAGCATGGCCTGGCCCAGTCGCGTGATCAGCGGGCACGAGGTGTAGCCGTTGTAGACCTCGGTGGAGGCTTTGCCGGTGATGTCGCCGATCAGGTGGGCAATGGCCACAGGCACCTGCCATTTCACGCTGGCCGCCGTCTTGCCTTTGGGTACACCCGCAATGTCGCCGACACCGAACACATTGGGGTAGCGCTTGTGGCGCAGCGTTTCGCGGTCCACCTCCATCCAGCCGTCGGCGGCAAAAGGGCCTTCGGTCCAGGGTAGCGGGCTGTTGCGCACCGCTTCGGGCGCACGCATGGGCGGCACCACGTTGATGAAGTCGTAAGCCTGCTCGGCTGTGCCGGTGGGGGTTTTGTAGGTGGCCAGTCGCTTGTCCAGGTCGATGGACTGCAACACGTGTTCGTGGTTGACCTTCACGCCCCGGTCCTGAAACAGCATGCGTACTTTTTCGGCCACGATGGGCACGCCAAACAGCGACTTGCTCTGGGCCATGTAGATCAGTTCAGCCTTGCCCCGATTGCCCCGGCGGCGAAGGTGGTCGTCTGAAATAAAGGCGTACTTCAACGGTGCGCCCGCGCACTTCATTTCACCCGCCGGGCGGCCAAACAGGCCCACGCCCCCGGTGTCGGCAAACTGGCTGAGGGCACCCCAGGTGGCCGATGCTGCTTGCGGGCTGTGGTAGATGCTGCCGAGGCCGTTTTGGCCAATGCGCGCAGTGTCCATGCCTTCAATGCCGGCGTAGTGCAACTCCAGCCCAGTGGCCACGATCAGATAGTCGTAAGGCACAGCCTTGCCGCTTTCGGTGACCACTTTGTTGCCTTCAGGGTCGATTTCAGCCACGCGCTCGTTCACCCATTCCACGCCTTTGGGGATGTAGCTGCCGGTGGGCGAGGTCACGTACGCTTGTGGCTTGATACCCGCCGCCACCAAGGTGAAGCCGGGTTGGTAATAGTGTTCCTTGCGGGAATCCACCACGGTGATGCTGGCGCCCTGCAACGCAGCAGCCAGGCGCGATGCGGCGGTCAGGCCAGCCGCTCCACCGCCGGCAATCACAATGCGGGCGCTGGTTTTCACCGTGTCGGCCCGGGCTGCCGTGCTGGTTTGCGCCACGGCAGCGGCCAGGGGCAGTGCTGCAAGACCCGTCAGGAAGCGCCTACGGGCGGGTTCTGGTAGTGCAGGCCAGTGGTTGGTGGGCGTTTTTTGGGGCATGCTTGTCTCCTGTGACGTGGACCCTGTGTGCGCCGGAGGCACGGTTCAAGGTGGATAGGCTGATACCCCTGGGGGTTTGTTACTATAGGTTCATGTCCCGCCTTAGAGCTTTGACTTTTATCAAGGCTACATGGTGGATCCTGGATCCTCTGCCGCATTGAGGCGGATCAACGGCCTTGCACCTTACCGACTGGAGTTCTCATGAGCGACAACGCAATCGTCACCATCACCCGGCAATCGGGCTACCAATTTTTGGTGGATTTCGGCCCCAACATCGCCACCATGCTGGCCGACGAACCCGAGCCGCTGGGGCAGGGCAGCGGCCCGGCGCCCAACCACATGCTGCTGGCTGCTGTGGCCAATTGCCTAAGTGCGAGCTTGGTGTTTGCGTTGCAGAAGTTCAAGCAAGACCCTGGCGAGCTCAAGGCCACGGCCACACCCGAAATGGGGCGCAACGCCGACAAGCGCCTGCGCATCGTGGGGATCAACGTGAAGCTGGAGCTGGGCCGACCCGCCGCCGAGCTGGAGCACCTGGACCGCGTGCTGGCGCAGTTTGAAGATTTTTGCACCGTGTCGATGAGCGTGCGTCAGGGCATTGCGATCAACGTGCAGGTGCAAGACGCTGCGGGCGTTGTGCTGAAGTAATTCAGACGCTCAGCATCAGCCGGTGTGGAACCACACACTGGCGGTGCGCATGCCGGCCCAGGTGAGCAGCAGCGAGCCCAGTAGGTGCAGGCTGGCGGTGCCCCATGCGAGCAGCCAGCGGCCATTTTGCAACATGCTCACCACCTCCACCGAAAAGGTGGAAAACGTGGTCAGCGCACCCAACAGCCCGGTGATGATGGCGAGGCGCCAGGCCGGGTCGAGCTGGGTCTGGCTTTGAAACACCACCACCGCGAAACCCACCAGGTAAGCGCCCACCCAGTTCGCCGTCAGCGTGCCCCAGGGCAGCAAGGCTGTGCCCTGGTTGAGCCACAGGCTCAGCCGCCAGCGGGCTAGCGCGCCCAGGCAGGCACCGAGGCAAATGGCAAGGACGCTGGGCATGGTGTGCGCGTGGTGTCAGGTGTGGAGAGTTCAGAACGGCGGGTCGCCGTCAGCCACGGCTGTGACGGCCGCTTGACCACTGCTGGTGCCGCTGGCGGCGGGCGCATCGGCTGGCGCAGCGCCAAAGGCCATTTCGCCGCCCAGCGCTTCGATCAGCTCGGGGATCAGTTGGGTGAGTTCACCGGTGGTCAGCGCCACGTCGGTGTCAAAACCGCTTTCGTCGTCGCTGGCCCGGTCGTCAAACACACCTTCCAGAAACGCCAGCTTCTTCAGCTGCAGCGATTCGGTCAGCACAAAGCCGATGCGGCCTTCCCAGCTCATGGCCAGGCGCGTGGGAAGCTTGCCCTCGGTGATGTGCTGGCGCACCTCGTCGGTGGCGAGGTTGTGGCGGGTGAATTTCACCACGCTCTTTTCTTCGTCGCCCGACTTCAGCTCGCACTCGCGCTCGACGCTGAAGCGGCCGGGCCACTCATCGGGTGAGGTGGCTGACAGCCATTGCGTCATGGCGGTTTGGGGTGTCACCTGGGTTTGCAGCAGCGTCACACTCAGGTCGCTGAAAGCGTTCACTAGCGCGGTCACCAGCTCGTCGAGCTTGCCCTGGCTGCTGGCGTCGGTCACCAGCCAGCCGTTGGCCAGGTCGATCCAGACCCAGGTGGCGCCCCGGCGCGGAAAGGCCTGGGGCAGCAGCGCCAGCAGCGCGTCTTCGCGCAGGGCCTTGGTTTCTTTTTTGCCGGGCTTGCGGCCGGTGGCGGCTTCAATGTGGTCGGCTTCTTCTTGCGCCTTTTCGCGCACCACCGAGCCCGGCACGCTTTTGGTTTCGATCATCAGCTTCAAAATGCGTTGCCCCGCCACCGACTCTACCAGCGGGCCGTGCGGCTCGCCGCGGGGCTCCACCCAGCCCACCGACTTGTCTTGCGAGGCCCCGCAGGGCACAAAACGCGCCGCGTCCAGCGCGGCGTCCATCGCTTCCAGCGTCACGTCCCAGCCGGGCGCGATGCGGTAGATCGTTACATTCTTGAACACGGAAATCCTTGGGTTGTGCCGGTGCGTCTGGGACCGGCGCCCGCTCCCGCCAGCGGGAGAGGGTTGAAGTGAGGGGCTTTGATGATACCCACCCAAATCCAGGGTTCAGGCCAGCGCGTTCAGCGGTGCCAGCTGGTAGCCCGCGGCTTCCAGTGCTGCGCGCAGCTGCTGCGCCGAAGCCACAGCGTCTGGCCCGTCACCATGCACGCAGATGCTGTCGATGCGGGTGGGCAGGCGCTGGCCATCGGCGGTGACGATGCCTTGCGCGTCAAGCAGGCGCAGCACGTGTTGCACGCAGTCCTGGGCGCTGTGTAGCACGGCGCCCGGCTGCGAGCGCGGGGTGAGCTGGCCGTCGGCCTGGTAGGTGCGGTCGGCAAACACCTCGCGGGCCACGCGCAAGCCTGTGGCCAAGCCCGCTGCTTCCAGTGCCGAGATGGCGGGCGCGAGCAAGATGAGTTCGCGGTCCAGCGCCCGCACGGCCCGGGCCACGGTGGCGGCTACCTCGGCGTCGGCGCAAGCGACGTTGCTCAGCGCGCCGTGCGGTTTGACGTGGGTGACCTGGCCGCCTTCGGCTGCGGCCATGGCCTGCAATGCGCCCACCTGGTACAGGATGGTGGCTTCCAGCTCTTTGGCCGACAGTTGCATCGCGCGCCGGCCAAAGCCTTGCAGGTCGGGAAATGCAGGGTGCGCGCCCAGGCTCACGCCCTGGGCCAGCGCTTGTCGCACGGTGTCGCGCATCACCACGGGGTCGCCCGCGTGAAAGCCACAGGCGATGTTGGCGCTGCCAATGACTTGCAGCAGCGCAGCGTCGTTCCCCATGCTCCAGGCGCCGAAACTTTCGCCCAGGTCGGCATTGAGGTTGATGGTGGGTTGGGTCATGGGGCTCCTTGTCAGGGCGTGGCGTGCAACACGCCACTGATCAGATTGGCGCCGTACAAGGCGGCTTCGTCCACGGTGCCGGGCGGCAGGTAGGTCTCACGGGTGGTGAGCCAACGTTGCCAGCGCTCGCGCTCGTTCAGCAGCGCACGGTGCGCCGTTTCCAGGGTGACGGCTTGAAAGCGCACGCGTGTGCCGGGTCGCAGGTGCGCCAGCCGGGGCAGGTCGGCGCTGATCACAGTGGCAATTTTCGGGTAGCCGCCGACAGTCTGGCCGTCGGCCAGCAGCACAATCGGCTGCCCATTGGCCGGCACCTGAATGGCGCCTGGCGCCACGCCGTCGGACACGATGTCGGCAGCCGCCGCGTTGACGTGGGCCAGCGGCTGGCCCACAAACCGCAGGCCCATGCGGTCCTGTGCCGCAGTAGCTTCCCAGTCCCGGCTCAAAAACTGCGCAATCGCGTCCGCCGTGAAATGGTCTTGTTGCGGGCCGAGCAACACCCGCACCGTGCCTTCGGTGGGGCTCCAGGGCGAGCGGCTGCGCCATTCTTTCGGGTCGGACACGCTCCACTGTCCGCAGGGCAGTAGGTCGCCAGGGCGAAAGGCGCGACCCAGCACACCCGTCAGCCCGGCACGCCAGTAGCTCGAACGGCTGCCGAGCTGTGGCGGCATGCGCAGTCCTCCCGCCACGGCCAGGTAGGCGCAGCCGCTCTCTGCCGTGCCCAGTTGCAGCAAGTCGCCCTCACACAGCGTGGCGCTGTGCCAGGCGGGCAGGGCGCTGCGCCTGCCATCGCTGCTTAGGCAAACTGCGCTGGTGCGGCCCGCCAGCGCCACCCGCACAGGGCCAGCCTGAACACGCAACACCGTGCCCATGCCGCGCAGCTCCAGCACGGCCTCGTCCAGGCGGTTACCCAGCAGCGCGTTGGCGGCCTGCGCCAAGGGCGCGTCGAGCCACCCAGAGAGCGGCAATCCATGGTGCCGGTGGCCGGCGCGGCCGCGGTCCTGCACGGTGGTGCCGATGCCGGGTTGCACGATCTCCATCGCGCCGCTCATGCTTGGCGTGCCTTCAGAAAGGTTTCGCGCGGCAAACCCCGGGCAATTTCGGTTGCGAGCGCGTCATGGGTTTGTCGGTCCACGGCGTACCAGCGCACCTCATCGCCGGCGGCGAGCATCGCCGGTTGGTCGGCATGGCGCAGGTCAAACAACACCACCGGCGTGTGTCCGATCAGGTTCCACCCGCCGGGGCTTTCCCAGGGGTAGATCGCACACATTTCGCCTGCCACCGCCACGGATTGCGCGGGGACCTTCTGGCGTGGTGCGGGCAGGCGGGGCATGTGCAGCTCGGGCGGTACACCGCCCATGTAAGGGAAACCGGGTTGAAAGCCCAGCATGTAGACGCGAAAAGCAGCGTCCAACAAGCGCTGAATCACCGCGTTGGTTGTCAGCCCTTTGGCCTCGGCCAGCCGGGCGAGGTCGGGCGCCCAATCGGCGTCGAAACATACCGGGAGGTGCCAGAGGCGGCCCTGCTGTATGCCGTGGCCAGTTCCCTGCGCCAGAACCAGCAGGCGCTCGCCCAGCGCGGCGGCGTTGGCCGCCAGCGGGTTGTAGTGCACTGTCAAAGAGCGGAAGGTGGGCACGACATCGGTGACGCAGGTCAGCAGCGAGTCCGCATGTCGGGCCTGTTCCAGACGCTCAGCCAGACCCATCACGCTGGCGTTGACGTGTGGCGAGATGGATGTGCCCAGCTCCACGGTCCAGGCGCTGTCGCCCAGTGGCAGAAGGCGGGGCGCAGGCGCAGACGGATGGGCCACAGGGTGGGTGGCGGCAGCCGCTCGTTAAAGCTCTTCGACGCGCCGGGCCGGGTAACTGTCCCAGGCCTGGCAGCCAGGGCACTGCCAAAAATGCTGCCGGGCCTCGAAGCCGCAGGCCGAGCAGCGGTAGCGCTTGAGCGGGGCGCCGGCCTGTTCCAGTGCGGCTTGCACCCGGGTTTTGGCGTCGGGTTGCGACAGCGTTTCACCCGCCAGCCATTGGGTGGCGATCACGAGCGAGGGCTCGCGCTCCAGGTGGCTGAGGTAGCGGGAGCGTGCCGTTTGCGGGTCTGCACTCAGGCTGGCCAGGGCTTCGGTCACATCCAGCGAAGGTGCCCGGTCATGGCAGGCCTGCAAAAGTGCCAGCGCCTGGGCCTGACGGTCGGTTTGCTGACCCAGATCGGCCAGGGCGCGTGCGGCTAGCGGCATGCCTTGCGGGGCTTGTTGGCTGAGTTGAACCAACGCATCAAATGCGCCGGTTGGGTCACCGGTTTGAACTTTGAGGCTGGACAACGCCATCCAGGCCCGCGCCAGCTGCGGTGCCTTTTCGACGGCTTCGGCCAGCAGCCGGGCTGCCAGGGCGGTATCGCCGCTGCGTTGTGCTTGTTCGGCTTCTTCGCACAGGTAGTGCGCCAGCCTGGTGGTGAAGCTGCCTTGCTCGGCGGTTTCGAGCCGTTGCGCAATGCGTTTGGCCTGTGTCCAGTCGCGTGAGCGCTCGTATATGGCCAGCAGGGCCAGCAGGGCTTCGCCTTCGAAGGCCGAGCCTTCCAGCTTATGCAGAGCGGTTTCGGCGCGGTCCAGCAGACCAGCTTTCAGAAAGTCCAGCGCCAGGGCGTGCTGTGCACGGTCGCGGTCTTTGCGGCTCAGGTCGGCACGGGCCAGCAGGTGTTCGTGGACCCGCACGGCGCGGTCGTAGTCGCCCCGACGGCGAAACAGGTTGCCCAGGGCAAAGTGCAGTTCGGCGGTGTCGGGATCGCCTTGAACGGCTTCAATGAAGGCGTCGATGGCCTGGTCTTGTTGCTCGTTGAGCAGGTAGTTCAGGCCCCGAAAGTAGGCTTTGGGGGCTTGCCGACTTTCCATGCGCCACTGGCGCAGGTCCAGCCGGGAGGCACCCCAGCCCAAGGCAAAGGCCAGCGGCAGGCCCCACAGCAGCCAGGTCAGGTCAAAGTCCATGTCGTGGATCGTTCGGGCTCGGGATCAGGGTGGAATCGGCTTCAAAGGCGGTGCTGGCCGCTGCGTGCTGGCGCCGGGCCTTTTTGGCCCGCAGCCACAACGGCAGCATGACCGCCACACCCAGAAAGACGCCCAGCACCAGCACCATCAGCAAGACGAGCACCAGCGGCGCCTGCCAGCTGGCCCCAAAAAAGAGGCGCAGCGTGACGGCTTCCTGGTTGTTCAGCGCGAAGGCGAACAACACAAAAAAAATGGCTGCATTAAGCAGCCACATCAGGTATTTCAAATCATCCCCTTTGTGGAGGAGTGATTGTAGCGATCAGGTCGCTGCACGGGGCAGTCGCCTTCAAGCGGGTGTTTGGGGTTCGCGTCCCAGTATCTCTGCGGTCTTGGCGTCCACCTGTTCGCGCAGGGCTTTGCCCGGCTTGAAATGCGGCACGCGCTTTTCCGGAATCATCACACTCTCGCCCGAACGCGGGTTGCGCCCGATGCGGGGCGAGCGGCGGTTGACGGAAAAGCTGCCAAAACCCCGAATTTCGATTCGGTGGCCCTTGACGAGGGCGTCACCCATCGCGTCGAGAATCGTCTTGACGGCGAATTCCGCATCGCGGTGGGTGAGCTGGCCAAAACGGCCGGCCAAGGCTTCAACGAGGTCGCTTCGGGTCATGTCTGGGAGAAAGCTCGATCAGGCTGTTGGGCCGAAATGGGTGGGCGCTTGCGCTCCCACCCAGATTCAGTCGGCTCAGTTATTGTTGTCGAGCTTGGCGCGCAGCAGGGCACCCAGGCTGGTGGTACCAGCGTTTTCGCGGGAAGACTGCTGGCTGAGCGTTGCCATGGCTTCGTTCTGGTCAGCCATGTCTTTGGCTTTGATCGACAGCTGGATGTTGCGGGTCTTGCGATCGATGTTCATCACCACGGTGGTGACTTCATCGCCTTCTTTCAGCACGTTGCGCGCGTCCTCCACGCGGTCACGGCTGATTTCGGAGGCGCGCAGGTAGCCCAGCACGTCTTCACCCAGGTCGATCTCAGCGCCCTTGGCGTCCACGGTCTTGACCTTGCCGGTCACGACGGAACCTTTGTCATTCACCGACACGAAGGTGGTGAACGGGTCGCCGTCGAGCTGCTTGATGCCCAGGGAGATGCGCTCGCGCTCCACGTCGATGGCCAGCACGATGGCTTCGACTTCCTGGCCTTTTTTGAAGTTGCGCACAGCAGCTTCGCCGGTTTCGTTCCAGGACAGGTCGGACAGGTGCACCAGGCCGTCGATGCCAGCAGCCAGGCCAACGAACACGCCGAAGTCGGTGATCGACTTGATCGGGCCCTTGACGCGGTCGCCACGCTTGGTCTGTTCAGCAAACTCGTGCCATGGGTTGGCGCGGCACTGCTTCATGCCCAAGGAGATGCGGCGCTTGTCTTCGTCGATGTCGAGCACCATGACTTCGACTTCGTCGCCCAGCGAAACCAGCTTGGAAGGGGCCACGTTCTTGTTGGTCCAGTCCATTTCGGACACGTGGACCAGACCTTCGATGCCTGGCTCCAGTTCAACAAACGCGCCGTAGTCGGCGATGTTGGTGATCTTGCCGAACATGCGGGTGCTTTGTGGGTAGCGGCGAGCAACGCCCATCCATGGGTCGTCGCCCATCTGCTTCAGACCCAGAGAAACGCGGTGCTTCTCGGTGTCGAACTTCAGGATCTTGGCGGTGATTTCCTGGCCAGCCGTCACCACTTCGCTTGGGTGACGGACGCGGCGCCAGGCCATGTCGGTGATGTGCAGCAGGCCGTCGATACCGCCCAGGTCCACGAACGCACCGTATTCGGTGATGTTCTTGACCACGCCGTGAACGATAGCGCCTTCTTTCAAGGTGTCCATCAGCTTGGCGCGCTCTTCGCCCATGGAGGCTTCCACCACGGCGCGGCGGCTCAGCACCACGTTGTTGCGCTTGCGGTCGAGCTTGATGACCTTGAATTCCAGGGTCTTGTTTTCGTAGGGGGTCAGGTCCTTGGTCGGACGGCTGTCCACCAGCGAGCCTGGCAGGAAGGCGCTGATGCCGTTGACCATGACCTTCAGGCCGCCCTTGACCTTGCTGGAGGTCGTGCCGGTGACGAATTCGCCCGACTCGAGTGCTTTTTCCAGCGACATCCACGAGGCGAGGCGCTTGGCCTTGTCGCGCGACAGCAGGGTGTCGCCGAAGCCGTTTTCCACGGAGTCGATGGCGACCGACACAAAGTCGCCCACCTGGACTTCGAGTTCGCCCAGGTCGTTCTTGAATTCGGCCAGAGGCACATAGGCTTCCGACTTCAGGCCAGCGTTGACCACCACGTGGCTGTGTTCGATACGAACCACTTCGGCGGTGATGACTTCGCCTGAGCGCATTTCAGCGCGTTTCAAGGACTCTTCGAACAGGGCGGCAAAAGATTCAGACATTGAATTTCCTAAAACCACTCAGGCGTCGGGATGCAGCACAGCCTTGCGGCGGTTCGCATGGAGATCGACGGATGGGCGGCGTTGACATTGCGGTGCGCAGCACCGCGGGGTTAAGTGAAAGAACCATCAGGCCTGCGGGCTGAGAACGCCCGGCTGTGCCGTCTGGGCCATCAAGGTGGCGCTTTCAGTCGCCTGAAAACACCGTTTTGCCTTGCCACCAGCTCAAAACCTGTTGCACCGATTGCTCGACGTTGAGTTGAGAGTTGTCCAGTAACAAAGCGTCTGCGGCGGGCTTGAGCGGTGCGTGGGCTCGGGTTGAATCCCTCAAATCACGCATTTCCAAGTCCGCCAGAAGGTCTGCAATATTAGCAGCAATCCCTTTTGAAATCAATTGCTTATGCCGCCGTTCGGCGCGCTGTGCCGCTGTGGCAGTGAGGTAGACCTTCAGGGCAGCATCGGGGAAAATCACGGTGCCCATGTCTCGCCCGTCTGCCACCAGGCCCGGCAACTGGCGAAAGCCGTGTTGCAAGGCCAGCAGCGCCGCCCGCACTTCGGGCACGGCCGACACGCGCGACGCCGCCATGCCGGCGGCTTCGGTGCGCACCGCTTCGGTCACGTCCTCGCCATTGAGCAGCATGTGTTGGCCGGTGAACCGGACCTGCAAGCCGGCGGCCAGGGCGCCAAGCCGCTGCGCTTGGGCGGGTTCGCGTAGGGACGCTTCGGTGGTGGAAAGGCCTGCGCGTTCGGCCGCCAGCCCGACCAGCCGATAGAGCGCGCCCGAGTCCAGCAGGTGGTAACCCAGTTTCGCCGCCACTTCGGCAGACAGCGTGCCCTTGCCCGAGGCGGTGGGGCCGTCGACGCAAATCACCGGAATGCGTGCTGCGTGGGTCTTGCAGACGCTGAACAACGTTTCGAAATAGTCCGGAAATGTTTTGCCCACGCACTTGGGGTCTTCAATGCGTACTGGCAGTCCCGCCGGGTTGAAGGCCGCGAGCGAGAAGCACATGGCCACGCGGTGATCGTCGTAGGTGTGGATGCTGCCGGTGGTCCAGGCTGTGGGCGGGGTGATGCGGATGAAGTCAGCGCCTTCTTCCACCGTGGCACCCAGTTTGCGGCATTCGTTGGCCATGGCGGCAATGCGATCGGTTTCCTTCACGCGCCAGCTGGCAATGTTGCGCAGGGTGGTGGTGCCGTCGGCGTAAAGCGCCATCACCGCCAGCGTCATGGCCGCATCGGGGATGTGGTTGCAGTCGAGGTCAATGGCTTTCAGGGGCCAGGCGCCTCGCCGCACGTGCAGGGCGTTTGCGTCGCCGGAGATGTCGGCGCCCATGAGCCGGGCGGCTTCGACAAAACGGATGTCACCCTGGATCGAGCCCAGGCCCACGCCTTCAATGGTGACGCCATCGGTGCCCGGTGCGGGCGAGGCAATCGCGCCCAGCGCAATGAAGTAGCTGGCCGACGAGGCATCGCCTTCAACCGGAATGCGCCCGGGCGAGGCGTAGCGGCTGCCTGCGGGGATGGTGAAGCGCTGCCAGCCGTCGCGCTGCACCTGGACGCCGAATTTTTCCAGCAGGTTCAGCGTGATTTCGATGTAGGGGCGCGAGATCAGTTCGCCCACGACGTCGATGACGACGGGGCGATGCTGAGCAACCAGGGGGAGCGCCAGCAGCAGGGCGGTCAGGAACTGGCTGGAGACGTCGCCGCGCACACGAATGGGTTCGTCGAGGGACAGCGTTTGGGGTACACCGTTGCCCAACTTGATCGGAGGGTAGCCTTCGGTGCCCAGGCAAGCCACCGGACAACCGAGCTGGCGCAGGGCATCTACCAGGTCGCCAATGGGGCGCTCGTGCATACGGGCGATGCCACTGAGCTCAAAGGCACCGCCGTGCTGCGAGGCCAGTAGCGCGAGCGCGGCGGTGAGGGGGCGCATGGCGGTGCCGGCGTTGCCCAGAAAAAGCTGGGCCTCCCGCACGGCAAGCTGCCCCCCGAGACCGTGCACACGCAGCGCACCGTCGGCTTGGGGTTCGATGCGGCACCCCAGTTGGGCCAGCGCCGCCAGCATCACCTGCGTGTCGTCGGAGTCGAGCAGGTCCACGATGTCGGTGTGGCCCACGCTGAGCGCAGCCAGCAACAACACGCGGTTGGAAATGCTTTTGGAGCCTGGCAGCTGGACGGTGCCGCCCGCGCTGGTCAGCGGCGGGATGTCGAGATGATCGATGGAAAACATGCAGAAATGGATGTGGCCAGCGCCGCAGGCGCGCTCAGCTTTGCGGCTTGATGGCGGTCATGCGCCATTGGGCGCGGGTGCTGCTGGCTTGTTCGATCAGTGCTTCCAGCGCGTCTGGGTTGCCCGATGTGATGGCCACTTCAAGCGCGTGCAGGGCGCGCTGAAAATGCTTGGACTGTGCCAGCAGCTCTTCCCGGTTGGACACCAGAATATCGCGCCACACGCTGGGGTCGCTGGCTGCGATGCGGGTGAAATCGCGAAACCCCGGGCCGGCGAGCGACAAAAATTCTTCGCCCTGGGCTTGGCCCTGGATGGCATTCATGAGCGCAAACGCGATCATGTGCGGCAGATGACTGACCGCGGCATAGGCCGCGTCATGCGCCTCGGGCGACATCTGCTTGACGTGGCAGCCCAGCGCCGTCCACACGGCCTGCGCTTTGTTGAGCTGCACCGTGAGGGTGCGCTCAATCGGCGTCAGGATGACCTGGCGCCCGGTGTACAGGTCAGCGTCGGCATGCTCCACGCCCGACAGTTCTTTGCCCGTGATGGGGTGCGCGGGCACAAACATGCCCACCTGGTCGCGCAGCACCCGGCGCGCGGCATCAATCACCTCCCGTTTGGTCGAGCCCACGTCCATCACCAGCGTGTCGCCGCGCACCAGGTGGCGAATGGCCTTGAAAGTAGCTTCGGTGGCGGCCACGGGTACGGCCAGCAGCACCAGATCGGCGCCCGACACCGCCAGCAGGGCTGACGGCGCTTCCACATCGATGACACCCATTTGGCGTGCACGCTCGGTGGTGGAGGGCGATTTGCTGTAACCCACGACGCGCTTCACGAGTCCGGCGCGTTTGAGCGCGAGCGCGAACGAGCCGCCCATCAGGCCGCAGCCGATCAGGCCGAGTTGTTCAAACATAAGATTCCATCCAGAGCGCAGTCACGGCGCTCCAAGCTGCAACACCGGCCTTGGTGCGTGTTGCTGTCGGGTTGATGAAGGGGCTGCGGTTCATTCGTTCACCGGGTAGGCGCCCAGCACCTTGTAGAAGGCGCAAAGCCCTTTGAGTTCCTCAAGGGCTGCGGCCACGTGAGGCTGCGAGGGGTGACCCGCCAGATCGATATAAAAATAATATTCCCACTGCCCCGACTTGGCTGGACGCGATTCGAAGCGGGTCATGGACACCCCGTTGTTCTTCAGCGGAACCAGCAGGTCGTGCACGGCACCGGGCCGGTTGGGCACCGACACCACCAGGCTGGTGCAGTCTTTGCCTGAAGCTGGCGGCGTGGCCAGGGTTTGCGGCAGACAGATCACCGCAAAACGTGTGCGGTTGTAGGCCTCGTCCTGAATGGCGTGGTGCACGATGTGCAGGCCAAACTGGCTGGCCGCGCGTTCGCTGGCCAGGGCCGCCCAGGTCGGGTTGGTGGCGGCCAGGCGTGCGCCTTCGGCATTGCTGGACACCGCACGGCGCTCGGCCAGTGGCAGGTGTTGGCTCAACCAGCCCTGGCACTGCGCCAACGCTTGCGGGTGCGCCATCACCACGTCAATGCCTGCGTCCGAATTGGTTTGGCGCAGCAGGTTGTGGCGAATCAACAGGCTGACTTCACCGACCACATGCACCGGCGAGCGCAAGAAAAGGTCGAGCGATCGCGCCACCACGCCTTCGGTGGAGTTTTCCATACCCACCACGCCGTACTGCGCCGTGCCGGCGGCCGTGGCATGGAAGACTTCGTCAAAGTTGGCGCAGTAAATCAGGTTGGCCGCGCTGCCAAAAAATTCAATGGCCGCTTGCTCGCAAAAGGTGCCCTGGGGACCCAAAACCGCGACGCGCTGGGGCGCTTCCAAGGCCAGGCAAGCCGACATGATTTCGCGCCAGATGGACGCCACATGCTCGTTTTTCAGCGGCCCTGTGTTGGCTTGGGTGATCTTGTCGATGACCTGGGCCACTCGATCCGGACGGAAGAACGGCGAGCCCTCGGCCCGTTTGATTTCGCCCACCTGTTCGGCCACATGCGCGCGCTGGTTGAGCAGGCTGAGCAGCTGTTTGTCGATGGAGTCGATCTGCACGCGAAGGCCCGCCAGGGCTTCGGACTGGATAGGTTGTTGGCTCATGGTCCTGGGTTTGGCTTAGGCCTGTTGTTGTTCGAATTCGCGCATGTACGCCACCAGCGCCTGCACACCCGCGAGCGGCATGGCGTTGTAGAGGCTGGCGCGCATGCCCCCCACCGATTTGTGGCCCTTGAGCTGCAACAGGCCACGCGCCTTGGCGCCGGCCAGGAAGGCGTCGTTGCGGGTTTCGTCGCGCAAAAAGAACGGAATGTTCATGCGTGAGCGACAGTCTTTGGCCACCTTGTTCAGATACAGCTGCGACTGGTCAATGAATCCATACAGCAGGTCGGCTTTGGCCAGGTTGCGGTGCTCCATGGCGGCCACCCCGCTCAGGTTGCCTTCCCGTTGGCGTTTGAGCCACTGAAAGGTGAGCCCCGCCATGTAAATGGCGTAAGTGGGTGGCGTGTTGTACATCGAGCCGTTGTCGGCCACGGTTTTGTAGTCAAACGCGCTGGGGCAGATGGACAGCGCGTGGCCCAGCAGGTCTTCGCGCACCACTACCAGCGTCAGGCCGGCTGGCCCCAGGTTTTTCTGGGCACCGCCAAACGCCAGGCCCACCCGCGACCAGTCCACGCTGCGCGAGGCGACGTGGGAGGAAAAGTCGATCACCAGCGGTGCGTTGCTGCCCAAGGCTTTCAGGTCGGGCAGCTCATGGACTTCCACGCCGTGGATGGTCTCGTTGCTGCACAGGTGCACATACTGCGCCTCGGCGCTCAGCTGCCATCCGCCCGGGGCGGGCAGGGAGGTATGGGCGTCGACTTCGTTGCTCGCTGCCAGATGCGGCTGGCAGTACTTGCGCGCTTCTTTGAACGATTTCTGGCTCCAGCTGCCCGTCACCACAAAGTCCACTGCGCCACCGCGTGAGAGGTTCAGCGGCACGATGGCGTTTTCAGCCAGGCCACCGCCTTGCATGAACAAAATGCGGAAATGTGCTGGCACAGCCAGCAGCTCTCGCAAATCGGCTTCTGCTGCGGCAATGATGGACATGAACTCCTTGCCGCGGTGGCTCATCTCCATCACGCCCATGCCGCTGCCCTGCCAGTCCAGCATTTCCGTCGCCGCTTGTTGCAGCACCTCGGTGGGCATGGCGGCAGGGCCGGCGGAAAAGTTGTAAGGGCGGTTCATGGCAAAAAATCGGTGGCTCAGGCCACGCTGCAAGGTGGCCAGGGGGTGCTAAGAGCACCGTGCTGCCCCGGTGTGAGGCGGCGCACGGTGGGTTCCGTCAAGGTGCAGGCGTTCCTTCCGGCTCGCTGCCCTCGCTGTCGTCCGTTGGTTCCACCTCGTCGGTTGGCACGTTGGCGTCGTTTTCCACAATGCGCTGCAGGCCTGAAAGCTCGGAACCCTCGTCCAGTGCGATCAAGGTCACGCCTTGCGTGGCTCGGCCCATTTCGCGGATCTCACTCACCCGCGTTCGTACCAGCACACCCTTGTCCGTGATGAGCATGATCTCGTCGTCGGTGTGCACCAGCGTGGCTGCCACCACCTTGCCGTTGCGCTCGCTTTGCTGGATGGCGATCATGCCTTTGGTGCCGCGACCATGGCGGGTGTATTCCGCAATCGGGGTGCGCTTGCCATAGCCATTGATGGTGGCCGTCAGCACGCTCAAGCGGGTGGTCTCAGGTGTTGCGCCCTCGGGCGCCTCGTCGCGCTCGGCCACCAGCATGGCGATCACGTTCTGGGTTTCTTCGATCATCATGCCGCGCACGCCGCGCGCATTGCGGCCCATGGGGCGCACGTCGTTCTCATCAAACCGCACAGCTTTGCCACCGTCACTGAACAGCATCACATCGTGCTGTCCGTCGGTCAGCGCAGCGCCAATCAGGTAGTCGCCTTCGTCCAGGTCCACCGCAATGATGCCGGCCTTGCGCGGGTTGCTGAATTCGTTGAGTGCCGTTTTCTTGACCGTGCCCATGGACGTTGCCATGAACACATAGCGGTCTTCAGGGAAGCTGCGTGCCGCGCCTGTGAGCGGGAGCACCACGTTGATCTTCTCGCCTTCTTGAAGCGGGAACATGTTGACGATGGGACGACCCCGAGAGCCGCGCGAGCCAGCAGGCACTTCCCACACCTTCAGCCAATACAGCCGGCCACGGTTGGAGAAACACAGGATGTAGTCGTGTGTATTGGCAATAAACAGCTGGTCGATCCAGTCGTCTTCTTTGGTGGCCGTGGCCTGCTTGCCGCGACCGCCGCGTTTTTGGGAGCGGTATTCGCTCAAAGGTTGGCTCTTGATGTAACCGCTGTGGCTCAGCGTCACCACCATGTCGGTGGGCGTGATCAGGTCTTCGGTGCTCAGGTCTTGCGCGCTGTGCTCGATCTCGCTGCGCCGGGCGCCCAGTTTGGTCTGGCCAAACTCCATCTTCACTTCGGTCAGCTCTTCACCAATGATGGTGGACACGCGCTCAGGCTTGGCCAGGATGTCCAACAGGTCGTCAATGACGCCCATGACCTCCTTGTACTCCGCCACAATCTTGTCCTGCTCCAGGCCGGTCAGGCGCTGCAGACGCATTTGCAAGATTTCTTGCGCTTGCGTTTCCGACAGCCGGTACAGGCCGTCGCCACCCATACCGAATTCCTTTTCCAGGCCGTCGGGTCGGTAGTCGTCGGCATTGATCACACCGCCGTCCTGACGCGAGCGCGTCAGCATTTCGCGCACCAGCTGGCTGTCCCAGCTGCGGGTCATCAGTTCGGCCTTGGCCACCGGTGGGGTAGGGCTCTCGCGGATGATTTTGATGAATTCGTCGATGTTGGCCAGCGCCACAGCCAGGCCTTCCAGCACGTGGCCGCGCTCGCGCGCCTTGCGCAGGTTGAACACCGTGCGCCGCGTCACCACCTCGCGGCGGTGCTCCAGAAACACCTGAATCAGCTCGCGCAGGTTGCACAGGCGCGGCTGACCGTCGATCAGCGCCACCATGTTGATGCCAAAGGTGTCCTGCAACTGGGTTTGCTTGTACAGGTTGTTCAGCACCACTTCGGGCACTTCGCCCCGCTTGAGTTCGATCACCAGGCGCATGCCCGATTTGTCTGACTCGTCCTGGATGTGGCTGATGCCTTCGATTTTCTTTTCGTGCACCAGCTCGGCAATGCGTTCCTGCAGCGTCTTTTTGTTGACCTGGTAGGGCAGCTCGTCCACGATGATCGACTGGCGCTGCCCCTTGTCAATGTCTTCAAAATGGCACTTGGCGCGCATCACCACGCGGCCGCGGCCGGTGCGGTAGCCGTCTTTCACCCCGTTGATGCCGTAAATGATGCCGGCCGTGGGGAAGTCGGGCGCCGGAATGATCTCCATCAAATCGTCGATCGTCGCCTCGGGGCTCTTCAGCATGTGCAGGCAGGCGTCCACCACCTCGTTGAGGTTGTGTGGCGGAATGTTGGTAGCCATGCCCACGGCAATACCAGACGACCCATTCACCAGCAAATTCGGCAGTCGCGACGGCAAGACCAGCGGTTCTTTTTCCGAACCATCGTAGTTGGGGCCGAAGTTGACCGTTTCCTTGTCAATGTCGGCCAGCATCTCATGCGCGATCTTCGACAAGCGGATTTCGGTGTAACGCATGGCTGCCGCGTTGTCGCCGTCCACCGAACCGAAGTTGCCTTGGCCGTCCACCAACATGTGGCGCAGCGAAAAGTCTTGCGCCATGCGCACGATGGTGTCGTACACCGCGCTGTCCCCGTGCGGATGGTATTTACCAATCACGTCACCCACGATACGCGCCGATTTTTTGTATGGACGGTTCCAATCGTTGTTCAGCTCGTGCATGGCAAACAAAACCCGCCGGTGTACGGGCTTCAAGCCGTCGCGGGCATCAGGCAGGGCACGTCCCACGATCACGCTCATGGCGTAATCGAGGTAGCTGCGGCGCATCTCTTCTTCAAGACTGATGGGCAGTGTCTCTTTGGCAAACTGTGTCATGAGCAGGTGCAGGTATCCATGTAAGAGCCTAAAGGCAACCCAGCATTTTAAGGGTGTCCACCACGGGCTTCGAAATTCATTGTTTGTGGTGCATCAACAACGAATAGGGGGCCTTCGTTGGAAGTGCTCACAGGCCGGGTTGCCATCATCTGGCAGCCTGTCGCTGGCTTGTGGCACAATAAAACCCAACGTTTTGAGTGGTGGTCACTCTCAGCGTCATTGATTTACGCAGTTTGTCTGCGGTTTACCTAGAGGAATACCATGAAAAAATTGAACAAAGTGGCAATGCTGATTGCAACCGCTGCCATGGCATCTGCTGCTGCCGCCGCTGGGCACTCCGCTGTGGGCGCAACGATTGACAACTGGCGTGCAGCTGACGGCACCGTTTGGAAAAACGGCACCAACGAACTGTGCTGGCGCGATGCCAACTGGACCCCAGCAACCGCAGCCGCAACTTGCGACGGCGCCATCGTGCCCAAGGCCGCTGCACCTGCTCCAGCACCTGCGCCCGCACCAGCTCCTGCCGCTGCGCCCGCACCTGCTCCAGCACCAGCTCCTGCCCCGGCAGCTGCTGCCAAGGTGACCTACGCTGCTGACGCCTTCTTCGACTTCGACAAAGCCGTGCTGAAGCCTGAAGGCAAAGCCAAGCTGGACGATCTGGCTGGCAAAGTCGGTGGCATCAACCTGGAAGTCGTGATCGCTGTGGGTCACACCGACTCCACCGGCGCTGCTGGCTACAACCAGGCTCTGTCGAACCGCCGCGCTGAAGCTGTCAAGGCTTACTTGGTGAGCAAGGGCATCGAAAGCAACCGCATTTACACCGAAGGCAAGGGCCTGACCCAGCCGGTTGCTGACAACAGCACCCGCGAAGGCCGCGCCAAGAACCGCCGCGTGGAAGTGGAAGTTGTCGGCACCCGCGCCAACTAATCGACCCACCGCTTAGGCGAAAAAAACCGCGCTTCGGCGCGGTTTTTTTATGGCCGCCCGATAATCACACCATGAACACACACGTCAATGCCGATCCGGCCGAACTGGCCAAATTTTCCGACCTGGCCCACCGCTGGTGGGACCCCGAGAGTGAGTTTCGTCCCTTGCATCAGATCAACCCTCTGCGGCTGAACTGGATTGACGGACTCGTGAATTTGAATGGCAAGAATGTGCTGGATGTGGGGTGCGGCGGCGGTATCTTGTCCGACTCCATGGCGCGCAAGGGTGCGCTGGTTACGGGCATTGACCTATCTGTCAAAGCCTTGCGCGTGGCCCAACTTCACGCGCTGGAGGCTGGGACCCGCAACGTGACCTACCGCGAAGTCAGTGCTGAGGCCATAGCGCTTGAGCAGCCTGGCAGTTTTGACGTTGTGACCTGCATGGAAATGTTGGAGCACGTGCCCGATCCGGCTTCTGTGGTCAAAGCCTGTTCCGATTTGGTCAAGCCTGGTGGTTGGGTATTCTTCTCCACCATCAACCGCAACCCCAAGTCGTTTCTGTTTGCCATCATTGGCGCTGAGTACGTATTGCAGTTGCTTCCCAAAGGCACCCACGAATACGCCAAGATGATCCGTCCCAGTGAGCTGGCCGGGTTCTGCCGGTCAAGCAGCCTGGATCTGAGCGAAACCCGCGGCATGGAATACAACCCCTTGACCCGCCGGTACTGGTTGAGCCAAGACACCAGCGTGAACTACATGTTTGCGACCCGAAAGCCATGACCGGGGGTGTGTTCCGCGGTATCCGCGCGGTATTGTTTGATCTGGATGGAACCCTGATCGACAGTGCCCCTGACCTGGGCGCTGCGGCCGACCTGATGCGTACCGGCCGTGGACTGCCTTCTTTGCCGCTGGAGCTTTACCGGCCCATGGCAGGTGCTGGTGCGCGGGGTATGTTGCACGTCGCATTTGACATGTCGCCCGAGCACAAAGACTACGAAGCGCACAAAGAAGAGTTTTTTGTACATTACGAGGCTTGCTTGACGCAGCGGACGCAAGCATTTTCAGGGGTGGGGGAGTTGCTGGACGTGCTGCGCGGACGTGGATTTCTCTGGGGTGTTGTCACCAACAAGTCGCAGCGCTTCACCCTGCCGTTGACGCGAGCCATGCCGCTGTTCGACACGGCCAGCACCATTATCAGCGGCGACACCACACCCCATGCCAAACCCCATCCTGAGCCTCTGCTAGAGGCTGCCCGCCGCCTCAATCTGCCGCCTGCGGTATGTTTGTATGTAGGCGATGACGAGCGAGACATCGCGGCCGGCCGGGCCGCTGGCATGTTTACTGTGGCTGCGCGATACGGTTATCTCGGCATGGGCGCCGACGTTTCCAGCTGGGGCGCTGATGCCGAGGTAACTTCTCCGGTAGGGGTCTTGAAATTGCTGGAAATGCCTTAAACTTGAACGTTCAGGGGCTGCACTGGTTTCGACGTGGGTTCGGACGCGCAGCAGGGCATGTCGAGGTTCTGTCACCTCGTTAAACCGCAGAAAAAAACTAACTGCAAACGACGAACGTTTCGCACTCGCCGCTTAATTGCCGGTGAGCTTTGCAACAGCAGGCCTATGGGCTGGGCAAGGGTTCAGACGGCGCAAGCCGCGAGAGTCCAGGCTGCAAAGATAATTTAATAGGCTGGTCGTGCGTTGGGTAACTTAGCGCATGGCAAGACAATAGGTTGCTGGCGTTTTGTATAGCGTGCCACTGTGCGATACAAAATGTGAGACTCAAACCAGATGGCTACACATGTAGAACTGCTCGAAGAAGGCTTGCGGACGGGGGTTCAAATCCCCCCAGCTCCACCAATACCCAAAATCCCAACCCTCATCGGTTGGGATTTTTTTTGCCCGTTCCCCCAGCGTTGGCGCGGCTCCCGGGCTTGGTCTCGCGAGCGCCACCCCTGCGAAGTCGGCGTTTTCGCCCCCGCTGACGCCTCTCTGTTCTCCGTTTTCTCTGGTGGTCACGCGAGCGTTCTCGAGGCCACTTCCTTTGCTGGCGCGGGTTTAGATGCGGTCGGTTGTGGTTGGCAACTCCTGTAGCGGTGGCGACCGAATCCCGAGCGGCCACAAAAAACCGCCCGTAGGCGGTTGCTGGCGCTGAGCGCGACGCGCTCACCCGGGTGGCACGAGCACGCGCATCTGGTCGCCCCAGCCGTTGGGCCAGGGGCGGCGCATAACCTTCTCCAGCACGGCGTCAGGCGAACCCGCCAGCCGTTCCACGACATCCGGGGCCAGGAGCGTCAGCCGCATGACCCGGCGTACCTGCGTCACGTCCATGCCTTCGGCCTCGGCGATCTCGGCTACTGATGCCGCCCGCTGCTCATCCAGCAGGCGTTGCCAGTGGTGCGCCAGTCCGAGCGCCCGCATCAACGCGGTGTCCTGCGCGGCCGACCGGGCTTCCCGCTCCCGGGTGGCCTCGGAGAGGAATTCCTGTGGTGCGTCCAAGGGCGTGATGACCTGCTTCTTCAAGCCCCGCTTCACCAGTGTCCAGGGTACGAAGGTTTCCAGTTGTACGCCGCCAGCCGGGCTCGGTAGTTGATAAGTGACCGGATCACCCTTGAACCGGCCCCGGTGCTTCTTGCTCATGCGTCCTCCTCAAAGCGCTTCACGATCTGGCGTTGCGCCTCCCAATCCACCGGCAGCGGGTTGCGCTGGAACCAGATCAGGTTCATCCGGCGCGGCTGCCGTCCGGTCATCAGCAGTTCGAGGATGTCGGGCGCGAGCAGGCTCAGGCGCATCAGTTCGTTGGTGACCGAGGGGTGTAAGCCTTCGGCCCGGGCGATCTCCGAGCCACTCTTCATCTCGCCGGTGTCCACGAGGTGCTGCCAGTAGAAACCGCGTGCCACCCCCTCCAACAGCGTCACATCGTGGACGTGGCGGTCATCGGCGGCCACGCGCCGCGCGCCCCGGCGGCGGAATGTCAGTGGCACGAAGGTTTCCAGTGTGTCGTCCATCAGGCCTCGACCTCCACCAGTTCTGCGCCGATCCCTCTCGGGGCGAATTCACCGATCAGGGCGTCCCACCCCAGTTCCCGCCACTTCACCTTGATACCCTGCACCTCGCCGACGTGGACGAGGTCGATGCGCTCGATCATCAGGTTGGCGATGCGATGGCGCTCGACCGGGAACAACTGATCCCACACGTCGTTGAGCCGTCCCATCGCCATCACCGTGGTGGCTTCATCGACCTGTCCGCCGTTGCGCTGGATGTGGCGCACCACCGATGCGATGGATTCTGGGCTGGTCAGCACCGTGCGGATTTGGGCCACCACTGCCGCCTCAATCTCCGGTGCAGGCAGGCGTTCGTAGCTCTTGCCCGGTGCCCCGAACCGGCTTTCCGACTTGGACACGTAGTAGTGGTACTTGCGCCCGTTCTTGCGTGAGTAGGTTGGGTACATCCGTTCGCCCGAGGGGGCGTACAGCAGGCCACGCAGCAAGGCGTCGGTGCGCGACCGGATCTTGGTTTCCACCGACCGGGCGTGCCCATCCCTGGCCAGCACCGCGTGAACCTTGTCCCACAGTTCCCGGTCGATGATCGGCAGGTGAGCGCCGGGGTACCAGTTCCCCTTGTGCGACAACTCGCCCAGGTAGATGCGGTTGCGCAGCAGCTTGTGCAGGTACTTTTTGTCGATGCGCGTGCCGTTGCGGGTCTGGCCCTCCTGCGTCGTCCAGGCCTTGGTTGTGATGCCGTCGGCGGTGAGATTGACGGCGATCTGGGTCGGAGAGCCGATGGTCAGCATCTCCTCGAAGATACGGCGCACCACAGCCGCCTCCGCCTCGTTGATGACCAGGAGGCGGTTGTCGACGTCGTAGCCCAGGGGCGGGACACCGCCCATCCACATCCCCTTGCGTTTGGCGGCGGCGATCTTGTCGCGGATGCGCTCGCCAGTGACCTCGCGCTCAAACTGGGCAAAGGACAGCAGGACGTTGAGCATCAGCCGACCCATCGAGGTGGTGGTATTGAACTGCTGGGTGACTGACACGAAGGACACCTCGTGGCGCTCGAACACTTCGACCATCTTGGAGAAGTCGGCCAAGCTGCGCGTCAGGCGGTCGATCTTGTAGACCACGACGATGTCTGTTGGCGCCGATTGAATATTGACCCACCCTGCCGATCCAATATTGACCCAGGGCGGACTGCTGAATTTTCTTTCAGCAATTGTGGATAAGTGTAGCGATTGGCCCTTTCATAACGGCTCGTCCGCCCCCGGGGGTACTGGTGTGGTCGAGCGGCCTTTGCGTGAGGTCTCCCGGGCCTTGATGCGTGACTTGGCCTCCAGGGTGCTGTGCCTGAAGCGGTAGGACTCGTTTCCGGTCTCCACGATGTGGCAATGGTGCGTCAGCCGGTCCAGTAGCGCCGTGGTCATCTTGGCGTCGCCGAACACCGCCGACCATTCCGAGAAGCTCAGGTTGGTGGTGATGACCACGCTGGTGTGCTCGTACAGCTTGGAGAGCAAATGGAACAGCAACGCACCGCCCGCCTGGCTGAAGGGCAGGTACCCCAATTCGTCCAGGATGACTAGGTCCAGACGCTTCAGCGCCAGTGCGATGCGCCCGGCCTTGCCCTCGTGCTTTTCACGCTCCAGTTCATTGACCAGATCAACCGTGGAATAGAAGCGCACACGCTTGCCCTTGGCCACAATGCCGGTCACGCCAATGGCGGTGGCCAGATGCGTCTTTCCTGTGCCCGGGCCGCCGATGAGCACCGCGTTTTGTGCCGCCTCCGTGAACGCCATCGTGGCCAGTTGATGCACCAGCTTTTGGTCCACCTTGGAGACCTCAAAGTCGAAGCCTGCGAGGTCGCGATGCAACGGGAACTTCGCTGCCTTCATCTGGTGGCGCACCGACGCAAAGGCCCGCTGCGTATGCTCAGCCTTCAGCAGGTGCTCGATCAACCAGCGCGACGTTTGAACGCCAACATCGCTTGGCGGCCCCTCCTGCGTCATCAGCTCTGCCCAGGCCTCAGCCATGCCGTTCAGGCGCAGCTCTTTCAGTTCGGCAGCGACATCACGCATGGCTGATTTCCTCCATGGCGTCACCGCGCAGTCTGTCGTAGCGCCCGGTGTCGGCCAACGGCGCCTCCTTGAGCTCCAGAGTGCTCTGCACATTGGGCGGCGGCTCCACGGCGTTCAGACGCGCCAAAACGTTGAGTACGTGCTCGGTGCTGAGCGCGCCGGACTCGATGACCAATTCGACCGCCACCAGCACAGCGTCCAGCCCGTGGCTGGATACGCAGTTGAGCACCTGGGCCATGGTCTTGTCACCGCCTTCAACCCGCATCAGGCCCTGACGCAGGCGCTGCAGGGGAGCCGGCATGTCGGCAAAGGGCGCGCCGTTTCTCAGCGCGCCGGGCTTGCGCTGGATCAGCGTGATGTAGTGCTGCCAGTCATAGCAGATATGGCCCCGGTTGGGCAGCCGCTCATGCCGGGCCACAATCACCTCGTCGCAGCTCGCGATCTCCACCCGGCCCGGGTACAGCCGGGTGCTCACGCGCTGGCCGACCAGCTCGCACGGCACCGAGTACCGGTTGCGCGCCACCGCCACCAGGCAGGTACTCGACACCTTGGCCGAGCGTTCCACATAGCCATCAAAGGCCGTCGGCATCGGCATGAGTTCTGCACGCTCCTGCTCCAGCATCTCGGCCACGCTGAACGCCTTGTGCTCGGGGTGGCGCACCTCATCCCACAGGCTGCGGCAGCGCTCGCCCAGCCAGGCGTTGAGTTCGGCAAAGCTGCCAAACTTGCGCTGCTGCGCGTCCAGCCAGATGCGCCTGCGGCTGTCCTGCACGTTCTTCTCCACCACGCCTTTCTCCCAGCCGCTGGCGACGTTGCAGAAGTCGGCGTCAAACAGGTAATGCGCACACATCACGGCAAAGCGGGCGTTGATGACACGGCCTTTACCACCTTGTCCACCTTTGCCTCGCTGGACCTTGTCCACCGCTGTCTTCATGTTGTCGTAAATGCCCCGGCGGGCCACGCCGCCCAGCGCCGCGAACGAACGCGTATGGGCATCAAACAGCATCTCGTGCCCCTGGCTGGGGTAGGCCACCAACCAGAAAGCACGGCTGGCACACAGCTTCATGTGTGACACCTGCATGCGGTGGTAGATGCCGCCCACCACCAGCCCCTCTTCGCTCCAGTCAAACTGAAACGCCTCGCCCATTTCAAACCTCAGCGGCACGAACGCCTGGACGCCCTTGCCTGCATCGGCACGCCAGCCTCGAATGAAATCCGTGACGCGGGTGTAGCCACCTTCATAGCCGCTGGCCTTGATTTGCGAAAACAGCGCGCGCGCCGTTCGCCGGTCCTGCTTGGGCCGCTGAGCATCGGCCTTGAGCGAGAGCACCAGCTCGGCCACATAGGCACCGAGCTTGTTGAATCCCGGCTTGCGTTTGTAGACCGGCTCCTTCACCTCTTCTGGCGTCCTCAGCCAGCTTCGTACCGTGTTGCGCGACAGGCCCGTGCGCTTGGCGATCTCATGCAACGACATCTTGTCGCGCAGGTACATCCGACGAATTCTTCCCAACATTTCCATGGTGATCACCCTCTTTGCCCCCTGCCCAATAATTGAGCAAGGCAAGTTAAACACCTGGGTCAGTTTTCAGTCGGCACAGTGGCCTGGGGTGGGTCAGTTTTCGGGCGGCGGCAACACGCGAGCGCCATCCGGCCGTCAACTGCCAGTTCTCGCCCTTGATGTCGTGGACCACGGCCGAGCCGGGCCAGGACAGCAGCGTGGGCACCACCAGGCCGACGCCCTTGCCCGAACGTGTGGGCGCGAATGCCAGCACGTGTTCGGGCCCGTCGTGGCGCAGGTACTGCGAGCCATGTTGTCCAAGGAACACCCCGCTGGGGCGTTGCAGGCCCGCATGCCGCACGTCATCTGCTGTGGCCCAGCGAGCGGTTCCGTAGGTGGTGACCAGCCGCGACTGCCGCGAGCGCCAGACCGACATGCCCACCGCTACGCCCACTGAGGCCAGGCCGCTGCCGCCTGCTATCGCGCCGCCCACGTCGAAGACATCGGGTGCGTAGGCGTCGAAGAAGAACCACCATTCGAACAGACGCCAGGGGTGGTAGACCGGCGAGCCGAAGACCTCGAACCACGGAGTGCCCAGGCGTGCCTGATGGCCCAGCGCCGCAGCGGTCCACTGGGTCGCTCCCCACACGCCCACCACGACGACGCCCAGCACCGCCGCGATTTGACCGTAGAGAACCCCCTGGTGGCTTGCGCCTTGAGCCTGCACCTTGACCTCCGATCCAGTGGCCCGCCATACGGGGCCGTTCGCGCGGCACGAAGCTGTGTCGCACGCATGAGGATCAAGGCTGGCTATCGGTGGGTCAAAGTCCGAAATCGGCAGGCTCGCAGCTCGGCCTGCAAGAATGCAAGTGGCAGCGTGCCGCCGCGTGTCAGGGCCCCTTGCCGCGCTGCAAGTAGTACAGCGCCTATGCACGAAATACGCGTCACCGAGTGTGGCGACGAGCGCAAGTTCAGAACTTGGGCGATTCCTTAGGTGGGTTGTACGGCACCTTGCCGTCCCCGAAAAATCGCCGTTTCGTGGCCTCGGCCACGCGGTCGCAAAGTTCGTCGCCCAGCTTGGTGCGCTCGGTCTTGCACTGCTCTCGCAGCAGCTTCAACCGTTCTGGATCGGCCATCAACGATTCCAGCGAATCGGTGGGCTGCGGCTTGCCGCAGGCCGACAGCAGCAAAGCTGCGGCGGCGACCACCAAGGTTGCGGTCAAGTTTTGAAGCTTTCTCATGTGCTACTCCCTGGCAATCTGTCCAACGCGTCGTCAGTCGCCCGACCGGGCGCAGCGACACGGGCTCTTTCCACGAAACGTCGCAAGGTCTCAGACGGGGTGCCGATGCGGTGGATCAGGTAGGTGGTCAACATCGGTGTGCGGCCAGCCAGCGGCCTTGTGACGATCTCCGGATGGCCGCAGGTCGAAACATGAGCCTCGGTCGAGAAGCCCAGACCGTAGCCTGCTGCTACCAGGGTCACCATCAGCTCTTGGCTGGTGACCTTCTCGGCTACGATGGGTTCGCGATCCGTTGCGCGCAGCACGCGTGCCATCTGGCGGCTGCAGCCCTCGCACACCTCGGGGTCGCAAAGCACCAGCGGATAGCGCAGCACTTCATCCAGAGGCAGCGTCTTGTGAGCCAACAAGGGGTGGCGCGCAGGCACGGCCACGACCATCGGATCGTTCCACACTGGTATGGCAAGGAGTGTTTCACCAACTTCCGATGAGTGGGAGAACCCGGCGTCGTACAAGTCGGCTTCGAGGCCTCTGATCTGCTGTGACAGCGGAACCTCGTAAAGCCGGATCTCCGTATCTGGTTCTTCCTCACGGCAACACGATAGCAATGCTGTGAAGCGGGCCTGCGAGATGCCTTCGGACAAGGCGATGCGTAGCTGCCCTTGATACCCGGCCGACACGGCCCGAACACTGTCGCGCGCCTGGGTCAGCGCTACGAACACGCGCGGCACGTGATCCATGAAGACCTGACCCGCACGGGTCAGACGCGTGCTGCGCGTGTTGCGGTCGAAGAGGCGGACACCCAGCTCTCCTTCCAGTTCCTTGATCGCTCTCGAAAGTGGCGATTGCTCAATGTGAAGCTTCTCGGCGGCTCTGGCGAAATGCAGTTCCTGAGCGACCGCCAAGAAGCACCGAAGGTGCCTCAGTTCCATTGTTTTCCCTGAATGTTTTCATTTTTTCTCAAATGCCTGTTGCTCCGACAGTGATGTGGCCCACCAGAGGACTACATCAAACACGTCTGGTTTGAGTACGCAGTAGCCTCGCGGAAGTTCGCGTTCTTGGCGTCCTTGGGCCAAGCTGAGCGCACTACAACGGGACTGAATGCGCAGTCATCACGGTTGATGGCTGTCCTTTCTGATCGTGACCGCGTCTGAATTGGACAGTGCTCAGATGATGCCGAAGTCATTTCATGTGTCACCTGCGTTCGTGGCCACGGTCTTTGAGACGAGATAGAGGACCAGCGGACGTACCAAGACGACGCATGCGAAGGCCACTGGCATGGCGATTACGTAGGTACTCAGTACCCGTTGAATGAACTGGGTGTCAACTCCGGTGTTGATGGCCGTTAGGAGCAGACACATCATGAAGGCAATGATGGTTGCCATGTAGAACGCAAACGCGAGCGAACTGAATTTGTAAGGAAGCTTTCTCATGCTGTAGAGGGCCTTCGCCCTAGGTGGTTGCTGAGACAAAGAGACTGGCAGAGGCAGTGGTAAGGGATAACCCTTGAAAAAATACTTAGATATCGAAGTATACTTCAACGCAGTGCCTCCTTGCACTTTCCCATCCTTACAGGAGATTTCCATGATTACGCATGAAGAAAACGATCTGCTGTGCCGTGTTGAAAACGGTGCACCCATGGGGCAACTGATGCGCCGGCATTGGGTTCCTATCTGTCTAATCGAAGAGGTCTCCGAGCCAGATGGGACACCCGTCAAAGCCCGCATCCTCGGAGAAGATCTCGTGGTTTTCCGAAACACGGACGGCGAAGTTGGTGTGATGGATGAATACTGTCCTCACCGCAGGGCATCGCTCGTGTTTGGCCGCAACGAAGAGGGTGGTCTTCGCTGTCTCTATCACGGATGGAAGATGGATGTGAGCGGCAACGTAACGGAAATGTCTTCCGAGCCCGAGGCCAGTGGCATGCTGGAGAAGGTCAAGCACAAGGCCTATCCGACCAAGGAGTGGGGTGGTTTCGTCTGGGCCTACATGGGGGCGGCTGAGACCATGCCGGAGTTCGAGCCTCCCCGTTGGGCGCCCACGGCGGACACGCGTGTGAGCGTTGCCAAGGTGATCATTCCTGTGAACTGGGCTCAGATCCTTGAAGGTGCGATTGACTCTGCCCACAGCTCGAGTCTGCACAGCTCGGACATGGTCCCTGCGCGTGTCGATGGTGCCAAAGCCACGGACAAAAACTGGTTGCGCCCCTCGACCGACAAAGCGCCGCGGATGCAAGTGCAGCGCGCCAGCTTCGGATTCCGTTACGCTGCGGTGCGACGGCCGATCTTCAACGCGCAGACGCACGACTATGTGCGTACGACGGTTTTCGTTGCGCCATGGACGGTGCTGATCCCGCCCAACAACTTGTACAACGTGGCGAACGTGAATGTGCCGGTGGATGACACCAATACCTGCTTCTACTTCATTGGTTGGGGTCATCCGTCGCAGACCCCGGAGACGGCGACCTGGCGCAAGTTCCTGGGCCAGACCGTGGGGGTGGACCTGGATGAGCAATACCGTCCGCTGCGCAACTACGAAAATCGCTACTGGCAAGACCGTCAGGCGATGAAGAGCGGAAACTTCACGGGCATCTCCGGCATTCCGAATCAGGATATGGCCATGTGGATCACCATGGGGAAAATCGCCGATCGAAGCCACGACCGGCTGGGTGCCAGCGACATGGCCATCGTCGAGTTTCGCAAACAGATGGTGGACGCTGTTCAAGCTTTCCAGGCGACAGGCGAGGCCATCGGAACCGGAGAGAAGCGCATCCCGAAAGAAGTGTGTTCGTTCCAGGGCGTCATTCCCAAGACAGTCGACTGGCGTACCCATGAAGTGAGCTACGTATGGCTTGAAGGTCAGGACAGTCCAGAGATGGATCGCTCCTACGTGGTGACAGAGGGGGCGAACGCTTGATGTCAAAGCTGCACATATCGGTCGCCATGGGCGACTACGACCGAAACCGTGCTCTGTACGACGGGCGTGTCCAGATCGATGGATGCGACCCGGTGTACATGTTGCTGAATCCCGAGGAGATGTTTTTTCGGGCCATGCGGAGCCGGGATTTCGACATTACCGAGCTCTCCTTTTCCAGCTACCTGGTCAAGCACGCCAAAGGCGAGAGCCCTTATATCGCCGTGCCGGTTTTTCTGTCACGCGCCTTCCGGCATACCTCTATCTATGTTCGGAAGGACCGCATCAAAAAGCCTGAAGACCTCAAGGGCTGCCGTATTGGCGTGCCGGAGTATCAACTGACTGCGGTGGTTTGGGCACGGTCGATCTTGCAGGACGACTATGGCGTGAATCCCGAGGACGTGACCTGGGTCAGAGGCGGAATCGACACGCCCGGACGTCCGGAGAAGATCAAACTGGATCTTCCTCCGGGCGTGACCATTGAGGCCGCTCCGGCAGGGCATACCATCTCCGACCTGCTCGACAAAGGTGAGATCGATGCTTTTATCGCACCACGACCACCCAGCGGAGCGGCGTTGAGTAACCCAAATGTGGCTTGGCTGTTCGATGATCCGACTACGGTGGCAAAGGACTACTACCGGCGGACAGGCATCTTTCCCATCATGCACGTGGTGGGCATTCGCAAAGAGCTCGCAGAGCAGAACCGCTGGTTGCCGGCAGCCGTTTTCAAGGCCTTTGGTGAATCCAAGGCGAAGGCCTTGGAGCTCCTGGCGGATACCTCTGCCACCAAGGTAACGCTGCCGTTTGTGGAAGAACAGCTCAAGGCGGCACGTGAAACGCTTGGAAACGACTTCTGGTCATACGGGGTGGAGCCCAATCGAAAGACGATTGAAGCGTTCTTGCATCACCACCATGCGCAAGGCTTGTCGTGCAGAAAAGTGGGTTTGGATGAGCTCTTTCACCCGTCTACCTACGAGAGTTACAGCATCTGAGGCGCTCTTGCCCATGCAAGCAACCGAAGATTGGTGACCTACTGCGCTTCAGTCGCCCGCGTCGCCCACTAGAGTGGCGCGGGTTTCTTCTTCATGTGCCAAGTTTTCAATCATCCTCACCAACGCATTCCTCACCAAAGAAAGCGTGCGATCGGGAAGTCCATCGGCACTGATCTCGTTGACCTCTTCCGCCAAGGGCACAAGTACATGTTCAAGTGAGCGCCCAGCATCGGTCAAGTAAACGTGCATGTTCTTCTTGTTGCCGGGAAGGTGCCTGCGTTCAATGAAACCCATTCGCTCCATGGCTTTCACGGCCGAGAAGGTCGTCGGCTCCATCACGCCCGCCAGATCGCTCAGCTCCTTCTGGGTCAGTCCGTCGCGAATCCAAAGGATTCGGAGGAACGTCCAGTGTCCAAATGACACGCCGAAGGGTGATAGACGATACTGAAGCGCACGCATCTGAGCCCGCGCAACATCACGGACTAGATGGGCGAGACGATCGTTGGGGACCGATTCTCGCCAGTGATGAAGAAGGCTTTGTGTTTCTATGGATTTGCTGGTCATTGGGAGCGTCAACGCCGAATGGCGGGTACTGCGGCTTGGTGCTCCAAAATGATAGCGCCTCCTTTCTTGCTCGATTCGAGGATCGCCAGACACACTTCCATCGTTGCCATGGACCAGGCGCCAGAATGGGTAGGCGCTGCACCTTCCCTGGCCACTGACCACATTTCGTCCACGACCTCTGAACGTTGAACCGCCTGCGGTGGCAGCGCATCAAGGTGTACGCCATGGACGTCGTGAATTTCTACGCCATAGGGCGTCAAACGGAGGTCTGCCTGTTCGCAGCAGGCGATGACAGGCCCGAAGTGTTGAAAGGCGGTAGGTGCGCCTCTAAGATCTGGTACGTAGTCCGGTCCACCAAAATTCCGGTTGGCTTTCCGACGGGCTTCGGCAATTTCGTCTTGTGTACTCAGGTACTTTTCTCGGGTGAGTCGGTGGGTGTCGGTGTTCTTTGGCCACCCCATCTCGCCGACGCCGCCCATCCACGGGTCGGTGTCAAAGAAACCGTACCCGTTGTAGGTCACGCTGGCAAAGGCGCCGGAACGAAAGTTCAGAATGGCGGTGTACGCTCCCTCGGTGGGGCGCTGCCGGTCCCACCCCCCGGTTCTAGCGTAGACGGAAGCGACCTCTCCTCCGGCAAGCAATCGAACGATATCGATCTGGTGTGCCGCCTGGCTGAAGACAACACCACCCCCTTTCGTTGTATCCAGTTCTTCCGGACGTCTTGGCCGGTAGAGGAAGTCGGTGAAGTTCATGGCTTGAATCATGCGGACACGACCAAACCGCCCCGACTCAATGATTGAGCGCGCGCGCAACACTGGGGCATTGAAACTGTGGCTGTGACCCACGATCAGCTGTGTGCCTGCTTGTTCGCAGGTCTCCCGCATGCGCTCGCATTCCGAAAGCGACAACGCCATGGGCTTTTCGACGAGCGCGTGTTTCCCATGCTTGGCAGCAAGACGTACATGTTCTTCGTGCAACTGGTGAGGCGTTGCGACATAGATCCATTCGACGTTCGGGTCAGCGCAGAGTGCGTCTGCAGAGGTGTGCGCGACACCACCGAACGCTTTCGAAAAAGCCGCTGAAGCACCTGCATTGGTATCGAAGCAAGCGACCAGATCGATGCGGGGGTCTTTGCTGAGGGTTGGAATCATCAACGTAAATGCGCGTCCAAGTCCTAGGACGCCAAGCTTGATCGGTTGCATCGTTGCCATCACAGGTCGAGGACAAGCGTGTCGGACTTCGCTCTGGAGACGCAAACCATGATGTGATCTTCCTGCTCTTCCGGGAGCAATGCCAGATCTCGGTGATCCGCCTCACCCTTGAGCAACCGGACTTTGCATGAGCCGCATGTTCCGCTCTCACACGAACTCGGCACCCTGATGCCATGGTCTCGTAACGCGTCCAGGATACTGCGGTTGGCCAGTACCAGTAGCGTCTTGCCAGCTTTGGCCAACTCGACCTCGAATGGTTTGTCGTCTGCGTGGGGTTTCGTATCCGCACCGAAGCTCTCGAAATGCACCGCACTGCTGGGCCAGTGCCCAGTCATGTCCTTGACCTCATCCATCAAACGCTTGGGGCCACAGCAGTAGACATGCACACCCGCCTGAGGTTTCTCGAAAACGGACCACAAGTCGAATGTCTTTGCGGGATCGCCGTGGGTGTGATGGACAACCACACTGCTGGCAAGTTCAGGCGAGCGCAGCTCGTTCAGAAAGGCGGCTGACTCAGGTGTGCGAGTCAGGTAGTAGAGCTTGAAACTGCGCAAGCCTTCCGCTCGCAGTGAATGGATCATGGCGCGCATCGGCGTAATGCCTATGCCGCCCGCTACGAGGATGAAACTCTTCGCCTTGTCGCTCAGCCCGAACAAATTGCTTGGGGTGCCGGCCATGAGCGTATCCCCCACGTTCACCTCATCGACCAGACTCTGCGATCCCCCCCGGCCGTCCGCTTCTCGTTTGACCGCGAGCTGATAGTGGTCTGCCTCATCGGGGTTACTGCACAGAGAGTAGTGGCGCATCGCCCCATTGGGAACCCGTACAGCAATGTGCGCTCCCGCCGTGAAGCGGGCCAGAGGCAAAGAGTCAGGGGATTTCAGTTCGAAAAGAACGGTGTCTGTAGCGATGAACTCCTTGTGGGTCACCAAGAGGGGGCGCATTGTCTCGTCTGTAGTCATGGTCTGTGATCTTGCTTAGAAAACATGGTGGTATCCACTCTTGACAAAGGTCAAACAAGAGGGAAAAATTGATTATCTTAGTTAGCTAAGAAAAAAACAAGCACTGTCGCACATGCTCTTTCCGGGGGCAAGGCAGAAGTGCTTGCTGATCCGCTTCAACCCTACCAACGGAGACAATCCATGAAACGACGTTTTTTTGCTGCCTTGGCTGTGACGACCATCCTTGCGTCCAGTCTTTCGCAAGCGCAGACGAGTGACTTCCCCAACCGCCCGGTCAAGTTCATCGTGCCCTATGCTCCTGGCGGCTTGCCTGACACCGTGGCGCGGGTCATCGCGCAAAAGCTATCGGAGCGGATGAAGCAGGGCTTTGTGGTGGAAAACAAGCCCGGGGGCAACGGCGTCGTGGCGATACAAACACTCACTAGGCTGCCGGCTGACGGTTACAGCTTCATCGTGTCCGATGGCTCCATGCTTTCGATTACCCCACAGATCAACAAGGCGGCCAAGTACGCTGTCGGACAGGATCTGCAGGCTGTGTCGCTGATTGCCCGCTCGCCATTGTTCTTGGTGGCGCACCCCAAATCGGGAATCAAGACCTTTCAGGAGTTTGTGGCTCGCGCCCAGAAGGAGCCCGGAGCGTTTACCTATGGGTCTTCGGGGATTGGAAGCACGCATCACCTTACGATGGAGGCTTTGAAGTCGGAGCTCGGACTTTCCATGGTCCACGTTCCATTTCGTGGATCGGGTCAGTCGGCGCCCGCCCTAGTAGGCGGACAAGTCGACTTCCTGTTTGCCGCTTTGCCTTCCATGTTGGGTTTTGTAAAGAACGATCAGGTCATCGTTCTGGCCAGTAACGCACCCAAGCGTTCGGCTTCGGTTCCCGATATTCCTTCGATTGCAGAAACCGTCCCGGGGTTTGACTTTTCAGTCTCCGTTGGCGTGCTGGCACGAACGGGGACTCCACCTATGATCTCCAAACGGGTGGCTGATGAGATCGCACAAATTGTGAAACTGCCAGATGTCATCGAGAAGTTCCAGGGAGCCGGCATCGAACCTATCGGTGCTGGTGGTGATGCCTACCGGAAAGTCATCGAGCAAGAGAATCAAGCGATGGCAAAAGCAGGCAAGTACGCCGAACTCAAAGCTGAGTAATGTATGCCGATGGGGCTGGTATGCCCCTCGTAGCACTGTGGCTCGCCTGTTCTGGCGCCATCGTGCTGGGGGGACTTGTCAAGGGAACACTGGGAGTGGGGCTGCCGCTTGTGGTGCTTCCCTTGTTGTCGCTTCTTCTCCCGGCACCAAAGGCTATGGGGCTGCTCGTCATGCCGGTCCTGCTTTCGAACCTGTGGCAGGCTGTTGAAGGCAAGAGGCTGAATGAAGGAATGCGGCGTTTTGGTGGCTTGATGGTCTGCCAGTTCGTCGCGACACTTGCCGCTATCCATTTGACGAGGAACCTGTCAGTGCAGGGCTTCAATGTTCTGCTGGCAGTCGTGGTGATGGTCGCCGTAGGGATGATGGCCATTGGAGCAACTTTTCGGGTGAATCCCGATCAGGAGCGGTGGATGGGGCCTCTGGTTGGCGGGGTCGCAGGCGTAATGGCCGGCGTCTCGACATTGACCGGCCCCATTCTCATTGCCTATCTTTTGGCACTCAAACTGCATAAAGACGAGTTCATCAGGTCCATCAGTATCATCTACCTTCTGGGCTCTGTTCCCATGTATGGGACTATGATGTGGTACGGCCGCTTTGGTTGGGAGGAAGTCGCTCTTTCCTGCCTAGCCCTGATTCCCATGTTCGTCGGCCTTCGAACGGGAAGATTGCTTCGTCATCGGCTCAGTGAAGCCGTGTTTCGGCGTCTGCTGCTGGGGCTGCTGACCGTGCTCTCCGTGTTGCTCATCACCAAGTAACCGCATCTGACCACTTGGAGCAGGGATGAACTGTTTTATTTTTATGAGTAACGTGACCAATGAATTCAGCAATCAGTTGGGATGATGGCTACCTTCTTGGGTTTAAACCCATGGATTTGGTACACCGGGAGTTCGTCGAATGCGTGGCGGCGCTTCAACGGGCAGAAGAAGCCGACCTGGAGGGCGTACTCAACACGCTTGCCCGGCACTGTGAAGACCATTTCGAGATGGAAAACCGCTGGATGCGCGAAACCGACTTTCCTGCCAGCGAGTGTCACATCAACGAACACGCCGCCGTGTTGAAAAGCATCTATGAGGTCGGGCAACAACTGGCCAGCGGCAACGTGGCTGTGTGCCGCCGACTGGGTAGCGAGCTGGCCACCTGGTTTCCTGGTCATGCGGACTACCTCGACTCAGCCTTGGCGCACTGGATGTGCAAACGCTCACTTGGCGGGAAGCCTGTGGTTCTGCGTCGTAACATCAGGAGCAACGAGTCTGCTCCTGAGCAAACCTAAAACATATCCAACACTTTTTCACATGAAGACCTTTGACGAACAAGTCCACGCGGATGTCCAACGCACACTAGAAGAGGATGTGGGCACGGGAGACTTGACAGCGGCGCTCATCCCAGCGGATCGTAGGGCAGTTGCCACCATCATCTGCAGGGAATCAGCCGTCATCTGTGGTCGTCTCTGGGTCGACGAGGTGTTTCGTCAATCCGCTCCTGCAGCCCAGATTCACTGGTTTCTCAATGACGGTGAACGGTGTGAACCTGGTCAAAAAGTCGTTGAGATCCAAGGCCTGGCTCGAGAGTTACTGACCGCTGAGCGAACATGTTTGAACTGGCTGCAAACACTCAGTGCGGTTGCGACCAAAACGGCTCAGTATGTCAAAGCGGTGGAGGGTACTGCCGCGAGCATTCTGGACACCAGAAAAACGATACCTGGATTGCGGACGGCACAAAAATATGCAGTGCGATGCGGAGGCGGAATGAACCACCGCATGGGGCTGTTCGATTCGATTTTGATTAAAGAGAATCACATCGCTGCGGCTGGAGGACTGACTGCTGCGTTCAATGCTGCGCTTAAGGTCGAGTCTCTTGTCTCGTTCATTCAAGTAGAAGTCGAAACCCTTCGGCAACTGGAGGAGGCCCTCGACGCTGGCGTAAAGATGGTGTTGCTGGACAATATGTCTCTCGGAGACATCAGAGCATCTGTGAAGTTGTCCAAAGGGCGATGCAGTCTAGAGATATCTGGCGGAGTCATCTTTGAAAACCTTCGGACGTACGCCGAAACGGGTGTGGACCGAATCTCTGTCGGAGCGCTGATCAAGGATGTCAAGGCCGTGGATTTTTCCATGCGTTTCCAAGACAAACCCGTTGAGCAATAGTGAGCTCAGGTTTTCGAAAATCGGGGGTTGTCCTGGGATAACGTTGAAGTCCGCTTAAAAGCCTGACCGTCCAAGTACTAGGGGGACAGTTCATTCCCGGAGCGGTTCATTGTCGGCCGCGACTGAGTGATGGCTCTGACCGAAGTACTGACGTCAAGCATCAAGTACAAGGCAGCCCGAGCGGCAGGAAGAGACGCAGATCATCATGGATTTGTTGGCCGCGCGCTCCTGCTTGGACAGCAGTTGGTCGCGGTGATCGATATCGCCCGAGATGACCTTGGTCTCGCAGGCGCCACACACGCCCTCGCGGCAGCTGTGGTCGGGGCTGAGGCCCGCCTCAATGAGTGCGTCGAGCAGGGTCACACCGGGCGGCACCTGGACCGTTCGGCCGCTTCTGCGCAGTTCCACGGTGTAGCCGCTGGCGGGAATCGCGGGTGCGGTCGTCGGGGTGGCGGCAAAGCGTTCCAGGTGTACGTTCTGCTGGCCCAAGCGCTCGCAGGCGCGTTCATAGGCATCGAGCATGGGGCCGGGGCCGCAGCAATAGAAGTGGGTGCCCGGCGGATGGTCGGCGAGCAGGCGTTCGAGGTCAGGTGGGCCACCTTGCTCGTTGTCGAAATGACATCTCAGAGAAAGTCGGGAGTCGTGAGTCTCAACCAGCGCTTCGATCTCGGCCAGGAAGGCCGCCTCAGAGCGGCTTCGCGCGCAATAGACGAGCTGCGCCTCGCGCCCGAGCGCTGCGAGGCGCCGCAGCATGGCGTAGACCGGTGTGATGCCAATGCCCCCGGCCAGCAGCACGCTGCGTGGCGCGGCCTCGTCCAGCCGGAAGTGGTTGCGCGGCGCACCGATAGCGATGGTCTGGCCCACGCGAAGCTGCTCGTGTACGAAGCGTGAGCCGCCTCGGCTGTGGCGGTCGTTGGTAAGCGCTCTATGAACCCCGTCTTTTAAAGGCAAGGCTGATCGGAGATGCTACGTGTCCACGTACAACAAGGTGGACACCTATGACAGAGATCAGTGCAGAGTTGAAGAGCAGATTGGTCAGCGGACGAAAGCGTGATGGGCGCTGTGCATACGACCCAGTTGCCAAAGCGGAGCTTGTTCAGTCCTGCATGCAGCCCGGCGTTTCCGTGGCGCGCATGGCGCTGCAATACGGCATCAACGCCAACTTGCTGCGCCGCTGGATCACCCAGCGCATGGGCACGGACATGAAGGCCGGTCGGGCCAACATGCCGACTGTAGCGATGGGCGGCGGCGATACATTTGTGCCGCTGCGACTTGCACCACCCGGTGCTGTGCCTGTCGCTGCTGCGCTCAAGGTTCGGCTTCACGCTCGACTGCCCAATGGGGTGGAGGTCGACTGTTGGCGCCGATTGAATATTGACCCACCCTGCCGATCCAATATTGACCCAGGGCGGACTGCTGAATTTTCTTTCAGCAATTGTGGATAAGTGTAGCGATTGGCCCTTTCATAACGGCTCGTCCGCCCCCGGGGGTACTGGTGTGGTCGAGCGGCCTTTGCGTGAGGTCTCCCGGGCCTTGATGCGTGACTTGGCCTCCAGGGTGCTGTGCCTGAAGCGGTAGGACTCGTTTCCGGTCTCCACGATGTGGCAATGGTGCGTCAGCCGGTCCAGTAGCGCCGTGGTCATCTTGGCGTCGCCGAACACCGCCGACCATTCCGAGAAGCTCAGGTTGGTGGTGATGACCACGCTGGTGTGCTCGTACAGCTTGGAGAGCAAATGGAACAGCAACGCACCGCCCGCCTGGCTGAAGGGCAGGTACCCCAATTCGTCCAGGATGACTAGGTCCAGACGCTTCAGCGCCAGTGCGATGCGCCCGGCCTTGCCCTCGTGCTTTTCACGCTCCAGTTCATTGACCAGATCAACCGTGGAATAGAAGCGCACACGCTTGCCCTTGGCCACAATGCCGGTCACGCCAATGGCGGTGGCCAGATGCGTCTTTCCTGTGCCCGGGCCGCCGATGAGCACCGCGTTTTGTGCCGCCTCCGTGAACGCCATCGTGGCCAGTTGATGCACCAGCTTTTGGTCCACCTTGGAGACCTCAAAGTCGAAGCCTGCGAGGTCGCGATGCAACGGGAACTTCGCTGCCTTCATCTGGTGGCGCACCGACGCAAAGGCCCGCTGCGTATGCTCAGCCTTCAGCAGGTGCTCGATCAACCAGCGCGACGTTTGAACGCCAACATCGCTTGGCGGCCCCTCCTGCGTCATCAGCTCTGCCCAGGCCTCAGCCATGCCGTTCAGGCGCAGCTCTTTCAGTTCGGCAGCGACATCACGCATGGCTGATTTCCTCCATGGCGTCACCGCGCAGTCTGTCGTAGCGCCCGGTGTCGGCCAACGGCGCCTCCTTGAGCTCCAGAGTGCTCTGCACATTGGGCGGCGGCTCCACGGCGTTCAGACGCGCCAAAACGTTGAGTACGTGCTCGGTGCTGAGCGCGCCGGACTCGATGACCAATTCGACCGCCACCAGCACAGCGTCCAGCCCGTGGCTGGATACGCAGTTGAGCACCTGGGCCATGGTCTTGTCACCGCCTTCAACCCGCATCAGGCCCTGACGCAGGCGCTGCAGGGGAGCCGGCATGTCGGCAAAGGGCGCGCCGTTTCTCAGCGCGCCGGGCTTGCGCTGGATCAGCGTGATGTAGTGCTGCCAGTCATAGCAGATATGGCCCCGGTTGGGCAGCCGCTCATGCCGGGCCACAATCACCTCGTCGCAGCTCGCGATCTCCACCCGGCCCGGGTACAGCCGGGTGCTCACGCGCTGGCCGACCAGCTCGCACGGCACCGAGTACCGGTTGCGCGCCACCGCCACCAGGCAGGTACTCGACACCTTGGCCGAGCGTTCCACATAGCCATCAAAGGCCGTCGGCATCGGCATGAGTTCTGCACGCTCCTGCTCCAGCATCTCGGCCACGCTGAACGCCTTGTGCTCGGGGTGGCGCACCTCATCCCACAGGCTGCGGCAGCGCTCGCCCAGCCAGGCGTTGAGTTCGGCAAAGCTGCCAAACTTGCGCTGCTGCGCGTCCAGCCAGATGCGCCTGCGGCTGTCCTGCACGTTCTTCTCCACCACGCCTTTCTCCCAGCCGCTGGCGACGTTGCAGAAGTCGGCGTCAAACAGGTAATGCGCACACATCACGGCAAAGCGGGCGTTGACGACGCGGCCTTTACCGCCTTGTCCACCTTTACCCCGCTGAACCTTGTCCACCGCCGTCTTCATGTTGTCGTAGATGCCCCGGCGGGCCACGCCGCCCAGCGCCGCGAACAAACGCGTATGAGCATCAAACAGCATTTCGTGTCCCTGGCTGGGGTAGGCCACCAGCCAGAACGCGCGGCTGGCACACAGCTTCATATGCGAAACCTGCATGCGGTGGTAGATGCCGCCCACCACCAGCCCCTCTTCGCTCCAGTCAAACTGAAACGCCTCGCCCATTTCAAACCTCAGCGGCACGAACGCCTGGACGCCCTTGCCTGCATCGGCACGCCAGCCTCGAATGAAATCCGTGACGCGGGTGTAGCCACCTTCATAGCCGCTGGCCTTGATTTGCGAAAACAGCGCGCGCGCCGTTCGCCGGTCCTGCTTGGGCCGCTGAGCATCGGCCTTGAGCGAGAGCACCAGCTCGGCCACATAGGCACCGAGCTTGTTGAATCCCGGCTTGCGTTTGTAGACCGGCTCCTTCACCTCTTCTGGCGTCCTCAGCCAGCTTCGTACCGTGTTGCGCGACAGGCCCGTGCGCTTGGCGATCTCATGCAACGACATCTTGTCGCGCAGGTACATCCGACGAATTCTTCCCAACATTTCCATGGTGATCACCCTCTTTGCCCCCTGCCCAATAATTGAGCAAGGCAAGTTAAACACCTGGGTCAGTTTTCAGTCGGCACAGTGGCCTGGGGTGGGTCAGTTTTCGGGCGGCGGCAACAGGTAGATCTTGTTGCTGCCGTCGAAGGTGATGTTCTGCGGCGCGATTTCCCGGTACAGCGCCAAATCGCGTGTCGCCCCTGCCGGAGCAACGCCAAAACGGTCGATCAGGTCGGGGCGGCCAATCTCACCGAAGAAGTAGAGCCGGAAGTCGATGTAGGCCAGCCGCTCGCGCTGGGCGTGGCTCAAGCTCTCAACGCGCTGGGGATGCATGGTCAGGTGATCCTCACCCACGGAAGATGACGGTTAGACCGAAATTGGTTGTTCGATTGCTCATTTCTAGGCAGTTTACATCATCAAATTGATGACATAATACTCTGCGACGGAAGCTGGGGCAATGAGGTATGGCGAGTGAATGCCGGGGTAGTGTGAAGTTGATCGGTTTGCGCTCCTCGCCGTCCAGGATTTCGCTTGTCGTAAGGTGAAGCGTGGAATCGAGATCACTGCCATTCCCTACATCTGCCCCGCAGGCTTCTGGACGATTGGTTACGGCCACTTCTGCGATCCGAAGCATCCGCCGATCACGGAGGCAGAAGCCGAGGCCTATCTGGCGCGAGATCTGCAGACGGCTCTGGCGGCGACGCTGCGCTACTGCCCTGTGCTGGCCACCGAGCCCGAGAGCCGGATCGCGACCATCGTGGACTTCACGTTCAACCTCGGGGCGGGGCGGCTGCAGACCTCGACGCTGCGACGGCGGATCAACCAACGAGACTGGAGTGCAGCCGCAACAGAGCTGCGTCGATGGGTCTATGGTGGCGGCAAAGTGCTGCCGGGACTCTTCGCGCGACGAGAGGCTGAAATTTCCTTACTGGACACCAAAGTGTAGGGCATCGAGTTTCTGCGGCGCGAATACTTCATGCATCCCATCGTTATTCTTTGCCGATCCCCAGAAGTCATCAACTCCAGATCAGGCGCCAGGTTGCAACTCCACGCGCACTTCCCGTGGCTTACCGGCCCGCTCGACTGACAAGACCACAACATCTCCTACCTTTTGGTCGTCAAGCCGTGCGAGCAGTTTGGCGACATCGTCGACGGGAGCGCCGTCTATGCCTGTGATACGGTCTCCCGGCACGATGCCTTCGGGGCCAACGGTGATACCGCTCAGCCCCGCCTTTTGCGCCGCTGAGGCAGGGGCGACACGGAGCACAAACACGCCTTGGGTACTGGTCAGTGCCTGCAATCGGCGGTTGAGCTGCTCGTCTACCTCGATCCCAAGCGCCGGACGGATGTATTTGCCGGTCTTGATAAGTTGTGGCACCACACGCATGACCGTGTCCACCGGTACGGCGAAGCCAATCCCAGCCGATGCACCGGAAGGGCTGTAGATCGCTGTGTTGATGCCGATCAGACGGCCGGCGGAATCGAGCAACGGCCCACCCGAGTTGCCGGGGTTGATAGCGGCATCGGTTTGAATCAGGTGTTCGATGGTCACTCCGCCAGATTCTCCGGGCAGCGATCGATCTAGCGCGGACACGATGCCGTTGGTGAGTGTCCAATCCAGGCCGAAGGGGTTGCCGATGGCGAACACCTTTTGTCCCACCTTGAGGTCTGCGCTGGTGCCGACCGGAACGGCGGGCGGGCGCTGGAAGCCGACGCCGATTTTGAGCACCGCGATATCGTGTGCCGGACTCACTCCGACCAGCGCGGCTTGGTAATCGCGGCCGTCGGCCAGTTTGACCGTGGCCTCCGACGCCCCCTGAATCACATGAAAGTTGGTAACGACATGACCGGCGTCATCCCAGATGAAACCCGAACCCGTCCCGCGCGGCACGGAAAAGACGTTGCGCGTCCAGACATCTCGTACCAGTTGGGACGTCGTGATGTAGACCACCGATCCCCGGGATTTCTCGAACAGTTCGATGGTGGCCTGTTCGTCAGCGGCCAGATCGCCACGCGGCGTGACGGTGCGCTCAGCGGCTTGGCGCGGGCTGAACCAGGCCTCGATGGCGGGCAGGAACTGCCAGAACAGCATGAGTGCGGCAACGCACGCAGTGATGAAGAGCCACCGCCGGACGAAATGATCCGGAGCTGGGCGTTGTGGGTAAGGATCGTGGTAAGCCATGGCGGGGGTTCCTTTCGAGTGATTTAGCGCCAAAGGCCGCTCAGGCCCCGGCGTGGCGGGCGCATCGGGGCGAACGACCTTGGCGCGAGATATTCCGTTTGGTACGGCAGGGCCTGCGATGGCTGAGGCGCCAACGCCATCAGGCGCGCGATACGATCCTCTGTCGCCGGATGCGTGCGCAACCAGGACGGTTCGGGATTCCCCCAGCCGGGCAACAACCAGGCTCGCCACGAGCGGCTCACCCGCTCGATCTTCGCCAGCGCCGAGGCGAGCCCGTGCGGATCTCCCGTCAGCTCTACTGCCATCCGGTCGGCATCGAACTCTCGCACACGTGACAGACCCAACTGTGCGAGCAGTGCAAGTTGCGGCGAAGCGGCCAACAACAGTAAGCCAATCCAGTTAATTTCTGCTGCACCGACCAGCAAGGCTGGCATGCTGATCAGGAGCGCGACCTGACCCAACAACGCCAGCAGGTTCGTGAGCCGGCTGATCGAATCGGCCAAGCCCATGACACGAAGATCTTCTTGAGCGATGTGCGCGACTTCATGCGCCAGCACGGCTTGCAGTTCGCGCATACTCAGGCTGCGGAGCAGGCCATCGGTGAGGGCAATGGAGGCAAGGCGCCTGGAGCCGGTGGCAAAGGCATTGACGATGTCGCTGGGCACATAGTACGGAACCGGCGTGTTCGGCAATCCTGCGCGAGCTGCGAGCGCTCGCAGCAACGACCAGATTGCGGGGGCTTCATCAGGGCGCAAGGGACGGGCGCCATACAGACGCAAGGTCATCGCGGAGGCGGCGACAGGTTCGATCAGCAGGGTCAATGCGCATGTTGCCAGTGCCAGCCAAAGGCCAATCTCGCCGAACAGCAGACTGCCAGCGGCAGCTGCGATCCCCACCAGGGTCAAAACCAGCAGCGCGGTTTGAAAGCGATTGAGCCAGCGGTGCCTCGACCTGGCATCGTGTCGGCCGACTAGACCATAGGGGGTCATGCCTCCATTACTCGCTCTTGCGGTCATCGCGTTCACGCATGAGCCAATAGGTCAGACCCAAGGCCAGTACCGTCCCCGCCAGCGCGGCCACTTTGGCAGGATCAACGTCGGGTTCTAGGATGATGAACTTGCGGGCCAGTGCCAGGATCGCGATCAGAATGACGGTCTTGACCTGGATGATGCTTTCCTTGCGCAGAGCCACTTTGACGATCGAATGCTTGAATTCCATGGCGATCAGCAGCGTCATGGTGGCACCGAACACCAGCTGGAAAACCTTATGATCCAGTGGATTCAGCGCATCCATGACGAGCAGTGTGAACACCAGCCGAATCAACTGAATCAGCGAAATCACAATTACCAACGCGATGACGCCCGAAAGCGTGATGGCAACGAACTGCTCGAAGCGCTCGTAAACCGTCATCAACCGCCACTGGGAGCGTATCTCGTCAAGGGCCGTGTGGCCAGATTCTTTATTCATAAGCGTTGCGCTCTCTCTTTCAATGAAACGTTAATGGAACGGAGAGTCCGAGAAGACGACTCGATCACACCTGAATCACCGGGGCAATTGCGAAGCCACCCAGCGCATAATGTCCTGCGCGCCCATGGCGCCCGCCTGACGTGCAACCTCATGTCCCCCCCGGAACAAAATCAGGGTTGGAATGCTGCGAATACCGAACTGGGCGGCCAGGTGAGGCTCGGCCTCGGTATTTACCTTGGCCAACCTCACCTTGGGTTCAAGCAGGGAGGCTGCCTGCTCGAACTGCGGCGCCATCATCTTGCACGGTCCACACCACGGCGCCCAAAAGTCAACCAGCAGCGGCAGGTCACTGCGCTCCAGATGACGGGCGAAGGTCGCTGTGGTCAGATCAATGGGTTCTCCGGTGAACAGCGGGTGCTGGCACCGCCCGCAATTGGGCTTCTCTGCCAACTTGTTGGCTGGCACGCGATTGATGGATTGGCAGTGTGGGCAGACGATATGAATGCTGTCACTCATGAGGGGGCTCCTTGGGACACAGAGGAAGTAATGGCTCCGGCAGTTGGGCCGCTGTGACATGGGGATTCGAGCTGTAGCCCTTGCGTCAGTTGCCGGATGCTGTATTCATCCAGCGTTTCCCGTGCGAGCAGTTCGCGCGCGCACCGCTCCAGCACTTCTCGGTTAATTTCGAGAATTCGGTATGCACGATCAAACACACCCATCACGATGTCACGGATGGCTTGGTCGATGCGTGTCTGAGTCGATTCGGCTACCCGGCAGCCACCCTGTACCAGTTCAGGCGCATCAAGAAAACGCGGCCTCTGTGCCTCAAAAGCAACGTACCCCAAGCCCTCATCCATGCCGAAGCGCGTAATCATATCGCGGGCGATGTCGGTGGCCCGCGCGAGATCGTCTGAAGCCCCTGTGGACAGCTCGCCAAACACGAGCTTCTCAGCCGCGCGCCCTCCCAGGAGCACGGCGATCTTGTGCTCCAGGTCGGCACGTGTCATCAGAAATCGGTCTTCGGTGGGCCGCTGCAGGGTGTAGCCGAGTGCACCGATGCCACGCGGAACGATTGAAATCTTGTGTACCGGATCGGTGCCGGGCAGCGCCAGCGCCACCAGCGCATGCCCCATCTCGTGATAGGCCACGGTTTCCCGCTCCTTGGGATTGAGCACTCGGTTCTTCTTCTCCAGGCCCGCCACGATGCGCTCGATGGCGGCGGTGAAATCCTGCAACTCCACGGCGGACGCTTTGCGCCGGGTCGCGGCCAGCGCGGCCTCGTTGACCAGGTTCGCGAGGTCTGCACCCGAAAAGCCCGTGGTCAGCGCAGCCACCTGTTCGAGATCGATATCCTGAGCCAGCGTCACCTTCTTGACGTGGACTTTCAGGATGTCCAGCCGTCCCTTCTTGTCGGGCCGGTCCACCAGCACCTGACGGTCGAAGCGACCGGCGCGCAGCAGCGCCTGGTCGAGGATTTCGGGGCGGTTGGTGGCGGCGAGGATGATCAGCCCGACCGAGCTGTCGAAGCCGTCCATCTCCGTGAGCAGCTGGTTGAGGGTCTGCTCGCGCTCGTCGTGGCCGCCGATGGGGCCGCCGACGCCGCGCGCGCGGCCCAGCGCATCGAGCTCGTCGATGAAGATGATGGCCGGCGCCTGCCCGCGGGCCTGCTCGAACAGGTCGCGCACGCGCGCTGCACCCACGCCGACGAACATCTCGACGAACTCCGAGCCTGAGATGGAAAAGAACGGTACCCCGGCCTCGCCCGCCACGGCCTTGGTCAGCAGGGTCTTGCCCGTGCCGGGCGGGCCAACCAGCAACACACCTTTCGGGATGCGCGCCCCGAGCCGTCCATACTCCTGCGGATTCTTGAGGAAATCGACGATCTCAACCAACTCCGCCTTGGCCTCATCGACACCAGCGACATCGGCAAAGGTCACGCCAGTGTTCTTCTCCATGAATACCTTGGCACGGCTCTTGCCGATGCTCAGGAAGCCGCCCATGCCCTGCTTCTCGGCGAAGCGGCGGAACAGGAAGAACCAGACGCCGAAGAAGGCCACCGCCGGCAGAATCCAGGAGAGCACATCACGTAGCCAGGTGCTTTCCACCACCCGCGCGTAAGGCACGTCGTACTTGGACAGCCGCTCGGCCAGGTCGGGTTCGACGCGAGTGGCCACGATGGTGGTCTTGCCCCGGCTGTCCGGCGATTTCAGGCGCCCGGTGACCGTGCGGTCCGACACCAGCACTTCGGCGACGCGCCCCTCGGCCAGCGCCTTCTCGAATTCGCTGTAGGGCACGGGCTCGACGGTCTTGGCCGCCTGCCAGTAGTTCTGCAGCGTCAGCAGCAACAGGCCGGCGACGATCCAGTAGCCAATGTTCCATTGATCTTTCTTTTCCATGGGCAATGTTCCTCGCAAGTCGTGCCGCTAGAGAATGGGGGTGAACAGACGGGCCACCCCGTCGCGCAAGCGGATGGCCAGCGGGCGGGCGCGCAACGCCATGGCCGATATCTCGTTCGATGCATCACGGGCGGCATCAAAAAGGGATTCCAGCCGCGTAGACAGCGCGGTGTCGTACACCTCCACATTGAACTCGAAGTTGAGGCGCAGGCTGCGCGCATCCCAATTGGCCGAACCCAGGCAGCACCACTGGCCGTCTATCAGCATCAGCTTGCTGTGGTCGAACGGGCCAGGCCGTTCGAAGATGCGTACACCGTGCTCCAGCACCTGCCAGTAGTGGGCGCGCGCGGCCCATTGCACCGTGGGATGGTCGCCGTTTGCGGGCGTCAGCACCTCGACGCGCACGCCGCGCAACGCGGCCGTGCTCAGCGCCGCGATCATCGGCTGATCGGGCACGAAGTAAGGTGTCCAGATGCGCACCGAATGCTTCGCCGCGCTCAAAGCGCCCATGAAGGTCCAGCGCATCCTGTCCAGGGCCTCATCGGGACCGGCCTCGATGCCGCGCGCCCAACTGGTTCCTTGCTCATCAGCCGTTACGGGCGGTTCGCCCCAGTAACCCTTGCTGAGCCGCTCGCCCGTGGTATCGCACCAATCATCGGTGAAGCACCGCATCAGATGCGCAATCACCGGCCCGCGCAGACGAAAGTGCAAATCGTGACAGGCCTGGCCCGGCGCATCGGGCCGCCAATACGGACCGAAGATGTTCATGCCGCCGGTGAAACCCGTCTCGCCATCGATCACCAGCAGCTTGCGGTGATTGCGCAGATGCGCGGCATGCAGGCGCGCGGGAATCAACGTCGGGTTGAACGTAGCTGCCGGAACGCCGGCGCGTTGCAAGGCGCGGTAGGCGCTGCGGGGCGACCAGCGGGCATAGACGTCGTCGATCAGCACCCGCACTTGCACGCCGCGCTCATGAGCCCGGCGCAGCGCATCGACGAACTGCGCCCCGATGCCTTGGCTGTCGAAGATGTACGAAGCCAGCGCGACGCTGTGCCGCGCCGACTCGATGGCAGCGAGCATGGCCGGGTAGGCCTGCTCGCCATCGACGAGCGGCTCGATGCGGTTGCCGCTGGTCAGCGACTGGCCGGTGGCACGTCCCACCAGGTGCGCCAGGCCGGCAAACGGCGCCGATACGGCCTGGGGCATCGTAGGCACGAGGTCCTGCCGAACAGCAGGATCTGCCCCCGGAAACAGCCGCCGCGCCCGCCGCTGGTAACGGTTGATGCCGAACAGCCCATACAGCAGCGAACCGGCAAGCGGCAACAAGGCGATCAGCAGTACCCACAGCGTGGCCGATCGCGGGTCACGCTTGTAGATGATCGCGTGCCCCGCTGTGGGGATAGCGACCGCCAGCGACACGAGGGTGGCTGCCCATGTCAGCCCGTTGGGGTCGGACACGACAGCCTCCCCATGACTCAAGATTCGCCGCCCGCTGACTTCTTCTTGCGCGCAGGCTTGCTCGCGTCGCTCGGCGGCGTCTCGGCCACGTTCGCGGCATCGGGCTTCTCAGGCTCGGCCGGCTTCGCGGGTGGCTCCTGGCGCTCGAAGACCACCCGTTCGGCCTTGTCGTCCCAGCGGGCGCTGGCGTGATCGGCCTTGCCGATACCGCCACCCAGCATCTCGCGCGCCAGAGCAGTTTCCAGCTCGCTGCGGATCAGCCGCTTGAGCTCACGCGCGCCGAACTCGGGCTTGTAGCCTTCCTCCGCGAAGTGATCGATCAAGGTCTGATCGAAGGCGAGCGTCACGCCCTGGCTGGCGGCGTTGCGGGCCACACGATCGAGCTGCAGGCCGACGATATGGCGGATCTCCTCCTTGCCCAGCGCATGGAAGACGATGATCTCGTCGATGCGGTTGAGGAACTCGGGGCGGAAGTGTCCGCGCAGCACGTCCATCACCTCGCCCTTGGTCTTCTCGTATTCCTCGCCGGCGGCGCCACGGGCCTTCAGCCGACGCTGGATGATGTCCGAGCCCAAGTTCGAGGTGGCGATGATGATGGTATTGGTGAAATCCACCACCCGGCCCTTGCCGTCGGTGAGCCGCCCGTCGTCGAACACCTGCAGCAGGATGTTGTAGACGTCGGGGTGAGCCTTCTCGATCTCGTCCAGCAGCAACACGCTGTAGGGTTTGCGCCGCACCTTCTCGGTGAGCTGGCCACCCTCGTCGTAGCCGACGTAACCCGGAGGCGCCCCCACCAGGCGTGCCACGGTATGGCGTTCACCGTACTCGGACATGTCGATGCGCAGCAGAGCACCTTCATCGCCATAGATGGACTCGGCCAGCGCCTTGGCGAGCTCGGTCTTGCCCACGCCGGTCGGCCCGAGGAACAGAAAAGTCGCCACCGGCTTGCTGCCTTCGCGCAGGCCCGCGCGCGACAACCGCACGGCATCGGCCACCGCGCGCACTGCTTCGTCCTGGCCCACCAGGCGCTCGTGCAGCCGCTGCTCCAGATGCAGCAGCTTCTCGCGTTCTTCCACCGTCAGCTCGTTGACCGGAATGCCGGTCAGGCGCGAGACGATCTGCGCGACATGCTCGGCCTTGACTTCGGCGCTGCCCGAGGCGCGCTCGCGTTCCCATTCCTCGACAAGCTTCTTGAGTTCGGCCTCTTTGGCCTCGATGTGCTTGCCCAGCTCGGCGGCCTTGTCGTACTGCTTGCGCGAGGCCACATAGTCCTGCTCACGCCGCAGCTGGTGCAGTTCGGACTCCAGCTCTTGCACCGCCACCGGGCGGGCCGTGGCCGACAGCTTCACGCGTGCGGCCGCCTGGTCGAGCAGGTCGATGGCCTTGTCAGGCAAAAAGCGCGCGGTGATGTAGCGGTCCGACAACTCGGCGGCGGCGATGATCGCATCCTCGGTGATGCTGACCTTGTGGTGCGCCTCGAAGGTGTCGCGCAGGCCGCGCAGGATCATCATGGTCTGCGCTACCGTCGGCTCGGGCACCATCACCGGCTGGAAGCGACGCTCCAGCGCGGCGTCCTTCTCGATGTACTTCTGATACTCGTTGAGCGTGGTGGCGCCGATCAGGTTCAGTTCGCCGCGCGCCATCATCGGCTTGAACACGTTGGCCACGTCCAGCCCGCCTTCGCCGCCACCCTGGCCTGCACCGACGATGGTGTGCACCTCGTCGATGAAGAGAATCAGCTCTCCCTGGTGCTCGGTCACTTCCTTGAGCACCTTCTGCACGCGCTCCTCGAACTCGCCGCGGTACTTGGCGCCTGCCACCATGGCGTTGATGTTGAGTTCGACCAGACGCTTGTCGCGCAGCGTCTCGGGCACTTCGCCGGCGACCATGCGCTGCGCCAGCCCTTCGACGATGGCGGTCTTGCCGACGCCGGGCTCGCCGATCAGCACCGGGTTGTTCTTCTTGCGCCGGGCCAGCACTTCGATGGTCGTCTCGATCTCCTGCGCGCGGCCGATGACCGGATCGAGCTTGCCCTCGCGCGCCATCTTGGTGAGGTCGCGCGAATACTTGTCGAGTTCCGGCGTGTTGGTCGGCGTCTCGGCGCGGCCATCCTCGGCCCCTTTGCCGACCACCTTGCTTACCTGCTGGCGCAGCGCTTGCGGCGTGAGGCCGTAACGGCGCAGCAGGTTGGCCGCCAAACCTTCGCCTTCCTCGGCGAGCCCGATCAGGAAATGCTCCGGCCCGACATAAGAGTGGCCGAGTTCGTTGGAGGCCACGAAAGCACGGCTGAGCGCGTCCTTGACCCGGGGCGACACGCCGATCTCGCCCTCGAACGGCTTATCGCCGCGCTTGGCTTCGGATTCGATCTGGCGCTTGAGGTCATCGACCTTGATCTTGAACTGCCCCAGGATGGTCTTGACCACGTCGCTGTCGGATAGCGCCAGCAGCAGGTGTTCGGTATCGACTTCGGCGCGCCCGAACTCTGCAGCGTGTCGGGCGGCCTCCTGCAATAGGGCCTCGGACTGTTCGCTGATACGGCTGGCGAGCCCACTGCCGCGACGGCGCGCGGTGCCCGTACCGGCCGGGGCGGGTTCGCCGAACGAGGCATCGACGACCTCGTCGGTATCGGCCGCCATGGACGGTGCGTCGTCACCGATGCGGAAGAAGTCGCTGCCAAGGAAGTCTTCGAACAGCCCGCTGCGCGAGCCGAACAAGGCTTCCAGCGGTGAGACGGTGCGCTTTTGCTGGCGCACCAGTTGGCGATAGTGATCGTCACACAACAGCATGGTGCTGTGGCGACCATTGAGATTGGCTTCCACCCGCACCGTGGCGGGCTGGCCGCAGACTTGGCATTGTTTTCTGGCCATGCTGATGCTCCTGTAAAGATTGATCTGACGAGGCACCGCCGATCACGGTGCCTCATCTCTTTGTGGTTTTTGAGAAAAACGCGCTGCCCCGCGTCAGCCGTTGATCGGGATCGAGCGCCCCTGCTTGGGCGTACTGGCCTCGCGCTTTTCCATCGTGATCGTGAGCACGCCGTTCTTGAAAGCGGCCTTGATCGTGTCCTGGTTGGCATCGGCCGGCAGGTTCAGAGCGCGCTGAAAGCTGCCGTAGGAGCGCTCCACCCGGTGGAAACCGCCGTCTTTCGTTTCCTGCTCCTGACGCTTTTCACCGCGCACCAGCAGCACGTCGTTGTCGAGCGTGATCTGGATGTCTTTTTCCTCGATGCCGGGTACTTCCAGGGCGATCTTGTACTGCTTGTCGGTCTCCTGGATGTCCAGCGCCGGCTTCAGCATGCCCGGCCAGTCCGACGGCCAGCGTGGCATGGCCAGCGTCGGGAAACCGAAGCCTCGAAACGCGTCGTCGAACAGGCGGTCGATCTCGCGATGCAATTGCAGGATGGGACTGGCGGGCCCACCCGCCACCGGCAGGTCATTGCGCTGCACCGGGAGCGAGGCAGTGCTCTGTTGTTCTTCCTGCTCCTTCTTGAACCAGTTCCAGGGAGCCAATTTCTTGAAGTCAATGTCCATGTCACACCTCCAGAAGAAAAATTGAAGACTCTCGCTCACTCCGTTTGCCTGCGGCGACGGACAGCGCGCCCAGACGACACGGAGTGTTCCGCTGACTTCGGCTGCTCATCTGTGCGTATCACCTCCTTCTTTCTGCCTGCTTGGATCTGATCATTGATCCATTGATCGATTTCACTTTGACGAAACCGCCACGTCCCGCCGACCTTGAAGGCCGGAATTTCGCCGTGCGCGGCGAGCCGGTAAAGCGTCCGCTTGCCGACCTTTAAGTAGGTAGCCAACTCGTCGAGTGTGAAGATCGCCTGCTGGCGCGCTGTCATACCACCCCCACAAGTTCCGTCGTCACGCGGCCTCGCTCGAGGAAATTCTTGCAAGACTTTGCAAGATATTGCGCCTAACATGCCGAAAGTCAAGAGTCAACATCCAGCGACCTGCTGGCCGATTGATGTGACTCAAATCTTCAAGGACGGTATGCCAGGGCGGGCCGGTCCGGCGCAGGGGACGGTGGGTTGATCGGGACCTTGCGGGCGCCGCCCACGGCCGCAGATCAAACACCGATCCTCACGTTGTAACCGAGCGCCCGCAGCCCCTTGCTCGTGCGCATGTTCCTTGGCGGAAACTCGTCTGTGCGCGCCCAGCCGACGATTTCCCCGAGACTGCTCAGGCCAATGTGCGGAATGGCCCAGTCGTCGCTGCGGATCGCGCTACCCAAGAAGCCCAGTGGCAGCGCAGGACGATTTTGGCCAAATCATCGAATCCACGTCCTCAAGGCCAAGGCGTTACTATTTAGTTCGGATTACGGACGCGGGTTCGGTTCCGTGTTCCACCACCATACCCTGTGACAAAGGCCGCTAGGAAATGCTCCTAGCGGCCTTTTTCTTTGGCCGCACGGGGACAACCAACTTGTTGCCCTTCGCACACATCCAGGTGCGCCGAATAGGGCGGGGGATTGCGCGAGGGCTGGCTTTTGCGTGGTTGAGCCGGAGGCGGCGTTTTATGAAAGGCATTTGAACAACAAAAAACCGCCCGAAGGCGGTTGTTTGCTTTTTTTTCGCTGGCAGCGCACCGGTTTCAAACGGCAGACCCTTCGGGTCTGGGCTGTGGCCTGAATGTTCAGGCCGGTGTGTGATCAGGCAGCGGCGAGAGCCAGTGCTTTGACCTTGCTGGACAAACGGCTCTTGTCGCGAGCTGCTTTGTTCTTGTGGAAGATGCCTTTGTCGGCAACGATGTCCACCACTTTTTGCATTTTGGCAAACAGTTCGGTGGCTTTGGTCTTGTCGCCGGCCAAAACGGCCTTTTCGACGTTTTTCACGGCGGTGCGGTACTTCGAACGCAGCGAGGTGTTGGCGGCGTTGATCTTGACGTCTTGGCGGACGCGTTTACGGCCAGACGCCAGACGGGGGTTTTTTTTCTTCGGCTTGGTTGCCATGGTAATTTTCCTTCAAATGTTTGGAGATGATGCCAGCAAAGCCCGCGATTTTAGCATGTTCTAAGTCGCAGTCTCGCAGCACTCCGCCGAGCTCAGATGGGTCTGGTGCCTCTTTGGGCTGAGGCGTGCTCAAACTGCTTCCATGGGCGCTGGGTACACTTCTCCGGTGACCCTGTTCAAATCCGCCTCCCTCGTTTCTTTGTTGACGCTGGTTTCACGCATCACTGGCTTGGTGCGTGAGCTGTTGATGGCCGCCACGTTTGGTGCCAGTGCGCTGACCGATGCGTTCAACGTTGCTTTTCGCATTCCCAATTTGCTGCGCCGCCTGTTTGCGGAAGGGGCGTTTAGCCAGGCCTTTGTGCCTGTGCTGGCCGGTGTGCGTGAAAAGGAGGGCGATGAAGCGACCCGTCAGATGGTGGACCAGATTGCGACGGTGCTCGCCTGGGCCTTGACCATCACCTGTGTGTTGGGGGTCGCCGGCGCGCCGGTGTTGGTGTGGGCCATGGCCAGCGGTTTGAAGCAAAGCCCGCAGGGCTTTGAGGCCGCTGTTTTCATGACGCGCTGGATGTTCCCCTACATCGCGTTCATGTCGTTTGTGGCGTTGTCGGCCGGCATTTTGAACACGTGGAAGCGCTTTGCCGTACCGGCTGCCACGCCGGTGTTGCTGAATGTGGCGATGATTGCCGCCGCCTACTGGGGCGCGCCTTGGTTTAAAAGCCTGGGTATCGAGCCGATTTACGCCATGGCGGGTGGCGTGCTGCTGGGTGGTGCGCTGCAGCTGGCGGTGCAGATCCCGGCTTTGCATCGGTTGGGTATGCTGCCTCACGTCCGGTTGCGCTGGTCTTCGCTGAAAGCGGCGTGGAACCACCCGGGTACGCGGCGCGTCACCACGTTGATGTTGCCAGCGCTGCTGGGCGTGAGCGTGGCCCAAATTTCCTTGCTGATCAACACCCAGATCGCGTCCCATTTGGTGACCGGCAGTGTCAGCTGGCTGACGTATGCCGACCGGTTGATGGAGTTCCCCACGGCCATGCTGGGTGTAGCACTGGGTGTGGTGCTGCTGCCCCAGTTGGCTGCGGCCAAGGCGGCTGACGATGCTGTGCGCTACAGCGGCTTGCTGGACTGGGGACTTCGGTTGGTGGTGTTGCTGGCGGTGCCCTGTGCGGTGGCTTTGCTGACCTTTGCCAAGCCCTTGGTGGCTGTGCTTTACCACTACGGTGCTTTTACGGCGGCCGATGTGCAGCAGACGTCGGTGGCGCTGATGGGCTACGGCGCGGGCTTGATCGGTTTGATCGCCATCAAGGTGCTGGCGCCCGGTTTTTACGCTCGGCAGGACATTCGTACGCCGGTGAAGATCGCCATTGTGGTGCTGGTGCTGACGCAGTGCCTGAACTTTTTGCTGGTGCCGTATTTCGCCCACGCGGGTTTGGCGCTGGCCATTGGTCTGGGTGCCATGGTCAATGCCTTGTGGCTGTTGATTGGTCTGATGCGCCGCGGTGCCTACATGCCTACCCCGGGATGGGCGCGTTTTGGCTTGCAGGTGGTGGCGGCCAGCGCGCTGCTGGCGGTGTTTCTGATGTGGGCTGCGGCCCGCTTCGCCTGGCTGGGCTTTGAGGGCCAAGCCTTGCAGCGTGTGGGCCTGCTGGCCCTTTGTGTGGGGGGCGGGGTGCTGGTGTATTTTCTGGCCTTGTTGCTGGCTGGTTTGAATCTGCGCCAGTTCGTCAGAAAATAAGGTCCATTGCCGCTTCATGGCGCTGACTGGCGTTGCAACTCATGTCCTCTGCCTTTGACTTTTCTGTGCCCACGCCTCTGGGTTATTTCGCTGCTCTGGTGGGTGATGACGACAGCTTGCCGCTGTTGGAGGCTGCTGCGTCCATTGCGCAAGACGAGTACCCCGACCTGGATGTGCAGCAGGTGCTGGGCGACGTGGACCAACTGCTGGCCCGTGCTCGCCGGCGCTGTGGGGATGTGACCGACCCGCTGCAGCGGCTACGCGTCTTGAACCAGTTTTTCTTTCGGGACATGGGGTTTGGCGGCAACGTCAACAACTATTACGACCCCGACAACAGCTATCTCAACGTGGTGCTGCGCACGCGCCGCGGCATTCCCATTGCGCTGGCCGTGTTGTGGCTGGAACTGGCCCAGGGTCTGGGGCTCAAGGCGCGGGGTGTCAATTTTCCGGGTCACTTCATGGTCAAGGTGAATTTGCCCAATGGCCAGGCGGTGATCGACCCGTTCACCGGGCAGTCGTTGAGCCGGGAAGACCTGTCTGAGCGGCTGGAGCCTTACAAGCGCCGCAACGGTCTCGTGGACGATTTCGACGTGCCGGTCGGGCTTTACCTGCAGGCGGCGACACCGCGCGATATTTTGGCGCGCATGTTGCGCAATCTGAAGGAAGTGCACCGCACGCAAGAAGACTGGCTGCGTCTGATTGCGGTGCTGGACCGGCTGCTTATTTTGCTGCCCGATGCCTGGACCGAATACCGAGACCGCGGCCTGGCATGGGCCGAAATGGGTGACAACCGGCTTGCTGTGGCCGATCTGGACACCTACCTGGCGCAAACCGACGACGCGCTGGACCGCGATGCGATTGGCCAGCGCCTGCAGGAGCTGCGCCGCGCCCTGAGCTGATGACCGCAGCGCAAGCGCGGGCGGTGCTGTGTTTTACCTGCGCTCTGTGCGCCAGCGAACAGACTTTTTTACATTTTGAGCGCCTCATGTGTGGGGGTGTAACCGGGGTTGACCTGCCACCCCAAGCCCTTCAACAATGCCATTGGCGCTGTCATTTTTTGCAGCAAAGTCCAACCCAACGAGAACCACCACCATGCTGAAAAAACTCTACCGCCTCGTCGCCGCCGTCATGATTCCTTGCGTCATGCTGGCGGGTGTTCCCCTCACGGCCCAAGCCTCCATGGTGTCCACCGAGCAAGCCATGGTGACCGCTGCTGGCGACGCCGACCGTGAGCGCGTCACGGCGTTCTTCTCGCGGGACGACGTTCAAACCTCGCTGCAAGCGCAAGGTGTGAGCGCCAGCGACGCCATTGCCCGTGTGCAGGCCTTGTCCGACGCCGAAGTAGCCCAACTGGCCGACCGCGTGGACCAGGCGCCTGCTGGTGCTGGCGTGGTAGGCGTGCTGTTCACGGTGTTCCTGATCCTGTTGGTGACCGACATCATGGGCCTCACCAAAGTGTTCCCGTTCACACGCAGCATTCGATGAGCGTCTGTCGATCTCCCCACGCAGCCCCCGCTTTGGCGGGGGTTCTGCTTTGTGCGTCGCTCTTGTTGGGCGGCTGTGCTGCCACCCCACAACTGGCGCAGCTGGAACGGCAGTGGCCCACGCAACTCCCCGAGCGCGTGTTGTTGGATCGGGTGCCTTTTCACCCGCAAGACGACAACCTCTGTGGTCCGGCCACCTTGGCCATGGTGGCGCAGGCGGCCGGCAAGTCGGTCACGCCCGAACAGCTCACGCCGCAGGTTTACCTGCCTGGGCGCCAGGGTGCCTTGCAGCTGGAAATGCTGGCGGCTGCGCGCCGCCAGGGCTTGGTGGCCTACCCGCTGGCGCCCAGCTTGCAGGCTGTGCTGACCGAAGTGGCCAGTGGCCATCCGGTGCTGGTGCTGCAAAACCTGTCGCTGCCTATCTCGCCCATGTGGCATTACGCGGTGGTGGTGGGCTTTGACCGCGATCGCCGCGAGATCTTGCTGCATTCGGGGACCACGGCTCGCATGGCCATGCCCTTGTCGACCTTCGAGCACACCTGGGCGCGGTCGGACCACTGGGCTTTCCGGGTCAGCCCACCCACCCAATTGCCGGCCACCGCACAACCCGACGCCTGGGCCAGTGCCGTGGCGCCGCTGGAGCGGGTGGACGCGCAAGCCGCCGAAACCGCTTACGCCACGGCGCTGGTTGCCTGGCCTGGGCACCGCATCAGCCTCTTGGGCCTGGGCAACACCGCTTACGCGCTGGGCCGCCGCGAAGACGCCGCGCGCGCGTTTGAGTCCACCACCCAGGCTCACCCAGACTTCGCCGACGCGTGGAACAACCTGGCGCAGGTGCGCCTTGAGTCGGGACAGCTGGGCGCGGCACACCAGGCGGCCTCGAAGGCCGTGGCGCTGGGCGGTCCCCGTTTGCCGGGGTACCGCGCATTGCTGGACAAGATCGACGCCCAGCGCCGGTGACCGCTGCCGATTTTTTTGCCGGCACCACAATGGGCGTTTTGCACAAGGAAGCACGTTATGTCACGTTTGATGCTGGTGGGCGCCACGGGTCTGGTGGGGCATTGCGTGCTGCAGCAGGCGCTGGCAGACGCGCGGGTGCACCAGGTGGTGGCGCCCACGCGCCGCGCGCTGGCGCCACACCCCAAGCTGCTCAACCCGCTGGTGGACTTTGACCACTTGCCGGAGGACGCAGATTGGTGGGCGGTGGAGGCGGTGATCTGCACACTCGGCACGACCATCAAGGCGGCAGGCTCACAGGCTGCGTTTTACCGTGTGGATCACGGCTACCCGCTGCAGGTGGCGCGTCTGGCTCAGCGCCATGGCGCAAAGGCCTACGCGCTCAACTCAGCCTTGGGGGCTGACCCGGCATCGCGTGTGTTTTATTCGCGCACCAAGGGCGAACTGGAGCGGGATTTACAAGCACTGGGCTACCCATCGCTCACGTGTGCGCGGCCAGGCCTGATCGGTGGCGAGCGCCAGCAAGAACGCCCCGCCGAGCAGCTGGCGGTGCGGCTGTCAACGCTGCTGCAGCCCTTGCTGCCCAGGCGTTACCGCGTGGTGCCCGCAGCTCGTATTGCCCACCACCTGCTGCAGGCGGCGCTGGCAGGCACACCCGGTGTGCGGGTGCTGATGTCTGAGCAACTGGTCTAACCAGCTGCCCTGGCGTCAGACCACCGTTACGGCCGCGCCTTCGCCGCGCGCGCCGATGGCCCCGATCTCGTAAACCGTTTCACCCAGCTCGCGCAGCGTGGCGGCACAGGCGGCCGCTTCCTCCCCGGCGATCACCACCACCATGCCAATGCCGTTGTTGAAGGTGCGGTTCATCTCCACATCATCAATACCGGCCGTGGCTTGCAGCCAGGCGAACAGCTCGGTCTGGGGCCAGCTGCCCTTGGTCAGGTGGGCGGCGGTGCCTTCGGGCAGCACGCGCGGGATGTTTTCCAGCAGGCCGCCACCTGTGATGTGGGCCAGCGCCTTCACGGGGTGCTTGGCCAGCGTGGCCAGCACGTTTTTCACATACAGGCGGGTGGGGGCCATGATGGCCTGCTTGAACGGCTGCCCGTCCAGCGTTTCTGGCAGGCTGGCGCCAGCGCGTTCGATGCATTTGCGCACCAGCGAGAAGCCGTTGGAATGCACGCCGTGCGAGGCCAGACCCAGCACCACGTCGCCAGCGGTCACGTTTTGACCGGTCAGAATCTTGCTTTTTTCGACCGCACCGACGCAAAAACCGGCCAGGTCGTACTCGCCGGCGGGGTACATGCCGGGCATTTCAGCGGTTTCGCCGCCAATCAGCGCGCAGCCGGACAGCTCGCAGCCTTGGGCAATGCCACCCACCACGGCGGCAGCGGTGTCCACGTCCAGCTTGCCGCAGGCGAAGTAGTCCAGGAAAAACAAGGGCTCGGCGCCCTGCACCAATACGTCGTTCACGCTCATCCCCACCAGGTCAATGCCCACTGTGTCGTGCATGTTCCATTCAAACGCCAGCTTGAGCTTGGTGCCCACGCCGTCGGTGCCACTGACCAGCACCGGTTCCTTGTAGCGCTTGGGCACTTCAAACAGCGCGCCAAAGCCGCCGATGCCGGCCAGCACGCCTTCGCGCATGGTCTTTTTGGCCAGCGGCTTGATGCGTTCGACGAGCGCGTCGCCAGCAACAATGTCAACGCCGGCGTCTTTGTACGAAAGGGGGGTGGTGCTTTGGGTCATGAAGGGCAGGGCACGGCGGGAGAGCCGGGCGGGTCGTTGGGACAGAATGGGCAAGACTTTCGGGTACCCTGAATGCGGCCCGATAGAATTTGCCCCAGATTTTAAGGGTTTGCCCCCGCGACCCGTTCAACCCCGACGCACCGACCCATGTCATTGACCCCCAACCAGATCCGCGCCGCACTCTGGGCCGTGATCGCCGTCGTGAGTTGGCTGCTGCTGTCGCTGCTGGCGCCGGTGCTGATGCCCTTTCTGCTGGCGGGTGTGCTGGCCTATGCGCTGCACCCCTTGGTGGAGCGGCTGCACGCCAAGCGTGTGCCGCGCTGGCTTGGCGCCGGTCTGGCCATTGCAGCGCTGATGCTGGTGCTGCTGGCGGTGCTGTTGCTGATCGTGCCCGTGATCACCAAGCAAGTGCCGCTGCTGCGGGAGCAAGTGCCGGCCTTGCTGGAGGGGCTGAACACCGCCCTGCTGCCGGTGGCCGCCCGCTTCGGCATTGACCTACAGGTGGACGTGAGCCTGGTGCGCGAATGGCTTGGCAAACTCATCACCGGCCACGAAAGCGAACTCGTCGAAGGCTTGCTGTCGTCCCTGCGCATTGGTGGCAGTGCGCTCGCAGCGGTGTTTGGCAATTTGTTCCTCATGCCCATCGTGGCCTATTACCTCCTGCTGGACTGGATCAACCTGGTGGAGCGCGCCAAGACGCTTATTCCCCCTCGCTGGCGCATGGGTGTGCAAAGTTTTCTGGATGAAACCGACGGCGTGCTCGGCCAATACTTGCGGGGTCAGTTGCTCGTCATGGGGGTGCTGGCGGTGCTCTACACCGTGGGCTTGGCCCTGGTAGGCCTCAAGCTGGCGCTGCCCATTGGGGTGTTCACCGGCTTGGCGGTGTTTGTGCCTTACCTCGGTTTTGGTCTGGGGCTGGTGCTGGCGCTGCTGGCGGCTTTGTTGCAGTTTCAAAGCCTGTTGGGTGTGGCGCTGGTGGGCGCTGTGTACCTGGTGGGGCAGGTGATTGAAAGCATGTACCTCACGCCGCGCCTGCTGGGCGAGCGCATTGGGCTGCACCCTATTGCCGTCATCTTTGCGTTGCTCGCATTTGGCCATCTGTTTGGTTTCGTGGGCGTACTCATTGCGCTGCCCGCCAGCGCCGTGCTGCTGGTGGCCATGCGGCGCGCCAAACACGGCTATATGGCCAGCAAGCTGTATCTGGACCAGTCGCCGCCTGCCACCGCATCTTCGAAGGCTGACGTTTGAGCGCCGCACCCGTTCCCATGAAACAAATGGCGCTGGACATTGGTCTCGCACCGGTGCCTACCCTGGCCAACTTTGCCGTGGCGGGCAACGAAGCTGCGCTGGAGCACCTGCGCCTGTGGACCGACAACCCGTTGCGCTCCCCCGTGCCCACCTTTCTGTGGGGTGAGGGCGGCAGCGGCAAAACGCACCTGCTGAGCGCGGTGCGTGAAGCCCTGCGCGAGCATGGCAGCCGCGTGGGCTGGATCGACGCCACCCGCCTGCACCCTGGCGAATACGACGACCACTGGGACGCGGTGCTGCTGGACGACTGCCACCTTTACACCGCCGAGCAGCAGGCCGCGGCGTTCAACTGGTTTATCAATGCACAGAACCCGGCCCACGGCCCGGCCCGCTGGGTGCTGGCCACAGCCGACCGGCCGCCTGCCGACCTGCAACTGCGCGAAGACCTGCGCACCCGCCTGGGCTGGGGCCATGTGTTTCAACTGCACGCCCTGGGTGAGGCCGAGCGGCGCTCGGTGTTGCGCCGGGCTGCCGACGAACGTGGTGTGTTTTTGGGCGACGAGGTGATGGACTTCATGCTCACCCGTTTTTCCCGAGACCTTTCCAGCCTCATGCTGTTGCTGGACCAGCTCGACGCCTACGCCTTGCGCACCCAGCGGGCCATCACCATACCGCTGATCAAATCGATGCTCGAAAACGAATGAACCGACCGACCCAAGCCTTGACTGCCACCCCCCCTGCCGCCCAGCGCGTTCGACTGGCCCTGTTTGACCTGGACCACACGCTGATTCCGCTGGATTCCGACTACGCCTGGGGCCAGTTCACGGTGGGTCTGGGCTGGCGCGATGCCGACAGCTTCACCCGCGCCAACGACACTTTTTACGCCCACTACAAAGCCGGCACGCTCGATATCGCCGAATACGTGCGCTTTGCCACCGGCGCGGTCCGCGAGCACGGCCGCCAGCGAGCCGAGGAAGCCCACCACCGTTTCATGCAAGACGTCATCTTGCCCGCGCTGCGCGAGCCGGCGCTGGACCTGGTGCGGGCGCATCAGGCGGCGGGTGACGAGGTCGTCATCGTCACCGCTACCAACGAATTTGTGACCCGCCCCATCGCCAAAGCCTTTGGCGTGGACGAGCTGATTGCGATAGATCTGGAGCACGATGCCCAGGGCAATCCCACCGGCGCCATTCGCGGCACACCGTCGTTTCGCGAGGGCAAAGTCGCGCGTGTGGAACAATGGCTGTCCGCGCGTGGACTGAATTGGTCCAGCGTTGAGCACAGCACCTTCTACAGCGACTCCATCAACGACCTGCCGCTGCTGGAAAAAGTGCACGAGCCCGTGGCCACCAACCCGGACGCCCGGCTCCAGGCCATTGCTACCGAGCGGGGCTGGCGCATATTGAATCTATTCGAATGATCAAAAAATTCATCGACAAGCTGCTGGGCAAATCCAGCGCCTCCAGCCGCAAGGCCAGCCCATTTGGCAAGCGCGAAGACGTGCCCGTGTCGGTCCACGGCATCGACCGCAGCCTGGTGGACCAGCGCGCGCTCGACGTGGTGCACACCCTCAAGCAAGCCGGTTTTGAGGCCTACATTGTGGGCGGCGCCGTGCGCGACCTGTTGCTGGGCCTGCGGCCCAAAGACTTTGACGTGGCCACCAGCGCCACCCCCGAGCAGGTCAAAGGCCTGTTCCGCCGCGCCTTCATCATCGGGCGGCGCTTTCGCATCGTGCACGTGGTCTATGGCCGCGGCCGTGAGCACGAAATGATCGAAGTCTCGACCTTCCGCGCCTACCTCGACAGCGCCGACGCCGAGCAGGTGGCGGGCAACGAGCGCACGTCCAAGGGTGCGCTGGCCGGCATGACGCATGCGGTAGACGCCAGCGGCCGTGTGTTGCGCGACAACGTGTGGGGCCCGATCGAGCACGACGCCGCGCGGCGCGACTTCTCCATCAACGCCATGTACTACGACCCGGAATCGCAGGTTGTGGTTGATTTTCACAACGGCATTCGCGACGCCAAGAAGCTTACCCTGCGCATGATTGGCGACGCCGCCACGCGCTACCGCGAAGACCCGGTGCGCATCATCCGTGCCGTGCGCTTTGCCGCCAAGCTCAGCGGCCTGGGCTTCAAGTTTGACGCCAAGACGCTGGAGCCACTGGCCTCGTCGCGCAACCTGCTGGCCGATGTGCCGCAGAGCCGCCTGTTTGACGAAATGCTCAAGCTGCTGCAAACCGGCCACGCGCTGGCCAGCGTGGACCAGCTGAAAGCGGTGGGGTTGAACACCGGCATTTACCCACTGCTCGACGTCGTGGTGCAGCGCGCCGAAGACCCGTTTGTGAAGCTTGCGCTGCAAGACACCGACCGCCGCGTGGGCGAAAACAAGCCCGTGGCGCCCAGCTTCTTGCTGGCCTGCGTGCTCTGGGCCGACGTGCGCAAGGGCTGGAGCCAGCGCCTCAATGCGCGCCCAGGCCAGCGCCCGCCACCGCCGTTTGCTGCGCTGCAAGAGGCGGTGGACGAAGCGTTTGACGCCCGCATTGGCGACGTGTCGGGCCGCGGCAAGCTCGGCGCGGACATGCGTGAAATCTGGATGATGCAGCCGCGGTTTGACAAGCGCGTGGGCACCTCGCCGTTCAGCCTGGTCGACCAGGCGCGTTTCCGCGCTGGTTTTGACTTTTTGCGCCTGCGCGCCCAGGTGGGCGAAGTGGAAGAAGAACTGGCTCACTGGTGGGAAACTTTCCAGCACGCTTCTGACGAGGTGCGTGAAGACATGGTGGATGCCCAGCGCCGCGAAAGCCTGGCCAAACCGGGGCCGGGCAAGGCCCGCCGCGTGAAGCGCACCGATGCCGATCATCCCGCCCAAGCCAGCGGGGTATCGCCCGCCGCTGAGCCTGCGGACGCGTTGGCACCTGATCCCCGCTTTCGTGCGCCAGCCCAAGACGGCGATGACCGTGAGGGCGCTCAAGACGCCGACAGAGCACCGGCAAGTGTGGGTTTTGGCAGTGCGTTTTCATCCGACAGCGAAAGCGAGTCTGCCCCGGCCAAAAAACGCCGTCGGCGCCGCCGCAAGCCCAACGGCGAAGGCGGACAGGGCAGCGAGAGCCCGACCGCAGATTGAGCCTGGCGGTGCACCGCGCAGCCAATGCCCAGACCGAAGGCCGTGACGCTGTCACGGCCTTTGTTGCGTTGGGCGCCAACCTGGGCGATGCCGCGCACACTGTGCGCGCTGCGCTGGTGGCGCTGGGCCAGGTGCCGGGTGTGCAGCGGGTGCGCAGCTCCAGCCTGTACCGCACAGCGCCGGTCGATTCCACAGGCCCCGATTACATCAACGCGGTGGCCGAAGTTGCGACCACGCTCAGCGCACCGGGCTTGCTGGCCGCGCTGCAGGCGATTGAAAACGTTGCTGGCCGCGAGCGCCCCTACCGCAACGCACCGCGCACGCTGGACCTGGACTTGCTGCTTTATGGCCTTGCGCGCGTCGATTCACGCACACTAACCGTGCCGCACCCCCGCATGTTGGAGCGGGCGTTTGTGCTGGTGCCGCTGGCTGAAATTGCGCCGCAGCTTGTGAGCGCCGTGCAGTTGCAAGCGGTCGCGGATCAAACCATCGAACTGCTGGCCTGACGTTTTCTTGCTGTGATTAGGGCGCTAGGCGCTCGCGCAGCCAGCCACCGTCGGCCTGGGCGGTGTAGCGCAGCCGGTCGTGCAGGCGGCTTTTGCGGCCTTGCCAAAATTCCCACTGCTCGGGCTTGAGCCGGTAGCCTCCCCAGTGGGGTGGGCGCGGCGGCTGCAGCATGAACTGCGCGCCGTAGCGGGCGGCGTTGGCCACCAGCACGGTACGGCCAGAAATCACCTCGCTTTGCGGGCTGGCCCAGGCGCCGATGCGGCTGTCCAGGGGGCGGCTGTGAAAGTATTCGTCGCTTTCTTCGTCGCTCACTTTTTCAACCGTGCCTTCAATGCGCACCACCCGCTCCAGCTCCACCCAATGGAATTGCAACGCCGCATAGGGGTTGCCGGCCAGTTGCTGGCCTTTGCGGCTGGCGTAGTTGGTGTACCAGACGATGCCGCGTTCGTCGTAACCTTTGATCAGTACCACGCGGGTGCTGGGGCGCAGGTCGGAGCCCACGGTAGCCACGGTCATGGCGTTGGGTTCGGGCACTTCGCTGCTGATGGCTTCTTGCAGCCATTTCGCAAACTGTTGCAGCGGGTCGGTGTGTGAGGCCGACTCACTGAGTTCGGCTTTTTCGTAGCTTTTGCGGAGGTCTGCAATGTTCATGCAGTCAGTATAGAAGTGCGCTTCGTGCGCCGTCTTGTGCTGGGTCAATCGGCCAGTTGCAGCAAGGCGCGCAGCGCAGGGTCTTGAATGCCGTGCCGTTGCAGTCCATCCAGCGTTTGGCGCGCATAGTCCACCGTGCTGCCATAGCGCCCCACGGCGTGTTTGAAAATGTCGCGGTATTGCGCGGCGTCCAGCGTGCCGGTGTAGCTCGGGCTGCGGCGCGACAGCGTGAACGCCAGCGCTAGCACCGTGCCCTGGGCCGTTTGGCAGGACAACCATTTGGGGTCGTACACCGGGTTGGGCATTTCACGCGCCCACAGGGTGGGCATCATGGCTTCGACCTGGTGGTGGGGCACCCGCAGTGCCAGCCCGGTGCAGCTGCCGCCCGACACCAAGGCAAACACCAAACCCGGGCGCTCTGGCGTGCCGCGGTTGATGCGGCTCCACATTTGCAGGCTGCGGTGGTGGCCATGAACGCGAGCCAGCCGCTGCTCGGCCGCTTCAAACTCGGGCCGCCACACCAGCGAGGCGTAGGCAAACACCCACAGATCGGGTTGGGGTCCTTGGGCACGCCACTGCGCCAGGGTGGTGGCCATCATCTGGGCGCCATCACGCAGGGCAGGGTCCCAGGTGGCTGGTGGCCGCGTGGTGGGCCGTGTGCGGGCAAGACGGGTGTCAGGGTAGGCCATTTACAATCGCGGGCTGTTCTTGTCAGTCGTTTGGATTAACGTGTATTCCGTTGGCTGGCGGGCTTCAAATCCATTTCGGTTTTCTTCTCTTTATTATTCTTCACGGAGTGTTGCCCATGTCTTCCCAAGATAACGACCAGGATGTTCGCGTAGTAGCGGTGGTGTTGGTTGCCACGATTTTGCTGGCGGTTGGCCTGGCGCTCGGCATTGGTATTCACAAAGCCCGCAGCGGTGCTGAGCCCGCAGCAGCCGCCACTGCGCCAGCGGTGGAGGCTGTTGTGGCGGCCCCGGCCCCCGCGGCTGACGACGCCAGCGTGGTGGTGGACAACGGTGTGGTCAAGTTCTACTTTGCCTCGGGCAAAGCCGAACTCGCGACCGGCGCTCTGGACGCGCTGAGCGATGCCATTGCCGCGGCCAAGGCGGGCAAGCGGCTGGTGCTGTCGGGCTTTCACGACGCCACGGGCGACCCCGCCATGAACGCCGAGCTGGCCAAACAACGCGCTTTCTCGGTGCGTGACGCGCTGGTGGGTGCCGGTGTGGCCGAAAGCAGCCTGGAGCTCAAGAAGCCCGAGCAAATGCTGGACAGCGTGGGCAGCAACGCCGAAGCGCGTCGCGTCGAAGTGATGGTTGCCGAGTAACTGGCACGGTTTCCCGAACAAAAAACCCGGCGTTGCCGGGTTTTTTATGGGGAATGAATGGGTTTCGGTGGGTGTTCAGCGCAGGCCTTGGCCGGTCTGGGTATCGGCCCGCTGAATCAGTTCGATCTTGTAGCTGATTTTTGTGTTTGCTGTAGTTTTTGAAATCTTTATAGATCAATAACTTACAGATAGTTCGGTACTTGAGGAGCGTCTCAAAAGCACCTGTAGACGCCACAAAATGGCGGCTGAAACTCGATCAGATCATGCGATGATCCATCTCGTTGACATGATGGAGATGTGGCATGGCAAAACCCCGACTCAAGCCATCCGGGAAGTGGGAAATAGGGCTGAGGCACCCATCGATTCCGAACGGGCGCAAGTACTTCACCTTCGACACCGAGGCCGAAGCCATTGCGTACGGGCAGCAGTGGAAGCTGATGAAGCACGCGGACATCCCGCCGCCGGCAGAACTGACTGCCCCCACGTCTCCCGGCGACGGCGTGCGCTTGCTGCGCATTCTTGGTGAGTGGTCGGACAGCGGCTTCGCGGCGCCTTCGCAAATACTCACGCTCAAGACGCTGACACGCGAGGTGGGTTCGGTGCGGTTCTCGGACGCCAGCTACAAATGGCTGACCGGCTATCTCCGTTTCCTGAAGGTGGAGAAGAACCTGTCCCCTTCGTCTATCAAGCACCGCATTCAGGCGCTGAGCCGGGCCATTGACGAGTACCTGCGGCACAACGTGAACGTCAAGATAAGCAACCCCGTGAAGCTGCTGCCCAAGGGCTACTCGACTTATACCGACGTCGATGCCCAGATGGCGAAAGCCAAGGGAGGCAAGGTGAAGGTGAACGTGGCGCGCGACAGGCGCCTGCTGCCAGGGGAGCACGAGAAGATTGTGGCGGTGCTGTCGGGCTATGAGCGGCCGGACCGCTCGCGCGGCCTCGAACTCAAGGGAGGCGATGCGCTGTTGACCTTGTACCTGCTGATCCTGAACACGGGACTGCGGCTCAGGGAGGCGTACACACTGACCAGGGGCCAGATTGACATGCAGAACAAGGTGATCCATGCTAAGGAGACCAAGCAGTGGCGTGGGAAGATTTCTTATCGAGATGTCCCGATGCGTCCCGAAGTGCATCAGGCGCTCTCCTCGTACTTTGCATCGCGGCCGCCGTTTGAACCCGACGCGAACCTCTTCCCGTTCCTCCACGAGGAAGGGGTCGAGGAAGGGAAAAAGGGCTTGGTGCGTACCAGTCAACGGCTGTCATTCCGTTTCAGGATCGCTTTCGAGTACATGGACATCGTTGGCCTCCATGAACACGACCTGAGACACGAAGCTACATGCCGATGGCTGGAGCTGAAAGACAAAGACGGGCGCGACATGTTCCGTCTGGAGGAACTGAACAAGATCATGGGATGGAAGCCGGGCTCGGTGATGGCCCAGCGCTACGCCAGCTTCAGGGGCGTGGACCTTGCGCAAAGGCTTTGGCCGGCACCGGAAGCGGTGGAGGCGTCTGTCGCCGCGGCTTGATCGGTATGTCCAGGCGCGGCACCGACTTTCGTGCGTTGAGGTCCTGGCGCCGCTCTTCAGCCTCCTTCCGGGCGCGGTCAGCAATGTAGGCCAACAGGTCGGCCTTCACGTAGATCCAGCCACGACCAAATTTCATCCCCGGTAGTTCGCCGGTTCGGGTCAGTTCCTCGATTCGTTGCTCGGTGCAGTGCAGGAGCTCGGCGCACTGTTCGGCGTTGATCGTTTCGTCTGTCATGCTGCGCCGCCTTGCGGATGGTGCTCGCGGCGCTCGGGCGCATCGAACACCATGAAGCTGCTGCCCACCCACGCGCCGTTCTTGACTTTGTGGTGTGCCGCGCTCTCGCTGCAACCGATGACTTCGGCGAAACGCTTGATCAGCGCTTTTCGGCTACGGCCCAACCCAAGATGTAGCCAGGTGGGCGCAAACGCTATCACCATACAGTTCATTCCGGCGCCCTGCCAGCGTCGGCCGACTTGGTCGACCCCAAAGTAGTCTTACGTTGGGCATCTCCTCGCCGGAATCCTCGATCCCTGGCCATGAACGCCGCCAGCATGTGCGGAATCAGGGTGAGCGCATCAGTCGCCTCTCCGTAGGTCTGCGCATGCAGCGCGGCGTAGCGATCCAACTCGGCTTTCAGTTCGGACGGACAAGAGAAGGTCAGCTTGACGCTTTCGGTCTTGGGCAGAGGCCCCAGTCGAAGTTTTTGGTTCGTGCTCATCGCGGCGTCCCCCGAACGAAAAACAGCGGCTGGTAGGGCCGCAGCACCAGGTCTCGGTTGACGATGACGCGCATGGGAAAACCCGGTCGAGCGGTCAGTGTCGGTTGGATGTTCAGGTTGCGTCGAGTCACTTCCTGGCCGATCTGGTTCATGCTGTCCTGCAGGCTGTCGCGTCCGGCGATCACGATGCGGTTGCCGTCCTGTCGGTTTTCGGGCGCAGCCAGCTCGGCACCGATGCCCAGCAGCGAGGTCAGTGCGGCCCCTGCGAAGACGCGATCCCAGTGCCAGTCCACGCCATCTTCGAGCCCGGCCCGGCCAGCAGGGTCGGATCCCACCAGGTTGTCCAGTGTTAGGGAGGACGTGTCGGGCAGGATCACCCGGTTCCACACCACCTGCACCCGGCTCTGGCCATAGCTCACCCGGAAGTTGTCAAGCTAGTTGTCGCCTGAGGTTGTCAAATCAAGCTGCCTTCTGATCGGACTCCTTGGTTTGTGGGCTGTCTGGGTTTAGGTGAACCTCGTCGATGAAGGTCCAGTTGCGGGTGTTTCCTGACCAACGCGCTGGATGTTGTTGCCTGGCTTTTTCATAGACCGCAGCACGTGCGTGCAGCAAAGCTTCATCGGTCTGTGCATGGCGCTGCGCGGGGGTCACGAAGCTGATTGCACTGTGCCTGTGCTGCTCGTTGTACCAGTGCACCAGCTCGGTCACCCAGCGCCTGGCCTGCATCAGATCGGCAAACGGCTTGAGCGGCAGCTGCGGGCGGTACTTCAAGGTCTTGAACAGCGATTCGGCGTATGGGTTGTCGTTGCTCACCGCGGGGCGGCTGCGGCTGTGTGCCACGCCCAAGCGCTGCATGGTGGCCAGCATCGTTTCGCCCTTCATCGGACTGCCGTTGTCCGAATGCACTGTGACCTGATCCGCACCAACGCCCTGGCGCCGACAGATGTCCTCCAGCAGCGCTGCAGCCCGCTCGGCGCTCTCGCAATCGAAGACCTGCCAGCCCACCACCTTGCGGCTGAAGATGTCCACGAACAGGTACAGGTAGAAGAACAGGCCGCGCACCTGGGTGGGCAAGTAGGTGATGTCCCAACAGTAGATCTGGTCGGGCCTTCTCGCCACCAAGGCGCGGGGTTTGCTGCGCTTTTGCGGCACGCGTTCAAGGCGGCGGTGAGCCAGTTGCCCAGCCTGACGCAGCAGCCTGTACAGGGTTGACTCGCTCGCCACGTACATGCCCTTGTCAGCCAGACGGGGCACGATCTGGCTGGGTGGCAGGTCCTTGAACTCCTCACTGTTGAGCACAGCCAGAGCCGCCAGGCGTTCAGCGTCGCTCAGTTTGTTGGGCGGGCAGTTATGAATGCGTTGATCAGGGGTGCGCCTGTCGCCCACATACAGCGCATTTTTTCCAGCATCCACCCAGCGCTGCACAGTGCGTGCGGCCAGCCCGATGATCTCGCAGGCCCTGTGCAAGCGGGCGCCAGCGATGCAAGCTTCGGCGATCAGCTCCAGCACGGTGGCGCGTTGTGCGAGGGTGCTCATGTGTCCTCGCCCTGCGATTTCAGAACCAAGGCCTGGAACTTTTTTTGAAGGATCAGCAAAGCGGCGGCCTCGGCCAGCGCGCGGTCCTTGCGGCGCACCTCGCGCTCCAGCTGGTCGTGCCGGCCTTGCAACTCGCGCAGCGCAGTGTTGGCCAGGCGTTGCTCAGCGGCGCTGGCAGCAGCGGGTTGCGTCGATGCGCAAAAGGCTTCGCGCCACTGGATCAGCTGGTGCTCGAATAAGCCCTTCTCGCGGCACCAGGCGTGCAGCGCCGGCCCCACCAGGGTGTGGCTTTCGTTCAAGGCCAACAGCCGCTGAACAGGGCTCCACTGGGCTGCGGGCGTATCGCTGGGCAGCGTTGGCGCATGCGCCAACGCTGCCCCCACAGGGCGCGATCTCTTGAGCCAGCCCTTGAGCGTTCCCAGTGGCATGTTCAGCTCAGTGGCCACCGATTCCAAGGTGCGCGAGCCGCGCGTGCGGACCTTGCTCAATGCCTGCTCTATGAACTCTGGCGAATGTTGATTCTTTTGCATGTTGTGTCGCTTTGGCGCGGATCATCCGCGTGAAAAAGGAGGCGACAACTAGTCTGACGCAGGGGGGATGCATCGCGTCTTCAACCCAGTCAGGCGTTCTCCAGCGTAGCTGGCTCAATGCGGATGTCCGTGCGAGGCCGGCGGGGAAGCCCCACCGTCTCCGGCTTCGAAGTCATGAAATGCTCGTGCCACTGTGCGGTGGCACGCTGTTGGACAGGAAACGAAAAACCGGGAGCCCGTGCGGCTCCCGGTTGTGTAGGCTCAGATCAGCCCGCGTTCCGCGAAGGACAGGATCGTCGGCCCGGCCACGATCAGGTGATCGATGACCCGCACATCCACCAGCGATAGCGCGCTCTTGATGGTCTGGGTCAAATACTCATCGGCCCGAGAGGGCTCAGCCACGCCCGAAGGGTGGTTGTGGACCAGGACGATGGCCGCCGTGTTGTGTGCCATGGCTTCTTTGACCACCTCACGCGGATAGACCGATGTCTGGGTCACGGTGCCGCGGAACATCTCCACGTACTCGATGACCCGGTGTTGGGCGTCTAGGTGGATCACAGCGAACACCTCGTGCTCCAGCGTGCCCAGCTTGATGCGCAGGAAATCGCGTACCGCCTGCGGCGACGACAGCATCTCGGTGCCGCGCAACTGGCCCGCGAGCACCCGCAGCGCGGCCTGCAGCACCTCCGCCGGCTCGGCCGGACGGTAGCTGCCCGCGACATCGCGAACGAGCAGGGAGGAATCGATGGAAGACGTGAACGACAGGGAAGACAGCTGCGACATGATCGGCTCCGGTTCGGAATCGGGCGGGATTGCCCGGAACCGGCCACCCACGCCGCAGCGCAAGCAGTCAGGGGTCGGAGGCGCAGCCAGAGACGGCCGCCAGGACGCCAGCGTGCAAGGCACGCGCAGCCTTTGACGGCGAGAACGGCGTGGTAGGTTGAAAGGGCACAGCAAGACCGCCACCCCTACACGCCACCACAGCCCTAGCAAGCGGAGTGCGCAGCGGCCATGCCGCGGAGACGTCAGGGATCAAAGCCGGATGGCCGGGATTCGGCACGAAGCCCGGGGCGCAGCCCGCGAGCCCGGCGGCGGGACGCCGAGACGCGAAGGGTAATGTTCACTGCACAGTAAAGATCACACTATTGGCGAATATGCAGGAATGCTAGTACCAATGAGGCGCTGATCGCTCGGCCGGTGCTTCAAGCACACAGCGTCATTTGGATGCGAGATGGTTCTTTAGTAGGAACCAGCACATGTTGAGCGCGAAGGAGCGGCCAAGGCGGGTCATCTGATCATCTGGAATACCTACCGGGCGATGGGCTCCCGGACTCAGAAGTCCGAATACACCTGCCAAGCCCTTTTCTTCTTCGGGCGTGACCTCGCCGCTCGTACGCAGGAACGCCAGCACTTCGCCCCATTTCGACGGGTTGTAGGACGTGGGAACTTGCGCGTGTGAAGCCACGTCGGCGGCAACGTCCGCCGCTAGCGTCTCCAGTGCGACACGGGCGTTCACGAGTGCCGCGTTGTAGTCGGGCGGGATCGCGCGAAAGGAATGGGCCGAATCACCGATCTTTGCGATGATCTCCTGCGCGCGCGGTACTCCCGAGTTCTGCAGCGCCATGATCAGGTCGTCTTCCAGCGGGGCCGCATCTGCAATCGACGGGTCAACCTGCACGAGCTTCGCGTCTTCCACAATATAGCCATCCAGGAGCAGGCATTGCGTTAGGTCGTGCAGACGCTCGTCGAATCGGTGCTTCGGACTCACTCTTGCGCGCAGGTCACCCTTGGTGGCCACGACTTCGGCCAGCACAAGCATCAGGGGGCGTTCGTCAAGCCCGCGTATCGTGCTCAAGAGCCCATACAGCAACTGGTCTCGCGACAACGACAGGTGTTGCACGCCGTACTTGCTGAGCAGCACGACGGACATCATGGGCTCCTGGAGCTCCAAGAACTGAGCGAGAGAATAGCGAGTCCTTGTTCCAATCATGTTGGGCTCCTTCGTGGGACGGCTCGGCGTAGCGCCGGGTAACAGTTGACAGCGCAATGATAACTTCATTTTGCACGATAACAACTATTGTGTTATCGTGCAAAAACAAAGTTATATAGAGTGAACCTTGCCGATCCTCGTCACCGCCGTTCTGCACTACCTCCAAGAGGTCCTGGGCATTGATGCGTCACGCGTGAAGCCGTGGGCGCGTGCAAACGAACTACCGTACTTCCTTCGCGACGTCTTCCAGTTCAGCGAGCTAGAGCTGCTGGGGCACCCCGTTGTGTTGGCGATCGGGCGCGGAGAGGCCAAGCAATCCCTCAGCGACGTCCGCACATGGCTGGACAAGGTCAAGGCCTTGGCCGGTCAGCCAGCGGTCTACGTCACCGATGCCCTGGCATCCTATGAGCGTCGGCGCTTGATCGAGCAAAAGGTCCCGTTCATCGTGCCGGGCAACCAACTCTATCTGCCGGATCTGGGGCTGGATCTGCGTGAGTATTTTCGGCAGCGCACTCCGGCCACGGAAGCGGCGCTGAGCCCATCCGCGCAAGCCATGCTGATCACCGCTTTGCTGCGTCAGCCGTGGCAACCCGATTGGCAGCCTTCCAGGGTTGCGGCCGCGCTGGGCTACACGCCCATGACACTGTCGCGCGCGGTCAAGGAGCTGACTGCGGCCGGGCTGGCTGCCGTGCACACGGTCGGCCGCTCGCGCTGGCTGCGAATGGATCTCCCACCAGAGCAGGTCTGGGAGCGTGCGAAGCCCGCACTGCGAACGCCGGTTAGGCGCACAGTCTGGGTGGCAGCCCACGGGGTCGCAGCACACCGACTCAGCCGCCTCGCGGGTCTGAGTGCGCTCGCGCGCTATTCCATGATGACCGAGCCGAAATGGCCGGTGTATGCGTTAACCGCCGCCGACTGGAAGGCTGCGACGGATGCCGGCGTTCGCGAGTTGCCTGAGCCCGAAGCGGGCGCCCAAGAATGGCAGCTGTGGAGCTACAGCCCGGCGTTGGTGCCAGACGCCAACACGGTGGACCCGCTCTCGCTGACGCTCAGCCTGCAGGAGAACGCCGATGACCGAATCCAGCTCGCACTGGACGAACTGAAAGGACAACTTCCATGGTGAGAGGGTTGGAAATTTTCCAGGAGCGTTTCGCGGCATACGTCGATCAGTACGTCCTGATTGGCGGCACAGCCGCGAGCCTGACGATGGAAGAGGCGGGGCTGGAGTTCCGCGCCACCAAAGACCTGGACATCGTCCTGCATGTGGAAGCCCTGACGCCGGCGTTTGGTGAGGCCTTCTGGAAATTCGTCGAGGACGGCGGCTACGAAATTCGCCAGGCCAGCGACACAGGAAAACCCATCTTTTACCGGTTCCAGAAGCCCGCTGATGATCTCTACCCGGCGATGGTCGAATTGTTTGCGCGAGCTCCCGACGGATTGCAACCGGCCGAAGGCAGTCAGCTGACACCGATACCACTAGACGAAGCCGTGTCCAGCTTGTCAGCCATTTTGCTGGACGAGACCTACTACGCCTTCATCATGGCGGGCCGCCGCGAAGTCGATGGCCTGCCCTGGGTCGGCGAAGACCGCCTGATCCCGCTCAAGGGCATCGCGTGGCTGGAATTGACTGCGCGGAAAGAGCTGGGCGCCAAGGTGGATGCGAAGGACGTGCGCAAGCACCTCAACGACGTGCTGCGACTTTCGCAACTGCTGGCGCCGGCCACACGAATTCCGCTCGACAAGAAGATCGGCGACGACATGACGCGTTTCCTTGTTGCCGTCGCGGCCGACCCCTCCATTGACCCGAAAGCGCTGCAGCTTGGCAACGTTGCTGTTGCCGAATTGGTAGCCCGAATCGCCCAGGCATATGAAATTGAACTGCCTGCGCAGGCGACGGGATGACGGACGAGAAGTTAAGCGGAACGGGCCGATGGGTAGCCAGCCCGACCGGAACTCACAAAAACGGAGGAGGAGACATGGCATTGTTCAAGGCATGGTGTGCTGGCACCAAGGACAAAAGCAAGAAGAAAACGTTCCGAACATACTCGGAGAAAGATGGCGGCCGTGCAGCTGTTCTTACGCAACTGGGCGAAGCCGTCAGGACGCACTACGACCAGGCTGACCGGATCGCTGACGATGTCGCCCGCCTTGGCTACGACGGCGCCTCCGAAATTCTGAGGGCGCTGCTGCCACAGTCGAAGCGCGCGCGCTCCGGAGACCTCGGCGAAATCCTGGCCTCTGAACTGGTTGAGGAGGACATGGGCTTTCGTATTCCCGTCCGGCGGATGCGATTCAAAGATGGGCGCGAGGTCGCAATGCGCGGCGACGATTTCATCGGCGTGGGCTACGACCCCGATGAAAAGCTCTGGCTGCTAAAGGGCGAGTCGAAAAGCCGAGCGAACCTTGGCAACGTGACGATTGCCGAAGCGCGTGAAGCCCTGAACCGGTACGGCGGCCGCTGCACGCCGGATTCCTTGCTGTTCATCGCGAATCGGCTCCTCGAAAGCGCCGACAAAGATGATATCGAACTCGGCCGGACGATCCGCGACGAGGTCGGGCTGAAAGCTCTGCGCGCCAATCGCATCGACCACATGCTGTTCACCGTGTCCGGCAACGCGCCGGCTGCGAAGCTCCAGAAGAATCTGGAGGAGGCCGGCGATGACCGTAACCAGCACGTCGTCAGCCTTCACATCGAAGACCACCAAGCGTTCATTGCCGAAGTCTACGAGGAGGCGATGAATCTTGGAAGCAAGTGATGAACTGCAGGCCTTCCTGACCAAGGCGACGCAAGATGGTGTTTGGGGACGGCTGCTGGACCGCGGCGCGGCATGGTCGATCATGCGTCAAGCGGGGGTGCTGCCGGAGGATGCACCGCCACTCGGCGAGCAGATTGACATCGATCTGGCAGAGCACGGCTTTTCGATCTTGCGCGCGGCGCTGTCACTGCGCGAGCTCGACGGCACATCGGCTCTTTGTCAGCGTGCGTTCGAGCGCGCCGGCAATGCCTTTGAATCGCTGGTTCGCAATGGTGCCCCAGAGGCTGAGGAGCGTGGCTTCTACCGCACGATTGCGGGCGCTTCCTACCATCTGGCGGGCTATTCTGCGATCGCCTACTCGCTGTTCGGCGAGCAGCAAGTTTCCGATCTCAATGCCAACGCGGCTGAAGCTGCATTGATCCTGCTGATCCTGCGCGACCTGGATCGCCTCCGGACGTATGTCAAATCCCAACTGCTGGATGAAGACAACGGCGATGCCAACGTCTCCGCCTTGCTGGAGGATGGGGAGATCGATTCCGATGAGGCAATTTCGATCGTCCTCAACACCGTGGTTTGCCGTGCCCTTGCATTTTTCGACTTTGCCCTTCAAACCGGCGAGGTGTCGTTGCTGGACACCGCAAAGGAACTGCTGGACACAGCCCTCGACCTTGCAGACGCTGCTGCCTCAGTGTCGCTGTGGTGGATTGTCCGGCTGTGCCGGAACATGCTCGACGATCTGTGGGCGCACTCCTTGCACGAGACGCTTCCGAGCGATCCGCCTGAGGGCGGTGAGGAGCGGTACGCCGAGTTGCGGCGACTTTTCATCGCGTCGCTGTACGCGCGCAAGAGCGCCGAGCTGGAGTTGTGGCCATCACAGCGCGAAGCAGCCAAGCGATCCACTGATGTGTCCGACGACCTGGTCGTCGCCTTGCCAACCAGCGCGGGGAAGACGCGCATCGCAGAGATCGCCGCCCTGATGTGCTTGGCGGGCGGTAGGCGCGTGTTGATCGTCACGCTGTTGATTTCCACGCAATCCTGACCCCGGCTTTTCATCCAATATTGACCCCACCTGTTGGGGCGTAGCCGAGCTAGGCGTCTGTGGATAAGTCTACCGCTGGTGCATCGGTTCCTCCTTTTTCAGTCATTGCGTTCTGGGCTGTTCGTGGCTTCTTTTTCGGGCCTGCCTTCGCTGCGGCGCTTGAGTGTTTGAACCGCCAGCTTTCATTGCCGGTCTCCACGATGTGGCAGTGGTGGGTCAGCCGGTCCAGCAGCGCCGTCGTCATCTTTGCGTCGCCAAACACCTGGCTCCATTCGCCGAAGCTCAGGTTGGTCGTGATCAGAACACTGGTGCGCTCGTAGAGCTTGGATAGCAGGTGGAACAGCAAGGCACCGCCGGCCTGGCTGAACGGCAAGTAGCCCAGCTCATCCAAGATCACGAGGTCCGTGTAGACCAGCCGGTGCGCGATCTGACCGGCCTTGCCCTGGCTCTTCTCCAGCTCCAGTGCATTGACCAGTTCGACCGTCGAGAAGAACCTCACCCGTTTGCCGTGCTTCTGAATGGCCTCGATGCCGATGGCTGTGGCCAGGTGGGTCTTGCCCGTGCCCGGCCCGCCGATGAGCACCGCGTTGTGGGCCGCGTCAATGAACTGGCCGCCATGCAGCGTGCGCACCAGCGCTTCGTCCACACCGGCCTGGCCGAACTCAAAGCCCGCCAGATCGCGGTGCGCGGGGAAGCGTGCCGCCCCCATCTGATACGCCATGGAGCGCACCGAGCGCTCGGCCTGTTCGGCGCGCAGCAACTGGCCCAGGAACGCCTCCGGGCTGAACTCGGTGTGCCGCGTCTGCGCGACCACCTCGGGGTAGTTGGCGGCCATGCCGTGCAGCTTCAAGGCCTTGAGCGCTGTGATGATGGTCTGGCTCATGGCTGTGCTCCTTGGGCGTCGTCGCCATCCAGCGAGCGCAGCCGGTCGTAACGCTGCACGTTGGCCAGTGGCTGCACCGTCAGCGTCAAGGGGGTCCTGGCCTCCTGAAGGTCAGCGAACTGACTGCCCGTCTTCAAACGCGCCAGCACATTGAGCACATGCTCGCCACTGGGCTTGCCGCTCTCCAGCGCCAGCTCGGCCGCCACCAGCACCGGCTCCAGACCGTGCATCGGCACGGCCGCCAGCACCTGCGCCATCACCCGGTCGCCACCTTCATGGCGCAGCAGAATGGCCTGCAACTTCTTCAGCGGCTCGGGCAGGGTCTCGAAGGGCGCACCGTTGCGCAGCGCCCCGGGCTTGCGTTCGATCAGGCTCACGTAGTGGCGCCAATCGTAGAAGGTCAGGCTGCGCTCGAAGCTGCGCGCGTGGCTGGCGATGCGGGTGTTCTCGGCCACCACGTCCAGGCGGTCCGGGTATAGGCGCAGGCTGACCACCTCGTGAGCGTGTTCGGTCGGCACGCTGTAGCGGTTGCGCTGCAGGTGCACCAGCGCCGTGCTGGAGACCCGGGCCAGCACCTCCACGTAGCCGTCAAATGGTTTGGGGTTGGGCATGAGGCGCAGTTGTTCGTCCTGCAGCACGTCGACCACCTTCAGGGTGGGCCACTCGGGGTGGTTGAGTTCGGCCCATGCGGCGCGGCACTCCTGGGCCAGCCAGTCGTTGAGCGCTTCCATGCTGGGCCAGCGCTGTTTGAGCGCCTTGTGCCAGATGCTGCTGCGCCGGTCACGCACGTTCTTCTCCACAATGCCCTTCTCCCAGCCGCTGGCGACGTTGCAGAACTCCGGCTCGAACAGGTAGTGGCCGGTCATGGCTTCAAAGCGCGCATTGATCACGCGCTTCTTGCCCGCGCCGACCTTGTCCACGGCAGTCTTCATGTTGTCGTAGATGCCGCGCTGGGGCACGCCGCCGAAGGCGGCAAACGCCCGGGCATGGGCATCGAACAGCATCTCGTGGCTCTGGGTCGGATAGGCCACCAGCCAGAAGGCGCGGCTGCCACACAGCTTGGTGTGCGCCACCTCCAGGCGCCGACGCAGCCCGCCCACCCAGGCGTACTCGGTGCTCCAGTCAAACTGAAAGGCATCACCCAGTGCGAACTTCAGCGGCACGAAGGCGGCCTTGCTGACCTTGCCCGATTGATCTTCTCGCCAACGTCGGGCAAAGGCGGCGACCCGGCCGTAGCCGCCGGTGTAACCCTGCTCGGCCAAGGTTTCGTACATGGCCTTGATGGTGCGGCGATCGCGTTTGCCGCGGTGCTGATCGGCCTTGAGCCAGGTTGCCAGCGTTTCAGTGAAGCCGTCGAGCTTGCTCACCACCACCCGCTGCGGGTACTTGGGCTCGACCATCTCGCCCTTGCGCAGCCAGGCCTTGACGGTGTTCCTCGCCAGGCCCGTGCGCCGCTCGATCTCTTTGATTGGAAGGCCATCGCGCAGGTGCATCCTGCGGATCTTTGCCAGTGTTCCCACGTTGATCACTCCTTGAACCCTCCTGCTCAAAATACAAGCAGGAGACCTTACTCAAGGGGTCAAAGTTGGATGAAAAAACTCAGTCCAGAGGGGTCAGATTTACGTGGAAATCAACAGCCTCTGCTGAATTCGTCCTGCTGCTGCGCCTTTTGGAGATCACCAATGCGCTGGTTATCTTGTCTTGGCGCAATGCGAATGTTCACATCGACTCCTGGGTCAGGGAGATCGTGAGCAGGTGATCGCGACCCGAGAACACACCGCTGGAGGTGGAGATGCGGGCACGACTGTCCGCTTCCAGTGGCTCCATCCGTATGTGAAGGAGTCCGTCACCTGTCTGGCGTTCAACAATCTGATCCGGGTGTGCCTGCTCGGCCAGTGCCTCGCCGAGCAGGCTGAGGAACAAGCCAAATGCGTGCGTGTCCAGATCGCCCAGTTCAGAGAGCTTGATCGGCTGACCGGTGGCCAGGCGCTGCCGTGCCGCCTCCACTTGGCGTGATTCTTCCGAGAGCTGTTGCGCCATTAACGCCCGTTCTGCGCTGCGGTCACGCACCCGTGCCAACGGGCCACGGGGAGCTGCTTCGCCGTATTCACGCAAACGCGGACTGATCTGCAAAGGTGGCGCATCCATCCAGGAGGTGCTCGCGGGAATGTCGTCTTCAGACTGCGGGTTCAGCGAAAAATGTCGGGCGGGCTGGAGTGCAAAAGCTGCACGCGCGAGACGATGTGCTTCGCTTTCGGACTCGCAGGCTGCAAACCACTGGGCAAGCATCCGAAAGTCTGCAGAACGGTCGCTGCGCCCGCTGCGTCGTTCGTTCATGGCCGCTATGGCACCCAGCAGCTGGGGGATCGCGGCCCGTGCCCGGGCGCGCAGCAGTTCCGCTTGAGGAGGTTCTGCTCCCGTCGAAAGGAACCAACCTTGAAGTCCTTTCCATCGCTCTCGCCAGCCTTGCCAGCGACGCATTTTTTCGTCGATCTGGTCCTGGGCATCACCCGGTGCTGCGTCGGTGGCCTCGCGCTCGGCAATCTGCAGAAAGATGTGATCGATGCGGGAGGAGAGGTATTGAATGAGCTGGGCAATGGCCTCTGAACGGCGGACCAGATCGCCCATGAACCGTTCAAGGTAGTCGATCAGGCGCCGCTTGTAGGTGATGACCGCATTCGCATCCGCTTGCTGCAGCTCCAGGCTGCGGGCCACGCCGGCCATGAAGGCTTGTGCGTTTTCGGCCAGGTCCTCAAAAACGCGAACCAGATCGCGCAACACCTCATGCATCTTGGCAACGTCAGGGCCATCGGGTGACGTGGTGTCGTCAACCAGTTGCCGCAACGCCAGAAGGCGGCTGGTGATGTCTTCCAGGGCGACGGTCTGCAACTCTGCGCGACGGTACAAGGTCTGGAAGAAGACCGTCAGACCCGCTTCCACCGCCTCGCCTCCGTGGGACAGACGATAGAGAAAGCGGGCACGGTAGAAGTCGTTCAGCGACGATACGCGCGCGGTGTCGGGCTGGGATTCGAGGTTGCCCCAATCGGCCAGTTGGGCCAAGGCGGTGCTCACTTCTTCAAGGCGCGGGGGGGAACCGGACCAGTTGGCTTCAGCGAGGACCTCATCCGGCCGCAACTGGAGGCGGTACTGCCGCTTGGCCGCGGCGAAAACGTCCATGATGCTTCGGTAGAGCGCGGCTTTCTCCGCGCTCAGGTGCCGAAACAGTTCTGCTGCCGTGTTTGTTGCAAGCACTTGATGTGCTCCTCCTTTGTTCCCCTTGCTCGGCAAATAGTAACCGGAGTAACGGGATGTCAGGCAGGAGCGGGCCGACCACGTGCTGTCACGGGGTGCAGGGCACGAAGAGATCGGTCCATTCTGGGGGCTGCGTTGCGCGCGACTGGGTCGAGGTGGAGTGCCGCTCAATCAGGGGCTCCATCGCAACCAGCGAAGGATGCACAGCGTCGGGTGGCTTGGTGCTGATCTCTTGCTTGGTTGTCGATGGGTGGATTGTTGATTTTGAAAATGTGCTGTTGTCGTAGTCAGGCTGCGATTCAAAATCACATTTCATGTTGACTGAAGTTTGAATAAAGTGTTTGAATCGCAGTATGGCTACGATTAGAACGAGCAAGCTAAATGCGCTCTATACCCGCCTGCCGCCGGGGATGCCGCTGACCTCGGACGACCTGGCGGCGCTGGGCATCTCTGCGGATCTGGCCGTGCACTATGTGCGCGCGGGCTGGCTCGCGCGCTTGTCGCGCGGGGTCTTCTGCCGACCCAACGACACCCTAGCGCTGCATCCGAGCCTGATCCTGCTGCAGCGTCGCCTCAAAGGCTTGCACGTCGGCGGCAAGTCGGCACTGGACTGGTACGGCGTGCGCCAGTATGTGGCGCAGCAGCCGGTGCTGCAGCTTTACGGCTGGGCGGCCGGGCGCCTGCCCGAATGGTTCACCGAGCGCTTTCCGGCCGAGTATCACCGCAAGCGGCTCTTCGATGAGCAGCCTGGCGCCTTGCTGCACGCCGGGCCGTTCGAGAAGCGTAGCGGAGCGCCGCAGGTATCGGCGCCGGAGCGCGCACTGCTGGAGTTGCTGAGCGACGTAGGCGTCCGCCAGCCGTTGCAGGAGGCGCGCGAGCTCGTGGAAAGCGCCTACAGCCTTCGCGTCGACGTGCTGCGCGAACTGCTGCAGCGCTGCACGAGCGTGAAAACCGTGAGGCTGTGCCTGCAGCTCGGCCGCGAGGCATCGTTGCCCTGGGCAGCCAAGCTTGATCCGGCCACGCTACCGACGGGTAGCGACCGGCCCTGGGTGTCCCGATCGGCCGACGGCCTGCTGGTGCTTAAACGATGAATCAGACCTATCTTGATACCGCGCGCCTGCTGACGCAGGTTGCACCACTGGTATTCGTGGACGACACGTTCGCGCTGAAGGGTGGAACCGCGATCAACCTCTTCGTGCGCGACATGCCGCGCCTGTCGGTGGATCTTGATCTGGTCTTTCCCGACCACACACTGCCACGTGACGAGGCGCTGGCGCGCATCAATGAGGCCGTCCGGCAAGCGGCCGAGCGCTTGAAGAAGCGAGGCTTGCAGGTGCACGCGCCGGCGGCAGCAGCGGGGGAGACCAAGCTGCTGGTGCGGCGCGGTCCCGTACAGGTCAAGATCGAGGTGAACTTCGTGATGCGGGGCACCGTGCGGCCGGTGCGCCAAGCCTCGCTCACGCCGACCGCGCGTGATGTGCTGATGGCCGACCTCGTGATCCCGGTGGTGTCGCTGGAGGACGTGTATGGCGGCAAGCTGGTGGCGGCATTGGACCGACAGCATCCGCGCGACCTGTTCGATGTGATGCAGCTCTTTGCGCACGAAGGCATCACGCCCGGAATCCGGCGTGCCTTCGTGGTCTACCTGGCCAGCAGCAACCGGCCGGTGCACGAGGTGCTGTTCCCGCCGCTGCGCGACATCAGGCACGACTTTGTGCACAACTTCCAGGGCATGACGGCCGAGCCGGTGCCGTTGGACGCATTGCTCGCGGCACGCGAGCGCCTCGTGCGCGAGATCCAGCAGGGGCTCGATGATGACGAGCGCCGCTTCCTGTTGTCACTCGTCGCCGGCGCACCCGAGTGGGCGCTGTTGGGCATCGACCAGCTGGAGCATCTGCCGGGCGTGCGATGGAAGCTGCATAACCTGACGCAGTTGCAGAAGACGAATGCCAAGAAGTTTGCCGAGCAGGCAGCCCTGTTGGCCGCCCAGCTGAACGGCTAGGAAATGCGCTAGCGCGTTCGATCAAAAGGAGGAGACATGCACCCAATCCAAATGCAGGAAGGCGACCGTGGGATCGGCATGGGCTACACCGCCTTCATCAATAGGTTCGAGGCGATCTGCCAAGAACATCTGCATGAAGGGCGAGCCAGGGCCTTTGCTTTCGTCTTCTACGACATGACCAATGGCGTCGTGCGTCGCGCCCTGAGTGACGCCCAAGGCTTCCGGCTTCTGCATGAGAAGACTGGCAAAGACATCACGCTCTTCTATCTGCATGACCGTGCGATCGAAGCCCACTGGGGTAGCTTCAACAAAACGTTCATGGAGGCGCTGGGGGTTGAGGATCAAGCGGTGCCGCCCTGCATGGTGTTCTTTCGCGTGCATGGGGAGGACATCGAGGACGTTTCGATCTACCGCATCGACGAGCAGACCACAGACCCCGTTCTTGTCGTCGCCGAGCTTGAACTGTATGTAGGCGACGCCATCAGGCGCCTGAACGCCGAAGGCAATGTTTCCGCGTTGTCTGCACTAGGCAACCTGATCGCCCCGATCGGCGCTCTGGCAAAGCTGGGCGAATTCCTTTTCAAGCTCAAGGGGGCTGCCTAGATGCCGAATATTCGATCGCTGGACATAAAGTTTCTCGACGACTTGTTCGAGATGAACGGCGGTTACGTCCTCGACTTCTCCGACAACAGCATGGCCCGGTTCTTCGCAGAAGAACTGAACGTCGACATCTACGACGATACCTACCGAGAACATGGCACCTCGAAGGCCAAACGACTTCGGTGCTACTTGAACAAGGTCGACGTGCCCACTTCGGTCAAGACGCTGCAGACCTTGTGGGACTACCGCGAGGGGATTCGGAAGCATCGCGAGCGCGAGGAGTGGGTCCCGAACGCGGAGGGGCGATTCTTCTCGCTTTTGAATCGCATGCAGGGCAAGCCCGATGCGGCTCCCGCTGGCGAGCCGCCCAAGGCCGCCTTCGACCTGCCGAAGATTCTCGCGTTGAAGCAACGGCTGATTGATCTCTCCTCGATGGAGCCGCACCCGCGAGGCTATGCGTTCGAGGTCTGGCTGCGCGACGCCTTCAACTTCTATGGGTTGGAGGCCCGCGAACCGTTTAGGAACAAGGGCGAGCAGATCGACGGCAGCTTCGTCTTGCAGGGCGAGACCTATCTGCTCGAAGCGAAGTGGGAATCGGCGAAGACCAGCGCTGCCGACCTTCATGCATTCCAAGGAAAGCTGGAGCAGAAGGCCGCGTGGGCACGAGGCCTGTTCGTCAGCAACAGCGGCTTTACCGAAGACGGCTTGATCGCCTTCGGACGCGGCAAGCGCGTCGTCTGCATGGACGGTCTCGATCTCTTCGACGCGCTTGACCGAGAACTGCCGCTCAACCTCGCGATCGACCGGAAGGTTCGACGTGCGGCGGAAACCGGCCTTCCATTCGAGAGGATTCGCGACCTCTTCTCGCGTTGACGTGGCGTCCCTCGCTATGCGACTGCGGATTCGCGAAGCTGGGAGCGGGCATGCTCGCATTCGCGGTGGAGCGTCCTGCGCGGTCTTCCACCACCGGATGCGCGCCCGCTTGCGCGGGCTTCTGTTGCTTAACTGCTACGCACTGCGTAGCGGATCGATGTTTTTGGCGTCCGACTGGCGTCTGTCGTCGTAAGTAGTTGATTCTCTTTGTATTAATTCGATCTTGTAGCCGTCCGGGTCGGTCACAAACGCGATGACGGTGCTGCCACCTTTCACCGGACCCGCGTCACGGGTCACGTTGCCGCCCGCCGCCTTGATCTTTTCGCAGGCGGCGTAGGCGTCGGGCACGCCCAGCGCAATGTGGCCGTAGGCGGTGCCCATGTCGTAGCTTTCGGTGCCCCAGTTGTAGGTCAGTTCAATCTCGGCCTGGCCGGGGTTGCCGCCGTCGAAGCCCAGAAATGCCAGCGAGTATTTGTACTCCGGGTTTTCAGAGGTGCGCAGCAATTGCATGCCCAGGACCTGGGTGTAGAAGTCGATGGAGCGCTGCAGGTTGCCCACGCGCAGCATGGTGTGTAGGAATCTCATGGCGCTATTTTGAGGGCATTCCGAAGACCGGGTGGTCTGACGTGTCACTTCAGGCTGGGAGCCGCAGGGTCACCAGTTTTTCGCGCAACGCGTTGAGGCGAAAGGGTTTGCTCAAAAAGTCGTCCATCCCCGCTTGCAGGCAGCGCTCGCGGTCGCTCTCAAACGCGTTGGCCGTGAGCGCAATGATGTAGGGCTGGCGCGGCAGGGCCAGCAAGCGAATGGCTTGGGTGGCTTCTACGCCGTCCATACCCGGCATCTGCATGTCCATCAGGACAATGCTGTAGTCGTTGGCCGACACCATCGCCACCGACTCGTGGCCGTCTTTGGCGGCATCGGCCACCAAGCCCAGTTTGCCCAGCATGGCCACCGCCAGCGTGCGGTTGATGAAATCGTCGTCCACGACCAGCACGCGGTGTTGGGCGTTGCTCGCCTCCATGGGCAGCAGGGGCGACGGCGCGGTGTCCAGCGCCCGGGCGCCGTGGCCCAGAAACACAGAAAACTCAAAGGTGGAGCCCTCGCCCGCGCGGCTGTGCACGCTGATGCTGCCGCCCATGGCTTCGCACAGCCGCGCGCAGATCACCAGCCCCAGGCCGGTGCCGCCAAAACGCCGCGTGGTGGACGAGTCCACCTGCGAAAACGCCTGAAACAGGCGGTCCATGCGGTCGGCCGGTATGCCGATGCCACTGTCTCGCACCGAAAAACCCAGGCGCACACCGTCGGCATGGGTTTGCAGCAGTTTCACCGCCACGTGCACGGCCCCCTGGCTGGTGAACTTGATCGCGTTGGACAGCAGGTTGGACACAATTTGACGCAGCCGGTTGCGGTCACCCATGACGGTGGCGGGCAGCGCGGGGTCAAACGTGGTGTGCAGCGTCAGCCCTTTGTCGCTGATCTGGGGGCGAAACGGGGCCAGGGTGTTGTCCAGCGCGCGTTGCAGGTCAAAGCTTTTGGACTCCAGTTCCAGCTTGCCCGCATCGATCTTGGAAAAATCCAGAATGTCGTTGATGAGCGCCAGCAAGGCGTCCCCGCTGCTGCGCACGGTGCTCAGGTAGGCGCGCTGCTCGGTGTCGAGCTGGGTCATTTCCAGCAGCTGCGACATGCCCAGAATGCCGTTCATGGGCGTGCGAATCTCGTGGCTCATCATGGCCAGAAAATCGCTTTTGGATCGGGCTGAAGCTTCGGCGCGCTCCAGCGCCCCTTGCAGCTCGGCGGTGCGTTCGGCCACCTGCTGCTCCAGGCCCGCGGCCAGTTGCTGCAAGGACTGGTTGGTGTGGTAAAGCGCCAGGCTTTTTTCTTCAAGCAGACGCTCAGCCTCTTTGCGGGCGGTGCGTTCGCGTGCCAGGGCGCGGGTGAGCCTTTCGCTTTCGTCGGTCATGGGCGTGTCAGGTGGTGCGGGTGAGCACAAAGCGCTCGCGCTGCACACCGTTTTCTTGCAAGGCGCTGCGTGACAGGTCGGCGCGTTCGCCAAAATGGGCCATGCAGCCCCGCATGAGCCCCTCGGCCAGGTCTTCAAAATGGCGCGGCGAGTCGTACACCAAAATAAGGCGTTGGGGGGTGTGCTCCTCTACCGTGAAGCGGGGCAACTGAGCGTCGGGGTAGAGCTTGCGCACTTCGGCATGGATCACATCCTCAATGCCTGCGAGAAAGTCAAAAGCGTTGGTCTGGTGGGTGAAAAATCCCGGATAGCCGCGCGCAAACCGGCTAAACAGGTGTTGGCCGAATGTGAGCAACAAATCGCGCACGGCCACGCCGGAGCGCTGCGACAGGGCCACCACCATGGACACCATTTCGCTGTGGGGGTAAGTGCCGACGGCGGTGTAGGCGCCACCTGACGGCAAGTCCGAGTCGACAATGATGTGGTCCACCATCTCTGCCGAGAAGCGGTCTTCGACCATGTCCAAAAATTCGGTGAATACGACACCTTTCACGGTTCAACTCCTGGCATGACGGTGGTGCAGCGCGCGGGTGCGACTGCAGCCATTCTGATGGCATCACCTTTTCCCATAGCCGGGAAATATCCCCTTTTTGCTGTGCATTTGTAACGATCCAGGGCGCACCCTGTCTGCCGAATGACTTGAAAATGGGTTGCCGGGCTGCCCGGTGGTGGTTGCCCCCGTTTTTCCTGCCTGCACAATCAACGAACGGCCCACCCTACCGACGCATTCCCAGCCCATGAGCACCCCTTCCTTCCGTCCCTTTCGCCGTGTGGTCGTGGCTTACGCCCTGGCGGCGTTTCTCTGGATCTGGCTGTCAGACCGGGCGGTGGACCTGCTGTTTCATGACCACAGCTGGCATCTTTGGGCTCAGACCTGGAAGGGCTGGCTTTTTGTGGGCGTCACCACGGCGTTTTTGTATGTGTTGCTGCGGCGCCTGCACAGCCAGATGCAGCGTGCCGCGGCCCTGGAAACCGCCGCGCTGCGGCGTGAGGCCCATACAGCAGCGCTGCTCAGCGCCGTGGCCGACGGTTCGGGCGAGGCGATTTTTGCCAAAGACCTGGAAGGGCGCTACCTGTTGTTCAACCGCGAGGCCGCGCGCTGGACCGGGCAGGCGGCCGACAGCGTGCTGGGGCGCGACGACCGCGCCTTGTTTCCGCCAGAGCAGGTGCAGGCCATACAGGCCAACGACCGCCGGGTGATGGCGCAGGACAGCACGCAGACCTTTCAGGAGGTGCTGGACACCCGGCAGGGTCAGCGCATTTGTCTGTCTACCAAAGGCCCATTGCACGGTGCAAACGGCGTCACGGGCCTGTTTGGCCTCACGCGCGACATCACCGCCACGGTGGCTGCTCAGCGTCAGCTGGAAAGCAGCGAACGCGGGTACCGGCTGCTTTTCGAGGCCAACCCGCACCCCATGTGGGTGTTTGACCGTGCCAGCCTGCGTTTTTTGGCGGTGAACGAGGCTGCCATGGCGCGCTATGGTTATGAACGGTCCGAGTTTTTGGGCATGACGATAGAGAACATCCGGCCGCCGGACAGCGTGCCCGCCTTGCGACAGCTGTTGGCTGGCATTGAACAGTCCCGCCCGCGTGAAATTTTCAACGTGGGCGTGTGGACCCACCGCACCAAAGACGGCGGTTTGCTGGAGGTGGAAATACTGACCAGCGAGATTGATTTTGAAGGCCGCCCGGCGCGCCTGGTGCTGGCGCAGGATGTGATGGAACGCAACCGGGTGGCGCGCGAACGCGATGCTGCGCACCAGCGGCTTCAGGCTGTGCTCAGCCGCATCACCGACGCGTTCATGTCCACCGACACCGACCAGCGCCTGGTGTATGTCAACAACAAGGTGGCGCTGCTGGCGGGGCGTGTGTCGCCCGGCGAGATGCTGGGCCAAGTGTTGTGGGACGTGTTTCCCGAAGCGGTGGGCACCGCTTTTGAGGCCGCTTACTGGAGCGCCCTCGAAACCGGGCAGCTCACGGTGGCTGAAGACTGGTACCCGCCCTGGGGCTTGTGGCTGGAGGTGCGCTTGTTCCCGTCTGATGAGGGTGTGTCGGTCTACATCACCGACATCTCGGAGCGCAAACGGTCCGAGCAGGCGCTGTTGCAGTCGCAAAACGCCTTGTCCAAGCTGTCGATGCAGCTGATGGCCCAGGAACGCGAGACCGCACGGCGCATTGGCCAGGCGCTGCACGACCAACTGGGCCAGCAACTGGGCAGTGCCCGGCTGTACCTCGACGTGGCGATGGCGCAGGCCGCGGTGGTTGACAGCGCCCTACCGACCCGCAATCCCTTGAGCCAGGTGTCGGCCTTGCTGGACGGCGCCATTGCCGAGGTGCGCCATGTGCTGCGTGACATGCGGCCCCCGCTGCTGGAGGACCAGGGCCTGGCCGCTGCGCTGGACAACGAACTGCGCCTGTCACCCGCGCAAGACCTCGGCTTGCGGGTGGCGCTGGAGCTGGGGTCTGCGGTGCGCGGCCTGCGCTGGCCCGATGCCGTGGAATACGCCAGTTTCATGATTGCCCGCGAGGCCATTGGCAACGCGCTGCGCCATGCCCAGGGCACATGCATCCGGGTGGCGCTGGACGGTGACCCGGGCCACCTGAGCCTGCGCATTGAAGACGACGGTGTGGGCCTGGAGCCCGCCAGCCTGCAAGGGCGCCCGGGGCACCTGGGTATGGTGGGGATGCGGGAGCGGGCTGCGGCCATTGGCGCGCGCCTGGTGGTCGAGCGCGGTGCGCAAGGCGGCACCGTGGTGGCGTTGACGCTGGAGCTGGTGGAGCCATGAGCGACATCTACATCGTGGACGACCACGCGCTCATGCGCGATGGTCTGCGCGTGGTGCTGGAGCATGGGGGGCACCGCGTGCTGGGTGAGTCGGACGACATCACCACCGCGCTGGCCGACATCCAGCGCCTGGCGCCCAGTGTGTTGCTGCTGGACTTGCACCTGGGCGAGCGCTCGGGCCTGGAGTTGCTGGAGCAGCTGGACAAGCGCCACAGCGCGGTGCGCACCATTGTGCTGACCATGTCCAGCCAGCCACTGCATGTGGCCGAGGCCTTGCGGCTGGGTGCGGTGGGTTATGTGCTCAAAGGGTCTCCGGCGGCCGAGGTGTTGGCCGCGGTGGCTGGCGCCGCCCGTGCTGCCAGCTACCTGGGCCCCGGGGTGCAGGCGCTGGCCACGCTGGGCCGCCTGCAGGCCGAGGCCACCGGGGGTCTGGCGCAGCTCTCGGCCCGCGAGCGCCAGATCATCACGCTGGTGGTGCGGGGGCGCTCCAGCGCAGCCATCGGTGAGCTGTTGCACTTGTCGTCCAAAACGGTCGACTCTTACCGCGGCCGGCTGATGGCGAAACTGGATGTGGCCGACGTGCCGGCGCTGGTTCGCCTCGCGATTCGCGAGGGTCTCATCAGTGCCGATGAGGTGTGACGCCCTGTAGATTGCGTGGTGGCGTGAATAAACGCACGGTGGGGTGGTGTCGGCCACACGGTTTGTCCAGAATTCCCTACATCGCTGTGGGCCGGTAGCCTTCAAAGTCCCGGGACTGCGTTTCTTTCTTCATTCACACCCGTCGCGCCGCCGCGTGTTTCGGGTGCCTTGCGCTTTTGCCGACCCACTTTTTCATGCCATCTCCCTTTCTGCCAGCCGACGAACTGTCTCGGCTGCAGCCATTGCGCTCCAGCGCCCGATTGGATGCCGCGTCCGATCACGCCCTGAACGACCTTGCCCGTGTGGCCGCCCATGCCTGCCATTGCGCCATGGCGGTGATTTGCCTGGGTGACGACCACACCCAAACGGTGCACACCGTGTGTGGCGCCGAGTGGCCTTTGTCGGGCGCCGAGCTGTCCTTTTGTGCGCGGGCGCTGCAGGGCCACGGGGTGCTGGTGGTGTCTGACGCCACCCTGGACCCTCTGCTGGCCGACAGCCCGTTGGTGGTGTCTGAGCCGCACGTGCGTTTTCTGGCTGCCACGGCGCTGCAGGTAGACGGCCGCCGCGTGGGCACGCTGTGCGTGATGGACGCACACCCCCGCACCATGAGCGCCGACGAACGCGCGCTGCTAGTGGACCTGGCGCATGCGGTCGAAAACGTGTTGGTTGGACGCAGCGAGCAAGACCGTGTGCGCGAAAGCGAGCAGGCTTTTCGCCAGCTGGCCGAGCAGTCGCCCGGCATCGTGTACCGCGCCGCCATGGACGACGCCAGCACCACCCTGCATGTGAGCCCGCGGGTGCAGGAACTGGGCTTTACGCCCGAGGAATGGCAAGCGAACCCGCAGGCCTGGGTGCAGGCCCTGCACCCGCAAGACCGCGACCGAACGTTGGGCGCGCTGGCCCGCGGGGTGGCTGCAGGGCGGCCGTTTGAGCTGACTTACCGCTTGCGCAACGCAGCTGGTGCCTGGCGCCACTTTCAAGACGCCGTTTGCATCTTGCACCCCTTTGAAGGCGTCGCACCGGTGGTGCAAGGGGTGATGCTGGACATCACCGACCGGATCGAAGCCCAGACCTACCGCGACCTGCTGTTCATGCAGCTGCCTGACGGCGTGCTGATGGTGGACGCGCAGCAGCGCGTGGTGGATGTGAACCCGGAAGCTGAACGCCTGCTGGGGTTTGCGCGCGCCGCGCTCATGCACCGCCCGTTGGCCGAGTTGCGCTGGGGGCTGGCCGATGCTGCCCCGGCGCTGGGCGACTTGCAGGCGTCTGGCGCCATGGAGTGGCCTTACCGGCACCCCGATGGGCAAGTGCGCCACGTTGAAGTGACGACCCGCGCGTTTGACGACGGCCGGCAGATTCTGGTGCTGCGCGATATGAGCCAGCGCAGGGCCGAGGTCAGCATGCTGCGCAAGCTCTCGCTGGCAGCCGAGCAGGCTTCAGAGGCCATCGTCATCACCGACCTGGCCGCCAACATCGAATACGTGAACCGGGCCGCCATTCAGTCGTCGGGCTATGCCCTTGAGGAGTTGCTGGGCCAAAACTCGCGCATCCTGCAGTCGGGGCTGACGCCCAATTCGCGCTACCGCAAGCTGTGGGGCGCACTGACCGCCGGCAAGGTGTGGCGCGGTTTTCTGAACAACCGGCGCAAAGACGGCTCGCTCTACATCGAGTTCGCGGTGATCTCGCCGGTGCGCTCGCCCGACGGCGCGGTGACCCACTACCTGGCGGTCAAAGAGGACATCACCGAAAAACGCCGCATGGGCGAAGACCTTGACCGCTACCGGACACAGCTCGACGATCTGGTGGACCAGCGCACCCAGGAGCTGGACCGTGCCCGCCAGTCGGCGGAAAACGCCAGCGCCGCCAAGAGCGCCTTTCTGGCGGCCATGAGCCACGAGATCCGCACGCCCATGAACGGCGTGATCGGGCTGTCCGAGGTGCTGCTGCAGACCCGCTTGTCGCCCCAGCAGCACGACATGGCCGAGACCATTCTGGAGTCGGGCCAGGCGCTGCTTAGGTTGATTGAAGACATCCTCGATTTTTCCAAAATAGAGGCCGGGCGCCTGACCCTGGAGTCTCAGCCCATGGAGCTGCTGCAGGTGGTGGAGAAAGCCTGCGACATCCTTCAGCCCATGGCCTCGATGCGGCAGGTGCAGCTGCGCGCCTTTGTCGACCCGCAGCTGCCGCCCCAGGTGCTGGGCGACAGCGCCCGGCTGCGCCAGATCATCATCAACCTGGTGGGCAACAGCATCAAGTTTTCGGCGGGGCTGGAACACACCGGGCGGGTGTCGCTGCGGCTGACGCAGGCGGCGCCCAACAGCCTGCGGCTGGTGGTGGCCGACAACGGCATTGGCATGTCGGCCGAGGTGCAGCAGCGCGTGTTTCATGCCTTTGTGCAGGGCGACCTGGCCACCAACCGGCAATACGGGGGCACGGGGCTGGGGCTGGTGATCAGCCAGCGCCTGGTGCAGGCCATGGGGGGCACGATGTCGCTGCAGAGCGAGGCGGGCAAGGGCACGGTGTTCACGGTCGATCTGCCGCTGCACCCGGTTTTTGATGCGCCTGCGGCGGTGCCCATGCCCGAACTGGCTGGTGTGACGGTGCACCTGCTGCTGCACGATGAGGCGCTGGCCAGCGACTGGGCCAGCTATCTGAGCGCCGCCGGAGCCCAGGTGGAGCGGGGCGGCACGGCATCGCCGGGGTTGCTCGCCCCGCGCCCTGCCGAGTCCCCTGTGGTGTTGGTTGCCGAAAGCCTGGTGGCCAGCGATGCCGCATGGGCGCAGCAACTGGCGCAGCACCCGCTGTTGGTGGTGCAGCGCGGTGCGCCGCCAGCGGCACCGGTCCCACTGGCCCACAAAATTCACCTGAACATGGACGGCCTGCATGTGCGCACGCTGCTCGATGCCGTGGCGCTGCTGGCGCGGCAAGGTTCGTGTGAGCCCGGCGTTGCCGCGGAGTTGTGCGCCCTACCTGAGCAGGCGCCCGTGGACCCGGAGCTGGCCGCCATTCAGGGGCGTTTGGTGCTGGTGGCCGACGACAACGAGGTCAACCAAAAAGTGATCCAGCGGCAGCTGGAGGTGTTGGGCTTTGCCTCGGAAACGGTGGGCGATGGAGAGGCGGCGCTGCAGCGCTGGCGCGAGCGCCCGGACCGCTATGGCCTGTTGCTGACCGACCTGTTCATGCCGAACTTGGACGGCTACGCTTTGGCCATCGCGCTGCGCCAGGAAGAGGTGCCGCGGCCCTTGCCCCACCACCGCCTGCCCATCATTGCGCTCACGGCCAACGCCAGCCGCAGCGATTCCGAGCGATGTCTGGCCGTGGGTATGGACGGGTACATCAGCAAGCCGGTGGCGCTGAACGATTTGCGGGCCCTGCTGGAGCACTGGATGCCTTCGAGCAGCAGCCCACCCGTAGCGTGTCGAACCCCTGCGCCCGCGCCGCGCGACGGGGTGGACGGTGGTGCCCTGGCTCGCCTGGTGGGCAACGATGCCGAGACCATCAAGAGCTTGCAACTGCAGTTCATGGCCAACCTGGAAGCCGGAATCGCCGAAGTGGAGGCCGCCCTGTCGCGGCAAGACTGGCCTGGGGCGGGCCTGGTGGGGCACCGGCTGAAATCGTCTTCTCGGGCGGTGGGGGCGGTGGCCCTGGGCGATGTGTTTGACCGCATGGAGCTGGCCTGGCGCACCGGGCGACCCAAGGAACTCACGGCGCTGGCCGGGCAGCTGCGTCCGGGCATGGGTGTGCTGAAACCCTATTTTGCCGATGCTGCCGACACCGGAACCGCCGGCGAACCCCGCATCTTGTGTGTGGACGACGACAGCCAGCACCTCGCGCAGCTCCAAGATCTGTTGCAAGGGCTGGTCAGTGTGCCGGTGCAAACCTTCGCCAATGGCGCGGCCTTGCTGGAACACCTGAGCGGCGCCAGCACCCGTTCACTGCTGTTGCTGATCGACCTGAACATGCCGCAAATGGACGGTGTTGAGCTGGTGCAAGAACTGGCGCGGCGGCAGTTTGAAGGTGCGCTGGCCATGGTCAGCAGCACCGACCACCGGGTGCTGGAGATGGCCACCACGCTGGCCGAGGCCTACGGCCTGCAGTCGGTGGGTGCGTTGAACCGACCGGTGCGCGGGGATGCCCTGAAGGCACTGCTGGAGCGCTGGCAACCCGCCTGCGTGGCATGAGCGGCGGAGCGCCTTGGAGACGGCGCGGCAGACCGATGCGTCAGCAGGCTTCGCAGGCGGCGAGCGCGAGCAGCACCGAGCGCTGCGTCTCCAGGCCCAAATAGTCCAGAAAAACGCGGGTTCGCTGCGGCATGAACTTGCGGCTGGGCAGCGCGGCGTACAGCGTGAACCGCCCGGCAATCCAGGGGCTGAGCACCCGCACCAAGGCGCCACTGGCCAGGTGCGGTGCGGCCAGCTCGACCGGCGTGGCTGAAATGCCGGCTCCGCCCAGGGTGGCCACCAGCAAGGTGTCGGTGTGGTTGGCCCACAGCACCGGTTGCACATCCAGTTCGGCCTTGTCTTCGGGGCGGTCCGAGCGAAATAGGGTCCAGGGCCGCTTGCCCAGGCCCTCGGGCTTGATCCGCAGGCAGGCATGGTGTAGCAAGTCTTTCGGCGTCTGCGGTGCTGGCTGGCGCGCCAGGTAGCTCGGCGCTGCCACCAAAATCGCTTCGGTCACGTTGATGCGCCGCGCGATCACGTTGGCGTCAAACGATGCGTCAGCGCCAATTAGGGTGAGGTCGAAGTCTTCAATGGGCGGCTCGCGGTAGGTCGCCACCTCGATATCCAGCACGATTTTGGGGTAGGCCTGGCGAAAACCCGCCACCAGCGGAGCCAGCACATGGGTGGCCAGCACCGGCGGCGCCAGGATGCGCAGCACTCCCGCCAGTTCGGTGGTTTGTGAGCTCACCAGGGCGTCGGCCTCGTCCACGTCTTGCAGGATCTGGCGCACCCGGTCCAGGTAGGCGGCCCCCGCCTCGGTGAGCGACAGGCGCCGCGTGGTGCGGTGCAGCAGGCGGGTGCCCAGGTGGTCCTCCAGGTCGGCCACCAGCCGGGTGACCACGGCGGGTGAGATGTCCAGGGCGCGCCCGGCAGCGGCAAAGCCGCCTTCATCGATCACCTTTTGGAAAACACGCATCGAAGTCAGGCGGTCCATAGGTCTGGGTTATCGGGTTTCAAGGGTTCAATTATTGCTGAAACAGCAACACACCAGTGGCTAGCGGCCTGTTTTTCTTCTTGAATAGAAACTTTAAAGTCCACCCATCGCAGCGAAAAACATCCGTTTAACGCTTCGATGCCAGGCAGAAACCCATGCGCGGACAGGCCCAGTGGCCCGTTCGAGACACAGTGAAACACCGTGCAATGAAGCGAAACGGCACTGAAAAGACGCAACGGCGCTGTCTTGGCACGATCCAGATGCCTTTACTTTTTTCGTTCAACTTCAAGGAAATCACCATGAACCGCTCTTATCTCACCGCCATCACACTTGCTGTTGCTGCCTTGTCTGCCGGACAAACCCTGGCCGCCGACACCGACGCCCCGAAAACCCGCGAACAGGTGCGCGCCGAACTGCGTGAAGCCCAGCGCACCGGTGACATCGTGTCCGACGGCGAAACTGGCCTGAAGCTCAACGAGCTCTACCCGCACCGCTACCCAGCCGCCGCCGTGGCCCAGGGCAAGACCCGCGCCACCGTGCAGGCCGAACTGCAAGCGGCGCAGCGCAGCGGTGACATCGTGGCCGATGGCGAAACCGGCCAAAAACTCAATGAGCTGTACCCCAACCGCTACCCCGCCACGGCCACGGCCCAGGGCAAGACCCGCGAGCAGGTGCGTTCCGAGTTGAGCGAAGCACAGCGCACGGGTGACATCGTGGCCGATGGCGAAACCGGCCAGAAGCTCAACGAGCTGTACCCACACCGCTACCCAGCGGCCACGGCCACGGCCCAGGGCAAGACCCGCGAGCAGGTGCGTGCCGAGCTGCGTGAAGCGCAGCGCACGGGCAACATCGTGGCCGGTGGCGAGTCGGGCCAGAAGCTCAATGAGCTGTACCCCAACCGTTACCCTGCCAAAGCGATGAACTGAACGTTTCGCACCTCCGCAGCGCGCGCACCGGCAACGGTGTCGGCGCTCACAACGGCCGGTTGACCCAACAGTCACCCGGCCGTTGGTGTTTGTGGGGTCGCGCGGGTGGGTTGCGGGCCAGCCATCTGGTACAACCGGGAATTCCCTTCAGGAGCCCGCCATGAGCGTTTTCAACAAAGTGGTGCTGTACACCGACACCGATGGCCGCGCGAAGTTTCGCGACGAAACCGTGGCCTTGAGCGAAGGCACGCCGGCGGCCCAGCTGTCGCCGCTGATGCCTTCGGGTGGCTACCAGCTGCGGCAAAGCCCGGTGGGTTTTCGCAGCCAGTTTCATTGCACCGGCGCGCCGCAGTGGTTGTTTGTGTTGCAAGGGCAGATGGAAATTGGGCTGCAAGACGGCAGTTCGCGCATCTTTGGCCCTGGGGCGCACTTCTATTCCGCCGACACCTTGCCCGAAGGCGCCACGTTTGACCCGGCCGTGCACGGCCACTGGAGCCGCCAGGTGGGCGATGAGCCGCTGGTGACGCTGTTTGTGCGGGGCTGATCAGCCCGCCGAGGGTTCGGGCAAGCGCACGCGCAGCAGCGCGCGCACAAAACCGTGGTCGCTGCGGCTGCGGTCTCGGCCTTCAAACAGGTGGTCGTTGAACACCTCTACGCGCCGCACGTCGCCGATAGCGGCGCGGCTGGTGGCCACAAACTCTTCGCTCACCAGCACCTGATCCAGCACTTCCGGGTAGCCCTGGTGGATGTGGGAATACGCCACGTCGCGGCGCAGCGCGGCCTCGCCTTGCACGTCCCATGCGCTGTAGAGCGCGTGGTCGCGCGCGCCCTTGTCGTAGGCCGTCTGCGAGGTGGCCGCGATCAATTGCGTGGTGGCGCTGTGCGGGCTGTCGTTCAAGTCACCCATCAGCACCAACGGCAGGCGCGTGCGGTGCAGCAGTTCCACCACTTTCAGGCGCAGCGCCAGCGCTTCGCTGGCCCGCATGATGAGCGAACGCAGCGAGGCCACCGCCTGCACCGCCGGGTCCGCGGGGTCTTCCAGGGGCTGGCCGCCGGCGTCCTGCAAAAACTTGGGCCGTTTGGACTTGAGGTGCGCGGTGATGATGGCCACCGGCTGGCCGTGTTTCATGCGCAGCGTGGCCAGCAGGGGCGGGCGCTCAAAGCGCGTGTGCGCGCCCAGGCCCGGCACATCCACCACAGCGGCGGCGGGAAAGTCGACCAGGGATTCGATCGACTCAACCTTCAGCCGCGTGACGATGCCCACACGGGGCGTGCCTTGGGCGCCATGTTGGCGGGGTCCGTTTTCGGCGCCGGGCACGCTCACAGCGCTGTATTGAAGCCCGCTGCGCGCAATGGCAGCGCGCAGGGCCACCTCGTCCCAGACCTCTTGCACCGCCAGCACGTCGGCATTGAGCACCTTGATGCGCTCGCCCAGCCAGCTGACTTTGCGCTCAAACTCGGTCTGGCTGTAAGGGTCTTGCCCGTCGTAAAAATGCCGCCCCGGCTGCGCCAGGTTCAACACATTCGCCGTGGCGACCATGAGGGTGGCAAAGCGTGGCGGCAGATGCGGCAACGCCCCGTTTGCAGCCAGGGCAGACGGGGCGCTGTTGGAAATTGCGGGCTCAAGAGAAGGGTCGGTTTTCATGGACCCAATGTAGCCCAAGGGGCGGAGCGCAGTGCCCCACCCAGAACACCGCGGAACGGGCTCTGCCCGGCCGCAGGTGTTGCCCCCTTGAGGGGGTGACGCCGCAGGCGGCGCGGGGGGAACCAGTTACCGAATCCGGCCGTAGTTGGTCCTCAGTGGATCGGCTGGGCCGCCACGCGGTGCGTCGTTGTTGCGGCCTGGGCCGCCACGGCCTTGGCCCTGGCCCGAGCGGTTGTTGCGCGCACCCCGGCTGCCCAACGAGTCGATGCTGGTGCGCAGGGGATCGGGCTGGCCGCCAGGGGCTGCTGCGCGTGGACGCGGCTCGCGAATGCGCAAGCTGCCCAGGTGGGCGTTGGGGCCGGGCTGGCGCTCGGCGCCGCCTTCACCGCGGGCTGGGCCACGGTCGCCGCGGTCGGGGCGGTCACCCCGGTCCATGCGGTCGCCCTGGGCCTGGCGCGGTGGGCGCTGGCCTTGTGCACCGCCCCGGTTGCCTGCGGCGTTGCGTGGTTGGCCGTTGCCACCGCCGCCGTTGCCTTGTGGGCGCTGGCCACCACCCTGTGGGCGGCGTGCTTCGCTGCGCTGGCCTTCGGCTTGGCCGCCGTCGCCGGCAGGGCGCTGGCGCTGGCCACCGCCATTGCCGCCACCATTCCCGCGGGCGCCTTGCGGTGCGTCGCTTGCTTTTTTCTCACGCACGCGCTGCAGCATTTCCGTGCGCGCGGCCTTGGCGGCCGCGGCCATCACGTCGCGGCTCGGCGGCTTGCCGGCGCCACCCCAGATGGTCTGGCGACCCATGGCAATGGGCTCTGCCTTCTCACCCGGCTCGGGCATGAATTCGGGGAAGATCTGCACCGGAATCTGCTGCTTGGTGAAGCGCTCGATGTCCATCATGAAGCCTTCTTCGTCCAGGCTCACCAGGTTGACGGCTTCACCGCTCTTGCCCGCGCGACCCGTGCGGCCGATGCGGTGCACATAGTCTTCGCTGACGTTCGGGATTTCGTAGTTCACGACGTGCGGCAGCTCGTCGATGTCGATGCCGCGCGCCGCGATGTCGGTCGCCACCAGGGCGCGGATATCGCCGCTCTTGAAGCCGGCCAGCGCCTGGGTGCGGGCACCCTGGCTCTTGTTGCCGTGCAGCGCCATGGCCTGGATGCCGTTTTTGGTCAGGAACTCGGCCACGTTGTTGGCGCCAAATTTGGTGCGGGTGAACACCAGTACCTGGCTCCAGTTGTGCTCGTTGATGATGTGCACCAGCAAGGCTTTTTTCTTGCCGCGGCCCACCGGGTGGATCACCTGGGTGATGCGCTGCACCGTGGTGTTGCGCGGGGTCACCTGGATACTCAGCGGGTCTTTGAGCAGGTTGTTGGCCAGGTCGCGAATTTCGTCGCTGAAGGTGGCAGAGAACAGCAGGCTCTGCTTTTCCTTCGGCACCAGGGCCAGGATTTTCTTCACGTCGTGGATGAAGCCCATGTCGAGCATGCGGTCGGCTTCGTCCAGCACCAGCATCTGCACGCCAGACAGGTCGAGGAAACCCTGTTGCTGAAGATCCAGCAGACGGCCGGGTGTCGCCACCAAAATATCCACGCCACGCTTCATGGCGTTGATCTGCGGGTTCATGCCCACGCCGCCAAAAATGACGGTGGAGGTCAGCGAGAGGTGTTTGCCGTAGACGCGCGCCGACTCTTCGACCTGGGCCGCGAGTTCGCGGGTGGGGGTGAGCACCAGCGCCCGGATGGCCACGCCGCCGAAGCGGTTCTTGGCGCGTTCGCCCGCTTGTAGGCGGTGCAACATGGGCAAGGTGAAGGCGGCGGTTTTGCCGGTGCCCGTCTGGGCGCCACCGAGTAGGTCTCGCCCGGCCAACACGGCGGGAATCGCCTCGGCCTGGATGGGGGTGGGGGTTTCGTAGCCGTGCTCGCGCACAGCTTGCACAATGGCCGGAGCCAGATTCAGATCGTCGAAGTTCATTGCTTGATGAGGCGCCCGTCCAGGGCGCTGGGGGCATCGGCCACTCCAGTTGCCGGTTCCGTGTGAGGAGCAGCGCCTGGCCAGTCTGGGGCAGATGGATTCAAGAGTTTGGTGGCAGCCAGTGGTTGGCAAGCACCCCAGCAAAGGGCTGGTGTTGAGCCAACTGAAGTGCTCAACAACCCATATTGTCGCATGCTGGGATAATCTTGGGTTCAGCGCCCATTCGGGCCGCACATTTCTCAGGCAAACACAGCAATGGCTCAATACGTCTTTTCCATGAACAAGGTCGGCAAAATCGTGCCGCCCAAACGCCAGATTCTCAAAGACATCTCGCTTTCTTTCTTCCCCGGCGCCAAGATCGGCGTGCTCGGCACCAACGGTTCGGGCAAGTCCACGCTGCTGAAAATCATGGCCGGCATCGACAAGGAAATCGAAGGCGAAGCGATTCCCATGCCGGGCATCCGCATTGGCTACCTGCCCCAGGAACCCAAGCTGGACCCCGAGCAAACCGTGCGTGAAGCCGTTGAGGCCAGCATGAGCGGCGTGCGCGCTGCGCAAAAACGTCTGGACGAGGTGTACGCAGCCTACGCCGAAGAAGACGCCGACTTTGACGCCCTGGCCGCCGAACAGGCTCAGCTTGAAGCGATCATTTCGACCGCCGGTACCGACAGCGAGCACCAGCTGGAAATTGCCGCCGACGCGCTGCGCCTGCCGCCCTGGGAAGCCAAGGTCGGTTTGCTCTCGGGCGGTGAAAAGCGCCGCGTGGCGCTGTGCTGCATGCTGCTGTCCAAGCCCGACATGCTGCTGCTCGATGAACCCACCAACCACTTGGACGCCGAATCGGTGGAGTGGCTGGAACAGTTCTTGAAGCGTTTCCCGGGCACTGTGGTGGCCATCACCCACGACCGCTACTTCCTGGACAACGCGGCCGAGTGGATTCTGGAACTCGACCGTGGCCACGGCATTCCCTACAAGGGCAACTACTCCACCTGGCTGGAGCAGAAAGAAGCCCGCCTGGAGCAGGAGCAGCGCACCGAAGACGCGCGCACCAAGGCCATGAAGAAGGAACTGGAGTGGGTGCGCCAGAACCCCAAGGGCCGCCAGGCCAAGAGCAAGGCCCGCCTGGCGCGCTTTGAAGAGCTGAGCGATGTCGATTACCAGAAGCGCAACGAGACCAACGAAATCTTCATTCCCGTGGCCGAGCGCCTGGGCAACGAGGTGTTCGAATTCAAGAACGTTTCCAAGAGCTTTGGCGATCGTTTGCTGATCGACAACCTGAGCTTCCAGATTCCTGCGGGTGCCATCGTCGGCATCATTGGCCCCAACGGCGCTGGCAAGTCCACGCTGTTCAAGCTGATCTCGGGCAAAGAGCAACCCGACAGTGGCGAAGTGAAGATCGGCCAGACCGTGAAAATGGCTGTGGTGGACCAGAGCCGTGACGACCTGGCGAACGAAAAGACCGTGTGGGAAGACATCTCGGGCGGTCTGGACATGATCACCGTGGGCAAGTTCCAGATGCCCAGCCGCGCGTATTGCGGGCGTTTCAACTTCTCGGGCGGCGACCAGCAAAAACGCGTGGGCAGCCTCTCGGGCGGTGAACGCGGGCGCTTGCACCTGGCCAAGACCCTGGCCGAAGGCGGCAACGTGCTGCTGCTGGACGAACCCTCGAACGACCTGGACGTGGAAACCCTGCGCGCCCTGGAAGACGCGCTGCTCGAATTCGCCGGTTGCGCGCTGGTCATCAGCCACGACCGCTGGTTCCTGGACCGCATTGCCACCCACATTCTGGCCGCCGAAGGCGACAGCCAGTGGGTGTTTTTCAACGGCAACTACCAGGAATACGAAGCCGACAAGAAGAAGCGCCTGGGCGAAGAGGGCGCCAAGCCCAAGCGCTTCCGCTACAAAGCGTTGGGGTGAAGGACGCCCCCCGCGCCGCGCCTGCGGCGCGTCACCCCCCACTGGGGGGCAATGCCTGCGGGCCGGCGGAGCCGGACCCGCGGCATTCTTGGTTTGACTCCCCTTCTTTCGATGGACGCTATTTCTGATGACCGACGAGCAAGTTGTGGCTGACACCCGCCACTGGATCGAGAAGGCCGTGATTGGCTTGAACCTGTGTCCTTTTGCGCGATCGGTTTATGTGAAAAACCAGGTGCGCATCGTGGTGAGTTCGGCGCGGCACCTGGATGCTTTTCTGGACGAGCTGGACCGGGAGCTGGACCTGTTGCAGGCCACGCCGGCCGATGAGATCGACACCACGCTGCTGGTCCACCCCACGCTGTTCCCGGACTTTGAGGTGTTCAACGATTTCCAGAACGTGGTGGACGACGTGGTGGCCGAGCACGAGCTGGACGGCATCATCCAGGTGGCCAGTTTCCACCCGCAGTTTCAGTTTGAAGGCACCACGCCGGACGACGTGACCAACTGCACCAACCGCGCGCCTTACCCCACGCTGCACCTGCTGCGCGAAGACAGCGTGGAACGCGCTGTGGCGTCTGATGCGGGTGACGCCGAGCAGATCGTGGAGCGCAACCTGCAGACGCTGCGGGATCTGGGTGCTGCAGGCTGGCAAGCCTTGCTTGAAAAGCCCTGAAATAGCGGGCATTTCCATGCCCATTCCATGCCTTTGGGGTGGTCCCGTCTGGCCATAATGGCCTGCATCGGACACCTATTCCCCACGGGGCAGAAAGACATCTGGCGGCATGGAACCCAGCAACCCACAGGCTTTTGAAGCCTGTCTGACAGAGGCCCTTGCGCACATGCGCGAGTGGGTGCCGCGCTGGTTGTCAAAATTGCATGAAACCCTGCAGCAGCGTGAAGGGGCGGTGAGCCACCTGCACGAAAAGCAGCTGCTGGTGCAAGCCCGCGTGCAGCTCGAAAGTCACCGCGAACTGATCGCGGTGCGGTTTATTGAAGCCTTTGCCGCGTCTCTTGACGCTGCCCACAGCGCGGCCAGTGCGCCTGCGCGGACCGCGCGCTCAATGAGCTTTGACGAGCTGGAGCTCATGGGTGACGAGCAGTTGCAGGAAACGGTGGACTCTGCCCGGGTGCAGCAGGTCATCAAGATGTCGGCCGACGAAGCCCTGGTGGCGCTGAACGCCCGCATGAGCCGCGCCCAGGGCTTGCAACGCGTGCGCCCGGAAGCCAATCCGCTGCGCACCGAAGCGGTGGTCGCGGCCCTGATGGACGCGCTCAATGGGCTGCATGTCGACCCCGCTGTGCGCGCACGCTGGTTGCAAACGGGTGCTGTGGCCCTGGGCCACGAACTGCACGGCATGTACACCCACCTGACCATCTTGCTGGACAGCTGGGGCATTGTGCCCGCGGGTTACAACGTGATCCAGGCGCCAGAAAGTCGCTTTCCCCCGGGTGCAGGTACCGCAGTCCCAGGGCGCACCGACGCTGTGCCGTCTGCTTCGGTGCTGGGTAGCGGTGCCTTGCTGACGCTGGACCACCTGCACCAGCTGCTGGTGGGCAACCTGGAGCAAAGCAACCACGACCCGGGCGACCCGGTGGCGGCCAGTACCGGCAACGGCATGGTGCGCACGCTGGCGGCCGAGGTGGTGACGCTGATGCTGCGCGGAATTGCTGAAGACAGCCGCCTGCTTGCGCCGCTGCGTGAGCTGCTGGCCGGCATGAAGCCCGCTCTGCTGCAACTGGCCCGCAGCGATCCCCGTTTTTTCGCCGACCGCAACAACCCTGCCCGGCGTTTGCTGGACACCGTGACCGAGCGCAGTCTGGCGTTCACCAGTGAGCAGGACCCAGGCTATGCGGCGTTTGCCACCGAGGTGCAGGGCATTGTTAGGGCGCTGCAAGCACCGGGTCCTGATTTGGCCAGCCGCTTCCCCGCGCTGCTATCAAACTTGAACCGATCCCAGCGCAACGCACTGGCGCCAGCGCAGGCGCAGGCGCGGGGACTGGCGGTCCAGACGCTGGTGCGGGTGGAGCAACGCAATCTGCTGGCTGAGCGGGTGCTGGCCGAATTCACGGCGCGCAACGACTACGACCGCGCCCCCGGTGTGGTGCGGCGTTTTTTGAGCGGCCCATGGGCCCAGGTGGTGGCTCCGGCCCGCATGGAAGCCGTGGAGTCTCAGGACCCGGCGAGCGTGCTGTCGCCGACGGAGTCGCCCGCGCTTCGCTACACCGACATCCTGCCCGACCTGTTGTGGTCCAGCCAGCTTACATTGGCCAGCCGCAACCGGCCGCGGCTGATCAAAGTCATTCCGGGCGTGCTGCGCACCTTGCGCGAAGGACTGGACTCCATCGATTACCCGCGTGAACAAACCGAGGCCTTCTTTCAGGCGCTGATGGGCCTGCACGAGGCCGCCTACAAAACGCAGCGCAGCGACGCAGCGGCCGATGTCCTGCCGAGCCGGCAGTTTGACGTGGAGCCCGAGCCCTGGATGCAACCCGACGAAGCACGCGACACGGGTTTCCTGGACGACATGGCCATGGACACCCAGCCGGCGTTCGTTGACACGCAGCCCATGCAGCGCGACTGGGCCGACATCAAGGCCGAGATGAAGCCCCAGAGCGCCCAGGCCTTGCCGGTCGGGACCTGGGTGGATGTGATGCAGGACGGCCAGGCGATGCGCTGCCAGATCACTTGGGCCAGCCCACACGGCACCATGTTTTTGTTCACGGGTGCAGATGGCCGGTCGCTTTCCATGACGCGGCGCGGGCTGGAGCGGCTGCTGGACCAAGACCGCCTGCGCGTGGTGGCCGACCATGGCGTGGTGGAACAGGCGCTGGACGCGGTGGCACGGCAGGCCTGGATCAACAGCGCAAGCCAGTAGCCCCCACGCTCCGCCGCTGCGCGGGTCGCTGCCCCCGCGGGGGCTGGCCTTGCTTGGGGCGGCCCTGCGCTGCGGCCACGTAGCCCCCACGCTCCTTGTTGCGGGTGCTTCTCAGGGCTATCCCTTGCGCAGCAGCTTCTTTCTGACCAGGTGGATGTTATTGCGCAGGGCGTAGAGTTCGTCGGTGTACGACAGCGGGACCACGATTTTTTCGACCTTGGTCTCCATCTCGTCGAGCTGCTCAAGCAGGGCTTGCACCGGGGTCGCGTCTTTTTCTTTGGCGCTTTCGTGGCGCTGTTCGATGTCGCGCAACTCGGCGTACCAGCGGAACACCCGCGAGCGGATGCGGAAGGTGTAGAGCGGCGGCACGATGCGGGACAGGGGCAGTGCCAGCGCGATGATCAGACCCATGGCCAGCCACATGCGCTCAATCAGGTTGGCCATCCAGAACGGCAGGTAGCGCTGCAAAAACGGCGGGCCGTTCTGGATAGCGCGCACAGCCTCGGGTGACACGGGCACCTCGCTGTGCTCCAGGCTGGGGTATTCGCGGGCTCGGCTGAACCAGCCCGGGCGGCCATGCAAGCCGGTGGATGCTTGGGCAAACAGCTGCAGGATAGCCGGGTGTGTCTTGGCGCTGGCGAGCAGGCTGGTGGTGGACGCCACCAGGCGCACGTCGCGGGTGGGAATGTCGGCGGCCAGGTCGACCACACCTTGCGGCATGACCACCGGTGTGAGGTAACCAAAGCGGCGTGAATAGGCTTCGCTCTGGGCAAAGTCCATCAGCTTGATGCCCGGGGTTTGAAGCAGCATCTGCACCATCAACGACTCGGGCGCCGACGCAAACACCACGGCGTCCAGCTCGCCATTGAGAAACGCCACGGTGGCCGGCGTTTGTTCCAGTTCGCTGAGCTGAATCTGGCCGGTGTCGATGCGGTTGACATCGAGCAGGGTGGAAAACAGCCGGGGCACGCCACTGCCTGGCGTACCCACGTTCACCCGCCAGCCTTGCAGGTCGGCCAGGTTGGCCACTGTGGGCGTTTGGTTGAGCCGCTGCGCCGCGTCTTCGCGGTAAAACAGCCACAAGGGTTCTACGAACAGGCTGCCCAGCGAGGCAATGGATTCTTCGTCATCGTAGCCAATGTCGGCCGTACCACCTTGCACAAAACCCAGGTCGGCCTGGCCCGAGCGCAGCAGTTCCAGGTTGGCCGAAGAGCCTTCAGACGGCAGCAACTCGACGGTGATGCCGTAGCGCTGCAGGGCTTCGGCGTAGCGTTTGCCAAACTCGTCGTAGGCGCTCTGGGCGGGGCCGGTGGCCAGCACCACCCGCTTGGGCGGGTTGGGGTCGAGCCACCAGTAGGTGAGGGCCAGCAGGGTGGCTGTGAGCAGGGCCACGGGGCCAATGGACACCGCCAGATCGCGCAGCGACAGCAGGGTGTAGCGAATATTTTGGGGCATGTCGCTACATTAGCACGGCCCTTACAGCCCCCACGGCCCGCCATGGCGCCTGTTTTGGCGCTCGCCCGGGTTCAGCGCAGTGCCACGGCCCGCTTGTCAAGCCGGAAGATCTGCACGGCCTCGTGCATGACCTGCGCCTGGGACTGCAGCGAGCCCGCCGCAGCGGCCAGCTCTTCCACCATGGCCGAGTTTTGCTGGGTGACGGAATCGAGTTGGCCCACCGCCTGGTTGATCTGAGCGATGCCCAGCGACTGTTCGTTGGTGGCGCTGGTGATTTCCGTGATCAGGCCGCTGACCTGTTCGACGGCACCCACCACGTCACCCATGGTCTGGCCGGCGCTGTGCACCAGTTGGCTGCCATGGGCCACTTTGCTGGCCGACTCGTCGATCAGCACCTTGATCTCTTTCGCTGCGCCCAGCGTGCGCTGCGCCAGGTTGCGCACTTCGGCCGCCACCACGGCAAAGCCCCGGCCCTGTTCGCCGGCCCGGGCCGCTTCCACCGCAGCGTTGAGCGCCAGAATGTTGGTCTGGAATGAAATGCCGTCGATCACCTGGATGATTTCCCCGATGCGGCTGGACGAGCGGCTGATGTCGTCCATGGTGCTGACCACCTGGCCCATGGCTTCATTTCCCTGGCGGGCCACGGTAGCGGCCCGCTGCGCGAGCACGGCCGCTTCGCGCGAGGTGTTCGCACTTTGTTGCACCGTGCTGGTGAGTTGCTCCATGGAGGCGGCGGTTTCTTCCAGGCTGCTGGCCTGAGATTCGGTGCGTGAGGACAGGTCCTGGTTGCCGCTGGCGATTTCATTGGACGCCACTTGCACGCCTTCGACCTCGTGGCGCACATCCGATACCACCGCTTGCAGGTTCACGTTGAGCTGGTTGAGCGCGCGCCCGAGATCACCGAAATCGCCGCTGGTCTGTCCTTTGAAGCGGGCCGAGAGATCGCCCGCCGCCATGAGGTTGGCAAACAGCACGGCGTCGTGCAGGGGGCCCACCATTTGGCCTCGCAGCATCCAAGCTGCCGCTCCGGCCAGCAATACCATCCCAGCTGCACCTGCCAGCAACGCGGGGGTGCCCATGCTGGCCAAGCCGGCGCCGAGCGCCATGCCCACGAGCGCGAGCACGCCACAAATTAGGCCAATGCGCCGGCCCAGCGTCAGCTGGCTGGCGCGCTGCAGTGTGCCCACCAGGCCGGTGCGCACCACACGGCCACGGTGCAAAGCCACTCGGGCATGGCCGCTTTCGGCTTCGCTGCGCATGCGGGCGTAGAGGGCTTCGGCTTCTTGAATCTGCTCGCGGGTGGGTTTGGTGCGCACCGACATGTAGCCGGCCGCCTGGCCGTTTTCCATGATGGGCGTGGCGTTGGCCACCACCCAATAGTGGTCGCCATTTTTGCGTCGGTTTTTTACCAGGGCAGACCACGGGAAGCCGCTGGCCAATGTGGCCCACATGTCCCGGTAGGCTTCCGGTGGCATGTCGGGGTGGCGCACCAGGTTGTGCGGCTGACCGATCAGTTCTTCGCGGCTGAAACCGCTCACCGCAATGAAAGCCGGGTTGCAGTAGGTGATGTGGCTTTTCAGGTCGGTCGTCGAAACGAGGGTGACACCCTCAGGGATGACAAATTCGCTCTGGGTTACAGGCAGGTTGGTGCGCATGGGGTCATCCGATCGTTTCAATGGTTCATTGAGTTTCGTCAACTCGGTGTAAGACTTGAGGCCGTTGGTCTCGCATACCGACCGTTCAAGCACCCGAGTCTAGGGACACACCTCCATGTAAAAGAGCAGATGAAGAGGAACTTGCGGGGCCAGTTCTGGGCTCAGCCGCCGCCCATGTGTACCCAAGCATGGCATCGGTGGCCTCTTTGTCATGCTTGGGTACACACAAAGTTCAAGGCGCGGGTTCGAGTGCCAGCACGGTGTAGCTGCCGTTGACTTTGTCGGCCGTGAAGCGAACGCGGTCGCCAGCTTTCAGGTTGCCCAGGAGGGCTTTGTCTTGCAGCTGAAACACCATGGTCATGGGGGGCATGTCCAGGTTTTTGATTTCGCCGTGTTTCAGGCTGATCTTGCCTGCTGCGGTATCGACCCGGCGCACCTCGGCCTCGGCCCAGGGCAGGCTGCTGCTGGCGGTTTCAGTGGGTGCTGCCGGCGAGGCTGCTGCGGGTGTTGTCGGAGTGCCGTGCGCGTGGTTGTGCGTTTGCGCAAGAGCCAGACCGCTGCCCAGCAACAGGGCCAGCAGGGCGGTGGCGCGGTAGCCGTGTTTCACGGTTTTCAGGGTGTTGGGTGTGTGCATGGTGTGGTTTCCTGTATGCAGGGTGGTGACGATCGGGTCAGCCGCGGAAATACGATTGGTAGACGCGGCTGCTGCCGTCGGCCAGCACCAGCACCACGTCGTAGGGGTCTTTGCGGGCGCCGTATTCCGGGCCGTCCATGCCGGGGCTGCCCACGGGCATGCCGGGCACTGACAAGCCAATGGCCTTGGGCTTTTCGGCCAGCAGACGGCGAATTTCGCGCGCATTCACATGCCCTTCAATGACGTAGCCACCAATTAGACCCGTGTGGCACGAGCCGTATTTGTCGGGCAGGCCCAGGCGCTTGCGCACCGCGGTGTTGCCGGTGTCAAAGGTCTGCACCTGAAAGCCGTCGCGCTTGAGGTAGCTGATCCAGTCGTTGCAGCAGCCGCAGTTGGGGTCTTTCCAGACTTGCAGCACCGGCAGGGCCGGGGCCGTTTGGGCGGTGCCCAGCGCGGGCAGCAGGGCCAGGGCGGCCAGCGCGGGCGAGGCGCGCAACAAGGAACGTCGTTTCATGGGGTTTCTCCGGTTCAAGCAAAGGGGTTCAGGCCGCGCGCACGCGCACGGTGCCGCGCATGCCGGCTTCAAAGTGGCCGGGGATCAGGCAGGCAAATTCGAAGTCACCGGCGCGGTTGAAGGTCCAGACGATGTCGCCCCGCTTGCCTGGGGACACATGGGCCATGTAGGGCTCGTCGTGTTCCATGCCGGGGTGCTTTTTCATCATCTCGGCGTGCGCGGCCAGTTCCTCACGCGTGCCGATGACGATTTCGTGCATCACCTTGCCCTGGTTCACGGCGCGAAGCCGCAGCGTTTCGCCCTCGCGCACGTCCAGGTGGCTGGGTGTGAATTTCATGTCGTCGGTCATGCGGATCTCGACGGTGCGTTTCGCTTCGCTGGGCTCGGCCGCAATGCCCCAGGGCTTTTGTTCTTTCACCACAGGGCCGGCCTTGGTGTGGCCGTCGTGGCGCTCGCCGTGGGCTTGCGCGGCTGTGGGCAGCCAGGCCGTGGTGGCCAGTGGCAACAAGGGCAGGCCGATCAGCAGTTGCTGAAAGCGGCGGCGGGTCGGTGCTGGTGTGTACATGGGTGGGTTCCTTGTGTTCAGTGGTGGCCGCCATGGCCTTGTGGCTTGCGGGCCGAGCCGATGGGAGCGGTTGGGGTTGATGACCGATTTGATGGCGCAGCGCTGGCGGGCGGCGATGCCTGGGCGGTGGGCGTGGCCACCTCGCGAGCCCGGGTGCCGGGCGGCTGCTGGTACCAGCCGGGGTCGGTGTAGTCGCCTGGTTTCTGGTCGGCGCGCACCTTGAGCGTGGTGAACATGCCGCCCATGCCAATGGGGCCATAAGGCCCGGTGCCGCTCATCATGGGGAAGGTGTTGTGGGGCAGCTCCATCTCCATCTCTTTCATGTCGGCCATGCCGCGCTCCCCCATCACCATGTAGTCGGGTACGGCTTTTTGCAAGCCTTTGAGCAGGCCGCGGTGGTCAGCGCCGATCATGGTGGGCACGCCGTGGCCCATGGCGCCCATGGTGTGGTGGCTCTTGTGGCAGTGCATGGCCCAGTCGCCGGGCTCGTCGGCCAAAAACTCGATCTGCCGCATCTGGCCCACGGCCACATCGGTGGTCACCTCGGGCCAGCGCGCGGTTTTGGGCACCGGGCCGCCGTCGGTGCCGGTCACTTCAAATTCAATGCCGTGGATGTGCACCGGGTGGTTGGTCATGGTGAGGTTGCCCACGCGCACGCGCACGCGCTCGCCCAGGCGCGCCACCAAAGGGCTCAGGCCGGGGAATACACGGCTGTTGAAGCTCCAGATGTTGAAGTCCAGCATGGTGTTGACCTGCGGCGTCATGCTGCCGGGTTCCACGTCAAAGGCGTTGAGCAGGAAGCAGTAGTCGCGCTGCACGTCGTCAATCAGCGGGTGTTTCTGCTTCGGGTGTGTGACCCAGAATCCCATCATGCCCATGGCCATTTGCGTCATTTCGTCGGCGTGCGGGTGGTACATGAAGGTGCCGGGCCGGCGCGCTTCAAATTCATACACAAAGGTTTTGCCGGCCGGTATGTAGGGCTGGTTGAGACCGCTCACCCCGTCCATGCCATTGGGCAGGCGCTGGCCGTGCCAGTGGATGGTGGTGGGCTCGGGCAGGCGGTTGGTCACAAAAATGCGCACCTTGTCGCCTTCCACCACCTCAATGGTGGGGCCGGGGCTCTGGCCGTTGTAGCCCCACATGTTGACCAGAAAGCCGGGTGCCATCTCGCGCACCACCGGTTCGGCCACCAGGTGGAATTCTTTTACGCCGTTGTTCATGCGCCAGGGCAGGGTCCAGCCGTTGAGCGTGACCACCGGGTTGTAGGGCCGGCCGGCTCCGGTCACGCCGGGTGGCGTCCAGGGGGCTGCGGTGTCGGCGCTGGTTTGTTGCACCGCTTCGGGCAGCGCGGCCAGGGCCACGCGGCTCACGCTGGCGGCGGCCACCGCGGTGACCGCAGCGCCCGCGAAAAAGTTGCGTCGGTTCATGGCTTGCGTCATGGTCAGTGTCCTTTGGGTGGTGTGCTGGCGCTGCCGCCGAGGGCAGACGAAGTGCCGGGGCCCTGGTAGTCGCCCCCGGCGAGCAGGGCTTGCCAGGCGTTGTGGGCGAGCCAGAAGTCACGGCGGGCCAGATGTGCCGCGTCCAGCGAGGCCAGCCGCTCGCGGGCCTGGGCCAGCAGGTCCCAGGTGCTTTGCAGCATGCCGTTGTAGCGCAGCAGGGTTTCTTGCTCCAGCGTGGTTTGCAGCGGGCTGACCACGTCTTGCGCGTGGCGTGCGCTGGCGTGCTGGGCTTGCAGATTCGCCCAGGCCTCGCGCGCCATCGACCGGCGCTCGGCAGCCGCCTGCAGCAGCGTGGACTCTGCGCGCACCGCGCGTTCCAGGGCGTGGTCGCGCAGCAGCGGCAAGTTGTCGATCTGCGGTGCGGTCCAGGGGACTTCCCGGGCTGTTGCGGGGTCGGCTTGAACGACCTTGTTCACCGCTTCATGCCAGGCGGCCAGCCGCGCGGGGGGCACTGCGGCGAGCTGGCGGCGCGCTTCGGTGAGCTGCCAGGCCAGCGTGGGGTGACCGCGCAGCGCAGCGCCTTCCACCTCGGCCGGGCTGATACCGGGGCCGGGCGTGACTTGCTCAGGCAACGCCGGCAAGCTGGTCGGCAGGCGCTGCAGCAGGGCGGCTATGGCTGCCCCGTCCCACTGGCCCAACAGGCGGGCGAGCTGTTCGTCGGCTCTGTGTTTTGCTTGCTGGGCCCGCGCGGCCGCCTGGTGTGCGGCGGCTTCTTGCACCTGTTCGCGCAGCAGTTTGGCCTGGCTCCAGTTGCCGGCCAGCACCATGCGCTGCCCCAGGGCCACGCCGGTGCTCGCGGCTGACAGCGCATCGGTCATCAGGCGCAGGCTGTGGCGGGCGGTGACGGCCTCCACCCAGGCGGTGTGCACGGCTTGGACATGGGCCACGTAAGCCCGCTGCACTTCGCCCTGCTCGGGCTCGCTCATGCCCGCGTGGACCAGCAGGGCCGGGCGGTGGCGCAGCGAGATGCGCACGGCCTCGGCCACGTCGAGCGTGGGTGCGGTAGCCACCGGTGCCTCGGCGGACGGCGTGCCGCCGGGGTTTTGGGCCTCCCAGCGAAGGATGTCGATGTGGCCACGGGGGAACTCGGCCACGCGCTGGTTGGCCTGCTGCCAGATGGCCCGAGCGCGCTCGATGTCGGTGGGCAACTCCAGTGGCTGGGCGGGGGCTGCGGTTGGCAGCACCTGCACGGCGCTGGCGGGCGCGGGCGTGGCGGGGTCGGCCGCGCGCAGGGCCGCAGATGGCTGGGCCAGCGCAGGCGCTGCACACAGCAGGGCGGCCCACCACAGGTGTGCGAAAGGCGCCTTCAGGGGCGGTCGTTGAAGAGTGCCCGCTGGCGTGCGGGTGGGTACATGGCGCCTAAAAACAGGCATGGGGATCTCCTGACAAAACAAACCAGCGCCCGCCGCACAGGCCCGAAGGGGGCCGCGGCAGACGCACTACGGGCTTGGATGCTCAGGAGATGGGTGGCTTGATGCCTTGCTGCAGCGCAACGCTGGCAAAGCGCTCGGCAGGCAGCGCGAGCAGGGTGTGGTGCTGCGACACCGTGGCGGACAAGAGCAGTCCGACGACCAGCGCGGGGCCGTTGCACACGTCGCAGGCGCTGTGCTGGTGGTCTTGGGGGTGGTCAGGCTGCTGTCCTTCGGCTGTGCTGCCATGCAGATCGTGCCCCGCGCTCAGGCTCAGGGCCAGAGGCCCCTCGCCCGCGTGGTCCGGGCAGTCGGGCTGCGCCCCTGCTGCCACCATGCTGGTTGCCGTGTGGCCCATCATGGACACCGCCATGGCGTCGCCCACCCAGGCGCGCAAGGGCAGCAGGGCAATGAGGAGGGCGAGCAACAGGTGGCGCATGGCGTTGAATGATAAGCGCGCCGGCGGAAAGTTCAGTCGGCGTGGGGGATTCCCACCGCCTGTGGCGCCTGTGTGGGGCGCGTTGATGAAGCCTGGGCCAGCTCGGCCCGCGCCTGGCGCATGACGGAGAGCCCCGCTGTGAGCGCCAGCACGGCCATGACTGCGGCCACCGCCAGGTCGGGCCAGGCCGAGCCGGTGCCGAACACCCCGAGCGCGGCTGCCATGACCGCCAGGTTGGACAGCGCGTCGTTGCGCGAGCACAGCCACACGCTGCGCATATTGGCGTCGCCCGTGCGAAACGCGTACAGCAGCACGGCCACGCCGGCGTTGGCCAGCAAGGCCACCAACCCCACCACGCCCATGGTCAGCGGCTCGGGCACGCTGCCGCTTTGCAGCAGCCAGCCAGCCCGCGCCAGCACAAACAGGCCGTAGGCGAACATGGTCGCGCCCTTGACATAAGCCGCGCGGCTGCGCCAAACCAGGGCCATGCTCAGCACGGCCAAGGACAGCGCGTAGTTGGCGGCATCACCGGCAAAGTCCACCGCGTCGGCCAAGAGCGACACCGAATTGGCTTGCAAGCCAGCCACCAGTTCCACGCCGAACATGGCCGCGTTGACCACGAGCGCAATCCACAGCGCGCGCCGCCAGCGCGGGTCAATCGGCGGGGCTGCGTTGGCAGGCGTTTCGGTGGAGCAGCTGGAGTGGCAAGCGCAGGCCATGGCGGGTGTCTTTCGTGCAAGGGTTCAAGGTATGCCATGATTAAAAACCTTGAAGCCACTTTAAGGTCAAGCATGAACATGGAAGTCCAGCCGGTGACCCCGGTGCACCGCATTGGTGAGGCGGCGCAGCGCTCAGGCGTGAGCGCGGCCAATATCCGGTACTACGAGCGCGAGGGCTTGCTGAAGCCGCAAGCCCGCGCCGGTAACGATTACCGCCTTTACAGCGAGGCCGACATTCACCGTTTGCGCTTCATTCGGCAGTGCCGCGCGCTGGACATGTCGCTGGACGAAGTGCGCACCCTGTTGGCGCTGGAACTCAACAACAAGGCCGATTGCGCCACCGCCAGCACGGCGCTGGACGCGCACCTGGGCCATGTGCGCCAGCGCCTGGCCGAGTTGCGGGTGCTGGAGCGTGATCTGCTGGCCTTGCGCAAGCGCTGCGACGGCTCGGACGACCATTGCCACATCATCGAAGCGCTGCACCAGCGTGCCGACGAAGCGGTGCCGGGGGTGGAGCCGCCCGCCGGACACCGCCATGTTTAGGCGGCATCGGCCGCGCTCAGTGTCCCAGGATCTTTGAGAGAAAGTCCCGGCTGCGCTCGTTTTGCGGGTTGTTGAAAAATTCGTGCGGCGTGTTTTGCTCCACGATCTGTCCCTGGTCCATGAAGATCACGCGGTCGGCCACGGCCTTGGCGAAACCCATCTCATGCGTCACGCAGATCATGGTGATGCCCATGTTGGCCAGCTCGATCATCACGTCCAGCACCTCCTTGATCATTTCCGGGTCGAGCGCCGAGGTGGGCTCGTCAAACAGCATGATCTTGGGCGTGAGGCACAGCGCCCGGGCAATGGCCACGCGCTGCTGCTGGCCGCCGGAGAGCTGAAGCGGGTATTTGCTGGCCTGCTCGGCAATGCGCACGCGCTGCAGTTGCTGCATGGCGCGTTCTTCGGCTTCCTTTTTGGGAACCTTGCCGACCCACATGGGCGAGAGCGTGAGGTTTTCCAGCACGGTCAGGTGCGGAAACAGGTTGAACTGCTGGAACACCATGCCCACGTTTTTGCGCACCTGGTCAATGGCCTTGATGTCGTCGGTGAGCTCAATGCCGTCCACGGTGAGGTGGCCTTGCTGGTGCTCTTCCAGGCGGTTGATGCAGCGGATCAGGGTGGACTTCCCCGAGCCCGACGGGCCGCACACCACGATGCGTTCGCCTTTGGCGACATCGAGGTCGATGTCGCGCAGCACATGGAAGTCGTTGCCGTACCACTTGTTGACTTTGTCGAAACGGATGATGGGTTCAGCGGCGGTTGATGCGGTCATGTTGTTGTTCCTTCTGGGGCGCCTTCAGCGGGCTTTGCTGCTGCTCAATTGCTTTTCAACCCACAGGCTGTAGCGCGACATGGCAAAGCAGAAAGCGAAATAGACGAGGGTGATGAACAGGTAGGCTTCGATCTTGAACGGGCGCCATTCCACATCGGAATTCAAAGCCAGCGACAGCGCACCGGTGAGCTCGTACATGGACACGATGGTGACCAGCGAGGTGTCTTTGAAGATCGAGATGAAGTTGTTCATGATGCTGGGCACTACCATGGCCAGCGCCTGGGGCAGCACCACCTTGCGCTGCGTCTGCCAGTAGCTCAGGCCCAGGGTGTCGGCGGCTTCGAGCTGTCCTTTGGGTATGGCTTGCAGACCACCGCGGATGATCTCGGCCATGTAGGCGGCGGCAAACAGCGTGATGCCCACCACCACGCGGGTCAGCACGTCAATGGACACCCCCTGTGGCATGAACAGCGGGAAAATGAACGAGGCCATGAACAGCACCGAGATCAGCGGCACGCCGCGCACCAGCTCGATGTACACCACACACACCGAGCGGATGGCGGGCAGGTTGCTGCGTCGGCCCAGCGCCACCACAATGGCCAGCGGAAAGGCCAGAAAGATGGACACCGTGGCCAGCAGCACCGTGAGCGGCAGGCCGCCCCACAGGTCGGTGCGCACGGACGACAGGCCCATGACGCCGCCGCCCATGAGCGCAAAGAACAGCGCCATGATGCCCACCCACATGATGGCCAGCCAGGGCTTCCAGAACACGCGGATGCAGCTCACCACCAGCCCGGCCAGCATGAGGCTGGTGGCCAGCACCGGGCGCCAGTGTTCTTCAAACGGATAGCGCCCGAGCAGGATGAGGCGGTACTTTTCAGCCACCACGCCCCAGCAGGCCCCGGTGCCGCGGGCGGCCTGGCAAGCGCTGGCGTCGGGGGCAAAAACGGCTTGCACCACGCCCCATTGCAAGATGCCCGGCAGCGCGTAAATGCCCAGTGTCAGCACAAACAGCGTGGTGAGCGTGTTGCCGATGCTGCTGAACAGGTTGCGCCGGGCCCAGGCCACCAAACCGGTGGTGCGCACCGGCGATGGGCGGGGCGCGATGGGGGTGAAAACCGCGTTGGATGGTTGGTTGTTCATGGTTTCAACGCTCCTTGATCGCGCTGCGGGCGTTGTACCAATTCATGAACAACGAGGTGCTCAGCGAAGTGGTGAGGTAGACCAGCATGATGATGGCGATGCACTCGACCGCACGGCCGCTCTGGTTGATGGTGGTGTTGGCCACCGACACCACGTCGGGGTAGCCCACCGCCACGGCGAGCGACGAGTTTTTGGTCAGGTTGAGGTACTGGTTGGTCAGCGGTGGAATGATCACGCCCATGGCCTGGGGCAACACCACCAGCCGCATGGTGTGCTTGGGCGTGAGCCCCAGCGCGCTGGCCGCTTCGGTCTGGCCGCGGCTGACCGACTGGATGCCGCCGCGCACCACCTCGGCCACAAAAGCCGCGGTGTACGTGACCAGGCCGATCAACACGGTCAGGAACTCGGGCGTGGCGCTGGCGCCACCGTCCACCATGAAGGCCATTTGCTCGGGCAGGTCCCATTGGCTGGGCATGCCGCCCAGCAACCAGCCCACCACGGCCAGCACCAGCACCAGGGCCAGCGGTGCCCACAGGCGGTCGCCTTCTTGCCCCGTGCGTTCAAACCGGCTCAGCATGCGCCGGCGCCACACGCCGGCGGCCACCAAGCCGGCTACGGCGCCGAGCACGACCCAGCCCCAGCCCACACCCGCGCTGGGCCAGGGCATGGAGAAGCCGCCTTTGCTCAGGAAAAAGCCACCAAAGGCGTTCCAGGCTTCGTTGGACGGAGGCAGCACCTCCAGCATGAACAGGTACCACATCAGCAGTTGCAGCAGCACGGGAATGTTGCGAAAAACCTCGACGTAGCCGTAGCAGAGGCCGCGTACCAGACCGTTGCGCGAGAAGCGCCCCACGCCAATGGCCACGCCGATCAGGGTGGTGAACACGATGCCCAGAATGGCCACTTTGAGCGTGTTGAGCACGCCCACACCAATCGCGACCGCGTAGCTCTGGCTCGGGTCGTAGGGGATAACGGTTTCGCCGATGTCAAAGCCGGCAGGCGCGCCCAGAAAGTCAAAGCCGCTGGGGATGCCCCGCGCCGCCATGTTGACTTGGGTGTTGTGTGACAGAAACCAGATGGACAGCGCCACCAGGATCAGGGCCAGCAACTGAAACAGCACGCCACGGGTGGCCCGGCTGTTGAGAGACCAGCGTTTTCGTGCATGAGGAGGTGGAACAGTGCTCACAACCGCCTTTCAAGGGAATAGAGAGGTATAAAAAAACCGAGACATGGAGCCAGTCCAGTCCCGGTTTGGTGGTTCAAAGCATCAGCGGACCGGTGGTGCGTACATCACGCCGCCCTTGTTCCACAGGTTGTTGATGCCGCGAGGCAGGCCGATGGTGGTTTTGGGGCCCACATGGCGTTCAAACTGCTCGCCGTAGTTGCCGCCGGCCTTGATAGCGCGCAGCGCCCATTCTTTGTCCAGGCCGATCAGTTTGCCTGTGTCTTCGTTGCCGGCACCCAGCAGCCGCATCACGCTGGGGTTTTTGCTCTCGGCGCGCATTTTGTCGGCGTTGGCCTGGGTGATGCCAAACTCTTCGGCTTCCAGCAGGGCGTTGCCGACCCACTTGACGATGGCAAAGAAGTCGTCGTCACCACGGCGCACCATGGGGCCCAGTGGCTCTTTGGAAATGAGCTCGGGCAGGATCACGTGGTCGGCCGGGTTGGCGGCCTGCTTGGAGCGGTAAGACGCCAGGCCCGACGCGTCGGTGGTGAACGCCTGGCAGCGCCCGCTGAAATAGGCCGCCGTGGTGGCTTCGGCGTTGTTGAACACCACGGGCTTGATGTTCAGGTTGTTGGCGCGCGAATAGTCGGTCAGGTTCAGCTCGGTGGTGGTGCCGGCTTCCACGCACACGGTGGCGCCCTTGAGCTGTTTGGCACTCGTCACCTTGAGCTTCTTTGGCACCATGAAACCCTGGCCGTCGTAGAAGTTGATGCCCGCAAAGTGCAGACCCAGCGACGCGTCACGGGTCATGGTCCAGGTGGTGTTGCGCGACAGCATGTCGATCTCACCCGACTGCAGGGCGGTGAAGCGCTGTTGTGCGGTCAGCGGCACAAAGCGCGCTTTGTTGGGGTCACCCAACACGGCGGCGGCCACGGCACGGCAGGTGTCCACGTCCAGACCGGCGTATTTGCCCTGGCTGTCGGCAGCCGAGAAACCCGCCAGACCGGTGCTGGCGCCGCAGATGAGTTCACCGCGTTTCTTGATCGCGTCGAGGTCTTTGCCGGCATGGGCTGGCAGGCTCACCAAGGCCGCGGCAGCGCTCAGACCCAGGGCGGTCAGGTTCAGGGAAGTCATCTTCATCAGGGGTTTCTCCATACGTTGGTTGGATGCACATATTTCGGCGCTTGTGCACCACAGGGGTGCTCTTTGCGACCGCTCAGCGTCTGTAGCCGTGCCCCCAGGGCGAAGGCATCGGGGTTTACGTGGGCAGGTTATGCAATGAATTCATAACACTATGGCGTTACAAACCTGTCCACGTTCGCCCGTTGGTACTCGCACGTTCCGTGCCACATTGCGTGGTCCCACGGGCGACATGCCGTGTTGTCCCATCTGGCGTGTGGCTCGTATGCTTTGCCGCACAAGACCCGCTGCTGGAGACAAACCCATGAACAGCCACACCACCGCCGCCGATGCAGCACCACCGGCCGAGCGTCCGCACCACCGGTTTTGGCCCAAGCGCCTGCCGCACCGCATCACGCCACCCGCCACCTCGTTGTGGGACAACCTGGTGGTCAGCGCGCGCCGCTACCCCGACAAGCCTGCGCTGGTGTTTTTTGACCAGGTAACCACCTACCGCGAACTGCTGGCGCAGGCCGAGCGCCTGGCGGCTCACCTGCACACGCAGGGTGTGCAGGCCGGCGACCGAGTGATCTTGCTGATGCAAAACGCGCCCCAGTGGGTGGTGGCGCATTTCGCCATCCTGCGCGCCAACGCCGTGGTGGTGCCGGTGAACCCCATGAACCGCGCGGCCGAGCTGGGCCACTACATCACCGACCCGGACGTGAAGGTGGCCATTTGTGCCGCCGACCTGGCCGGCGAATTGCTCAAGGCCAACGCCGAGCTGCCTGCCGCCCAGCAACTCCAGCACCTGGTGGTGGCGCACTACCACGACGCCATTGGGCCGCAGGCCGACATTCCCCCCGCCTGGACCGAGTGGCTGGCCGCCCGCCACCCGCTGCCCAGCCTGCCCGGCGGCACGGTGGTGGACTGGGCCGATGCGCTGAGCGGCAGCGCTGCGCCACCGCTGCACAACCGCCAGCCCACCGACCTGAGCGTGTTGCCCTACACCAGCGGCACCACCGGCTTGCCCAAGGGCTGCATGCACACCCACGCCAGCCTGATGCACAACGCGGTGGCCGGTTCGCTGTGGGGCAGCAGCACGCCTGAAAACGTCTCGCTCGTGGTGGTGCCCATGTTTCACATCACCGGCATGGTGGTGGGCATGCACGCGGGTATTTACACCGGCGCCACGCTGGTGGTCATGCCGCGCTGGGACCGCGAGCTGGCCGGTCGCCTCATTTCAAAATGGCGTGTCACGCACTGGTCCAACATCCCCACCATGGTGATCGACCTGCTGGCCAGCCCCAACTTTGCGCAGTACGACCTGTCCAGCCTGGTGCTCATTGGTGGTGGCGGTGCCGCCATGCCCCAGGCGGTGGCGCAGCGCCTGTTTGAACAGTACGGCCTGCGCTACGCTGAAGGCTATGGCCTGACCGAAACCGCAGCGCCCTCGCACAACAACCCGCCCGAGGCGCCCAAGCAGCAGTGCCTGGGCATACCGTTCATGAGCGTGGACGCGCGCGTGGTGGACCCCGACACCTTGCAAGAAATGCCCCAGGGCGAGGCGGGCGAAATCATCATCCGTGGGCCCTCGGTGTTTTCGGGCTACTGGAAGCGGCCTGACGCCACCGAAGCGGCCTTCATCACCTTGGAAGGTCAGCGCTATTTCCGCTCGGGGGACCTGGGCCGGGTGGACGAAGACGGTTACTTTTTCATCACCGACCGCCTCAAGCGCATGATCAACGCCAGCGGCTTCAAGGTGTGGCCGGCCGAGGTGGAAGCGCTCATGTTCCGCCACCCCGCCATCGCCGAAGCCTGCGTCATTTCCACGCAGGACGCTTACCGCGGCGAGAGCGTGAAGGCGGTGGTTGTGCTGCGTGACAGCGCCCGCGGCCAGGTCAGCGAGCAAGACATCATGGACTGGTGCCGCGACAACATGGCGGTGTACAAATGCCCGCGCGTGGTGCAGTTTGTCGAGGCTCTGCCCAAGAGCGGCAGCGGCAAGGTGATGTGGCGGCTGTTGCAAGAGCAGGAGCCCAAACCCGTTGCTGCAACTTGAAGGTGCTGCACGGCCACCCGCGCGGCACAATGCGGTATGCAATTTTTGGCCCCTTCTGTGCAGCGCCTCTGGCAGCCCCGCAAGCCCCTGTTCTGGCTGGTCATCGCGTTCAACGTGTTGTCCTCGGCCATGGCCTGGGGCCTCCACCTGGCCGAGCCCGAAGGGGCTTTGCTGGTGGTGCTGACCTTGCTGGCCCTGGCCAACGCCGGCATGGGCTGGTGGCTGCTGTGGCGGCTGTGGAACGAAACCCCTTCAAACGGAGAAACCCATGTTCAAAGCTCTGCTGATCACCAAAACCGATGACGCTGGCTACCGCTGCGCGCTGACCGAGCTGGATGAGTCTCAGTTGCCCGCCACGGGCGACGTGACGGTGCGGGTGGGCTGGTCCACCCTCAACTACAAAGACGGACTGGCCATCACCGGCCAGTCACCGGTGGTGCGCAGCTTCCCCATGGTGCCGGGCATCGACTTTGCCGGCACCGTGACCGCCAGCAGCCACCCGCGCTGGAAGGTGGGCGACGAGGTGCTGCTCAATGGCTTTGGCGTGGGTGAAAACCACTGGGGTGGCCTGGCGCAAATGGCACGCGTCAAAGGCGACTGGCTGGTGCCTTTGCCGGCTGGCCTGAGTGCCCGCGACGCCATGGCGGTGGGCACCGCCGGCTACACCGCCATGCTGTGTGTGACGGCCTTGCAGCGGCACTGGGCCGACAACGGCATGACTGCGGGCAGCGGCGAGGTGCTGGTGACGGGCGCCAACGGCGGCGTGGGCAGTGTGGCCATTGCTTTGCTGGCCGGGCTGGGTCACACGGTGGTGGCGTCCACCGGGCGGCCGCAGGAGGCCGAGTATTTGAAGTCCCTCGGCGCGGCCGAGGTGATCGACCGCGGTGCCCTCAGCGCGCCTGGCAAACCGCTGCAAAAAGAGCGCTGGATGGGGGTGGTGGATTCGGTCGGCAGCCACACCCTGGCCAATGCCTGCGCCAGCACGCGCTATGGCGGCGCGGTGGCTGCCTGTGGCCTGGCCCAGGGCATGGACCTGCCGGCCAGCGTGGCACCGTTTATTTTGCGCGGCGTCACGCTGTACGGCATTGACAGCGTCATGGCTCCGATCGGCAAACGCGAGGCCGCGTGGGCCGCGCTGGCCAGCACGCTGGACCGCCAGCAGCTCGCAACGATCACCCGCGAGATTGGCCTGGCCGAGGCCGTGGCTGCGGGCCGCGACATTTTGGCCGGCCAGGTGCGCGGGCGCTTGGTGGTGAACGTGAACGCCTGAAAACGCGCTGGCGATGCCTGCGGGATCGCCAGCGCGTTGGGTTCGTCAGGCGCTGTCTTCGGTCTTTTGGGGCACGATGTGCCGGTAGGCGTGCCAGGTGGCGTGTCCAATGACCGGGCCCACAACGATCAGGCCCAGAAACGCCGGCAGCATGGACAGGCCGATCAAGACCGTGATCAGCGCACCCCAAACCAGCATGACGCCGGGGTTTTGCAGGCAAGCGCGGATGCTGGTGAGCCCGGCCGACACAGCGTCGGTCTTGCGGTCCATGATCATCGGGATGGAGATCACGCTGGTCACAAAAATCAGGCCGGCAAAGAAGGCGCCCACCACCGTGTAGGTGATCAGAAACCCGATGTTTTCCGGGTTGAGCAACTGCGGCAGCAGCTTTTCGGTGGACGGCATGGTGTTGAAGGTGACGGCAAACACCACCAGCGAGGCGCGGCCCCAGATCAGTTCAAGGATCAGCAACACGCCAGCAAAGATGCCCATGGTGCCCTTGGTGGGCCGCCATGCCTGGAGCGAGGCGCGCAAGCTGGGGCGGTGTGAATGGGTCTGCATGGCCTTGCTGGCGTCGTACAGGCCCAGGCAGAGGAACGGCCCCATCAGCAAGAACCCGGCGCTCAGCGCCAGCACATAGGCCGGCGCGCTCTGAAACACCGCCAGCAGGGCATGGCCCATGGCGAAAAAGCACAAGCCGTAAAACAGGCCAATGCGGGGGCAGCGTTTGAAATCGGCCCAGCCCAACTGCAGCCACTGAAACGGGTCTGCTGGCTTCAAATGGGCCAGCTGCAGCGAAAACACCGAGGGCCCGCGTGGACTTTCTGCGGGCGGGTTGTCGTTCTGGGGGGTGTCCGCTGGCGCCTCGGATCTGTCAGGCAGGTCGTTTGCAGCGGCGTGAATGGCTTCGGCCATGGAACTCTCCTCGTATCGGAGCAATATAACCACCGCCGAATATTGATTTCACATGGTTTACCCCATGCCCGTCAGGGTTTTTCGCCCGCCTCGGTGCGGCTCAGTGTGGCGCCCGGCCGCCGCGCTGTGCGGGGGCTCGTGGGTTGGCGCCACGGCGCGCAGGCGGCGCCGGGTGTCGGCGCAGGTGCAGGGCCAGGGCGGCGTCCTGTGCCTGGGTGTGCCGGGCAAACCAGGCGGCCAGCTCAAAGGCCATTTCGCGCACCGCAGCGAGCTGCCCGCTGCGCGCCTTCGCCAACCCTTCCCGCAGCAGGTTGAGCACCACCCGGTGCTGCAGGGAGTGGTTGGCTGCCGACGAAAAACCGGTGCGCTGCATGCAATCGTCTTCCCATTCAAACTGCGCCATGGTGTGGTCTACCAGCGCCGTCCAGGCTTGCGGCAGGTCGTCGTCTCGGGCTTGCTGGGCGCGGGCCAGCAGGTCTACAAACGTGTGGTGCAGGGTATCGATGGGTTCGAAATCCAGCACCAGCGCATCGGTCCATTCAATTGTGTTCACGGCCATCTCCTGTGCGTCACCACATGATCAACATGTGTGGGTGAAACACAGCTTGACACCGAGAGAACGCCGCCGTTTTGATCCAGCGCAGCATCTGTGCACGCAACCCCTTGCTGCAGTCGGACGATGCGCCTGCGCGGGGCCGGAGGGTGGCGCCGGCCCGGTACACTGCCCGCCCATGACCAGCGAATTTCAACCCCCTTACGTGCCCTTGTCCGGGGTGCCCAGCGCCCTGCAAACCGGGGGCTTTGCCTTGATGAGTGCGTCCGATGTGCAGCAGTGGCTGCCCGCTTCGACCGCTGAGCTGGACGCGTTGCACGCTGGCTGGAACGATCTGCCGCCCGACGCCTACCTGAAAGACGGTGGCCGCTACCGCCGCCGGCGCCACAGCTGCTTTGTGGTGGATGGCGCCGAGGTGGGCGCAGTGCCGCACCGCGCGCATTGGCAGCCGCTGGAATACAACGCCCTGCACGGCGGCATGCAGCGCTGGTTCGAACCCATGCAGCCCGAGCTGCTGGCCTTGCCGGTATGGAGCCGGTTGCTGGCGCAAGTTGGCGAGGCGGTGTCTGCGCTGCGCGGGCGCCGGCCCTGGTTTGTTGAGGCGCACAGCTTCCGCATCGACACCACCGACGGCATTGGCCGCCCCACGCCCGAGGGCGCGCACCGCGACGGGGTCGATCTGGTGGCCGTGTTCATGCTCGGGCGCCACCGCATCAAGGGGGGCGAAAGCCGGGTGTTTGAGGCCGAGGGACCCAGCGGCCAGCGCTTCACGCTGCAGGAACCGTGGTCGCTGCTGTTGCTGGACGACCAGCGCGTGATTCACGAGACCACGCCGATTCAGCCGGTGGAGCCGGGCACCCTGGGCTGGCGCGACACGCTGGTGCTGACCTACCGCCAAGGCGGCTTTCAGGGCGACTGAGCGCCGCTGCGTGTTTCAGCGCCGGATGGCGTTGGGGAAATACAGCGCTGTGAGGCTGCGGCTGTGCACGGGGGAAAAGTTGTCGGCCAAGGCGCTGGCGCCGCTGCCGTAGCGCCGCCATTCGCGCACCCAGTACAGGTGGTCACACACCTCCAGCAGGCCAATGGTTTCGCGGTCGCCAATGAGCACACCGTGTGCGCGCAGGGCCAGGCGTTCTTTGGCCTCGCGCAGGTGTTGCAGGGTGGCGGGTGTCACGCCAAATTCCCCGTCGCTCACGATCAACAGGTCGGCGTCCTGCCAGCCCGCGGTTTGCACCAGCGCAATGGCGCGTTCAATCGGGGTCTGCACATCGGTTCCGCCGTCAAAGCTCTGGCCCATCAGGTCGAGCAGGTGTGCGAGGCCGTCGGCGTCCAGCGCCAGGTCGCGTTCCAGCAGCTCGCTGGGGCCACCAAAGGCCAGCAACCGGCAAGGGCGCTGGCCGGCGTGGGCGCTGCGCAGCGCCTGCAACACACAGGCCTTGGCCACGCTTTCCGGCGCGCCGCGCATGGAGCCCGAGGTGTCCAGGCAAATGATCAGTGGGCCGCGCCCGGCGTGGGTGGGCACAGCGCGGTGGGCTTGGGGGTCGGGTTGGGGCAGGGGGCGCTGCGCGGGCGCCCGGGCGCGGTCGTCGTAGCTCAGCAATTGCGCTTCGGCAAAACGCGCCCGCCACAAGCGGCGCAAGCCGGGGTGCGTGAGGTTGAGGCTTTCGGCGCCGGTCATGCGGGCCAGGTTGCGCGAGCGGCGCACACCATCCACCGCGGTGGGTTCCGGGCGCCGCTCGGTTTCGTCGGCCGGGTGGCGTGCGGCCGGCGTGTCGGCCTGGGGAGCGGGCCGCGTGTGGCGGGCGGGCGGATGGCTGCGTGACGCATCGCGGCGGCCCACGCCGTCGATGAAAGCGACCATCGCGGGCAGGCGCTGGAGCAGTTCGCCAATGCGCCGGGCTTCTTGCCATTCGCGGCGGTTGAGCTGCCCGGCCAGATCGTCCCAGCGCAACTGGGCCAGCTCACCCAGCGATTGCAGCAGCGCCAGCGCCTCGTCCCAGCCTTGGCGCTGCACGTCCCAGCTCTCGCGAAAGCTGGCCCGCATGCGGTCGATGGCCGCGGCACGTGGTTCGCTGTCCGGGCGGTCGATGAGGCTGTCCAGATGCCACAGCAGGCTTTGTAGCACCTGTCGGGTGAGCGGTGCGCTGTGGCGCGTGAGGCTGAGCAAGTCCAGTTCGGCCAACAGTGGGCGCAGCGCTTGTGTGGCGGCGGCGTCGCCGAAGTGGTGGCTGGGGTCGGGCAGGGCGCCGTCCATCAGCGCGCTGTGCCAATGCGTCAGCTCGGGCAGGCGCCGCTCGGCGGGGCCGCTGCTGCACACCACGGCCCAGCGCCAGAGTTCGCGGGGCAGGGCGGCCAGGTGGTGGTAGGGGCGGTCGGTCGCGTTCGCTCCTTCGGCAGGCTCAGGGTGAACGTTGGCTGGGGGCGCCGTGCCGACCGACCCGCCCGTTCGGGCTGAGCCTGTCGAAGCCCTCATGGGTATTCGCAGGGCACTGGCGGCGGTGCGCTGGCAGTGGCCTCGGCATCCACCGGCAGGGCGGCAAAACCGTTGCGGGTGGACTGGTGCTGCGCACACAGGCCCACCAAGTGGCTGCAGCGCTCGGCGTGTGCGGCTTCGATCTGCAGCAGCCAGGACGGTGGCAGCCAGGGGTGCGCGCGGGCCTGTGCCAGCACCGCGTGCGCCACCGCCAGCCACTCGCCGTGCAGCGCCATCAAGCGTTCCAGCAGTTCGTCGCACTGCGCCACACGGGCTTGAATGTGCACGGGGCTGTAGCGGCGCTGCGCGCGTTCGCTGGTGATGCGCACCATCTCGCTTTCTTCGCCCGGGCGGGTGATGGCGCGCGCCAGCGCCAGCTTGCCGGCGCTGTCGTCCTGCGCGTCGGGCGGGGCGCGGCGCTCGGTGTCCAGTTGGGATTCAAAGGCCTGCGCGGCTCGTTCCAGGCCATCCAGCGGTAAGGGCGCGGTGTGTGCCACTGCGTGCATGAACAAGGTGGTCCAGCCTGGCACTTGCGCCGGGTCGGCCGCGAGCACGAAAGGCAGCAGCCACAGGTCCCAGGGGCTGATGGCGCTGGCCCCTCGGCTGGCCGCCTGCAATTGCAGCAGGGCCACCAGCTGGCGCCAGCGGCGGTCGGACACCGTTTGCCCGGTGTCGCTGGCGTGTTGCCGGGCTTGCTGCAGCAGAGCCAACGCCTCGTCACCCAGGCTGACCGATGGCGCACCCTCACGCAGGGCCTTCAAATCGGCTGGGTTGATCGATGCGTCGGCCGGGGTGTCGCCCGAGGCGGGCGCGTCGGCCAGCAGCAAGGCGGTGAAATGCGCGTCGTCCACCGGCTGCACCGGCACGCGCAGCAGAAAACGGTCGTAAAACGCCAGCAGGCTGTCGTCCTGCGGCTGCTCGTTGCTAGCGCCCACCAGGCACACCAGCGGCACGGGTAGGCGCTGGCTGCCGTTGTCAAACTGGCGTTCGTGCAGCAGGCCGAGCAGGGTGTTGAGGATGGCCGAGTTGGCCTTGAAGACTTCGTCCAGAAAAGCCACCTCGGCGCTGGGCAGGTAGCCCTCGGTCAGGCGCTCGTAGCGGTCGTCTTCCAGCGCGCGCAGCGAGAGCGGGCCGAACAGCTCTTCGGGTACGGTGAAGCGCGTCAGCAGGCGTTCAAAATAGTGCGCACCGGGCAGCAGACGCTGCAAGCGGCGCGCGAGCTCGCTCTTGGCGGTGCCGGGTGGCCCGAGCAGCAACACGTGTTCGCCCGCCAGCGCGGCCAGCAGCAACGCACGCGCCGCCACGTCGCGCTGCAACAGACCACGTTCCAGCTCGGCCAGCATGGGCGCCCAGACAGCGCCAGAGGTGTGTTCACGCGTCATGGGGTGAAGATTGAAACAAAAAGACAAAGGGCACCAGTGTTTCCGGCACCAGCGCCCCCGTCAAGACCTACAAAGGTGAACCCATCCATCTCCGGAGCGCGTGCATGAGCCCAGGATGCGGCGGAGCTGGCTCCGCCAGGCCGCTCGCATCGCCCCCCTCAGGGGGGTGACGCGAAGCGGCGCGGGGGGCGGGTGTTTACACCCGCTCAAATACAGCCGCAATACCCTGGCCGCCGCCAATGCACATCGTCACCAGCGCGTAGCGGCCCTGGATGCGCTGCAGTTCGTACAGCGCTTTGACCGTGATCAGCGCGCCGGTGGCGCCGATGGGGTGGCCCAGCGAAATGCCCGAGCCGTTGGGGTTGACCTTGGCCGGGTCCAGACCGAGTTCCTGGCTCACGGCGCAGGCCTGGGCCGCAAAGGCTTCGTTGGCTTCGATCACGTCCAGGTCGTTCACACTCAGGCCGGTTTTCTCCAGCACCAGGCGCGTGGCCGACACCGGGCCCATGCCCATGATCTTGGGTTCCAGGCCGGTGTGGGCGTAACCCACCAGGCGAGCCAGCGGCTGCAGGCCGCGTGCCTGGGCAGCCTTGCTGTCCATGAGCACCACGGCGGCGGCGGCGTCGTTCAGGCCCGAGGCGTTGCCCGCGGTCACGGTGCCGTTTTCTTTGATGAACACCGGCTTGAGCTTGGTCATGTCGTCCAGCGTGCAGTTGGGCCGGAAGTGCTCGTCGGTGGCGTAAGCCACTTCGCCTTTGCGGCTCTTGAGCATGACCGGCACGATCTGGTCTTTGAAGCGGCCTTCTTCGGTGGCGCGCTGGGCGCGGTTGTGGCTTTGCACGGCCAGCGCGTCCTGCATGTCGCGGGTAATGCCGTACTGGGCGGCCACGTTTTCAGCCGTCACACCCATGTGGATGGCGTGAAACGGGTCGTGCAGCGCGCCCACCATCATGTCCACCATCTTGGTGTCGCCCATGCGGGCACCCCAGCGGGTGTTGAGCGAGGCGTAGGGCGCACGGCTCATGTTTTCAGCGCCACCGCCAATGGCGATGTCGGTGTCGCCCAGCAAAATGCTCTGGCTGGCGTTGACGATGGCCTGCAGGCCCGAACCGCACAGGCGGTTGACGTTGTAGGCGGGCGTGCTCTGGGCGCAGCCGCCATTGATGGCCGCCACGCGCGAGAGGTACATGTCCTTGGGCTCGGTGTTCACCACGTGGCCAAACACCACATGGCCCACGTCTTTGCCGTCCACGCCGGCGCGCGCCAGCGACTCACGCACCACCAGGGCCGCGAGATCGGTGGGGGGCGTGTCTTTGAGGCTGCCGCCAAAAGTGCCAATGGCGGTGCGGGCTGCGCTGACGACGACGACTTCTCTGCTCATGGGGTATCTCCTGCTTGTGGTGGTTTGGGGTGTGTGATTCCGGCGATCAACAGGTGATGGTATGCGCCGCTGCCTTACGCCGAGCTTGTCGCAAGTCAAACAGGAGACGAACGGAAAACGGGGCGCTTCACCTTCACACCACCTGGCGCGCCAGCACCTTGAGCCGGTCGCCGCTGCGGCCGTTGGGCCGGGCAATAAAAATTTCACCCATGGCCGGGTACTCGCCGGTCAGTGAAGAGATGTTGACCTGGTGCGTCACCAGCACCAGGTTGCGGGGCGCTTGCAGGCTGGCCACGTCGCGCAGCACGGCCCGGGTTTGCTCGGGGCCGCTGTTGTCTCTGAAAAACGAGTTGACCGGCGCCCACACGGTGTGGCGGCCAAAGGCCAGGTCGGCGGTGTCGGTGCAGCGGCACCAAGCGCTGGAACGCACATCGTCCACCCGGATGCGCTCGCGCGCAAAGGCCTGGCCCACCCGCTGCGCCTGCTCGCGGCCGGCCTCGCTCAGGTTGCGCTGGGTGCTGCAGTCACCCAGGCGAAAGCCCGGGGGGTCGCCAATGCCGGCCACGGTTTGGGCATGGCGCATCAGCACCACGCAGCCACCAACGCGCAGCAAGGCCCAAAAATCGGCCTGGGTTTGTGCCATGGCTGCCGGCAGCAGCGCACCGCCAGCCGCCCAGCCCAGCGCGGTTTGAACAAAACGGCGGCGGGGCAGTGGGCTTTGGGGCATGGTGTGTCCGGTGGGTGTTCAGTCCCGCACGTCGGCCACGGGCTGGTCGCCAAAGTCGGGGCGGTCCAGCCAGGCGAGCACGCGGGCAGCGGCGGTGTCGGGCGGTGTGAGCTGGCCCTGGCGCTGGAGTTCCACAAAGCGCTGGACGTCGGGAAAAGATCCCGGGTCGCCCGCGCGCAACTGAACCTGCATGTCGGTGTCGATCACGCCCGGCGCCAGCGATACCAGGCGGGCGCCGTGCGGGTTGGCGGCTTCTTCCAGCGCGCAGCAGCGGGTGAAATGGTCCATGCCGGCTTTGGCGGCGCAGTAGGGCGCCTGTGCCGCCATGGCGTGGCGACCGAGCCCGGACGAAATGTTGAGCACCTTGCGCGGCCCCTGCCAGCCGGTGGCCACCCAGGCGCCGGTGGCGCGCAAAAAGGCGGCGGTGAGCTGCATAGGGGCTTCCAGGCCCACGCGCAACGCGGCCGAAAGCCCGTCGGGCGGGCAGCTGGCCAGCGGGCCAATGCGCGGGATCATGCCGGCGTTGTTGATGAGCGTGGCGCTGCGCAAGGCGCGGGTGTCCAGCCCAGCCAGCCAGTCCTGCAGGCGCTGGGCGGCGCCGGTGGTGTCGCTCAGGTCTTGCGACCATTGGGTCAGCGGGGCATGCAGGCGCAGCGCCTCGGTAGCCAGGTCTTCGTTGGTGCTGCGTGACATGCACAGCAGGTGCCGGCTGGGGCTCAGCAGCTGACGCGCCATGGCCAGGCCCATGCCGCGCGAGGCGCCGGTGAGGATGGTGATGTCGGGTGCGGTCATGTCGGGGCTTTTCAAAAAGGGCAGGGGCTGTGAAAACGCAGTATTTGCCCGGTGGCGGGGTGCGGCAATTCCAGGGTTTCTGCGTGCAGCAACAGGCGGGGGGCCAGCGCTTGCTGTGCCAGGTTGGCGTACAGCGCGTCGCCCAAAATGGGGTGCCCCAAGGCCTGCAGGTGCACGCGCAGCTGGTGTGTGCGGCCTGTGACGGGTTCCAGTTCTACCCGCGTGCCGATGCCCGTGTGTGCCGCTGGGGTTTGGGCGGCGGGCTGGGCCAGGCGCCAGCGCGTCAGGCTGGGCTTGCCGGTCTCAAGGCACACCTTGCTGCGCGGGCGGTTGATCCAGTCCACGGCCAGCGACAGGTCGATGGTGTTCCAGCCGTTGTCGGGCTGCGGGTTGGCGAGGTGCCCCGCCACCACGGCCAGGTAGCGCTTGTGTACCCGGCGCTGTTCAAACGCGCGGCTCAGCGCGCGCTGGGCTTCAAGGCCGCGCGCCATCACCACCAGGCCCGAGGTGGACATGTCCAGGCGGTGCACCACCAGCGCGTCGGGCCACTGGGCCTGGGCGCGGCGGCTCAGGCAGTCCTGTTTGTCTTCGCCGCGACCGGGCACCGCCAGCAGGCCGGCCGGCTTCTCCAGCACCAGCAGGGCTTCGTCGGCGTGCAGCACCGCCAAGGGCCCGCTGGCGGGCTTGGTTTCGGGGTTCAGGGTGCGGGCCCCAGTGCGCGGCGAACCTCATCGCCGTCCAGGCTGCGGGCGGCGCCAAAGCCGGCCACCTGCCTGGCGCCCAGCAGGTGCAGGCGCACGAACCGAAAGTCGCCCAGGGCGGTCATGGGCGCCGCTTCTGGAAACCGCTGCAGATAGACGCTGCGGCAGGCCAGCGCTTCGGGGCTGTCGGGTAACAAGGTTTCGGCGCTGGCTTCCAGCGTGACGCGGGGCAGGGCATGCACCGGGCCTTCTGCCGGGGCAGCCTGGCTTACCAGCAGCGACACACGCGGCTCGCGCTGCAGGTTGCCGGTGTGGGCTGCCAGGCCACTCACGTGAATCACCAGGCAGCGTTGCTGGGCGTCCACCGCGTAGGGCACGAGCGATACAAAGGGCGTGCCGTCGGCCGACACGGTGCCCAGGGCAGCCGTGCGCTGCTGTTGCATCAGTTCGCGCAGTGCGCGGGTCAGGCTGTGTTCGGTGGCCATGCGGTGTGAAATTGTGGCGCGGATGCGGCCACCGTGGGTTCAGCGCACCAGCAACTCGGCGCGGCGGTTGCGGGGTTCAGCCACTTCGTCGTCGGTGGGCACCACCGGCTCACGCTCACCGCGGCCCACGGCTTCAATCAGGTCGGCCTTGAAGCCGCGCTCAATGAGTAGGGCGCGCACGGCTTGCGCGCGCTGCAGCGAAAGCCGGTCGTTGGCTTCAACGGCGCCCTGGCGGTCGGTGTGACCGGTGACCACGATCTCACCGCCGGCACGGGCCTGGGCGCGCGCCACCACGGTGGCCAGCTGCGCCTGGGAGTCGGCGGTCAGCTGCGATGTGCCGGGCTCAAACTCAAGCGTGAAGCGCTCGGGTGCCGGGGGCTGCAAGGCCACCAGTTCGGGGTAGGTTTCGCGCACCTTATCGGCCGTGGTGGCGTCCACGCTGAGCGCCCCGCGGGTGCTCACGTTGGCCACCTGGTAGGGCTGGCTGATGCGCTGCGTGCCCTGGCCCGTGGTCACCTCCACGGCGCTGGGCGTGCCGTCGGCCTGCGGCAGCAGCGTCACGCGGGTGGCCGGTGCGCAGGCCGACAACAGAGCGGCCAGGGCCACGGTGGCGAGGGTGGCGGTGGTGAGTCGTGAGCGGTTCATGGTCGGTTGTCGTTTGGGAATGGGCTGTCGCGGTGTGCTGGCTTAGCGCGCGGCCTGGGTCTCGACGATGAAGTCGGTGCCGCGCACGCCCACCACCGAGGTGGGCGTCGAGATTTTGAACAGATCCGGGTTGATTTTGGCCAACAGGCCTGTGACCACGCGCACCGAGCCTTGCAGCAGGTCCAGCGCGAAATGGCCTTTCTGGGTGGTGGCGTCGTACTTGAACTGGCTCAGATCCATGGTCGAGTTGGGGCCCATGGTCAGCACCGTCCCGTCTTTGAGGGTGATGGTGGCAGCGCCCTGTTGGCCGGTGCTCACGCGCTCGGTTTCCAGTACGCCATCGCCCGAGGCGGCGGGGCGCCGCGCGTCGGGTTTGCCCAGCCAGCTTTCGCCCTTCACTTGCTTGAAGGTGCCAATGCGTTTGTCGTTGGCAGGGGCAGCAGGCACGGGCGTTGGTGTGGCTTCAACGGCTGAGGCTGCGGCGGGCTCTGCCGGCGCCACCACGGCGGGCACCGCCGCCGTTGCTGGCATGGTCTGCGCCCCGGCCATGGGCAGGGCCAAGCACAGCGCTGCGGCCAAAGGCAGGGCCAACGTCATTCCAGAATAGGTCTGCATGCGAGATCTCCGAAGGTAAGCCTTTGATGTTACCGGACTGCTGCCTTGGTTGGGTGTGGGGTGAAGGGCCATTGGCCTTGGGTAGATGGGCACGTCTTGTCGGTCCCGGCGCAGGGGAACCTTGGCCGGTTTGCCCTGTCCCTTGTATATCGCCCTGGCCGTTCGCCGGGCAAGCGCCGGGCGGGGCGCCCGTATCATCCGTCACCTTGATCTGAAAGGGCTGATCTTTTGTCTGTTTTGCAATCCGAACGTCTCACCGAACTCGCCGTCACCTACGGCATGCATCTTTTGCTGGCGCTGGCCGTGTTGCTGGTCGGCCTGTGGCTCAGTGGCTGGCTCAGCCGCCGGGTCGACGCCCACATGGCGCGCCTGAACGTGGAAGTGACCCTGCGCAGCTTTTTGCGCAGCCTGATCAGCCTGGCACTGAAGGTGCTGGTGGTCATCACCGTGGCCAGCATGCTCGGCGTGGCCACCACCTCGTTCATTGCGGTGCTGGGTGCTGCTGGCCTGGCGGTGGGTCTGGCGCTGCAGGGCAGCCTGTCGAACTTTGCAGGCGGTGTGCTGCTGATTTTGTTCAAGCCCTACAAGGTGGGTGACTTTGTGGAAATGCAGGGGCAAAGTGGCACGGTGGAGTCGATCCAGATTTTGAACACCGTGCTGAAAACACCCGACAACAAAACGGTCTTCGTGCCCAACGGGCCGGTGGCCAACGGGAATATTGTGAATTTCTCTTCTGAGGCCACGCGCCGTGTGGACATGGTGTTCCGTATCAGCTACGGCAGCAGCATTGACCTGGCGCGCCAGACGCTGGAAGGTCTGGTGCGCGCCGATGAGCGCGTGATGCAAGACCCGGCGCCGGTGATCGTGGTCGGCGAGCTGGCCGACAGCGCGGTCAACATCCGTGTGCGCGTGTGGACCGCCACGGCCGACTACTGGCCGGTGTACTTCGACATGCAAGAGCGTGTGAAAAAGCGGTTTGACGAAGTGGGCATCGGCATTCCGTTTCCCCAGCGCGACGTGCACCTGCACACCACCGCAGCCTGATTCCTTTTTTACGGCTGCACACCATGCTTCTGCTCGCGCCCATGGAGGGCCTGCTCGACGCCACGCTGCGCGATGTGATCACCCGCATTGGCGGCATTGACCGCTGCGTGAGCGAGTTCATTCGCGTGACCAACACAGTGTTGCCCGAGCGCGCTTTTGTGCGTGTGGTGCCCGAGCTGCTCAACGGCGGCTATACCCGGGCAGGGGTGCCGGTGCGGGCGCAGCTGCTGGGCTCCGACCCGGCTTGCCTGGCCGACAACGCCGCACGGCTGGCCGGCCTCGGCCCGCACGGCATCGACCTGAATTTTGGCTGCCCCGCCAAAACCGTGAACCAGAGCCGGGGCGGCGCCGTGCTGCTGGACGAGCCCGAGCTGATCGGGCGCATTGTGTCGGCGGTGCGCCGCGCGGTGCCGGCGCATGTGCCGGTGTCGGCCAAAATGCGTCTGGGTTTCAACGACGACAGGCGCGCCGAAGAATGTGCCCACGCCATCGCAGAGGCCGGCGCCGACGAGCTGGTGATACACGCGCGCACCAAGGCCCACGGCTACCGCCCGCCCGCCTACTGGGAGCGCATTGCCCAGGTGCGCGAGTCGCTGCCGGCGGGGCGGCGCGTCCCCATCATTGCCAACGGCGAAATCTGGACGGTGGCCGACGCCCAGCGGTGCCGCGAGGTGACCGGTTGCGACGCCCTGATGATTGGCCGCGGCATGGTGACCGACCCGGGCCTGGCGCTGGCCATCAAGGGGCAGGACGGAGCGAGCTGGAGCCACATCTCGCCGCTGTTGCAGGTGTTCTGGTTGCAAATGAGTGCGCGCGTGGAGCGCCGCCACCGTGCTGGGCGGCTCAAGCAATGGCTTAACTACCTGCGCAAACGCCACCCCGAGGCCCAGTGTGCGTTCGACGACCTGCGGCTGAGCAACGAGCCCGAGCAGGTGGAAGCCTGGCTGCGCCACAACACGCCGGTGCAGCACCCGGACCCGCCACCACCGCACCGCCAAGAGGCTCTACAACAAAGCTGCAACCCGGCGCTGACAGCAGAAATACCCCAGCCGTGTTAAGTTCCGGCCCCGGACCCGACACACGACCCCCTGTATGACTTCATTACAACAACGGCTGGACGCCCTCTCGGGCGACCGCCTGCGTGGCATGCGCCGCGGCCTTGAAAAAGAAAGCCTGCGCGCCCAGCCCGACGGCAAGCTCGCCCTCACGCCGCACCCGGCCGCGCTGGGCAGCGCCCTCACGCACCCGCACATCACCACCGATTACAGCGAGTCCCAGCTGGAACTGATCACGGGCGTGCACGACAGCGTGGGTGCCTGTCTGGACCAGCTGCGCGAAGTGCACCAGTTCACCGTGCGCAGCCTGCGCGCCGCGGGTGACGAAATGCTCTGGGCCTCCAGCATGCCCTGCGGCCTGCCCACCGACGAAACCATTCCGCTGGGCCGCTACGGTTCCAGCAACGTGGGGCGCGCCAAGAGCGTCTACCGCATGGGGCTGGGGCACCGTTACGGCCGGCGCATGCAGACCATTTCGGGCATTCATTACAACTGGTCGCTGCCCGGTGTGGACAACGACGGTTACTTCGCGCTAATCCGCAATTTCCGCCGCCACGCGTTTTTGTTGCTCACCTTGTTTGGCGCCTCACCGGCGGTGTGTTCGTCGTTCGTTGAAGGGCGCCAGCACGAGCTGCAGCCGCTGGGCAGCAGCGGTTCGCTGTACATGCCGCACGGCACCTCGCTGCGCATGGGCCGGCTGGGTTACCAGAGCGAAGCCCAGGCCACGCTGGCCGTGAGCTACAACGGCCTGGAAGGCTATGCGGCTTCGCTGCAAGATGCGCTCACCCGGCCCTGGCCGGCCTACGAGGCGCTGGGCATCCGCAACCCCGGGGGCGACTACAACCAGCTCGCCACCACGCTGCTGCAGATCGAAAACGAGTTTTACGGCACCATCCGGCCCAAACGCGTCATTTACCCCGGCGAGCGCCCGCTGCACGCCCTGCGCGAGCGCGGGGTGGAATACATCGAAGTGCGTCTGATGGACCTCAACCCCTTCGAGGTGATTGGGATTGGCGCCAGCACGCTGCGTTTTCTGGACGTGTTTTTGCTGCACTGCCTGCTGACGGACAGCCCGCCCGACACGCCTGAGGAAATTCACGAACTGGCCTACAACCAGCACCTCACCGCCGCGCGCGGCCGCGAGCCCGGGTTGTGCTTGCAGCGCCAGGGCCAGAGCGTGCCCTTGGTGCAGTGGGGCCAGGAGCTGCTGGAACAGCTGCGGCCCATTGCCCGCACGCTGGACGCCACCCACGGCGGCACCGACCACGTCGACGCTGTGGCCCAGGCACTGGCTTCGCTGAATGCGCCTGACACCTTGCCCTCGGCACGCGTGCTCAGCGCGGTGCGCGAAGCGCATGGCGACTCGTTCGTGGCCTTTGCCCGCGCGCAGTCGCTCAAGAACCACGCCGAACTGCTGGCCATGCCCTGGAGCGCCAAGCAGCAAGCCCGCTTTGAAGCCATGGCGGCGCAGTCGGTGGCCGACCAGCGCGCCATTGAGGCGGCAGACACCATGCCGTTTGAAATCTACCGGCAGGAATACACCTCGCCGGCTCGCCTGGGCCGCCCCCGCCCCGAAGCCGTACCCGCCTGATCGCCCGTCAGGCCCCGGGGCCGTGCAATACCACGTCGGTTTCGGCGCAAGCCACGCACGCCAGCACGCTGCCCGTGGCTTTTTCTTCGGGCAGCAGGCCCGGCCATTCCACCGTGTAACGCACTCGGCCCGACGCCAGCCGGCCGATGCAGGCCCTGCATGTGCCGTTGCGGCATGACACCGGCCAGGGCACGCCCGCTTGCTGCAGAGCCTGCCACAGCGTCTGGCCGGGCGCTGCGTGCAGGGTTTGGCCCGTGTCCAGGCGGATCGTCAGGGGTTGCGCGGGCTGGGTGGGTTCCATGCACCGCAATCTACCTCAGGAGCCCCCGCAGGGTGCCGCGCAAGCGAAAGCTTTGAACTGCCTTTTAATTGGGCAGGTTAGTGAACTTCCTTTTAAATCAAGTACTTGCGTGCTCTGTACAGGACTCGCCCGGAGTTATGCACAAGCTTGTCCAGTGTTCCGTGGGACAAAAGGCCTGCCTGTGTCTAAACACCTCGGTGGGGCCATTTTTTGCCCTTGGCAGAGCCGGGGCTGTGGGTAACTTGGGTGTTCCGGGGTGGTTTTTTGGGTTTTTCAGGGTGTTGCCTGTTGATTAAGCAGTCTGTCAGAACCCTTTAAAAATCAAACACTTGCGTTCGCCGTACAGGGATTGCCCTGGCTTATGCACACAGTTGTCCCAGATTTGCAGGGACAAGTCCTGCGGCGAAGTTGTGCGCGCTGCGCCGCGTTTCAGGCCCTGTGCATAAGCCACCGCCTGCGGCGGCGTCAGGCCGGGTAAGCCTGGCCCCAGTAATGAAACGTCCAGGGTTTGGGGCCGGGCAGGTAGCCGGTGTGCAGTTGCGGGCAGCGCAGGCCCGCGGCGTGCAGCAGCGCCGGTATGTCGCGGTTCAGGTGGCAGCCGCCCGCCAGCGGGCCCCAAAGGCCTTGCAGCCGGTCTTGCCAGCGGGCCACCGCGGCGTCGGGTGCGCGGCCGTGTTCGCAAAACAGCAGCGAGCCACCGGGCGCGAGCACACGGCGCATTTCCTGCAGGGCGGCCAGCGGGTCTGGAATGGTGCACAGCGAATACGTGACGACCACCGTGTCAAAGCTGGCATCCGGCCTCGGGATGCGCTCGGCCGACAGCGCCAGCAGCTCCACATCGAGCCCGCTGGCTTCGATGCGGCGGCGGGCACGGGGTTGCAGTTCCAGTGCCGGGTCCAGCCCGGTGATGCGGGTCACGCGGCCCGTGTCGTAGTGGGGCATGTTCAGGCCGGTGCCCAGCCCCACTTCCAGCACACGGCCCTGCGCCAGGGGCACCACTTTCTGGCGCATGCGGCCAACCATGGGCAGGCCGCAGGCCAGGTCAAGCGCCCAGGGGAATACCTTGTTCTGGTAACAGCGCCAGCACATCAAACCACCCCCGGTGTGGCGCGGCTCACACCTCGCCGCCGAAGCGGACAATCAGGTTGTCGATGTACTTTTCCACGAGTTTTTCAAACTCGCCTTGCACCACCGGCACCACGATCATTTTCATCAGGCCCGGCAGCGGCACCTCAATCTCGCCCTGAATCGCCAGCTTCACACTGGTGGACTTCTTGTTGTCCACGATCGTCCACTGGCCACCCACCAGGGCATTGCCCACGCCCTTCACAGGCGTCCACTTCACCGTGCCTTTGGCCTTGTCGCTCACGTACTTGCTGGCGTACACGGTCTGGATGTTCACCTGGGCGGTGCCCACTTTTTCCATTTCCCACTGGTACACGCCGCCGCCCAGGTCGGTGAGCTGGTCCACTTTGGGAAAATGGCTGACCGAGGTGGGGACGTCCGACAGCACCTCAAACACCTCAGCCGCTTTGGCTTTGACGTCGAATTCGTAGCCCAGATCAATCTTGACGGTGATGCTCATACAAAGGCCCTTTGTGCGGTGTTGCGGGTGGTTCTGAAGAATGTAGGTTCATTGTAGGGACGCCCGTTGCGCACGGTGCACGGGGCTAACACCAAGCACCGGGGGCGGGCCTTGTACCTCAACGCCGCCCGCGGCAGGGCAAGGCACAATCTTGGGTTACGCGGCCGGGGCTGAACCGGCTGCGGACCCATTTCCCCAGAAAGACGATTTCCAGATGAGCATCCAGTGGTTTCCCGGGCACATGCACCTCACGCGCAAGGCCATCACCGAGCGTGTGAAAGAGATCGACGTCGTGATTGAAATGCTCGACGCCCGCCTGCCCGGCTCCAGTGCCAACCCGCTGCTGGCCGAGCTCACCAGCGGCAAGCCCACGCTGAAAGTGGTCAACAAGCAGGACATGGCCGACCCCGAGCGCACCGCGCTCTGGCTCGCCCACTACAACGCCCAGCCCAAGACCCGCGCCATACCGCTGGACGCCAGCGACACCGCGCCCGCCCGCGCCATCATTGCGGCTTGCCGCGAGCTCGCGCCCAACCGGGGCGGCATGGTCAAGCCCATGCGTGTGCTCATTTGCGGCATTCCCAACGTGGGCAAGTCCACGCTGATCAACACCCTCATGGGCAAGCGCTCGGCCAAGACCGGCGACGAAGCCGGTATCACCCGCAACGAGCAACGCCTGGCCCTGGCCGACGACTTCTACCTCTACGACACGCCCGGCATGCTGTGGCCGCGCATTGTGGTGCCTGAAAGTGGCTTCAATCTGGCCGCCAGCGGCGCGGTGGGCCGCAACGCTTACGACGACCAGGAAGTGGCCCTGGAGTTGCTGGCCAAGCTCAAGGTGGCTTACCCGGCATTGCTGGAAGGGCGCTACAAACTGGGCCTGGCGCTGGAGGCCATTGCCAGCATGCCCGACGAAGATGTGCTGGAGGCCATTGCGCGCAAGCGCGGAGCGCTGGCTACGGGTGGCCACGCCAACTGGCAAAAGGCCGCCGAGCTGCTGATTGCCGATTACCGCAGCAACAGCATCGGCCGCGTGACGCTGGAAACACCTGAAATGTTTGCCCAGTGGCTGGCGGCCGGCAACAAAGCCGACGCTGAACGCCAGAACCGCAAAAAAGAGCGCGGCAACAAACCCAGCAAGCCGCGCAAACGCTGAGCGGCTGAGCGTCTGCGGTCGCCTTGGTTGACCGGGCTCAACCACCGTCCGGTGGTCGGGTGACAGCATGGAGGCTCCATTGTCTGGAGCCTGCCATGCCGCCAACCGCCGCCGCCCGCCGTATTCTGTTGATTGAAGGTCACCCCGAAGCCGGGGCGCGCCACCTCAACCATGCGTTGGCCGATGCCTACGCCGACGGCGCCGAGGCGGGGGGCCACACCGTCAGGCGCGTGGTGGTGGCTGAGCTGGATTTTCCGCTGCTCAGAAGCGCCCAGGACTGGGAACAAGGAAGCTTGCCGCCGGCATTGCAGGGCGCTCAGGACGACCTGACCTGGGCACAGCATGTGGTGCTGTTTTTCCCGCTGTGGCTGGGCGACATGCCCGCGCTATTGAAAGGCTTTCTGGAGCAGGTGGCCAGGCCAGGGTTTGCGTTCAAAAAAGAGGGCAACAACCCGTTTGGTCACAAGGGGCTGAGCGGCCGCTCGGCGGGTGTGGTGGTGACCATGGGCATGCCCGCGCTGGTGTACCGCTGGTATTTCCGGGCACACAGCCTGAAGTCGCTGGAGCGCAATATTCTGGGTTTCGTGGGCTTTGCGCCCATTCGCGAAACCCTGGTGGGCACGGTGGACAAGCTGGGCGAGGCCGATGTGGTTCAGCTGGAGGCCAGATTGCGCAAACTGGGGCAACGGGCGCAATGAGCGCTTGGGCCTGGCCGGGCGCTCAAGCCTGCGCGGTGCACGGGCTCAGGCCTCGATCTTCACGCCCTTCCAGAACGCCACGCGTCCCCGGATGTTCTCGGCTTCGGGTTTGGGGTCGGGGTAGTACCAGGCCGCGTCGGCGTTGAGTTCGCCGTTGACGAGCAGCGAGTAATACTGCGCCTGGCCCTTCCAGGGGCAGCTGGTGCGGTGGTTGCTGAAGGTGACGAAAGCGCGGTTGAGTGCGCTTTCCGGAAAGTAATGGTTGCCTTCCACCAGCACCGTGTCGTCGCTTTCGGCGACCACGGCGCCGTTCCAGGTGGCTTTCATCGGCCCAGGCTCACTTGTTTTTCTCTTTGCCGCGCGGCAGCACCGAGGTCATGGGTGGTGTGGGGCGGTCCGAGGTGGCTGGGCCTTTGGGGGCCGAGGTGTCTTTCTTCGGCTTTTTTGACATCTTTTCGTTGCGCTGTTCTTTGCCCATGGGGGACTCCGTGTGCAGCCGCGACATGCGGTCTGATGTGTGAATGTTAAGCCACAAACGGCTGGGTTTTGCGGCTGCTGTGGGTGCTTGCTGCGGTTCCGGTCAGGGCTGTCCCAGGCCCAGAAATTCGCCCAGGGCTTCGGTGCTGAGCGCACCCGCCTGGGTGATCACCTGGCCGTTGCGGGCGTGGCGAGCCACCATGAACGGAACCGAGTCCGCACCCAGCCGGTCCAGCAACTGGCTGTTGGTCTTGATGGCCGCCAGCACGTCGTCGGGAATGCTGCTGGATGCCGACATGCCGCCCTGGCCGCTCAAAATGGACTGTTCGTGTGCCGACATGGTGGCCACCGGGTCGGTCGCCTGCATCAGCGCCGCGCCCTGGGGCACGCTCTTGGGGCCCATGATGGCCACCGGGACCCACACAAACTTCACTTTGCCCAGCAGGGGCAACGCTGCGTTCCACAAGTGGCCGCAGTGCGGGCACTGAGGGTCAAACAGCACGTACACCGGGTTGGCGCTCATGAGCGCCCCCACCGTGAAACCTTTGGCCTGCGCCGCGACCGCCTCGTAGGCTTGCGCGGGCGCAATGGCTGTGGCGGTTTCGGTGGATGCGGGCGGGTTGCTGTCTGTTTTGGAGCAGGCGGCAAGCCCCAGGGCCATGGCTGCGACCAAGGGAAGGATGGCGTGTCGGATGTTCATGGGGTGGAGTGTGTTGGCGTTGGACGGGCGACATCATCGCAGACAAGCCCGGTGTGCGCTCAGTAGTTCAGCACCAGGTGTGCAATCAGGCCGGTGGCCACGGCGATCAGCACGTAGTCAGCACCCACCTGCACCCACTGGTGGCCGCGTGGCGGTGCGCTCAGGCGGTGGGTGCGGTGGTTGACCACCACGTACTGGCGGTTGCGGTATTCGCGGGGAATGGTGGCGCCGCGTTTGAATGCCGGGCCGCGCGCATGGAAATGGCGGTCGTTGCGCTGGTCGCGGAAATCGCGGCGGTCGTCCTTTCGGTGGTCGCGTGCGCTGTGCCGGTCGTCCTGCCGGTGGTCGCGGGCGTCGCGCCGGTCGTCTCGGCGGTCATCGTGTCGCTGTACCCGGGGTGGCTCCTCGCGCTGGCTGCGCGGGCTGTTGCCCTGGGCAAACGAGAGCGAGCTGACGCTCAGCGTGGCAGCGGCAATGGCGTAGACAACAAAATTTCGGGTTGACATGGAGGTTCTCCTGGTGGTGAACCTGCATGGTGTGGTGCCCATGTGTCGCGCTGGTAAAGCCCCGTGCCCGCGCGTGCAAAGCTGGGTAGCGAGTTGTGCGGGGCCTCGCTATCAGCCCTGGGTTTGCGTGGCTTCTTGCGCGCGCAGTTTGGCGCCAATGTATTCACCGTGGGTGACGTGCAGCAGCCCCGCCACCTTGCTGATCACGTGGTGCTCGTTGGCGTGGATGTGCTCGTCGGCGTAGGCCACTTGCCACATGGCCTCCACCACCCGGATTTTTTGGGCTTGCGTGAAGCGCTCGTTGAGCAGGCTGGTGAAGCGCTGGTAGTCGTAGGCGGTGCGGGCCGTTTCATGGGCCAGCTCCAGCAGGCGTTCAAGCTCGTCGTCGGCCAGCGCAAATTTGCCGCGCAGCGCCAGCAGCACGGTGTCGCGCTCGGCTTCGTCCAGGGTCGGGTCGGCGCGCATCACTTCCACCAGCAGCACGGCGGTGGCGAGTTGCAGGGTGTGTTCTTGCTCGGCAGCGGGCTGGGCGCCGGCCGCTGAAGCGAGGTTGGCTGTCAGGGTGTCCAGCAGGTCTTTTAGGGTTTTGAACATGGGGATTGGGAGCTTGTGGCGTTGAAGGGCTGAGCCTGTGGCTGGCCCAATGGTTCCCCGCAAGGGGTGTTGGGCAGCACACCTGCAAGGGCGTTCAGGTTGGGCGGCCCCACACCAGCAGCAGGTTGTTGGACGGCATGGCGTGGCGCTGCAGCAGGGCCAGGCCAGCGTGTTGCGCCTGCTCGGTCACGTCGGCGAGCTGGCGAATGCCCCAGTCGGGGTGGTTGGCGCGCAGGCTGGCGTCAAACGCGAGGTTGCCCGGCGAGGTGGGCACGCCGTGCTCCAGGTAAGGGCCGTAGGTGATGAGCACGCCGCCCGGCGACAAGTGGCGCGCGGCGCCCTGCATCAGGGCGGCGCAGGTGGCCCAGGGCGCAATGTGCAGCATGTTGGCGCAGTAAATGGCGTCAAACAGGGTGCTGAACGCGGGCCCTTCGGCGGGCCACTGCGGCGCCAGCACATCCAGCCGCCGCGCTGGTGCCACACGGCTCAGGCCGGCCTCGGCCACGCGCGCATTGATGGCGGGCAAGGCGTGCGCTTCAAAGTCGGTGGGTTGCCAGTGCCAGCCCGGCAGCCCAGCGGCAAACCACACCGCGTGCTGCCCGGTGCCCGAGGCAATTTCCAGCGCCGCTCCCTGCGCGGGCAGCACCGCTTGCAGCCGCTCCAGAATGGGCGCCTTGTTGCGGTCGGCGGCAGGGCTGAAGGGCAGGTTGCTCATGGTGGGCGCTTTCAGGCTTTGGCCCGCATGCCCTGCGCCAGGGCGCCCAGCGCAATACCGGCCAGCGCCCACAGCAGGCTCCAGTTGCCGGTGCCCAGGCCGGCAATGGCGGGGCCTGGGCACACGCCGCACAAGCCCCAGCCCACGCCAAACAGCGCCGCACCGGTGACGGTGTCGCGGTTCCAGTGGCTCACGTGCTGGTGAAAGTAACCACCCAGCAGGGGCCGGCCCAGCACGCGCGGCGCCACTTTGTAGGCCAGCAGCGTCACCAGCACGGCCCCGCCCATCACCAGCATGAGGCCGAAGTCTTCAAAGCGCAGAAAGCTCAGCACCACCTCGGGCTGCACCATGGTGGACAGCGCCAGGCCAAAACCAAACAGGGCGCCGGCGGCCAGCACCGCCAACAATTTTGCGGGCGTCATTTGTGTGGTGCTCATGCCAGCCACCATGCCGCCAGATTGGCCGTGATGAACGCTGTGGCCATGAAGGTGAGCACCGCCAGCAGCGAGGGCCAGTTCAGCGAGCCCAGCCCGCAGATGCCGTGGCCCGACGTGCAGCCGTTGCCCAGCCGCGCGCCATAGCCCACCAGAAAACCACCCACCAGCAACAGCGCCACCGGCACCTCGGTGGTGAGCGGTGTGCCGTCTGACATCAACAGCCACCACACCCCGGCGCCCAGCACCAGCCCCAGCGCATACACCAGCCGCCACACGCGGGTGTCGGTGAGCCGGGCCTGCTGAAAAAACGGCCGCTGCAGCACAAACGACCAGGTGCTGGAAAACACGGTGCTCATGCCGCCCACCAGACCCGTGAACAGAAACAGCAGCGCCACACCGGCACCAATGAAGGCCCCGCCCAGCAAGTAGTGCTGCCAGCCGAGGGGAAAGAGAGAAAAGGCTTCGATCATGGGGCAGGATTATCCGTGGCTTTGATAATCGGAACCCGGCCTTGTCCCTCACTCTATTTGCATGCACACCCTGGAACAACTGCGCAGCGGCGCGCTCGCCGGCACCCGTCGGCTCGATTTGAGCTGTGGCCTCACCGAGCTGCCTCCCGAGGTGCTGGGCCTGGCGGACACGCTGGAGGTGCTCAACCTGAGTGGCAACCGGCTCAGCCGCCTACCGCCCGACCTGGGCCGCTTGCACCGGCTGAAAATCATTTTTTGTTCGGACAACGATTTCACCCATTTGCCCGAGGTGCTGGGTGACTGCCCGGCGCTGGATATGGTGGGCTTCAAAGCCAACCGAATCCTGGATGTGCCGGCGGCGGCGCTGCCCGCCGCGCTGCGCTGGCTGGTGCTCACCGACAACGCGATTGCCGAGCTGCCCAGCGCGCAGGGTGAGCGCCCCGCGCTGCAAAAACTCATGCTGGCGGGCAACCGTCTGAGCCGCCTGCCGGCCAGCCTGGCCGGTACGCAGCGGCTGGAACTGGTGCGCCTGGCGGCCAACCAGTTGACCCATGTGCCGGGCTGGTTGACTGAGCTGCCGCGCCTGGCCTGGCTGGCGCTGGCGGGCAACCCGCTGGGCTGGAGGCTGCCACCGCTGCCACCCTTGCCCAGCGTGCCCTGGCGACAGCTGCAGGTTGGCGAGCGGCTGGGCGAAGGCGCTTCGGGCCATATTTACTGCGCCCACCAGTTGGATTTAGCCCACGGCGAGGCGCAGGCCCTCAAGCTGTTCAAAGGTGCCGTCACCAGCGACGGCTTGCCCGAGCACGAGCGCGCCGCCAGCCTGGCCGCCGGGCAGCACCCCGCGCTGTGCACGCCCAGCGCGGAGCTGTGCGAGCACCCCCAAGGCTTGCACGGGCTGTTGCTGCCGCTGATAGCGCCCACCCACACCAACCTGGCAGGCCCACCCAGCCTGGACAGCTGCACCCGCGACGTGTACCCCAGCGGCTTGGGCCTGGGTGTGCCCGTGGCCCTGCGGCTCGCGCAGCGCATGACCGAGGCGGTGGCGCACCTGCATCGCTGCGGTGTGTTGCACGGCGACCTGTATGCACACAATATTTTGTGGAACCCGGCCAATGGCGACGCGGTGTTGAGCGACTTTGGCGCCGCCACCCGCCTGCCCGCCGACGCGCCTGCACTCAGCCTAGCGCTGCAGGCGCTGGAGGTGCGCGCCCTGGGCTGCCTGCTGGAAGAGTTGGCCCAACATGCCACAGTCCCTGCAGCCAGCCCCACCGTAGCTGGGCTGGCCCGCCTGGCGCAGGCTTGCCAGCATCCGCAGCCGTGCCAGCGGCCCACCGCAGCCGAGGTGTGCAGCAGCCTGCAGGCGCTGGGGTGAGGGGCTTTCGAGGCGCTGAATTCAGGCTTGCCAGGTGCCCGGCGCCAGCCCGTCCAGGCTGTGCGGGCCAATGGCCGCGCGTATGAGGCGCAGCGTGGGAAAGCCCACGGCGGCCGTCATGCGGCGCACCTGGCGGTTGCGGCCCTCGCGAATGATCAGCTCGATCCAGGCCGTGGGCTTGGACGCCCGCACACGGATGGGCGGATCGCGCTCCCACAGCCCGGGCGGTGGCGCCATGGCGCGGGCGCGGGCGGGCAGGGTGATCCCGTCGTTGAGCTGCACCCCCCGGCACAGCTGGTTCAGCGCCGCCTCGTCGGGCTCGCCTTCCACCTGCACCCAGTAGGTTTTTTCCATCTTGAAGCGCGGGTCTGCAATGCGGGCCTGTTCCTGGCCGTTGTCGGTCAGCAGCAGCAGGCCTTCGCTGTCGGCGTCCAGCCGCCCAGCCACGTACACGCCGGGCAGGTCGATGAAGTCTTTGAGCCCGCGCCAGCGGCCCTCGGGGGTGAACTGGCTGAGCACGCCGTAGGGCTTGTTGAATCGGATCAGCATGTTTGGAATAGGGGCAAATCAGGCGGCCAGAAACAGCGCCGGGTCCACCATGGTGCGGTTGAGCATGACGCCCCAGTGCAGGTGTGGCCCGGTCACGCGGCCGGTGGCGCCCACCGCGCCCACCGTTTCACCGGCGCTCAGCACATCGCCCAGCTTCACCTGTATGGCGCTCAGGTGGCACACCATGCTCAGCAAGCCGCCGCCGTGGTCCAGCCAGACGGTCTGGCCGTTGAAAAAATAGTCGCCTGTGTCGATCACCCGCCCGGGCAGCGGCGCCACCACTGGCGTGCCGGTGGGCGCGGCAATGTCCATGCCGCTGTGCGGGCTGCGCGCCTGGCCGTTGAAGACCCGGCGCAGCCCGAACGAGCTGGAGCGCCGCCCCGGCGTGGGCACCTGCATGCGCAGGCGGTTCAGGTCGGGCAGGGGTTCGCTGAAGGTGGCCATCACCTGTTGCTGGTGGGCGCGCTCGCGCTCAAAGCGAGCCAGGTCCTCGGCTGACAAGTCCACCGTTTTGGGCGCCACCTTCAGCCGCTGTTCGGCGTAGCGCTTGGGCGCAACGGTGTAGCGCAGGTTGTGTGGCGCAGCGTGGGCCGCGTGCACCTCAATGTGTGCTTCCCCAGGCACAGCGGCCAGCGGTATGCCCACCAGCGCCGTCCATTCGATCACGTCGCCCAGCACCAGCAAAGGCACCGTGCTGCCGTCGGTGGCGGTCACAAACGCCAGAGGCCGTGTGGCCGACGGCCTGAGCGACAGGCGGGCGATGCCGCCCGGCACCGGCGCCATGGGGGGCAAGACGCTGCTGGCACCATCGGCTGAGCTGGCCGCTGCGGCCCGCCCTCCTGCGCTCCAGGCCAGAAGGCCTGCGGCGGCCAGCAGCACGGTGCGGCGGTTGGGGGCTACGGTTGCCGCAGCGTGTGAACAAACAAGGTCAGAAACGGACACCAAAACGCCTCACAAATAAAACCGATTTTGGCGGCAAAACGAAGGCGGCTGTTTCAGGCGCACCGGCCTTGGGTGGGTGCGCTGCGGCGTTCGGCTAGCATCGCCGCATGAGTTCCCAATACGAAAGCCTGCAGCCTGCCGCGCTGTACCCCGATGCCTTTAACGTGGCTGCCCCCGAAACCCCTGTGGGGCGCAACGTTTGGCCGCGCCAGCCGGGGGTGTTCATTCGAAAAGCGCAAGCCACCGCCGCGCCAGCCCAGCCGCTTGAGCATGCCGAGTCCGAGATGCCCGATGCACCGGCTGAGGGCACCGCTGAGGCCGCACCCGCCGAGGCGGCGCCTCTGGTGCTGGAGCTGGTCTCGGGCCAGTTCGGTTTCGTGCCGACATGGGTCAAATCGGCATCGGACGCCAAACTGCGCTCGACCAAGCTGGTGAACGCCCGCTCTGAAACAGCGAGCACGTCGAAATACTATTACGACGCCTGGACCCGCGGCCAGCGCTGCATCGTGCCCATGATGGCCTTCATTGAAGACGACTACCGCAGCGGCAAAGCCGTGCCCACCCGCATTGCCCGGGTGGACGGCAAGCCCATGGGCGTGGCCGGCTTGTGGGAACGCTGGAGCGGTGCCGACGGCCAGGTCATCGTCAGCTTCACCTTGCTCACGGTCAACGCCAATAGCCACGCGCTGATGAACCGCTACCAGCAGCCCGGTTCCGAGAAGCGCATGCCGGCGGTGCTCAACGAGGGCGCTTACGGCGCCTGGCTCACCGCCCACCCACAAAAGGCCAAAGAGTTCATGCGCGCCTACCCGGCCAACTGGCTTACTGCCAACCCGGTTCAAAAAAAGTAGGCGCGGCGCCTCGGGCGGTCGTCTGGTGCAAGAGGGTGGTGTGAGGGCCACCCTTTTTTTCGTCTGGGCCGGCAGGCCGCGGATTTTTCTGGTGTGGGTGTTCGGCAGCGCACAGATCGCAGCGGTGCAAACACCTACGCTGGAATGCAACAGATGGACAAGCCTGTCCGTCGGGTTGCGCTGTGTGGTGCGCCTCAGAGGCGCCGTCACACCCCCTCACTACAAGGAATCCCCATGAACCCTATTCGCCATTCCCTCTTGCTGATCGCTCTGTTGTCCACTTTCGGTCTGGTGGCCTGCGACCGCGAGCCCACGATCGTCAACACAGCCCCGGCCACCATCATGGTCCCCGGCCCTGCCGGCCCTGCCGGAGCCACTGGCGCCACTGGCAACACGGGCAACACGGGTTACACAGGTTCCACCGGCGCCACCGGTAGCACCGGATACACAGGCGCCACCGGTGCCACGGGCGACACGGGTTACACCGGCTCAACCGGTGCCACAGGCCAGACCGGTACCACCGGCATGCAAGGCGAAACCGGCAAGACCGGTGGTGACACCAACGTCATCGTTGTGCCAGCCCCTGCCAATTGATTGACCTTTCAACCCACCGAAGGAGAACACCATGGGCATCGGCACCATTCTTTTGATTGTCTTGATCCTCATGTTGGTGGGCGCCATTCCGACGTGGTCCCACAGCAAAAGCTGGGGCTACGGGCCCAGCGGCGGTCTCGGGCTGATCGCGGTCATTCTGCTGGTGCTGCTGGTGATGGGCCGCATCTAGCCGCTCCTTTGGCCATGCTTCGAGAGTGCCCTCGGTGCTCTTGAGGCTTTTCTCTGCCGGTCTGGCCAGTCCGAAAAAAATGCCCCCGACGGTTCGCCACGGGGGCATTTTTTTGCGTGCGGTGTGTCCTCACAAGACGCGTGGCACAGATCACCCACGCGATGCCGTTCAAGCCGGGTGCGACGCAGGGCGCTCGTGCAGCAGAAAAACCTTGTTGCGTGGTCTTGCCGGGCCTGAAAGCTGGGGCGCTGCCGCACAGTGTGGTCAAGGTTTCCCGCGCCGATCTGCGCCGTCTGTATAAAAAATAGCGCCAATCGATGCCCGACGCACAGGCGGCAAAAAGGCCGCTGTCGCGGCCTTTTTTTCTGGTGCATGCGCGCCTGTCGCCAGACAGGCTGGCTCAAGGCGCTGGGTCGTTGATCAGCGGGTGCCGGTGACTTCCACGTCAACCCGGCGATCGGGCTGCAGACAGACCACAAGTGCTGGAGTGCGCTGGTTGCCTTGGCAGTCTTCAGGCTGGGTGACTGGCTGTGTCTCGCCCATGCCGATAGCCGAAATTTTGCTGGCATCGAGCTTGCCTGCCGTGACCAAGTGGCTCTTCACGGCCGCAGCGCGCTGTTCCGACAGGCGCTGGTTGTAGGCCTCGGAGCCCAGCCGGTCGGTGTGGCCTTGGACACGGACCGACCCGTAGGTGGTTCCTGCAAGATCTCGGGCGAACTGGTCGAGCGCCATTCGGCCTTCCGGCTTTACCGTGTCGGCGTCAAAGCCGAACAACGATTCCGCCGAGAGGCTCACGCGCTTGTGCACAACCACCGCTGGGGCAGCCGGCGCGGGCGGCGGCGGTGCCTGCACGATGACGGGCGCGACCACAAGCACCGGCTCAGGCGCCACGGCGCGTGCCACACGCTCGGGTTCAGGGCCTCCAAAACGGTACACCAGGCCGACCGACACCATATCGATGTCGCCTTTGTTGCCGATGGCGTCGTTGACACGGTAGCGCTCTACTTCCAGCCGCATGGCAAGGGCATCGCTGAACGCGTAGTTCAGGCCGACGCCATATTTGGCGTTGGTGCCATTTTTGCTGGCGGTTGGGTTGCTCACGTTGACTGCACCGGTGCTGGAGAATCGGTCGTTCGCGCGGGCGTAGTTCACACCGATGCGCCCGATGGCCGACAGCTTACCGGTCAGCGGCAGGGTGCCCACCAGGTCCAGGTTCAGACCTTTGACGCGCATCTCGCCATTGAGCGTGCCTTCTGGGACCGTATGGGCGGTGTAGCCGATCTTGCCGAGGTCAAAGTAACCACCTTCGAGCGCAAAGTAGGGGCTGAGCTGGTACCCGCCGAAGAGCTTGAAGCCGTTGCTGCGGTCCCGGTCGTCGATCGAGGTGGTGTTGAATCCCTGTACCAGCAGGCCACTGGCGATGCGGGCGTCGTCGATCTCCGCACCGGTGCGGCCAACGTTGGCCCCGCCGTACCAGCCGGACTGTTGTGCCAGGGCCATGGGGCTGGCGAAGAGTGCCAGGGTCAGCAGGCTCAAAGCGCCTGCACTTTTGTGGGTGGTGGGTGTCATGTTGTTCTTCAAAAATAGGTTGCTGAGCAAGGGCGCGTCAAGGCGCTGGCACGTTGATCACCGTGTTCACCAGGGTGACCGACGCGTCGAGCGAGAGCGCGCGGCCGTTGAGCGTGACCAGTGCGACGTTGCCTGGCGTTGAAAACGCGACACCCGCCTGAGAAATGATGGTGCCCACCATGGTGCCGCCACCGCCGGCGTTGATGGTGGCTGCGCTGCCCACCTGCCAGAACACGTTCTTGGCTTGTGCGCCGCCGGCGAGCACCACGCTCTGCGGAAATGCCGCGCCTGGGCCGCCCACCGTGAGGGTTTGGGCCATCTGAAACACCCACACCGCGTTGGCATCGCCTTGGGCGTCCAGCGTCAGGTCACCGCCTTCAATCATGAAAGTGCCTGCCGCAGCCGTGTAAACGCCGGGTGCGAGCACCAGGTTGGCCAGGTTGCCCGCACGGGGGTCAGGGCCACCGGCCAGACCAGCCAGCGTGTTGTAGGCCGCCAGAGCGTCTGCGCGTGCTGCGGTGGCTGTCGCAAAGGTGTTGGCCGTGCCTTCGGTCGGGCAGTCAACAGTGGGCGGCGGCGGTGCGCTGTAAATGCTCCCGGTCACCAGGCCGGCATTGGCGCCGGTCACGGTGTACAGACAGTTGGTGGGCGCCGTGTCGTAAAAGCCTGTGATCGCAGTCGATACCGCCGTGGTGCCAATGTCGCCATTGATGACGGTGAAAGTACCCTGGTTGGTCGTGCCCGCCGAACCGCCAAAGATGCCGAAGGTGGATGCAGAAGCCAATGCGACTGTGGTGCCCACCAGCGGTGCAACGGCTGAATCCACGGTCGGGTTGTTGGCCGTGCCGTCAAAACCCAGCACAGGGTCGCCACCGCCACAGGCCGCCACCAGGGTGCTGAGAACCAAAGGAGCGATCCATGTCCAGGGGCGGTGGGTGATTGGGTTGATTTTCATGGTGTTCTCGTTGGCGGGTTTTAGGGTCTTCGGCCACGTCTGGTTGTCTTGGTGGCCGCACGGCTCGAAAGGCTTCGCTGCTACGGCGTACCAGCGTTCGTGTGGTTGCAGTATCTGGACGGACTGCGCCGCTGTCTGTGCGTCAGCCTACATACGACCCAAGCGTCGATGCCATGCCTGGTGGTGGGCGCACCCAAGACCACCCCCTTGGCGCTTGACATAAGAGGCTTGTGACCCGACAAGCCACTACAGACAGCGCGGACTCCATGGCTGCGAACAGAATGGACTCGTCAGTTTTGGCTTTTATCTGGAGTTCTTCATGACCCCGTCCGCCCGCTTTGCCCACCCGTTTGCCCATACCGTCAAACACTTCAAGACCGCGTCGGGCAAGAGTGGTCGCCTGTATTCCCTGCCAGCGCTGGCCAAGCAGTTTCCTAACGTCTCGCGTCTGCCGGTGTCGCTGCGCATCGTGCTCGAAAGCGTGTTGCGCCACTGCGATGGCGAGCGCGTCACGGCCGAGCATGTTGCGCAGCTGGCCAATTGGCAGCCCAACGCTGCGCGCAGCGACGAAATACCTTTCACGGTGGCGCGGGTGGTGTTGCAAGACTTCACCGGCGTGCCCTTGCTGGCCGACCTGGCCGCTATGCGCAGCGTGGCGCAGCGCCTGGGCCAGGACCCGAAAAAGATTGAACCGCTGGTGCCGGTGGACCTGGTGGTGGACCACTCGGTGATGGTGGACCACTACGGGACCAAGAAAGCGCTCGACCTCAACATGAAGCTGGAATTTCAGCGCAACCGCGAGCGCTACGAATTCATGAAATGGGGCATGCAGGCGTTTGAAACCTTTGGCGTCGTGCCGCCGGGTTTTGGCATCGTGCACCAGGTTAACCTGGAGTACCTGGCGCGCGGCGTGCACCTGAAGGGCGGCCTGTATTACCCCGACACCCTGGTGGGCACCGACAGCCACACCACCATGATCAACGGCATTGGCGTGGTGGGCTGGGGCGTGGGTGGCATTGAGGCCGAAGCCGCCATGCTGGGCCAGCCGGTGTACTTTCTCATGCCCGACGTGGTGGGTTTTGAGATGACCGGCCGGCTGCGCGAAGGCGTGACCGCCACCGACCTGGTGTTGACGGTGACCGAGCTGTTGCGCAGCCACAAGGTGGTGGGCAAGTTTGTGGAGTTTTTTGGTGAAGGCACGGCCTCGCTGGCGCTGCCCGACCGCGCCACCATCGCCAACATGGCGCCCGAATACGGTGCCACCATGGGCTTCTTTCCGGTGGACGACAAGACGCTGGATTACTTCCGGGGCACCGGTCGCAGCAAGGCCGAAATTGAGGCCTTTGAAGCCTACTTTCGGGCGCAGGGCTTGTTCGGTGTGCCGGGTGCGCCAGGAGCTTCCATCGGGGCGGGTGGTATCGACTATTCGCAGGTGGTCACGCTGGATTTGGGCCAGGTCACCCCCAGCCTGGCGGGCCCCAAGCGGCCGCAAGACCGCATCGAGCTCGGCCAGGTGGCCAGCCAGTTTGCGTCGCTGTTCAGCAAGCCCAACGCCGACAACGGCTTCAACCGCCCAGCCGCTTTGCTGCACACCCGCCACCAGCTGCAAGTTGACGGCGACCAAGCACTGCACGAGTTGCGCGAGCAGCCCACGCCGGCAGGAGCACCGCGCTCGGTGGCCGAAATGGACGCCAACCGGCCTGCGCGCGCCACCGCCCAGTCCGAGGCCGCCACACCGCACCCCCACTCGCTGTCGGTGGGCAACGGCGATGTCCTGATTGCGGCCATCACCAGCTGCACCAACACCAGCAACCCCGGCGTGATGCTGGCTGCTGGCCTGCTGGCGCAAAAGGCGGTGCAGGCCGGGCTCAAGGTGAGGCCGCACATCAAGACATCGCTGGCACCGGGCTCGCGCATCGTCACCGAATACCTCACCGCCACCGGTTTGCTGCCCTACCTGGAAAAGCTGGGTTTTGCGCTGGCGGGCTACGGCTGCACCACCTGCATTGGCAATGCGGGCGATCTCACGCCCGAGCTCAACGAGGTGATCACGCAAAACGACCTGGTGTGCGCGGCGGTGCTGTCGGGCAACCGCAATTTCGAAGCCCGCATTCACCCCAACCTGAAAGCCAACTTTCTGGCCAGCCCGCCACTGGTGGTGGCTTACGCCATTGCCGGCAACGTGATGACCGACCTGATGACCGAGCCGCTGGGCCTGGGCGAAGGGGGCCGGCCGGTGTACCTGGGGGACATCTGGCCCAGCAGCGAAGAGGTGCACGCGCTGATGAAATTTGCCATGAAAGGCAAGGCCTACCGCAACAACTACGAGCGCATCAAGGGCGAGCCCGGCCCGCTGTGGGCGCGCATACAGGGTGTGAGCGGCAACGCCTACACCTGGCCGGCCAGCTCCTACATTGCCGAGCCGCCGTTTTTTACCGACTTCGAACTGGCGCAGCCCGCCGAGGTGGCCCCCGCGGTGCGTGGCGCGCGCATCATGGCACTGTTTGGTGATTCGATCACCACCGACCACATTTCCCCAGCCGGCAACATCGCCGAAAACTCGCCCGCTGGCCAGTGGCTGCGGGAGCGCGGCGTGCTCAAGGCCGACTTCAACAGCTACGGCGCGCGCCGGGGTCACCACGACGTGATGATGCGCGGCACGTTTGCCAATGTGCGCATCAAAAACCTGATGCTCGCGCCCGACGCCGCAGGCTCACGCGAAGAGGGCGGCTGGACGATTTACCAGAGCAGCGGCACCGGGCAAGGCCAGAAAATGGCCATTTTTGACGCTGCCACGCGCTACCAGGCCGCCGGTGTGCCCACCGTGGTGCTGGCGGGCGAAGAATACGGCACCGGCTCCAGCCGCGACTGGGCCGCCAAAGGCACCCAGCTGCTGGGCATCAAGGCCGTGGTGGCGCGCAGCTTTGAGCGCATCCACCGCAGCAACCTGGTGGGCATGGGTGTGTTGCCGCTGCAGTTCAAGGTCGGCGATTCGTGGGAAAGCCTGGGCCTCACGGGCGACGAAACGCTGGACGTGCTGCCGCACCCCGAACTGCTGCCCCAGAGCGACGCCACCCTGGTGATCACCCGTGCCAATGGTCACTGCCAGGAAGTGGTGCTGACGCTGCGCATCGACACGCCAGTGGAAGTGAACTATTACCGCGCGGGTGGAATCCTGCCCTATGTGCTCAGGCAATTGTTGAGTGCTTGAGCGGTGCCGCGCAACGCGGCATGATGTGCACAGCGCCCATTCCGGCGCACCAGGAGAAGCCCATGCGCCAGCCTGCCCTGTACAGCCGCTCGGCCCGCGCCGCTGCGGCGGCTGCGCCCGAAGCGGTGGACACGGCGCCGCAGGAAACGCCCGCGCCACCCCAGACCCGCCTCCGGCTGGGTCAGCGGCTCACCCAGGCCGGCACCAGCCCGCGCGTGATGTGGGCCGGCATGGCGGTGCTGGGTGCGCTGCTGTTGGCCAGCGTGCTGCTGCGCGGGCCGGGCGGCGCCAGTGGGCTGACGCAAAAGGACATCGATGCGGCGGTGCTGCGCACCCTCACCACCCAAAATCTGCCTTCGGCATCGGCCCGTGCGGCTGAAAAAATCCGCCCTTCGGTGGTGCGCGTCGTGTCGTTCGCCAAAAACAAAAAGGGTGAAGACGAAGAGCAGGGCGTGGGCACCGGGGTGGTCATCGTGGACAAGGGTGTGATTTTGACCAACCTGCATGTGGTGCAAAGCGCGCAGACCATCCGGCTGGTGTTTGCCGACGGCAGCATGTCGGCAGCCAGCGTGGTGGGCGCGCAGCCTGAAAACGACCTGGCCGTGCTGCAGGCCCACACCATTCCTGACGACCTGAGCGCCGCCACCATGCGGTCCACCACCGACCTGCTGCCCGGTGAACCGGTGGTGGCCGTCGGGTTCCCGTTCGGCATTGGGCCGTCCACTTCGGCGGGTGTCATTTCAGGGCTGGGCCGCTCGTTTCGTTCGCCCGAGGGCGAGCAGGAAATTGGCAACCTGATCCAGTTTGACGCCGCCGCCAACCCCGGCAATTCTGGGGGGCCGCTGGTGACCATGGACGGCGAGGTGGTGGGCATCGTCACCGGCATCCTCAACCCGACCAGCCACCGCACCTTTGTGGGCATCGGTTTTGCAGTGCCCATAGAAAGCGCCGCCAGCGCCGCCGGTCTTCCCCCCTTCTGAAACGGAGAGCAACATGAGCGACCCCAACGCCCCCGACACCGCCCAGCTGATGGAGCAGATCCTGTACGAAGTGAAGCGGGTGGTCGTCGGGCAAGACCGATTTCTGGAGCGTGTGATGGTGGCCATGCTGGCGCAAGGCCATTTGCTGGTGGAAGGGGTGCCCGGGCTGGCCAAAACCCTGACGGTGAAAACCCTGGCCGACGTGGTGCAAGGGCGTTTCAAGCGCATCCAGTTCACACCCGACCTGGTGCCGGCCGATCTGGTCGGTACGCGCATTTACAACCAGAAAACCGGCGACTTCAGCACCGCGCTCGGCCCGGTGTTTGCCAACCTGCTGCTCGCCGACGAGATCAACCGGGCGCCCGCCAAGGTGCAAAGCGCGTTGCTGGAGGTGATGCAAGAGCGCCAGGTGACCATTGCCGGTGAATCGCACAAGGTGCCCAGCCCGTTTCTGGTGATGGCCACGCAAAACCCGATTGAAACCGAGGGCACCTACCCGCTGCCCGAAGCGCAGGTGGACCGTTTCATGATGAAGGTGGTGGTGGATTACCCGACCGACGAAGAAGAGTTCGTCATCGTCGAGCGCGTCACCGGCCCGGCGGTGCAGGTGCAGGCGGTGGCCACCACCGAGCAGCTGGCCGCGCTGCAGGCGCAGTGCCGAGCCGTGTATGTGGACCCTTCGCTGGTGCAGTACGCGGTGAAGCTGGTGTCGGCCACGCGCAACCCCGACAAGCATGGCCTGAAAGACATGGCCCGTTTCATCACCTACGGCGCCAGCCCGCGCGCCACCATTGGCCTGGTGGAAGGGGCCCGCGCGCTGGCGCTGCTGCGTGGGCGCAGCTATGCGTTGCCCGAAGACATGGCCGACCTGGTGCCCGACGTGCTGCGCCACCGCATCGTGCTGTCGTACGAGGGCATCTCGGAAGACCTGAGCCCCGATGTGCTGGTGCAGCGCATCATGGCCGCGGTGAAACCGCCCGCCAAGCCGCTGGAGCACGAAAAGCGGGTGGCCTGAAGGCACACGGCCATGTTGTTCGGTCTCTTCAAACCCCGCACCGCCGCGCCGCCGCCGGCGCCGGTCAGCGCGCCGCGCGAGCGGGCCGACGCGTTGCTAAAACGGCTCGACTGGACCGTGATCCGCCGCCTTGACGGCTTGCTGCAAGGTGACTTTCGCAGCCTCATGCGCGGCAGCGGGCTGGACCTGGCCGACCTGCGCGAATACCAGCACCACGACGACGTGCGCCACATCGACTGGAACGTGACCGCGCGCCTGCAGCAGCCGCATGTGCGCGTGTTCACCGAAGACCGCGAAATGGCCGCCTGGTTTTTACTGGACCTGAGCCCCTCGGTGGACTTTGGCTCGGGCCCGCAACGCAAGAGCACGGTGCTGCGCGACGCGGTGGCGGTGCTGGCCCGGCTGATCACCCGCCACGGCAACCGCGTGGGTGCGGTGCTCTACGGCTCGCGCGGCCAGCCGCTGGTGGACGCGGTGCTGCCGGCCCGTGGTGGCCGCGCCCACTTGCTGCAGCTGATCCACCTGATCCAGCAGCCGCCAGCGCCTTTGAATCGTGAAGCCAGCCGCGAAGCCGCAAACGGCCCAACCCGCCTGTCTGACTTGCTCAGCGCCGCTGCGCGCACCGTGCACCAGCGGGCCACGGTGTTTGTGGTGTCCGACTTCATCAGCGAGCCCGGCTGGGAGCAGCCCCTGGGCGAACTGGCCCAACGCCACGACGTGGTGGCCGTGCGCCTGCTGGACCCGCTGGAACTGGCGCTGCCCGACCTGGGCCTGATCCCGATACGCGACGCCGAAACCGGCGAACAGCTGCTGGTGGACACGCACGACGCGGGTTTTCGGCAGCGCTTTGCCCGCATTGCCGCGCAACGGGAAGCCCAGCTGCGCGAGAGCCTGGCGCGCGCGGGCGTGGACACGCTCGAACTCTCCACCGACGACGATCTGGCCGACGCCGTGCTGCGCTTCGTGGACCTGCGCAAGCGGCGCAGCCGCCTGGGGCGCGGCACACCGCGCGGCCCCGCCGGCCCGCACCTGTCGCGGGCGGGTGCACCTGAAGGAGCACGCTCATGAATGGGCCCATCACCTTTCTCTGGCCGCAGCTTCTGTGGTTGCTGTTGGCCCTGCCGCTGCTGCTGCTGGGCTACCTGTGGCTGCTGCGCCGGCGCCAGCAAACGGCGCTGCGGTTTGCCAGCCTAGCCATCGTGCGCGAGGCCATGGGCAAAGGCCCAGGCTGGCGTCGGCATGTGCCCCCGGCGCTGTTGTGGCTGGCGCTGGCTGCCATGCTGCTGGCCTCGGCGCGGCCCATGGCCAGCATCGTGCTGCCGTCGCAACAGCAGACCATCATTTTGGCCATGGATGTGTCGGGCAGCATGCGCGCCACCGACGTGGAGCCCAACCGCCTGGAAGCCGCGCAAGCCGCCGCCAAGGCGTTTCTGGCCGAGCTGCCGCGCCATGTGCGCGTGGGTATCGTGGCGTTTGCCGGCACCGCGCAGGTGGTGCAGCCCATCACCCTGAGCCGCGAAGACCTGGTGGCCGCCATCGACAAGTTTCAGCTGCAACGCGCCACCGCCATCGGCAGCGCCATTGTGGTGGCGCTGGGCGAGCTGTTTCCGGGCCAGGGGCTCGATCTGGCCAGCCTCACCTATGGCCGCAACAGCGACCCGTTTGCGCCCCAGGGCCGTTCGCTCGAACAGGCCCGCAAAGACCAGCAGCCCCCGGCGGCGCCCGTGCCGCCGGGCTCTTACACCTCGGCGTCCATCATTTTGCTCACCGACGGCCAGCGCACCACCGGCGTGGACACCGCAGAAGCCGCCCAACTGGCCGCCGACCGGGGCGTGCGCGTCTACACCGTGGGCATTGGCACGGTGGACGGCGAAGTGATCGGGTTTGAAGGCTGGTCCATGCGGGTGCGGCTGGACGAAGACACGCTGAAAAGCGTGGCCCGCACCACGCAGGGGGAATACTTTTACGCCGGCACGGCTGAGAACCTCAAGCAGGTGTACGAGTCGCTCAGTACCCGGCTCACGGTGGAGAAAAAGGAAACTGAAATTTCGGCTCTGCTCGCGCTGCTGGCTTCGGTGCTGGCGCTGCTGTCGGCCGGCTTGTCGTTGTTCTGGTTCAACCGCGTGCTTTGACCGCGTTGCCCTGACCTGCGTCAAGGCCGCCGCGCACGCGGGCGGCACAATCGCTTCCCATGAATGAACATGTGGTGGTCGCCGGTGGCGGCATTGGGGGCTTGGCCTGCGCGCTGGCGCTGGCCCGGGCCGGGGTTTCGGTGGACGTGCTGGAGCAAACCAGCGCCTTTGGCGAAGTGGGCGCGGGCCTGCAACTGGGGCCCAATGCGGTGCGCGTGCTGCATGCCTGGGGCCTCACAGACGAGCTGCAGGCCTGCGCCGCCTTTCCCGAGCTGCTGTGGGTGCGCGATGCACACAGCGGCCAACGGCTGGGGCAGCTGCGCCTGGGTGCCATGGCCCTGGCCCGCTACGCCCAGCCCTACGCCACCCTGCACCGCGCCGACCTGCACGGCCTCTTGCTGCGCGCCGTCCAGCAAGAACCCGGTGTGCGCCTGCACCTCAACACGCGTGTGGCCGCTTATGAGCAGACGGCCGATGCCGTGCAAGTGACGACCGAAAGCGACACGACGCTGGAGGGGCAGGCCCTCATTGGCAGCGACGGCTTGTGGAGCCGTGTGCGGTCGCAGATGCTGGGCGCGCAGCCGGTGCGCGCCAGTGGCCACCTGGCCTACCGGGGCATGGTGCACCGCGACGACCTGCCCGCCGCGCAGCGCGACAACGCGGTCACCGCCTGGCTCGGCCCGCGCCTGCATGTGGTGCATTACCCCGTGCGCAGCGGCGAGTGGTTCAACGTGGTGGCGGTGGTGCACGGTGTGCTGGGCCAAGGCCATGGCGGCCCGGTGGGCAGCGACCCGCAAAGCTGGAGCCATGAAGCCCAGGCGGCCGACCTGAAACGCGCACTTGGCCCGGCCTGCAAAGACCTGATGACCATGATCGATGTGGTGAAGGGCTGGAAACTGTGGGCGCTGAACGACCGCGCGCCCATGACCGGCCCGCATGAGCACGCGCACGGCCGGGTGGCGCTGCTGGGCGATGCGGCCCACCCGCTGCGCCCTTACCTGGCGCAAGGCGCTGCTATGGCCATAGAAGACGCCTGGACGCTCGGCCGCCTGCGCGATGCCGCACCCGTGGCAGACTGGCCCGACCTGCTGGCGCGGTACGCGCAGACCCGCTGGGCGCGCAACGCCCGCGTGCAAAGCCGCTCGCAGCGCAACGGCACCATTTTTCATGCCAGCGGCCTGCTGCGCTGGGGCCGCAACAGCGCCATGGCCCTGCTGGGCGAAGGTCTGCTGGACAATGCCTGGCTGTACGAGGGGCCGCCCGACCCGCTCGACTGACCTGCCCACCGACACCCTGACCGAGAGAGACACCATGAACGCCACACACTGCCCCAACCGCCGCCAAGCCCTGGTTGTTGCTGCCACCCTGGCCAGCGCCTGGGCGCTGCCCACCGCGCAGGCCCAAACCACCTGGCCCAGCCGGCCGCTGAAAATCGTGGTGGGTTTCCCCGGGGGTTCGTCGCCCGACCTGATGGCGCGTGCGCTGGCCGAGCCCCTGTCGCAGGCGCTGGGCCAGCCCGTGGTGGTGGACAACCGCCCGGGCGCCGGTGGCAACATTGCCGCCGCCCTGGTGGCCCGCGCCACCGACGACCACACCATCGGGCTCATGATCAACGGCAACATGACGATCGCCAAGATCCTCAACCCGGCCACAACCTACGACCCCTTGACCGACCTGGCGCCGGTGTCGCTGCTGGCGGTGTCGCCCCTGGTGCTCACCGTGCCGGCCAACACCCCCACCAGCGGAGCCGGGTTTTTTGCAGCTGCGCGCGAGGCGGGCGACCGCTGGAACTACGGCACCCCCGGCGTGGGCACGGTGGCGCACTTGGGCATGGAACTGCTGAAAGGCCGCGCCGGCCTGGCGCCGGTGCATGTGCCTTACCAGGGCAATCCGCAGGTGATTTCGGCCATGTTGGGTGGCCAGATCCAGATGGCCTTGCTGCCACCGGGCCTGGCCCTGGCCCAGGTGCGTGGTGGCACCTTGCGCGCCATCGGTGTCACGTCGCGCGGGCGCAGCAGCGTCGCGCCCGAACTGCCCAGCCTGGCCGAGCTGGGCGTGCGCGACATGCAACTGGAAATCTGGAACGCGGTTGCAGCGCCCAACAGCCTGCCCAAGGCCCATGTGAACCGCCTGGCCACCTTGTTGACGGACATCGTGCGCCGCCCTGAAATTCGCCAGACCATTTTGAACCAGGGCTGGCAGGTGGCGGGCACCTCGCCCGAGGGGCTGGCGCAGCGCGTGCGGGCCGACACGGCCGCCATGACCGACGTGATCACCCGCAACAACATCCGGCCCTGAGCCAGCAGCGGTGATCCGGTTGGGCGGGCCTCAGCCCGCCGAAGCCAGCGCGCCCGCGCCGGTTTTGATGGGCATGATGTGCAGCATGCTCAGGTCCATGCACAGTTGCAGCGATTGGCCCGGCACCAGCGGGCCCACCTGCGGGCCGGTCAGCATGATCTGAAAGCTGGCCTGGGGTCCGTCCAGGCATTGCAGGCGCAGCAGCCACACATCGCCCAGGTGGCGCAGCGTGACCACCCGCACCTGCAGGCTCAGGCCGTTGGGTGGTGGCGCGCTGGACGCAGCGGTTTCGTTACACAGCCGCAAGCCTTCACCCGGCACCACCCAGGCCACCGACTGCCCCGGCTCAATGCGCCCTTTGTCGCGCACCGGCAGGTGCATGGCAGCGTCGCCGGTGCCCCAGCGCAGCCAGCCGGTGCCATCGGGGCTGTTGGCGTCGGGCCCCAGCCACACGCCGTCAAAGCGGTTGGCAATGCCCACGATGTCGGCCACGCGGGCGTTGCGCGGGGCGCGGTGGATGGCGTCGGCGCGGCCTTGCTGCAGCACCGCGCCTTCGGCCATCACCACCAGTTCGTCGGCCAGCAGGCGGGCTTCGTTCAGGTCGTGGGTGACCAGCACCATGGGCACGGCAATGTCTTCGCGCAGCTCGGCCAGCAGCGCATACAGCGTTTGCCGGTTCATCTGGTCCACGGCTGAAAACGGCTCGTCCAGCAGCAGCACGGCCGGCTCGCGCACCAGCGCGCGCGCCACGGCCACGCGCTGTTGCTGCCCGCCCGAGAGCTGGGCCGGGCGGCGCTGCATGTGCTCGGCAGTGAGGCCCACGCGGCGCAGTATGTCAAGCGCGCGGGGCAGGCGATCTGGCCCACGCAGGGGCAGGGCCACGTTGTCCAGCGCGGTCATGTGGGGCATGAGCGCGTAGTCTTGAAACACCAGACCCACGTTGCGCTGCTGTGGCGGCACCCACAGGCCTTGTGCGGTGTCGCACCAGCAGGCGCTGCCCACGTTGATGCGGGCGTTTTGCGGCTTCATGAGCCCGGCGATGGCGCGCAGCAGGGACGTTTTTCCCGCGCCCGACGGCCCCACCAGCGCCACCAGCTGGCCCGGCGCGCACTGAAAGCTGCCCGCCAGGCGCATGGGCAGGGCTTGGTCGATGCTGACCTGCAGGCTCATGGTGTGGTCTCTGGGCGGGGGCGGCCAAGCCGGCGGCTGGCCAGCAGCGACGCCGCGATGGCCAGCAGCGAAATGAGCAGCAGGGTGAGCGACATGGTGTGCGCAGCGCGCGTGTCAAACGCCTGCACCCGGTCGTAAATGGCGATGGCGATGGTTTGCGTTTCACCCGGGATGCTGCCGCCCACCATGAGCACCACGCCGAATTCGCCCAGCGTGTGGGCAAAGGTCATGACCGCTGCCGACATGATGCCGGGCCACACGAGTGGCAGGTCCACCTTGGTGAAGCGTTCCCAGGCCGAGAGGCCGCACACCAGCGCCGCTTCGTGCAGGCTGGGGGGCACGTTTTCATAGGCCCGCTGCAGCGGCTGCAGGGCGAAGGGAATGTTGAACACCAGCGAGGCAATGAGCAAACCGGTGAAGCTGAAGGTGAGCTGCACACCGAAGAGTTGCTGCGCCAACTGGCCCAGCGGCGAGCTGTTGCCCAGCCCCACCAGCAGGTAGTAGCCCAGCACCGTGGGCGGCAACACCAGCGGCAGCAGCATGGCGGCTTCGACCCAGATTTTCCAGCGCGCGGGCGTGCGCGCCAGCCAGCGGCCGAGCCACAGGCCCAGCGGTAGCAGCAGCGCCACCGTGGCGCCGGCCAGCTTGAGCGAGAGGGTGAGGGCGGTCCAGTCCATGCGCCGTCAGGGGGTCTTGGCGGCGGTGGGCTGGGTGAAGCCGTGGCGGCGCAGCACGGCCTGGGCGGCGGGTGTTTGCAGGTGGGCGTAAAAGGCGCGGCTGGCGGCGTCGGCACCGCGCACCAGCACCATGCGCTGGCGCAGCGGCTGGTGCCAGCTTTCGGGAATCAGCGCAAAGCTTCCCAGCGCCGACACCGCAGGCGCCAAAGCCAGCGAATACGCCACGATGCCGCCTTGCGTGCTGCCCGAGGTGGCGAACTGCGTGGCTTGCGAAATGTTTTCGCCCAGCACCAGCCGCGGCTGGATGGCCGGCCACAGGCCCGCGTGTTGCAGCGCTTCCATGGCCCGCGTGCCGTAGGGCGCGTGTTCCGGGTTGGCAATGGCCAACTTTTTCAGCCGCCCGTCTTTCAGCGCCAGCGCCAGGTCTTTGAGCTCACCGTCGGCCTTCAGCGGCGAGCCCTTGGGCACCATCAGGCCGATGCGGCCCACGGCATACAGCACGCCCCGGTCTTCGGTTTTGCCAGCATCGGCCAGCTGAAACACAAAGTTTTCATCCGCCGACAAAAACAGCTGGTAGGGCGCACCTTGCAAAATTTGGCGGTAAAAATTGCCGGACGACCCAAACACCAGCCGCACCGGGCTGCCGCCCGCTTTCTGGTGCAGCGCGGCCACTTCTTCCAGCGCAAACTTCAGGTCAGAGGCAGCCACCACCACCGGCTGCGCGCGTGCTGCCGAAGTGCCCCACGCCACCGTTGCTGCGGCCAGCCAGCCGACCACTACCAACAACCGGCGGCGAGACGGGATGAAAGGACGGAGGTGCTGAGAGGATGGCGTGCTCATCCGGCCATTATCACCAGCCGTGCGTTACAGGTCGGTACGCAGGCGCCAGATTTCGGGGAACAGCACCACGTCGAGCATCTTGCGCAGGTAGCTCACACCGCCGGTGCCGCCGGTGCCGCGCTTGAAGCCAATCACGCGTTCCACGGTGGTGACGTGGCGAAAGCGCCAGAGGCGAAAGGCGTCTTCCAGGTCGGTGAGTTCTTCGCCCAGCTGGTACAGGTCCCAATGGTCTTTGGGGTTGCGGTACACCTGCAACCAGGCTTGTTGCACCGCGTCGCTGGCTTCGTAGGGCTGGGTCCAGTCGCGTTGGGTGTGGCTGGCGGGCACCGCCAAGCCACGCCGGGCCAGCAGGCGCAGCGCTTCGTCGTACAGCGACGGGGCTTCATACGCTGCCTGCACCACGGCCAGCAGGTCGGGCCGGTGCGCGTGGGGCTTGAGCATGGCGGCGTTTTTGTTGCCCATGGCGAACTCGATGCAGCGGTACTGGTGGCTCTGGAAGCCGCTGGACTGGGCCAGGTAGGGCCGCAGGGCGCTGTATTCGGGCGGCGTCATGGTGGCCAGCACGTCCCAGGCGTGTACCAGCTGTTCCATGATTTTGCTGACACGCGCGAGCTGCTTGAAGGCGGCGTTCAGCTCGTCGCTGGCGATGTTGTTCACCGCGGCGTGCAGCTCGTGCAGCATCAGCTTCATCCAGAGTTCGCTGGTCTGGTGCTGCACGATGAACAGCAGCTCGTCGTGCGCGGGCGACAGCGGTTTTTGGGCGCCCAGAATCGCGTCGAGCTGCAGGTAGTCTCCGTAGCTCATGCGCTCGCTGAAGTCGAGTTGGGCCTTTTCTTCGGCGACGATGGCTTCGGTGGCGTGCGCGGCGGCGGGGGCTGTCGATGAAATGGGGTTGTGTGGGCAGGCCATGGGGTGTCTCCGTTCGCCCTGAGCTTGTCGAAGGGCTTGTGCAATGCTGGGTTGAGAGGGCTTCGACAGGCTCAGCCCGAACGGCGGTTTGGATGAAACGGCATCAGGTGACGGCGTGTTGGCGGTTGAATTCGGGGCGTTTCCACTCGCCGCTTTCCAGCACCTGCTTGAGGTGTTCCACCGCGAGCCAGACCTCCTCAAAGCCGATGTAGAGCGGGGTGAAACCAAAGCGCAGGATGTCCTTGTGGTTGCCGCCGTCGCCCGCTCGGTAGTCACCCACCACGCCGCGCGCAATCAGCGCTTGCACGATGGCGTAGGCGCCTTCGTCCCGTGTCAGACAGACTTGTGAGCCGCGTTCTGCGTGCGTCCGTGGCGTTGCCAGGCCCAGGCCGTGTCCTGCGCAGCGCTCTTCCACCAGCGTGATGAACAGGTCGGTGAGCGCCAGCGACTTGGTGCGTAGCGCGGCCATACCGCCGAGCGCTTCGGCGGCGGTGAACACGTCAAGCCCGCAGTCCAGCGCGGCCAGGCTGATAATGGGCTGGGTGCCGCACTGGTAGCGGGTGATGCCGGGGGCGGGCTGGTAGTCGGGCGTGAAGGCGAACGGAGCCGCGTGGCCCCACCAGCCGGCCAGCGGTTGCCAGAAGCGGTTGGCGTGTTTCGGGTTCACCCACACAAAGGCGGGTGCGCCGGGGCCGCCGTTGAGGTATTTGTAGCCGCAGCCTACGGCGTAGTCGGCGCTGGCACCGCTCAGGTCCACCGGCACGGCGCCTGCGCTGTGCGCCAGGTCCCACACCATCAGTGCGCCGGCGGCGTGGGCGGCGGCGGTCAGGGCGGCCATGTCGTGCATGGCGCCGGTGCGGTAGTTCACATGGGTGAGCATCAGCACCGCCACTTGCTCGTTCAGCGCGCCCGCGATCTCTTCTGGCTCGACCAGCACCAGCTCCAGTCCGCGCTCTTTGCACAGCGCCTCGGCAATGTAGAGGTCGGTCGGGAAGTTGCTGCGCTCGCTCACGATGCGCTTGCGGGCCGGGCTGTCCACCGCAGCCATGTTCAGCGCCGCGCTAAGCACTTTGTAGAGGTTGATGGACGTGCTGTCGGTGGCTACCACTTCGTTGTTGCCCGCGCCAATGAGTCGGGCGATCTTGTTGCCCACTTGTTGGGGCATGGCAAACCAGCCGTTTTTGTTCCAGCTCTGGATCAGGTCGGTGCCCCATTCGCGGGCGACGGTGTCGGCCACCCGCGCCGGGGTGGCGGCCGGCATTACGCCGAGCGAATTGCCGTCGAGGTAAATGGTGCCATCGGGAATGCTGAACAGCTGGCGAAGGCTGCGCAAAGGGTCTTGGGCGTCGAGTTGGATGCAGTCTTGCTGGGTGATCATGGGGGCTCCGTTGGCAGGGGTTTAAAGCGCTCTGAGCACCGCGCGCACAGGGCTGGCGTCGGCGGTGGTGAGCTTCAGGGGCAGGGCAATCAACTCGTAGTCGCCTTCGGGCACATCGTCGAGCAACAGGTTTTCCAGCACCCGCAGGCCGCGCTGGCGGATCACCTGGTGGCTGAGCAGCGCCTTGCTGTCGGCGGGGTCGATGCTGGCGCTGTCGATGCCGATGAGCTTCACACCCAGGTCGGCCAGCAGCGTGACGGTTTCGGGAGCGAAGGCGGGCAGGGTGTCGTCAAAGTGGTCTTGCGGCTGGCGCTCGTAGACCCGCACCAGCACGCGCTCCGGCAGGTTTTCCATGGCGTGCGCAAGGTGCGCGGGCTGCACCAGCGGACCACAGCCGATGGCATGGATCACCCGGCAGGGGCCCAGAAATGCGTCCAGATTCACCGCGCCGATGGCTTCGCCCTCGGGGTCGTAGTGCAGCGGCGCGTCGGCGTGGGCGCCCACGTGGGGCGACAAGGTGATGGCGCTCACGTTCACCGGGCAACCGGGCCCGATGCTGGCGACCCAGGTTTGTGCGTACGCCGTGTCACCCGGAAAAACCGGTGCAGCCGCGTGGATGGAGGGGGAGATGTCCCAAAGCTTTTTCATGGTGCCGTGAAGGTAGCACCGGCCAAAAAACCGTGGTGTCGGTTATTTCCAACAAGCTCTGAAAATGTTTAGGTCTGAAGCAGTTGGTGTTTCAGTGCGAGCCTGAGAGCGGTGGCAGACCGTGGCGTTGGCGCGCCCGCTCGCAGGCGTCGCTGCCCTCTTCAAACTCGCGGCAGGGCGAGGGGCGCCATTCGTAGATGCCGCAGCCGATCTTCACGCCCAGCTTGCCGGACAAGGCGGCGCAGCGCGGGGGCGAGTGGTCGGTGCCGCGCATGCGGCAGGTGCTGGCAGTCACTTCTACCGCCAGCCCGTCGGGCACCGCGCCGCCCTCGGCCTGGGTTTCAAACACCGAAAAATCAACCCGGAAACTGGCGCAGCAGGCGCCGCAAGATGTGCAGGCAGACATGGGTAGATCGGGGCGGGTGTCAGAGGCTGGGCGGTGTGGCGCTTTTCGCTGCCAGTTCGGGCGCGCTGTACACCAGCACCTTCAGTGAGCGCTCGTCTGACACGTCGGCAAATACCGCCGGGTTGGGCAGGCGCTCTTCGAACACCAGTTCGGGCGCTGCCTCCTGCATCTGCTCTCGCAGAAACGTGGCGCTCAGCTCGGGCGCGTTCAGACACAGCAACACCTTACCGCCGGGGCGCAGCAGGTCGGTCAGGCGGCGCATCAGCCGCAGGTAGTCTTTGGTGGCCACAAAGCTGCCTTTCTGGTAGCTCGGGGGGTCCACCACGATCAGGTGATACGGCCCGCTGCGGGTGATCTTGCCCCAGGTTTTGAAGATGTCGTGGGCCAGAAAACTGGCGCCGGCCTGCAGCCCGTTGAGCGCGTGGTTTTGCTGGCCTATGGCCATGGCGCCCGCGCTCATGTCCACATTCACCACCTGCTTGGCACCGCCTTGCAAGGCCGCCACCGAAAAGGCGCCGGTGTAGGCAAACAGGTTCAGCACCTTCTGGCCGGTCGCTTGCGCGCGCACCCATTCGCGGCCTTCGGCCATGTCCAGAAAAAGACCGTGGTTTTGTCCCTTGAGCACGTGCACCAGGTAGCGCGCGCCCCGCTCGCTCACCACGTGCGGCTGTGGCACAGCGCCGGCCATCAGGCGGGTTTCGGTCTGCCCGGCCTGGCGGCACTGGTAGACCCAGTTCAGGGGCTCGTCGGGTTGCAGCTGGGCCCACCGGGCGGCCAAGGCGTTGTGGACCAGGGCCAGTTCGGCGTCGGTAGCGGGCTGGAAGCTGGTGAGCAGCCAAACCGGCGGAAAAGCATCCAGCGCCCACTGTTCGCAGCCCGGGTGCAAACCACCGCGGCCATGAAAAATACGCCCAGCGTCGGTGGGAGCGTCCATCTGTGTGATGGCGTCGAGCAAGGCTTGCATGGGTTTCCTGTTGGGGGCGGGCCTCACGGCCGACCATGTTGGGACTTCTGGGTGTCCAGAGAATCAGAGATCAGAGCCGGCCCAGCAGCAGGTACTCCATCAGGGCTTTCTGCGCGTGCATGCGGTTTTCGGCCTCGTCCCACACCACGCTTTGTGGCCCGTCGATCACCTCGGCGCTCACTTCTTCCCCGCGGTGCGCGGGCAGGCAGTGCATAAAGAGCGCATCGGGCTTGGCCACGGCCATCATGGCCTCGTCCACGCACCACTGGGCAAAGGCAGCGCGGCGCACTTCGTTTTCGGCTTCATAGCCCATGCTGGTCCAGACGTCGGTGGTGACCAGATCGGCGCCCGCGCAGGCTTCCTTGGGATCTTTGAAGACTTTGTAGCAACCGGGGTTGCCGATGCCGGCGAGCTGGGGGTCCACTTCGTAGCCGCTGGGCGTGCTCACGTGCACCGTGAAGCCCAGCAACTCGGCGGCCTGCAGCCAGGTGTTGGCCATGTTGTTGCCGTCGCCCACCCAGGCCACCACCTTGCCTTTGATGGCGTCCAGCGGGTTGCCGCTGGCAGCGGGGCGGTATTCGACGAGGGTGAACAGGTCGGCCAGAATCTGGCAGGGATGGAATTCGTTGGTCAGGCCGTTGATGACGGGTACGCGCGAGTGCGCGGCAAACGCTTCGATCTTGCTTTGCTCAAAGGTCCGGATCATCACCAGGTCCACCATGCGGCTGATGACCTTTGCGCTGTCTTCAATCGGTTCTGCGCGGCCTAACTGGCTGTCGCCGGTGGTGAGGTGCACCACCGAGCCGCCGAGTTGGTACATGCCGGCCTCAAAGCTCACGCGTGTGCGGGTGCTGGCCTTCTCGAAGATCATGGCCAGGGTGCGGTCCGGGTCGGCGAAAGGCTGGTGCTTTTCAAACGCCTTGAACTTGGCCTTGATGAAGGCTGCGCGCGTGAGCAGGTAGGCGTATTCGTCGGCGCCCAGGTCTTTGAACTGCAGGTAGTGCTTGAGGTTCATGGCGGCATTCATTCTGAGAGAAACGCGTGGATCAGTGGCAACAAGATGGCGGCCACTTCGTCGGCCTCTGCGGTGGTCATGATCAGTGGCGGCACGATGCGGATCACGTTGTCAGCGGTCACGCTCAGCAGCAGGCCGGCGTCGGCCGCGCGTTGTGTGATCACGCCGCAGGGCTTGGCGAGTTCAATGCCGATCATCAGGCCCTGACCGCGAATGTCCTTCACGCCGGCCAGCCCTTGCAGGCCGGCCTCGAGCGCTGCATGCAGGTGGGCGCCCACGGCCGCAGCGTTGGCCAGCAGGCCGTCTTCTTCCATGATGCGGATGGTCTCAGCCCCGGCGCGCATGGCCAGGGGGTTGCCGCCGAAGGTGGTGCCGTGGTTGCCCGGCTGAAAAATGTGGGCCGCCTTGGGCCCCGCCACCACGGCGCCAATAGGCACACCTGAGCCCAACCCTTTGGCCAGCGGCATAACGTCCGGCTTGATACCGGCCCATTGGTGCGCAAACCACTTGCCGGTGCGGCCCATGCCGCACTGCACTTCGTCAATCATCATCAGCCAGTCGCGGGCGTCGCACAGCGCGCGCAGGTCTTGCATGTAGCCCACCGTCATCGGGTTCACACCGCCTTCGCCCTGAATGGCTTCAAAAAACACCGCCACCACATTCGGGTTGCCTTCGGTTGCTTTTTTCAGCGCTTCAATGTCGTTCACCGGCACGCGGATGAAGCCTTCCACCAGCGGGCCAAAACCAGCCTGAATTTTGGGGTTGCCAGTGGCTGAGAGCGTGGCAATGCTGCGCCCGTGAAAGGCTTTCTCGTAGACCACGATTTCGGGGCGCTCAATGCCTTTGTCGTGCCCGAATTTGCGCGCCAGTTTCAGCGCCGCTTCGTTGGCTTCCAGGCCGGTGCTGCAGAAGAACACGTTGGTCAGGCCAGAGCGTTCCACCAGCATTTGCGCCAGGCGCTCCTGGTCGGGCACGTGGTAGTAGTTGCAGCAGTGCATCATTTTGGCCACCTGCTCCTGCAGCGCAGGCACCAGCTTGGGGTGGCCGTGGCCCAGCGTGTTTACCGCGATGCCGGCCAGCGCGTCCAGGTATTCCTTGCCGTTCACGTCCCACACGCGGCAGCCTCGGCCGTGCGACATCGCGATCGGCAGTCGGCCGTAGGTGTTCATCACGTGGGGCGAGGCGGCGGTGGTCAAGGCAGCAGACATGCAGGACTCCAGTGGAGAGGGGCCAAAAAGAAAGCGGCTCAACGAAGGTTGAGCCGTTGAAAAGCGATTTTAGAGGCAGCTGCGTGCATCATCATTGCTTGTTGCGCATCGCTGTCATGCGGATGCCCTCACAAGCTGGCAGACTGCCTTGAGGTCGGGTAATCCCTAGTCTCAGGTCTTATATAAGATATAATACCCAGCGCCCACCCTGGCGAGCGATCCTCGTTCTGGTGGTGTCAATTTTCCCTTCCAGGGTCCTCCATCCGAAGGCTTCCCCGATGGTTTCACCAACTGCCAAGCAAGTGTTCATTCAGGGCGTCACGCTCAGCGGCCGCACCTTTCGTCCCAGCGACTGGGCCGAGCGCCTGGCGGGCGTGATGAGCCAATTTCGCCCCGGTGGCGCCCAGCCTGGCAGCCATCTGAGCTACTCGCCTTGGTGCGTGCCCAACACCATCAACGGCATCAAGTGCGTGGTGGTGCATGTCGATTTGCGCGAAGAAGAGCCCATGGCATGGGACTTTTGCATGAACTTTGCGCGCGACAACGAACTGCAAGTGGTGGAAGCGTGTCTGCTCGACACGCCGCCTGCCTGAGCCATCCAGCCGCTGTTTTCAGGCGCCGGTGGTGTCGTCAGCGCCTTGCAGGGGCTTCACTGCGTTTCTTGACAGCCGCTCGCGCAAGCGGCGGTTGCGCGTCCAGCGCGTCTTGAGTACCCACAGCGCACTGGTCAGAAAGTAAATAAACAGCCCGCTGGCTGTGGCCACGATGGCCAGGCCCACCACCAGCGGCTTGCCGACGGTGCCGAGGTAGGTCACCCAGGCGCGCATGCGCTCGGTCCAGCTTTCTTTTTCGGCGGGCAAGGCCTCAGCCTTTTCCAAAATTTTGACGGCTTTCTTTTCCGACACATCTTCTTCACCCAGCACCCATTTGCCCAGACGGTAGGCGCCGTAATAGACCGGACCAAATGTCACCGGATTGGTGACCAAGGTGCTCGCCACCGCCATGGGCAGGTTGGCGCGCAACAGCACCGCCACCGTGGCGGAGAAAGGGATCTGGGCCACGGGGATCAGCAGACCAAAGAAGATGCCCAGCGCCAGGCCCAAGGCAATGCCTTTTCGGCTGAAGTGCCACAGCCTGGGATGGTGCAGCACCGGGCCCATCCAGCGAAGCCAGCGGTTGTTGCGCAGCGTCTCTGGTGTCGGCAGCAGTTGCTTGAGCTTGTGTTTCATCCGTTGAGGAAGTGCGTTGTGACTTTGGCTAGCCTTTGATTCTCGCTGAAGCCACAGGGTCGCGCCGTCTGCGGCGACAATCCTTCCATCATGATGCAGCTACAGGACATTCTTTTTTCTCAGGGCTTCGGCACACGCCGCATTTGCTGTGGCCTGGTACAGCAAGGGCTGGTGCAGGTGGGGGCCGATGGCGCGACCTGCACCGACCCCACCGAAGCCTTCGAAGAAACCGGCCTGGTGTTTCGCGTCCAGGGTGAAACCTGGCATTACCACGCGCTGGCCTACCTCATGCTGCACAAACCCGCGGGTTACGAATGCTCGCAAAAGCCCAGCACCTACCCCAGCATTTACACCCTGCTGCCCGGCCCGCTGCGCAACCGGGGCGGCGGTGCGGCTGCGGGCGTGCAGGCGGTGGGTCGGCTGGACCAGGACACCACAGGCCTTTTGCTGTTGTCCGATGATGGCAAGTTCATCCACCGCATGACCTCGCCCCGCCACCATGTGCCCAAGGTCTACGAGGTGCAGGTCAAGCACGCACTTGACGATCGGCAGGTGGCCCGGCTGCTTGACGGCGTGGTGCTGGACGACGACCCCAAGCCGGTGCGTGCCGCAGCCTGTGCGGCGCTCGGCGACACACACCTGCAATTGACGCTGACCGAGGGCAAATACCACCAGGTCAAGCGCATGGTGGCCGCGGTGGGCAATCGGGTAGAGGGTTTGCACCGTTCCTCCATTGGCCCGGTGGTGCTGCCGGAAGACCTTTTGCCGGGGCAATGGCGCTGGCTCACTGCCGAAGAAGTGCAGGTGCTGACGCAGAAAGTGCCGGTCAAAACGGCCGTGTGAGCCCAGCTGCTGCTTGAGCCGGGCTGGGTTCAGAGCAGGTCGCCCCGGCGGCTGTCCAACGGCATCAGGAACGAGTTGTCGTCCTGCCACTGCGAGTTGAAGTCGCTGCGCAGCCCACCACTGGCGCTGTTGGGCCAGTTGGACAAGGGCGCGAAATCACTTTGGCGGTTGCTGCGCTGGCGGGTCAGCACGGTTCTCAAATTGGTTTGCGCAGCGATGATGGCCCGCTCTTCTTGCTCGCGTTCGCGCATCGCCTGGGTGGTGGGTGATTCGCCCAAAAACTCGGCGCGGATCTCGGCCACCGTGGGCAAGCTGCCCGAGCGCACCACCCAGTAGGGCAGGCCGCATTGGGTGAGCAGTGAGTGCTTGAGGCTGCGGGCGCTGCGCGGCAGGCCGGCGGTACCGGGCACGTCCACGCAGCCCACCACCCGGCCGTCTGCCTTGCAGATGGTGAAGGTGCAATACACACTACCGAGCAGTCGGTACCAGTGCATGCCTTGTTCGCGGTCGCGCGGCAGCGTGAATCGCGTCACCGGCAATTTGATCATGACGTGGTGGTCGTAAAACGCCCTGGCCAGCCAATGCCAAACCCGCGCTTCCTCGCTGTTGGCGAGCGCACGGGTGTTCAGTGGCCAGTGTTTGGGTATGCGGCGCTTGGCGCGGGCCTGGCGGGCCTCCCAGGCGCGGTGGAGCACGGCGCCCAGCGCCAGCAGCGCGGGAACCAGCACAGCCAGCAGCCATGGGTTAGACCAGTTGTTCATATTGTTTGAAAGTACCCGAATTTGTATCAAAGTGTATGGATTTCGCCGCGCCTCGGGTTGCTTTTGGCAGGCTTGTGCGAGCCATTCCCGTGATTTCTTTGTGGTTTTGCAGCCGCTTGAAGGCTGCGCACCGGTCTTTGGGCCGGCGGTGGGGCGTTTTTTCAGCGCACCAGCCCCCAAGCCTGCAAGCGGCTGGCGGCAAACTGGGCGGCCTGGCCTTGCCGTGTGAGGCGCAGGTAGTGGGCGTAATGTTGAGCAGCTTGCTGGCGGTTGCCCATGCCTTCGAGCGAAACGCCTTTTAGAAAGGTGATGCCAGGATCGCCAGGCAGTTGCCGGTCGTAGCGGTCCAGGCCCTCAAAGGCGGCGGCTGGGTCGCGCAGGCTGAGCGCGAGCACGCCCGAGAGTTTGTGGGCTTGCGCCTCTTGGGGGTAGATGGCTTGTGCCGTTTGGGCAAACTGGCGGGCCTGGGTGCTTTTGCCTTGGGCTTGCAGGCACTGTGCCATGCGGAAATGGGCGGCGTAATCGCGCGGGCTCAGTTTCAGCGCCGACTCAAAGTGGCGCTGCGCCTGCGCAAGCGCTTTGGCCGCCATGGCCGACTCGCCCTGTTTGCACGCGGTGATGGCCGGTTTGATGCGGCGCAGGCTGGCGGTGCTGTCCATGAAGCGTTCGCGCTGCAGCGGTGCCTTGGCGCTGCTGGCGTAGCGGGTGGCGGCCAGTTGTGCGGCGGTGTTGCGGCGCTCGGTGTTCATGGGGTGTGACGAAAACAGGGTGGACACCAGGCTGGGCGCAGCTTTTTCCTCGTCCACCAGCAGTTGGTGCAAGGCGGTCATACCTTGCGCCGGGTAGCCCGCGCGCACCAGGTATTCCTGGCCCAGTGCGTCGGCCTCGCGTTCGTGGTCCCGCGAATAGCTTGAGAGCAGGGCGCTGGCGCCAATCTGGCTGCCCAACCCCACCAACTGGCCCCACTGAGCGTCTTGCACGGCCACGTTGAGTCCCACCACGGCCGCCTGCGCCACCAGCGCCTGGCCTTGGCGCTGCGCCGCGTGCCGGGCGTTCACATGGCCCATTTCGTGGCCGAGCAGGGCGGCCAGCTCGGCTTCGTTGTTGAGCTCGGTCAGGATGCCGCGCGTCACGCCCATGGCTCCGCCGGGGAAGGTGTACGCGTTGACGTAGTTGGCATTGAGCACGCGGTACGAGTACGGCATGTCGGGTCGGTGGGTCATGCGGTGCATGCGCTGGCCCAGGCTGCTCACGTATTGGTTGACCGCTGTGTCCTGAATGGCGCCGAGGTCTTGCGAAAACTGGTGCGGCGCCACCTGGGCGTCCACCTGGCGCTCCTGTGCCTCGCTCATGCCCACCACAATGGTCTCACCCGTGACGGGGGACTGTGCGCAGCCCTGCAGGCTGACCAGCGACCCGCCCACCGAACTGGCTCCGAGGAGCCACATGGCCTGGCGGCGGGTGACCCGGTTGTGGCGGAGGGTGGTGGCCAGTTGCTGCGGGATACCGGGGTGTGTGGGCATGATCAAACTTTTGGTAGCCTGAGATTGTGACCACGGTAGGGAAAGCGCGCCATCCCGCAAATGGGGGAGCTATGTGGTTTTGGCGAGAAACTGCACAACCGCTTGCGTGAGCGCAACGGGCTGGTCGCGGTGCGGGCTGTGGCCGCAGTTTGGAAAGGCTTGCGTCAGTGCGTGGGGGCAAGCGCGCGCAATCTCGTGCAGTTGCTCGAGCGTGCCATATTCGTCTTCTTCGCCTTGTAACGCCAGCAACGGTGCCTGAATGTTTTCGCAGTCGGGCCGTATGTCAAAGCGTTGAAACGCCTCGCTGAGCCAGACATCGTTCCACTGCCAGAACGCGTTGTCCACATCGGCGTGGTAGCGCCCCAGCCGCGCACGCAACCCGCGTTCGGTGCCGTCGCTCTCATACAGCTGGCGCGCCTGGGCAATGGCGCGTATTGCCACATCTTCCACCACCACATGCGGCGCAATGGCCACACAAGCGCTCACCGGGTGGCGGCTGGCGTGCAACAGCGCAAGGCTGGCGCCGTCTGAGTGCCCCACCAACACCGGGCGCTGCACACCCAGCTGCTTCAGCAGCTCGGGCAGCACCACCCAGGCTTCCTGGTGCATGTAGTCGGGTTCGTGGCGCCCGACATGCCAAGCGCCTTGCCAGCGCGAGGGGCCGCGCACGTCAGCCACCGGGTCGGACTGGCCGTAGCCGCGGCGCGAATACACCCAGCCCGCGCGGCCGGTGGCCTGGCACAGCTCGGTGGGCCAATGCCGATCGCGCTGGTGCCACATGGCCACGCTGCCCAGACCTTCGTGCAAGAACACCAACGGCGCGCGGTCGTTCGGGCCGTCGATGTGGGTGATTTCTAGTCGAACGCCCTCGATGGTGATGCTGTTCATGTGTGTGTTTGGTGCTGGCGACCAAGGCCGTACCGCGGGGCATCCGGCTGCCGGGTAGTGGCCTTCGTGGCCGGTTGAAAGCCTGTATTCTTGCAGCCATGAGCCTGTTGTTTGATTCCTTTTGGCGTGCCGTGGCCTACTGCATGCACCCCCGCGTGATCGCGCTGTCGTTTCTGCCGCTGATCCTGATGGTGGCCTTGTCGTTTGGGCTGGGTTATTTTTTCTGGGAAGGCGCGGTGGCCTCGGTGGCTGCCTGGCTGGAGGCTTATGAGCTGGTGCAGGCGTTTTTGAGCTGGCTGGAGCGGCTGGGCATGGGTTCGCTGCGCACGGTGTTTGCGCCGTTGTTGGTGCTGGTGCTGGCTACGCCGGTGATTGTGTTGCTGTGCCTGCTGCTGGTGGCCATGTTCATGACGCCCGCCATGGTGGAGCTGGTGGGACAGCGGCGCTACCCCGCGCTGGAGCGCAAGCACGGTGGCTCGCTGCTGGTCAGTGTGCTGTGGTCGCTGGGCTCCACGCTGCTGGCGGTGGTGGTGCTGGTGGTGTCCATGCCCCTGTGGCTGGTGCCGCCCCTGGTGCTGATCCTGCCGCCCCTCATCTGGGGCTGGCTCACCTACCGGGTGTTTGCGTTTGACGCGTTGGCCGTGCATGCCAGCAGCGAAGAGCGCAAGCAGATCCTGCGCGAAAACCGCAGCACCCTGCTGCTTATGGGCGTGCTCAGCGGCTACCTGGGTGCAGCGCCCAGCCTGTTGTGGGCGTCGGGCGCCATGTTCATCGCGCTGGCACCGCTACTGGTGCCGGTGGCGATCTGGATCTACACCCTGGTGTTTGCTTTTGCCTCGCTCTGGTTTGCGCATTTTTCGCTGACCGCCTTGCAGCGCCTGCGAGCCGCGTCAGGCGTGGAGGTGCTGGACGCAGAGCCCCGCGAAGATCCGCCGCCGCAAGCCGCGCCATTTCAAGACGCCCAGCCGCTGACCGACAGCACCCCCCATTTGCCACCGCCCGACCGATCAGGTGCCCCTTGACCATTGCCCACAACACCTCCAACCAACCCGCCTTTGGTCTGATCATCATTGGCGACGAAATCCTGTCCGGTAAGCGTGCCGACAAGCACCTGCCCAAAGTCATTGAACTGCTGGCCGCGCGCGGCCTTTCGCTGGCCTGGGCGCGTTGCGTGGGCGACGACCGCCAGCGCATCACCTCGGCCTTGGAAGACGCTTTTGCCAGCGCCGACGTGGTATTTTCCTGCGGCGGCATTGGTGCCACACCAGACGATCACACCCGCCAGTGCGCTGCAGCAGCGCTCGGGGTTGAACTGGCTTTGCACCCGCAGGCCAAAGACCTGATTGAGCAGCGCATGCGCGACATCGCCACCGAACAGGGGCAAACCTTTGATCCGACCCGCCCCGACAACGTGCACCGCTACAACATGGGCGTGTTTCCCCTGGGTGCCCGCATCATCGAAAACCCCTACAACAAGATTCCTGGGTTCAGTTGCGACGGCCCGGGTGGGGGCACGGTGCACTTTGTGCCCGGCTTCCCCGTCATGGCCTGGCCCATGATCGAAGCCGTGCTTGACGGCCAATACCCCCACTGCCAGCGCCAGGGTGCCTGGCTCGAACGCTCCGTGGTGGTGATGGGTGCCATGGAAGCGGCGCTGACCCCGCTGATGGAGCGCATTGAGGCGGTGCACGCGGTGAAGGTGTTCAGCTTGCCCAGCGTGGACCACCCCACCTACGGGCGGCATATCGAGCTGGGCGTCAAGGGCGCTCCCGAAGCGGTGGGTATGGCTTTTGTCGATTTGCTGGCGGGGCTGCATGACCGTGGTGCGCAGCTGGGCCCCGAATTGGTGCGATCGTAAAATGCGCGTTTATGGTGCATCTTTGACGAGCCGCACCATTTAAGTGCATTTGCGGGTTGATTCGGCGCACTGCGTGCCCCTTTTGAGCTGCAAAGCCGTACCTTCGCGGGCTTTTTGCGTCGGCTGCACCACAGGCTGCGCGATAATTTCAATCTCGAAGATGGTCGGCTTGGCGGCTTCGGCGCCGTGCTCAAGGCCTTGGCACATAAACTGCTTATCCACACCGTCCCCTTAATTTCCACTTACCCAGTTACAGGAGTATTTGATGGCCAAGACCGTCGCAGACGTGATGCAAATGGTGAAAGACAACGACGTCAAGTTTGTTGACTTCCGTTTCACCGACACCCGTGGCAAACAGCAGCACACCACGGTGCCTGTTTCGCATTTTGACGAAGAGAAGTTCAACTCCGGTCACGCTTTTGACGGCTCCTCGATCGCTGGCTGGAAGGGTATTGAAGCCTCGGACATGCAGCTGGTGCCGGACCCCAGCACCGCCAACATCGATCCGTTCTTCGAAGAAACCACGCTGATCCTGACCTGCGACGTGATCGAGCCTGCCGATGGCAAGGCCTACGAGCGCGATCCGCGCTCCATTGCCAAGCGCGCCGAGGCTTACCTCAAGTCCTCCGGCCTGGGCGACACGGCCTTCTTTGGACCAGAGCCAGAGTTCTTCATTTTTGACGGCGTCCGCTGGAGCACCGAACCTGGCCACACCTTCTACGAAATTGAAGAGTACGAAGCCCCTTGGAACACCGGCTCCAAGCTCGAAGGCGGCAACCGCGGCCACCGCCCCACCGTTAAGGGTGGCTATTTCCCCGTGCCCCCCGTCGACAGCACGCAAGACATGCGCGCCGAGATGTCCCTGATCCTCGAGTCGTTGGGCATTCCGGTTGAAGTGTTCCACCACGAAGTGGCGGGCGCTGGCCAAAACGAAATTGGTACCCGTTTCAGCACGCTGGTTGAGCGCGCCGACTGGACCATTCTGCAAAAGTACGTCATTCACAACGTGGCCAATGCCTACGGCAAGACCGCTACCTTCATGCCAAAGCCCTACGCTGGCGACAACGGCAGTGGCATGCACGTGCACCAGTCGGTGTGGAAAGACGGCAAAAACCTGTTTGCCGGCGACGGCTATGCCGGTTTGTCTGACTTTGCCCTGTACTACATCGGCGGCATCATCAAGCACGCCCGTGCCCTGAATGCCATCACCAACCCAGGTACCAACAGCTACCGCCGCCTGGTGCCGCATTTCGAAGCCCCGGTGAAGCTGGCTTACTCGGCCAAAAACCGCTCAGCCTCGATCCGCATTCCTTATGTGGCCAACCCCAAGGGCCGTCGCGTGGAAGCGCGCTTCCCCGATCCACTGATGAACCCCTACCTGGGTTTTGCAGCGCTGCTGATGGCTGGTCTGGATGGCGTGGAAAACAAGATCCACCCCGGCGAAGCGGCTACCAAAGACCTGTACCACCTGCCTCCCGAGGAAGACAAGTTGGTGCCAACCGTATGCCACAGCCTCGACCAGGCCCTGGAATGCCTGAACCAGGACCGCGCATTCCTGACCAAAGGCGGCGTGTTCACCGACGCCATGCTGGACGCCTACATCGAGCTCAAGACCACGGAGGTCAACCGCACCCGTGTTGAAGTGGCGCCTGTCGAATACGACATGTACTTCAGCCTGTGAGCGTGGGCCCGGCCTGCGCCGGGACCGCACCACCGCCTTGCAGCGCGCTTGTCGCGCTGTGGGTCAAATACAAAAGGGACGGCACTTGCCGTCCCTTTTTTCATGCCGTGGGCCAAATTGCCCTAGGCTTCGCCTGCTAGGGCACTTTTTAGGGTGTTTTCGGTCATACTGAAACGAAATGCGTGCCTGAGTGCGCGCCTGATTTCAAAGCAACGTGCATCTGGAGTTTTCTTGTTGTTCACCATGAAACCGACCCCCGCTATCCGATGGCTGGCTGCCAGCGCAGCCGCGTTGTGCCTTGTGCAGGCTCAGGCCCAAGAGCGCATTTACCGTTGTGGCAACGAATACACCAACAACGCCGAGGTGGCCAAGAGCCGGGGCTGCACCCTGATGGAGGGCGGCAACATCACCATCGTGCAGGGCACCACCCCCCAGCGAAGCACGGAAACCCGCCCACCCAGCGCCAACAGCACGCCACGCAGCACTCCGTCCACCTCGCCTGGTCGTACGAGCACCGAGCGTGTGGACTCAGCGGCCCAGCGCGCCCGCGACAGCGATGCCCGGGCCATTCTGGAAGCCGAGTTGCGCAAGGCCGAGGAGCGGCTCGCCCAAGCGCAGAAGGATTACGCCAACGGTGAGCCTGAAAAGCAGGGTATCGAGGGGCGCAACCACCAGCGCTACCTGGACCGCGTGGCCGAACTCAAAGCCGCTGTGGCCCGCGCACAGAGCGATGTGGAGGGTATTCGCCGCGAATTGGGCCGACTCAGCGGCGGCGCAAACCCCCGCGGTTCTGCCGCAAAATAGGTGTCTTGAAAAAGACCACCCCCCCCACCCCCACCCCAGTCGCCCCTTCTTTGGCGCCCGCACCCGCGGCCAACCCAACGGACATCCCCTCCATCCCTGCGGCGCAGCGTTTCCAGTCGCTTGACCTCTTGGCCACCCTGGTGGCGGTGGTGGCGTCCGACGGCTCCGTGCTGTACGCCAACGCCGCGCTGGAAGACGCGCTGGGCATGTCGCGGCGCAGCATCACGGGTGCGCGCCTTCAAGACTGTTTTACCGACCCCCTGCTGCTGCACAACGCCCTCTCCGGCGCGCGGGGCAACGAGTTTGCCGCGCTGCGTTACGACGCCTGGCTCAAGCGCCTGGCCCACGATCCGTTGCCGGTGCACGTGGTGGTGGCGCAGACCGAAACCGCTGGCGAGGTCATTGTGGAACTGCTGCCGCTGGAGCAGCAGACCCGGCAAGAGCGCGAGGAACGGCTGATCGACCAGGCCCAGGCCAACAAAGAGCTCATTCGCAACCTGGCGCACGAGATCAAGAACCCGCTGGGTGGCATTCGCGGGGCTGCGCAGTTGCTGCAGATGGAGCTGGAGTCCAAAGAGTTGATCGAGTACACGCAGGTCATCATTCATGAGGCCGACCGACTGCAGTCGCTGGTGGACCGCCTGCTGGCACCGCACCGGCGCCCGCATGTGGTTGGCGACGTGAACATTCACGAGGTGTGCGAGCGGGTGCGATCGCTCATCCTGGCCGAGTTTCCCAAGGGTCTGCGCGTGGTGCGTGATTACGACACCTCGATCCCCGAATTTCGCGGCGACCGCGAGCAACTCATTCAGGCGGTGCTGAACATCGCGCACAACGCGGCGCAGGCGCTCTCAGCCAGCATCGCAGCTGGCGAAGGCCAGATCATTTTCAAGACCCGCGTGGGCCGACAAGTGACGTTTGGTAAGCAGCGCTATCGCCTGGCACTGGAATTGCATGTGATCGACAACGGGCCTGGTGTTCCAGACTCGATCAAGGACCGCATTTTTTACCCGCTGGTGTCGGGACGCGATGGCGGTTCGGGACTTGGACTCACGCTGGCGCAAACCTTTGTGCAGCAACACCATGGCCTGATCGAGTGTGAGAGCGTGCCAGGTCGCACGGATTTCAAATTGTTGATTCCGTTGCCTTGACGCCGACAACCACACGCATCGACTGACGAAGGGAAGACATAGACATGAAGCCGATCTGGATAGTGGACGACGACCAATCGATACGCTTCGTGCTGGAGAAAGCCCTGTTGCGCGAAAACCTGCCCACCCGCAGTTTCACCAACCCGCAAGACGTGCTGACGGCGCTGGCCGACACGCCCGAGCACGAGGGGCCGCAGATTCTGGTGAGCGACATCCGCATGCCAGGAGGCTCGGGTCTGGACCTGCTGGAGAAGGTCAAGGAAAAGTTGCCGGGTCTGCCGGTCATCATCATGACCGCGTTTTCCGACCTGGACAGCGCGGTCTCGGCGTTCCAGGGCGGCGCGTTTGAGTACCTGCCCAAGCCGTTTGACTTGCCCAAGGCGGTGGAGCTGATCCGGCGTGCGGTGGAAGAAAGCCAGCGCGAAGAGGTGGCCGAAGAACGCATGAGCGCAGCGCCTGAAATGCTGGGCCAGGCGCCGGCCATGCAAGATGTGTTTCGTGCCATCGGGCGGCTCAGTCAGAGCCAGGTCACGGTGCTCATCACGGGGGAGTCGGGCTCGGGCAAAGAGCTGGTGGCACGGGCGCTGCACAAGCATTCGCCGCGCGCAGGCGGGCCTTTCGTGGCCATCAACACCGCGGCCATTCCCAAAGACTTGCTGGAGTCGGAACTGTTTGGTCATGAGCGCGGCGCCTTCACCGGCGCCCAGACCATGCGCCGCGGCCGCTTTGAGCAGGCCGACGGCGGCACGTTGTTTCTGGACGAAATTGGTGACATGCCGTTTGATCTGCAGACCCGACTGCTGCGGGTGCTGTCGGACGGGCATTTCTACCGCGTGGGCGGGCACAGCGCTGTCAAGGCGCAGGTGCGCGTCATTGCTGCCACCCACCAAAATTTGGAGCAGCGCGTCAAGGAAGGTGTGTTTCGCGAAGACTTGTTTCACCGCCTCAATGTGATCCGATTGCGTTTGCCCGCGCTGCGTGAGCGGCGCGAAGACATTCCCATGCTCACGCGCTTCTTTTTGCAGCAAAGCGCCAAGCAGCTGGGCGTGGAGCCCAAGCGTATTTCTGAAGCGGCTTTGCGTCTGCTGGGTACGTTTGACTTTCCGGGCAACGTGCGCCAGCTGGAAAACGTGTGCCACTGGCTCACCGTGATGGCGCCCGCGCAAGTCATTGAACTCAAAGACCTGCCGCCTGAGGTGCTGGCCATGTCCGCCGTTGAAGCCGCTCCCGCCGGTACGACTGCGTTGCCGCCTGCTGTGCCCGCAGCGCCTGCACGGCCAGAGCCTGCCGCCGTGGCATTCGCCGCGGCAGCGCCCGTTCCAGTGGCTTCACTGGTCTCGGAAGAGCCGGCTCTGGCCGCCGCAGGGCTGGTTGTGCCACCACGGGATGCTGCGGCGACGGCTTGGGAATCGGGCCTGCAGGCCGAGGCCCTTGCCTTGTTGGAGGAGGGCCGTCCCGATGTCTGGGATGTGCTGACACGCCGCTTCGAGACCCGGCTCATTCAGACCGCCCTAGGCAACACCCGCGGGCGGCGCATTGAGGCGGCCCAGAAGCTGGGCATTGGGCGCAACACCATCACCCGCAAGATTCAGGAACTGAACCTGGAGTAGCAGGTTCCCACCGCGCCACTTCGCGTCACCCCGAAGGGCGGCACCTGTGGCCTGGCACCGGCAGTTCGACGGTGCCATGAGTGGCTATCCGCGCTATTCGAGTGTGAGCACGACCGGCGCATGGTCGCTGGGGCGCTCGTTTTTGCGAGGCAGCTTGTCAACGGCGCAGGCGGTGGCGCGCGCCTTCATCGCTTCGCTGATCAGGATGTGGTCGATGCGCATGCCTCGGTTGCGCCGAAACGCGAATTCGCGGTAGTCCCACCAGCTGTAGTTTTTCTCCGGCTGTGGAAACAGGCGCACCGCATCGGTCAGCCCCAGTCCAACCAAGGCCTGCAGGTGCGTGCGCTCCTCGGTGGTGCAGTGGATGGTCTCGCGCATGCCCTCGGGGTCCCACACATCGGCGTCGTCAAACGTGATGTTGTAGTCGCCCATCAACACCAGTTGCGGGTGGGCCGCCATCTCGGCGCGCACCCACTCGCGCAGCGCGTCGAGCCAGCGCATTTTGTAGGCAAACTTGTCGCTGCCAGGTGCCTGGCCATTCGGAAAATAGGCGCCGATCACGCGCACGCCGCCGAAGGTCGCACACAGCACACGCGATTGCTCGTCGTCAAACCCCGGGATGTTTTTAACCACATCCTGCGCCGGCAGTTTGCTGATCAGCGCCACGCCGTTGTAGGTTTTTTGGCCGAACCACTGAGCCTGGTAACCCGCCTCGGCAAACGCCTGTGCGGGAAACTTGTCGTCGGTGAGTTTGAGTTCCTGCAGTGCGAGCACGTCCACCGGGTGTGCGGCGAGCCAGTCGAGCACCTGGGGCAGGCGCACGGTGAGTGAATTGATGTTCCAGGTGGCGAGTTGCATGGGTTCGTGTGGTTTCAGTCTGTGCGGGTGTAGGTGACAAAGGCAAACGACAGGCCATTGGCCGCCACGTGGGTTTCTCTCGCTTGCTCCTGCCAGGCCGCGTCCAGGGTGGGTGCAAAGGCATCGCCCTCAAAGGCCTGGTCAATCTCTGTGATCACGACACTGCTGGCCAGCGGCAGGGCTTGGGCGTAGATCTGCGCGCCGCCAATCACCCAGGCGTCGCTTCCGGGTGGGCAAAGTGCCCGTGCTGCGTCAATGGATGTGGCGTGCAGCGCGCCGGCCGCTTGCCAGGCCGGGTCGCGCGACACCACGATGTTGAGCCGGCCCGGCAATGGGCGAAATTTGGGCGGCAGCGAATCCCAGGTTTTGCGTCCCATGATGACCGGGCAGCCCAGCGTGGTGCGTTTGAAGTGCGCCAGGTCTTCCGGCAGGTACCAGGGCAGGGCGTTGTCTTTGCCGATCACGCCATTGGCGGCGCGGGCGTAAATGAGGTGCAGGCGGGGGGTGTCGGCGGTCATGGGCCTATTGTGCCGCCCGCTGGCGGGGTGGCAGCAGCACGCTGGCAATGGCCACCATCACGAAGCCCATGGCCAGCCAGTCTTGCCAGTGCGGTACTTCGCCCACGATCAGGGTGGCGCTCAGCGTACCCACCAGCGGTATGGCCATGACGCTCATGGCGCTGGTGGCCGGCGGCAGGTTGCGCGCCATGCCAAACCAGATCAGCTGGGCAAAGCCGTAGTTGATGACCACGCCATAAGCCAGGCTCAGCCACATGGGCAGCGAAAAGCGGCTGGGCTGGGGCAGGGGTTCCAGCGACAGCGCAAGCACCCACACCACCGCGCTGCCGAGCAACAGCATCCAGACCGTGACCACCAGCGGCGAAAGCGTGAGGTGAGCGCGGCGAAACATGAGCGTGCCCAGCGCCCACGAAACCGCTGCCCCCAGCATCCAGGCAATGCCGGCGGGCCGCCCGGTGAGGCTCCAGAGCTCATGCCACAGCAGCAGCGCAATGGCCACGCTGACACTGATCACGGCCAGCCGCACGCGCGGCGTGATGCGCTCGCCAAAAAAAGCAGCGCCCAGCAGCACCGTAAAGATGGGCATGGTGAAGCCCAGGATGGCGGCCCGGCCCGAGGCCAGTTCTTGCACGCCGAAGATGGACAGTGTGTGCCAGCCCAGCACATTGGGCAGGCCGAGCCACGCGATGGTCTTCCATTCGCGGCCCACCGGCCACATGCGCTCGCCCTTGGCAGCCACGTACACAAACAGCCAAGCCGCCCCCAGCAGCATGGTGCTGGCGCGGAAATACAGCGGTGACAGCTCTTGCAGCGAGAGCTTCATCATGGGCCAGTTAACGCCCCACATGAGCGTGAGGGCGAGCAGCGCCCAGAGCTGGCGGCGGGAGATCACGGAAGTGATCCCCCTGCGCCGCTTCGCGTCACCCCCCAGGGGGCTGAGGGCCGCGGCTCCCAGCCTGCCTGCGCAGGCTGGGACAGCCCGAAGAAGCCTCGACTCTGGCGAGGCTGCGGCCTGCAAGGCGCACTGGCCGTCTGGCAAAGCCAGCTCGGCGTTGCCTCTGGATGGCGACACTTCATGCGTTCCGGGTGGGTGCAACGCACCAGGAAATTAAATCGCAACGGGTGCCTTGATCGCCGGGTGGTGCTCGTAGCCGACCACCTCAAAGTCTTCGTACGCGTAATCAAAAATCGAATCGGGCCTGCGCTTGATGTTGAGCGTCGGGTAGGCGAAGGGCTCGCGGCTCAGCTGCAGCGCCACCTGCTCGTGGTGGTTGCTGTAAATGTGGCAGTCGCCACCGGTCCAGATGAAGTCGCCCACATCCAGATCGCACTGCTGGGCCACCATGTGGGTGAGCAGGGCGTAGCTGGCGATGTTGAAAGGAACGCCCAAAAAAATGTCCGCGCTGCGCTGGTAAAGCTGGCAGCTGAGCTTGCCGCGTCCGCCCGGCTCGGTGGCCGGAGCCACATAGAACTGGAAGAACGCATGGCAGGGCATCAGCGCCATCTGGCTCAGCTCGGCCACGTTCCACGCGCTCACGATGATGCGGCGCGAATCGGGATTGGTCTTGAGGGTCTGGATGACCTCGGCGATCTGGTCGATGTGGCCGCCGTCGGGTGTAGGCCAGCTGCGCCATTGCACGCCGTACACGGGGCCCAGGCTGCCGTCAGCGCGCGCCCATTCGTCCCAGATGGTGCAGCCGCGTTCCTGCAGCCATTTCACGTTGCTGTCGCCGCGCAAAAACCACAGCAGCTCAACGATGATGGCTTTGAGGAACACCTTCTTGGTGGTCACCAGCGGGAAACCTTCGTTCAGGTCAAAGCGCATCTGGTGGCCAAAAACGCTCTTGGTTCCGGTGCCGGTGCGGTCGCCTTTGTCCACGCCCTGGGTGAACACATGGCGCATGAAATCTTCGTATTGGGAGCGAACGGGGCGCGGTGTGTTGCGGTCGGTCATGGGGCTTGCAGGCGAGGCTAACGAGGCACCGATTGTGACGCAATCGGCGCCGGTGGTACCGGGTGAAGGCAGCGCCAACAGCCCTTCAGAGCCGCGGTGGCGTGAGCGGCTTGCTCAGCATGGGTGACGGTGCCGTGATGCGCGGGTCAAACGGGTGCTTGGGCAGGCTGAACACCTCTTGAATACGGCGCAGGTAGCCTAGGGTTTCTTTGAAGGGGGGCACACCGCCATAGCGGTTGACCGCACCTTCCCCGGCGTTGTAGGCAGCCACGGCCAGCGGCACATCGCCTTTGAAGTAGGCCAGCAGCCAGCGCAGGTAAGCCAGGCCGCCGCGGATGTTTTGCTCCGGGTCGAGCGGCTGGCGCACGTTAAAACGAGCGGCGGTTTCCGGGATCAGCTGCATGAGGCCCTGGGCGTTTTTGTCGGAAATCGCCAGCGGGTCGAAGTTGGATTCGGCCCGGATCACAGCAAACGCCAAGCCTGGGTGGATGCCGTACTGGGGTGCCAGCCGCCGCACGATGGCCATGATGTCCTTTTTCTGCGCACTGTCGATCAGGGTCTTGTAGCGGTTGGTCGCTGCTTCCTGAGCGGCTTGGGTGGCCGCCAGTTCGGCCGCGGCCTGCACCTCGGCTTGGCGCCGGGCTTCTTCGGCCTCGGCCTGCACAGTGCAGGGCGGTTTGGCGGTGTGGCTGCCGACCAGGCTCAGCATATTGCGCGAAACCTCGTCGCCCAGCGCGGCGGCCTGCTGAAAGAGGTGGGCGGCAAACGCGTCGTTGCGCTCCACGCCGCGCCCATTGGTGTAGATCCAGCCCATGCGGTAGAGCGCCAGCACGTCACCCGCCAGCGCGGCCTTGCAATAGAGGTCTAGCGCGGTACCCATGTCGCGCTGCACGCCACTGCCGTGTTCGTAAGCCCGCGCTTGCTCGCGCCAGGCTTGCACCTGCTCGTCAGCGCTGGCCGCAGTGGGCAGTGCCAAGCCCAGCAGCGTGGCAACGCAGTACAGGGAGCGGTGCAGAGAGTTCATAACGGCTGAATGACGCGTCCTGGGTTCAGGGTGTTTTGGGGGTCTAGGGCCATCTTGATGGCCCGCATCAAACCCAAGGCCACGGGGTCCTTGTAGTCGGGCAGCTTGTCCACCTTGAGGCTGCCCACGCCGTGTTCGGCGCTGATGGATCCATGGTAGCGCGCCACGGCGTCAAACACCAGGGTGTTGACGCGTTCTTCCATGGTCTGGAGGAACATCTTTGGGTCGCCATCGACCGGCGCTTGCACGTTGTAGTGCAGGTTGCCATCGCCCAGATGGCCGAAGTTGACCAGCCGCACGCCGGGAATTTCGCGTTGCAGCAGGGCGTCGGTCTCGGCGCAAAAGGCCGGTATCCGCGACACCGGGATGCTGATGTCGTGCTTGATGTTCAGGCCCTCTTCAGACTGGGCCAGGGGGATGCTTTCGCGGATGTGCCAGAGCTGGTGGGCCTGGGCCAGGCTTTCGGCCACCACGGCGTCGGTCACCACGCCTTGTTCCAGGGCCGCTTCCAGCAGCCGTTCAAACTGCGCGCGGGCGTGCGCTTCGGACTCGCTGTCGCTGTTTTCCAGGAGCACGCAGTAGGGTGTTGTGTCCCACAGGGGCACCCGCAGCTGTTTGAAATGGCGGTCCACCAGGCTGAGTGCAAACTGGCCCATGACTTCAAAGCCTGTGAGGCCGGCGCCCAGGTGCTGGTGCGCCAGGCCGAGCAGGGCCACCGCGGCTTCCAGCGACGGGACGGCAGCCCACGCGGTCAACTGGGCGGCCGGAAGGGGGTACAGCTTCATGGTGGCCGCGGTGATGACGCCCAGCGTGCCCTCGCTGCCAATGAACAGGTCGCGCAAGTCGTAGCCGGTGTTGTCTTTGCGCAGGCCGCTCAGCCCGTGCCACACCTCGCCCTGCGCCGTCACCACTTCCAGGCCCAGGCAGAGGTCTCGGGTATTGCCGTAGCGCACCACCTGGGTGCCGCCCGCGTTGGTGCCCAGGTTGCCGCCAATGGTGCAACTGCCTTCGGCCGCCAGCGACAGCGGAAACAAAAAACCGGCCTTTTCGGCGGTTTCCTGCAGGCTTTGCAAAATACAGCCGGCTTCCACCGTCATGGTGAGGTTGGCGGCGTCAAGGCTGCGGACGGCATTCAGACGCGTGAGGCTCAGCACCACCTGGGTGCCGCTGCCGTCGGGCACTGAGCCCACCACCAAGCCGGTGTTGCCCCCTTGCGGCACGATGCTGGTACCCGCAGCCGCACAGGCCCGCACCACAGCGGCCACCTCGGCGGTGTTGCCGGGGCGCACTACCGCCAGGGCCCGGCCCTGGCTGCGTTTGCGCCAGTCTTGTTCCCAGGCGCTCAGGTCGCTGGTGGGGTCTTCGTGCGTGAGCACATGGGCTGCGCCCACCGTGTCGCGCAAGGTGTTGATCAAGGCGTTCATGCTTGTGCGGGCGGCTGGGGCGCCACCGGGTCGGCTGCGGCGTTGGTTTCGGCAGCATGTCGGGCCTTGTCGGCTGCCACGGCTTCGGTGCCCGCTGCGCGCAAACGGATGCGCACGTGCAGGGCGCAGGCCACAAAAAGGGCTACGCACAGCAGCACCTGCACCCCGGCCAGCCAGGCCGACAGGCCGTTGTCGCTCCAGGCGCGCACCGCGCCCTCGGTGAAATACAGCCACACCAGCAAGCTCACCCAGCGGTAGGTGTACATGCGGTTTTTCAGCAGACCGGCCAGTGGCAGCGCCAGCGGCAGGACCTTGATGGCCCACCACGAGCCACCCGGGCGCAGCGGCGCCAGCCAGAGTTCCCAGGCCAGACCGAGCACGATCAGTCCCAAAACGCTGCCCACGGCCAGCCAACGGGTGCCGTTCACCGCATCCGATGGTCGAGGGCTGGCGGGGAGGGCTGTCGTCGTGGTGTTGGGGGATACGTCGGTCATGGCGGGTGCATAGTCAGCCCGAAATGGGCAACTGGCATGATACCGGGATGACCCTGAACGACCGCCTGCGGGCCATGGAGACCTTTCTGCGGGCTTTGTGGCGCGACACGCTGAATTTCCCCTGGCAAAACACCGCTCTCACGCTGCGCGAGCGCTTCCGCGAAGACCGCCTGGGCATCACCGCCAGCAGCCTCACCTTTACCACCACCATTTCACTGGTGCCGCTGTTCACGGTGGCGCTGGCGGTGTTCAGCGCATTCCCCATGTTTGCGCGCCTGCAAGACACGCTGCAGCGCTGGCTGATCCAGAGCCTGGTGCCCGAAAACATTGCCAAACAGGTGTTGAGTTACCTGAACGAGTTTGCCGGCAAGGCGGGGCAAATGGGCTGGGCCGGTGCCCTGGTGCTGCTGGTGACGGCGCTGGCGCTGATCCTGACCATCGACCGCAAACTCAACGACATCTGGCGCGTGCGCCAATCGCGCTCGCTCACTCAGCGCGTGCTGGTGTATTGGGCCTTGCTCACGCTGGGGCCTTTGCTGCTGGCGGGTAGCCTCACCGTTACGTCCTATGCGCTCACGGCTTCGCGTGGTGTGGTGTCCAACCTGCCTGGTGGCGTGCGCTTTTTGCTTGAGTCGGTGCAGCTGGCGCTGGTGACCGGGGGCATTGCTGCGCTGTACCGCTACGTGCCCAACACCCATGTGCGCTGGGCCCATGCCCTGCTGGGGGGCTTGTTTGTGGCCACCGGCCTGGAGCTGGCCAAAAAGGTGCTGGCCTGGTACCTGGCGCAGGTGCCCACGTATTCGGTCGTGTACGGCACCTTCGCCACCGTGCCGATCTTGCTGGTCTGGATTTATGTGGCCTGGGTGATCGTGCTGCTGGGCGCGGTGGTGGCGGCCTACTTGCCCAGCCTGTTGTCGGGCATTGCGCGCCGGGGCGACCAGCCGGGCTGGAACTTTCAGCTCGCGCTGGAGGTGCTGGAGCAACTGCGCCGGGTGCGGGGTGACGCGCAGCGCGGCATGAGCCTGGAGACGCTGGCCCAGGTGCTGCGGGTGGAAGCCTTGCAGCTGGAAGCGCCCGTGGCGGCCCTGGTGCAACTGGATTGGTTGGGACGCCTGGATGAAGATGGTGAGCGCTATGTGCTGCTGATCGATCCGGTGCAGACGCCACTGGCGCCGCTGGTAGAACGCCTGTTGATTGCGCGCCAGGCCAGCACCGCCCGCTTTTGGTTTGAGAGCCGGTGCGCCCAGCTCACCGTGGCGCAGGCCCTGGCCGAGCCGCCTGCCGACACAGCCGTGCCAACCGAGGTGGTGGGGCCGTCGGTCAGCTCGGGTTGAGCGGGCTCAGGCGACGCTGAACGGCGCCTGCAGAAACCCGCGAAACCGGGCCCTGCCACCCCGCAGCGGTGCCTGCGTAAGCCGGTAGTTCGGAAAACGCTGCAAAAAGCGGCCAATGGCAACGCGACCCTCCAGCCGCGCCAGGCTCAACCCCGCGCACTGGTGAATGCCAAAGCCAAACGCCAGGTGTTTGTTGGGTTCGCGGGTGAGGTCCAGCGCCTCGGGGTTTGGGCATTGCGCCGGGTCTCGGTTGGCTGCGCCAATACACAAGGTGACGAGCGCGCCCGCCGGCAGGTCCACCCCACCCACCGTGGTGGCGCACAGCGCGCGGCGGTTGCCCAGCTGGTTGGACGACTCGAAGCGCAGAAACTCGTCCACCGCGCGTGTCAGCACGGCCTCTTGTGCCAGCGCATCGCCGCCGGTCTGTTTTAGCGCTTGCTGCAACTGCGCGTGGGCCTCTGGGTGTTCCTGCAGCGCCAGGAGGCCATTGCCAATCAGGTTGGTGGTGGTTTCGTGCCCGGCGTTCAGCAGAAAAATGCAGTTTTGCAGCAGCTCCACTTCGCTGAGCTGTTCACCGCCGGCCTCGCCCTGAATCAGCCGGGTCAACACGTCGCGCTCGGGGTCGCCGGGTTGCCGGCGGCGCGCCGCCACCAGGGTGCGCAGGTAGTCCAGCATGTCGGTCACGCTCTGGTTGCCCAGCGCTTGCTGCTCGGGCGACACCACCGGTTCCAGCGCGCCCAAAATGGCCAGCGACCAGGCCCGCAGCGGCCCGCGGTCGGGGTGGGGCACACCCAGCAGGTTGCCGATGATGTCCACCGGAATGGCCGAGGCAAAGTCTTCGATCAGATCGCCACCGCCTTGTTCGGCCAATCGGTCGAGCAGACCGTCCACCAACTGCACCAGGCCGGGTTCCATGTCGGCAATGGCGCGCCGGGTGAGCGCGCCCATGATGAGCTTGCGCACGCGGGTGTGCAGCGGCGGGTCGTTGAACACCAGGCTGGTGGTGTGGTGCTCAAACAGCGGTGAACCCGCCCCGTATTTGGGCGCAAATTCCACGTGTTTGTCCGAACTGAAGGTGGCTGCGTCGCGGTACACGGTCACCAGGTCGGTGTAGCGGGTCAGAAAATACGAGCCGTCGGGCATGCGCCGCACCGGCTCGCTTGCGCGCAGCGCGGCGTACACCGGGTAGGGGTTGGCCAGAAAGTCGGCGGGCAGGGCGCGCAGGTCAAAGTTGGCGGCAATGGCCTGGGCGCGTGCCGGGGTCATGGCGGGCGTGATGGCTTCGGGGGAAATGGTTGTGTGCATGGCGCCATTCTGGCAGCGCTGGCCGCTTGGGTGCGGGCTTGACCGCGCCATGCCGATAACCCGTGGCCACGCTCAAGCAGCCAAACCACCGTACCATTTGTCCCCGGTTGTGAATGCCAGGGAACCGTTGCGCCGGCTTTGGCTTCGCTCAAGCCGGCCCCTTTCATGGCGATTGCCATTTTTTCGCTTTTGCGCTTCGTTTTTTCTAGTCATGCTTCCCCCAGTTGCCGAGCCCTCCATCGATATCGTTTACCTCTGGGTAGACGGCAACGACCCTGTCTGGCGTGCCAAAAGGCACCGGGCCGCTCTCGGCATGGACGCCGCCCAAACCGAGGCGCTGGCACCCTTCGGCAATGTGGAGGGGCGTTTTCGGGACAACGAGGAGCTGCGCTACAGTTTGCGTGCGCTGGAGCGGTTTTTCCCCGATCACGGCCATGTGTACCTGGTGACCGACGAGCAGACGCCGCCCTGGCTGCGCGATACCAGCCGCCTCACCGTGGTGAGCCACCGCGATTTGCTACCCGCCGACCGCCTGCCCACTTTCGATTCCGGCAACATCGAGTCCTACATCCACCGCATTACCGGGCTGTCCGAGCGCTATTTTTATCTCAACGACGACGTGTTTTTTGGCGCGCCGGTTCGGCTGGATCACTGGTTTTGGCCGGGTGGTTTTTATGCCGCCTGGTCTGACGACCCGGACGTGCGGGAAGGCCCCATGCGGCCGGATGACAATTCGCTGGAAAACGCCAGCCGCTTGTCGGACCAGTGGCTCAACGCGCTGCCTTCGCTCAGCGGAGCCGACTACTGCCACACGCCCCGCACCTTTGCGCACTCGCCGCGGCCTATGTTGAAGTCGCTGCTGTTTCGGCTGGAAGACGAGGCGCCTGAGCTGTTCGAGCGGGTGCGTTCCGGCGTGTTTCGCACCTGGGACAACCCGACCCTGGTGTCCGACTTCGTGCTGCGCTGGGCCCTGGCGCATGGTGTGGCCAAAATTCGGGACTACGCCCACCTGTACGTGGCCACGGGCGATGCCGATCAGGCAGGGCAGCTGGCAGCCTTGGTGAAAGCCAGCGGGCAGCTGGACTTTTTCTGCGTCAACGACACCACGGACGATGCGCACGGCCACGACCCAAGGCTGGCCCAGGTGAAGGCCACACTGCAGAGCCTGTTTCCGCAAGCTTCGCAGTTTGAAACCCAGAGCCTGGGCGTGGTGCACGCCTCGCACAAAGGCACGCAGCACACCCGGGCACACGCATCGCGCCAGTCGGAAATGCCCGGTCAGCGCTCCCTCCGCTCAGGGTCCTGATTCAGGCTTGCCGTGTGTGGCTGGCCCGGTGCCGCGGGGCGCCTGGCTGACGCAGGCTGTCGTGTTTGGTGGCGCGGCCGGCCATGCGTTCGCGCCACATTTTGAACGAGCGCAACTTCAGCTCGCGCCGCATCAGCGCCACCACGGCCGGCTCGTTGAGCCCAAACTGCCGCTCGATGGCTTCAAACGGGGTGCGGTCTTCCCAGGCCATTTCAATCACCCGAGACACATCGGCGGGGCTCAGCGGGCCATGCGGCGGGTGGCTCATGGCGTCAAAAAGTCCCGAATGGCAAACAGGGTGGCGTCGGGCGCTTCCGTCATCTGGTGGTGGCCCACCGGCAGCTGCGCCACTTGCACCCGTTGGCCGCTGGCCTGCGCGGCTGTGATCAAGGTTTTTGCGGCCTTGGGTTGCGTCATCTGGTCTTGCGCGCCCAGCAAAAACAGCACCGGGCAAGGCAGCTTGGCCATGGCGGCTTCACCGCCCGCGTAGCGGTCGCAGGCCACAAAGCCGCGGTGGAACACGTTCACGGCGGTGTTGCTCGCCAGCACCCGTCGCCCCAGCGCCATGCCGGCGCCAAACACCCAGGTGCCCGGCCCCAGCGCCGAGGGCGGTGCGGCCAGCGTGCTGCGCGAAAACACGTTCACCATGTTCAGCGCTTTCATGGGCTCGTTCAGCGAAGCTTCAATGAGCGCGGGCGACACCTTCATGGGGTAAGCGGTACCCACCAGCACCAGGCGGCTCACGCGGTCTTGCAGGCGCGCCGCCGCTTCCAGCGCGATCAGCGAGCCCCAGCTGTGGCCCACCAGTGCGGCCTTTTGCACACCCGCGGCGTGCAGCATGGCGGCAATGAAATCGGCGGCTTCCTCGACAGACGACGGCGCGTCGCCGCCACTCTTGCAGTGGCCTGGCAGGTCGACCGCCAGCACGTTGAAACCGTGGTGGGCCAGGTAGCGGCTTTGCAAAATCCAGACGCTGTGGTCGTTCAGCACGCCGTGGATGAAGACCACGGTGGGTTTGGCGGCATCGAAGGCTTTGCCGCCGGTGTAGCAATAGGTTTTTGCGCCGTTGACGGTGAGGTACATGTTGGGTCTCCATTCCGTTCGCCCTGAGCTTGTCGAAGGGCTTCGACAGGCTCAGCCCGAACGGTGTTTGTGTATCAGGCCGCTTTTTCCGCCGCTTTCAGCGCGCGCTTCAAGTCGTCGATCAAATCGTCCGCATCCTCCAGCCCGATGGACAGGCGGATCGTGCCCGGGCCAATGCCGGCACCGGCCAGAGCTTCGTCCGCCATGCGGAAATGGGTGGTGCTGGCCGGGTGGATCACCAGCGAGCGGCAGTCGCCCACGTTGGCCAGGTGGCTGAAAATTTTCAGCGCTTCAATGAAGGCTTTGCCCTGTTCGCGCGAGCCTTTGATGTCGAAGCTGAACACCGAGCCCGCGCCCTTGGCGCCAAAGCGCAACAGCTTTTCAGCCAGGGCGTGGCTCGGGTGGCTGTCCAGCAGCGGGTGGCCCACGCGTCCCACCAGCGGGTGGCTGGCCAGAAACTGCACCACGCGCTCGGTGTTGGCCATGTGCCGGTCCATGCGCAGCGACAGCGTTTCAATGCCTTGCAATATCAGCCAGGCGCTGTGTGGCGACAGGCAGGCGCCAAAGTCGCGCAGGCCTTCGCGCCGCGCGCGCAGCAGGAACGCGCCCACGGTGCTTTCTTCGCTGAAGGTCATGCCGTGGAAACCGTCGTAGGGCTCGGTCAGCTCGGGGAATTTGCCCGATTTGTCCCAGTCGAAACTGCCACCGTCCACCACCACGCCGCCAATCACGGTGCCGTGGCCGCTTAGAAACTTGGTGGCCGAGTGGTAAACGAGGTCGGCGCCGTGCTCAAAAGGTTTGATCAGGTAGGGCGTGGTCAGCGTGCTGTCCACCAGTAGGGGCACGCCGGCCTCGTGGGCGATTTGCGCCACGGTTGGTATGTCCAGCACGTCCAGGCCCGGGTTGCCCACGGTTTCGCCGAAAAACAGTTTGGTGTTGGGCCGCACGGCGGCACGCCAGCCATCGATGTCGCCCGGCTTCACAAACGTGGTTTCGATGCCGAAGCGGCGCAGCGTGTAGTGCAGCAGGTTCTGGCTGCCGCCGTACAGCGCCGTGCTGGCGACGATGTGCGAACCCGCGCCCATGAGCGTGGCCACGCTCAGGTGCAGCGCGGCCTGGCCGCTGGCCACCGAAATGGCGCCAATGCCGCCCTCCAGCGCGGCCATGCGCTGCTCAAAAACCGCGTTGGTCGGGTTGCTGATGCGGCTGTACACATGGCCTGCGCGCTCCAGGTTGAACAGGGCGGCGGCGTGGTCGCTGGACTCGAACACGAACGATGTGGTGAGGTGGATCGGCACGGCGCGCGCGCCCGTGGCGTCGGGCGTGGCACCGGCGTGCAGCGCCAGGGTGTCAAAGCCAGGGTCGGAATAATCGGACATGCAGGGTCTCCAGAGTTGAAGCGTCACACCCGAAACCGGTTGTGCGCAGTGGTTTTACCGTTTATTGTGGGCTATATTCCCACCCACAACAGCCCAGCTGGAGACAGCGAAACTCCGAGGAGAACAGCCATGAAAGTCAGTGACATCTTGCGCGTCAAGGGCGGAACGCTCTACACCTGCCAGCCCGAAGAATCGCTGGACCGTGCGGTGCAAACCATGTCGGAATACGACATTGGTTCGCTGGCCGTGATGGACCGCGGGGAACTGGTGGGCATGTTGACCTTTCGCGAGGTGATCCACACGCTGGCGAAAAACGGCGGTGTGCTCAATGGCAAGACGGTGCGCACCGTGATGGACGACCACCCCATGAGCTGCACACCAGAGACCGAGCTGGACGAGGTGCGCCCCATGATGCTGGAGCGCCACACCCGCTACATGCCCGTCATGGACAACCGCATGCTCATGGGTGTGATCAGCTTTTACGACGTTGCCAAAGCCGTGGTGGACAGCCAGAACTTTGAAAACAAGATGCTCAAAGCCTACATCCGCGATTGGCCCGAGGAAGAGGGCGCTGCCCCCGTCGAAGCCGCCAAGTAAACCCACCGGCGCCACGCAAAACGCCCCGCCAGCCGGGGTGTTTTGCATGGCAGCGCCGTTTGCGTGAAACGTCCACAACCCCGGAAACCGCGGGGCTGGCTCTGCCAAACCGCTGGTGTTGCCCCCAGCAGGGGAGTGACGCGCGCAGCGCGGCGCGGGGGGTTACATCGAGCTGTGGATCATGTCCCGCACCCGCGGGTAAATCTGCTGGTTCCAGCGACGCCCGCTGAACACGCCGTAATGCCCCACGCCGGTTTGCACATGGTGTGTTTTCAGATAGGGCCGCACGCTGGGGCACAGGTCCTGCGCAGCTACCGTCTGGCCCACGGCGCAAATGTCGTCGCGCTCGCCCTCCACCGTCATGAGCGCTGTGCGGCGGATGGCTGCGGGGTTGACGGTGCGGCCTTTGTACTGCAGCACGCCGCGGGGCAGGTCGTAGGTTTGAAACACTTTTTCCACCGTTTCCAGGTAGAACTCGGCCGGCAAATCGTTGACCGCCAGGTATTCCTCGTAAAAGTCCTGAATGGTGGCGGCTTCCTCCACCCGGCCGTGGTCCAGGTGGTCGTAGATGTGCCGAAACGACTGCTTGTGCCGCTCCGGGTTCATGCTGATGAAGGCCGAGAGCTGCACAAAACCGGGGTACACCCGGCGCATGAACCCGGTGTGGGGCAGCGGCACATGGCTGATGAGGTTCTTCTCAAACCACGCGATGGGCTTGCTCACCGCCAGCCGGTTCACTTCCGTGGGGTTCACGCGGCAGTCCACCGGGCCGGCCATCAGTGTGAGGCTGCGCGGTTGGGCCGGGTTGTCGTCTTCGGCCATGATGGCCGTGGCGGCGAGCGCGGCCACGCAAGGCTGGCACACCGCCACCAGGTGGCTGCCTTCGCCCACCGCTTCGGTGAACGCGATCATGTAGCTGATGTAGTCGTCCAGGCTGAACCCGCCGTGCAGCAGCGACACATCGCGCGCGTTGTGCCAATCGGTGATGAACACCTCGTGGTCTTGCAACAGCGTGCGCGCGGTTTCGCGCAGCAGGGTGGCAAAGTGGCCTGAAAGCGGCGCCACCAACAGCACCTTGGGTTGGGGCGGCAGGTCGGTATCGGTTTTGCGAAAGCGCAGCAGGGTGCCAAACGGCAGCGTGAGCACGGTTTCTTCCACCACCGGGACTTCGCGGCCGTCCACCGTGGCCGAATGGATGTTGTAAGGCGGGCGCGAATGGGTGAGGTGCAGGCGCGACAGCACATCGCACGCAGCCGCCACTTTGCGCAGCAGGGTGCGCTCGGTTTGCTGGAGCCAGAGCGAGGCGCTGAGGTGCTGGGCCGCCAGCCGCAGCGGCGAGGCCAGGTCGGACTGAAGTTGGTAGGCCTGGTACAGCATTGCGCTCTTTCCTCTGTTGGGATGCTGTTGTGCAGGCAAGTAATGGGCCAGCGCGGGTTGCACCCGGCTGGTGCGTTCGGCATGCACAAAGGTGGCACAGGGATTGCTCGTGGTACCGCTTCAAAAGGAGCATGTTAATGGCCAAGGCGGTTCTCACGATCAGCAGCAAAAATTATGGCGCGTGGGCTCTGCGCGGCTGGCTCATGGCCAAACTGGCCAAGCTGGAGTTCACCGAAAACACCATTTCGCCCGACGACCCGGCCATGAAGGCCGAAATGCTGCTGCTGTCGGCCTCCATGCGCGTGCCCTCGCTGGAGCACGACGGCGTGCACGTGTGGGACACGCTGGCCATCGGCGAGTATTTGAACGAGATCAAGCCCAAAGCCGGGCTGCTGCCGGCCGACCGCGCTGCCCGTGCCCACTGCCGCGCCATTTGCGGCGAAATGCATTCGGGCTTCAGCGCCATGCGCTCGTCGCTGCCCATGAATATCAAGGCCCACTTTCCCGGCTTCAAACTCTGGTCGCGGGCACGCACCGACATCGACCGGGTTGAAATCATCTGGCAGGAGTGTCTGGCCAAGTACGGCGGCCCGTTCCTGTTCGGCGCCAAGCCCTGCATCGCCGACGCGATGTTTGCGCCGGTGGTCACCCGCTTCATCACCTACGACGTACCGCTGGATGCCGAATGCGTGGCCTACTGCGACGCCATCATGGCCCTGCCTGCGATGAAAGAATGGGTGGCGGCGGCACAGGCGGAACCCGACGAAATTGACGAGCTTGAGGCAGAATTTTGACCCACCCCCTACCGCGCTGCGCGTGACCCCCTCAAGGGGGCGGTGCCTGCGGCCTGGCAGAGCCAGTTCCGCGGCACCTCTGGACTGGGGTACTTCGCGCCGGAAAGGCGCCAGGTCTTGGTCCCTATCACGGCTCGGTCCAGGGTATGGGCTTCGGGATTTCGCAAACCGGCTCCACCGGCACCGATTTGAAGTCTGCCGGCGACACGATTTCCAGGTATTCCATGTCGGGCGAGTAGTCAAACAGGTAGTGGCGAATGCCCGGGCGCTGGTGCACCACGTCGCCGGCTTCTACCAGCGTCACCTGGTCTTCGTACATGAACTTGGCCCAGCCTTTGGTCATGATCACGATCTGGAAGTCGGCCTCGTGGATGTGCCAGCCCGTGCCACCGTCGGGCGGCAGGTTGGCCTTCACCAGGTGCGCCACCACCTTGCCGTGCGTGGCTGCCGCCACGCCCAGGTCGCGGTAGAGAAAAAAGTCGCGCAGGCCGCCGCGCACAAATTCGGTTTCACCGGGTTTGACATGGGAGAACAGGGTGGTGGTTCGGTCCAGCATGGGGCGCTCCTTGGGCGGTGGATGCAATCAACTTGTTGCAATGCAGCACAAAGCATGAAGCGTTCCATTGGCCTTTGCAGCTGTTCGAGCGCCCGCATGCACCGAAAGCTGCGCTGGGACGCACCAGACTGGGCGGTGCAGCACCACGTCGGCCCTCTGGGATAATCCAGCCCACTATGAGCGGCAACACCTTCGGCACCCTGTTTTGCGTCACCAACTTTGGTGAATCCCACGGCCCGGCCATTGGCTGCGTGATCGACGGCTGTCCGCCCGGCATGGCGCTGACCGAGGCCGACATCCAGCTGGACCTGGACCGCCGCCGTCCCGGCACCAGCAAATTCGTCACCCAGCGCAACGAGCCCGATGCGGTGGAAATTTTGAGCGGTGTGTACCAAGGCCAGACGACCGGCACGCCTATTGCGCTGCTGATTCGCAACACCGACCAGCGCAGCAAGGACTACGGCAACATCCTGCAGACTTTCCGGCCCGGCCATGCCGACTACACCTACTGGCAGAAGTTTGGCATCCGCGACCCGCGCGGCGGTGGTCGCAGCTCGGCCCGCCTCACGGCGCCCACCGTGGCGGCCGGCGCGGTGGCCAAGAAGTGGCTGAAAGAGCACTACGGCACCACCTTTCACGCCTGCATGACGCAAATTGGTGACGTGGCCATTGGCTTTGAGAGCTGGGACCATGTGCCCAACAACCCGTTTTTTGCGCCAGTGGCCGACGTTTCAGCGCTGGAAGACTTCATGGGTGCGCTGCGCAAGAGCGGTGACTCGTGTGGTGCTCGCCTGCGCGTGGTGGCCAAAAACATGCCGGTGGGCCTGGGTCAGCCGCTGTACGACAAGCTCGATGCCGACATTGCCTACGCCATGATGGGATTGAACGCGGTGAAGGGTGTGGAAATTGGCGCCGGTTTCGCCAGTGTGGCGCAGCGCGGCAGCACGCACGGTGATTCGCTCACGCCCGAAGGCTTTGTGGGCAACAACGCCGGGGGTGTGCTAGGCGGCATCAGCACCGGGCAAGACCTGGACGTGTCCATTGCCATCAAACCCACCAGCTCCATTTTGGTGCCACGCGACAGCATCGACGTGGACGGACAACCCACCGAAGTGATCACCAAGGGCCGGCACGACCCGTGTGTGGGCATTCGCGCCGCGCCCATCATGGAAGCGCTGCTGGCGCTGGTGGTGATGGACCACGCGCTGCGCCACCGCGCGCAGTGTGGTGATGTCAAGGTCGAGACGCCTGACATCGCCGCAGCTTCTCGCCGTTGATTTCAAGTCTTTCGTGCACCCGTCACTCCCGTTCGCCCTGAGCCTGTCGAAGGGCTTGCGAGGGCTTTCTTCGACAGGTTCAGGACGATCGGGAAATCAGGCTCAGCCCGAACGGGGCGCGCGGTGAGCCAGCGCAGACAACTGTTCCCGTTTGCGGCGCTCTCAGCCAGCTATTTCGCGCACATCGGGTTTTTCAACCCCTACCTGCCGCTGTGGCTGAAAGAGCTGGGATTCAGCCTGATCGCCATTGCGGTCCTCACGTCGGTGCAGTCGGCCACCCGCCTGTTTGCGCCCTACGGTTGGGGCATGCTGAGCGACCGCACCGGCGAGCGCGTGAAGCTGTTGCGTTTTGGGGCTACGGTGGCGCTGCTTCTGTCCATGGGCCTGTGGTTTCCGCTCGGCGGCGTGGCGCTGTTTGTGGTGTTGCTGCTCATGTTCACCCACACCAGCGCCATGATGCCCATGAGCGAAGCCGCGTTGGCGCACCTGGTGAGCCAGGGTGGCGCGTTTGACGCCAAACGCTATGGCCGCGTGCGGCTCTGGGGTTCGCTGGGTTTTCTGATCACGGTGGTCAGCGCCGGCTGGTGGTTTGAGCGCTTTGGCATGGGGCATTTCCCCGCCTGGACGCTGGTGACGCTGGCGGCGGTGGTGGTCAGCGTGTGGCTGCTGCCCGACTTCAAAGAAACCGCTCACCACGAAGACCAGCACCCTGACATGTGGCCGGTGTTGCGTCTGCCCGCCGTGCGCTGGTTTTTCGCCGCCGTGTTTTTTCATGTGCTGGCGCACATCTTCATTTACGTGTTTTTCTCGCTGTATCTGGACAGCCTGGGCTACAGCAAGACGGTGATTGGCCTGCTGTGGGCTTTGTCGGTGGTGATCGAGATTGGCTGGTTTTTCTTTCAGGGGCGCTGGCTGCCCTTGCTCTCGCTCACCGGCTGGCTGGTGCTGGCCGCTGCGCTCATGGCGCTGCGCATGGGGCTGACCGCCGCTTTGCCCATGGTGTTGCCGCTGTTGCTGCTGGCGCAGGCGCTGCACGCCATCACCTTTGCGGCGCACCACACTGTGTGCATTGCGCTGCTGTCGCACCACTTCCCGGGCCGCTTGCGCGGGCGCGGGCAGGCGCTCTACACCGTGGTGGGTTACGGCATCCCGGGGGTGATCGGCGGGCTCGGCGGCGGTGTGCTCAGTTCCGCATTCGGCCTGGCCAGCGTGTTCTGGCTCTCGGCCGCTTGCGCGCTGGTGGCCACCGGCTGCGCGTTGCGCCTGCGCACGCTCGAACACACGGTTAGATCAGCGGCCTGAGGCCACGGGCCGCTTCCTGCAGCACCGGCAGCACGCGCTTGGTGGCGTCTTCGCTACTTTCCTGGTTGATCGGCATGGTGATGCTGACCGCGCCGTGCACCACGTTGTTGCGGTCCAGCAGCGGCACGGCGATGCCGCGGTAGTTCAGTTCCATCTGCTGCTCTGACAGCGCCCAGCCCTGGCGGCGCACGCGGGCCAGCTCGGTCTGCAGGTCTTCCGGGCGGGAGAGTGTGTAGGGCGTGTAGGTGCGCAGCGTGTGCTGCGACAGCCAGGCATTGGCCGCGGTTTCGCCCAGGGCCGCGAGGATGGCCATGCCCGCCGCCGTCACCTGCGCCTGCACGCGCGAGCCCAGCATGTAGCCGGTGTTCATGAGGCGGTGCGCGCCGCTGCGCGCGATGTAGACCGTGTCGTCGCCGTCGAGCACGCCCAGATACGCCACTTCCTGCGTGCCACCGGCGATGCGCTGCAGAAACGGCTGCACCAGCCGCGGCAGCCGCGCCGATTCGAGGTAGGCATGGCCCAGCCGCAAGATGCGCGGCGTCAGCCAGAACAGCTTGCCATCGCTGCCCACGTAGCCCAGGTGCGCCAGCGTCAGCAGGTAGCGCCGCGCGGCGGTGCGGGTGAGTCCGCAGCGCGCGCCGGCCTGGCTGGCGGTCAGGCGCGGGTGCTGGTCGTCAAAGGCTTCGATCACCGCCAGGCCTTTTTCAAGGCCGGCGATCCAGTCGCGTTTTTCGAGGGCGGGCGAGGGGCCGGGGGTGGCGTCGTTCACGGGCAGCTGTTCCTGGGAGGGAGGTCGGGTGAGGAAAAACCCTTGCATCGTTCGATGAGTGGCTGATGATGTGCGATTATCGACCGGGCGACGCGCCACCGGCTGGTCAGCCTGGTGGGCCAGCCCCTACATTCGATGGGCGCAAAATGGGCGGGCCCGCGTCCGTGGGCCCGCCCGCCGCCAGCGCCCTTCTCATTCCGGAGACACATGCATGAGTGATCTGTTGCTCAACACCGCGGCTTCCCGCGAGCCCCTGCAAGCCTCGTTCAGCGACGCCGCCAACCCGCTGGGCCTGGACGGCATCGAGTTCATCGAATACGCCACCACCAAGCCCCAGGCCCTCGGCCAGGTGCTGGAGATGATGGGCTTCCGCCCGGTGGCGCGCCACCGCTCGCGCGAGGTGCTGCTGTACCGCCAGGGCGAGCTCAACATTGTGGTGAACGCCCACCCCAGCGACGCCAAAGGCGCCAGCCATGGCAGTGACGTGCCTGCCATTTCGGCGATCGCGCTGCGCGTGCGCGACGCCCGCGCCGCCTACCACTGCGTGCTGGAGCGCGGCGCCTGGGCCGTGACCACGCACGCCGAGGTGATGGAACTCAACATCCCCGCCGTCCACGGCGCGGGCGGCAGCCGCATCTACTTCGTGGACCGCTACAAAGAGTTCTCGATCTACGACGTGGACTTTGTGCCCATCCCCACCGTGGACCAGCGCCCGCCTGCCACCGCAGGCATCGGCTTCTTTGGCGTGGTGCAGTACATCGGTTCCGAGCGCAGCAACGATTGGATCGCGTTTTACAGCGAGCTTTTTGGCACCGAACTCATTCCCGACGAGCAGCGCTTCGGCATCATGCCCAAGGGCACGCTGCTGCGCACGCCCGCGCTGGATCCGGCCAAACGCTTCATGCTCCAGCTGGTGGAGCCCGAGGTGAACGTGCACGACTCCGACGAAAAACTTCAGCGCATCGGCCTGGGTGTGCCCGACGTGCTGGCCGCGGTGCAAGCCCTGCGAGCGCTGGGCGTGGAGTTCGTGGAAACGCCTGCGGCCCACACCGAACAGCGCGGCGCCATCACCAAGACCTACCTGGGCTCGGTGGTGTTTGAGCTGGTGCACAACGAACCGCACCTGGGAGCCTAAGCCCATGAAGCCCACACAAGCCGCCATTGTCGAGGCCATCCAGGGTTTCGGTATGGACACCATCACCCTGGCCGGCCCGCTCGAAGCCAAGCTCGGCGCCATGAAGGCTGCGGGCTTTTCGCAGGTCATGCTCAAGGCCAACGATCTCAATGGCCACCCCGGCGGCATTGAAGCTGCGGTGGCGGCTGTGAAAGCCAGCGGGATGCGCGGCACCGGCTTTCAGGTGCTGCGCGACTTTGAAGGCCTCAGCGGACACCTGCACCACTACAAAGTGGACATCGCCAAGGCCATGCTGGAAATGTGTGCTGCGCTGGGCTGCAAGGTGCTGCTCGCGTGCTCGTCCACGTCAGCCCACGCCAGCCAGGACCTTGACCACCTCGCGCGCGACCTGCGCAAGCTCGCCATGCTGGCGCTGCCGCTGGGCATCAAAATAGCCTACGAAGGCCTTTCGTGGGGCCGCACCATCAACGAGTTCACCACCGCGTGGGACGTGGTCTGCCGCGCCGACTGCCCCAACCTGGGCTTGGGCATTGATTCCTTTCACATCTTCGCAGCCAAGACCAGTTTGGAAGAGATCGACTACCTCGACCCGAGCAAGATCTTCTTGGTGCAGCTGGCCGACTTCATGTGGCAGGAAACCAAGACCTTCGAAGAGCGCATGACCACCGCGCGCACCTTTCGCGTGTTCCCTGGCGAAGGCGTGCACAGCGAGCAGCTGGTGGAGCTGGTGCAAAAGCTCGACCGGCTGGGCTATGCGGGCGACTACAGCTTTGAGGTCTTCAACGACGACTACCAGCAAATGCCGCTGCCCATGGTGGCCGAACGCGGCCGCCGTTCGGCGTTGTGGCTGGCCGAAGACGTGTTGCGGCGCTCGGTGCCGCTGCCCAACCAGATGCGCCTGAAGGCCGTGGGTGGTTGATTAAGGGTGAACGAAGTGAAAAACCCCGCCCGGGTTTCTTAGGCGGGGTTTTTTATGGCAGCTGGGTGGGCTGTCGCGCTCAAGCGCGCTGGCTTTCCTCACCCAGGCGCCCATCGCGGAAGTCGTTCAGCGCCTGGTAAATCTCGTCTTTGGTGTTCATCACGAACGGGCCGTATTGCGCGATCGGTTCGTTCAACGGGCAACCGGCGATCAGCAGCGCCTTGGCGTCGCTGGTGCCTTCCATTACCACGCCATCGGCACCGGGCTCGTTGGCCAGCAGGGCCATGCGCTGCGCCGGCACGCGCTGGCCACCGATGGTGACTTCACCCCGGTACACATACACAAAAGCGTTGTGCCCGGCCGGCAAAGATTGGGCGAACGCAGTGCCTGCCGGCAGGTGCAGGTCCAGGTAAACCGGCGCGGTGGCGTCACGGGTCACGGCACCGCCCACACCGTGGCTCTCACCGGCGATCACGGTCACGGCCACGCCCTCGGGCGTGGTGAACTGCGGCAGCTCGGCGTTCTTGAAATCGCGGTACCAGGGCGCGTTCATCTTGTCGCGCCCGGGCAGGTTCAGCCAGAGCTGAAAGCCTTCCATCACGCCTTCTTCCTGCTGCGGTATCTCTGAATGGATCACACCTTTGCCGGCGGTCATCCACTGCACACCACCGTTTTCCAGCAGACCCTCGTTGCCCGCGCTGTCGCGGTGCAACATGCGGCCCGCGATCATGTAGGTGATGGTCTCAAAGCCGCGGTGCGGGTGGTCCGGGAACCCGGCGATGTAGTCGTCCGGGTTGTCGCTGCCAAAGGCGTCGAGCATCAAAAATGGGTCGAGCCGGCGCTGCAAGTCTTGCGTGAGCACGCGGGTGAGCTTCACGCCCGCGCCGTCCGACGTGGCTTGACCCGCGATCAGGCGCTCCACGCGGCGTGGTTGCTGGACGCTGGGTGCGGTGAGGGTGGTGGTCATGGCAGTCTCCTGGTGAAACGGGGCGGGGCGTGTCAAATCAAGTGAGGGCCGCTTCCAGGTCGGCTTCGGCCTGGGCAAAGCCCTTGGCCGCCGCTTCCGGGCCCATGGCCAGGCCTTCGGCGTAGATGAAGCGCACGTCGGTCATGCCCAGGAAGCCCAACACAGCCTTGAGGTAAGGCACCTGCGAATCGTTGGGCGTGTCGCGGTACAGGCCGCCCCGGGCCAGGGCCACGTACACCGTCTTGCCCGTCAGCAGGCCTTCGGGGCCGGTGGCGGTGTAGCGGAAGGTGGTGCCGGCGCGGGCAATGGCGTCGATCCAGGCCTTGAACTGCACCGGCACGCCAAAGTTGTACATGGGCACGCCCAGCACGATCGTGTCGTGCGACTGGATTTCGGCAATCAGCGCGTCGTCCAGCGCCACGCGGGCAGCTTGCTCGGGGCTGCGCTGATCGGCCGGAGTGAACAGGGCGCCCAGGGCGGCTTCGTCCAGCACCGGGTGTGGCGTCACGGCCAGGTCGCGCAGGGTGAGCGTGGCGGCGGGGTTGGCCGCTTTCAGGCGCTCGACCACGCTGTTGGCCACTTTGGTGGAGTTGGCGCCTTCGCGGCGGGCACTGGCGTTGATTTGCAGGATGTTCATGGTGTTTTCCTTGAAAAGCGTTGTTCGATGCGTTGACTTTAAGGTGGATCAATCGTCTTGAAAATCCCTTGAAATGGATATGATTGTTGCTATGGTGGAACAATCAAGCGCTGAATACGGGGTGGACCCCAACGATTTGCTGATCTTTGCCCGCGTGGCCGAGCTGGGCAGCTTCAGCCGCGCGGCCGAGCGCCTGGGCTTGCCCAAATCCACCGTATCGCGCCGCTTGGCAGCGCTGGAACAGCGCATGGGCGAGCGCCTGCTGCTGCGCACCACGCGGCGCCAAACCGTCACCGAATTTGGTCTGCAACTGCTGGAGCATGCGCGCCAGGTGGTGGCCGAAATGGACGCCGTGGCCGTGCTGCGCGAGCAGCGCCAGGCGGCGCCGAGCGGGCGGCTGCGCGTGTCCATGCCCAGCGACTTTGCCAACCTGCTGCTGGTGGACAGCCTGGCCGCCTTCATGGCGCTGCACCCCGCCATTTCGCTGGAGCTGGATCTGTCGCCCCGGCGGGTGGACTTGCTGGGCGAAGGCTTTGATGTGGCCATCCGCATGGGCGATCTGCCTGACGACGCGCTGCTGGTGGCCAGCAAGCTGGCGGTGTTTACCCACGGCTTGTATGCCTCGCCTGACTACCTGGCCGAACACGGCGACCCGCAGAGCCCCGACGACCTGGCGCGCCACGCGGCCGTGCGCCTGATGCGTGGCAGCGGCGAGCCAGCGGCCTGGACGCTGATACAAGGCGACCAGCGCTGGAGCGGTGTGCCCGCCGGGCGCGCCAGTGCCAACTCACCCGAGATGCTGATTCGGCTGGCGCGGGCCGGTGCCGGCGTGGCCGCCGTGCCCGACGGTTTTGCCCAGGCCGATGTGCGCAGCGGCGCGCTGCGCCGTGTGTTGCCCGGCTGGACGCTGCCCACCAGCACCGCCTGGGCGGTGTACCCGGGGCGCAAGCTCATGCCGGCCAAGACGCGCGCCTTTGTTGACATGTTGCAGGTGGCGCTGGGCGGCTGCAGCCCTGACGCAGCCCCGTAAACCGTGGCGCAAGCGGCTGAGCAGGCCACAACCCTTGTCCCTTTCGCGACCGCTTGAAGGGGCCATTCAAACCGCGCTGTTGTGCGTTGCTGGCCAAACCTGAACAATGCCGGATCGAACGGCCCGCCAAAGGCCGCAGGCAACCCCCAGGAGACAACATGGTCAGTTTGAATGTCAACGGAAAAACGGCGGCGGTTGACGCCGAGCCCGACATGCCCTTGCTGTGGGCGCTGCGCGAAGACCTGCAACTTACCGGAACCAAGTTTGGTTGTGGCATGGCGCTGTGCGGTGCCTGTACGGTGCACCTGGATGGTGTGGCCGTGCGTTCGTGTTCCACGCCCATCTCGACGGCAGCTGGCAAGCAGGTGACCACCATCGAGTTCATGGGTGCCACCAAGGCGGGCCAGGCGGTGCAGGCGGCGTGGGTCAAGCACGATGTGCCGCAGTGCGGCTACTGTCAGTCGGGTCAGATCATGAGTGCCTGTGCACTGTTGGCCCGCAACACCCGCCCCAGCGACAGCCAGATTGACGAAGCCATGAGCGGCAACCTTTGCCGTTGCGGTACCTACAACCAGATCAAGGCCGCCATCAAGGACGCCGCGGTCGCATTGAGCAAGGCGGCCTGATCATGAAACAACCCAACACCCCCGAGATGGATGGCCCTGTGGGCACCACCCGCCGTGGCTTTCTGGCTGGCGCGGGCGCTGCGCTCGTGGTCGGTTTCACCGTGCCGCTCGCCGGGCGCGCGCTCGCGGCGGGCGAGGTGGGCTTTGCACCCAACGCCTGGCTGCGGATCACGCCCGACAACCGCATCACCGTTATCTGCGGTTCGTCCGAAATGGGGCAGGGCGTGCTGACGGCTATTCCGCAGCTGATGGCCGAAGAGCTGGACGCCGATTGGGCCAGCGTGCGCGTGTAGCAGGCACCAGCCCATACCGCCTTCAACAACCCGGCCTTTGGTATGCAGGCCACCGGCGGCTCCACCACTGTGCGGGGCCATTGGGACGTGATGCGCAACGCCGGCGCCACCGCCCGCGCCATGCTGGTGGCAGCCGCCGCCGAACAGTGGAGGGTGCCCCCCAGCGAATGCCGCACCGAAGCGGGCCAGGTGATCCACGGCAGCAAGCAGCTGACCTATGGCGTGCTTGCCGAAGCTGCATCGAAGCAACAAGCGCCCAAGCAGGTGGTGCTGAAAGAACCGAAGGACTTCAAGATCGTAGGCCAGCGCAAGGCGCGCCTGGACACCGTGGGCAAGACCAATGGCAGCACGCTGTATGGCATCGACGTGACCCTGCCGGGCATGCTGGTGGCGGTGATGGCGCGCGCGCCGCTGCCTGGCGCCAAGGTGGCCAAGCTCGACGACAGCCAGGCCAAAGCCGTGAAGGGTGTGAAGCAGGTGATCAGCCTGCCCAGCGGTGTGGCCGTGCTGGCCACCGGATACTGGGCCGCCAAGAAGGGGCGCGACGCCCTGAGGGTGGACTGGGACCTGGGTGCGCACACCGGCCTGTCTTCGGCCAAGGTCACGGCCATGTTGACCGAAGGCGCTTCGACACCTGGCGCGGTGGCACTGCAAACCGGGACCGCCGACGCCCAGGGCGCACGCATGCTGGAGGCCACCTACGAAGCGCCCTACCTGGCGCACGCCTGCATGGAGCCGATGAACTGCACCGCCTGGGTCAGGCCCGAAGGCGTTGAAATTTGGGCCGGTACGCAGAGCCAGGGCCCCTTGCAAGGCATTTTGAGCCAGGTGGCGCAGGTGGACGCCGGTAATGTGAAGGTCAACACCCTGATGCTGGGCGGGGGCTTTGGCCGCCGTTTTGCGCCCGACTTTGTGGTGGACGCCACGCTGCTGTCCAAGCTCAGCGGCACGCCGGTGAAGCTGGTTTACACCCGCGAAGATGACATGGCTGCAGGCTTCTACCGGCCCGCGGCCGTGGCCAGGTTCACCGGCGCCCTGAGCGCCGACGGCAAGGCCTCGGTGCTGAAAGCGGGGGTGGCCTCGCCTTCCATCATGGCGGCGTCGGGCTTTATGAAGATTCCTGACAACGGCGTGGACACCTTTGCCATGGAAGGTATTGCCGATCACCCTTACGACATCCCGAACCAGCGGCTGGCCTACAGCCGCCAGGAGCCGGGCCCGAGTGTGTGGTTCTGGCGCTCGGTGGGCCATTCGCAAAACATCTTTTTCATGGAGAGTTTCATCGACGAAATGGCGGCGGCCGCGGGCCAAGACCCTTATGCGTTTCGTCGAACCCTGCTGGACAAGCAGCCACGCTACCGGCAGGTGTTGGACGTGGCGGCACAAAAGGCCGGCTGGGGCACGCCGCTGCCCGCGGGTGTGTTTCGCGGCATCGCGGTGGCGCAGAGCTTTGGCAGCTACGTGGCCGAAGTGGCCGAGGTGTCGGTGAACCCCGACGGCACTCCCCGGGTGCACCGCGTGGTGGCGGCCGTGGACTGCGGCATGACGGTGAACCCCACCATCATCGAGCGCCAGATCGAGGGCGGCATTGTGTTTGGTCTGAGTGCAGCGCTGTACGGCAAGATCACCCTGAAAGGCGGGCGGGTGGAGCAGGGCAATTTTCACGACTATCCGCTGCTGCGCAGCACCGAGATGCCCAAGGTGGAGGTGCACATCGTGGCCAGCACCGAGAAACCGGGCGGCATTGGTGAGCCGGGTACGCCGCCCATTGCCCCGGCGGTGGCCAATGCGCTCTTTGCCGCCACCGGCAAGCGCCTGCGCAGCCTGCCGTTTGACGCTGAGCTGCTGAGGAAAGCCTGAGCGCGCGTGCCGGCCCCGGGTGGCAGGCCGGGGTCCACTAAACTTGTGGGCTCTGGTCAGCCACAACACAAGGAACACCCATGGGCGCGCAGTGGAAAGCAAAACACAAAGATCTGGCGGCCAACGCCAAAGGGCGGCTGTTTGGCAAGCTGGCCAAAGACATCATGATCGCTGCGCGCCACGGCGCTGACCCGGCCGCCAACTCGCGCTTGCGTCTGGTGGTGGAACAGGCGCGCAAGGTGTCCATGCCCAAAGAAACGCTGGACCGGGCCATCAAGAAGGGCGCCGGGCTCACTGGCGAGGCGGTGCATTTTGAACACGTCATTTACGAAGGTTTCGCACCGCACCGCGTGCCGGTGATGATCGAGTGCCTGACCGACAACGTGAACCGCGCCGCGTCGGACATGCGCGTGCTGTTTCGCAAGGGTCAGCAGGGCACCAGCGGCTCGGTGTCTTGGGACTTTGACCATGTGGGCATCATCGAGGCCGAACCCGCCCAACCGGGCGCCGACCCCGAAATGGCCGCCATTGAAGCCGGGGCACAAGACTTCGACGTGGGCGATGAAGACGGCGTGACCGTGTTCATGACCGACCCGACCGATCTGGACCTGGTCAGCCGCGCGCTGCCTGCGCAGGGCTTTACCGTGCTGTCGGCCAAGCTGGGCTACAAGCCCAAGAACCCGATCGACCCCGGCAGCCTGAGCCCCGAACAGCTGGACGAGGTGGAAAGCTTTCTGGCGGCGCTCGACGCGAACGAAGACGTGCAAAACGTGTTTGCTGGCCTGGGTGGCTGAGCCTTACCGGGTGCTTCTGCGAGGGTGATAAGCGGGCTGCTTCACGCTTTGTCGCCCCAGCGCCGTGCAGGCCCGGCCAAATCCGGGAAAATCACCGCTCCTTCCTATTCTGTGAATGCTTTTTCATGACCGACGCGACCCAAGCCCCAGCGCTGCCCGACCGCCTTTCTATCGACCCGCGCAGCCCGCACCATGTGGCCGCTGTGTTTGAGCACGACATTGGCATTCGCCTGAACGACCGCGAGCGTTTTGATGTGGCCGAATACTGCATCAGCGAAGGCTGGGTGAAAGTGCCCGCAGGCAAAACGGTGGACCGCAAGGGCCAGCCGCTGCTGATGAAGATCAAGGGCAAGGTCGAGGTGTTTTACAAGTAAGCAAACGACGCTCCGACAGACGTCACCAGTTACCACGGGAGCCAACATGGCCAGCGATTTGGATACGGTCAGGGTGCTCAGGGCACTGTTCAACGACATGCCGCGGGCACCCGAAGGCCTTTCTCACTTGGAAACCATGGCCTGGATCCAGCAGTCCATGAAAGACTTCGAGGGCGGTGAGATGGCTTACACCATCGAGCACATCACCCGCAATTCCATGCTCGACATCGTGCTGCGCATGCGTGAAGAGGGGCAACTGCGAGACGATGCGGCGTTTGACGAAACCGTGGCGCTGATCTCGACGCCCGAAGGCCGGAGAACCTTTATGGACCGCTGCATCACCGCGCAAAAAAGCGTGGATGCCACCTCCAGGCTCATCAACCGCGCCAAGCGTTCGTGGTCTGACCCAAGGCCGTTTTTTCACGTGCAGCTGGATGAAGTGCAGCGCTTTGTGCGGGGAGAACCCTCTGGCCCAGGGCCGTTGTTCGCCGAGTTTCTGGCGCGAGAAGATGTGCGGGGCATCGGGATTTTTGACGACGCACCAGAGCGCGTGTACGAGTTTTCCTGGGGCTTCGTGACCGAAGCGTCGAGCGTCTGGAATGTGTACGTGGCCGAGGTGTGGCGCCGTGGCACAGTGGGGTTTTTTGAGCGCTTTCTGGAGGCCTGGCGGATCGAATGCGATACCCCGGCCGACAGCGAGGTGGGTGCCCATCCAGTGCCCGTGCATGTGTCCATCGACGTGGGCATTGCCGCGTTCAGCAGCCTCACCTTGCAAGCCGACCCGGCCCAGGTTGACGGTTCCACACGGCAGTGGATCGGTGAGGTCTTCGTGGCCCGCATGCTCCCTTACATGGCCGGGCGCGCGCTGGACGAAGATTACGACTTCCCGCTGCCGCTGCACGACCAGTAGGCGTCTGGCGCTCCGTCACGTTGCTGCGGGTCAGCCGTGGCGCACGCGCACACCCAGGCCGCCACACAGCGCAATCAGGGCCACGCCGGCGACCGTCCAGGCGTCGGGGGTGTGCCCAAAGACCAGCCAGCCCGCGAGCGTGGCGAAACCAATTTGGGCGTACATGTAGGGGGTGAGCCGCGAGGCAGGGGCGCGGTGGTAGGCCTGAATCAGCAGGTAGTGGCCGGTGGACCCGAACACGCCCAGCAGACCCGCCAGCGCCCACAGCCGCCAGTCGGCCATGGGCGCCCAGGCCCAGGGCAACACCAGCGAGCAACACACCAGGCCCAGCAGACCGGTATAGAAATGCATGCAGCCGGGGTCTTCGGTTTTCACCATGCGGCTGGTGACGATCTGGTAGCTGGCATTGACGAGCACCAGCAACAACGGCAGCAGCATGGCGCCACTGAAGTCACTGCCCTTGGGTCTGATGACGATCAGCGCACCCGCAAACCCGCCCGCCACCAGCCACCAGGTGAGCGTGGGCACCTGTTCGCGCAGCATCAGCGCGGCCAGCAGCGTGACGACCAGCGGCACCAGCATCATGATGGCGGTGAACTCGCCCACCGGGATGTGGCGCAGGCTTAGGAAAGCCACCACGCTGGAGCCCACCATGAGCGCGCCCCGGCCCAGGTGCCAGGCGGGCGCCCGCATGCGCAGCAACGCACGCCCCTGGCTGGGCCAGAGCAGGGCGGTGGTCATGAGGGTTTGCGTGACGTAGCGCAACCACACCGCCATGACCACGGGCACCAGGGGCCCCACGTATTGCGACACGGTGTCGAGCAACGCAAAACACAGGGTGGCGCAAACGGTCAGCAAAATGCCCAGCGTGGGGTGGTGGTGTCTGGCGTCGGTCAAGGTGGCCTGTGTGGTGGGCTGTAAGCGCCGCCGGTTGGGGCTCAATAGCTCAAGCGAGCCACCGAGCGCAACACCTCGGCGGTGGTGGTGGGAAAGCCGAAGTATTCCAGATAGGCCGGGATCTGCTCGAACAGCATGTCGGAACCAACCTGAACGCGGCAGCCGCGGTCCTGGGCGGCGCGCAAGAAAGCGGTCATTTCGGTGCGCATCACCACCTCGCCCACAAAAGTGCTTGCGTCCAGGCGCGTTGCGTCCAGCGGCAGCGGATCGCCTTCGTTCATGCCCAGTGGCGTGGCGTTGACGACCAGGTCGTGGCCCGCCGGGTCGTTGCTGCCGGTCTTCACGTCGATGGCCGGGTAGTGGTCTCGGATACGCTGGCCCAGCGCCTCGGCCGACGCGGTGTTGACGTCAAAGAGGCTGATGGCACCGACGCCCGCGCCCGCCAGCGAGGCCGCAATGGCACAGCCCACGCCGCCGCTGCCCACCACCAGCGCCCGCGCGCCGCCGAGCGCCAGGCCTTTTCGCATGACGCCGCGCACGAAACCCGCACCGTCAAACATGTCACCCACCAGGCGCCCGTCGGGCAAACGCTTGACGGCGTTGCAGGCGCCGGCCACTTTCACGGTTGGCGTGACCTCATCCAGCAAACCTACCGTCACCACCTTGTGCGGCATGGTGATGAGTGCGCCCCGGACGTTGGTCAGACTGAACACCGCTTTGAGAAACGCCGGGTAGTCGACGGGCTTGCAGCCCATGGGCACCACCACGGCGTTCACACCCACCTGCTCGAAGTAGGGGTTGTAGATCATGGGCGACTTGAAGGTGTGCGTCGGGTAGCCAATGTGGGCGATGAGTTCGGTGTTGCCGGTGATCATGTTGGCGGGTCGAGTGTATAGGTGGGGGCGTTTGTCGGCAGCCGGCGTTTCGGTCGCTTTTTTTAAGCTCGATGTTCGTTAGTCGATTTAAGCCGTTCGTTTATCGCGCAAAAACGGGAGCGTGCGACCCCTGGTTTGCTGGTGTCGTGTAACGGTTTCGCCGGCTGTTTGGCGTTGGTGCGCTGCCGCAACCAGCGCTCAGCCCCTCAGGGCTTTTGTGTGGCGGCCGAATTCACACACTTGCGCACCAGGCCGTCCATGGCGATGAGGTAGCCGTCCACCCCGAAGCCCACCACAATGCCCGCCGCAGCCGGCGACACCCAGGAGTGGTGGCGGAAGGCTTCGCGGGCGTGCACGTTGGACACGTGGCATTCGATCACCGGCAGCGGTTCCACGCCCTTGATGGCGTCGTGCAGCGCAATCGAGGTGTGGGTGAAAGCGCCCGGGTTGAACACCACGCCCAGGACGAGGCCTTCCTTATGGAGCCGGCCGTACTCGTGCAGCTTGTCGAGCAAGGCACCTTCCCAGTTGCTCTGAAAGCATTCCACCTCGTAGCCCAACTGGTCACCGTGGGCTTTGCAAAAAGCTTCTACATCGGCCAGCGTGGTGTACCCATATTGCGCTGGCTCGCGGGTGCCCAGCAGGTTGAGGTTGGGTCCGTTGAGGATGAGGATTTTTTTCATGGTGTGGGTTCGGTCGGTTCGGTGATCGCCCTGATTATTGCGGGTTGCGCAGCCTGCAAGGGGTGCCACCCCGTTGCCGAGGTGGCTGGCCCGCTCGTGCTGCGCAGGGCAAGGCTTACTTGCGCACTTTGGCCAGTTCGGCTTGCACTTCTTTCACAGCCTCTTGGCCGACCGATACCGAGTACTTGGCGATCACCGGGGTCATCTTGTTGCGCAGTTTGGCCATTTCGGCCGGAGGCAACTCGGTCACCTGCATGCCATTTTTCTTGAGGTTTTCAAGAATGCTGGCGGCCTGGCTACGCGACTGCGCGCGCTGGTATTTAGCCGACTCGGTGGCGGCGTCCTGGATGATTTTTTGCTCGGCCGGTGTGAGCTTTTCCCAGAACTTCTTGCTGATTACTACCGACTGCGGGTTGTACTGGTGATTGGTCAGCGTCAGGTGCTTTTGCACTTCGTACAGCTTGGCCGAATTGATGGTGGCCACCGGGTTTTCCTGGCCGTCCACGGCGCGCTGCTCCAGCGCTGCGTACACCTCGGGCCACGGCAGGGGCGTGGGGTTGGCGCCAAGGGCCTTGACCCAGTCCACGTTGATCGGGTTGGGGATCACGCGCAGTTTCAGGCCTTCCAGGTCTTCCACCTTGTTGACGGGGCGCTTGCCGTTGGTGATGTTGCGAAAGCCCAGCTCGTAGTAGGCCAGACCCACAATGCCTTTGTCGTTCAGCTTGGCGTGCAGGTTTTTGCCAAAGGGTCCGTCGACCACCGCGTCGGCTTCTTTGATGTTGGCGAACATGAATGGGAAGTCGTAAATGGCGAACTCTTTGGCCAAGCTGGCAAAGATGCCCGAGTTCATGGACGCCATTTCCAGCGTTCCGCCCTGCAGGGCCGAGACGTTGGCTTGGTCACTGCCCAGAGCGCCGCCCGCGAACACGTTGACCTTCAGTGCGCCGCCCGACTTGGTCGCCACGATTTCCGCAAACTTCTCCATGCCCATGACGATGGGGTGGCCCTTGGCGTTTTGGTTGGCAAACTTGATGGTCTTGGTCTGAGCAGAAGCCACGCCCATGGCGGCCAGGGCCACCGTGGCCAGAACGGTTTTGATGAACACACGTTTCATGAGGTTGTCTCCAGTATCGGTCTCGGGACGCCGGCAATCAGAACCCCTGCGAGGGCGTACCCATCACAACGCAGAGGGGGGTAAAAATGGTCAGGAATAGAACCAGCGCAGCGGCGCCATCACGATCTCGGGGAAGATCACCAGCAGAAACAGCACGCAGATCTGCGCAAACATGAACGGCAGAACACCTTTGGCCACCTCGTCAATGCGCATCTTGCCCACACCGGCCACCACGTTGAGCACCGTGCCCACGGGTGGGGTGGTCAGGCCAATGGCGCCGTTCATGACGAACAACACGCCGAAATACACCGGGTCGATACCCGCCGCCTTCACCACCGGCATCAACACAGGCGCCAGGATAAGGATGGTGGGCGTGAGGTCCATGGCCATGCCGATCAGCAGGATCAAGACCATGATGATGCACAGCAGCAGGGTGGGGCGGTCCAGGAAGGGCTGCAGCAGCTCAATGAGCTGGTCCGGCAACTGCGCCACCGTGATCAGCCAAGCGCTTACCGCTGCGGCCGCAACCAGGAACATGATGATGGCGGTGGTTTTGGCGGCACCCAGAAACACCGCGTACAGCTGCGTCAATTTGAGCTCGCGGTAGACCACGGTGGACACAAACAAGGCGTAGACCGCCGCCACCACGGCGGCTTCGGTGGGCGTGAACACGCCCATCTTCAAGCCCACCAGCACGATCACCGGCAGAACCAGCGCCCAGGTGGACTCCCGAAAAGCCTTGAGCTGCTCGGCACGGGTGGCCTTGGGCGGCGTCTTGGCGCCTTCGCTGCGCGCCACCAGCCACCAGGTGATGGCAATGGCCGCGCCCATGAGCACGCCAGGCACGATACCGGCCAGGAACAGCTTGCCAATGGACACGTTGGCGGCCACGCCAAAGATCACAAATGGAATCGACGGCGGGATGACTGGCGCGATGATGCCGGCCGACGCGATCAGGCCGCCCGAGCGCCCTTTGTCGTGGCCGGCCTTGACCATCATGGGCAGCAGCAAAGCGGCCAGGGCGGCGGTGTCGGCCACGGCAGAGCCCGACAGTGAGGCCATCATCACCGCGGCCAGAATGGTGACGAAACCCAGGCCGCCTTGCACATGGCCCACCAGCGTGAGCGCCAGGTTGACGATGCGTTTGGACAGGCCGCCCACGTTCATGATTTCACCGGCCAACATGAAGAAGGGCACCGCCAGCAGCGGGAAGCTGTTGGCGCCTTCCAGCACGTTTTGCGCCAGGATCTGGGCGTCAAACATGTCCAGATGCAGCATCAGCGCCACACCCGAAATGAGCAGCGAGTAAGCGATCGGGATGCCCAGGGCAATGGCGCCAATCAGGGCACCCAAAAAGATGGCAATGGTCATGGTGGTTCCGGCGTGTCCGAATCAGTTTTTGTTGGGGTGCGCCGCAAGGTCGGCTTCGGTGGGCTCTAGGCCCTGGGGCATGTGCAGCTGTACCAGGGTTAGGCGCCCGGTCAGCACCTTCCACAGGTCCAGCGCCAGCATGGCGCCGCTGGCCACCGAAAACACAACCCCCGCGCTGTAGATCCAGGCCATGGACAGGCCCGTAACCGGGGCTTCAGCGTCCCAGTTGATACGGGTCTGGGCCAGGCTGCCTTCAAACATCAGCCAGGTGACGAACAGCATCAGGCCATAGCCCAGCGCTAGCGCCACTTGTTGCAGCGCGGCGGGCAACTTGGTGAGCAGCATGTCGGTGCCCATGTGCGTGCGCTCGCGCACCGCCACCGTGGCACCCATGAAGATGACCCAGATGAACAGCCAGCGCGAAAGCTCTTCCGACTCGGTGATGCCCGAGTTGAAGCCGTAGCGCGCCACCACGTTGCCAAACACCATGACGACCATCAGCGCCAGGCAAAGAACCATCAGCGCCGACAGCAGCTTGCAGTAGTGGTCGATCATTTTTTCGGACATGGGTATCTCCAACAGTGGGCGTATTTTGTACGAACTGGTTAGTTTTATTTATAGGGGTAAACCACTACAGCGTTGCGTGGCCGGTGGTTACCGGGCTGCGGGTTTTCAGGGAAGGCGCAAGAAGCGTTCGACCATGTCCACAATGCTGGCGCGCCGCTGCGCCACCACGTCGGGCGCGGTGAGGTCGCGCTTGAAAATCAGGCCGAAGGTGTGGCGGTTGGAGACGTTGAAAAACGTCAGTGCCGAAATCGAGGCGTGAATGTCGATCGGGTCCAGCCCCGGACGGAAGACGCGGGCGGCCACACCCCGCGCGTACAGACCATGAATGGCGGAAATGGCCGGCACGTTCAGCGCCTGTATGCTCTTGCTCTGGGCCAGGTACTGGCCTCTGTTCATGTTTTCCGCGATCACCAGCCGGATGTAGTTTTCGTTGCTGGCGTGGTGATCGAAGGTGAATTCGACCAGCCGGCGCAAGGCGGCCAACGGCTCCAGGTTTTCCAGGTGCTGCTGGCTTTCGATCTCCCGCATGCGGCGGTACGACTCTTCGAGGGCCCTAAGATACAAGCCTTCTTTGCTCTCGAAATAGTAGTAAATCATGCGCTTGCTGGTTTTTGTGGCGGCTGCTATCTCGTCGATGCGCGCGCCGGCCAAACCCTTTTCAGCAAACTCGGCCATCGCCACCTCCATGATGTTGGCCATGGTGCGCTCGGGGTCGTTGGTACGCGTAGTTTCCCGCACCGCCAGCGGTTTGGCGCGGACGCTGCGGTTGTCGAAATGTACTGGTTCGTTCATTTCGCTAGTATAGGTTCTGGCGCGCGTGCCCCGTACAAAAGTCGCCGCCTGTAGCCGCTACCATCTAAGGTCGGATTCCTTGTTTGCTGTCCCCCCTGTTTCTCGCGAAACACCGCCCTGCGCCATGCCCCAAGCCACTGCCCGCGACACCGCTTCGGCCTTTCGCAAAAAACCGGTTCAATTCGCCCCCGTGCCCTGGAGCGGGCGGGTGGACCCGGACGAATGCCACCGCCCGGGCGGCTTGCTGACCGCTGCGCTGATGCAATGCGCCAGCGAGCGCGACCTGTCGCAAAGCGACTTGGCCAGCGCGATGGGTGTGTCGTATTGGGATGTGAGTCAGTTGCGGATTGGGTTTCGGCCTATTGAGTCCATCAAAGACGAGCTGGCCGATGCCTGCGCCGTGTTTCTGGGTGTGCCGCGACTGACCATTGAGATGCTTGCTGGCCTGCTGGACCCGCAGGACGCACTGGCCACTGCAGCGCTCACGGGTGAAGACATCGTGCATGCGCGCCATTTGCAGGCTCGCGATGCGCCCGATGTGGCGTTGGACGTGCAGCTGAACCGTGCGCGCCCGTTGCAGGTCTTGTCGGTGGACGAGCTCGCCGAACTGCAGCGCGCCTATGGCAGCAACCCGGCAGTGTGTGAAGCCTTGCGCGCCGAGCTGCGCCAGCGGCCCATGTCCAAAACCGAGCTGTTGCGTGCGGCGGTGGGCACGCAGGCGCCCACAGGCTCAGCGCCACAGCCCGCGCTTGACGATGAGCCGCCACCAGCCCAGCCGGCCACTGCCATCATTCGCTGCACCTGTTGCCAGAAGCGCCTGCGCATTCCGCAGATGGACAGCCCCAGCGACATCCGTTGCCCCGCGTGTCAAACCGAGTACGCCGTCGATTGGCAGGCTTCGGTGTGTGTGGTGCAGCGCCATGAGCCGCCACAGGACGAAGCAAGTTTTGAAGAAGGTGCAGACCCACAACCCGACTTGTCGCACACGCCACCGGCCAACCCTTGGGCGGTATTGGGGGTGGCCCAGGGCAGCCCGTGGGCCGAGGTGGAGCGCGCGCGGCGCATGCTGCTGCAGCAATACCACCCAGACCGCCTGGGCCATGTGCCGCCGCTGGTGCACAAGTTGGCCGAAGACGCGTTCAAGCGGGTGAACGATGCCTACGACGCGCTGAAGGCGCAGCGCTAAGGCAACGCTGAACAAGCGGTCGATCCAGCGACCCGTTGCCTCCTGATTGCGCCATGCGAGAAGCAAGGTCAAATCAAGTGGATTTCGTACCGTTTCAGGGCCATTTCGACCTTGTGCACGCGTTTGGCGTGCGCTGCAGACGCACTCATCCCATGAGGCGCTGACGCGCCAGGTAGATGTTGGCCAATCCCAGCGCCACGAACGAGCGCGTGGCGTTCTTGGCCAGCCCCCGGTAGCGCACCTTGGCAAAGCCCCACAGCCGCTTGACCACTGCAAAGACGTGTTCGACCCGCGCCCGGATTCTGGACTTGTTGCGGTTCTTCGAGCGTTCGGCTTCATCGACTTCACCGCCCTTGCGCACGCGCTGGTTGGTGAAGTCTTTGGCCTTGGGCGCCCTGGAAGCGATCAGCGTCTTCTGGCTAGCGTAGGCGCTGTCGCCGTACACGCGCTGCTCGTTGCCGTGCAGCAAATCGGGCAGCGGGTGTTTGTCGTGCATGTTGGCCGCTGTCACCACGGCGCTGTGCGCCAGCCCGCTGCGACTGTCCACGCCGATGTGCATCTTCATCCCGAAATACCACTGCTGACCCTTCTTGGTCTGGTGCATCTCGGGGTCACGTTGCTTGTCTGCGTTTTTGGTCGAGCTCGGTGCGCCGATGATGGTGGCGTCCACGATGGTGCCGGTACCGACCTTCATGCCCTGCGCCTGCAGCACCTCTCCCACTTTGGCAAACAAGGCCTCGCCCAGTTGGTGCGTCTCCAGCAAGCGGCGAAACTTCAGCAGCGTGGTCGCATCGGGCACGCGCTCGCGCCCGAGGTCTATGCCGACAAAGCGCCGCAGCGCGGTGCTGTCGAGTAGCGCATCCTCGCAGGCCTCATCGGCCAGGTTGAACCAGTGCTGCACGAAGTACATGCGCAGCATACGCTCGAGCCCGATCGGTGGACGCCCGTTGCCGGCCTTGGGGTAGTGAGGCTCGATCACCGCGCACAACGCCTGCCAGGGCACGATCTGCTGCATCGTGGCCAGGAAGGTATCGCGCCTGGTCGGCCTGCGGTAAGGCTCAAAACCTTCAGCTTGATCGGCGGCCATGGCAAGGGTTTGCTGTTTCATCTTCATCTGCCTGTTCGTCTGTACTGCAACGGTACAGGTAAACACCACGCTCGAGCAGTACTTAATCAGCGTTGCCCTAAACACCCCTGGGGAGGCGTGTGGTCACGGCACCGGGTCTTCCACCCCTGTGCGCCGCAGCGGGTTGAAGCCGGTCACCAGCGCGGTGGCCAGCAGCACCAGCGCGCCGCCGGCAAAAATGCCCGGCGACAGCGCTTCGCCCAGAAAAATGTGGCCCCAGGTGACGCCAAACACCGGAATCAAAAAAGCCGGGCTCATGGCCGCCACGGGCGACACGTGGCGAATGATGCGCAGGTGCGCCCAATAGGCCAGGCCCGATGTGACCACGCCGAGCATCAGCAGCACGCCCAGCGCCGCCGGTGTGAACTGCGCTTGCGGCAGCCCCCACACCGCGCCGGGCAGCAAGAGTACCAGCGACATGGCGTGGATGCCCGCTGCAATGGCCAGCGGCTGCATGCGGGTGGTGGCGCGTTTCATGAGCGATGTGGAAAAGCCGTAACAAGCGGCCGCCGTGATGCAGGCCAGCGCGGCGGCCAGCGTGGCTGCATCGGGCTGCACCGGACCCAGCCGCACGATCAGGCCGACCCCCAGAAAACCGCATAGGCAACCCAGCAGCTTGCGCGCAGACAAGGTGTCTTCCTTGAGCCAGGCCGCGGCCAGCGTGCCAAACAGCACCGCGGTGGTGTTGAGCAAGGCGCTGTAGCCCGCCGGCAGGCGCAGCGCAGCCCACGAATACAGCAAAAAAGGCGCGGCCACCGACAGCACGCCCAACCCCAGCAGCTCGCGCCAGTGTTGCCAGGGCCAGCGGTGGTTCAGCGCGCGCATGACGATGGCCAGGGTGACGGCGGCCAGGCCCACCCGGCCACCGGCCAGCACCATGGGCCCCAGCAGCGGGCTGGCGATGCGCAAAAACAAAAACGAGGCCCCCCACAAAGCTGAGAGGCCGATGAGCTGCGCGAAATGTTTGTTTTTCACCGCGCGATTGTGCGGGGCTTTCGTGCTGCGGTCTGTCCGGTAGGTGCTAAGGGCCGCGTTGTGTCAACCCGCGCGCCGCATCGCTTCAGCCGCCGGGGTGTTCCCCAGGCCCTCAACCCCCGCCGCTGCGCCCAGCCGGTCGCGGTCCTCGCGGTTTTGGCCGAGCTTGGACTTGCCCACCAGACGGGTGATTTCAATCTCTATCCCGACTATGGCTTGCAGCAACCCGGTGATGAACTCGGGCGCCGAGTCGCCCATTTTCCAGGGCTTGGGCTGCTGCGATCGCTGCTCGTGCTCGCGCGTGAGGCGCGCCACCAGCCCGCGCACAAAGCGCTCGTCGTCCATCACGCGCAGGCGGCCGTGGGCGTGCACCACCTGGTAGTTCCAGGTGGGCACGTGGCGGTGGTGTTCGGGCTTGCTGGGGTACCAGTTGGGCGATATGTAAGCGTCGCTGGCCTGAAAGACCACGAGCACGTCGGCGCCATCGGCTGGCACCTCGCGCCACACCGGGTTGGCGCGCGCCACATGGGCGCGCAGCGTGCCCTGTGGGCCTGCTTCTTCAATCAGTTCAAACGGAAGGTGGTTGGCGTCCAGCCCGCCTGGCCCCTGGGTGATCAGCGTACCCAACGGGTGTTCGCGCATCACGCGCTGCAGTTCGTCGGGGCGGTGTTCTTCAAAGTGGGTGGGGAGGTACATGGCGGGTATTGACGGGCGCAGGTTCAAGAAGCTGCTTTTATATCGCGACCGGGTCCGAAAGGGGTGGACCCTGCCTGCGTCAGCGCGTGGTGTCGCGGTCCATGGCCTGCTGGACGAGGTCGGCCATGGCGTGCGATCCGTGGCTCGTGGACGCGCGCAAGCCACGGACGGTTCCTTCCCGGTCGGCCCAGGCTTCGTCCTGGCTGGCCTTGAGCTTGCCTTCGAGCCGGTCAATGGGCATTTGAATACCGACGATGGCGCGCATCAGCTGGTCCAGAAAATCGGCCGGCGCGTCAGCCATGCGCCAGGGTACCGAGCGCCCGGCCTCCTGGGCGTCGGTCAGCCGGGTCAACAGGTCCAGCAGGCCTTCGCGATCCTCGACAACGCGGGCCACGCCGTGCGCATGGGCGACGGCGTAATTCCAGGTGGGTACGACCCGTCCATGCATGTCCTTGCCCGGGTACCAGCCGGGCGTGATGTAGGCCTGCGGGCCTTGGAAGGTCACCACCGACGGTGTGTGAGGGTGCAGTTCGCGCCAGACCCCGTTGCCCCTGGCCACGTGCCCCAGCAGGGTTCCGTGCGGGCCTTGTTGGAGGTCCAGCACAAAAGGCAAGTGGTTGGCGGTGAGCCCGTTCGCGCCCTGGCACACCCAGGTACCCAGACGGTGGGCATTGATCAGCGCGAACAATCCGTCGCGGTCGGTGAACTGGTGGTAAGGCGGCAAGTACATACCGGTGCCTCAGGCGCCCTGAAGCGCATGGCGCAGCAGCAGCGCCGCCAGCAGCCACATGGTCATGCCGATCAGGCCGTCCAGCACCTGCCAGGCGCGGGGCCTGGCGAACAGCGGTGCCAGCCAGCGCGCCCCGAAACCGAGCGCCGTGAACCAGCTCAGGCTGGCGATGCTGGCACCCGCCACAAACCAGCCCCGCAGCCCTGCCGGTTGTTGGGCGCCGATGCTGCCCACCAGCAGCACGGTGTCCAGGTACACATGGGGGTTGAGCAGGGTGAAGGCGGCGGCCTGCGCCAGCGCGGCGCCGTGGCTCAGGCCCGCGCCACCCTCGGCCGCCCTCAGCTGGCTTGCCCGGCGCGCGCGCTGCAGCGCCTGCCAGCCGTACCAGGCCAGGAAAGCCGCTCCGGCCAGCGCCATGGCTCGGGCTACGCCGGGGCTGTTGCCGAGCGCCTGCGCCATGCCCAGTACACCGGCGGTGATGAGCAAAGCGTCGGCGAGTGCACAGAACAGCACCACGCTGGCCACGTGCTCGCGCCGTAGCCCCTGTCGCAGCACAAAGGCGTTTTGCGCGCCGATGGCCACAATGAGCCCCAGGCTCAGCACCAGGCCCTGCAGGAAGATTGGGAACACTAGCGAAGCGGAGACGGAATCAAAAGTCATGTGGCGAGATTGCCTGCGTTGTTTAATGAAGGCAAACTGTCTTTACTTCACTCGATTAAGAAGAACTGCATTCATGCTGGATTACGCCGCTCTTCATGCCCTGGCCGCCGTGGTGCGCGAAGGCAGCTTCGAACGTGCAGCCCGCGCGCTGCATGTGACGCCCTCGGCCGTGTCGCAGCGCGTGCGCCTGCTGGAAGAGCGCGTGGGCTGCGCGCTGGTGGTGCGCGGCCAGCCGTGTATGCCCACCGACACCGGCCGGCGCATGTGCCAGCACATGGACCGCGTGCGCCTGCTGGAACAGGACCTGAACGATGCCTTGCCAGCGCTCGCAACCGAAGGCGCGGCGCGCGTGAACCTGCCGGTGGCCGTGAACGCCGACAGCCTGGCCACCTGGTTCGCGCCTGCGCTGGCCGCGTTTGCTTCGCAGGCGCATGTGCTGATGAGCGTGAGCGTGGACGACCAGGACCATACTGCCGAATGGCTGCGCACCGGCGCCGTGCTGGCCGCTGTGACGGGTACCGCCCGGCCAGCCAGCGGCTGCAACAGCCAGCTGCTGGGCGCCATGCGCTATGTGGCGGCGGCCAGCCCGGCGTTTGTGGCGCGGTATTTTGCGAGCGGGGTGGGCGCGGGCAGCCTTGGGCAAGCGCCCAGTCTGGTGTTCAACACCAAGGACGAGCTGCAGGCGCGGTGGGTGCGGCGCCTGTGCCACCGGCATGTGGAGCTGCCCAGGCACAGCCTGCCGTCGTCGCAGGCGTTCGTGACCGCTGCGCTGGCCGGCATGGGCTGGGGGCTGCACCCCGGGGCGCTGATAGCGCCCCACCTGGCAGACGGCTCGCTGGTGGAGCTGGTGCCTGACAGCCCGCTGGACGTGCCGCTGCACTGGCAGACGGCCAGGGCAGCATCGGGCTTGCTGGATGGGCTGACGCGACAGGTGGCAGCAGCCGCGCGCAGCGCCTTGTTGCAGTCCTGAATCTCACATCACAATTTCTTCCGCCACCACTTTGGGCTTGCCCCGACTGGCCGTGACCGAGCTGCCCGCCGCAGCGCACATCACCAGCACAATGGCCAGCCACTGCAAGGCGCTCAGGTGCTCGCCCAGTATCAGCAAACCCAGCAGCGCGGCCACAGCGGGCTCCAGGCTGGTCATGATGCCAAACGCTTCTTGCGGCAAGCGTTTCAGGGCCACCATTTCGAGCGATATGGGAATGGCGCTGGACACCGCCGCCACGCCCAGCCCGAACAACACAATGTTCGGGTCGAGCAAGGCGCTGCCAGCGTGCCACACGCCAAACGGCACCACGGTGAGCGCGGCCACGCTCAGGCCCAGCGCCACCGAATGCCCGGCGTGCAAATGCCCCAGGCGCTTGCCAAAGACAATGTAGGCGGCCCAGCACACCGCGGCACCCAGCGCAAAGGCCACGCCGGTGGGGTCGAGCTGGGTCACATCGTGCCCTAGCGGCAGCAACAGCCCGAGGCCCACGACCGCCAGGGCCACCCACACGAAGTCAATGGGTTTGCGCGACGACCACATGGCCACAACCAGCGGCCCGCTGAACTCAATGGCCACCGCCACGCCAAACGGAATGGTTTGCAGCGACTGGTAAAACATCAGGTTCATGCAGCCCAGCGCCACGCCGTAGCGCAGCAGGCTTTTGGCGTCGGCCCCTGACAGCGGCCAGCGCCAGGGCCGCCACAACAGCAGCAGCAACAAGGCCGAGAAGCCCACCCGCAGCGCACTGGTGCCCAGCGAGCCCACCTGGGGAAACAGCTGCTTGGCAAACGATGTGCCAATACCCAGCGCCGTGACGGAGCCGAGCACGGCGAGCAAGGGCAGGGCCTGCGCCCAGCGGGGAGAAGTCATGTGAATGGCGGCGCCACGCCTTTTCAGGCGGTGCCAGGCAAAAAGTGTCGGGCGTGCAGCGGGTCAGACCAGCGGCACGGTCAGGCGGTCAATGACCGGGCGGGTGTCGGGCCGCACACCGCGCCACCATTCAAACGCCTCAGCCGCCTGCTCCACCAGCATGCCCACGCCATCGGCGATGTGGGTCACGCCAGCGGCCTGCGCCTGTTTCAAAAAGGGCGTGAGCCCCTTGCCGTACACCAGCTCGTAAGCCAGCGCGCCGGCGGCAAACACCCCGGCGGGCAAGGGCAGCGCGGCTTGCGAAAGGCCGGTGGAGGTGGCGTTGAGCACCACGTCAAAACATTCGCCCGCCAGGTCTTCGTAGCTACCCGTTTGCAGGCTCACATGGGCCGCAAAGTCGCGCTGGAGCTGGTGGGCTTTGTCGGCGCTGCGGTTGGCCACGGCCAGGAGCGCGGGTTTTTGCAGGGCTATGGGTACGATGGCGCCGCGCGTGGCGCCACCAGCCCCGCACAGCAGCACGCGTTTGCCAGCGAGCGACACGCCCAGGTTGCGCTGGATGTCGTTCACCAGGCCCAGGCCGTCAAAGTTCTGGGCATAAATGCGGTCGTGCTCAAACCTGAGTGCATTCACCGCACCGGCCAGGCGGGCCGACTCCATCGGGTCGGTGGCGAGCTCAAAAGCCTGCAGCTTGAACGGCAGGGTCACGTTCAACCCGCGCCCGCCCTGGGCGCGAAAGGCTTGCACCACCGCTTGAAAACCGTCCAGCGGCGCTTCAATGGCGGTGTATTCCATCCGCTGGCCGGTGGCCTGCGCAAACAGGCCGTGGATCAGCGGTGACTTGCTGTGGGCAATGGGGTGGCCGATCACGGCGTAGCGGTCGGTGGCGCGGGGTTCACTCATGGGGCGGGTTCAAAGGTGGCGTGGCAAATGTGGTTTGATACAGGCCTTTTCAGGCAGAGTTCCCGTATTTTCAGCGGTAAGCAAACGTGGCAAAAAGCAATTCAACGCGCAGCGCTTGGTTTGACACCCAGGGCTTGCAAGAGCATGTGGATTATCAGACGTGGGCGCGTGGCCAGTCGCTGTTTCTGCACGGCAAGGTGTTGTCCTATGACGTGACCCCCGACGGTGTGTCCTGGGTCATTTCGGGAGAGGTGCAGGGCACCCAGGTCGACCCCTATGAGGTGCAAGCCGAGATCACGCTCGACCCGCAAAACCGTCTGGTGGACTGGTTTGGCACCTGCAGCTGCCCGGTGGGCGAAGCCTGCAAACACGCCGTGGCCATGACCATCAAGGCCGGGTTCAACGGCCTGCGGGTGGGTGACGCGGTGGTGCCGGCGGCTTTGGTCAACGGCGACGATGTGGCGTTGCGGGCCCATACCGATGGCGTGTTGCAAGCCGCCAAGGCGCGCCTGGAGAAACAGGCCCAGACCGCCGCCGAGGCCATGGCCGAGCGGCAGTTGATCGGCTGGCTGCAAAAAGTGGATGCCGCCCAGACCCGCGCGATCAGCCTGCGAGCCGACGCGCGCAGCGGCGAGCCCCGGGTAGACCAGTTGCTCTACCTGGTGTCGACCCTGGCGGCACCGGGCGGCTCCCGTTTGCAGATGACGCTGACCAGCGCCTATGCCAAGGTGAACGGCGGCTGGTCCAAACCCAGCGTGGTGCGCTACGAGCCCAGCGCGGGCTACGCCCTGTACGACCAGGCCAGCTCCACCGACCGCCAGGTTTTGCAGCTCATGCGCGCCTGCAAGGGTGCGCGCGCTGGCTACAGTTTTGGCTACGGTTACACCGACACCGTGTGGCCTGGCGGCGAAGCCGGTTCGCTCATGCTGCGCCAGGCCGCCAGCACAGGCCGGCTGTTTACCCGCTCCAGCACCGGCTACCCCGAGCGTGCGCTGCGCTGGGGTGAGCCCGAACCCCTGCAATGGCGCTGGGTGGAAGTGACGGTAAGCCGCGACGCCCAGCCCGGCTGGCGCCTGCAAGGCGCTTTGGCCCGCGACAACCTGCTGCTGTGTGCCAACGAGCCGCCGCTGTACCTGGACGCTGAGCGCGGCCTGGTGGGCGCCGTGGTGGCCGATGGCGTGGCGCCCGAGCGCCTGGCTGCGCTGCTGGACGCGCCGGTGCTGGCCGCCTCAGCTTTGCAAAAACACGCCGAACAATTGGTTTTGCTGCTGGGCGCCTTGCCGCTGCCGCCGGTGTTGCCCCGCGTCGAATCCCTGGCGGGCGTGGTGCCTGTGCCTTGCCTTCATCTGAGCCCAGTGCCTGCCCAAGATGCACCGGCCCTGGGGCTGGTGCGTGGCCAGCTGCGTTTCAATTACGCGGGCCACCAAGGCTTTTGGCAGCACCACCAACCCATGGTGATGCTGCCCGCCCCAGGCGCTGACAGCCCCCGCCAACTGCTGCACCGTGACCTGGCCACCGAGCGGCAAGCCCTGGAGCGCTTGCACGCGCTCGGTTTGCAACTGGCCAGCGACGGGAGGCTGACCCTGTTGCCCACCACCTCCCCGCTGAGTTGGTTGCGCTGGGCCGATAGCGGTTGGGCCGAGTTGCGTGAGGCGGGTTTTGAGGTCGTGCTGGACGCAGGCATGAACCACTGGGTGCAACATGCCGACGGCCTGCACTTGGCGCTGGACGCGCAGGGCGGTGAGCCCGGTGACGAGGGCGCTTCACCCTGGTTTGACCTGTCGCTGGGCATCGAGATCAACGGCGAGCGCCACAACGTGTTGCCCTGGCTGCCCGAGATGCTGGCCGCCGCGGCGCATGGGCCGCTCAACCCCGAAACCGGCCAGCCCGAACTGCCTGAGTTTTTGTATGTGCGCGCCGACAACCAGCCCGGTTTTGTGCGGCTGCCCAGCGCGTCCTTGCGCCCCTGGCTCGGTGCCTTGCTGGAGCTTGTGGGTGACCGCGCGGTGGACTTTGGGGCTGAAAAAATCCAGCTCTCGCGCATGGAGGCTCTGCGCACCAGCGCCGCCCTGGGCGAAGGTGTGGCCTGGGCCGGCGCGCAGAGCCTGCAAGGGCTGGTGCAGCGCATGCACGGGCAGCAAAGCCTGCCGGCGGTGGCGCTGCCCGCGAGCGTGCGGGCCAGTCTGCGCCCTTACCAGCAGCAGGGCTTGAACTGGCTGCAGTTCTTGCGTGAAAACGCGCTGGCCGGCATCTTGGCCGACGACATGGGCCTGGGCAAAACACTACAAACGCTGGCCCACATCCAGGTGGAAAAAGACGCCGGCCGCCTGGACCGGCCCGCGCTCATCATTGCGCCGGTCAGCCTGCTGGGCAACTGGCAGCGCGAGGCTGAACGCTTTTGCCCCGACCTGCGCTGCCTCGTCCTGCACGGGCAAGACCGCCACGCCAAAGCCGCCGATCTGCAGGCCGTTGACGTGGTGATTGCGCCGTATTCCCTGCTGCAGCGCGACCGCGAACTGTGGTTGCAAACGCCCTGGCACCTGGTGGTGCTGGACGAAGCGCAGAACATCAAAAACGCCAGCACCCACGCGGCCCAGGTCGCTTGTGAACTCGTCACCCGCCACCGGCTGTGCCTGTCGGGCACACCCATGGAAAACCACCTGGGCGAAATCTGGAGCCTGTTTCACTTCCTCATGCCCGGGTTTCTGGGCGGGCAGCAGCGCTTCAAAGAGCGGTTTTGCAACCCCATTGAACGCCAGGGCAACACCGAGCGGCTGGCGCAGTTGCGCGCCCGCATCACCCCGTTCATGCTGCGCCGTACCAAGGCACTGGTGGCCCACGAACTGCCGCCCAAGGTGGAAACCGTGGCGCGGGTGGAGCTGGCCGGCAAGCAAGCCGATTTGTACGAAACCATTCGCCTCACCATGGAGAAAACCGTGCGCGAGGCCCTCGACACCAAAGGCCTGGCCAAGTCGCAAATCACCATCCTGGATGCGCTGCTCAAGTTGCGCCAGGTGTGTTGCGACCCGCAATTGCTCAAGCTCGACGCGGCCAAAAAAGTCAAACAGTCGGCCAAGCTCGAACACCTGATGGAGCTGCTGCCCGAGATGCTGGCCGAGGGCCGGCGCGTGCTGCTGTTTTCGCAGTTCACCAGCATGCTCACCCTGATTGAAGCCGAGCTGAAGAAGCGCGATCTGAAATGGGTGAAGCTCACCGGCCAGAGCCAGAAACGCGACGAGATCATCGACCGTTTCACCAGCGGCCAGGTGCCGCTGTTCCTCATCAGCCTCAAGGCAGGCGGCGTGGGCCTGAACCTGCCCCAGGCCGATACCGTGATCCACTACGACCCCTGGTGGAACCCCGCGGTCGAAAACCAGGCAACCGACCGCGCCCACCGCATCGGACAGACGCAAAGCGTGTGGGTAATCAAGCTGGTGGCGCAGGGCACCATTGAAGAACGCATACTCGCGCTGCAAGAGCGCAAAGCCGCCCTGGCCAACGACGTGTACCGGGGCGCCACCGCCCGGCGCGAGCCCCTGTTTGGTGAGAGCGATCTGACCGAGTTGCTCAAGCCCCTGGGCGCGAACTGAATCTCCCCCACTGAAGGACAGCCCAACATGACCACCCCACTGAAAATCGATTTCGTCTCTGATGTGTCTTGCCCCTGGTGCGCTGTGGGCCTGGGCGCGCTGGAGCAAGCCCTTGCCGCCGTGCAGGGCAGCATCAGCGCCGAGCTGCATTTCCAGCCTTTCGAGCTGAACCCGCAGATGGGACCCGAAGGCCAGGACATCACCGAGCACCTGACGCAAAAGTACGGCAGCACCGCCGCGCAGCAGGTGCAGATTCGCGACACCATTCGCCAGCGCGGCGCCGAGGTAGGCTTTGCCTTCAACCCCGACGGCCGGGGCCGCATCTGGAACACCTTTGACGCCCACCGCCTGCTGCACTGGGCCGAGCTGGAAGGTGCCCCCGGCCAACAGGCTGCGCTGAAAAAAGCCTTGCTGGGCGCCTGCCACACCCGCTCGGAAGCCATGGCCGACCACTCCGTGCTGCTGGCCTGCGCCGAGCAGGCGGGTCTGGACGGCACCCGCGCCCGCGCGGTGCTGGAGAGCGGCGAATATGCGCAGGCCGTACGCGAGCGCGAGGCGTTTTACACCAGCCAGGGCATCCACTCGGTGCCCGCCGTCATCATCAACGACCGCCACCTCATTTCAGGTGGCCAGCCTGCGGCGGTGTTTGAACAGGCGCTGCGGCAGATTGCCGCGGGCGGCTGAACCCCTCAGACCCGCAGCGCCAGCGCCTTGCTGATCTTGTGCCGGCTCACCGTGGGCTTGGGCACTTTGTGCGGCAGGTGTTCAAACCACCGCCGCACATCGTCTTCCACGCACAGGCCGTGCATGTAGTTGTAAATGGCTTTGCGCAGGCCCTGGCCCAGCGCGTCGTGGTCGGTGCCGGTGGGGTCGATGAAGCCGATGTCGTTCTTGGCAAAACTCACCGGCGGCAGCGGGATCAGCTTGATGCCGTAGGCGGTCGGGTCCATGCCCACGGGGGAGTGCACGGTGCAGCTGAAGCGGTGGAAGAAGCCGCTCTGGATGCAGCCGGCTTCAAACAGCTGGCGCACGTATTCCAGCGCGTCCACCGTGTCTTGCAGCGTCTGCGTGGGGAAGCCGTACATGAGGTAGGCGTGCACCAGAATGCCCGCGTCTGAAAAGCCTTTGGTGACGCGCGCCACTTGCTCCACGCTGACACCTTTTTTCATGAGCGTGAGCAGTCGGTCGCTGGCCACTTCCAGGCCGCCGCTCATGGCGATGCAGCCGCTTTGCGCGAGCAGATCGGCCAGCTCGGGTGTGAAGGTTTTTTCAAACCGGATGTTGCCCCACCACGAGATGTTGAGTTGGCGCCGGATGAGTTCTTCGGCCAGTGCTTTCAGGGCTTTGGGGGGCGCGGCCTCGTCCACGAAATGGAAGCCGGTCTGGCCGGTTTCTTCCACGATCTGCTGGATGCGATCGGCCAGCTTTTCGGCGGTGGCGGTTTCATAGCGGCCGATGTAATCCAGGCTCACGTCGCAGAAGCTGCATTTTTTCCAGTAGCAGCCGTGCGCCACGGTGAGCTTGTTCCAGCGGCCGTCGCTCCACAGGCGGTGCATGGGGTTGAGCATGTCGAGCAGGCTCAGGTATTTGTCCAGCGGCAGACCGTCCCAGGTGGGCGTGCCCACGTCTTCAAAGGGAATGTCGGGCTCGGCCAGGTTGGTGTATTTCACCGCGCCGTTGTCCCGCACAAAGGTGCGCTGCAGGCGCTGGCGCCCACGCTGGCCTTGCAGGTGCTCGATCAGCGACAGCAGTGGGCGCTCGCCCGAATCGAGCGTCACGTAGTCCACGAAGTCAAACACGCGCGGGTCGCTCAGCTCACGCAGTTCGGTGTTCACAAAACCGCCGCCCAGCGCCACGGTGACACCCGGGTGGTGGGCCTTGATGGTCTGGGCGATGCGAAAGGCGGCGTACACCGAGCCGGGAAAGGGCACCGACAACAGCACCAGTTGCGGCTGGTGCCGCGCGATGGCGGCCAGGGTCAGGTCGCCCAGCAGGTCGTCCACCAGCGTGGGCGGCGCGGCCAGCGCCTGGGCCAGCGGGTCAAACGTGGGCTGGCTGCTGGCCAACGACTCGGCGTAGCGCACAAATTCAAAGCGCTCGTCCACCGCGTCGCGCAGCACGTCGGCCAGGTCGTTCAGATACAGCGTGCACAGGTGGCGCGCTTTGTCTTGCACGCCGAGCGCGCCAAAGGCCCAGGCCAGCGGGTCGCCGCTGCCGTCGTCTGCGTACGCATCGAGCGCGGCAAAGCGAGGGCCTTCGGGCAGCAGGCCGCGCGCGGCGATGCGGTGGGCCAGGGTCGAGTCGCGGCCCTGCAGGTAGGCCATGACGGGGCCGATGGTGCTGCGGTAGGTGGCGAACTGGTCCAGGAAGGCGTGCACGCTGGCGCTGCGCTCGGCCTCGGGCAAGGCGTTGGCGCGGTCGCGCACAGCGTCCAGCCCGGCGGGTGTGAACAGCTGGAGCACGAGGGCGAGCGCCAGGTCTTCCTGCACGGCGTCAAAACCGCGCGAGCGCAGAAAGCCGGTGAGGTAAGCGGTGGACGGGTAGGGCGTGTTGAGCTGCGTCATCGGGGGGATGAGGCTCAGCACGCGGAAGTCGGTGGGCATGGGCGGTTGGGCTTGGGGGCAATACCGGGAGCTTAGCCCAAGCCCACCACCGCAGCGGGCTTGGGCGTGCCATGCCCGCTGCCGGTGGAGGCTTACGCGGGTTGCGCGCGCGGCATCAAAGGGCAGGGGCCGGCACCACCAGGCGCGTGTGGCGCTGCTGCGCCTGCCACTGCGCCACATGCCCTGCGAGCTGGTGCGCTGTGATGGCCGAGAGCGTCCAGCCCAGGTGGCCGTGGCCGGTGTTGTAGAACACGTTGGCTTTTTTGCCAGCGCCCACGCGCGGCAGCATGTCCGGCATCATGGGGCGCAGGCCGGCCCAGGGCTCGGCGCGGCGGGTGCTCACGCCGGGGAAACACTGGTTCACCCAGTCGGTCAGCGGGCGGATGCGGTCGGCCCGGATGTCCAGGTTGTAGCCGTTGAACTCGGCTGTGCCGGCCACGCGGAAGCGGTCAGCGCCCAGGCGGCTGGTCACGAGTTTGGTGGCGTCGTCGAGCAGGCTCACCGTGGGTGCGGCGGCCTGGCTGGCTGCGTCGTTCAGGTGCACGGTGATGGAATAGCCCTTGACCGGGTACACGTTGAGCCGGTCGCCCAGTTGCGCGGCCAGAGCGCGGCTGCGCACACCGGCGCAGACCACCACAGCGTCGGCTTGCACGGTGTCGCCGCTGGCCAGCACCACGCGCGCCACTTGCCCGTTGCTGCTGACCGACTGCACGGCCTCACCGGTGAGGAAGCGCACACCCAGGCGCTCGCAGGCCTGGGCCAGTCCGTGGGTGAATTTGTGGATGTCGCCGGTGCTGTCGCTCTCGGTGAAGTAGCCGCCATAAAAATCGCCGTGCAGCGTGGGCTCAATGGCGCGCATCTCGTCGGGTGTCACGGCGCGGCGCGGCAGCCCGCCCGCAGCCAGCAGTTTGGACACTTCGCCCGCGTGGTCAAAGCCGGCCTTGTCGCGGTAAATGTGCAAGATGCCTTCGCGCTTGAGGTCGAAGTCGATACCTTCGTCCTGGGCCCAGGCAAACAGGTGCTGGCGGGCTTCGATGGCCAGGCGGGTGGTGGCTATGGTGTTGTCGCGGTACTTGGGGATGTTGGCCACGAACTCGGCCATCCAGCTCAGTTTGTGCCAGCTGGGCTTGGGGTTCATGAGCAGCGGCGCGTCGTTTTTCAGCATCCACTTGATGCCTTTGACCAGGGTGGACGGGTGGGTCCACACCTCCGCGTTGGAGGCCGAAAGCTGGCCGCCGTTGGCGTAGCTGGTTTCCATGCCGGCGTAGCGATTTTTTTCAATCAGCGTGACGCGGTGGCCTTGTTTGGCCAGGGTGTAAGCGCTGGTCACGCCGGTGATGCCGCCACCGATGACGATGAGGTGTTGTTGAACCATGGGAATCTCGCTTTCAAAGCCGTCAAACAAAGGGGTACATGGCCTGCACACGGTGTGCGGACCACGACCCCCTCTGTTTGGGACCTGAGAGATTCACCACCCCGCTGGGGAAATGGCTTGCTCCTGCGGTGGGCCGGGAGACGAATCCCGACCACTCTTCAGAGTTTTGATGCGTGTCGAACGGTCCTTTTGCCTGAGAGTTTCCGGGGCGGTTGCTCCTTCGGCGCTGGCCTGCGTGGCAGGTCAGTCTCTCCCGATCGACTGCGTGATTGTCGCTTAACTTACCGCATCCATTGCACCAAAACCAGGCTGATGGAAGGGAATGCCACCAGCAGCGCCAGGCGCAGTACGTCGACGCCCACAAAGGGCAGCAGGCCGCGGAAGATGGTGCCCACCGGCACCTTGGGCAGGTTGGCTTTGAGCACAAACACATTCATGCCCACGGGCGGTGTGATGAGCCCGATTTCGGTGAGCACGACCACGATGATGCCGAACCAGATCAGGTCATAGCCCTGGGCCACCAGCGTGGGCAGGAACAGCGGTACAAAAATCAGGATGATGGCCATCGCGTCCATGACGCAGCCCAGCAGCAAAAACACCGCCAGGATGGCCAGCAGAATGCCCAGCTTGGAGAGGCCCGAGTCGTTGATGAGGGACAGCAGTTCGTCGGCCAGGCCCGAGAAGCTGATGAACTGCGCAAACATCATGGCGCCGAACAGCACCACATACAGCATGACCGAGGTCATGGCGGTTTCCTTCATCACCTCCATGAATCGGCTCCAGCCCATGCGCCGCTGTGCCAGCGCAATGAGCAGCGCCATGCCGGCACCGATGCCGCCGGCTTCGGTGGCGGTGAACCAGCCTATGTACAGGCCGCCGATGATGAGCAGAAACAGCGCCACAAAGGGCCACACGCCAGCCAGCGACGCCCAGCGTTCGGCGGCCGAGACGCGTGCACCGCGCGGTGCGTGCTCGGGTTTGATCACGGCGATGGCGTAGATCACGCCCATGTACATGGCCAGGCCCAGCAGGCCCGGCAGCACGCCGGCGATGAACAGCTCGCCGATGTTTTGCTGCGTCAGGATGCCGTAGATCATCAGGATGATCGAGGGTGGAATCAGGATGCCCAGCGTGCCCCCGGCCGCAATGGTGGCGGTGGCCAGCCGGTCCGAGTAGCCGTATTTCTGCATGCTCGGGTACGCCACCTTGGACATGGTGGCGGCGGTGGCAAAGCTCGATCCGCAAACCGCGCTGAAGCCCGCGCAGGTGACCATGGTGGCCAGCGCCAGGCCGCCGCGCACACTGCCCAGAAAGGCGTTGGCGGCGCGGAACAAATCCGCCGAAATACCGGTGCGCGACAACACGTTGCCCATCAGGATGAACAACGGCACCACGGCCAGTTCATATGAGAAAGCGGCTTCGCTCAGCGTCATCGGTAGCAGGGTGGCGGCCACGCCGAAGCTGTTGATGGCGGTGATGCCACCGATGGAAACGGTCAGCAGCGCAATGCCCAGCGGCACGCGCAGGAAAGCCAGTAGCAGCACCAGGCCGAGACAGATCAGTCCGATGGTCATGATGGAAGCTCCTCGGTATGGGATTCGGCGTGCGGTGCTGCCGTGAACAGCGCCAGCATGGATGCCAGCGCGGTGGTGATGGCGATGAAGGTGTACATCCAGGCGCGGGGAATCATCAGCGCCGGGCTGATCTCGTTGATCTGCCGCGCCTCTTCGATGGCCAGGTAGTACTCCCAGGCAATCAGGCCCAGCACGGCGGCGATCAGCAGGTCCACCGCCTTGTGCCACAGGCGCCAGCGCGGCTGCAGCAACCAGTGGTCAAACAGGTCGATGCTCAGGTGGCCGCGGCGGGCCGTGAGCAGTGGCAGACCCGCAAAAATGATGACGGCCATGAGGTGCTCGGTGATGTCGTTGGCGCCAAACACCGGGGTGTTGAAGAGGCGCCGCCCCACCACGTCGGTGAAGGTCAGCGCCACCATGGCCGACAGCATGAGCACCAGCAACAGGCTCACCGCCCGCTGGATGCCTTGTTCAAAGGGTTTCATGGCCGTGTTCTCCGTTCAGTCGCGGCTTACTTGGCCAGCGTTTTGTATTGCTGCTCGTAGAAGGCGACCATGGCGTTGTGGTCCTTCACACCAAAGCTGGCGCCGTCTTTATGCAGCTCGCTGAGCATGGCGGTGCGCACCTTGCGAATGTTGTCCAGCAGCGCGGGGCTGGGCTGGGCGAACTTGTGGCCGTTGGCACGCAGCGTGGTTTCGGCCGACTTGTTTTGCTTGTCGAATTCCTGGCCCCAGCGGCGCGACAGGGCCTCGCCCGACACCTTCAGGATCGCCTGCTGGTCAGCAGCGGACAGGCTCTTGAACTTGCCCTCATTGATGCCGATGAAGAAGGAAGCTTCGTACAGGCCACCAGGGATGATGGTGTGGTTCTTCAGCTTGCCGTCCAGACGGAAATTGACCACCGATTCCAGCGCGTGAAGCGACGCGTCGATCACGCCGCCTTCGAGCAGTTCGTAGGCCTTGGTGCCGGGGCCGGCCACCGGAATGGCGCCCAGGTCTTCCAGCAGGCGTTTCTGGATCGGGCCACCCATGCGCACCTTCTGGCCCTTCAGGTCATCGGGTGTGTCAATGACTTTGCTGGGGTGGTGGAACTGGCCGCCACCCAGCATGCCGGTGCCCAGTAGGGTCACGCCCTTGAAGGCTTCGTTGCTGGCCAGGAACTGGGTGTAGGTGCGCCACAGCGCCACCGAAGAGGCTTCGCTGCTTGCGCCCATCAGGGGCAGCTCGGAGAACCAGACGTGCTTGAAGCGCTCGGGCTCGTAGGTGAAGTTGCCCCAGGTGATGTCGGCCACGCCTTTGCGCGCCAGTTCCCAGTGCTGGGCGGGTGCGCCCACGGCCTTGGGCAGCAGGTTGATCTTCACGCGGCCTTCGGTGGCTTTCTCCACCTCGGCCATCCAGGGCTGCAGGATGTCCTTGACCACGTAGTGCGTGGGTGGCACCCAGCTTGACATGGTGAGCGTGGTCTGGGCCTGGGCGGTGGCGGCGCTGCCCAGCGTGAGCAGGGCGGCGCTGGCGATCAGGGCGTGGATGCGTTGGCGGTTTTTCATGGTTTGTCTCCTCGGGTGAAAGTGAGGTGGTGGTGGGAAGGTCAGGGGGCAGGGGAAAGCAGCTCTTGCACCAGCGCGATCCAGTAGCTCGCGCCGGGGCCGATGTTGTTGTCGTTGAAGTCGTAGGCCGGGTTGTGCACCATGCAGGCGCCGGGTTCGCCATCGGCGCCGTTGCCGATGAACAGGTAGCTACCGGGTACTTTTTCCAGCATGAAGGCGAAGTCTTCGCTGCCGGTGAGCTGGGCGCCCTGTGGGTTCACCTGGTGCGCCGGGAAATGCTTCACGGCCACCTGCAGCGCGCGCTGGGTTTGCTCGGCGTCGTTCACCAACACCGCGTAGCCGGGGCGCCAGTCGATCTCGGCGTGCACACCGAAGCTCTGTGCCTGCAGGCGAATCACCTCGTGCAGACGGCGCTCCAGGTCGCGGCGCACCTGCGGATCGAGCGCGCGCACGCTGATCTCCAGCCGGGCCTCGGCCGGAATCACGTTGTTGGCCTGCCCGGCGTGGATGGCGCCCACGGTGACGACCGCTGCGGCCTGCGGGTCCACGTTGCGCGACACCAGGGTCTGCAGCGCCATCACGATGGAGGCCGCAGCCACCACCACGTCGGTGGCTTTGTGCGGCATGGCGCCGTGCCCGCCATGGCCGTGCAGCGTCACGGTGACGTAGTCCGACGAGGCCATGGTCGGCCCGCTGCGAAACACCAACTGGCCCTGCGGGTAGCCCGGCATGTTGTGCATGGCAAAAATGGCGTCGCAGGGGAAGCGCTCAAACAGGCCGTCTTCCATCATCTTCAGCGCACCGCCGCCGCCTTCTTCGGCGGGTTGGAAGATCAGGTTCAGCGTGCCGTCAAAGCGGCCCTGCTGGGCCAGGTGCTGGGCGGCGGCCAGCAGCATGGCGGTGTGGCCGTCGTGGCCGCAGGCGTGCATCACGCCGTGGTGGCAACTGGCCCACGCCGCGCCCGTGGCCTCGGCAATCGGCAGCGCGTCCATGTCGGCACGCAGGCCGATGCTGCGCCCGGAGGTACCGCGCTTCAGTTGCCCCACCACGCCCGTGCCGCCCAAGCCCGTGCTGACGGCATAGCCCCAGGCGCCCAGCTGGGCCGCCACCAGCGCGGCGGTGCGGCGTTCGCTGAAAGCCAGCTCGGGGTGCTGGTGAATGTCGCGGCGCAGCAGGGTGAATGCCTGTACCGCCGATTCGCTGAGTCGATCCATCCGGGTGTCTCCTGAAACATGAACTTTGTTGCATGTTAGGGAGGGGCTGATTTAAAGTCCAATGCATTGATCGGCAATAACCCATGAATTCGACAGGAGATTAGGGATGACCCTCGTGCAACTCAGGCACTTCGTGGTGCTGGCCGAAGTCGGCAGTTTTGTGCAGGCGTGCAAGGCGCTGTTCCTCACGCAGCCCGCGCTCACGCGCAGCATCCAGGCGCTGGAGGACGAACTGGGCGGGCAGCTGTTTGACCGCTTGGGCCGCCGCATCGCGCTCACGCCCTTCGGCCAAGAGGCGCTGCAGCGCGCACGCCGCCTGGTGGCCGACGCCGAGGCGCTCAAGCAAACCGGCAAAGGACTGCATGCGGGCCTGACCGGCAGCCTGCGCGTGGGGCTGAGTTCGGGCCCCGGTGCGCTGCTGTCCCTGCCGCTCATGCTGCACATGGCCGAGCACCACCCGAAGCTGCAGTTGCAAATCTCGCGCGGCAACACGGCGGTGCTGATCGATGCCCTGCGCGAACAGCTGCTGGATGCGGCCGTGGTCGATGTGCGCTCGGTGCGCCCCTCGGCCGACCTGCAGGTGGCCCAGGCATTCGAATTGCCCGCAGGCTTTCTGGTGCGCCCCGACCACCCGCTGACCCAGCTGGGCCGGCCCGTGACCCTGGACGAGCTGCTGGCTTACCCGGTGGCGTCCACCCCGCTGAGCGACGAGGTGGCGCGCGTGATGATTGGGCGCTACGGCCCGCAGGCCAACCCCGACGACATGGTGACCCTGCGCTGCGACGAAACCCAGAGCATCGTCGAGGTGGCGCGGCGCAGCCTGGCCATTGTGCTGACCGCCGAGGCCGCAGCGCCCGGGCTGGTGCCGCTCGACATGAGCCCGCCCCTGAACGCCACGGCACGCTTCGGCCTGGTCACGCTGGCGCAGCGCCAGGAAGCGCCGGCCCTGCGGCTTTTGCGCGAGCAGTTGCCCGTGTGGATCAAAGGCTTTGAGCGCATGGCCAGCGCGCCATGAAAAAGGGCGCCGTCGGCGCCCTCTGTCGTTCAGTGTGGCTTCAAGCCAGTTCGCTGATCGGCACGCAGCTGCAAAACAGGTTGCGGTCGCCGTAGACGTTGTCCACCCGGCCCACCGACGGCCAGAACTTGGTGTTGACGGCACGGCCCGCGGCGGCAACCGCCGTTTCGCGCGGGTAGGGGTGGGCCCACTCGCTCGTGAGCACGCTGGCGGCGGTGTGCGGCGCGTTTTTCAACGGGTTGTCGTCCTGAGGCCAGGTGCCTGCCTCGATCTGGCGAATCTCGTTGCGAATCGCGATCATCGCGTCGATGAAGCGGTCCAGCTCTCCCAGCGTTTCGCTCTCGGTCGGTTCCACCATCAGTGTGTTGACCACAGGGAAGCTCAGCGTGGGCGCGTGAAAGCCGTAGTCCATCAGCCGCTTGGCCACGTCTTCGGCCATCACGCCGCTGGTTTCTTTCAGCTGCCGCAGGTCCAGAATGCACTCGTGCGCCACATGGCCGTTGGCCGATGCGTACAGCGTGGGGTAGTGGTCGGCCAAGCGCTTGCTGATGTAGTTCGCGCTCAAAATGGCTGCTTCGGTGGCGTGCTTGAGCCCATCGGCGCCCATCATGCGGATGTACATCCAGCTGATCGGCAACACCGCTGCGTTGCCCAAAGGTGCTGCGGACACAGCGCCCACGCTGCCCTTGACGCCACCGGTGGCATGACCCGGCAGGAAAGGCACCAGGTCTTCCACCACGCACACCGGGCCGACGCCAGGGCCGCCGCCGCCGTGCGGAATGCAGAAGGTCTTGTGCAGGTTCAGGTGGCTCACGTCGCCGCCAAATTCACCCGGCGCGGCCACACCCACCAGCGCGTTCATGTTGGCGCCGTCCACATACACGCGCCCGCCGTGCTGGTGCACCAGAGCGCACAGCTCTTTCACGGTGGTTTCAAACACGCCGTGCGTGCTGGGGTAGGTGATCATCGCGGCGGCGAGGTTGGCGCTGTGCTGCTCGCACTTGGCTTTCAGATCGGCCATGTCGACGTTGCCGTTTTCATCGCACTTGGTCACCACCACTGTCATGCCCACCATCTGGGCACTGGCCGGGTTGGTGCCGTGGGCGCTACTGGGAATCAAGCAGATGTTGCGGTGGCTGTCACCGCGCGAGGCGTGGTAGCCCTGAATGGCCAGCAGGCCCGCGTATTCACCCTGCGAGCCTGCGTTGGGCTGCAGGCTGATGCCGGCGTAGCCCGTGGCTTGGCAGAGCCAGGCGCGCAGTTGCTCGTCCAGCGCTTTGTAGCCCTGCAACTGGTCGGCAGGGGCAAACGGATGCACGTTGGCAAACTCGGGCCAGGTGATGGGAATCATCTCGCTGGTGGCGTTGAGCTTCATGGTGCAGCTGCCCAGCGGGATCATGCTGCGGTCCAGCGCCAGGTCTTTGTCTGACAGGCTGCGGATGTAGCGCAGCATGCCGGTTTCGCTGTGGTGGCTGTTGAACACCGGGTGCGTCATGAACTCACTGGTGCGGCGCAGCTCGGCGGGAATCAGCGGCTCGATGCCTTTTTCGAACGCGTCGAAGCTGGGCAGGGTCTGGCCGCTGGTGGCGAACACGCGCCACAGCGCGGCAATGTCTTCGCGCGTGGTGGTTTCGTCGATCGACATGGTGATGCTCTGGTCACAGGCCTGGCGCAGGTTCAAGCCGGCGTCGCGGGCGCGCTGCATCAGCGAGGCGGTGGCGTCTTTGGCCAGCACCCAGATGGTGTCAAACGCGGTTTCCTTGCGCAGCGTGTAGCCCATGCCCTGCAGACCGCGGGCCAGCACGGCGGTGTAGGCGGCCACGCGCTGGGCAATGCGTTTCAAGCCTTGCGGGCCGTGGTACACGGCGTACATGCTGGCCACCACGGCCGGCAGCACCTGCGCGGTGCAGATGTTGGACGTGGCTTTTTCGCGGCGAATGTGTTGCTCGCGCGTTTGCAGCGCCAGGCGGTAAGCCGGGTTGCCGTGCACGTCCACGCTCACGCCCACCAGGCGGCCGGGTAGCGAACGCTTGTACTCGTCGCGGCAGGCCATGTAGGCGGCGTGCGGGCCACCGGCGCCCATGGGCATGCCAAAGCGCTGGGTGGTGCCCACCACAATGTCGGCGCCCATCTCGCCAGGGGCTTTCAACAGCGTCAGGGCCAGCAGGTCGGCAGCCACAATGAAAGCGGCGGACTGCGCATGGCTGCGGGCGGCGTAGGCGGTGAGGTCTTCCACCAGGCCGGTGCTGTTGGGGTACTGCGCCAGCGCGGCGAAATGCTCGCCGTTCAACGCAGCAGCCCAGGCGTCCGCGCTGGGCGGCACCAGCACTTCAATCCCCAGCGGCTTGGCGCGTGTCTGAATCACTTCAATGGTTTGCGGGTGGCAGGCGCGCGACACCACAAACACCTTGCTTTTGCTCTTCACGGTGCGCATCGCCAGCGTCATGGCTTCGGCCGCGGCGGTGGCTTCGTCGAGCATCGAGGCGTTGGCAATGGCCATACCGGTCAGGTCGGTCACCATGGTCTGGAAGTTCACCAGCGCTTCCATGCGGCCCTGCGAAATCTCGGCCTGGTAGGGCGTGTAGGCGGTGTACCAGGCCGGGTTTTCCAGGATGTTGCGCAGAATCACGCCCGGCGTGTGCGTGCCGTAATAACCTTGCCCGATGAAGCTCTTGAGCAACTGGTTTTGCTGCGCCAGCGCTTTCAGTTCGGCCAGTGCCGCGGCCTCGGTGATGGCGGGCGGCAGTTGCATGCCCACGCTGCGCGCAATGCTGCGCGGCACGATGGAGTCGATCAGCGCGCGGCGCGAAGCCTCGCCAATGACCGACAACATGTGGGCCTCGTCGGCTTCGCTGATGCCGATGTGGCGGGCAATGAACTCGCTGGCGTTTTCGAGTTGATCGAGGGGTTTGACAGACGGCATCAGCATGGGACGACCTTGTTGCGATGGTTAAATATCAGAGGGCTTGTCTTGCTCCTTCCCCCTCGGGGGGAAGGCCGGGATAGGGGCTCGTGCCGCGACGATCGAACGTGGCGAGCAGGCTTCTTGGCTCCGCCAGTCCCCACCCCAACCCTCCCCCAGAGGGGGAGGGAGCAAAAACATCAAGCAGCGAAAGCGGCGTAAGCGGTTTCGTCCAGCAGCGCGTCCACTTGCGAGGCGTCGGACAGCTTCACTTTGAAGAACCAGCCGGTGTTCAGCGGATCGCTGTTGGCCAGCGAGGGGTCGGCGCGCAGGGCTTCGTTCACTTCCACCACCTCGCCGCTGATGGGCATGTACACGTCGGCAGCGGCTTTCACCGACTCGACCACGCCGGCCACTTCTTTCTGGGCAAAGGTCTTGCCCACTTCGGGCAGGTCCACAAACACCACGTCGCCCAGCGCGTCTTGCGCATGGGGGGTGATGCCGACGGTGGCGATGTCGCCGTCAACGCTGATCCATTCGTGGTCTTCGGTGTATTTGGTGGTCATGGTGGTCCTTTGAGAAATGCGATCGGTTCCGTTCGCCCTGAGCCTGTCGAAGGGCAGCGTGACGGTTGTGTGAGGGCTTCGACAGGCTCAGCCCGAACGGGATTGACTTTATCCGCGGTAGTAGCGGTTGGGAACGAAAGGCATGGCCGCCACTTCCATGGGCACGGTTTTGCCGCGCACGATGGCGTTCACGCGGGTGCCCAGGGCGGCCTGTGCTGGGTTCACATAGCCAATGGCCACAGGCTTTTCAGCGGTGGGGCCCAGCAGGCCGCTGGTGACTTCACCGATGGTTTCGCCCGCGGTGCTTTGCAGTTCGGTGTGCTCGCGCACGGGCACACGCTCCAGCGCGATCAGGCCCACGCGTTTGCGGAGCAGTGGCTCGGTGCCGTCCAGTTGAGCCAGCACGCGGGCCGCGCCGGGAAAGCCGCCAGCACGGGCGCCACCGGTGCGGCGCACTTTCTGGATGGCCCAGTTCAGCGCGGCTTCCACCGGTGTGGTGGTGGTGTCGATGTCTTGCCCATACAGGCACAGGCCCGCTTCCAGCCGCAGCGAATTGCGGGCACCCAGGCCCACGGGCTTCACCTCGGGCTGTGCCAGCAGGGCGCGGGCAAAGTCGGCGGCCACCGGAGCAGGCAGTGAAATTTCGAACCCGTCTTCACCGGTGTAGCCGCTGCGGGTGATGTACAAGTCAGCGCCGGCCCAGGTGAAGGGCGCGCCGGTCATGAACACCAGTGTTTCCACGCCAGGCAGCAGGCGTTTCAGGGCCGTCACGGCTTGCGGGCCTTGCAGGGCCAGCAGGGCGCGGTCGAACTGCGCGTCCACATGGCACAGCTTGCCGATGCTGGACTGGATGTGGGCCAGGTCGCCGTGTTTGCAGGCGCCGTTGACGATCACAAAAATGTCATGGCCCCGGTTGACGAACATCAGGTCGTCGATGATGCCGCCGGCTTCCGTGAGCAGCAGGCCGTAGCGCTGTTTGTTCACGCCCAGGCCCACCACGTCTACCGGCATCAGGGTTTCAAAGGCGGCAGCGGCGTCTGGCCCCACCAGGCGCAGCTGGCCCATGTGAGACACGTCAAACAGGCCTGCCGCGGTGCGCGTGTGGTGGTGTTCGGCCATCAGGCCGGCGGGGTATTGCACCGGCATGCTGTAGCCTGCAAAGGGGACCATGCGGGCACCCAGTTCGAGGTGCAGGGCGTGCAGCGGTGTGTTCAGCAGTTCGGAAGCGGTGGGGGCGTCAGACACGGCGGGCTTTCTGGAGGGTTGTACCGGGACTCAATGGGGCAGGCCCACTGAAGGGCTTACACGGTTCATCCGTGCGCTGCCCCACTGTCCGCTTTACCTGAGAGATTCACGCGGGCGATGCCGCGTTTGCTCCTTCGGTGGGCCGTCTGAACAACGGCCTCTCTCCAGTGGGGTACAGCGGCTTTTCAGCCGCTGCTTGCCAGTCCTTTTGCCTGAGCGTTCAGGGCTTGCTGGTTCAGCAAACCGCCTGCGCCTTCGGCGGCCACCCGTGGGGCGGCTCTCTCCTGACAGACGCGCATTCTAAAGCACAGCGCGTGTTTTCAACCCGGCTCGAATTCAAAACACGCCGTTGCGCCGTTCCAGGCCACCCGGCGGTGGGCGCGGTGCATGCAAGCCTCAATGCGTCGCGCGTTGGGTTCGTCGGTGGTGGCTATCCAGGCCAGTGCCTGCTCGCGGCTGCGGCCAAATTGCTCGTGGCGAACGGCCAGCCGTTGCAGCCGCAGGGCGGGGTCGACTTGCAGGTACCACACCTCGTCCAGCAGGTCTGCCACGGGCGACCAGCCGTCGTCTTGCAGCAGCAGGTAATTGCCTTCGGTGATCACCAGCGGGGTGTGTGCGAAGACGGGCAGGGCGCCGGCCACCGGCTCTTCGATTTCGCGGCGAAAGTCGGGCGCATACACCACTTCGTCGCCGGTTTGCGTACGCAGGCGGCGCAGCAGCGCCGCGTAGCCGGCGGCGTCAAAGGTGTCGGGTGCGCCCTTGCGTTGGGCACGGCCCAGGCGCTCCAGCTCCACTTGGGCCAGGTGAAAGCCGTCCATGGGCACGGCTTGGGCTTGCGCGCCCAAGCTCTGTGCCATGAGGCTGGCCAGCGTGGATTTGCCCGCGCCGGGTGGGCCCACCACGCCGAGCAAACGGCGCGGCCCGCTGGCCAACTGCTGCAGGCGCTCGACCAGCGCCGGATGCAGGCTGGGTGCCGTCACATGCCGGCGTAGTTCGGCCCGCCGCCGCCTTCCGGCGTGACCCACACAATGTTCTGCGTCGGGTCCTTGATGTCGCAGGTCTTGCAGTGCACGCAGTTCTGCGCGTTGATCACCAGCTGGTCCGCGCCGTCCTTGTTCACGAACTCGTACACCCCGGCCGGGCAGTAGCGGCTCTCGGGTCCGGCGTACTTCGCCAGGTTGATCTGCACCGGCACGCTCGCGTCTTTCAGCGTCAGGTGCGCGGGCTGCTGCTCTTCGTGGTTGGTGTTGCTCACAAACACGCTGGAAAGCCGGTCAAACGTGATCACGCCGTCCGGTTTCGGGTAGGTGATCTGCGGCATGTCGGCCGCTGGCTTGAGCTTGGTGTGGTCTTTGGTCGTGTTGTGCAGCGTCCAGGGCGGGTTGCTCACGCCCACCTTGGGCAGCAACCAGTGCTCCACGCCGGTCATGAGCTTGCCCATGAGCGGGCTCTTCTTGAACCAGTTCTTGAAGTTGCGGTAGGTCCACAGTTCTTCATGCAGCCAGCTGGCCTTGTAGCCGGTCTCGAAGGCGCTCAGCTCATCGCTCTGGCGGCCTGCGCTCACCGCTTCAAACGCCGCTTCGGCGCACAGCATGCCGCTCTTGATGGCCGCATGGCTGCCCTTGATACGCGCCGCATTCAGGAAGCCGGCGTTGCAGCCCACCATGGCGCCGCCCGGGAACACCAGCTTGGGCAGGGCCTGGGGCGTGCCGTTGTTGAGTGCGCGCGCACCATAGCCCAGGCGCTTGCCACCTTCAATGTGGGCCTTGATGCTGGGGTGGGTTTTCCAGCGCTGCATTTCCTCAAACGGGCTCATCCAGGGGTTCTGATAATCGAGGCCGATGACGTAGCCCAGCGTGACCTTGTTGCCTTCGAGGTGGTAGAGGAACCCGCCACCAAATGCGTCGTCGTTCAGCGGCCAGCCGGCGGTGTGCACCACCAGACCGGGCTTGGCCTTGTCGGCCGGCACTTCCCACAGTTCCTTGATGCCGATGGCGAAGGTCTGCGCGTCTTTGCCTTCGTCCAGTTTGAATTTGGCGATCAGCTGCTTGCCCAGGTGACCGCGGGCGCCTTCGGCGAACACGGTGTACTTGGCGTGCAGCTCCATACCGATCTGGAAGCTGTCCATCGGCTCGCCGTCTTTGCCCACGCCCTGGTTGCCGGTGGCCACACCCTTGACCGAACCATCGTCGTTGTAGAGCACTTCGGCGGCCGAGAAGCCAGGGAAAATTTCCACACCCAAGGCTTCGGCCTGTTCGCCGAGCCACTTGGTCACCGCACCCAGGCTGATGACGTAGCAGCCGTGGTTGTCAAAGTTGCGCGGCATCAGCCAGTCGGGCGTGCGCTGGGCGCCGGTTTCGCTGAGCACCAGCAGGTCGTCACCGGTCACGGGCTGGTTCAGCGGGGCGCCGAGTTCTTTCCAGTTCGGGAACAGCTCGGTGATGGCTTTGGGGTCCATCACGGCGCCACTGAGGATGTGGGCGCCGGGCTCAGAGCCTTTTTCCAGCACGCAGACGTTGATCTCGCTGCCCTTCTTGGTGGCCAGTTGCTTGAGGCGGATGGCCGTTGACAGGCCGGCGGGGCCGCCGCCGACGATCACCACGTCGTATTCCATCGCTTCGCGTGGGCCGTAGGTGCTGAGGATCTCTTGTGGGCTCATGGTGTGCAGTCTCTGTTGAATGTCAGTCCGGCGGCGCAAGCCGTCCGTCAGAAATGGGGGTGCAGATCTTGTCGTCGTGGAGACGGATTCTAGTGGGCGATGTCGCACAATCGGTGTCACGCCCGACGCGAACACCTTTGCGGCGGGCTCATTCGAGGAGCAACTCTAAATGGCTTACACACTGGATTTGTCGGGCCGTGTGGCCCTGGTCACGGGCGCTTCGGGCGGCTTGGGTGAGCAGTTTGCCAAAACGCTGGCCCGCGCCGGCGCGGCGGTGGTGCTGGCCAGCCGGCGCACCGACCGGCTGATGGCCTTGCGCGCCCACATCGAGGCCGAAGGCGGCGACGCCCACGTGGTGGCGCTGGACGTGACCGATATCGCGTCCATCAAAGCGGCCATCGCCCACGCAGAAACCGAGGTCGGCCCGATCGACATTTTGGTGAACAACTCGGGCGTGAGCACCACGCAGCGCCTGCAGGATGTGACCGAAGACGACTACGACTTCGTGCTCAATACCAACACCAAAGGCGCGTTTTTTGTGGCGCAAGAGGTGGCCAAGCGCATGCTGGCCCGTGCCAAGGGCGCTGCACCCGGCACCTACGTGGGCGGGCGCATCATCAACATCGCGTCCATGGCGGGTCTGAAAGTGCTGCCGCAAATTGGCGTGTACTGCATGAGCAAAGCCGCTGTGGTGCACATGACCAAGGCGATGGCGGTGGAGTGGGGCAAGTACGGCATCAACGTCAACGCCATTTGCCCGGGCTACATCGACACCGAAATCAACCACCACCACTGGGCCACCGAACAGGGGCAAAAGCTGGTGAACATGCTGCCGCGCAAGCGCGTGGGCCATCCCGCCGACCTGGACGCTTTGCTGGTCATGCTGTGCGCCAGCGAAAGCCATTTCATCAACGGCGCGGTGATCGCGGCCGACGATGGTTTTGGGGTCTGATTCTTGATTGCAACCGACGCCGCACGCACCAGCGTCTGGCCGGCAGGCATGCTCACCGGCATCCTGGCCGGCTTGGGTGCCGGCGCGTTCTGGGGCATGACCTTCGTGACGCCCTTGATGCTGCCGGGCTTCAGCTCGGTGGACGTCACCGTGGGCCGTTTTGTGGCCTGTGGTCTGTTTGCGCTGCTGCTGTTTGCCGCCAGGCCGCTGGCCGGCTTGTTTCGTCGCCGCGCCCACCAGCCTGTGCAGCTGGGTGCCTGGCACGGGCCCACGCCGCGCCAGGCCCTGGCGGCATTGGGCCTGAGCGTGTTGGGCTACACCGGTTATTACCTGCTGCTGGTGCTGGCCATTCAAGACGCGGGCGCCGCTTTGCCGGTGCTGATCATTGGCACCATACCGCTCTGGGTGATGGTGCTCGGCAAGCCGCACGCTTTGCGCTGGGGTGCCCTGGTGCCGGGCGTGTTGCTCACCGCGCTGGGCATGGTGCTGATGATGCAAGCCACGGGCGAGGCCACCAGCCACGGCAGCGCAGACGCGCCCGCCGGGCCGGTGTGGCGCGGCGTTTTGTATGCGGTGGCGGCCATGGCGAGCTGGACCGCGTTTGGCCTGCTCAACGCCGCCTGGCTAAGGCGCCACCCCGAGGTGAATTCGACCGACTGGGCCAACTGGCTCGGCATGGCAGCGGGCGTGGGGGCGCTGCTGCTGTGGGGCCTGTGGGGGACTGAATGGGCCAGCCTGCGGGCCCGTGATGGCTTTGCCACCTTTGTGCTGGTCTGCACCGTCACCGGCATCGGTTCGGCCTGGGTGGCGGCGGTGCTGTGGAACATGGCCAGCCGCCGCCTGAGCCCGAGTCTGGCCGGGCAACTCATCGTCAGTGAAACCGTTTTTGGACTGATTTACACCTTTGCCTGGAGCGCCCAATGGCCGGCCGCCATACAGTGGGCGGCCTGCGTGCTGTTCGTGCTGGGCATCCTGGCTTCTATCAAGGCACACCGATGAAACTCGAACTTCCTGAAGACAAAAAACTGGTGCACAGCGTGGTGGTCCCCATCCGCTGGGGCGACATGGACGCCATGGGCCACGTCAACAACACCCTGTATTTCCGCTACATGGAAATTGCGCGGCTGGACTGGTTTTTTGGCATGGGCCTGCCGGCCGACCCCAAGGGTGAAGGCCCGGTGATCGTCAACGCGTTTTGCAATTTCATCCGGCAGCTGGAGTTTCCGGGCGATGTGCTGGTGCGCACCTACCTGGGCACCATGGGCCGCACCTCGTTTGACACCTACCACGAGATGCTGCGCACCGACGACCCCAGCACGGTCTACGCCAACGGCGGCGCCACCGTGGTCTGGGTCGACTTTCCGCAGCAAAAGTCGGTGCCCATGTCGGACCACGCCCGCGCCCTCATTGAGTGCGCAGGCGGCCCGCCCTTGCTGGGGCGCTGAGCAAGGGAATTCAGCGCCGGGCCGCCCCAAGCGAATTCGCGCCCCCTCGGGGGGCAGCGACCCGCGCAGCGGCGGAGCGTGGGGGGCAAACTACTTTTGCTTCGGCACCCGACCCATCAGGTAAAACTCGGGGTTGGGCATCATGCCGCTGAAGCTGGCGATGCGGTTGGAGAGGCCAAAAAACGCGGTGATGGCGGCGATGTCCCAAGCGTCTTCATCGCTGAAACCGTGTGCGTGCAGGGCGGCAAAGTCGGCGTCCTCGATCTCGTGCGAGGCCAGGCACACCTTCATGGCAAAGTCGAGCATGGCGCGCTGGCGCGGTGAAATGTCGGCCTTGCGGTGGTTCACCGCCACCTGGTCGGCCACCAGCGGTTTCTTCTCGTAAATGCGCAAAATGGCGCCGTGCGCCACCACGCAATACAGGCAGTGGTTGGCCGCGCTGGTGGTGGTGACGATCATTTCCCGGTCGCCCTTGCTCAGGCCCGACGTGCGCCCCGCCGTCTCCGGCGTCATCAGGGCGTCGTGGTAGGCGAAGAAGGCGCGCCATTCGGCCGGGCGGCGCGCCAGACCCAGGAACACATTGGGCACAAAGCCGGCTTTTTCCTGCACTTCCAGGATTTTGGCCTTCAGGTCCTCAGGCAGGCTGTTCAGGTCGGGCAGGGGGTATCGGGGGGTGTTGCTCATGTTCTTGTCTCCTGTCAAAAAAAGGGGGCGTTTGCCAGTTTATCCTTGGGTCATTCTCACCCAAGACACCTGGAGTACAGCATGCAAGACGAGCAATACCGCACCGGCCTGGCCACCCGCCGCGAGGTCATGGGCGACGCATTTGTGGACCGCGCGCTGGCCGGCACCACCCCGTTTACCCAGCCCATTCAAGACCACATTTCACGCGCTGCCTGGGGTGACGTGTGGCAGCGCGACGGCCTGGACCGCAAGACCCGCAGCCTGGTCACGGTGGCCATGCTCACCGCACTGGGCAAGCAGCACGAGCTGAAGGGCCATGTGCGCGGCGCGCTCAACAATGGCGCCAGCGTGCAGGAAATTCAAGAAGTGCTGCTGCACGCCGCGGTGTATTGCGGCGTGCCGACTTCGGTGGAGGCGTTTCGCACCGCTGCCGAAGTGTGCGAGCCGCCGGCGGCCTGAGAGGTCAGGCGTTTTCCTTTTCTTCCCTTCAGAACGGAGTTTTTCCATGACACGTCCCCGTCGATCTTTTCTTTCCCGCTGTCTGCGCACGGCACTTTCGGTTGGCGCCACGCTGAGCTTTGGCATGGCTGCGGCCCAGTCGCCGGTGACCAAGCTCATGGTGGGCTTTCCGGCCGGCGGTGGCACCGACGCCATTGCCCGCATCCTGGCTGAGCGCCTGCAAACCGAACTGGGCACCACAGTGCTGGTGGACAACAAGCCCGGTGCTGGCGGTCAGATTGCGGCACAAACGCTCAAAGCCGCCGCGCCCGATGGCCACACGCTGTTTTTGAGCCACGACCACAGCATCACCATCTTGCCCATGGTCACCAAAAACCCCGGCTACGACTCGGCCAAAGATTTCGTGCCGGTGGCCGGCTTTGCGACGTTCGTGAACGCCTTTGCCTTGTCTGGCGGCACGCCCGCCACCTCGCTCAAGGGCTATGCCGACTGGGTGCGCCAGCAAGGCGGTGGCAAGGGCGCTGTGGGCATTCCGGCGCCGGGCTCGGTGCCGCAGTTTCTGGTGCAGGTGATCGCCAAACAAAACCAGCTGGACCTGGTGGCAGCACCCTACCGCGGCAGCGCGCCCATGATGGGCGACATGCTGGGCAACCAGATTTCGGCCGGCGTGGCGTCCATTCCCGACTTCATTGAAAACCACAAGGCCGGCAAGCTGCGCGTGGTGGCCGTCATGGGCACCCAGCGCCAGGCGGCCATGCCCGAGGTGCCCACCTTTGCCGAACTGGGCCTGGCAGGTTTTGAAGATATTCCTTTTTACGGCATCTTTGCCCCCGCAGGCACGCCCAAGGCCACGCTGGACAAGCTGGGCGCGGCCATCCAAAAAACCATTGCCCAGCCCGATGTGCAGGCCAAGCTCACCGCCATGGGTTTGACCGTGGGTTACATGACGTCTGAGCAGCTGGCCGCACGCGAGCGCAGCTACGCCAAGGTGTGGGCCAAGATCATCAAGGACAGCGGGTTCCAGCCCCAGTAAAGTCTGCGCGTCCGGCTGTGCGAGCGCCCGGCCGGTCAACCCGCAATGAGTTTGTGGACCAGGTCCACCGAGCTGCCGGCCTGGTATTTGCGCATCAGCCGCGCGCGGTAAATTTCTACCGTTCGGTGGCTGATGGCCAGCAGCTTGCCGATTTCCTTGCTGGTCAGGCCGTCCATCAAAAAGGCGGCCACTTCGCGCTCGCGCGGCGTCAGCTCGGCGCGCACGGCGCGGCGTGAGCTCAGGTCTTCAAAGCTCCAGATACCGGCCTCGTGCGGCGCCTCGCGGCGCAGCGCCCGCCCGGTCACGTGGCACCAAAACGGCTCGCCCTTCAGTCGGCCGTCCACCCGCTTCATGATGCGGTCGTCGGCATACGTCCCACTCTTGCCCAGAATGGGCGCAATGCGGGCGCCGGTGCGCTCGTACTCGTCGGCGCTGGGGTACAAAATTTGAAAGCTCTGGCCCACCAGCTGCTCGCGGCTGGCGCCAAACATGTCGCACAGCGCCTGGTTGCAGTCCACCATGGTGCGCTGGCGCGACAGGGCCAGCCCCACGGGGGCCAGGTCAAAGGCGAGCCGATAGTCAATGCCGCTGGGGCTGCTCAATTCGGTGGGGTTCGGGTTAGTCATTAGGTCAAACTACGTATGTCTTTACGTAGTATCGTCTCCTTATCCCTGTTCAACCACTGGAGCAACCGACGTGAACAAGATTTACCCGAGCGCAGCCGAAGCCCTGAAAGGCGTGGTCGCTGACGGCCAACTGATCGCCGTGGGCGGTTTTGGCCTTTGCGGCATTCCCGAAGCCCTGATCGACGCCTTGCGCGATTCTGGCGTGAAGAACCTCACCGCCATTTCCAACAACGCCGGCGTGGACGACTTTGGTCTGGGCAAGCTGCTGCAGACGCGCCAGATCAAAAAGATGATCTCGTCCTACGTGGGCGAAAACAAAGAATTCGAGCGCCAGTACCTGGCGGGCGAACTCGAACTCGAATTCACGCCACAGGGCACGCTGGCTGAAAAGCTGCGCGCTGGCGGTGCCGGTATTCCGGCCTTTTTCACCAAAACTGGTGTGGGCACCCTGGTGGCCGAAGGCAAGGAACTGCGCGAGTTCGACGGCGAGACCTACGTGATGGAGCGCTCGCTGGTGCCCGAAATTTCCCTGGTGAAAGCCGACGTGGCCGACATGTCGGGCAACCTGCGCTTCAACAAGACGGCTCGCAACTTCAACCCCGCCGTGGCCACGGCCGGCAAGATTTGCATTGTGGAAGTCGAGCGCATTGTGGCCACCGGCGACATTGCACCGGACGACGTGCACCTGCCCGGCATTTACGTGCACCGCATCGTGCTCAACCCCACCCCGGAAAAGCGCATCGAGAAGCGCACCACCCGCGACCGCAAGTAAGGAGATCACCATGCCTTGGACCCAAGACCAAATGGCCGCGCGTGCGGCGCAGGAACTGCAGGACGGCTTTTATGTGAACCTCGGTATCGGCATCCCGACGCTGGTGGCCAACCACGTGCCCGACCATGTAGAAGTGTGGCTGCAGAGCGAAAACGGCATGCTCGGCATCGGCCCGTTCCCCTACGAAGACGAGGTGGACCCCGACCTGATCAACGCCGGCAAGCAGACCGTGACCACCATGAAGGGCTCGGCCATTTTCGGCAGCGACCAGTCGTTTGCCATGATCCGCGGCGGCAAGATCAACCTGTCCATTCTGGGCGCCATGCAAGTCACCGCCGAGGGCGATCTGGCCAACTGGATGATTCCCGGCAAGATGGTCAAGGGCATGGGCGGTGCCATGGACCTGGTGGCGGGCGTCAAGCGCGTCATTGTGCTCATGGAGCACGTGGCAAAAAAGAAAGACGGCACCGAAGACCTGAAAATCTTGTCTGCCTGCACCTTGCCGCTGACCGGCAAAGGCGTGGTGGACCGCATCATCACCGACCTGGGCGTGATGGACGTGACACCCGAAGGCTTGAAGCTGGTGGAGCTGGCCGACGGCGTGACCCGCGAGTTCATCCAGAGCAAGACCGGCGTGCCGCTGATCTGATGGGTTGACAGCGTATTGATGGCCAGTTGATAGCACTTTGACAGCCGCAGTGGCTACACTGCTCGCTTGTCCATCGCCCGCACCCGCTCAAGGTGCGGGCTTTTTCATTTGCGTTTTCATGTGCGTTTTGGGGAATGGGTTTGGAAGCATTTTTACTGTCCACGGGCATCGTGGCTCTTGCCGAAATGGGCGACAAGACGCAGCTGTTGTCGCTGGTGCTGGCCGCCCGTTTCAAAAAACCCTGGCCCATCATTTGGGGCATTTTGGCGGCCACGCTGCTCAACCACGCGCTGGCTGGGGCGGTGGGTTCCTGGGTCATGGCTGCTGCGGGGCCCGACGTGATGCGCTGGGTGCTCGGCGTGTCCTTCATCGCCATGGCGGGCTGGATGCTGATTCCCGACAAACTGGACGACGAAGACGCGGTGCCCAAGCGCCAGTTTGGGGTGTTTCTCACAACCACCTGGGCGTTTTTTCTGGCTGAAATGGGCGACAAAACCCAAATCGCCACCGTGGCGCTGGGCGCGCAATACGAGCCGCTGGTGGCCGTGGTGGCCGGCACCACGCTGGGCATGATGCTGGCCAACGCCCCGGTGGTGTTCTTTGGCGACGCCATCACGCGGCGCGTGCCCATCAAAGCGGTGCATGTGGTCGCTGCGCTGATCTTCCTGGCATTGGGCGTGGGTGTGTTGCTGAGCGGTGCATGAGCCCCACCGGCCATAGCGCCAGCTGGGTCCACCGCATCGGGTGGGCCTATTGATTCGGCCCTATGAAGTATCAACCGTTCGCCCTGAGCCTGTCGAAGGGCTCGTGCCATGTCTGAGGAAGGTTTCGACAAGCTCAACCCGAACGGACTTTAGACTTCACTGGGCCTGATCTATAGGAGCCTGCGCGGCGGGTGTATGCGGCGTTTTTTCTTTACGCCTTCAGCCTGGGTGGCCTGTTTCCGCGCATGGGCGAGATCCAGCAGCGCATGGGTGTGGGCGAGGGCGGGCTGGGCCTGGCGCTCGTTGGCACGGCCTGCGGCACCATGCTGTCGCTCACCTGGGGCCACGCCCTGACCGAGCGTGTGGGCTAAGCGTCTGGCCGGTGCTTGCCGCTGGTGGTGGTGAGCTGGTTGTCGGTGGCGTCGCTCGACCCTGAGGCTTGAACGCAGGGAATCCGCGGGCGCTTGGAAAGCAAAAAAAAGGCCTGAAGGGGCCTTTTTCTGTATGAACGTGAAGGGTGACTAAAAAACACGCCAGACGCATTGCTTTTTGGTCCCATGAGCGTCAGGCCAACCGATCGTCCTGATCAAGGTTGTCTGAACCAGGCGGCAGTTCATCGTCGGGCTCTTCACGAAGCAGCTGAGTCCAACAGATTCGTGTGGGGTCCGCCGCTTCTTCCTCATCCTTCGGCAAGTCTGCCGGCCGGGTGAGTTGTTCGCTTTTCGGTGTGGTGGGCTTATGGGCCAAGTGAACCTCGAAATTTCATAGTGACTGCTTTGAACCTGACATCGTGCCCGATGCTCATGGCGCCGCTGGTGCTCCGCCCTCTTGGTACAAGAGCCGCTGAAAGCCAACGAACGTGCTGCGTATCTGATCGGGTGGCCCCAGGTCTGTGGCCGCGTCTGCCAAGGCGTTGTTGTAGCGCAGGCGCAGCAAAGGCGTGAGCTTTTCGGGCGCCAGCTCATCCACCCCCTGGCTCACGTATTGCGCCAGCACGAACTCAATGAACGCCTGTTGCTTATAGCCATACAACCCGCTGGCCTGGGCCTTCGCTGTGGCGGCTCTGTAGGCGCGCGTCTGCGTGGGCCGCGCAAATGCCACGTAGGTCAACACGTCGTAGAGGTCGCTGTTTTCGGCATTGATCACGCGCTGCATTTCCGCCAGCGGTTCCCGCCCAAAGCCCTTTTCAGCCAGCGCATGGAGCAAGCCCTTGCGCGTGCTCGGGTCGGCCCAGATCGCGCGCAGTTCATCCTCGTTTTTGAAGAATTCGGGCAGGGCGCCAAACAGGCTTTCCACAAACTGGGCGGGCGACAGCGGCTTGCCGTCTGGCCCCCAAAACGTGGTGACCGCCATGTGCTGTATCTGGCGCGCCTTGCCGTCGGCCAGCTTGATCACCAGCTTTTCAGGCCGGGGCTCGGGCAGTGGCCCTGGCCCTGGCCCGTTGGGCAGGGGTTCGCCTTGCGGTCCCACATCGGGTCGCTCTAGCCGGGGTTCGGGCGCCTCTGGCTCAATCGGCTCGCCGTCCCACTCTGGATCGCTGAACAAGTGGTGGGCCTTCACAAAGTCGAGGATCGTGAAGTAGTCTTTGCCGTCATACAGGCGCGTGCCCCGGCCAATGATCTGCTTGAACTCGATCATCGAATTCACCGGCCGCATCAGCACGATGTTGCGCACGTTGCGAGCGTCCACACCGGTTGAAAGCTTTTGCGACGTGGTCAGCACCGTCGGAATGGTCTTTTCGTTGTCTTGGAAGTCGCGCAGGTGCTGTTCACCCAGCGCGCCGTCGTTGGCTGTTACGCGGGCGCAGTAAAGCGGGTTGGTGCTGGCAGCCCGCTGGTTGATCAGGTCGCGCACCAGGGCCGCATGGGCCTGGCTGGCGCAAAACACAATCGTCTTGTCGCGCTGGTCGATCATTTCCAGCAGCAGCTTCACGCGGTGAACCTCTCGGTCCTTGATCTCAATCACGCGGTTGAAGTCTTTTTCTTCATACCGCTTGCCTTGTTCCACCTGCCCCAGCACCACCTCGTCGTCAGCGGTGTACACGTATTCGTCCAGCGTGGTGGCAATCTGCTTGACGCGAAACGGCGTCAAAAAGCCGTCGTTGATACCTTCCTTAAGCGAGTACACATACACCGGCTCACCGAAGTAGGCGTAGGTGTCGGTGTTCAGGGTGCGTTTGGGCGTGGCCGTCAGCCCCAGTTGAACCGCCGGGCTGAAGTAGTCGAGGATGTCGCGCCAACTGCTTTCGTCGTTCGCTCCGCCCCGGTGGCATTCGTCGATGATGATCAGGTCGAAGAAGTCGGGCGGGTAGTCACCGAAATACGGCGTGTCCCCCGGCCCACTCATGAAGGTCTGGAAGATGGTGAAAAAGACGCTGCCGTTCTTGGGCACCCGGCCTTTGCGCTTGATCTCGTCCGGGGCAATGCGTACCAGCGTACCCGGTGACCTGTCCTCGAACGCCGAGAACGCGTTGAAGGCCTGGTCGGCCAAGATGTTGCGGTCGGCCAGAAACAGGATGCGCGGGCGGCGCGTGCCCAGCTCGTCAGGCTTTGCGTCAGCCTTGCGCCAGTCGGTCAAGTTCCAGCGCGCCTGGTACAGCTTCCACGCCAGTTGAAACGCAATGAAGGTTTTGCCCGTGCCGGTGGCCAGCGTCAGCAGCACGCGGTCGCGCCCTTCGCCTATGGCTTCCAGCACGCGCGCAATCGCAATGTCCTGGTAGTAACGGCCCTGCCATGTGCCGCCCTTGTCTTCAAACGGCACCGCTGCAAACCGCTCGCGCCAGGCATCGGCTGTGGCGTTCTGCTCCGCATAGGTCTGCGTCCACAGTTCGTCCGGGCTCGGGAAGCTGGGCACGTTGCCTTCCACACCCGCCGCCATGTCCATGCGGTAGATGCTTTGCCCATTGGTGGCAAAACCAAAGCGCAACGCCAGCTTCAACGCATAGCGCTTGGCCTGCGCCACACCCTCGCCACAGGGCTTGTCCCAGGCCTTGGCCTCCACCACGGCCAGCTTGGTGTTGCGGTAAACCAGCACGTAGTCGGCCACCTCGGCCCGCGCCCGCTGGCCAGCGCCCTGCAGCCGCCCCGCAGTGATGCCGTGTTCGCGCAGCACGCGGCTGCCTTCCACCAGGCCCCAGCCGGCGGCCTTCAGGGCGGGGTCGATGTGTTCGGCGCGGGTTTCAGCCTCGTTCATGGCGGACCGTCGGCAATGATAGGAGGTTGTTGAACTTGACTCTGGGTGTTCTTGCCACCGCAAATGGCTCCTAAAAAAAGCCGACTGCCGATACAAAGGCCATCGTCCCAGATCGATACCAAAACGTCTTTGTCGTTCAGCCTGGCGGGAAGCGCTGTGAGGTTCAGTGCCGGGATTTGAATTTCAGAAACCCAGGCTTCACCCTTGGCGGGCACGGGGACAACCCAGTTTCCACCGCTGAAGATCAAAATCCTGCCGTCAAATGCGATCTTGACCGTGTCTGCTGAAACGGCACCATCTAGATTGATGCCGAGCTGCCGCAAGGCCTGACGCATCCAGGAGCGTTCAACCATGCACCGAGGGCGTTTCTCGTAGCTGGCAGCCCGCTGCACCCAAGGCAAGGTGTCCAGATGCTTGAGCCCCAGCAGCACAAACGCGGCTTGCTTCAGCGAGAACGCCGTTCCGCGACTCGGGAGTTGCTCTTGCAGATGCCATGCAATCCATGCCGCTGCCTGTTCAAACGATGTAACGGTGAGAGGCATCTCAAACTCGATGGAGGCCATCGTTCGTGGCGCCCGGTACAGGCCGGTGAAGGCAACCACATCGACCAGCATGAAGCTAGACATTCTGGCTGCAGAAAGCTTGAAGCCACCGAGTTCGATGGACATGGCCGTGCCGTCGTTCGGGAAAACGCTGTCGTCTGGCTGAAACCCAAACGTCTGCAACGCTGACCATGTTGCGATGGATCCGTCTGGTGGTATTTCGCTCTGCGCCGTGTCCATAGCCGCTGCGTTCAAAAGACCTGCTGTGACTTCTGGATGTACTCCAGAAAATTCAAGTTAGGTACTTTCACATCCGCCATGTCACAGACCGCTGGAATCCTGCGCTTACTAGGCATTTTCTGAGCGCCGAACTGCCTCGCCTCATTGGTTATCAGTTCGGCTCCATGAACTTTGGCTGCCGCGATGATGAACAGGTCGTTTTCGTCCACCCCGTTCGGGTGGTACTTGTCGTTAACCACTCCAATCGCATCCTTGATCACCATGGCGGTCATCAATACGGCCTCGCTGATGGGCAGCCTCAGCACCTCGGCGTTCTTCAGCCACTGTGCACATTCGGGCAATTTGTGTCCGACCTCTTCGAGCGCCACCACTGGTATGGCCAGCTCATGCGTCTTCAGCTCGTTGGCCAGCCAGCCCCACAGCCCCGGAAACTGGGCCGGTGGGTAGTTGTCCCAGGCGTAGATGATGGCTGAGGCGTCAAGCACCCGCATAGTGCCGCTCCAGCTCATGCACGTCGGCAATCTTCAAACCGTCCAGATAGCCACTGGCCTTGGACAGCGTGATACGCCGAGCGCTGAGGGAGTTCAGCACCGTGCGCACATACCGATCACCAAAAATGTGTTTTGGCTCGCGATGTCGGTACATGCGCGTGCCTCCCTCGTTTTTCATGTTGTTGCCGGTTTCCAGGCTCCAGGCTCTGTAGGCCTGGTAGGTTGCCTGCGGCAAACGTCCCACCGCCAGCAGGCGGCGCAAGATCACTTCTGCGCTCACGCCCCAGGCCTTGCGCTGGGGTTTCAGCCATTCGTTGAACCCCGCCACATCGCCGGGGCGCTCGGCATCGCTGATGCTGGCCAGGAAATGGTCTGGCACCAACACCAGCCCGGCAAACAGGTTGGCCTCCTGCTCGCGCCCTTGGATAGAGCGCAGGTCGGCCTCGTCGTCGATCCAGCTCGCCTGGTGCAGCAGCACATGGGCCAACTCGTGCATCAGGGTAAAGGCCTGCGGTGCGTCCGTGGCCATCTTCTTCACCACGATGACCGGGCACTGCGCGTCGTACAGCGCGAAACCCGCCACCGGGCTGTCCTTGGCAATCTGCCAGGGGCCGTTGTAACCATTGGTGCGAAACACCAGAATGCCTTTGGCCTCCACTGCTTTGCGGTAGCTCTCAAAGTCGTTCTTGCCTTCACCCAGGCCCAGCCATTGCCGGGTGGCTTTGGCAGCCGCCGCCACATTGCCCGTCGGCAATACAGGCGCCTCGAACGGTGCCCACAGCGCATCGTCCGAGTCCTCGCGCAGGCTGAGGAACAAGGCCCGCTGTCGCTCAACCCGCTCGATCAGTAGGCGAAGCCGCTGAGACAGCTCGGGCTTTTGCTGGGCCAGGGTACGAAACTGTGGTGTGTGCACCTGCTCCGCCACCACCGGACCGGCTTCAAGGAAGAACAGCATGCCCCGACCGAAATGCTCGGCCAGCTTGCGCAACTGGTTGAAGGTCAACCCCGCATCGTCAGACCAGAACGCTGCCCAACGGTCGGCCGACATGTCCAGCACGCCCGCCAGTTCGCTTGGCGCCATGCCCTGTTCGGCACAGCACCATTCGATGCGTTCGCGGTTGATGGCGTGAATGCGGTTCATGAGGTCATTCTATAGACGGAGCCACCTGCCCAGCGAGCGGCTCACAGTTGCCCACTGAAGGCCTGGTGCAGCAGGGATTTTTTGAGTTCGTCGAGGGCGAAGAGCTTGCGTTGGCTCAATGCCGATTTGCATGGAACTTGACCTTCAACACCTATGCGTGCTGAGTGCGTGAGGTTGCTGGATACTCTGGCCTGATTGCCGCCACCCTGACACCTTCGTAACCGACCATGAGCCTGAGCACCGAAGCCCTGTTCACCGCAGCCCTTGGGCTGCAAGCCCCCTGGCGTGTCGAGCGCGCCGAGTTGAGCACCGCCAAGAAACGCATTGACTTTGAAGTGGTCTGCACCGAGCGGCGTCTGACCTGCCCGCACTGCGGCGCACCCGATCAAGGCATCCACGAGAGCATTGAGCGATCTTGGCGCCATCTGGATTTTTTCCAGTTCGAAGCCTGGCTGCACGCGGCCATACCCCGCGTAGCTTGTACCGCCTGCGGCAAGACCAGCCAGGTGCCGGTGCCCTGGGCGCGCGAGGGCAGCGGCTTCACGCTGCTGTTTGAAGCGCTGGCGCTGAGCCTGTGCAAAGAACTGCCCGTGGCCCACGCGGCCCGTCACCTGCGTGCCGACGCCAAAGCCTTGTGGCGGCGCATTGAGCACTACGTCAAGCTTGCGCGTCAGAAGGACGACATGAGCGGCGTGCGCCACATCGGCATTGACGAGACCAGTCTGCGCAAGGGCCACGAATACGTCACGGCCGTGCACGATCTGCAGCAAAAGCGCCTGCTCTTTGTCACCGAGGGACGCGATCACCAGACGGTCAATGCCTTCACCCAAGACCTGTCCGAACATGGCGGGAGCGCCCAGGCGATCAGCCATGTGAGCATGGACATGAGTGCGGCCTACCTGAAAGGGGCACAGCAGCAACTGCCGCAGGCGGCCATCTGTTATGACCGCTTTCATGTGGCGGCCCTGGCGGGCAAGGCCATGGATGAGGTGCGCGCGGCCGAATTCAAAAGCCGGCCCACCGCCGTGGCGCAAGCGCTGGGCGAGCTGGACCGCGCCAGCAGGCGCAGCCTGAGCTGGGCGATGCGCACGCACCATGCGAGCTGGAATCAGCGGCACATACAGGCGATGTACACCCTGCAGCGCACGAACTTGCAAAGCGCACGGGCCTGGCGCATGAAGGGGGCGCTGCGCGAGGTGTATGAGGCAGCGGCGCAGGGTCACGGTGAAGAGGTCGCCCGCACGGGTCTGACCAAGTGGATCGGTTGGGCCATGCGCTCGCGCCTGGAGCCCTTCAAGCGGCTGGCGCGTACGCTCAAGACGCACTTCGAAGGTGTCATCACGGGCATGCAGCAAGGACGCAGCAACGCGTTTGTGGAGGCCATGAATGGGCTGATGCAAAACGCCAAGCGGGCCGCACGCGGATTCAGAACGAGCAGGAACTTCATCGCCATTGCGCACCTGCGCCTGTCCAAGCTCAAGCACCTTCCAGCCAACCCGTTCGAGTACGCAGCGCCGCGCTTCGCAGGCCTCAGCACGCATAGGTGTTGAAGGTCAAGTTCCATGCAGATCGGCATTGAGCCCTTGCGTTCGTAGGTGGCAGCAAGATTCTCGGTTTCTTCGGATAGTGCATCGAGCCTGGCAACAATTCGGGACTGCTCTGAAAGTGAACCCGGAAAAGAAATTTCGATTCCCTTTAACAAGCTCGCTTTGATGCCTTGAACGGTCGCGCCGGTACCCTTTTCTCGAATGCGCCTTTGTATGGGAGGCGACAACAGCAAGTACTTCAAGAACGTACTGTCCAAACATTCTGGATCGGGTTGCATGATGATGATTCGTTGGGCAAACACGACCTTATCTGAGGTGTCGAGCTGCGCGACGTTTGCCAGCGGTGCTTCGGTCGTGAACAGAACATCGCCCGACTTCGGGATGCCTCGGGTCATCCAACCATCGTAGGAGTCAGGTGCAACGAACTCCTCGGGCGCCTTCTGGAGAAAACCCATCTTGACGTTCTTGGCAGTGATCAGGCGCAAACCACTGCTGGTCTTCTCAGGTGTCTTTCCTCGGTAATCGATGAACCGAATGCATTCCCCCACCTTCGAGTCAACCCAGGTCGATCCGCGCTCAGTGAATACTGTTTGCAAGTACCCATCAAACAACTCCCGGGCGTTCTGCAGGTTCTTCTCGGCGTTGGCCTTGGCGGTGGCGATGCCCTCGAAGGCTTCGTCGAGGATGGCGACGATGCGGCGCTGCTCCTCAATCGTCGGATAGCAGAACAAAACCTCTTTCAGCTTCCCGCTCGAAAGCTCCTTGAAAGTCGCGCCGGTCCCGAGACTCTCCAGAAGCGGTACGTTCGCCAGCAAGTAGTAGTACGCGAACTTGGTCTCAACTTCCTTGGACGGTGGTACGAGGCCCTTGCAGCCTTGGTTGAATGCCATTGGCACTGCATTGATAACCAGGTGACCAATTGGCGCACGAGTGGAAAGAATCAGCGAGTTTTCAGGAATCAACTCCGCGCCGACGCGAAGACCATCGTCACTCAGACTCCTCCGGCTTTCAGAGATGAACGGTGAATCCAGTCCACCCATTTCTGCCGGCGTAATCCAGAGGTGCGAACCTCCCCAGTAAGACGCTACGCCGGTCTTAGGTGTCCCGCCGTTGACGATACGAAACACTTCCCCAATCTTCTTGGTCTGCCACCCAGCCATCACGCCACCAACCCCCGAATCACCGCAAGCACCTCAGCGCTCTCCGCATCCAGAGCCGCGATCTCATCCAGTATCTCGGCCGGTGTGCGCAGCGCCACCACCTCGCCGCCGTCGGGGTTCTTCACCGACAAATCCCAGGTGCTGGCGTCTAGCCCCGCCACGTCCACGCGCCAGCTCTTGGGCGAGGTGGCGGCGGTGGCCTGCAGCGTCACAAACTCGGCCAGGTCCGCGTCGTTCAGCGGGTTGGTTTTGCCCATGTTGCGGCCCGGGTCGAGCTGGTAGTACCAAACCTGTTGCGTGGCCTCGCCCTTGCTGAAAAACAGCACCACGGTTTTCACGCCTGCGCCCTGGAAGGTGCCGCCCGGGCAGTCCAGCACGGTGTGCAGGTTGCAGCTTTCCAGCAGCAGCTTGCGCAGGCTCACGCTGGCGTTGTCGGTGTTGCTTAAAAACGTGTTTTTGATGACGATGGCCGCGCGGCCACCCGCCTTCAAGCTCTTGATGAAGTGCTGCATGAACAGGAAGGCGGTTTCCCCGGTTTTGATGGGGAAGTTCTGCTGCACCTCTTTGCGCTCTTTGCCACCAAAGGGCGGGTTGGCCAGGATCACGTCGTAGCGGTCACGTTCCTGGATGTCGTTGATGTTTTCGCCCAGCGTGTTGGTGTGCACGATGTTGGGCGCCTCGATGCCGTGCAAGATCATGTTCATGATCCCGATGACGTAGGCCAGGCTCTTCTTTTCCTTGCCGTAAAACGTGCGCTTTTGCAGGGTTTCCAGGTCGTCGGCCTTGGTGGCTTGCGGTGCCATGTGGTCGTAGGCTTCGCACAAGAAACCTGCCGATCCACAGGCGCCGTCGTAAATGCGCTCGCCAATTTTCGGGTTGAGCACCTGGATCATGGCGCGGATGAGCGGGCGCGGCGTGTAGTACTCGCCGCCGTTGCGCCCGGCGTTGCCCATGTTTTTGATCTTGGCTTCGTACAGGTGCGAAAGCTCGTGTTTTTCAGCCTGCGAGCGAAAGCGCAATTCGTCCACCAGGTCGATCACGTCGCGCAGGTTGTAGCCGCTCTGCACCTTGTTTTGAATTTCGCTGAAGACCTCGCCAATTTTGTATTCGATGGTCTGCGGGCCGCTGGCGCGCTGCTTGAAGCCGGCCAGGTAAGGAAACAGCCGCTTGTTGACCATTTCGCGCAGGTCGTCGCCGGTGGACGCAGCGTTGTGGTCAATCTTGCCGTCTGGCCCCTTGGGCGCGGCCCACTGGCTCCAGCGAAAGGGCTCGGCCAGCAGGTACTGGTAGGGCCGGCCCTCCAGCTCGGCTTCCATGGCCTTGTCGGCCTCCAGCGCGTCCAGGTATTTCAGAAACAGCAGCCAGCTCGATTGCTCGGTGTAGTCCAGCTCACTGGTGCAGCCCGCGTCTTTGTGCAGGATGTCGTCGATATTTTTGAAGGTTTGCTCAAACATGCCCGGAAATTCTTGTTGAGGTGCGAAGGCACTCCCTGCCAGAAGGTTACACGAGTAACAGCGGTGCCCTGCAACACTGGCATGGTGCGCCAGGGCACTCGGTTTCAGGCCAAAAAAAAAGCCGTCAGCAGCGGGTGCTTGACGGCTTTTGGCGCCCACAAGGAGCTTGTATTTTTGGAGCGGGTGAAGGGAATCGAACCCTCGTCAGTTGCTTGGGAAGCAACAGCTCTGCCATTGAGCTACACCCGCAGTGGGCCGAATCATACCCGAGCGCGCTACCGGCCTCTGTGGGTTGCATGCGGTTGCGCGTTGCGTGCGCTCAATGGCTGCCGGCGCAGGCTGCCTACACTTTTTAAGAGGCTGGTGGGTGCTGGTGACGGGGTTGGGCTGTGGGCTGCTGTTGAGGTGGCTGCACACCCGCATCCCCGTTGGCTTTCCCGCCGAATGGTGGCTTTTTTCAATTTCGGGAGCTTCAGATGCAAGGCTTTAAAAAGGTGTGTGCAGGTTCGTTGGTGGTGGTGTTGCTGGCGGGTTGCGCGGCGCCGGCCACCCAGGAGCAGAGCGGCATGGTGGTGGGCGGCATTTTGGGCGGCCTGCTGGGGGCGCAGGTGGGGCAGGGCTCGGGCCGCACGGCGGCCACGATTGTGGGCACGGTGATTGGTGCCAGCATTGGCGGCAACATCGGGCGGTCGATGGACGCTACCGATCGCCTCAAGACCGCACACGCGCTGGAGACGGTGCGCACCGATGTGCCGTCGAGCTGGGTGAACCCGGACACGCGCAATCAGTATGTGGTGGTGCCCACGCGCACCTACGACACCGCCACCGGCCCTTGCCGCGAATACACGGTGCGGGCGGTGATTGGCGGCAAGACCGAGACGGTGTACGGCACCGCCTGCCGCCAGCCCGATGGCAGCTGGAAAGCGGTGAATTGATGGCGCTTGGCCCGGGTTGGCCGGGCGGCTCGCTCAGGCGGCTTATTCGGGCAGTTTGAACTCGCCCGATGAGCTGAAACGCAGGCTGCGCCACTGCGGCCCAGACAGCTTGCCGTTGATGGCGTAGGTGATGGGCGAGCGGTCGCCTTGCGCCATGCCCAGGGCTTGGCGCAGCATGGCCAGAGCGGGCACGGTGACGGGCACGGTCAACAGGGCTTCACCAAAGCGCGGCACGGTGCCGCGTGCGTTGCTCACGCCGCTGGCAAACGACTTGCCGCGCACGTCCATTTCCACAAACAGGCCGTCGTAGTCGATGGCGCTGTCGTTGGGGTTGATCACGCGCAGCTTCACCAGCAGGCGTACTTCCATGCCTTGTCCCGCCAGGGGCTCGACGCCCACCACATCGACACGCGGTGGGTCGCCAGGGGCCAGGCTGGCGCAGGCGCTCAGGCTAGCGGCCAGTGCGAGCACCAGCCACGAGCGCCGGCTGTGGGTTGCGCTGGGCAAGCTGTTCATTTCAAGATGTCGCCGAGGCAGAGGTACTTGATCTCCACATAGTCGTCCATGCCGTGGTGCGAACCTTCGCGGCCCAGGCCCGACTGCTTCACGCCGCCAAACGGCACGTGTTCGGTGGCCAAAATACCCACGTTGATGCCGACCATGCCGTATTCCAGTGCTTCGGCCACGCGGTAGATGCGGCCGATGTCTCGGCTGTAAAAGTAGCTGGCCAGGCCAAACTGGGTGTTGTTGGCAGCGTCCACGGCTTCTTGCTCGGTTTCAAACTTGAAGATGGGGGCGAACGGACCAAAGGTTTCTTCTTTGGCGCACAGCATGTCGGCGGTGGCGTCGGCCACCACGGTGGGCTCAAAAAACTGGCCCGCCAGGCGCTTGCCGCCAGCCACCACGCGAGCGCCCTTGGCCACGGCGTCGTCCACATGGCGCTGCACCTTCACCAGCGCGGCTTCTTCAATCAGCGGGCCCTGGTTCACACCGTCTTCAAAGCCGTTGCCGACCTTGGCCGTTTTGACCTTGGCGGCGAACTTGGTGACGAACTCGTCGTACACGCCGCTCTGCACATACAGGCGGTTGGAGCACACGCAGGTTTGGCCGGCGTTGCGGTATTTGCTGGCAAAAGCGCCTTCCACCGCGGAGTCAACATCGGCGTCGTTGAACACGATGAAGGGCGCGTTGCCGCCGAGTTCCAGCGACATTTTTTTGACCGTGGGCGCGCTTTGTGCCATCAAAATGCGGCCGACTTCGGTGGAGCCGGTGAAGCTGATGTGGCGCACCACGTCGCTGGCGCAAATCACCTTGCCCACGGCAATGGAGTTGTCGGCGTCGGCCGTGATTATGTTGAGTACACCGGCCGGAATGCCGGCGCGAATAGCCAGCTCGGCAGCGGCCAGCGCCGTCAGCGGTGTCAGCTCGGCCGGCTTGATGATGACCGGGCAGCCGGCGGCCAGCGCGGGTGCGACCTTGCGCGTGATCATGGCGAGCGGGAAGTTCCAGGGCGTGATGGCGGCGCACACGCCGATGGGCTGCTTGAGCACCATCAGGCGGCGGTTGTTGTCGAACTGCGGCAGCGTCTCACCGTTGACGCGCTTGGCTTCTTCGGCAAACCACTCGACGAAGCTGGCGCCGTAGGCCACTTCGCCCTTGGCCTCGGGCAGCGGCTTGCCCTGCTCGGCGGTCATGATGCGGCCGAGGTCGTCCTGGTTGGCCATCAGCAGGTCGTACCACTTGCGCAGGATGATGCTGCGCTCTTTGGCGGTTTTGCCCTTCCAGCCGGCCCAGGCGGCGTTGGCCGCGGCAATCGCCTTTTCGGCTTCGGCAGGGCCGAGGTTGGCCACGTCGGCCAGTTTTTGGCCGGTGGCGGGGTCGATCACGTCAAAACGGCTGCTGCCCTTCACCCACTCGCCGTTGATCAGCGCGTCGGTCTTCAGCAGGGTCGGGTCCTTCAGCAGGGCCAGGGGGGAGGTCTTCATGTCCATGGGGTGTCTCCGATTGTTCGGCAAAGGGTGGCGGGCGGTTGGCCTTTCAGTAACCCACAAGCATAGTCTTTTGACGCCCGCCCGCCAGTGCCGCCGGTGACTTGTCCGTGGGTACCAAAGTGGCCGATGCAAGCCAAATGGAGGTCGCCAGAGCCGTGCCTCAGAAGTGTTGGAAAATACAAGGTTTGGCGCAGTGAGCGCCACGCCATCCGTCGCAACTGAAACCCCACAAGGCCACCATGAACAGCCCAGCCTCCGTCGCCGACATCCGCAAGACCTTTCTGGACTTCTTCGCCTCCAAGGGCCACACCGTGGTGGCGTCCAGCCCGCTGGTGCCGGGCAACGACCCCACGCTCATGTTCACCAACTCGGGCATGGTCCAGTTCAAGGACGTGTTCCTGGGCACCGACAAGCGCAATTACGTGCGCGCCGCGTCCGTCCAGGCCTGCCTGCGCGCTGGCGGCAAACACAACGACCTGGAAAACGTGGGCTACACCGCGCGCCACCACACCTTCTTTGAAATGCTGGGCAACTGGTCGTTTGGCGACTATTTCAAGCGCGAATCGCTGAAGTGGGCCTGGGAGCTGCTGACCGAGGTGTACAAGCTGCCCAAGGAAAAACTGCTGGCCACGGTGTACGAAGAGGACGACGAGGCCTACGACATCTGGACCAAGGAAATTGGCCTGCCACCCGAGCGTGTGATCCGCATTGGTGACAACAAGGGTGGCCGCTACAAGAGCGACAACTTCTGGATGATGGCCGACACCGGCCCGTGCGGCCCGTGCAGCGAGATCTTTTACGACCACGGCGACCACATCCCCGGCGGCCCTCCGGGCAGCCCGGACGAAGACGGCGACCGTTTCATCGAGATCTGGAACAACGTGTTCATGCAGTTCAACATGGACGAAACCGGCGCCGTGACGCCGCTGCCCGCACCTTGCGTGGACACCGGCATGGGCCTGGAGCGCCTGGCTGCCATCCTTCAGCACGTGCACAGCAACTACGAGATCGACATCTTTGAAGCGCTGATCAAGGCCGCCGGCCGTGAGACCGGCACCGCCGACCTCTCGAACCCGTCTCTCAAGGTGATCGCTGACCACGTCCGCGCCACGTCGTTCCTGATCAGCGACGGCGTGATTCCGTCGAACGAAGGCCGCGGCTATGTGCAGCGCCGCATCGTGCGCCGCGCCATCCGCCACGGCTACAAGCTGGGCCAGAAGACGCCGTTTTTCCACAAGCTGGTGCCCGATCTGGTGGCGGTGATGGGCGAGGCCTACCCGAACATGGCGAATCAGGCGCAGCGCATCACCGAGGTGCTGAAAGCTGAAGAAGAGCGCTTTTACGAAACGCTGGCCAACGGCATGGAAATTCTGGATGCGGCTCTGGCGGGCGACGCCAAAGTGCTGCCGGGCGACGTGGCTTTCAAGCTGCACGACACCTACGGCTTTCCACTCGATTTGTCGGGCGACGTGTGCCGCGAGCGCGGTCTGACGGTGGACGAAGCCGGCTTCCATGCCGCCATGGAAGCGCAGAAGGCCAAGGGCCGTGCGGCGGGCAAGTTCAAGATGGACAAGGCGCTGGAGTACACCGGTGCGGGCAACACGTTTGTGGGCTACGAGAAGCTCGAAGCCCCGGCCAAGGTGGTGGCGCTGTACCTGGACGGCACGCCCGTGGCCGAACTCAAGGCCGGTCAGCAGGGCGTTGTGGTGCTGGACACCACGCCGTTTTACGCCGAGAGCGGCGGCCAGGTGGGCGACGAGGGTGTGATCACCAGCGGCTCGGCCACGTTTGCCGTGGGCGACACGCAGAAGATCAAGTCGGATGTGTTTGGTCACCACGGAGAGATGGCACAGGGCACGCTCGCCGTGGGCGACACGGTGAACGCCAGCGTCAACCTGGCGCAGCGCGCAGCCACCATGCGCAACCACTCGGTGACGCACCTGATGCACAAGGCGCTGCGCGAGGTGCTGGGCACCCATGTGCAGCAAAAGGGCAGTTTGGTGGATGCCGACAAGACGCGTTTTGACTTCACCCACAACGCCCCGGTGACGGACGCGCAGATTCGCGACATCGAGCAGCGCGTGAACGCCGAGATCGTGGCCAACGCGGCCACGCAGGCGCGTGTGATGGACATCGAGTCAGCGCAAAAAACCGGCGCCATGATGCTGTTTGGCGAGAAGTACGGCGAAACCGTTCGCGTGCTTGACATCGGCTCCAGCCGCGAACTGTGCGGCGGCACGCACGTGAGTGCCACGGGTGACATCGGCTTCTTCACCATCACCGCCGAAGGTGGTGTGGCCGCTGGCGTGCGGCGCGTGGAGGCGGTGACGGGCCTGAACGCGCTGAACTATGTGCAAGGCATGGAAGCGACGCTGGGCGGTGTGGCCGGCACGCTCAAGGTCACGCCAGGCGAAGTGCCGGCGCGCGTGGGTGCGCTGCTGGACCAGATGCGCGATCTGGAAAAAGAAATGAACGCGCTCAAGAGCCGTCTGGCTTCTGCCCAGGGCGATGAGCTGGTGAACCAGGCCGTGGACGTCCATGGCATCAAGGTGCTGGCGGCGGTGCTGGCCGGGGCCGACGCCAAGGCCCTGCGCGAAACTATGGACAAGCTGAAAGACAAGCTCAAGTCGGCAGCCATCGTGCTGGCTGCGGTGGACGGTGCCAAAGTGCAGATCGCAGCGGGTGTGACGGCCGACGTGATGGCCAAGGTGAAAGCCGGCGAGCTGGTGAACTTTGTGGCCCAACAGGTGGGCGGCAAAGGTGGCGGCAAGCCCGACATGGCCATGGCCGGCGGCACCGATGCAGCCAATCTGCCCAAGGCGCTGGCTTCTGTGCAGTCCTGGGTGGCTGAGAGGCTGTAACCTCCCCGCGCCGCCTGCGGCGTTACCTCCCCAGGGGGGCGTGCCTGGCGGACCGGCGGTGCCGGATCCGCGGGCACCTGGCATATGCGTTGGCTCGGCTACGGGCTGGGCCAGTGCAGGCTCAGCCCGCTTTCAAACCGCCGCGCCTCGCCAGTCACCGGGTCGGTAAAAGCCATGCCCTTGGCCAGCAGGCGCAGTGGCACTGAAAAATCTTCCACGTCGTCTGGCCCGTGCAGCACGTCCGGGTACAGCTGGTCGCCCACGATGGGCAGACCGAGCGCGTTCATGTGCACCCGCAACTGGTGGCGCTTGCCGCTCACGGGTTTCAGCGCATAGCGCGCCCAGTCACCGCACCGCTCCAGCACATCGATGACCGTCTCGCTGTTCGGTTCGCCAGCCACCTCGTTCATGCGAAAAAAATCGGTCGGATGCTCCACGATGCGGCTGCAGCGCGTGTGCGGCCATGTCAGGACGTCGGTGGCCCGTGCAATGGCTTCATAGGTTTTGTGCATGGTTCGCCCGCTGAAGAGCGCGTGGTAGGCGCCGCGTTCTTCCGGGTTCACCGCAAACAGCACCAGCCCAGCGGTTTCGCGGTCGATGCGGTGCAGCGGTGCCAACTGTGGCAGCCCCAGCTTGCGTTGCAGGCGCACCAGCAGGGTTTGCTGCACAAAGTGCCCGCCTGGTGTCACGGGCAAGAAGTGCGGCTTGTCGGCCACCACCAGATGCGCGTCCTGGTAAATCACCGACGCTTCAAATGGCACGACCACCTCGTCGGGCACGTCGCGGTAGTAAAAAAGCCGCGTGCCGCCCCGGTAGGGCGCATCGGGCGCGATGGGGTGGGCGCTTTCATCCAGCACATCGCCGTTGGCCAGTCGGGCGGCCCACACGGCTCGCCCCACCTTGGGCAGCCGCTGGTCCAGAAAGTCCAGCGTGTTGGCCCAGGGCATTGCCCCCGGTGGCATGGCGGGCAGCGCCACGCAACTGGCCGACACGCCCTGTCGTGCGGGAATCTGCGGGTGGCGGGTGGAGCGTGACATTAGAACGAAGCCGGTAACCGTTGAGAGCGTGTGAAACGTGTGGTGACGCCGTGGCGGGACAAAACGGGTATTCTCGGCCGCTTCGCGCCGGCAATTGGGCTGGCGCCGCGTTGACATGCCGACTGGACCCGCCTTGAAAGCCGCTTTGAAACCAACCGCCACACCCTGCACCCGATTGTCTGCTCAGTCGCGTCGGGCCTTGGCGCTTGCCGCACTGGTGTTGAGCAGTCTGGCCCTGAGTGGCTGTGCGGTGATCGCTGTGGCCGATCTGGCCGCCTCTGCCGTGGTCGGTGTGGGTGGGTTGGCGGTGGACGCTGCGGTGGGCACCGCCAAGATCGGCGGCAAGGTCATTGGCAAGACCGCCGATGTGGTGCTGGGCAGCGACACACCCGCCGAATGAGTGCCAGCCCCCCGGGGGGCAGCTTCAGACCCGCTTGAACACCAGATCCCACACCCCGTGGCCGAGTTTCAGGCCGCGGTTTTCAAACTTCGTGAGCGGGCGGTAATCGGGCTTGGGCACGTAGCCACCCAACGCCGGGTCGGTGGCGGTGTTTTGCAACAGCGGCTCGGCGCTCAGCACCTCCAGCATTTGCTGGGCATAGGGTTCCCAGTCGGTCGCCAGGTGGATGTAGCCGCCGGGTTTGAGGTGGCGCGCCAGGCGGTTCACAAACGGCGTCTGGATCAGCCGGCGCTTGTTGTGTTTGGTCTTGTGCCAGGGGTCGGGGAAGAACACATGCACCCCGTCCAGGCTGCCTTCGGGCAGCATGTGGTCGAGCACTTCCACCGCGTCGTGGCGGAAGATCCGGATGTTTTCAATACCGCCTTCACCGCAGAGCTTGAGCAGCGCACCCACGCCGGGTTCGTGTACTTCGCAGCAAATGAAGTTGTCTTGCGGGCGGGCTTGGGCAATCTGCGCCGTGGCGCCGCCCATGCCAAAGCCAATTTCCATCACCACGGGCGCGGTGCGGCCAAAAGCCGCGGCCACGTCCAGCGGGGCAGGCGCGTAGTTCAGCAAAAAGCGTGGGCCGAACTGCTCGTAGGCGCGTTGCTGCCCCGGGCCGGTGCGCCCAGCGCGCAACACGTAGCTTTTGATGACTCGCATGAACGGCACACCTTCGGGCAACGGCTTCTTCACCTTTGCCGTGGCGGTGTCGGGTGCGGCGGTTTGGGTGTCCGTGTCGCTTGGGCTGGGCTGTGGTTCTGAGGTCATGACTGGGCAGAAAAATCGGGGCTGGGTGGGGTGGCCGATTGTAGGCGCCGGGGCGGGGCGGCTTGGTGGCGGGTGCCCAGCCATCAGCCCTTGGCAGCGCTGCGGTAGGGCCAGGCCTGCGTCCACAGCGCGAGCGCTTCGGGCCGGCTCCGGGCGGCCACAGGCAGGCCCAGGCTTGCTGCGGCCTGGTTCAGTGCGGCCAGCGGGTCGCTCAGGTCCAGCGCCTGTGCGCCGTTTTGTTTGCTGAGCTTTTCGCCGTTGGCGCCCAGCACCAGGGGCGTGTGCAGGTAGGCGGGCGTGGGCACGGGCAGCGCCCGCTGCAACAAGATTTGGCGCGGCGTGTTGTCGGCCAGGTCTTCGCCGCGCACCACATGCGTGATGCCCTGGGCGGCGTCGTCCACCACCACGGCGAGCTGGTAGGCCCACAGGCCGTCGGCGCGTTTCAGCACAAAGTCGCCGACAGCGGTGGCCACGTTTTGTGTTTGCGGGCCCAGTCGCCGATCGACCCAGCGCACGTCGGTGCGGGCCGGGGCCAGCGCAAAACGCCAGGCACGGGCTGGTTTGCCCTGCAAGCCTCCGCGCTCGGGCCGGCAGGTGCCGGGGTAGACCGCCGCCTGGTGGCGCTCTCGGCTCAGGCCCTGGTTTTGCAGGGCCGCCTGAATGTCTTTGCGCGAACAGCCGCAGGGGTAGGCGTGGCCGCTGGCGATGAGTTGGTCCAACGCCTGTTGGTAGCGTGCGCCGCGTTGCGACTGCCACACCACAGGCTCGTCGCTGACCAGGCCGCACGTGGCGAGCTGCTGCAGGATGCTTTCGCTCGCGCCGGGCACGCAGCGAGGTGTGTCCACGTCTTCGATGCGCACCAGCCAGGTGCCGCCGTGCGCTCGCGCATCCAGCCAGCTGGCGAGGGCCGCCACCAGCGAGCCCGCGTGCAGCGGGCCGGTGGGGGAGGGGGCGAAGCGCCCCCGGTAACAAGTTGATGTCGACAAACCAGGTCTCCGGAGCGCGTGTCTGTGTCAGCGCACGCCGCGGATCGGGCTTCGCCCGGTCGCCAGCGTGGTCCCCTTGGGGGGAAGGCGCGAAGCGACGCAGGGGGGCTACTTCACACCATCGCCAGCGCCAGCTCAAGGCCAGACACAAACGCGTCTTCCACCCGGTGGCCCAGGCACCAGTCGCCGCACAGGCCTATGCCCAGCGCTTTGTCGTAGATGAACGGGCGGCCCAGCGGTTGCTGGGTTTGGGCGAAGCGCCAGCGGTGCACCTCGGCATGGGTGGGTGTGGCGCGAATGCCGGTGATTTCGGCGAAGCCCTTGAGCAGCTTGGCCTTGACGCGCTCGGCGTCGTCTTCCAGATGTTTGACGGACCAGGCGGGGCTGGCCTGCACGGTCCAGCGCTCAATGGGGCCGCGGCCCGGTTTGCTGCTCTCGCGCGCCAGCCAGCTGATGCGGTGGTGCACGCTGCGGGCGGCATTCCACTGCGGCCCCAGGTGCGGCAGGCCCGGCTGCATGGCGTTGGGGTAGGCCACCATCAGCGTCCAGCAGGGGGCAACCTGCACGGCATCGAGTTCGTGGCGCAGCTCGGGTGAGTGGCCCGAGGCCAGCAGCAGGTCGTGCGTTTGCAGGTGCGGCATGGCCAGCACGATGCGGTCAAAACCGCCGTGCACATGCAGCCCGCCGTCGGTGTCTTCAACGCGCAGCTGCCATTGTTGGGGGTGCAGGGCATCGCGTTCGATGTGGGTCACGCGCGTGCCGGTGAGGGTGCTGGCGGCCAGGTGGCCGTGCAATTCGGGTTGCACCAGCGGCTCGGCCCAGTACTTCACCAGTGCGTTCATGCCGGGCTTGGCCACAAAGTGGGGTTCGGTGGGTGGGGGCGCGCTGGCCAGCACCCGGCCTTTGTCGTCGAGCACGCGCACGGTGTTGGCGCTCCAGGGGCGCACCACCGTTTGGGCGGTGAGCAGGGCTTTGGCAAAGCGCTTGTCGCGCACGGTGAAATACTGGGTACCGTGGTCAAAACCGCCAAACTCGGTTTGGCGGGTGGACATGCGTCCGCCCAGTCCGCGGCTCTTTTCAAACAGGGTGACGCGGTGACCCGCCTGCACCAGCGTGCGGGCGCAGGCCACACCCGCCATGCCGGCACCTACCACCGCGAAATGCAGCTGGGCTGGCGCGGATTTTGTGGCCTTATTCGGCGCTGTTTTGCTGGCGGGTTTGCTTTTGGACAAGGCTGGGGCGCGGGTTTTTTTGGCTGTGGTCATGTCTCTTGGCGCGTTGGGTTTTGGGGTGGTCTCGAAGTTGACTGTAGCAGCCTGTTTGCTGCCATGAAGCCGGGTTGCATCAAATCTGGTGGTGGTTGTTGAGCAGGGCGGCCCGGGTGGTGGGATGTTGCAGCCGCTCCAGCCACCAGCGCAGCGCGCGGCCGGTGTCGCCTGCGGTGCGGGGCTGGCGCCAGGCGTAGGCCAGGTGAATGACGCGGTTGGGCCGCTGCACCGCTTTCACCACCAACCGCCCGGCGTTGATGAACGGCAGCGCGAGCGGCAGCGGCAAAAAGCCCGCGCCCAGGCCGCGCAGTTGCGCTTCCAGTTTGTGCTGCATGGTGGGCACGGTGAGCACGTCCTGGCCGGGCTGCAGGTTGTGCGTGATGCCGCTGCCCCGCTGCGTGCTGTCGGCCACGGCCACCGCGCGGTGCCCGCGCAGCTCCTCGTCGCACAGGGTGTGGCTGGCCTTGGCCAGCGGGTGGTGGGGCGCCACCGCAAACACAAAGTCCAGCGAACCCAGGGGGGCGGTTTGAATGTCGGTCTGGGCCAGCTCGCCGGGCACGCCCAGCGCCAGGTCGGCCTGGCCGCTTTGCAAGGCTTCCAGGGTGCCTGAAAGCGTTTCGGCACGCAGTTTCAGGCGGGTCGGCGTCCCCTCGGCGTAAAAAGCCTCACACAGTTCAAACAGCGTGGCGCGGGCAATGATGGCGTCGGCCGCAATGGTGATTTGCGGTTCCCAGCCGGTGGCCACGCGCTTGACACGTTGGGCCACGGCGTCCAGTTCGTTCAGCAGGTACTGGCCCGAGCGCAGCAACTCGGCCCCCGCGGGCGTGAGCTGGGCGCGGCGCGCGCTGCGGTCAAACAGCAACACGTCCAGCGCGTCTTCAATCTGGCGGATGCGGTAAGTCAGGGCGCTGGGCACCATGCCCAGTTCGCGGGCGGCAGCGGCCATGCTGCCGAGCCGCGCCACGGCCTCCAGCAAGCCCAGGTTTTCGGGCGACAGCGCGGCACGCGGCGTGTGAGAGGCCATGGTGTAAAGCGGTTAAGTGTTCAATTGAATTGAATGATGCCATCAAAACCGTGCAAACCAAACGCCGTGTGCGCTGCCGACAATGAAGGCATTCCGGCGCACAACCCCCGCGGTTGAGGCCCAAACCCGACGAAAAGGACCCTCCGATGATGCAAATTCGACGCTCTGAAGCCCGCGGCTTTGCCGACCACGGTTGGCTCAAAAGCTTTCACTCTTTTTCTTTTGCCGAGTACTTTGACCCGGCCTGGATGGGTTGGGGCAACCTGCGCGTGATCAACGAGGACCGCATTGCGCCAGGCACCGGCTTCGGCACCCACGGCCACCGCGACATGGAAATCATCAGCTATGTGCTGCAGGGCAACTTGGCGCACAAAGACAGCATGGGCAACGTCAAAGGCATCCCGCCGGGCGATGTGCAGCGCATGAGCGCGGGCAGCGGTGTGCGCCACAGCGAGTTCAACCATGCGCCCGACCAGACAACGCACTTTTTGCAGATCTGGATCGAGCCCAACGTGACCGGTATCGACCCCGGCTACGAGCAAAAGAGCTTTGCCGACGACGAAAAACGGGGCCAGCTCCGGTTGGTGGCCTCCAACGGCGGGGCGCAGGGCTCTGTGCACATCAACGCAGATGCGTCGCTGTACGCTGGGCTGCTGGACGGTGCAGAGACCGCAGAACTGAGCCTGAATCCAACGCGCAAGGCCTACGTGCACCTGGTGCGCGGCTCACTGCTGGTCAACGGCGAGCGCCTGCAGGGTGGTGACGCCGCAGTGCTGGGTGGTGAAAGCGTGCTCACCCTGGCTCAGGGAGACGACGCCGAAGTGCTGGTGTTTGACCTGGCCGCCTGATTCTTCCCTTTTCCTCTGTCCATTCCCGCGCCTCGGCGCCTTTACCCAGGAGTTTTCCCAATGACAAAAGTGGTTGTGGTTTTTCATTCCGGCTATGGCCATACCCAGCGCATGGCGCAGTCGGTGGCGGACGGCGCCAACGCCGAGTTGCTGGCGATTGACGCGGACGGCAACCTGCCCGAAGGCGGCTGGGAAGCGCTGAATGCGGCCGACGCGATCATCATGGGCTCGCCCACCTACATGGGCACCGTGAGCTGGCAGTTCAAAAAGTTTGCCGACGCGTCCAGCAAGCCCTGGTTCAGCCAGCAATGGAAAGACAAGGTGTTTGCCGGCTTCACCAACAGCGCCACCATGAACGGCGATAAGCACTCCACGCTGCACTACCTGTTTACCCTGGCCATGCAGCACAGCGGCATTTGGGTGGGCACCGGCCTGATGCCCAGCAACAGCAAAGCTGCCCAGCGCAACGATGTGAACTATGTCGGTTCCTTCACCGGCGCCATGGCCCAAAGCCCCTCAGACGCGGGCGCCAACGAAATGCTGCCCGGCGACCTGGAAACCGCCCGCCTGTTTGGCGAGCGCGTGGCCGCCACCGCAGCCCGGTTCAAAGGCTGATCCGGCCGTGGCGCGGGGCCCGCATGGCCCCCGCCATGTGCCAGCGGCGCAGTAACATCCGCCGCATGAACATTTTCAGCCTCATTCCCTGGGCAGACTGGCTGGCGCTGGTCTGCTTTTTCGCGTTGTGGACCGGCTACGCACTGTTTGCCCGGGTGTGGGGCCGCAAAAAGGGCTCGCTGATCCAGACCACCAACCGCTACCGCGGCTACTGGATGGCGCAGGCCACCTCGCGCGACCCGCGCATGCTCGACGGCCTCATCACGCAAACGCTGTCGCACACGCCGTCGTTTTTTTCGTCCACCTCCATCCTGGTCATTGGTGGCTTGTTTGCGCTGCTGGGCACCACCGACAAAGCCACCGAGCTGATGAGCGAGATTCCGTTCGCACAAACCACCACGCTGATCGTTTTCGAGTTCAAGATCCTCGTGCTGGTGGCCATTTTTGTGTACGCGTTTTTCCGCTTTTCCTGGTGCATGCGGCTCTACACCTTCGTGGCCTTGGTCATTGGCGCCATGCCGTCGCCAGAAGACTTCGATTCGGGCAAATTTGACCGCAAACACTACGCCGACCGGGCCGCAGCCATGGTGGGCGCAGCCGCCGAAACCTTCAACGACGGCTTGCGTGCCTACTATTTTTCGTTCGCTGCGCTGGCCTGGTTCATTTCGCCCCTGTCCATGGTGCTGGCCACGCTGATCGTGGTGGCCATTCTGTACAGCCGCGAGTTTCGGTCCGAGGTGTTGCACATTTTGAAAGACGAGGGCTGACACCGGCTGCTGCTTGCGAGCGTCCTCCCGCGCTTGCGTTGGTTCCACCGGTCGCCTGGCGGCAAAAACGGGACCACAGCGGCCCAGCCCGGCAGGCCCGGCCTTCTAAAATGGCCGCATGTTCATACACCTGCGCCTGCACACCGAATTTTCCGTCGTTGACGGCACCAACCGCATCGACGATGTGGTGGCCGCCGCTGCCGCTGACCGCCAGCCCGCGCTGGCCATCACCGATCTGAACAACCTGTTTGGCGCCGTCAAGTTTTACAAGGCCGCGCGCGGCGCCGGGGTGAAGCCCTTGCTGGGCGCCGAGGTGATGCTGCAAGGCTTTACCGAAGAAACCCCCAACGCCATGCCCGGCAGCCACCAGCCGGCGGCCCCGCGCGTGGTGCTGCTGGTGCAGGACAAGCAGGGCTACCTGAACCTGTGCGAGCTGCTGGCCCGCGCCTGGACGCGCAACGACGGCCGTGGCGGTGCGCTGGTGCAGCGCGAATGGCTCGAAGAGCTCAACGGGGGCTTGCTCATGCTTTCGGGCGCGCAGGCCGGCCCGGTGGGGCAGGCGCTGATTCAGGGCGACGCCAACCGCGCGGCCGATGTGGCGCTGAAGCTGGCGGGGTTGTTCACCCACCGCTTCTACATTGAAGTGCAGCGCGCTGGCCGGGTGGACGACGAGCGCCACGTGACCGCCGCGGTGCAACTGGCCGCGCGACTGCACCTGCCGGTGGTGGCCACGCACCCGGTGCAGTTCACCGAGCCGGACGACTACGAGTCGCACGAAGCGCGGGTGTGCATTTCTGATGGCGAAATTTTGGGCAACAACCGGCGCGTGCGCCGCTTCACCCGCGAGCAGTATTTCAAGAGCGCCGAGCAAATGGTGGCGCTGTTTGCCGACATTCCATCGGCTGTGGCCAACACGCTGGAAATTGCCAAGCGCTGCAACCTCACGCTGGTGCTGGGCAAGCCGCAGCTGCCCAACTTCCCCACGCCGCTGATTGATGGCGTGCCCATGCCGATGGAAGAGTTCTTCCGGGTGTCGTCGTTTGAAGGCCTGGAAGAGCGCCTGGCGCACCTGTACCCCGACGCTGCCAAGCGCGACGCCGAGCGCCCGCGCTACGTGGCGCGGCTCGAATTCGAGATCAATACGATCTTGAACATGGGCTTCCCCGGTTACTTTTTGATCGTGGGCGACTTCATCAACTGGGCCAAGAAAAACGGCTGCCCGGTGGGCCCGGGCCGGGGTTCGGGTGCCGGCTCGCTGGTGGCTTACGCGCTGAAGATCACCGACCTGGACCCGCTGCAATACAACCTGCTGTTCGAGCGGTTTTTGAACCCCGAGCGGGTGTCCATGCCCGACTTCGATATTGACTTTTGCCAGACCAACCGCGACCGGGTGATCGACTATGTGAAGGACAAATACGGCAAAGATGCCGTGAGCCAGATCGCCACCTTCGGCACCATGGCCGCGCGCGCCGCCATTCGCGACGTGGGCCGGGTGCTGGACTTTTCCTACGGTTTTTGCGACGGCATTTCCAAGCTGATTCCGAACAAGCCGGGCATGTCGGTCACGTTGCAGTACCCGCCCAACCCGAAGAAAGAGGGCGACAAGAACAACTACGCGATCGAGATGGAGCCGGTGCTGGCCGAGCGCATCAGCAAAGAAGACGACGTGAAGACGCTGATCGAGCTGGCGCAAAAGCTTGAAGGCATGACGCGCAACATCGGCATGCACGCCGGCGGTGTATTGATTGCGCCGGGCAAGCTCACCGACTTCACGCCGCTGTATGCCCAGCCCGGCAGTGACTCGGCCGTGAGCCAGTACGACAAGGACGACGTGGAGGCCGTGGGCCTGGTGAAGTTCGACTTCTTGGGCCTGGCCACGCTGACCATTCTGGAGATTGCTCGCGAGTTCATCGCCAAGCGCCACAAGGGCCAGGAAGATTTTTGCTTTGAAAACGTGCCGCTGGACGATGCACGCGTTTACGCGCTGTTTTCGCGCGGCCAGACCGAAGCCGTGTTCCAGTTTGAAAGCCGCGGCATGCAGGGCATGCTGAAAGACGCCAAGCCCAGCCGCCTGGAAGACTTGATTGCGCTCAACGCGCTCTACCGCCCCGGCCCAATGGACCTGATCCCCAGCTTCGTGGCGCGCAAGCACGGGCGCGAGGTGATCGAGTACCCGCACCCGCTGGTGGCCGACATGCTGAGCGAGACCTACGGCATCATGGTCTACCAGGAACAGGTGATGCAGACAGCGCAGATTTTGGGCGGCTATTCGCTGGGCGGTGCCGACATGCTGCGCCGCGCCATGGGCAAGAAAAAGGCCGAAGAAATGGCCGAGCACCGCGCCATCTTCCGCGCGGGTGCAGCCAAAAACGACATCAGCCAGGAAAAGGCCGACGAGATTTTTGACTTGATGGAGAAGTTCGCGGGCTACGGTTTCAACAAGTCGCACGCCGCTGCGTATTCCCTGTTGGCCTACCACACGGGCTGGCTCAAGGTGCACTACACCGCCGAGTTCTTCTGCGCCAACATGACGGTGGAGATGGACGACACCGACAAGCTCAAGGTGCTGGTGGAAGACGCGCACAAGATGGGCATCTCCTTTGAGGCGCCCGATGTGAACCGCGGTTTTTACCGCTTCGAGCCCATCACCGACAAGTCGATCCGCTACGGCCTGGGCGCCATCAAAGGCACCGGGCAGCTGGCCATCGAAGCCATCGTGGCGGCGCGCGAAGGCCGGGGCGAAGGCCCCAACGGCGCCGAGGCTGGTCCGTTCAAGAGCCTGTTTGACTTCTGCCGCCGGGTTGACCGCTCGCGCCTGAACAAGCGCACGGTGGAAGCCTTCATCAAGGCCGGCGCGTTTGACTCGCTGCACCTGAACCGGGCCGAGGTGCTGGCCTCGGTGGAGCGCGCCTTTGACTTCGCTGCGGCCAGCGTGGCCAACGCCAACCAGGGCGGCCTGTTTGACATGATGGGCGCCGGTGACGACCACGGCTCCAGCACCCAAGAGCCCGAGCTGGTGGCCACCACGCCCTGGGGTGTGAAAGAACGCCTCACGCTGGAAAAAACGGCGATGGGTTTCTACTTTTCGGGCCACCTGTTTGACGAGGTGCAGCGCGAGGTGCGCCGCTTTGCCCGCACCGCGCTGGAAGACGTGACGGAAAGCCGCGACCCGGTGATCCTGGCCGGCATCGTGACCGACTTCCGCGTCATCAACGGGCAGCGCGGCAAGCTGGCGCTGTTCAAGCTGGACGACAAAACCGCGGTGCTGGAGATCAGCGCCGACGAAAACCTCATCAACCTGCACCGCAACTTGCTCAAAGACGACGAGCTCATCATCGTGCAGGCCGTGGCCCAGCCCGACCGCTTCTCCGGCGGCCTGCGGCTGAAGATCCAGCATATCTGGGACCTGGCTTCGGCCCGCTGCCGTTTTGGCAAATACCTGCGCGTGGCGGTGAACGGCACTGCGCCCGCGGTGCACACCCTGGTGCGCGAATTTCCACCCAAGCGCGAAGTGACCGAGCAGGGTGAACTGGTGCGCGGCCTGCCGGTGCGCCTGGCGCTGCAGCGCAGCGGTGCGCAGTGCGAACTGCAGCTGGATGACCGCGCGCTGTTTTTCCCCACCGACGCCGCGCTGGCCAGCTGGATGGCCCAGGCCCACGGGCAGCGGGCCGAGATCGTGTTCGACTGACGCTGGCGCGCCACATCAAGCCGGCTGGCAGCCACCAAAAGCTGCCGTGCTGCGGCCTTGTTCACGCTGCGGCCGGTTTTGTCGTTCCGGGCCGCCCGCCCGGTGCCCATAGTCCACGCATTCATGAAGCTCCAACACAAGGCTTGGGTGCTGGTGTTTGCCATCGTATTGATCACGGTGGCGGGCACCATGCTGGGGGTCCGCCATATCGTGGGCGGCTCTTTCGACCAATTGCAATTCGATCGCGCAGCCCGGGAGGGCGAGCGGGCACGGCGCGTGCTCAACCAGCAACTGGTGGCGCTGGCGGCCACCGCGCGCGATTACGCCCACTGGGCCGATGCGGCGGATTTTCCGGCGGGGAGAAATCCCACGTTCATGCCGGACAACTTCGATGCGAGCAACATGGGTTACCTGCGCATTTCGGAGGTGCTGGTTTTTGACCCTGCCGGTCAGCTGCTTGCCAGCGCTCGCAAAGAGGCTGAAGCGCTGGTGGAGGTTCCTGCCCGGCGGCTTGAATCACTGAGCCAGCTGGCGCGCCCGCTCGTGTCGTGGGCAGATCCTATGGCCGTTTTGCAGACCCTGCGGGTGCACGACGGGCGGCTGGAATTCGTGGTGGCGGCGGCGATCCACTACCCCGATCGCTTGGACCAAGCCCCAACGGGCGCTTTGGTCATGGTGCGACATTTCGACGCATCCGAACTCGCGCAGTTTTCCGAGATCCTGATGACGCAGACCAGCCTGCTGCTGGCACCGCCCGATCACGTTGACGAGGACTTCCATCTTTTCGCGGCCGATGGCGCCCACGACGTGCTCCACGCCGTGCTGCGGGACCACCAAGGCAACCCGGTGGCCGAACTGGTGTTGCGACTGGACCGCCTGCTGCAGCAACAGGGGCTGGCACTCGCCTGGCAAGGCATGGGTCTGGCGGTGCTGGCGGGTCTCTTTGGCAGCCTATTTCTCGTCCTTCTGCTGAATCGCTTGTTGCTGCGCCGCTTGCAGCATCTGCACGACGATCTGGGCCTGGTGACGCAGGCGGGGCCGTTGACGTCGGGCCGCTTGCGCGAGGACGGCAACGACGAGCTCACCCGACTGGCGCAAGGCGTCAACAGCCTGCTGGGGCGGGTGCGGCATGACGCGCAAGCCCAGCGGGTGGCCCACGAACGGCAGGAAGTGCTGCAAATGCAGCTCATGCAGAGCCAGAAAACCGAGGCCTTGGGCCGGCTGACCGGTGGCATTGCCCACGATTTCAACAATTCGTTGGCCGCCATCACCGGCTGGGTGCGTCTGGCCGCAGAAGACCTTCCCGATCCGGACCATCCGAGTCAGGAGTCCCTTCAGCAGGCGCTCAAGGCGACCCGCTATGCCGACGGCCTGATGCGCCAACTGCTCGCGTTCGGTCGCCAGTCGGCACCCAAATTGCGGCGCATGCACCTGACCAACCTGATCGAGGAAACCCGCCAGATGATGGCCTCGGGGCTGGCGCGGAATTGCGACATCGTGGTCGACTACCGGGTGGACGACGACGAAGTTGATGCCGACGCCACGCAGCTGCAGCAGGTGCTGGTCAACTTGTTGATCAACGCGTCGGACGCGATGAAGGGCCAGGGGCGCATCGATCTCATACTCGAAGAAGCCGAGCTGCCACAGCCGCCCGGGCAGGCGCTTTTGCCCGGCACGGCGGGTCTGGCGCCCGGGCGCTACCTTGTGCTGAGGGTGTGCGACCGTGGCCCGGGCATTGAGCCAGCCTTGCTTGACCGCGTGTTTGAACCCTTTTTCACCACCAAGCCCAAGGGACGAGGGACCGGGCTGGGGCTGTCGGTCGCGCAGGGCATTCTGGCCCGCCACCAGGGCGGTCTGGGCGTTCAGAGCGAGCCCGGTCAGGGCGCCTGTTTCCACGTTTACTTGCCGGTGAGTCCGCGTACTTCGGATGTGGCACCCATCACAGGGCCTGGTGGGCCGGGTGAAGGGCATCACATTCTCTTTGTGGACGACGACCAGATGGTGCGCCACGCGTGGAGCGCCTTGCTGGAGCGCAAGGGCTGGCTGGTCACCCGCGCCCGCGACGGCGAGGAGGCCTGGACCCATTTCAAACAGTCTGGCAAGCGTTTTGATGTGGTGCTCACCGACCAGTCCATGCCCCGACTGGATGGGGTGGGGCTGGCGCACCGCATCGTGGCCAGCGAGCATGCACCCCCGGTCGTGCTGATCAGTGGCCACGCCCACGAGGTGCAACCCGAGTTGCTCGAAGCGCTCTTTGTTGCCGTGCTGCACAAGCCGGTCGACACCAGCGAAATTGACCGGGTGCTCAAGGATGTGATTCGGCGCCATGCCGACGTGCGCGCCCAGGTTTGAACGGCGCACTGCTGGTCTTCGGTCGTAGGCCCATTCGGCGAGGCTGTGGGGCGTCCGACAAGCGCACAGGGCTTGCGCGCAATCGGCAGGTGTTTTTCAACCGATCAAAATGCCCCGGGAATAATGGTGTGGCGATCTGTCGCGCCTGAAAAACGCCTGTCGGAAAACACCCGAAAACGCCGCCGGTGTTGTCATTTTCCGAGCGGCTCAGCAGCGCCCAGACGCTTCATTCAGGGAGCTTTTTCATCATGTCTGACCCGTCTTGCGAGCCTCAGCGGACCCGCCTTTTCAACGCTTTTGGCGATACGCGCCTGGGTTTCCACCTCGGGCGCCATGTTCTCAAGGTTTTTGGCTTCGGTTCGGTGCAGCAGTTGTTGCCCGGTCAAGCGCTGGCCGCGCGCGCACCGCGTGCTGTGCACGTCGTGCTAGCAGGCCGGCTGGCTGCGCCCGGCGGCCTGTGGCATGGGCCCGGCAACCACTTTGCCGCCAGCCGTGAGCCGCTGCAGGCGCTGGACGACCCGACCACGGTCTGGACGCTGGAGACCGGGCAGTACGCCTGGCGATCACCGGCCAATAAAAGCCTGCGCGAAGCCTGGGCCGACGCTGTGCGGGCCGCCACAGGCGATGAGCTTGCGGCCGGCCCACCCAAGTTGCTCCCCGACCCCGCCACCTTGTGCGACCAGGGCCACCCGGCCGTCTTGGCTTTGGCGCACAGCCTGCGGCGCGACAGCCCTGCAGCCTCGGCCCAAGCCATTTTCCATGCCATGCAGCGCATGCCCTACCGCTTCGGGCTCTGGCAAGAAACAGCGTCGCGCACCCTGGCGCGCGGCAGTGGCATGTGCACCACCAAAGCGAATCTGCAGGTGGCCTTGCTCCGAGCGCTCGACATCGAGGCGGGTTTTGTGGAGGTGCCGCTGGACATCGGCGTGCTCGGGGTGCTCATGCCCGAAGCGTGGCGTGCGCTCATGCGCACCCAGGTCAAGCACTACTTTGCGGCCGTGAAGCTGTCCGGGCGCTGGCACCCGGCCGACGCTTCCTTCTGCGACCCCAGCTGCATGCTGTTCACCGAAGCGGCGCCCTACCTGGGTGCCATGGTGCCGGCCTGGTTCGACGAAGGGCGTCCTTTTCACCCGGTGGCCCACATCCAGGGCACCGACCCCTTCGACATCCAGGTGCTGCCACACATCCATGCTGAAATGGGCAAGACGAGCCGCTTTTTGCCCCGGCACTTTGAAGCCATGAACACGCGGCTCGACCACACCTGGCGCAGCACCGCGCCCGCTCAGCCCGCGCCACACCCCACACACGCCACCCGCCGCACCGAAGGAAGCCACCAATGAGCCTGTACCACTGGGATTTTTCTGCCCCCACCCCCAGCACCCTGGGCGACCACGACGTTCCTGTGGTGTCGCAGCGCCTGGCCGGGCGGCGCATCGCCTTGCTGGTCACCGGTGGTATTGCGGCCATGAAAACCCCACAGCTGGCCCGCGGCCTGCGCCGCCACGGTGCGACCGTGGTGGCCTTTGCTTCAGACGAAGCGCTGCGCTACGTGGCCCGCGAAGCCCTGGAGTGGGCCACCTGCGCTCCGGTGGTGAGCAGCCTGACCTGGGCCGCTGAACACCTGTCCGACGGTGCGCCTTTCGACGCTTACCTGGTGGCGCCGGCCACCCACAACACCATTGCCAAAATGGCCTGTGGCGTGGCCGATACCGTGGTTACCTCAGCGCTGGCTTCGGCCATCGGCCGCATGGAGCAGGGGCGCACCCGCATTGTGGTGGCGCCCACCATGCACGGCACCCTGCACAACAGCCTGCTGGTGGACAACGCCCGCAAGCTCGCTGGCCTTGGCGTGCAGTTCGTGGCCCCGCACGACGCTTATGGCAAACACAACCTGCCCGGGACCGAGCTGCTGTGTATGGCGGTGGGGCAGGTGCTGAGCACCTCGCCGCTGGCGGGTCAGCGCATTCTGGTGACCGCGGGCCCCACACCCGTGCCGATTGATGGCGTGCGCCGCATCGTCAACCGCTTCCGGGGCCGGCTGGGTGCGGCCATCGCCGAAGAGCTGGTGTGGCGCGGTGCCGACGCCGAGCTGCTGCTGGGCGACGGCGCCTGGCGGCCCACCACGCCGATGCGCCTGAGCATCGCGCGCACCTTTGATGCGTACCGCGACGGCGTGGTTGAGCGGGCGCGCGCCGGCTTGTTTGCTGGCGTGTTTTCGGCCGGCGTGGCCGACTACCGCCCGCGTGAGGCGGTGCAGGGCAAGATCCCGTCGGGCCAGGCAGAGCTTCTGCTGGCACTGGAGCCCACGGAAAAGGTGATCGATCTGGCTTGCGCTGCAGCGCCCGCCATGGCCTGCGTGGCCTTCAAGTACCTCGAAGGCGTGAGCGAAGAAGAGCTGGTGCGCGTGGCCGCAAAACGCCTGGGGCGTGCCAGCCTGGTGGTGGCCACCCGGGGCGAAGACACGCGGGGCAGCGAGCAGCGTGCCCTGATGGTGCAGGCCAGCGGCACCACGCCGGTCGAAGGCAAGCAGCGCATTGCGACCTTTGTGGCCGACCACCTGGAAGCCCTGGCCGGCGGGTAGGTTGCCAACAACCGAGCGCGTTAGAATTGTTGGCTGTTATGACCACCGGGTTGCGCCTTGCGGCGACACAAATCCGGCTCGGTCCCCCCTTCCGGAGCCACCCTTGTAAGTCCTAGACCACCCGTTCGTTTCAACGCTGTCGCGCCCATGCCCTCGCAGGGGTGGGGTTGTGCTTGGTACGGGTTGTCCATGAGAGCAGGCAAGCTGGGGCCTTTTTGGCCCGAATGCCTTCGGCCTGCGCTTTACTTCGGGGTCTTGCGGCCCGTTGACTTCTCTTTTTTCTTTGTCGTTTTGTGAGGCTGCGGCCGGTCCGCGCTGTCACGGGAGTGTGTCTTTTGTTTAAAAATTTCCAACAGGACTGGACTGCCAACGTCCGCAACGACCTGCTCGCCGGCCTGGTGGTGGCGCTGGCCCTGATCCCTGAGGCCATTGCGTTTTCCATCATCGCGGGCGTGGACCCCAAGGTGGGTCTTTATGCGTCGTTCTCCATTGCCACCATCATTGCCTTTATGGGCGGTCGTCCTGGCATGATCTCGGCCGCTACGGGCGCCATGGCGCTGGTGATGGTGACCCTGGTGAAAAGCCATGGGCTGGAATATTTGCTCGCCGCCACCGTGCTCACCGGGGTGCTGCAAGTGCTGGCGGGCTGGTTCAAGCTGGGCGTGCTGATGCGCTTTGTATCGCGCTCGGTGGTGACCGGTTTTGTGAACGCGCTGGCTATTTTGATCTTCATGGCGCAGCTGCCCGAACTGAACCCGCAGACCGTGGGCGTGACCTGGCATGTGTACGCCATGACCGCTGCCGGTCTGGCCATCATTTACGGTTTCCCCTACATCACCAAGGCGGTGCCTTCGCCGTTGGTCACCATCGTGGTGCTCACAGCCGTGTCGCTGGCGCTGGGCTTGGACATCCGCACCGTGGGCGACATGGGCGAACTGCCCGACAGCCTGCCCATGTTCCTGATCCCGGACATTCCGCTCAACCTGGACACGCTGCTGATCATCTTCCCGTATTCGCTCACGCTGATGGTGGTGGGCCTGCTGGAGTCGCTCATGACCGCCACCATCGTGGACGACCTGACCGACACCAAGAGCGACAAAAACCGCGAGTGCGTGGGCCAGGGTGTGGCCAACATCGCCACCGGCTTCATGGGCGGCATGGCCGGTTGCGCCATGATCGGCCAGTCGGTCATCAACGTGAAATCGGGCGGGCGCGGGCGCTTGTCCACGCTCACGGCCGGTGTGGTGCTGTTGATTCTGGTGGTGTTCCTGGGCGACTGGGTGAAGCAGATTCCCATGGCCGCGCTGGTGGCCGTGATGATCATGGTGTCCATCGGCACCTTCAGCTGGGCGTCGGTCAAAAGCCTGCGTGAGCACCCGCCCAGCTCCAGCATCGTGATGGTGGCCACCGTGGTGGTGACCGTGGCCACGCACGACCTGGCCAAGGGCGTGCTCACCGGTGTGCTGCTGTCGGGTTTCTTTTTTGCCCACAAGGTGGGTCAGATTCTGCGCATCCGTTCGCTGGCCGAAGACGAAGGCCGCCTGCGCACCTACACCGTGACCGGCCAGGTGTTTTTTGCCACCGCCGACCGTTTCAACGACGCGTTTGATTTCAAGGAAGTCATTGAGCGCGTGCGCATCGACGTGAGCCGCGCCCATTTCTGGGACATCACCGCCGTGAGTGCACTCGACAAGGTGGTGCTCAAATTCCGCCGCGAGGGCACCGACGTTGAAATCATCGGTTTGAACGAGGCCAGCGCCACCCTGGTGGACAAGTTTGGCGTGCACGACAAAGACGGCGCCGAAGACTTGCTGGCCGGTCACTGAAAGCGAGAACCGATATGAACACCGACAACAAAGTGCTCGCCTGTGTGGACCAGTCCGCTTTTGCCGACCACGTGACCGACTACGCCGCCTGGGCCGCGCAGCGTTTGGTCGCGCCACTGGAACTGCTGCACGTGATCGACCGCCACCCGGAAACCAGTGCCAGCCAAGACCACAGCGGTTCGCTCACGCCCAACGCGCAAGAAAGCCTTCTGGGCGAGCTGGCCGAGGCCGATGCCGCGCGCAGCAAGGCCGCGCGCGAGCAGGGACGCCTGTTTTTGAACCGCTTGCGCGAGCGCGCCCTGGCCGCCGGTGTGCAGACGGTGGACGTGCGCCAGCGTTTGGGCCATTTGGACGAAACCCTGCACGAGCAACAGAACGGCGTGCGCCTGTTTGTGCTGGGCCGCCGTGGCGAATCGGCCCCGTCCACCCAGCGCGACCTGGGCCGCAACGTGGAGCGGGTGGTGCGTGCGCTGGACCGCCCCATCTTGACCGTGACCGAAGGCTTCAGAGCGCCCGAGCGGGTGCTGATTGCGTTTGACGGCAGCAGCATCACCCGCAAGGGGGTGGAAATGGTGGCGGGCAGCCCGCTCTTTCGGGGCTTGGCGGTGCACCTGCTCATGGCGGGCAAAGTCAGCCACGACGGCCCCAAGCAGATGGCCTGGGCCACCGCCAAGCTGGAAGCGGCTGGTTTGGGCGTCAGCAGCGACATCGTGCCCGGTGAGCCTGAGAGCGTGATCGCCCAGGCCATTCAGGCGAAAAATACCGATGTGCTGGTGATGGGGGCCTACACCCACTCGCCGCTGCGCAGTCTGTTCATGGGCAGCAAAACCACCGACCTGCTGCGCGCGGCGCGCATTCCGACGCTGCTGTTGCGCTGAACTTTGGCCTCTCCCGCCGGGGCTCGGTTGCCTGACCTGCGCTCGACGTGAGGCGCAGCAAGTTCAGTCCAGCGGGCGCAGCCCAATGATGAGCGACGGCGGCACGCGGCCGTCGGTGTCGCGGGGCAGTGTGCCCGTGCGGTCGATGGCGCGCAGCACCGCTTCGTCCCAGGCCGGGCTGCCACTGGGCTTGACGATGCGCCGCGCGGTGATGGTGCCGTCGGGCAGGGTGCGCACCTCCACCTCGGCGCGGGGGTTGCCGCTTACCGTTTCGGTGAACACCACGTTGGGCTTGATGCGCGCCGCCACCCGCCCGCCGTAAGCGGCCGAAGGCCCGCTGGACTGCTGCGCCGTGCCAGTGGCCTGCGGCCCGCCACTGGCGCCGGCCTGGCCCATGATGCGGGCCAACTGTGCATTGCGCTCTTTCGCGGCCAGCGCTTCCAGCCGCTTTTCTTCGGCCAGCTGGCGTTCTTTCTCGCGTTTTTGCTGCGCGAGTTGCTGCTGGCGCTCTTTCTCTGCTGCGGCTTTGTCCGCCTCGGCTTTTTTGGCGGCAGCGAGCTTCTCTTGCGCGAGCTTGTCGGCAGCGGCCTTTTTGCTGGCCTCAGCCTGCGCTTTTTTCAGATCAGCTTGCGCTTTTTCCTTGGCCTGGGCGGTGGCAATGTCGGCTTGGCTGGGGCCCGGCGGGGGCGGGGCAGGCTGCGCAACCGGTTGGGGTTTGGGGGCTTGTGTAACGGGTGGCGGCGGTGGGGGCGGCGGTTCCACCGCCCGGGGCGCAGCCGCCTGCGGCATGCGCGACCAGATCTCGGCTTCAAACACCACCGGCGGCGCCTCGCGCTGCCAGCCCACGCCCCAGGTGAGCGCGGCCACCAGCAGCCCGTGCACCACCAGCGCCAACCCCAGCGGCCCGAGCCAGCGGCCAGGCTCTGGTGGGGCCAGGTTCAGGTGGTCGGCGGTGGTTCGCATGGCGTTGGGTGTTGGCAGCGTCAGAGGGTGGACAACGCCACCCGCTGCACACCCGCGGCGCGCAGGCGGCGCACCACCTCCATCACGGCGTCGTATTTCACGTTTTTGTCAGCGCTCACCAGCACCGGCATGTTGTCGGTACCGGTGCTCAGCGCCTGCACCCGGTCCACCAGCTGGCCCAGCGCCACGTCGGTGGGGGGCTGGCTGTCTTTGCCCATGCGCACCTGCAGCTGCTCGGTTTTGTCGATGATCACTTCCACATAGACGTCGGGCGGGCGGTTGGCCTGGCCCGCGCTGGGCAGGTCAATCTGGCTCGGCGTGATCAGCGGCGCGGTGACCATGAAAATGATCAGCAGCACCAGCATCACGTCGATGAAGGGCACCATGTTGATTTCATTTTTGGTGCGCCGGGCTCGGCGGGTGGAAGCGGCCGCCATGCTTATTGCCCGGCAGGGGCCTGCGCCCCCAGGTTGCGCTGCAAGATGTTGGAAAACTCTTCCATGAAGGTTTCCATGGTGTTGGCCAGGCGGTCAATATCGTGGGCAAACCGGTTGTACGCCACCACCGCCGGGATGGCTGCAAACAGGCCAATCGCGGTGGCCACCAGCGCCTCGGCAATGCCCGGCGCCACCGAAGCCAGCGTGACCTGAGCCAGCGAGGCCAGGCCGGTGAAGGCGTGCATGATGCCCCACACGGTACCAAACAGGCCCACATAAGGCGCCACCGAACCCACCGTGCCGAGGAACGACAGGTTGACCTCCAGCGCATCCACTTCGCGCTGGAAGCTGGCGCGCATGGCGCGGCGGGCGCCGTCCAGCAGAGCGCTGTTGTCGGTGATGCGGCGTTCGCGCAGTTTCTGGTATTCGCGCATGCCGCTGGCAAAAATGCGTTCCATGGGCCCGCCGTGCCGGGCACTTTGCGCGGCTGCCGCATACAGCTCATTCAGGTTGCCGCCCGACCAGAACTCGCGTTCAAAGTCTTCGTTGTGCGCCCGCACGCGCTTGATGGCGAAGACCTTGCGGAAAATGGCCGCCCAGCTGATGACGGACACCGTGACCAGCAAGACGACCACCGCCTGCACCACCCAGCTCGCGTTGAGCATCAATTGAACAATGGAGAGATCGTGGTTCATGGCGGTCGGAGTTCGAGAAACGGAAAAGGTTGCGGCCGGTTGTGCCGCGGCACTCAGGCTGGCGCGTTGAGCGCGTCAAGAATGGCGGCTGGAATGCGCTGCGGCCGCAGGGTGCTGGCGTCTACCCAGCCAATGCGGATGATGCCTTCGCAGAGCAGGGGTGCGTCCTTGCCGGGGTTTGCGGCTTGCAGGCGTGCGGTTTGCTCAATTGTGAGTGAGGCACGGCCGGCTTCTTGCACGCGGGCGGTAACCAAAAGCAAATCGTCAAGCCGGGCAGGGCGGTGGTATTTCACCTGCGTGGCGGTCACGACAAACATGCCACCCACCTGTTCGCGCAGGCTTTGCTGCTCAATACCCAGCGCGCGCAGCCATTCGGTGCGGGCACGTTCAAAGAACTTCAGGTAGTTGGCGTAAAAAACGATGCCACCCGCGTCGGTGTCTTCCCAATACACCCGCACGGGCCAGGTGAAGTGCGGCCCCCAAGCGTCTTCTCCCCTGCGGGGCGAATCCGGGGCTCCGCCGCCTTGCGGGTCGCTGCCCCCCGAGGGGGCTGACCCCGGCTTGGGGCCGCCCGGCGCTGGGGTCATCGGTGCTTGGTCTTGTGGTGTGTTCACAGCGCCTGCTCCAGCCGCGCCACAGCTTCGCGCAGCTGTGCCATCGAGTTGGCGGTGGAGAAACGCAAATAGCGCCCCGGGTCGGCGCTGCCGAAATCGCGCCCTGGCGTGGTGGCCAGCTGGCAGCGCTGCATGAGTTCAAACGCCAGCGCCCAGCTGCCGCCCGCGTCCGGGCTGCTCTGGGGCGGTATGCCCCAGCGCGCGCACAGGCCGCTCACGTCGGCCCAGGCGTAAAAGGCGCCGTCGGGCATCACGGGCACGGTGATGCCCAGGCGGTTGAGTTCGGGAATGAAGTAGTCGCGCCGCGCCTTGAATTCGGCCCGGCGGCGTTCGTATTCGGTCAGGGTGTCGGGCTCAAAGCAGGCGAGTGCGGCATGCTGGGCGATGGTGCTGGCGCAAATGAACAGGTTTTGCGCCAGCCGCTCTACCGCAGGCACGAGCGCAGGCGGCAGCACCAGCCAGCCCAGGCGCCAGCCGGTCATGTTGAAGTATTTGCTGAAGCTGTTGATGCTGATGACCTCGTCACCCAGGCCGTCGGGCAGGCCCAGCGCACTGTGGCCATAGGCATCGTCAAAGCTCAGGCCCAGGTAAATCTCGTCCAACAGCGTCACACCGCCGCGCTCGCGCACAAAACGCGCAATGCGCTCCAGTTCTTCGCGGGCAATGGATGTGCCGGTGGGGTTGGACGGGGAGGCCAGTAACACACCGCGCGTGGCCGGGCCCCAGGCCGCCTGCACTTGCGCCGCACTCAGTTGAAAGCGCTCGGCCGGGCCCGACGGCAGCAGCACCGCCGTGCCCTCGGCGGCCTGCACAAACTGGCGGTTGCAGGGGTAGCTGGGGTCGGGCATCAGCACCTCGTCGCCAGCTTCAATGAGCGCCAGGCAAGCCAGCTGCAGGGCCGCCGAAGCACCAGCCGTGACGACAATGCGGGCCGGGTCGATGCTCAGCCCGAAGCGGGTGGCGTACCAGCCGCTGATGGCTTCACGCAAAGCGGGCAGGCCGGTGGCCGGCGTGTATTGGGTGCGGCCGTCGCGGATGGCGCGTTCGGCGGCTTGCTGCACCTGCGGCGGGGCCGTGAAGTCGGGCTCGCCGATGTTCAGGTACAGCATGGGCCGGTCGCCTGGCTGCGCGGCAGCTGCCATGGCAGAAGCGGCCTTGGCCAGCTCCATGACGTAAAAAGGTTCGACGCGCTGCGCCCGCTGGGCAATCCTCATGGGTGTGCCCTGTCGGTCAGGCGGCGTCGTCAGCCACAGGCGGCACGGCGACAGCAGGGGCGGCGGCTTTGCGCGTGGTGGTTTTGGCCGGTGCGGCGGCCACTTCGGCCGGGCGCAGCTGCGAGGCTAGCTGGTGCAGCACGCCGTTCACGTATTTGTGGCCGTCGGTGCCGCCAAACGATTTGGCCAGCTCAATGCACTCGTTGAGCACCACGCGCCAGGGCACGTCCAGGCAGTGCTGAAACTCGTAAACACCGATCCAGAGCACGCCGCGTTCAATCGGCGAAAGCTCCACCAAAGGGCGGTCAAGGAGGGGGGTGATCAGTGCGTCCAGCGCGTTGGCCTCGGCCACGCACCCGTGCAGCAGGGCGTCAAAGTGCACGCTGTCGGCCTTGTGAAAGCCGGCCAGATCGCGTGTGAAAGCGTCAATGTCGCCGGCCTCGTTGCGGCCCACCATGTGTTGGTAGAGCGCTTGCAGCGCAAATTCGCGTGCACGGGTGCGGGCCGACTTTTCAGCGGCTTTTCGCGGTTTGGGGACAGAGTTGGTCATGGGGTAGGTGTTGCGGATGTGATCGAACCAAGGGCTGGCGAAAGTGCGGTTGGGGGTCAGCCGATCTGTTCGAGCACATGGGCCATTTCCACGGCCACCCGGGCGGCGTCTTGCCCCTTTTCGGTCTGGCGGGCCACGGCTTGTTCCAGGTTTTCGGTGGTCAAAATGGCGTTGGCAATCGGGATCTGGTAGTCCAGCGACAAGCGCGAAACCGACGAGCCCGACTCATTGGCCACCAGTTCAAAGTGGTAGGTTTCACCGCGGATGATGCAACCGAGCGCAATCAGCGCGTCAAAGTCGTCGCGCTCGGCCATGGCCTGCAGCGCCACCGGCACTTCCAGCGCGCCGGGCACCGTGACGTGGGTGATGTTCTTTTCTTGCACGCCCAGCGCCAGCAGCTCAGCGTGGCAGGCTGCAAACAGCGCGTTGGTAATGCCTTCGTTGAAGCGTGCCTGAACAATGCCGATGCTGAGTTTTTTGCCATCCAGCAGGTTGGCTGTTCCTTTGTCTGCGCCGAACATGGTTGATTCCGTTTCTTAATGGTGTGGTTCGAGGCTCAGGCGTTGCGGCTGAGGTAGCCCGTGGTTTCAAGGCCGTAGCCCGTCATGCTGGGCATGCGGCGCGGGTTGCCCATGAGGCGCATTTTTTGCACGCCGCAGTCGCGCAAGATTTGCGCGCCCACGCCGTAGGTGCGCAGGTCCATGCGGCCGCGCTCGGGGGCTTGGGCAGAGCGGGCGGTACCCTCAAACTGGGCCAGCAACTGCCCGGCAGTTTCGCCGCAGTTCAGCAGCACGGCCACGCCCGCGCCCGCGTCGGCAATGTGGCGCAGGCTGGCTTCCAGGCTCCAGCTGTGCATGGAGCGGCCCACTTCCAGCGCGTCCAGCACCGACAGGGGTTCGTGCACGCGCACATCCACGCTCTGCTCGGGTGCCCAGCTGCCCTTCACCAAGGCCAGGTGCAGGGCGCCGCTGGGTTTGTCGCGGAAGGCCGTGGCGCTGAATTCGCCAAAAGCGGTGTTCAGACTGCGCGTACCCAGCTTTTCCACCAGGCTTTCGGTGCGGCTGCGGTGTTCAATCAGGTCGGCAATGGTGCCAATCTTGAGGCCGTGTTCGGCTGCAAACAGTTGCAAGTCCGGCAGGCGGGCCATGGTGCCGTCGTCTTTCATGATCTCGCAGATCACGGACGCGGGCGAGCAGCCCGCCATGACGGCCAGGTCGCAGCCCGCTTCGGTGTGGCCGGCGCGCATGAGCACGCCACCGTCCACCGCTTGTAACGGGAAGATGTGACCGGGTTGCACCAGGTCGTCAGGCACGGCTTTGGGGTCGACTGCGGCTTGCACGGTGCGCGAACGGTCGGCGGCCGAAATGCCGGTGGTCACGCCCTCGGCGGCCTCAATCGACACGGTGAAGGCCGTGCCTTTTTTGTCGCCATTGCGCGCCACCATGGGCGGCAGCTTGAGCTGTTCGCAGCGCTCGCGCGACAGCGTGAGGCAGATCAGGCCGCGACCGTAGCGGGCCATGAAGTTGATGGCATCTGGCGTCACGTGGTCGGCCGCCAGCACCAGATCGCCTTCGTTTTCGCGGTCTTCTTCGTCCACCAAGATCACGATGCGCCCAGCGCGCATGTCGGCCACGATGTCTTCAACCGGGGAGATTGGCACCGGTGCCAGGGTGGTTTGGTCGCTCATGCGTTGTTGTCCTTGGGGGTGAGGTTGCCGGCGCTGAGCATGCGCTCCACATAGCGCGCGACGGTGTCGATTTCGAGGTTGACCGGGCTGTTCGCAGCCAGTTGGCCGAGCGCAGTGTTTTCAACCGTGTGTGGAATGAGGTTGATGCTGAATTCGCAGCCCTGCGCACTGTCGCTCACGCGGTTCACCGTCAGACTGACGCCGTTGACCGTGATCGAGCCTTTGTAAGCCAGGTATTTGCCCAGCTCGGGCGGCGCCATCACGCACAATTCCCAGCTTTCACCCACCTGGGCAAAACGCGTCACCGTGCCCACACCGTCCACATGGCCCGACACAATGTGTCCACCCAGGCGGTCGTGCGCGCGCAGCGCTTTTTCCAGGTTGATGCGGCGGCCGATGTCAGCCAGGCCGGTGGTGCGGGCCAGGGATTCGGCTGATATGTCGATGGTGAAATGGCGCTGCGGCAGGTCCAGCGAGGTCACCGTCATGCACGCGCCATTGAGCGCAATGCTGTCGCCCAGGCCAACGTCGTCGAGGTAGCCTGGCGGCGCCTCTAGGGTGAGTCGCCTGCCATGGTCCAATGAGCTGCCCAGAGCGTGGAGGGCGGCGATGCGCCCCACGCCGGTGATGATGCCGGTAAACATAGGGGCGTATTTTCGCAGGGTTTCAGAGCCCTTCGGGCTTGCAGGGTGGCGTGCGGTGCTTCTTTCTCGGAAAACAGCGGTTTTTGGGCGCATCAGGCCGCCAAGTCCGTCTTCATGGGTGCAGGAAACGGTCGTGGCCGGCCACCCGGGCGACGATACGCAAGTCTTCGCCCACCCTGTCGACGGTATGAAAGGCCAGCGAAACGCCATCTTCCAAAGCGGTCAGCGGGCCGAAACTGGACAAACCCGCGCCCCGGCCCAGCAGTTTGGGCGCCAGGTACACCAGGCATTCGTCCACCAGCCCCTCGCGCAGGAACGAGCCATTGAGCTTGTGCCCGGCTTCCAGGTGCAGTTCATTCACCTCGCGCTGTGCCAGGTCCCGCAACAGCGCAGCCAGATCGACCTTGCCCGACGGGCCGGGGAGCTGCTTCACCTGGGCGCCACGGGCCTCCAGTGCGGCCTGTTTTTCGGGGTTTTCCACCGCGCAGTAAATCCAGATCTGGCGCGGCTGTCCGTGGGCGGGCGTGTTGAACAGGCGCGCCTCCAGCGGCGTTTCCAGCCGGCTGTCCACGATCACCAGATGGGGCTGTCTGGGCGTTGCCGCCAGCCGCACATCCAGCACCGGGTCGTCCTCCAGCACCGTACCAATGCCGGTCAGCACCGCGCTGGCGCGGGCCCGCCAGGCATGGCCATCGGATCGCGCGGCCGCACCCGTGATCCACTGGCTGACCCCGTTCTCCAGCGCCGTGGTGCCGTCCAGCGAGGCGGCCATTTTCATGCGAACCCACGGCGTTTTGCGGATCATGCGGCTGAAGAAGCCGATGTTGAGCTCGCGCGAGGCGCGGGCCTGCGGGCTGTCGGTGGGCAGTACCTCGACGGCCACACCGGCGGCACGCAGGCGCTCCACGCCGCGCCCGCTCACCAGCGGATTGGGGTCGAGGGTCGCGACCACCACGCGGCCCACACCGGCTGCGGCCAGCGCATCGCAACAGGGTGGCGTTCGGCCGTGGTGTGAGCAGGGTTCCAGGGTGACGTGTACCGTGGCGCCGCGCACGCTGATGCCGGCAGCCTGTGCAGCCCGCAAGGCCACCACTTCGGCGTGCGGACCGCCCGCCTGCTGCGTGTGGCCACTGAACACCTGGCCGTTGGTGGTTTCGATGCGGCACGCCACACGCGGGTTCGGCTCAGACAGGCCGATGGCATGTTCCGCGAGCAGGTTCAGGCTTTCCATGGGTTCAATGATTTCCCGGTTTCTGCCGTCGCCGGCCTGTTGCAGCGATCCAGCCACCGGCAGGCGGTCTCAGCGGTTGTTGTTGTTGATGCGCCAGTAGATGGGCCGGCGCTTGGGCGGAACAAAAGGCTTGGGGTCGGTCACCGTCAAGGGAGACGGGCCAGCGCCACCGATCAGGAACGGCTGCTTGGTGACGGTGGCTTCACCTTTGGCGTTCTTGCCCTCCAGCAACACCACACCGGCCACCGGCGAGGGAATCATGCCACCGCCCAGGATCTCGGTGGGCTTCAGTGGCACACCGCAGAACAGCGGGAACTGGTAGGCAAAGCCCTGGCCGAGGTTGCCCACACAGACGTTGCGGTTGTCCGGCGCCGGCCGGTTGGTGCCGAAGTAGGTGATGCCCGACACCGTCAAGGGCGCGTTGATGACCTTTTCGCCGTTGGTGGCCAGTTGGATGTAGCAGCCATTCGCACCAGCCGTTTCGCCGGTGGGCGTCGGCACCATGGTGGAGTTGTTGACCGTGGCGATCTTGGTGAGATCGGCGAGGCTCAGCGCTGTGGTGATCGGGGTCAGCAACGGGTCTTTGACCAGGAAGAAGCGGTCGCTCGTCACCTTGAGCATGGGTTTTTCCCGGTCGCCCGTGCCCACCATGATGGCCGCGAAACCTTTGGTCACCACCACGTCGGGCCGGTAGAACACCCGGCCTTCCAGCACCGCGATCTTGGTGGCCGTCGCCGCGCTCCACGTGGTGGACGACACGAGGTCGCCACTGGCCGGCACCGTGATGCGGTACAGGTTGCCGCGCACGTCGGCGAAATACAGCCGGTCGGGCCGGCCGTCCCGGTTGGTGTCGACCAGCGTGATGTCGCTCGGTACTGAAAAGTCGGTGTCAATGCGCTTGACCAGCGCGCCCGTGCGCCCGTTGATGATGAACACCGCATTGCCGATGCCGGTAGAGGTATTGCCGTCCTCGGCAGGGTCGTAGCCCCCCCCCATCACGGTGAGCAACGCAGGCGTGGCGGTTTTGTCCAGCGGGATGGTGCGCGGCATGGACCAGGTTTGCGCCAGCTTGGCAAAGTCGCCGCTGCCGCCCCCGCTGATCCTCCACTTGAATATGGGGGCGGTCTTGTTGGTGACGTCCAGCGCATACACGGTTCGGCCACCGCGGCGCATGGTCGGGTAAATCAGGGCTTCCTGCAGTTCGCCGGTGCTGTTGTAGCGGGTGTAGGTGCCAATGGGCCCGTCCATGCCATAGGTGCGGGGTTTTTTACCGTCTGGTGGCGTCAGGAGGTTGCCGTTTTCGTCGTTCTCCGGGATCTGCAGCAGGTCCATCCCGCTGCGCAGACGCGTTTGCAGTGCGTAGTGCTCTCGCGGAAGGAAGGACCACAGTTCCGAGCCGGCACCGGTGCCGGTCTTCCGGGCGTCGATGGCGTGAAAGTGCCCGTCGTTGGTGCCGTAGTAAACCACCACGTCGGTGCCGCCGTAGTTGATGGCCGTGGGGGTGGAGTGGAGCACATCCCCGTGCATGCTGTGGCGCGCGCCCCGGTTGCCCAACTCTGTGACGGTGGAGCCGGTCAGGGTGGAGCCGTTGAAGGTTTCGGCATGGAGTTCATCGTCGAGGATTGGCACATTGTTTTCACCACGGGCCCAGGCCACCAGGGTTGTATCCAGCTCAGAGTTGGCGGCGGTGAAGGGCCACGAGGCCAAGGGGGTATCACTCGGGGGGCTGTCGGGCAAGGTGTAGACCTTGCGGGCGCTCGCGTCGTTCAGGTTGGCCTGGCGCAGCATCTGCGCAGCGCCACCTTTTTCGGTGACCGCGCCGTCGGGGCTGTCGCTGGCGCTGGCGGGGGTTCCCATGGGGTTCTGGGCAAAGAACACGCTGTCCTCGGTCCAGAAGCTCCTGGCCGTCGAGGCAAAGAAGCCGCCGGAGGTGGCGGGCTTGTCGTCGGCGTCCAACAGGGTGAGGGCCTTGTCGTTGAAGCCGATCTGGTACTGGCGCATGTTGCCAAGCCAGCGGGGGCGGAAGTTGCCGTCCGGGCGGAACATGCCCACGTAGGCCTGGTTCAGGAAGGTGCCCTGGGCGTTGGTGGCCACCGGCAGCGCCGTGGACGCAAACACGCTGTCCTTGGTCGCCACCCGCAGGAACATGTCCTCAAACTCCGAAATGAGCTTCAGCAGGTCGCCACCCACCTCGACGTAGACCTTGTCCGGGCTGCCCACGGCGGCCATGGACTTCAGCAGTTTGGTCTGGTCGGCATCGATCGCTGCATTGAACACGTTCACGGTGTAGGTGTTCAAGGGTTGCACCCCCGAAGCCTCGTTGACGTCCGTGTTGGCGGCAAAATACGCCCATTCGTCGGCCAGGCGGCTGGTGTCTGAACTGGTCGCCGAGAGCGTGGGCGGTGTGTAGCCCAGTCTGTTGAAACTCAGGGGCCCGGTCTTCGGCTCGGCCTTGGGGTAGCCATTGCCGACCAGCAACAGGTAGTTGGCGCTGCACTGGGTTGTGGGCGGGTTGTAGCTTAGATGGGTGCCGTCGGTGAACGCCGCCCGGTCATCAAGCAGGGTCTTCACGGCGCCGAATCGGCCCGTGCCATACGCCGACCGGCTCACCGGGCTGCCCGGCTTGTCGTCGGCGACCCGATCGGGGTTGGTGTAGCCGCCGAAGTACTTGAAGGCTTCGTACACCGCGGCGGAATAGTTGGCGTCCTGAGGAGCCTTGTAGTCCGGGTTGTTGATCTCTTTGTCCAGATTGTCGATTTTCGCCAACAGCGGTGCGCAGGTGTTGGTGGGGGTCTTGTGCAGGGGTTGAACCGCATGGTGGATCACCGCCACCGGGTCGCCTGAGCTCAGCACCGAACCTTTCGTGCCATTAAAAAGGGAAATGCCTACGTTGATACTCACCTTCGGTGAATCGTTGCAGACCATGGCGCTCAGCACGTATTTCAGGGCCCGCAACTGCACCTGCCCTTGACTGGGTGCGACGCTGCTACCCCACTCATTCTTAGCCGTGTAACTTGCATCCCATGGCCACAGGAGCTTGTCGGTCTTTTCGGGGCCGAAAACAAACGTGACGGCATCCCGGCAGGGAGTCTTACCACTGGTGTCCGCCGCCTTGCATTTGGCGTACACGCTGCCGGGCATCCAGGCATTGCTTTGGGCCGACCAGTTTGCCGTGTTGTCGAAGTGGATCAACACATTGGGAGCCAGGGATGCGGTCGCTGACGGGCCGTAAATGTCGATGTCTGCTGCCCAGACCGCCGCCACGGTGGTGAGCGAGCACAGCACGGCGCCGCCTTGGATCATGCGTACCGGGCGCCGGTTGCGTTGGGGGAATGTCTGGCGGGGGGTCATGGCGGGTTCCTTTCCCGTGGTCGGGTCAACGGAGGGAGGTGTCGTGGGGCAGGCTGGTGCGGCCAGGGGTCAAAACTTGCAGACTTCAACGCCGGTTACCCGCACGCCCACACCCTGCTCGATCTGGACGTTGGCTTCGCTCACCGGGTCGGTGGCGGTCAGCTCCACGGAAAACTGGACTTCCGAGCAAAACGTGGTGCTCGCCATATTGGCGCTGTTCATGCAAACCAGGTCTTCCGGCTTCTCGGGGTCCAGGTCTTCCTGCTTCACCTCGGCCACGTAGCTGCATTCCACGGCGTCCACCTTCACCGCGATATCGGGCTTGCCATCGCCGTTGACATCGGGTGAAAACGTAGTTTTCTGGGCCCCCAGGGCGTTCACGCCACCCGTGAGGGCCGGCTGGATGAACCCGTTGTAGTCGCTGAGGATGTTGGCCACCGCTTCGTTGGTGGCGTTGATGGCTTCGGTGCGCCACTGCATGTTGCCCACGGCCTGCACGCTGGTCTGGGAGCCGCGGAACACCGCCGTGGCCACAATGGCGAACAGCAGCAGAAAAACCATGGTGACCAGCAGCACCGAGCCTTGCTCGTGGCGGGAATGTCGAATCTGGAAGCGAGGGTTCATCATTCTCTGCGGCCCGCCACATTGGTCAGTGGCACGGTGGTGGTGAGCAGGGTGCGCTTGAAACCGTTCGGGAGATCGGCGGGCGCGAGGGTGAGCGGACCCATCTGGAAAGTGCGTTGTTCAACGGTGCCCGGATCGGGCAGGCTGGAACGCGTCAGCATGTGCACCCGCACCGCCACCACATTGCTCCACACGTAGGGTGCCACGCCCGTGATGCCCGCAAAACCCAGCACTTCGTCCACCTGCCCGTCATTGCTGGTGTCCACGCCGTACTCAAACTGGAGCTGCTCGACCCCTTCAGCCACCGTGTTGACCACGAAACTGTTGCCAATGAGCTCACCCCGCTTCAGGGTCGGTATTCCGTCGTTGCTGGTGCAGTTGTTGCAGTTGGACAGGAAATAGGTGCGCTGCGACAGGCGGTGAACGTTGTTGGGTGCGTTGCAGGCCAGATTTTGCAGCGTGAAGTTGGCGGCTGGGCCTGTGTTGACGGTCACCCGGGCCGTGTCGGTGGCGCAACTGGTGGTCTGGATGTACAGGTTGGTGACCACGGTGTTGGCAGGCGTCACCGCGTTCCCGGTCTCGGCGTGGGTCACGGTGATGACGCCCGTGCCCGCACGCAGGCCTGTGAGGCAGTTCTGCGCGGCACTGCTCGGGTTGGCGGCCAAGCCCGCCACGGGGGGGGGCATTGCTGTGGCGGCCGTGTTCCAGCCCAGGCCAGCCGTGGTCCCGGGGCAGGGCGCGATGGCGCTGTAGGTAATGCCGCTGCCAGGCACATGGCGGGCGTAGTAGCCCGCGTGCATCAGGTCTTCGGTCAGGGTGTCGAGCGCAAAGCGTGCGTTTTCCAGACGCACGATGCTGCGTTCCAGATCTTGCTGGTTGCGCGAGTTGTAGGAAAAAAAGACGGTCAGACCGAGCAGGACAATCAGGCCGATGGTCATGCCGATCATCAGCTCGATCAGCGTGAAGCCCCGCATGCGGTTGGGGCGCCCCTTCCGGGGAAGGTGGTTGGGTCTCATGGCGCGCATCATCAGGACAGGGAAGGAATTCTGACCGTGGTGCGCAAGACGCGACGGTAGGTGTCGGTACCAAACTGCCCTGCACCGCAGCCGTCGTTCGGAACCTCGCCGGGTGTGGTGCCGCCCCAGGCCACCGTGATGGTGAAGATGGGCGCCACCGCATCCCGGGTGATGCAGCCGCGATATCCCAGCGCAACAGCGTTGCCGCCCGCCTGGGCGTCGTTGGCGCCCAGCAGCAGGTTGTGCCAATTGCATAGATCAGCGCCCGCCACACCGACGCCGGGACACACCGTGCTGGTTGCGCCGGGCGTGCCATAGCCGGTGGCGGGCTGGGTCGCGGCCACGTAGCTTCCGCCCAAAGCCAGTTGTTTGTTCGAGACGAGGCGCCCCGCCATGTCGCTGAGCAGTGAGGACGCCCGGGTGCGCTGGGTCGTGTCGACTGCCATGGCGGTGGCTTTGGTGACGAAGCCTGCGAGCGCCAGCAAGCCAAAGGCGATGATCACCAGCGACACCAGGACTTCGATCAGTAGGAAACCGCGTTGCCCTGAGCGCTGCTTGTGGTGACGTGGGCAGGAGGTCATGACGGACAAGCCTCCTTGAGTGAACGGGCCGATCCGGTCGCCTGGAGCTCGACGCAGCGGGCGGCCACGCCGGACAGGCTGGAGGTGATGCTGAGGGTGGCCGCAGCATCAGGCCTGCCGTTGCCCTGGAAATTGATGGCGTCGACGGCAGATGCGATAGCAACAGAACCTGTGGGGGCCTCATGGGCTTTCAGGGTGGTGCCCCCGGCGGTCAGACGCCATCCCTGGTTCCAGTCCCCGCCTTCCGCCACGATCACGACCTCCGCATTTCGCTTGATGGCTTCCGATCGGGCCGCATTCAGATCATTGACCAGGTCAAATGAGGTGGACTTGATTCGCATGTTGGCGATGGTGTTGCTGAAGCTGGGGGCTGCGAGCGCTGCGAAAATGCCGACGATCGCAATCACGACCAGGGCTTCAATCAGGGTGAAACCGGCGTGTTGCCGACGGCTGCCCACATGGCCCAGAGCTGCCCCTTTGTTCACCAGCAACCCCCTTTGCTGGCACCTTTGGTGCCCTGTGCGTTGAGGGTCAGCGTGCCACATGGATCATTCGCTTGTCCGGCCTTTGGGGCGGCCTGCAACACAAACCCCATTGGCTGGATGTTGTTGACCACGGTGGGCAAAGTGATGTCGTAATGCACGCTGACGGAGGCAGGCACTGCCAAACCCAATGTGACCAGATCGTCTGCGTACAGACGCCGGTCCACCAGATAGTGTTGCTGGCGTGAGGCCACCTCGTACATGAAGGCCTGTGCATCGGCGCGACGGGCTTTGCGCACGTAATCCTGGTAGCTGGGCAACGCAATGGAGGCCAGGATACCGATGACCGCGACCGTGATCATCATCTCTATCAGGGTGAAGCCGCGGTAAAGGCTGATGCGCTGGATGTTCATGGAAAGACGGTGGGTTTACTGAACTGCATCGTAGCGGGCGAAGGGGAAGGGGCTTGTGCCTTTGCGGATGAGCGGCTTGGCCGTCTGGTCCGACGGTGCGCTGTGTGACAAATTGCCTGTGTTTCAGGCTGCCGCGGATTGTGACCCATTGCACCCCCGGCACCTAAATGCTGACCGGCGCATCCCTTCACTGAGGGATGTTCCGCCAGCGGCCAGCGCGCGGGCAGGTCATGCGAATCGCATACTTGCACGTCCCTTCTGCAATACGCCGTTGTGTCAACAGGCGCTGGCCACAAATAGTGCGCAGGTGCTCCTGCTGGCTTTTATTTTCTGGCACTGGTTTTTGAGGAAGGGGGTCTCGTGTCCAGATAAAAACGCGCCATAGGGGAGAGAGATGAAGAGCTGCAAGTGCTCTGGATTCACTTTGGTTGAATCCATGGTGGTCATCGCCATACTGGCTGTCCTGGTGGCCGTGGCCATGCCTGGAATGGCCAGTTTCGGCCATGGCACCCGTCTCTCGGCGTACTCCAACAAATTTTTGGCGGCCTTGTTTTTCGCCAGAAGTGAGGCCATCAAGCGAAATTCCCGGGTGGCTATCTGCAAATCGTCGGATGGGGTGACGTGTGCTGCAGTCGGCAATTGGTCCCAAGGATGGATCGTATTCGCGGATCGAAACAACAATGTGCAACGCGATGCGGGTGAAGCGTTGTTGCTGATGGAGCCGGCCATGCCCGACAACTGGTCGATTTCAGGCAATACACCGGTGGCGAGGTTTGTTTCCTACTCCGGCGCCGGCTCGACTCATCTGGTGAGTGGCGCTTTTCAGGCGGGCACCATCTCCATCTGTCGCAAAACGGAAGTGGCGTCCGTGTCTTCAAGGATCATCATCAACAGTGTGGGGCGACCGAGGACGGTCAGGGTCACGGTGCCATCCTGCTCATGACGGCGGGGCGCCCCTGGACCCCGGTTGCCCGTGCCACCATCGCCTTCCGGTGGTTGAGCACCGTGCGGGTGCTTACTTTCTGACTTCGTCCACCAGCGCCCGAAAATCGTCGATGTCTTCGAAGCTTCGGTACACGCTTGCAAAGCGGATGTAAGCCACTTTGTCGAGCTTTTTCAGCTCGCGCATGACCATTTCGCCCAAGCGTGTGGCGGGCACTTCACGGGCGCCCAGGTTGAGCAGTTTTTCTTCGATGCGTTCGATGGCGGCGTCCACCTGCTCGGTGCTGACCGGGCGCTTGCGCAAGGCCAGGGAGAAGGAGGCGCGCAGTTTGGCCGGTACGTAGTCGACGCGCCGGCCGTCTTTTTTCACCACGGCCGGGAAGCTGACTTCGGGCCGTTCGTAGGTGGTGAAGCGTTTTTCGCAATGGCCGCATTGGCGACGGCGGCGGATGAAGTCCGCATCTTCCGAGATGCGGGTTTCCACCACCTGGGTTTCAAGATGGCCGCAAAACGGGCATTTCATCGGATGAATACCTTCGTTAGGCGGCCGTTCTTCACTTGTAGACCGGGAAGCGCGCGGTCAGCGCGTTCACTTTGGCGCGCACGGCGTCGATGTTGGCCGGGTCGCGTGGGTTGTCCAGCACGTCGGCAATCAGGTGGGCGGTCAGGCGCGCTTCCTCGTCCTTGAAGCCGCGCGTGGTCATGGCGGGTGTGCCAATGCGCACGCCGCTGGTCACCATGGGTTTTTCCGGGTCGTTCGGGATGGCATTTTTGTTGATGGTCATGTGGGCGCTGCCCAGCACGGCTTCAGCTTCTTTGCCGGTGATGCCTTTGGCGCGCAAGTCGACCAGCATGACGTGGCTTTCGGTGCGCCCACTCACGATGCGCAGGCCGCGCGATGTGAGGGTTTCGGCGACGATGCGTGCGTTTGTCAGCACTTGCTGCTGGTAGGCCTTGAATTCAGGCGCAAGGGCTTCCTTGAAGGCCACCGCCTTGGCGGCGATCACATGCATCAGCGGGCCACCTTGCAGGCCGGGGAAGATGGCGCTGTTGATCGCTTTTTCGTGCTGGGCCTTCATCAGGATGATGCCGCCGCGGGGTCCGCGCAGGCTCTTGTGGGTGGTGGAGGTGACCACGTCGGCAAACGGCACGGGGTTGGGGTACACGCCTGCCGCAATCAGCCCGGCGTAGTGGGCCATGTCGACCATAAAGATGGCGCCCACGTCTTTGGCCACCTTGGCGAAGCGTTCAAAATCGATGCGCAGGCTGTAGGCCGATGCGCCGGCGATGATGAGCTTGGGCTTGGACTCGTGGGCCTTGCGCTCCATCGCGTCGTAGTCGATGGCCTCAAAGGCGTCCAGACCGTAGCTGACCACGTTGAACCACTTGCCGCTCATGTTCAGTGGCATGCCGTGGGTGAGGTGGCCGCCTTCGGCCAGGCTCATGCCCATGATCGTGTCGCCGGGCTTCAGGAATGCCAGAAAAACCGCTTCGTTGGCCGAGGCGCCGCAATGCGGCTGCACGTTGGCAGCATCGGCACCAAAGATTTGCTTGACGCGGTCAATGGCCAGCTGTTCGGCGATGTCCACGTATTCGCAGCCGCCGTAGTAGCGCTTGCCAGGGTAGCCTTCGGCGTATTTGTTGGTGAGCTGGGTGCCTTGCGCGGCCATCACGGCGGGCGAGGCGTAGTTTTCACTCGCAATCAGCTCAATGTGGTGCTCTTGGCGGGCATTTTCCTGCTGGATCGCGGCAAACAGCTCGGGGTCGGTTTGTTCAATCAGAATGTTGCGGTCGTACATATTGGCAGTCCTAGTGACGTGGAACCCTGCGCGGTGGTGACAAAGACAGGGGCTGCCCAGGCGAACGGCTGATCGCCCGTGCGGTGTTTGGCCGTGGGGCGGTACGCTTCCCAGTGGTTGTCCCGGCCGCCAAAGTGTGATGGGGCAGGGGGGCCACGTCAGCGCTTCAAGCCCGTCTGAATTTCAGCAGAGCTTTGCGCCTATCGCCAGTTGCGTACTTGGGTAGTTTAGCCGAGCAACTGTATCCCGGCGCTGGGCTCGGGTAGCACTGGCCGGGGTTTTGGCGCGTGTGGCCAGCGGTGCGTCAGGACTTTGCGAGCGCCTCATCGGTCGGTGTGGTACCGATCGCTGGGGTGACTTCCGCTTCAAGCTCATCTTGTGGCGTGATGGGTTGAGCGGCGGGCTCCACCGGTGCGACCACAGGGATGGTCCGGGCCGGCGGCGTGTAGATTGGCATGGGCTTGCCCAGCGCCACGCTCTGAATGCGCAGGTGCTCGGCCATCACTTTGTTGATGTACCAGCTGCCGTCGGTGCTGACAGCGCCCACATAGAGGCGCAAGCCGCCCTCAACCGAACCTGCCCGTTTGATGCACTCTTGCAGCACCCGCACGCCAACCCGCAGATTCGACACGGGGTCGAACGCAGCCAGTTGGCCGCCGAAATCGTCGTATTTTTCGGTGTGTACGCGGGTCATGACCTGCATCAGACCTTGTGCGCCCACGGGGCTTTGGGCAAAGGGATTGAAGCGCGATTCAATGGCCATGACCGCGAGGATCAGGGTGGGATCGAGCCGGGCTTTTTGGCCGATTTCGAAGGCTTCAGCCACCAGCACGCTCAATGGCTCTGGGGCCACACGGTATTTGCGGCTGAGCCAGAAGGCCACATTGGCCTGCTCTTTGGGCAGCGCCTTGGGCTCGGCCGCAGTGACCCGGTCAATGGCGCTGGGTTCTGATGCGTAGACCATGGCGTCGGTGTCTGCCATCGCCACGGCTTCCTGGCGCTGTAGCAGCCAGCCCAGCAGATGCTGTTCGGCACTGGAGCGCAGGTCGGCCCGCATGCCCAGCACGATCAGGGCCACCGCCAAGGTGGTGCCCATCAGGGCAATACCGCTGTGGGTGATGTCAAAGAAACCCCGGGACACGTCGCCGAGGGTGGTTTTAAGGGCGGCCACGGCACCTGGGGTGCTCTTGTGTGGCGTTCGCGTTGGTGCGGTCATGTTGTCGGTCCTTTCTGCGCCGGCCTGGCTGTTCGAGTCAGGGCGGCTGGATTGGGTCGCCATCGATGGCGCGACCTTGTGGGTCTTGCGGTCGAATTAGCCTGTCTCGGCAGCGGTTCGGGTTTACCCTGAAGGGGCAAAGTGGCCGGATGTTATGGGCTTATTAATATCAAGTCAATGTTATGAAGTGGTTTCATAGAAACAAATGGATATATAGAAAGGTGCTTCCGGTCTTCGATTCGCACAACCGTAGCGTCAACGCCAGCGCCATCAAGGGCTGCAGGCGTCTGCAACACATGCGACCGCTTGTCGCCTAAAAACCACCTTTCAGGTCGGTTGGGCGCATTGCCGTGCGTCCGAATGGGACGTCAATGCGCGATTGAAATTCCCCATCGGCCTAGCCTGCGCGGCCTCTTGATGCGGAGGGTCAACGGGAGTAATCTTCGGTTGCGTGTCATCGCGACTCGCATTGGCTGGCACAAGGGCCCGTCCCGATGCCAGCCCCCAACGGGGGCAATCTCTTGCTCCCAGGTTGGAGAGACACCAATCTCTCTCCACCAAAACCGACGGCAAGAGCGTTTTGCCCGCCGTCAACCCCGGTGGCTCACGCTGCCGGGGTTTCTTTTTTCTCAGTCCACCCCTGGGGGTTTGGCCTTCACCGCAGTTCGGCGAAACTCGGCGCATGGAAAAAGAGCTCCCCGAGTCCCCCTCTTCATCAACGGCCTCGCGTGCTGTCTGGGTGCGCCGCCTGTGGCTCGGGCTGGGCGTGTTGTTGCTGGTTTGGTTGCTGGCCTGGCTGGCCATGCCGCCGATATTGAAATGGCAGCTGCAAAAGCAGGCCAGTGCCTTGCTGGGGCGCACCGTGTCAGTGGACCGTGTGGACTTTCGGCCATGGACGCTGGAACTGACACTTGAAGGCCTGCGCGTGGCCAGCACAGACGGCGCAGCCGAACAGCTGTCGGTGCACCGTATCTATATGGACGCGGAAGTGCAGTCCTTGCTGCGCTTGGCGCCTGTGGTGGACGCCCTGGTGCTGGAACAACCGCGCCTGGCGCTGCGGCATCTGGGTGAGGGCCGGTACGACGTCGACGACGTGTTGCAGCGGCTCACCCGGTCGAAGCCCGACGAACCGTCAGAGCCTGCGCGCTTTGCCCTTTTCAACATGGCTTTGACAGGCGGTGAGGTGGTGTTCAACGACGACAGTGTCGCGACCACCCACCGGCTCACCAACTTGGTTGTGAAACTGCCGTTTCTGAGCAACCTGTCTTCCCAGCGAGAGGTTCTGACCCAACCCGAGCTGGCCTTTGTGCTCAACGGCAATGCTTTTGACTCCCGAGCCGAAACCAAGCCGTTTGCCCCGTCCCGGGCCACACAGGCGAGCCTGACGCTGCCTGCGCTGGACTTGGCGCCTTACCTGCCGTACTGGCCGGCGCAGTGGCCCGTGAAACCTGAGGCCGGCATTTTGCAGCTGGCCCTCACGCTCGACTTTGAACAGGAAGCCGACGTGCCTCGGGTGGCACTGTCGGGTTCGGCATCGCTGTCGGGTTTTCGCGCTGTGCAACGCGGCGTGGGCGGTCAGGGCGCCGCGCAGCCGCTGCTGGCGTTTGAGCGGCTGGCTTTGGTGCTCAATCGGGTGGAGCCTTTGGCACGGCGTGCGGATGTGGCTTCGGTTGAATGGCTGGGGCCGCAGCTGTCGGTGGTGCGCGACGCGGCTGGGCGTATCAACCTGCGGCAGTTGGCTTCGGCATGGGGGGCGCTGCCCTCTGCTCAGCCTGAGTCTTCGCCTCCCGCCGCAGCGCCTTGGGACGTGCGCGTCGGGCGGGCGGTGCTGGAGCGGGGCACGCTGGCTTGGGCCGATGCCGCTGTGCGGCCCGCAGCGCAGATGGCGCTGGAGGATGTGCGCTGGACCGCCGAGAGCTTGCGCTGGCCGGTGCAGGCACACGTGCCTTTTCAGGCTTCTGCCCGTTTGGCTGCGACACCGCTGACCCTGCAGGGCCTTGCCACCGATGCATCGGCTCAGGTGCAGGTGACCGTGGGCGAGTTGCCGCTGAACCTGGCCGCACCTTACCTGGCCCCCGTGTTGCAGCCGACGCTGGGTGGGCGCGTGTCGGCCGATCTGGCGCTGGATTGGCAGGCCGCGCGTGGGGGCAAACCGATGGCCCTGGTGTTGCGCGCGCCAAAAATTCAAGGCGATGACCTCAGCCTGGGGCCGGCAAAGGCGCCTCAAGTGGGCGTGCGGCGCCTGTTGCTGGAGGGGTTGAACGTGGACCTGGTGGGCCGCTCTCTTGACGCGGCTTCGCTGGTGCTCACGCGACCCCAAGCGCAGGTCGAGCGGGGGTCTGACGGGCAGTGGATGGCCGAGCGGTGGTTGAAGTCCGGCAGCACAGCCGATTCCCGCGTTGCAGCCGGCACCGCAGCAGAGCAGCCCTGGAAGCTGGCGCTGGCCAGCCTGGCGGTGAACGACGGACTGGTCGGGTTTGAAGACCGCTTGCCCGAGCGGCCGGTGGCCCTGCAGTTTGCGGGGCTCAAACTGCAGGTGAAAAACCTGAAGCCTTTTGAGCGCACGCAAGCCGCCATGCCGGTGTCGTTGCAGCTGCGCATGGGCTTTGCACCAGGCGAGGCCACCGCTCAGGCCGACCCCGGGCGACTGGCGCTTAGCGGCTCCCTGCGTTTGCCGGGCGCAGGTCCCCAAGATGCGGGTCTGGCGTTGCGCGGCCAGGTCACCGCCGAGCGGCTGCCCGTGCACGCTCTCGAGCCCTATTTTGGCGACCGGCTGAACCTGGATCTGCTGCGCGCCGACACCAGTTACCGCGGCGCTTTGCAGCTGGGTTTGCCGCCGCAAGGCTTGTCGCTAGGTTTGGCGGGTGATGCCGCGCTGGAAGACTTTCGCGCCAACACGCTGTCGCCCAGTGAAGACCTGCTGGCCTGGAAAGCACTCAACTTGCGGGGCCTGAAGCTCGCCTTGGCACCCGGGCAAACCACGAGCCTGGTGGTGGGTGAAACCGTGCTGAGCGACTATTTCGCTCGCATCATCGTGGCCGAAGACGGCCGCATCAACTTGCAGGGCCTGGTGAAGGCCGATGCCGTTGAGGGTGCCGCAGCGCCGGGGCAAGGTGGGGCGGTCACCGCTTCTTCCGCCCAGGCTGTGACGTCAACCGTGGTCACAACGGCTGTTCAGCCCGCCGGCACAGTCGCCAGCTTGGACACCGCTGCGCCTGCTGGCGGTCCAGACATCCGGTTTGGTCCGGTGAGTCTGGTCAATGGCCGCGTGTTCTTCTCAGACCGGTTCATTCAACCCAATTACTCGGCCAACCTCACCGAGCTCACCGGCGGGCTGAGCGCGTTTGCCAACAATGTTGCTGTGCAAGGTGGCCCGCCGCCGCTGGCCGACCTGTCGCTGCGCGGGCGCGCTGAGGGCACGGCGGCGCTGGAAATCGACGGCAAGCTCAACCCGCTGGCCCAGCCCCTGGCGCTGGACATTGAGGGCCGCGTGCGCGATCTGGAATTGCCCCCGCTGTCGCCCTATGCGGTCAAGTACGCGGGCCATGGCATTGAGCGTGGCAAGCTCAGTGTGGACGTGGCCTACCGCGTGGCGCCGGATGGCCAGCTCAGCGCCAGCAACCAGGTGATTTTGAATCAGCTCAGTTTTGGCGACCGCGCACCCGACAGCGAAGCGCCGAACCTGCCCGTGAAGCTGGCGGTGGCGCTGCTGGCCGATCGCAATGGGGTGATTGACATCAACCTTCCCGTGAGTGGTTCGATCAACGACCCGCAGTTCCGGCTGGGCCCGATCGTGGTGCGCTTGGTGCTCAACCTCATCGGCAAAGCCATCACGTCGCCTTTTTCATTGCTGGCAGGGGCTTTGGGCGGCGGTGGAGACGAGATGAGCCAAGTGGTGTTCAGCCCTGGTAGCACCGAGTTGGCAGACGATGCGCGCCAGCGGCTGAACGCGGTGGCCAAGGCGCTGGCAGACCGCCCGGCGCTGCAACTGACGGTGGTGGGGCACAGCGACCTGGAAGCCGAACGCAGCGGCGTGCAGCGCGCCCGGCTGAACGAGCGCGTGCTGGCCGAAAAACGCCGTGTCCTGGCCCGTTCTGGCGGCTCACTCACGGGCACGCTGGTGGTCTCACCCGCTGAATACCCCGCGCTGCTCAAAGCGGTTTACCAGCGGGCCGACATCCCCAAGCCGCGCAACCTGGTGGGTATGGCCAAAGACATTCCGCAAGCCGACATGGAAGCCCTGTTGCTGGCTTCAACGGCCGTGAGCGCTGATGCCCTGCGCGAACTGGCCGTGGCGCGCGCGGTGGCGGTGAAGGACTACCTTGCCAGCCGCAACCTGCCCGAAGACCGCATGTTTCTGGGGGCGCCACAGCTCGCGCAGCAAGGCGACCGGTGGGTGCCGCAGGCCGAGCTCAAGCTGGCCGCGCGCTGACGTCTGGTGCATGTCCGCCACCGCGCGCCGGGCTGGCCAGACCGGGGCGTCTTGCCGTAGCATCGGGGCCGCGTCAACACCGGCGACAATACACACATGAGCCGCTCCGCTGGGGTGCGGCCCGCTGAATCTTCTGAAGTCCTTATTTATATATGTCGCTGTTCTCCCTGCGCAAGCCGTCGCCACAGTCCAACGCCCCCGAATCTGCCGTGAACACACCCGCTCAACCCAAAGCCGCTGCATCCCACCCGCTGGACGCCGTGACGGGTGGCGCCTTCACCGCACCCACATCGGGCGAGCGCGCAGCACGCATCCGCGAATGGCTGGCCACCGACCCTGCGCTGGAGCTCATGAACGAGGTGTTCAAAGAATTGTCCCACCGCGACCGCGGTGCGGCCAAGCCGTTGAAGGAAAAGCTCGACGAACTCAAGCGCCAGAAATCGCAAGAGCAGATCGGTGTGGAATGGGCGCAAAAAGCCCAGGCTTTGCTGGACCATTCCCGCCTGAACCTGGCCGATGCCCTGGCCTGGCAACGCGACGCTGCCCGCGCTGGCGCGCCGCTGTCCCGCGAGCCGCTGGCCTCCTTGAAGCAGGCCCTGGCTGAGCGCGTGAAGGCCATTGAAGACCTGCAGCACCGGGTACAGGTAGAGCGTGAAGCCGCTGTGCTGATCGCGCAGCGCATTGAAGTGTTGTCCACCAAGCCCTGGCGCGAAGCCCAGCACAGCACCGAAACCCTGCGCGGCGACGTGGCGCACTGGCAGCAGCAAGCCAGCGCCCTGATGCAAGACGCCCAGTGGCCCAGCGTGGAAGTGAAGTTTCCACCCATGCTGGAAGCATCGCGCAACCAGCTGCAGCTGGTGTGGGACGCTTTTGAGGCTGCCCTGGCCCAGACGGTGGCCGCCGACGCCAACCCGCAGGCGCCGCTGCCCGCCGTGCCCGTGTGGGCGGACGAACTGCGTGCTGCCCGCGGCATGGACGCTGCCGTGCCCGCTGAAAAAGCTGCACATGACTCGCAGGCCGCCCAAGAGAAGCGGGCCCGCGTGGCGGCCGATCTGGACAAGGCACTGACCGTGCTCGAACGCGAGTTGGCCGAAGGCCACGGCAAGGCCACACCCAAAGCGGCCGCCGATGTGCGCGCCGTGCTCAAGAGCCACGGCCGTTTGGTGAGCGCCGAGCAGGAAGCCCGTGCACACGCTGCGTTGTCGCAAGCGGGTGAGCTGGAAGGTTGGCAGCGCTGGCGTGCCGACCAGTTGCGTGAAGAGCTGGTGGCCAAGGCCGAGTCGTTGTTGCAAGCCCCGGAGGGCCAGCGCATGGGTGGGCGCAAGATGCAGGAAACCCTGCGCAGCCTGCGCGACCAATGGAAAACCACCGACCAGGGCGGTCAGCCCAACCACGCGCTGTGGAAACGGTTTGACGAAGCCTGCACCGAAGCCCACAAAGTGGTGGAAACATGGCTGGCCCAGGTGCGCCAGCAGGCCGATGCCCACAAGGCCCAGCGCCAGGCGATCATCGAAGAGCTAAAGGCCTGGACCGCAGCGCACGCCGAGAGCACCGACTGGAAAGCCCAAGTGCGTGAACTGCATGCTTTTTCCGAGCGCTGGCGCGAAGCCGGTCACTTGAGCGAAAAAGCCTTTGCCGACATCCAGCCCGTCTGGAAAGACGTGATGCACACCGCACATGCCCGCCTGGAGGCTGCTCAGGCCGAAAGCACGGCACGTCGCCGCGCCCTGATTGAGGAGGCCGCTGTGTTGGGTGCCGCGCCCATGTTGCGCATTGACGCCGTGAAAGCACTGCAGCAGCGCTGGCAGGCCGAAGCCCACGCGGTACCGCTGGAGCGCAAGCACGAGCAAAAGCTCTGGGAAGCCTTCCGCCAGCCGATTGACGATGCCTTTGCCCGCAAGAGCACCGAGCGCGAAAAAGCGTCGGCAGCGCTCAACGAACACGATCAGCGGGTGCTCGACGCCTCCCGTGCGCTGGAAGCGGCCAGTGCCAGCGGCGACGCGCAGCAGATCCGCTCGGCCATGGCCGAGCTGGAAGCCGCAATGGCCGGCCAGCCAGCAGCTGCAGCGCCTGCAGCCCAGCCTGCCGATGTGGTTGCCAAGCCCGAGGTGGCCGCTGCGGCCGAGCCTGCTGAGGTCGCTGTGCCGGCGCCTGAAACCGAATCCGATTCAAAGCCTGCTGCTGCGGAAGGCGCCGTTGAAGAACAAGTTGCCGAGCCTGTGGTGGCAGCAACGCCGGCTGCACCACCCAAAAAAGTGGTGGCCGTGCGCGGCGACGACCGCCCCGGCATGAAGAAAGCCGAGCCCGCTGGTCGCGATGGCCGCCGCAGCGACCGCCCAGGTGACCGTCGCGACGGCCCACCCGGCCGCCCCGATGCCCGCGGTGGCCGCGATGCGCGCGGTGCTGGGGCTGCACCCATGCGCGACCAGCGCGACTGGCGCGAAGAGCGCGAGCCGCGCGGCCCGCGCCTGGGCGACGCCGCTTTTCGCGCGCAGCGCCAGGCTATTGAAGCGGCGCAGGCCAGCTTGCGCAAGCTGGCCGCGCAGGCCCATGGCGAGGTGCTGACGCAGCTGATGGCGGCGTGGGAGCAGCGCGACGCTCAGCAATTGCCCACGGCGCAAGCACTGGGCCCGCGCCTGGCGCCCGCCATGCGCTCTGCTTGGGTGGCGGCGGTCTCCAAAGCCGCCGGTGCCTTGGCTGGCGAGACTTTGTTGCGCCTGGAAATGGCCGCCGAAGTGCCCACCCCGGCCGAACACCTGAGCGACCGACGCATGTTGCAGCTGCAGTTGCTGACGCGCCGCAACGCCGCCAGCCCCACCGAAACCTGGGCTGAGGACGTGGCCAAGGTGCTGGCCAGCCCGTTTGACGCGGCCGTGGCTCGCCGCTTGCAAAACGTTTTGAAGGCGCTGCTCAAGCGCTGATGCCCCAGCAAGCTCCGCTGGCTGCACGCCGTGTGGCCGCTGTCGGGGTGCGCGCGGTCGTTCGGCCGCTGCACAGCTTCTGTGCCGTACCGCGTTCAGGGGCTGCTGGGCTTGGCCTTTGCGGTCGTCCGTCTCGATCAGCGGCCCGGTGACTTGGGTCTGAAGAAGCCGTCGTACAGCGGTAGCAGCTCGTGGAACTCCTGGGCGAAGCGTTCGCGGTTGACGAAATAGGCCTCGCAGGTCACGGCAAAGAACTCGGCAGGGTCTTTGGCTGCGTAGTCATCCAGCCAGGGCCGCTCGCCACCAAATCGTTCGGCCATTGCCACCGCCTCGCGAAAGCGGTCGAACGCGTGTTGCATGGTGCTGCGCCAGTGTTCGCGCGCTTCGGTGGGGTTTTGCATGCCCAAAAAGCCTTGTGGCAAGGGCGGTGCCCCGTCCGGGCTGTCGCCGGGGCGCATGCGGTGCATGTCCATTTTGTGGACGAACTCGTGGATCACCACGTTGCTGCCGCCGGGCGCTGCATGAGCGGCTTGAGCCACCTCTTGCCAGCTGAGCATGATGGGGCCGCGGTCCATGGCTTCGCCTGCGAGCACTTCGCGGTAGCGGTGCACCACGCCGCTCCCGTCGGTGATTTCACGCTGGGCCACGGCGGCGCCTGGCTGCACCACAATGCCCACAAAATCGCCATACCAGTCCAGTGCTTTCAAGCGGTCTGGGTCTGGCCCAAGGCTGCCCACGCCACCCATGTGCAGCAGGGGCAAGCAGGCCTGGGCGGCTATGGCGAGTGCCATGGCGTCGGTAATGTTCAGGCCGTTTGCGCCGTGAAATTCCTTTTCCATCAAAAAGTGCGCAGAGAGTTGGCGCAAATGCCGTTGCTCGGCCGGGTTGAGTGCGGCCAGAAACGGGTGGTGTGTCAAGGTGCTGCGCCACAGGGGCTCCGGCACGGGGGGTGGGCTTCGCAGCCGCCGCGGTAGCCAGCGCTGGACGAAGGCGGGCAAAAAGGCGGTCAGCTGTTGCGCTGGCATGGGTGCTAGCGGGCCGGTGCCCGCGGTGTGCGGTGCAGGCCTTGGGCATCCAGCCGCAACACCTCGGCTCGCGGCGGTTGTGCGTTCAGGTCCCAATCGCTCAGCACCACACGCTGCTGCCCATCGCCCAGGTCGTGTTGCGCGGGGCGGTGGGTGTGGCCGTGAATCAGCGTGGTGCAGCCGCTGCGTTGCAACCAGGCGCATGCGGCGGGTGTGTCGACGTCGGCCCAAAGGGCAGGGTCGCCTGCGGTGCCGGCTTTGCGGGCCTCGCTTTGCTGCCGCAGCTTGCGTGCGATCGCTTCGCGTTCAGCCAGCGGTTTGTCCAGAAAGCCGTGTTGCCATGCTGGTTGGCGCACCATGGCTCGAAACTGCATGTAGTCCGTGTCGTCGAGACACAGCGCGTCGCCATGGCTGAGCAACCAGCGCTGTTTCTGGAAGACAAGCACCGTGGGGTCGGAAAGGCCATGCATGCCACAGGCGCTGAGGGCTCCCGGTCCGAACAGGAAGTCGCGGTTGCCGTGCATGAAGAACACCGGCGTGTGCTGGCTGTAGGCCCGCAGTGTGGCGGCACAGTCGCGCCAGAAGCGGTGGTCCTCCGCGTCAACGTGATGACCCACCGCGGCAGTGGCCTGCAACACGTCGTCGCCCACCCACACCTCAAACAGGTCACCCAGGATGAAGAGGGCGTCTGCCCGCTGGCTATCCTGCGCCTGCAGCAGTTGCTGCCACGCGTCAAAGGTGGCGAGGTCACCCGCTTGCAGGTGCAGGTCTGAAATGAAATCGACCGCCCGCCAGTGCGCCGGGGCGTGCCATTCGGCAAAAGGGGCGGTGTGGGGTTCGTCCATAGAAAAAGGGGGCTGTGAGCCCCCTCTGGTGTCCGTCAGTCTTCAGATGGCGACCGCTTTTTCGATCACAACGTCTTCTTTGGGCACGTCGTCATGAAAACCTTTGCGGCCGGTGGCCACGCCTTCAATTTTCTTCACGATGTCGGCACCCGACACGACCTTGCCGAACACAGCGTAGCCCCAGCCCTGGGCGCTGGGCGCGGTGTGGTTCAGGAAACCGTTGTTCGACACGTTGATGAAGAACTGGGCGGTGGCCGAGTGGGGATCGCTGGTGCGGGCCATGGCCACGGTGTACTGGTCGTTCTTCAGGCCGTTGTTGGCCTCGTTGTTGATGGGTGCGTCGCTGGGCTTCTGGTTCATGCCGGGCTCGAAGCCGCCGCCTTGCACCATGAAGCCGGGGATAACACGGTGGAACACGGTGTTGTTGTAGTGGCCTTTGTTCACATAGGACAGGAAGTTGGCGGTCGACAAAGGGGCTTTGTCGGCATCGAGTTCCAGGGTGACGACGCCAAAGTTGGCAATGTGCAGTTCGACTTGGGGGTTGGCCATGGTCATTTCTCCAGAGTGGCTTTGAGGATGGTGATGGGGGTTTTGGGCACGTCGGTCGGAAACGGACCGCCCGCACCGGTGGGGGTTTCTTTGATCTTGTTCACGACGTCCATGCCGGCCACAACCTTGCCGAACACGGTGTAGCCATACAGTTCGCCAGCCGCCAGCAGGTTGGCGCGGGCCACGTTTTCGTAGACCCGACCGCGGTATTCAAAACGGGGCACCGGGTCGCCCGGCGGAATGGGGGTCGGGTCCAGGAAGGCGTTGTCTTTCACGTTGATGAAAAACTGGGACGAAGCCGAATGGGGGTCGTTCGTGCGCGCCATGGCGACAGTGCCCACCACATTGCGTGGGCCGCCACGCTCCAGGGCGGCCTGGCCTTCGTGGGCAACGGGCGCGCGGGTGGGCTTTTGCTGGTAGGCGGCGTCAAAGCCACCGCCTTGGACCATGAAGTTGCTGATCACCCTGTGAAATACCGTGCCGTCGTAGTGCTTGTCGCGCACGTACTGCAGAAAGTTGTCGACCGTTTTGGGGGCTTTGTCGGGATACAGCTCCAGCACGATGTCGCCCATGGAGGTGGTGAGGCGAACTTTGGGTGCGGCGTTGGGGACGTTGCTCTGTGCCGATGCAATAGGCGGCGCCAATGCCATCGCCAAGGAGGCAGAGGCCAGCAGCACACCGAACGCGGGGCGCATCCAGCGCAGGGAAAATCTCTTCCGATCCATCAGGGCGTTCCTTCAAAAAACAGTTTCACCGGCCTTGCTCGCTCAGCCGGCATGGAAGGTGGTTGATGCTGCAGGTACCGTTACAGGCGACGGTGGCCAAGGGTCGAAACAACCGGTTGCAAGTGTCACGCCCTGCCTTGATCTTGATCTCCTGCCCACATTAGCGGTTCACGGCCACAGGCGTGGTCACGGGTTTGACCGAGGTGAGGGGACCAGGGCTGAGGACCACAGCGCCACTCACGGGACGCAGGCTCTGGGTCTCGGCGGTGAACAGACTGCGAACCAGCACAAGTTTACGTCCCGCAGTGGCGTTGCCCGGTTCGATCTGCAATGCCCTGCTGTAAGACTGGCTGGCCAGCTTGGCGTAGACATCGCCCAGATTTTCATGGGCGATGGCGTAGTTCGGGTGGGTGCGAATGGCCATTTCCAGCGCTGCACGGGCCTGGTCAAACTGGCTCTGGCTGGCGTAGAGCACGGCTAGGTTGTTGTAGGGCTCAGGCAGCTCCGGGAAGTCCTCGGTCAGGCCATTGAATGTGAGGATCGCCTCGGCAGGCTTGCCGCTTTCGGTTTGGATCACACCTTTGAGAAAGCGCATTTGGGGATCGCGGGGTTTGGCGGTCAAGTAAGCATCGGCTCTGGCGAGGGCCTCATTGAACTGGCCGGCACGCACCAGGCGGCCCACATCGGCGTACTCGTCTGTCTGGGCCCAGGCCAGCGGGCTCACCAAGGCCACCCACACGGCCGCCAGCAGGGTCAGAAGCCCGTGCCTCATGACCAGGCTGTTGCGGCCCATGTGGCCTGGCGAGGCGAAGTGAAGCGTCATAGGTTGGGGCATGGGGTCTCGGAAGGCAGACAGCTTCCAATCTGCAGCGCGCAGGGGTCCGTTAAAGGCCGTTCAAAGACTGAAAATCGCTCACTGGCACGGCGTTGGCTGGCTATACTGGCAGATTGTATCTGAGGGGGTGTCGCTCCAAAGGAAGCCGCCGAACGGGTTGACCGGTCGCGCTGCCTGACTTCTGGACCGTGTCACACACGGGTTGGCCGCAACAGTTTTCACACCGTCTGCGCACCACACCACCCCCAGAATCCCGCCCAAACCTCCATGAATTTAAGAATTTACAACACGCTGTCGCGTCGCCTGGAAACATTCCAGCCGATGGAGCAAGGCCATGTGCGCATGTACGTGTGCGGCATGACCATTTACGACCTGTGCCACATCGGGCACGCCCGCATGATGATGGCGTTTGACGTGGTGCAGCGCTGGCTCAAGGTCAGCGGCTTCCGTGTGACTTATGTGCGCAACATCACCGACATTGACGACAAGATCATCAAACGGGCGGTGGAGCGCGGCATCACGCTGCGCGCACTGACCGACGAAATGACCGCGGCCATGCACGCGGACACGGGAGCTTTGGGGATCGAGCCGCCCACCGTGGAGCCGCGTGCCACGGCCTATGTGCCGCAAATGCTGTCGTTGATCGGGCAGTTGCAGACCAAAGGCCTGGCCTATCAGGCCGACAACGGCGACGTGAACTTTGCGGTGCGCAAGTTTGACGGCTACGGCAAGCTATCCGGCAAGTCGCTGGACGACCTGCGTGCCGGCGAGCGTGTGGCGGTGGCGGGCGACAAAAACGATCCGCTGGACTTTGTGCTGTGGAAGTCGGCCAAGCCGGACGAGCCCGCAGAAGCCAAATGGGACAGCCCGTTTGGACCGGGGCGCCCGGGCTGGCACATCGAGTGCTCGGCCATGAGCTGCGCCACGCTGGGTGAGACGTTTGACATCCACGGCGGGGGCGCTGACCTGCAGTTTCCGCACCACGAAAACGAGATTGCCCAGTCCGAAGGCGCGAGCGGTCAGCCGCTGGCCCATGTCTGGATGCACAACGGGTTTGTGCGTGTGGACAACGAAAAAATGTCCAAAAGTTTGGGCAACTTCTTCACCATCCGCGAGGTGCTGCAAAAGTACGACGCCGAAACGGTGCGCTTTTTCATCTTGCGAGCGCATTACCGCAGCCCGCTGAACTACAGCGACGTGCACTTGGACGACGCCCGCGCTTCGCTCAAGCGCCTTTACACCGCGCTCAGCCTGTTCGACGCCGTGCCTGCTGCGCCCATCGATTGGAGCCAGCCATTTGCCCAGCGCTTTCGCGCGGCGATGGACGATGACTTTGGCACACCCGACGCGGTGGCCGTGTTGTTTGACCTGGCGAGCGAAGTCAACCGCAGCAAAGATGCCGCACTGGCTGGCCTGTTGCGGGCGCTCGGCGGTACGCTGGGCTTGCTTCAGGCCGATCCGGTGGCCTATCTGCAAGGGGGCGGTGCCGCAGAGGGCGGTCTGGACGAAATCCAGATCCGGGCGCTGATTGCCGAGCGCGCAGCGGCCAAGCAAGGCAAGAACTTCGCCGAGGCCGACCGCATTCGGCAGTTGCTGCTGGCTCAGGGCTTGGTGCTCAAAGACGGCCCCGCAGGCACGAGCTGGGAGCGCACCTGATGGCGGTGGCTCCGTTGTCCGACGTGGGCCCAGGCGCTCCCGTGTATTGGCAAGACGCCTGCCGCCACTTGATGAAGCGCGACCGCGTGATGAGAAAGCTGATCCCGCAGCACACGGGCGTCAGCCTGGAGTCGCGCGGAGATGCGTTTGTGACCCTGGCGCGCAGCATTGTGGGCCAGCAGATTTCGGTGAAGGCCGCACAGTCGGTCTGGGACCGCTTTGCCCTGCTGCCCAAAAAAATGGTGCCGGCCCAGGTGCTCAAGCTCAAGGTGGACGATATGCGCGGCGCAGGTCTGTCGGCCCGCAAGGTGGAGTACCTGGTTGATTTGGCATTGCACTTTGCCAACGACCAGGTCCATGTGAACGCCTGGGCTGGCATGGACGACGAGGCGATCATTGCCGAGCTGATCGCTATCCGCGGTATTGGCCGCTGGACCGCCGAGATGTTTTTGATCTTTCACCTGATGCGGCCCAATGTGCTCCCGCTGGACGACGTCGGCTTGCAGAACGGCATCAGCCGCTGCTACTTTTCTGGCGAGCCAGTGAGCCGCAGTGAGATACGCGAAGTGGCGGCCAGCTGGGCACCTTATTGCAGCGTGGCAACTTGGTATATTTGGCGATCTTTGGACCCGGCCCCCGTGGCCTACTGAAAAAAGCTTAACTTGGGCGTTTGCTCGCCGCCTACCGCGACCTGCTCCGCAGGACCCACTGCCCACAGTGCGGTGCAGCCGCTACCACCCTACAAGACCACAGGAGTTACACCTTGGCCAAAAAGAATTTTCTCGACTTCGAGCAACCCATTGCCGAACTCGAATCCAAAATCGAAGAGCTGCGTTATGTGCAAACCGAGTCGGCGGTGGACATTTCGGCCGAAATTGAACAGCTGGCCGGCAAAAGCCTGCAGCTGACCAAAGACATCTACAGCACCCTCACACCTTGGCAGATCACCAAGATTGCGCGCCACGCGGACCGGCCCTACACGCTGGACTATGTGCGTGACATCTTCACGCACTTTCAGGAGCTGCACGGCGACCGCCATTTTTCGGACGACCTGAGCATCGTGGGCGGTCTGGCCCGTTTCAATGGCCAGCCCTGCATGGTGTTGGGCCACCAAAAAGGCCGCGACACCAAAGAGCGTGGTTTGCGCAACTTCGGCATGACCAAGCCCGAGGGCTACCGCAAGGCGCTGCGCCTGATGAAAGTGGCCGAAAAGTTTGGCTTGCCGGTGTTCACCTTTGTGGACACGCCGGGCGCTTATCCCGGTATTGACGCCGAAGAGCGCGGGCAGTCTGAAGCCATTGGCCGCAACATTTTTGAAATGGCGCAGCTGGAAGTGCCGATCATCTCCACCATCATCGGTGAAGGCGGTTCGGGCGGCGCGCTAGCCATTTCGGTGGCCGACCAGGTGCTGATGCTCCAGTATTCGGTGTACTCGGTGATCAGCCCGGAAGGCTGCGCCTCCATCCTCTGGAAAACCAGCGACCGGGCCAGCGACGCCGCCGACGCGCTGGGCATCACCGCGCACCGCCTGAAGGCGCTGGGGCTGGTGGACAAGATCGTCAACGAACCGGTGGGCGGCGCTCACCGCGACCACAAGCAAATGGCGGCCTTCCTCAAGCGTGGGTTGACGGATGCCTGGCGCCAGGTAGCCGACCTCAAGGTGAATGAGCTGGTCGAGCGGCGTTACGCACGCATCAACAGCTACGGCCGGTTCACCGACACCAAGGCCGACAGCAAAGCGGACAAGCGCTGACGTGACCGCCAGCGCACCACCCGCCAACCCCTGCGAACAGGCGTTGGCCCATTGGTGCGAGCGCTGGCAGCTCGGGGGCAGAGCGGTGCAAGGTGACATGCGCGTGGCCGTGGCCTACAGCGCCGGTGCCGACTCCACCGCGTTGCTGCTGGCCGCACACCGCCGCTGGCCGGGTCAGGTCACGGCCTTCCACGTACACCACGGTTTGCAGGCCGCTGCCGATGGTTTTGAAGCCCAGGCCCGGGCGTTTTGCACACTGCATGGCATCGACTTTCATGTGAGTCGGGTGGATGCGGCGCACGGCCCCGGCGAAAGCCCCGAGGCCGTGGCCCGAGACAGGCGTTACACCACACTCGCCAGCATGGCGCAGCAAGCGGGTGCCCACGTGGTGTTGCTGGGGCAGCACGCCGATGACCAGGCTGAAACCGTTTTGCTGGCGCTCAGCCGGGGCTCTGGGCTGCCTGGTTTGGCTGGTATGGCTGAGTGGTTTGAACGGCATGGCGTGGCGTTTGGCCGCCCGTTGCTGGCGGTGGCCGCTGCCGAACTGCGCGGCTGGTTGCAGGCTTCGGGCCATGCGTTTGTGGACGACCCGACCAACACCGATGTGCGTTACACGCGCAACCGCATTCGCGCGGTGTTGATGCCGGCCTGGGACGCCTGCTTCCCCGGGTTTCGCCCCATGCTGGCCCGCAGTGCACGCCACGCCGCGCAGGCACAAACGCTGCTGGATGATCTGGCCCGGCTGGACCTGGCCCAGACCGGTGAGCCGCCTGCCGTGGCCGCGCTGCAAGCCCTCAGCCGTGAGCGCCAGGCGAATGCGCTGCGCCACTGGCTGCGCACCTGCCACGGTGTGGCGGCCAGCGCGGCACAATTGGACGAACTGCTGAACCAGGTGGCGGACTGCCGCACGCGCGGGCACCGTATCCACCTCAAAGTCGCCAGTGGCTTTGTGGTCCGCGCGGGCGAGCAGCTGCGCTACACCCCCCCGATATAATCCGAGGGTTTTGCCCTAGTCGGGCAAGCGTCGGGAGGCTACGTGATTTCAGCGCGGCCAGCCGATTCCCACGACCTACCCAACCCAATCCAACCCGATGGCTTTGATTGTTCACAAGTACGGCGGCACCTCCATGGGGTCGACCGAGCGCATCCGCAACGTTGCACGCCGCGTCGCCAAATGGCACAAGGCGGGCCACCAGATGGTGGTGGTGCCCAGCGCCATGAGCGGCGAAACCAACCGCCTGCTGGGCCTGGCCAAAGAGCTGGCACCTGCCAAAACCGACAGCGCCTACAACCGCGAACTCGACATGCTGGCTTCGACCGGTGAACAGGCTTCGTCGGCGCTGCTGGCCATTGCTCTGCAGGCCGAAGGCATGCAGGCCGTGAGCTATGCCGGCTGGCAAGTGCCCATCAAAACCAACAGCGCGTTTACCAAAGCGCGCATCGAATCCATTGACGACGCCCGCGTGCGCGCCGACCTGGACGCGGGCAAAGTGGTCATCGTGACTGGTTTTCAGGGTGTGGACCCCCAAGGCAACATCACCACCCTGGGCCGTGGCGGCAGCGACACGTCGGCCGTGGCCGTGGCCGCTGCCCTGAAGGCAGCCGAATGCCTGATCTACACCGACGTGGACGGCGTTTACACCACCGACCCGCGCGTGGTGCCCGAAGCGCGCCGCCTGCTGCGCGTGAGCTTTGAAGAAATGCTGGAAATGGCCAGCATGGGCAGCAAGGTGCTGCAAATCCGCTCGGTGGAATTCGCCGGCAAATACAAAGTGCCCCTGCGTGTGCTGTCCAGCTTCACGCCCTGGGACATCGACCTGACTGAAGAAGCCGCCTCCGGCACCCTGATCACTTTTGAGGAAGACGAACAAATGGAACAAGCCGTCGTTTCCGGCATTGCCTTCAACCGCGATGAAGCCAAAATTTCTGTGCTGGGCGTGCCCGATAAGCCCGGTATCGCTTACCAGATCCTGGGTGCCGTGGCCGCAGCCAACATCGAGGTCGATGTGATCATTCAAAACCTGAGCAAAGACGGCAAGACCGACTTCAGCTTCACGGTGCACCGCAACGATTTCCAGAAGACCATGGACTTGCTCAAGTCCAAGGTGGTGCCCGAGCTTGGCGCCGCGGATGCCGTGGGCGACGCGCGCATCTGCAAGGTCAGCATCGTGGGTATCGGCATGCGCAGCCATGTGGGCGTGGCCAGCCGCATGTTCAAGTGCCTGAGCGACGAAGGCATCAACATCCAGATGATCTCGACGTCGGAAATCAAGACCTCGGTGGTGATCGATGAGAAGTACATGGAGCTGGCTGTGCGCGCCTTGCACCGCGAGTTTGATCTGGACCAGACCGCCGACACGATTGCGGGTTAAAAACAGAGTTGCTTCGGTGCGCGGCCAGCGCTAAAGCGGCTGCAAACTGAGGCATAATACGGGGCTCGGAGCGATGACCGAGTGGCCGAAGGTGCTCCCCTGCTAAGGGAGTATGGGGTGTAGAGCCTCATCGAGGGTTCGAATCCCTCTCGCTCCGCCACTTACGAAAAACCCGCCCACATTTTTGATGTGGGCGGGTTTTTTCTTGGGCGCGAGGTGCCGACCCGGTGGCGTTATTTCGGTGTGGCACCGCTGTGCACATGTGTTCTGAAATGTGACCTTTGCTGCCCCCGCGACAGGCGCTGGCGCAGCTTGTTCGACAATGCCCGGATGCGTACACCTTCCCCTGTTGCCGCCCTCTCGGGCACGGCGTTTGCCACCTTGTTGTTGATTGCGTTCATGATGGGCGCGAACCATGTGGCGGCGCGTATGGCGTTTGACCACGGTGTGGACGTGTCCACGGCGGTGGTGTTTCGCAGTGGTGTGACGGCGCTGGTGGTGGCGCTGTTGTTGCGCTTCTACCGTGTCACGGTGCGGCTCACGGCCCGACACCGCAAAGCATTGCCTGCCATGGGCTTGCTGGTGGGGGTGCAGAGCTTGTGTCTGTATTCGGCGGTGGCGCGTTTGCCGGTGGCGCTGGCGCTGCTGGCCTTTAACACCTACCCACTCTGGGCCGCTTTGTGGGCGCGGCTGGTGTACGGCCAGCGGCCGCCGGCTGCTGTGGTGCGCGCCATGCCGGTGATGCTGCTGGGCCTGGCGCTGGCGCTGGATGTACTGGGTGCTTCATCGGGGCTGGGCGCTTCGGGCCATTGGCACGACATTGGCGCGGGTGTTGCGTTTGCCTTGGCGGCCGCCGCCACGTTTGGCTTGGCGCTGGTGCTGACGCAGCACGAAACAGCAGATCTGGATGGTCGTCTGCGCACCGCCAGCACCATGGGCATTGTGGCGGTGCTGGCGCTGGCTGGCGTGGGCGTGCAGGGCGGTTTTCATTTGCCGGTGGCTGCGCCGGGCTGGTGGGGGCTGTTGGGGCTGACGGTGTTGTACGGCACCGCTTTCACCATCATGTTCACCGTGCTGCCTCGGCTGGGCGTGGTGGGCAATTCCGCGATCATGAACATCGAGCCCATTTTTGCGCTGGTGCTGGCTTGGGCCATTTTGGGGCAGACCATTGCGCCGGTGCAGGTGGCCGGTGGCTTGCTGGTGGTGGCCACGGTCATGTGGCTGGGCCTGCGAAAAGCCTGATGCGCTGAGCCTGATGTGGCTCAGTCGTCCAGCGAGGCGCTCCAGCGCGCGTTCCAGTCACCGCGCACCTTGCCATCGCTCAGCTGATCCAGGTCGCGCCGGTCGCGCTTGGTGGGGCGGCCCTGGCTCAGGCTTTGCGCGGGTTCGGGGGCCAGTCGCCGCTGCTCGGCGGCGGCCGCCCGCAAGCCGATGGATTCAGCCGTTTCTTCATACAGCAAGGCCGCCACCGGCGCTGGGCCGCGCACACCGCTGAGCGCCCGTACCACCACGGTTCGCAGCACCGGGCCGCTGCGAATTTCAAGCACGTCGCCGGGTTTCACATCGCGCGAGGGTTTGGCGAGCTGGCCATTTAGCCTCACCCGGCCTTTGTCGATTTCTTCGGCGCTGAGGCTGCGGGTTTTGTAGAAGCGGGCCGCCCATAACCACTTGTCGAGGCGAACCTTGGCGGATGTGTTGTCGCTGTGCATGGGTGGGGTGTTCGATCAGTTGTTGGATTCAGAAGACAGGGGCAAGCGCACGGTGGCGTCGAGGCCCTTCACCTGGGCGTTGGGTCCGCGGTTGATCAGTTCGATGCTGCCACCCAGGGATTGCACGATGCCCAGGCAAATGGCCAGCCCCAAACCCGAGCCGGTGCTGGCCGTGCCGGCTCCGGTCTCGGTCGAGAACGGCTGGAACAGGCGCTCACGCAAGGCGGGTGATATGCCGGGGCCGCTGTCGCTGATGGTGAGTGCGGCGGTCCGTGCGTCGCTGACCAGTGCCACCGCCAGCCGCGAGCCTACCGGGGTGTTTTTGATGGCGTTGTGCAGCAGGTTGCGGCTGAGCTCGCGCAGCGCCCAGGCGTGGGAACGCACCAGGGCCGGGGTGGTGTCGAGCGAGAAGTCCAGCGAGCGCTCAGCGATCAGGGCAGACAGGTCGAGCGCCACATCGCGCACCACGTCGGCCCAATCGGTGCGGGGGGTGTTTTGGTCGTCGTGCAGTTGCTCCACCTTGGCCAACGCCAGCATCTGGTTGGCCAGTTCGTTGGCGCGCTCGACCGTGTGTCCGATTTCTTCAAAGGCCTGCTTGGGCTCGACGTCGCCGCGCAATGCCGACTGCACCTGGACCTTGAGCACCGCCAGCGGTGTGCGCAGCTGGTGCGAGGTGTCGCGCACAAAGCGTTTCTGGTGTTCGAGCAAATGGGCCAGGCGCTGCATGTGCTGGTTGGTGGCGTCCAGCAAGGGCAGCAATTCGCGGGGCGCGCCGGCGGTGGGCAGCGGCGCCAGGTCGTTGTCGGTGCGCGCACTTAGCGCCTGGCTGAGCTCACGTACGGGGCGCGTGGCGCGCTGCACCACGAACACGACGATCAACGCGATGACGAGCACCAGTGCCGCCTGCCGCCACAGCGTGTCGATCAGGATCTGCCGTGCCAGCGTCTCGCGCAGCTCCAGTGTTTCGGCGACCTGAATGGTGACCATTCCTTGTTCATAAACCCCCGAGACCGGTTGCAGCAGCACCGCCATGCGCACCGGCACACCGCGGTACTCGTCGTCGTAAAAATGCACCAGGGCGGCATAAATGGTTTGCGTCGGCAAGGCTTCTCGCCACACAGGCAGGTCTTCAAAGCCCGACACCAGTTCGCCCTTGAAGCCACTGACGCGGTAGAACAGGCGGCTGCGGTTGTCCGCTTCAAAGGCTTCAAGCGCTGAGTAGAGCAGGGACGATGTCACCCGTGCGCCTGGGCCTTCACCCACCAGCGTCAGCTGTTCGCCAAGCGACTTGGCGGTGGCCAGCAGGGTGCGGTCGTAGGCTGTGTCAGCGGCGGCCAGCGCCTGGCGATACAGCACCACGGTGTTGATCAGCACAAAGCCGAACACGGGCAGCAAGATGCCCAGCAGCAAGGTGCGCCGCAGCGAACTGGGCCGGGGGCTGCTGGCGGTTGGGTGGGGGGCGGCGGCGCCCGCAGGTCCCATCAGGTTCCCGCCTTGAGCAGGTAACCCAGGCCACGCAACGTGACCAGTTCGGCGCCTGTGTGGGCGATTTTTTTGCGCAGGCGGTAGGCCACCACCTCAATCGCTTCGGGCTGCACCTGGCTTTGGCCCGGAAACACCGATTCAAACAGGCGCTCTTTGGCGATGGCGTGGCCTGGCTTGCCCAGCAGCGCACGCAGCAGGGCGAGTTCACGGGGGGCCAGCTCCAGAGGGGTGCCGTTGAAGTAGGCAGCGCCACTGTCTTTTTCCACGTGCATGCCGCACCAGGTGAGCGGTTTGCCCGGTGCCGTGTTGTGTGCGTCTGCGTTGCCGCTGGCTCGGCGCACGAGGGCGCGCACACGCGCTTCGAGCTCGTCCAGGTCAAAGGGTTTGGGCAGGTAGTCGTCGGCCCCTGTGTTGAGCCCAATGATGCGGTCACCGACGGTGCCGCGAGCGGTCAGGATGATGACGGGCGTGGTGAGGCCGGCTGCACGCGCGTCGCTCAGCACCAGCAGGCCATCGCGTCCGGGCAGGCTCAGGTCCAGCAACACCGCGTCGGGCAGGCTGGCCTGCCACAGGGCCAGTGCGCGGGCGCCGTCGTCGCAGCTCAGCACCTGCACGCCACGCCGCTCCAGGCTGCGCCGCAGCGTGGTCTGCATGGTGGCGTTGTCTTCAATCAGCAGCAGTTTCATAGTCCGGATTATGGGCACCTGGCGCCCAGTTCATCCGTCCGTTCGAGGGCGCCCCGCACAGGGTTTTCACGGGTCTGGTGGACAGCAGACTGACAGCCGGCGACCGGAGCATACAGCTGTCCGTTCACCGCGCAGGACACATCGGGCACGGTGCCTGTAGCGGGTTGTCTGTATAGCCATGAAAGTCAAACATGAAACGAAACGCGATCACTCTGGGTATCCTGGGTTTCTTCAGTGCAACGGCCTTTGCGCAATCGTCCGTCACCCTTTACGGTGTTGTCGACTTGGCCGTTGAGCGCATCAAGGGCGAGACCTCCATCACCCGTGTGGCGTCGGGGCAGCAACAAGGTTCACGCTGGGGTTTGCGTGGCACCGAAGACCTGGGCGGCGGACTCAAGGCCATGTTTGTTCTGGAGTCCGGGATCAATGCCGACACCGGTGCCTTGGGCCAGGGCGGCCGCATGTTTGGCCGTCAGAGCTACCTGGGCCTGGGAGGCCACTGGGGCGCCGTGCGCGTGGGCCGTCAGTACTCGCCCATGGACGACATTGCGGGCATCGTCGGCACCAAAACGTATGACGTGCTGAGCGTTGTGCCCATCATCGGCAACGGTGACTACAACCGCGTGAACAATGCCATCACCTACATTTCGCCAACCATTGCCAGCACCGTCTTCCAGTTGCAGTACAGCCTGGGCGAGGAGCGCCCCAGCACCGACACGAGCCAGGACTTTGCCAAACAGGTGAGCGCGCATGCCTTGTATGCCAACGGGCCTCTGACCGCGGGTGTTTCGCTCATGAAGGTGACCGATGCCGATGGCACGACCGCTGGCAAGCAGGGCAAGGACGCGCTGCTGCTCGCGGGGGCTTACGACTTCGGGTCGGTCAAGGTCACTGCGTATTACGACGCCGAAGACAAAGCGGCGAAGAAGCTCAAGGTTTATGGTTTGGCCGCAGCGTTCAAGCTCGGCGAAACCACGGTCTCGGTGGGCGCTGCACAGGCCAAGGACGTCAACGGCTCGGCGGCGGCAGCCAGCGATGACGCCACGGTCTACACCCTGCAGGCCAGCCACAACCTGTCCAAGCGCACGGCGCTCTACGGCCACCTCACCGCGGTGTCCAATGACGCAGCTTCGGCGCTCGGCTTCAACAGCCCGGTGGCCGGCTCCAGCTCTAACGGTGTGCAGTTCGGCGTGCGTCACCGGTTTTGACGGCTGGGTGTCCACCGCCTCAGGGTTTGTCCTAGGAGCCTGCGCGGCAGAACGTTTCGCGTACTGATTTGAGGACCGCTGCGCGGTGCCTCGGGCGATTTGATCGCTTCCGTTGTTTGGCGTGGTCCTTACGGCGGCCTTGGTCAGGTCTGAACGCTCCGTTTCGCGCCCCGAGATGCCCCGTTTTCCCTCAAATGCCGCGCAAACTGCACATCCGTCTCAAGTTCAGCGCCAGACACACGAGCTTGAACTCGGCCTTGACCTTGTCCAGTCCGCGCAAGCTGAACTGTCTGAACCCCAGCACGCTCTTGATCCAGCCGTTGGGCGCCTCCACGATCCACTTCCTCTTGCGGTAGGCCGCCTTGCCCTCGGGTGTCTTCAACTTGGCATCCATCGCCGCGCTGCGCGGGTACTTCCGGGCGTCAATCTCCAGCGCCTGCTTGCCCTCGCGCCCCAGCGCCACGATCAACTCGCTCGGGCTGTCCTTGATCTGCTCGAACACCGACTCCGAGCGGAACCCCGCATCAGCCAGCACCTGCCTGGCGTCTTCGCACAGGTTGGCTTTCACCGCCGCCAGCAACACGGGCAGGCGGTCGCTATCGGTGGCGTTGTTGCTCAGCTCGGCCGCCACCACGATCTGCGCGCTCTCGTCCACCGCCGTGTGCGCGTTGTAGCTGTAGTCATAGCCCCCACCGGCACGCTTCATGATCCGGCTGTCCGTGTCGGTGAAGCTCTCCTGGGCGCTGTCTTTGGGCACGCCGAAGTCGAGCTTGTAGCGCCCGCCCTTGGGTTTGCCGTCCTTGTCCCGGGGTTTGCGCTGATCGTTCTGACTGCGCCCACGGGCTGCATCGGCTTCTCGCTGGCGTTGTTCCAGCCGCAGCTTGGCCGCCGTGATCGCGGCCAGCCGATCGGCTCTGCGTTTGATCTCGCTGGGGATGTCGATGTCGGGTTCGTTCTTTTCCAGGTCGTCGGCCGCCTTCGCTCTGTTGAGCAGCCCGTCAATCTGCGCTTTGAGTTCGGCCTCGGCCTTGAGCATGCGCTCGTAGCTCATGGCCTTGTGACGGCTCGCATTGGCCTTGAGCTTGGTGCCGTCCACCGCCACGGTGCCCAGTTTGACCAGGCCGCACTCGCGCGCCAGGCGAACGACCTGAACGAACAAGGCCGAGAGCTCTTGCAGGTGCAGTGCCCGAAAGTCCGAGAGCGTGCGGTGCGCCGGGTAGTTCTCTGCGGCCAGCACCCGCAGCGCCACGTCTTCATGCAGTTTGGCCGCCAGCTTGCGCGAGCTGAAGGTGCCCGTGGCGTAGCCATAGATCAAGACCTTGATCATCATAGCCGGGTGAAACGGTTGGTTGCGTGGGCCGCCCTTGTCGTAACGGGCGTGAAACGCCCTCAGGTCCAGGCTGTCGACGCTGTCGCTGATGAAGTACGCCAGATGCCCTTCGGGCAGCCAGTCTTGCAGTGCGTCAGGCAGCAGTCGCTGCTGTTGCGGTTCGTAGGGGAGGTAACTTGCGGCCATGCCCACAATTTACCAAGCATTCGGACCTCATGGCGCTTCTGCCGCGCAGGCTCCTAGGGCGGTGGACGGCAAGTTGACAGCCACAGGTCGCAAGATCAAACCCTCAAATCACCAACAGCAGGAGACACGCATGCGTCGCGATACCTTTCTGAAATCTTTGGCCGCACTGGCCGCTGCCGGGGCTCTGCCCAATGTGGCCTGGGCCAACGCCAATCTGAAAATGATGATTCCGGCCAACCCGGGTGGCGGCTGGGACAGCACCGGCCGTGCGCTGGGCGAGGCCTTTCGTGAATCGAAGGCGGCCGACTCGGTCACGTTTGAAAACAAGGGTGGTGCTGCCGGCGCCATCGGCCTGGCCCAGTTTTACAACGCCAACAAGGGCGACCCGAACGCGCTGATGGTGATGGGTGCCGTGATGCTGGGCGGCATCATCACCGGCAAGCCGCCGGTGTCCATCACGCAGCTCACGCCCATTGCCCGTCTGACCACCGAGTACAACGTGTTTGTGCTGCCGGCCAACTCGCCCTTCAAGACCATGAAGGATGTGGTGGAGCAGCTCAAAAAAGACCCGGGCAGCGTCAAGTGGGGCGGTGGTTCGCGTGGGTCCACCGAACACATCGCCGCGGCCCAGATTGCGCAGTCGGTGGGGGTGCCAGCGTCCAAGATCAACTACGTGCCGTTCCGGGGCGGTGGTGAGGCGGTGGCGGCCATTCTGGGTGGCAACGTGACCATCGGCGGCAGCGGCTTCAGTGAGTTCCAGCAGTACATCGAGGCCGGCAAGATGCGAGCCGTGGGCATCACCTCGGGCGAGCGCGTCAAGGGCATCAACGTGCCCACGCTCAAGGAGCAGGGCATTGGTGTGGAGATTGGCAACTGGCGCGGCGTGTTTGGCGCCGCCGGCCTCACCCCATCCCAGCGCGACGAGCTGACCGCGCGCGTGGTCAAAGCCACCAAGAGCAAAGCCTGGCAAGACGCACTGGTCAAGAACAACTGGATGCCCGCGCTGCTGACCGGCAAGGCGTTTGACGAGTTCGTGGACCGCGATTTCTCCAGCCTGCGAGCCACCATGGTGCGCGCCGGCATGGCCTGACGCTGCCGACCTGCCGCTGACCGGCCGCGGCACCTGTTGTCGCGGCCTTGTTTTTTGGAGACACAGATGAACACCACCCATTCACCCAACCCATCCGCAGGCGCTGACCACCGCCTGGGCCAGCTGGCCCTGGGCACCGCCGCCGTGTTGCTCGCTGCCGGGCTCGCCTACGGCGCGGCCAACATCCCGTCGGACGCGGGCTACGCCGGCGTGGGCCCGAATTTCTTGCCCTGGGTGGTGGCGGCTGCCATGGGGTTGTGCGGCGTGTTGCTGATCTGGGAAGTGCGCACCGGCGGCTTTCGCAACATGCCCGAACCCTCGGGCGCGGCCCGTGGCGACTGGCACGCCATGGCATGGGTGTCGGCGGGCATTCTGGGCAACGCGGCGCTCATCACCACCATCGGCTTTGTGCTGAGCTGCGCGCTGTGCTTCACGCTGGCGGTGCGCGGCCTGCGCATCAGCGAAGGCAAGCCCGCAGGCCATGCCATGCAGACGGTGAAAGACGTGGTGACCGGCATGCTGATCTCGGCGCCCACCTTCTGGCTGTTCACCAAATTCCTCGCCGTCAACCTGCCGGGCCTCACGGGTACAGGCTGGCTCTGATCTGCCCGACGGACCATCAGGAGAACACCATGCTCGACCTCTGGAACAACCTGCTGGGTGGCTTTGCCACCGCGGGTACCCCCATCAATTTGCTGTGGGCGCTGGCCGGCTGTGCCCTGGGCACCGCCATTGGCGTGCTGCCCGGCCTGGGCCCGGCCGTCACGGTGGCCATGCTGCTACCCATCACCGGGCAGGTGGAAGCCACCGCCTCCATGATCTTCTTTGCCGGCATCTACTACGGTGCCATGTACGGCGGCTCGACCACTTCCATTTTGCTCAACACCCCAGGCGAAACCGGCACCATGGTGACCGCGCTGGAGGGCTTCAAGATGGCGAAGAACGGGCGCGCCGGCGCCGCGCTGGCCACCTCGGCCATCGGCTCCTTCGTGGCGGGCACCATCGCCACCATTTTGGTCACGCTGTTTGCACCGTTTCTGGCCGAGTTCGCCGTGAAGCTCGGTCCGCCCGAGTATTTTTGCCTGATGCTGCTGGCCTTCACCACCGTGAGCGCGGTGCTGGGGCAGAGCACGCTGCGCGGCATCACGGCGCTGTTTTTCGGCCTGGCGCTGGGCCTCGTGGGCATGGACCAGATCACCGGGCAAGTGCGCTACACCGGCGGCGTCATCGAATTCATGGACGGCGTGGAGGTGGTGCTGGTGGCGGTGGGCCTGTTCGCCGTGACCGAGGCGCTCTACAACGCGCTGTACGAAGGCAAGAGCGCAGCCAGCATGAACAAAATGAACAAGGCGCACATGACGCGCAGCGAGTGGAAGCGCTCGTGGCCCGCCTGGCTGCGTGGCACCTTCATCGGTTTTCCCTTCGGCACCATCCCCGCGGGCGGCTCCGAGATTCCCACGTTTCTCAGTTACGCCACCGAGCGCAAGCTGGCCGACCCGGAGCACAAGCAGGAATTTGGCACCACCGGCGCCATTGAGGGCGTGGCCGGCCCGGAAGCCGCCAACAATGCCGCCGTGACCGCCACCCTGGTGCCGCTGCTGACGCTGGGCATTCCTACTTCGGTCACCGCCGCCATTTTGCTGAGCGCGCTGCAAAACTACGGCATCAACGCCGGGCCGCAGCTGTTCCAGACCTCGTCCGCCCTGGTGTGGGCGCTGATCGCCTCGCTCTACATTGGCAACGTCATGCTGCTGGTGCTCAACCTGCCCATGGTGGGGCTGTGGGTCAAGCTGCTGAAAATCCCGAAGGCGCCGCTGTACGCCGGCATCCTGATCTTCGCCACGGTGGGCGTGTATGGCATGCGCCAGAGCTCGTTTGACCTTTTCATCATGTTCGGTCTGGCGCTGGTGGGTGTGGCGCTGCGCCGGTTTGATTTCCCGACTGCACCCGTGATCGTGGGCCTGATTCTTGGCCCATTGGCCGAGGCGCAGTTCCGCAACGCCATGTCGATCGGGGAGGGCAGTGCAGCGGTGTTCTTCGAACGCCCCATGTCGGCCACGCTGCTGACCATTGTGGTGCTGGTGCTGGTGACGCCGCGTTTGCTGGCCTGGCATAGGAAGGCTTGACGAACACCCCCGCCGCGTCGCGCGCGACACCCTCAAAGGGGTGATGCGTGTGGCCCGGTGGAGTCGGTTCTGAGGCAGTCCAAGTGGGGGCACGTCGTGCAAATGGGCGATACCATGTGCCCATGACCGCAGACAACCGACTTCCCCGCGACGCGCAGAGCATTCTGGAGCTGGCTGCGCGGTCCATGTTTGACCTTTTTGCCAATGCCAGCGAGGGCATGATGCTGGTGGACCGCAACGCCCGCGTGGTCTGGATCAACGACCAGTACCGCCGTTTTCTGCCGGCGCTGGGTTTTGACCGCGAAGAAGATTTTGTGGGTCACCCCGTGTCCAGCGTGGTTCAAAACACGCTGATGCACCAGGTGCTGGCCACGGGGAAGCCCATCTTGATTGACCTGCTGGACAACAAGGCGGGCACGTTTGGGGTCAGCCGCATTCCCCTGCGTGACGAGGCTGGCGAGGTCATTGGCGTGCTGGGGATCGTGCTGTTTGACCACCCGGAAACCACGTTGCAACCGCTCATCACCAAGTTTGCCCGGCTCGAACAAGACTTGAACGATGCCCGCCGCGAACTCGCCAGCCAGCGCCGCACCAAGTACACCTTTGCCAGCTTTGTGGGCAGCAGCCCTCCCGCGCTGGAGGTGAAGCGCCAGGCGCGGCGCGCGGCCCAGTCGTCCAGCCCGGTGCTGCTGCTGGGCGAAACCGGCACCGGCAAAGAACTGCTGGCCCACGCGATTCACGCAGCCTCCCCCCGCGCAGGGCGGCCGTTTGTCAGCGTGAACATGGCCGCGGTACCCGACACCTTGCTGGAGGCCGAGTTTTTTGGTGTGGCGCCCGGGGCCTACACCGGCGCCGACAAAAAAGGCCGCGACGGAAAATTCAAGCTCGCCGACGGTGGCACGCTGTTTCTGGATGAGCTCGGCGACATGCCGATGTCGGTGCAGGTGAAGCTGTTGCGCGCGCTGCAAGAGGGCGAGATCGAGCCGCTCGGTTCCAACAAGCTGGTGCGGTTTGATGTGCGGGTGGTGGCGGCCACCTCGCGCGATTTGCAGCAGATGGTGCGCGAAGGCAGCTTCCGCGAAGACCTGTATTACCGGCTCAACGTGTTGCCGGTGCGGGTGCCGCCCTTGCGCGAGCGCCGGGGCGACATTGCCCTGTTGATTGAAGCGCTGGGCGAAGACATGGCTGCCCGCGGCGGCGGGCCGCAGCTGGAACTGGAGCCCGATGCCCAGGCGCTGCTGGCCGCTCAGGCATGGCGCGGCAACATTCGCGAACTGCGCAACGTGTTGGAGCAGCTGGCGCTGCGCAGCGACTCGCACCACATCGAAGTCGCTCAGGTGGCCGCCGTGCTGCAAGAGACGGGTCTCGCCGCCATGGCCTGGGTGCCAGCGCCCGAAACAGGCTTGGCCCGGGTCTCAGCACCGGCGGCCTCGGCGCTTGCACCAAGGCCCTTGCCCGAGCAAATTGCGGTACTGGAGCAACAGGCCATTCGGGCTGCGCTCGCCCACACCCGCGGCAACCGCACGGCAGCGGCCAAGCTGCTGGGCATTTCCAGGGCAAGCTTTTACGACCGCTTGGCCGGGATGCCTGACGTGTTTGAAGTGTCTGAAAACTAGACAAATGTCTAAATAATGAACGGTTGTTTGGGGTGTTGTTGTCTGATATTCAGACGAACTTCACCGGGTCAACGGCCCTTGTTCATACAAATCAAGGACTTAGGGCGCTGGCACGGAGCGTGCAAAGTGCCCAGTGCGGCGCGCAGCGCTGTGATCGTTCAAACCCAGGAGACAAGACATGACACACACCACCCGCCGCCTCGCGGTCATTGCGCTCGCTTGCACGGCCACGCTCGGCTTTGCCCAGTCCAAGTCGGGCGAAATCCGCATCGCCCATGTGTACGACAAAACCGGCCCGCTGGAGGCTTATGCCAAGCAGACCCACACCGGCTTGATGATGGGTTTGAACTACGCCACCGCCGGCACGATGGAGGTGAACGGCAAGAAGCTGGTGGTGATCGAGAAGGACAGCCAGTTCAAGCCCGATGTGGGTCGTGCCCAGCTGGCGGCCGCCTACGCCGACGACAAGGCCGACATTGCCATTGGCCCGACCGGCTCGGGTGTGGCACTGGCCATGCTGCCCGTGGCAGAAGAATACAAAAAGATCTTGCTGGTGGAGCCCGCCGTGGCCGACTCGATCACCGGTGACAAATGGAACAAATACATCTTCCGCACCGGGCGCAACAGCTCGCAAGACGCGATTTCCAACGCCGTGGCGCTGGACAAGGCCGGCACCACCATTGCCACCCTGGCGCAAGACTACGCGTTTGGCCGCGACGGCGTGAAGGCGTTCAAAGAAGCCGTGAAGAACGCCAAGATCGTGCACGAGGAATACCTGCCGACCAACACCACCGACTTCACGGCCGGTGCCCAGCGCCTGATCGACAAGCTCAAGGACCAGCCGGGCCGCAAGATCATCTGGATCGTCTGGGCGGGTGCGGGCAACCCGTTCAAGATCGCCGACCTGGACCTGAAGCGCTACAACATCGAGATCGCGACCGGTGGCAACATCTTGCCTGCCATGGCTGCCTACAAGCAGTTCCCCGGCATGGAAGGCGCCAGCTACTACTATTTCGGTTTGCCCAAGAACCCGGTTAACGACGCAATGGTGGCCGAGCACTACCGCCAGTTCAAGACGCCGCCTGACTTCTTTACCGCTGGCGGCTTCTCCGCCGCCATGGCGGTGGTGACGGCGCTGAAGAAAACCGGCGGTGACACCAACACCAACAAGCTCATCAGCACCATGGAGGGTATGAGCTTTGACACCCCCAAAGGCAAGATGACCTTCCGCAAGGAAGACCACCAAGCCTTGCAGAGCATGTACCACTTCAAGATCAAAGTGGACCCGGCCTTTGCCTGGGGCGTGCCTGAGCTGGTGCGCGAGATCAAGCCGGAAGACATGAACATTCCGATCCGGAATAAAAGGTAACCCCCCGCGCCGCGCCCAAGGGCGCGTCACCCCCTCCAGGGGGCAACACCTGCGGCCCGCCCTGAGCCTGACGAAGGGCGGTTCCGCGGTGTTCCCGGAGGTCGCGGCAGGTGCCGCGCCCGAACTGTCTCTCCCTGTCGGAGATCCCATGCTCGAAACCTTTGATCTCACGGTCCGCTTTGGCGGGCACGTGGCGGTGAACGCTGTGTCCTGCGCTTTCCAGCCCGGCACGCTGACCGCCATCGTCGGCCCCAACGGTGCCGGCAAAACGACCTACTTCAACCTCATCTCGGGGCAGATCAAGGCCAGCGCAGGGCGTGTGCTGCTGGGTGGCCAAGACATGTCTGGGCTGGGTGCGCCGGCCCGGGCGCAAGCCGGGCTGGGCCGGGCGTTCCAGCTCACCAACCTGTTTCCCAACCTCACGGTGCGCGAAAACGTGCGCCTGGCGGTGCAGGCCAAGGCGGGTGCCGGGCTCAACCTCTGGCGCATCTGGAGCGACCGCAAGGACCTGCTGGAGCGTGCAGACCAGGTGCTGGAAACCGTGGCGCTCGCAGACAAGCGCGATGCCCTGGCGTCCAGCCTGCCGCACGGCGACCAGCGCAAGCTGGAGGTGGGCATTTTGATGGCGCTGGAACCGCTGGTGTTCATGTTTGACGAGCCCACGGCGGGCATGAGCGTGGACGAAGCGCCGGTGATTCTGGACCTGATCCGCCGCCTGAAGGCCGACAAGACCAAGACCATTTTGCTGGTGGAACACAAGATGGATGTGGTGCGCGAACTCTCGGATCGCATCATCGTGCTGCACAACGGTGAGCTGGTGGCCGACGGCGACCCGGCCACCGTGATCGCGTCGCCGGTGGTGCAGCAGGCTTACCTGGGCATCAACCCGGAAGAAAAAGAAGAAGGGGTGTTGGCATGAACGACCAAGGCCAGCGCACAGCCGGCTCTGCCGGGCCGCAGTCGGCGCCCCCCTTGGGGGCTGACGCCGCAAGCGGCGCGGGGGTGCTTCTAAAGCTTCAAGGCGTGCACACCCACATCGGGGCGTATCACATCCTGCACGGCGTGGACCTGCAAGTGCCCACCGGGCAGCTCACCATGCTGCTGGGCCGCAACGGCGCGGGCAAGACCACCACGCTGCGCACCATCATGGGCCTGTGGCACGCGAGCCACGGCAAGGTGGTGCTGAACGGCCAGGACATCACGCAGACGCCCACGCCCGACATTGCGCAAAGCGGCGTGGCCTACGTGCCCGAGAGCATGGGCATTTTTTCCGACCTGTCGGTGCGTGAAAACATGCTGCTGGCGGCGCGCGGCGCCCGCAACTTGAACGAGATCGACACCACCCGGCTGGAATGGATTTTTGGCTTGTTTCCGGCCATGAAAAAGTTTTGGCTGCACCCGGCGGGCAAGCTCAGCGGCGGTCAAAAGCAGATGCTGGCCGTGTCGCGCGCCATCATCGAGCCGCGCCAGCTGCTGCTGATTGACGAGCCCAGCAAGGGCCTGGCGCCGGCCATCATCCAGAACATGATCGAGGCCTTTCGCCAGCTCAAGGCGGCGCAAACCACGATCTTGCTGGTGGAACAAAACTTCAATTTCGCGCGCCAGCTGGGCGACTCGGTGGCCGTGATGGACGACGGGCGCGTGGTGCACAGCGGCAGCATGGCCGAGCTGGCCGCCGACGAAGCGCTGCAGTCGCGGTTGCTCGGTCTTTCCCTCGGGAGTCACGCATGATCCAACTCAAAGACCTCGACTGGAAGCCCATGGCTCTGGTGCCGGCGCTGGCGCTGATTGCGCTGCCGCTCACGGGCAGCGCGTCCACCTGGCTCACGCTTACCGTGGCCGGCCTGGCCATGGGCATGATCGTGTTCATCATCGCCTCGGGCCTCACGCTGGTGTTTGGCCTCATGGACGTGCTGAACTTCGGCCATGGCGTGTTCATTGCGCTCGGCGCGTTTGTGGCCACCACCGTGCTGGCCAGCATGGGCAGCTACACCACGGCCGACAGCCTGTGGCTCAACCTGATGGCGCTGTTTCCGGCCATGCTGGTGGCCATGGCGGTGGCCGGTGCCATTGGGCTGGCGTTTGAACGCCTGATCATTCGGCCGGTGTACGGCATGCACCTCAAGCAGATCCTCATCACCATGGGCGGCATGATCATTGGCGAAGAGCTGATCAAGGTGTTCTGGGGCCCCGAGCAGGTGCCGCTGCCGTTGCCCGAGGCGCTGCGCGGCTCGATCTTGCTGGGCGACGCGGCGGTGGCGAAATACCGCCTGCTCGCGGTGCTGGTGGGTGGCACCGTGTTCGCCGCCATGGTGTGGACGCTCAACCGCACCAAGGTGGGCCTGCTCATCCGCGCCGGTGTGCAAGACCGTGAAATGGTGGAGTCGCTGGGCTACCGCATCAAGCGCCTGTTTGTGGGCGTGTTCGTGGTGGGTAGCGCGCTGGCTGGTCTGGGCGGTGTCATGTGGGGGCTGTACCAGGAAACCGTGACGCCGCAAATGGGGCACCAGGTCAACGTGCTCATCTTCATCGTCATCATCATCGGCGGGCTCGGCTCCACGCTGGGCGCCCTCATTGGTGCGCTGCTGGTGGGGCTGATGGCCAACTACACCGGCTTCTTGTTTCCCAAAGTCGCGCTGTTTTCCAACATCGCGCTGATGGTGGCGATTTTGCTGTGGCGCCCGCAAGGCGTGTACCCGGTGACGAGCCGGTAATGGACACCCCCCGCGCCGCCTGCGGCGTCACTTCCCAGGGGGCGCAGCCTGGGCCCGGCAAGGCCGGTTCTGCGGCTGCCCTGGCCTTCGCTCTCCCGATCTCCGAGGTTTGACCATGCTGAACCGATTGCTTTCCAACGATTTGCCGCGCAGCCGCTGGCTGGCGGCGCTGCTGCTGGTCCTGTTTCTGGGCCTGGCCTTCGCACCGTTTCTGTTTCCCGGCGTCAAGGCGCTCAACGTGGCCGCCAAGGTGCTGATCTTCATCGCGCTGGTGGCCAGCTTTGACCTGCTGCTGGGTTACACCGGCATCGTCAGTTTTGCCCACACCATGTTTTTTGGCATCGGCGCTTATGGCGTGGCCATTTCGCTCAACGCGGCCGAGAGCCCGAGCTGGGCCGCGCTGGGCTCTGGCGTGCTGGCGGCGTTGCTGGTTTCGCTGGTGTTGTCGCTGGTGATCGGGCTGTTTTCGCTGCGGGTCAAAGCCATCTTTTTCGCCATGATCACGCTGGCGGTGGCCACCGCGTTCCTCACGCTGGCCTCGCAGTTGTCCGACTTCACCGGCGGTGAAGACGGCCTGAGCTTTTCGGTGCCCGAGCTGCTGACCCCCGGCTTTGCGCTCATGGAAGAGCCCTTGCAGACGCCGTTGGGTGAGGTTGACCTCAACGGGCGCTTCATCACGTACTACCTCATCTTCGGCATGGTTTGCGCCATCTTTCTCACCCTGCTGCGCATCGTGAATTCGCCGTTTGGCCGGGTGCTGCAAGCCATTCGCGAAAACGACTTTCGCGCCGAGGCGCTGGGCTACCGCACCGTGGTCTACCGCACGCTGTCCAATGTGTTGTCGGCCAGCTTTGCCACGCTGGCGGGCTGCTTGCTGGCCATCTGGCTGCGCTACAACGGGCCAGACACCTCGCTCTCGTTTGAAATCATGCTCGACATCTTGCTCATCGTCGTCATTGGCGGCATGGGCACCGTGTACGGCGCGGTCATTGGCAGCGTGCTGTTTGTGCTGGCGCAAAGCTACCTGCAAGACCTGCTGCGCCTGGCCGGCGGCGCCACCGAAGGCCTGCCGCTGTTGCCCGCCTTGCTCACGCCCGACCGCTGGCTGCTCTGGCTGGGCGTGCTGTTTGTGTTGTCGGTGTATTACTTTCCCAGCGGTGTGGTGGGCAAGCTGAGGGAGCGTGCCGCCCGCCCGCCGCGTGCCCTGCCTGGGGCTGGTGGCCCTGCGCAGCCCGCCGCGCGGCGCCCCTGAGCCACTTACTCACACGCGGCTTACCTCTTCGCTACCGGGTCTGAACACCATGAACACCCCAGCCATTCCCCAGTCGCGCTACCTCAGCTGCGAAGGCCGTGAAATCCACTTCATGGACTGGGCACCCGCCCCGGTGGACCAACCCCCAGCCTGCCCGTTGGTCATCGCCTGGCACGGCCTGGCGCGCACTGGCCGCGACATGGACGCACTGGCCGCCCACCTGGCGGGCCACGGCTACCGCGTCATCTGCCCCGACACCATTGGCCGCGGCCTCTCGCAGTGGAGCCCGGTGCCCGAGGTCGAATACTGCCTGGCCTTTTACGCCCGCCTGGCCGAGTCGCTGGCCAACCAGCTGGGCCTGGCCCGTTTTCATTGGGTCGGCACCTCCATGGGCGGCGCCATCGGCATGGTGTGCGCGGGCGGCACACTGCACGGTCGCATCGAGCGTCTGGTCATCAACGACATCGGCCCCCAGCCCAACCCCGTGGCCATCGACCGCATCCGCAGCTACGCCGGTAATCCAGCCTCGTTCGACACCGTGGGTGAGCTGGAACAGTACTTCCGTACCGTCTACAAACCCTACGGCTACCTCACCGACGCGCAGTGGCGCCTGCTCACCGAAAGCTCGGTGCGCCGCCTGCCCAACGGCCGCGTCACCCCGCACTACGACCCCGCCATGGTGATGCAGTTCACGCACCACCCGGCCGACTACGACCTGTGGCCCGACTACGAGCGCATCACGGCCCCCGTGCTGTGCCTGCGCGGCGCCGATTCCGACCTGCTGCTGCCCGACACCGCAGAAGCCATGCGCGACCGCGGCCCGCGTGCGCGGGTGGTCACCATTGCCGGCTGTGGGCATGCGCCGGCCCTGAATGTGCCAGAGCAGCTGGAGTTGGTTAGGCGGTTTTTGGCGGGGCGTTGAGTGTTGGTTTGAGGGCTGATCGTCGCGGTGCATTTGAGGGGTACATTTCGACCCATTGCGGCCACACTGTAGTGGGTTTCAAGCCACCATTCTAGGTACCGTGCTCGGATGTAGGGGGAAGTGAAATATGAACTCCAGAATGGTTTGGTGAAGGGATCGGCGGGGCTAAACTGACATCTCGGTGCGGTGTTTCGTCCCTGATCAAGTTTGTCGATTTTTTAATATCTGAGCACAGTCCCGGTGGATTGAGTAGACCGGATGACTTCGGAAGAATTTTTGAAATATCGTACGACTTTGTTTAACGACCGTGATTTTGGGTATCCTACGATAGTTCAAATAAACTACAAATCAGATCTCACTGAAAGGGTGGCATGACAGCGAAGCTTACATTTTTCACAGCACTTTTGTTGATTGGAACCGAAGCCGCCGTGGCCCAAAACTGCCCATACGATCCGCAGTGCTTGAACAACCCATATGGTGCCGGAAGTCCATACAAGGTGGACGGGCTAAACAACGCGTACAGTCCTAATGGCAATCCTTACAGCAACAAGTCGCACACGAATCCGTATGCGACGGACGCTCCGAAACTGTATGACAGCCAGGGAAACTACCGCGGGCGACTTAGTAATAATCCCTATGACGCCGATTCGACGTCCAACCCATACGGGAGGTACGGGAATCCAAACTCTCCGGACAGTATCAACAATCCCTTTGGCGCAGGAAATACATATGGCCAGCCACTACGCGTGGTGCCGTCCCGGTGAGGCCCAACAGAACGCTCTGCACTTACGACCTATCAGCAAAACTTGCCTGTTTGCTGTTCGCCGGACATCTCCAACGCTAGACATTTAGGAGCAACGCTATGGAATACGACGCGGATTTCGCACGCAGCTTCATGGGGCGAACGCTCACTCTCGCAAACGAGTATCAAGGCCCTCTTGATGCAACTCTTCTGATCAACTGCCTTCTCGGCCTTCTCATAGTGCCAAAGGAGGCGTTGCTCATAGACAAAATTCCAAGCGCCGCTTTCGTGTCAATAGAAGATTGGGGTATATCGCCGAATTCTATAAAGAGCTTTGGCAAGTGCGACCAAGGACACGAGCACGAACCCAACCTTAAGCAGTTAGTCCGAAGACTGCGGAACGCAGTTGCACACTTCAAGATCGATCCTATTCATCGTGACGGAAAAGTCACCGCTTTCACATTCCGTGACCGAAATGGTTTTCATGCAGATGTTCCTCTGGCAGAACTCAAGGAATTTGTGGTGAGTCTGTCGAATCATCTTCACGATAATGCTTAACACAGATACGCCATCCAAACAGTCACCACTCTGATAGCTTTGCGAGATCTGTTTTTGTGTATTAAACAAATCGAACAATCCAATAAAAATCGAGAATTCAGTCCACCAAGGCCATGTATTGAATTTTTTGGCCTGCTGTAAGGCCCAGTGTAGAGTAAGATTGGCACACAGACGAAGTGGAAATTTTCCTAAAGATAACCCAGGAGGGCAGTCTATTTAAACGGGCTTGCATGTTTAATGGGTAATCTGATATGTAAAAATATACTTGGCTCTGTCGAGCCGGCCTAAGAATTACGCAAAAGTTTCCTTAGAAAGTCGCCGTATTTTTATCTGCTTTTTATTTCAGTGATGGTGGAGTTATAATATTTTTTTAGCCTGCACAGCGCCTACTTTAGGTCTCGCAAAATAAGCCAAATCATGGCACAGCAGACGCAATCGACGGACTACGCTGATCTATGTCTTTTTTTCCAAGATTCGATATGAGAATAATCTATATAGCTCTGTTGCTACTGTCAGCTTCATCAGGAGGCGCAGCTCAGCCGAAAATTCCAAATCTCGGAGAGAAAGTGTGCGCGCTTTGGACTGCCGTCATCGACAAGGCGAAATCGGACACGGTATTTAGTGATCAGGCTCGGCATATGGATTCCTGGGCGCTAGGATACCTTAAAGGTATGGCAGCCCAATATACATTTGCGGAGAACGACCCCAATCCCCTTATAAAACTTCGCAGTGGCGAGGAGTTGGAATGGATGCGCTCCTATTGCAGAATCAATCCCACGAAAGGCATTTCCGAGGCTGCACTGAGTTTGCTTGAAGAGTTGCAAGGGCGACCATAATGCTGATTTGCCCCAAAAATCTATTAGCATGTTAATTTGTCAATCCGAACGCATACTGAAGTAATTCTAGTGTTAAATGCATAGACACCCATGTCGCAACCCTCAAGCATTAACTCACGATTCAATATTGCCTTTCTAATTGTTGCGGTCAGTTTTGCACACAGTCAGGCACCGGACACCAAGACCTTTTAATTCAGAATCGACTCATATTCCCTCGAGTATCCAGCGACGTGGTCTTACAAGCACCAATCAGCACTAGATGGTAGCCGGTTGCGTATGTTCGTGGGGCCCGGTGAAAAGGATGCGCTTCCGTATTGCCATGTGACACAGTAGCCGCTTAATCCCAACCTTTTACCAAAGTCACCAAAGATGAGTGACACGGAGCGGGCAGAGTTCATTGCTGGCGCGACAGATCAGACTTTGCTAGTCTCACTTTACGACAATCTGACCTCTGCGTAAGACTTTCGCTTGATTCATACAAATGTCGATTTCTTGAGTCAATCGCTTCCCGCGCTCAGTGCAGAATTTATATTTAGAACCTATCAGGGCTTCACTTACCGGGTTCGATCGCGCTACACGTTTTTGGAGAAGGCCCAGCTCTATGTGTGGTGCCAAACCGTCTCTAGGAATGAGGTATTCGCTGAATCCAGCTTTCCCAAAAATCTAGCTAATTTTCAGCGTTTCGTAACAAGCATCCGAATATCACACTTAAAGAGTGCTGTGAACTTTACATTTGGCGTAAGTTCTATTGGCACCCAAGACTAATTAGGTAGACCCAAAGGATAAAATGAACTCCACACCGGTTAAATACTTTAGCCTTTTCATCATTCCTTTTACAGGAATTCATGCCCTAGCCCAGATACCAACTGACCCAGGGTTCGATTCTGTGTTTTGCACTACCCAAAAGATTTCAGGTCTAATCGGCGAAAAAGGAGAATGGGAGTGGCTTCAGGTTGAACGCCAACCATTCACTTTCTTAATAAATAAAGTGGATACTGTAAGTCGGGATAGGATGTCTCAGTGTTCTGCTGATGAAACGCTGGTAGAAGGATCTATGGCAAAGGTGAAAAAGGCCTGCTATCGAGTCAGAAATGCCGCGCTATCTGAGTCGAAATTAGATTATGGGATGTGCGTTGAGCACTGGAATGCATCTGGAATTTTTCGAGTTTACTGCAATGACCATAACCCCATTGTCAAATTCGATCCTAATGGCGTTTTTTTGGTGCATTATTTAACTGGAAGCCTAAATCCTCGAGTTACCGAAGGTGCCTTATATGCTGTTGGTGCTGGGGTTTGTAGGTTGCTGCAATGATCTGTAGGTAGTTAGAGTTTTGCTTAATTTGGCGAAATTCTGAATTGTACGGCAATCACAACCAAGGCATATCAAAATATCTTCGATCTATACTTTGCCGCGATGTTTTCGATGTAATTACTTGGCAGCAGACTGAGGCAAAGAAAAAAAAGGCTCAATGCCGATCTGCATGGAACTTGACCTTCAACACCTATGCGTGCTGAGGCCTGCGAAGCGCGGCGCTGCGTACTCGAACGGGTTGGCTGGAAGGTGCTTGAGCTTGGACAGGCGCAGGTGCGCAATGGCGATGAAGTTCCTGCTCGTTCTGAATCCGCGTGCGGCCCGCTTGGCGTTTTGCATCAGCCCATTCATGGCCTCCACAAACGCGTTGCTGCGTCCTTGCTGCATGCCCGTGATGACACCTTCGAAGTGCGTCTTGAGCGTACGCGCCAGCCGCTTGAAGGGCTCCAGGCGCGAGCGCATGGCCCAACCGATCCACTTGGTCAGACCCGTGCGGGCGACCTCTTCACCGTGACCCTGCGCCGCTGCCTCATACACCTCGCGCAGCGCCCCCTTCATGCGCCAGGCCCGTGCGCTTTGCAAGTTCGTGCGCTGCAGGGTGTACATCGCCTGTATGTGCCGCTGATTCCAGCTCGCATGGTGCGTGCGCATCGCCCAGCTCAGGCTGCGCCTGCTGGCGCGGTCCAGCTCGCCCAGCGCTTGCGCCACGGCGGTGGGCCGGCTTTTGAATTCGGCCGCGCGCACCTCATCCATGGCCTTGCCCGCCAGGGCCGCCACATGAAAGCGGTCATAACAGATGGCCGCCTGCGGCAGTTGCTGCTGTGCCCCTTTCAGGTAGGCCGCACTCATGTCCATGCTCACATGGCTGATCGCCTGGGCGCTCCCGCCATGTTCGGACAGGTCTTGGGTGAAGGCATTGACCGTCTGGTGATCGCGTCCCTCGGTGACAAAGAGCAGGCGCTTTTGCTGCAGATCGTGCACGGCCGTGACGTATTCGTGGCCCTTGCGCAGACTGGTCTCGTCAATGCCGATGTGGCGCACGCCGCTCATGTCGTCCTTCTGACGCGCAAGCTTGACGTAGTGCTCAATGCGCCGCCACAAGGCTTTGGCGTCGGCACGCAGGTGACGGGCCGCGTGGGCCACGGGCAGTTCTTTGCACAGGCTCAGCGCCAGCGCTTCAAACAGCAGCGTGAAGCCGCTGCCCTCGCGCGCCCAGGGCACCGGCACCTGGCTGGTCTTGCCGCAGGCGGTACAAGCTACGCGGGGTATGGCCGCGTGCAGCCAGGCTTCGAACTGGAAAAAATCCAGATGGCGCCAAGATCGCTCAATGCTCTCGTGGATGCCTTGATCGGGTGCGCCGCAGTGCGGGCAGGTCAGACGCCGCTCGGTGCAGACCACTTCAAAGTCAATGCGTTTCTTGGCGGTGCTCAACTCGGCGCGCTCGACACGCCAGGGGGCTTGCAGCCCAAGGGCTGCGGTGAACAGGGCTTCGGTGCTCAGGCTCATGGTCGGTTACGAAGGTGTCAGGGTGGCGGCAATCAGGCCAGAGTATCCAGCAACCTCACGCACTCAGCACGCATAGGTGTTGAAGGTCAAGTTCCATGCAAATCGGCATTGAGCCAAGAAAAATCGGGCACTGCGAGTAAATCACTTTTAGCTTAGAGATCTTTTCAAATACTACACCTTGGGAAAAAATGCGATTGATAGTCCCAGACTTCTTAATTTGAATGTTTTACGTATTCGCTTTGATAAACATCCGCAAGCCGTTTAGTGGCCCTCGTATGGCACTGCAACTGGGGATTTACCGTTCCTGGCCGTCAGCAGTCAGCCAACTGCTTCAGGTCAACAAACGCAACCGCTGTAGAGCGGACCGGCAGGGCGCCGAGATGCGTGGTTTTGCGGGTGCAAACCGCCACGCCCAACCCCCTCAGTCCTTCGACCCCATCGCCAACGCCCGCTCCCGGCTCGCCTTCAGCGCCATCGGGTCATCCGCCTGTTTCGTGGGCCAGCCTTGCAGGTGGTTTTCTACCAGGTCGGTCAGGGCGCGTATCCAGTCCGGGCTGTCGTTCAGGCAGTCGATGTAGCTGAACTGCTGGCCGCCGGCGTGCAGGAACGCTTCGCGGGCTTCCATGCTGATTTCTTCCAACGTTTCCAGGCAGTCGCTGGTGAAGCCGGGGCACACCACGTCCACGCTCTTCACGCCCTTTTGCCCCATGGCGATGAGTGTGGGCTCGGTGTAGGGCTCCAGCCACTTGGCCTTGCCAAAGCGCGACTGAAAAGTGACGGTGTAGCGGTCTTTGGCCAGGCCCAGTTTTTCGGCCAGCAGGCGGCCGGTTTTGTGGCATTCGCAGTGGTAGGGGTCGCCCAGCTCCAGGGTGCGCTGGGGCACGCCGTGGAAGCTCATCACCAGGTGTTCGTTCTGGCCGTGGTGCATCCAGTGCTGCTGCACTTTTTTGGCCAGCGCTTCGATGTAGCCTGGGTCGTCGTGGTAGCGGTTGATGAAGCGCATTTCAGGCAGATGGCGCGCTTTCAGGCCCCACAGGGCCACGCCGTCAAACACGCTGGCGGTGGTGGTGCCGCTGTATTGCGGGTAGGCGGGCACCAGCAGCACGCGGGTCATGCCCTGGGCCTTCAGCTCGTCGAGCACGGCAGGGATGGACGGGTTGCCGTAGCGCATGGCGTAGCGCACCGTGACCTGGTGGCCGCGCTCGCCCAGGTAGCCGCGCAGCAGGGTGGCTTGTTTGTCGGTCCATACCTTCAAGGGCGAGCCTTCGGGCGTCCACACCGTGGCGTATTTGGCCGCCGACTTTTTGGGCCGCACGCGCAGGATGATGCCGTGCAGGATGAGCCACCAGATGGGCTTGGGAATCTCGACGACGCGGTGGTCGCCCAGAAACTCGGCCAGGTAGCGGCGCACGGCCGGGGCGGTGGGCTCGTCGGGCGTGCCCAGGTTGCACAACACAATGGCCGTGCGTGCGGCTTGACCATGCGAGAAGGGAGGTTCTTTGTTAAATGCCATGCGCTATTCTCCCGCAGACATGAAGACCCCCGACGCCACGCCCTCTGAAGCCCCCGGTCTCGCAACGTTCAGTCTGGACGTGTCGCGCATCCGCGCCATCACGCTGGATCTGGACGACACGCTCTGGCCCATCTGGCCCACCATCACGCGGGCCGAAACCGTGTTGCAGGCCTGGCTGGCCGACCACGCGCCCGCCACCGCCGCGCTGTGTGCCACGCCCGGCGCGCTGCGCGAGGTGCGCAACCACATGAACACCACCCGGCCTGATTTGGCGCACGACATGAGCGCGCTGCGCCGCGAGTCGATCCGGCTGGTGCTGCAACGCGCGGGCGACGACTCCGCGCTGGCCGAGGCGGCGTTTGAGGTGTTTTTTGCCGAGCGCCAGCGGGTGGAGCTGTATGCCGACGCCTTGCCGGCGCTGGTTTTTTTGAGCAACCGCTTTCCGGTGGTGGCGGTGTCCAACGGCAATGCCGACGTGCACCGCGTGGGCCTGGGCGCGCACTTTCGGGCGGCGCTCAGCGCGCGCGAATTTGGCGTGGGCAAGCCCGACCCGCGCATCTTTCACGCCGCCGCCGAAGCTGCGGGCGTGAACCCCGCGCAGGTGCTGCACATTGGCGACGATGCCCACCTGGACGGCGTGGGTGCGCTCAATGCGGGCATGCAGGCCGCCTGGCTCAACCGCGAGGGCCACGCCTGGGCCCATGGGCCTCAGCAACCCCACACCACCGTGCCCGACTTGCTCGCACTCTGCCGCCAGTTGGCTTGACCCCTGTTTCAGGACACCCCCATGAGCCTCACCATTCACGGTATTCCCGCTTCCCGCGCCGTGCGCCCGCTGTGGGCCGCCACCGAGCTCGGCCTGCGCTTTCAGCACGTCAACCTGCCGTACCAGGGCGGTGCCACCCGCACGCCCGAGTTTCTGGCGCTCAACCCCAATGGCCACATTCCGGTGGTGGTGGACCAGCGGCCCGCGGAGGAGGGCGGCGAGGTGGTGGTGTGGGAAAGCATGGCCTGCGCGCTTTACATTGCGCGCCACCACGGCCAGCCCGACGGCGTCGGCATCACGCCGGCCAACCCGCGCGAAGACGCCGAGGCCCTGCGTTGGAGCTTCTGGGTGGTGAACGAGGCCGAGGCGGACGCGCTCACCGTGCTCATGCACCGCATGGTCATGCCTGCCGAGCGGCGCAAACCCGAGCTGGCCGAAGCCGCCGAGCGCCGGCTAACCGTGCCGTTTCGGGTGATGGAGCAACACCTGGAACGCCAGCAGGCCATGGGCGCGGCCTACCTGGCGGCTGAGCGCTTCACGGTGGCTGACCTGTGTGTGGCCAGCGTGCTCAACTGGGCCCGCCCAGCCCACAGCCTCATGGCCGCGCACCCGCTCACCCACCAGTGGATCGTGCGTTGCATGGAGCGGCCCGCGCAGTTGGCCGTCAAGGCCCTGGGGCGCGGCTGACGGATCAACTGGGCCCACGCTATAGATCCGGCCCAGTGAAGTCTTAAAGTCCGTTCGGGTTGAGCTTGTCGAAACCTTCCTCAGACTTCGCACGAGCCCTTCGACAGGCTCAGGGCGAACGGTTGACACTTCATAAGGCCGAATTAACAGGGCTTGCGCGGCGGTGGTCCAGCTGCCGGCAGGGAGTGGTCGAGTGAAACGCTCGGATATCATTATATGAAAAGCCTCAGCATTTGCGTGCGGATTAGATAAAAAGCTATATTAAGCGGCTAAGTTCAATCCAACGCCCTGTTGGTTGAGCGGCTGGTCACCTTGTTTGCAGCAGCGTTCGTTTTCTCCAGGTCGTTGGGTGTGCTTATCGCATCCATCGGCGCCGCGCGTCGGTGGGTTCCTCACAGCGACACCGGAGAAAACCATGAAACCCACCCCCCAACTGGCTTTGGCCTTGATCGCCTCGGCAGCCCTTTTGGCTGCCTGCGGCAAAAAAGACGAAGCGCCTGCCGTGGCTGAGCCATCGGCCGAGTCCGCCGTTTGCGGCAAGGTCACGGTGGCCAACATGAATTGGCAGTCGGCTGAAGTGCTGGCCAACATCGACGGCATCATTTTGGCCAAGGGCTACGGCTGCGAGGTGGAACTGGTGCCCGGCGACACCATGCCCACGCTGACCGCCATGATGGAAAAGGGCCAGCCCGACGTGGCGCCCGAAGCCTGGATCAATGCCGTGCGCCAGCCACTGGACGCCGCCGTGGCCGAAGGCAAGCTGCATTACGCGGCCAGGTCGCTCACCGACGGTGGCGTCGAAGGCTGGTGGATTCCCAAATACGTGGCCGACGCCAACCCCGCCATCAAGACCATTGACGACGCGCTGATGCGTCCCGATCTGTTCCCCTCGGTGGAAAACAAGGGCAAGGGTGCTGTGCACAACTGCCCGTCGGGCTGGAACTGCCAGATCACCACGGACAACGCGTTCAAGGCCTGGGGTGGCACCGCCAAAGGCTTCGTGCTGCTCGACACCGGCTCGGCCGCTGGCCTGGACGGCTCGATTGCCAAGGCCTACGAGCGCAAAGAAGGCTGGCTGGGCTACTACTGGGCGCCCACCTCGATTCTGGGCAAATACGAGATGGTGAAGCTCGACGCCGGCGTGCCGCACGACAAGGAAGCGTTTGAGACCTGCAACACCAAGGCCGATTGCGACAACCCGACCAAGACCGACTGGGCCCGCGCCGAGGTGTTTACCGTGGTGACCGACCGCTTTCAAAAAGCCGGCGGCCCGGCCGTGACTTACCTGAACCAGCGCGCCTGGGGCAACGACACGGTGAACGGTTTGCTGGCCTGGATGAGCGACAACCAGGCCACGGGTGCCGACGGTGCGACCCACTTCCTGAAGACCCAGCCAGAAATCTGGACCACCTGGGTGTCGCCTGAAGCGGCTGAAAAGATCAAGGCCGCGCTGTAAACCGCAACGCCGCCTGATGGCGGGGCCGGGTGGTGCAAGCCCGGCTCCGCCGCACCGCGGCCGGCGCCCTTCAAGGTGCCGTGCCGCTGATCCTTTTTTCAGCCCAAGGAGAGACCATGTCCTGGCTCAATGAATTTCCCTCGCTGGGGTCGGAGACGCTCAGCGCCATGCGCCGCGCCATCGACGGCAGCTTTCGCAACTTCACCCGCGAATATGGTGAGCCGCTGGAGCGCTTGTTTGACCCCCTGCGCGACTTTTTGCTGTTCTCCGAACGCCTGCTGACCCAGTCGCCCTGGCCCGCTGTGGTGGGCGTGATCGCCCTCGTAGCCTGGCTGGCCTCACGCTCCTGGAAGATCGTGGTCGGCACCGTGGTCACCCTGCTGTTGATCGGGTTCTTTGGCATGTGGGACGACACCATGAAGACCATTTCCATGATCTTCGTGTGCACCTTGGTGGCCCTGGTGGTGGGCTTGCCCATTGGTATTGCCATGAGCCGCTGGGACCGCTTGCAAAAGCTCATCAGTCCGTCGCTGGACGTGATGCAGACCATGCCCAGTTTTGTTTACCTGATTCCGGTGGTGATGCTGCTGGGCATTGGCCGCGTGCCGGGCCTGATTGCGGTGGTGATCTACGCCATTCCGCCGGTGATCCGGTTCACCAACCTGGGCATTCGCCTGGTGAACAAAGACCTGCTGGAAGCGGCCGATGCGTTTGGTGCGTCGACCTGGCAAAAAATGAGCAAGGTGCAGCTGCCGCTTGCATTGCCCACCATCATGGCCGGCGTCAACCAGACCATCATGCTGTCGCTGGCCATGGTGGTGATCGCCTCGATGATCGGCGTGCAGGGCCTGGGCCAGCCGGTGCTCAGGGCCATTTCCAACCAGTACTTCACGCTGGGTGTGCTCAACGGCCTGGCCATTGTCGGCATCGCCATCATTTTTGACCGCGTGTCGCAGGCTTACGGCAAGCGGCTGCAGCGGCATCTGGAAGTCGTGCACCAGTGAGAGCCCCCCGCGCCGCTTCGCGTCACCCCCCAAGGGGCGACACCAGCCGTCTGGCAGAGCCAGCCCGGCGGTGTCCTGGGCGGGGTCCGCTTCGCGTGACCCCGGGCAGGCCACCGCCACGTTTTTGAATAGGAGCCACTGATGCAAAACCCCCTACCCATTGCTGGACTGTCTGCCAGCCCGCAAGCTGCGCCTGCAGGTATTTCCATTCGCCACCTCTACAAGATTTTTGGCCCCACCCCCGACAAGTTTCTGGGAGCCGTGCAGCAGGGCATGAGCAAGCAGGAGCTGCGCGATGCGCACGGCCATGTGCTGGGCCTGCGCGACATCAACATCGACATGCCGGCGGGCGGCATTCAGGTGGTGATGGGCTTGTCGGGATCGGGCAAGAGCACGCTGATCCGCCACATCAACCGCCTGATCGACCCCACAGCGGGCGAGCTGCTGGTGCCGGTGGGTGGGCGCGAGGTGGATGTGGTGAAGATGAACCAGCGCGAGTTGCTGCGGTTTCGCCGCGAGCAGACCGCCATGGTGTTCCAGAACTTTGCGCTGTTTCCGCACTACACCGTGCTGGAAAACGCCGAATACGGCTTGCAGGTGCAGGGCATCAAGCACAAGAAACGGCGTGAAAGCGCCATGCGCTGGATCGAGCGTGTGGGCCTCAAGGGCTACGAAGACAGCTACCCCAACCAGCTCTCGGGCGGTATGCAGCAGCGGGTGGGCCTGGCCCGGGCGCTCACCAACGACGTGCCCATTTTGCTGATGGACGAGGCGTTTTCGGCGCTCGACCCGCTGATTCGCAGCGACATGCAAAGTGTGTTGCTCGACCTGCAGCAAGAGATCGGCAAGACGGTGGTGTTTATTACCCACGACCTGGACGAGGCCTTGCGCCTGGGCGACCGCATCGCGATCTTGCGCGACGGCGAGGTGGTGCAGCAGGGCACCGGGCAGCAGATTGTGCTGAAGCCGGCCAACGACTACATCGAGAGCTTTGTGCGCGATGTGAACCGCGGCCGCGTGATTCGCTCGCGCACGCTGATGGTGCCGGGCGCCCGCGTGGACGGGCCCGATGTGGACCCGAGCCTGGTGATTGAAGAAGTGGCCCGGCTGCTGAGTGCCGACAACAAGGAAGCTGCCAACGTGGTGACCAGCAAGGGCAAGCACCTGGGCACGCTGACCATGAGCGACATCATTGGCGCCATCGTGCCGCCCAACCCGGAGGCGGCGACGTCGGCCTGACAGGCCAGGGTTTCAAAAAAACGGCGGGCCTTTGATGCCCGCCGTTTTTTTGGGCGTGACTGCGGCTTACCAGCCCCAGAGCAGGGTCTTGGCGATCCAGCCGCCTGGGCCCTCGGCGCGCTCCACCCGCACCCAGTCGGCGCGTTTTTCGCGGGTCCGCAGCAGCTCACCGTAATCGGCCTTGCCAACCACGCGGTGCTGTGTGCCCGGTCCGCTGCGGATGTTGGCCACCTTGGCTTTCACGACGTGGTGCGGCGCGTTGCCTGTGAGCGAGCGCGCCACCCAGCCCGTGTCGCCTTCGAAATCGCGCACCTGCACCCAGGTGCCTTTGCGCTGGGTGATCTGCAGCGGGTACCCTTTTTTCAACTCCCACAAAACGGGCGCGTTGGTGCCCGGGCCGCTGCGCATGTTGAGGGTGGCACCGCTCACGCTGACCATCTGTTGAGCCGGCTGGGCCTGCGCCAGGGCGCTGGCGCTGAGGGCCGCGATGCACAAGCCTGCGGCGGCCAGGCGTTGTCGGGTGAGGGTGGTCCAGGTCATCGGTGGGGGCTCCTTTTCGCTCGGTTGAAAAAATCAAGCCTGTGGGAACACACCGAGCCCCAGAGGTTCCCCCCAGCAGCTCCTTATAGATCCGGCCCAGTGAAGTCTAAAGTCCGTTCGGGTTGAGCTTGTCGAAACCTTCCTTAGACATGGCACGAGCCCTTCGACAGGCTCAGGGCGAACGGTTGACACTTCATAAGGGCGAATCGTTAGTAGCGGGTGCGGCGCGCGCGGGTGCCGCCCCCGGCACGCTGGCAGGCCCGGCGGTAGGCCAGCAGGGTGTGGGCAGCGCGCCCCAGCACGCTGTCGGGCGCGTAGACCACCGGCTCGCCCGGTGCGGTGGGCAGGCCGGCGGCCATGCCGGTCATCAGCGCCAGGCCGTCTTGTACCCGCGCCGCGGTGTGGATGTGAAAGCGGCCCTGTGCCACGGCGTCCACCACGGCGGGGTCGAGCATCAGGTGGCGCAGGTTGCGCTCGGGAATCAGCACGCCTTGCTGGCCGTCCAGCCCGGCGGCCTCGCACACGCGAAACCAGCCCTCTATTTTTTCGTTGATGCCACCCACCGGCAGCACCTCGCCGTGCTGGTTGAGCGCGCCGGTGACGGCAATGCCCTGCAGCAGCGGCACACCCGCCAGCGAAGAAAGCACCGCAAACAGCTCGGCGCAAGAGGCCGAGTCGCCTTCCACCCCGTGGTATTCCTGCTCGAACACGATGGAGGCGTTGAGCGCCAGCGGCGCCAGGTGACCGAACAGGGCGGTCAGGTAGCTGTGCAAAATCAGCACGCCTTTGTCGTGGATGGGGCCGGACATCTCGACTTCGCGCTCGATGTTGAGCAGCCCCTGGTTGCCGGCGTGGGTGCGCGCGCTCACGCGCACCGGCAGGCCAAAGCGCCAGTCGCCCAGGTCGATCTGCGTCAGGCCATTGATCTGGCCGATTTCGCTGCCTTGGCAAGAAATGAGCTGCTCGCCGTCGGCAATGGACTCGCGCAGGCGCTGCTCGGGGTAGTCGTGGCGTAGGCGGCGCGCGGCCAGGGCGGCTTCCACGTCGGCGGCTTCCACGCGGCTGGCGGCGCGGGCGCGGCACAGTGCGGCGCTTTCGGCCACCAGCGCTTCGGTGCGTGCAAAGATGGCGCTCTGGCGGGCCTGGTCGTCCACCTCGCGGTGCGCGTCTTCCAGCAAGCGGGCCACGGCCGCTGCCGACAAAGGCGGCAGGCCGTGTTTGCGGCAGGTGTGGGCCACAAACACGGCGGTGGCCTGGCGCGTGTCGTCGGTGGCGGTGAAGCTTTCCGCAAAGTCCACCTTGACGCGAAAGCGCCGGGCAAATTCCGGGTCGCCTTCTTGCAGCGCGTAGTAGTGTTCCACCGACCCGATCAGGATGAGTTTGACTTCTGCGTCCACCGCCTCGGGCTGCAGCGACACGGCCGCCATGGGCATCAGCGCTGCGCCCGGTTCTTCAATTTGCACCCGCCCGCTGCGCAGGTAGCGGCGCATCTTTTCCCAGGCTTGCGGGTCGGTGAGCAGGTCGCGCAGGTGCAGCAGCAAAAAGCCGCCGTGGGCCTTCAGCAGGCTGCCGGCGCGCACGCGCGAAAAGTCGGTCATCAACACATCTTCTTCGGCCTGGTATTCGATGCTGCCAAACAGCGCGTGCGTGACCGGGTTGTCCTCCACGATCACCGGCGCGCCGCCCAGGCCACTGTTGTCCACCACCACATTGACCTGGTAGCGCATCAGCAGTTGCTCCAGCGCGGCCAGGCGCTGTTCGTCGTCCTCTTCTTGCACGATGAAGAGTTCGATGTGTTCCAGCACGTCGTGCAGCACGCGGTCGAGGTAGTGACCAAGCTTCACCGAGTCCTTGATCTGCTTTTTCAGGCTGACCCGGATTTCCTGCAGCTCATGGTCGAGCAAGGGCTTGGCCACCTGGCGGCGCAGCGCGGCCAGGCCTTCGTTCATCACGCGGGCCATGGGGCGGGTTTTGTCCAGAAATTGCGTGATCTGTTCGCGCAACTCGGTTTCGGCCTGGTCCACTTCGGCGCGGCGTTCGCGCGACAGGCTGTGGGCTTCTGCGGCGGTGAGCGCGTTGCCGCTGTCGCCCATGAGGGTGAACACCAGGTGGCCTTCTTCGCGAAACAGGTGAAAGTGGCGCGCCTCGGCAAATGCCTCCAGCGCCGCAAAGGCGCGCGATTCTTCGCTCTTGTAGGTGTTTTCTATCCGGTCGCTCTCGGCCTTGAAGTCCTCGCTGTCCAGGCGCAGCGGCACGTCGCGCTGCAGCGTTTTGCACAGCTGCTGCATCAGCTGGCGCAGCTGGCGCCCCTGGCCGGGCGGCATGCGCAGGGCGCGCGGGCGCTCGGGTGCGTCGAAGTTGTGCAGGTAACACAGGTCGGGCGGCACTGGCCGGCTGGCGGCCACACTGTGCGCCAGTTCGCGCAGCAGAGTGGAGCGGCCGCTGCCCACCTCGCCAAGCACAAACAGGTGGTAGTCGGGCTGGTCCATGGCCATGCCAAAGCGGGCGGCCTTCTCGGCGCGCTCCTGGCCGATCCAGGGCACCGGTTGTGCCAGCAGTTCGGCGGTGTCTTGAAAACCCAGCGTGGCCGGGTCGATGGTCAGCCGAAGCTGTTGGGGTTGGAGCGGGGTGGTGGGCATAGCCACCCTTCTAACGCGGTGCCCAGGTTCCGCGGTTGATGCCGATCAAAGTTGTCGCACGGCGGCCAAGCCGCTGCGCACCGCGCCTTCGAGCGTGGCAGGGTAGGGCCCGTCCACATAGTCGCCCGCCGCCCACAAACCGGGCGCAATGGCCTGGGCCGGGCGCTGCAGGCCGGGTGTGCAGGCAAATGTGGCGCGTTTGTCCACCACGGTTTGCAGGGCTTGCAGGTTGGAAACACCCAGCTGTTGCGCCGCTTGTTGCAGCACACGGGCTTGCAGCTCGTCGCGCTCGGCTTCGCTGGCGCTGATGACAAACGCCAGCACCCCCTGGGCGCTGGTGTCGTGTGAGTTGAGCTGGCCGCGGTCAAATACAAACTGGGCCGGCGCGGCCTGGGCATTGGGCTCGGCGCGCAAGGCCAGCATGGGGGACGCCAGGCGCACACCGGGCGCCCAGGCATAGACCGTAGTGATGGCGGTGAACGCGAGCGCGTCGGCGGTGTTGGCCCAGCGGTGCAAGGCCTCGGCCATGTCGGGTGCTTCGGCTTGCGCGCTGTGGGCGGCGCCGCGCAGGGCCTGGGCAGCGGGGCTGGCGGCGGTGGCCCACACCACGCGGTCAAAACACGTTTGCCAGCCGCTGCCCTGCAGCTGCCAGCCGCCGGCCTGTGGCTGCAGGCCCAGCACCCGGGTGCCCAGGCGCAGCCGGGCGCGGCCGCCATGTTGCGCTTGCAGCCACTGCGCGGCGGCGTTGGGCAGCAAGGTGCTCAGGTCGGTGCGCGGCAGCAGCAGGCTGGATGCAGCCCAGCCGCCAAACCCGGCGCCAAACAGCGCGTCGTGCATGACGCGCAGAAACACCTGGGCGCTGGCCTGCGCGGCCGGCAGGTTGAGCGCGGACACACACAGCGGCTCAATCAGCTCGTCCATCACGCGCTGGGGCAGCGCTGCACACAGGCGGGCCACGGTGAGCTGCGGCGCGCAGGCAAACCCGGTGCGTTGCCAGCCCAGCGAAGCACGAACCAGCGCCCAGCGCTCGCGCCAGCGCCAGCCACGCGCCGTGGCAATGGCGGCCACCGCGTCCAGCGGCGCGGGCCAGCGCACTGCCCAGCGGGGTGTTTGCAGGCCGGTGCCATCGGGGTAGGGCAGGGCCAGCGGCAGGCACAGCAGCGCGCTGGCGGGCGCCATGCCCACGCGCTGCATCAGCGCCAGTGTCTCTGTGTAGGCGCCAATCAAAATGTGCTGGCCGTTGTCCAGCGTGAGCGCCACGCCGTCGGGCCGCTGCGCGGGCAGCGCACGGGCGCGCCCACCCAGTGTGCGGGTGGCTTCAAACAGCGTCACGTCCCAGCCTGCGGCTGCGGCCTCGACGGCCGCCGCCACACCGGCCCAGCCGGCTCCGACGATGGCCACTTTCATCGTGAATTCCCCGCTCGGTACAGCGGGTACAGGGTGTCGGCTGGGTTCTTCATGGCAGTGAGGTGCTTTGGCGCAAGTGTACGCAGCCCCCACCCCCGCGCGTCTGGGGCGCCCGCTGAACCGAACAGACCGTTGCCGGCCTTAAGTAGGCGTTAATGTCCAGGACGCATCATTCATTGTGCAATTTCGCAACCACTTTCAAAGGTTTTCAATGATGCGTTCCACCCGTCGTGTGTTCATGATGCAAGTCGCTGCCGGCAGCGCTCTGCTGGCCGCCGCAACCGCCCAGGCTCAGGGGGCTCCGCTCGTGAATGAGAAAGACGCGCAGGCGGTTTCTCTGGGCTATTTGGCCGACACCACCAAAGTCGACGGCAAAAAGTACCCCAAGCATGCTGCGGCCCAAAAGTGCAGCAACTGCATGCTGTACACAGGCAAGGCCAGCGACGCCTCCGGTCCTTGCGGCATCTTCCCGGGCAAGGCCGTGGCCGGTAACGGCTGGTGCAGCGCTTACGTGAAAAAGCCGGGCTGATTCCCCGCCGCACGGACGGGCCAGCCCCACCGGGGGGCGCCCGTCCTACAGCCGGCCCAGCGCCTGCACCTTCCAGGCCAGCCAGAACTTGCGCAGCGGTGTCAGGCTCACCCGCTGGGTCAGCACCAGCGCGGGGTCGGCGGCAATTTCCTGCAGCAGCGTGCGGTAGATGCTGGCCATCATCAGGCCGGGTTTCTGGCTGCGGCGATCGGCTTCGGGCAGCATGGCCAGGGCTTCTTCGTAGGTGCGCAGGGCGCGCTCACACTGAAACTGCATCAGCGCGGTGAAGCGGCGCTGAAAGTCGACGGCGTCGGTGCCAGGCGCTTTGCCGCGCTTGAGCAGTTCGTGGGCTTTCACGTCAAAGCGTTGCAGCTCGTTCACGGGCAGGTACACACGCCCGCGGGTGGCGTCTTCGCCCACGTCACGGATGATGTTGGTGAGCTGAAACGCCAGGCCCAGGCGGTGGGCAAACGCGGTTGTCTCGGGCTGGGTCTGGCCGAAAATGCGGGCCGCCACTTCACCCACCACGCCGGCCACCAGATGGCAATATTGCTGCAGGTTGGGAAAGTCGAAATAGCGGTTCTGGTCCAGGTCCATCTGACAACCGTCAATGACGGCCAGCAGGTGACGCGCTTCGATGCCAAACGGGACGGTGTGCGGCATCAGGGCTTGCATCACCGGGTGGCTGGGCTCGCCGGCAAAGGCTTTGGCGACTTCGCTGCGCCACCAAGCCAGCGTGGTTTGCGCCACGCCGGGGTCGCTCACTTCGTCCACCACATCGTCCACCTCGCGGCAGAAGGCGTAAAACGCCGTGATGGCCGCGCGCCGCTCGGGTGGCAAAAACAGGAAGGCGTAATAAAAGCTGCTGCCCGAGGCCGCGGCTTTTTGCTGGACGTAGTCTTGTGGATTCATGGGCTCTCTGAGTGTAATCAGCCCGATCAAACGGGTTCCGCGCGCAATGCTTTGCCGGCCTTGCGCGGCCGCATGAACGCCAGATACAGCAGCGGCACCACAAACAGGGTGAGCACGGTGGAAAACGCCAGGCCCCAGACGATGCTGGCCGCCACCGGCCCCCACAGCAGGCTTTGGCCGCCGATGCCAAAGGCCAGCGAAAACAGGCCGCCGATGGTGGTGGTGGTGGTGATGAGAATGGGCACCACGCGCCGGCGCGATGCCTGGATGATGGCGTGGATGGTGCTCATGCCGCGCTGCATGCGGTCGTTGGCCGCGTCAATGAGGACGATGGCCGAGTTGACCGCAATGCCGGTGAGCGCAATCACGCCATACAGCGTGTAGAGCGACAGCGGGTTGCTGGAAATGGCCAGACCAAAGGCCACACCGGTGAAGGCCAGCGGCACGGTGACCAGGATCATCATGGGCTGCCAATAGCTCTTGAACTGCGCTGCCAGGATCAGGTAAATGATGCCCACGCCCAGCAAAAACAGCTGCTGCATGGCGGCCAGGCTTTCTTCAATATCTTCAAGCTCGCCCGAAAAGTCCAGGTCCACGCCAGGGTGCTGCGCGCGGATGCCTTCCCAGCCGGCCTTGATCTGGTCGTTGGCCACTTTCGTGTCGGTGATTTCTTTGTCCAGATTGGCTTCCACCGTGGTGGTGCGGCGCAGGTTGTAGTGGCGGATGAAGCCGCGCCCGGGTGCGGCTTCGGCTTGCACCAGGGCGCCCAGGCGGGTGGTCTGGCCGTTGGGCAGGGCAATCGGTTCGTCCAGCAGGCTGGCCGGGTCCACGCGCAGATCGCCCTGGCCGCGCAGCGCCTGGTCGGAGCGCACGCGCAGCTCGATCTTGTCGCCCTCGTCGCGGGTGAAGGCCACCACCTCGCCGTCCACCGCCAGGCGCACCAGGCGCGCCACCTGGGCGGCGCTCAGGCCAGCGTCGCGCAGGGCGTCGCGGTCCAGCCGCAGTTGCAGCTGGGCGCGCCCGGGCAGGTTGTCGTCTTGCACATCTTTGGCGCCGGGCACCGCGGCCACGATGGTTTTCAGCGCGTCGGCGGCGGCCTGTATCTGGTCGAAGTCGTCGCCGCGCACCTTCACGCTGATGGCCTTGCCCGCGGGCGGGCCACCCGAGAGCACGGTGAAGCTCTTGCGGCCCGGGCCGCTCAGGCTTTCAATGCGCTGGCGCATGTCTTCCACCACCTGCTGCACGTCGCGCGAGTCGTCGGTGCGCGGGTTGAGCGACACAAACACCTGGCCGTACAGATCGCCGTACACCGGCTCGGTCTCGGTGAACTTCAAGCCGGCGGTGGACGTGACAGCGCGTGCTTCGCCGTCCAGCCCCACGCCGCGCAGCTGCTCGCGCACGGCCGCTTCCACGCGCTGGGTTTCGGTCAGCGTGTCTTCCAGCGACGCGGTTTGCGGCATGTCCACGTTGACGTAGAACGCCCGGATCGGGTCGAAGGCAAAGAACTGCACCCGGATCACGCCCGTGGCCAGCAGCGCCACCGCCGCCGCCACCGCCAGGCTGCTCACCAGCGCCGAGCGCTTGGGCCGGCGCAGCACATAGCCCAGCGCCTGGCCGTAGCGCAGGCGAATGCCCCGGTTGAAGCGCTCGCGCCAGGCTTGCACCCGCGAGGGCCGGTCAAAGCGCACGCCAATGGCGCTCACGTGCACCGGCATCATCCAGAACGCTTCGATGAGCGAAATGGCCAGCGCCAGCGTGACCACAAACGGAATGACAAACATGAACTTGCCGATGATGCCGGGCAGCAGCATGAGCGGCAAAAACGCGGCCATGGTGGTGGCTACCGAGGCCAGCACCGGTTTCCACACCTCGCCAATCGCATCCAGGCTGGCGGCCAGCGACTCTTGTCCGCGCTGCATGCGGTAGTAAATGGATTCGACGACCACCACCGCGTCGTCCACCAGCATGCCCAGCGCGATCACCACGCCCAGCAGCACCGACACGTTGACCGTGTAGCCCATGGCCGAGAGCACGGCGAAGGTGCCGAGCAAAGAGAACGGAATGCCCAGCGTGACCAGCAGCCCGATGCGCCAGCCCAGAAAAGCCCAGCACACCGCCAGCACCATGAGCATGCCCACCAGGGCGTTGGTTTGCATCACGTTGATGGCGTCGCGGGTGGGCACGGTCTGGTCGTCGGTCAGCACCAGTTGCAAGCCAGAGGCGGCGAGCACGCTGTTCTGGCTGGCCAGGTAGGCGTTGAGCCGGTCCACCAGTTCCAGGGTGTTGGTGCCCGACTTTTTTGTGACCGCCAGCGACACGGCCGGCTGGCCGTTGGAGGCCGCGTATTGCGAGGCCGGGGCGCGGGCGCGCTCGATGCGCGCCACCTCGCCCAGCCGGGCCGACACGCCGGGGCGCATGCTGGATGCGACGGGCAGGCCTTCCAGCGCCTGCGGGTCGGTGAGCACGCCCTTGACGCTGATGGACCAGGCACCGTTTTGCGTTTTCAGGGTGCCGCCCGAGGTGTCGCGCCACCAGGCCGACACCGTGTCGGCCACGTCAGACGCCAGCAGCCCGCGCGCGGCCAGGGCCTGGGCGTTGGGGCTGATCAAAATTTCGGGCTCGCGCAGGCCCGATGCAAACACCTGGTCCACGCCACCCATGCGCTCCAGGTCGTCTTTGATGCGCCGCGCGTTCAGGCGCAGGGTTTCGTCGTCGGCCTGGCCCAGCAGCATCAGCGCGGCGGTGGGGAAGCCGTTGCTGGTGGTGATCTCCAAAATCAACGGGTCGCGCGCTTCGCGGGGCAGCTCGCTGGCGGCTTTGTTTTGAATCTCGCGGCGCAGGTCGGCCATGCGCTTGTCAAAGGTGCGCTCGTTGATTTCGCGGAACCGCACCAACAGGCTGGCCACGTTTTCGCGCGAATTGCTGATGACAAAGCGCACGTCGGCCACGCCCTTGATGCCGTCTTCCAGCGGGTTGGTGATGAGGCGTTCCACCTCTTCGGCGCTGGCGCCGGGCAGCACGGCGGTGACGCTGACCCAGTTGAAGTTGATCTCCGGGTCTTGCTCGCGGGGCATGGTGTTGTAGCTCACCAGACCGAGCAGCAGCACCACCACAAAAGCGATGTTGGCCAGCGGGTGGTTGGTGAGCAGGGCGCGCATGAATTTCATAAGTGCTCCGGCTTATTGGCTGGCGGCCTGCGCGTCGATGGCCTGGCCGTGCTGCAGCGCCGCCTGGCCGCGCACGATCAGCAGTGTGTCGGCCGGCAAGGCCACGGCGCTGGCGCGGCCTTCTTGTGCGCCGGGCAGGGGCACGAAGCGCGCCGTCGCCTGGGCGCCGCTGCCTTGCTGCACAAACACACCCAGCCCGTTGGGGCGACGCACCATGAGGCCCGGCGGCAGGTGCGGAGCGGCTTCTTTCCAGCGCAGCGTGCCGCTGGTGCCGGCGGCGGGCGCGCTGGCGGGTGCGGTGAACGCGAGGCGTGCGGCCTGGGTGCGGGCGGGCGCGGTGACGGTGGGGGCCACGCGCAGCAGGCGCACGGTGTGGCTGGCGCTGGGGGTTTCAAAGCGCGCGGTGCGGGCGGCGCGCAGCCCGGCCACGTCCGTCGGGCTCAGGGTGGTGGCCAGCTCAGCGGGGCCGCTGTCGGTGAGCACATACAACACGCTGCCGGGCGCCACGGCTTCGCCGGTTTGCGCCAGGCGCTCGGTCACGCTGGCGTCAAACGGGGCGCGCAGCGTGGTCTTGCCGAGCTGGCGCTGGGCGGTGGCCAGCTGGGCCCGGTTGGCGCTGGCTTCGGTTTGCAGCAGCGCCACCTCGGTTTCGCGCTGGGCCAGCGCTTCTTGCGAGTAAAAACCCTGCGCCACCAGTTCGCGCGAGCGCTGCAACTGCGCCTGTGCCAGCTTCAGGCGGGCGTTGCTCGCGTCCAGCGCGGCCTGGGCGCGCTGCACGCTCAGCTCGGCGTCGCGCGGGTCAATCTGGGCCAGCACCTCGCCGCGCTTCACGGCGGCGCCCACATCGGCGGTCCAGCGCAGCAGGGTGCCCGCCGTCTCGGCCGACAAGCGCGACACGTTGCGCGCCACCACGCTGGCTGGGGCCTCGCGCTCGGGCTGCACCCACACGCTGTCCAGCCGGGCCACGCCCACGCTGGCGCGGGCCGGGCTGCTGGCCACTGGCGCGGCGGTGGTGGTTTGGGCCCAGGCGCTGTTCATGCCCAGTGCCAGGCTGAGCGCGAGGGCGCTCCACAAGGCGGACCGAAGCACAAGCGCGCTAAAAGGACGGGTTGGGTGTGTTGTCATGGGGCATTCCTGAAGGCGGTTTTTTTGGGGCGTCGGGTGGCAGGGCGCGCAGCTGGGTCACATCCACAGCGCGCGCCAGAGCAGGCGCGGCACATCGGTTTTGCTCAGCGTGGGACGGGTTTGCCAGGTGCGGTGCTCGGCCGCGGCGCTGGCGTCGAGTATGCGCAGCCCGCCTTGCACCACCAGGCGCAGTTCCCAGCCGGCGCGCCCGGGCACGCGGCGTGCCAGTGGTGCGCCCATCTGCATCAGGCCGCGGGCGTGGGCGCAGAGCTCGGTCACCACGGCCTGCTGGGCGCTGGGGTGGTTCTGGGGTACGTTGGCCGTGGGGTGAAAAAAGTCATCTACCTGCAGGCCCTGGCGTTGCAGAGCGTCGGTCGGCAGGTAGACCCGGCCCCGGGGCAGATCCACGCTGATGTCTTGCCAGAAATTGATGAGTTGCAGGGCGCTGCAGATCTGGTCGCTTTGCTGCAGCGACACCGCGTCTTGCACGCCATACAGGTGCAGCAGCAGGCGGCCCACCGGGTTGGCAGACAGGCGGCAATAGTCGAGCAGCTCGGCGGTGCTGGCGTAGCGGTGGCCGCTGGCGGTGTAGCGCACATCTTGTTCAAAGGCACTGAGCAGGTCGTGCAGCAGGGCGGTAGGCAGGGCGTGTTGCGCCACCGCTTGCGCAAGTGGGCCAAACACGCCGGCCCAGCGCCCTGGCGCTGCCGCCCCACCCAGGCAGGCATTCAGCGCGTCGCGGTAGGCGGCCAGCTCAGTCAGGCGCTGCTCGGCGGTCGCATCACCTTCGTCTGCCAAGTCGTCGGCCGTGCGGGCAAAGTGGTAGATCGCCATGATGGCCGGGCGCAGATGCTTGGGGCAGAGCACCGACGCCACCGGAAAATTTTCGTAATGCGCCACTTGTGCCGATAAAGGGGCCCCGGCCACGTGGTGGGTTGCCTGCGTGCCGGGTGTCGGGGTCTGTAAGGGTTCGGACATGTGGGGCGTGCGCTGCAAGTGGGGTGGCTGGGCATGAGAGTTTGACAGGCGCCAGTGCCGACGATTGCACTACAATTTTGCTTACTAACCAGTCAGTCATTAATTTAACTGACCAGAAGAAGCGGCTTATGACCAAGCTGTTGGCTCGAAACGCCGGCGCTTGGGGCTTGGCCGAGCCTCCATTTCACCACCGCTGTTCACCGTTGCCATGAAAACACTGCATTTTGTCCTCATCATGACCGCCGCACTGGCTCTGGCGGCCTGCTCGCGCCCCGAAGCGCCGCAGGAGCCGGTGCGCTCCGTCAAACTGCTCACGGTGAGCGCCGGGGTGATGGGTGCTCAGAGTGAATACGCCGGCGAGGTGCGCGCCCGCAACGAATCGCGGCTGGGCTTTCGGGTGGGTGGCAAGCTGGTGCAGCGCCCCGCCGAGGTGGGGCAGCGCGTGGTGGCGGGCCAGTTGCTGGCCCAATTGGACGCGCAAGATTTCGCCCTGGCCAACCAGGCGGCCCAGGCGCAGGTGAGCGCGGCACAAACCCAGCGCGACCTGGCTGCGGCCGACCTGAAGCGCTTCACCGACCTGAAGGCGCAGGGCTTTGTGAGCGGTGCTGAAATTGAACGCCGCCAAGCCACGCTGCAGGCGGCCAACGCCACGCTCAAGCAAGCGCAGGCCCAGGGCGCCGTGCAGGGCAACCAGGCCAGCTACACCCGTTTGGTGGCCGACGCCGCGGGCGTGGTGCTGGCGGTGGAGGCCGAGGTGGGCCAGGTGGTGGCTGCGGGCACGCCGGTGGTGCGCTTGGCGCGCGACGGTGCGCGCGACGTGGTGGTGGCGGTTCCCGAAGACCGGCTGGCACAGCTGCGCACCGGGCAGGCCGCGCAGGTGCGTCTGTGGGCGGGCGCGGGTGTGCCCGTGGCCGCTGCACCGCTGCAGGCCAGCGTGCGTGAGGTGGCGGCCAGTGCCGACCCGGTGACCCGCACCTACCAGGTCAAGCTGGCTTTGCCCGAAGGCGCGCAGGTGCCGCTGGGTGCCACGGCTTACGTGGCGTTTGCATGGGCTGGGGCTTCGGCGCCAGCGGTGGTGAAGCTGCCCACCAGCGCGCTGATGCGCTCGGAGGCGGGCGCTCCGTCCACCACCTCGGTGTGGGTGTTTGACGCGGCCACCAGCACGGTGCAACCACGCCCGGTGGTGGTGGCTGGGGCCGACGGCAATGAGATGGTGATTGCCAGCGGCCTGCAGCCGGGCGAAGAGGTGGTGGCCGCGGGCGTGCACGTGTTGCAGCCGGGCCAGAAGGTGACGCGTTTTGCTGGCGCCGCCACACAGTGAGGCCCGGAATGAACCTGACCACGCCACCGGCTACCGCAGCCCCGTCGACCTGGGTGTCGCGCTTCAACCTCTCGCAATGGGCGCTGGACCACCAGGCCCTGACCCGCTATTTGATGATCGTGCTGATGCTGTTGGGCGTGGCCGCCTACTTTCAGCTCGGCCAGGACGAAGACCCGCCGTTCACCTTTCGCGCCATGGTGGTGCAGGCCTATTGGCCCGGCGCCACCGCCCAGCAAATGGCCGAACAGGTGGCCGACCGGGTGGAAAAGACGCTGCAAGAGGTGCCTTATGCGGACAAGATCCGCAGCTATTCCAAGCCCGGCGAAGCGCTCATCATCTTTCAATTGAAGGACAACGCGCCCGCCAGCAACGTGCCGCAGACCTGGTACACCGTGCGCAAAAAAATCGGCGACATGCGCGGCACGCTGCCGCCGGGCGTGGTGGGGCCGTTTTACAACGACGAGTTTGGTGATGTGTATGGCGTGATCTACGCCTTGCAGGGCGAAGGCTTTTCGCCGGCCGACAAAAAGCTGGTGGCCGACGATGTGCGCCAGCGCCTGCTGCGTGTGAAAGACGTGAACAAGGTCGAGTTGTTTGGCGTGCAAGCCGAAAAGCTTTACGTCGAAGTCTCCATGAAACGCCTGGCCACCCTGGGGCTCGACCTGCCGCAGGTACTGGCTGCGCTGGGGCAGCAAAACACGTTGGAGTCCGCTGGCGCGGTGCAGGCACCGCAAGACGTGGTGCAGGTGCGGGTGGCGGGGGCCTTCACCTCGGTGGAGCAATTGCGCGCCATGCCCATCCGGGCGGCCAATGGCCGGCAGCTGCGCCTGGGCGACATCGCGCAGATCGGGCTGGGCTACGCCGATCCGCCACAGGTGATGGTGCGCCACAACGGCCAAGACAGCATTGCCCTGGGCATTTCCATGGCCAAGGGGGGCGACATCATTGCGCTGGGCAAGGCCCTGAAAACCACGGTGACCGAGATCGAAGCCGCCTTGCCCGCCGGTATGGCGCTGGTGCAGGTGCAAGACCAGCCCGCCGCCGTGACGCGCTCGGTCAACGAGTTCGTCAAGGTGCTGATTGAAGCGGTGGTGATTGTGCTGGCGGTGAGCTTTCTGGCGCTGGGCCTGCACAAGCGCGAAGGTGGGCGGGGCTTGCGCCGCTATACGCTGGACATGCGCCCCGGTCTGGTGGTGTTCATCACCATTCCGCTGGTGCTGGCCATTACCTTTCTGGCCATGCAGTACTGGGGCATTGGGCTGCACAAAATTTCGCTGGGCTCGCTCATCATTGCGCTGGGCTTGCTGGTGGACGACGCCATCATTGCGGTGGAAATGATGGTGCGAAAGCTGGAAGAGGGCTACACCATGATGCGCGCCGCCACCTTCACCTGGGAGGCCACGGCCATGCCCATGCTGACGGGCACGCTCATCACCGCAGCGGGCTTTCTGCCCATCGGCATGGCCAATTCCACCGTGGGTGAGTACACCTTCGCCATTTTTGCGGTGACGGTGATTGCGTTGGTCCTGTCCTGGATCGTGGCGGTGTTTTTTGTGCCCTACCTGGGTGTGAAACTGCTCAAGGTGAAGCCCCACGTGGGCGCTGCCGACGAGGTGTTTGACGGTCCGTTTTACGACCGCTTCCGGGCCACGGTGGACTGGTGCGTGCAACACCGGTGGATCACCATTGGTCTGACGATCGGCACCTTTGTGCTGGGCATCGTGGGCATGGGCCAGGTGCAGCAACAGTTTTTCCCCGACTCTAGCCGTCCCGAGATCATGGTGGACGTGTGGTTGCCCGAGGGCAGCAGCATGGCCGCCAACGACGAAGTGACGCGCCGGGTGGAGGCCCGCCTGGCGGCAGAGCCGGGCGTGACGAGCGTGAGCACCTGGGTGGGTTCGGGTGTGCCGCGTTTCTATTTGCCGCTGGACCAGATTTTTCCGCAGACCAACGTGTCGCAGATGATCGTGTTGCCGCAAGACCTGAAAACCCGTGAGCGCCTGCGCAAGGCCCTGCCCGAGCTGCTGGCCACCGAATTCCCCGAGGTGCGCGGGCGCGTGAAGCTGCTGCCCAACGGCCCGCCGGTGCCGTACCCGGTGCAGTTTCGCGTGGTCGGCACCGACCCCACCGTGCTGCGTGGCCTGGCCGACGAGGTGAAAGCCGCCGTGCGCGCCAGCCCCAACATGCGCGGCGTGAACGACAACTGGAACGAGTCGGTGAAGGTGCTGCGCCTGGAAGTGGACCAGGCCAAGGCGCGCGCGCTGGGCGTGAGCAGCCAGTCCATCGCGCAGGCCGGGCGCACCTTGCTCAGCGGCAGCAATGTGGGCCAATACCGCGATGGCGACAAGCTGATCGACATCGTGTTGCGCCAACCCTTGAACGAGCGCGACGCCATCTCCAGCCTGGCCAATGCCTACCTGCCCACCGCCAGCGGCCAGAGCATTCCACTGTTGCAGATTGCGCGCCCCGTGTTTGACTGGGAACCCGGCGTGATCTGGCGCGAAAACCGCGACTACGCCATCACCGTGCAAGGCGATGTGGTGGAAGGCAAACAAGGTGCGACCGTGACCGCCGAGCTGTTGCCAGCGCTCAAAGCCATTGAAAGCGGTTGGGCACAGCGGGGCCTGGGTGCTTACCGGGTGCAGGTGGCTGGTGCGGTGGAAGAAAGCAGCAAGGGCTCGTCGTCCATTGCGGCGGGCATTCCCATCATGTTGTTCATCACCTTCACGCTGCTCATGCTGCAGTTGCAAAGCTTCAGCCGTTCGCTGCTGGTGTTCATCACCGGCCCACTGGGCCTGGCCGGTGTGGCCGGCGCGCTGTTGTTGCTGAACCGCCCGTTTGGCTTTGTGGCGCTGCTCGGCGTCATTGCGCTCATGGGCATGATCCAGCGCAATTCGGTGATTTTGATCGACCAGATCGAGCAAGACCGCAGCCGTGGCGTGCCGGCCTGGGACGCGGTGGTGGAATCCGCCGTGCGCCGCATGCGGCCGATCGTGCTCACCGCCGCCGCCGCGGTGCTGGCCATGATCCCGCTGTCGCGCAGCGTGTTTTGGGGCCCGATGGCCGTGGCCATCATGGGCGGCCTGATCGTGGCCACCGTGCTCACGCTGCTGGCGCTGCCCGCCATGTACGCGGCCTGGTTCCGTGTGAAACGCGAGCCGCAACCGGCCTGAGCGGGCTGCGGCCGCTGAAGCCCGCCCGATCTGTCGGTTGTGACGGATCGGGCGGGCTTTTTTGCGCCGGTATGGGGCTGCGGCGCTGTTTCAAAAAGCTTGACTTGAAACGAGTGAATCAATATTATTTACTTGATTCAAGTGTTTCGATTTCAACCGCGTGCCCTACCGCCAACTCATCCAGCATCTGGACAGCCACTTTGATGCCCTGAGCCCCGAACTGCAGCGGGCGGCCCGCTGGGTGCGGGCGCACCCGGCCGAGCTGGGCTTGCAGTCCATGCGGCAGTCGGCGCGGGCCGCCGGTGTGGCGCCCGCCACCATGACGCGGCTGGCCCAGGCGCTGGGCCTGGGCGGGTTTGACGCCATGCGCCGCCCCGCCATGGCGGCGTTTGCGCGCTCGGTGGGCGAACAGGGCAGCGAACCCATGAGCACCGCGGGGGACGCGCTTGAGCCCTTTCGGGAGCAGCCCGCGCTGGCCCGTGCCCAGGCGGGTAACCTGGCTTCGGTGGCGGTGCACAACCCTGCGCCCAGCCTGGCCGCCGCCGCGCAGCGCATCTTGCAGGCGCGCAGCGTGTTGTTTCTGGGGCTGCGTGCCAGCTTTGGCACGGCCTACCACCTGCACTACACCTGCGATTGGCTGCGCCCCGGCACCGCCCTGGCGACCGACCCCGGTGGCGCCTGGGCTGACCGACTGGCCGCGCTGGAACCCGCCGACCTGCTGGTGGCGGTGAGCCAAGCCCCCTACACCGTGCACACGGTGGAAGCGGTGCAGCAAACCGCTGCCCGCGGTGTGCCGGTGCTGGCACTGACCGACAGCGCACTCTCGCCTCTGGCCCGCGCCGCCACGCAAAGCCTGTTGTTTGACGCCGCATCGCCCGCCTTCTTCCATTCCATGACCGGCGCCCAGGCCCTGGCCGAAACCCTGATGCAGGCCGTGGCCGAGCAGGGCGGTGAAGCGGTCGTGCAGCGGCTGGCCCAGCGCCAAAAACAGCTGCAGACAGCCCGCGTGTATTGGGACAAGCCCGGCCCGCTCGGTCGGCTCTGACGTGATCAACCTCGCCGCTTTTTTCCACTTTTTTGCCGAACCATGAACGCACCCACCCCCCTCGCCGCCGTCCAGCCCGACGCCACCCATGTGTTTCACCGCCAGTTGCACCACGGCCTGCCCGTGGCCGTCAGCGGGCAGGGCATTGCCATCACCGACGCCAGCGGCAAGGTCTACCTGGACGCTTCGGGTGGTGCTGCGGTGTCGTGCCTGGGCCATGGCCATCCCGACGTGATCGCGGCCATGCACGCCCAGATTGACCAGCTCTCCTACGCCCACACCAGTTTTTTCACCACCGCCGTGGCCGAAGAGCTGGCGGACTTGCTGATCGACACTGCGCCCGCCGGCATGAGTCACGTCTATTTCGTCAGCGGCGGCTCTGAAGCGGTGGAGGCGGCGCTGAAAATGGCGCGCCAATACTTTGTGGAAATCGGCCAACCCCAGCGGCGCCATTTCATCGCTCGGCGCCAGAGTTACCACGGCAACACCCTGGGGGCGTTGGCCGTGGGCGGCAACGCCTGGCGGCGCGAGCAGTTCAAGTCGATCCTGATCGACGTGACCCATGTGGCGCCGTGTTACGAATACCGCGACCGCCGCAACGACGAAACCGGCGAGCAATACGGTCAGCGCCTGGTGGCCGAGTTGTCGGCCGCCATTGACGAGCTGGGCGGCGAGAACGTGATGGCCTTTGTGGCCGAAACGGTGGGCGGCGCCACGGCCGGTGTGCTCACGCCGGTGCCGGGCTACTTCAAAGGCGTGCGCGAGCTGTGCGACCGCCACGGCATTTTGTTGATCCTGGACGAGGTGATGTGCGGCATGGGCCGCACCGGCACGTTGCATGCGTGCGAGCAAGAGGGCGTGGTGCCCGACCTGCTCACCATTGCCAAGGGCTTGGGCGGCGGCTACCAGCCCATTGGCGCGGTGCTGGCGCAGGGCCGTCTGGTGGATGCGTTTCGCCAAGGCAGCGGCCTGTTTCAACACGGCCACACCTACCTGGGCCATGCGGTGGCGTGCGCGGCCGCGCTGGCGGTGCAGCGCGTGATCCAGCGCGATGGCCTGCTGGCCCAGGTGCGCGAGCGTGGGCAGCAACTGCAGGGGCTGCTGCAACAGGCTTTGGGTGACCACCCCAACGTGGGCGATATCCGCGGGCGCGGTCTGTTCTGGGGCGTTGAGCTGGTGGCTGATCGGGCCAGCAAACAGTGGATCGACCCGGCCCACAAACTCCATGTTCGGATCAAGCGCGAGGCCATGGCCGAGGGCTTGATGGTCTACCCCATGGGCGGCACGGTGGACGGCCGGTGCGGTGACCACATCTTGCTGGCGCCGCCTTTCATCAGCACGCCCGATGAGCTGGCACAGATCGTTGAGCGGCTGAAACGGGCGCTCAACCGCTCGTTGGCCGCTGTGGGTGTGGGATCATAAAAATAATGCATAGAGTTTCAGGGTAAACACGAGGGGATATCGTTCAGGCTTACATGGAGCTTGCGATACCATCACCAGTCTTGGGCCACAAGCCCGTTTATTTCCGTAATCACGCAGTCCACTGCAGGAGTTGTTCGAGATGAAGAAAATCACCGCATATCTGAGCGCTGTTGCCGCCGCTACCGCCATGCTGGCACCCGTGGGTCAGGCCCAGGCCCAGCAAAAGTTCATGACCATCGGCACCGGTGGCGTGACCGGCGTTTACTACGCTGCCGGCGGCGCCATTTGCCGTCTGGTGAACAAAGACCGCGCCAAGCACGGCTTCCGTTGTTCGGTGGAATCCACGGGCGGTTCCGTGGTGAACATCAACACCATCAAGGCCGGTGAGCTCGACTTCGGCGTGTCCCAGTCGGACGTGCAATACAACGCCTTCAACGGCGCCAAGCAGTTCGAAAAAGACGGCAAGCACACCGACCTGCGCGCGGTGTTTTCCATCCACCCCGAGCCCTTCACCGTGCTGTCGCGCAAAGAAGCCAACATCACCAAGTTTGACGACCTGAAGGGCAAGCGCTTCAACGTCGGCAACCCTGGCTCCGGCACCCGCGCCGCCATGGACGAGTACCTGGCCAGCAGCGGTGGCAAGATCAGCGACTTCGGTCTGGCTGCCGAGCTGAAGGCCGACGAACACGGTGCCGCTTTGTGCGACAACAAGATCGACGGTTTCATCTACGGCGTGGGTCACCCCAGCGCCAACATCCAGGACCCGATCACCACCTGCGGTGCCAAGCTGGTGCCCATGACCGGCCCAGCGGTGGACAAGCTGGTGAAAGCCAACAGCTACTACGCCAAGGTCAACATCCCTGGCGGCCTGTACGCCGGCCACCCCAACCCCACGCCCACCTACGGCGTGCTGGCCTCGTTTGTGACGTCGGCCAAGGTGTCCGACGCGGCGGTGTACGAGCTGGTCAAGGCTGTGTTTGAAAACTTCGACGAGTTCAAGAAGCTGCACCCTGCGTTTGTCGGCCTCGATCCCAAGAACATGATCAAGGACGGCCTGTCGGCTCCGCTGCACCCTGGTGCCGTGAAGTACTACAAGGAAAAAGGCTGGATGTAATTGCCTGCCGATTGCTGAGGTCCAACCGGACTGATGCCGCAAAAAAGCTCTGACTCGTCAGGGCTTTTTTGTTGGCCCCTCACAAAAAACACAACGCATAGGTCTGCATGAAAACCCAAACCGCACCCGAGGTTGACGTCAACCAACTGGTTGCCGACAACGACACCGGCGGCCGCGCACCCGGCCCCTGGATGAGCCGCATGCTGCTGGCCGTGGCACTGGCTTGGTCCGTGTTCCAGCTCTGGATCGCCTCACCGCTGCCGTTCAGCCTCGGCATTCTGGTGTTCAACGACACCGAAACCCGCGCCATTCACCTGGGCTTTGCGGTGTTCCTCTCTTACATGGCGTACCCCGCGTTCAAGCGATCGCCGCGCGCCTATGTGCCCATCACCGACTGGGTGTTTGCGCTGGTGGGCACCTTCTGCGCCACCTACCTGTTCATCTTTTACAGTGAACTGGCCACCCGCCCGGGCCAACCCACGCCCATGGACGTGTACACCGGCGCGGTCGGTATCGTGCTGCTGCTGGAAGCCACACGCCGCGTGCTGGGCTTGCCCATGGTGATCGTGGCGCTGGTGTTCCTGGGTTACACCTTTGGCGGGGCCTACATGCCCGACATGATTGCCCACCGGGGTTTCTCGCTCAACCGTGCCATGAGCCACCAGTGGCTCACCACCGAAGGCGTGTTTGGCGTGGCGCTGGGCGTGTCCAGTGGCTTCATCTTTCTGTTCGTGCTGTTTGGCTCGCTGCTGGACAAGGCCGGTGCTGGCAACTACTTCATCAAGTCGGCCTTTGCCTTGCTGGGCCACATGCGTGGCGGCCCGGCCAAGGCGGCGGTGCTGTCGTCGGCGGCCACCGGCATCATTTCCGGTTCGTCGATCGCCAACGTTGTGACCACCGGCACCTTCACCATTCCGCTCATGAAGCGGGTGGGCTACCGGCCCGACCAGGCCGGCGCGGTGGAAGTGTCAAGCTCGGTGAACGGCCAGATCATGCCGCCGGTCATGGGCGCTGCCGCCTTCCTGATGGTGGAATACGTGGGCATCCCCTACATCGAGGTGATGAAGCACGCCTTCTTGCCCGCCATCATTTCCTACATTGCCTTGCTCTACATCGTCCACCTGGAGGCGCTCAAGGCCAACATGGTGGGCCTGCCACGCCGGGGCAACGCCACGGCCGGCTCGCGCCTCATGTCGTTTGCCATGACCGTGGCCGGTTTCATCGTGCTGTCGGGCGCGGTGTACTGGGGCATCGGCTGGATCAAGACCGTCATGGGCGACGCCGCCGTCTGGGTCGTGGGTGCGGGCCTGTTGGCTGCCTATGTGGGCCTGCTGTGGTTTGGCGCCAAGCAGCCCGCCCTGGAGCTGGACGACCCCAACGCGCCGGTGTTTGAACTACCCGAAACCGGGCCTACCGTGAAGTCGGGGCTGCATTACCTGCTGGCCGTGGTGGTGCTGATCTGGTGCCTGATGGTCGAGCAGATGTCGCCAGGCCTCTCAGCCTTCTGGGCCACCCTGTTCATGATCTTTGTCATGGTCACGCAAAAGCCCATCATCGCCGCGTTTCGCGGCCAGGGTAGGCTGGGTGCTGCCACCCGCCAAGGCTTTGCCGATCTGATCGATGGCCTGGCCACCGGTGCGCGCAACATGATCGGTATTGGCGTGGCCACGGCGGCGGCCGGCATCATCGTCGGCACCGTGTCGCTCACTGGTGTCGGTCTGGTCATGACCGAGCTGGTGGAACTGTTGTCGGGTGGCAACCTCATGCTCATGCTGATTCTGGTGGCGGTCATCAGCCTGATTCTGGGCATGGGCTTGCCCACCACCGCCAATTACATCGTGGTGTCCACTCTCATGGCACCGGTGGTGGTGGAGCTGGGCGCCCAGAGCGGCCTGATCGTGCCGCTGATTGCGGTGCACCTGTTCGTGTTCTATTTCGGCCTCATGGCCGACGTGACGCCGCCGGTGGGTCTGGCCTCGTTTGCCGCGGCGGCCATTGCGCGCGCCGACCCCATCAAGACCGGTATCACCGCCTTTTACTACAGCATGCGCACGGCCATCCTGCCGTTTCTGTTCATCTTCAACACCCAGTTGCTGTTGATGGGGTTGACCGGGCCCTTGCACCTGATCCTCACTGTGGTCAGTGCCACGGTGGCCATGCTGGTGTTTGCGGCGGCCACCCAGGGCTATTTCCTCGTTAAGTCGCGCTGGTACGAAACCGTTGCCCTGCTGCTGATCACCTTCACTCTGTTCCGTCCTGGTTACTGGTGGGACATGCTGTACCCGCCGTTTGACGAAGTGCCCGCTGCCCAGATGACAGGGCTGATCGAGCAAGCGCCGGCCGGTTCGGGCAAGCGCGTCTGGATCGAGGGCATGAACATGAATGGCGATGACATCCGCAAAGGCGTGTTGCTGCCCCTGGGCGAGCCCGGCGCGGCACGCGAGCGCCTGGCCAGTTCGGGCCTTACCGTGATGGCGCAAGGCGATGAGCTGCTGATCGCTGCTGTGAAGTTTGGCAGTCCCGCTGAAAAACTCGGCATCGAGCAGGGCTACCGCATCGTGTCGGCGGAGGTGCCGTCCGATCGACCTGCCAAGGAGTGGTTGTACCTGCCAGCCCTGGCCTTGTTGTTGCTGGTGATGGGCCTGCAGCGCAGCCGTCAGAAGCGACAGGGCGCCGCGGCATGACGCGCATCGCGCTCATACACGCGCTGGCGCACTCGGTGGCGCCCATCAACGATGAGCTGGCGAGCACATGGCCGCAGGCCCAGCGCATGAATCTGCTGGACGACAGCCTGTCCGCCGACTTGGCGAGATCAGCGCAAGGCCTGGACGCAGCCATGCACCAGCGTTTTGAAGCCCTGGCCGCCTACGCCGAGGGCACAGGCGCACAAGCCATTCTGTTCACTTGCTCGGCCTTTGGGCCTTGCATTGAAGCGGTGGCCGCGCGCCGGTCTCACATGCCCGTGCTCAAACCTAACGAGGCCATGGTGGCCGAGGCGGTTGCGCACGGGGGACGGATCGGTTTGATCGCGTCCTTTGCGCCCACGCTGGCTTCCATGCCGCCCGAGTTTCCAACCGGCACCGCGCTGGCCACCGCCATGGCCGAAGGCGCGCTGCAGGCCCTGAACGAAGGCGATACCGCGCGGCACGATGCCTTGGTGGTGGAGGCGGCCCAGGCGCTCGCCCGCCAGGGTTGTCAGGTGATTGCGTTGGCGCAGTTCAGCATGGCGCGTGCACAGGCCGCCGTTCAGCAGGCCGTGGGTCTGCCGGTGCTCACCACGCCGGGCAGCGCGGTGCGTGCCTTGCGCCAGCGGCTGGCCTTGTGAGCCGGGCGGTGGTGGCCACAGCGGCTACAATCTAGGGTTGCCGCAAAGCGGGCACACTGCAGACAGCGCCTTAGGGGCGCCATGCAAGAAATACCGCTCACAGGACGCGCGGGTGGCGAAATTGGTAGACGCACCAGGTTTAGGTCCTGACGTCCGCAAGGATGTGGGGGTTCGAGTCCCCCCCCGCGCACCACCTCACAGACGAACAGACATCCCGGGTCGGCCAGGCAGGCTGGTTGACCGACACTCTTTTGGAGAAAACCATGACCGTGAACGTTGAAACCCTTGAGAAGCTCGAGCGCAAGATCACGCTGACGCTGCCGGCCGAAGTGATCCAGAGCGAAGTATCCAAGCGCCTCAAGCGCCTGGCTCGCGACGTCAAGATGGACGGTTTCCGTCCCGGCAAAGTGCCGATGAACGTGGTGGCCCAGCGTTACGGCTACTCCGTGCACTACGAAGTCATGAACGACAAAGTGGGCGAAGCCTTCGCCACTGCCGCCAACGAAGCGCAGCTGCGCGTGGCTGGCCAGCCCAAGATCACCGAAAAAGAAGAGGCGCCCGAAGGCCAGCTGGCCTTTGACGCGGTTTTCGAGGTGTACCCCGAAGTCAAAATCGACGACCTGACCACCGCCGAAGTGGAAAAAGTCAGCGCCGACGTCAACGACGCCGCCATCGACCGCACCCTGGACATCCTGCGCAAGCAGCGCCGCACCTTTGCGCAGCGCGCGCAAGACCAGGCCGCCCAAGACGGCGACCGCGTCACCATCGACTTCGCTGGCAAGATCGACGGCGAGCCGTTTGAAGGCGGCAAGGCCGAAGCCTTCCAGTTCATCGTTGGCGACGGCCAGATGCTCAAGGAATTTGAAGACGCCGTGCGCGGCATGAAGTCGGGTGAGTCCAAGACCTTCCCGCTGGCTTTCCCTGAGGACTACCACGGCAAAGACGTCGCCGGCAAAACGGCCGACTTCCTGGTCACCGTCAACAAGATCGAAGCCGCTCATCTGCCCGAAGTGGACGATGCCCTGGCCGCCTCGCTGGGCATTGCCGACGGCACGGTGGACGGCTTGCGCGCTGACATCAAGAAAAACCTGGAACGCGAAGTGAAGTTCCGTTTGCAGGCGCGCAACAAACAGGCTGCCATGGACGCCCTGGCCGCCAAAGCCGAGCTGGACCTGCCGAAGTCGGTGGTGCAAGCCGAACTCGACCGCCTGGTGGAAGGCGCCCGCGCCGACCTGAAGCAGCGCGGTGTGAAAGACGCCGACAAGGCGCCGATTCCTGACGACCTGTTCCGCCCTCAAGCCGAGCGCCGTGTGCGTCTGGGCCTGGTGGTGGCTGAATTGGTGCGCGCCAACGAACTGCACGCCAAGCCCGAGCAGATCAAGGCCCACATCGAAGAGCTGGCCGCTTCGTACGAAAAGCCGGCCGACGTGGTGCGCTGGTACACCGGCGACAACCGCCGCATGGCCGAGGTGGAAGCCATCGTGATCGAAAACAACGTGACCGAATTCGTTCTGTCCAAAGCCAAGATCACCGACAAGTCGGTCAGCTTCGAAGAGCTGATGGGCCAGGCCTGATCGGCTTGGGCCGCTTCGTGGTCGGTGCGTGAGCACGGGCCCGATGAACGGTTTGGCGAGTGTGGCAGCAATGCCCAGGGCGGAGTATTCCGCCCTTTTTTTTGACTTTGGCTTGCCTTTCGCGGTCTGCACGCCATATGGACAGTCTGGTCAAGCCCGTGACCGGGTAACGGCCTTCCCAGGTTGGTTACAGTAGTGGCATCGCGACCAATCAATACACGGAGAAACGCATGAGCGCAATGGATATTCAAGGCTTGGGCATGGTGCCCATGGTGATCGAGCAGTCGGGCCGCGGCGAGCGCGCGTACGACATCTATTCGCGCCTGCTCAAGGAACGCGTGATCTTTCTGGTGGGCCCGGTGAACGATCAGTCTGCCAACCTGGTGGTGGCGCAGTTGTTGTTTCTGGAAAGCGAAAATCCGGACAAGGACATTTCGTTCTACATCAACTCCCCCGGTGGGTCGGTGAGCGCCGGTATGGCGATTTTTGACACCATGAACTTCATCAAGTCCGACGTGTCTACACTGTGCATCGGCATGGCGGCCAGCATGGGTGCTTTCTTGCTGTCGGCTGGCGCCAAGGGCAAGCGTTTCGCGTTGCCCAACTCTAAGATCATGATTCACCAGCCTCTGGGCGGAACCCAGGGCCAGGCCACCGAAATCGAGATTCACGCCCGTGAAATTTTGAAGACGCGTGACCAGCTCAACAAGATTCTGGCCGAGCGCACTGGCCAGCCGCTGGAAAAAATTGAACGTGATACCGAGCGCGATTACTACCTTTCGGCTGCCGAGTCGGCCGAATACGGCCTCATCGACAAGGTGATCGACAAGCGTCCCGGCGCCGTCTGAGTTTCCACGGCGCTGTGCTCTGTCTGACATGCGCCGCACGAAGGGGAAAGCGCCGAAACCGGTGCTTTTCACCCGTTTGCCCCCTGGCAGCCTTGAACTATCATCGTTGCTGCTTGCACTTTCCGTTTCCAAGACCCTAAAGACTTATGGCCGACAAAAAAGCCACCTCCAGTGAAAAAGCGCTCTACTGCTCGTTTTGTGGCAAGAGCCAACACGAGGTCAAGAAGCTGATCGCTGGCCCTTCGGTCTTCATCTGCGACGAGTGCATTGATCTTTGCAACGACATCATCCGTGACGAGTTGCCCGGTCTGGAGTCGGTCAAGGCTGCTGGCGATGACGTACCCACGCCCGCCGAGCTGAAGTCCAACCTGGACAACTACGTGATTGGCCAAGACCCGGCCAAGCGTGCCCTGGCGGTTGCGGTGTACAACCACTACAAGCGCCTACGCCACAAGCTCACGGCCCGCAAGGACGACGTGGAACTGGCCAAAAGCAATATTTTGCTGATCGGCCCCACAGGCTCTGGCAAAACGCTGCTGGCTCAGACCATGGCGCGCATGCTCAATGTGCCCTTCGTCATGGCCGACGCGACCACCCTGACCGAAGCCGGTTATGTGGGCGAAGACGTGGAAAACATCGTGGCCAAGCTCTTGCAGAGCTGCAACTACGATGTCGAGCGCGCGCAGCAGGGCATCGTTTACATCGACGAAATCGACAAGATCACCCGCAAGTCGGACAACCCGTCCATCACCCGTGACGTGTCGGGTGAGGGCGTTCAGCAGGCCTTGCTGAAGCTCATCGAGGGCACCATGGCCTCGGTGCCTCCGCAAGGTGGTCGCAAACACCCGAACCAGGATTTTCTGCAGGTGGACACCACCAACATCCTGTTCATCTGCGGCGGCGCGTTTGCCGGCCTTGAAAAGATCATCGAAAACCGCACAGAAGCCTCGGGCATGGGTTTTGGTGCGCTGGTCAAGAGCAAGCAGCAGCGCAGCCTGACCGAAGCCTTCAAGGAAATCGAGCCAGAAGACCTGATCAAGTTCGGTCTGATCCCCGAGTTGGTGGGCCGTGTGCCCGTCATTGCCGCGCTGTCTGAACTCAGCGAGGACGCACTGGTCGAAATCCTCACCGAACCCAAAAACGCCGTGGTGAAACAGTTTTCCCGCCTGCTGTCCATGGAAGGTGCCGAGTTGGAGGTGCGTCCTGCAGCGCTCAAGGCGATTGCCCGCAAGGCGCTGGCCCGCAAGACGGGCGCCCGCGGTTTGCGCTCCATCCTGGAAAATGCGCTGATCGACACCATGTTTGAGTTGCCAGGGATGAGCAACGTTGAGAAAGTGGTGGTCGACGAGTCCACCATTGACGAAAACAAACCACCGCTGCTGGTGTACCGCGAAGCTGCCAAGCAGGCCTGACCACCATCCCCAGCGGATGGGAGCCTGCTTTTTAATGTCATCGATGCGTCCGGTTGATATCGCCCGCATCAACCCTACCTGCTGATTTTGCTGAGGTTGAAATGTCCGGACATACCCCCTTGCCCAGTTCGCCGGTTGACCTGCCCCTGTTGCCCTTGCGCGATGTGGTGGTCTTCCCGCACATGGTGATTCCGCTGTTTGTGGGTCGCCCGAAAAGTATCAAAGCACTTGAAGCTGCCATGGAGGCCGAGCGCCGCATCATGCTGGTGGCGCAAAAGGCCGCAGCCAAGGACGAGCCTTCCACGGAAGACATGTTTGAGATGGGCTGCGTGGCCACCATCTTGCAAATGCTCAAGCTGCCCGACGGTACCGTGAAGGTGCTGGTTGAAGGCCTTCAGCGGGCCAAGGTGCTCGACATTCGCGACGGTGACACCCATTTCGTGGCCAATGTGACCCCCGTTGACCCGTCGACCGAGCGCGCCGACACGCAGTCCACCGAGCTTGAGGCGCTGCGCCGCGCGGTGATGCAGCAGTTTGACCAGTACGTCAAGCTCAACAAAAAGATCCCCTCCGAGATCTTGACGTCGATCTCCAGCATCGACGACCCAGGTCGCCTGGCCGACACCATCGCTGCCCACCTGCCGCTCAAGCTGGAGTCCAAGCAGGTGGTGCTGGACCTCGACCCGGTCAACAAGCGCCTGGAAAACCTGTTTGAACAGCTCGAGCGCGAAGTCGACATCTTGAACGTCGACAAAAAAATCCGCGGTCGCGTCAAGCGCCAAATGGAAAAGAACCAACGCGACTTCTATCTGAACGAGCAGGTCAAGGCGATCCAGAAAGAACTGGGCGAAGGCGAAGAGGGCGCCGATATTGAAGAGATCGAGAAGAAGATCAAGGCCGCCAAAATGCCCGCTGATGCGCGCAAAAAGGCCGACGCCGAATTCAAAAAGCTCAAGCTGATGTCGCCCATGTCTGCCGAAGCCACGGTGGTGCGCAACTACATCGATGCACTGGTGGCGTTGCCATGGAGCAAGAAGACCAAGATCAAGCACGACCTGGCGCACGCTGAAGCCGTGCTCAACGAAGATCATTACGGTCTAGACAAGGTCAAGGACCGCATCCTCGAATACCTTGCGGTTCAGCAGCGCGTGGACAAGGTGAAGGCGCCCATCTTGTGCTTGGTGGGTCCGCCCGGCGTGGGCAAGACCTCGCTGGGGCAGTCAGTTGCCAAGGCCACCGGACGCAAGTACGTTCGTATGGCGCTGGGTGGTATGCGCGACGAGGCCGAGATTCGCGGCCACCGCCGCACCTACATTGGTGCGATGCCAGGCAAGGTGTTGCAAAGCCTGAGCAAAGTGGGCACACGCAACCCGCTTTTCTTGCTGGACGAGATCGACAAACTGGGCACCGATTTCCGTGGTGACCCTTCCAGCGCTTTGCTGGAAGTGCTTGACCCCGAGCAGAACCACACCTTCGGGGATCACTACGTCGAAGTGGACTTTGACCTGTCCGATGTCATGTTTGTGGCCACGTCGAACTCGATGAACATCCCGCCGGCGCTGCTGGACCGGATGGAAGTGATCCGCCTGTCGGGTTACACCGAAGACGAAAAGACCAACATCGCCATGCGCTACCTGCTGCCCAAGCAGCTGAAGAACAACGGTATTCGAGACGGTGAGATGGAGGTTCAGGAGTCTGCGGTGCGTGACATCGTGCGCTACTACACCCGAGAAGCCGGCGTGCGTTCGCTTGAGCGCGAGCTGGGCAAGATCTGCCGCAAGGTGGTGAAGGGCCTGCTGCTCAAAAAATACACCCCCACCGTGGTGGTCAACTCAGACAACCTCAACGATTTTCTGGGTGTGCGCAAATACAGCTATGGCCGTGCTGAAGCGCAAAACCAGGTGGGGCAGGTGGTGGGACTGGCGTGGACCGAGGTCGGCGGCGATTTGCTCACCATCGAAGTGGCGATCATGCCCGGCAAAGGCGTGATCACCCGCACCGGATCGCTGGGCGATGTGATGAAAGAGTCGGTTGAGGCAGCGCGCACCGTGGTACGCAGCCGTTCCCGTTCACTGGGCATCAAAGACGAGCAATTCGACAAGCGAGACATCCACATTCACGTGCCCGACGGCGCGACACCGAAAGACGGCCCCAGCGCGGGTGCAGCCATGACCACGGCCCTTGTCTCATCGCTCACGGGCATTCCCGTGCGTGCGGATGTAGCCATGACCGGGGAGATCACCCTGCGCGGTGAGGTCACGGCCATTGGCGGTCTCAAAGAAAAGTTGCTGGCCGCATTGCGTGGCGGCATCAAGACCGTGATCATTCCGGAAGAGAACGTGAAGGATCTGGCGGAGATTCCGGACAACGTGAAGGAAGGTCTGGAGATCGTTCCGGTGAAGTGGATCGACAAGGTGCTGGCGATCGCGCTGGAGCGTTTGCCCGTGCCTTTGACCGACGAAGAGGTGGCCGCCCAGGTGGCTGCAGCGTCGGCCCGGCCTGCGGCAACGGCGCCGGATGCTGTCAAGCACTGAGCAAAAAGTTGCTAGGGGCTTGAAAACCAGCGTTTTTTTGCGCTAGAATTTCAGCTTCTGGCAGACGTTAGAAACATGCGGGATTAGCTCAGTTGGTAGAGCGATACCTTGCCAAGGTATAGGTCGAGAGTTCGAGTCTCTTATCCCGCTCCAAATTAAAAAGGGAAGCCCTGCTTCCCTTTTTTGTCGGTGATGTTGCAGTTGGCTTTGGTGCCAGTTGCATTTGGCGCGATAGCAAATCGGTTATGCAACGGATTGCAAATCCGTCTAGCCCGGTTCGACTCCGGGTCGCGCCTCCAGTCGCTGGCAAGCGGCACACGTATGCGGGATTAGCTCAGTTGGTAGAGCGATACCTTGCCAAGGTATAGGTCGAGAGTTCGAGTCTCTTATCCCGCTCCAATCTCTAAAAGGAAGCTTTGCTTCCTTTTTTTGTTGGTGGCTCAAATGTGTTGACGGCAAGCCTTTACAGGCCACGGCGGAACCGCGCAATGGTCTTCGCGCAGGCTCCCCCCAAAGTCCAGATGTCGAACCTGCGACAATGACGGCCAGCCTCGATGGTGAAATTGGTAGACACAGCGGACTTAAAATCCGCCGGCTTTAACAGGCCGTACCGGTTCGATTCCGGTTCGAGGCACCACCGCTAGGTTTTTTCCGGTTTCGCCGGTACAGTGAGTTTCCCATGACCCGATACAACGCACCCTTCGAAATCCATGTGCATGGAGACGTGCCGCTGCGCGAAGATGTGGTGTTCAGCCAGATCCAAGACGCGCTCAAGCCGCTGTGGCAATACGCCGGCGCACGCTCTCTGGCCGCCGCCGCCGAGAGCGCCTACGAAGACGAGCCTGGCATCCGTTTCGATGCGGCTGCGCACGTGCTGCAGATGTGCTGGACCGTTCCCGGCGACGAAGACTTTCGGCAGGTGATCGAGGAAGCTTGCATGGGCCTGAACGAAATCGCCTCGGCCGGAGCGCCGTTGGAGGTGTCTTTTTACGACACCGAATACGACGAGGAAGACGAGTCTTCTGAAGAAGAAGCCCGCGACGACTTCATGATGTGCTTTGTCGGTCCGACGCCAGCAGCGATCATGCAGGTACAGCGCGACTTGCTCGTTCAGGACGTGGTGCACATCATGGAGCGCCACTTTGACGCGGCCGAGCTTGGTGATGTGGTGGTGGCCATTGACAAGCTGTTTACTGAGCGTTTTGACGCCCTGGTGAACTCGATGCAGCTGGGCCGTCCGCCCCGTGGACACGGTGGCCCTTCGGGGCACGGTGGACCGCGCAAGCCTCGCCATTTGCACTGATCATCAAGCGTGGTGTCCTGCTGGCCACAACCTGGCAGTGGTTCTCTGGTTCGCCGCAGCCCCCTGCTGTCTTTTGCACGGGCTCAATGTAGTCGTCGGGCCGTGCCATGGCGGGTAGGTTGGCCACGCCAAAACAGCGGGTTGAGATTTATGGTCTGTGGACTTTTGCAACCCGTCTGGCCACTATCCTTGGGCCCTTGAGTTGTGGGCTCACTTCGACGACAGGAGAGGGGCGTCAACCAGCGCAGCTGCCCATTGGCCTCACTGGTGCGTTGTTCTTGGGGGTTTGGCCTTGTTGATTCCGGTGAACATGCAGCGCGGCCATGCCGCCACACTGGCCGGACCAGCGCCCCGTCAGACAAGAAAAATGGCCCCGCAGGGCCATGTGACTGTCGCGTGCCCGGGGTAGAGCCTTCAGTATTCAAGCATTCGTGGCAGGCCTTTGGCCTGCTCGACCCACTTTGTCACTTCGGCTTCGGTGGGGACGCGGCGGACCAGTTTTTTCGTGGCGTTGAGTTCGGCCATAGCCGTCGTCAGGTTGTCTGCCCGGCGGCGGGCCAACTCGGGCACCGTGTCCACCCCGGCGGCTTCCAGCAAGTCGGCGTACTCCGAGCCCACACCGCTGATGCGGTACAGGTCGACCATGTTGGCAAATCTCAGCAGCTGCTTTTCCGTCAGGCCGGCTTTGGCTGCAAGGGCCTTGCGCAGGGCCGGTGTTTTGGCCTGGTTCAGCAGGGAGTCCGTGTCTGCTACGCCAGCGTTATTCAATTTTTCGCCGATGACTGGGCCGATACCCTCAACATCGTTGATCTTTTTGTTGGCCATGCCTTGCGTTCCTTTCAGAGGTGGTTGAGACGAACACCGTTGAGGTGCACGCTTGCCAATGTACTGAATTGGTGTCGTTTAGGCCAGAGGGGGTGTCCGCAGGGTGTGTCAGGCATCACACGATGCGTGTGGCGGTGTGGCGCTCAGGTCAAGCGAAAAGCTCAGCAGATCAGTGGCGCTGCGGTGGCTGAGGTGGGTAGCCAGCACTGTGCGGCCTGCGTAAGCGCAGCTGGGTCGCCTGTGCAAAGCAGTTGTAGCCTGGGGTGTGCGACATCACCGCGATGGTCTGCCGCGTCGAGTCCTAGAACCGCCCTGGTGCGGCGGGCCACGGGCAGGCCGGTTTCCACCAACATGATGCCAGGGCCACAGAGCTGGCTCAGAACATCTGCCGCGAAGGGGTAGTGGGTGCATCCCAGTACCAGGGTATCGATGGGCGGGGAGGGGTCTTGCCGCGTTTGCACGGCCTGCAGATAGCGCTGGCAAAGCCGCTGGGTGGTGTTGGCGTCGCCGCGCTCAATGGCATCGGCCAGTCCGTCGCAAGGTTGGCAGCTGAATTGAGCACTGGGAGCGGATGCCTCGACGCGGGAGCGCAGTTGAGCAAAACGCGCACTGTCCAGGGTGCCGCGTGTGGCGAGCACGCCAATGTGCCCGCTGCGGCTCATTTGGGCTGCGGTTTTCAGGGCCGGCTCCACGCCCACAATAGGCAGGTGCGGGTAGGCCAGGCGCAAGTCGTCAATCGCCATGGCTGTGGCGGTGTTGCAGGCCACCACCAGCGCATCAACAGCATGGTGCTGCAAAAGGTAGGCCGCGATGCGGCTGGAGCGGTCGACAACAGCTTGGGCGCTGCGCTCGCCATAGGGGGCGAAGGCGCTGTCGGCCACATAAACAAACTGGGCTTCTGGAATTTCAGCCAGCAAGGCACGCAGCACGCTCAGGCCACCCACCCCGCTGTCAAAAATTCCGATGGTTTTCAAGCGCTGGCGACGGCAATGCCTTTGAACTCGCCAGTGGCGATGCGCTTGCTCCACTCGGCCGGGCCGGTGATGTGGGCGCTGGTGCCACCCGAATCCACGGCCACGGTCACGGGCATGTCCACCACGTCGAATTCGTAGATGGCTTCCATGCCCATGTCGGCAAAGCCCACCACTTTGGCATGCTTGATGGCCTTGGATACCAGGTAGGCAGCGCCGCCCACGGCCATGAGGTAGGCTGACTGGTGTTTTTTGATGGCTTCAATAGCGACCGGGCCACGCTCGGCTTTACCAATCATGGCGATCAATCCGGTCTTGGCCAGCATCATTTCGGTGAATCCGTCCATGCGGGTGGCGGTGGTGGGGCCAGCGGGACCCACGGCTTCGTCGCGCACCGGATCGACCGGGCCCACGTAGTAAATGACGCGGTTGGTGAAGTCCACCGGCAGGGGCTCCCCCTTGGCCAGCATGTCCTGGATGCGCTTGTGCGCGGCGTCGCGACCGGTGAGCATCTTGCCGTTGAGCAGCAGGGTCTGGCCCGGCTTCCAGCTGGCCACCTCGGCGGGCGTGAGCGTGTCAAGGTTGACGCGCTGGCTCTTCTGCGTGTCGGGCGTCCAGTCGACGTTGGGCCACAGGTCGAGGCTCGGTGGGTCCAGGTAGACCGGGCCGCTGCCGTCGAGCACAAAGTGGGCGTGGCGCGTGGCCGCGCAGTTGGGGATCATGGCCACGGGCTTGCTGGCCGCGTGGGTGGGGTACATCTTGATCTTCACATCGAGCACGGTGGTCAGGCCGCCCAGGCCCTGCGCGCCAATGCCGAGCGCGTTGACTTTCTCAAACAGCTCCAGGCGCATCTCATCGACCTTGCTGAGCTTCTCGCCCTTGGACGCCTTGGCCTGCAGTTCGTACATGTCCAGGTCGTCCATCAGGCTTTCCTTGGCCATGAGCACCGCTTTTTCAGCGGTGCCGCCGATACCGATGCCCAACATGCCCGGCGGGCACCAGCCGGCGCCCATGGTCGGTACGGTTTTCAGCACCCAGTCCACCACGCTGTCGCCGGGGTTGAGCATGACCATCTTGGACTTGTTTTCCGAGCCGCCGCCCTTGGCGGCCACGGTCACTTCCACCGTGTTGCCGGGCACGATCTCGGTAAAGATCACGGCGGGGGTGTTGTCCTTGGTGTTCTTGCGGTCGAACTGCGGGTCGGCCACCACGCTGGCGCGCAGCGTGTTGTCGGGGTGGTTGTAGCCCTGGCGCACGCCTTCGTTGATGGCGTCGTCCAGGCTGCCGGTGAAGCCGTCCCAGCGCACGTCCATGCCCACCTTCAGGAACACGTTGACGATGCCGGTGTCCTGGCAGATCGGGCGGTGACCGGTGGCGCTCATCTTGCTGTTGGTCAGGATCTGAGCGATCGCGTCTTTCGCGGCCGGGCTCTGCTCGCGCTCGTAAGCGCGGGCCAGGTGGGCGATGTAGTCGGCCGGGTGGTAGTAGCTGATGTACTGCAGGGCGGCGGCGACGGATTCGATCAGGTCGTTCTGGCGGATGCTCGTGGTCATGGCGTGGGTGTTGTGTGCAAGTGGGTTGGCTTGGATATGGGCTTGGATGGCACTGGCCGCGTTGCATACGCGGCGATGACTCTGCTACGGTGTGCGCAACATGTTATTTTGACAGGTCAGCCCTTGGGCTGGCTGACGACCAGAGGCTTCGCCATGAATGCTGAATCAGAGACCCGCGACGAGTCGGATAGCATGGGCCCCATTGCGGTGCCCGCTCAGCGTTTGTGGGGTGCGCAGACGCAGCGCTCGCTGGCGCATTTCAACATTTCAGGCGAGCGCATGCCGAGCGAGCTGATTGATGCGCTGGCGAGGGTGAAGCGGGCTTGCGCCGTGGTCAACGCGCGCCTGGCCGGACTAGACGCGGACAAGTCGCAAGCCATCGTGGCCGCGGCTGACGAGGTGATTGGCGGCCAGCAAGCGGTTGAATTCCCGTTGATGGTCTGGCAGACCGGCTCGGGGACGCAAACCAACATGAATTTGAACGAGGTGCTGGCCAATCGGGCGAGCGAGTTGCTGGGCGGGCCGCGGGGCGCCGGCCGCCTCGTGCATCCGAACGACGACGTGAACCGAAGCCAGTCGTCGAACGACGTGTTTCCCACCGCCATGCACCTGGCCGCCGTGCTGGGCCTGATGCAGCGCTTGCTGCCGGCGCTGGCCGACCTGCACACCACGCTGTCTGCCAAAGCGGCGGCTTTTGACGCGATCGTGAAAATTGGCAGAACCCATTTGCAAGACGCAACCCCGCTGACGCTGGGACAGGAAATGTCCGGCTGGGCGGCACAACTGTCGCACTCGGATCGGCATGTGCGTGCGGCGCTCCCTCATTTGTGTGAGCTGGCCCTTGGCGGCACAGCGGTGGGCACCGGGCTCAATGCACCGGCTGGTTTCGATGTGTCCGTGGCGGCCGAACTGGCCCGCCACACGGACATGCCACTGGTCACAGCACCCAACAAGTTTGAGGCGCTGGCCAGTTGCGATGCGCTGGTGCACGCCCATGGTGCTTTGAAAACGCTGGCCGCTGGCCTGATGAAGATCGCCAACGACGTGCGTTGGCTGGCGAGTGGGCCACGTTGTGGCTTGGGTGAAATTTCGATTCCCGAGAACGAGCCCGGGTCGTCCATCATGCCGGGGAAGGTCAACCCGACTCAGTGTGAGGCGCTCACCATGTTGTGTTGTCAGGTCATGGGCAACGACGTGGCCATCAACATGGGCGGCGCATCGGGCAATTTTGAACTCAACGTGTTCCGGCCCATGATTGCGCACAATTTTCTGCAAAGTGTGCGGCTGCTGAGCGATGGGATGCGCAGTTTTCGCGAGCATTGCGCAGAGGGCATCGAGCCGAATGTGGGCCGCATGGCCGAGATGGTGGAGCGCTCGCTGATGCTGGTGACCGTCTTGAATGCGCACATTGGCTACGACAAGGCGGCGGAGATCGCCAAAAAGGCCCATCGGGACGGCTCGACCTTGCGCGCTGCAGCGCTGGCTCTGGGCCATGTGACCGGGGATCAGTTTGACCTGTGGGTGGACCCGGCCGCCATGGTGGGGCGCTAGGTAAGAGCCACACCACAGGCACCTTTCGCATTCAGCCGAGCTTTGTTTCAGCGGGGCGCGCTGTTCGCGCCGAGCACGCCGTCAGCGCCGCGCAGCAGGCCCTTGAGTTCGCCGATTTCCTGGCGCAGCAGTTGCACCTCTGCATGCAACTGATGCTCAATGGACTGGCCGACCTGCTCCACCGCTTCCACTGTGGATTGGTGTTCGCCTTCGTTGAAGGTCTGCATCGCGTTGACGATGATCGCGATGAACAGGTTGAGCATCGTGAAAGTGGCGAACAAGATGAAGATGATGAAGAAAATCCAGGCGAAAGGCGCCACTTCCATCACCGGCCGGGCGATGCCCATCGACCAGCTCTCCAGCGTCATGATCTGGAACAGTGTGTACAGCGACCGGCCGAGGTGTCCAAACCAGTCCGGGAAGTCGACGCCAAACAGGTGCGTGGCGATGACGGCGAAAACATAAAAGACCAGCAGCAGCACCAGCGCAATCGACGAAAGCCCCGGGATGGCAGAAAGCAGCGCCCCCACCACCCGGCGCATGGAGGGCACCATGGTGAGCATGCGCAGCACCCGCAGCACGCGCAGGGCACGCAGCACCGCGAAGGGCCCGCTGGCAGGAATGAGTGCAATGCCCACCACCGCAAAATCAAACAGGCTCCACGGGTCGCGGAAAAATGCTGCGCGGTGGACGTAGAGGCGCAGGGCAATCTCCAGCACGAACACCACCAGGATGGCCCGGTCGAAGGCGAGCAGGGTGTTGCCGTATTGGGCCATCAGGGCTGGTGAGGTCTCCAGTCCCATCAGCACCGCATTGATCACGATCAAGCCAATGATGAACCGCTGAACGCGAGCACTGGCCAGGAATGCGCCAAGTCGCAGGCGCAAGCTTGGGTTGGGAACGGAGTGTGTGTCGGGCATGGTTGCCTGAAGGGCCTGGGTGATGGGGGGCTTGATTTTAGGGCGCGTCCCAATGTTCTGCCGTTCGTCAGGCTATGCAAGCCGCCGGCCATGTAAGTGGCTCGTAAGAGCCTTTGCGCACATTCGATGGCTGATCTGTTACCCATACACCCGAGGAGACTGCCCATGTCCGCACCGTCGACGTCCATCCAATCCACCCTGGTCGAAAACCGCGTTTTTGAACCCACCGAGGCCACGGTGAAGGCCGCCCGCATTTCGGGCATGGATGCCTACAACGCGCTGTGTGCCGAGGCAGAAATCGACTTCGAGGGTTTCTGGGCCAAACGCGCTCGTGAAACCTTGACCTGGCACAAGCCCTTCACCAAAACGCTGGACGAGTCGAACGCTCCCTTCTACAAGTGGTTCGAAGATGGCGAGTTGAACGCTTCGTACAACTGCCTGGACCGCCACATGGGCACCCCGGTGGAAAACAAGACCGCCATCATCTTCGAAGCCGATGGCGGCGAAGTGACCAAGGTGACTTACAAGGAACTGCTGGCCAAGGTCTCCCAGTTCGCCAACGCGCTCAAGGCCAAGGGTGTGAAGAAGGGCGACCGCGTCGTCATTTACATGCCCATGACCATTGAAGGCGTGGTGGCCATGCAGGCATGTGCCCGCATCGGCGCCACCCACAGCGTGGTGTTCGGTGGCTTCTCGGCCAAGGCCCTGCAAGAGCGCATCCAAAACGCCAGCGCCGTGGCCGTGATCACAGCCAATTACCAGCTGCGCGGCGGCAAAGAGCTGCCGCTCAAGTCCATCGTGGACGAAGGCATCGCCATGGGCGGCTGCGATTGCGTGAAAGACGTGATCGTGTTCCAGCGCACCCCCACCGCGGTCAACATGGTCGCCGGTCGCGACAGTTTCATGCACGACGTGATGGCTGCCGAGTCGACCGATTGCCCGGCGGAAATGGTGAGCGCCGAGCACCCGCTGTTTGTGCTTTACACCTCGGGTTCCACCGGCACGCCCAAGGGCGTGCAGCACAGCACCGGTGGCTACCTGCTGTGGGCCAACCTGACCATGAACTGGACCTTCGACCTGAAGGACAGCGACGTGTTCTGGTGCACCGCCGACATCGGCTGGATCACCGGCCACACCTACGTTGCCTATGGCCCGCTGGCCGCAGGCGCCACGCAAATCGTGTTTGAAGGCGTGCCCACCTACCCGAACGCTGGCCGCTTCTGGCAGATGATCGAGAAGCACAAGTGCACCATTTTCTACACCGCACCCACGGCCATCCGCTCGCTGATCAAGGCCGCTGAGGGTGACGAGAAAGTGCATCCGGCGCGCTCCGATCTGAGCAGCTTGCGTCTGCTGGGTTCGGTGGGCGAGCCCATCAACCCAGAAGCCTGGATGTGGTACTACAAGCACGTGGGCGGCGAGCGCTGCCCCATTGTGGACACCTTCTGGCAGACCGAAACCGGTGGTCACATGATCACGCCGCTGCCTGGCGCAACGCCACTGGTGCCAGGTTCGTGCACGCTGCCGCTGCCGGGCATTACCACCGCCATCGTGGACGAGACGGGCAACGACGTGCCCAACGGCGCAGGCGGCATCCTGGTGGTCAAGCGCCCATGGCCTTCGATGATTCGCACCATCTGGGGTGACCCCGAGCGCTTCAAGAAAAGCTACTTCCCTGAAGAGCTCAAGGGCTACTACCTGGCCGGCGACGGCGCCGTGCGCAGCCTAGACCGCGGCTACTTCCGCATCACGGGCCGTATTGACGACGTGCTGAACGTGTCGGGCCACCGCATGGGTACGATGGAAATCGAATCCGCGCTGGTGGGCAAGACCGACCTGGTGGCCGAAGCCGCTGTGGTGGGCCGTCCGGACGACCTCACCGGCGAAGCCATTGTGGCCTTCGTGGTGCTCAAGCGTTCGCGCCCCACCGGCGACGAAGCCAAAGCCATTGCCAAGGTGCTGCGCGACTGGGTGGGCAAAGAGATCGGCCCGATCGCCAAGCCCAAAGACATCCGTTTCGGTGACAACCTGCCCAAGACCCGCTCGGGCAAGATCATGCGCCGCCTGCTGCGCTCGATCGCCAAAGGTGAAGCTATCACCCAGGACACCTCCACCCTGGAGAACCCGGCCATCCTGGATCAATTGTCTGAAAACAATTGATGCTGTGAATATGCCTGAGCGCCGCAAGGCGTTCAGGCAACAAAAAACCCGCTGAGATTCAGCGGGTTTTTTGTTTTCAAAGGAACTGAAATTACTTTTGGCTCAGCACCCAGGCAGCCAGCTTCTTGGAGTCAGCTTCGCTGACCTGCGGATTGGCTGGCATAGGGATCGCACCCCACACGCCCGAACCACCCTTGATGATCTTGGTGGCCAGCATGTCGAGCGCTTTCGCGTCGCCAGCGTATTTCTTGGCCACGTCCTTGTAAGACGGGCCCACCAGCTTCTTGTCAGCGGCATGGCAAGCCATGCAATTTTTGCTTTTGGCCAGCGCTTCGTCAGCAATGGCCGGTGCAGCGATGGCGGCCATGGCGGCCATAATCAGAAGAGCGCGTTTCATGTGTTGTCCTTGTGCAATGGGGAAGTGGTGCAGACGCCTCAATTTTAACGGTTCCCCCGGCTCAGATACGGTCGGTTACAGTTTCTTGCCGGGCTTTATCGGGCCTTTACTGGAGGGTGTGATGTTTTTCCTGTTCACGGGCATGGGCCTGATGCTGCTGAAGTATTTTGAGATCGGTTTTGTGGCTGATCTCTCCTGGTGGTGGGTCTTGTCGCCCTTTGCCATGGCGGTGGCCTGGTGGGCCTGGGCCGACACCACCGGCTACACCAAACGCAAGGCCATGGAGCGGATGGACCAGAAAAAGCAGGATCGCATTGACCGCCAGCGCGAGGCGCTGGGCATCAAGAGCAAGCGGCGCAAATAAACGGCGTACGCGTCAGTAGTTGTCCAGCACGGCGCCCTTGCTGGCGCTGGACGCGTTGAAGGCAAACTTGGCTTGCACGCCCCGCGTGTAGCGCGGAGCCGGAGCGGTCCAGCCTGCCTTGCGCCGTGCAATTTCGCTCTCAGGCACGTTGAGCTCCAGTTTCAGGGCGTGGGCGTCGATGGTGATGCTGTCGCCTTCTTCGACAAAGGCGATGGTCCCGCCCGCGGCGGCCTCGGGCGCCACATGCCCGACCACCATGCCCCAGGTGCCACCCGAGAAGCGGCCGTCGGTGATGAGGCCCACACTCTCCCCCAGGCCGGCGCCAATGAGGGCGCCCGTGGGGGCCAGCATCTCGGGCATGCCCGGGCCGCCCTTGGGGCCGAGGTAACGCAGCACCATCACGTCACCGGCTTTTATCTTGCCGTCCAGGATGGCCTTGAGAGCCGACTGTTCGTCTTCAAACACGCGGGCGGGTCCGGTCATAACTGGATTTTTCAGGCCCGTGATCTTGGCCACACAGCCTTCGGGAGACAGGTTGCCCTTGAGGATGGCCAGGTGGCCCTGCTTGTACATCGCGTTCTCGATTGTGTGGATCACGCTCTGCTCAGGTGGCGCGTCCGGCACGTCTTTCAGCACCTCGGCAATGGTCTGGCCGGTGATGGTGATGCAGTCGCCGTGCAACAGGCCGGCGTTCAGCAGCATTTTCATCACCTGCGGAATGCCGCCTGCAACGTGCAAGTCCACGGCCAGCGCCTTGCCGCTGGGCTTCAGGTCGCACAGCACCGGGGTGCGCTGGCGGATGCGCTCGAAGTCGTCGATGCTCCACTCCACGCCCGCGCAATGCGCAATGGCCAGGAAGTGCAGCACTGCGTTCGTCGACCCGCCGGTGGCCATGATCACGGCCACCGCGTTTTCAATGGATTTGCGCGTGACGATGTCGCGTGGCTTGATGTCCTGGCGGATGGCTTCGATCAGCACCCGGGCCGACTCTTTGGCCGAGGCCACCTTTTCTTCGTGCACGTTGGCCATGGTGGAGGAGTAGGGCAGCGAGATGCCCAGGGCCTCGAAGGCCGAGCTCATGGTGTTGGCGGTGTACATGCCGCCGCAGGAGCCGGTGCCGGGGATGGCGCGTTTCTCGATCTCCAGCAGGTCGGCGTCGCTCATGTTGCCGGCGGCGTTTTGGCCCACAGCCTCGAACACGCTGACGATGTTGAGGTCTTCGCCCTTGTACTTGCCCGGCAGGATGGTGCCGCCGTACACATAGATGGCCGGCACGTTGGCGCGCAGCATGCCCATGAGGCCGCCGGGCATATTCTTGTCACACCCGCCAATGACGACTACGCCGTCCATCCACTGGCCTTGCACGCAGGTTTCCACGCAATCGGAAATCACCTCGCGGGAAACCAGCGAATACTTCATACCCTCGGTGCCCATGGCCATGCCGTCTGAAATGGTCGGGGTGCCAAACACCTGGGCGTTGCCGCCGGCTTCCTCAATGCCCGCAATCGCTGCGTCGGCCAGTTTTTGCAGGCCCGAGTTGCACGGCGTGATGGTGCTGTGTCCGTTGGCCACGCCCACCATGGGTTTCACGAAATCGCCTTCTTGGTAGCCCATGGCGTAGTACATGGATCGGTTGGGCGCTCGCGACTTGCCTTGGGTGATGTTCGCGCTGCGGTTGTTGATGGGCTGGATCGGGATGGTTTTGGATTCGGCCATGGTGGGTCTCTTCGGTCGGGTGGGTGGGCGTTGGTGTGCCGTGTTCATGGGCTTGGCGGTCACCCCGCCTTATAGCCCACGCGGCATAACCCGCTGCGGGGTGGGCGATAATTGAGGCCGCTTTTTCCTTCCCTGAACCCTTCCAGTCGAAGCCTCACCATGCCCGCTTACCGCTCCAAAACTTCCACCGCCGGCCGCAACATGGCAGGTGCCCGTTCCCTGTGGCGTGCCACCGGCATGAAAGACGGCGACTTTGAAAAGCCAATCATCGCCATCGCCAACTCGTTCACCCAGTTCGTGCCCGGCCATGTGCATTTGAAAGACCTGGGCCAGCTGGTGGCCCGAGAGATTGAGGCGGTGGGCGGTGTGGCAAAAGAATTCAACACCATTGCCGTGGACGATGGCATTGCCATGGGCCACGACGGCATGCTGTATTCCTTGCCCAGCCGAGAGCTGATCGCCGATTCGGTGGAGTACATGGTCAATGCCCACTGCGCCGACGCGCTGGTGTGCATTTCCAACTGCGACAAGATCACCCCCGGCATGTTGATGGCGGCGATGCGCCTGAACATCCCGGTGGTGTTCGTGTCGGGTGGCCCCATGGAAGCCGGCAAGGTGCGCCTGGCCAACCCGCAATCGCAGGTGGTGGAGTTCAAGAAGCTGGACCTGGTGGATGCCATGGTGATGGCGGTGGACGACAAGGTGAGCGATGCCGAACTGGCCGAAGTGGAGCGCTCGGCTTGCCCAACCTGCGGTTCCTGCTCGGGCATGTTCACGGCCAATTCCATGAACTGCCTGGCCGAAGCACTGGGTCTGGCGCTGCCGGGCAACGGCACCGTGCTGGCCACGCACGCTGACCGCGAGCAACTGTTCAAGCGGGCAGGGCGCCTGGCCGTGGACCTGTGCCGCCGCTACTACGAGCAGGAAGACGCCTCGGTGCTGCCGCGCTCCATGGGTTTCAAGGCCTTCGAGAACGCGATCACGCTCGACATCGCCATGGGCGGCTCGACCAACACCATCCTGCACATCCTGGCCATTGCGCGAGAGGCCGAGATTGACTTCACCATGGCCGACATCGACCGTCTGTCGCGGGTTGTGCCGCAGCTGTGCAAGGTGGCGCCCAACACCAACAAGTACCACATTGAGGACGTGCACCGCGCGGGCGGCATCATGGCCATCCTGGGTGAGCTGGACCGTGCCGGCAAGTTGCACACCGATGTGCCCACCATCCACGCGAAGACCATGAAGGACGCACTGGACGCCTGGGACATTGCGCGCAACCCGTCGGAAGAGGTCAAGACCTTTTACCGGGCAGGCCCGGCCGGTATCCCCACCCAGGTGGCATTCAGCCAGGCCACGCGCTGGCCCAGCCTGGACGTGGACCGTGCCGAAGGCTGCATCCGCTCAGGCGAACACGCTTTCTCGCAAGAGGGCGGCCTGGCCGTGCTGCGCGGCAACATTGCGCTGGACGGCTGTGTGGTGAAAACCGCGGGCGTGGATGAATCGATTCTGGTGTTTGAAGGCTCGGCCTTTGTGACCGAGTCGCAAGACGAAGCGGTGGCGCAGATCCTGGCCGACAACGTGAAGGCCGGCGACGTGGTGATCGTGCGCTACGAAGGCCCCAAGGGTGGCCCCGGCATGCAGGAAATGCTGTACCCGACCAGCTACATCAAGTCCAAAGGCCTGGGCAAAGCCTGCGCTCTGCTGACCGACGGGCGCTTTTCTGGCGGTACATCGGGCCTGTCCATTGGCCACTGCTCGCCCGAAGCGGCCGCGGGCGGCGCCATTGGCCTGGTGCGCAACGGTGACAAGATCCGCATCGATATTCCCAACCGCAGCATCAACCTGCTGGTGAGTGACGAAGAGCTGGCCCAGCGCCGTGCCGAACAAGATGCCAAGGGCTGGAAACCGACCCTGCCGCGCCCGCGCAAGGTGTCGGCCGCGCTCAAGGCCTATGCGTTTCTCGCCACCTCGGCCGACAAAGGCGCTGTGCGCGACCTGTCGCTGCTTGGCGATTGAACCTCCGCCAGCGGTGCGGGCCGGCAAGCCGGTGCCGCTCGGGTCATCGGGTGGCGCTTGCGTGCACAATCGCAGACCATGCTGATCCATCCTCAAATTGACCCTGTCGCGCTGCAGCTCGGGCCCGTGGCCATTCATTGGTACGGGCTGACCTACCTCGCCGCTTTTGGCCTCTTCATGCTGCTGGCCAATGCCCGCTTGCGGCATCTGCCGTTTGCCGCCGTACAGCAGCCCGCTCCCTGGGTGCGGCGCGATGTGGAAGACATCCTTTTTCTTGGCGTCATGGGCGTCGTGCTGGGTGGGCGCGTGGGCTACTGCCTGTTTTACAAGCCTGCTTATTACCTGGCGAACCCGCTGGAGATCTTTGCCGTCTGGCAAGGTGGCATGAGCTTTCACGGCGGTTTGCTGGGCGTGATGTTGGCCATGGTCTGGTACGCGCGCAGCCGGCAACGGCCGTTCATGCAGGTCATGGACTTTGTGGCGCCATGTGTGCCCACGGGACTGGCGGCCGGCCGCCTGGGCAATTTCATCAACGGCGAACTCTGGGGCCGTGTGGCCGACCCTTCGCTGCCCTGGGGCATGGTGTTTCGTGGCGCGGGTGACCTGCCCCGACACCCGTCGCAGGCCTACCAGTTCTTGCTGGAAGGGCTCTTGCTGTTTGTGGTGTTGTGGCTTTATGCGCGCAAACCGAGGGCCAGAGGCCAGGTTTCGGCGGTGTTTCTTCTGGGCTACGGTGTGTTCCGTTTTATTGCTGAATTTTTCCGCGAGCCCGACGCACATCTGGGCCTGCTGTCGCTTGGCATGAGCATGGGGCAGTGGTTGTGCGTTCCCATGATCCTGGGTGGTGCCGGCCTGTGGTGGTGGTTTGGTCGCAAGGTCTGACGTCTTGCCTTCACAGCCTCACGCAGGCTGAGGCGCGCTCACAGGGCGCCGCTTGCGCGGCACAGGGCTCGGTGGTTGGGCCAAGCCAGCCAGCTGCCGACCGATTCGAGGGTAAACACCACGGCAAGGCATCGCGCTGACGCTCTAAAATTATTCGTAATTACAGGTGATTACGAATGCGCGTGGTACTCAATTCTCTGCATGACGAAGTGGCGGCCCAGTTGCGGGAACGCATCTTTTCGGGCGTGATGGCGCCCGGCAGTTTTGTGGACGAACTGGCTTTGTGCAGCGAACTGTCGATCTCGCGCACACCGCTGCGTGAAGCGCTCAAGGTGCTCACGGCCGAAGGCTTGTTGCACCACCAGCCGCGCCGCGGCTGTTTCGTGAGCGAGATCACCGAGCGCGATCTGGACGAAATCTTCCCGGTGATCGCCTTGCTGGAAGGGCGCTGCGCCTACGAGGCCGCCAACAACGCCAGCAACGCCGACCTCGACGCGTTGGAGCAGTTGCACGAGCGGCTCAACCGCCATGCGCAGGCCCGCCGCATCAACGACTACTACGAAGCGAATTTCGCCATCCACGAAGCCATCATCACCCTGGCCAACAACCGCTGGTTGGCGCAGGTGATTGGTGACTTGCGCAAGCTCGTCAAGCTCGCGCGGCTGCAGCAATTGCACGCACCGGGCCGCCTGGAGCAGAGCCTCTCAGAGCACATGGCGGTGTTTGCGCTCTGAAGGCGCGTGATGCCGAAGGCGCAGAGGCGGCCATGCGCACCCACCTGACGCGCCAGCGCGTGGCCCTGCGCGAACTCGCGCGCAACCAGACCTCACGGATCACGGCATGAACACCACCGACTGGATCGTTCAACAACCGCTGGCTGGCGCAGGTGATTGGTGACTTGCGCAAGCTCGTCAAGCTCGCGCGGCTGCAGCAGTTGCACGCACCGGGCCGCCTGGAGCAGAGCCTTTCAGAGCACATGGCGGTGTTTGCCGCGCTGAAGGCGCGTGATGCCGAAGGCGCAGAGGCAGCCATGCGCACCCACCTGACGCGCCAGCGCGTGGCCCTGCGCGAACTTGCGCGCAACCAGACCTCACGGATCACGGCATGAACACCACCGACTGGATCGTTCAACGCGTGGCGCGGCTCAAGCCGGCGTCGGGCACGGCACCGCGCTCGACGCAGGACCGCCTCAAGGCGACGCTGCGCCAGGGACCCGAAGCGTTGTCCCCGCGCGCGCTGCGCCATGTGCTGGATGACTTGCGGGCCATCGTGGACCCGCTGGTGAGCGAGGTGGAGGGTGGTCGCCGCGCCCAGGCGGTGATGGACTGGTACGCCAGCGCGCCCGCGCCGCAGCGGCGCGACCTGTGGCTGCTGATGAGCGAACGTTTCATGGCCGACCCGGTGCAGGTCAAGCAGGCGCAGGCCCAACTGGAAGCCGCGGTTGGCACCCCCGACGAGGCGGCGGCCGAGGTGATTTTCCGGCGTGCAACTGTTTCGCCGCGGCGCAGGTTGCTGCAGCGCTTCAGCGCCCACCAGGACGGTGTGCGCTTTCTGGTCGATTTGCGCGCTGAAATGCAGGGCGCACTGAAGACCGACAAGCGCCTGCTGGCCCTGGACGTGGAGATGGAATACATGTTCTCCACCTGGTTTGACGTGGGCTTTCTGGAGCTGCGCCGCATCAGCTGGGACTCGCCGGCTTCGCTGGTGGAAAAGCTCATCAAATACGAGGCGGTGCACGACATCCGCAGCTGGGCCGATGTGAAGAACCGGCTCGACAGCGACCGGCGGTGCTACGGCTTTTTCCACCCGCGGCTGCCGGGTGAACCGCTTATTTTTGTGGAAGTGGCGCTGGTCAACGAGATCGCCACCAGCATCACCCCGCTGCTGGACGAGGCCGCTGCCCCAGCCGATCTGGAGCGCGCCACCACCGCCATTTTTTATTCCATCAGCAACACCCAGCCCGGCCTGCGCGGCGTGAGCTTTGGTGACTCGCTCATCAAGCAAGTGGTGGAAACGCTGCACCAGGAATTCCCCCGGCTCAAGACATTCGCCACCTTGTCTCCCATTCCCGGCCTGCGTGGCTGGCTGATGAAAAACGCACCGGCCGACCTGCTCAAGGCCTGGGAGCGTGTTGCCGAAATGCCTGAAAACGCACCCGAACGGCGGGCCTTGCTGGGTTGGGCTGCGCGCTATCTGGGCGCCGAGCTGCAAGATGGCAAGCCGGTGGACCCGGTGGCTCGCTTTCACCTGGGCAATGGCGCATGTGTGGAGCGCCTGAACTGGGCCGCCGATCCCTCAGCCAAGGGCCTGAAACAGTCGTACGGGTTGATGGTGAACTACCTTTACGACCTGAAGCGGCTCGACAAACACCGCGCCATGCTGGCGCAAGCAAAGATCCCGACAGCCCGCGCGATCAAGGACCTCTACCTGTGACGCGCACATTACAACCCTGGAGACAAGCATGAACAACGACCTGAATCGACGAGATATTTTGTGTGCCGCTATCGCAGGCGCCGCTGTTTACAGCACCGCAGGCCACGCGCAGGCAACCTGGCCCAGCCGGCCGGTGAACCTGGTGGTGCCATTCCCCGCCGGTGGCGGCACCGATGCTTTCGCCCGTCCGATGGGTGCCCAGTTCACACGCCTGACGGGCAAGTCACTGGTGATTGACAACCGGGGTGGCGCCGGGGGCACGCTGGGCGCGGGCGTCGCGGCCAAAGCGGCACCCGATGGCTACACGCTGTTCATGGGTGCTGTGCACCACGCCATTGCGCCGAGCATGTATCCCCGCCTGGACTACGACATCGAAAAAGACTTTGTGCCACTGATCCTGGTGGCCACCGTGCCCCAGGTGCTGGTGGTGAACAGCAAGAAATACGAAGGCATGGATTTCAAGGCGTTTCTGGCGCGGGTCAAATCCAACCCGGGCAAGCTCAACTACGGCTCGGCGGGCAGTGGCACTTCACACCACATGGCGGGCGAGTTGTTCAAGCAGCAGACCAAGACCTTCATCACACACATTCCCTACCGCGGCGCCGGCCCTGCGCTGAACGACCTGATTGCCGGTAATGTGGACATGATGTTTGACGGCCTGGGCTCTTCGGCGGGCCACATCAAGGGTGGGCGCATCAAGGCGCTGATGGTGTCGGGCAGCAAGCGCAACGCCGCGTTCCCCGACGTGCCCTGCGCCGCCGAACTGGGCCTGCCCGACTACACGGTGACCACCTGGTACGGCATCTGGGCGCCGGCGGGCACACCGGCCGATGTGCAGGCTCGCGCGATCGAAGAGATTGCTCGCGCCGTCAGCGCCGACGAAAGTCGCGCCATCTGGGCTGGGCAAGGCGCTGAGTTTGCCAACGTGCGTGGCCCCCAGTTCGACGCCTTTGTGAAGGGTGAAGTCCGCCGGTGGGCGCAGGTCGTCAAGGCCTCTGGCGCCAAGCTTGACTGAGTATGTCGGGCGCTGTTCTGCTGCAATGTGATGGCGCGCTGGCCCGGGTGACGCTGAGCCATCCGGGCCGCTTCAACGCCATGTCCCGTGCGATGTGGCGCGCCTTGAAGGTCGTGTTTGAAGACTTGCAGACCCGCACCCATGTGCGCGCCGTGCTGGTGGGCGGAGAGGGCGGGCATTTTTGTGCCGGTGGTGACATCAGCGAATACCCGTCGTTTCGTTTTGACGAAGCGGGCTTGCGCGACTTCCACGAAAACGACGTGTGGGGCGGCCTGAGCGCCATGCTGGCCTGCGACCTGCCGCTGTTTGCGCAAATCGAAGGCAACTGCATGGGCGCCGGGGTCGAAATTGCCAGCTGCTGCGACGTGCGCCTGGCCGGGCAGGGCGCGCGCTTCGGTGCCCCGATTGCCCGCCTGGGTTTTCCCATGGCGCCGCGCGAGGCTCAGCTGGTGGCCCGAGAAGTCGGGTTGGCCACCGCCCGCGAGATGCTGCTGGAAGCCACCGTGTTGGACGCGGCCGAAATGAAGCAGCGCGGGTTTTTGCAGGCGGTCTGGCCCGACGCTGAGGTGGCCGGGCAAGCGCTTTTGCGAGCGCAGCGGGCCACCCAACTGGCGCCACAAGCCGCCCGCCTGAACAAACAGACCTTGCGCAGCCTGTCGGCCCAACCCGTACCACCTGAGCTGATGGCTGGCGCCTATGAGTACGCCAACAGCGCCGAACACCGCGAAGGTGTGGGCGCTTTTATGGCGAAGCGCAAACCTGCTTTTTGATTTATTGAACCACCCTTCTTGAAACCCGTGGCCAAACCATGACCAACCACAACCTGTTCGCTGCGCTGCGCGCGGCTTTCCCCGACGACCTGGACCGCGTGGCGGTGGAAACTGTGGACCCGGACGGCCCCAGCCTGTGCTACAGCTGGCGCGACCTGGACCGCGCCACCGCCATGGTGGCCAACTTGCTGGCTTCGCTGGACCTGCCCGCAGGCGCGCGCGTGGCCGTGCAGGTTGAAAAATCGGTGGAAGCGCTGGTGCTTTACTTGGCCACGCTGCGAGCGGGCTATGTGTTTTTGCCGCTCAACACCGCCTACCAAAGCGCCGAAATTGAATATTTCGTAGGCAACGCCGAACCCGCCGTGGTGGTGTGCAGCCCGAAAAACTTTGGCTGGGTGTCCAAGATTGCCTTCAACGCCGGCACGCGCCATGTGTTCACCCTGGACGACGCGCGCAACGGCAGCCTGCTGGAGCGCGCCGCCCACCACAGCGATGTGCACACCCCCGCTGTGTGCGCCGCCGATGATCTGGCGGTGATCATCTACACCAGCGGCACCACCGGGCGCAGCAAAGGGGCCATGCTGTCGCACGGCAACGTGTTGAGCAACGCCCAGGTGTTGCGCAGCTACTGGGCCTGGCAGCCAGACGACGTGCTGATCCACGCCTTGCCGATCTTCCATGTCCACGGTTTGTTTGTGGCCATTCACGGTGCGCTCATCAACGGCAGCCCCATGCTGTGGCTCAACAAGTTTGATGCGCCCACGGCGGTTTCGCTCTTTCCCCGCGCCACGGTGTTCATGGGGGTTCCCACGCTGTACGTGCGCATGCTGGCCGAGCCCACCCTGACGCGGCAGCAGGCGGCGCACATGCGGCTGTTCATTTCGGGCTCGGCGCCCTTGTTGATCGAAACCTTCAACGAATGGCAGGCCCGCACGGGCCACACCATCCTGGAGCGCTACGGCATGAGCGAAACCGTGATGCTCACGTCCAACCCCTGCGGCCCCGATGCCCGCTACGCCGGTGAGCGCGAGCGGCGCGGCAGCACCGTGGGTTTCCCGCTGCCTGGCGTGGAACTGCGTGTGGTGGACGACGCGGGCTTGCCGCTGACCGCGGGTGAGATCGGTGGGATTCAGGTGCGCGGCCCCAATGTCTTCAAGGGTTACTGGCGCATGCCAGAAAAAACCGCCGAAGAATTCACCGCCGATGGATTTTTCAAAACTGGCGATGTGGGGCGCGTGGACGCCAGGGGCTACGTGTGCATCGTGGGGCGCAGCAAAGACCTGATCATTTCCGGTGGCTACAACGTCTACCCGGCCGAGATTGAAGGCTTCATCAACGAGCTGGCCGGTGTGGCTGAAAGTGCGCTGGTGGGCGTGCCCCACCCCGACTTTGGCGAAGTGGGCGTGGCCGTGGTCATTGCCAAGCCTGGCGCCACGCTGAACGCGGATCAGATCATTGCCGCGCTCAAGTCCAATCTGGCCAATTTCAAGATCCCCAAGCGCTGTTTCGTGGTCAGCGAACTGCCCCGAAACACCATGGGCAAGGTGCAAAAGAACTTGCTGCGCGAGCAGTACAAAAACGAGTTCGCCTGAAAAAACGAAACGCGCTACGGGCAACGATCCGGAGCGCGTGACTCAAACCCAGAACGCGGCGGAACCTCCGCCGGGCCACACGCATCGCCCCCTGGAGGGGGTGACGCCGCAGGCGGCGCGGGGGGTTACCTTAAAACAAGCACCGGCGTGTGCGAATGCGTCAGCACCTGCTGTGTTTCGCTGCCCAGCAACAGGCGCTTGAGGCCACGGCGACCGTGCGAAGCCATCACGATCAGGTCGCACTTGTTGCGCTTGGCCGCTGCAATGATCGCCTCGGCAATCAGGTCCGACTTCACCGTGATGGGCTTGACCTTCACTTCGCGCAGCTGACCGGCCGACTTCACCGCCGTCACGGCAGCCATGGCCTCGTCTTGCCATTGTTTTTCAATGCGGGCCACCTCGGCCGCCGCCAGGGCCACGCCGCCTTCAAAGTAGGTTTGCGGGTAACGCGGCACCACTTTCAGCGCTACCACTTCTGCACCCGTCAGGTCGGCCAGGTTGATGGCGTGCTCCACCGCTTGTTGCGAGAGTTTGGAGCCGTCGGTGGCCACCAGAATACGTTTGTACATGCGGTATCTCCTCAATAGTGTGTAGGGAAGCCATAGACTAGCAAACACGCTCCTATTCCGGTTGACTTAAATCAAGCACATGGAACCTGACTTCCCTTACGCTCGCCGCATGAACGAGGCCACTACCGTGCCCCCGGTAGGGCTGCCACTTGCCGACCCGCGCCTGGGTGGCGCACCCTCTGCGCAGGCCAACGCGCCGCTGTCGGCGCCTGCCAGCTGGCTCGGCGAGCACCGCGGACCCTTGGACGTCACCGACAACTTCGCGGTGCTCGACGACCCGATCGAGCAGCGCGAGTTCACCGAATTCAACGACGTTGACGGGCATACCGAAGCCGAATCGGTGCTGATGGTGCAGGGCATGTATTGCGCCGCCTGCGCGGACACCGTGGAAAGCGCGTTGCAGCATTTGCCGGGCGTGGAGCGCGCCCATGTGCACGCAGCCACCCGGCGGCTCACGCTGCGCTGGGACCCGGCAAAAACCACCATGTCCAGCCTGGCGCGAGCCGTGGGCGACACCGGTTACCGCTTGCTGCCCATGCAGCAGGCGCTGTCCATCAGCGAGCGGCTGCGCGAAACCCGCCAGGCCCTCTGGCGCCTGTTCGTCGCGGGCTTTTGCGCCATGCAGGTCATGATGTACGCATGGCCAGCCTACGTGACCGAGCCGGGCGAAATCCCCGCCGACATCGACCAGCTGCTGCGCTGGGCCAGCTGGGTGCTCAGCCTGCCGGTGGTGTTTTTTGCCAGTGGCCCATTTTTCAGCAGTGCGTGGCGCGACCTGAAACACGGCCGGGTGGGCATGGACACGCCGGTCTCCATCGGTATCTTGGTCACCTTTCTGGCCAGTTCGGGCGCCACCTTTGATCCCTCGGGCCCTTGGGGTTATGAGGTCTGGTACGACTCGCTCACCATGTTTGTGTTTTTCCTGCTGGGCGGGCGCTACCTGGAGCTGAAAGCACGTGACCGCACCGCCGGCGCACTCGACAGCCTGATGAACCGCCTGCCTGAGGTGTGCGACCTGCAGAAACCCGATGGCAGCTTTGAAGCGGTGTCTATTCGCCGGCTGGCGCTGGGCGACGTGGTGCGCGTGCAGGCCGGTCAGGCGTTTCCAGGCGACGGCGCGGTGCTCAGCGAAAGCGCCACCGTGGACGAAGCGCTGCTGACCGGTGAGTCGCGTCCTGTCACGCGGCACCAAGGGCAGGGTGTGGTTGCCGGCAGTTACAACCTGGGTGGCCCGGTGCTGATGCGGGTGGACAAACTCGGGCGCGACACGCGCTTTGCCCAGATCGTGTCGCTGATGGAAAAAGCTTCCACCGAAAAGCCCCGCTTGGCCATTTTGGCCGACCGCATTGCCGCCCCTTTTCTGGTGGCTGTGCTGGTGGCGGCAGCGTTTGCTGGCTGGTACTGGTGGCAGATCGATCACTCCAAGGCGCTGGCCGTGGCGGTGGCGGTGTTGATCGTGACCTGCCCATGCGCCCTGTCGCTGGCCACGCCGGCGGCCATGCTCACGTCGGCCGGTGCTTTGGCCCGGCGTGGCATTCTGGTGCGCCGTTTGCAGGCTTTTGAGTCACTCGCTGAGATCAACGCGGTGGTGTTCGACAAAACCGGTACCTTGACGCACGACCGCCTGGTGTTGGCCCATGTGCGCACCCGTGCCGGCGTCAGCCACGATGAGGCGCTGTTGCTTGGCGGCGCCATGGCAGCCGGTTCTTTGCACCCCGTGTCGCGAGCTATCGCGTTGGCGGCGGGCAGCCTTGATAGACCTCAGACCACCGGTTTGACCGACCTCGCCGAGGTGGCCGGCCAGGGTATGCAAGCGTTGCGCGCCGATGGCACACGTGTGCGTTTGGGTTCATCGGCGTTTTGTGGTGTTGACGACGTCGGCTCCCCCGATGCGAGCGAGTCCCCCCGCGTACACCTATCAGACGAGCAAGGTTGGCTCGCCTCCTTTGAATTGCAAGAAGGCTTGCGAGACGACGCCCAAGCCGCCGTGAGTGCGTTGCGGGCCATGGGGGTGCGTACCTGGCTGCTGTCGGGTGACCGCGAAGCCGCCGCCCAGCAAGTGGGGCAGGCCGTGGGCGTCGATCATGTGATCTCAGGCGCTTCACCCGAGCAAAAGCTGGCCGAGGTGACCGCTCTGCAAGCACAGGGCATCAAGCTGGCCATGGTGGGTGACGGTTTGAACGACGGTCCGGTGCTGGCCCGGGCCAACACCTCGTTCGCGCTCGGCCATGCCGCGCCCCTGGCGCAAGCGCAATCCGATTACGTGATTCAGGGTGGGGAGGTCATGGATGTGGTCCGGACGCTTCAGCAGGCGCGTTGCACTTTGCGCATCGTGCGGCAAAACCTCATGTGGGCCGCGACTTACAACCTCGTCTGCGTGCCTCTGGCCTTGTTTGGTTTCATGCCGCCCTGGCTCGCAGGTCTGGGCATGGCTGGCAGTTCGTTGCTGGTCATCGGCAATGCCTTGCGCCTGGCATCTAAAGTCCCATCGGGGTCCTCTGATACTGTCTCGGGTAAACCCTGAAGGCGTACCATGCAGCGGTCAGCCAACCGGTGTTTGAAGTTTGAATTTTCTGGGTGTGCGCCATGGATGTTTTGTATTTGTTGATCCCGATCTCCGTCCTGCTGGTCTTCGCCATCATCGGCGTGTTCTGGTGGGCGCTTCAAAAGGGGCAGTTTGACAACATCGAGCGGGAGGGCGATCGCATTCTCAGAGGCGATTGATATAAGTCAAGGCAGAAGAGGGGGTCCGTGAGGACACTCCACATAGTGACATTTACGAGGAGTTCTGTATGTCCGTAATAACAAAGGCCAGCCAGTCGGCGGTCTACGACGACGGTGTTGTCCGTGGTTTTGCCATCATGTCCGTGATCTATGGTGTGGTGGGTATGTTGGTGGGTGTGATCATTGCAGCCCAGTTAACCTGGCCCGAGCTCAATATGGGTATTGAGTGGCTGAGCTATGGTCGCTTGCGTCCATTGCACACCAATGCCGTGATTTTTGCGTTTGGTGGTTGCGTCCTGTTTGCGAGCAGCTACTACGTGGTGCAGCGAACCTGCCACACCAAGCTCTTTCTCAACAAGCTGGCCTGGTTCACGTTTTGGGGTTGGAACCTGGTCATCGTCGCCGCCGTCGTCACCCTGCCCATGGGTTTGACCCAGGGCAAGGAATACGCCGAACTGATCTGGCCGATCGACCTGTTGATCGCTGTCGTCTGGGTCTCTTACGCGGTCGTCTTCTTTGGCACGGTGGGTATCCGCAAGGTTCGTCACATTTACGTGGCGAACTGGTTTTTTGGTGCCTACATCATTGCGGTGGCGTTGCTGCACATCTTCAACAACATTCAGATCCCCACCAGCGCGACGCACTCCTACTCGGTCTATGCCGGTGTCCAGGACGCCATGATGCAGTGGTGGTACGGCCACAACGCCGTGGGCTTTTTCCTGACCGCGGCCTTCCTGGGCATGATGTACTACTTCATCCCCAAGCAGGCCGAGCGTCCGGTGTATTCCTACCGCTTGTCCATCGTCCACTTCTGGGCGCTGATCTTTACCTACATGTGGGCCGGCCCACACCACCTGCACTACACCGCGCTGCCTGACTGGACGCAATCGGTTGGCATGGTCTTCTCCCTGATTCTGCTGGCGCCCAGCTGGGGCGGCATGATCAACGGCATCATGACCCTGTCGGGTGCCTGGCACAAGCTGCGAGACGACCCTATCCTGCGCTTCCTGATCGTGTCCCTGTCGTTCTACGGCATGTCCACTTTCGAAGGTCCGATGATGTCGATCAAGACCGTCAACGCGCTGAGCCACTACACCGACTGGACCGTCGGCCACGTGCACTCAGGCGCCTTGGGTTGGGTGGGTCTGGTGTCCATGGGTTCGCTTTACTACCTGATTCCCCGTCTGTGGGGTCAGAAAAAGATGTACTCGGTGCCAGCCATTGAGTTGCACTTCTGGGTGGCCACCATCGGTATCGTGCTGTACATCGCCGCCATGTGGATCGCCGGTGTGATGCAGGGCCTGATGTGGCGCTCGGTCAACCCGGACGGCAGCCTGACCTACACCTTCGTCGAGTCGGTGAAAGCCACCTTCCCGTTCTATGTGATCCGGCTGGTGGGTGGTCTGCTGTACTTCGGCGGCATGGTCGTCATGCTGTGGAACGTCGTCATGACCGTGCGTCAGGGGCGCGTTGTGCCAGTCCCAGTGATGGCTGTTAACCCTGCACACGCCTGAGGAGAAACAACATGGCAAGTAACGAAAAACTCACGGGTCACGCTCGGATCGAGACCAACAATTTCCTCATGATCGTGTTGATCACGCTTGTGGTGGCGGTGGGCGGTCTGGTGGAAATTGTTCCTCTGTTCTTCCAGAAGTCCACCACCCAGCCGATTGAGGGTCTCAAGCCCTACAGCGCGCTGCAATTGGCTGGTCGGGATGTGTATGTCGCCGAGGGTTGCTACAACTGCCACTCGCAGATGATTCGCCCCTTCCAGGCTGAAACCCTGCGCTATGGTCCTTATTCTGTGGCTGGCGAATTCGTTTACGACCGTCCCTTCCAGTGGGGCTCCAAGCGCACCGGCCCTGACCTGCACCGTGTGGGTGGCCGTTACAGCGATGAATGGCACCGCATCCACCTGATCAATCCGCGCGATCTGGTGCCTGAGTCCAACATGCCGGCCTACCCTTGGCTGGCTGAAAAAATGGTCAATGAGACCCAACTGCCCAAGCGCATGGAAGTGTTGCGCACTCTGGGCGCGCCTTACACCGATGAAGAAATCGCCGCTTCGGTGGCTGATGTGAAAGGCAAGACAGAAATGGATGCGGTGATTGCCTACTTGCAGGTGCTCGGTACCGCTCGCAGTGAAATCCGTGCAGCACCAGCACCTGCGGCAGCAGCGCCAGCCGACGTTGCATCACCTGTGTCAGCGGCCGCAATCAAGCCTGTTGAGGCAACAGGCTCTACCCAATAAGTCAGAGGCTCGCCATGGACATCAACGATCTGCGTAGCGCCTTCACCCTGGTCAGTTTTCTGATCTTCATGGGCATCTTGGTCTGGGCCTGGTCCAAACGCAACAAGGCCAACTTTGATGAGGCAGCCCGGCTACCCTTCAACGAAGACTAAACCGCGGCACCAACAAGAGAAATATCATGAGCGACTTTACAAGTGATTTCTGGCACTATTACGTGGCCGGGCTGACGCTGGTCAGCATCATCGCCTGTCTGATCCTGCTGTGGATCAGCGGCACGACCAAAGCGGCGACACATGCCGACAACACCACCGGTCACGTTTGGGACGGTGACTTGGCAGAGATGAACAACCCCTTGCCACGCTGGTGGGTGTATCTCTTCATCATCACCGTGGTGTTTGCGCTGGCATATGGCGTGCTTTACCCCACGTTTGGGAAGTTCCAGGGGGTGCTGGGATGGTCGTCACAAGGACAGCACGCCGCTGAGGTGAAGAAGGTTCAGGAAGCCATTGCACCCATCTACGCCAGGTTCAATGAAATGAAGCCCGAGCAACTGGCTGGTGACGCACAGGCGATGGCTGTGGGTGAGCGCCTGTTCATGAACTACTGTGCCCAGTGCCACGGCTCCGATGCCCGTGGCGCCAGGAGCTTCCCCAACCTCACCGACGGCGATTGGCTGTGGGGTGGCGACCCAGAAGCGATCAAGGTCTCAATTGCCCAAGGCCGCAACGGTGTGATGCCGCCCTTGGGCGCTGCTGTGGGCTCTCCTGAAGACGTCCGCAATCTGGCTCACTATGTGCTCAGCCTGTCGGGCAGTCCGCACGACAGCGTGCGCGCCTCCCAGGGCAGGAGCAATTTTGGTTCGTGCGCCGCTTGCCACGGCATGGACGCCAAGGGCAACACCGCCCTGGGTGCACCCAACCTGACCGACGGTGTATGGCTGCACGGCTGGGGCGAAGAAGCCATCATTCGCGCCGTCAACAACGGTATCAATAACCAGATGCCCGGACAGTCGGTGTTGCTCAACGAGGCCCAGATCCACGTCCTCAGCGGCTACGTCTGGGGCATGTCCAACAAGCCGGCCAATTAAGCACTCTGTGCCCCTGAGACCGCGGCGGTTGTGATGACCGCCGCCCTTACTTTTTTGCCTTCCTTTCCGGGTTCCTCGTGAGTTCCGACACACCAGACAGCAACGCCAGCAAGCCCATCATTCCCATCGTTGCTGTGTCCCCTCGGGGCGCTAAAGACGACGATGAGGAGATGGTTTCTTTGTATGCCGCGAGGCAAAAGATCTACCCGCGCTCTGTATCGGGGATGTTCTCAAACTGGCGCTGGATCACGGTCTGGATCACACAAATTGTGTTTTACGGCTTGCCCTGGCTGGAGTGGAACGCTCGTCAAGCGGTTCTTTTTGACCTGGAAGCCCGTCGCTTCTACATCTTCAGCTTGGTGCTGTACCCGCAGGACTTCATTTACCTGACCGGGCTGTTGGTCATTTCTGCGCTGGCCCTGTTCTTGTTCACGGCCGTGGCGGGTCGCCTCTGGTGTGGTTACGCGTGTCCACAAACGGTCTACACCGAAATTTTTCTCTGGATCGAAAAAAAGGTCGAGGGCGATCGCTCGGCCCGTATGCGCTTGGATCAGGCTGATTTTTCCGCGCAAAAGCTGGGCAAAAAGTGGCTTAAGCACGCCTTGTGGATTGCTTTTGCGCTCTGGACAGGCTTCACCTTCGTAGGCTATTTCACGCCCATCCGCGATCTGGCTGCCTTGTCGCTGGCCGCGTCTTTGGGCCCTTGGCAAACCTTCTGGGTATTTTTCTACGGCTTTGCCACCTACGGCAACGCAGGGTTCATGCGCGAGCAGGTCTGCAAGTACATGTGCCCCTACGCGCGTTTCCAGAGCGCGATGTTTGACAAAGACACCATGATCGTCACCTACGACGAAAAGCGTGGTGAGCCCCGCGGTCCGCGATCGAAAAAGGCCGATCCCTTGGCGCTGGGGTTGGGTTCTTGCGTTGACTGCACGCTCTGCGTCCAGGTCTGCCCCACCGGTATCGACATTCGCAAGGGTCTGCAATACGAATGCATCGGCTGCGGTGCCTGTATTGACGTGTGTGACGAGGTCATGGACAAGGTGGGTTATCCGCGCGGCCTGATCAAGTACTCCACCGAGAACGGGGTTGCTCAGGGCTGGACCACGGCTCAAATGATCAAGCGAGCGTTCAGACCCAGGGTGCTGGTTTACACCGGTATCCTGGTGGCCATCACCCTGGCTGTGATGGTCAGCTTGTTCATGCGCAAGCCGCTCAAGGTGGACGTGATCCGCGACCGGGGCGCATTGGCCCGCATGGTGGAGCAAGGACGCATTGAAAACGTCTTCCGGCTGCAAATCATGAACGCCACCGAATCCACACAGCGCTACGTCATCACGGTGTCCGGCCTGCCGGGTGTCACCATTGCTTCGGAAAACGAAGTCGAGGTGTTGCCCACTGAGGTCCGCTCGGCCGTGATTCGGGTTCAGATACCGCCGGATGCTGCAAACCCGGGCTCGCACCCCATCCAGTTCGGCATCCGCTCGGTTGGTGACGAGCCAGTCGAGGTTTCCGAGAAAGCTGCCTTCCTGGTCCCGCGCTGACGACATTCAGCGCCATTTGACATTCCCATTTCGGAGCTACAACATGAGCAACGCGCCCTTGACCCAGCCCCCAAGCCATGAAAATACCCCCTGGTGGAGAATTCCACATGTGGTGTTCGTGCCGGCTCTTCTGTTGTGTGGGGTGATAGCGACCAGCACCATGGTGGTCATTTCGTCGATGGACCAGGATCCGGTGCTTGACAAGGAGGTCTACGAGCGAGAGCGCAGGGCGGCACTGGCACTGGAGGGGCAAGCAAGGATCGATGCGCTGATGGCTGTGCAGCCAGCCAATCAGGGTCGAAACCATGCGGCTTCACCTTTGGTGCCCTCTGAAAAATAATGGCCAGCCTGGCTACCGGTGCAGCTGTACCCGGGTGCTTGTCGCTTTAACAAAAACAGATATGGAAGAGGAGCCGCACCGATGTGGACACAGCGTTTGATGTGGATAGCATGGCCTGCTTTTTTGGTGGCCGCGGTGCTGGAAATGGTGGTGTTTGCTTTTGTCGATCCCAGCGATCTGCATTGGTTTGGCTCTCCTCTGGCCCTGTCGCGGGAAGCGGTTTACACCCTCGCGTTCTTTGTGTTCTGGGGTGCAACCATGGTTTCCAGCGCCTTGACAACTTTGCTCGCCGTGTCGCCATTTGAGGTGAACCGTTGCCCGATACCCGCAGACGAGCGACCAACCGACTGCGCCAAGAACGGTCGCTGCGGCTGAAACGGCTAGCGCCTTCAGCGCCAACAAAAAACCCCGGAGAGGCGTATGCGCCTGTCCGGGGTTTTTTTGTTGGGCATTCGCCCAGGTTTTCGTTGGGTGTCGCGGTGGATTCAGCGGCAAGTTTGCGGATTCACGATCTGCTTGAGCCCTTCGGTGCTCTTGATGTGAACATAGCGCTGTTTCACTTCGATAATGCCGTCGTCAACGAACTTGGAGAAAGTGCGGCTCACCGTTTCGAGCTTCATACCCAGGTAGCTGCCGATCTCTTCGCGGGTCATGCGCAAAATCAGCTCGGACTGTGAGAACCCGCGGGCATGAAGCCGCTGGACCAGATTGAGCAAGAAAGCCGCCAGCCGTTCTTCGGCGCGCATGCTGCCCAGCAGCAGCATCACCGAGTGGTCGCGCACGATCTCGCGGCTCATGATCTTGTGGACGTGGTGTTGCAGGGTGGTGAATTCGCGTGAAAGCTCTTCCACCTGGTCAAAAGGCATCACGCACACCTCGGCATCCTCCAGTGCAATCGCGTCGCACGAGTGGTGGTCGCTGACGATGCCGTCCAGACCGATGATTTCTCCCGTCATCTGAAAGCCGGTCACCTGGTCACGGCCGTCTGCGGTCGTAACGCAGGTTTTAAAAAAACCAGAACGCACGGCAAATAGCGACGTGAACTTGTCGCCCGTGTTGAAGAGCGCGGAGCCGCGCTTGATGCGGCGGCGTGTGGAAATCACCGCGTCGAGCTTGTCTATCTCTTCACTGTTCAGACCCATGGGCAGGCACAACTCCCGCAGGTTGCAGCTTGAGCAGGCGACTTTGATGCTTTGAATGTCCATAATTTTTCCAGGAGTGCGGGGTTAGCTTAACGCATCGGCCCGAGCACTGTCGAGAAAAGGCCGGTTTGGAGTCTGGGGGCAATCCTGGGGACAACCCCCGGTCCGACCGAGGCCTTGATCAAGATCAAAGGCGCTGGCGCGCTCATGCGGCACATTCAGCCCTCAGAACTGGAGAACTGTTTGTGAGTCATGCTATTTCCAACGAGTTGCTCAAGCGATTCGACATTCCTGGGCCTCGTTACACCTCGTACCCGACGGCAGACCGATTCGTCGAAGCTTTCGCGGAGCAAGACTATATACAAGCGCTGGAGCAGCGCCGAGTGGGTTCCATGGCGCTGCCGCTGTCGCTGTATGTGCACATTCCGTTTTGTGAGTCGGTCTGCTACTACTGCGCCTGCAACAAGGTGATCACGAAGCACCACGAACGTGCAGCCGAATACCTGCGCTATCTGTCTCGTGAGGTGGAGCTGCAGGTGCAGCACTTCGGGCAAGGTCACAGCGTGTCGCAGCTGCACCTGGGCGGCGGTACCCCCACTTTTCTGTCCGATGCCGAGCTGGAAGACCTGATGTCGATGATCCGGCGCAATTTCACGCTGGTGCCGGGTGGTGAGTATTCGATTGAAGTGGACCCTCGCACGGTGACCGACCAGCGGCTGCAGACGTTGGCCAGACTGGGCTTCAACCGCTTGAGCTTTGGTGTGCAGGATTTCGATCCGGCGGTGCAAAAAGCGGTGCACCGGGTACAACCCGCTGAACAGGTTTTTGCCTTGGTAGAAACCGCCCGCAAGATCGGGTTTGAGTCGGTCAATGTGGACCTCATCTACGGTTTGCCCCTGCAAACCCCGGAATCTTTTGCGCGCACCTTGGCCCAGGTCAACGAGTTGCGTCCGGACCGCATTGCGCTGTATGCCTACGCCCATCTGCCTTCGCGGTTCAAGCCACAGCGCCGCATCATCTCTGCCGAACTGCCCAGCGGCGGCGACAAGCTGGCCATGCTGTCGGCCTCGCTGGACGCGTTCATGGACGCGGGGTATGTGTATGTGGGCATGGACCACTTTGCTTTGCCCACCGATGCGCTGGCCGTGGCCAAGCGCCAAGGCCGTCTGCACCGCAACTTTCAGGGCTACAGCACCCAGCCCGATTGCGATTTGATCGCTCTGGGCGTTTCGGCCATCGGACGCATTGGCGCCACCTACAGCCAGAACGCCAAAACGCTGGACGAGTACTACGACGCGCTGGACCAGGGGCGTCTGCCTATCGTGCGCGGCCTGGCTTTGACGCGGGATGACCTGTTGCGACGCTCCGTCATCATGTCGCTCATGTGCCAAGGCCAGTTGCAATACGAATCCATCGAGCTCGGCCACCTGATCGATTTCAAGTCCTACTTCGCGCGTGAGCTGGAAGTGCTGTCCGGCTTTGTAGAGAGCGGGTTGGTCACCATGGATGACACGGGCGTCGAGGTCACGGCTACAGGTTGGTTTCTCGTGCGTGCCATCGCTATGGTGTTTGACAAGAACCTGCAGGTTGACCTGGACCGGGCGCGTTTTTCGAAAATCATCTGAGCGTTCAGCGGGATACCGCGGGCGCAGGCGTTGCCCGTGCCCGGCCTGCGCTACAGTGACTTATGCAGACTTCAATGGCGATCACGGCCCTGTTCATGGGCCTCGCGGGCGGGCCCCACTGCGTGGCTATGTGCGGCGCGGCTTGCGCGGGCATCAGCCGTGCGGCGGGTGAGCGCAGCACCCGCGCGCTGTGGACCTTCCAGTTCAGCCGCATGCTGGGCTACGCACTCTTCGGCGCCTTTGCCGCCGGCTCGGTGCAAGGCCTGGCCTGGTTGGGCACCAACACCGCGGTGCTGCGCCCTGTGTGGACAATGTTCCATGTGGCCGCTCTTTTGCTCGGTGCCGTGCTGATCTGGCAGGCCCGCCAGCCCGCCTGGATTGAAAACCTCGGTCAATCGATTTGGCGAAAGGCCCGTCCTGTGATGGCCTCACTGGGACAGCGCGCACCTGTGGTGTTGGGTGCTGCATGGGCACTCATGCCTTGTGGCTTGCTGTATTCGGCCTTGTTGGTGGCGTCCCTGTCGGCCAATGCAGCAGAGGGCGCTGCCATCATGGCGCTGTTCTCCATCGGCACATCCATATCGCTTACCGCAGGTCCTTGGCTGCTGTTGCGGTTGCGCGGTGGCCGCTCAGGTGCGTGGGGCATTCGCCTTGCCGGTCTGGCACTGGCAGCCACGTCGGGCTGGGCCCTGTGGATGGGCATCACCAACCCCACCGGGCTCTGGTGTGCCTGATCTTTGTCGCTGAATGGGGCCTCAGCCGGCACGGGCACGCCGGCCGGGCAGGGTGGCCAGCACCAGGCCCAGCAGCGCAATGCCAAACGCCACCACTTGCAAGCCTGTGAGCCGTTCGCCCATGAACAGCACGCCAATGGCGGCAGCGCTCACCGGCAGCATCACCGTGAACACGCCGGCTTGTGATGCGGGCACTGTCTTCAGGCCGGTCATCCAAAGCCACACGGTCCACATGCTGGCGGCCAAACCGTAAAAAACCAGCAGGCCCCAAACGGGTGCCTGGACCGCACCAAAGTCAAACTGCCATGCAGCCCACACCCCAAACGGCGTGACAAGGGCAAAGCCCCATAGGTTGATGATGGCCGAAATGCGCTTGGGACTCAGACCATCGGTCAAGCGCTTGCCAATGACCACGTAGGCGGCCTCACAAACCACCGCTGCAAACACCAGCAGATTGCCTAGCAGGCTGCGGCTGATGCCGAAGGGGCCACTCGTATCAGCCAGCACCGGCATGGCCGGGTCTGCTTTCTGCAAGGAAAACAGCCCGATGCCGATGGCCGCACAAGCAATGCCAGCCGCACTGCGCCAGCCGATGCGCTCGCGCAGAAACAACCAGCTGAGCACAGCCACCACGGCAGGTATGGACGACATGACCACGCCCGCGGCCACAGCGGTGGTCATGCTTACCCCAAACAGCATGCAGATCGAAAACAGGAAGTTGCCCAGGAACGACTCCAGAAACAACAGGCGGCGTGTGTGGCTTGATATGGGGGCCTCGTCGGCGGGCTTGCGCATCCACCGCCACATGGCCAGACCACCAATGCCAAAGCGCATCCAGGCCAGCAAAAACACGGGAAACACCAACACCAGTGGCTTGGATAGCGCCACATAACTTCCCACCAATGCCATGCTCAGGCCCAGGCTGGCGTACGCCCACCATCGGTTCATGGCGCACCTTTTCGAATGGATTGGATTTGCATGGCTGCGGATCATGCCTGATTCATCCAAAGCACCGAAGTTGTGCGTTGGCGTGGTTCGGACCCAGACATGTAGGGATCACCCCACAGCCGTTTCCCACGATGAGGGCATCGATCTTCATAATGTGGAAAATAAAAATGCTGCAATGCAAGAATATTTCTCATTACGGGAAACAAATTCCCATATTGAGAAATATCATAGGAAGTGCATTGAATTTAAACGATAAAATATTTGTCTTGTATAAGACATAAGAGCTTTTCAAACTCTTCTATAAGACTTAAAGTCTGTTCATCGGCACTGTCCTTGCAAGCCAAGTGGCCGAACCTGTTTTCTCAACCTCACGGAGTAGTTTCATGTCCCAAACACTGACCCGCCAGCAACAGATCGAAGCCCTCGAAAAAGACTGGGCCACCAACCCCCGCTGGAAGGGCGTCAAGCGCGGCTACACCGCCGCCGACGTGGTGCGTCTGCGCGGCAGCATGCAGCCTGAATACACGCTGGCCAAAAACGGCGCTGAAAAGCTGTGGGCCAAGGTCAACGGCGGCGCCAAAAAAGGCTACGTGAACGCATTTGGTGCCATCACCGCCGGTCAGGCCATGCAGCAGGCCAAGGCCGGCTTGGAGGCTGTGTACCTGTCGGGCTGGCAAGTCGCCGCTGATGGCAACACTTCCGAGACCATGTACCCCGACCAGTCGCTGTACGCCTACGATTCGGTGCCCACCATGGTGCGCCGCATCAACAACACCTTTAAGCGCGCTGATGAAATTCAGTGGGGCCGCGGTATCGAGCCAGGTTCGCCCGAGTTTGTGGACTACTTCCTGCCGATCGTGGCCGATGCAGAAGCCGGTTTCGGCGGCGTGCTCAACGCGTTCGAACTGATGAAGAACATGATCGCTTCCGGTGCCGCCGGCGTTCACTTTGAAGACCAGTTGGCCGCCGTGAAGAAGTGCGGTCACATGGGTGGCAAGGTGCTGGTGCCCACGCAAGAAGCTTGCGAAAAGCTGATCGCAGCCCGTTTTGCCGCTGACGTCATGGGTGTCTCCACCATCGTGCTGGCCCGTACCGACGCCGAAGCCGCCAACCTGATCACCAGCGACCACGACGCCAACGACAAGCCCTTCCTGACCGGCGAGCGCACGCAAGAAGGTTTCTACCGCGTCAAGAACGGCCTGGAGCAGTCCATCAGCCGTGGCGTGGCCTACGCCCCCTACGCCGACCTGGTGTGGTGCGAGACCGGTGTGCCTGACATCGGTTTTGCCCGCGAATTTGCCCAGGCTGTGCACGCTTCGTGCCCCGGCAAGCTGCTGTCGTACAACTGCTCGCCTTCCTTCAACTGGAAGAAGAACCTCAACGACAGCCAGATCGCATCCTTCCAGGAAGACCTGGCCGCGCTGGGCTACAAGTACCAGTTCATCACGCTGGCCGGTATCCACATCAACTGGTTCAACACGTTCCAGTTTGCCCACGCCTACGCCCGCGGCGAAGGCATGAAGCACTACACCGAAATGGTGCAGGAGCAGGAATTTGCTGCACGTGACAAGGGTTACACCTTCGTGTCGCACCAGCAAGAAGTGGGCGCAGGCTACTTCGACGACGTGACCACCGTCATCCAGGGCGGTTCTTCCAGCGTGAAAGCCCTCACCGGCTCGACCGAAGAAGAGCAGTTCCACTGATCGGAAGCCTCACAAGCCCCCAGGGGCTGTTGGGACAGAAAGCCCGGGCCACCCCCGGGCTTTTTTGTGGGAAAATTCAGAGCTTCAAAGTACAGCAAGAGCGAGAAAGGCAATCTGGTTATGACACCGCGAACTACAAGGCGTTTCCCTCTGGCCTCCTGAGGTCCGCAGTTCGCGCCTGCCCGATTCCCCTTTTCAACTCCATCCAGCGCGGCTCCATGCCGCGCTTTTTTGTTTCTGGACACCCATGCTTCACATCACGCTTCCCGACGGTTCACAACGCGAGTTTCCTGGTCCGGTCACCGTAGCCGAAGTTGCTGCATCGATCGGCGCCGGCCTGGCCAAAGCTGCGCTGGCCGGCAAAATTGGCGACAAGGTGGTGGACACCAGCTTTCAGATCACGGCGGACAGCCCGCTGGCCATCATCACCGCCAAAGATGCCGACGGCCTGGAGGTGATTCGCCATTCCACCGCCCACCTGCTGGCTTACGCGGTGAAAGAATTGTTTCCCGATGCGCAGGTGACCATTGGTCCGGTGATTGAAAACGGCTTCTTCTACGATTTTTCGTACAAGCGTCCCTTCACGCCTGAAGACCTGGTGGCCATCGAAAAGCGTATGGCGGAGTTGGCGAGCAAAGACGAGCCGGTGGTGCGCCGTGTGCTGCCACGCGACGAAGCCGTGGCGTATTTCAAAGGGCAGGGCGAGCACTACAAAGCAGAAATCATTGCCAGCATTCCCAGCAACGAGGACGTGTCTCTGTACCGCGAGGGCAATTTTGAAGACCTGTGCCGCGGCCCACACGTGCCCAGCACCGGCAAGCTCAAGCACTTCAAGCTGATGAAGGTGGCGGGCGCCTACTGGCGCGGCGATCACCGCAACGAGATGCTGCAACGCATTTACGGCACGGCCTGGGCCAGCAAGGACGACTTGCAGCAACACCTGACCATGATCGAGGAGGCAGAGAAGCGAGACCACCGCAAGCTGGGTCGTGAACTGGATCTGTTCCACATCGACGAACATTCGCCCGGCACGGTGTTTTGGCACCCCAAGGGCTGGACGCTGTGGCAAGAGGTGGAGCAGTACATGCGCCGCGTCTATCGGGACAACGGCTACCAGGAGGTCAAAGGGCCGCAGATTCTGGACAAGGGTCTGTGGGAAAAGACCGGCCACTGGGACAAATACCGCGACAACATGTTCACCACGGAAAGCGAGAAACGCGATTACGCGCTCAAGCCGATGAACTGCCCCGGTCACATCCTGATCTTCAAGCAGGGCATCAAGAGCTACCGCGACTTGCCTTTGCGCTACGGCGAGTTTGGCCAATGCCACCGTAATGAGCCCACGGGTGGTCTGCACGGCATCATGCGGGTGCGTGCCTTCACCCAGGACGATGGCCATATCTTCTGTACCGAAGACATGATCCTGGATGAGTGCGTGGCTTACACCGCGCTGCTGCAAAAGGTGTACACAGACTTCGGTTTCAGCAACATCATTTACAAGGTGGCCACCCGTCCCGAAGCGCGCATTGGCAGTGACGAAAGCTGGGACAAGGCTGAGCACGCCCTGATGGAGAGCCTGCGCGCGTCAGGTTGCGAGTTCGAGATTTCGCCCGGCGACGGCGCTTTTTATGGCCCCAAAATTGAATACACGTTGAAAGACGCGATCGGGCGCCAGTGGCAATGCGGCACCATGCAGGTCGATTTCTCCATGCCCGAGCGGTTGGACGCCGAGTACGTGGGGGAAGACGGCGCACGTCACCGACCTGTCATGTTGCACCGCGCCATCGTGGGCAGCCTGGAGCGTTTCATTGGCATCCTGATCGAGCAGCACGCAGGCGCACTCCCGGTGTGGCTCGCGCCGGTGCAGGTTGCGGTGCTCAATATCACCGACGCCCAGGGCGATTACTGTCGTGAAATCGCCAAATCGCTGCAGAATCAAGGGCTTAGGGTCATAACCGATCTGCGCAACGAGAAAATAACGTATAAAATACGGGAGCACGCGTTGCAAAAGCTCCCTTACATCATTGTCGTGGGCGACAAAGAAAAGGCTGCTGGCGCCGTGGCTGTGCGGGCGCGAGGTAACAAAGACCTCGGTGTTATGCCGCTGGAAGACTTTTCCAGGCTGATTGCGGCAGACGTCTCATCCAAAGTTTGAATTCAAACACCCGGTTGACCCCCGAGGCCGCTGCGCACATCGCTTGTGCATTGGGGCGTCCTTCGGGGCGGTCCACCTGTTTAATCAGCCCACACAAAGGAACGTACCATAGCTACCAATTTTCGTGACCGCCGCCAACGCGAAGAGCGCGCACACCGACTGAACCGTGAAATCATGGCTCCAGAGGTCCGCCTCAATGGGCCAGAAAACGAGCCGCTGGGCATTGTCAGTTTGCAAGAAGCGCTGCGCATGGCCGGTGAGCTGGATGTGGACTTGGTGGAAATTGCTGCCACCGCCATTCCCCCAGTGTGTCGCTTGATGGACTACGGCAAGTTCAAGTACCAAGAGCAGAAAAAGGCGGCGGAAGCCAAGGCCAAGCAAACGGTTATCGAGATCAAGGAAGTCAAGTTCCGCCCAGGCACCGACGACGGTGACTACAACATCAAGATGCGCAACATCCGTCGCTTTCTTGATGATGGCGACAAGTGCAAGATCACGTTGCGTTTTCGCGGCCGTGAGATCACGCACCAGGAACTGGGTCTGGCCTTGCTCAACCGCATTCGCGACGAGCTCGCAGACATCATCGTGGTGGAGCAGTTTCCCAAGTTGGAAGGCCGCCAGATGATCATGATGATCGCGCCCGGACGCAGGAAAGCAGCACCCAAGGCGGTTGAGCCTGCTGCGCAGAGCACGGATTAATTTGCACCTCTGAAAAGGTGCGCAGACCTCGGGTCTGCAAACAGATTGGACGGGCAGGGTAGTCTCCTGCTGGTCCGAGGCGCTGGCCGCAAGGCTGATCGCCGAAAGAAAAGCCGCAAGGCTTTTCATAGAAGTGGCTCGGGGCCAACAAGTCTGCGGAAGGTTCGCAGCGCCTCACGAGCACAAATCAAAAAGGAGCATGTACATGCCCAAAATGAAGACCAAGAGCAGCGCGAAAAAGCGATTTCGCGTTCGTCCCGGTGGTACCGTGAAACGCGGTCAAGCCTTCAAACGTCACATTCTGACCAAGAAGTCCACCAAGACCAAACGCCACCTGCGCGGCGCCGTGACTGTTCATGAGACCAATATGGGTCACATGGCGCAGATGCTGCCCGGCATGGGTATTTGATCAACGACGAACAAGGAGTCACTCATGCCTCGCGTCAAACGTGGTGTAACGGCACGCGCCCGCCACAAAAAAGTTCTCGCCCTTGCAAAAGGTTTTCGCGGTCGCCGCGGTAACGTCTTCCGTATCGCCAAACAGGCGGTGATGAAGGCGGGGCAATATGCCTACCGCGATCGTCGCAACAAGAAGCGCGTCTTCCGTCAGCTCTGGATCGCGCGTATCAACGCCGGTGCACGTGCTTGCGGTATGACGTACAGCCAGTTCGCCAATGGTCTGAAGAAGGCCTGCATCGAGATTGACCGCAAGGTCCTGGCCGATCTGGCCGTGAACGACCCGGCTGCCTTTGGCAGCATCGTGGAGCAAGTCAAAGCCAAGCTGGCCGCTTGATTCACGACGGAGACCGCAGCGGCCTGAAAGGGTCGTTGGGGTCTTCCAGTCGCTCAAAGGGGTTGAGGCTTGAGGGATTTCCCTCGCAGCGCTCAGCCCCTTTTTTGTTTTCGCAACGCACAAGCACACACATGAACGAGTTGGACGCACTGGTCGAAAACGCTCGCGCCGGCTTCGCGCAAGCCGCCACCCCGGCCGATCTGGAAAACGCCAAGGCCCAGTTTCTGGGCAAATCTGGCCGCATCACCGAGCTGATGAAGGGGATGGCGGCTTTGTCTGTGGATGAAAAAAAGAGCCGTGGAGCGGCGATCAACCAGGCGAAGCAGGCCATTGAGGCGGCGCTGACAGCGCGGCGCCAGGCCCTTGCCGACGCCGAGCTGGAAGTCCAGCTGAAGGCCGAGGCGCTGGATGTGACGCTGCCGGGTCGTCAGCGCGGTCAGGGAGGTTTGCATCCTGTGAGTCTGACGCTGGAGCGCATTGAGGCGATCTTTGGCTCCATGGGCTTTGAGGTGGCCGAGGGCCCCGAAATTGAGTCCGACTGGTTCAACTTCACGGCATTGAATACGCCGGAAGACCATCCCGCTCGCTCGATGCACGACACCTTTTACGTCGAAGGCGGCAGTGAAAAAGCGCCCAATTTGCTGCGCACACACACCAGCCCGATGCAGATTCGCCACGCGGTGCAGCACGTGAAACGCCACCGTGCTGCGATCGACAACGGCACCGGAATGCCGGAAATCCGCGTGATTGCACCCGGGCGCACCTACCGGGTGGACAGCGACGCCACCCATTCGCCCATGTTTCACCAGTGCGAAGGCTTGTGGATTGGCGAAAACGTGAGTTTCAAGGACCTGAAATACGTTTTCACCGACTTTTGCCGCACATTCTTTGAATCGGACGATCTGGTGCTGCGCTTCCGTCCCAGTTTCTTCCCGTTCACCGAGCCCAGCGCCGAGATCGACATCCAGTTCCAAAGCGGCCCGTTGGCTGGCCGCTGGCTCGAAGTGGCCGGATCTGGTCAGGTACACCCTAATGTGGTGCGCAACATGGGGCTCGACCCAGAGCGCTACATCGGGTTCGCGTTTGGCATGGGCCCCGACCGCCTGACCATGCTGCGCTACGGTGTGAACGACTTGCGCCTGTTTTTTGACGGCGACGTCCGCTTCCTGTCCCAGTTCCGATAGTCCCCGGTGGCGCTGTGCGCACGACCGCGTGGTCTAGCTGCGCTGGTCTGCGGTGTTCCGGATGCAGGCCCTGCCGTGCCTACTTGTGTTCAAGTTTGTTGAGACTTTTCCATGCAATTCCCCGAGTCCTGGCTGCGTGCCTTTTGCAATCCACCCCTGACCAGCCAGCAGCTGGCTGACACCTTGACCATGGCTGGTCTGGAGGTCGAGGAACTCGAGCCTGTCGCGCCACCGTTTAGCGGTGTGGTGGTGGGCCGTATTCTGGAGGCCGTGCAGCACCCCAACGCCGACCGCTTGCGCGTTTGCCAGGTTGATGTGGGGCAGGGGCAGCCGCTCAATATCGTGTGCGGCGCCCCCAATGCACGCGCTGGCATTCTGGTGCCCTGCGCCACGGTGGGTGCTGCGCTTCCGCCGGGTGAAGACGGCAAACCTTTCTTGATCAAGTTGGGCAAGCTGCGGGGTGTTGAGAGCCAGGGCATGCTGTGCTCGTCCAAAGAACTGCAGTTGGCGGATGACCATGGTGGCTTGCTGGAGCTGGCCCCTGATGCGGTGGTGGGACGTGACATCCGTGAGCAACTGTTGCTGGATGACATGCTGTTCACCCTCAAGCTCACGCCCAACCTGGCGCATTGCCTGAGCGTGTATGGCATCGCTCGAGAGGTGGCCGTACTCACCGGCTCCCCGCTGGTTGAGCCTGTATTCCCGGCTGTTCCGGTCAGCCTCAACGACCGCCTGCACGTGAGCGTGCAAGCCCCAGATTTGTGTGGGCGTTTCACCGGCCGCATCGTGCGGGGCGTCAACACCCGGTCCACCACCCCGGCCTGGATGGTGGACCGGCTGGCCCGCTGCGGCCAGCGCAGCGTGTCACCGCTGGTGGATATTTCCAACTACGTGATGTTCGAGCTGGGCCGTCCATCCCATATTTTTGACCTCGACAAGATTCATGGCGGTTTGCAGGTGCGCTGGGGTCGCGAAGGCGAACAGCTCAAGCTGCTCAACGGGAACACCGTGACCGTGGACGCCCAGGTGGGCGTGATCGCTGATGATCAAGCGATCGAATCGTTGGCCGGCATCATGGGTGGCGATGCCACCGCTGTGACTGACGAGACCGAAAACATTTTTATCGAGGCTGCTTTCTGGTGGCCCAAGGCCATTGCCGGCCGTTCGCGCCGTTTCAATTTCTCAACCGATGCCGGTCACCGGTTTGAGCGTGGGGTAGATCCGTCCACGACGGTTGAACACGTTGAACGCATCACGCAGTTGGTGTTGGATATCTGCGGTGGACAGGCCTCGGTGCTGGACGATCTGACCGTCAACGTGCCACAGGCTCAGCCCGTGACGCTGCGCGTTGCACGGGCTGTCAAGGTCATTGGTATGCCGCTGACCCAAGCCCAGTGCGCAGGCGCACTGAGCCGGTTGGGTCTGACCATTAGCGAAGGCGAGGGCACCGTGACCGTGACCTCGCCGGCCTACCGGTTTGATCTGCAGATTGAAGAAGATCTGATCGAAGAGGTCGCGCGCGTCATCGGCTACGAACAGTTGCCTCACACGCCACCGCAGGCACCCATCACGGCCAAGATTCGGCCTGAGGCGCAGCGCGGACACTTTGCGGTGCGCCGGCAACTGGCGCAACTGGGCTACCAGGAAACCATCAACTTCAGCTTCGTCGAAGAGCGTTGGGAGCGGGAGTTGGCTGGCAACGCCAACCCAATCAAACTGCTCAACCCCATCGCCAGCCAGATGAGCGTGATGCGCTCATCCTTGCTGGGCAGCTTGGTGGCGGTGCTCAAATTCAACCTCGACCGGCGAGCCGACCGTGTGCGGCTGTTCGAACTGGGCCGCGTATTCCGGAAAGACCCAGCCGTGCAGGACAGCGACACCAGCGTGGCCGGGTTTGACCAGCCTATGCGCGTGGCAGGCCTGTGTTTTGGGCCGGTGGACACCTTGCAATGGAGTTCACCAGAGCGAGTTGTCGACTTCTTTGACGCCAAAGGCGACGTCCAGGCCTTGTTGGCGCCGCGGCAGCCCACGTTTCGCGCGGCCGAGCACCCAGCCATGCACCCCGGCCGTTCGGCCAGTGTCTGGCTTGGCGAGCAATGCATTGGCCAAGTGGGTGAACTGCACCCGAAATGGCGCCAGGCCTACGACCTTTCGCAGGCGCCGGTCATGTTTGAGCTGGACCTGAACGCCGTGCTCGAGCGGCCTGTGCCCGTTTTTCAGGCCGTCGGCCGTCACCAGGCGGTCGAACGTGACCTAGCGATTGTCGTCAAAGAGACGGTGACCCACGCTGCGGTGGTTGAAGCCATCCGCGCGCCCGCCAGTCCCTGGTTGCGCGATGTGGTGTTGTTTGACGTGTACCGCCCCAAGAAACAGGCTTTGGCCGAAACCTCGGCGACATCCTTGGCCGCTGATGAAAAAAGCCTGGCGGTGCGGCTCCTGCTGAACCGCGACGACGCTACACTGACCGAGGAAGACATCGACGTGGCGGTCAAAGCCGTGCTCGACTCACTGGCCCACAGCGTTGACGCACGTCTGCGCGGCTGATACGAAAAGTTTGGAGAAACATTGCATGGAACTCGCCGTTGAGAGCCTGGAGACCCCGGCCCTGACCAAGGCCCAGCTCGCAGAGTTGCTGTTTGACCAGATCGGGCTCAACAAGCGCGAATCCAAAGACATGATCGATGCCTTTTTCGATCTCGTGACCGACAGCCTGGTTGAAGGCACCGACGTGAAAATTTCGGGTTTTGGCAACTTTCAGATCCGTACCAAAGCGCCGCGCCCCGGGCGCAATCCACGCACTGGGGAACCAGTGGCTATCCAGGCCCGCCGGGTGGTTACTTTTCACGCCAGCCCCAAGCTCAAAGAGCAGGTGCAAACGGCCATCATCGGCGACTGACCACGGCGACTTTCCTCGCTGTCTAAACCGGCAACCCAGGTGTCACAGATGCCTGGGTTTTTTTTCGTCTGTGGTGTTTAGCCAAATGTCGCCCCATGGCCGTGTTCGTTGTTTCAAGACCTTGCGTAGAAATTTCGATCAACGCAACCACTGAGCGCTGTGTTAGAGTAAATTTCAAGCTTCGGTCTGTACCGCCTTGATTTTCATGGAAAAAACACTTCCCCCCATTCCGGCCAAACGCTATTTCACCATCGGTGAAGTCGGCGAGTTGTGTGGAGTCAAGCCTCACGTGCTGCGCTATTGGGAGCAGGAATTCACCCAGCTGCGCCCCATGAAGCGCCGAGGCAACCGCCGCTATTACCAACATCACGAAGTGCTCATGATCCGGCGCATACGTGAGCTGCTCTACGACCAGGGGTTCACGATCAGCGGCGCACGCAACAAGCTCCAGGAGATCGTTCAGGCAGAGCGCGAGAAGCGCCGCAACGATGGCGATGAGGCGATCGATGTCATCGATCTTGAGTTGGATGATTTGCCGCAAGCTGAATCCGCGATAACGGGCGAGTCATCGATGGATGCCGCAGGGCAGGGCTCCGGCGCCTTGTTGCGCGACATGCGACGCGAGTTGGTAGAAATTCGTGAGCTTCTTTTGCATCAGGCCTGAAACGCATCATTTGCCGACTATAATATGAGGCTTGTCGGCGTGTAGCGCAGCCTGGTAGCGCACTTGCATGGGGTGCAAGGGGTCGCGAGTTCGAATCCCGCCACGCCGACCATTTATACGAAAGCCCGGAGTTTCACGACTCCGGGCTTTTTTGTTTTTTACGGCCAAAATCTTAAATAACTGTAAGTAAACCATAGACTTACAGAAATAACGTTCCCCCAAAGGGGGCGCGATTCGCTGGGTTGATAAAGTACTTCTGTGCCCACAGTGGTCCCCGTTATGCGACAAACGTGCGGGCAAATCGGCTGAAAGGCGTCCAGGTAGTCGCAGCACCGGGGTCTCCCGCGCGATCTTCCTCTCGTTGGACACTTCTTTGTGCGGGTGATGTCTCACCCGGCTACCGGCCTGAACACAAGTTTTGAGGGCGGTCGGTGGTCGTGGGTGGCAAGCCTGCGATTGCCTTGTGTGCCTAGAACCGGCGCAGCGGGCGGACTGAGGGGCCCGACCCACCCTAAAACTCAGCGCGGGGCCAGGCGTATCGCTCCGTCCAGGCGAATCACTTCGCCATTGAGCATGTCGTTTTCAATGATGTGCTTGGCGAGTTTGGCGTAGTCGGCGGGAGTGCCCAGGCGGCTGGGGAACGGCACGCTGGCGGCCAGGGCGTCTTGCACTTCTTGGGGCATGCCAAACAGCATGGGTGTGCCGAAGATACCGGGGGCGATGGTCATGTTGCGGATGCCGTTGCGCGACAGGTCGCGGGCAATCGGCAGCGTCATGCCCACCACGCCGCCTTTGGATGCGGCGTAAGCGGCCTGGCCAATCTGGCCGTCGTAGGCGGCTACGCTTGCTGTGGAAATCAGCACGCCGCGCTCACCCGTGGCCTCGGGCTCGTTTTTGCACATGGCATCGGCCGCCAGGCGGATCATGTTGAAGCTGCCCACCAGGTTGACCATGATCGTTTTGGTGTACACACCCAAGCTGTGTGGTCCGTTTTTGCCCACGGTCTTTTCAGCGGGCGCGATGCCGGCACAGTTGATCAGCCCCATGAGCTTGCCCATGGACGTGGCCTGGGCCACCACCGCCTGACTGTCGGCCTCGCTGCTCACGTCGCACTTTACAAACGCGCCGCCAATGTCCTTGGCCACGGCTTCGCCTTTTTCGACCTGCATGTCGGCGATGACCACAGTAGCGCCGTTGGCCGCCAGCATGCGCGCCGTGCCTTCACCGAGTCCCGATGCGCCGCCGGTGACGATAAATACCTTGCCTGCGATGTCCATGTGTTGCTCCTTTGTGGGTTGATTGACGTTGACGTAAACGTCAATTATGCGGCACAAAAAAGCCCGCGGACAGCGGGCTGGTTGTGCAAGGGGGCGTTCGGTCCGGGGCAGCGCTGAACCGCCGCAGGGTGGGCTTACTTGTACCCCACTCGGTCCAGCATCTGCTGCACCTTGGTCATGTTTTTCGCCACCACGCCCAATGGAATGGTTTCAGCCTTGAAGTTGTCACCGCCCATGGCCTTGATGGCGGGATTGGCGATCTTCAGACCTTTCACGGCAGGGAATTCGTTGTTGCCGTTGGCAAAGTAGTCTTGAGCAAACGGGCTGGCCAAAAATTCCATGAACTGGATGGCGTTGTCGCGGTTTTTGGCATGCTTGGCCACGGCGGCACCGGCTATGTTGATGTGGGTGCCACTGGTGCCCTGGTTGGGGAACACCACCCGAACTTTTTCCATCACGGCGCGGTCTTCGGGCTTGGTGGATTTGAGCAGGCGGGCCACGTAATAGGTGTTGCTCAGTGCCACGCCGCATTCGCCAGAGGCCACGGCCTTGATCTGATCCGTGTCGCCACCTTTGGGAGCGCGGGCCATGTTGCTCACCACGCCCTTGAGCCATGCCTCACCTTGCGCATCGCCCAGGCGCTCGACCACGGTCGCAAACAGCGAGAGGTTGTACGGATGCGAGCCCGAGCGGGTGCACACCAAGCCCTTGAGCTTGGGGTCGGCCAGTTGGTCGTAGGTGGCCACGTCAGCGGCTTTCACGCGCAGCGGGTCGTAAATGATGACGCGGGCACGGGTGGAGAAACCGGTCCAGGTCACGCCCTCAGCGGTGGGGGTGGCCCGCAGGTTGGCCGGAATGGCGGCGTCCAGCTTGGCCGATTTGAACGGCTGGAACAGGCCCAGGCTGTCGGCCGAGGCCATGCGGGCCGCGTCCACCAGCAAGATCACGTCGGCCGGGGATGCGGCGCCTTCGGCGCGCAGGCGCGCCACGATGCCAGCGTCGTCCGCATCCACGCGGTTGATCTTGATGCCGGTGGTTTTGGTGAAGGTGTCGTACATCACCTCGTCGGTCTGGTAATGACGTGCCGAGTACAGATTGAGCACTTTTTCTTGTGCTAAGGCCTGCGACTGGACGCCCAGTGCGGCAACGGTGGCGGCGATGACAATAGGGAGCTTGTAGAGGGTGCGCATGTTGAAGCCTTCGATGAATGGGCAAATACCCACTGAGCCGTTGAGATGACCGGTTCAGCGGATCCGACTAAACTGAGCTTGATGCTAACACAAACACGAATGGTTCTCAGTAAGAAAACGTTGATCTGGATCAACGCCTGGCTTGTACTGGCCTTGGCGGGCTGTTCAGCCGTGCCAACAGCGCCGCCCGAACTGCCGCCCGGTGCCACGGGCCCCGTGAGCCCGCCGACTGTGGTGGCGCCAGCCCTTAGGCCGCCTAGGCTGGGTTTGGCCCTGGGCGGTGGGGCTGCGCGGGGTTTCGCGCATGTGGGGGTCATTCAGGTGTTGGAGCAGCACGGCATTCGGCCGCAGGTGGTGGTGGGCACGTCGGCGGGCAGCCTGGTGGCCACCCTGTATGCCAGTGGCAAAAATGCCGCCGAGCTGGAGCGGGTGGCCATGACGATGGAAGAAGCCACCCTGACCGACTGGTCGCTGCCCATCATGGGGCGCGGCATGCTGCGAGGCGAGGCGCTGGCGCGCTATGTGCGGCAAGCGGTGGACGGCCGGCTGATTGAGAACATGAGCCTGCCGCTGGGCATTCTGGCCACCGACCTGAGCACGGGGCAGGGCGTGCTGTTTCGACGCGGTGACGCGGCGCAGGCCGTGCGGGCTTCCAGCGCTGTGCCGGGGGTGTTTACGCCGGTCAACATTTCAGGGCGCGACTATGTGGACGGCGGGCTGGTGGCACCGGTGCCGGTGAGCCAGGCGCGTGCCATGGGGGCCGAGGTGGTGTTGGCGGTGGACATTTCAAGCGACCCACAAGGCAACGACGCCAACGGGCTGTTGAAATTGCTGCTGCAAACCACGGCCATCATGGGTCAGACGATCAACCGGCACGAACTGGCCAGCGCCGACGTGGTGTTGCGGCCTGCGTTGTCGGGTGTGGGCAGTGCCGACTTCACGGCGCGCCAGCGCTCCATCGAAGCGGGCCGCGCAGCCATGCTCGCTGCCATGCCCCGTTTGAGGGCCGAGCTGGCCAAGCTGAGGCCGCAGTAGTCTGCAGGCGACAGGTCAAAAAAAAAGCCCCCGCTTTGCAGCGAGGGCTTAAGGGGTCCGATGAAATCGAATTTCGAAAAGGACCCGAGGAGACAACCAGAAAAAACAGTCTTGATGTTCAAGCGCCGCCTTTTGAGGTCAAGCGCATGGTGCAGTGGATCCAGTATCAACGCATTGACCGAAGTCAAGCGGCCGGATCAGCCACACCATGGCGGCTCAATTCAGCGCTTCTTGGTGGCCGTCTTCGATGCGTTCACAGCCGAAGAGGTCACGGAGTTGAAGTTGGCTTCGGCCATTTCGGTGGCTTGCTTGACAGCTTTTTGAACCGATTCCATGGCGTTGTTGGCCGCAGACACGGCGCTCTTCATCACGGCCACAGCGGTTTCGGAACCGGCTGGTGCGTTCTTGGAAGCGTTGTCCACAACCGACATGAATTTCTTCTGTGCGTCGGTGGCCTGGGCTTCAGCAGCCTTGCCAAATTCGGCGCTGGTGCCCGAAGCGATGTCGTACAGGTGGCGGCTGTAGGCCACGGTCTTTTCAGCCAAAGGCTGCATCAGGCTGGCTTGCAGCGTCAGCAGCTCTTGGGCGTCTTTCACGCTCAGCATGGCTTGGGTGCTGTTGGCGGACTCAGACAGAGCAGCCTTGGTGGCTTGCACGTTGAGTTCGACCAGCTTTTCCACGCCTTCGAATGCTTTTTGGGTCAGACCAAAAATGGTCTCGATGTTGGCTTTTTGGGCTGCAACGATTTGTTCTGCGGTCAACATATTCATACTCCTAAACTTTGAAAAAAGGTTTAGTTGAAGGCTGCTGGGAACTTCGCGCTGTCTGTACGCTTTTGTTATTGTTCGCTTTGCTGCGCTGCAACATGGTTTCGATTATAGGGATTACCCCAAACCACGCAAGCATTTTTTGCTGCGCTGCAGCATATTAGGCCTTTCCTTCTAAAACCGGGGTTCTCCGCCCTGGTTTCGAAGGGTTGACACAATCGAGGGCCTTGTTTCTCGCCGTTTGACACCCAGTGCACGCTTTTTACGCCGATCATTTTGTCCTGCCGTTGCCAGACGGACACCGCTTTCCCATGGCCAAGTACGCCCGCCTGCGCGAGCGCCTGAGCGCCGAGCTGCCACAGGTAGATATGCACGAGGCCTTGGCCGCCAGCGATGGCGAGCTGGCCCTGGTGCACACGCCCGACTACATTGCAGCGGTGGCGCAGGGCACGCTGGGTGCCGCTGCCCAGCGCGAGATTGGATTTCCGTGGAGCCCGGCGATGGCCGAGCGGGCACGCCGCTCCGTGGGGGCCACGCTGCAGGCCTGCCGCAGCGCCATGGGTGGCGCGGGCCTGGCGGCCAACCTGGCCGGTGGCACCCACCACGCCTACGCCGACAAAGGCAGCGGCTTTTGTGTGTTCAACGACGCCGCCGTGGCGGCCCGGCTCATGCAGGCCGAGCACGCACGCAGCCACCGGGCGCGTGGGCCGTTGCAGGTGGCCATCGTGGATCTGGACGTGCACCAGGGCAACGGCACGGCGCGCATTTTTGCCAACGACCCGTCGGTCTTCACGCTCTCGCTGCACGGCGCCAAGAACTTTCCGTTCCGCAAGGAGCCGAGCGACCTTGACGTGGAGTTGCCCGATGGCTGCGACGATGCTTTTTATATGGAGGCGCTGGAACGGGCGCTGGACGAGCTGACCCAGCGGTTCGAGCCAGGCCTGGTGATTTACTTGGCCGGCGCTGATCCCCACGAAGGGGACCGCCTGGGGCGGCTGAAACTCAGCTACGACGGCATGGAGGCGCGCGACCGCCGCGTGATGGACTGGGCCTGGCAGCGCCGGGTGCCGCTGGCCTTTACCATGGCGGGTGGTTACGGCCACGACATGGAAACCACCGTACAGGTGCAAATGCACACCTACCGCACCGCGCTGGCCTACCACCAGCGCTGGCAGGCACCGCCGCCCGCGCAGGCGACAGCCCGCCGCGCCGCCCACTGGCACAATGCCGCGCCATGAGCCACGCCGCACCCACCACCCGCCCGCAAGCCCACCCGCGCAGCCACTACCGCGTGTTCCGCAGCATCGGCACCCGCTGGGCCGACAACGACGTCTATGGCCACGTGAACAACGTGGTGTACTACAGCTGGTTTGACACCGCGGTCAACGCCCACCTGATCGAGCAGGGCGCGCTGGACATCCACGGCGGGTCGGTGATCGGGTTGGTGATCGAGACGCAGTGCAACTACTTTGCACCGCTGGCTTTCCCCCAAACGGTGCACGCCGGCCTGCGTGTGGCGCACCTGGGCACGTCCAGCGTGCGTTACGAGGTGGGCCTGTTTGCCGAAGACAGTGACACCGCCGCCGCCTGCGGTCATTTTGTGCATGTGTATGTGGATCGCGACACGCGCCGCCCGGTGCCACTGCCCGACCCACTGAAAAAAACCCTGGAGACCCTGCGATGACCCAAAACCCCGTAGCCACCCCTGTGATCGACGCCACCAGCGTGGACGCGGCCATCACCAGCCGCATGTCGGCGCGCGCATTTTTGCCGCAGCCCGTGCCACGCGCCACGCTGGAGCACATTTTGCAGGTGGCCAGCCGCGCGCCATCCGGCACCAACACCCAGCCCTGGAAGGTGTATGTGATGCAGGGCGCGAGCCGCGACACGCTGGTGGACAAGGTCTGCGCTGCCCACGACGCCATGCGCGCCGACCCGTCGCTGGCCGAGCAGTACCGCGAGGAATACGACTACTATCCCGAAAAATGGGTCAGCCCGTACATTGACCGCCGGCGTGAAAACGGTTGGAGCCTGTACGGCTTGCTGGGGATCACCAAGGGTGACAAAGACAAGATGCACGCGCAGCACCAGCGCAACTACCGGTTTTTTGACGCGCCGGTGGGCCTCATGTTCACGCTGGACCGGGTGATGGGCCGGGGCTCGCTGGTGGACTACGGCATGTTTTTGCAAAACATCATGGTGGCCGCGCGCGGCCAAGGTTTGCATACCTGCCCGCAGGCGGCCTGGAACGGCTTTGCCAAAATCATCCTGCCGCACATTGGCGCTGGCGAGAGCGAAATGCTGGTGTGCGGTATGGCCCTGGGCTATGCCGACCCGGCCGATCCGGTCAACGGTTTTCACACCCCGCGCGAGCCCGTGGCGAGCTTCACGCATTGGCTGGAATAATCGAGCCCCTTTCTCTTTTTCAAACACAAGGAAACACCATGATCACCACCCCCAGCGGCCTGCAATACGAAGACACCGTGGTCGGTAACGGCGAGATCGCCCAGGCTGGCGGCCCCGTGCAGGTGCACTACACCGGCTGGCTGTTTAACAACGGCACCCAGGGCGCCAAGTTCGATTCGAGCAAAGACCGTGGCCAGCCGTTTGAATTTCACCTCGGTGGTGGCCAGGTCATCAAGGGCTGGGACGAGGGCGTGCAGGGCATGGCCGTGGGTGGCACACGCCGCCTGGTCATCCCGGCCGCGCTGGGCTACGGTGCCCGCGGCGCGGGTGGTGTGATTCCGCCCAACGCCACGCTGCTGTTTGAGGTGGACCTGCTGGCTGTATAAGTTTCCCCCTGAGCCGCTTTGCGGCTTCCCCCCAAGGGGGACACCACCTGTGGCCCGGCAAGCCGGTTCCACGGTGGTTGCTGGGCCGGGACACGCGCTCCGTGTGAGGTTGCTTGAGATTCCCCCGTGCGCCGCTTCGCGGTTTCTTCCTGATGAAACAGTTCTACCGGAGCACATGACATGACCCAACGCCCCTCCATTTTGGTGGCCCGCGCCATCTTCCCCCACGTGGTTGCTCGCCTTCGCGAGCACTTTGACGTCGAAACCAATGACACCGATGTACCCTTCACGCCCCAGCAACTGGCCGAGCGTCTGCAGGGCAAGGTGGGCGTGCTGACTACCGGCAGCGAACGTGTGGACGCCGCGCTGCTGGCGGCTTGCCCGCAGCTCAAGGTGGTGGCCAACATTGCGGTGGGTTACAACAATTTTGACGTGCCGGCCATGACAGCGGCCGGCGTGCTGGGCACCAACACGCCCGATGTGCTGACCGAGACCACGGCCGACTTTGGCTTTGCCTTGCTCATGGCCACGGCGCGGCGCGTGACCGAGAGCGAACACTTTTTGCGCGCCGGTTTGTGGACCAAATGGGCGCTGGACATGTTTGCCGGCGCCGAGGTGCACGGCAGCACGCTGGGCATTCTGGGCATGGGCCGCATCGGCCAAGGCATTGCTCGGCGCGGGGCGCATGGCTTCGGCATGAAGGTGATCTACCACAACCGCTCAAAGCTCGATGCCGCCAGCGAGGCCGCCTGCCAGGCCACGTATGTGAGCAAGGCCGAACTGCTGCAGCGGGCGGACCACCTGGTGCTGGTGCTGCCTTACAGCGCCGAGTCGCACCACGCCATCGGTGCGGCCGAGTTGGCGCAGATGAAACCCACCGCCACGCTGATCAACATTGCCCGCGGCGGCATTGTGGACGACGCGGCGCTGGCCCTTGCGCTGCGCGAGCGGCGCATTGCTGCGGCCGGGCTCGACGTGTTTGAGGGTGAGCCCAAGGTGCACCCCGATCTGCTCACCGTGCCCAACGTGGTGCTCACGCCGCACATTGCCAGCGCCACCATCGCCACCCGCAAGGCCATGGCCAACCTGGCCGCCGACAACGTGATTGCCTTCCTGACCCAAGGCCAGCCCCTGACCCCTCTGAACCCCGAAGTGCTGCCGAAAGTGTTGAACGCATGACAAACGACTGGTTGGTGTGGGCACTGCTGGTGCTGGTGGTGTTGAACCTGTTGCTGGGTTTCTGGATGTTGCTGCGCCGCCGCCCGGTGGATGCCGACGAAGTGGCCCACCGCCAGCAGCTGCTGGGTCTGCTGCAGCAGCACAGCCTGCAAATGGGCCAGCGGGTGGAGCGGGTGGAGAGCGAACTGCGCCGCGAAATTGCCGAGAATGCCCGTGGCGGGCGCCAGGAAATCCAGCAGACGCTGGCCACTTTTCAAGAAACGCTCACGCGCCAAGACGCCGAAGCCACACGCACGCAAAACACCCAGCTTGACGCCTTTGCCCAGCAACTGCTGCAGTTGCGGGGCACGCTGGGCGACACGCTCACGGCGCAGCTGCAGGCGCTGGGCCTGGCCATGAACAGCCAGGCATCTGAGGCCACCCGCACGCAAAATGCCCAGATCGACGCTTTTGCCCAGCAGCTGGTGCAGCTGCGCGGCACGCTGGGCGACACGCTGACCCGCCAGCTGCAAGACATGAGCGAGGGCAACGCGCGCCGCCTCGCCGAGATTCGCACCACGCTCGACGGCCAGCTGGCCCAGCTGCAGCAAAGCAACGCGGCCAAGCTCGACGAAATGCGCGCCACCGTGGACGAAAAACTGCAGAGCACGCTGCAGGCCCGCCTGGGCGAGAGCTTCAAGCAAGTGGCCGACCGGTTGGAGCAGGTGCACAAAGGCCTGGGAGAAATGCAAACCTTGGCCCAGGGCGTGGGCGACCTCAAGCACCTGCTGACCAACGTCAAAACCCGTGGCATGTTCGGCGAGGCGCAACTGGCCGCGCTGCTGGAGCAGGTGTTTGCACCCGACCAGTACGCCACCCAGGTCACCACCAAGCCCGGCAGCCGCAACGTGGTGGACTTCGCCATCAAGCTGCCCGGCCGAGGCGACGACGGCGCGCCGTGCTGGCTGCCCATTGACGCGAAGTTTCCCAACGAAGACTACGAGCGCTTGCTGGATGCGCAGCAGCGGGCCGACGCCGAGGGCGCCGAGCTGGCCGCGCGCGGGCTGGAACAGCGGATCAAGCTCGAAGCCAAGAGCATGGCCGACAAGTACCTGGAGCCGCCGCACACCACCGACTTCGCCATTCTCTTTCTGCCCACCGAAGGCCTGTACGCCGAGGTGCTGCGCCGGCCTGGGCTCATGGAGGTGTTGCAGCGCGAATACCGCGTCACGCTGGCCGGGCCCACCACGCTCATGGCCATGCTCAACTCGTTGCAAATGGGCTTTCGCACGCTGGCGCTGGAAAAGCGCAGCAGCGAGGTGTGGCAGGTGCTGGGCGCGGTGAAGACCGAGTTTGGCAAGTTTGGCGATGTGCTGGCCAAGGTGAAGAGCCAGACCCAGACCGTGCTGAACACGCTGGACAGCGCCGAAACCCGCAGCCGCGCCATGGGCCGCGCGCTGAAGGCGGTGGAGGCGCTGCCGCAAGACAAAGCCAGCGCGCTGCTGCCGCTCGACCCTTCTGACGCCGCCGACGTGTGAACCCCACGTTGCGCGCTGGCCTGTCGCGGCTGATTGCGGCCCAGATCAGCCTGCACGCCTGCATGACCGGCTTTCGCATGGCCGCGCCGCTGATGGCGCTGCGCGAGGGTCACAGCCCGGTAGCGGTGGGCATGCTGCTGGCGCTGTTTGCGTTGGCGCAGGTGTTTTTGGCGCTGCCGGCCGGGCGCTACGCCGACCGCCGGGGGCTGAAAAAGCCGGTGGTGCTGGCCGTGGGCGTGGCCACCGCCGGTGCAGCGCTGGCGGTGGCGTTTCCAGTGTTTGGCGTGCTGTGCATCACCGCGCTCACCTGCGGCGCGGCCACGGGCCTGGCCATGATTGCGCTGCAGCGCCATGTGGGGCGCCTGGCCAGCAACCCGACCGAGCTCAAACAAGTGTTCAGCTGGATGGCCATCGGGCCGTCCATTTCCAATTTCATCGGCCCCTTTGCGGCGGGCTTGCTGATCGACGCCTATGGCTTTCGGGCCGCTTTTCTGCTGCTGGCGCTGTTGCCTTCGCTGGCCTGGTTCTGGGTGCGTGGCACGGTCGAGCTGGAGCCGGTGGCGCCCGAGCACCGCAACGCCAGCGGCTCGTCGTGGAACCTGCTGCGCGACGCCGGGTTTCGCCGCCTCATGCTCATCAACTGGATGCTGTCGTCGTGCTGGGATGTGCACACCTTTCTGGTGCCGGTGATCGGCCACGAGCGCGACCTGAGCGCCACGGTGATCGGCGCCATCCTGGGCGCCTTTGCGCTGGCGGCCACCGCCATTCGGCTGGCCATGCCGTGGCTGGCCGCGCACCTGCGCGAGTCGGTGGTGATCGGCACGGCCATGGTGTGCACCGCGCTGCTGTTTGCGGTGTACCCACTGGTGCAGGCGGCCTGGGCCATGGGGGTGCTGTCGGTGCTGCTGGGGCTGGCGCTGGGTTCGGTGCAGCCCATGATCATGAGCACGCTGCACCAGATCACACCGCGGCACCGGCACGGCGAGGCGCTCGGTTTGCGGGCCATGGCCATCAACGGGTCAAGCGTCGTCATGCCGTTGCTGTTTGGCTCGGCGGGGGTGGTGGTGGGCGTTGCCGGTGTGTTTTGGGTGGTGGGCGCGGTGGTGGGACTGGGTTCACGCCTGGCCTGGACGCTGCGTGCCGAAGCAGCAGGTTCTCCCTGACGGTAGCTCAGCGATAAACAGGCACTCATTTCAGGGTATGCACCGAATGGCGTCCCACATCTTTTAGAATCCAGCCCAACTTGAAGGAAGCGCCGTGCTGTTATTGATCGTTTTACTTCCGCTCTTGCTGGGTACCGCCGCCACCTTCTGGCTCGGATCGAGATCGCGTTTACTCACCGCCCTGGCGGCGGGCGCCGTGACCGCGACGAGCCTGGGCCTGCTGCTGAGCCAGGCGCCAGCGGTGATGGCGGGCGACGTCATCATGAACGCCTGGGCCTGGGTGCCCGAGATCGGACTGAACCTCACCTTCAGGTTGGACGGCCTGTCGATGATGTTCGCCGGCCTGATCCTGTTCATCGGGTTGATGATCGTCATCTACGCGCACTTCTACCTGAGCCCCAAAGACTCGGTGGGCAAGTTCTACAGCGAGATGATGCTGTTCATGGCCGCCATGCTGGGCGTGGTGCTGTCCGACAACTTGTTGCTGCTGGTGGTGTTCTGGGAGCTCACCAGCCTTTCCTCTTTCTTGCTGGTGGGCTACTGGAGCCATCGGCCCGATGCCCGCGCCGGCGCACGCCAGGCGCTGGCCGTGACCGGTGGCGGCGGCCTGGCCATGCTCGGTGGCTTTGTGCTGCTGGGGCAGATTGCGGGCACCTACGAACTCAGCGCCATGCTGGGCAACGTGGCCGCCATCCAGGCCGACCCGATGTTTGTGCCCGCCTTGTTGCTGATTCTGATCGGCGCCTTCACCAAGAGCGCGCAGTTTCCGTTCCATTTCTGGCTGCCCGACGCCATGGCCGCACCCACGCCGGTGTCGGCCTACCTGCACTCGGCCACCATGGTGAAAGCGGGCGTTTTCCTGCTCATGCGCATGTACCCGGTGCTGGCGGGTTCGGGCTGGTTTGAGGTGATCGTGACTACCGTGGGCCTGATCACGGTGCTGTTCGCGGCCTTCATCGCCATCTTCAAACACGACCTGAAAGGCCTGCTCGCGTACTCCACCGTGAGCCACCTCGGCCTCATCACCTTTCTGGTGGGTCTGGGCTCGCCGCTGGCCGCTGTGGCGGCGGTGTTCCATGTACTGAACCATGCCACCTTCAAGGCCTCGTTGTTCATGATCGCCGGCATCGTGGACCACGAAACCCACAGCCGCGACATGCGCAAGCTCGGTGGCTTGTGGGCGCTGATGCCGTGGACGGCCACCCTGTCCATGGTGGCGGCCGCTTCGATGGCCGGTGTGCCGCTGACCAACGGCTTCCTGTCCAAAGAGATGTTCTTCACCGAGGCGGTGGTGGGTACAGCGGGCGTCTGGGCCTGGCTGGTGCCGGCTGCCGTGACGCTGGCCGGCATTTGCAGCGTGGCGTATTCGCTGCGCTTTGTGCACGACACGTATTTCAACGGCCCCTTGGGTGACGTGCCCAACACACACCCGCACGAGCCCCCGCTGGGCATGAAGCTGCCGGCCATGCTGCTGGTGGCCATGTGCATCGTGGTGGGCTTGCTCCCGGCCATCACCTTTGGCCCGCTGGTCGACGTGGCGGCCACGGCCCTGGCCGGCAAACCGCTGCCCGAATACCACCTGTCCATCTGGCACGGTTTCAACCTGCCGCTGCTCATGAGCGCCATTGCACTCGTGGCCGGCGTGGGGCTTTACCTGCTGCTCGCCAAGGGCAAGCGGCTGCACCGCATCGAGTCCGAAGCCTGGTTTGGCCCCGCCACCGGGCGGCAGATGTTTGATGGTTTGATCGATGGCCTGTTTTCCCTGGCCGGGCGCATTTCGCTGCGGCTGGAAAGCGGCTCGTTGCAGCACTACCTGGCCTGGACGGTGGGTGCTGCCATCGCCGTGGTGGCCGTCACCGTGATGGGCAGCGGCTCGGCCATGGGCACCGGCCCGCGCGAGCTGTTGCCGGCTTCGCCGCTTGCCATGGCCATCTGGTTGCTGCTGGCGGCCACCACCGTAGCCCTGGTGCTGACGCACCACCTGCGGTTCCAGTCGGTGGTGCTGGTGGGCGTGGTGGGTCTGGTCACCTCGCTGACCTTTGTGAGCCTGTCGGCACCCGATCTGGCGCTGACCCAGTTGTCGGTGGAGGTGGTGTCCACCGTGCTGCTGCTGATGGGCCTGGCTTTGCTGCCCCAGCACTCGCCGCGCGAGTCCAGCAGCCTGCGCCGCGTGCGCGACGGCGCCCTGGCGCTGGCGGGTGGTGCGGGCATGTCGTGGCTGGCCTGGGTGCTGTTGACCCGCGACCACGACTCCATTTCCTGGTATTTCCTGGAAAAGTCGATGCCCGTGGGCGGCGGCACCAACGTCGTCAACGTGATCCTGGTGGACTTCCGGGGTTACGACACGTTCGGTGAAATCACCGTGCTGGGCATTGCCGCCATTGGCGTGCTGGCGCTCATGGAAGGCATGCGCACGCGCCGCCCTCTGGCCGACACCGATGGCCGCAGCTGGACCTTTGCCGAGCAGCCCCTGCTGTTGCGCGTGGCGGCCGCGGTGGTGCTGCCAGTGGCGCTGGTGTTCACCATCTACATCTTCATGCGTGGCCACAACCTGCCGGGCGGTGGTTTCATCGCCGGCCTGATCACGGCCGTGGCGCTGGTGCTGCAGTTCATGTCCATGGGGCAGGCCAAGGCCGAGTCGCTGCTGCGCGGCCAGGCCGGACGCCGGTTTGTGAAATGGATCGGTGCCGGCCTGGGCATTGCCGGGCTCACCGGTGTGGGCGCGTTTGTGTGGGGGCGTCCGTTCCTCACCAGCGCCCACGGCCACCCGCATGTGCCTTTGCTGGGCGACCTGCCGCTGGCGTCTGCCGCGCTGTTTGACTTGGGCGTCTACCTCGTGGTGGTGGGCGCCACGCTGCTGACCATCTCGGTGCTGGGCACCGTGAGCCGCGAAGGCGCTCAGCCCGCCAGCCCACGCCAGCCGGAGTCTGCCGCATGAACGACGCCATCCGACGGTATTCACCATTCCCTTGCACCGCCGTGCGACGCACCGAGGAACCCACATGAGCATGGAATTTTTGTTGGCCACGGGCATTGGCTTTGTCACCGCCTGTGCCATTTACCTGATGTTGCGCGGCCGCACCTTTCCCGTGGTGCTGGGCTTGTCGCTGTTTGGCTACGCGGTGAACGTGTTCATTTTCGCCATGGGCCGCCTGTGGTCCAACGCGCAGCCCATCTTGGTGGGCGAAGGGCCGGTGGCCGACCCGTTGCCGCAAGCCCTGGTGCTCACCGCTATCGTGATCGGCTTTGCCACCACCGGTTTTGTGATCGAGCTGGCCCTGCGCAGCCGCCATGAAAGTGGCAGCGACCATGTGGACGGTCACGAGCCTGGCCACGCGCCGGGCTACCGTGGTTCGACGCCGGTGCCGGCCTCCAAGCGCGGAGGTCAGTCCTGATGTTTGACGTGATTTCTGCTTTCTGGCTGCAGCACGCCCCCGTGCTGTCGGTGTTGCTGCCGGTGTTCACGGCTGTGGCCCTGTTGTTGCTCGGCGATCCGGCCGGCACCGGCGGCAGCGAGGCGAACAGCCGCCAACGCTGGGGCCGCAGGCTGGCCATGGCGTCCGTGCTGCTGGGCCTGTTCATGGCGATCAACCTGGTGCGCCACGCCAGCGGCGGCGAGCTGCTGGTGTACCAGTTGGGCGAATGGCCGGCGCCGTTTGGCATCGTGCTTGTACTGGACCGCCTCTCAGCGCTCATGGTGCTGCTGACCTACCTGGTGGCCGTACCGGTGCTTTGGTACGCCACGGGCGGTTGGGACACCCGGGGTCGGCACTTTCACGCGCTGTTCCAGTTCCAGCTGATGGGGCTGTGTGGCGCCTTCCTGACGGGTGACCTGTTCAACCTGTTTGTGTTTTTCGAGGTGCTGCTGATCGCCTCTTATGTGTTGCTGGTGCACGGCCAGGGGCGCGAGCGGTTTCGCATGGGTATTCACTACGTGGTGCTCAACCTGGCGGCTTCGGGGCTGTTTTTGATCGGGCTGGCCCTGGTGTACGCCGTGACCGGCACGCTCAACATGGTCGACGTGGCACTGCGTGTGGGCCAGCTCACGGGCGAAAACGCCGTGCTGGCGCGGGCCGCAGCGTTGATTCTGCTGGTGGTGTTTGGCCTGAAAGCGGCGCTGGTGCCGCTGTACTTCTGGTTGCCTGGCACCTACGCGTCGGCCAGCGCGCCGGTGGCAGCGTTGTTTGCCATCATGACCAAGGTGGGGGTGTACAGCATCATCCGCGTGCACTGGAGTATTTTTGGTGCCGAAGCCGGCGAGGCTGCCTTTGCCGCTGAAGCCTGGCTGCTGCCGCTGGCCCTGACCACCAGCGTGCTGGGTGTGCTGGGCGCGCTGGCCGCGCACAGCATGGGCCGTCTGGTGGCTTACCTCACCGTTTCATCGGTGGGCACCATCCTGGCGGGTGTGGGTTTGTATTCGACCGAAACCCTCTCAGCTGCGCTGTACTACACGCTGCACAGCACGGTGGTGATCGCCGGCCTGTTCCTCTTGGTTGAGCTCATGGCTGCCCAGCGCGGTGACGCGCTGGACAAGTTGCGGCCCGCCGCCGCCGTGCGTGAGCCGGTGTTGCTGGGGCTGATGATGATTTTTGGCGCTGCGTCGGCTGCTGGCCTGCCACCGTTGCCGGGCTTCCTGGGCAAGCTGATGATTCTGGAAAGCACCTCGGGCCTGCCTGCGCAGGCTTGGGTGTGGACGGTGGTGCTCACGGTTGGATTTTTCACCATTGTGGGTTTGGCGCGCGCCGGGGTCATTGTGTTCTGGCATGTGCAGCCCGACGAAGGCACGGGCAACCCCAGCTCTGGCTCCAGCCTGAAGCTGCTGTCGGCCGTGTGGGCCTTCATGGCGCTGACGCTGGCCATGGCGGTGCTGGCTTCACCCGTGAAGCGCTACACCGACGCAGCCGCCAGCCAGCTGGCCGACCAGGCCGCTTACGCCCGCGCTGTGCTGGGTGTGACCGACGGCGCGCCCGCGTCCACCACCCGGCCTTACGACGGCACCCGCGCGCCCACCGCCGTGCCAGCGCCGGCTGAAATCACCCCCGGCACCGAGGAGACCCGATGAACCCGAACCCCTCGCCATCCCAAGCACCCCGGCGCAAGCCGGGCTGGTTGAGCCATCCCTTGCTCTCGTTGCTGCTGGGCGCCAGCTGGCTCGCGCTCTCGCACAGCTTGGAGCCGGTGCACCTGCTGTCGGCCTTGCTGATTGCCCTGATCGTGCCGCGCCTGTTGCACCCTTTTCTGGGTGAACACGCCCGGATCGACTGGTGGGCTGCGGTGCGGCTCACCGCAGTGGTGCTCAAGGACATCGTGTTGTCGAACATCACCGTGGCCAAGCTGGTGCTCGGCCCCTTGCCCCGCATGCAGCCCGCCTGGCTGCCGGTGCCGCTGGCTTGCGACCACCCGCGCGTGAATGCGCTGTTGGCCACCATCATCACGACCACGCCCGGCACCGTGTCGTGTGTGGTGGACGAGCAGCGGCGGGAAATCCTGGTGCACGCACTGACCTGTGACGACGCCCAGGCCATGATCGACGACATGAAAACGCGTTACGAAGCGCCTTTGCTTCAAATATTTGGCCAGAAGCCCCGCGACGCAGGGCAGGGCGCAGGTACCAACGCCGGGAGAGCCGCATGAACGTACTGGACATTGCACTGAACATTGGCGTGGCGGCGGTGACCGTGGCCGTGGTGTTGTGTGGCTGGCGCCTGTTGCGCGGGCCCGAAATGACCGACCGCCTGCTGGCACTGGACACGCTGTACATGAATGCGGTGGCGCTGATTGTGATGCTGGGTATTCGCTGGAACACCGCGCTGCTGTTTGAAGCGGCCTTGCTGGTGGCCATGTTGGGCTTTGCCTCTACCGTGGCGCTGGCGCGCTACCTGAGCCGCGGCGACGTGGTGGAATGAAGGAGTGAACATGCATCCCCTGATCGAATGGACTGCGGCCGTGCTGATTGTGATCGCGGCGTTCTTCCTGTTGGTGGGCTCCATCGGGCTGGCCCGCTTGCCCGACTTTTTTATGCGTTTGCATGCGCCCACCAAAGCATCCACGCTGGGTGTGGGCGGTGTGCTGATTGCGTCCATGATCATGGCTTTCAGCCAGGGCCGGCCCGGCATCGCCGAGCTGTTGATCACGCTGTTTGTGTTCGTCACGGCACCCGTTTCGGCCAACCTCATGGCCCAGGCGGCGCTTCACCTCAAGCTGGCATCGCGGGCGCCGGTGCCGAAAGACGCGGTGCCAGAGCGCCGTCCAGGCTGAAGCCCAGCCCCCGCAGGTAGGTATCGATGGCCTGCTGGCCAAAGACCACGAGGTCAAAGGCCTGCGGGTCCAGCAACCAGTTCTGGATCAGACCGTCTACCAACACATGCAGCCCCAGCGCTGCGCTGTGCAGCGGCACGGCCAGAGTTAGGCGGGCTTGCAGGCCGGCCTGTTCCAGGGCTTGCTGGGTCATGGCCATGCAGGTGTTGCGCACCAGCAGGTGGCGGTTGCGCACCGCTTGCATCTCGGCCACGTATTCCACTTTGTGCGTGGCGACTTCAAACACCCGGCGTGTTTGTTCGTCGTGGGCGGTTTTTTCGAGTGCGTTCACCAGCGAATTGCGCAGAGCGCCCAGCGAGTTGGGTTGTGCCTGGTGGGTCCGTGCGCTGCAGGCCAGCGTTTCTTCGATCGGCAGTGACACGCGTTCCATCATGGCGTTGAACAGATCGGCCTTGTCCTTGAAGTGCCAGTAGATGGCGCCCCGCGTGGTGCCTGCGGCGGTGGCGATGTCGTTGAGCGATGTGCGTGAAACCCCCTGAGCCTGAAACAGGTGCTCGGCGGCATCCAGCAGGCTGCTGCGCGTGGCCTGCGCGTCGGCTTTGGTGCGGCGAACCATGGTCTATCTCCTGTGTGGGCATCGGGTCAACAGCATGAACTATACATACATTCAAGGATGTATGTATACTGCGCAGCTTCGCGTTTTGTGAAACATGGTTTCCCCTCGTTGCCCACAGCGTGCACCCCCCATTTTTGTCCGTCCAAGGAATCCCATGTCCGCCTTGAGCCCCATTGCGTTGGCCGCCGACGCACCTTCCGTTTCAACCGTGCGCGCAGGCGCACATTCTCTGTGGCGTCTTTCTGCGGTTGCGGTGGTGGCTCTAACGCTGCTGGCCGCATGCGGCAAAAGCACGCCGCCCGCAGGCCCGGGAGCCCCCGGTGGCGGCATGCCGCCGGCCGAAGTGGGGGTGGTCACCGTGGCACCGGGCGACGTGGGCCTGGTGACCGAGTTGCCCGGCCGACTGGAGGCCTCGCGTGTGGCGCAGGTGCGGGCACGGGCGGCCGGCATTTTGCAGCAGCGCCTGTTCCGCGAAGGCAGCGATGTGAAGGCCGGTCAGTCGCTGTTTCGCATTGACGCCGCGCCCTACCAGGCCACGCTGCAAAGCGCCCAGGCCAGCCAGGCCCGGGCCCAGGCCAACCTGGCCCAGGCCACGGCGCTGGCCGAGCGCTACAAGCCCCTGGTGGCCGAAAACGCCATCAGCCAGCAGGAATATGCCAACGCGGTGGCGGCCCAAAAAGCGGCTGAAGCCGATGTGGCGGTGGCCAAAGCCGCCGTGCAGACGGCCAGCATCAACGTGAACTACGCCAACGTGACCGCGCCCATTTCAGGCCGCATTGGCCGGGCGCTGGTGACCGAGGGCGCACTGGTGGGGCAGGGCGAAGCCACCCAGCTCGCGGTGATCCAGCAGGTGGACCCGATGTACGTGAACTTCACCCAGTCGGCGGCCGAGGCCATGAAGCTCAAGCGCGCACTGGAAAGCGGTCAGCTCAAAGGCGCTGGCGCCGGTGCAGCCAGTGTCAAGGTGGTGCTGGACGACGGCAGCGAATACGCACGCGCGGGCCGCCTGCTGTTTTCCGACCTGACCGTGGACGCCACCACCGGCCAGGTGACGCTGCGCGCCGAGGTGCCCAACCCCACCGGCATGCTGTTGCCCGGTTTGTATGTGCGCGTGCGCCTGGAGCAGGCCACGGCCGGCAACGCACTCACCCTGCCGCAGCAAGCGGTCACGCGGTCCGCCCAGGGCGACTCGGTGATGGTGGTGGGCGCCGATGGCAAGGTGAGCCCGCGCCCGGTCAAGGTGGGCGGCCAGCAGGGCGGCCAGTGGGTCGTGCTGGACGGTTTGCAAGCCGGTGAGCAGGTGATGGTGGATGGTTTCCAGAAGCTGCGCGGCGATGCGCCGGTGAAGGCTGTGCCGTGGGTCGCGCCCGGCAGTGCCGTGGCAGCGCCAGCCACCCCAGCCAAGTGAGGAGTGCCCAATGATCGCGCCCCCACGTTCACTTTGTTCACTGCCCCCCATGGGGGCTTCAGCGGCCTTGCGGCGGTTCGGCGGAAACTGACATGGCCAAATTCTTTATTGAACGACCCATCTTTGCATGGGTCATTGCGCTGTTCATCATGGTGCTGGGCGCCGTGTCCATCACCCAGCTGCCCATTGCGCAGTACCCGCCGGTGGCACCCCCGGCGATTGTGATCAATGCGTCCTATCCCGGCGCATCGGCCAAGACGCTGGAAGACAGCGTGCTGAGCGTGATCGAACAGGAAATGAACGGCTCGCCCGGCCTGATCTACATGGAAGCCGTGGCCCAGGCCAATGGCACTGGCGCGATCACGCTGAGTTTTGAGCCCGGCACCAATGCCGAACTGGCGCAGGTGGACGTGCAAAACCGGCTCTCGCGCGCCACACCGCGCCTGCCTTCGGCGGTGACGCAGCAGGGCGTGCGGGTGGACAAGGCGAACAGCAACTTCTTGCTGTTCGCCATTTTGTCCAGCGACGACCCGGCCTGGGACCCCGTGGCCCTGGGCGACTACGCTTCTCGCAGCGTGGTGCCCGAGCTGCAGCGCCTGCCCGGCGTGGGCCAGGCCCAGCTGTTTGGCACCGAGCGCGCCATGCGCGTCTGGATCGACCCCAACAAGCTGCTCGGTTTCAACCTGAGTGCGGCCGACGTGACCGCGGCCATTCGCGCGCAAAACGCGCAGGTGTCGGCCGGTGAAATCGGGGCGCTGCCCAATGTGGCGGGGCAGGGCATTGCGGCCACCGTGGTGGTCAACGGCCAGCTGGGCACGGTGGAGCAGTTTGGCAACGTGGTGCTGCGTGCCAATGCCGACGGTTCCCAGGTGCGGCTGAAAGACGTGGCCCGCATCGAGCTGGGCGCACAGGCCTACGCCACCTCGGCACGGCTCAACGGCCAGCCATCCACGGGTATCGGGGTGCAGCTGTCGCCCAGCGGCAACGCGCTGGCCACGGCCGACGCGGTGCGCGCCAAGATGACCGAGCTGGAACGCTTCTTTCCCCAAGGCATGAGCTGGGCCATTCCTTACGACAGTTCGCGCTTCGTCAAGATTTCCATCGAGAAGGTGGTCATCACCCTGGCCGAAGCCGTGCTGCTGGTGTTCCTGGTGATGTTCCTGTTTTTGCAGAACTTCCGTTACACCATCATTCCCACCATCGTGGTGCCGGTGGCGCTGTTGGGCACGTTCGCGGTGCTGCTCGCGCTGGGTTTTTCCATCAACGTGCTGACCATGTTCGGCATGGTGCTGGTGATCGGCATTGTGGTGGACGACGCCATTGTGGTGGTGGAAAACGTCGAGCGCATCATGAGCGAAGAAGGTTTGCCGCCACTGGAGGCCACGCGCAAGGCCATGGGTCAGATCTCGGGCGCCATCATTGGCGTGACGGTGGTGCTGATTTCGGTGTTTGTGCCACTGGCGTTTTTCAGCGGCTCGGTGGGCAACATCTACCGCCAGTTCGCCACCGTCATGGGCGTGTCGATTGCGTTTTCGGCCTTCATGGCGCTGTCGCTCACGCCGGCCTTGTGCGCCACCTTGCTCAAGCCGGTGCAAGCCGGCCACCACCACGAGAAAAAGGGTTTCTTTGGCTGGTTCAACCGCTTCTTTGCGCGCACCGCCAAAGGCTACGAGGGTGGCGTGGCCAAGCTGCTGCCGCGCGCTGGCCGCACCCTGGTCATTTACCTGGCCATCGTGGCCGCCGCTGTGGTGGTCTACATGCGCCTGCCCACGTCCTTTTTGCCCGGTGAAGACCAGGGCACGATGCTGGTGAACGTGCAGTTGCCACCCGGCGCCACGCGCGAGCGCACGCTCGACGTGATGCAGCAGGTGGAAGGCTTCATGCTCAAGCAGCCCGAAGTGCAGAGCATGGTCAGCGTGCTGGGCTTCAGCTTCTCGGGCCAAGGCCAAAACGCCGCGCTGGCGTTCGTCACGCTGAAAGACTGGTCCGAACGCACCGGCCCGGGCAGTTCAGCCGAAGCCCTGGCGGGCCGCGCCTTTGGCGGCCTGGCCGGTATCCGCGACGCGTTCATCTTCCCGCTCAGTCCACCGCCCATTCCCGAACTGGGGTCGTCGTCGGGTTTCAGCTTCCGACTGCAAGACCGCGCCGGTTTGGGCCGTGACGCCTTGGTGGCCGCGCGCGGCCAGCTGCTGGGTATGGCCTCGCAAAGCAAGGTGCTGGCCCAGGTGCGCCCGGAAGGGCTGGAAGACGCGCCGCAGCTGAAGCTGGACATTGACCGCGACAAGGCCAACGCGCTGGGGGTGGGCTTTGACGCCATCAGCAGCGCCATTGGCACCTCGCTGGGATCGAGCTATGTGAACGACTTTCCCAACGCTGGACGCCTGCAGCGCGTGGTGGTGCAGGCCGACGCGCCCGCTCGCATGCAGCCCGACGACCTGCTGCGCCTGACGGTGCTGAACAACCGCGCACAGGCCGTTCCCCTGTCGGCCTTTGCCACCACCCGCTGGGTGACCGGCCCCATGCAAACCGTGCGCTACAACGGCTACCCGTCCATGCGCATCAGCGGCAGCGCCGCCCCCGGTTTCAGCACCGGCGCGGCCATTGCCGAAATGGAAAAGCTGGCGGCCCAGTTGCCCCAGGGCTTTGGCTACGAGTGGACCGGTCAGTCGCGCGAAGAAAAGCTGGCGGGTTCGCAGGCCATCATCCTGTACGCGTTCGCCATCCTGGCGGTGTTCCTGTGCCTCGCGGCGCTCTACGAGAGCTGGACGATACCGCTCTCGGTCATTCTGGTGGTGCCGCTGGGCGTGCTGGGTGTGCTGCTGGCCACGCTGCTGCGCGGGTATTCGAACGACGTGTATTTCCAGGTCGGGCTGATCACGATCATCGGGCTCTCGGCGAAAAACGCGATCCTGATCATCGAGTTCGCCAAAGACCTGCAAGCCCAGGGCAAGAGCGTGGTGGAAGCGGCGCTGGCTGCGGCCCACCTGCGTTTTCGCCCCATCGTCATGACCTCGATGGCGTTCACGCTGGGCGTGCTGCCGCTGGCCCTGGCCAGTGGTGCTGGTTCGGCCAGCCAGCGTGCCATCGGCACCGGGGTGATCGGCGGCATGCTGACCGGCACGGTGCTGGCGGTGGTGTTTGTGCCCATCTTCTTCGTGGTGGTGCGAACGATCTTCAAAGACAGTGAACGGCAGCGCCGCATACACGCGGAACAGGCGGCCCACATGGGAGTGCATACCGATGACCGATAACAAAACCCCGAGTCGCACCCGCCCGGCGAGCCTGCTGACAGCGCTGGCTGCGGCCGCTGTGCTGGCCGGTTGCTCACTGATGCCGGTCTACGAGCGACCGGCTGCGCCGGTCGCCACCGACTGGCCCGGCGCAGCCCCCGGGGCTGCGGCTGCCACCCCGCTCTCGTGGGCCGACTTCGTGACCGACCCGCGCCTGCGCGAGCTGATCGCGATGGCCTTGCAAAACAACCGCGACCTGCGCGTGGCCACGCTGAACATCGACCAGGTGCGCGCCCAGTACCAGATACGCCAGGCCGACCAGGTGCCCAACCTCAACCTGGCCGCCGGTGGTAACCGCCAGCCAGCCAGCGGTGGTGGCATCAGCAGCAGCTACAGCGTGGGCCTGGCCATGAGCAGCTGGGAGATTGACTTTTTTGGGCGCATCGCCAGCCTGAAAGAAGCGGCGCTGGCGCAGTTTCTAGCCAGCGAAGCCGCCCGCGACGCGGCCCAAACCAGCCTGGTAGCCGCTGTGGCCAGCACCTGGCTCAGCCTGCAGGCCAACGACGAGTTGCTGGTGCTGACACAGCGCACGCTGGCCACGCGCAGCGACTCGTTGCGGCTCACCCAGCTGCGGTTTGACAACGGCGCCACGTCGGCGCTGGACCTGCGCCAGGCCGAGTCGCTGACCGCCGCTGCGCAGGCCGCGCTGGCCCAGCAATCGCGCCAGCGTGCGCTCGACCTCAATGCCCTCACGCTGCTGGTGGGGCAAGCGCTGCCCACGGCGCTGGTTGCGCCCGCTGCCAGCGAAGTGACCACCCGGCCGCTGTTTCGCGACGTGCCCGCCGGCCTCCCTTCAGACCTGCTCACCCGCCGGGCCGACATTCGCCAGGCCGAGCAGCAACTGATGGCGGCCAACGCCAGCATTGGCGCGGCGCGCGCTGCGTTTTTCCCGCGCATCGCCCTCACGGCCAGCGTGGGCACCGCCAGCAGCGATCTGTCGGGCCTGTTCAAAGACGGCTCTTGGGGTTTTACGCTGTCGCCGCAGGCGCTACTGCCCATTTTTGATGCGGGGCGCAACCAGGCGGGTCTGGACGGCGCCAATGCTGCCCGTGCGGTGGCCGTGGCGCAGTACGAAAAAGCCATTCAGAGCGCCTTTCGTGAAGTGGCCGACGCACTGGCGGGCCGCGCCACGCTGGGCGAGCAGTTGCGCGCCCAGCAAGCCCAGGCCACTGCCGAAGCCGAGCGTTTCCGGCTGGCCGAGCTGCGTTACCGCAATGGTGTGTCGAGTTTTCTCGACGTGCTGGATGCCCAGCGGTCTTTGTTTGTCACCCAGCAAGGCCTGACCCAGACCCGCCTGGCCCAACAGCAAAACCAGGTGGCGCTGTACAAGGCACTGGGCGGCGGCTGGAGCGACTGACTGGCTGCTGGGTGGGGTGGGTCGCGGTTTCAGACCTGGGGCAGATCGTAGAACTTCATGATGTGTTCCCAGGCCAATTGCGGGTCGTCCAGAAACACGAACAGCTTCAGGTCTTCTTCAGAAATCGTGCCTTCCTCGACCAGCAGATCGAGGTTGAGCAGGCGCTTCCAGTAGTCGGTGCCAAACAGCACGATGGGCACTGGCTTGGCTTTTTTGCACTGGACCAGGGTGATCACCTCAAACAGCTCGTCCAGCGTGCCAAAGCCGCCAGGGAAGGCCACCAGCGCTTTGGCGCGCATCATGAAATGCATTTTGCGCAGCGCGAAGTAGTGAAACTTGAAGCTCAGCTCGGGTGAGATGTACGGGTTGGCCGATTGCTCGTGGGGCAGGGCGATGTTCAGGCCCACGTTGAGCGCGCCCTCGTCGTGCGCCCCGCGGTTGGCCGCTTCCATGATGCCCGGGCCGCCGCCGGTGCAGATGAACAGACGGTCTTCGGGCACACCCGCCTTTTCACAGCGGGCGCTGTAGCGCGCAACGGTACGCGCGAATTCACGGGCTTGGTCGTAGTAAGGCGCATTGCGCAGCAACTTCTTGGCGCGGTCAATGGCCTGGGCATCGCCCGAAGCCTCAGCCTGGTCCAGCAAGGCTTGTGCTTCGCTGGTTTCCCGAAAGCGGGCGCTGCCAAACACCACGATCGTGTTTTCAATGCCCAGCTCTTGCTGCGCCAGGTCGGGCTTAAGCATTTCCAGCTGAAAGCGCAGGCCGCGTGTTTCGCGGCGCAGCAAAAATTCGGGGTCGGCAAAGGCCAGGCGGTAGGCGTCGGCTTGCAGAGTCGTGCCGTTGTTGGCCTGCGCTTGCAGTTCGGCCCAGGCATCGGCCAGGCGGCGTTCGGTCAGGTTTTGGGTATTTTCCATGCGAGGTCCTTGTGGGTTCACGCAGCAAAGCCGGGTGAATGGGTGTTGAAAAAATGCAAAAAGGCTCCCAAGGGAGCCTTTTTAACGGATCGTAGAAAACCGCAATGGGATCAGACGCGCTTGCGGTATTCACCGGTGCGGGTGTCGATCTCGATTTTGTCGTCTTGTGCCACAAACAGCGGCACAGCCACTTCAAAACCGGTAGCGATCTTGGCGGGCTTGAGCACCTTGCCGGACGTGTCGCCTTTGACAGCGGGTTCGGTCCAGGTGACCACGCGCTCGACGCTGGTGGGCAGTTCGACCGAGATGGCCTTGCCGTCGTAGAAAACCACTTCAACGGTCATGCCGTCTTCCAGGTAGTTCAGCGCATCGCCCATGTTTTCGGCTTCGACTTCGTACTGGTTGTAGTCGGCGTCCATGCACACATACATCGGGTCGGCGAAGTAAGAGTAGGTGCACTCCTTCTTGTCCAGAATGATCTGGTCCATCTTGTCGTCGGCGCGGCACACCACTTCGGTGGCCATGTTGTTCAGCAAGGCCTTGAGCTTCAGGCGCACGGTGGCTGCACCGCGGCCGCCGCGGGCGTATTCGGTTTTCAGAACGATCATCGGGTCCTTGCCGTGCATGATGACGTTGCCGGCGCGGAGTTCTTGAGCGATTTTCATAAGGTTTCCAACAGTTGGGCCGCGTGTTCCTTGTATGGGCTCAAACCCGGGAACTGTGCTGATAGGGGCGATCTGTGCGGCTAAGCAGATGGCAGTCAGAAAGCGGGCGCCGGGGTCTGGCGCTCCAGTTTTCTGCAAAGCCTTGAATTTTATCGCTTTTCGGCCACGAATTCGAGCAACTGGCTGGTGAGGTCGGGCTGAGCCAGCAGCCGAGCGCGCGCAGCCAGCACGCAGGGGCGCCAGCTGTCCACCACGTCCCAGCCCGGCCACACGCTGTGCGCTGGGGTCATGCCGTTCCAGATGCGGTGCAAGGCGCGCAGCGAATCGGGTGCTTGCAGCCAGTCCAAAAACGCTTCCATCTTGGCGTGGTGGGCGTCGTCGTGTTGCGGGTAGATGTGCCACACAAAGGGCTGGCCAGCCCACAGGGCGCGCACCAGCGAGTCTTCGCCGCGCACGAAATTCAGATCGCAGGCCCAGAGCAGGTGGTCAAAGTCGCGCTGGGTCAGGCGTGGCAAGTGGTGCAGGGCGGCGTGCCCCGTGTCCAGGCCGGTTGCCAGCGCGGCGCTCACGGCTTCGGTAGCGCGCCCGGTGGTCACCAGCCAGTCGCTGGCGGTGTCTTGGCCGGCTTGTTGCAGCAGCACGGGCAGGGCCGCGGGTTCGTAGCAAAACAGGCTGGCGCGGCGTTGCTTGCCAGGCGCCAGGCCCTGGGCCGCCAGCCACTGAGGGGCGCTGAAAGCAGTTTGCCGCGTGGCCAGGTCGGCCTCGCGCAGCAAGCCACCGGTGGCCGCCGTGAAACCGGGGTAGAAAAACCACTGGCTCACGCCACGCAGCGGCCCGCTGGAGACCATGGACGGCAGGCGGTGCGAGCGCTCCACATAGGCCTCGGCACTCAGGTATTCGAGGTTGATCCACACCGGCGCGCAGCCACCGGCAGCCATGGCGGCAGCCCGGTGCGCCTGGGCTTCGGGTGGCGGGCGGCAGCCGAAGGTTTCTACCCAGACGTCTGCCAGCGGCAAAGCGGGCAGCAGTTCCGGCGCCAGTGGGTCTGTCCAGTGCAGTACCCGCACGCCCTGGACGCGACCCTGCATTGCGCCGGGGGCCATCCAGCGCAGGGCGTCGGGCGCGTCGATCCACAGCCGCACGGTTTGCCCGCGTGCGGCCAGGTCGGCGCACAAGCGCCAGCACACGCCGATGTCACCAAGGTTGTCCACGACGTGGCAAAACACGTCCCAGTTCAGCGTATTGTTGGGGCGCTGGCCTGTGACAACGTTGGTGGGCAAGTTGATAGTTAGGGGCATGGTGCGGTGGTGCTGGAACCGTTAATATAACAACCGTTACAACGCAGAGGTTTCGCCATGACCACACTCAAACTCACCCAGATCGGCAACTCGGTCGGCCTGATCTTGCCCAAGGAACTGCTGGCGCGGCTCAAGCTGGAAAAGGGCGACACGGTGTTTGTGACCGAAGCGGCTCACGGGGTCAACCTGTCGCCGTACAACGCCGATTTTGAAACCCAGATGGATGCCGCGCGAAAAATCATGAAGGAGCGTCGGCAAGTATTGCGCGAGCTGGCCAAATGACCGAGCACTGGATCTGGCTGGATCGCCTGGCGATGCTGGCTGTGCATGAGGAGCAGCTCGCCGAGCACGGTGGCGCCCCTGGCGTCCGGGACGAAGGCCTGTTCGATTCAGCGCTGAGCCGACCGCACAACCTGGCATTGTATGGCGAGCCCGATGTGGCGGCCCTGGCGGCGTCTTATGGCTACGGTTTGGCCCGCAACCACCCGTTTGTGGATGGCAACAAACGCACCGCGTTCGTGGCGGTTGAGTTGTTTCTCTGGCTCAACGGACACCAGCTCGTGGCGGATGACGCCGATTGCGTGTTGACCACGCTCGCCCTGGCCGCTGGCGACATGTCTGAAGACGCCTTTGCCCAATGGCTGCGCGAACGCCTGCAGCCGCGCCCAACCTGAACCCCGCATGACCGAAGACCACACGCCCGCCGCGCCCGACGCGGCCCCGGGCCACGCCCCATCGCCCCACAGCGCCGCCCTGCTGTCCGAAGTGGCGGCCTTGCCCGGCTTGCCCGGCGTGTACCGCTATTTCGACGCGCAGGGCCAGTTGCTCTATGTGGGCAAGGCGCGCAACCTGAAGAAGCGCGTCAGCAGCTACTTTCAGAAAAACCACGACGGCACGCGCATTGGCCACATGGTGGGCAAGATCGTGCGCATGGAAACCACGGTGGTGCGTTCCGAGGCCGAGGCGCTGCTGCTGGAAAACAACCTCATCAAGACGTTGAACCCCAAGTTCAACATCTTGTTTCGTGACGACAAAAGCTACCCTTATTTGAAGATCACCGGCACGCGCGAAACCTTCCGCACGGCAGGCCGTTTGCCCGTGCCCTCGCTGGCGTTCCCGCGCATGGCCTATTACCGCGGCGTGGTGGACAAGCGCCACAGCTATTACGGCCCATACCCCAGCGCCTGGGCGGTGAAGGAGTCCATCACGCTGTTGCAAAAGGTGTTTCGCTTGCGCACCTGCGAAGACACCGTGTTTGCCAACCGCACGCGGCCGTGTTTGCTGTACCAGATCAAGCGCTGCACCGGCCCTTGTGTGGACCTGATCGACATGGAAGCCTATGGCCGCGACGTGACCGATGCCGAGCGCTTTTTGCGCGGCGAAACCCAGGCCGTGCTGGACGCGCTGGAGCAGCGCATGATGGCGCACGCCGAGAAGCTGGAATTTGAGCAGGCTGCCGAGATTCGCAACCAGATGGCGGCTTTGTCGCGAGTGCTGCACCAGCAGGCGGTGGACAACGTGTCGGACAAAGACGTGGATGTGCTCGCGGTCAAGGTGCTGGGCGGGCGCGCCTGTGTGAACCTGGCCATGATCCGTGGCGGCCGCCACCTGGGCGACCGGCCGTATTTCCCGGCCCATGTGGAAGACGCCACCCAGATCGAGCGGCTGATGTCCGAAGACACACCGGCCAGTGACGCGGCAACCGACCCAGCCGAACGCGTGGCGGTGCAGGTGCTCGAAGCCTTCATTGCCCAGCATTACCTGGGCACGGCCATGCCGCACATTCTGGTGACCAGCCACCCGGTGGGCAAGCCGCTGCTGGACGCGCTGACCGAACAGACCGGCGCCAAGATCAACGCGGTGCACCACCCGCGTGAGCACCGCCGCATCTGGCTCGACATGGCACAAACCAACGCCGACATTGCTTTGGCGCGCTTGCTGGCCGAGGAGGGTTCGCAGCAGGCCCGCACCCGTGCGCTGGCCGAGGCCCTGGGCTTGCCCGACGACGATCTGGGCGCACTGCGCGTCGAGTGTTTTGACATCTCGCACACGGCCGGCGAGTCCACCCAGGCGTCGTGCGTGGTGTTTGAAGACCACAAGATGCAGAACAGCCAGTACCGGCGCTACAAGATCGAAGGCATCACCGGTGGCGACGACTACGCCGCCATGCGCCAGGTGCTGTTGCGTCGCTACGGCAAGATGTCCGAGGCGTTGCGCGAAGAAGCTGCCGCAGCAGGCGGCGCGGCCCAGGCCCCGGCGCTGGCCGAAGGTGTGGCCGAAGCCGACGAAACCGCAATGCCACCCGATGCCCAGACTGGCCTGCCCACCGGCCCGCGCATGCCCGACCTCGTGTTGATTGATGGCGGCAAAGGCCAGGTGAGCATGGCGCGCGAGGTGTTCCAGCAGCTCGGCCTGGACCTGTCGCTCATCGTCGGCGTGGAAAAAGGCGAGGGCCGCAAGGTGGGCCTCGAAGAACTGGTGTTTGCCGACGGCCGCGACAAGGTGTATCTGGGCTTTGACTCTGCCGCGCTCATGCTGGTGGCGCAGATTCGCGACGAAGCACACCGTTTTGCCATCACCGGCATGCGCGCCCAGCGCGCCAAGGTGCGCACCGGCGGCAGCAAGCTTGAAGACATACCCGGTGTGGGCCCCAGGAAACGCGCCCGCCTGTTGCAGCGTTTTGGCGGTGTGCGCGGGGTGGCCTCGGCCAGCGTGGAAGACCTGTGCACGGTCGAAGGCATTTCCAGTGAATTGGCCGACACGATTTACCGGGCGCTGCACTGAGCGGCTGCAAGGCTTGCGCATTCAAAGCTCCCCCATAATCACGCCATGTTTTTCAACCTTCCCACCCTGCTGACCTGGGCGCGCATTGTCGCCATTCCACTCATCGTCGGGGTGTTTTACCTGGAAGGGGTGAGCACGGCGCAGCAAAACCTGATCGCCACGGTGCTGTTTGTGGTGTTTGCCTCCACCGACTGGGCCGACGGTTACCTGGCCCGCAAGCTCAACCAGACCTCTGCCTTTGGCGCGTTTCTGGACCCGGTGGCCGACAAGTTTCTGGTGTGCGCCAGCCTGCTGGTGCTGGTGCACCTGGACCGCGCCGACGTGTTTGTGGCGCTTATCATCATCGGCCGCGAGATCGCCATTTCGTCGCTGCGCGAATGGATGGCCATCATCGGCGCCACCAAAAGTGTGGCTGTGCACATGGTGGGCAAGCTCAAGACCGCGGTGCAGATGACGGCGATTCCCTTTTTGCTGTTTGACGGCCATCTGCTGGGCTTCATCGACACCCATGTCTGGGGCACCTGGCTGATCTGGATTTCGGCCGTGCTGACCGTCTGGTCCATGGTGTACTACCTGCAAAAAGCCTTGCCCGAGATCCGCGCCCGGTCGCGCTGATGCGCTGCACCCGGCTCGGCTGCGCTTCACCGCTCCAAACATGACCGTTCCCGCCAAAGACAACGCCTGGCTGCGCGCCATGCCCTGGGTGTTCGTGCTGATCTGGAGCACCGGTTTCATCGTCGCCCGCTACGGCATGCCGCACGCACCGCCCATGAAATTTCTGGCCGTGCGCTACGCGCTGTCCATCCTGTGTTTCCTGCCCTGGATCTGGTTTTCAGGCGTGAAGTGGCCCGTGAACCGCACACAGTGGATGCACCTGGCCGTGACCGGTGTGCTGATGCACGCGGGTTATCTGGGTGGCGTCTGGGCGGCAGTCAAGGCGGGCATGGGTTCTGGGCTGTCGGCGCTCATTGTTGGCATCCAGCCGGTGCTCACCGCCATCTGGCTCTCGGGTACCGGATCCAAGGTGTCGCGGCGGCAGTGGCTGGGGCTGTTGCTGGGCTTTGCGGGCCTTGTGCTGGTGGTTTCCCGCAAGTTTGGCGCAGGTGGCCCGGGTGACCAGGCCAGCTGGCTCAATCTGTCCTTCGCGGTGATGGCTTTGTTTGCCATCACCGTGGGCACGCTGTACCAAAAGCGCTTTGTGACCACCTGCGACGTGCGCACCGCCAATGCCGTGCAGCTGCTGGCCGCGCTGCTGGTCACCTTGCCGCTGGCGCTGCTGGAGCTGGAGGCCATGCGCTGGATGGATGCCTCTGCGGGGTTGAACTGGCAACTCACCGGCGCCATGGCCTGGTCTGTGCTGGGGCTCACGGTGGGTGGCAGCTCGTTGCTCTACACGCTGATCCAGCGCGGTGCGGCAGCCTCGGTCACCAGCCTTATGTATCTGGTGCCGCCCTGCACAGCGTTGATCGCCTGGGGCCTGTTTGACGAACCCATCACCGCCGTCACGGTGGCGGGCATCGCTCTCACAGCCTTCGGCGTCAGCCTGGTGGTGCGGCCGGCCAAGCCGGCTTGAGCTTCCAGGGCTCACGGCTGAAGTTGTCTGCCAAAAAGTCCACCAGCAGCCGGATGCGCCGCGGCACCTGCGCCCGGTAAGGCGCGAGCCAGTGGATGTCGGCGTCGGGCATGGCGTAGGCGGGCAACACCCGGACCAGCGCACCGCTTTGCAGCTGGGGCGCAATGTCCCACAGGCTGCGCAGCATGATGCCGTGGCCTGCCAGGCACCAGTCGCGCACCATTTCACCCGAATTGCTGGACAGCGGCCCGCGCACCAGCGTGTGCTGCACCACGGTTTCGCCCTCGCGCTGTAGCCGCCAGTGGTCAAACCGCTGCCCCGGCGCACCACCGTTTTCGCGCACCAGCAAGCAAGCGTGGCGGCTCAGGTCTTGCAGCGATCGGGGTGTGCCGTGGGCGTTCAGGTAGCGGGGCGCAGCCACCAGCACCCGCTGGTTGAAGGCGAGCCGACGCGACACCCACTCGGCTGCCCGGTCACCCGGCGCGTTCCACAGCCAGATGGCACCGTCAAAACCCTCCACCGCGAGATCGGGCAATTGCTCGGTCAGTTGCAGCTGCAGGTCCACCGCCGGGTACCTGGCCTGAAAATTGGCCAGGGCAGGGCCCAACCACAAGCGGCCAAAGCCAAACGTGGCGGCGAGCCGAATCGGGCCGGCCGGTTCGGTCTGTCGTTCACGCAACTCGGCTTCCACCGCTTCGAAGCCGCGCAGCAAATCGGCTGCGCGCTCACACAGCGTTTCCCCTTCGGCGGTCGGGCTCACCCGGCGCGTGGTGCGCTGGAACAGGCGCAGGCCGAGTTGCGTTTCCAGCGCGGCGAGGCGTTTGGTCACGGCCGAGGGCGCCACTTGCAACACCTTGGCCGCAGCGGCCAGGCTGCCATGCTGGCGCACGGCGATCACCAGTTCGAGGTCAGGGCGGTCCAATTGTTCTCTTTTTGGAATGAATCAATTGCCAGATTATTGCCTCAGTGCGGCTTAAGCTCGTGTTCACCGCTTCGCACCGGTTTGTGCAGGCTTCCCCGTTTGATTGACAGGACATCCCCATGAGCACCCCCCACCGCATCGCAGTCATCGCAGGAGACGGCATCGGCACCGAAGTCATGCCCGAGGGCCTTCGTGTGCTGGAGGCCGCCGCGTCCAAATTCAACATCGCACTGCAGTTCGATCATTTTGATTTTTCGAGCTGCGACTACTACGAGAAGCACGGCAAGATGCTGCCGGACGACTGGAAGGCCCAGATCGGCGGGCACGACGCCATTTACTTCGGCGCCGTGGGCTGGCCCGACAAGGTGCCCGACCACATTTCGCTTTGGGGCTCCCTGCTGCTGTTTCGCCGCGAGTTTGACCAATACGTCAACATCCGCCCCGCCAAGCTCATGCCCGGCGTGACCGCGCCGGTGGTGCGCCGCGACGGCAGCCCTCGCCAGGCCGGCGAGATCGACATGGTGATCGTGCGCGAAAACACCGAGGGCGAGTACTCCAGCATCGGCGGGCGCATGTACCCCGGCACCGAACGCGAGATCGTGGTGCAGGAAACGGTGATGTCGCGCATTGGGGTGGACCGCGTGCTGCGCTACGCGTTTGAAGTGGCCCGCTCGCGGCCCAAAAAACACCTGACCAGCGCGACCAAGAGCAACGGCATCGCCATCACCATGCCCTACTGGGACGAGCGCGTGGCCGAAATGGCGAAGCAGTACCCGGACGTAACGGTCGACAAGTTCCACATCGACATCCTGACCGCCCACTTTGTGCAGCGCCCCGATTTCTTTGACGTGGTGGTGGGCAGCAACCTGTTTGGCGACATCTTGTCGGACCTGGGCCCCGCCTGCACTGGCACCATTGGCATTGCGCCCAGCGCCAACCTGAACCCGACGCGAAAGTACCCGTCGCTGTTTGAGCCGGTGCACGGCTCGGCGCCCGACATTGCTGGCAAGGGCATTGCCAACCCCATTGGCCAGATCTGGTGTGGTGCCATGATGCTTGATTACCTCGGCTACCGCAGCGCGCACGATGCGGTGATGCAGGCGATTGAGTCGGTCTTGCAGCCCGCCTCGGGTGGGCCACGCACGCCTGACCTGGGTGGCACCGCCAGCACCGCCGACGTTGGCCGCGCCATCGCCGAAGCCTTGCTGGCTTGACCGTGATGCGTGCGCTCTTGGGCGCACACGCAGGCGCCGGTCTTGCTCAGGTTTCGCGGCATATTTCACGCTGCGCGACAGGTCCGAGGTTCAAATACGTCTAGAATCTCGCCTTCCGCGCTGACAGCCGTTTCCATTGCCCAAGGCATATTGACAGGGCTCTTGGCCCATGGGTCTAATCGCTAGACGTTTGTTGCAGTCGGTGTGCTGCAGCAACGCGGCAGAAACGACCTGGTTTGAGCCTTCGGCCACCGCGCCGCTCTTCGCCAGCCAGCCGTTCACACGGATTTTTCATTCATTTCAAGAGGGGCTTTTTGTGAATAAAACAGAACTCGTCGAGCACATCGCCAAGCATGCCGATATATCCAAGGCGGCTGCCACGCGTGCACTGGACTCCACCATCACCGCAATCCGTACCACGCTGAAAAAAGGCGGTACCGTTTCTCTGGTGGGTTTTGGTTCTTTTGCTGTCACAAAACGTCCCGCTCGCAAGGGTCGCAATCCCCGCACCGGCGAAGAGATTAAAATCAAGGCCGCCAAAGTCCCGAAGTTTCGTCCGGGCAAGGCATTGAAGGACGCGCTGAACTGAAGCGCGTCCCCCGTTTTCGGTGGGGTGCTTAGCTCAGTTGGCAGAGCGGCTCCTTTACACGGAGTAGGTCGGCGGTTCGACCCCGTCAGCACCCACCACACCATCGAAAAGGCGAACCCGGGTTCGCCTTTTTTTTTGCGGTTCAGCGCACCAAGGCTGCCGTCTGTTTGTTGTTTCAGGGTTTCAAGGCATGTTCGATACCATCCGCACCCACAAAAAGTACCTCATGGGCTTTTTGTTGATTCTGATCATTCCTTCGTTCATCTTGTTCGGTGTCCAGGGCTTCAACGAATCGGATCAACGCGGTGCCGTGGTGGCCACGGTGGATGGTGAAGAAATCACCCAGCTGGAGTGGGACCAGGCCCACCAGGCCGAGTCGCAGCGGCTGCGCGAAGCCATGCCCACGCTGGACGCCAAACTGCTGGACAGCGAGGAAGCGCGCTACGCGACGCTGGAGCGATTGGTGCGCCAGCGCGTTCTGGCTGTGGCCGCGCAAAAGCTCAACCTGTACACCAGCGACCAGCGCCTGGCCCGCGACCTTCAGGACAACGAAGTCATCGCATCCCTGCGCCGTCCCGACGGTACGCTCGATGTTGAAGCCTACCGGCAGCTGGTGGGCCGCCAAGGCATGACGCCCGAGATGTTCGAAGCCCAGGTGCGTGCCGACCTCTCCCAGCGCCAGGTCGCCCAGGGCATTCAGGGCTCGGGCTTTGCCCCCCAGGGCCTGGCCAAAGTGGCGCTAGACGCCTTTTTCGAACAGCGCGAGGTCCAGGTGGCGCGGTTTGCCCCCAGCGACTTTGCCGCACGTGTCGAATTGTCCGATGCCGACATTGAGACCTTCTACAACGCCAACCCCGCCTTGTTCCAGTCACAAGAGCAGGCCGATGTGGAATACCTCGTGCTGGACACCGCCACGCTGCAAAAGAACGTCACGCTCGCCGAGGCGGAGGTGCGTGCCTACTACGACCAAAACGCCTCGCGGTTGTCGGGCAACGAAGAGCGCCGTGCCAGCCACATTCTGTTGACCTTGGCGCCTGGCGCCTCTGCAGCGGACAAAGCCGCCGTGCGTGAGAAAGCCGCAGCCCTGCTGGCACAGGTGAAGGCCGCACCCCAAACCTTCGCCGACGTGGCCAAGGCCAACTCGCAAGACCCAGGCTCTGCCGTCAACGGTGGCGATCTGGATTTCTTTGCCCGCGGTTCGATGGTCAAGGCCTTTGAAGATGCTGCCTTTGCGCTACAAAAAGGCGCCATTTCAGACCTGGTGGAAACCGAGTTCGGGTTCCACATCATCCAGCTGACCGACATCAAAGCGCCACCGCAGCGCAGCTTTGAAAGCATGCGCGCTGAAATTGAAGCCGATTTGAAAAAGCAGCAGGCCCAGAAGCTCTTTGCCGACAGCGCCGAAGCATTCAGCAACTTCGTTTACGAGCAAGGCGACAACCTGACCGCTGCGGCTGAGCGTTTCAAGCTCGACCTGCAAACCGTTAAGGGTCTGACCCGCCAGCCTCAAGGCGGCGCTGGTCCGTGGACCAACGAACGTTTGATCAACGCCGTGTTTGCAGCCGACTCGATCGAGAAAAAACGCAACACCGAAGCCATCGAGACGGCGTCCGGTCAGCTGGTTTCGGCCCGCATGGTTAACTACACACCCGCTCGCACACGGCCGCTGGCCGAAGTGAGCGAAGGCGTGCGCCAGCGCCTGCTGGCCCAGCGCTCAGCCGAACTGGCCCGCGAAACCGGTGCAAAACAGCTGGAAGCCTGGAAAACCGGTACGGACGCTGCAGGGCTGTCCGCTGCCCTGGTGGTGTCTCGCGACAACGCCCAAGGCCTTGCTGGCCCCGTGTTGAACGCCGCCCTTAGTGCCGACCCCAAGCAGCTGCCCGCCTGGGTTGGCGTCGGCTTGGGTGAGCAAGGCTATGCCGTTGTCAAGGTGGACAAAGTGCTGCCGCGCCAACCGCGTGATGCACAAGCCTTGGTGCAAGAAACGGAGCAATACAGCCAGTGGTGGTCTTCTGCTGAAAGCCTGGCTTACTACGACACGTTGAAAGAGCGGTTCAAGGTGCAAATCAAGGTGCCAGCACCCAAACCGGCAGAAGCGCCAGCCCGTTGAGCAAGGAATCTGCGAGGAGAGCCCAAAATCCGGTTTTCTTCACGCTATAATTCAAGGCTTGCGGTGGCTGTAGCTCAGTTGGTAGAGTCCAGGATTGTGATTCCTGTTGTCGTGGGTTCGAGCCCCATCAGCCACCCCAAATCATTCAAGTAAAAAGCCCGGTTTCATGCCGGGCTTTTTCGTTTCTGAGCGTTTTGCAGAGCAACCGCACTCCACCCCGCCATGCGCTGCCGCTTACAGCCGCAGGATCTCGGCTGTTCCACCCAGCAGGGGTTTGCACAGGATCTTGTAGCCGTCGGCATCAAAAGCGGTGGCCACACGGTCCAGGGCTGCGGCTTGTCCTGCGTCGGGCACGCTGCCCAGGTAGCACCAGTTTCGGATGACGTGGATCTGGACCATTGCCTCATGGCGCTCCACCAGGCCAATAGCGCCGGGGTAAGGCCAGCAGGCCACGCGCAGGCCGTCCAGGCTGGTGAACAAACGGGCACGGTGTGCTTCGGGGCTTTCGTCGCCTCGGCAGACGCCCGCGCACTGATGCAGCATGGCGCGGAAGCAGGCGCGGCCAGCCGCCAGCTTTTCCAGACCGAGGGCGCCGTAGCACAGCTGGTGCTGATCGGCCAACGCTCGCAGGCCTTCCAGTGCAGCGTGGCGGCTGGCGTACAGGCCGTAGAGTTGGGTCTCGGTCGCGAAATTCAGATCTTTTGAGTAAACCACCTCCGGCTTGCCTTCTACGATGCGCAATGAGCACAGCTGGCGGTTTCGTCGTAGCTTCTGGTTCAACAGCGGTTGCTGCTGTTTGATGAGGCTCGCTTCCAGCAGCAGCGCGCCAATTTCGCCGGCCGTGCGTGTGTGGCTGATGCGCTGTGTCTGGCGCAGCAGACGGTCTTCGTCGGGGTTGCGCAAGTGGGACAGGACGCGCTGGCGCAGGTTGACGCTCTTGCCGATGTAAAGCGGCAGGTCGTTTTCTTGGCCGTGAAATACGTACACACCCGGGGCGGCGGGCAGGTCGCTGATGGCTGCCCGCAGGTGGTCGGGGTATTCGTAGGTTCGCGCTTGTTCGAATTCGGGGCGGCGGCGGGCGGGCAGGTGCATAAAGCGGACAGGCTGCTGCGCAGGTCAGTGGCTCAGTTTGAGCCGGCTTCGAACTGGGTAGCGTTTTTGCCCTTGAAGGGCGCATAAAAGGCTTTGATGGCGGCCATGTCGGCTTCCATGTTGCCGGTGGGTTGGAAGAGTGGGCCCAAGCCGCTGCGCTTGGTGCTGTAGTCCATGTAGGCCATCACGATGGGCACCTGTGCGCCCAGGGCGATGTAATAGAAGCCCGTTTTCCAGTAGCGGGTTTTGCTGCGCGTGCCCTCCGGTGGCACGATGAGTTGCACCGGTCCGTCCGCTGCGCGGAGGGCGTCGGCCGAGGCAGCCACCAGGTTGTTGGACTGCTCCCGGTTGACCGGGATGCCGCCCAGCCATTGCATGATGCCGCCAAAGGGCGCCTTGAAAATGCTGTGCTTGCCCATCCAATACGGGTTGAGGCGCAGTGCAAAGGCCACCATGAGCGTGTAGGGCAGGTCCCAGTTGCTGGTGTGCGGTGCGGCAATGAACACGCTTTTGGCAGCCTCGGGGGGCAGGGCACCCTCGACTTTCCACCCGGTGAGCCTGAGAAACGCGACCGAGAAGCCGCGCAGCAATGTGTTGACAACTGGTGTGGTGAAGATGGTGCGGCGCATGGCTTGCGAGTATCGCTGAAGCGCCCGAGGTGACTGCCAATACCTCGTCGCCGTGCCCATGCGCGCTACCATCGCCGGCACCCCCGCACACCTGGAGTCCCCACCATGCAAGACCGCCGCACCATACAAGGCCTGGACGTGACCATTGAGGGCACCGGCCCCACGGTGGTGATGCTGCACGGCTGGCCCGACACGCCGGCGCTGTGGGACGACACCGTAGCCAGTTTGCGTGACGGCTACCGCTGCGTGCGCTTTGCCCTGCCTGGGTTCGACCTGAGCCAGCCGCCGCGCCCGGTGTCGAAGGACGAAATGTGTGCGCTGGTGGGCGCTGTGGTGGATGCGGTGAGCCCCAACGAGCCGGTGACGCTGCTGCTGCACGACTGGGGCTGTTTCTTTGGCTATGAATACGCCTCGCGCCACACCAGCCGGGTGGCGCGGGTGGTGGGGGTGGACATTGGCGACACCAATTCGGGCGCTTATTTGAAGTCGCTCAAATGGAAAGAAAAACTCATGATTGCGGGCTACCAGCTGTGGCTGGCGCTGGCTTGGAAACTCGGCCATGTGATGCCGGGCCTGGCCAACCGCATGACGCGCTTCATGGCGCGCACCATCGGCTGCCGCACAGCGCCCGAGCACATGGGCTGGCAGATGAACTACCCTTATGCGATGCAGTGGTTTGGCTCTTTTGGCGGCTTGCGCGGTGTGGCGCGGGTCGGGCAGGTGCTGGGGCCGAAATTGCCCACGCTGTTTTTCTTTGGCAAACGCAAGCCGTTCATGTTCCATTCACCACGCTGGCTGGCGGCCCTGGGCACCACGCCCGGCTGTGGTGTGCAGGGTTTTGACGCAGGCCACTGGCTGATGCGCCAGAAGCCCGCGCTGTTCAACGCCAGTGTGCGCAACTGGCTGGACCAGGCCACGGCCCACAAGGCGCAGGGCGCGCCATGAAACCCGAAGACCTAGAACGGCTGCTGACGGTGGAAATGCCGTTTGGAAAACACAAGGGCACGCCCATTGCCGACCTGCCCGGCAACTACCTGAACTGGTTTGCCCGCGAGGGTTTTCCCAAAAGCGAGGTGGGCCGTCTGCTGCAACTGATGCACGAGATTGACCACAACGGCTTGAGCGATCTGCTCACGCCACTGCGGCGGCGCTGAAGCTCTGTTCAGCCCGGCAGACCCAGCGCTTGGAACACCCGAGCGGCCGCGTAGGCGTCGTTGGCGGCGTAAATCAACTGGCCTTCGCTCAGTTGCGGGTTGGCCCAGTTGGACGTGGCGGCTTTTTTGGACTTGATGAAGCGCTGGTTGAACAGCACCGCCACCGCGCCTTTGACCCCCATGTCTTTGCGATAGCCGCGTTCGCGGAACACATGGTTGAGTTCCAGCACCGCTGCGGGTGCCACGGCCAGCTTGGCCACAATGCGCTTGGTGTCATCGCCCAGCCCAAACCCCGCCTTGGTGTGGCCGGGGTGCGCCAGCAGTTTGGCCACTTGCTCGCGGCAGCCGGGGTCTGTCAGCTGAAACACCCAGGCGTGGTGCAGCGTGGACAGCTGCACGATGTGCGGCCCATCAGACACCTGTTCCTTCAAAAAAGTCGGTTTGGACTCGGTGTCAAAACCCCAGATCGGGTGGTCGCGCAGCGCAGCAGCGGCCTCTGCGGCCTGCCGAGCCGTGTCTACCAGTGTGATGCGGTCCAGGCCCAGGCGGCCAAATTCGGGCAACAGGGCAATCTCGTCTTTGCTGGGCGTGGGGCGGGTGGTGTTCATGGGTTGGGGCGGCATCGATAATGAACCCATTGTGCAACGCGCCCGCCGGGCCACCTTGGGCTCCATGACCTACACCCTCAAACTCTTCGTGTCGGATGACACCTCGCCCCAGCAGCGCCAGGCGGCCGAGCGGCTGTTTCGCCAAGCGCTGGAAACCACGCTGGGCGACGCGGCCCTGGTGGCGCCTGTGTATGCGGCCTACCAGCGCATTGCAGCCTTGTACGGCGAAACCCCCGACGTGGAGGCGCTCACGGTGGACGAGCGCATGCTGTTTGAGCACTGGCAACTGGCCGAGGCTGCCGCGTTGGCGGCGGTTTGGGGCCCTTACCGCAGCCTGGACGAAGGCAGTTACGAGATCGTGCTGCCAGACTGAGTAGGCGGCATGTTGGCAAGGCCTTGATTCACCGATAATCGAAGGTTGATTTCGTCCTCCCAGGGCGCTCATTCCCTTTGAAGGACCTTTCCATGAGAAAAACATTCCCCTTGCGCGCCGAGGGCAAACACCCGGACCGCGTGCTCGAAGCCGTCAAGCACGAGATTCGCAAATACATCAAGCGCGAGCGTCGCCGCGACTTGCCCGAAGGCGCCGATTTCTGGGACTTTGACTGCAAGTTCGGCCCGGACAAAGACACCGCGGCCACCCTTGCGCCGGCCACGCTCACCGCCGCGCTGGATGCTCTCGCCCAGGCCGGTGGCGAACAGTGCTACGTGGAATTGCTGGCCAAGCCCGCCGTGTGGGAGCGCCGCGCTGCCGGCCAGGGCCCTGCCAACGATGTGGCTCAACAACCGGCACCCGCTGCCGACGAACCCGACACCCATGCCCCTGACGCCGACCACGCCGCTGCTTGAGGTTGTGACCGAAACGCCGCTGGAGGGTGAGTTCCAGCGGTTCCCTGGCTCGCCCTTTGAGCTGTTTTCGCCGTACCCACCCGCGGGCGACCAGCCCGAGGCCATTCGCCAGCTGGTGGAAGGCGTGAACGACGGCGAGGTGTTTCAAACCCTGCTGGGCGTGACCGGCTCGGGCAAGACCTTCACCATGGCCAACGTGATCGCCCGCCTGGGGCGCCCGGCCATTGTGTTTGCGCCCAACAAGACGCTGGCCGCGCAGCTCTACAGCGAGTTCCGCGAGTTCTTTCCCAAAAACGCGGTGGAGTACTTCGTCAGTTACTACGACTACTACCAGCCCGAGGCCTACGTGCCGCAGCGCGACCTGTTCATTGAAAAGGACAGCGCGATCAACGAGCACATCGAGCAGATGCGGCTGAGTTGCACCAAGAGCATCCTGGAGCGGCGCGACGTGGTCGTGGTGGCCACGGTGTCGGCCATCTACGGCATCGGCAAGCCCGAGAGTTACCACCAGATGGTGATGCTGCTGCGGGTGGGTGACAAGATGGGCCAGCGCGACCTGATCGCCCAACTGGTGCGCATGCAATACGCCCGCAACGAGGCCGATTTTTCGCGCGGCAAGTTCCGCGTGCGTGGCGACACCATCGATGTGTTCCCGGCCGAACACTCTGAGATGGCGATCCGCATCGAGCTTTTTGACGATGAGATCGAAACCCTTCAGTTATTCGATCCGCTCACCGGCAAAGTGCGGCAGAAAATCCCGCGTTTCACGGTGTACCCGAGCAGCCACTATGTGACGCCGCGCGAGCAGGTGCTCAGCGCGGTGGAGGCCATCAAGGAAGAGCTGCGCGACCGGGTGAAAGAGCTGGTGGGCATGGGCAAGCTGGTGGAAGCCCAGCGGCTGGAGCAGCGAACCCGGTTTGACCTGGAAATGCTGGCCGAGGTGGGCCACTGCAAAGGCATTGAAAATTACTCGCGCCACCTCTCGGGCAGCGCGCCCGGCGAGCCCCCAAGCACGCTCACCGACTACCTGCCCAAAGACGCCATGATGTTCTTGGACGAGAGCCATGTGCTGATCGGCCAGTTTGGCGGCATGTACAACGGCGACCGCGCCCGCAAGACCACGCTGGTCGAATACGGCTTTCGTCTGCCCAGCGCGCTGGACAACCGTCCGCTCAAATTTGACGAGTTCGAGCAGCGCATGCGCCAGGTGGTGTTTGTGTCGGCCACGCCGGCCGACTACGAAAAAACCCACGCCGGCCAGGTGGTGGAGCAGCTGGTGCGCCCCACCGGGCTGGTAGACCCCGAACTGGAAGTGCGACCCGCCACCCACCAGGTGGACGATGTGTTGCAGGAAATCCGCATCCGGGTGGAGAAAAACGAGCGGGTGCTCATCACCACGCTGACCAAGCGCATGGCCGAGCAGCTGACCGACTACCTGACCGAAAACGGCGTCAAGGTGCGCTATGTGCACAGCGATGTGGACACGGTGGAACGGGTGGAAATCTTGCGCGACCTGCGCCTGGGCGCGTTTGACGTGTTGGTGGGCATCAACCTGCTGCGTGAGGGTATTGACATTCCCGAGGTGTCGCTGGTGGCCATTTTGGACGCTGACAAGGAAGGCTTTCTGCGCTCTGAGCGCAGCCTGATCCAGACCATTGGCCGCGCCGCGCGCAACCTCAACGGGCGCGCGATTCTCTACGCCGACCGCGTGACCGAGTCGATGCGCAAGGCGATGGACGAAACCAACCGGCGCCGTGCCAAACAGATCGCGCACAACCTGGCCATGGGCATCACACCCAAGGCGCTCAACAAGCGCATCAAAGACCTGATTGACGGTGTGTACAGCGAAAAGGCGGGCAAAGAAGCGGACCGCCTGGCCGCCGAGAGCGCCCACCGGGCCAGCATAGAAGACATGAGCGAGAAAGACGTGGCGCGGGAAATCAAGCGGCTGGAAAAGCTCATGCTGGAGCATGCGCGCAACCTCGAATTTGAAAAAGCTGCCACCGTGCGCGACCAGTTGAGCCGGCTGAAGACGCAGTTGTTTGGCGCCGCAGGCATGGACAACGTGGCTTGAGAGGCTTTTGCCCAAGCCCGCCCAAAAAGTCTGAGCGATCAAGCCCTGATCCTATGGAAACCGACACGTCCCCGCCCCAGCGTGTGAGCCAGGCAGACGACACGCGCATTTACCTGATCGAAGACGACCCGACGATCCTGCAGTTTGTGCGTCAAACGTTGCTGCAGCGGCCATCGTGGCGGCTGTTGGGGCATTCGGCCAGTCTGGCCCACGCATGCGGGCACGCGCTCTCGTCCAGCGCCAACGTGTTTTTGGTCGACCTGGGTCTACCCGATGGCCGCGGCGAAGAAGTGCTGCGGCTGCTGGCACGCTACAAGCCCGATGCCGAGTTGCTGGTGTTCACTGTGTTTGGCGAAGAATCCCGGTTGGTGGGCGCGCTGGAGGCAGGTGCGACGGGCTACGTGCTCAAGGGTTGCACGCCTGAAGAACTGGTATTGGCGATTGAGCAAATCCGTGAAGGGGGTGCGCCCATTTCACCGCTGCTGGCCCGCATGCTGTTGAAGCAATTTCGCTCGGTGCAGGCGGCGTTGCCAGAGGCGCCTTCCGCGCTACAGGTTGACGCCGTGCTGCTGTCCGAGCGTGAGAGCGACGTGCTCAAGCTGCTGGCCCAGGGGTACGTGAACAAGGAAATTGCGTCGAAATTGGCCATTGCCCCGGCCACGGTGGGCACCCACGTTAAAAATCTGTATCGCAAGCTGGCCGCCCACAGCCGCGTGCAAGTGGTGCGCATTGCGCAGGAGCGGGGCCTGCTGTGAAGCCCCCGCGCTGGCTCGCGCAGTTGGTGCTGGGTATTCCGCCTTATGGGTGGGCGGCGGTGTTGATGACCCTCTTGCTGGTGGGACTGGCCCTGGTGACGCGTGTGAGCGGTGTGCCCGGTGCCCAAGCCATCAAGCAGGCGCAGGTGGTGCTGGCTGGAGAAGCCTGGGATACCGCAAAAACGGTGCAGCTGCCCCATGTGTGGGACGACGCGCAGCGCCGCTGGGCAGGCGAAGCGCACTACCGACTGGCGCTGCCCGAGTCGCTCAAAAACGTGGCCGGTGCTGAAACCCAGGGCTTGGGCTTGCTGCTGCCGCGCGTGGGTGTGCGCTTTCGGGTGTTGTTCAACGGGGAAGAGGTGGCCTCCCAGGCCTGGACCCGTGGCGAAGGCTATGTCGACACCGGCGTCCAGGCCCATTTCATCGCCTTGCGGCCCAACATGATGGCCGCCGATGGGGCGGACAACCGCCTGGAAATTCAGTTGAAGGGGCAAGCCTTGCGCATCAGTGGCCTGTCGCCCGTGTGGGTGGGGCCTCGTGACGCGCTGTGGCAGCGCCACCAATGGCTGCACTGGTGGCAGGTGAGCCTGACCTGGATGGTGGCGGCTTCGGCCTTCATGTTGGGCTTGCTGTCGTTGCTGATATGGACCAAGTCTGCAGAGCGCTTGTTTGGCCTGCTGGCGGGCGGCCTGCTGGTGTTGGCGGTTCGGTTGTGGCTGTCCACGCCGGTGTTTTTGCCGGGTCCTTTTTTGTGGTGGGACTATGCGCACAAGCTGACCTTCACGCTCTATTGCGGCTTCACCTATTTGTTCATGTCAGAGTTGTTCAATTTCCGCCAGAGCATGGTGCGCAAGCTGGTGGTGCTGATGATGATGCTGGGCCCGGCCTGGCTGGGTGTGCTGGCCTGGACGCAGAACTACCAGCTGTACCGGCTCTGGACGGGCGTGATTGTGCTGGTCTGCGTGTTGTCTTTGCTCATGGTGATACACCGCGCGCGCTGGGGTATGGACGTGCAACAGCGCCTGATGGTGGTGGTGGGGCTGGCCACCATGGTGACCGGCTTGCGCGACTTTTTGGTGGTGCAGATGGGGCTGCCCGGGGACGTGGACATTCGCTGGATGACCCCCGGCAGCCTGGTCATGATGTTTGCCATGGGCAGTGTCTTGTTGCAACGCACCGCGCTGTCGATGGAAAACGTGGGGCGCCAGAACGCAGAGCTGGCGCGGCAGGTGGGCGAGCGGGAGCAAGAGTTTCATGCGGTTTTTGAGCGCCTGCGTACGGTGGAAAACCAGCGGGTGCTGGAGGCCGAGCGCCGGCGCCTGACGCGCGACATGCACGATGGCCTGGGTAGCCAGCTCGTTCAAACACTCAATCTGGTGCGCAGCAGCGGTGAAAACATCGACAGCGCGTCGGTGGCGGCCATGCTCAACCACGCCCTTGAAGAGCTGCGCATGACCCTCGATTCCCTGGAGCCCATGGACGGTGATTTGCCCACCATTCTGGGCACGCTGCGCCAGCGCATCGGACCCGCGCTGCAGGCCGCACACATCGAGCTGGTCTGGCAGGTGGAGGAAGTGCCGGCCGTACCGGGGCTGGAGGCGCGTGGCGTGATGCATCTGTTTCGCTGCCTGCAAGAGGTGTTTGCCAACGTGGTGAAGCATGCCCGTGCCAGCCGCGTGACCGTGCGCACCTGGTCTGCTGGGGGGCGCGTTCACCTGAGCGTGACCGACAACGGTGTGGGCCTGGGGGATACGCCCGACCACGCGTTTTCATCGGGTGGGCGGGGCATCAGCAACATTCGGTTGCGTGCTTCCGAAATTGGCGCCGACGTGACGTTTTCATGGGCATGGCCGGGCACCTGCGTGGCCTTCAGTTTCGCGGCCGGCACAGAGCCCGAGCCATCGGCCAGCCGCTGAATCGCTGGCTGTGGGGCTCCGCGCTGGTTGGACAAGTTGGCCTAGACAAACCAATTTTGTCTTGGACAAACTGCGTCAGTGCGTTACAATGTCGATCAAATCACTAGGCTTTACTGTATACTCGACGAAAACAGTCGGGAAAGCCTTCGATGTATCGGCCCAGAGCATGGGCAGGGTGGGCGGAGCAGAGGTTCACGGGGCGTTCTTCCCGTGAATCAACCAACGACGGTCAAGCCAACATTTAAGGAGCTTGAAAATGCGCCTCACGACAAAAGGCCGCTTTGCGGTCACCGCGATGATTGACCTGGCTCTGCGCCAGAACAATGGTCCTGTCACGCTGGCGGCTATCAGCCAGCGCCAGCAAATTTCGCTGTCCTACCTGGAGCAGCTGTTCGGCAAACTGCGCCGACACGAGCTGGTCGAGTCCACGCGTGGTCCGGGCGGCGGCTACACACTGGGCCGCAAGGCAGCCGAAATCACCGTGGCCGACATCATTGTGTCGGTGGACGAGCCGATTGACGCCACCCAGTGCGGTGGCAAAGAAAACTGCCTTGGTGAAGGCAACCGCTGCATGACGCACGAGCTGTGGGCCGCTTTGAATTCGAAGATGGTCGACTTTCTCGACTCGGTGTCGCTGCAATCCCTGGTGGACGATCAGCTGGCCAAGGGTCTGGTGGTTGAAAACATCCCCATGATCAAGCGGGCCATTTCCAGCCCGTCGGTGGTCAAGCCGATCCGGGTCAATGCACCCAATTCCGTGTTTGCCCTCGGCGCAGCTTTTTCGAAGTAAGCACCTGGGCTGTTGGCAGGCAACCGGATGACCCGAGCGGTCAGCCGAGTGCCCGACATTGCCAAAGCCAAAGCGCCGGACCTATTCACAACGCCAGCCATTTCACAGAGCCAGCCATGACCACGCCACACTTTCCCATTTACATGGACTACAGCGCGACCAACCCCTGCGACCCGCGGGTGGTGGATGCCATGATTCCCTGGTTGCGCGAGCACTTCGGCAACCCGGCTTCGCGCAGCCACGCCTGGGGCTGGGAAGCTGAAAAGGCGGTGGAAACCGCCCGCGATCAGGTCGCCGACCTGATCGGTGCCGATCCCCGCGAAATCGTCTGGACCAGTGGTGCCACCGAGTCCAACAACCTGGCTTTGAAGGGCGCAGCGCACTTCTACAAGACCAAGGGCAAGCACATCATCACGGTGAAAACCGAGCACAAGGCTGTGCTCGACACCTGCCGTGAGCTGGAGCGCCAGGGTTTTGAGGTGACGTATCTGGACGTGCAAGCCGATGGCCTGGTGAACATGGATACGTTCAAAGCCGCGATCCGCCCTGACACCATTCTCGCTTCCGTCATGTTCGTGAACAACGAAATTGGCGTGATTCAAGACATCGCTGCGCTGGGTGCTGTTTGCCGCGAAAAAGGCGTGATCTTTCACACCGACGCCGCGCAGGCCACGGGCCGTGTGGACATTGACATCAAGAACCTGCCGGTGGATTTGATGAGCTTGACCAGCCACAAAACCTACGGGCCCAAGGGCATTGGCGCGCTGTTTGTGCGCCGCAAACCCCGCGTGCGCATTGAGGCGCAAATGCACGGCGGTGGCCACGAGCGCGGCATGCGTTCGGGTACGTTGCCAACCCACCAGTGTGTGGGCATGGGCGAGGCCTACCGCATCGCCAAGGAAGAAATGCATGCGGAAAACCAGCGCATCCGTGCTCTGCACGACCGCATGGTGGCCGGGCTCAAGGACATCGAAGAGGTGTTCATCAACGGCCACGAAACCCAGCGCGTGCCACACAACCTGAACATGAGCTTCAACTATGTCGAAGGCGAGTCGCTGATCATGGGCATCAAGGGTCTGGCTGTGTCGTCGGGTTCGGCCTGCACCTCAGCCAGTCTGGAGCCCAGCTACGTGCTGCGTGCCCTGGGCCGCAGCGACGAGTTGGCCCACAGCAGCTTGCGCATGACGATTGGTCGCTGGACCACCGAAGAAGAAATTGACTACGCGATCGCCACCATCAAGGAAAACGTGGCCAAGCTTCGCGAGTTGTCCCCCCTGTGGGAAATGTTCAAAGACGGCGTTGACTTGTCCACCATCCAGTGGGCAGCACATTGAAGGAGAAATACCATGGCATATTCAGAAAAAGTTGTTGACCACTACGAAAACCCGCGCAACGTGGGCTCGTTCGACAAGGGCGACGAATCGGTGGGCACGGGCATGGTCGGCGCACCAGCTTGTGGCGACGTGATGAAGCTGCAGATCAAGGTGAACCCAAGCACGGGTGTCATTGAGGACGCCAGGTTCAAAACCTACGGCTGTGGTTCAGCCATTGCCTCTTCGTCGCTGGTGACCGAGTGGGTCAAAGGCAAAACGCTGGACCAGGCCGCTGCGCTGAAAAACAGCGAAATCGCCGAAGAACTGGCGCTGCCGCCTGTCAAGATTCACTGCTCGATCCTGGCCGAAGACGCCATCAAGGCGGCGGTGGACGACTACCGCAAGAAGCACCTCGTTTGAGGTCGGGCGCGCGGGCGGGTGTGTGGCGTGTTGACGCGCACCACCTCGCCCGAACGCCACCGTTCCAGTCACGCACAACGCTGAACGCCCACCCAAGGCGCAACCCACATGTCCATATCGATTTCTGAAGCTGCTGCAAGGCACGTCACCCGCTACATAACCAAGCGCGGCAAAGGCGTTGGCGTGCGCCTGGGCGTCAAAACCACCGGCTGTTCTGGCTTGGCTTACAAGCTGGAATACGCCGACGAAATCGCGCCGGAAGATGTGGTGTTTGAGGACAACGGCGTCAAGGTGTTGGTGGATCCAAAAAGCCTGGCCTATATCGATGGCACCCAGCTCGATTTTGTGCGCGAAGGCTTGAATGAAGGTTTCCGTTTCAACAACCCCAATGAGCGTGACCGCTGCGGCTGCGGCGAGAGCTTCCGGATTTGATCCGTTTCGCAAGCCCCCTCAAGCCGCCTGCGCCGTGTGCGCCGGCGGCTTTTCGCTTTGCGGCCCGCCGCGAAGCGGTTCCACCCCGTTTTTCGCCATGCCATGAACCTGTTGTCCAACGATTTTGAGATTTTTGGCGTGCCGGTGCAGTTTGCACAGGACAGTGCTACGCTGGATGCGCGTTGGAAAGATCTGCAACGCGAAGCACATCCGGACCGATTCACCACCGCCGATGCGCTGGCACAGCGCCAGGCGATGCAGTGGTCGGTGCGTATCAACGAGGCCTACCAGCGGCTCAAGGATCCGCTCAAACGAGCGGCCTATCTGTGCGAAATGAATGGCGCGCCGATACAGGCCGAAAACAACACGGCCATGCCCGCTGCGTTTTTGATGCAGCAAATGCAATGGCGCGAAGACCTGGACGAGGCGAGCGGCGTTGACGATCTGGAGCGCATGGCCGATGACGTGGCACAGGCGCGCCGGGAGATGCTGCTGGGTTTGCAGCGCACCGCAGATGAAAAGCGCAACTTTCTTGAACTGACCCAGCAGGTCAGAGCCCTTATGTTTGTTGAGCGCTTTGCGCGCGACGTCGAGAACCGGCTCGATCAACTGGGACAATAGACCCCGCTGATGCTGGCGCTATGCCCAGCATGCCAGTCCCGATTTTCAGTACCTACAAGAACACGATCCCATGGCGCTTTTGCAGATTTCAGAACCCGGCCAGTCCCTCGACCCGCACCAGCGCCGTGTGGCGGTGGGCATTGACCTGGGCACCACGCATTCGCTGGTGGCCGCGGTGCGCCATGGTGTGTCCGAGTGTTTGCCAGACGCCCAGGGCCAGGTCATTTTGCCCAGCGTGGTGCGTTACCTCGACCCGGCCCAGGGTGGCTCGGGCCGACAAATTGGTTTTGATGCCCTGGCCGCGCAGGTGGCTGACCCGGCCAACACCATCAGTTCGGTGAAACGGCTTATGGGCCGCACCCGCGCGCAGGTGGTGGACGCAGACAAACTGCCCTACACCGTGGTGGACGATCAGGGCATGGCGGTTGTGCAAACCACAGCAGGCCGCAAAACGCCCATGGAAGTCAGCGCCGAAATTTTGGCCACGCTGCGCTTCCGTGCCGAAGACAGCTTTGATGACGAGCTGTACGGCGCCGTCATCACCGTGCCCGCCTACTTTGACGACGCCCAGCGGCAGGCCACGAAAGACGCCGCCCAGCTCGCCGGCATCAACGTGCTGCGCCTCATCAACGAACCCACGGCCGCCGCCATTGCGTACGGCCTGGACAACGCGTCTGAAGGCATCTACGCCATCTACGATCTCGGCGGGGGCACCTTCGACATTTCCATTCTGCGGCTGACGCAAGGGGTGTTTCAGGTCATGGCCACCGGCGGTGACTCGGCACTGGGTGGCGACGACTACGACCAGGCACTGGCCACCTGGGTGCTGGAACAGCAAGGCGTGGAGGGTGCGCTGACAGCGTCCGAACGCGCTGCACTGCATGCCGAGGCCCGTCGATGCAAAGAAGCGCTTTCAGCGGTGGAGCCCGCCGGCAGTGTGGCGTTCACCGCGCACATTGCGGGCCAGCCGCTGCACCAGTCGGTGACGAAGGCGCAGTTTGAGGCCTGCACGGCACCGCTTACGGCCCGCACCATGGCGGCGGTGCGCAAGGTGCTGCGCGACGCGGGTATCACCAAAGACGACGTCAAGGGCGTCGTCATGGTGGGTGGTTCCACCCGCATGCCGGTGATTCGCAGCGCTGTGGGGGCGTTCTTTGGCCAAGAGCCGCTGACCAACCTGAATCCCGATGAGGTGGTGGCGCTGGGTGCAGCCATACAGGCCAACGCGCTGGCCGGCAACAGCCGCGATGGCGACCTGCTGTTACTCGACGTGATCCCACTCTCGCTCGGCATCGAGACGATGGGCGGGTTGGTCGAGCGCATCGTGCCGCGCAACAGCCCCATTCCTACCGCGCTGGCGCAAGACTTCACCACCTACCAGGACGGTCAGACCGCACTGGCCTTGCACGTGGTGCAGGGCGAACGCGACCTGGTGGCCGACTGCCGCAGCCTGGCACGTTTTGTCCTGCGCGGTATTCCGCCCATGGCCGCTGGTGCGGCCCGCGTTCGCGTCAGTTTCACCGTCGATGCGGACGGCTTGCTGTCGGTGGCTGCGAAAGAGCAGGGCAGTGGCGTGGAGGCGCGGGTCGATGTGAAGCCCGCCTACGGCCTGTCCGACGAACAGATCGCCGCCATGTTGCAAGACAGCTTTGCGACCGCCAAGCAAGACATTGCGGCGCGTGCCCTGGTCGAAGCCCGTGTGGACGCCGACCGCATGATCGTCGCCACCCGCAGCGCATTGGCGGCTGACGCCGATCTGCTGGAACCCTCCGAACGCAAAGCCATCGATTCGCTCATGGATCAACTCGCCCAGAGCCTGACCAGCACCGAGGCTGCCGTGATTGAAGCCGCCACCGACACGCTGGCCAAAGGCACCGAGGCCTTTGCTGCCATGCGCATGAACCGGGGTATTCAGCAAGCCCTGGCCGGCAAAAAACTCGAAGAAGTCTGAACCGCGCCCAAGCGCCGACGCACAGGAAAACCCATGCCGATCATCAAAATACTGCCCCATCCCGAATACTGTCCTCAGGGCGCGCAAGTCAGCGCCCCAGCCGGCACCTCCATTTGCGAAGCCCTGCTGGACAACCACATCAACATCGAACACGCCTGCGACATGGTGTGTGCTTGCACCACCTGCCACGTGATCGTTCGCGACGGTTTCAACAGCCTCAACGAACTGGATGAGAACGAAGAAGACTTGCTCGATCGCGCCTGGGGTCTGGAGCCGCAGTCCCGGCTGTCTTGCCAAGCCATTCTGGCGCAGCAAGATGTGACGATTGAGATTCCCAAGTACTCAATCAACCACGCCAAAGAAGGTCATTGACCTGCTTTCGGTCTGATTCACACGAGAAAAGCCCATGCGCCAAATCGTCCTTGACACCGAAACCACGGGCCTGTCTGCCGAAAACGGCGACCGGATCATTGAAATCGGTTGTGTGGAGCTGTTCAACCGCAAGCTCACCGGCAACAACTTGCACTTTTACGTCAACCCGGAGCGCGACAGCCATGAAGACGCGCTCAAGGTGCACGGCATCAGCAACGAATTTTTGCGCGACAAGCCCAAGTTTGGACAAATCGTCGATGAGTTGCTGGAGTACCTGCGCGACGCAGAGCTGATCATCCACAACGCACCGTTCGACATCAGCTTTTTGAACAAAGAGCTGGACCGACTGGGTCGACCGCCGCTGAAAACCGTCATTGGCCAGGTGACCGACAGCTTGGTCATGGCCAAGGAAATGTTCCCTGGCAAACGCAACGGACTGGATGCCTTGTGTGACCGCCTCGAGGTGGACAACTCCGGTCGTACTTTGCACGGCGCCTTGCTGGACGCCGAGCTGCTGGCGGATGTCTACATCAACATGACCCGCGGGCAGGACGCCCTGTTGATGGATCTGGAGAAGCCGGACACCGAGGGTGGTGAGATCGTTCTGATCGACCTGAGCTGCATTGTGTTGCCTGTGATCCAGGCCAGCGAACAAGAAGCGCAGGCGCATGAAGCGGTGCTGCTTGATCTGGACAAGGCATGCAAGGGGAAAACGGTGTGGCGACAGTTGCACGCCGCCTGAGCCTGCGCGATAGAGACCAACTTTTTCTTAAAAAGTTTTCCAGCTTTCAGAATCGACAAAAAACCACGCTATAATTTGAGGCTTCCGAGAGATCGGATTCATCATTCGGGCGGTTAGCTCAGTGGTAGAGCACTGCCTTCACACGGCAGGGGTCGCAGGTTCGAACCCTGCACCGCCCACCAAAAATTGTCATACATGACAACGCTTTACGCCACCTTCGGGTGGCGTAGTCGTTTCTGGTGGGGAAAAAGTGGGGAAAACATGCCTTCACTGATCTCGCATAGAGCACCAAGAGGCTCTATCAATGCATTTGAATCAGCGGTGCTGGATTGTCAACATCGCTACTCATGTCTTTGAGCACTTTGTCGGTGCCAGCTAGGCGCGGCGGCGGGGTAGTGGAGTTGACCCACTTCGGTAGACGGGTACTGGTTTGATTCTCAAACCGTTTCGGGTGTTGTCTCAGTCGTTCACGACGACCGGCAAAAGCTGTACATCTGCGAACTCTATACGCACGCCGAGGAAGACCTGCCGCGGTTCTAGATGTTGATCCAGTCCGCCTCTGCGAGCCTCACCGACAGGTACTCCACCAGTGCGCGCACCTTGGGCAACAGGAATTTCCGGGTGGGGTACACGGCATAGATGCCGAGCTCAATGGAGCGGTACTGCGGCAAAAGCTCCACCAGATCGCCGGAAGCCAGTTCACGCGCGACCAGGAAAGTGGGTTGCAGCTGGATCCCCGTCCCTCGAAGGGCCGCCGCGACGCAGGTGTCGCCATTGTTCGTCCAGATTCTTGGGTGAACCTTCACTGTCAATGGCCCGTCCGGACCAACGAATGGCCATTGGTCGCCAGCGGACAGCAGGCTGTAGCCCAACACCTCGTGCTCAACCAGTTCGGACGGATGCTTCGGTGTGCCGCGTCTCTTCAGATAAGCCGGTGAAGCGCACAGCACCAGCCTTGTAGATGCAAGCTTGCGCGAGACCAGAGAGGAATCTGGCAGTCGGGCAATCCGCACGGCCAGGTCGATGCCTTCATCAACCAGATCGATCACGCGATCGGCCAGCTGCACGTCCAGCGACACCCGGGGATGCGCCTCCAGGAACTCGCTCCACAACGGGGCCAGGTGCTGGACGCCGAAGCTGACCGGCACGCTCAGCTTCAACATGCCGGTCGCGATGTCGGTTCGGCTGGACAGCTCGGCCTCCGATGCCTCGATGCTGGCGAGGATGTCGCGGCAACGGGCCAGGAACACCTCGCCTTCCTGCGTGAGGGAGAGCCTGCGCGTGGTCCGGTGCAGGAGCCTCACACCCAGACGCTGTTCCAGCTCGGACACGTAACGCGAGACGGCGGCCTTCGACATGGTCAGGGCGTCCGCCGCGGCCACAAAACTGCCGGCGTCCACCACAGCCGCAAAGACGCGCATCTCTTGGTACTTGTCCACGATTGTTCCGATTATCTGAACTATATATGCAGAAATATAGAGTTTATCAAACTCCTTGAATTCAATAAAGTACGTCCATGCCCGCACAGCGGGTTCATCAACCTCCAAAGGAAACGTCATGAAAGTTCTCGTCATTGGTACCGGCAACATGGGCGCCGGCTTCGTCAAACAGCTCAGCGCTGCAGGCCACCAGGTCTCCGTCACGGCCCGTGATCAAACCAAGGCCCATGCACTGGCGCAGCAGTTCGGTGCGGTGGCTGTTGCATCGACTGGCTCGGCTGCGGCAGTGGACGCCATCGTCCTCGCCACGCCCTACGGCGAGGCCGTCGCCGCGTTGCGCGGTGTGGGCGACCTGACGGGCAAGACCGTCATCGACATCACGAACCCGCTCACGCCCGACTACATGGCTTTGACCCTGGGCCACAACACGTCGGCAGCCGAAGAAATTGCGAAGGCCGTGCCGGGTGCCGAAGTTGTCAAGGGCTTCAACACCGTGTTTGCGCAGGCTCTGGCCGGTGGCGCTGAATTCGGTGGTGGCCAGAAGGTCACGGTGTTCTTGGCCAGCGACAGCGATCGAGCCAAGCAGACCGCGCGTGCCCTGGCAGAAAGCATGGGTTTTCAAGTGATGGACGCCGGTGGCCTCCAGAACGCACGCTACCTGGAGCCCCTCGCGGGCCTGAACATCTATTTCGGCTACGGCGCCGGCCTGGGCACGGGCATCGCACCGACCTGGATCCACAAGAACTGAAAGGCATCCACCATGAACTCAAATACCTCCATTTTCAAGCGCCTGCTGTCGACCAACGCCGGCTGGGCTGCCCTGGCACTGCGCCTCCCGGTGGGCATGATCTTCGTCGCTCACGGCGCGCAAAAACTGTTCGGCTGGTGGGGTGGCTACGGGCTGACGGGCACCGGGCAGTGGATGGAATCCATCGGCCTGGCTCCCGGCGTGCTGATGGCCTTGCTGGCGGGTTCTGCTGAATTTTTCGGTGGCCTGGCGCTGATCGCCGGTCTGCTGGTTCGGCCCGCAGCGGCTTCACTGGCCGTGGCCATGCTCGTGGCGATCTTTGCCGTTCACCTCGACAAGGGCCTCTTCGTGGCGAACAACGGATACGAGTTTGCACTGGCCTTGCTGTCGGTCTCTGTCGCACTGGTGTTCTCGGGTGCCGGGCGCGGTTCGCTGGACCGGGTGCTCAACGAACGCCTCGCGTAACGCGGGCAACCAGGAGTCACACATGAAACCACTGCCTTCGCTCTTCATCTCGCATGGTGCACCCACCTTCGCCATCGAACCCGGCTTGGCCGGCGCGCAGCTTCGGGCGCTGGGGAGCGCGCTCGCCAAGCCCCGCGCGATCCTGGTCGTCTCCCCGCACTGGATGACGCGGGGTGTGGAGATCACGGCCGTGGCCCGCCCATCCACGGTCCACGATTTCGGCGGCTTTCCGAACGCGCTCTATGCCATCGAATACCCGGCGCCCGGTTCGCCGGAACTCGCTGCGCGGGTGCAGCAACTGCTGAACGCAAACGACATCGCAGCCACTCTGGATGCGCAGCGTGGCCTGGACCATGGCGCCTGGGTGCCGCTGTTGCACCTGTACCCGGATGCGGATGTGCCCGTGATTCAGGTGTCGATCCCGTTCAACACGGACGAAGCCCAGGCGTTTGAATTGGGGCAGGCGCTCGCTCCGCTCACGGCTGAAGGCGTGCTGGTCATTGGCTCTGGAAGCCTCACGCACAACCTCTATGAGTTCCGCCAGGGCGATGTGCAAGAGGCCGCCTATGCCCGCGAATTCACCGAGTGGATCCGAGCAGCTGTGCAGGCAGGTGACACCGCGCAACTGGTCCAAGGGCTCCAGCGCGCGCCGCATGCAGCGCGCGCTCACCCCACGACGGAACACTACCTGCCCCTGTTGGTGGCTGCTGGCGCTGCCCCCACAGCGGTTCCCGCCACGGTGCTCGATGGCGGCATCCGCCACGGTGTGTTGGCGATGGAGTCGTACGTGTTTGGCGAGCGGGTTTCGCTGAGGTTCGAGGAGCATGCTCATGCATGAAGCAGCTATCGTGATCGCCCGGCCCGAAAGGGCGACGCAGCTGGTGCTGCTGTTCCACGGCGTAGGCTCCTCCGCGGCGAACCTGGCCCCCGTCGGCGAGGCCATCGCACGAGCGCGCCCTGACGCAATGGTGGTCAGCATCGATGCACCTTTCCCATCGGGTCTTGGCAGTGGCCGGGAGTGGTTTTCGGTGCTGGGCATCACGGAGCAAAACCGGCCCGAGCGGATCGCCAAGGTGATGCCCTTGTTCCTGGACGTGATCTCGCATTGGCAGAGGACCAGTGGCGTAGGACCGGCCGGTACGGTGCTGGTGGGTTTCTCGCAAGGTGCCATTCTTTCCCTTGAATCCACGCAGGCGGTGATGGCGACGAATCTCGCAGCCCGCGTCATCGCGCTGGCGGGACGATTTGCAGTCCCTGCGCGCCAGGCGCCGCCAGGCCTTCGCTACAACCTGATCCACGGGGAGCAAGATGCGGTGGTGGCGCACACGTTTTCGATGGCAGCCGCTGAGGCTCTTCAGGCGATGGGCGGTGACGCCACGCTGGACTTGCTGCCAGGTTTGGGGCACGGTATCGATGCCCGGGCGCTCCAGCTCGTGATTGGGTATGTGGATGGAGCGATGCTCTGACGGTGCGATTCAATCACTCCCCCGGTTTGTACGCGCACCAGTGTGTGGCTGAACGCGGGGGCGTCGTCGTTGCTTGCAAAAATGCGCTTTGTCACACCCGGAATGTCGTGTGTTGTAAAGGGGAGTGAGCGGCCATGTCTGCGCGCTTTGTGATCGCCGAAAACGGCTATGCCTTGCTGATGGAACGGGACGGCCAATGGATCGAGATCGCGGCCCTTCCCGGCGGAGCGAGGGCGCTCCTGCCCGCCTCGCGTCCTGTGGACGAGGGCGCCCTGGAAAGAGCCATCGAGATCGCAGAGGACTGGCTGATGCCGCATGCAGCGCGCCTGCGCGGTGAAACCTTGGAAGTGAGCGATCCGACCAGGCGGCTGAATGCTGCTCTGAAAGCACGACGGCCCATCGTTCCAGACGCATGGAGCACCATGGAAATCGAAGCCTTGTTTCTGCAGCTCGTGGAGCTGGCGACGGGACGATTGCCACCCCAGGATGCGCTGGAATGGCCTGTGTTTGTGGCAGATGTGACCATGCTGCGTGAACTGGCTCATCACGGCCAAGTCAAGAGACTTCAAGTCTTGTAGCCGCGGGTCTCTCCAAAGATCGTCATGTGCGGTTCGAACTGAGCCGCTCCAGCGCCTGCCTCAAGACCCTTGCGTCTCACGAGGGCTGGGCACACCTGCTTTGCAGGCCACCCACATCCTGTTCCCGGCCACGGCCAGCGGCAAGAACATCGCCCTGCGCGTGGCCGCGCAGCTCGACGTGGGCCAGATCAGCGACATCACCAAAGTGATCGCCGCCGACACGTTTGAACGCCCGATCTACGCCGGCAACGCCATCGCCACGGTGCTGAGCGTGGACGCCTGTTAGCGGCGGTCTAAACCCGCGTAAATTTGGCGGCGGTAAGTGGTGGCGGAATTTGGTGACGTAATCCGGCGTTCATTTTTGGTGGCCGATTCTGGGTGCGGTTTTCGGTGCTGAGCGTGCCAACAACAAGGGCCCCGTCAGGGGCCCTTGTTGTTGGCGCGGGAGACTCGTTGGCGCTCAGAACGGCAAGTCCGTGTCAAAGTCTTCCAGTGAATCAGTGGTCACGCGCTGCGCACGCAGCAGATCCTGGATGACCCCTCCGTAATGGGTCCAGACGCGATCGCGCAGATCATCGAGCAACTCCATCACCGCCATGGCTTGTTCCGGTGTCCAGGTGTCGTCCACCGCGAATGGCAGCCCTTGGCGCAGTCCTGAAGGCGGATGCCACGGTTTCATACGGTCTCCTTTGAAGGCTTGCGCTTTACCGTGCGCGCCCGGGCATGTTCTTGCGCCTCCTTGTGCCGGTACGAGTTGCCCTTGATGCCAACAATTTCGGCGTGGTGAACTAGGCGGTCCACGAGGGCGACCACGCAGGCCGCGTTGGGGAACACTTCGCCCCACTCGGCAAAGGACTTGTTCGTGGTGATCAGCGTGCTCTTGTGCTCGTGGCGCCGGCTGATCAACTCGAACAGCAGATCGGCATACCGGCTGGAATACGACAGATACCCGACCTCATCAATGACCAGCAGCGCGGGTCTGGCGTAGTGGCGCAGTCTTGTACGCAGTGCCGAATCGCTGTCCAGGCTGGCCAACTCGCCCAGCAGCTTGCCGGCGGTGGTGAACATGACGGTGTGCCCTTGCAGCACCGCCTGATGTGCAATGTTCTGGGCAATGGTTGTCTTGCCCACGCCAGAAGGGCCCACCAGGATGGCATTGCTGGCACTGTGCAGAAACTGCAGCGTCATCAGCTCGCTCACGCTGGCCTGGTCAATCTGCTCGGGCCAGCTCCAGTCGTAATCCACCAGGGGTTTGAAGCGCCCGATGCGCGCACTGTGCAGCCGGCGCTCCATGGAGCGGCGACTTCTCTCGTGCTCCTCCCATTCCAGCAACGTGCCCACCCAGGGCTCTGTGCAGCAGGTATCCCAGTGGGACAGCACCCCGTGTAGTTGCAGCGCCTGGGCTCGGAGTTTGAGTGTGGCCGAATCAGTTGTTGGCATCGTCACCCTCCTGCGTGAGGCGGTCATAGCCGTCCAGGCTGTGGGGGCGCACGGCGATGTCGCGCGCGCGCACCTGCGCAGACAGGGCCACGCCCAGCGGGGGCGGGGTTTGCTGCTGGCTCTTGCTCTGACGCTGGCGCTCAAGCGCCAGACGAACCGCATGGGGGTGCGGCACACCGCGGCTCATGGCGTCCGTGACGGCGGCCATCATCTGCGTGCGTCCATGCACGTCCAGGAGCTCCTGCAACTCACGGGCGATCCGCCCCAACGGCTCACCCCGCTTGGCCGCCTCTGTCAGCAAATCCTGCACCTGAGGAAGCGCGTGTACCAGGCGGTCCGTGTCGCGGTGCGCTCGCGCGCCTCGCTTGTGCTGCACCAGGTCCTGCACATGGGCCTCGATCTCGATCTGCTGAGCCTTGTCCCAGCAACGCGGGTGCGAGGCCAGCGCCTGCTGGCCGTCCAGAATACGCACCTCACGCAAGCTGGCGTGCACGGTGAGGCTGCGCTGAACGTGGGTGTGGGGGATGGAATAGTCGTTCAGATCGAACCGAACGTAGGGTGTCTTGGCCGCTGTAACGCCGCGGATCTCATCGCAACAAAACGGTGTGGCCGGGATGTCCATCAGGTGCGAGCGCTCTTGGTCAAAGGCCTGCTGCACCGACAGCTGGGAGTCCTCGGGGCAGCGCCGAGCGCTGGCAGGACCAGCCACCCAGGCATCGGCCTGGGCATTGAGATCGTCGATATCGGTGAAGCTGCGTCCCTCAAAGAAGGCGGTGCGGATATAGCGGATGGCCCGCTCCACGCGCCCCTTCTCATTGCCCCGGGCCGGGGCCACGGGCCTGGCCTCGAAACGGTAGTGCGCCGAGAGTGCCAGCAGCGTGGGATTGAAGCGGATGGCCTGCCCCTTGCGTTCGAGCACCGCGCTCTTGAGGTTGTCGTACAAGACGACCCTGGGAACGCTGTGCCAGGATTCAAAGGCCTGGACGTGCCCGCGCAGGAAGCTCTCCATGTGCGCGCCCAGGAAGAAGCGCAGGAAGATGCGTCTGGACCAGGAAAGGACCATCACGAAGGCCATCAAGGGTCGGCGGGCTTGCCCGATCTGGATGTGGCCGAAGTGGCCCCAGTCGCATTGCCCCTGTTCACCGGGCAAGGTGCGCAGGCGCAAGTAGGCCTGTGCTGGGGGGCGCGGACGGTGGCGGGCGACGATGTGGCGAAAGTGGTCGGGGCGCCCCTCGTAACCGCGCTCGGCGGCCATGGTGTGCAGCCGGCTGGCCGTGAGGTTGGGGAACTGCTTCAAGGTCTCCTGGATAAAGGGCAGGTAGGGGGTCACGCCCGAAGTGCGTTGTGCGGGCACGATTGGGGCCGCGCCGGCCTGGGTGAGCACGCGCATGACGGTCTCGCGGTGCACGCCCAGCTGGGACGAGATGGTTCCCACCGGCCAGCGCTCGGCGTGGTGGTAGCGCAGGATCTGCGCCTTGAGTTCAGGTGAAATGGCCATGTGAGTCGGTACTCCATACGGAAGGTTGGGATGGATGGCGAAAGCGGCATCGCAGAAAGTCCTGACGCACAAAAGCCGAGACCGAACGGCCGCAAAACTGGCACTTGCAGCGCTGGCTTGCGTCTGGATTCAGAGCGGTTGCGTCGCTGGATGGGAGTACATCAGCGCAGGGCGGTGGTGGGCCACCCTGATGCGTCACTATTTGTTGGCGCGCGCGCCATTGCCCCTGGCGTGTGGCGTGAGCGTGGCGGCCCTTGCGGCTGTCCTGGTAGCGTTTGGCAGCGGCGCGCTGGGCGCAACTTCTGGCCTGGAGTGAGCAGACTGCGCTGCAGTAGCGCTGGCCGCGGTCGCAGTGGCTGCAGATGAGCACAGGGCTGCGACACAGGGCGCACAGAAAACGTCTGGGCGGTGGTGACGGCGGCTGTGGTGGTGCGTGTTGGGCAGTGGGCATGGGCGGTCCATTCCCATGCGTGGGCCCACGCTGCTGGACAGCCACGCCCGCTTCGTGAATACTGACAGCGGCAACGGCGCCCTCCAAAGCGGTGGGTCTCGGGGCGCGACAGTGGGTTTACCGGAAAGTGACTGTCACTGTCGCGCCTGCTTCTTACACAGGTAGGCGATATGTAACGCAAAACACCAGCGCTGCGCCATACCCCTGCGCTGGCTCAAGCCCGCTCGCCATGGCCAAAGCAGGCACGCTCAGGACACGTCTGTGCCCTGTGCAACGGGCACCCTTCGATTCAAAGGAAATTCAAAGCAGTCAGCTGACTGCCGCGGATGACCGCCACCGACTGCTTGCCGACACCAGATTTACGCGGGTTTAGAGCGCCGCTAACAGACGCCACCAAGGTGATCACCGTGCGCACCACCGGCTTCGACCCGGCGGCAGCATCCGGTAGCAGCGCCGCCGTGGAGACCCAGGCCGCGCAGGCCGACAGCGGCAAGAGCACGTTCCTGGGCAGCGGAATCGCCAAGAGCGACCGGCCCGAACTGACCGCCGCCAAGATCATCGTCAGCGGTGGCCGGGCGCTGGGCAGCGCCGAGAAGTTCAACGAAGTCATGACGCCGCTGGCCGACAAGCTGGGCGCCGCACTCGGCGCGAGCCGCGCGGCGGTGGACGCGGGCTACGCGCCGAACGACTGGCAGGTGGGCCAGACCGGCAAGATCGCGGCACCTCAGCTGTACGTGGCCTGCGGCATCTCGGGCGCCATCCAGCACTTGGCCGGCATGAAGGACAGCAAGGTGATCGTGGCGATCAACAAGGACCCCGAGGCGCCGATCTTCTCGGTGGCCGACTACGGCCTGGAGGCCGATCTGTTCACCGCCGTGCCCGATCTGATCAAGGCGCTGTAAGAAGCGAGAAGCTCGTTGTCCACGCTCAACGTTGACTGACGCTGCGAATCAAGCGGGATTCGCAAGCGCTTCAGCCCAGCGACCAGCTGGCGGCCATCGCCGGACGCTGGCTGAACGCGGCATACCACCCAGCCACTTCGGCATGGCGATCACGCCAACCGCAATCGGCGAAACGCAGGTCCAGATACCACAGCGCGCAGCCCACCGCGATGGACCCGATGTCCACCCGGTCGGCCAGCAGCTCTGGTGTGGCATTGAGCGCCGCCAGCGAGGTCTCGACCTTGTCCATCTGAGCGACTTTCCATTCGCTCCAGCGAAATGCTTCGGGGCGGGCCGCATCTTCGTAACGCGCCAGCACGGCTGCGTCCAGGATGCCGTCGCCCAGCGACTGAAGGGTGAGCGCTTCCCAGCGTGCACGACCTGTGGCGGGAATGAGCGATCCCTGTGCCAGATCGTTGAGGTACTCGCAGATCACGCGGCTGTCGTACAGCACCTGGCCATCGTCGGTGAAGAAGGTGGGAACCTTGCCCAGCGGGTTGAACGCGACGATGTCCCGGTCGCGATTGATCGGATGGGCGCTGCAGGACAGCAGGGTGATGCGTTCGTTGAGTCCCAGCTCCATGCCGGCCACCAGGCATTTGCGGACAAAGGGCGAAAAGGGGGAGAACAAGATCTTCATGGTGTGCTCGTGCTTAGAGGGTGTTGTACTGAGAGGTGCAGACACACGCTCATGTGTCCATCGTTGGCGTTTCTGCGTCGTGATCGTTCGCCGCTTCGGCATGACGGACCAGCAGGTCGTAGGTCAAGCGGATGTGCGCCTCCAGAGCCAATGCAGCGCGAGCCTCCTGTCCGGCCATGGCGGCTGTATAGATGGCGGAATGCTCTGCATGCACATCACGCTCTATGGAGTTGGCTGCTCCCAGGCGAATGGCAATGTTGCGGTAACGCTCGCCATGGCGGTAGAGCAGGGTGAGCAGGTACTGGCTCCATGGGGAGCGATGGCCCGCAATCAAAGCATCATGGAAGCGCTTGTTGGCCCGCTCCCAATGCACGGGATCCAGTCCACCGCTGGCGAGCTCCGCCTGGCTGAGGACTTCGTAGGCCGCCTTGAGCTCATTGGCCCACTGGCTGTTGCCATGCCTGATGGAGCGCCGCAGTGATTCGGTTTCGAGCATGACGCGCGTATCGGTGATGTCTTGCAGTTCGGCAAGCGAGACTTCGGCCACACGGTAGCCTCGTTGGCCTTCAACGGTCACCAGCGCGTCCGAGACCAGCAAGGCCAGGGCTTCGCGCAAGGTGCCGGCTCCGACCGAATAGTGGTCTTTGAGGTGCTCCACACGCAGCCTTGCTCCGGGACTCAAACGTCCCTGAACGATGTCCTGCCGCATGGCCAGATAGGCACCTTCGGTCAAGGTGCGCGGCGCGTCTTCGTCGGGGCGCAGGGGGTGCACATCCCGCGTGTTGCTGGGGAGCAAGGTACGGGTCTCCACGGGGAAAAATGCAAAGTCATTCGGCATGATGGCCCTCTTGCTGACGTTTGAGGCGGTACGCCAGTTGTGGCCGGGTCAGACCCAGCAGGCGGGCAGCACCCGAGAGGTTGCCACGGCTTCGCTCGACCGCCAGATGGAGCATCTGGTCTTCCAACGCAGACAGCGACAGACCGCTGTCAAAAATGCGATCACAAAGCGCCAGTTCATCAGAGGGCACAACACGGGCCAGGCGCCCCAGGGGATCGACACCCGCTTCGCGCACGCTGCTCGGCAGGTTGGGGAACAGGTGTTCAAGTTCCACCGCACCCCCCTGTTCAGCCAGGATCACACCGCGCTCGACCAGGTTTTCCAGCTCGCGCACATTGCCGGGCCAGTCATGGTGTTTCAGGGCCTGGAGCGCTCGCTCACTGAACCCCGACAGGCGTTTTTGATGCGATGCGGTGAAGCGCGCCAGCAGGTGGTTGGCGAGGGGCTCAATGTCCGACAGGCGCTCGCGCAGCGCGGGAATGGCAATCGGGTAGACATTCAACCGGTACAGCAAGTCACGCCGGAAACGGCCGTCCTTGACGGCTTCTTCCAGGTTGACGTTGGTGGCAGTGACGAGGCGCACGTTGACCTTGCGCGGCATCTCCGCCCCGAGTCGCTCGATCTCCCCTTCCTGGAGAACCCGCAGCAATTTGGCCTGTGCAGCCATCGGCAAGTCCCCAATTTCATCCAGAAACAACGTGCCACCATCGGCACGTTCAAATCGGCCGACGCGGGCTGCATGGGCCCCGGTGAAGGCCCCCTTTTCCACGCCGAACAGCTCGGACTCGATCAATTCAGCCGGTAGGGCGGCGCAGTTGATGGCGACGAAGGGTTCATTGGCCCGGTTTGAATGGGCGTGCAGGGCGCGGGCAAATCGCTCCTTTCCCACGCCGGTTTCGCCGGTCAACAGCACCGTGACCTGGGTGCACGCCGCGCGCTTCATGAGATCGTGCGCCAGCTGGAAGGCGGGCGAGCTGCCGATCAGCATGCCGCCCGAGGTGGTGGGTTCCAGCGTGGTCTTGAGCGCCTCGACCTGCTGGCTCAGCGCTTCTATCTTGTCCAGCAACGAGTCGTCCTCGAAGTACTGGAGGTGGGCGTCACCGTCGGGCCATTCGTCGATCGGCTTGCCGACGATGTGGCAATGGTCATCGCCGCAGGCGCCGCACCGGATTTCCTTGAACAGGATCAGCTTGCCCATGAAGGCGCTGGTGTAGCCGCTGGCGTAGCCCTGCAGGATCCAGCAGGCGGGCTCGTCGACCACGCCGTAGGCGAGCCGGTGGGCATGGGCCTCCCAGGAGTCGTCCCAACGGAACTCACCATCGAACTGCCCGGTGGCCGCGTCCATCTTGAGGTGCAGCGGCGTCACACGCGCCGCTCCTTCGAGCATGTGCAACTGTGGCCCGACCAGGAACATTTCTTCCAGACTGCGGTCGCCCCGCGTCTTGCGGGCAAAACCGGCGTCGTGCAGGCCGCTGGCGTAGCCCATGCGCGTGAGCAGGCGTCGGGTGTGGTCGGTGCCCACCGAGGTGATCAGGTCGCTGCGCAAAGCGCTGAGGGCCGCCGTGTGCAGCAAGACCATGCGCCGTTCACCCAGCCAGATGGCCCCACTGTGGGGTTCGAAGCGCAGCAGTCGGCGCAGATCGGCGTCGGGCGGGTAATGCAGGTGCGGTTCCACGAAGTCTCCTCATGTTCTGGGTGTCAATATCTTAATTCTCGATATTTTGAAGCAGAGACCTTCAGCCGACAAGCCCGGCGGTTCGGGATGCATTTCATCAAATGATGAAACCATGGACTTTTGGCTCGATGATTTCGTGAACCATCGGGCATTCAGAGCGGCCGGTGCCAGGGATTCAACTTGGGGTTTCCCCTGAAGTCACGATCAACGATGCGGATTTTGTAGCCGATTTTTAAGGGTATTCCCTTGAATATCGATATTTCACGCTCACCACGCCAGACCGGGCACGCGCCGTGCAATAGGTACCGGACTTCGCCACCCCTTCGCATGAAAACCGAAACCCCCACTCCCCAGCCCGAGCAACCCGCCGCGGTCAACCTGCGCGCCAAGTACGTGCGGCTGATCGAGCGCCGTCCCGACGGCCAGGTGAGCTTCGAGTTTTCCATCGGCTGGCCCGAGCTGTCGGTGGAGCTCATGCTGCCGGCCGCTGCGTTCGACGAGTTCTGCGTCCGGCACGAAGTGATCTGGCGCGACGAGCCTTTCCTTGCCACCACAACAAACGGAGACCAGCCCCAATGAACATCGACCTGCAGGCGCGCGAGATCACCCCGCTGCGCAACACCTACGACCACGTTGCCCGCCACATCGGCGGCGACAAGGTGGCCTCGCGCTACCAGGAGGCCACCTATGGTGCGCAGCCGATGGTGAACTTTCATTACCGCCCGACCTGGGACCCGGCCCACGAGCTGTTCGACGCCAGCCGGTCCAAGATCGTTCTGGCCGACTGGTACGTGCTCAAAGACCCGCGCCAGTTCTACTACGCGACCTGGACCATGACCCGTGCCAAGCAGCAGGATGCGATGGAGTCGAACTTCCAGTTCGTCGAGCAGCGTGGCATGTTGTCCATGATGTCCGACGCCCTGCGCGAGAAGGCGCTGGAGATCCTGATGCCGCTGCGCCACGCGGCCTGGGGCGCCAACATGAACAACGCGTCCATCTGTGCCTACGGCTACGGCACGGCCTTCACCGCCCCGGCCATGTTCCACGCGATGGACAACCTGGGCGTGGCGCAGTACCTGACCCGCCTGGGCCTCGCGATGGGCGATGCGCAGACGCTGGACGACGGCAAGCAGCGCTGGCTGGAAGCCCCCGAATGGCAGGGCCTGCGCCGCCTGGTCGAAGACACGCTGGTGGTCCAGGACCCGTTCGAGCTGTTCGTCGCCCAGAACCTGGCCATCGACGGCCTGCTGTATCCGCTGGTCTACGGCGCCTTCGTTGACGACCACGTTGCCCTGCAAGGCGGCACGGCCGTGGCCATGTTGACCAACTTCATGCCCGAGTGGCACGCCGAGACGGCGCGCTGGATCGACGCCGTGGTCAAGGCCGCCGCCGCCGAGTCCGACACCAACCGCGACCTGCTGCGCGGCTGGGCCACCCAGTGGGCGGACCGCGCCCAGGCCGCTCTGTCACCGATCGCCCGCCTCGCCCTGGGCGAGCCCAGCGAAGCGGCGCTCACCGAAGCCCGCGAACAGCTGCAGACCCGCCTGAACAAGGCCGGCCTGAAGGCATAAACCCCCTCTCACGGAGAAACCACATGTCCGACGTGTTCATCGCTTTCCAGGCCAACGAAGAGTCCCGCCCCGTGATCGACGCCATCGTGGCCGACAACCCCAAGGCGGTGCTCACCCACCCCACGGGTTTGGTGAAGGTCAACGCACCCAACAGCCTGACGATCCGCCGCGAAACGATTGAGGGCCTGATCGGCCGCTCCTTTGACCTGCAGCAGATCCACGTCAACCTCGTGACGATCTCGGGCTACATCGACGAAGACGACGACCAGTTCACCCTGAGCTGGAAGCACTGAACGCCAACAACCACAAGGAGACAAACATGGATACGAGAGTTGCGAGCAAGAAGCTGGGCTTGAAAGAGCGTTACGCCGCCATGACCCGCGGCCTGGGCTGGGAAACCACCTACCAGCCCATGGACAAGGTCTTTCCCTACGACAAGTACGAGGGGATCAAGATCCACGACTGGGACAAATGGCAGGACCCGTTCCGCCTGACCATGGACGCCTACTGGAAGTACCAGGGCGAGAAGGAGAAGAAGCTCTACGCGGTGATCGAGGCCTTCGCGCAGAACAACGGCCAGCTCGGCGTGACCGACGCTCGCTACATCAACGCGCTCAAGATCTTCATCCAGGGCGTGACGCCGCTGGAGTACTACGCCCACCGCGGGTTCGCCCATGTGGGGCGCCAGTTCACCGGCGAGGGCGCACGCGTGGCGGCGCAGATGCAGTCGGTGGATGAGCTGCGCCACTACCAGACCGAAACCCACGCGATCAGCCACTACAACAAGTACTTCAACGGCATGCACCATTCGAGCCACTGGTTCGATCGCGTCTGGTACCTCTCGGTGCCGAAGTCCTTCTTCGAAGACGCCTGCACCGCTGGCCCCTTCGAGTTCCTCACGGCCGTGAGCTTCTCGTTCGAATACGTGCTGACCAACCTGCTGTTCGTGCCTTTCATGAGCGGCGCGGCCAACAACGGCGACATGTCCACCGTGACCTTCGGCTTCAGCGCGCAAAGCGACGAGAGCCGTCACATGACCCTGGGCATCGAGTGCATCAAGTTCCTGCTGGAGCAGGACCCGGACAACGTGCCCATCGTTCAGCGCTGGATCGACAAATGGTTCTGGCGCGGCTACCGCCTGTTGTCCATCGTGGCCATGATGCAGGACTACATGCTGCCCAAGCGCGTGATGAGCTGGAAGGAAGCCTGGGAGATGTATGCCGAGGAGAACGGCGGCGCCTTGTTCAAGGACCTCGCGCGCTACGGCATCCGCGAGCCCGAGGGCTGGAAGCAGGCCTGCGAAGGCAAGGCCCACATCAGTCACCAGACTTGGCACGCGTTCTACAACTACAACGCCGCAGCACCCATCCACACCTGGGTTCCCACGGACGAAGAGCTGGACTGGTTGTCGGAAAAATACCCCGAGAGCTTCGACCAGTACTACCGCCCGCGGCTGGAGTATTTCCGCGAGCAACAGCAGGCCGGCAACCGCTTCTACAGCAAGACCCTGCCGATGCTGTGCAACACCTGCCAGATCCCCATGATCTTCACCGAAGAGGGGGACGCCAGCAAGATCTGCTACCGCGAGAGCGACTACAAGGCCTACAAGTACCACTTCTGCAGCGACCACTGCAAAAGCATCTTCGACCACGAGCCGGAGAAATACGTGCAGAGCTGGCTGCCGGTGCACCAGGTCTATCAGGGCCACTGCTTCAAGCCCGGCACCGACCCGACCACCGAGGGCTTCGATCCGCTGATGGCCGTGCTGGACTACTACGAGATGAACGTCGGGCGCGACAACTTCGATTTCGAAGGCTCCGAGGACCAGAAGAATTTTGCTGCCTGGAAAGGAGACACGAAATGAGCGTCGTCGCCCTGGCCCCCTACGAATTCACGCCCCTGGACGTGCGTGAAAACTTCCCGGCACCCTTGCTCTTCATCGGCTGGGAAGACCACCAACTGTTCTGTGCGCCGGTGTGTCTGCCGCTGCCGGCAGACACACCCTTCGGTGCGCTGGCGTCGGCCGTGCTGCCGGGCGTTTACGGCTACCACCCGGACTTCGCGAAGATCGACTGGAGCACGGTGCAGTGGTTCAAGTCGGGTCAGCCCTTGACGCCCGATCCGGCCAAGTCGCTGGCCGACAACGGCCTGGGACACAAGGACGTGATCCGCTTCCGCACGCCAGGGCTGACCGGCATCAAGGGCAGTTTCAGCTGAGGCGGCCATGAGCTACCAACTGACCATCGAGCCCCTGGGCGCGACCATCGATGTCGAAGATGGGCAGACCGTGCTCGACGCGGCGCTGCGGCAGGGCATCTACCTGCCGCACGCCTGCGGGCACGGCCTGTGCGGTTCCTGCAAGGTGCAGGTCTGCGACGGCGAGGTGGACCACGGCGCGGCCAACCCGTTTGCACTGATGGACTTCGAGCGCGACGAGGGCAAGACGCTGGCCTGCTGCTGCACGCTGCAGAGCGACACCACCATCGAGGCCGACATTGACGACGAGCCCGACGCCGAGGTCATCCCGGTGAGGGACTTCGCCGCCACCGTCACCCGCATCGAGGACCTGACGCCGACCATCAAGGCCATCCACCTGGCGCTGGACAAGCCCCTGCACTTTCAGGCCGGGCAATACGTGCAGTTGGAGATCCCCGGGCTGGGCGAGAGCCGCGCTTTCTCGGTGGCCAACGCCCCGTCCGATGTGACGGCTGGCGGTGCGATCGAACTGCATGTGCGCCGCGTGCCCGGTGGCGTGGGCACCGGATGGCTGCACGAACAGCTCAAGGTGGGCGACCGGCTTCGCTTGGCCGGACCCTACGGCCGTTTTTTCGTGCGCCAGTCTGCGCAGCAGCCGATGGTGTTCATGGCTGGAGGCTCGGGTTTGTCGAGCCCGCGTTCGATGATCCTGGACCTGCTCGAACACGGCTGCTCGCTGCCGATCACCTTGGTCTACGGCCAGCGATCGCGCGAGGAGCTCTACCACCACGACCAGTTCACTGCACTGGCCGCCAGGTACCCGAACTTCAGCTATGTGCCGGTGCTGTCGAACGAGGCGCAAGACTCCGACTGGGGCGGCGCGCGGGGCTTCGTGCACGACGCGGCCAAGACCCATTTCGGCGGCAACTTCGCCGGCCTCAAGGCCTACCTGTGCGGACCGCCGCCCATGATCGAAGCCTGCATCGGCACGCTGATGCAGGGCCGGCTGTTCGAGCGCGATATTTTCACCGAGAAGTTCCTTTCGGCAGCCGATGCTCACGCGACGCGCAGCCCCTTGTTTCGCAAAGTCTGATGACATGAGCCTGTTCGACACGAGACCGAAGGTGGCTGTTCATGTCGCACAGACCGGCGAACAGTACCCCTGCGCCAGCAGCGAGAGCCTGCTCACCGGCATGTTGCGCCTCGGGCGCAAAGGCATTCCGGTGGGCTGTGTCAACGGTGGCTGCGGCGTCTGCAAGGTGCGCATCCTCGACGGCGAAACCCGGGCACTCGGTCCGGTCAGTCGAGCTCACGTGACGCTCGAAGAAGAGTGCCAGGGCTACACCTTGGCCTGCCGCGTGGCACCCACGACGCCGGTGCACCTGGAAGTGGCCGGCAAATTGAGCAAACCGTTTTCCAGAGGGCGTGCAGATTCTGCGACTGCCAGCCCGATTCCTCAACAGCAGTAGTCAAAACGAAGGAGACAGATCATGGGTGTGATGCGACTCGGGCACGCCAGCCTGAAGGTGATGGACATGGACGCTGCGATCAAGCACTACGAAAACGTGCTCGGCCTCAAGACCACCATGAAGGACAAGGCAGGCAACGTCTATCTCAAGTGCTGGGACGAATGGGACAAGTACTCCATGATCCTCACGCCGTCGGATCAGGCGGGTTTGAACCACATGGCCTACAAGGTCGAGCAGGACGCAGACCTCGACGACCTGCAGAAAAAGATCGAGGCCTGGGGCATCAAGACCACGGTGCTGCCTGAGGGAACGCTGCCGTCCACCGGCCGCATGCTGCAGTTCAATCTGCCCAGCGGCCACGAGATGCGCCTGTACGCGATGAAGGAATACGTGGGCACGGAAGTCGGCACCACCAACCCCGACCCGTGGCCGGACGGTCTCAAGGGCGCGGGCGCCCATTGGCTGGACCACCTGTTGCTGATGTGCGAGATGAACCCGCCTGAAGGCATCAACACCGTGGCCGACAACACGCGCTTCATGACCGAGGCGCTGGACTTCTTCCTGACCGAGCAGGTGCTGGTCGGCCCCGAAGGCAACATGCAGGCCGCCACCTGGATGAGCCGCACCACCACGCCACACGACATCGCGTTCGTGGGCGGTCCGCGCAGCGGCCTGCACCACATCGCCTTCTTCCTTGACTCCTGGCACGACGTGCTCAAGGCCGCCGATGTGATGGCCAAGACCAAGACCAAGATCGACGTCGCCCCCACGCGCCACGGCATCACGCGCGGCGAGACCATCTACTTCTTCGACCCGAGTGGCAACCGCAACGAGACCTTCGCGGGCCTGGGCTACCTGGCCCAGCGCGACCGGCCGGTCACCACCTGGACCGAAGACATGCTGGGCAGCGGCATCTTCTATCACACGGGGGACCTGGTGGCCTCCTTCACCGACGTGTACACCTGAAGCATTCGGTTCTCCCCCCGCGCCGCTTCGCGTCACCCCCCAGGGGGGCGATGCGAGTGGCCCGGCGGAGCCGGTTCCACCGCATCCTGGGATCGGGCACTTCGCGCCGGAAGCATCCCCCTTTCCCTGTTGTCTTGATCCTCAGTTCATGACGCCTCCACTCTCAGTTCCCTCTTCCGTGATCACCGCACAGGCGGCCTCGCTGGCCTGCCAGGCGGCGGTGGCGCACGCAGAAGTTTTGGGCATACGCATCAACGTGGCGGTGACCGATGCCTCTGGCACGCTCACCGCCTTCTTGCGCATGCCCCATGCGTTTCTGCATTCGATCGACATCGCGATCGACAAGGCCTACACGGCTTCGAGTTTCGGCTTTCCCACCAGCCAGTGGCCGCAGTTGCTGGCGGGCGACGAGGCGCTGAAGCTGGGCCTCCCGCTGCGCCCGCGCCTGGTGGTCTTCGGCGGCGGCCTGCCCATCGCTGCGGACGGTGCCCGCCTGGGCGGCATCGGTGTCTCCGGTGGCTCGGCCGAGCAGGACGAGGCCTGTGCCCGCGCCGGCTTGCAGGCCTTGGGCCTGGATTGATTTTCTACTTCACGCACGCACCATGAAACAGTTCCACAACTTCATCAACGGCGAGTTCGTCGCAACGGCCAAGACCTTCGAGAACCGCAACCCGGCGACCAACGCCGTGGTTGGCATGGTCCATGAAGCCGGCCAGGCCGAGGTGGACGCCGCCGTCGCCGCCGCACACGCGGCGCTCAAGGGCGACTGGGGCCGCATGAGCGTGGTCAAGCGCACCGAGCTGCTGCACGCCGTGGCCGACGAGATCAACCGCCGCTTCGACGATTTTCTCGAAGCCGAACTGGCTGACACCGGCAAGCCGCGCTCGCTTGCCAGCCACATCGACATCCCGCGCGGCGCGGCCAACTTCAAGGTGTTCGCCGACATCGTGAAGAACGCGCCGACCGAGAGCTTCCAGATGACCACGCCCGACGGCGGTACCGCCGTGAGCTACGCGATCCGCTCGCCGCTGGGCGTGGTCGGCGTGATCTGTCCCTGGAACCTGCCGCTGCTGCTCATGACCTGGAAGGTCGGCCCGGCGCTGGCCTGCGGCAACACCGTGATCGTCAAGCCCTCGGAAGAAACCCCCGCCACCGCCACGCTGCTGGGCGAAGTCATGAACGCGGTGGGCGTGCCCAAGGGCGTGTACCAGGTGCTGCACGGCTTCGGCCCCGGCTCGGCCGGCGAGTTCATCACCCAACACCCGCGCGTCAACGGCATCACCTTCACCGGCGAAACCCGCACCGGCGAGGCCATCATGGCCGCCGCTGCCAAGGGCGTGCGACCGGTCAGCTTCGAACTCGGTGGCAAGAACGCCGGCGTCGTGTTCGCCGACGCCGACTTCGACAAGGCGGTCGCCGGCATCACGCGCAGCGCGTTCGAAAACTGTGGCCAGGTCTGCCTGGGCACCGAACGCGTGTACGTGCAGCGCCCCATCTTCGACAAGTTTGTCGCCGCGCTGAAGGAGAAGGCCATGGGCCTGAAGCTCGGCGGCCCCGACACCCCGGGTGTGGGCATCGGTCCGCTGATCTCGGCCGAACACAAGGCCAAGGTGCTGTCCTACTACGCCAAGGCCCAGGCCGAAGGTGCCAACGTGGTCACCGGCGGCGGCGCGCCCGAGATGGCCGGTGAACTGGCCCAGGGCCACTTCGTGCAGCCCACCATCTGGACCGGCCTGCCCGAGAGCGCCAGTGTGATCCGCGAAGAGATCTTCGGCCCTTGCTGCCACATCGCCCCCTTCGACACGGAAGAGGAAGCGATTGCGCTGGCCAACGCCACCGACTACGGCCTGGCCACCACCGTGTGGACGCAGAACCTCGGCACCGCACACCGCATGGCCGCGGCGATCGAGGTGGGCCTGTGTTGGATCAACAGCTGGTTCCTCCGCGACCTGCGCACCGCTTTCGGTGGCGCCAAAGCCTCGGGTATCGGCCGCGAAGGCGGCGTGCACTCGCTGGAGTTCTACACCGAACTGCGCAACGTCATGGTGAAGCTGTGACGCTGCCCCACCACCACGTCATCAAAACACAGGCAAACCCATGAACGCACCTCACAACCCCGAAGTCGCCCGCAGCGTCCGCACCGGCACGTTCAGCAGCAACGTCCACGACCTGGGCGCATCGCGGCCAGGCCAGCCGCCCGTGCTGTTCATCCACGGCTCTGGCCCGGGCGTCAGCGCCTGGGCCAACTGGCGCCTGGCGATGCCCGTGATCGCCCAGGAGCGCCGCGTCATCGCGCCCGACATGGTGGGATTCGGTTACACCGACCGGCCCGCCAACATCGACTACCGCATGGACACCTGGGTCCAACAGGCGCTGGACGTGATGGACGCCCTGGGCGTGGAGCAGGCCGACGTGGTCGGCAACTCCTTTGGCGGCGCGCTCTCGCTGGCGCTCGCCATCCGCGCGCCACAGCGTGTGCGCCGCCTCGTGCTGATGGGCTCCGTTGGCGTGCCGTTCCCGATCACGCCCGGACTCGACGCCGTGTGGGGCTACCAACCCTCGCTGGAGACCATGAAAGGCCTGCTCGACATCTTTGCGCACAGCCGTGCCCTCGTCACCGACGAGCTGGCCCAGCTGCGCTACCAGGCCAGCATCCGACCGGGCTTTCAGGAATCGTTCTCGGCCATGTTCCCCGCTCCGCGCCAGCGCTGGGTGGATGCGATGGCCAGCCCAGAGTCCGCGATCCGCGCGCTGCCGCACGAAACGCTGGTGATCCATGGCCGTCAAGATAAGGTGATTCCCCTGCAGACCTCGCTCACGCTGGCGGACTGGATTCCCAACAGCCAGCTGCATGTCTTCGGCCACTGTGGCCACTGGACGCAGATCGAACACGCGGTGCGCTTTGCACAACTGGTCGCCAATTTCCTGGCTGAAGCCGACAACAACCCTCCACAAAACTGACACCATGATTTCCATCGACACCCTCGGCGACGAGCTGTACACCGCCTTGCGCGGGCGGCACACCATCGAACCCCTCTCAGACCGGCACCCGGAACTGACGATCGAGCAGGCCTACCGCATCCAGGAACGCATGATGCTGCGCCGCCGCCAGGACGGTGAACGCATCGTGGGCAAGAAGATCGGCGTGACCTCGGCCGCCGTGATGAACATGCTGGGCGTTCACCAGCCCGACTTTGGCTGGCTGACCGATGCCATGATCGTCAACCAGGGCGAGGCGATCGACACTTCCACGCTGATCCAGCCCAAGGCCGAGGGCGAGATCGCCTTCCTGCTCAAGCGCGACCTGATGGGCCCGGGCGTGGGTGTGGCCGACGTGCTGGCGGCGACCGAGTGCGTGATGCCCTGCTTCGAGATCGTCGATTCGCGCATCCGCGACTGGAAGATCAAGATCACCGACACCGTGGCCGACAACGCCTCGTGCGGCGTCTTCGTGCTGGGCGACCGCGCGGTCAGCCCGCTCGATGTGGACCTGCACACCTGCGGCATGGTGCTGGAGAAAAACGGCGAGATCGTGGCCACCGGCGCGGGCGCTGCGGCACTGGGCTCGCCGCTGAACGCCGTGGCCTGGCTGGCCAACACCATGGGACGCCTGGGCATTGGCCTGAAAGCGGGCGACGTGATCCTCTCGGGCGCATTGGCGGCCATGTTCCCGGCGCAGAAGGGCGACCACTTCCGCGTCTCCATTGGTGGCCTGGGCGAATGCTCGGTGCGCTTCAACTGACCCCCGCCCTTCACCGAGCGCATACCACCATGACCTTCGACAAACCCACCATCGACACCCTGGCCGACTTGCTGGAGAACTGCCAGCTGCAGGTGCAGGACACGCACAAGATCACCGACGACTTCCCCGACATGGACTGGGAAGACGCCTACGCCATCCAGGCCGCGATCCTCGCGCGCAAGCTCGCGCGCGGTCAGCGCCTGATCGGCCTGAAGGCCGGCCTGACCTCGTTCGCCAAGATGAAGCAGATGGGCGTGAACTCGCCCGTGTTCGGCTTCATGACCGACGACTACGCCGTGCCGCACGGCGGCGAGGTCAAGACCACCGAGCTCATCCACCCCAAGGTGGAACCCGAGATCGCCTTTGTCACGAAGAAGGCGCTGAGCGGCCCGGGTTGCCATATCGGCACGGTGCTGGACGCCACCGACTTCGTCTTGCCCGGCATCGAGGTGATCGACAGCCGCTACCGCGACTTCAAGTTCGACCTGAAAAGCGTGATCGCCGACAACACCTCGGCCGCGCGCTTCGTGGTGGGTGGCAGCCCCACGCGCCTGGCCGGCCTGGACCTGCGCACGGTCGGCATCGTGATGGAGAAAAACGGCGTGCCCGTGGCCTTCGGCGCCGGTGCGGCCGTGCTCGGCCACCCGGCCACGGCGATCGCCATGTTGGCCAACCACCTGGGCGCACGCGGCCAGGAAATCCCTGCGGGCACGCTGATCCTGTCCGGTGGCATCACCGAGGCGGTGGCCGTCACCGCCGGCGATCACGTGAGCTTGCGCGTGCAGGGCATGGGCAGCACCGGCCTGCGTTTCATCTGACCCGACAAGGAGCATCACCATGCCGTTCGCACAGGTTTACATGATCGAAGGCCGCACCGAAGAGCAGAAGCGCGCCGTGATCGAGAAGGTCAGTGCCGCCCTGGTCGAAGCCACCAGCGCGCCCAAGGAAAGCGTGCGCGTGTGGATCACCGAAGTGCCCAAGACCAACTGGGGCATCGCCGGCCAGACCGCCAAAGACCTCGGGCGCTGAGCCCACATTGTTCCAAGGAAACTTCATGAAGAAAATCAAATGTGCCTTGATCGGGCCGGGCAACATCGGCACCGACCTGCTGGCCAAGCTGCAGCGCAGTGCCGTGCTGGAGCCGGTGTGGATGGTGGGCATCGACCCCAACTCCGACGGCCTGAAACGTGCCAAAGAGATGGGCATCAAGACCACCGCTGACGGCGTGGACGGCCTGATTCCGCACATGAAGGCCGACGGCGTACAGATCGTGTTCGACGCCACCAGCGCCTACGTGCACGCCGAGAACTCGCGCAAGGTCAACGCACAGGGCGCGATGATGATCGACCTCACGCCTGCGGCCATCGGCCCCTACTGCGTGCCGCCGGTCAACCTCAAACAGCACGTGGGCCAGCGCGAGATGAACGTCAACATGGTCACCTGCGGTGGCCAGGCCACGATCCCCATGGTCTACGCCGTCTCGCGCGTGCAGCCGGTGGCCTACGGCGAGATCGTCGCCACCGTCTCCAGCCGCTCGGTCGGCCCGGGCACGCGCAAGAACATCGACGAGTTCACGCGCACCACGGCCGGAGCGGTCGAGAAGGTGGGTGGCGCCAAGAAGGGCAAGGCCATCATCGTGATCAACCCGGCCGAGCCGCCGCTGATCATGCGCGACACGGTGCATTGCCTCGTGGAAGGCACGCCCGACCAGGCCGCGATCACGAAGTCCATCCACGACATGATCAAGGAAGTGCAGAAGTACGTGCCGGGCTACAAGCTGGTCAATGGCCCGGTGTTCGACGGCCAGCGCGTCTCGGTCTTCATGGAGGTCGAAGGCCTGGGTGACTACCTGCCCAAGTACGCCGGCAACCTGGACATCATGACGGCCGCCGCCGCGCGCACGGCCGAGATGTTTGCCGAAGAAATCCTCAAGGGCGAACTCGTGCTCGAAGCCGTGCCCGCCTGAACCCGAAGACAACACCATGACATTGCAAGGCAAAAAAATCACCGTCCACGACATGACGTTGCGCGACGGCATGCACCCCAAGCGCCACCTGATGACGCTGGACCAGATGAAGTCGATCGCCTGCGGCCTGGACGCTGCTGGCGTGCCGCTGATCGAGGTCACCCACGGCGACGGCCTGGGTGGCAGCTCGGTCAACTACGGCTTCCCCGCACACACCGACGAGGAATACCTCGGCGCCGTGATTCCGCTGATGAAGCAGGCCAAGGTCTCGGCGCTGCTGCTGCCGGGCATTGGCACCGTCGACCACCTGAAGATGGCGCACGGCCTGGGTGTGAACACCATCCGTGTGGCCACACACTGCACCGAGGCCGATGTGAGCGAACAGCACATCACGTTCGCGCGCAAGCTTGACATGGACACCGTGGGCTTCCTGATGATGGCGCACATGAACAGCCCCGAGGGTCTGGTCAAGCAGGCCAAGCTGATGGAGGGCTACGGCGCCAACTGCATCTACATCACCGACTCGGCCGGCCACTTGCTGCCGGAGACGGTCAAGGCCCGACTGGGGGCGGTGCGCGATGCCTTGAAGCCCGAGACCGAGCTGGGTTTCCATGGCCACCACAACCTGGCCATGGGCGTGGCCAACTCGATCGCGGCGATTGAAGTCGGCGCCAACCGCATCGATGCCGCGGCCGCAGGACTCGGAGCCGGCGCGGGCAACACCCCCATGGAGGTGCTGGTCGCGGTGTGCACCCTGATGGGCATCGAAACCGGGGTGGACGTGTTCATGATCCAGGACGTGGCCGAGGACCTGGTGGTACCGATCATGGACTTCCCGATCCGCATCGACCGCGACGCGCTCACCTTGGGCTATGCCGGCGTGTACGGCAGTTTCCTGCTATTTGCCAAACGCGCCGAGAAGAAGTACGGCGTGCCGGCACGCGACATCCTGGTCGAGATGGGCCGGCGCGGCATGGTCGGCGGCCAGGAGGACATGATCGAAGACACCGCCATGACCATGGCCCGGGAGCGTGGCCTCATGTCACAAGCCGCCTGAAGACGGGGTTGATGTGTCGAACAAGGTTTCTGTGGCTTTGAAAACAAGAACTTGCGTTCTCGCGTATCGAATTCCCGTCGCAGTTCTCGACCACATCCTCCCATGGATTCCAGATCAGGATCTGGTTGCGATTCATTGGATTGTTGTCAGCAGCGACGTTGCAGGAATGCAGGCACTGGACACCTTGTGGACGTCAAAGGCGCACATTGTTATGTGCATATTTCCTGAAGCAGGCAAGGTTATGGACGAAGCACTCTTTGAAGTGTTTTGTTCGGAGTGGCCCTCAGGCAGGGTGTCGGCGGTTGTCTTGCACTGTAAAGGACATCAACCACTGGGGCCACTCTCAACTCTTTATTCGCTGGGCATTGATGTTTCGATTCCGCTCGGTGAGCTGTCCAAACAGGTGGCGGCAGAACTCACCAGCCTTGCGCGTGCGATTGGAGGCTCGTAGCAGATCGATTGTTCGCACGGCGCAATCGAAAGAAACATGCCTCCCGGCGTACCGCCGTCGTGCTCTGCGGGCTGCGCCCCGCGCCCCGTGCCGGGTCGCGGCCATGCGGCTTCGATCCCTGACGCACTCCGGCCGTCGGTAGGCCCCCGGCCTGCGCACTGCGCTTGCCTGTCTCGCGCTTACAGGTGTGGTGGGACTGGCTTGCTGATCCCTTCATCCTTGCACACCGTTCTCGCCGTCAAGGTCTGCGCGCCCTGTGGGCGCTGGCGGCCGTTCGGCCGTCTTCGAACCTGTGACCGCTGCGCTGCGGCGTGCCGGTTCCGGTCTCGGGCAATCCCGCCCGATCACTGGAGTTGGTCATGCAGCACGATCTGTTCTCTTCCCTCGATTCCTTCCTGGCACTCTCGGTTGCCGCTTCCGCTTTGCTGGTGCGCGATGTCGCGGGCCAGTACCGTCCGGCAGAGGCCGACGAGGTGCTGCTGGCAGCGCAGCAGTTGCTGGCCGCCCAGGTGCGCGGCAGCGACTTGATGGACTCACCCGCTGTGGTGAAGGACTTCCTGCGCGCCCGGCTTGGCAACCTGCCTCATGAGGTGTTTGCCGTGGTGCATCTGGATGCACAGAACCGCGTGCTGGACTACGTCGAGATGTTCCGAGGCACGGTGAGCCAGACATCGGTCTACCCGCGCGAGGTGGTACGCGATGCGCTCCTTCGGAACAGCTGCGCCCTGGTCCTGGTGCACAACCATCCCAGCGGTGCGGCCCGTCCATCGCGTGCCGACGAAGTCCTGACGCAGACCATCAAGGCCGCAGCGGCTCTCGTCGATGTACGGGTGCTCGACCACTTCATCGTGGCGGGCGAATCGGTGAATTCAATGGCCGAGCTTGGCCTCGTGTAACCCCTGGGCCCTTCGGCCCCAATTTTTTTTGTTGTCGATCAGCGCGCTGTGCGCGAGCGCAGGGGAGGGCGGAGTACGGCCGGTGTTCACCGGCAGCACGGGGAGCAGCGGCCCTTTCCCGTGCCCGGGTATCGCGGTCTGGTTTCCTTCCCGCTGCGCGGGAACGAGCCCGCTGGACGAACTGATGCTCGGTTCGCTCCCGCCGCTGCGCTGTGGTTCCGTCCCGCCCGCCAGATCGTCCCCCCGGTCACTCGCCATGCCCGAAGCCGGGCCGCTGGGGGTACCGGAGACAGGGAACCCCTGAAGTGATCGCATCGGCTCGAACGCCGCGCCAGTCGCTGCGCTTGGTGTCACGCCGTCCGCAGGGCCGCCGCTGCTCAAGTAGCCCGGTCGCCTGCGCTGTGCTGGTCGCCCGAAGAGGCTGGGGCAGCGCGTGCGCAAATGGGCCCACCGTCATCCTCCCACGGCGCCCCCATCCACAGGTGAGGGGGACTTAATGGAATGGACGCCCCCACCCAAACTGGCGCCGAAGTGCCACATTGTTGGCCTCATCAACCACTTGAATCGATAGGAGAGTCCATCATGAACGTCACGACAATTGGCATCGATATCGCAAAGAGCGTGTTCCAAGTGCACGGTGTCGACGCACACGGAAAAACTGTGATCAAGAAGCAGTTGCGCCGGGATCAAGTTGCGGCCTTTTTCGCCAACCTGCCAGCGTGCCTCATCGGCATGGAGGCCTGTGGCAGCGCCCACCACTGGGCCCGCAAGCTTCAAAGTTTGGGCCACTCCGTGAAACTCATGGCACCTCAGTTCGTCAAGCCATACGTCAAGACCAATAAGAATGATGCTGCTGATGCAGAGGCGATCTGCGAGGCAGTGGGTCGTCCGAACATGCGCTTTGTGCCGATGAAGGACGTGGAACAGCAGTCGGTACTCGCCCTGCATCGAGTGCGTCAGGGCTTCGTAAAGGCGCGCACGGCCCAGGCCAATCAGATTCGAGGTCTGCTGGCCGAATTTGGATTGATCATCCCCAAGGGAATCGCTCACATTGCCCGCCGTGTACCTGAGCTGGTCGAGGATGCTGCCTGTGAGTTGCCTGGGTCATTTCGACAGCTTGTGCTGCGACTCATGGAGCACCTCAAGGAACTCGATCAGCAGGTCGACGAGCTCGAGGACCAAATCCGATCTTGGCATCGCTCCAGCGAACTGAGTTGCAGACTGGAGAAGATCCCGGGTATCGGGCCGATCACGGCCAGCGCACTGGTGGCCACCGTTGGCGATGCCAAGAGTTTCGGGAGTGCGCGCCAGATGGCCGCCTGGATGGGTCTGGTCCCAAGGCAGAGCTCCACAGGCGGCAAGACCACGCTGCTTGGCATCAGTAAACGCGGTGACACCTATTTGCGCACCTTGATGATTCACGGGGCCCGATCCGTTGTGCGGGCTGCCGAGAACCGAACAGGTCAAGACGGCTGGCTGATCCAGCTCCAGCATCGCCGGACGCACAACGTCTGTACCGTCGCGCTGGCGAACAAGAACGCTCGAAGGGCTTGGGCATTGCTCGCACGAGGCCGTGAGTTTCGATTCGATTACCAGGCTACTTGCGCAGCCGCATAGCCGAATCGGCTGCTTGAATTCGACAACCGACAGATAGGAGTTACCACCGCAGATTGCACAGGCAATCACGAAATGATGGCAAGACAGGTCAGACCGTGACCGAGTAACCCTGGCCCCCACGAAGTGCTTCGAGCACGCGGACTTGTTGAGGGCTCGGTCAGCGTATTCCATCAGGGCCAGCGACTTCGGGTCGCACAACAGGCCGGATGTATGGCTGCAATCTCTTCCTTCCTGCCCTCACGGAGTGGTCGCCTGGCATCCCGGGGGCGTCCATGTATGTGGGGGGATCTTTCAGCGGTGGGCCAGGTGACTGGCTCACTGTTTCGTGCTGCAAGGTTTCCCCATCCCCCACCCCTTCCCGAGGGAAGGGGCCTTGCCCACCCCCCGCCCGCCCGTGGGCGGGAGCGAGGAGTCCGAGCAAGAGGATCGGTTTTGAGGAGCCCGGATCGGGGTCCGGCTGGTCGCTCTTGCAAGGAGTTTCATCATGGCCAACGTTCAAGTCATCCAGCGTCACGCGCACCTGGCATCCGCCGTCAAGCTCGAATTCGTCAACGGGCGCGAAGGCAAGGTCGCCAAGGCGTTGCTGACCGCCATCAGCAACAGCCGCCGGGGCAGCGGCGAAGATCGCTCCGAGGAAGCCACCGCAATCCAGTGGACGCTGTGGGCCAAGCAGGCCGAACACGCGGCCGAGTACCTGGGCAAGGGCTCGCACGTGAACATCGTCGGCCGGGTGCGCAACAACAACTACCAGGACAACGACGGCGTCGAGGTCTACGGGCTGGCGTTCACCGTGGACGAAATCGATTACCTCGACAGCAAGGCCGAAGGCGAGGCCCGCCGGGCGCGTGAGGGTGCCGGTGATCCCCCCGCAGTCGCTCCGAGCGCGCCCACCTCCAGCCGCAAGGCCCGCAACGAACGCCAACCGGCATACGCCTGACGCAACACACCGGGCGGTACCCAGCCGCCCGGCTTTCCCATCCCATCCCATCCCTTTGCATGCCTGATTCACCGGAGCATCACCATGATTTCTACCGCCCATGCCCCCGTCTGGCCGCCCGCATTGGCCAGAGCACCTTCGTCATTAGCAGCGAGACCCCGCTGCCGAAGACCAGAGAAGACCAGATGCGCGGGGCCGTGCCGTCCATCTTGGACGAGGGCAAACACGGCAGACGGTCCGAGGCGCCAAAGGCCAGCGCCTGCACACCCGCCCGGTGGCCAGCATCGACCGCAGCGTGAGCCTGAACCGCGCGCTGTGGGTGCTGGCCGAAGAAATGCGCAAGCTCAAGGCCTGATCAGGTCCAACACCACACCGCCCTAGAGCTGGGGGGTGTGGTTCATCGGAAATTCCGAAACGCGCTCGCCGGCTGTCGCCGGCTCGCGCGATTTCGGCTGGGGCTTCTCACCGAAGCCACAGCCAGGCGGCCATCGCCCAGCTGATGGCCGAAGCAAGCACGGCTTTCGCAGCGTGCAGCAGCCACCCTTCCCAGGGGCGTGCACCCTTGCGGGCCAGGGCTGCCACGTCCTGCAGCGGCAGCGTCACCCGCTGCAGGACCGGGCCGATTTCATTGCGGAACACCGCGCGCGCCGCTTCCTCCATGGCCCGGGTCTGTGAGTCCAAAGTCCCCCGGGCCATGTCGTCGGCGCGGCGGGCAATGTGTTTCACAGTCTGAACCTTCGCGTTCTCGGTGATTTCATCCATGCGCTTTGAATAGGCCTCGACTTTTTTTGCCAGATCGGTACTGGTTATCAGCAACTCCATGCGGCTTGCGTCCAGGTTGGGCGCCAGGGTATCCATGCGGTCCAGCAATTCCCCCAGTTGGCCGATGGCCACCGCCATCAGCTCTTCTCGGACCGTGACCAGGTCGCTCACTGGGCCTGCCGTGCCAGCGGCACCACGTTGCTGGCGGCGCTCTCGGCCAGACCGAGCGCCGCAAAGCAGGTATCCAGCTGCGGCAACACACCCACCGCCAGCCGCCGTGTGGCCAGCTTCTGGGCCAGCGCGAGCTTTTCTGCTGTGTCGCAGGCCTTGACAATCAGGGCCTTGTAGTCGGTGTCGTCACGGGCCAGGGTGGCAAGGTCGGCGTTGCTGCCCCGGATGCGGCCATACACCTCGTTGGGGCCCAGATGGCAGGCCGCGTTCTCTGTGGCGATGGGCTGCGCCTTGAGGAAGGCCCGCAGCAGGTCAAAGTGCGCCGGGACATCTGCGGCGCTGTTGACCATGTTGAACACCAGCCGCACCCTTGAACGGGGCACGCCCAGCCGCGCCAGCTCGACCAGGGTGGCGATGGTGTCCTGCTGCTGCTTGAGGGCTGGCACCGTGGGAACCACGAACGCATCGAAATCCTCGTGACTGCCTTGGTACTTCTGCATCAGGTCCAGCAATTCCTCCACGTTGCTGGCCCCGATGTCCACCACCGCGCTGTCCATGGTCTGCAGGAGCTCCTGCAGCTCGCCAAACTGCCGGCCACGCATCGCATGGCCTTCGCCATCGGCCGCGTTCAGGCTCTCGACGGAGAACAGCTCCGCACCGTCGATGCGCGGCAGCAGGAGGTGCCTGGCGATGGTGGTTTTGCCCACGTTCCCCGAGAAGTTGATGACGGCGATTTTCATGACGGGTCCTTTGCGTTGAGCCTGGCGAGCGCCAGGGGGTTGGTGATTCGGCTGCTGGCGAACGCTTCGGCGATCTCTTTGCCGCTGCGCATGTCCGTTTGCACGGATGCGACCTGAGGTGACTGGGGCGCGTGAGTTGGTGAAGTTGGCGCGGATCCCAGCAGGTGGGTCAGAGCGGGCGGCAATTCATCGGGCCGCGCACCGGAGCCCAAGCCTTGGCCGACGGAAGATGCTTTGGATGCCCTGGCCACTTCGCGCTGCACGGTCGCGTTGCTGACGTGCACGCCAGAGGACGCCAGCGCCAAACGAATGGCCTCGAAGGTGTAGCCCTGGGCACGCAGCGCTCGCATCTCGGGCGCAAAGCGCCGCGCTTTGCGTGAGCTTCGGCCGGGCGGCTCGCTCGGGACCAGTTTTATCGCGTCATTTCTATTCATTTTTTGTGCAGCAGTTGATCGGTTGCTGTTCAGTTTGTGCATTGCCTGTGCGCTGGCTGTTCAACCTGTGCAGTTGCTGCGCACTTTCTGTTCAGTCGTGTGATGGGTGCCTTGCGTTGACACCCATCTTCGACCCTCCTATAGCCATTTCACGCGCTGGATTTGGACCCAAATCCAGCAGCTCAAGAGCCTCGATTCAGGCCAATACTGGGTTCAAGGTGAGTGCAGAGATAGGCGGCACGCCGCCGGTTTCACAAACGACTCGCTTCGCTCACGTTTGACCTTTGGGGGACCCATGAACACCCGCCACCCTGACTTCATCACGGTCGATCTGCGCGGCCTCAAGGCGCCGCTGGTGAGCCGCGCTCAAGCCCGCCGGGAGCGCGTGTCGGTGCTGGTTCGTCGGGCTGTGGCCCGTGAACTCGGACAGTCCGAGTCCGTCCCGCAGGTGGTCGTCGATACCGGGTGCCATGGCGCGTTGCAAGTGCCTCGGGTCAAGTTGTCAATCAGATTGACAACCGCCGAGGCCAGGCGGCTGGCTGTCGGTGCGCACACCGCACAGATGTCGCGTGATGCCTACCTGGCGGGTTTGATCGCGGGTGTTCCTGCCTTGACCACAGGCGCGAGCCGCACCGCGGAAATCGTTGAACTCATCAAGTCCAACGCAAAGCTCTCCAGCCTCAGCCGGAACATCCACACCCTCTCGCGTCTGCTGGCCCAGAGCAACGTGCAAAAAGCAGTGGCCTACCGCGACATGCTCGACACGCTGGACGGGGACGTCCGGCATCACCTCGCGCTGGCGGCGGCCCTGATGGCCGATCTGCGCCCGCGTGGGTCATCCACCGAGACCACCCACCGGTCCAACCGGTGACTTCAAGGAGAACACCATGAGCCAAGCGCCAGACATTGATGGGGTACTCGTCCAGTGGGGCGATCGCCTGTTCTACCCGGGCAACCGGGTTGTCAAGGTCAGGCCGCAGCCCAGGCTGGGTGATGGAGGCATGCATCAGCGCGCAGACGCCATCCGCAAGCGCATCGAATCCACCGTGGTGAAGAGAGCACCCCAGGTCATGGTCAAGGTCACAGGGGGAGGGCGGGGCATGCTGGCCATTGCGGCCCACTTCCGGTACATCAGCAAGAACGGCCTCCTCGGCATGGAGAACGAACAGGGCGAGGTCCTGCAAGGACGGTCCGCTGTCTACGAGCTGAGCGACGAGTGGCGCTATGGCGGCAGCCTGATCGCAGACGAAGGACATCGGCGCGAGGCGTTCAACATCATGCTGTCCATGCCACGCGGCACGGACCCGCTGATCGTCCAGCGGGCGGCGAGCGAGTTTGCAAAGGCCGAGCTGGCCAACCACAAGTATGTGATGGTGCTGCACGACCACCAGGCGAACCCGCACGTGCACCTCAGCGTGAGGGCAGAGTCGATCTGCGGTAAACGACTCAACCCGCGCAAGGCCGACCTGCAACGGTGGCGCGAGACCTTTGCCGACAAATTGCGCGGCTATGGGGTGGAGGCCGAAGCCACCCGGCAGGCCACGCGGTTTCAGACCAGGAACTCGGAACATCTTTGGCGACTGAAGGCCAGGGAGGACGGGCGGTTGAGGAAAGCCAGACCAGAGGACAAGAGCAGCCCGAAATCGCGGACCACCCGGACTGAGGCGTTGCGTGCCTGGTTGCACATTGGCCAGGCCCTGGCCAAGTCACCGGATGCCAGAGATGTGAAGCTGGCTGCCGCAATCGCAGCATTCATTCAGGATGCTTCGGCGACCTGGGCACCAACCAGAGCTGGTCAGGAAGTGGGTCGAGGGGCTGGGCGCTCAGCGCCGATTGTTGCAAGGTCGATTGACGACATTGTTGGGCAAGCATCTGCTTCACCGGAGCGTTCGATGTCCGTACCCGATGCCGGCAGGGAAACATGGCGCGCAGGTTCTTCAACCGGTCCGGAGTTTCATCGTTGAGGGGTTCACACATCAATGCAAAGTGATCGCCTCCGATGAAACCTGCGATGCTTTGGGATGGCACATGTCCATCGCTTGTGGAATCCCATCGACTGACCTAAAATGCATGAAATTTCAATGAAATTATAGTTGTTATGACCACCGTTTCTCATTCTCCAGAAGCCCTTCGTGGTGCCGCCGCCCAGCTTGCGGGCGAGCTGCATGCTGGCCGGGTTTATCGGCGGGAGGATCTTGCCCACCTGTCCACGGCGGTGGACAGGCATCTGCGAAAGTTGGTGGCCAGCGGTGCACTCAAGAAGCTGGCGCAGGGGCTGTATCACGCACCCAAGGCTTCGAGCTTTGGACCGATCCCGCCGGCCGATGAGCAGGTCGTGGGCGGATTTCTGCGCGACAAGGATTTTCTGGTTTTTTCGCCATCGGCCTACAACACCGTGGGATTGGGCACCACGCAGCTTTACAACCGCACCCTCGTTTACAACCACAAGCGCCACGGCGTTTTCAGACTGGGCAATCGCCAGTTCGACTTCCGTGTAAAGCCGCGGTTTCCCAAGAAGTTGACGCCGGAATTCCTGTTCGTGGACTTGTTAAACAACCTGGACGAACTGGCTGAAGACCGCGATGCGGTGCTGCAGCAGGCGCGCAGCAAGCTGCCGTCTTACGACATGGCACGCCTGCAACGTGCCGTGGACAGTTTTGGCAGCATGGCCACACGCAAGCGCGTCAGGGAGTGGAAGGGTGCCTGAGTTTCTGCACGAGCGGCGAGACTTTGACCAGCTTCTGGCAGTGGTGGCTGATGCCCGCGGACTCGACCCATCGCTGGTGGAGAAGGACTACTGGATCATGCATGTGCTCTGGGGTCTGCAAGCGCACGGCTTTCAGTTCGAGCTGAAGGGCGGCACCTCCTTATCCAAAGGCTTCGGCGTCATCCACCGTTTTTCCGAGGACATCGATATCCGAATCGAGCCACCCGCAGACATGGCCGTGAAGACGGGCCGCAATCAGGACAAGCCGGCTCATGTGGCATCGCGCCGCGACTACTACGACGCGCTGGCCGAAAGGATCCGTATTCCGGGCATCGACACCGTGCAGCGCGACACGCTGTTTGACGATGAGAAGCTGCGCAGCGCTGGCATCCGTTTGGTCTATGGGCCGCACACTGCCGCGCTGGCCGGGGTCAAAGACGGTATTTTGTTGGAACTGGGATTCGATGACACGGCGCCCAATCGACCGGTCACTATCTCCTCATGGGCCTGGGATACCGCAAGAGAGCGTGGGGTGTCTGCGTTCGACAACCGGGCGGCCGGCGTGCTTTGTTATGCGCCCACACACACCTTCGTCGAAAAACTCCAGACCATTTCGACCAAGTACCGCCGGCTGGGCGAGTCACAAACCTTCCCGGGCAACTTCCTGCGCCACTACTACGATGTCTATTGCCTTCTGGGTCTGGAGGAGGTGCAGGACTTCATGCGGGAGCCCGCCTATCGCGTGCGCAAGGGGCAGCGCTTTCGTGCCGGTGACGAGCAAGTGATTGCCCGCAACCCCGCCTTTGTTCTCGCAGATCCTGCCCAGCGACAGCGCTTTGCCCAGGAGTACCGCAAGACCACAGCCCTGTATTACCAGGGTCAACCGCCTTTCGAATCGCTTCTGGAAAGGATTCAGCAGAACATTGACGCTATGTGACGCTGCCACAGGATCAAGCACGCTCACCCTGAGCTGCAAGTGGTGGTGCAACCGGGACACAAGCCAAGCATGCCGAGCAATTTCGGACACGAGTCGGGACACGGAGTCCGAACTGGCGCCAAGCGGGCAAGCGGGCAAGTGGTCAGAGCGTCAGTCGCGCCAAAGCTGCTGCCGCGTGGTCGGCACGCAAGTGCCCGTAGTGGCGTTCAATCATGGCGACGCTGGTCCCACTAAGCTGAGCGACGGTGAGCAAGTCAAGGCCGCCTGTGACGAGGTCCGTGATAACGCTGTGGCGGATGGTGTAGGCTGTCACGTTGGACGATAGATCGGCCGCAGCTGCTGCCTCCTTGATCGGCCATTTCCATGAGTCCTTGTTCCACGCTTTGCTGTCCGCGCGGCAGAAGATCGGTGACAGTGCGGGCCGATCTCTGCACAAACCGGCGAACTCGCCAGCGGTGGCCTCGGGCAGCTTGATCTTTCGATCTCTCCCGGCCTTGTCCTTTCCAATCGTGAGAACCGATAGGCGCAGATCGAAGTTTTCGACGGTCAGTGCCGCCAGGGCTCCAGGCCGCAAGGGGACTGACGACAGGCCTCGCAAGAGAGTGGCTACGTCTTGGGCGGCGTGTTTAATCAACGACCTGCGTTGGTCCCGGTCCAGAAAAACATCACGTCGTCCATCTGCGTTTTTGCTAGGTCGGAGTGCAACCCGCCACGCCATGTCGGTGGTGACGCTGCCTGCATCGTGAGCGAAGTTCAACGCAGCGCGTAGCGCCGCAATGTCGCGGTTAACGCTGGCAGCGGACCTGGGACGTGTGATTGGGGTATCGCGCTTGTCACGGTTGACGACGACGGGGGTCTTCGCCATCTCATTGCGCCAAGTCTCAATACGGGTTTTGTTGAGTTTTTCCAGATCAAGCGCAGCCAGATTCTTGTTGCAGAAGACCCACCTTTTGAAGCGCATGTCGAGGTCGTCGGCGGGCTTGTCGCCGCGGGTGGAGCGAACGTGCTTCACGTAGCGCTCACAAGCCGTTCGGACGGTCACGGACTCAGCAGTTCCGCCCTTGCCGAGATGCGCAAACCATTGCTCGGCCGCTCGCTTTGCAGTGTCATAACGCTGCGAAGGTGGCATCTCGGCGTACTCGCCGAAGCTGCGCTTCTGCTGCTTGCCCTTGTCGTCCCGAAAACGAGCCAACCAAGTTCCGGTCGATGTCGGAGTCATCTTGCGAAAACCAAGGTAGCAGCCATTGCTGAGCTTCAACCAGTGCGGCTCGTGCTGAGGCTTCAGTTTGTCTCTTGCCTGAACGACGCCAAGTGCCGGCATCCTGGGTCTCCATTCAAGTGCGATCAAGTCTCACGACAACAGCGCAATGGACGAGATCTGGTGGGGAAAAAGTGGGAAAAACTTCGATGGAATTATAGAGACAGTTTGGGACGGTTTACCTATGAAAGCGATGTCCCGTAACGTCCCAGAAAGTCCTATTTCCCGTCATTCACACGGCAGGGGTCGCAGGTTCGAACCCTGCACCGCCCACCAAGACCAAACCCCGCTAAGTCCTTGACTTTGCGGGGTTTTTTCTTGCCCGCAGGTTCCCGGCGAATCCCATGACGACCCGCTTGGACCGAGCCCTTGAGGTTTCGCGCCAATTTCGCGCCAATGAACTCCATCACCGCCGAAAGGCATGTTCCTGGAGTTCATTCATGGCCAGTTTTTCCAAACGTACCCTCAAAGCGCGGGCCCAGCGCGCCGTGGCTGCGCCCATCAAAGCGAAACTGCGGCCTGGTCGGCTCATCTGGTCCTTGGCCAGCTTCGCCATTGAGACCGCCATGGGACGGGGCGAGATGCTCAAGCTGCAGTGGTGGCACACAAATTTGGCCGATGGTTACCTCGATCTGCCTCGCAGCATCACCAAGAACCGAAAATCCTGTTTGGTGCCGCTGTCGCTGCGCGCACGTCGAATCTTGGCTACTCAGCCGAGAACAAGCGAAACCGTCTTCGACACGAACGTGAACACCGTCAAGCTCGGCTTCAAGCGGGCGTTCGAGCGCGCCGGCTGCGTTGATCTGCGTCTGCATGATCTTCGGCACGAAGCGATCTCATGGCGCCAGCTGGAGAAGGCTGAAGTTGCTTGGGGTCCAGCGTGCTTTTTCGCGTATGGTGATCGGGTTCAGCCGCTGCACCTCCGCATTCGGGAAGCACTTTCATCAGTTGTGCTGATGAATCAACAATCAGTCCAGAAACTGGCACCAGACGGGTACCAGCCAAACCCAGAAAGCAAAAAAGCCAGCAGGCGCTAACCTGCTGGCTTTTGATTGACTTGGCTCCCCGACCTGGACTCGAACCAGGGACCTGCGGATTAACAGTCAGTATAAACCAGATTTTCTGGGACGCTATGGGACGTCCTGGGACGAGATAAAACCATTCTAAATCAATGGGTTACAAGAATTTGTTGTTTCATGCAGTCCCGCTCGGTAGCATCTGATCTCAGGATTTTTCGGACACCAGTCGGACACGGAACACGCAAATGCCGCTCCTCACGGTCAGAGCGATTGAAACCCACAAAGCCAAAGCGAAGCCCTACAAGCTGACGCTCGACCGAGGCTTGCAGCTGCGCATCGCGCCAGATGGCGTTCGCACCTTACTGGTCCGCTACTCCGTCAAGGGGTCTGATGTAGAGCGCCAATATCGATTGCCGCAGGAGTATGGGGAAGGTCCGGGCCAAATGAAGGTCGCCACGGCCTGTGCCGAGGCCGCTCGCATCCGGGCGCTGGCTCGCGACGGGGTGGACTGGCCAGCCCAAGAGGAGGCACGGTTGCGGGCCGAAGCAGCTGAGCGCGAGCAAATGGACCGGCAAGAGGGCATGACAGTCGCCAAGGCACTCCGCGAGTACGTTGACAAGAAGCGGCGGGCAAAGGACGGTCTGCCATTGAAGGCCCGCACAAAGGCTGACTACCTGGCCATGGTCGAACCCGGGGAAACAACCAAGACGGGCAAGAAACTGGCAGACGGGTTGCTGTTTCAGCTCGCCAACAAGCTGTTGGTGAAGCTCACTTCCGATGACATTCGGGATCAGTATTCGTCGCTGCTCAAGCGTTCAAAACGGCAAGCCGACTATGCGATGCAGGTGTTGCGTGCGGTGATGCGATGGCATGGGGTCGTGGTGCCGGGCAATCCGCTGGGCCGTGATACGGCGGGGCGCGATCGGATCGTGCTCGCACCGGCGAAAGGGAACCCAGCTCCAATCCCACCGGAGCGACTGGGTGCCTGGTGGCGGGCAAGCGGAAAAGCCCCCTCACAAGTCGCGGCCGACTACTACCGTTTCCAGTTGCTGACCGGGTGTTAGCGGCGGTCTAAACCCGCGTAAATTTGGCGGCGGTAAGTGGTGGCGGAATTTGGTGACGTAATCCGGCGTTCATTTTTGGTGGCCGATTCTGGGTGCGGTTTTCGGTGCTGAGCGTGCCAACAACAAGGGCCCCGTCAGGGGCCCTTGTTGTTGGCGCGGGAGACTCGTTGGCGCTCAGAACGGCAAGTCCGTGTCAAAGTCTTCCAGTGAATCAGTGGTCACGCGCTGCGCACGCAGCAGATCCTGGATGACCCCTCCGTAATGGGTCCAGACGCGATCGCGCAGATCATCGAGCAACTCCATCACCGCCATGGCTTGTTCCGGTGTCCAGGTGTCGTCCACCGCGAATGGCAGCCCTTGGCGCAGTCCTGAAGGCGGATGCCACGGTTTCATACGGTCTCCTTTGAAGGCTTGCGCTTTACCGTGCGCGCCCGGGCATGTTCTTGCGCCTCCTTGTGCCGGTACGAGTTGCCCTTGATGCCAACAATTTCGGCGTGGTGAACTAGGCGGTCCACGAGGGCGACCACGCAGGCCGCGTTGGGGAACACTTCGCCCCACTCGGCAAAGGACTTGTTCGTGGTGATCAGCGTGCTCTTGTGCTCGTGGCGCCGGCTGATCAACTCGAACAGCAGATCGGCATACCGGCTGGAATACGACAGATACCCGACCTCATCAATGACCAGCAGCGCGGGTCTGGCGTAGTGGCGCAGTCTTGTACGCAGTGCCGAATCGCTGTCCAGGCTGGCCAACTCGCCCAGCAGCTTGCCGGCGGTGGTGAACATGACGGTGTGCCCTTGCAGCACCGCCTGATGTGCAATGTTCTGGGCAATGGTTGTCTTGCCCACGCCAGAAGGGCCCACCAGGATGGCATTGCTGGCACTGTGCAGAAACTGCAGCGTCATCAGCTCGCTCACGCTGGCCTGGTCAATCTGCTCGGGCCAGCTCCAGTCGTAATCCACCAGGGGTTTGAAGCGCCCGATGCGCGCACTGTGCAGCCGGCGCTCCATGGAGCGGCGACTTCTCTCGTGCTCCTCCCATTCCAGCAACGTGCCCACCCAGGGCTCTGTGCAGCAGGTATCCCAGTGGGACAGCACCCCGTGTAGTTGCAGCGCCTGGGCTCGGAGTTTGAGTGTGGCCGAATCAGTTGTTGGCATCGTCACCCTCCTGCGTGAGGCGGTCATAGCCGTCCAGGCTGTGGGGGCGCACGGCGATGTCGCGCGCGCGCACCTGCGCAGACAGGGCCACGCCCAGCGGGGGCGGGGTTTGCTGCTGGCTCTTGCTCTGACGCTGGCGCTCAAGCGCCAGACGAACCGCATGGGGGTGCGGCACACCGCGGCTCATGGCGTCCGTGACGGCGGCCATCATCTGCGTGCGTCCATGCACGTCCAGGAGCTCCTGCAACTCACGGGCGATCCGCCCCAACGGCTCACCCCGCTTGGCCGCCTCTGTCAGCAAATCCTGCACCTGAGGAAGCGCGTGTACCAGGCGGTCCGTGTCGCGGTGCGCTCGCGCGCCTCGCTTGTGCTGCACCAGGTCCTGCACATGGGCCTCGATCTCGATCTGCTGAGCCTTGTCCCAGCAACGCGGGTGCGAGGCCAGCGCCTGCTGGCCGTCCAGAATACGCACCTCACGCAAGCTGGCGTGCACGGTGAGGCTGCGCTGAACGTGGGTGTGGGGGATGGAATAGTCGTTCAGATCGAACCGAACGTAGGGTGTCTTGGCCGCTGTAACGCCGCGGATCTCATCGCAACAAAACGGTGTGGCCGGGATGTCCATCAGGTGCGAGCGCTCTTGGTCAAAGGCCTGCTGCACCGACAGCTGGGAGTCCTCGGGGCAGCGCCGAGCGCTGGCAGGACCAGCCACCCAGGCATCGGCCTGGGCATTGAGATCGTCGATATCGGTGAAGCTGCGTCCCTCAAAGAAGGCGGTGCGGATATAGCGGATGGCCCGCTCCACGCGCCCCTTCTCATTGCCCCGGGCCGGGGCCACGGGCCTGGCCTCGAAACGGTAGTGCGCCGAGAGTGCCAGCAGCGTGGGATTGAAGCGGATGGCCTGCCCCTTGCGTTCGAGCACCGCGCTCTTGAGGTTGTCGTACAAGACGACCCTGGGAACGCTGTGCCAGGATTCAAAGGCCTGGACGTGCCCGCGCAGGAAGCTCTCCATGTGCGCGCCCAGGAAGAAGCGCAGGAAGATGCGTCTGGACCAGGAAAGGACCATCACGAAGGCCATCAAGGGTCGGCGGGCTTGCCCGATCTGGATGTGGCCGAAGTGGCCCCAGTCGCATTGCCCCTGTTCACCGGGCAAGGTGCGCAGGCGCAAGTAGGCCTGTGCTGGGGGGCGCGGACGGTGGCGGGCGACGATGTGGCGAAAGTGGTCGGGGCGCCCCTCGTAACCGCGCTCGGCGGCCATGGTGTGCAGCCGGCTGGCCGTGAGGTTGGGGAACTGCTTCAAGGTCTCCTGGATAAAGGGCAGGTAGGGGGTCACGCCCGAAGTGCGTTGTGCGGGCACGATTGGGGCCGCGCCGGCCTGGGTGAGCACGCGCATGACGGTCTCGCGGTGCACGCCCAGCTGGGACGAGATGGTTCCCACCGGCCAGCGCTCGGCGTGGTGGTAGCGCAGGATCTGCGCCTTGAGTTCAGGTGAAATGGCCATGTGAGTCGGTACTCCATACGGAAGGTTGGGATGGATGGCGAAAGCGGCATCGCAGAAAGTCCTGACGCACAAAAGCCGAGACCGAACGGCCGCAAAACTGGCACTTGCAGCGCTGGCTTGCGTCTGGATTCAGAGCGGTTGCGTCGCTGGATGGGAGTACATCAGCGCAGGGCGGTGGTGGGCCACCCTGATGCGTCACTATTTGTTGGCGCGCGCGCCATTGCCCCTGGCGTGTGGCGTGAGCGTGGCGGCCCTTGCGGCTGTCCTGGTAGCGTTTGGCAGCGGCGCGCTGGGCGCAACTTCTGGCCTGGAGTGAGCAGACTGCGCTGCAGTAGCGCTGGCCGCGGTCGCAGTGGCTGCAGATGAGCACAGGGCTGCGACACAGGGCGCACAGAAAACGTCTGGGCGGTGGTGACGGCGGCTGTGGTGGTGCGTGTTGGGCAGTGGGCATGGGCGGTCCATTCCCATGCGTGGGCCCACGCTGCTGGACAGCCACGCCCGCTTCGTGAATACTGACAGCGGCAACGGCGCCCTCCAAAGCGGTGGGTCTCGGGGCGCGACAGTGGGTTTACCGGAAAGTGACTGTCACTGTCGCGCCTGCTTCTTACACAGGTAGGCGATATGTAACGCAAAACACCAGCGCTGCGCCATACCCCTGCGCTGGCTCAAGCCCGCTCGCCATGGCCAAAGCAGGCACGCTCAGGACACGTCTGTGCCCTGTGCAACGGGCACCCTTCGATTCAAAGGAAATTCAAAGCAGTCAGCTGACTGCCGCGGATGACCGCCACCGACTGCTTGCCGACACCAGATTTACGCGGGTTTAGAGCGCCGCTAACACCGGGTGTCGCGGAGGAGAGATTCATGGCGACAAGCGATACAACTACCCGCCAATCAGGGTGGGTGACGTGGACTGTGAAGCTGGAAAGGTCGTGTTGCGGGATACAAAGAACCGTAGTGACCACAAGCTGTTGCTGGCCCGACAGGCGCTTGAGATCGCATCAAAGCACTGCGCAGGCCGAAAACCCGACGAAGTGTTGTTCCCCATCACCGATGCCCGAAAAACGCTGAAGTGGATCAATGCAAGGGCAAAAACCCATGTGCAAGGGCATGGGTTGCGCGATACCTTTGCCAGCATCGCAGAAGAGCTGGTCTCAGGTGGTTTGCTGAAGCGAATGCTCAACCATTCGGTTGCAGGTGACGTGACCTTGGGACACTACGTGGGCAAGAGTGAGGCGCAACTGCGCGCTGGATGGCAGACGGTGGCTGACTTTATAGAGGCTGCAGCTCGGCGGCCAACGCCGGATGATTCCCACTCAGGAGCGGCGGCGTCGAGGGCTGAGTGACGGAGGTGCTGGCTTTTACGTGGTTGGCCTTCAGGCGCTGACAATTGTTCCAGGCCACTTCATGTCCATTGCCGTTGGTCGTGTAAACGCCATCACCCGCTCGTCCCAGAAACCACCCGTGAAGCCGCTGAGCCGCCACGCTGCCCACCCTGATGCCCCGCTCCATCAATCCTGCCGAATATCTGGCCTGCCTACCCGAGCCTTGGCGCCAGCGTGCCACTACCGTCCAGGCGCCTGAATCCTACTGGTGGCCCTGGCGAGGCATGCGGGTCCACTTCGCGCGGATCCCTCGGCCCGATGCAGGCGCCCGCCTGCTGCTTCTTCATGGGGCTGGCGGTCATTCGGGTGCCTTGTGGCCGCTGGCTGCACTGGCCGCCGATAGGGGCTTTGACGTGCTGGCGCCGGACCTGCCCGGCTACGGCTTGACCGAGGTCCCCAACCCGGGTGCCATCACCTACCCCCACTGGGTGGACTGCGTGGCCGACCTGCTGCGCGAACAAACCGCCGCAGACGCCCGCCCTCTGGTGCTGCTGGGTGGCAGCATGGGTGGCCTGCTCGGCTACTCGGCCAGCGCCCGCGTGCCAGATGCAGTGGACCACCTGCTGGGGTGATCTCAGATTCGGTGCAAATGACCCGGTTAGGATGCGAGGGTAAACCCGTGGCTTCCTAAGCAGCGAGCGCCATCTTGTCCGATGATCTCCCCCATGGTTGCCAAGGAAAACTTCTCTTCTCACCGTTCAGAGGCCGTTGCCACCGACCACCGGGCACGCCAATTCCGCGACATCAGCGAAGCAAGGCTGTCCGTGCGCTTGTCGCGCAGCTTGTAAAGGGCTTCAATCAGCTGCTCCACCACCTGGTCCTCGCTGCAAGCCTTGGGAGGCGCGATGCCGTTGCAGTTGAGCAACTGAGCCCGGACCATCTTGCTCCGCCAACTCACGGGCGGTCGGATCGAGTTTCAGGCTGGGATAGGCCGTCTCATGGAGTGTTGTCATTTGCGGGGACTACCCCGCCAGGCTGCCTGTCTGCCCATCGCCTCAGTCCCAGTGTGAATCGGTGGCGGGTTCGTGAAACGAGGTCTCCAACAGGCACTGGTTGTCCTCGGCGATGCGGTACATATCATCCAGCAGCGTGGCGATCACCTCATCCAGCACGTCGCGGGACAGGTAGGGAATCGCCAGTTCGTAGCGTGTGCCCTTCGCGTTCAGGCGCTGCATGGCGAAACGCTCAAAGCAGGTCTGCTCGATCAGCCGGTGGCCCAGCGCCAAGCCGCGCGACTGCTTGCTGAAGCGGGTCAGCACCATCGTGACACGCAAGACTGCCACAGGCGTCGTTCCTGCGGCCGGCAGGCGCAGAGCGTCGGCCTGTTCTGTCAACAACAAAGGCGGCGCTGGCTGCAGAGTTGCCGGCGCCAGGGCTGTCAGGCCTTGCTCGAACCGGGCTTGCAGGCTGGAATCCGACGCATCGAGGTAGCGCATGGCCGACTTGACATCCTTCCAGCCGACGTATTCCATCAGCTCCTTGATGTCCCAGCCGCTGGCACGTGCCCAGCCGGCAAAGCCGCGGCGCATGGAGTGGCTGCTGTATTCCTCGGGCGACTCGACGCCGGCTTCAGCGAACAGGCTGCGCAGCAAGGGGATCAGGCTGTTGGCATGCAGGCTTTCATCGGCGACATGGCCCCAGCGGTCGATCTTGCGGAACACCGGGCCCTCGGTCAAACCGGCCAAGTCGACCCAGACATTGAAGGCGGTCACGGGACACAGGCGGGACAAGGCCGGGCATCTGAAAACGCGGCCCTGCAACTGCCTGTCGCCTTTGCTGCGGCCCAGGAAGCAGGCCATGCCCTGGCCGGGGGTGACCTCGGTGTTCTCAACGCGCAGGTTGACCAGTTCGTCGGAGCGGAATCCGCGCCAGAACCCCAGCAGCATCAGACTGCGGTTGCGCGCGTGGCGAAGCAAAGCCGGCTGGTCACCGGAGCGCTGGGCATTGCTGATGGCAGCGTCGAGCCACTGATCGATCTGCTGGAGCACCGCCAGTTCCAGCGGGCGCGCGCGCTTTTCTGGCGCGGAGTGGACGGAGCGGATGCCTTTGAGTACCTGGCGTACCAGCGGCGACTTCGTGGGGTCGGGGAAACCTTGATCGGTATGCCAGCGGGACAGCGCGGCCAGCCGCTGGCGCAGCGTGTTGATGGCCAGGGTCGCCGCATGGTCGGCCAAGTAGCGGGAGATGGCGTCGGCCGTGGAAGGCAGTAGGCCCTTCCACTCGATCTCGAAATGGCGAATTGCGGAGGCGTAACTCCTGCGCGTGTTGTCGCGCTCGGCGGCCTCGATGTATTGGGCAACACGGGTCATGTGACGGTCGTCAGGCTGCTTTCCCGTCAGGAGGATTGGCGTCGACCGATGTTATGACGGCAGCGGCCATCGCATCGGGCACCGCCGACGCCAACAGCAGCTCACCGGTCCACATGCGAGCAACAGCTGACAGGCAAGCGTGTCGCAAATTGGGTTGAGCCTGATGCTGCGGGGCGAGCTCAGGCAAACTGCAACTCGATCTTGCCGGCGCGGCGGCGCACCGGGCCGACCACGATCTTCACATCGTGACCCAGCCTGGCCACCAGTTCCAGCAGCTTGGCTTCGCTGACGCCGCGGAATTGGCCGCGTGTGATGCGCGAGACCTTGGATTGATCGATGCCCAGCAGCGTCGCAGCATCCTCTTGCGTCAGGCGGCGTGCCTTGATCGCGCGCGCGATCTCACCGGCCAGCTGGGATTTGCGCGCCATCTCGGCCGCGTCGGTGTAACCCAGGTCGGCGTAGACATTCGTGCCACCTTCTTCAATGGTGATGTCGTTGTGTGCATTCATTTGCGTACTCCTTGCTGTGCCAACCATACCTCGAAATCTTGCTTTGCGGCCTTCAGGCGGATATTGATCAGGTCCATATCTGGCTTGGGCGTTGCGATGCCGCTTTTGGATTTCTTCTGGAAGCAGTGCAGAACATAGACCCAGCCGGCGAACTTGACGGTGTAGACAGCCCGGTAGGTGTCTCCCTGGTGGTCCTCGACCACCTCCAGCACACCGGCCGAGCCGAAACCCGTCATGGCCTTGGCATCCTGGTGCTTGCCGCCGGCTTGCGCCAAGTCGATGGCATGGCCGAAGACGTCTTTGACATCCTCTGGCATGGCATCCAGATCGCGCTTGGCGGAGCTGACCCATTTGATGGGTTTGCGCGCTTGCTTCAACATCGCCTCAATTATGTCCGTTTAGGCATACCGCCGTCAACTCGCCGAAAGCCAAACCTCGGGCAATTCACGCATGCACCGGCCGTGCCCGCCGACGCCGAATGATCAGCATTTCCCCAGGCCGATTCTCCGTCCCTGACGTGTATTGGAGTTGACCCACTTCAGTGGACGGTTACTGGTTTGATTCTCAAAAGTTTGGGGTGGTTGCTCGGCGTGCTCGGTGGTGGAGAAGAACGTGCAGGACATCATCATCCCCGCCAAGAGGTGAAGGGCGTTCGAACTACGGATGATCCCTCTAGCCCCTGCTCTAAAAGGGCGTTGGTGAACGATAAACCTTCACTGGACCCGCGCCTTCGTACACCATCTCACCGTTGACAATCACGATCACAATCCACCAGTCGTGCACCTCGATGACGTGGTATTCGTGAGGCTCCAGCGGTAGGGGCGTCTCGCGGTAGCTGTTCACGCCATCAGGTTTGGGATGCCACAGTAACGTCGGATGTTCAGTCATCAAAATGGCGCTTCGGATACGAAAACATCAACCGGACCCGGACCTTGGTAAACGGCTTCACCGGTGACCACGACCCTCACAATCCACCAGTCGTCTCGCTGCTCCACTTCATAGGCTACCGCAGGCAGTTCGAGCACGGTCTCCACCGGGAATGGAATCCCATCCGGCACTGGGTGTCGTAGCAGCGTCGGATGCCCTGGAGGAAAGTTCACGGTGGGCGTCATACGGGTGGGGGTATGCGAATTGTCCTTGATCACGCCCTCGCCACCGGCACATCCTCAAGCCTCGTTGTGTACTGAGGGGTTCGGCGTTCCTGCTTCATCCCCATCCATGAGCCGCATTCCGATCATGAATTTCTACTCGGAACTCGGAAGCTCGCGCGACAGTTCGATGCTCAGAGTGCCGTGATGTCGGTCCGCACCGGCCAACGCAGCGCGCCGGTGGTGGACCTTTGCGCCGTCGCCTCGAACTCGTGTTGCAGCACCAGCGTGTAGCGACCCGGGCGCGGCGTGCACAGGCGGTAGCCGTCGTGCATCGCATCGAGCGTGATGCCGCCGCTTTGCGGCGTGTGCAGGCGCCAGGCGTCGACCTCGGGAGCGCTCATGCGCAAGGTGACGCAGAAGCCGCGCTTCATGTTGGACACCACCACCAGCCGCTGCTGGGCGCTCCAGTCACCATCGGCATCGGCGTCCAGCACCACGGGGTGGCTGTTTTCCAGCACGCGTATGAACTGAGGGATGATGATGCGGAGTTCTAACTCGGTGCTGGACTTTTCCAAGCTGACCAGCACGCTCTCGCTGCTGCTGGTCGAGGGGGGCAGCAGCAGTGCACAGGCGGTCAGTACGGGGATGAGGGGGCGCGTGCAAGCAACCATGACCCACTATAGGCCTCAGATCAAGAAACATGACCCCCATAGGAGGTCAAGCCGGCATACGGCCAGTTTTAGCTCATAAGCGTCAAAGTCACTAAGGATGGCTTACTTTATGCGGGCATTCAGTCGGCCACGCGGAGTCGGCCCCCTCCCGATAGCTCACACGACCGGCTCTCTATGCCTTGGAAAACTTGGGGCAGCTCCTATCCATTGCGACAGCGCGCCCTTGCCGCGCTGTCGCAAATGGCCTGGTCATATGTCATCGTGCCCTCAACCACCGCCGCGGCGTCCGCCAGAAATCGTGGCGTGGGTTCATGGCCCGCAATCCACGTGTCGTAAGAGACTGGGCCATCGCATCGCGGCGCTCCTCCTTCGTGGTCATGGCGACTCCTCAACCCCAAGAGGACGCCAAGCCATCAACTCTGCGCTGTGCAGCTTTGGATCGAACCGATTTAGCAGGTTCTCCAGCGCGTGCCCGGGATGAAACGCCGCGATCCCGCAGCCGCGAAGCGGGGCGAGGCACCTCCTGCCGACTTGCTTTTTGGGTCATGCTAACGATTTTCCTCCTGGAGCGCCCCGCGACGTCAATCAATCTGTCGCATCGACGCTTGCCCACACCCTGGTAGCCCGCATCGGACTGCCCAAGTGCGCGGAACCGCAAGTGGGAACGTGCATGCACAAGCCGTCAACGACCGAGAATCTCTCTCTGCGAATGTAGAGGGGGATGTGAATTTCTAGTCTTGGCTTGAGGGGCTGTTAGACGTTTCTCCCCCCTTCGCAGCGGGCTCACCAAGGAAATGAATCTGGGGCAACCGCTTGGAGTCTTCTCGTGACTGCAGAAAGATCAGTTCAAACTCACGGCTGCTGATCTGGCGCAGCTGAAAAGCATGAATTTCGCACATCTCGACGATCGCGGCGATCTCCTCAGTCTTGGGTTGGCAGTAGCGCCAAGCGCCAGTGACCGTGCAGCGCACACGAATCGACTCCAACGCCTCGAAGGCTGCATCCAATATGGACGTGAGCCCTTTCACCACGCCCATGCGCTCTACCCGTCGAGAGACCACCACCGCCAAGCGTAGATCCTGCCACGACATCGCTGACTTCTCGGGGACAGTCAGGTCGCCACATGACCGCTTCAGCGACTCTGCCAAGCCGGTGAGGGTCGCTGGATCAATCTTGGCCGCTCTTGTCGCGGCGAGTTCGAAAGTGTTGGTGGCGGGTTTCCACCGTGGCACAAATGGCTTGTTTCGCTTCTTACTGACCATGGATCAATGTGTACAACGTGACAAGATGGCTGGCGCCGGCGTCGATGTCAATGTCGCTTCGGCCAGATAAGACCTCATGCGATAGATGTGGGGCAGAGCCATGCGCAGGAGGTTTGGTGCCCGCTATGGAACGTATCACATGTTCTTTCGACCAACTCCATCTCAGTCTGCTCAGACTCGTGGGCAAGGTTGTGGGCCAGATCCTGAGGCGCGCGCTCGAAGCGCTGCGTGAGCACCATGTGGACCTTCTTGCGCGTGACGATCTCCACATTGACGAGATCAGTTTTGCATAGCGACCTATTCAAGCGTCTGCCCGGGGCGGGGGGCATGCCGGCCGGGTTAAACGGGATGCCTGAGGTGCTTCCAGCAGCTCTCGATTGCACATTTCGATGGCATTGCGTTAATACACCCGCCGCATAAGGGTCTGCGACGAAGCGCGCATGGTTTTCCACAGACATATCCCCTGAATCAGGGGATATCTCACCGCCACATACGCTCGCTGCAGTCACTGTGGGAACGACCTCGAAACCCCTCTCAACTCGCTGCATCGACGCCGGCACCGCCAAATAGATACTCACAAAGTATCAACAGAAAATCCTGAATGACTCCAGCGGTCTGGTCAAGCTCGCACCTGTAAGTATTTGCGGCGCCAGAACCGAGTGAACCGCCCCGGGTTTTGAGGAGGCTCTTTTCTCTGAGAGGATTGAGCCATGAGCAAGAAGTCAAACCAGTTTTCACCCGAGGTCCGCGAGCGGGCTGTACGCATGGTGCGTGAGCACCGCGGCGATTACCCCTCGCTGTGGGCAACCATCGAATCCCTCGCACCCAAGATCGGCTGCGTGCCCCAGACCCTCAACGAATGGGTCAAGCGCGATGAGATCGACAACGGCACCAGGGCCGGCGTCACGACGACCGAGTTGCAGCGCCTGAAGGAGCTTGAGCGCGAGAACAAGGAGCTGCGCAAGGCCAACGAGATATTGAAGCTGGCCAGCGCGTTTTTCGCCCAGGCGGAGCTCGACCGCCGTTTGAAGTCCTGAACAACTTCGTCGATCAGCATCGACAGGCCTATGGGGTCGAGTCGATCTGCAAAGTTCTGCAGATCGCCCCGTCAGGCTACTGGCGCCACGCTGCCCAACAACGCAATCCCGAGCTGCGCTGCGCACGCGCCCAACGTGAGGACACCTTGGTGCCTCAGATTGAGCGCGTCTGGCAGGCCAACATGCGGGTCTACGGCGCCGACAAAGTCTGGAAGCAGATGAACCGGGAAGGGGTCGAGATTGCCCGCTGCACGGTCGAGCGTTTGATGAAGCGCCTGGGCTTGCAGGGCGTGCGCCGCGGCAAGGTGGTGCGCACCACCATCAGCGACATGAAGGCGCCGTGCCCGCTGGACAGGGTCAACCGTGTCTTCAAAGCCGAACGCCCCAACCAGCTTTGGGTGTCGGACTTCACCTACGTTTCAACCTGGCAAGGCTGGTTGTACGTGGCCTTCGTGATCGACGTGTACGCCCGGCGCATTGTGGGTTGGCGGGTCAGCACCTCCATGCATACGGAATTCGTTCTGGATGCCCTGGAGCAGGCGCTCTATGCCAGGCGGCCTGAGCGCGATGGCGCCTTAATTCACCATTCCGATAGGGGGTCGCAATACGTTTCTATCCGCTACAGCGAGCGGCTAGCCGAGGCCGGTATTGAGCCTTCGGTGGGCAGCAAGGGTGACAGCTACGACAACGCCTTGGCAGAGACGATCAACGGGCTGTACAAGGCCGAGGTGATTCACCGACGGTCCTGGCCAACCCGTGAATCGGTGGAACTGGCGACGCTGGAATGGGTGTCCTGGTTCAACCATCACAGGCTGCTCGGACCCATCGGCTACATACCGCCGGCAGAAGCTGAGGCAAACTACTACCGGCAACTCGCCAGTCAGACCGCCACGGTGGCAGCCTGACTTAAACCAAACGGCCTCCACGATTCCCGGGGCGGTTCAGAGTGCCATGGACCGCTCAGGTACTGAACTGATGCCCGTCAACAAGGCCGTGACCTGCCCGATCCCAGTTTTGAACTGACCGGATTCAGGGGAGGCGTCACGTTTTTGAACTCATCGGTCTTGGGTGAGTAGATATTTCGGCTTCATATCTGCTCCAATAAAGCCGATAAACGCACTAAAGAACAGTATCGATTGTTGAGTTCCACTGATCTCTGACCCGAGATTTCCATCGAATGCTGACCCACCCGCTTGTGTGAGCAAAGCAGCTCACGTTGTGGATAAGTGCTTCGTTTTCTCCTTTTCGGACTTGGGGCCTGCTGAACTATTTTTGAACCGATAGCTGTCGTTTCCGGTCTCCAGAATATGGCATCGGTGCGTCAGTCGATCCAAAAGCGCCGTCGTCATCTTCGCATCACCGAAGACACTGGACCATTCACCGAAGCTCAGGTTCGTGGTGATCACGACGCTCGTCCTCTCATAGAGCTTGGACAGCAAGTGAAACAGCAGCGCCCCTCCTGACTCGCTGAAGGGAAGGTAGCCCAGCTCATCCAGAATGACCAAGTCGACATGCATCAGTCGATTTGCCAGCTGCCCCGCGTTCCCACTCGACTTCTCGACCTCCAACGCATTGACCAGTTCAATGGTCGAGAGGAAGCGAACGCGGCGATGTTGGTTCTCGATGGCCTGGACGCCGATAGCTGTAGCCAGATGGGTCTTCCCAGTGCCAGGCCCTCCAACCAGGACAGCGTTGTATGCCTTGTCAAGGAAGTCACCTCTGTGCAGTTGCCGGACCATGGCCTCATTTACCTCGCTCTGTGCAAAGTCAAACCCGGCAAGATCTCGGTAGGCAGGGAATCGAGCGAGCTTCATCTGATAAGCCATCGAACGCACTTCCCGCTCAGCCGTTTCCGCCTTTAGCAGTTTTGCAAGAATGGGTTGTGCCGCTTCGAATGCAGGCGCCCCTTGCTCACCCAGCTCTGCAACTGCGTGGGCCATGCCATGCATCTTGAGGCTTTTAAGAAGTGCGACGATGGAGGTCGTTGCCAAATCATGTGCCATGGCGGACCTCCTCATTGACTCGTGCGGTGCGCAAAGTGTCATATCGCAGGACGTTTGCCTGCGGCTCCGTCGATAGCTTCAATGCCTGGGGCGCCTTGACTTCCGCCACAGCCGTCTTTCCGTCTATGAGTCGATGCAAAACATTCAATATGTGGGTTTTGGTGGCCACACTGGCTTCCAGAGCAGTCTCGACTGCTGCCAGAACTGCTTGCCGACCGCGAAGGCCAGGCCTTCCTGCGCCGCTTCTGGCGCAAGACCGACAACCGCACCCCGGCCGAACTGCGCGACATGCTGCTCGACGGGCTGCGCCCTGGCGCCGACCGGCTGACCGCAGTGTTCCGTTACTTGGAGCCCGCCGCATCGCCCGACGCCCTGGGTGTTTATCTATCGGCGCAGCTGGGCGACCAGGCCCCCACTGCGCCCCGTGTGGCCGTGCTGTACAAGCGTTTCGCGCCCGACACCATGGACCTACCGGATCGCGGTTATGTGGCCCGGGTGCACCCGCTGGAACTCTGGCTGGTGGCCTTCCGCCTGCAACACCCCGACGCTACCCTAAGCGAGGCGATCGCCGCCAGTGCCGCCGAGCGCCAAGCGGTCTACCGCTGGCTGTTTCGCACGCGTGCCAAGGACGCCCAGGACGCACGCATTTACACCATGATGGAGGTGGAGGCTTTCCTAGATATCCACCGGCGGTGGGCTCGCCTTGGCTACCCCTTCGGCCATCTGGTGCCTTCGCTGGCCACGGCCCTGGGCAGCTCCGGGGACCGACCCGCCGCGCTGGCCGAGTTGATGGGCATCGTCGTCAACGGTGGTATCCGCCGTCCCACGCACCGCATTTCAGACTTGCATTTTGCGCAGGGCACGCCGTGGGAGACCGCACTGCGGCCCACACCAGTGGTGGGTGAGCGGGTCATGGCGCCCGAGGTGGCTCTGGCGTTGAAAAAAGCTTTGTCGGAAGTGGTGGAGGCGGGCACGGCCCGGCGGCTCGCCGGCAGCTTCCAGTCTGCCTCGGGAGCAGACCTGTCGCCCGGTGGCAAGACCGGCACCGGCGACAACCGCGTGGTGGTGAAAGGGCGCGGCGGCCTGGCCCTGAACCGCACGGCCACCTTCGTTTTTTACCTGGGACCAAGGCACTTCGGCAGCGTGACCGCCTACGTGGTGGGACCGAACGCGGCTGACCACCGCTTCACCTCCGGCCTGCCGGTGCAGATCTTGCGCTCCATGGCGCCTGTGTTGATGCACCACCTCGATGCAGGGTCCGGGAGCGGTTGTCCACGCGAGCCTTGATGCGCCAAGGCACCCTCAAGTCAGCAATCCGTCCCAGCCCGCATGCGCTCCACCGAGCCGTGTAACGCAGCGCAAGTGAATTCCTTCTTGCCAAAACACAAGGGCACGTCAAGAAATCCCGTCTTGAGCGCCGAATTGATCAAGGGCAGTGGACTGCCAGTGGCGGTACCGACAAAGTGCAGTTGCCGCCGAGCAAACGCCGAAACTGGCCCCCGAGCGATTCACGTTGTGGCGGTAGATTGGCCCGCAGGTATTTCGGCAGCCTGCTATACTCTGTTTCGTTGGTGCTCGCGGCGTGGTTCACATGCCGCAGTTCAACGGGAAGCAGGAGGGCGAGTCCACAAGGACGAACCTAACCTGCGCTGCCCCCGCAACGGTAAGCAGACGAGAAGCCTGAATTGTTCAGGCGACTCAGCTTTCATCACGCAGCCACTGGACGACAACCGAGTCGTCTGGGAAGGCGATGGAGGTCGTTCTGTCAGCCCGGATACCGGCCAACAGGGTGGTGGTGCGTCTGGCAACAGGTGTGCTGCCGTGACGCTCAAGCACCGTCGGGGAAGGCGGTGAGAGCCCGTGATCCGGTCTGCTTCCTTCGCATGAAATTTCGCAACCTGCGCGTTCCCCGATGGGACGCCACTGGCTTGATGGCTTGTCTTTCGCACGCCCGGCCTCCGCAATTTTTCTCACTGGCGGGTACTGCGGCGACCGCCACGATGGCGAACCCCTGGTCGAATGCCCTGTCCAGTGGCGTTGTGGCATCCGTATCCAATGCCGCTGACGTTGCGGGGCGTTCGATGGGACAAGTGCTCCGGGGCGCCTTCATGCGTCTTGAGACCGTTGCCTTAGACAACTCAGTTAACGAGCATCCACCGCCGTGTCTTTGGAGTCGGCGGTTATACGTCCGGCGCGCCGTAGAAGGAGATACGCCGAGGGGCCTGTGCCTGAACAGTGTGGGTGGAAAGCTCGACGAAACCACTACCGGCCATAACCTGCCGGGACGAGTGGCTTGCGTGACGCTCAACGCAGAGTCTCAACAGTGATCACCATGTGCCCCGCCATTCTCGTGGCTGCCCCGGCGTCCGGTCAGGGCAAGACCACGGTCACCACCGCGTTGGCGCGTCTTCACGCGCGCGCTGGGCGAAAGGTACGGGCGTTCAAATGCGGACCTGACTTCTTGGATCCGATGTGGCTCGCGCTGGCAACGGGCCACCCGGTGCACAACTTGGATCTGTGGATGACAGGTGAGCTCGACATCCGCGCGCGCCTACACGTCGCTGCGCAAGAGGCCGACTTGATCATCGTTGAGGGGGGCATGGGCCTGTTTGATGGCGAACCGAGTGCGGCGGATCTGGCGCGGCGCTTCGGCCTGCATGTGCTGGCTGTGATCGATGCATCGGCCATGGCGGGCACCTTCGGAGCGCTGGCCTTTGGTCTGCAGCACTTCCGCCCGGGCCTGCCTTGGGCCGGAGTTCTGGCTAACCGCGTGGCCAGCGGACGGCACGCACAGATGTTGCAAGATGCTCTGCCTTCGCAAGACGGAGAGGCGGCTTCGCGTTGGTTGGGTGCGGTGATGCGCAACCCTGCGTTCGCCTTGCCCGAACGCCACCTGGGGCTGACAGTGGCGAGCGAGTTGCTCGATGCAATGGCCCGGCTCGATGCCGCTGCCGACGCCTTGCTTAGCACGCCGCTGGGCAAGCTGGACTCGGCCGATCTTGCGCGTTGGTCGGTCAGCTTTGACGCCCCTACCGAGCGCCCTTCGATAGCGCCCCTGTTGGCCGGAAAGACGGTGGCGGTGGCGCGTGATGCTGCGTTCTGCTTCATCTACGCTGCCAACCTGGACACCTTGCGCGCGTTGGGTGCGCAGGTGGTGTTTTTCTCGCCACTGGCCAACGATCCCGTGCCCACATGCGATGCAATCTGGTTGCCCGGTGGCTACCCCGAGCTGCACGCAGAAACTTTGTCGATCAGCGACACAACCCGCGACAGTCTGGTGGTCCATGTCAACACGGGACGCCCGGTCTGGGCCGAGTGCGGCGGAATGATGGTGCTGTTCGACGCAATAGTGGACTTGGAGGGGCGCAGCCATGTGTCGTGGGGTCTGTTCCCGGGTGTGGTGCGAATGCAGCCACGACTTGCCGCGCTGGGACCACAGAAGCTGGAACTGGCGACAGGCGAACTGCGAGGACACACCTTCCACTATTCAGTCTGCGAAACAGCTCTGGAGCCGGTGCTACATACGGCCTCCGCGCGTGGTGGTGCAAAGTGCGCTGGCGAGGCGGTGTACCAACGAGGTGCCTTGCGAGCCAGTTATTTCCACGCCTGGATGGCGTCCAGTCCAACGGCCGCAGCGGCGCTTTTTCTGCCGGAGGTGTTGGCATGAACCAGGACCAGTTGAGCACCCGCTGTCTGCCGCAAGAGGCCATAGAGTATCCGTGCGCATTGGGCATCAAAGTGGTGGCCCCGGAGCTTAGGTCGCCTGTCCGCGTGCGGAGCACGTTCCGAGAGCTCGGTCACATACCTGTGATGCACGACGCGCAGAACATAAGGAGGTTCTTCGTGGACGGGGCTGGCTCACGCACAGGTTGTCAAAGCGTTCGCAAAGTGCGTACGCAGCACGTATTTGTGATCCTGACAGAGTCGTCGAGGATTCAAACAGGAGATGAAGCATGACGTCGGGCACGGTCTGGTTCGTTGGCGCTGGTCCTGGCGATCCGGAGTTGATCACGGTCAAGGGTCGTGGCTTGATTGAGCGAGCCGGCGCGATCTTGTTTGCGGGTTCGCTCGTCAGCGAAGCCGCCCTGCGCTGGGCCTCAGCAGGCTGCGCGATTGCCGACAGCAAGAACATGACCCTGGAGCAGATGTCTGCTTGGCTCATCGAGCATGCCGCCCGCTGCGATACGGTGGTGCGGCTACAGACCGGCGATCCTGGCCTTTACGGCGCGCTGATTGAGCTGGTGCAGCCGCTGGACGCGGCGGACGTCGCCATCCAGGTGGTACCGGGTGTTTCGTCGGCAATGGCCAGCGCGGCAGCAGCAGTGGAGAGCCTGACCCTGCCCGAAGTCACGCAGACCGTGATCTTCACCCGCGTCGAGGGACGAACCCCCATGCCCGAGGGCGAGTCGCTGCGTGAGCTGGCTGCGCACCACAGCACGCTGTGCATCTTCCTGAGCATCACCTTGCTGGGCAAGGTGTCGGCCGAGTTGCTGGCGGCGGGCTGGTCGCCCGACGCGCCGGTGGTGGTGGTGCACAAGGCCAGCTGGCCGGGCGAGGAAAAGATCGTGCGCGGCACGGTCGCCACTATTCAGGCCCTGTGCCGCGACGCCAGAATCGCCAGCCAGTCCATGGTGATCGCCAGCCCCACGCTGGGCGCGCGCCAATGGACCACCCTGGCGAAATCCAAGCTGTACGACGCCAGTTTCACCCACCGTTTCCGGCGCGCCAGCGTGCCCGCTTCAACCCTCACATCGGACGCTCCATGAACACCGAATCCATTCTGCTGGTGGGCCACGGCTCGCGCGAAGCCTCGGGCAACGACGAGATCTTTTCCTTCGCCGAACAGTGGCGCCAGCGCCAGCCGGGCTGGCGCATCGAGGTCTGCTTCATCGAGTTTTCCGAGATCACCATGAGCGAGGGCCTGAAGCGCGCCGCCACCGGCGCCAGCCGCGTGATGGTGGTGCCACTGATCTTGAACGCGGCGGGCCACGTGAAGATGGACATTCCGCAGGCCATCGATGGCGCCCGCCTCCAGTTCCCGTTGGTGCAGTTCCTGTATGCGCCGCACTTGAGTGCCTGCGACCCGATCCTGGCCATCCTGCGCCGCCGCCTCAAGGGCGCGATGCAGGCGCTCGACATGCCCGACCCCAGCACCACCGGCGTGGTGCTGCTGGGGCGCGGTTCGTCGGACCGGCAGGCCAACGGCGACATGGCCAAGATGGCGCGCTGGTTGCTGGAGGAAACCGACCACGATCTGGTGGACCTCGCCTTCACCGGCATCACTCACCCGCGCTTGGAAAAGACGGTTCAGCGCCAGAGCATGCTCGGCATGAAGCAGGTGGTGGTGCTGCCGTACTACCTGTTCAACGGCACGCTGGTGGAGCGCATCACCCGTCAGGTCGAGCACTTGAAGGCTCAGTACCCGACGCTGCGTTTCGCCTCCACCAAATACTTTGGGTTCGAGAAGGAAATTGTCGAGTTGTTGGAGCAGCGCGTAAACGACATGCGGCGCAACGCGCCGGTTGCGCTGATGCCTTGCGACGGCTGCAAATACCGCAGCTTTGCCGAGGAACACGGCATGGGAGGTCACCACCACGACGACGCGTTGCCGCACAGTCACGACCACACGCACGACCATGCTGACGCATGAACACCCCCACGCACCTGTACACGCGCATGAGTACGACCATGCCCATGGCCACAAGCGCCCCCATGACCATGCCAACGCCTGAGACGGCCAACGTCATCACCGAGCAGCTCACTGCAGCGGGTCGCGCCATCGAGCACGACTCGTTTGCCGTGATCGACCGCGAGGTGCTTTCTCACCCCTACATGCCCGAACAGTGGCCCATCGTGCGCCGCATGATCCACGCCAATGCCGATTTCGACTTCAACGGCCTGACCGATTTCCATCCCCAGGCGGTGGAGCGGGGGGTGACCTCGATCTTGTCTCGCGCAACCCGTGTGGTGGCGGATGTGGAGATGATCTGTGTCGGCCTGTCGGCGCCGCGCCTGGGGCACTTCGGCATGAGCACGCACCAGTTCATCTCCGACCCGGACGTGATCGAGCAGGCCAAGGCCGAAGGCACCACCCGCGCGGTGCAAGCCATGCGCAAGGCACACCGACTGGGCCTGATCGACGGTGCCATCGTCGGCATCGGCAACGCGCCCACGGCGCTGATCGAGATCGTGCGCCTGATCCATGAAGAGGGTGCGCGCCCTGCTCTGGTGGTGGGCATGCCGGTGGGTTTCGTGTCGGCGGCAGAGTCCAAGGATCTGATGGCGCTGGAGACCGATGTGCCATGGATCGTGATCCGTGGCCGCAAGGGCGGCTCCACCCTGGTGGTTGCCGCGATCCACGCGCTGCTGGGCCTGGCCGAAGCCAGGGAACTGGCCACATGATGAAAAAAGACGCGCCCCGCGGCACGCGCACCGGTTTCACGACCGGTGCGTGTTCCGCTGCGGCGGCGCGCGCGGCCGCCATCGGCCTGATCACGGGAGAGGTGCCCGGCGAGGTCGAGTGCCTGCTGCCCAACGGCGACGTGGTGCGCTTCGCCGTGCAGGACGGCCGGGTGGACGGCAGCGGCACCCAATGCACCGCCCACGCCATGGTGATCAAGGACGCGGGCGACGACCCGGACTGCACCGACAAGGCCCACCTCACCGCCGACCTGCACCTGCTGCCCGGGCAGCCGGGTCAGGTCGTGCTGGCGGGCGGTGTCGGCGTCGGCACGGTCACCATGCCCGGCCTCGGCTTGGCGGTGGGCGGCCCGGCCATCAACCCGGTGCCGCGCCGCAACATCGAGGCCAATGTTCGCCTGGTGGGGCAGGGCCTGCTGGACGAGATGGGCCTGGAGGTGCGTATCTCGGTGCCGCAGGGCGAAGAGATGGCCAAGAAGACGCTGAACGCGCGCCTGGGCATCCTGGGCGGCATCTCCATCCTGGGCACCACCGGCATCGTCAAGCCGTATTCCACCGCCGCCTACCGCGCCAGCGTGGTGCAGGGCGTGCAGGTGGCGGGCACGCTGGGCCACGGCGTGGTGGTGCTGACCACCGGCGGGCGCACCGAAAAATTTGTGATGGAAGAAATGCCCGAACTGCCCGAGCCGGCGTTCGTGCAGATGGGCGATTTCTTGCGTTACGCCATGGGCGCGGCGGTGAAGGCCGGGCTAAAGAAGGTAATCATAGGTGGCATGGTCGGCAAGCTGACCAAGATCGCCCAGGGTGAAACCATCACCCACGCGGGCCGCGCCGAGGTGGACACCGGCCTGCTGGCCGATCTGGCCGCTCGCGTGGGAGCGCCTCCCGAGGTGTGCGAGGCCATTCGCGGTAACGAGACGGCGCGCTACGCTGGCGAGCGCATGGACGCGCTGGGCCTTGGCAGCGCGTTCCACACCGCGCTGGCGCAGAAGGTCATCCAGACCCTGCGCACGCGCTACCCCGATCAATTTGAATTGCAGGTGCTGGTCTGCGACTTTGACGGTCGCAAGATTGCGCAGGCGGAAGGCTGACATGGAAGTGGCTCCCGTGATCGACAAATGCCGCATCGTTGGAGTGCTGGACGATGGCGTTGCCAGCCTCGGTACCACGGCGCTGCAGCACCTGCGGGCGGCCCAACTTGTGATCGGCGGCACGCGCACGCTGCAGCTCCTGGCTGCGCACATCTCGCCCGACGCGGTGCAGCACGACCTGAGCGGCGCGCTGTCGCAGGTGCCCGAGTGGATCCGCGCCGCGCAGGCCGAGGGCCGGCGTGTGGTGGTGCTGGCCACCGGCGATCCGCTGTGCCACGGCATCGCAGCCTACCTCGCGTCACGCCTGTGCATCGAGGCCATCGAGGTGATGCCGAACGTGTCCACGCTACAGCTCGCCTGCGCCCGGCTGGGCCTGCCCTGGCAGGACATGAAGTTCTCCTCCGTGCACAGCAAGGACGCGGGCGACTGGGTGCCGGGCTCACCTCCCAATCACGGGCTGTACGCGCTGCTGCGCGATATCCGCCAGCACGACCGCCTGGCTGTGCTGACCAGCCCGGACAACACCCCCGACCGGATCGCTCGCATGCTGATCGCCGAGGGTCTGGCGGACGAGGTCGAGATGGCCGTGGCCGAACGCTTGTGCCAGCCCGAAGAACGCATCGTCAGCGGCATGTCCCTCAGCGCCGCCGCGCAGATGCCCTTTGCCGACCCCAACGTCGTGCTGCTCTGGCGCACCCGCCTGCGCGCGCCGCAGGTGCTGCTGGGTCTGCCGGACGCGAGCTTCGAGCAGCGCCACCCCGAGAAGGGGCTGATCACCAAGCACGAGGTGCGCGCGGTGTCGCTGGCGCGTCTGCAGTTGCGCGCCGACAGCGTGGTCTGGGACATCGGCGCGGGTTCGGGCGCGGTGGGCCTGGAGGCGGCGCGCCTGTGCCGCAACGGCCATGTGTACGCGATCGAAAAGAACGCGGACGACGCGGCCATAGTGCAGCGCAACCGCCTGGCCATGGGCATCAGCAACCACACCCTGCTGCACGGCAAGGCGCCCGAGGGCCTGCAAGCCTGGGCCGACCCGGACGCGGTGTTCGTGGGTGGCTCGGGCGGAGAGTTGGCCGAGCTGATCGCGCTGATCTTGAAACGACTTCAACCGCAGGGCTGGCTGGTGATGAACTTCGTGACGATTGAAAACCTGGGGGTGGCCGTGGCCACGTTGAAGGAGCAGCGTGCGAGCTGGGACGTGCTGCAGTTACAGGGCTCGCGCAGCAAGCCCATCCTGCACATGCACCGCATGGCGGCGGAGAACCCGGTGTGGATCGTCTGCGCGCAGACCGGAGGTGTGGCATGACGCAAACTGGCACGCTGTTTGGCGTCTCCCTCGGTCCCGGCGACCCGGGCCTGATCACCCGCCGCGCCTGGGCACTGCTGGAGCGGCGCGACGCCATCTGGACCTACCCGGTGCGCAGCCTGCGCAAGGACAGCTACGCGCTGGACATCGCGCTGCGCGCCGGGCTGGCGCTGCCCGGGCAGCACCAGTCGCTGCTGTTCCCGATGACACACGACGCCGAGAAGTTGGCGCGCCACTGGTTGAAGGCGGCGGAGACGGTGCGCGAGATGCTGGCCAGCGGGCAGGACGTGCTGTTCCTGGTCGAGGGTGACGCCTCCACCTACGCCAGCTTCTGTTACCTGGCCCGCGTGCTGCGCGAGCTGGACCCGGGGGCCCGCATCGAGATCGTGCCCGGCGTGACCTCGTTCAACGCTGCCTGCGCGCAGCTGCAGGTGCCGCTCTCGGAGCAGGACGACACCATCGCCATCGTGCCCGCCGCCTACGGCATCGCGGCGGTGGAGAAGATGCTCGACGACTTCGACACCCTGGTGCTGATGAAGGTCAAGCCGCTGCTGGACGATCTGATCACCCTGCTGGAGCGGCGCGGCCTGCTGGCGCACAGCCGCTTCATCGAAAAAGCCGGCTCACCGGTTGAGCGCATCGTCACCGACGTGGCCGAACTCAAGGGCACGAAGGTCAACTACCTGTCGCTGCTGCTGGTTAAGAACCCCGGGCGCGAGCGCGGCGACATGCAACGCGGCTGCCGCAAGAAGACCAGTACCGAAATTGAAGAAGAGGAAACCCAGGAATGACCACCCAAGAAACTGCTGTGCGCGTCGTCCTCGTGGCGATCACCAAACACGGCGCCGAGCAGACTGCCGATCTCGCGCGCCAGATGCCCGGAGCCCACGTGTGCGTTGCGACCAAGTTCGCGCCGCTGATGGCGGGTCTGCCCAACTCGGTGCGCTCATACAGCGGAGCCTTTCGCGACGAGATCGCCACGCTGTTCGCCGACTTCGATCAGGTGGTGTTTTTTGTGTCACTGGGCGCCGTGGTTCGCCTGATCGCGCCGCACCTCAAGAGCAAAGACGAAGACCCCGGCGTGCTGGTGGTGGACGACGCGGCCCAGTTCGTGATCCCGGTGCTGTCCGGTCACGTCGGCGGCGCCAACGCCATGGCCGAAACCGTGGCCACCCTGCTCGGCGCCACGCCGGTGCTGACCACGGCGTCGGACGTGGGCAAGACCATTCCGGTGGACATCCTGGGTCGCGAGTTGGGGTGGAAGGTTGAGGCACCCAAGATCAACATCACGCGTGTGTCGGCCCACGTGGTCAACGGCGAGCCGGTGGCCGTGGTGCAGGAAGCGGGCAGCCCGCACTGGTGGACCCGGCCCACGCCGCTTCCGCCCAGTATCCACCGCTTCGAGCGCCTGGCCGACGTGGACCTGGCGCGTTTCAAGGCCGTGCTGTGGATCACCCACGCGCCAGTGACCGCCGCGCACTGGGCCGAACTGCACGAGCGCCTGGTCGTTTACCGCCCGCCGGTGGAGACGCAGGCGTGAACGTGGCTGTGGGCCTGGGTTGCGACCGCGGCACGCCTCTGGCCACGCTGCAGGACGCGTTGCGGGCGGCGCTCGCGCAGGCCGGGGCGTTGGCCCCAGATGTGGTGGCAGCGGCCAGCATCACGCTCAAGGCTGACGAAGCAGGCCTCCTCGCCCTGGCCGCCAAACAAGGCTGGGCCATGACCTTCTTTACCCCTGCCCAGCTCGCCGGGGTGCCGGTGCCCAACCCGTCGGAGACCGTGCGCCGGTACACCGGCACCCCATCGGTCAGCGAGGCCGCGGCCCTGCTGGCAGGCGCCCGAGTCTTCGGCCACGAACAGGCTTTGCCCATGACCGCCTTGCTGGTCGAAAAATTCAAACACCGTGGCGCCGATGGGCGCAACGCCACGGTTTCCATTGCCCGCTGTGACAGTTTTCTTTTTCTCACCCCTGAACGGAGCACGCCATGACTTCATCCACCACCACCCCCATCCCCGACGACCAGCGCGTGAGCGCCACGCGTAGCCTGCTGCTGCAACTGTGCGCTGGTGCCGTGCTGGGCCTGGTCGTACTGTACGGCGTGGCTTTTGCTGAAAGCCCCATCGCGCACAACGCCGCGCACGATGTGCGCCACGTCACGGTCAAGCCTTGTCATTAAGAGAGTCACCCCCGACGCGCTTCGCGCGACCCCCTCAAGGGGGCAACGCGTGTGGCCCGGCAAAGCCGGCTCCACCGCGTTCCCGGTTGGGGCACTTAGGGCGTTTCGGATCGCGCGGCCGACGGGTTGCCACCTATCTGTGTATGGAGAGTTTCATGATTTTTCGACGATTGATCTGGGCGGCGCTGGCCGTGGCCATGCTGGTGGGGGGCTTGCAATCGGGCCTGCAGCAATGGCAAACCATGCCGATCATCCTGGCGGCTGAAGGGCTCGAAAGCCAGAAGGTGGAGACTGCGTTGGCGGTTGCCGACACGCACGCACACGGGGACGGTGCGGCGCACGATCATGGTGACGACGCAGAAACATGGACGCCCGCCGATGGGGTGGAGCGCCAGATCTGGACTTGGGTGGCCAATGTGCTGCACGCGTTCAGCATGGCGCTGCTCGTGCTGGCCGTGATGGCGGTGTGCCAGTGGCGCGGCAGCGCCTTGCGCGCTTTGCCCTTGGCCGCCTGGGTGGCCGCCGCCGGCTGGTTGAGCTTTCACTTCTGGCCTTCGCTGGGCCTGCACGCCGAGATCCCCGGCATGGACGCAGCCCGACTGGGTTCGCGCCAGGGCTGGTGGGTGCTCGCGGCGGGTGGTGCGGCGCTGGCCTGTGCGGCGGTGGCGCTGGTGCGCAGCCCCCTGCGCTGGGCCGTCGCAGCCGGCTGGCTGGCGTTGCCCTTCGTGGTCGGAGCGCCGCACATCATGGCCGACCCGCTGGCCGGTTTCACGCGTGAGGCCCAGGTGGCGCTGCGCCAGCTGGGCAGCCAGTTCATCTGGACCACCGCTTGGCTGTCGCTGTCGTTCTGGCTGAGCATCGGCGTGTTGGCCGGCCTGGCCTTCCAGCGCTGGCTGCACCCCGCCGTGGCGGCCGTGCTGGAGCGCTCGGATGCGGGCTGTGCCCCAGCCATGAAAGCCCCGCAATGAGCGACGTCAAAGGCAAGATCATGCTGGTGGGCATCGGCCCCGGCAGCCACGATCACATGACCCAGCGCGCGCGAGACGCGATCGCCGAGGCCGATGTGGTGGTGGGCTACGTCACCTACATCAAGCTCGTGGCCGATCTGCTGGAAGGCAAGGAGGTCATCCGCAAGGGCATGACCGAGGAGTTGGACCGCGCAGTCCATGCCCTGGCCAGCGCCCGCGAGGGCAAGAAGGTGGCCCTCATCTCCAGCGGAGACGCCGGGGTGTATGGCATGGCCGGGCCGACCTATGAGGTGCTGTTCCAGGCCGGCTGGACGCCCGAGTCGGGCGTCCAGGTTGAGGTGGTGCCGGGTGCATCGGCCATCAACGCCTGCGCGGCGCTGGTGGGTGCGCCCCTCACGCACGACTTCTGCTCCATCTCGCTGAGCGACCTGCTCACACCCTGGCCCGTAATCGCGCGGCGGCTGGACGCGGTGGCGGCTTCGGACTTCGTGGTGGCGCTCTACAACCCCAAGAGCGGCCGCCGCACCCAGCAGATCGTGCAGGCACAGGCGCTGTTGCTGCGCCATCGCCGGCCCGACACCCCGGTGGCGGTGGTCAAGTCGGCCTACCGGCGGCGCGAGCGCATCGAGTTCACCACGCTGGACAAGATGAGCGAGTGCGACATCGGCATGCTGACCACGGTACTGATCGGCAACAGCCACACCTTCGTGCAGCACGGCCTGATGGTCACGCCACGCGGCTACGCCAACAAGTACGACCTGGACGACGGTGGCAGCACCCGCACGGGCGAGAAAGCAGGACGCTCGCTTTCCACCGGCTTGCTGGGTTGGATGGAGAACCTGCGTGCCGACCATGCCGATGGCGCGAGCCTGGCCGCACTGGCGCAGCAGCACCGGCTGCCGGTGGACTACGTTGAAGCCGTGCTCAACACACCCGTCGAGGAAGGGGTGGCCCCTTCGGCGGATGCAGAGGATCAGGCCGAATAAGGCGCTCCTGCGCGCGCACTTCGCCCCTGAGCGGACTATGCCAACCACCACCTGATGCCACCCACGAGATCCGTTCCATGAGCTACATGGTCAAAGAAGTTTTTTATACCCTGCAGGGTGAAGGCGGCAACGTCGGCCGTGCGGCAGTGTTCTGCCGGTTCGCCGGTTGCAATCTCTGGTCCGGGCGGGAAGCCGATCGCGCGAGCGCTCAATGCCAGTTCTGTGACACCGATTTTGTCGGCGTGGACGGCACTGGTGGGGGGAAGTTCGATTCGGCCCAGGCACTGGCGGACCAGGTTTCAGTCCAATGGCCAGCATCGGTGGCGGGGCGCAAGCTGGTCGTGCTGACGGGCGGTGAACCGTTGCTGCAGGTCGATTCCGCGTTGATCGACGCATTGCACCGCGGCGGGTTTGAGATTGCGGTGGAGACCAATGGCACGATCGCTGCGCCTGCAGGGGTGGACTGGCTGTGCGTCAGTCCCAAGGTACGCACATTCCTGAAGATACGTGCGGGCCACGAGCTCAAAGTTGTTGTTCCCCAGCCCGGCATCGACCTGGACGCGTTGATCGAACTGAACTTCGAGCGCCATCTGCTGCAGCCCATGGACGGCCCTGCGTTGAAAGAAAACACCCTCTGGGCCATTGATTACTGTCTGCGTGACCCCCGCTGGCGCCTGACCCTGCAAACCCACAAGATGGTCGGAATCCGATGACATACGAAATTTCGCAAAGTTTCTTCTTTGACGCTGCGCACACCCTTCAGCGCGAGATCGAGACCGAAGCCAGCACGCGTATACATGGGCACACCTACCGAGGCGAGGTCGCGGTGATGGGTGTGGTTGACCCCCACACGGGCATGGTGGTCGATTTGGGGCAGCTGCGTTTGCTGGTGACGCAGGTGCGTGCGCAGTTGGACCACCGGCTGCTGGACGAGGTACCCGGCCTGGGCATTCCGACCCTCGAAAACCTCTGCGCTTTCATCGCCCAGTTTGCGGGGTTGACGGAGTTCCGCTTGAGCCGTGTTTCGGTGTGGCGCGACGGTATCGGGGACCGTTGTGATTTGCGCTTCGCGCGCACTCTTCCTTTCCAAGTCTGATATGCACGAACCCATCAAGCCTCACATCGGCGGCTACAAGCGCCACCTGTTGGTCTGCACCGGTCCACGTTGTACGCAGGATGGCGCCTCGCAGGCCCTGTTCGATAGCCTTGGCAACAAGTTCAAGGCCGCTGGTTTGCACGAGGGCGAGTTGCGTGTGAAGCGCAGCCGCGTGAGTTGCTTTGCCGCCTGCAAGGGCGGGCCGGTGATGTGCGTGCAGCCCGACGGCACCTGGTACTACAACGTCACTGAAGCCAACATGGACCGCATCATCGACCAGCACTTGGTCGGCGGACAAGTGGTGCAAGAGCTGGTGTTTCATCAGGGCCCCGGAGGCGTTGATGCCGAATGAGTCGGACATTAGGGGCTTTGTCTCCATCGTCGGCGCCGGTCCCGGACCGGCCGACCTGATGACTCAACGCGCGCTTGATCGCTTGCAAAGGGCCGACGTGGTTGTGTACGACCGTCTGATCTCACCCGAGGTGCTGGCGCTGATTCCGCAAGGAGCGCAGCGCGTGTTCGCGGGCAAGGCCCTGGGAAATCACGCCATTCCACAAGAGGCAATCCACGCCCTGCTGGTGCAGCACGCCAAGGCGGGCCGGCGAGTGGTGCGGCTCAAGGGTGGAGATCCTTATGTGTTCGGACGTGGCGGTGAGGAAGTGCAAGCCATGCAAGCGCAACGTGTACCGTTCGAGGTCGTACCGGGCATTACAGCCGCGAGCGGTTGCTCGGCAGGAGCGGGCATCCCCCTCACTCACCGCGACCTCGCGGCCAGCTGCGTGTTCCTGCCCGGACATCTGGCCGACGACAAAGCCACGCACGATTGGCGGGCGCTGGCGCGCCCCGGACAAACGCGGGTGTTTTACATGGGAATACAACGTCTAGCCCACATCGCGGAACGGCTGATCGCCCACGGCCTGAGCCCCAACACCCCAGCGGCCGTCGTACGCGACGGCACGCGCTCCACACAAACCGTGGTGGCCTGCAGCCTGCGCCGCCTGGTTGAACAGGCCCCGGCCTACGGCCCCCATCCCGGTTTGCTGATCATTGGCGAGACAGTGCAACTGAGCCCAGACTTCCATGCGGAGTGAAACGCCAACGGCCGAGAAGTCCTACGACAAGGCCGAGAGAGGGAGTGCCAAGGTATCACCTACGCCCTTGACGGTAGGCGCGAAATTATATGCATCATCGTTCCTGAGCGAGAAAGGCAATGAAGACTGCACGACATCGCGGTGCCTGATAGCTTCTCGTGCGGCGCTTCAGCGAGCATCGCACGATCGAACTGATCAGCAGCTATCAACGAGGGGCTGACCGAATTGACCAACAATAAGCACGCATCCAACGCGAACATCCTGTCGCCGTGCGGCATCGAATACTGAGCCCGCCATGCCCGACAAACCTGCCCTTGATCGGACCTTCTCCCCGGCCGAGCGAGACGCTGTTTACCGCGCCATTTTTGAACGGCGCGATATGCGTCACTTCGCAGGGGGAACGGTTGCGCCGGAGCTGATGCGCCGGCTGCTCACCGCCGCTCACCATGCGCCCAGCGTGGGTTTCATGCAGCCCTGGCGTTTTTTGCGGGTGGCGTCGCCGTTGCTGCGGTGCAAGTTGCAGGCATTGGTGGAGCAAGAACGCGTGCAGACTGCGAGAGCGTTGGGTGAGCGGGAAGAGGCTTTCATGCGCCTCAAGGTCGAGGGTGTCAATGACGCGGCCGAGGTCTGGGTGGTCGCGCTCGCAGATGGACGTGAGCAGCATGTGTTTGGTCGCAGGACACTTCCACAGATGGACCTCGCCTCGACCGCCTGCGCGATCCAGAACCTCTGGCTGGCCGCCCGGGCCGAGGGGCTTGGAATGGGTTGGGTTTCGCTGTTTGACCCAATCGCTGTGGCGTGCCTGCTTGGAATGCCCGACGGGGCCGAGCCGATCGCTTTGTTGTGCATCGGTCCCGTGCATGATTTTTACGAGGAACCGATGCTTCAACGGCAGCGGTGGGCCTCGCGTTGCGCGTTGGACGATGTGCTGTTTGAAGACACTTGGGCGCAGCCTCTTGGATCGAAGTCACCAAGCTAGCTAGCGCCCTAGATGTGGATGTTGGCGCTGTTTTTGAATGCCGAGCCCTCGCACGAAATCTTAGACGGCCGCTTCGCCTGCCACGGGCTGCAAACAACATAGCTTTGCCGACTACAGCGAGCGCGGACCGCTTGAAGGCGGCAGAGCCCTGAGCTGCAGCGACTTCTCGCTCGCTTCCTGGAAGCTACCCACGCGCTGCAGCGTGAGCTTGCCGTTCTTCGGGTCGAAGGTCACCAGCATGGAGGCGCTGGCCTGGTCGTCGTTGAGAACGGCCACGTATTCGATCTGCGGTGTGGCCGAGAGCTTGGCCTGCAGTTCGTTGATCTGCTCTCAAGGGAGTGGGTGCCCTGAGTACGGATTGACCGTGTTGCCAGCTGCCACTGTTCTGCAAAGCCCATTGAACAGGTTGGGGAGACCAGCGCGTCCGCCTTCGAGAAGATTCCAAGCATTGGGACAGCAGGCTTTCTGACTTAGCCTGTAATGGAATGCGGCCCAGATTTGACGCAGGGCAGTGGTCAGCCTGACCGGCCGACGCTCCGCTATCTATAGCAGCCCGCATTGACCTTTTTCTGAGGAGCAGGCCACTTCAAGGCACCGGCAACACGATGTCAACCCGCCCGCCGCCCAATGAGCCACCTGAAAGCTTCAGCTCCCCATGGTGGCTGGCCACCAGGTCGCTCACCACTGCCAGCCCAACGCCGTGCCCGGGCATTCGCTCGTCCCCCCGCACGTGCAGCTGCAGGATGGACTCGGTGTCGCTGAATCCAGGGCCGTCGTCCTCGATGCGAATGCACAAGGATCCCGGCTCACGCCATATCCGCACCAGGACCTGGGTGCGCGCCCACTTGGCCCCGTTGTCCAGCAGGTTCCCAAGCATCTCGAACAAGTCGCCCTCGTCGATGCGCCAGGTCAGGTCGGCTGGGCACTCGACGCTGAAGTCCAATGCCCTTTCGGCATACACCTTGGCCAGCGCGTCGCGAATGCGCTCCAGGATTGGCGCCACCAGAAGTGGCGGCGCAAAACGCGCGGCGCCCCCGGCGATGGCGCGCCCCAGCTGGTGCTGCACGATGTCATCCATGCGGCTCACCTGCTGGGCTACGGTGGCTGGCAGTTGCGCCGGCTCGGCCATGGCGCTGCGCAGAACAGCAAGCGGAGTCTTCAGGCTGTGAGCGAGAAAGCTCAGCGCGTCGCGATGTCGGGCCTGACGCTTGCGCTCCTGCTCAATCAGGTTGTTCAGGTTGTCCGTGAGGCTGGAGATTTCGGTAGGGTAGCGGCCCTCGATGCGCGATTGCCCGCCATCTTCGATACGCCGGATCTCGCTGGCCACGTGCCGCAGCGGCGCCAGGCCCCACCGCAACAGCCACAGCTGCGCCAGCAACAGCAGCACGGCAGCACCCCCCAGCCAGAGCCAAAGGGTGCGGGTGAAGGCACCGACTTCGCGGTCGAAGGCCGCGCGGTCCTCCAGCACCGTGAGCACCAGCGGTGCCTCACGCTCGGAGGCCTTCCAGGTGACGGCATAGCTGACCGACAGGAAGGACTTGCCGGCCCCATCCACCGTCTCGTTGCGCCATTGACCGGGTTGCTGGCTGCGCCGGAACGGTGGCTGCAGGCCCAGGGTCGAGGCCGACTGCCACTGATCCCTGCGCAGCACGTTGTATATGCCCGCGTACAGGCCGGAACCCGGAAGCGACAGGCGCGGCTCCGCAAACTCTGGCGGCATCACCAGCGCTCCGCCAGCATCGAGTTCGGCAGCGGCCAGCAGCAGGTAGATGGTGCTCTGCAGCCGGCCGAAATAGGCCGCCTGCACGCTTTCGGTATTCGCACGCTGCACCGCCAGCCCCGCGCCGGCCATAAATGCCAGCAGTACCACCGCAGCACCCAGAAGCAGGCGGGTACGAATGGAGTAGCCGGCCTTCATTCGAGGGTGAACCGGTAGCCCCGCCCCCGCACGGTCTCGATCGGGCCGACGCTGCCGTCGGGGTCGAGCTTGCGCCGCAGGCGGCCCACCAGCACCTCCAGAACGTTGCTGTCGCGGTCTTCCCCGTGCGGGTACAGGTAGTCCGACAGCGCCTGCCTGGTGACGATGGCCGGGCGCTGGCGCACCAGGTGCTCGAGCAGGCGGTACTCGAACGCTGTGAGCTCCAGCACCGCGCCGCTGAGCCGCACCGCCTGCGCCGACGGGTCGATGCTGAGGGGGCCAAGCGTCAGCATGTCAGTGGGGGCCCCCAGCGAGCGCCGCAGCAAGGCCTTGAGCCGCGCCGCCAGCTCCGGGTATTCGAAAGGCTTGACCAGGTAGTCGTCGGCCCCGGCTTCCAGGCCCACCACTTTGTCTTGCCAGCTGCCGCGCGCGGTGAGGATCAGAATGGGCAGGGCGCTTCCGGCTTGCCGCAGGCGCTGCACGATGCTCAGCCCGTTCAGCTTGGGCAACCCCAGGTCAACGATGACAAGATCGACCGGGTACTCGCGCGCCAGAAACAGACCCTCTTCGCCGTCCTTGGCCTGGTCGACCCGGTAGTCATCGGCCTCCAGCTGGCGGGCCAAGGTGAGCCGTAGCGCGGCATCGTCCTCGATCAGTAACAAGCGCATTGGTCTGAAGCTGCAGCAGGTTGGCCTTAGCGGGTCTGGCCAGTGACGACGTCAATCTGGATCACGCGGACCTCACCAGCCGGCGTAACCACCTTGATGCGCCATACCGGCTGGCCCGAAGACTCGAGCTTCTCAACGGACAGCACGCGGCCGCCACTGGCCCGCTGGGCCACTGCAGCCGCGTCGTCGCGGCTCAGATCGGCCCAGGCCAGGTTGGATGCCAGCAGCAGGGTGGCGCAGAGTAGTTTGGCAAATGTGTTCATCGGTTGTAAGTATCAAGGTATTCGCGTCCGCCACGTTCATCACGCCTGCCCTGGTATTGGCGTCCACCCTGGTACTCGCTCTCAATCGGAGTGAATGAAACGCGAATCGGCAAGGTGCGGCCTGGGTTCTCGCGGGTCACCGTGCTGTAGACCTGGCCGCGGTACTCGTATTCGACTTGGTAACCCGTGAGGCGGGACTGCACGTCGTTGACAGTGCGGCAGTTCTGCACCTGGCGCTGCTGCGGCTGGGATGCCTGCTGGTAGCCACCACCCCAGTTGTTCTGGTTGGCAAAGTGCTCGGCTGCCAGCGCGCCGACCACGGCACCGAGCGCGGTGGCGGCGTCTCGGCCGCGGCCCTTGCCAACCTGGTTGCCGAGCAAGGCGCCGGCCACACCGCCAACCGCCAGCCCCCCGTAATTGCGCGAAGCCGCCACGGGTTGCTGCTCGGTCACCCACTGGCTGGTGCACTCGTTGCGCGGCACGGAGATGTTCTCGTACCGCGGTTCGACGTTGCGCACGCGGGCAGTGTCGTTGAAGGTCTGGGCTTGGACGCCCGCCGCCAGCAACGTGGTCAGACAAAGAATGGAAGTACGTTTCATGGAAAGCTCCTTGGTTGATGTGAGACGGAGCTTAGGAAGAAGTGGGTGAACCGAAGCTGAACGAAATTGATAAATATTTCCTCGCGACCCAGAGTCGCTGGTACCCCCGCAAAGCTTCTCTACAGTCCGAATGAGAATGCAGCATCACGTTGGATAATCTGCCATTACCCAATGTGAATTTTATGGAAAATTAAAAGCCATTTACCTCATAAATAGTATGTAATATCATGGTACATACCATAGTACGAAATAAGAGGACGAGCCATGGCCCGAGCCGGAATCTACAAGTCTGAGGTGCTGCGGGCCCGCGATAAATTGCTGGCCACGGGGCGCCATCCGTCCATCGATGCGGTGCGCGAAGAGTTGGGCACCGGCTCCAAGAGCACGATCCACCGCTATTTAAAGGAGATCGAGGAAGATGAAGGCGGGGCCGCCGGCACCCGGGTGGCCGTCAGCGAGGCGATCCAGGACCTGGTCGGCCGCCTGGCCGCCCGCGTCAACGAGGAAGCGGAAGAACGGGTCACCACGGCGCAGAACAAGCACGCCGAGCAACTCGCGCAGCAGCAGCAAGCCGCCGCGGCCCTGAAAACCGAGGCCCAGTCCACCCGCCAGCAGCTGGAACACACACAGCGCTCGCTGGCCGATGAAAAAACCGCTCACGGCAAAACCAATGAAACGCTGCGCAGCAAGACCCTGGAATGCACGCAGCTTGCCCAGCAGGTGGTTGCCCTGCAGGAGCGCGTCGCGGCCGAAGAACGCCATCGCCAATCGCTGGAAGAAAAGCACCAGCATGCCCGCCAGGCGCTGGAGCATTTCCGGCAGTCCAGCAAGGAGCAGCGCGACCAGGACCAGCGCAAGCAGGAGCAGCAGGTTCAGTACCTGCAAGCCGAGGTGCGCTCCGTGAACGAGACCTTGGCAGTCAAGCAGCAGGAAGCCGTGCACGCCCTGCAGGACAACGCGCGCCTGCTGGGCGACTTGTCGCGCGCCCAAGGCGATCTGCACCAGGCCCAGGAAGAGGTGCGGCGCCTGCGGCCGCTCAAGGAAGAACTGGGGTTTGCGCAGCGGCGCACCGAGGAGTTGGGCCGGCGCCTGGTAGAGCAGGATGCGGCCGTTCAGCAGCTCGGCACCTCGAACGAGCAGTTGCAGGCCAAGGTCGATGAACTGCTTTCCGCAAAGCAGCAGCTGGAACTGGCGCTGGCCACGGCCAGGTCATCCGTCACGGCGCAGGAGCAGGTCGTCGCCAGCCTGCTGGAGAGACTGACGGCCACATCGAGCGAATCCGGAGCAGTGACGGTGACCGCGAAGCCAGCGAAACAAGCCCGTTAAAAGTCAAGGCGTTCAGTACGAACCAACAAGTCTTTCAGGCATCACGGCCAACCCTCCAAACGCGTCAACACCGCGGGGAGGACGTGCACATGCAAGGCGCACTTCGAAATCAATCACCCGGATGTCAATAGGCCGGCGGTGGCACGGCACGGTAGCGAGGCTCGCTGAATATTGAGCCACATCGGAACAGTGCTTCAATGCTCCCCGCGATCTACAGTCACCCTATAGGCCAAGGGATTGCACATCGCAGAGCAACCTGCGATACTGCCTCCGCTTTGGACGCGGCACACCCATCCGCCTTGGAAGGCAGCCCTTCGCGCTGCAGCGTCGACAAACACACTTGCCCCATGGACCCCTGTCGCCATGGATCGGTAGCGGATGACGGTCTGGCAATAGGAAGACCATGCACGCATCCCATACATCCACGGCGGGTAACCAGATCCCGTCGCCCAAGCGCCTCAAGAACGAGGCGAGGAAAATCCGTCAAAGCGACCCACAGTTGAGCCAAGGTGCGGCACTGAACCTGGCTGCAACCGCCCACGGCTTGCCCTCGTACAAGGTCGTCGAGCGCGCGTGGCGCTCGCGCGATCGGGCGAGTTCCGACCACGCGGTCACGCTCACCGCTTCGTGGGGTGATCGAAGCCGTGGCGACTGGGGCCGCATCCACGCGAACGTGGTGCTGTCTGAGCCCTGGCCCAACTTCTTGCCCTTGCCAGTCCGGCGTCGCATTGGTTCGCTGGGACGATTTCACATCGTTGGTGGAGATCGAACACGCCTGGCCTCCCCCGAGGACTACGCGTCATTCATCTCGTGCGCCCACCACCTGAGCAAGGCCGCGCGGCAACTGGTTTTTGTCGACGCCTTGCGGGTCTTGCCGGTGTCACTGGCCAAGACGGTGGCGGCCTTCCGAGGCGACCCGCACCGCATGCTCAGCAGCCGATACCCCGATCAGGATCATGAGAGTCTGTGGCGCGATCCGGCCACAGGGTTGCACTTCATCCTGAATGAACCCTATCAGATGGACCAGGAAAAGCAGGCACCGATCCTGGCTGAAAGAGGGATGGTGGCTTTCACGACGCGTGATTGGACCACCCACAACCCTGCGGGCACACTGGCACAACTGATCGCCCCGGTATCCGAACAGACACTTCTGCGGGCGCTGTGTAAGCGTGGCCAGGCCTTGCCGGCACGGTTCGACGAGATCACTTTCACGGACGACGACGGGCGGCTGCTGGACATTTTCCGGTCATAGCGCAGTGTTTCGTGGGCATCGCAGAATCATTTCCGCCCGGTCAGGCTGCTTGAAATGGTTCCAACTGCCTGGCTGGACAAGTCCGCGATGAAGTTACGCCGCTTGCACACGGTCATCGCCCCCAGGTTGTTGAGCGCAGCCTCATTTTGACTTCGTCGGGCAATGGTGGATCACGCGGTCGATGTCATTCGGACCTATCTGGAACGCGTCGCAGCTGGACCGCCGGCCTGGTTCAAGACAACGTGGCAACTGTACGCTGTGCAGCGTATTGAGGGTTTTGAGCACATCATCTCGGTGCTTCTTGGGGCCTGCAGATTGTCAGGCGTCACGGCCGAACCTTGGTGGCGAGATACTGGTCGGGGGCAACTCACTGTTGCCGATAGGTCTGGATGAGTTCCTTGGCCTTGACGAATGCCGCGTCGTAGAGTTCTGGCGAGTTGCGCTGCAGGTTGTTCACAACACGACTGTGCGCCTCGCGGGTGAGCCGGAACTCGACGATTCCGAATCGTTGGGCGATCTCCCTGACATCCGCCTTGCCCCAACTGTCCTCTCCCATCCCGTCTGGGTGCAGAACGAAGCTATGGACATAGCCATCTGCACCGCGCTCAGTCCCTTCCGCGCCCTGCTCGAATCGGATGGCCAGCAGCCCTACGGGGTCCAAGCCTGCCAACTCCCGCAGCGCTTCCGCAAACGCCGCACACCTGCCGAATGTGTATTCGGCCGCCTCGGCGGCCGGAATGCAGGGCTCCGGTCTTTTGGGGATCGAAGCCAGATAGGCGGTGTTGGCCTCGATCGCTTTGACCGCCATGCTGATCTTGGCCGGATCAGGTGCGCAGCGCAGAGGCAGCGTTGCGAGCGCGCTCTCAGCGTAGTAGCGCGTCCGGACACCGCCCATGCCGTGCCGCACGGCCATGGGCCGAATCGTTCGGTGCATGAAGTCACCGAGAGACCGGTTGCCTCGCACATCAAAAATGCGGGTTCCGTTGTCCGCCACATACACGCGCAGCGGTTTGCAATCCTCAAGCGCAATGTTGTTGTCCGGATCAAGCGACGGAACCCACCAGTCCACATGGAGCAGCCAGCCCGTCACACGCGCGAGCGCCACCGCGAAGTTGACACCATCTTCCGCCTCCCACTCATTGACCAAGGCCGGCGCAAAGGCCGTGCGCTGCTTGAGCTTCGCTTGTCCCATATTTCTTCTCCGTGATGACCCACCTTCGGGCAGCAAGCCATTGTCAGTCCCAAATCCTAACCCGGTGAATCGCACGAAAAACGAGCTGGTTGTCTTTGCGGAAGTCCACTAAGTCATTGATTTCATTGAACAACGGAAACCACTAACCGGGTGAATTGCACGAGAAAAGAGCCGGTTCCTCAAAACCACGATTTCCGAACATGTGCCCCTGGACACCGGCGACACGAGCTTCGACCTCCCCGTATTCCCGGGCGACCTTGATCAAACCCGGCGCGCGCGCAACTTCGTCTGGCGTTGAATGAGGGCGTCTGCGTACGAATCGATCTCGAAGGTGATGGTGCCCTTGAAGTTCACGTGCTCAAAGTGCACTGGCCCGATGCGCCGGATCCAGTGGTCCTCGATGGGGTGCTTGAGCGCCTTCCAGCGGTCCACGACATCTTGCATTTTCATGGTGTTCCAGGCGATCACAACGTTGGTCAGCAGGGTGTGCGACGTCGAGATGGCGCGCAGTTCATCGACCCGTCGGCCGCGCGAGACGCCCACACGCCCGTGGTACACGGCGCGCTGCAATTGATGGATGGACTCGCCACGGTTCAGCAGTGCATGCATTTCGCGGCGGAATTCAGGGATGGTGAAGTAGTCGCACAGAAAGACGGTGCGCAGGAGCTTTCCCAGTTCGTCTGCGGCCGCGTGCACAGGATCCCCCCGGGCTGCGCTGCCCAGGCGGGCGATGGCCTCTGCGGCCGTGAGGCGGCCCTGGCGGATGGAGGCGATCAGGCGCAGCAGCTCCATCCAGCCGGCACGGATCTTCCGCAGCGAGACCTTGCCCACGACCAACCGCTCCAGTGATTCTGGCGGCGCAGCACCCCATGCCATGAACATCTTGCGCTCCGACAGCTGGCGCAAGCGAACACACAGGTCGAAGCCCAGCAGCTTGGCGATCGCCATGGCCGCATTGGTGTAGCCATGGGTGTCGACGGCCAGCAGGGACAGGCGGATCTGATCCTCGCGCCGCGTGCAATTGTGTGCTTCGACGCCGTGCACCGCGGGCGCGGCCTGCCGATCGTTGATGACGATGGGCTGGTCGTGGAACAGCGCCCAGGTGTCGAGCATGTGCACATAAATGCCCACCCCATGTTGTTTGCGGCGGTACTCCATGCGCGCCGAGTGCAGGTGCCGCGAGGTATCAAGCGTCATCGAATCGGAGGAAGCCTTGTCGCCCTGGCCCCAGAGCATCGCAATCGGCATGCTTTGCTGGAAATCGATGATGCGCGTGTTGGCCTCCCTCAAACGCCCGGTGGCCTCCAGCGCACGCATGGCCATCGAGATTTGTGAGACTTGCAGGCCGGGGATCATGGCGCAGACCCCCTTGGCGTTGTTCTCCGTCCCATGTGCGTACAGGGCGCCGTACACCGCCTTCAGCTCACCGATGTCCTTGGCCATCCTGCCCAGCAGCGCCTGGCTGAAGCGGGTTTTGGCATCCACCTCGACCAGCATGTCGGCGAACTGGGCGCTGCCGATCATGTTGAACATGCTCTCGCGGGTTTTCGTGACCTGGGGTTCGACTTCAAGCGCCTGGATAGGTGCGATGCTGATGTGGCCCTGGTTGTCGATGGTGAGCGCGCCTTCCTCGACAGCTTTGGCAAGTTGGGCCAGGCCGGCGTCGACGCGCTCCAACACCCGCTCCAGGAACTTGTCGGGATCATCGGTGAGGCTCAGCGCCCGGATGAGCGACTTGTTCTTGTCCGTCCATTCCTGTTCAGACATCAGTTGATCGGCGCGACTGCGGTGTCGGCTGCTGTGCGCCAGCCAGAGCTTTCCGCCCTTGATGGCCTTGCGCAGTGCCGTCGCGGCACTGACCTTCAGTGCAGCAAGAGCGAGCTTGCGGTCTGGGCCCTGCAACAACAGATGCCAGCCAGGATCGGCAAAGGATACGTCAAGTCCCTCTGGCAGGCTGGTTGCTCCCCGTTTGGCCAGATCGCGCAGCAACTTGAGCTGCCTCAGCGCCTTGTCCGACGCCTCGCCTCTGATCTCAAGGATGCCCAGCGAGTTGAGCAGCGCTGAGACACGCGGCGCTTCTTCCTTCACCAGTGCTTCGCGGACCAATTGGGCACGCGTGCCCGCGAAGTCCGGCTCATCTTGAGGCACCAGCTCGCGCATCGCCGCGACGATTTGCGCAGCGGTCAGCTTCTTGTCGTAGAGGACCGCCTTGAGCCTCACCCGCTCGGCGCGCAGATCGACGGAGCTGTCCGCTTGCTTCTTGAGCACCTTGCCGGAGGCCTTGCGGTAGAGGTCGGTGAGGCGTCGCGCGCCCATCTCCGCGGCCAGGTCGGTCTGTTCCAGCAATGTCACGTGCAGGAATGAGACCATCTCCAGCTCGCGTTGATCAGGGGACAGGTTCTTCGTTGCTGACGGTGGTCGATTGACCACTTCCTGGCTGTAGGCCTTCAACCGATTCAGCGCAATCGCCGACAGCTTCCACTCGTGGACGTGCAATGCCTTCAGGCACTCGATTTTCTTGGTCACCTCGCTCAGGGTGAGCTGGCCATGCTTGCCCGGCGGCGTGCGCAGCCACTCCAGAACGGTGTGCCCGCCCGGTCCTGATCGCTTTGAGAACGCGTGCAAAAGCGCCCTGTGGATGTGCTCGCGCGGCACGCCTGCGCGAATCGTTTCGAGCGCCGCATTCTCCTGGTCGGCAAATGCTGCGCGGGCAATGTCCCGGAGGGTCCGATCGCCGGGCAGCACGAGGCGGCGGTCAAAGAGCCAGTGCTCCGCCTGATGCACAAGATCGTTCACCGAGACCGCAGTGGTGGCAAGCTCGCGCAGGGCATCGGCAAGCAGCGCTTTGGTGGTGTCGTCCAAGACCGCGAAGCCAACGCGTTGTCGAGCCCAAAGCTGATGCCCGAAGCGGGTGTCCCTGTCCTTGTACAGCGACGTGACGGATGCGATGTCCGTCGCGCTCATGCCCAGTGTTGAAGTCAGATGCCGCAGCAGCACGGGTGGCAGGCCCGAGAGAGCATCTGGGTGTCGTCCGGTGGCGCGCAGCATCACCAGTTGAACGGCCGCGCCAAGGCGAGCAGTACCCCGGAAACGGGGCGGGCGAAGCTCATGGATGTCTTCAGCGCTCAGGCCGAAGCATTCTTCGACCTCTCGCTTGGACAGAGACTTGGGAAGGGTATCGGATCCGACAAAACGCAGATAGAAGCTTGGCAAGCTGGGTCCCCCTGGCCTGCGCAGTCCAAGCCTTGCGGAAGTCTACGGAATTGTTCTCGCAGGTTCCAGAAGGTTTGAGTGAATGCGGGTTAACCCTCGGGCGCTAACCCGGCGTTCTGAACCGGAAATGAGGTCACCCCCTGCTGGTCACATGTCTGCTGGACCCATCCAACCCCATCTGCTGGCCCGCCCTGTCACGGTGGGGTGGCGCCTTCAGCGTGCGGGCACTTCGCCCGCTGCTGGCCCCATTGGCCCGGGCAAACGGCCATGCACTGGCTCGCTGTCGCGTGCCGATTCGCTGGATCGCACCGATGAAAGCCATCGCCAACCAGCCGGCGCTGGCACGCCTGTGCATGAACGACGTGCGCGGTGGCGGCAGCCGTGTGCCACTGGGTTTTCTGGCCAGCTTTCTGTTTTCCATGCCCGAGGTGGCGCCAGAGGCCTTCCATCGCATCCCGGTCACCCTCGTCCACCCCACAGAGGACCACTGGACACCGACGGCCATGAGTCTGGCCTTTCTGCAGCGCATTGCCGCACCCACACGCTATGTTCCACTGCAAGGCTGCGGCCACTTTCCTGTGGAAGAGCCTGGCTTGACGACGCTGGTGGAGGTACTGCAAGAGACCCTGGCGCAGGTGACAGGCTCGACAGAGGTCGGTTGACGGATCTGGCCGGATGTCCGCGATCGGAGGACTGTTGTGCAGCGATTGCCGTCGGTCATGGCCGGGAGCTGAGTTCACGGTGCCTGGCACGAAGCCGTCATAGGCTTATCTGGCAACGCGGCAGCATCGATGACCGGTATTGAGGGGGATGCTGTCACTCAACTTGGCAGCTCGAAAGCTGCACCGCCAATCCGCGATCGAATATCAGCCGCCGGAAGGAACGAACTCATGCGGTCGGCGAGATGCAGACAGGCTCAAGCCACTATCCCAAAAGTCCTGGCTCCCATGCCGCGCCCCGCTGAAACATCAAAGGAATTCATACTCTTGGCACTTCTGATCTGTGAAAGTTCACGATCTGCCAAGCGTCTGCCACACGTTGAAGAAGAACTGTGACACGCCCCATTGATACAGCAGGTCCTGCAGCAGCAGACCACTCGATGCGATCAAGTGCTGTGATGACTGCCATGTTGCCAAAGTCTTGATGTTGAAGCTCCAGCACCTGCGCGCTTTGGGGTTTGCGCTCATGCATCGCGCCGACAAAGTAGGTCCGAACCTGCTGTGATGTGCTGACCATCCTGGGGCTGGAAGTTCCCAGAAACACGGCATCCGACGCATACAAGCTGAGAACGCCTTCAACGTCAGCGGCGACGAATGCCTTGCACCACTGATCCATGAGCGCGCGAGCTTCAGTGCTCCCATTCATTCACATAGCCCCTGATTTGGCTTTCGTAGTTGCTGGGAGCGAGACCATGACCGGCTGACCCGGTACGGTACACCCGGTGTCGCAGCACTTGCCTGGTTGGCGGTTCTGGGTGATCGACCGTTTCTCGTCGTGCAAGACGCCGCGATCCAACAGCCGCTCAACGAGGTCCACTTTAGATCCGAGAGGATAGTTGCGGTAAATCTCGCGCTTCATGGCTTCCGGTGACCCACCTCCGTGCAAGCTGATGACCGAGTACCAGCCGCCCTGATACGACGCCGTCAGGTCTTCGATGAAACGAGCTGTCTCGATGCGCTTTTCATACGGAATGGCTGGATTCGCACGAAGCACGTCGCTGAGCTTGGCTGCTGTTTCGGGATTGTGATCTTCGTCAGGACCAGGCAGCGCCACGATCAGACCGCCTGAAACATAGTGAGCGATCTTGTGCATGTCGTAGATCTGGGTCGCGAGCAGCAGTTTGCCGATGTTGGAGAACACAGGGTCAGGGACAAAGCTCTTGGCAGCTTTGTCCTCTGAGGCATAGACAGACGCTGCGACACCGCATGCGTAAAAGCCCTCCGTTATCTTGATGAGGTCCACCATCTGGTCGCGCAAATGGTGTTCCTCCGCCGGATCAAAGCCGTTGGCCTCGCACATCAAGGCGCTGTTAGCGGCGGTCTAAACCCGCGTAAATTTGGCGGCGGTAAGTGGTGGCGGAATTTGGTGACGTAATCCGGCGTTCATTTTTGGTGGCCGATTCTGGGTGCGGTTTTCGGTGCTGAGCGTGCCAACAACAAGGGCCCCGTCAGGGGCCCTTGTTGTTGGCGCGGGAGACTCGTTGGCGCTCAGAACGGCAAGTCCGTGTCAAAGTCTTCCAGTGAATCAGTGGTCACGCGCTGCGCACGCAGCAGATCCTGGATGACCCCTCCGTAATGGGTCCAGACGCGATCGCGCAGATCATCGAGCAACTCCATCACCGCCATGGCTTGTTCCGGTGTCCAGGTGTCGTCCACCGCGAATGGCAGCCCTTGGCGCAGTCCTGAAGGCGGATGCCACGGTTTCATACGGTCTCCTTTGAAGGCTTGCGCTTTACCGTGCGCGCCCGGGCATGTTCTTGCGCCTCCTTGTGCCGGTACGAGTTGCCCTTGATGCCAACAATTTCGGCGTGGTGAACTAGGCGGTCCACGAGGGCGACCACGCAGGCCGCGTTGGGGAACACTTCGCCCCACTCGGCAAAGGACTTGTTCGTGGTGATCAGCGTGCTCTTGTGCTCGTGGCGCCGGCTGATCAACTCGAACAGCAGATCGGCATACCGGCTGGAATACGACAGATACCCGACCTCATCAATGACCAGCAGCGCGGGTCTGGCGTAGTGGCGCAGTCTTGTACGCAGTGCCGAATCGCTGTCCAGGCTGGCCAACTCGCCCAGCAGCTTGCCGGCGGTGGTGAACATGACGGTGTGCCCTTGCAGCACCGCCTGATGTGCAATGTTCTGGGCAATGGTTGTCTTGCCCACGCCAGAAGGGCCCACCAGGATGGCATTGCTGGCACTGTGCAGAAACTGCAGCGTCATCAGCTCGCTCACGCTGGCCTGGTCAATCTGCTCGGGCCAGCTCCAGTCGTAATCCACCAGGGGTTTGAAGCGCCCGATGCGCGCACTGTGCAGCCGGCGCTCCATGGAGCGGCGACTTCTCTCGTGCTCCTCCCATTCCAGCAACGTGCCCACCCAGGGCTCTGTGCAGCAGGTATCCCAGTGGGACAGCACCCCGTGTAGTTGCAGCGCCTGGGCTCGGAGTTTGAGTGTGGCCGAATCAGTTGTTGGCATCGTCACCCTCCTGCGTGAGGCGGTCATAGCCGTCCAGGCTGTGGGGGCGCACGGCGATGTCGCGCGCGCGCACCTGCGCAGACAGGGCCACGCCCAGCGGGGGCGGGGTTTGCTGCTGGCTCTTGCTCTGACGCTGGCGCTCAAGCGCCAGACGAACCGCATGGGGGTGCGGCACACCGCGGCTCATGGCGTCCGTGACGGCGGCCATCATCTGCGTGCGTCCATGCACGTCCAGGAGCTCCTGCAACTCACGGGCGATCCGCCCCAACGGCTCACCCCGCTTGGCCGCCTCTGTCAGCAAATCCTGCACCTGAGGAAGCGCGTGTACCAGGCGGTCCGTGTCGCGGTGCGCTCGCGCGCCTCGCTTGTGCTGCACCAGGTCCTGCACATGGGCCTCGATCTCGATCTGCTGAGCCTTGTCCCAGCAACGCGGGTGCGAGGCCAGCGCCTGCTGGCCGTCCAGAATACGCACCTCACGCAAGCTGGCGTGCACGGTGAGGCTGCGCTGAACGTGGGTGTGGGGGATGGAATAGTCGTTCAGATCGAACCGAACGTAGGGTGTCTTGGCCGCTGTAACGCCGCGGATCTCATCGCAACAAAACGGTGTGGCCGGGATGTCCATCAGGTGCGAGCGCTCTTGGTCAAAGGCCTGCTGCACCGACAGCTGGGAGTCCTCGGGGCAGCGCCGAGCGCTGGCAGGACCAGCCACCCAGGCATCGGCCTGGGCATTGAGATCGTCGATATCGGTGAAGCTGCGTCCCTCAAAGAAGGCGGTGCGGATATAGCGGATGGCCCGCTCCACGCGCCCCTTCTCATTGCCCCGGGCCGGGGCCACGGGCCTGGCCTCGAAACGGTAGTGCGCCGAGAGTGCCAGCAGCGTGGGATTGAAGCGGATGGCCTGCCCCTTGCGTTCGAGCACCGCGCTCTTGAGGTTGTCGTACAAGACGACCCTGGGAACGCTGTGCCAGGATTCAAAGGCCTGGACGTGCCCGCGCAGGAAGCTCTCCATGTGCGCGCCCAGGAAGAAGCGCAGGAAGATGCGTCTGGACCAGGAAAGGACCATCACGAAGGCCATCAAGGGTCGGCGGGCTTGCCCGATCTGGATGTGGCCGAAGTGGCCCCAGTCGCATTGCCCCTGTTCACCGGGCAAGGTGCGCAGGCGCAAGTAGGCCTGTGCTGGGGGGCGCGGACGGTGGCGGGCGACGATGTGGCGAAAGTGGTCGGGGCGCCCCTCGTAACCGCGCTCGGCGGCCATGGTGTGCAGCCGGCTGGCCGTGAGGTTGGGGAACTGCTTCAAGGTCTCCTGGATAAAGGGCAGGTAGGGGGTCACGCCCGAAGTGCGTTGTGCGGGCACGATTGGGGCCGCGCCGGCCTGGGTGAGCACGCGCATGACGGTCTCGCGGTGCACGCCCAGCTGGGACGAGATGGTTCCCACCGGCCAGCGCTCGGCGTGGTGGTAGCGCAGGATCTGCGCCTTGAGTTCAGGTGAAATGGCCATGTGAGTCGGTACTCCATACGGAAGGTTGGGATGGATGGCGAAAGCGGCATCGCAGAAAGTCCTGACGCACAAAAGCCGAGACCGAACGGCCGCAAAACTGGCACTTGCAGCGCTGGCTTGCGTCTGGATTCAGAGCGGTTGCGTCGCTGGATGGGAGTACATCAGCGCAGGGCGGTGGTGGGCCACCCTGATGCGTCACTATTTGTTGGCGCGCGCGCCATTGCCCCTGGCGTGTGGCGTGAGCGTGGCGGCCCTTGCGGCTGTCCTGGTAGCGTTTGGCAGCGGCGCGCTGGGCGCAACTTCTGGCCTGGAGTGAGCAGACTGCGCTGCAGTAGCGCTGGCCGCGGTCGCAGTGGCTGCAGATGAGCACAGGGCTGCGACACAGGGCGCACAGAAAACGTCTGGGCGGTGGTGACGGCGGCTGTGGTGGTGCGTGTTGGGCAGTGGGCATGGGCGGTCCATTCCCATGCGTGGGCCCACGCTGCTGGACAGCCACGCCCGCTTCGTGAATACTGACAGCGGCAACGGCGCCCTCCAAAGCGGTGGGTCTCGGGGCGCGACAGTGGGTTTACCGGAAAGTGACTGTCACTGTCGCGCCTGCTTCTTACACAGGTAGGCGATATGTAACGCAAAACACCAGCGCTGCGCCATACCCCTGCGCTGGCTCAAGCCCGCTCGCCATGGCCAAAGCAGGCACGCTCAGGACACGTCTGTGCCCTGTGCAACGGGCACCCTTCGATTCAAAGGAAATTCAAAGCAGTCAGCTGACTGCCGCGGATGACCGCCACCGACTGCTTGCCGACACCAGATTTACGCGGGTTTAGAGCGCCGCTAACAGGCGCCCGCACCGATCAGCAAGTCACCAAAACCGGCGCGAGCGCCGATGCAACTGTGGCGATGGTGCGTCGCATAGTTGTAGGTCATGTAGCCGCTGTGCTCCCACTCACCTGCGTAGAACACCTTGTCCCAAGGAACAAAGACGTTCTCGAACATCACAACGCCCGTGGACTGACCGTACTTGTTGGAGAAGAGCGCCGCCTTATCGCCGGGACGACCCGCAGGACGGGCGATGATGGTCACGCCCTCTGCATCCACAGGCACTGCGCAGCACACTGCGAAGTCGGCATCTTCCTGACCCATATTGCGGCACGGCATGACCAGGAATTCGTGCATGTAGGGGGCGCCAGTCACGATCGCCTTGGTGCCTGAGATGCGGATGCCCTTGCCATCACGGTGCGTGACGTGGACGTACGCGTTGGCATTGCCCTGTTGATGAGGTCGCTTGCTACGGTCCCCTTTGGCATCGGTCATGGCGATGCCCAGGGTGAGATCGCGGTCTTGCACATCATGCAGATAGGCGGCGAATTTCTCCCGATGCTCCGTCGTGCCCTTTGCATCGTCGATACGTGCGGACACCTGGTGGATGGCATTGAGCGCGTCGTGGGTCAGGTAGCGCTGAGCGCAGCCTGTTTCTTGACATACAAGACGCACGGCTTCGAGCTTGTTGAGCAAGTCACCGCTACTTGTATTGATGTGCAGCAGCCGGTTCACCAGCTTGCCGCTGCTGCCCTGAGTGGCCGTCATGATCGCCGCGTATTCAGGGCGCAGCGCGTAGTCGTAGGTCAGACCGATCGCGTTGACCCCAGGGCTAAATGCCGGTTCATCCACAACTGACTCCACCCGACGCCCATCAACAAAGACTTTGGGACGGTATTGGCGCAGGGACTCTTCGTACTCAAGGGCGGACATCAGCATGACACTCTCCTCAATAGGTGCTAAACATCTGTCGTTAGATTAAACAGCGTTTAACCTACTGTCAACGATTTAATTTCGTGGGATGATCTCAACCAAGGAGAAGCACATGCCTGCAGCCGCAGTCGATCGTGAGCAACAACGCCGGGACCGCTTGAACTTGGTGAGTGATGCCAAGCGCACCCACATCCTTGCGGCTGCCCGTGAGGTTTTCGAACAGCACGGCCTGGACGGTGCCAGCGTTCGTGAAATCGCGAAGCAGGCTGGATACACACCTGGCGCCATCTACTCGTACTTTGCCGCCAAGGAAGAGATCTATGGTGCCTTGCTGGCCGAGTCTCTGGAGCGGCTGAATGCGGCTGTAAGCCAGCGCATCGAAGGCACCCGATCGCCATCGCAAAAGGCTGAGCGTGCCGCCTTAGGGTTCTACGAGTTTTACGCTTTCAACCCCCGCGACCTTGACCTGGGCTTTTATCTTTTTGGGGGTATGCGCCCGCATGGGCTTACACCTGCGCTGAATGCGACGCTCAACGGCCGTCTTCGCGACTCATTGGCGCACTTTGAGTCTGCGCTCCAGGCTCTGGGCGCATCGGCTAAGACAGCGCGTGAGGAGGTCACAGCGTTCTTTGCGCAATGCGTCGGGCTGCTGGTGCTTGAGAACACCAAGCGCATCAAGATGTTCCAAGAAGACCCGGCCAAGCTCTGTGCGATCTACGTGGCCCGCACCATTGAACGTGTGAAAGGCTCTCCGCGAGCCAAATAGTGAACCGCCTCCGGGGCTGTCAGACGGCCGCCCAGGCGTCGCTGCAGAGGCGGCTATTTGGTGTAGGTCAGGACCAGTGCTCTCGGCCAGAACCAGTCTCTCGGGAGATCAAAGCCGATGACCGCTTCAGACCCGTGGCCGAGCTGCGGATATCGAGGAAACCGATTCCAAAATCGACGGTGGCGTGGCTGACGTGCGTTCGAGATTCAACGCCTGGCTTCGCATGGTCGAACCTCCTTCCTCCGAAGCCAGCGGCATGCGTTTCCAAAACTGGCACACCGCTGCGGGAGTCAGACTCGGACCACTTCCGCCTTCATGGACCAAAGTACGCCAAGCACCTCGTTGCGAACCGGCGCCTCCACGCCGCAGGTCTCCAGCGCCGCCATGGCGTCGTCGATCACGCTGACAAACTCCTGTTCGCTGACGTTCATGCCTCGGTGGGTGTTCAACATGTCCTTGCCGGCATAGGTTTCGGGCCCGCCCGTGCCGGCGCTGAAAAAGTCGATCACGTTGCGTTCGACGCGGTCCATGTCCTTGATCTGGCTGTAGCGGTTGCTGACGAGCGGATTCGCCAGGTGGTTCTTGATCAGTTCTCGGGTGATGTGCGCAATGCCGTCGTGGCGACCCAGGCGGTCGTACAAGGTGGTCGTGGTGGATGTGGTGGTTTCGCTCATGTCGCTCTCCTTGGATGGATGAATCAATCGGGGGTCAAAGATGGTTGCTGGAGCCGGCCAACGTCAGTGGGCCATCGCGGCAAGCCGCTGCAGCCACGACTCGTATTCGGTTTGTCCTGGCTGGCCCGCGTCTGCGCTCGTTTCGCGCTGAAGATTGCGCAGCGCTGCCGTGAGCGAGCGCTCCAGCTCCAACAGGGTCTCTGGTGGCAAGGTCTGCGGGAGTGACAGCACGGCGGGCCGGTTGCCCGGCAAGGGGAAAGTCATTTGTCTGGCGTTCATGGTGTGCTCCTAGTGCGTTGGGCGAGTCGGAATTGACCCGCTGAATGCATCTTGGCGACGCGCCGTTCCTCAAGCGTTCCTGGCCGTCAAGGCACTTGCGGGCACCAGCCGGGAGCCTCAGACTGGTCAACATGGAAACGCCCTTGCCCAGGTTCGATGCCGGTGATCCACCGGCAACACTCGACATCGCCCTGCTGGGCCGATTCGACGCGGCCGTCGATGGCAAGGCCATCGCAGCAGACCGCTGGCCCAGCTTGCGCGCCACCCACTTGGTGCAACTGCTCAGCCTGCAGCTGGGTCACCGCATGTCGCGCGATCTCGCTATCGACGCGCTGTGGCCACAGCTGGATCCAGAGGCTGGCGCGGCGAATCTGCGCAAAGCGATGCACCACAGCCGCCAGGCGCTGGGCCGGCACGACGCCATCACCCTGCAAGCCGGCGAGCTGGTGCTCTGGTCTGAGCGCCCTGTGTTGGTCGATGCCGACACCTTCGAGGCCCGCGCATTGGCCGCCTTGCGGCATCGTGATCCAGCCGAATGCGCAGACGTGGCCAGCGACTTCGGCGGCGACTTGTTGCCGGGCGCCCGATACGAGGCATGGACCGAACCCCACCGAGAACGTCTGCGCGCGCACCACCTGGATCTCCTTCGAACCAGCGCCCAGTGGGAGCGTCTGGCCCAGTACGAGCCGACCGACGAGGCCGCGCATCGGGCGCTGATGCAGCGCGAATTGGAAGCCGGCAACCGCGCCGCCGCATTGCGCTGGTACAGCCGCCTGCGCGAGTCGCTGCAACAGTCTCTGGGCGTCACGCCCGACGCGCGCACCGAGGCGGTGTACGAGCGCTGCGTTGCTGGTCTGCAGGCTGTGGGGCCTGCCTTCGTGGGACGCTCGCAGGCGCTCGGCCAGGTGACGGCCTGGCTGGGCATGCCGATCGGCAAACGACCCGGCGGCGTCGTGCTGCGCGGACCTGCCGGCGCCGGCAAGAGCGCGCTGTGTACCGAGATCTGCAGCCAGGCGCGCCACCGGGGATGGACGGTTCAGCAACTAACCGCCGCAGACACTGGCCAAGCCTATGGCGCCATGGCATCGATTGCCGAACGCGTGATGCTCGAAGACCGCAGCGTGCTCGACCGCATTGGCGCACCGGCCCGCGCTGTGTTGGCCATGCTGAGCCCGCTGGCTGCGCCCACTAACGAGGCGCCGGGACCACTGGGGCGGCATCAGGTCGTCGGTGCTATTCGACGGCTGTTGCTGGCCGCCGCGCCCGACACCGATATCCTGTTGCAGGTAGATGACGCCCACCTGATCGACGACGCGGATGTCGAGGTGCTGATGCAGTTGGCCATGGCGGGTGGTCCGTTGTGCCTGCTCATCGCCACCCGGCCTGTGGCCACGAGCACTGCGCTGGGGCGTGGCGTGGCGCGACTGCATCGCGCTGGCGTGTTGCGCCCGATCGATCTGGAGCCCATGGATGCTGAAGAAAGCCGCCGTCTGGTGACCCTCGCGCTGCCCGCGCCCCTGTCCGATGCTGAAGTGGATCGCATCGTGCAGGCCGCCGACGGCAACCCGTTTGCCGCCATCGAACTGGCACATTGTTCGGGAGGCGACGGCAAGCGCTTGCCCGGTAATGCCGCCGAGGCCATCACCGAGCGGATGTGCGATGTGCCGTCGGACGCGCTGGCCCTGCTGCGCTGGCTGGCATTGAGCGGCGGCGATTGGAGCGTGCGCACGGTGGAGGCGTTGGCCACGCAGGCGCTGGTGCCCACCTATGCCGCTCTCGACCGAGCGCTGGAAGCTGGGGTCTTGGTGTTCGCGGGCGGCCGCTACCGTTTCAGACACGAACTGGTGCGCCAGGCGCTGCTCGACCAAGTGCCTCCCCACCACCGCCTGAAGATGCACCGTGAGATCGCGGCCCAGTTGGCCAATAGGGACGCGGCACCTGCCAACGTGGCCCGCCACTGGTTGGAAGGCGGTCGACCGAGCGACGCCTTGCCCTGGCTGCTGGCCGCCGCACGCGATGCTGCGCGCCTCGCCGCCTTCAGCGATGCACTGCGCCACCTCGCCCCGGTGCTGGCGTTCGAACCTGGGCATGCTGAAGCACTCCGCCTGCGTGCCGAAGCGCTGGACGCCATGGGCGACCCTGCCGCCATGGCGGCCTACCGACTGGCGGCTGACGCCGCCAACGCGCCGGACAGCCACAACCTGCTCGCCAAGGCCGCACTGGCCCAGGTGAAACAAGGTGATCCCAAGGGAGCGCTTGAAGCACTGCAAGGCTTGTTGCCGACATCCGTGGATGGGCGCCTGAGCGAAGCCCTGGCCTACGCAGGCGCTGCCGCGCTTGGTGCCGCCGATCCTGCCATGGGCACCGCCAAAGCCGCTGTGGCGCGCCGCTTGGCGCTGGAGTCGGGCGACACCGCCTCGCTGGTGATTGCATCCTGGGCCCAGGCGGCCGCCGCCCATGCACGCGGCGAACTGCACCGCAGCGTTTGGGCCGATCTGCAGGAAACCAGCCATGTGCCGCACTTGGCCCTGCGTGTGTTCGACGGTCACCTGTGCATCACGCAGCGTTTTCTCTACGGTGCCCGGCCATATGCCCAGGTCATCGAGTTTGCCGATGCGTTGGCCGTGGAAGCCCAGCGCCTGGGCGCTGCGCGCGGTCATGCTTTCGGAGTCACCTTGCGCGGAGAGGCCGAGTGGCTGGCCGGCGATCTGGTGGCGGCACGCGTGCACTTGCGCGAAGGCGCGCGTCTGCATCGGGCCATCGGAGGCCCGGTGGGCGAAGCCTTGTCGCTGCAGCGCTTGGCCGAAGTGTCGCTGCACGAAGGCCGGCGCGACGAAGCCCGCGCGCTCATCGATGAAGCGCTGGATGTGGCGCGCCAGACAGACATCGGCTTTCATCTGATGGACCGCATCTACGGAACCCGAATCAACCTGCACCAGGACGATCCAGCCGCCGCGCTGTATGTGCTGGAAGATGCCAGCGAATCGGTGCGCGGCCCGCTGGAAACCTGTCCCGGCTGCCGCATCACCTTCGCCGTGCCGGCAGCAATTGCGGCGGCACGCGCAGGCGAACTGGACCTGGCCGACAAGCATGAGGAACAGTGTGCCTACCTCGCCAATGTGGTCATGCGGCTGCCAGCGTGGTACGCGGCGCACGAAGAGGTCAAGGGCCACATCGCTGCCGCACGGAACCCACGCACCGATGAGGTGGTGAGCCAATTTTCAGCGGCGGCAGCACGCTTCAGACAGGCGGGGCAGCCACTGGACGCACAGCGTTGTGAACAGCTTGCGAAGGACGCGATGCGGAGCGGTGGCTTGCGTTGAACAGATCTGACCTGCCATCGAGCAAGTTCTCAAACGCATACAAATAGGCTGACTTGATGCTCCCGCGGCTGGAGCGAGCCTAACAATTGGGTCTGGGTTCTTAGCGTGCAGCCGACGGCAATTGACTAATGGCGCTTTAGACCGGTCGCTGCCTCCAGGACCTCGACCGGCTGGAGTGGGTCGCAAAGAGCCGGCTGCCTAGCGGGTAGGAGTCGCTCGGCACCTAGGAGCCTGCGCGGCAGAACGTTTCGCGTACTGATTTGAGGACCGCTGCGCGGTGCCTCGGGCGATTTGATCGCTTCCGTTGTTTGGCGTGGTCCTTACGGCGGCCTTGGTCAGGTCTGAACGCTCCGTTTCGCGCCCCGAGATGCCCCGTTTTCCCTCAAATGCCGCGCAAACTGCACATCCGTCTCAAGTTCAGCGCCAGACACACGAGCTTGAACTCGGCCTTGACCTTGTCCAGTCCGCGCAAGCTGAACTGTCTGAACCCCAGCACGCTCTTGATCCAGCCGTTGGGCGCCTCCACGATCCACTTCCTCTTGCGGTAGGCCGCCTTGCCCTCGGGTGTCTTCAACTTGGCATCCATCGCCGCGCTGCGCGGGTACTTCCGGGCGTCAATCTCCAGCGCCTGCTTGCCCTCGCGCCCCAGCGCCACGATCAACTCGCTCGGGCTGTCCTTGATCTGCTCGAACACCGACTCCGAGCGGAACCCCGCATCAGCCAGCACCTGCCTGGCGTCTTCGCACAGGTTGGCTTTCACCGCCGCCAGCAACACGGGCAGGCGGTCGCTATCGGTGGCGTTGTTGCTCAGCTCGGCCGCCACCACGATCTGCGCGCTCTCGTCCACCGCCGTGTGCGCGTTGTAGCTGTAGTCATAGCCCCCACCGGCACGCTTCATGATCCGGCTGTCCGTGTCGGTGAAGCTCTCCTGGGCGCTGTCTTTGGGCACGCCGAAGTCGAGCTTGTAGCGCCCGCCCTTGGGTTTGCCGTCCTTGTCCCGGGGTTTGCGCTGATCGTTCTGACTGCGCCCACGGGCTGCATCGGCTTCTCGCTGGCGTTGTTCCAGCCGCAGCTTGGCCGCCGTGATCGCGGCCAGCCGATCGGCTCTGCGTTTGATCTCGCTGGGGATGTCGATGTCGGGTTCGTTCTTTTCCAGGTCGTCGGCCGCCTTCGCTCTGTTGAGCAGCCCGTCAATCTGCGCTTTGAGTTCGGCCTCGGCCTTGAGCATGCGCTCGTAGCTCATGGCCTTGTGACGGCTCGCATTGGCCTTGAGCTTGGTGCCGTCCACCGCCACGGTGCCCAGTTTGACCAGGCCGCACTCGCGCGCCAGGCGAACGACCTGAACGAACAAGGCCGAGAGCTCTTGCAGGTGCAGTGCCCGAAAGTCCGAGAGCGTGCGGTGCGCCGGGTAGTTCTCTGCGGCCAGCACCCGCAGCGCCACGTCTTCATGCAGTTTGGCCGCCAGCTTGCGCGAGCTGAAGGTGCCCGTGGCGTAGCCATAGATCAAGACCTTGATCATCATAGCCGGGTGAAACGGTTGGTTGCGTGGGCCGCCCTTGTCGTAACGGGCGTGAAACGCCCTCAGGTCCAGGCTGTCGACGCTGTCGCTGATGAAGTACGCCAGATGCCCTTCGGGCAGCCAGTCTTGCAGTGCGTCAGGCAGCAGTCGCTGCTGTTGCGGTTCGTAGGGGAGGTAACTTGCGGCCATGCCCACAATTTACCAAGCATTCGGACCTCATGGCGCTTCTGCCGCGCAGGCTCCTAGTGGACTGTAACGATTGAATCGGGAGTAATGCGTCGTGACAGATCACAGTACTTCCACTTCACTGGCTTGGGCTGCTCGTTGTACTTGCGGATGTATCGCATGATCTTTCTCTTCAAGTCAGGCACGGACGTGAAGACACCGCGTGCGATGACATCACGTTCGATCTTGGCAAACCACAACTCCACTTGGTTCAGCCAGGACGAGTACGTTGGCGTGAAGTGCATATGAACGTTGCTGTGCATTTCGAGAAACGCAGCAACCTGCTTGGTCTTGTGGGCCGAGAGGTTATCGGCGATGACATGAATCTCTTTGCCCTTGGGCTGGTTGGCCACGATGTCAGTGAGAAACGCCACAAATTCCGCCGAGGTGTGGCGCGTGGCAGTCTTGCCCAGCACCTCGCCGGTCTTGGTGTTGAAGGCTGCATACAACGACAGCGTGCCGTGTCGGAAATACTCGAAGCCATGGCGCTCGGCCCGTCCCGGCGAAAGCGGCAGCACAGGGTCCAGCCGGTTGAGCGCCTGAATCGCGGTCTTCTCATCGACGCTAAACACCACGGCGTTCTGCGGAGGGTTCAGGTACAGCCCGATGACGTCAGCCGCCTTGGTCTCGAAGTCCGGGTCGTTGGATGTCAGATAGCCTTCGAGCAAGTGCGGTTTGATACCGTGCTTGGCCCAGATGCGGGCCACGGTCATGTGCGAGATGTCCCCGCCCAGCTCAGCGGCCAGCTTGCGCGTAGACCAGTGAGTGGAGCCGTCAGCCGGCTTGTGTTTGGTGGTGCGTGCAAGCACCCGAGCTTCCAGCCGATCGGTCACCTTGTAGCGCTCGCGCCCAGCGTGGCGAGAGAACAGACCGGCCAGACGGTCAGCTTCAAACCGCTTGCTCCACCGGTCGATGTAGCTGTCGCTGCAGTCGAGCTTGGATCGGATCTCCGACCAGGTAAGCCCGTCGGCCAACAGCAAGATCAACCGCGCGTGCCGCGCCGCATCGGCTCGGCCATTTCTCGCAGCTACTTGCTGTTGAAGTTCCATGCGCTCGCTCTTCGTGAGTTTCATCGCAACCTCCGGCGGAATGGTTGCCATGATACTTCCCTTTTAAACGTTACAGTCCACTAGTGCGGCCCATCGATGTTGAGTGGCCGCTGCTGAAGATGCAGCGGTCGGTCGCCTCGCAGAGTGACGAATGGCAGGTTCCGGCGGCGGCTGTCATTGGACTGCAAAACCTGGCCGGCTGCAGACAGCCTTGAACGGTCAATGGTAGTGAACTGGCAAGTGTTCCCGCTCGGGTAGAAACGCTCACCTGCTTGGAAAGCTACTTGAAGGGAAGCCAACCGTCCCTTACGAGGCTGGCTATCGCACGGTACCCAGCGATCGTTGCATCCAGGCAACCATGGGTCTATCGGATGCGAGCACTTGTTCGATGGACGCTCGGGCTTGTTGAGTTTGCTGGGTCTCCGCTGCTGCCTCGATGGCGAATCGGTGGGCCTCCAGCACGTCCAAGCCTGTGAGTTCGTAGCCGTGACCCATCGACATCCAGTGCAAAGAGGCGAGCGCGCATTGCATGGCGAAGTCCGGCTGGGTCTTGAGATGGTCGCGTGCGGCCCGGTTCAGGGTCTTGGGGTCACACGGTGAGGCCCAGGCAAGGCGGGTTGCCTGCTCGAACAGCTTGAGGGTTTTGGCGGTGGCAAACCACTTGCCACGCTCACCGGGTGTGGATGCGATCAGGTGGTCGAGCAGCTTGTCTTTGGCCAGCTCGGGGTACTTCTTGGCTAGGGCCCGGAAGGTCGCGATGTGGGTGTTGGCCTGATTGGCGAGCAGCGCGTACTGGTTGAAGGCTTCGGCACGGCGACCGGCCTTGAGCAGTTCTTCTTCGGCGAAGCGGGCGATGGACGTTTCGCTGGTGGTGCTGCCTGCGCGCTCGCGCAGGTAGGCGATGGCTTCATCGATCTGGCCTCGTGTCGCCAGCACCTTGGCACCCCAGACCAGGTAGGGCCAGATCGGGTGCGGGTCCATGTCCAGCAGCTCCAGGATCTGATCGTGCCGCTTGGCCTTGAACAGGGCGCTGTAGCAGAGGGTGGTGCCGGAGAAGAAGGCGTAGGTTCCGCGCTTGCGCTCTCGCAAGGCATTCTTCAGGGTTGGGAGGAGCTGGTCGGCCCAGGTGGAAGCGAGTTCCTTTGTGGCGCAGAGGTCGCCCCAGTGATCACCAAGGGATTCGATGTAGGGGGGATCGTCTTCCTGAATGGCCTCGAACAGGCGGTCCAGCCATTTCTGCCGCACCTTGGTGCTCACGGGTGCTTGTCTGATCAGGGGCGCCAGCTCCTGGACCGTGGCGTAGGTGGCGTTGCCCAGGGCGCCCGATGAGCTGTCGATCTGGCACAGGGCAGGGGAGAGCTTTTCCAGCAGCAGCACGGCACCTTCGGCTGCACAGGCGGTGTCGTGGCGGGCGACCGCGCGGATTTCGGTCAGGGCTTCGTTGATGCGGCCGATGGCCAGCTGAGTGCCTTTCCAGCCAAACGCGCCCCGGCGAAACCGGGTACGGAAGGCCCAGGCAGTGGTTGCAGTCTTGGCGGCGGTGGTCATGGCGCAAGGAGATGGTTTTGATGAATTGTCTTCGGTGGTGTTGGGTGTCACCGTTGACGAGTATCGATTCTGAAACAGCGTCCCGGCGTGCCGCCGTCGGGCTCTGCGGGCTGCGCCCCGCGCCCCGTGCCGGGTCGCGGCCATGCGGCTTCGATCCCTGACGCCTCCGGCCGCGGGCATACCCCCGGCCTGCGCGCTGCGCTTGCCTTCCTCACGCCTGCAGGTGTGGTGGGGCTGGCTTGCTGTTCCCTTCATCCTTGCACACCGTTCTCGCCGTCAAGGTCTGCGCGCCCTTTGGGCGCTGGCGGCCGTTCGGCCGTCTTCGAACCTATGACCGCTGCGCTGCGGCGTGCCGGTTCCGGTCTCGGGCAATCCCGCCCGATCACTGGAGTTGGTCATGCAGCACGATCTGTTTTCTTCCCTCGATTCCTTCCAGGCACTCTCGGTTGCCGCTTCCGCTTTGCTGGTGCGCGATGTCGCGGGCCGGTACCGTCCGGCCGAGGCCGACGAAGTTCTGATGGCTGCTCAGCAGTTGCTGGCGGCGCAGGTACGCGGCAGTGACGTGATGTCCTCGCCCGCTGTGGTCAAGGACTTCCTGCGCGCCCGGCTGGGCAATCTTCCGCATGAGGTGTTTGCGGTGGTGCACCTGGACGCGCAGAACCGCGTGGTGGACTACGTGGAGATGTTTCGAGGCACGGTGAGTCAGACATCGGTCTACCCGCGAGAGGTGGTGCGCGATGCGCTTCTTCGCAACAGCTGCGCTCTTCTGCTGGTGCACAACCATCCTTCGGGCGCAACCGATCCGTCACGTGCCGACGAGTATCTGACGCAGACGCTCAAGCAGGCAGCAACGCTAGTGGATGTGCGGGTGCTGGACTACTTCATCGTCGCAGGCAGCTCCGTTCAATCCATGGCGGAGCGAGGCCTCGTTTGAACCCTGGGGCCATTTGCCCCCTTCTTTTTTCATGTTGAACAGCGCACTGCGTGCGAGCGCAGGGGAGGGCGGCATTTGGCCGGCGTAGCCGGCTGAGCAAGGAACGCGGCCCTCTCCCGTGCCCCGGGATCGCGGTCTTTTTTTCCTTACCGCTGCGCGGGAACAAGCCCGCTGGACGAACTGACGCTCGGTCCGCTCCCGGCGCTGCACTCTGGTCCCGTCCCGCCCGCCAGATCGTCGCCCCGGTCCACCCGCCATGCCCGAAGCCGGGCCGCTGGGAATACCGGAGAAAGCGAACCCCAGAAGTGATCGCAGCGGCTCGAACGCCGCGCCAGTCGCTGCGCTTGGTGTCACGCCGTCCGCAGAGCCGCCACTGTTCAGTTTTCCCGGTCGCCTGCGCTTCGCTGGAGCGCCCGAAGAGGCTCGGGCAGCGCGTGCGCCATGCAGCCCACCGTTATCCCCCCACGGCGCCCCCATCCACGGGTGAGGGGGACTTGTGGGGCGATCTTTCAGCGGTGGGCCAGGTGACTGGCTCACTGCTTCGGCTGCATGGTTTTCCCCATCCCCCACCCCTTCCCGAGGGAAGGGGCCGTGCCCACCCCCCGCCCGCCCGTGGGCGGGAGCGAGGGAGTCCGAGCGAGAGGATCAGTTTTGAGGAGCCCGGGTTGGGGTCCGGCTGGTCTCTCACGCAAGGAGATTCCACATGGCCCACGTTCAAGTCATCCAGCGCCACGCGCACCTGGCCGGTGCCGTCAAGCTCGAATTCGTCAAAGGGAGAGAGGGCAAGGTCGCCAAGGCGGTCCTGCTCGCCATCAGCAACCAACACCGGGGCAGCGGTGAAGACCGCGAGGAGATGGCCACTGCGATCCATTGGACGTTGTGGGCAAAGCAGGCCGAACATGCGGCCGCGTACCTGGGCAAAGGCTCGCACGTGAACATAGTCGGGCGATTGCGCAACAACATCTACCAGGACAACGAAGGCGGTGACGTCTACGCGCTGACCTTCACGGTTGATGAGATCGACTACCTCGACAGCCGCGCAGAGGCCGAGGCCCGTCGCGCACGCGATGGCGCAGGTGATGCCCCTGCCGCCACCTCCAACACATCCACCAGCAACAGCAAGGCCCGCAGTGGACGCCAGCCGGCGCACGCCTGAACAACCACGCCGGGCGGTATCCACCCACCCGGTATTTCCGCCTTAACCAGACATCCCTTTATTCCTTCTTTGGAGCCTTCATCATGAACACCGTTCAAGCTTCCCGCCCCCTGGCCGCCCGTTTCGGTCACACCACTTTCGTGATCCGCAGCGAGACTGCGCTGGCCGAAGACCAGATGCGCCGGGCCGCCCCCTCCATCTTTGCCGAGGGCAAACACGGCAGCCGTTCCGAGCGCTACACCTACATCCCCACCATCGACGTGCTGCGCGCCCTGCGGCATGAGGGGTTCGAACCCTTCATGGTGGCCCAGAGCAAAAGCCGCATCGAAGGTAAAACCGAGTTCACCAAGCACATGATCCGTATGCGCCACGCAGGGCAGGTCAACACCCGCCCCGAGGCCAACGAGATCATCCTGATCAACAGCCACGACGGCGCCAGCAGCTACCAGATGCTGGCGGGTCTGTTCAGATACGTCTGCTGCAACGGTCTGGTGGTGGGCGACATCACCAACGACATCCGAATCCCGCACAAGGGCAGCATCCAGGACGAGGTGATCGAAGGCGCGTTCCGGGTGCTGGAGGACTTCGAGGTGGTGGATGTCTCCACCAACAGCATGAAGGCGCTGACGTTGCAGCGCGAGGAACAGCAGGCCTTTGCCACCGCCGCCCTGGCGCTGCGCTACGGCGAACGGGGGGAGGGTGAACAACCGGCTCCGGTGACCGCTGAGCAGTTGATCGAAGCCCGACGGCCGGAGGACTTCGGCAACAGCCTGTGGACCACGTTTCAGCGGGTGCAAGAGAACGCCTTGCGTGGTGGCCAGCCCGGACGCGGAGCCAAGGGCCGACGCCTGCACACCCGCCCGGTGGCCAGCATCGACCGCAGCGTGAGCCTGAACCGGGCGCTGTGGGTGCTGGCTGAAGAGATGCGCAAGCTCAAGGCCTGATCAGGCCCGGCACCACACCACCCTCGCCGGGCGGTGTGGTGCACCAGAAATTCCGAAACGCGCTCGCCGCCTGTCGCCGGCTTGCGTGATCCCGGCCGCGGCTTCTCACCGAAGCCACAGCCAGGCGGCCATCGCCCAGCTGATGACCGAAGCAAGCACTGCTGTCGCAGCGTGCAGCAGCCAGCCTTCCCAGGGCCGTGCACCCTTGCGGGCCAGTTCTGCCACGTCCTGCAGCGGCAGCGTCACCCGCTGCAGGGTCGGGCCGACTTCATTTCTGAACACCGTGCGCGCCGCTTCCTCCATGGCCCGGGTCTGTGTGCCCACAGTCCCCCGTGCTATTTCGTCGGCGCGGCGGGCGATGTGCTTCACCGTCTGCAGCTTCGCGTTCTCGGTGATTTCATCCATGCGCTTTGAATACGCCTCGACCTTTTCCGCCAGGTCGGTGCTGGTTCGCAGCAACTCCATGCGGCTCGCTTCCAGTTGGGGTGTCAAGATCTCGACCCGATCCAGCAACGTGCCCAGATCGCCGATGGCCACGGCCATCAGCTCTTCGCGGGCCGTGACCAGGTCGCTCACTGTGCCTGCCGTGCCAGCGGTACCACGTTGCTCGCGGCGCTCTCGCCCAGCCCAAGCGCCGCAAAGCAGGCATCCAACTGCGGCAAAACCCCCACCGCCAGCCGCCGTGTGGCCAGCTTCTGGGCCAGTGCGAGCTTTTCTGCGGTGTCCCTGGCCTTGACGATCAAGGCTTTGTAGTCGGTGTCGTCACGGGCCAGGGTGGCAAGGTCGGCGTTGCTGCCCCGGATGCGCCCGTACACCTCGTTGGGGCCTATATAGCAGGCCGCGTTCTCTGTGGCGATGGGCTGCGCTTTGAGGAAGGCCCGCAACAGATCGAAGTGCGCGGGGACATCTGCGGCGCTGTTGACCATGTTGAACACCAGCCGAACCTTTGAGCGGGACACCCCCAGCCGCGCCAGATCGACCAGTGTGGCGATGGTGTCCTGCTGCTGCTTGAGAGCCGGCACCGTGGGAACCACAAACGCATCGAAGTCCTCGTGACTGCCTTGGTACTTCTGCATCAGGTCCAGCAATTCCTCCACGTTGCTGGCCCCGATGTCCACTACCGCGTGGTCGATGGTTTGCAGGAGTTCCTGCAGCTCGCCGAACTGCCGTCCACGCATCGCATGGCCTTCGCCGTCGGCCGCGTTCAGGCTCTCAACAGAAAACAGCTCCGCGCCGTCGATACGCGGCAGCAGCAGGTGCCTGGCGATGGTGGTTTTGCCCACGTTCCCCGAGAAATTGATGATGGCGATTTTCATGGCGAGTCCTTTGCCCTAAGCCTGGCGCGGGCCAGGGGGTTGGTGATCCGGCTGCTGGCGAACGCTTCGGCAATCTCTTTGCCGCTGCGCATGTCGATTTCCACGGATGCAGCCTGAGGAGATTGGTGCGTGGTGTTTGATGGAAGGGTTGTGGACACCTTCGGCTGGGTGAGAGCGGGCGGCGATTTATCTGGGCGAACACCGAAGCCCGCGCCTTGCGCGACGGAAGCGGCTTTGGTGGCCCTGGCCACTTCGCGCTGCACGGTCGCATTGCTCACGTGTACACCGACCGCCGCCAAGGCCGTCCGGATCGCCTCGAAGGTGTAGCCCTGGGCGCGCAGCTCCCGCATGTCCTGCGCAAAGCGCTTGGCCTTGCGGGAGCTTCTGCCCGGTGGATCGGTTGGAACCAGTTTCATCGTTCGGTTTCAGGTCAGGCGTTTGTTGGCAGTTCGTCACTTGCTGATCGGTTTGTGCAGTGGCAGTTTGCGTGCTGTTCACTGCTCGTTCTGTCTGTTCAGGTTCTGAGCGGTGCTGCTCGGTACGTGCTCATCTTCAACCCGCTGGTGCCTTTTTGCCTGCTGGATTTGGGCTCAAATCCAGCTGCGTCAGAGCCTCGATTCAGACCAATACTGGGTTCATGGGTGAGTGCAGGAAAGGCGCGGTGGCGCCGGTTGTCTGACACGCTCACCCAGGGGTGAATCGTCGTCAGGAGACTCGGTATGGAACCCTCGTCACGTGACCGCATCAGCGTGGACCTGCATGGCCTCAAGGCCCCGCTGATGGAGCGAGCGCAGGCCGTCGGCCTCTCGCCTTCCCACCTGGTGCGCCAGGTGCTGGCCGACGCGCTGGGGCGTTCTGCGCTGCAGAACGCCGAGGCCTGCCGCACACCTGTCCAGACCGATCCAGCCGCCCGCACACGCCTGTGCCTGCGCATGCGGTCTGAGGACGCCGCAGCCACGCTTCAGGCCGCGAAGCGAGCGGGCATGGCCACCGGTGACTACGTGGCCGCTCTCGTGGCGGGTGTGCCGGTGGTCCTGGACGGAAGAGGGCACGCGCAGACCTTGCAGGCGCTCACCGCATCCACGGACGAGCTGGCCCACTTCGGTCACCGCCTCTACCAGCTGAATGCGTTGCTGCGCCGGGGAGATGTGGAGCCCATCCGTCCCTACATTGGCGTGCTCGAAGCTTTGTCCCGTGACGTGCGCCGCCACCTTGACCATGTCTCTTGCGCCCTGGCCGACCTGCAGCCACGTCGGCCCAGCGTTTCACCACCTGCCAGAAGAACCCATGCGGGCACCCGAAGGAGCCGACCATGAATACCTCCACCGGCGGCCGACGTGTTGCTTCGTCTGGCACTTCGTCCGTGCCTTCGACCCTGACCAGCGCTCCCCATGCGCCTGACCTCGACGGCATCCTCATCACCTGGGGCGACCGCCTGTTCTATCCGGGCAACCGCATCGTCCAGGTTAGGCCCCAGCCCAAGCTGGGCGCTTCGGGCGCGCAACAGCGTGCCAACGCCATCCGCAAACGCATCGAAGCCACCGTCGTGCGGCGCGCGCCTCAGGTCATGGTCAAAGTCACCGGGGGAGGGCGGAGCATGGCGGCCATTGCGGCGCACTTTCGCTACATCAGCAAAAACGGGCGGCTGGAAATCGAAGACCAGCGCGGGGAGACCCTGAAAGGCAAAGACAGCCTGCACCACCTGGCCGATGAGTGGCGCATGGGCGGCGCCCGTATCCCTGAGGACGCCGAGCCAGGCCAGCGGCGCGAGGCCTTCAACATCATGCTGTCGATGCCGCGAGGCACCGATCCGCTGATCGTGCAGCGCGCCGCGCGGGAGTTTGCGCGGGCCGAGCTGGCCGACCACAAATATGTGATGGTGCTGCACGACCACCAGGCCAACCCGCATGTGCACATCAGCGTGCGTGCCGTGTCCAGGCTGGGCAAGCGCCTCAATCCACGCAAGAACGACCTGCACCGCTGGCGCGAGACCTTCGCTGAAAAGTTGCGAGGCTATGGCGTCGAGGCCGAAGCCACACGGCAATCCACGCGCGGCCAGCATCGCCAGCCCGATCCGCTGTGGCGTTTGAAGGCCCAGGAAGATGGGCGCTTGCGCCGCGCGCCATCAACCAAACAAAGCGGACCGCAGAATCATCCGGCGAAGAAGGCGGCTGTCGATGCTTGGGTGCAAATCGGCTTGGCGTTGGCCCAATCGGGCGAAGCGACAGACCGGCAATTGGCAGGGCACATCGCCAGTTTTGTCAAAGGTATGACTGCCAGCCAGACAAATGAACAGCAACGAAAGCCAATGCAAATTGATCAGCAGGTGCCGCGTCCATCACTTCAACCCGACCCCGATCGACACCTCCAGCCAACAACCCCACTACCCCACATTGGTCCAGTTCGCTAGAAAAGGAATCTATGTGCAAGTTGGACCATTAATCTAATCATTTTGATGATATAAATAGTCCATGAAGCCGACTAATCCTTGCTTTTCAGTTCTAAACCTTCGAACCTCAGGTACGAAGGGCAACTGAAAGTGGTCACCACCCACGTCGAAAACCTAAGCCACGGTCAACGCGATCGCTTGGCCTATGTCGACTTCCGGCTCTTCTTTTTCGGAGAGATTGGTCGTCCTGATTTAAGCGGCCGTTTCGGAGTGGCTCCAGCGGGTGCAACGCGAGACCTCGCCCTGTACCGCGAGATCGCTCCTCAGAACATCGAGTTCGACGGTAGTAACAAGATCTACCGCATCGGCAAAAATTTCGCTCCTCTGTTTGAGCACGCCTCACAGCGTGTGCTGTCAGCCCTCGCTTTGGGGTTCGGGGATGGCGTCAATGGAGAGTCACACACCCTGGTGCCTTGCGAATCACCAGCCGTCTTGAGCATTCCTAAGATGGACGTGTTGGCTCCGATCTGCCGGGCCATCTACGCCAAGCGGCCAGTTGCCATCCGCTACCACTCAATGAGCAGAGGTGAGTCAGAACGGGTCATCGTCCCGTTCGCCCTTGTCGACACCGGTCTGCGTTGGCACGTCCGCGCCTTCGACCGCAAGAGCGGCGAGTTCCGCGACTTCGTCATCACCCGTATCGAAGCGCCAACGCTGCTCGACGAGGAGCCGCTGGCCAACGAGCGCCCGGACAACGACATCCAGTGGACGCGCATCGTTGAGCTGGACTTCGTGCCGCACCCGCGTCTTGAACGCCCCGAGATCATCAAGAGGGACTACGGGATGCAGGACGGCGCGATCCGGATGCGCGTGCGCGCAGCGGTGGCGGGCTACATGTTGCTGCGTTGGAGTGTGGACTGCTCGTCCGACCACCGCCTCAAAGAAGAACAGTACCGTCTCTGGCTCAGCGATCCGCTGGCCTTGTACGGAGTAGAGAACGCCAAGCTCGCGCCGGGGTATCAAGCCCCGGCCGCGAAAGCACCACGTAAATAGGAAGAGGCCCAATGGCACAGAACGACACCAACAAGAACGGCAACGGAGGAACTCTTGGCTTCGAGGCCGATATGTTCAAGGCCGCCGATAAGCTGCGCGGCAACATGGAGCCGTCCGACTACAAACACGTCGCGCTCGGGCTGATCTTCCTCAAGTACATCTCCGATGCCTTCGAGGCCAGGCACAAGGTGAATCGCCCCGGGTTTTGAGGAGGCTCTTTTCTCTGAGAGGATTGAGCCATGAGCAAGAAGTCGAACCAGTTTTCACCTGAGGTCCGCGAGCGTGCTGTTCGCATGGTGCGTGAGCACAGAGGCGAGTACCCCTCGCTGTGGGCCACCATCGAGTCCATCGCCCCCAAGATCGGCTGCGTGCCCCAGACCCTCAACGAATGGGTCAAGCGAGACCAGATCGATTCCGGCGTGCGCGACGGCATCACGACATCCGAACGTGAACAGATGAAGGCGCTGGAGCGCGAGGTCAAAGAGCTGCGCAAAGCCAACGAGATCCTGAAGCTGGCCAGCGCGTTTTTCGCCCAGGCGGAGCTCGACCGCCGTCTGAAGTCCTGAACAACTTCGTCGATCAGCATCGACAGGCCTACGGGGTCGAGTCGATCTGCAAAGTGCTGCAGATCGCCCCGTCAGGCTATTGGCGCCATGCTGCTCATCAGCGAAATCCCCAGCTGCGCTGCCCGCGCGCCCAGCGTGACGACACCCTGGTGCCGCACGTTGAGCGCGTCTGGCAAGCCAACATGCGGGTCTACGGCGCCGACAAGGTCTGGAAACAGATGAACCGGGAGGGAGTTGTCATTGCCCGCTGCACGGTTGAGCGGTTGATGAAGCGACTGGGCTTGCAGGGCGTGCGCCGGGGCAAGGTGGTGCGCACCACCCTCAGCGACATGAAGGCCCCTTGCCCGCTGGATCGGGTCAATCGGCAGTTCAAGGCCGAGCGGCCGAACCAGCTGTGGGTCTCGGACTTCACCTACGTTTCAACCTGGCAAGGCTGGCTGTACGTGGCCTTCGTGATCGATGTGTATGCCCGGCGCATCGTGGGCTGGCGGGTCAGTACCTCCATGCACACGGACTTCGTTCTGGATGCCCTGGAGCAGGCGCTGTATGCCCGGCAGCCCGAGCGTGATGGCGCATTGATTCACCATTCCGACAGGGGGTCGCAATACGTCAGCATTCGCTACAGCGAACGGCTGTCAGAGGCAGGCATCGAGCCCTCGGTGGGCAGCAAGGGCGACAGCTACGACAACGCTTTAGCCGAGACCATCAACGGTCTGTACAAGGCCGAGGTGATTCATCGCCGGTCATGGCCAACCCGTGAATCGGTGGAGCTGGCAACGCTGGAATGGGTGTCCTGGTTCAACCATCACCGGCTGCTCGGACCCATCGGATACATCCCTCCTGCAGAGGCTGAGGCAAACTACTACCGGCAACTCGCCAGTCAGTCCTCCATGGTGGCGGCCTGACTTAAACCAACCGGCCTCCACGAAACCCGGGGCGATTCACTGTGCATCTGGCGGGCTGGCTGGGGCAGTATGGTGAAGACACCGACGTGGTGTCACTGCTGCTCGGATGCTTCTTGTCCGCTGGCACCGCCCTGTGGCTCCGCTTTGTTGCTGGAGGGTGGGTTCGGGGATGGTCCAGTCTGCGCCGTTGATGGCTCGAACCCGACCGAAGACTCCAGGCTATTTCTGGCCACCTTGACGATCAGGGCAGTGATGTCACTGGCCATTGGTGGTTCGAGGTCCCAGTGGTGCCAGAACAGGTCCACCATCTCTCGCTCATCGGGGCAGACGTCCACGAGCTGTCCCGCTTCCACCAAGGGAGCCGCCTGCCAGCTGGGAATCAGGCCATAGCCAGCGCCCATGGCAACCCCTTCGAGCAAGGCGACGGGCGAGGGCAGGTAGTGTCTGGCGTATCGCTCAACGGCGAACCCAAAATGCCTTTTCAGGAAGTCGTCGTGCAGCGAGTCCTTGCGGTTGAACAACACCGCCGGCGTTGAGAGCACAGCGGGCACTGTGAGCCCGCTTGGAAAGTGCGTGGAGGCGAAGGCTGGCGTCGCATAGCAGCGGTATTCCATGGCGCCCAGGCATTCGGCTAAGAAGCCATCGGCGGGTTTGGCAGATGTCGAAATGCAGCCGATCACATCACCGCGAGCCAGCAGGGCAGAGGTGTGATCCTGATCGTCTGCGATCACCTCCAGGGCCACCAGCTTACCCATCAGTAGCTCCTTGAGCACTGCAGGAAACCAGGTGGCCAGGGAATCGGCATTCACCGCAATGGCCAGGGACACGGGTGCGTGTGGTTTTGCGGTAGGCGCGAGTTCTTGGAGCGCCGATCCTTCAAGGATGCGCAGCGCCTTCACATGGCGCATTAGCACCTCACCGGCATGCGTTGCCGCCACCGGCCGTTCACGCTTGACCAGTACCGTGGAAAGTGATTCTTCCAGCGCTTTGATGCGCTGGGAGACAGCGCCTCTCGTGATGCTGAGCACGCTGGCCGCACGATCAAAGCTTTGCTGCTCGACCACAGTGGCAAACGTTTCAAGCTGATCACGATCCAGCATATAGGGCGGCTCCGGCAGTGCCAGCGACGGCAGATCGCTGTCTGCATCCATTTAGCTGGGAGCTGCGAAATCCTGTCTAGATGGCGCGGGTATCGTGCGCGTCTCAATGGTTTCCAGTCGTTTCCGTCCGTCTGAGCTTCTTGGAACGAATGGTTGGCACGCGGCGTTTCACGAACCGAGGCTCATGGAGTTGCGTTCCCGATTTGTGGATGGTCCTTTCGATAGTCTCCACAAGGTGCCGCCCCTGAAAATTCGCCGCTCGCCGCCTTGCGAACCATAGCGCTGCTGGCGCAGACGCCAAGGCCTTTCGCGGCATAAACAGCTGCCTTCCCACCGCCGTTTCACTCTGGTGGGCCCCTTCCATTTATTCCACGGTGCCCAGGCGCTCGCGCCTAGACGCAGCGCTTTGGGTGTCGCACGGCGACCGACGAATGCGGGGCAGGGTGCAAACCTGAGCAGGCTCGATGACCGGGGGACGGATTCCCAATCCAGCTCCCTCGGAAATTGGGGCAGTGTTCCTTGGGATCAGACGACACGATTTGGTGGATCACTGGGCGGGCCATGGACCCACGAGCGATGAAACATCTTTTACGGTTGTTTGCCGTGTGGATTCAATCATCGGGTGCGATCTGTCAATCTTTGAACGTTTGTCGATTGCCGTTCGATTCTGGGCAGTGCCGGGGCCGAATGGGTGAGAAGAACAGCGGATCGGGTCTGTGAAGCATGAAGTGACTGGAGGTTGGTATGTGGCTGCTCGTTGCGCGTGAACCCCGGGCCAATGCACCGCAGTGGACTGGTCGACGATGGTTGGCGGTCTTCGATGCGGTGGCTTGGCCGCTGTTCTGGTTATTCCTTCTGGGCCAGATCGATGCGCCCGTCGGAATCGTCGGCCCCATAGTCGTTGCGATTGCGCTTCTGGTTTCAGCAGCGCGAATCCATCGCGCGGTGTGGGTCAATCATCGCTACTGGTTCACCACTTGGCGCTGGGGTCGCATTGCCGCCTCGCTGTTCGTGATAGGGATGGTGCTGAAGCTCGCGACGGGACAGGGAGCTTGACACTGATCGAGGCAGGTCAACTGTGTCACTGATGTACCCGTGGAGCAAAAAAATCGGTTGTCGGCATGAACCTTTACCCCATACCGCACTGGCCGGCGGCTTAAGACTGGTTGCAGACGGTCGCGCTCAAGGGCTTAGGGCAACGCTGAACAAGCGGTCGATCCAGCGACCCGTTGCCTCCTGATTGCGCCATGCGAGAAGCAAGGTCAAATCAAGTGGATTTCGTACCGTTTCAGGGCCATTTCGACCTTGTGCACGCGTTTGGCGTGCGCTGCAGACGCACTCATCCCATGAGGCGCTGACGCGCCAGGTAGATGTTGGCCAATCCCAGCGCCACGAACGAGCGCGTGGCGTTCTTGGCCAGCCCCCGGTAGCGCACCTTGGCAAAGCCCCACAGCCGCTTGACCACTGCAAAGACGTGTTCGACCCGCGCCCGGATTCTGGACTTGTTGCGGTTCTTCGAGCGTTCGGCTTCATCGACTTCACCGCCCTTGCGCACGCGCTGGTTGGTGAAGTCTTTGGCCTTGGGCGCCCTGGAAGCGATCAGCGTCTTCTGGCTAGCGTAGGCGCTGTCGCCGTACACGCGCTGCTCGTTGCCGTGCAGCAAATCGGGCAGCGGGTGTTTGTCGTGCATGTTGGCCGCTGTCACCACGGCGCTGTGCGCCAGCCCGCTGCGACTGTCCACGCCGATGTGCATCTTCATCCCGAAATACCACTGCTGACCCTTCTTGGTCTGGTGCATCTCGGGGTCACGTTGCTTGTCTGCGTTTTTGGTCGAGCTCGGTGCGCCGATGATGGTGGCGTCCACGATGGTGCCGGTACCGACCTTCATGCCCTGCGCCTGCAGCACCTCTCCCACTTTGGCAAACAAGGCCTCGCCCAGTTGGTGCGTCTCCAGCAAGCGGCGAAACTTCAGCAGCGTGGTCGCATCGGGCACGCGCTCGCGCCCGAGGTCTATGCCGACAAAGCGCCGCAGCGCGGTGCTGTCGAGTAGCGCATCCTCGCAGGCCTCATCGGCCAGGTTGAACCAGTGCTGCACGAAGTACATGCGCAGCATACGCTCGAGCCCGATCGGTGGACGCCCGTTGCCGGCCTTGGGGTAGTGAGGCTCGATCACCGCGCACAACGCCTGCCAGGGCACGATCTGCTGCATCGTGGCCAGGAAGGTATCGCGCCTGGTCGGCCTGCGGTAAGGCTCAAAACCTTCAGCTTGATCGGCGGCCATGGCAAGGGTTTGCTGTTTCATCTTCATCTGCCTGTTCGTCTGTACTGCAACGGTACAGGTAAACACCACGCTCGAGCAGTACTTAATCAGCGTTGCCTTAGATCGTCTCAAGTGAAATTACCGGTCGTCGGGTACGTAGCACCTCGAACGGCGGCAATACCTCCGTCACCAGTCGCAACCCTTTATCAAACGGGAGAGAAGCAAAAAGCTCGGATCCTCGGAAAAGGTTTGTCGAGACGAGTGGCGGCCACTGGAGGCCCGAGACATCACCTCTTGAGGCTGTCGCGGATCTCGCGCAACAACACCACATCTTCAGGCGTGGCCACGGGGGTGGGTGGTGCAGCCGGCGTCTCGCGCTTGAGCCGATTGACCTGCTTGATCATCAGGAAAATGATGAATGCCAGGATGATGAAGTTGATGGCCACCGTGATGAAGTTACCGTAGGCCAGCGTCGGCACGCCAGCAGTCTTGAGTGCAGCCAAAGTAGGAGCGGTGCCCTCCGGTACCTTGCCCAGTGCCACGTACAGATTGGTGAAGTCCAGGTTGCCAAAGATGGAGCCCACGATGGGCATGATGATGTCGTCCACCATCGAGGTAACGATCTTGCCGAAGGCTCCTCCAATGATCACGCCCACAGCCAGATCAATGACGTTGCCCTTGACTGCAAACTCCCTGAATTCTTGCATCATGCTCATGGCGCTCCCCTTATCGAATGGTGAAAAAACTGACCGCCTCAGCTTACCATGCAGCTTGTAGGCGTGAACAATTCTCACACGCGCAAGACAGGATGGTGGGTATTTTTCGAGAACCGACATCCCGGGTCTGAGGCGCTGACAGTCTCGAAAAAATGGACGCAGCACGTGATGGGGCGACTGATCCACTTCGGAGTACGGACATCGCATGGCACTTGCCTGCGAGTTGGGTTGACCGTTTAATGCAAATGGCAGTTCGGTCCAGTTGCCCTCGTGACGCTTTCTGAGGTCGTATTGCCAAAGCTTGCCGCCACGAGCGGTTAACGTGATGATGAATCAGCTCATCTGAACACGGAGAAAACCATGAACCTCACCGATATCCTTGCCCAAGCGGGCGGCTTGCAATCGGTCGCGCGCGACCTGGGCCTGAGTGAAGATCAGGCTGCTGCTGGTGCGGATGCATTGTTGCCTGCCATCTTGGGCGGAATGAAAAAGCAGGCTCAGGCCCAGCCGTCTGGTCTTGACGGATTGGGTGGGTTGCTGGGACAGCTCGGAGGCGGAGGTCTACTCGATCAAGTCCTCGGGGCACAACCCACAGACCCAAGTCAAGGGAACGAAGTATTGGGCCAGATTTTTGGCTCAAAGGATGTGAGTCGTGCAGTGGCTGACAACGCAGCTTCTCAGTCTGGCCTCGACTCCGGCGTGCTGCGAAAAATGTTGCCCTTGCTGGCGATGCTGGTCACCGGATACATGGCAAAGCAGGCTGGCAGTCCCGGGCAACAGCCTACCATGGGAGAAGGGTCGAGCGGGCTTGGAGGTCTGATGGGCAGCCTTGGTGGCTTGATTGGCGGTGCCAGTGCGGGGGCGGGCGCTGGCGGGCCTCCTGCACTGGGCGGTTTGAGCGGGATGCTGGACTTGAACGGCGACGGCAATGCCTTGGACGACATCCTGCGCATGGCGAGTAAAGCAAGAGGCTAGGCCCCCATCACTACGCCCAAAGTGCGCCGCCAATTGCAGCGATCCATAAGACTCTGGGGGGTCGATGACGCTGGCGAAGCGATAACGCTGAGTCACCTGCTACGCCAGACGGGTGCTTCGTACCGTTCCGATTGAAGCGTGTGGTTGTCGTCTTTTAGCCTTTGCCGCTTTCCTCAGAGTGTCTTGGTCGGTGCACCTGGTGCATTCGTTTTGACTGACGCTATGCCGCCTTCCATGGCCTCAGTGGAAGAATACATTTCGCTCCTGCCAATGGTCTGACCATTGCTTGCAACCAAGACGAAATACGGTTCGTTGCTTTTGGCAGCCTTGCGTTGATAGCGCTCGTCAAGAGGAGCGTTCTCCTTGACGGATGCGATACCAGCTTCCGCGCTTTCCTTGGTGGCGTATCGCTCGCTTGTCAGGATCACCTGGTGGTTTCCCGCCTTGAGGTTGAACATGAAATGTTCACCTGCCGCTTGCTTGAGTTCAAAGTAGCCCGCCATGTGTGATTCCTTTCAAGTTGGGTAATCAGTCTCTCATCAGATCGGAAAAAAGCAAAGTCTATTGTTCGCGCTGATCACCTTGAGCCCTGCCACGGCTCATCCAACCAAGCGAAATCGAGAAAAACACTCAGCGATAGCGCTTGGAAACTCCAGCTAGACCAGCCACACTCAGCAGGACTCGTACAGACAAGGGCTTTCTGCTTTAGCCGCAGGCCACGCATTTTTGATCGAATGTCAATGCCAGCGGGACACACGCCTCTGCGTAGTTTCAGCGGGAGATCTCGCAGTCGACAGCTGTGCGAATGCTTTTCATTTCATCTCAGTAGCTCGGCCATCCGTTGATGTTCGTCAACAAGGCGATTTTGAATCGTATTAACATTTAATCAAAGTGCAGTACTGCCAAGTGCACTCCCACCAATTTCGTCGATCGGCAAAGAAAGTGCAATCATCAGCCGGCTCCACTGAAGAAGCAGGGCGCCTTGAGATCCTCCAACAACTGGACGTGTCCTCAGCCGCGACCGACGCTGTCCTCGGACACATCGTCAACGCCGTGGCGAACGCATTGGGCGTGCCGATCTCGACGCTGACACAGGAGGATCCTGATCAGGAATGGCTGCATGCCTCGGTCGGCTTGGAGGGTACGGTGTGCTTGTCTAGAGATTACAGCTTCGCGGCCCGGACCCTTTCCGACGACGTGGTGTTTGAAGTCGACGACGCTCGCTCGGATGTACGCTTCTGTCAACATCCGTTTGTAGCCGGGCCACCCTTTGTTCGCTCGTTTGCAGTTTCACCGCTTTGGGTCAGGGGGCATCGAATTGGCGCCTTGTGCGTCATGGACACCGTGTCAAGGTGCATGTCGTCTTCAGAAAGATCGTTTCTCACGTCCATGGCGGCCAGCGCCAGCCGATTGCTTGAAGCACACCTCATCGAAGTGGAACGCGATCGCGCGTTGAAACTAGCTTGCGAGAGCGAGGAGCGGTTGCGTTTTGCGCTGGAGTCCGCAGGGATCGGTGATTGGGACATGAACCTGCAGACCAATGTTGCGCGGCGCTCCTTGATGCACGACCGTTGCTTTGGCTACGCGGATGCCGTTACTGACCTTGCCCCTGAAAAGTGGAGTTCTTAGTCCTTGTTGAAAATACCGACAAGGAGTCAAGGAATGACAGCAGCAAAGCAGGTGCGTGCGCAGTACACGCAGGAGTTCAAGTTGGAGGCGGTCCGTCAGGTGAGCGCCGGTCAGGCCATTGCTGTGGTGGCCAAGGTGTTGGGGATCCCCAAGGCCAGTCTGGGCAATTGGGTTCGCCAGGCAGCCAAAGGCGCGTTGAGCGGCGCTGGGGGCGATAACAAGGCCGTGGGGGTCTCGCCCGAGCAGATGGAGATAGCGCGTTTGCGAGCGGAAGTTGCGCGCCTGAGGATGGAGCGCGACATCGCAAAAAAAGCCGCGGCGTACTTCGCGCAGGACACGCTGCGAGGTACGCCTGGATTCACCAAATGAGGCAGCAGTACCCGGTGAGCGTCTCCTGCGGCGTGCTGGAGGTCAGCGCCAGCGGCTACTTCAACTGGCTGCGCCGCCCACAGGACATCGCTGGCAGGCCCGGCGGGCGCCACAGCGACGAAGCACTGCTGGCACACATCCGCGCCATCCACGCCGAGGTCAAGGGGGAATACGGCTGGCCTCGGATGCACAAGGAACTGCTGGCCAGGGGCATCCGGGTGGGCAAGGACAGGGTGCGCAAGTTGATGCAGCAGCACGGTATCCGTGCCAGAACCAAGCGCAAGTTTGTGGTCACCACCGACAGCCGCCACAGTCTGCCGGTGGCACCAGACCTGGTGCAGCGGCGCTTTACCCCCGAGGCACCCAACCAGCTGTGGAGTGGAGACATCACCTACATCGCCACCGACGAGGGCTGGCTGTACCTGGCTGCGGTCATCGACCTGTTCAGCCGTCAGGTGGTGGGCTGGAGCCTGCAGCCGCACATGCAGGCGGGCCTGGTCAAGGACGCGCTGGCCATGGCGTGGTGGCGGCGGCGCCCGCCGACTGGTCTGATATTCCACAGCGACAGGGGCAGCCAGTATTGCAGCGGCGAATTCCAGGATGCTTTGAAAGACTGGAAGATGCGTTCCTCGATGAGCAGGAAGGGCAACTGCTGGGACAACGCGCCGACCGAGAGCTTCTGGGGCCGCCTGAAAACGGCCAGCGTGCATGGGCACAAGTTCGCCACGCGAGAGCAGGCCAAACAGGCTGTGATGGACTGGATGGCTTTCTACAATCACCGCCGGCTTCATTCCTCGCTGGGCTACCTCAGCCCGATGCAGTTCGAGCAACGCTGGTACGAGGCACAGCGCAAAAAGGCCGCGTAATCGTCGGGCTAAGAGCTACACCAAACGAGGGCAAGGTCATACAGAGTGGGGGTACGACACCTTCCTGAATCACGTCCACGTCGATGATCGCGAGCGCGTCAACCAGCACTTTCAAACAGCGATGACAAGCTTCGGGTCGTACAACGTCGAGTTCAAATGTGTATGGCCCGACACCTCGACGCATTGGCTTTGGACTAAGGGTCGCTTTTATGCCGATGACCAAGGCCAGCCCTATCGCGTCGCCGGGATTCTGGTCGATGTCACACCACGCGTGCAAGCCGAGGCGCAGCGGGCATCCCTCGAATCTCAGGTGCGGGAAGCCCAAAAGCATGAAGCGATCGGCACGCTCGCAGGTGGAATCGCGCACGACTTCAACAACATCCTGGGAATCATCCTGGGCAACACCAAGCTCGCGGCGGGCGATGCGCTGTCGAATCCTTCTATTCAAATGTCGCTGAACGAAATCGAGAAAGCGGGATTGCGGGGCCGTGATTTGGTCCAGCAGATCCTCGCGTTCAGTCGTAAGCAACCCACCAATCGTGTGACGGTAAACCCCAAGCAACTGCTGGAGGACATGACGCGGTTGTTGCGTCCGCTCTTACCCGCTCAGGTCTCACTTGTGCTCGACTTGTACGATGACACGCCCTGCATCGACGCAGATCGAGTGCAAATCGATCAGGTGCTGATGAATCTGGTGACCAATGCAGCGCATGCCATGGCGTCGAGACCTGGCGAAATTCGCATTGAGGCGCGAGGCTGTCTTGCTTCCTGTCTCGCTACGGATCCGCAGATTCATAGAGAAGTGCCTTGCCTACTGATTTCGGTGATTGATAACGGCGTGGGGATGGACGACGAAACAAAACAGCACTTGTTTGAGCCGTTTTTCACGACCAAGCCGGTAGGTGAAGGGTAAGCGCTCTATTGACCACGCCCTTGCACTCGGATGCCCGTTGCGGCAATGAATGTTCTCTCGGCGTGGTGCGGTCTGCGACGCGCGAGAATCTGGGTCAGCGCCGCATTTCACATTCAGTTGATGACAGACCCATTTGCTCCCTTGTCCGAGGAAGAGTTCGAAGAACTCGACCACTTTCTGCTGTTCGGCGTTGACACGGAAGAAGGCATGACCATGGACATGGTCGATGGGTTCTTGCACGCCATTGCGGTCGGGCCGACGACCGTGCATCCCAAGCAATGGCTGCCCAAGATCTGGGGTACCAAGGAGATGATGCCTCCGATGGGTTCCGTCGAAGAGCTGAACCACATGCTGGGCTTGGTCATGCGCCACTTCAACACCATCATTGCCGGCCTGGGGGATGACCCCCGGGAGATCAGCCCGTGCTGGTCAACGATGGCCTACGACGGTGACGAGCGTGAGTACGACGACGCAGAATCGTGGGCGTACGGCTTTGTCCAGGGGATGAGGCTTTGCTGGAAGGACTGGCAACCGTTGCTGTCCACTCCCCAAGGGCAAGCTTGGTTCAGACCCATTGCCCTGCTGGGCGAAGACGACTATTCCGTGGATCAGGACGAACTCACCCGAACACCGGCCATGCGATCGGAGCTGGCTCAACAAATCCCGCCGGCTGTTCTGGACATGCACGCTCACTGGCTGCCACTTCGGCTCGCTGTCTATCAGCGGGAAGTGGCCAAGTCGATGCAGCCCAAGGTGGGGCGCAATGATCCGTGCCCTTGTGGGAGCGGGGCGAAGTTCAAGAAGTGCTGTGGTGCTGCGGCCGATTTGCACTGAGCCATCTCGCGCCTCGAACTGTCAGGCGGTGGATCACCGCACCAGTCGCCAGGGCAGCAAGGCCTCGTAGTCCTCAACGGTCCTGGCCCGTGGAAGTGCCACCAGCAGCGCCCTCAGGTACTGGTACCCATCGACGCCGTTGACCTTGCAGGTCTCCAGCAACGAGTACAGGTTGGCGCTCGCGTTGGCGCCTGCCACGGTGTCGGCGAAGAGCCAGTTGCGTCTGCCGATGACAAACGGACGGATCGAATTCTCACAGCCGTTGTTGTCTATGGGGTAGTGGCCACTGGTGACGAAGCGCTCCAGCTTGACCCATTGAGAGGACAGGTAGTGCAGCGCCTTGCCCAGCAAGCTGCCCGGCAGCACCGCATGAACGTTGGCCAGCAGCAGGGCCTGGATCTCTTGCAGCACCGGCACGCTGTGGGCTTGGCGGCTTTGCAGCAAAGCGCCCGCATCCAGCCGTTGTTCTTTGGCCAGTGCCTCCACACGGTAGAGCTTGCCGATCAGCGCGATGAACTTGGCCGCCAGCTGCTCTGGCCCCCGGTTGTTCTTGGGACACGCCTGCAGCGCGTCATTGAAGTAACGCCTGCAATGAGCCCAACACCCGATGTGCACGAGCTTGTTGGCCAAGGCGATTTTGTTGTAGACCTCGTAGCCGTCGCTCATCAGCACGCCGCCCTCGCGCACGCCGACGTACAGACGCTGCGCCGCTTCGGTGCTGCGTGAGGGTGAGTAGGCGAACAAGCGTATGGGCGGACCCGTGCCGCTGGCGCCAGAGCCATCGGTCATCTGCGCCCACATGTAGCTCTTGGACTGGGCGCTGCGCCCAGCCTCCTTGAGCACCTGGATCTCGGTTTCGTCACCGAAGATCAGCGGGGCGTCCAGCACCCGGTCGCGCAGCAGGTTGATGACGGGCTGCACCGCCTGGCCCACCCGCACCACGCTGGCGGCCATGGTGTTGCGTGAGAGGTCGCTGCCGCCAAAGCGCCCCAGCAAGGCCGCCTGGCGGTACAGCGGCAGGCCGTCCACGTACTTGGAGGTGATCACCCAGGCCAGCAGGCCTTCGCTGAACAGCCCCTTGGGGATGACTTGCTCGGGCTTGGCCGCCAGACGTAGCGTGCCGTCGCAGCACGGGCAGGCGTACTTGACCCGCTCGTGGCGGATCACGCGCACTTGTTGCGGAATGATGTCGAGCTGCTCGCTGGCCTCCACGCCAATCTCCCGCAGCACGGCACCGTCGTGAGGACAGACACGCTCGGACTCGGGCAGTTCGTGGCGCACCACCTCGCGCGGCAGCGCCGGGTCCAGCGGCTTGCGCCCGCGCTTGGTCCGTTTGTGAGCGGGGACCTCGACAGTGTTGTCGTCGGCCTCGGTTTCTTCCTGGGCCGGCTGGGTTGCCGATCCAAGCGCCTCGGCCTCGTTGAAGAACATGTCCTTCTGGTGGCCGGCGCTGGCCTCGCTCTTGGCGGCGAACAACTGGCGCTTGAACTTGTTGAGCTGCTCCTTGAGCAGGTCGCGCTCGGCGCGCGTGATGCGCAGCTCACCAGCGAGCGATTCGCTGGTCTGGGTGGCTTGGGCCAGCGCCTTTTGCAAGGCTGCAAATTCTTCGGCGGTGGGCATGTGAACCATCGCCTGCTTCGATCTGCTTGTCGCTCAGGCGGTTCCTTGTGCTGGAGATTTTGCGGCAAATATTCTCAGCAGTGGCCTTGCTCATTTCGGCAGCACCAGCCTCACGCAACGCGCTCGTAGAACCGCTGTGGATGTCGCTGTGTGACCGCCAGATCAATGCCATCAAGCAACCAGTGCAGTTGCTCCACCGTCAGCGTCGGCACCACCGCCTCGTCCGGCCAGATGAAGCGGTCTTGCTCCAGGCGCTTCATCAACAACCAGAAGCCGTTGCGCTCCCAGACCAGGATCTTCACCCGGTTGCGCTGGCGGTTGCTGAACACGTACACCGCCGCCGCGAACGGGTTCATGCCCAGGGCTTGCTCCACCAGGATGGCCAGACCGTTGATGCCCGTTCGGAAGTCGATGGCCGGGCGGTGCAGGTACACCGTCAGCGTGTCGTCGAGTCGGAACATGGCAGGCGCCCCAGAAGTTCAATGACGGGTAACCACTCGCCTGGGCCTGCTTCGCTGAGGTCGATCTCCACCCCATTGGGCAGTCGGGCGTGCAGGCGTGCCTTGATCTGCGCAGCGGTGACGGAGGACACCTCGGGGGCCGCCAGCCGCAGCGGGACAAAAGCACTGGTGCTGGCCATGGCCACGGTCGGCATGCTGGCCCGACTTGCCTTCATGTCTGCACCCATGCTCTGGGTGATCCAGCGGCGCAGCAAGTTGGCGTTGATGCCGCATTGCAGCGCCATGCGCGCCACCGACACACCCGGCTTCAGGCACGCCCGCACCACCTCTGCCTTGGCCTGCGGGTCGTACACGGCCCGTCCATCGTTCTTGCGACCCGTGACCAGGCGCCGTACCACCTCTGCGTCGATCTCTGACATACGTGTCCACCTTGTTCTACATGGACACGTAGCTTCTCCTCTCAAGCGCTCTGTGGGAAGACGTAGTTGGATGACCGCTTACGGTGAAGGTACCGGGTTGGGGCTGGCGGTTGCGCACGGAATCGTCACACGCCATGGCGGCAAGATCGTCGTTGATAGTGCGCCGGGTGCGGGCACTCGTTTTGATCTCTTTTTCCCAGTCGCTGCGGCGAAGAGTGATGCAGCAGCCCCATTTGCGTCAATGCCGTCCGGTTCGTCACTTGAACCCAAAGGCCGTGTGCTGTACATCGACGACGATGCGCTGGTATTCCTCATCACGCGGTTGCTTGAACGCAGCGGTCATGAAGTGAAAGCGTTTGTCTCTTCTCATGATGCGCGGGAGTTGCTGAGAACAACTGATCAACATTTTGACGTGGTCATCTCCGACTACAACATGCCGGGTGATAACGGGATTGAAGTGCTCAAAGAAGTGGTTGCGCTCAGACCTGGTGTGTCCGTTGCTCTCATATCGGGCTACATCACCGACGCCATGCGAGACGAGGCGTTGAGCGTCGGAATCTCCGAAATCGTCTTCAAACCCGACTCTCCTCAAGAGCTGGCAGCAGCGATGCAGCGGTTACTGCGCAACAAGCCAACGATCTCGCCCTGATCGCTGTGAAACTCGCTGGCGCGGTAGCTAAGTTAAGCGCCTCACTCTTCGTCCGCGACACTACTTGATCCTCGTCCAAGGCTTGTTGGTACGAGCGACCGTTTCGCGGCGGTCAATTCACGCTAGCGAATGACGGCATGGGGCCCTGAAGCTGTCTCTTAAGGTGTGGATCGTAAGGCGAGGGCAGGACTGTATCGGTCATGGACCTCAACGGACCACGCCAGCCGTCACGCGCTGCCCCCCTTTGAAGGCCCCCTGCGTCAGACTAGTTGTCGCCTCCTTTTTCACGCGGATGATCCGCGCCAAAGCGACACAACATGCAAAAGAATCAACATTCGCCAGAGTTCATAGAGCAGGCATTGAGCAAGGTCCGCACGCGCGGCTCGCGCACCTTGGAATCGGTGGCCACTGAGCTGAACATGCCACTGGGAACGCTCAAGGGCTGGCTCAAGAGATCGCGCCCTGTGGGGGCAGCGTTGGCGCATGCGCCAACGCTGCCCAGCGATACGCCCGCAGCCCAGTGGAGCCCTGTTCAGCGGCTGTTGGCCTTGAACGAAAGCCACACCCTGGTGGGGCCGGCGCTGCACGCCTGGTGCCGCGAGAAGGGCTTATTCGAGCACCAGCTGATCCAGTGGCGCGAAGCCTTTTGCGCATCGACGCAACCCGCTGCTGCCAGCGCCGCTGAGCAACGCCTGGCCAACACTGCGCTGCGCGAGTTGCAAGGCCGGCACGACCAGCTGGAGCGCGAGGTGCGCCGCAAGGACCGCGCGCTGGCCGAGGCCGCCGCTTTGCTGATCCTTCAAAAAAAGTTCCAGGCCTTGGTTCTGAAATCGCAGGGCGAGGACACATGAGCACCCTCGCACAACGCGCCACCGTGCTGGAGCTGATCGCCGAAGCTTGCATCGCTGGCGCCCGCTTGCACAGGGCCTGCGAGATCATCGGGCTGGCCGCACGCACTGTGCAGCGCTGGGTGGATGCTGGAAAAAATGCGCTGTATGTGGGCGACAGGCGCACCCCTGATCAACGCAGTCATAACTGCCCGCCCAACAAACTGAGCGACGCTGAACGCCTGGCGGCTCTGGCTGTGCTCAACAGTGAGGAGTTCAAGGACCTGCCACCCAGCCAGATCGTGCCCCGTCTGGCTGACAAGGGCATGTACGTGGCGAGCGAGTCAACCCTGTACAGGCTGCTGCGTCAGGCTGGGCAACTGGCTCACCGCCGCCTTGAACGCGTGCCGCAAAAGCGCAGCAAACCCCGCGCCTTGGTGGCGAGAAGGCCCGACCAGATCTACTGTTGGGACATCACCTACTTGCCCACCCAGGTGCGCGGCCTGTTCTTCTACCTGTACCTGTTCGTGGACATCTTCAGCCGCAAGGTGGTGGGCTGGCAGGTCTTCGATTGCGAGAGCGCCGAGCGGGCTGCAGCGCTGCTGGAGGACATCTGTCGGCGCCAGGGCGTTGGTGCGGATCAGGTCACAGTGCATTCGGACAACGGCAGTCCGATGAAGGGCGAAACGATGCTGGCCACCATGCAGCGCTTGGGCGTGGCACACAGCCGCAGCCGCCCCGCGGTGAGCAACGACAACCCATACGCCGAATCGCTGTTCAAGACCTTGAAGTACCGCCCGCAGCTGCCGCTCAAGCCGTTTGCCGATCTGATGCAGGCCAGGCGCTGGGTGACCGAGCTGGTGCACTGGTACAACGAGCAGCACAGGCACAGTGCAATCAGCTTCGTGACCCCCGCGCAGCGCCATGCACAGACCGATGAAGCTTTGCTGCACGCACGTGCTGCGGTCTATGAAAAAGCCAGGCAACAACATCCAGCGCGTTGGTCAGGAAACACCCGCAACTGGACCTTCATCGACGAGGTTCACCTAAACCCAGACAGCCCACAAACCAAGGAGTCCGATCAGAAGGCAGCTTGATTTGACAACCTCAGGCGACAACTAGCTTGACAACTTCCGAAGGTCATCATGGTGAACGCGGGTTTGAGTAGGTCACCCCTTCCATCAAAACTGATCAAGCCGGTGACGCCGGTATAGGGCGCCGATTTCAGCTTGGGGAGGTAGTCCTGCGGTGCAGCTGAATTCGCAGCGATCATGGCATTGGCCAGCACCATCACGGCGTCGTAGCTGTACGGGGCGTAGATCTGGACGTCCTGGCCATACTGCTTACGGAAGTTCTCCTTGAACGCCTTGAGTGCATCTGCTTCACTGGAGGTGACGCCACCGGCTTCGGCACAAAGGACTCGCTCTTCGCCCAACGCTGGGCCTGCAAGCCTGGGCAGATCCGAGCTGCACATGCCATCTCCGCCTATGAGAAATGATCGAACACCCGCGCGCACGAGCTCTTGTAGCAATGGAGCTGCATCGGCGTCCATGCCGGCAAAGAAAACGATGTCGGGACCGATGGCTTGCGCCCGCTTGGCAACTGCGCGGTAGTCCTTGTTTCCCTCGCGCAGGAAGGCTTGTTCGGTAATGTCCGAGCCTGCTTTTCGCACGCCCTCGATGAACCCTTCTGCCAAGTAGGAACCGTAGAAGGTCCTGTCGTCCACAACGAAAATCTTCTTGGCGCGAAACTTTTCAACGGCGACGCGCCCGAGTTGTTCGCCCATCTGCATGTCATCGCCGACAAGCCTGAAAACACCAGGGTAACCCAGGCGGGTGAGCTTGGGATTCGTGGACGATGGAGTCACCATGGGGATGCCGGCTGCATCGTAGATTGCCGCGCCCGGGATGGATGCGCCAGAGTTCAGATGCCCGACCACCCCGTGCACGCCACCGCCAACAAGGCGGCGAGCAGCAGCCACGGCTTCCTTGGGATCGGCATGGTCGTCTTCGGTCTGCAGCTCCCAGACGACCGGCATGCCTTGCATCGTCACATTCATGGAATTGAGCGCGTTGATGGCCATCCTAGCGCCCAGTTCGTTGTCCTTTCCAAGATGCGCAAGCTCGCCGCTGATGGGAGCCACATGACCAATTCGAACCACTTTTGCTACAGGTGCAGGAGCCGCACGGTCGATATTCATTTGAGTGCTTGGGAGAACGCCCTGAGCGGCGACCATCAAAGGCAGCATCAGGCCGGCGGCCACAACAAATTTCTTTCCCATTCAAAACCCCTGGGTAAGCGCGCGGTCATCCCACCCTTGAAGATCTTGGCTTAAGCGGCAACGATGGTGTCCACCAAACGAAATAGGTGGACACCATGAATGAAGCCAAGAAGAAGACCCGCCGGCGGTACGGCGCCGAGCTCAAACAGCAGATCCTCGCTCAGTGCGCCGAGCCGGGTGCCTCGGTGGCCCGCATTGCCCTGTCCCACGGCATCAACGCCAATGTTGTTCACAAGTGGCGCAGCCAAAGTGGTGGTGCGCTGCCTGCCCCGCAGGCTCCCGCATTCGTTCCGGTGCCGATGCCACCTCTCGCGTTCGCACCCGCACCAGACATCCGAATCGAGGTGCGCCGTGGCGCTACCAACGTCTGCGTGACCTGGCCGCTGGCCGCGGCCGAGCATTGCTCGGTGTGGATGCGAGAGTTGCTCAAATGATACGTGTGGATGCCTTGTGGTTGGCCACCGAACCGCTGGACATGCGAGCGGGCACCGAATCAGCGCTGGCCCGTGTGGTGTCGGTCTTCGGCGCAGCGCACCCGCACCACGCGTACCTGTTCGCCAATCGGCGCGCCAACCGCATGAAGGTGCTGGTGCACGACGGCATCGGTGTGTGGCTGGCGGCGCGGCGCCTGAACAGCGGCAAGTTCGTCTGGCCGCGTGATACGGCCAGCACCGCCGCGCTGACCCGTGCGCAGTTTGATGCGCTGGTGCTGGGCCTGCCCTGGCAGCGCCTGGCCGACGGTGGTGTCATCACCGTGGTCTGACTCTGAAGCGCAGACCGGTGCTTGCCAATTGGGGCATGCGCCAATGGTGCGCGCGTGCCAGTGCTGGCACAGTGAATACCCATGGTGGTCGAGCCTCAATCCCTGCAGAGCCTGAGCGCACAAGAGCTGCGTGAGCTGACCACGCGCCTCATGACGCAACTGCGCCACCAGAGCGCGCTGCTGGACAAACTCACGCACGAGAACGCGCTTCTGAAGCGCATGAAGTTCGCCGCTCAGTCCGAGCGCTTCAACCCCGAGCAGAAGAGCTTGCTCGAAGACGAGATCGAGGCCGACCTGGCGGCCGTGGCCACGGAGATCGATGCGCTGCAGGAAGCGCAGGCGCCCGCCAAGCTGGAAGATAAGAAGGCGCCGAAGCGCGCGCCGCTGCCGGCAAACCTGCCGCGGCGCGAGATCCGCCATGAGCCCGAGTCCACCACTTGCGCCTGCGGCTGCCGGATGTTGCGCGTGGGCGAGGACGTGGCCGAGAAGCTGGACTACGTGCCCGGCGTGTTCACCGTGGAGCGCCACATCCGGGGCAAGTGGGCGTGCTCGAAGTGCGAGACGCTCACCCAAGTCCCTGTCGATCCTCACGTCATCGATAAGGGCATCCCCACCACCGGGCTGCTGGCGCAGGTGCTGGTGGCCAAGTACGCCGACCACCTGCCGCTGTACCGCCAGGAAGCGATCTTTGGTCGCGCCGGTTTGGCGATCCCGCGTTCCACGCTCGCGCAATGGGTGGGCTCCTGTGGCGTGCAGTTGCAGCCGCTGGTGGACGCGATGAAGGCCGAGCTGCTGCAGCACAGCGTGCTGCATGCCGACGAGACGCCGGTGGCGATGCTCAAACCCGGCAATGGCAAAACGCACCGGGCTTACCTCTGGGCCTATGCCACGGGCGCCTTCGAGAACACCAGGGTGGTCGTCTACGACTTCTGCGAATCGCGCTCGGGCGAACATGCCCGGCGCTTTCTGGGCGACTGGAGAGGCAGCCTGACCTGTGACGACTTCAGCGGCTACAAAGCCTTGATCGCCAGTGGCGTGACCGAGGTCGGCTGCCTGGCGCACGCACGGCGCAAGTTCTTTGACCTGCACGCAGCGAACCAGAGCCAGATCGCCGAGTTCGCGCTGCAGCAGTTCGCGCGGGTCTACGAGATCGAGCGTGAGGTCAAGGCGCTGCAGACCGATCAGCGCCAAGCCATCCGGCAACAGCAAACGAAGCCGCTGCTCGATGCCTTGCACCAGTGGATGGTGCTGCAACGTCAGAAGGTGCCCGAGGGCTCAGCGAGCGCCAAGGCGCTGGAATACAGCCTGCGGCGCTGGGATGCATTGACCCGGTTCGTGGGGGATGGGCAATTGCCCGTGGACAACAACTGGATCGAGAACCAGATCCGGCCGATTGCCATTGGCCGCAACAACTGGCTCTTCGCTGGCAGCCTGCGCGCGGGCCAGCGGGCAGCGGCCGTCATGAGCCTGATCCAGTCAGCGCGCATGAACGGGCACGACCCCTACGCCTACCTGCGCGATGTGATGGCACGCCTGCCCATGCAGCGCGCCAGCCAGATCGGCGAGTTGCTGCCGCACCACTGGCAGCCAACCTGATAGCGCATTCTCAGGTGGGGAACGGCCTTGTCGTACGGGCGGGGTGGGATCGCCGTCCGCTTACACCCCTGGTGGTTGATGTACGAATTATCGGGAAGCCTGGGAATCGTTCTGAATAAACGCCTATGTACGCATGGTGAGAAGTCATTCAGCGTTCTCTCGCTCGTAAAGAGCGTACGTTGATTTCATTGAGACTGCACCACCGCCGTGTCTTGAGACTGAGCGTGAGTTCGACCCTTCGTGCAGCGGACATTCGACCGCGAGTTGGCGGGGCAACCTGTGGACTGCTTGGCTGGATGACTGCAACCCTTTCGATACCTGTCATTGATGCCGCCGTGCTGCTGGGTGAGCCGATGACGGCTTTGCGCCACGCTGCGTGAACCCACCCCTGTGCCGCGACCGACGGCAGTCGCTGCACTGGAGCCACCCAGGATACGGCTTCTCCTGCCGCAGTTGGCCATCTCCGGGTGGGTGTTTGGGTCGCTGCAAACCCGATGGATTCCAACGGTGAGCCTGTCCTCATCAGTGCGACGTAGCTGGGCGTGTCTGGCTCCACAGATCCAGCTCGCTTCGGCGCCAGGCCACGGCACGCACACCGAGTCGAACCGGGCAGGGGAACTGTTGTTGGGCCATGAGCCTGTAGATTGTGGATCGACCCAAGCCCGTCATCTGCATGACGGATGGCATGCGCAGAAACACGGTCGGCACTTGATCGTGAAAATCTGGTGGTGGGCTGGATGGCTGTTGCACGGCGTTCTCCCGATGGAGGCATGCGGCTACTTTAGGGTCCGATTGGGACCCACGTCTCGCTGGATTTGCTGAGAAATCTAGCCCATAGAGTTCTGTCACCGAGCCTCTGAACGTTTTCGATGCCGTCTGAGCAAGGCCGGTCTGTTGCGATCCGGACACATGCATGTGTCCGCTAAGAATTTCGGACACGTGTCGGACACGGGAGACCCAGAAAGCAAAAAAGTCAGCAGGCGCTAACCTGCTGACTCTTGATTTACTTGGCTCCCCGACCTGGACTCGAACCAGGGACCTGCGGATTAACAGTCCGTCGCTCTACCGACTGAGCTATCAGGGAACAGCTTTGAATTATAGGGACATTTTCGCCATTTTTTCAAGTGGGCCGTAATTTTTCAGAAATTTGTCTGGAGAGACAGGCGAACGGTGCGTGGTGCGCTTGGAAACAAGTAGACGTGACCATACTGATACGGCGACTCTTTGAAAAAACGGCGATCCAGCAGGTTGTCGACTGCCAGGGTCCAGGTGGCTGGCTGGCCTTGCAGCCGCGTATCGTAGCGCAGTGAGGCGTCGATTCGTGTCCAGGAAGGGAGTTGCAACGAACCGTCGGGCAGCACGGCGCGGCGCCCTTCGTGTGACAGGTGGGCGCCCAGGTGCAGGCCGGGCACCGTGGCCAGGGCGTGGCTGATGTTGGCTCTGAGCACCCAGGTGGGTACGTTGGTGGGGCGTTGACCGTTCAGCGCGGGATCGATCACCGAGCTGCGGCGTTCGGCGTGAATCCAGGTGGCGCTGGCGTCGTAGGACCATGCGCCGCTGGTGCGGCCACCACCCAGCTCTAGCCCGCGGTGGCGGGCATTGCCGTCGATGATGCGGGTGCAGGAGTCATCCGCCTCGCACGCCGGTGCGCCACCCAACAGCAGATCACCAGACGCAGGGCGCACCATGTTGAAAAGTGTGGCATTCCAGCGCTGGCTACCGGTGTCCGATTTCAGCCCCAGCTCCCACTGGCGGCTTTTGAGCGCCGGCAGCGGTTCGCCCTGGTTGGTGTAGCGTGCGCGGCCGGGCGCGACTTCCGATTCGACACCTTGCCCCCAGCTGGCGTAGGCCATCTGCGCCGCGTTGAGCTGCCAGGTGGCGGCCAGCCATGGCGTGGTGACGTTCTGGGTATAGTTGGTGGCCCGCGTTCCGTCCGTGCGCACGCTGGCGCGGTCGAGCAGCGTGTGGCGCAGGCCGAACCAAGTTTGAAGCTGTTCGTTCCAGCGGATCACGTCGGTGGCGAAGAACTCGGTGCTGCGCTCGGTGCGGTTGGTGTACGGGTCGGTGTATTCGGCCAAGGGCGCGAAGGTAGGCAGGGTGTAAATGTTGCCAATGCCAACCGGGTTGTACGGATCGTCGGCTTGCAGCTGACCCCGGTCGGTGAAGCGGCTGGTGACCACGCCGGCGCTCACTTGGTGTTGAAGGGCGCCGGTGGTCAGTTTGCCGTTGATGCGCCACTGTGCGGCTGTGGTGTTGCGGCGCTCGTTTTCGCTGCGGTAATCGTAGAGGTCGAAGTCGCCATTGGGGCAATAGCTGAAGAGGTATTCGTCGGCAACCGGGTCGTAGCAACCATAGGGATACGCCAACCGGTCATCGGTCTTCAGCCGGTGCGTGCCCAGCTGCGCTTGCCAGTTCCAGTCGCTGTTGATGGCTTGGGTGTAGCGCACGCTGCCGCTGAAATTTTGGAACACCACGGGCTGGCTCCAAGGCTGGGTGTTGATGTTGATGCGGGCATCGGCCGGGGGCAGGGCGCTTCCCAGCAGGCTCAGGCCGGGCACGCTGGCCTGGCTGCGGCGCGAAACCTCGAATTCACCTTCCAGCAGGCTGTCGGGCGATAGACGCGCGTCCATTGCCAGCGCCATCAGGGCGCGCTGACCTTCGGTGCCGCGTCCGTGGCTGTTCAGGCGCTCGCCGAGCAGGTTGAGGCGGTAGCCCACGTCGCGGTTGTCACCCAGGCGCCCGCCCAGGTCGGCATGCACCAGCGCATTGCCGGTGCTGTTGGCTTCCAGTCGCAGGCTGCGCAGCTTGTTTTGGGTGGGGCGCTTCACCACCAGGTTGAACAGGCCGCCGGGCGCGCTGGTACCGGCCTGGATGCCACTGGTCCCTTTGAGCAACTCCACGCGCTCCAAGTGGTCCAGCGGCAGCGCGGTTTCGGCGCTGATGGGCAGGCCTTCGCGGCGGTAGTTGTAGGTGTTGTCGATGACGAAGCCGCGCACGCTCGCGTAGTCGTAATAGCCGCCAGCGTTGTAGGCGTCTGAAACCGACGCGTCCAGACGGTACAGGTCGCTCAGCCGGCGTGCCCCGGTGTTGATGATCTCGTCCGACGAGATGACGGTGGCGCTCAGCGGCGAATGGGCCAGGGGCTGGTCTGCGAACCCGCTGACGTCGGGCGCAGCGGTGACTGCGTCACTTTGAATGACGACCTCAGCCAGGCTGGCCGTGGGCGCCGGGCTTTGCGCTTGTGCTGCAGACGCGCAAGCGAGCAGGCAGGCCACGGCAGCGCTGCTGGGTTTGAAAGGGCCTGCCGCCGCAGCGGGCAGGCAAAGTGGGGAAGCGTTTCGGTTGGTGGTTGCCATGTGTTGTGTCCGTGGGACGTCAATGGCAGGTCGGCTGCACGCAAAACGGAGCTGGCGCACGTCGGGCGTGCGTTGGGTTTTGCGTGGCTGCTTCCCTGCGCGAGGATTACCTCAATCAGGTTCAAAGGGACTTTCTCAGTCGCAGCCTTGTCAGACCGCAACACCCCTAGCGAATGCACTTTTTCAAGCGCGGTTGGATTGTAGGTGCAAAAACAAAGCCCTCCGGTGGGAGGGCTTTGCGGGTGAGCGCAGGTGGCTCAATGGGTTTTGACGGGATCGGCTCAGTCAAACACCGGTGACTCGACACCCAGCACCTTGTGCAGTTTGGGGCTGGTGGTGGTGTATTGCAAAAACACCTTCTTGTCCGGAAAGATGATGGGCATGGCACCAAAAGCGGCCAGGGCGCATTCGTGGAAGCCGCACAAAATGAGCTTCTTTTTACCTGGGTAGGTGTTGATGTCGCCCACGGCGAAGATGCCGGGAATGCTGGTGGAAAACTTTTCGGTGTCCACGACCAGCTGCTTGCGTTCAATCTCCAGGCCCCAGTCGGCAATGGGGCCGAGCTTGGGCGACAGGCCAAAAAAGACCAGCAGCACGTCGAGCGGCACCACGCGGGTCACGGCGTCAGAGCCGGTGACTTTGACACCGCTGAGGCGGCCGTCTTGTTCTTCATGGCCGGTGATCTGGCCGACGATGAACTGCATCTCGAGTTGGTCACACAGGTCGCGCATCTTGGCCACGTTGGCGGGCGCGGCCTTGAAGCCGTCGCGGCGGTGGATCAGGATCACGCTTTCGGCTTTGTTCGGGCCATCGGCCACGAAGTTGAGCGCCCAGTCAATGGCCGAGTCGCCACCGCCCACGATCACCAGATTTTTGCCGGCGAAGTCGGCCGGGTTCTTGACCCGGTAAAACAGCTGTGAATCGTCGAAACGCTCCAGACCGTCCACCTTGAGCAGTCGCGGCTGAAAGGCGCCCACCCCGGCGGCAATGAACAGCGTCTTGGTGAGGAAGCGGGTGCCTTTGGACGTTTCGACGAAGAAGCGCCCGTCAGCTTGTTGCGCCACTGTGGTCACTTCTTGACCCAGGTGGAACGTGGCGCCAAACGGTGCAATCTGCTTGAGCAGGCTGTCCGTGAGTTCCTGGCCGGTACACACTGGGATGGCCGGTATGTCGTAAATCGGCTTGTCTGGGTACAGCTCCACAGGCTGGCCACCAGGGTAGGCCAGCGCGTCGATCACATGCGCCTTGATCTCCAGCAGCCCGAGCTCAAACACCTGAAATAGGCCCACCGGGCCGGCACCCACGATGACGGCATCGGTTTCGATCGGACCATCATGCGCGGCTGCTGTGTCCATCACGGCAGGGGCCAGTTGCGGGTCCATGGTGCTCAGCGGATCAGCTCGGACAGCTTGCCGCTGCGGTCTTTCCAGTCGTCGGCGTCGGGCAGCGGCTCTTTGCGCTTGGTGATGCTTTTCCAGCCTGGCAGCACGGCCAGATCGGCGTTGAGCTGGGTCATGTGCAGCTGGTCTTTGGGCAGGTCTTCTTCGGCGTAGATCGCGCTGACCGGGCACTCGGGAATGCAGACGGCGCAGTCAATGCACTCATCGGGGTCGATGGTCAGGAAGTTGGGGCCTTCACGGAAGCAGTCGACGGGGCAGACGTCCACACAATCGGTGTATTTGCAGCGGATGCAGGATTCGGTGACAACGTGGGTCATGGTGTGGTGGGCTGTTCGGTAAAACCCCAGATTTTAGGGTTTTCCAGAGTGTAGGGAGGGGTCAAGCCCCTTGCGTTGACATAAGTTAAGGTTGTTGGGCGCGGGTTCAGCTGACCAGCAGGGCGCCAGAGGTCTTGTGGCTGGCGGTGTCCACCAGCACCAGGGAGCCCAGCGCGCGCGACTGCGCAAACGGCAGGGTGACCAGCGGCTCTTGCAGCGTGAGCTCAATATGACCGATGGCGTTGGGTTCGAGCTGCGTGGCGTCTTCTTCGGCCAGGGTGTTGATGTCAAGCTTGTGCACGATGCGCTTGACCTTGGCCTTGACCCAACGGTGACCGTGAAGCGCCCAGTACACACGCCCGGCGACCAGGGTTTCGTCGTCCAGCCAGGCCACGGTGGCGCAAATCTCGCGGCTGCCTTCCAGGGCTGTACCGCCGCTGTTATCGGCCGCCAGCAGCCAGTCCCCGCGCGACACATCGACCTCACGGTCCAGCACGATGCCCGCGCTGTGACCGGCCTGCACCGCTTTGGGTGTGCGCGCATGGTCGAGCACTTGCGCCACGGTGGCGGCCTGGCCGCTGGGCATGACCTTGACTTGCTGACCCGGCTGAACGCCGCCGGTGGCCACACGGCCCCAGAACACGCGCCGGCCTTGGCTGGTGTCGGACGAGCTGCTGAACTTTTCGACCCATTGAACGGGAAATGCGAAAGGCAGCGCCGTGTCGGCGGCCGTGACCGGCAGGTGTTCGAGGATGTCCAGCAGCGTCGGGCCTGTGTAGCCGCACCAAGTGGCGTCGGCGGCAGCGTCCACCACGTTCCAGCCTTTCAGCGCCGACACCGGCACGGTGGCGGTGACGGCAATGCCGGCTTCGGCGGCAAACGCGGCAAGCGCTGCGCTGATGTGCTGGAACGCGAGCGCGCTGTCGGCCACGGCGTCCAGCTTGTTCACAGCGAACACGATGGACGGCACGCGCAGCAGCTTGAGCAGCAGCGAATGGCGGCGGGTCTGCACCAGCAGCTTGAGTGCGGCGTCATTCCAGTCGAGCTTGGTGGCGTCCACCAGCACCACCGCCGCGTCGGCGCTGGAAGCGGCCGTCACCATGTTGCGGGTGTACTGCTCGTGACCCGGCGCGTCGCCGATGATGAACTTGCGGGTTTCGGTGTTGAAGTATCGGTAGGCCACGTCAATGGTGATGCCCTGCTCGCGCTCGGCCGACAGGCCGTCGGTCAGCAGCGCCAGGTCGGTCTCACCCTGGCGCTGGACGCCAGCCAAGTGGTCTTGCAGCACGGCTTTGCTGTCCACCAGCAGGCGGCCGATGAGCGTGCTTTTGCCGTCGTCGACCGAGCCGCAGGTGATGAATTTCAGGGCGGGGCGGGTGTCTTGCGCCTGCGTGGGTGCGAGGGCTTCGACAGGCTCAGCCCGAACGGAGGAAGTGGTATTCATGTCAGTCAATCACAAAATCAAAAAGGTGGCCGGAGCAGATGTCTGAAACCCAGAACACCGTGGAACCGGCTTTGCCGGGCCACAGGTGTTGCCCCCCAGTGGGGGGTGACGCGCCGCAGGCGCGGCGCGGGGGGCGTCAAAAGTACCCATCTTTCTTCCGCTTCTCCATCGAAGCTTCAGAGGTCTTGTCGTCCATGCGGGTCGCGCCGCGCTCGCTCACGTCAGCCGCCAGCGTCTCGATCACGATGTCGGCGGCGGTGGCGGCCAGGCTTTCCACCGGGCAGGTGCAGGTGATGTCGCCGACGGTGCGAAAACGCACGTCGCGCACCTGCACGGTCTCACCGTCTTTCGGTGGGGTCAATTCGGTCACCGGCACCAGCAAGCCGCGGCGGTCGACCACCTCGCGCGGGTGCGTGTAGTAGATCGAGGGCAGGGCGATGTGCTCGCGCTCGATGTACTGCCACACGTCCAGCTCGGTCCAGTTGCTGATGGGGAACACGCGGAAGTGTTCGCCCGGGGCCAGCCGGGTGTTGAACAGCGTCCACAGCTCGGGGCGCTGGGCCTTGGGTTGCCACTGGCCGAAGCTGTCGCGGTGCGAAAAAATGCGCTCCTTGGCGCGGGCTTTTTCTTCGTCGCGGCGGGCGCCGCCGATCAGGGCATCGAAACGGAACTCTTCGATCGCTTCGAGCAGCGTGACCGACTGGTGCACATTGCGGCTCTCACCCGGGTGGGCCAGGCGCACGGTGCCGCGCTTCATCGAGTCTTCGACGTTGCGCACGATCAGCTCGGCCTGCAACTCGGCGGCACGGCTGTCGCGGAAGTCGGTCACTTCCGAAAAGTTGTGGCCGGTGTCGATCATCAGCAGCGGGTAGGGAATTCGGCCAACGCCAAACGCCTTCTCGGCGCATTTGAGCATCACCAGCGAGTCTTTGCCGCCCGAGAACAGCAGGGCAGGGCGCTCGAACGCGGCCGCCACCTCGCGCAGGATGAAGATGGTTTCTTCCTCCAGCGCGTCCAGGTGGGCGTTGCTCAGGTGGTGTTCGGTGGTCGGCTGGGCGGACTGGAGCACGGCGTTGTCGGTACGGGCGTTCATGTTGTTTGGCTCAAAAAAATTCAGGCGGCCTGGGGGCGTTGGGACTCGATGGACTGCACATGCAGGCCGCACTCTTTGGCTTTTTCGTCTTCCCACCACCAGCGGCCGGCGCGGAAGTCTTCGCCCACGCTGATGGCGCGGGTGCAGGGGGCGCAGCCAATGCTGGGGTAAAACTGATCGTGCAGGGCGTTGTAGTCCAGCCGGTGCTCGGCGATGAAATGCCACACGTCACCCCAGGTCCATTCCACCAGTGGGCTGATCTTCACGCGGCTACCGAACGCACCGGCTTCTTGCACGATGTCGGCCACCTCGGCGCGGGCGTTGGACTGTTCGCGGCGCAGCCCGGTGATCCAGCCGTCTTTGCCGGCCAAGGCGCGGGCCAGCGGCTCCATTTTGCGGATGTCGCAGCACTGCTTGCGCAGGTCGATGCTTTGGTACATGGCCTCTTCGCCGTGGTGGCGCACAAACTTCACCACCGACTCGTTTTTGGGACGGTACACCTCCACGCTGCGGGTGTAGCGCTGCTCAATCTGGCCCACCAAAGCCAGGGTCTCGGCGTGCAACTTGCCGGTGTCGAGCACAAAAATGCCGCTTGGGATGCCCGCCAGGTGAATCAGGTGCGTGACCACCATGTCTTCAGCGCCCAGGCTGGAGGCCTGGGTGAGCTTGGGGTATTCGCTGGCGGCGCGTTGCAACAAGGCCAGGCTGTGCGCCACCTTGTCTGCAAAGGCGGGGGACGGTGCGTTGTAAAGGTCGATGGCGCTCATGGGGTGTCCTGCTCAGGCGTGGGCGGCCACGGGTGCCACAAAATGCGGCGCGGTGTTGACCGCGTCGCCTTGGTAGAAAGCCGGGAAGTGGGCCAGCAGCGCCTGGCCATGCGCCAGGTTCTGGTCGGCGCGCAGCACGGCTTGTGTGAAGCCGCTGCGCTGCATTTGCAGCAACTGGTCAATCAACACGTCGCCGGTGGCGCGGATGGCGCCGGTGAAACCGAGCCGACGTCGGAGCAAAAACGCCTGGCTGAAGGCCCGGCCATCGTTGAACTTGGGGAACTGCAGCTCGATGACGGTGATGCCGCTCAGGTCGGCTTCGCGCGGGTCGCTGTCGTTGGTCAGCACCAGGCGTTGTTGCTCGGGCTCGGCGGGCACAAAGTTGTCAGCCTGTGCAAGGTTAAAAAGGGGGGCGGTGCTCATGGTGGGTTCCTGTCTTATGGGCTCAGGCGCGCGCGGTGCTCACGCGCACGGCGTTGGCGGCGGTCTTGAAGGCGTCCAGCCCGGTGCGGCGCAGCGTGTTCACAAAGGTCTCACCGGTGGTGCGCTGGTTGCGGTAGGTGTCCAGCAGGGCTTCAATCACATCGGGCACTTCGCTGGCGGCGAACGATGGGCCAATGACCTTGCCCGGCGTGGCTTCGCCCGACAGGCGCGAGCCGTCCGAGCCGCCCAGCGTGATCTGGTACCACTCCTGGCCGTCTTTGTCGACGCCCAGAATGCCGATGTGGCCGCTGTGGTGGTGGCCGCAGCTGTTGATGCAACCGCTGATGTGCAGGTCAATCTCGCCCAGGTCGTGCAGCTCGTCCAGGTCTTTGTAGCGGTTGAGCAGCGTTTGGGCGATGGGCAGCGAGCGGGCGTTGGCCAGGTCGCAGAAATCACCGCCGGGGCAGGCGATCATGTCGCTCAGCAGGCCAATGTTGGGCTTGGCCAGGCCCAGCCGGCGCGCCTCGCGCCACAGCTCGGGCAGCTGGTCGCAGCGCACCCAAGGCAGCAGCAGGTTTTGTTCGTGCGTCACGCGGGCTTCGCCGCCAGAGAAGCGGTCGGCCAGGTCCGCAGCGCGTTCCAGCTGTTCGGCGGTGGCGTCGCCGGGGGCGGCACCGATGCGTTTGAACGACAGCGTGACGGCACGCAGGTCGGGGTTCTGGTGCGGCTTCACGTTTTGCGTCAGCCAGCGGCTGAATTCCACGTCGTCTTCGGCGGCGGCCTTCAAGATGTGTGCGATCTTGGCGTCGGCACTTTTGCGGTCGCAATGAAGCTGGGGCGCTGCAAAGAATGCGCTCACGCGGTCCAGCTCGGCCTGGGTGATGGTGTGCGGTGCGCCGTCCTTGTCCAGAATGTCGCGGTATTCGGCTTCCACCTGGTCGGTAAACGCCTGGCCTTCGGCCTTCACCAGAATCTTGATGCGGGCCTTGTAGATGTTGTCACGGCGGCCGAAGCGGTTGTAGGCGCGCACCACGGCTTCGAGGTAGTTGAGGATCTGGTTCCACGGCAAAAACTCGCGGATCACCGCACCAATGATCGGCGTGCGGCCCATGCCGCCACCCACGCGCACCTGAAAGCCCAACTCCCCGTTCACATTGCGCAGCAAGCGCAGGCCTACGTCGTGCCAAGGTGTGGCGGCGCGGTCTTCGCGGGCGCCGGTGATGGCGATCTTGAACTTGCGTGGCAGGAACGCAAATTCCGGGTGCAGCGTGCTCCACTGGCGCATGATTTCAGCGAACGGGCGGGGGTCGGCCACCTCGTCCACCGCAATGCCGGCCAGTGCGTCGGTGGTGATGTTGCGGATGCAGTTGCCGCTGGTCTGAATGCCGTGCATGTTCACACTGGCCAGCAGGTCCATCACGTCGGCCGAGCGGGCGAGCGGAATCCAGTTGTACTGCACGTTTTGGCGCGTGGTGAAGTGGCCGCAGCGGTCGGGCAAGGTGGGCACATCGGCCAGGGCTGCCTGGGCTTTGGACGTGTCGTGTTCTTCCTTGTGGTCGTAGTCGCGCGCAATTTTGGCCAGCACGCGCAGCTGCGGGCTGGAGAGTTCGCCGTAAGGCACGGCCACGCGCAGCATGGGCGCGAAGCGCTGCACGTACCAGCCGTTTTGCAGTCGCAGCGGCTTGAACTCGTCTTCGCGCAACGTGCCCGCCTGCCAGCGCTCAAGCTGATCACGGAACTGGGACGCCCGCAGCTGGACAAACTGGCGGTCAAAGTCGGAGTACTGGTACATCGTCGTGGTGTGAAAAAGGTCAGAAAGCGATCAGCTTGAAGCCGGCGTAGGCCAGCAAGACGGAGAGTGCCGAGCGCACCAGGCGCTCGGGTGTGTGGCGCATGAGCCGGGTGCCCAGCCAGATGCCCGGCAGCGAGCCGGCCAGCAGCTGGCCCAGCAAAGGCCAGTCCACCGAGCCCAAGCTGGCGTGGCCCATGCCCGCCACCAGGGTGAGGGGCACGGCATAAGCGATGTCTGCCGCCACAATGCGCGGCAGCGGAAGCAAGGGAAACAGCAGCAGCAGCACCGACACGCCAATGGCGCCCGCGCCCACCGACGTGATCGTGACCAAGGTACCAATCACGGCGCCGAAAATGACAGGCAGGCTCCAGTGGCGGGCGCGGCTGGCGGCTTCCAGCTGGTTGTCGGCCAGGGTGCGCGGCAGCTGTTTGCCGCGCGCTGCCTTGTACAACATGGCGGCCGCGGTGAGCAGCAGGGCCACGCCCAGGGTACTGGTCATGAGCGACTGCACCGACGCGCTGGCCGGGCCCAGCTGGTGCAACACGCCCAGCGTGATCACTGCGGCTGGCAGGCTGCCCGCGCTGAGTTGGCCCACCACCCGCCAGGGCACCAACCGCTGGCGCGCCAGGCTGACGGTACCGCCGAGCTTGGTGAAGGCGGCAAACAGCAAGTCGGTACCCACCGCCATGTAGGGCTTGACACCAAAGAAGAAAATCAAAATGGGCGTCATGAGCGAGCCACCGCCCACGCCGGTCAGTCCGACGATGAGTCCCACGGCAAAGCCGGCGAAGAGGATGGCGAATTCAGGCATGGGCGCGACTGTAAATTCACCTCTTTATATTTCAAACTACTTTTTATTTATTCACATATAGCCAGAACGAATAAGGAGGCTGAAGGCCGCGCCCGGTGAGCGGTGCACACCTCGGGTGTTTGACAACGCTTTGAGAACGATCACCGCTTGCGGGGCCTGAGGGGCTTAATATCTGCGGCATGCAGAAACAGCGCATTTTTGTGAGCGTGGTTGGGTTTTCCGACACGGAGCGGCACGCGCTCAACACGGTGTTTCGTCTGTCTGAAGACCGCGACCTGTGTTACGCGCCCTGGTCGCCCATGACAGCTCCGGGCGCCATTGGCACCGTGGCACCCGCCGAAGTGGCGCTGGTGGACGGGCAGAGCGCCGAGGCTGTTTTGTCGCACGCCAAAGAGCTGCCTGCGGGGCAGCGCTTGATCTGGGTCGGGCCGGGCGCTCCCGAACAGGCTTGGCGCGTGCTGCAGCGCCCTATTCAATGGGCCGACGTGCTCAACGATCTGGACGCCGTTTTTGCCGCGCGGCAAACGGATTCGGGCTTGATTGACCTGGACATCACCGCCCCCGCACCGCTGGAACTCGATCCTTCGCAAGTGCGCATCAAGCGCGCGCTGTTGGTGGGTTCGGACGAACATGAGCGCATGTACCTGCGCTCGCGTCTGGCCCTGGTGGGCGTGGTGGAACTGGACGAGGCCACCACCACTGAAACCGCGGTGGACCTGATGGGCCGCAACGACTACTGCTGCGGTGTGTTCAATCTGGATGACAAGCAGGTGGACGTCTGGTCATTGGCTCGGATGTTTGCACAGCGCTACCCCCAGGCGCTCACGCTGGCCAGCAGCGAAATGGCTGGCCCATTGGCAGACTGGTGGAACCGCCGACGGGTGCGGCGCCACACACGCGAGGCTGGCATTTCGGTGCTGCTGGCGAGGCCTTTGCAGCCGCGCGAGCTGTCTCAATGGATGGATCTGCTGTAAGGGGCAGCGCTTAAGCGGTCTGGGGTTGCGCTGCGTGGGGTGTGGGCTGCTTGCGCGCCTGGCGCCACGCAAACCGAGCGGGGTCCAGCGCCTGGACCAGGTCGGGCGCTACGCCGTCCAAAGACTCGCGCTCTATTTGGGCCGCCAGCAACTGCGCGCACCAATGCGATAGCGTGAGCCCGCGCGAGCCCAGTGCGCCCAGCATGAAAAGGCCCGGCCAGCGCGGCGTGTCTTCCAGCGCCACGCGGCCCCTTCGCGGTCCCGCTTGTTCCATGCGGCTATGCAGCGCCGCCACATCGGGTACCGCACCCACCAGCGGCAGGCGGTCCAGCGAAGCGCAGCGCGCCTGCGCCCAACCCAACAGCGTGCCCTGCGCGGCAGCGGTGCGCAGCTGCGCCGCCGCTTCGGGGACCATGGCATGCAGGCTCAGCGCGTTGCGTTCGTGGTCGGCATCACTCAGCGTGGTGCTGGCGTCGCCGCGCAGGTAGGTGGAGCCCATGGCCCAAACTCGGGCCGGCCATTGGGGCGCAAGGCCGGCGTCTTCGTAAAGGGGCACAAAAACACCGTTGTCGCGCTGGGGCCGTGGGGCCAGCGCCGGGCCGTGTTGGGCACCCAGGCTCAATTGCCCTTTGACAGGACGCAGCGGCAGGGCGGTGGCACCCAGCTCGGGTGCACTGGCCTGCAGCAGCGCCAGGCTGCCAAAAGCGGCCGCCACCACCACCACCGGCGCTTCTGCCAGCACATGGCCTTGTGCGTCCAGTGCCTGCCAGCCCGCGCTGCCATGGTTGGGGGCGCAGCAGATGGTGCCTTGGCGAAGGCGGGCCACTGGCGCATTCCACACGGTGGTCAGACCCGCGGTTTGCCTGGCCTCGTCCAGCCAGGCTTGCACCAGGGCGCCAGGGCGCACCAGGGCGGCGAGCCAGCGGCCGGGATCGTGCCCCAGGTTGTCCACCTCGCAGGCTTGCCAGCCATGCCCTGGCAGCAGCAGGCGCTCCAGTTCAGCGCGGGTGTCAGCCACGCCCAGCGCAGACAGGCGAGACAGCGGTGTGGGGGCCTTGGTGACGTGGGGGCTCAGCATGCCCACGGGCAAGGCCGAAGCGGCCTGTGCCGGGCCGCTCGCGGCGTCGATCAGCGTGGTGTGCCAGCCGCGGCGTGCCAAAGCAGCGCACACCGCAGCACCGGCCAGGCCGGCACCGATCACCAGGGCGTGGAGCTTGGCTGCAGTCAAGGGTGAAACCGCAGGCTTCAGCTCTCTGCGGGGGGAGGCACGTAGCCGGCCGCTGCGTCAGCGCCTTCACCGAAAAAGTGTTTTTCCATCTGGCGGGCCAGGTACTGGCGGGCGCGGGCGTCGGCCAGGTTCAGGCGGTTTTCATTCAGCAGCATGGTCTGGTGCTTGAGCCAGGCGGCCCAGGCTTCCTTGCTCACGCCTTCAAAAATGCGCTTGCCCAGCTCGCCGGGGTAGGGCGGAAAGTCCAGGCCTTCGGCTTCTTTGCCCAGCTTGATGCAGTTAACGGTGCGTGCCATGTGGATGTCCTTGGAGTGGTGTTTGAATGAATGGGTGTGTGCATCGGTGCGCTCGTGTGCGTCCACCCGAGTTTCCCGTCGCTCGCAAGTTCCGGTGATGGGTTCGTTGGGTGTCCCAGGAACTGCGCTGCGCACATGCGTTGACTTTATCAATCTTTTGTTGCCCTGAAGCTGGCGGGGGTTCACCCGATGCGATCGTCGGTGATGAATAGATGCCAGCGGTGCGTGACTACTGCGTCTTGCCATGTTCCACAGTCCCGCATACGCCGGCCGGCCTTGTCTGGAACTCTTGGGCTTGAGCTCGGTCAATGGCCCTGGCTGGCTGGCCATTGGATAACCGGTGGGCCGAACAACAATGCATAAAAATCTGGGTTTCAAATATGGTGAGACACTTGCCGTCTCGCCGCGCACGGCCCGCGTATTCCTGCAAGGACACTGACTTGATCCCCACCATTCCGACCGTTACCCCGTCTATTTTTGAGCGTTTCCCCCGCCAGTTTCTGGGCTTGGTGGCTGCGGGCAGCGCCGCCATGCTGGCTTTTGGCCTGTACCTGCAGCATGCGGTGGGGCTGGAGCCATGCCCCATGTGCATCGTGCAGCGCTACGCGCTGATTCTGGTGGCTGTGGTGGCGGGCATTGCTGCGGTGTTGCCCCAACGCGGTGCGAGGCACACCGGGTTGTGGCTCATGGCAGGTTTGGCGGTGTTTGGCGCTTTTGTGGCAGCGCGCCAGAGCTGGCTGCAGTGGAACCCGCCTGAGGTGCTGAGTTGCGGCCGCGACTTTTTCGGGATGATCGAGTCGTTCCCGCTCAAGCGCGCCATTCCCATGATCTTCAAAGGCAGTGGCGACTGTTCCGAAATCGACTGGACCTTCTTGGGCCTGTCGATTGCGAACTGGTCGTTCCTGTATTTCACCGCCATTGCGGTGCTGGCCGCCTTGCTGTGGTCTCAGCGCCCTTTGCGCTGAAACCCAGCGCGGGCTGCGTCAGAGGATCGCGCTGCCTGGGCGCTCACCACGCTCGTAAACCACGTGGGCGCGGCCCACAATGAGGGAGTCCAGCGAGCCGATGTTTTTCGGGTCTTTGTTGGTGTAAGGTAGCTTTTGCAGCAGGTAGCGCATGGCGTTCAGGCGTGCGCGCTTCTTGCAGTCGCTTTTGATCACCGTCCACGGCGAGTCGGCCGTGTCGGTCTCGAAAAACATGGCTTCTTTGGCCTTGGTGTAGTCGTCCCACTTGTCCAGCGAAGCGAGGTCGATGGGGCTGAGCTTCCACTGTTTGAGCGGGTGGGCCTTGCGCTCTTTGAAGCGGCGTCGCTGTTCTTCGCGGCTGACCGAAAACCAGAACTTGATGAGATGCACGCCGCTGCGCACCAGCTGGCGTTCAAACTGCGGCGCCTGGCGCATGAACTCCTGGTATTCGTCGTCGCTGCAAAAGCCCATGACCCGTTCCACACCCGCGCGGTTGTACCAGCTGCGGTCAAACAGCACGATTTCACCGGCCGTGGGCAGGTGCTGCACATAACGCTGAAAGTACCACTGGCCGCGCTCCACCTCGCTCGGTTTTTCCAGCGCCACCACACGCGCACCGCGAGGGTTCAGGTGCTCCATCATGCGTTTGATGGTGCCGCCCTTGCCAGCCGCGTCGCGTCCCTCAAACAAGATCACCACGCGCTGGCCGGTCTCTTTGGCCCAGGCTTGCAGCTTGAGCAGCTCCACCTGCAACAGGTATTTTTGCGACTCGTAGACTCGGCGCGACAGCAGGTTTTTGTAGGGGTAGGCGCCGCTGCGCCAGTCAGCGGCCAGCGCCTCGTCGGGGTTGACCATGGCCTTGGCTTCGCTGCGTACCACCTGCGTTTCTTGCTTGAGCAGGCGGCGGATGGCCTTGGCGTCGTCGGGCGCTGCACCCTCCAAAATGGCGCGCAGCGATTCGGCTTTTTCTCGCTGGCTGTTTTCCGTGCGCGACAAAATGTCTTGTACGGCGGCCAACTGGGCGGCCTGACGCGAAGCCATGGCCCGTGAAACGGTGTTTTTCCGAATCTTTTTGGGCTGGCTGCTGCCACTGGTGTCGCCCAGCGCCACACGGCGTGGCTTTTCAGCTGGCAGGTTGGCCGAAGCCACCGGGGCTTTTGGCTTTGACGCCGCAGCGGCCCGGCGCGGGGTAGCCGCCGGTGGTTGGGCGGCACGCTGCGCACGCGGTTTGGCCGCTGCCTTGGTGGCTGGGGCGGCGGCGTTGGCAGCGGGGGCGTTGGGGGTGGCTCGTTCCGTCATGGCTTGTTCATCCTTCTGTCACACAACACACCAGTATCAACAATGGGCGTTGCACCGGTTTGATTTTTATCAAGTCGGCGCTGCAATGCTCCCTGCAGCAGGCCCTGTGGCGTGATGTGGTTTACGACAGCTTCTTCACCAACACCTGGCTCTTGCGGTCCCAGTTGTACTTGCGCTTGCGCGCTTCGGGCAGCCAGTCCGGGTTGACCTGCACAAAACCGCGCTTGATGAACCAGTGCATGGTGCGGGTGGTCAGCACGAAGATGCTTTGCAAGCCTTGTGCCTTCGCGCGGGTTTCGATGCGTTTGAGCAGGCGTTCGCCGTCGCCCTGGCTCTGCGTGTCGGGCGACACCGTGAGTGCCGCCATTTCGCCGGTGCGCGCTTCCGGGTACGGGTAGAGCGCGGCGCAGCCAAAGATCACGCCGTCGTGTTCGATGATGGTGTAGTAGCCCGCGTCGCGCTCGATCTCGGTGCGGTCGCGCTTGACCAGCGTGCCGTCTTTTTCAAACGGCTCGATCAGCGCCACGATGCCGCTCACGTCGTCCATGGTGGCTTCGCGCACGCTTTCCAGCTTCTCGTCCACCACCATGGTGCCAATACCGTCGTGGGTGTAAATCTCCAGCAGCAGCGCACCGTCCACCGCAAACGGCAAGATGTGGCTGCGGTCCACGCCACCTTCGCAGGCCCTGATGCAGTGCTGCAGGTAAAAAGCGGTGTCGGTGGGCTGGGTGGCAGCGGGCAGGGCGGCTAGCATGGTTTTGGCGGCGGCCAGCGGCAGTTCGGTGTCGATCTCGCTGGTCGGGTCGTTGGCGTCGAGCCGGATGCCGGGCACCTCGGTCAAAAACATCAGCTTGTCGGCCTGCAGCGCCATGGCCACCGAGGTGGCCACGTCTTCCATGGTCAGGTTGAAGGCCTCGCCCGTGGGCGAGAAGCCGAAGGGCGACAGCAGCACCAGCGCGCCCATGTCCAGCGTGCGCTGAATGCCTTCGGTGTCGATCTTGCGCACCAGGCCCGAGTGCTGAAAGTCCACGCCGTCCATCAGGCCCACGGGGCGCGCAGTCACGAAGTTGCCTGAAATCACCCGCACCGTGGCGCCCGCCATGGGTGTGTTGGGCAGGCCCTGGCTGAACGCCGCTTCAATTTCATAGCGCAGCTGGCCCGCAGCTTCCTGGGCGCAGTCCAGCGCCACCGAGTCGGTGATGCGCATGCCGTGTGAGTATTTGGGCGTGTGGCCCTTGGCGTGCAGTTGTTCGTTCACTTGCGGCCTGAAGCCGTGCACCAGCACGATTTCCACACCCATGCTCTGGATCAGCGCCAGGTCTTGCGCAATCAGGGGCAGCTTGCCCGCTGCGATGGCTTCACCCGACACGCCCACCACCACCGTGCTGCCGCGCAATTTGTGGATGTAGGGCGCCACCGAGCGAAACCAGGGCACAAAGGTGAAATTGAAGACGTTGGACATGTGGGCGGGCAGATCGGGCAGGCTGTCGGGCAGGGAATGGGGCGGGCGCGGATAATCACCGGTTGCCTGATTTTGACTGAAGTTGTGCCCTTGTCCTCTACGCCTTTGTTTATCGAATTTCCCGAGTCCTTGCCGGTCTCTGCGCGTCGCGTTGAGATTGAGGCGGCCATGCGCGAGCACCAGGTGGTCATCGTCTGCGGGGAAACCGGGTCTGGCAAAACCACGCAGCTGCCCAAGATCGCGCTGCAGATGGGGCGCGGCAAACTCAACGCCAAGCCGGGCCAGCGCCCGCAAATGATTGGCCACACCCAGCCTCGCCGCATTGCCGCCAGCAGCGTGGCCAAGCGCATCGCCGAAGAGCTGAAGACGCCACTGGGCGAGGTGGTGGGTTTCAAGGTGCGGTTTCAAGACCGGCTGAGCAAAGACGCATCCGTCAAGCTCATGACCGACGGCATTTTGCTGGCCGAGACGCAGACCGACCCCGACCTGCGCGCCTACGACACCATCATCATTGACGAGGCGCACGAGCGCTCCCTCAACATCGACTTTTTGCTGGGCTACCTGCGCCAGCTGCTGCCGCGCCGGCCCGACCTGAAGGTGGTGGTGACCTCGGCCACCATCGACGCCGACCGCTTTGCGCAGTACTTCGCGTCCAAACGCGGTCCCGCCCCGGTGATCCAGGTGTCTGGCCGCACCTTCCCGGTGGAAGTGCGTTACCGGCCGTTTGAAGAAAGCCGCGACTACGATTTGAACAACGCCATTGCCGACGGCGTGGACGAGCTTTGGCGCGGGCCGCAGGGTGGCGACATCCTGATATTCTTGCCCGGTGAGCGCGAAATCCGCGAAGCCACGGACCACCTGCGCAAGCACCTCAGCCACATCCCCACGCTGCGCAACGCCGAGGTGCTGCCGCTGTTTGCGCGCCTGTCGCAAGCCGAGCAGGACCGCATTTTTCAGGACCACAGTGGGCGGCGCATCGTGCTGTCCACCAACGTGGCCGAAACCTCGCTCACCGTGCCGGGTATCCGCTACGTGATCGACGCGGGCACCGCGCGCGTGAAGCGCTACAGCTTTCGCCAGAAGGTGGAGCAGCTGATGGTGGAACCCATCAGCCGCGCGGCGGCCAACCAACGCGCCGGGCGTTGCGGCCGCGTCGCCGACGGTATTTGTATCCGGCTCTACGACGAAGCCGGCTTCAACGGACGACCGGCCTTCACCGACCCTGAAATTTTGCGCAGCTCGCTGGCCGGTGTGATTCTGCGCATGAAGGCGCTGCGCCTGGGCGCCGTAGAAGAGTTTGCGTTCATTGAACCGCCACAAAAGCGCGCCATTGTGGACGGCTACCAACTGCTCTCCGAGCTGGGCGCGGTGGACGAGGCCAACGAACTCACAGCCATCGGCCAGACGCTCTCGCGCCTGCCGCTGGACCCGCGCGTGGGCCGCATGATTCTGGAGGCGCAGCAGCGCGGTGCGCTCGACGAGGTGATGGTGATCGCCTCTGCGCTCAGCGTGCAAGACGTGCGCGACCGGCCCATGGACAAACAGGCCCAGGCCGACCAGGCGCACGCCAAGTTCGACGACGAAAAGAGCGAATTCACCGGCACGCTCAAGCTCTGGAAGTGGCTGGACGACAGCAAGGGCGGCCACGGCAAAGACCACAAGCTCAGCCACCGGCAATACGAAAACCTGCTGCGCGAAAACTTCATCAACGTGCGGCGGGTGCGCGAATGGCGCGACATCCACACCCAACTGCACACCGTGGTGGCCGAACACAAGTGGTCCCTCAATACCCAGCCGGCCAGCTACGAGCAGCTGCACCTGGCCATGCTGTCGGGCCTGCTGGGCAACATTGGCCAGAAGAACGAGGCTGAGGACTGGTACCTGGGCGCACGCGGCATCAAGTTTTACCGCCACCCGGGCGCCAACCTGAGCAAGAAGCCCGGGCGCTGGATCGTGTGCGCCGAGCTGGTGGAAACCACGCGCCTGTTTGGGCGTGGCATCGCGTCCATTGAGCCGCAGTGGCTGGAGCAGGTCGGCCCGCACCTGATCAAAAAGCAGCTGCTCGACCCGCATTGGGAGAAGAAGGCCGCACAGGTCACGGCACTGGAGCGCGCCACGCTGTACGGCCTGGTGGTGTACCACAACCGCCGCACCGACTACGGCCGGGTCGACCCGGCGGGCGCGCGCGAGATTTTCATCCGCGAAGCGCTGGTGGCTGGTGAATGGGAGACGCGCCTGCCGTTTCTGGCCGCCAACCAGAAGCTGGTGAAGCAGGTGGCCGAGCTGGAACACAAGTCGCGTCGTCAGGACGTGCTGGTGGACGACGAGCTGATTTTTGCGTTTTACGACGCGCAGATTCCCGCCGAGGTGTGCAGCGGCGCCAGTTTTGAGCGCTGGTACAAAGACGCGCAGCGGCTCAACCCCAAGCTGTTGCTGCTGACCAAAGAAGAGCTGATGCGCCACGAGGCAGCCGGTATCACCACGCAGGCGTTTCCCAAAACGCTGCGCTTGGGTGGGGTGGACTGCGCCTGCACCTACCTGCACGAACCGGGTGATGCGCGCGATGGTCTGAGCGTGGCGGTGCCGATTTTTGCGCTCAACCAGGTGAGCGAAGACCGCTGCGATTGGCTGGTGCCCGGCATGCTGAAAGACAAGCTGCTGGCGCTGCTGAAAACCCTGCACCAGCGCCCGCGCTCGCGCCTGGTGCCCCTGCCGGCCACGGCCGAACGTTTTGCCACCGCGCTCACCGAGCCCGCGGTGTTTGGCGCCGGCAACCTGATGGATGCGCTGCTGAAGCTGGTGCGCGAAGCCACCCAGCTGGACATTGCGCGCAACGACATCAAGGTGGACATGCTCACGCCCCACCACTTCATGCACCTGCGCGTGGTGGACGAACACGGCCGCCAGCTGGGCCAGGGCCGCAGCTTGGCTGCGCTGAAGGCCGAGCTGGGCGGGCAGGCGCGTGGGGCGTTTCAGGCGCTGGCTTCGCTGAAGCTGGAGAGCTTGCGCCCGGCTCCGCCCGAGCCCAAGGCCGCCCCGGCACCCGCCGCTGCCAGCGGCGCCCGCCGTGTGGCCGCAGAGGCGCCCGCCGTGCCCGCCGCCAGTGCGGCTCAGCGCTACACCAGCTGGAGTTTTGGTGAATTGCCCGAGCTCATGGAGATCCGCAAAGGCGGGCAGACGCTGATCGGATTCCCGGCGCTCATGGACCTGGGCGACGCCGTGGCGATTGAGGTGTTTGACGAGCCTGAAGTGGCGATGGCGCGGCACCGGGAAGGCCTGCGCCGCCTGTTTGCGCTGCAGATCAAGGACGCGCTGAAATACCTGGAAAAGAACCTGCCCGGCCTGATGACCATGGCCACGGCCTACATGCAGGTGGGAAAAACCGAGAGCGGATCGGGCGGCGGCACGCTGGAAGAGCTGCGCAGCCAGATCATTGAACTCGCGTTGGACCGCGCCTTTTTGGCCGAACCGCTGCCCACCGACGAAGCGGCTTTCAAGAAACGGGTGGACGAGGGCCGCGGCCGGCTCACGCTGATTTCAACCGAGATTGCGCGCAACGCCGGGCTGATCTTGACCGAATACGCCGCCGCCGCGCGCAAGCTCAAAGACAGCCGCCCGCCCGCCGACGTGGCCACCGATGTGGCCCAGCAGCTGCAGCGCCTGGTGCCCAAGCGCTTTTTGCTGACCACGCCCTATGCGCAATTGCAGCACTTTCCCCGTTATCTGAAAGCGGTGCAGCTGCGGCTGGACAAGCTGCGCGCCGACCCGGCGCGCGACGCCGCCAAGCTGACTGAGTTGCGCCCGCAAGACCAACGCTTCTGGCGCTTGGTGGCCGAGCGCAAAGGCGTGCAAGACGCGCGCCTGCAAGAACTGCGCTGGCTGCTGGAGGAGCTGCGGGTGAGCTTTTTTGCACAAGAGCTGCGCACGCCCCAGCCGGTGAGCGTGAAGCGGCTGGACAAGGCCTGGTCTCAGCTCAACAGCTAGACCCGCAGCTTGTCCGCACCACGAAGCGGCGCGGGCCGCCTCAGGGTGCTCGGTACGCTCAGTCGGCCGCCAGCGCGACGCGGCCCTGGGTCACCTTCAGGTCGGTGTTGGCCTGCAGCCGTGCCAGCACGGCTTCTGCGTCTTCCCGGGTGGCCAGCTGGTTGATGCGCACTTCATGGCGACCATTTTTGGCCACCATCTCGGCGGGGTAACCAGCGGTTTGCAGGCGCACGCGCAAAGCGGCAGCCTCTGCCACGCTGGACGACAAGCCTGCCACCGTGCGCCAGCGCCCACCCTGCAGCAAGATGCCGCTGCCCGGTTGCATTTCGGCCTGGCCAATGAACTTCGCCAGCTGATCGGGCGTGGCCTGGCCGGCGGGCTTTTCGGGCTGACCGGTGAAGACCACCCAGAAAGCACCGGGCTTGTCCAGGGTGATGTCGGGTTTCGCCTCGCGCTCCACGGCCACGCTGCCGTCAAACACACACACGGCATCGTGTTCGGCGTCGGTCATGCTCCAGAAGTCGGTGCCGCGAATGCCCACGGTAGCGGTGGCCAGTTGCAGGTTCAGCTCGCGCTTGTGGCCCAGCGCCTTGCTGGTGTAGTCGGTTGCGTATCGAAACACGCCGGTGATCAAGCGCAAGCTGGACTTGATTTCAGACGGACCGGCGGTGCCCTGTTGCTTGGCCACCATGGTTTCAATGTGAAACTGGGTTTGCTCGCCCAGCTTGATCACCGAGCGGTCGGGCAGGCGCAGCAGCATGCGTGCGCCGTCTGCGGTCACGGCCTTGTCGTTGTCCCGCAGCAGCTGGCCTGGCTGGGCCGGGCGGCGCTGGCCCTGGCGCTCCACCCAGGCGGGCAGTTGCACCGCTTCCACCACCGTGTTGGCAGCCGCTGCATGGCTGGGTTGACCCAGACCCCAGGCGATGGCGGCCAGGATCAGTGTCGACGCGCCGCGGGCGATCCAGCTTTTTCGAAGCCCATTCGTGCTCTGGACAGTGGGGCGAACGGTGACAGAAGCGCGGTTGTTTGGGTTGATGAACATGCGGTACCTCAATAAAAACGGAGTGACAGGCGGTTTATCGGCAGCCTGTGGCCACATTGAAGGTACGCACCGAGACAATCGTTGGATTCAGCGGTTGACGGCAAATGGCGTGAATCCTCCGCTTTCATCGCGTTTGTAGTGAAGTAAGTCACCAATCTGCTCACTTGGCGGCTGGAAAGGGTGTTGTGGGCAGGGGTTACCCCGCCGTGCCGCTGTCCTATTTTTGAGTTGGGTTGACAGCACGCCAGTGCTTGCGTTTCACTGTGGAGGCCATTGGGTTTGGCCGCTGTCGATCAATGAGGAGCAACGCATGGACCGTCGTGACTTTGTGGAGAGTTGTGCTTTGGGCGCTGGCGCGCTGGCGGCCACCCTGGCAGGGCAGGCCTGGGCGGCGGACGCCAAGCCTCGCGCGTATGGCCGGGTGTTGCTCACCGATGAGATGGGCCAGCCCATCAAGGCCTCGCGCCTGCGGGCGCAGACCAACTATGTTTTCCATTACCCGTTTGAAGCCACGCCGGTGTTTTTGCTCGACCTGGGCAAGCCGGCGCTGGCCACCAGCCTGCGCACGCGGGAGCAGCAGGCTTACCAGTGGCCTGGTGGGGTGGGCCCGGCGCGCAGCCTGGTGGCGTTTTCGGCCATTTGCGCGCACAAGCTGGTGTATCCCACCAAAGACCTGAGTTTCATCAGCTTTCGCAAAGGTGCTGCGGTCAACCCCCAGACACCCAGCAAAGGCAGTGACTTGATTCATTGCTGCGCCGACCACAGCCAGTACGACCCGGCGCGTGGTGCGCAGGTGCTGGGTGGCCCGGCAGAACAGCCGCTCTGTGCGGTGCTGCTGGAACACGACCCCAAGGCCGACACCCTCACAGCCACGGGCACCTTGGGTGGTGAGCTGTTTGACGACTTTTTCAAAAAGTACGAAATGAAACTGAGCCTGGAAGCGGGCCCACGCGCCAAACAAGCGGTGGTGGGCCGCAGCATGGTGCGTGAGCTGGACAGTTTTTGCCGCAACGCCGTGCGCTGCTGAGCTGCGGGTTCAGTGGCTCACAAGCGGGCGAGCCGCTTGAGCGCCTCGCGCAGCGTGTCGTCCTGCTTGGCGAAGCAAAAGCGCACCACTTTTTGATCAAAACCGTTGCCGTAAAACGCCGACAGCGGAATGGCCGCCACACCCATTTCACGCGTAAGCCACTGGCAAAACTCGGCCTCGGGCAGGTCGCGCTCGGGCACCGCCAGGCCAGAGATGTCCACGCACTGGAAATAGGTGCCGGCGCCCGGTAGCAACTTGAAGCGGGTGCTGGCCAGCCCGCTGCGAAACAGGTCGCGTTTGCGCTGGTAGAAAGCCGGCAGGTTCAAATACGGCGCCGGGTCGGCCATGTAGGCGGCCAGCGCGTGTTGCATGGGCGTGTTCACGGTAAACACATTGAACTGGTGCACCTTGCGAAACTCGGTGGTGAGTGTGGCCGGCGCCACCACGGTGCCCACCTTCCAGCCGGTCACATGGTAGGTTTTGCCAAAGCTGCTGATGATGAATGCGCGCGCAGCCAGGCCGGGGAATCGCGCCGCGCTTTGGTGCTGCTGGCCGTCGAACACCATGTGCTCGTACACCTCGTCGCTGATCAGCAAAATGTCGGTGGGCGCCAGCAGGTCTTGCAGCTGGAGCATGTCGGCCTCGCTCCACACCTGGCCGCTGGGGTTGTGCGGGCTGTTGATGAGGATGGCGCGGGTGCGCGGCGTGATGGCCGCGCTGATACGTTCAAAGTCGGGCCGGAAGCTGCCGGGTGTGAGCGGCACACGCACCACCACGCCGCCGGCCAGCTCGATGTTGGGCACATAGCTGTCGTAGCAAGGCTCCAGCACGATCACCTCGTCGCCCGGGTGCACCACCGCCAAGATGGTGGTGAGGATGGCCTGGGTGGCACCTGCGGTCACGGTGATTTCCGTGTTCGGGTCACAGGCCAAGCCGTAAAGCGCCTGCATTTTGGCGGCCATGGCCTGGCGCAGGGCGGGCACGCCGGGCATGGGCGGATACTGGTTATGGCCGGCCTGCATGGCCTGCGTCACAGCATTCACCAGCGCCGGGTCGCAGTCAAAGTCAGGGAAACCCTGCCCCAGGTTGACCGCACCGGTTTCGGCCGCCAGCGCCGACATGACGGTGAAGATGGTGGTGCCTACTTTGGGCAGCCGCGAGGTGAGGGCGGGGGTGTGGGGCAATGGAGATGGCATATCAATGTCCGGAGATCAAGGTAGCCCCAGCCAGAACACCGCCGAACGGGCTTCGCCAGGCCGCAGGTGTTGCCCCCTGGGGGGTGAAGGCCGTCAGGCCGGCGCGGGGGGAGTCACAGTTCATAGTCATCGGGTGTGCCGCTCATGGCGCGCAAGATCGAATCACGCGTCAGGCGGTTGCTCAACAACTCGGCAAAGCGCAGCACGAAATGGCGCAAATAGGTGCCGCGCTTGAAGGCCACGCGCGCCAGGTTGTGGCCAAACAACTGCGCGGCGGGGCGCGCCACCAGGTCGGGCGTCTGGTTGTCGCCGCTCATGGCCATTTCGGCCACGATGCCCACGCCCATGCCGAGCTTCACATAGGTCTTGATCACGTCCGAGTCGATGGCTTCCAGCACCACGTTGGGCTGCAGGTGGCGCAAGGCAAAGGCCTGGTCAATGCGGGTGCGGCCGGTGAAGCTGGGGTGGTAGGTGATGAGCGGCACCTGGGCCAGGTCTTCCAGCGTGATGCGCTCACGCGCCAGCAGCGGGTGGTCAAACGGGAACACCAGCACGTGTTGCCATTCGTAGCAGGGCAGGGTTACGAGTTCGGGGTAGTTCACCAGCGACTCGGTGGCCACGCCGATTTCTGCCACTTCTTCCATCAGCATTTTGGCCACCTGGTCGGGCGAGCCCTGGTGCAGGCTGATACCGACCTTGGGGTAAGCCTGGCGCAGCGCGGCCACTGGTCCGGGCAGCACATAGCGGGCCTGCGTGTGGGTGGTGGCAATCGACAGCGTGCCACTGTCTTGGGCCGAATACTGCTCGCCAATGCGCTTGAGGTTGTTCACCTCGCGCAAGATGATTTCAATGCTTTTGAGCACCTGCGCGCCAGGCTCGGTGACGCGTTTGATGCGCTTGCCGTGGCGGGCAAAGATCTCGATGCCCAGTTCGTCTTCCAGCTCGATGATGGCCTTGGACACCCCGGGCTGCGAGGTGTGCAGGGCTTTGGCCGCTTCGGTCAGGTTCAGGTTGCGGCGCACCGCTTCCTGCACAAAACGGAACTGGTGCAGGTTCATGTGGCCTCTTCAAGGGCTATGGTGGCCAGCAGCGCAGTCAGGCGCGGGTCTTCGCCGGCGGCAGGCAGTTGTTCAAACCGCACGCCGGGGTGGGCCTGGGCCAACTCGGCCATGAGCACTGGCAGGTCTTCGCGGGCGTGCTTGCCCATGCCAAAAAACAGCGGCAGCACGCGCACACGGCTCACGCCTTGCGCCACCATCTGGCGCGCAGCGGTGGCCATGTCGGGCTCGCACAGTTCCAGGTAGGCGCACGACACCCGGGCAGCGGGGTCGCTGCGCTCAATTTGCTGCGCCACCGACTCCACCGGCAAGCGCCACAGCGGGTCGCGCGAACCATGGGCAAAAACAATCACACCAAGCATGTTGAACCTATCGTCGAAGCACCAGCCAGCCAAAGGCGCCCAGTGAAAAAACCGAATAAATGAGGGACGGCGACGCCGCAGCCAGCCAGGGTTGCCACTGGTTGAGGTTGCCGATGTAGCCGAACACGTTGTTGAGCAGGAAAAAACTGATGCCGATCAAAACACCGCCAAACACATAGCCGGTGATGCTGCCCGAGCGGAAATGCAGGTAGGCAAAGGGCAGGGCCAACACCACCATGACTAGGCAACTCAGGGGATAAAACACTTTGCGCCAGAACTCGATTTCGTAGCGCTGGGCGGTCTGGTTGTTGGCTTCCAGGTGGCGAATGTAGGCAAACAGGTCGGCGGTGCGCATGCGCTCGGGTTTGAGCAGCGCCACCGACACCATTTCGGTGCTGATGCTGCTGGGCCAACGGAAGGTGTCCAGCTTGCTGCGGGTGATGCGCGCCGAAGCCAGCCCGGCGGTGTCGAATTCGCGCCGCTCCACCTGCATCAGTGTCCACGACTCGTCGGTTTCGATTTGTCCCGCCTTGGCCTGCACGGTGGACACCAGAAAGCCCTGGTTGTCGAACTCGAAAATACGCACATCGCCCAATTCACCTTGCGGCGAAAGCGAGCCCACATTGACCGAAAAATTGCTGTAGGCCTGCCGCTCTTTCAGCCAGGCGCCGGTTTGGCCCAGGCTGATGCGGCCCTGGTAAGAGGCCTTGAGCAACTGGGCCGTTTTGTCGGCCAACGGCGCCACGTAGTCGCCAATGGCAAACGTCAAGGCGACAAAGATGGTGCCCAGACCCAGCAAGGTGCGCAGCGCCCGCCAGGGGCCTAGGCCACTGGTGCGCAGAATGGTGTATTCCGAACCCTGCGCCAGCCGCGCCAGCACAAAAACCGAGCCAATCAGCACGGCAATGGGCATGAGTTCGTAGACCCGGCTCGGCATCAGCAGCAGCACGTAAAGCAAGGCGTGGCGAATTTCGTAGACCAGGTTGGCGTCCAGCGGAGACACACGACCCAGCGCGGGCAATTCTTCGACAAAGTCGAAGAAAAAGAACAGCGACAGAAACGCCAGGAGCACAAAGCCCACAGCCACAAAAATTTCTCCGTAGATCAGGCGGCGAATGGTCTTCATGCGCGAGCCTCCTGGGCACGCTGACCCTTGTCTCGCCAGGTGAGGAGCCAGTCTCGCAGGGTCAGGTTGTTGTGCCGCTTGGCCAGCCACAAGAGGGCCAGCACAAACACTGCGCCATGCAGCATGACCATGAATAGGCCCAAACCGACAAAACCTTTGGACACCCAGCTTTGGCCCAGATTGAGCAGGTTGTAATAAAACACGAACGCAAACAAGGTGAAGAACAGGTTGCCACCGCGCCCCGCGCGGGGGTTACCCGCCGTGGTCGCGAGTGCAATCAGCACAAAATTGAAGGCCGTCAAGGCCATGCCAACACGCCACCCCAACTCACCCAGATTGGCCTGGCTGGGGTTGCGAATCAGCTCCCAGCTGGGGCGCGCCTTCAGCCCTTGCGCGCTGCCGACCACCGTCTCGCCTTCACCCACGAGGGTGCCATATTCTTCAAACTCGCTCACGCGCAGACTGCTTTGGTCAGCAGCAATTTCAAGTCGCTGCCCGTTGTTGAGCATCAGCACCTGCTGTTCGTCAATCCATTCGATGCGACCCGAGCGCGCCGAGGTGATGGTTTCGCGGCCGTCATCTTCCTTGCTGGAAATGAAGATGTTGCGGCCCTCGGTGCCGTCGGCGGTGTCTTTGTCAATAAAGAACACGCGGCGACCGCTGGACGATTCCTGGAACTGCCCGGGCGCAATGCGTTCCAGGTCGCCACGTTTCTGGAAACGGCTGCGCAGTTCCTCGGTTTGCTGATTGGCCCAGGGCCATACAAAAAACACCATCAAGGAAATGACCAGCAAGATCGGCCAGGCGAAGCGCATCACAGGGGCCATAAACCCCCCCAGCGAACGCCCGCTGGCAAACCAGATGATCATTTCGCTGTCGCGGTACATACGCGAGAGCGTGAACACGATGGCAATGAACAGCGCCAGCGTCAGGATGGTGGGCATGCGCCCGAGCACGGTGTAACCCAGCACCAGCATGATTTCTTCGGGGTTGACGCTGCCACGCGAGGCCAGACCCAGCGTGCGAATCAGCAGCATGGTCAGCACGATGGTGAACAGCACCACCAGCGTGGCCCCGAAGCTGCGGGCCAGCTCTTTGCGAATGGAAGAATGGAATAACATTGAATGACAACAGGAAAACGCAATTATGGACTTCGAACTTAAATCCCTCTCGCCCGAACAAGCCGCCGCCATGGCTGCCGATGCCTTGCTGGTGCTGGTGCCCGATGCCCTGTCGGCCACGCCGCTGGCGGGTGCTCTGGCCACCCTCACGTCGGAAGCGGCCAGCAAGGGGGACCTGGAAGCCGGCCTGGGCAAAACGCTGTCTTGTTACCGTGTGCCAGGCATCAAGGCGAGCCGCGTGGTGCTGGTGCGTGCGGGCAACGGCTCAGCCGCTGCGGTGCTCAAGGCCGTCGCGGCCGGTTTGGCTTCGCTCAAACAGCCCAACATCAAGAAACTCGGTCTCGTGCTGAGCCTGCTGGACAACGACAACGGTGCGGTGCGTGCGGCGGTGCAAGCTTGTGCAGACGCCAGCTACACCTACACCACCACCAAGCCATCAGCCAAGGCGCGCGCGCTGCAACAGGTGGTGGTGGCGGTGGCCGATGCGTCGGCGGTTCAAGCGGCTTTTGATGCCGGCAAGGCCATGGTGACTGGCGTTGAGTTCGCCAAAGAATGGGCCAACCGCCCGGCCAACCACGCCACGCCCAGCATGCTGGCCGACGCCGCTCGCAAGATCGGGCGCAAGCCGGGCATGAAGACCGAGGTGCTGGGCCCCAAAGAGGTGGCCGCTTTGGGCATGGGTGCGTTCATGTCGGTGGCCCGGGGTTCGGTGGAGCCCCTGCGCTTCATCGTCATGCACTACACCGGTGCGGCAAAGTCCAGCGCGCCGGTGGTGCTGGTGGGCAAGGGCATCACGTTTGACACGGGCGGAATTTCCATCAAACCCGCTGCCGAAATGGACGAAATGAAGTTCGACATGGGTGGTGCGGCCAGTGTGCTCGGCACTTTTGCCGCGCTGGCCGAGCTGCAACCAGCCATCAACGTGGTGGGACTGATCCCCAGCTGCGAAAACATGCCCGACGGCCAGGCCGTGAAGCCCGGCGATGTGGTGACCAGCATGAGCGGGCAGACCATTGAAATTCTCAACACCGACGCCGAAGGTCGGCTGATCTTGTGTGATGCGCTCACCTACGCGGCCCGTTTCAAGCCCCGCAGCGTGGTGGACATCGCCACCCTGACTGGCGCCTGTGTGATTGCCCTGGGCGCCGTGCGCTCAGGTCTGTTCTCAGCGCACGACGACATCGCTGCAGCCCTGCAACAAGCCGGTGAAAGTGCGCTGGACCCTTGCTGGCGCATGCCCCTGGACGATGAGTACGCCGAAGGTCTCAAGTCCAATTTTGCCGACATGGGCAACGTGGCCGGGCGCGCCGGCGGCTCCATCACTGCCGCCAAATTTTTGCAGAAGTTCACAGCCGATCTGCCCTGGGCACACCTGGACATTGCCGGCACGGCCTGGAAAAGTGGCGCCGCCAAAGGCTCCACCGGTCGACCTGTGCCGCTGCTGTTGCAATACCTGCTGGACGAAGCGGCGCGGCCAGCGCCAGAAGCCAGCCACGAGCCCAAGAAAAAAGCCACCAAGCGCGCACGCAAGGCCTGAGCGGCTGGGACATTGGATACATCCAACATGACCGAGGTGGCTTTTCATTTCAATGCGCCTGACAAGCAAAGCTACGCTTGCCGCTTGTTGCGCAAGGGCTACCTGAAAGGTGCCCGGTTGGTGGTGCGTACCGATGCCCAGGCGCTGTCTGCACTGGACACCGCCTTATGGACCTTTGCCCAGGGTGAGTTCATTCCGCATGGCTGTGAAGGCGATCCGCCGATGGTGCTCCAGCGCTCGCCCGTTCAGCTGTACAGCGAACTCCCTGAAAGCCTGGAGGGCATCGAGTCCGCTGTCTTGGTGAATCTGAGCACCAGCTTGCCACCTGGGTACGCGCGCTTTGGGCGGGTGATTGAGGTGGTGACACAGGACGAGGACGACCGCTTGCAGGCTCGCGAACGTTGGCGAGCTTACAAACAGAGCGGTATTGAACCGGTTCGGCACGATCTGCAACTGGCCCCGCAGGACTGATGGAGACCGGGCTTGGCCTGCGTGTGTAGCGCATCGAACAGGTCTCGCACGGCATGCGTGGCGCTAATGAGGCATTCTTTGGTGTGATCGACCTGCGGGCAAACCCTTGAACACCCCCGCAGTTCCTGGTCGTTGCTGCAATAAAGTGATTTTTTAGAGTATCTTTATGAATGTGGAGAAAAAAGTTCCCTCCGCATTCCAACTTTCATTCCTTCCCGAGGATAACTATGCACCTGAACATGAAACTGGCCGTGATCGCAGCGGCTGTCGCTTTGGCCGCTTGCGGTAAAAAAGAAGAGGCTGCACCTGCTGCTGCTCCAGCTGCGGCACCCGCCGCTGTTGAAGCCCAAGTCATTAAGATTGGTCACGTCGGTCCCACCAGCGGTGGCATTGCTCACCTCGGCAAGGACAACGAAAACGGCGCCAAGATGGCCATCGAAGAGCTGAACGCAGCGGGCCTGATGATCGACGGCAAGCCCACCACGTTTGAGCTGCTGGCTGAAGACGACGCTGGCGACCCCAAGCAGGGCACCGCTGCCGCCACCAAGCTGGTCGATGCCAAGGTCGCAGGCGTGATTGGTCACCTGAACTCGGGTACCACCATTCCCGCTTCGCAGATCTACAACGACGCTGGCATTCCCCAGATTTCCCCCTCGGCCACCAACCCCAAGTACACCCGCCAGGGTTATGCGGGCGTGTTCCGCATGGTGGCTGACGACGTGCACCTGGGCGGCACGCTGGGTAAATACGCTGTGGAAACGCTGACCGCCAAAACCGTGGCCGTCATCGACGACCGCACCGCGTACGGCCAGGGCGTGGCTGACGAGTTCGAAAAAGGCGTGATCGCAGCGGGCGGCACCGTGGTGGGTCGTGAATTCACCAACGACAAAGCCACCGACTTCAACGCCATCCTGACCACCCTGAAGGCCAAGAAGCCTGACGTCGTGTTCTTCGGCGGTATGGACGCTGTGGCCGGCCCCATGCTCAAGCAAATGAAAGCGCTCGGCATCAACGCCAAGTTCATGGGTGGCGACGGCATCTGCTCCAGCGAGCTGCCCAAGCTGGCTGGCGACGGCATGGCCGACGACCAGGTGTACTGCGCTGAAGCCGGTGGTGTGGAAGGCGAGCAGAAAGCCGGCATGGACAAGTTCCGTGAAGACTTCAAAGCCAAGTTTGGCGCTGACGTTCAGGTGTACGCACCCTACGTTTATGACGCTGTGAAAGTCATGGCCAACGCCATGGTGACCGCCAACTCTGCCGACCCAGCCAAGTACCTGCCAGCCCTGAAAGCCACGGACTACAAAGGCGTGACCGGCAACATCGCTTTTGACGAAAAAGGCGACATCAAAAACGGCGCCCTGACGCTGATGACCTATAAGGCCGGTGCACGCACCACATTGGCCGTCATTCGCTGATTGCCGCCCTTGTGCTGTCAGCCCCGCAAGGTCTGACAGCCAGCCAAGAACCACCTTCGGGTGGTTTTTTGCATTTAGTCGGGTGATGTGAAGCTGATTACCAAGACCGAAACAAATTAAAGACTTACCGCATTTCTTTTTCTGCTCGATTGGTGAATCGTAGAGCACAAGACCGTCCTGGTGCAGCTCAGGAGGACGCTACTTCGTACACCTCTGCTCTTTACTGTCTGCGCTGATCTCCCTGTTTGAAGGAAACACCCCAGAAAGGCTCTCGCTGGTCTCGCCCTGGTAGCAAGGCAATAAATCGACGGGGACTTTGGCTCTGAAGTAGTAGATGTCGCTGCGCCTGTGCAGGGGAGTGTCTGAACATCTCATCGTCTTTCGTGAGAGACAGTCTATCGATGGTGTACCAGGCTGGTGTACCACTCAGAAACGAAAAAGCCCTTGAATCGCAACTATCCGTTTAGATTCAAGGGCTTACGTCATTTTTGGCGGAGAGGGCGGGATTCGAACCCGCGGTGGGGATAAACCCACACACGCTTTCCAGGCGTGCGACTTAAACCACTCATCCACCTCTCCAGGCAGCCCTGCATTGTAGCAGGCGCCGCGGCTGATTTTTAAGGCGCTCGGTTGTGTGCCACCCAGAAATGATCGTTTTCAGTGCACAGAGGGGCCATCGGCTGCCTTCTGCCATGCGTGCTGCCGCAGCACGTCCAGCGCAACATGTTCCAGCGCCTTTTCGTGGGTGCTGTTCAGAACCACCGGCGGTGCCACACCTGCCTGGAGGGCTTCGAGCCAGCGCAGCACGCACAGGCACCATCGGTCGCCGGGCTTCAGTCCAGCAAAGCGCCACTCGGGCCGGGGCGTCATCAGGTCGTTGCCTCGGCTGAGCGAATAATCCAGAAAGGCTTGGGTGACACGGGCGCACACCACGTGTGTGCCCAGGTCGCTTTCGTCGGTGCGGCAGCAGCCATCGCGAAAATACCCGGTCAGGGGGTCGTAGGAGCAGGGCAGCAGCTCTTCGCCCAAAACATTGCGGCTCATGGTTCTTGTGCGCCAGGTATTCAGCTGGGTTTTCCGGTGCCAATCATCTTCATGGCCGAGGTGATCAGGGCAGAGACTTCGGTCATGTTGCTGGGCACGATGAGTGTGGTGTTGGAATCTGCGGCCACTTTGCCGTAGGCGTCCACCGCGCGTTCAGCCACTTTCAGTTGCACGGCCATTTCGCCGCCCGGTTGCCGAATGGCGGCCGCCACCCGTTCGATGGCCATGGCGGTGGCATTGGCCACTTCGGTGATCGCGGCGGCTTCGCCTTGGGCGTTGTTGATGGCAGCTTGTTTTTCACCTTCAGATCGGGCAATGAACGCCTCGCGTTCGCCGGTGGCGATGTTGATCTGCTCTTGGCGGCGGCCTTCGGACGCTGCGATCAGCGCGCGCTTTTCGCGTTCGGCGGTGATCTGGGCCTGCATGGCGTGCAGGATTTCCTTGGGCGGGGTTAGGTCCTTGATTTCGTAGCGGAGCACCTTCACACCCCAGTTCAGAGCGGCTTCGTCAATCGCCTGCACCACTTGTGCGTTGATGATGTCGCGCTCTTCGAAGGTCTTGTCGAGTTCAAGTTTGCCGATCACGGAACGCAGCGACGTTTGGGCCAGTTGCGTGACCGCCATGATGTAGTTGGACGAGCCGTAGCTGGCGCGCATGGGGTCCGTGACCTGAAAGTACAGAATGCCGTCGACCTGCAGTTGGGTGTTGTCGCGCGTGATGCAAACCTGACTGGGCACATCCAGCGGAATTTCCTTCAGGCTGTGCTTGTAGGCCACCCTGTCGATGAAGGGCACGAGGAAATTGAGCCCGGGCGCCAGTGAGCCGTGGTACTTGCCCAGGCGCTCAATCACCCAGGAGTTTTGCTGGGGCACGACCTTGATGGATCGGGTGATGAAGATCGCTGCAATAACAAACAGGAGAACGGCAAGTTCCATGGTGTGGGGGCTCTTTTTAGAGGTTGGTAAAAGGGCAGGGTAGTCGAGTTTCGTGACTGTGGGTGGGAACTGCGTTGGGGGTCAGACCTTTTCGACCACCAGGCGGTTCCCCAGCAGTTCAATGACGCGGTGAGCGCCGGGCTCGTTTGCGTTGCCGGGGCGCTGGACCACGCTCCACTGCGCGCCACGGTATTTCACGCTGGCCGTGCCATCGGCCAACCATTCGTCTATCTGAATGATTTCACCCACATCCAGGTTGACGCTGCGCATGGCGCGCACCGACGGGTCTGCGGGGTTGCGCTTTTTGCGGATGTACCAGCCGACCACCGCGGCTGAGCCCACCACAGCAGCGCAGACCAGCTGCACCGCCGTGCCAGCGCCGGCATGGGCAGCCAGGGCGGCAGCGGCCATGCCCACAGCCAGCATCAGCAGGTAAAACGTGCCCGTGAAAAGCTCCAGCGCCACAGCCGAGCCAGCCAGCAGCCACCAGAGTGTTGAATCAGACATACATCAGCCTTCCTATGGAACGAAAATAAGCGGACGCCACGAAAAAAACCCGTGGGTTGATATGTCAGGCTTGCGCCACATTCTGCGACAAAAGCCTGCCCGCACCGGGAGTGGCCTGCTGATTTCCGTACACTTCGCGCCTGCTTTGCCGCTTTTGGCTGCGTTGTGTTTTTTGCCCGCCCTTTTTTCTCACCTGAGTGCCCCTAGCAAGGCTGGAGATTGCCATGAAATTTCGCTTCCCCATCGTCATCATTGACGAGGACTTCCGCTCTGAAAATACCTCGGGTCTGGGCATTCGGGCGCTCGCGCAAGCCATTGAAACCGAGGGTTTTGAGGTGGTGGGCGTCACCAGTTACGGCGACCTCTCCCAGTTTGCCCAGCAGCAGTCGCGCGCCAGTGCGTTTATTTTGTCGATCGACGACGAGGAGTTCAGCCACGGCCCCGATCTGGACCCGGTGGTGCTGAATTTGCGCAAGTTTATTGAAGAGGTGCGCTGGAAAAACGCCGACGTGCCGATCTATATCTACGGCGAAACCAAAACCAGCCGCCACCTGCCCAACGACATCTTGCGCGAACTGCATGGCTTCATCCACATGTTTGAGGACACGCCCGAGTTTGTGGCGCGCCACATCATCCGTGAAGCCAAGAGCTACCTGGAAGGGATTCAGCCGCCGTTCTTCAAAGCGCTGCTGGACTACGCCGAAGACGGCTCGTATTCCTGGCACTGCCCTGGCCACTCGGGTGGCGTCGCGTTTTTGAAGAGCCCGGTGGGCCAGATGTTTCACCAGTTTTTTGGTGAAAACATGTTGCGCGCCGACGTGTGCAACGCGGTCGAAGAGCTCGGCCAGCTGCTCGACCACAACGGCGCCATCGGCGCCTCCGAGCGCAATGCGGCGCGCATCTTCAATGCCGACCACTGCTTCTTCGTGACCAACGGCACCAGCACCAGCAACAAGATGGTGTGGCACCACACCGTGGCGCCAGGTGACGTGGTGGTGGTGGATCGAAATTGCCACAAGTCCATCCTGCACAGCATCATCATGACGGGTGCCATCCCTGTCTTTCTGAAGCCCACGCGCAACCACTACGGAATCATCGGGCCGATCCCGCAGAGTGAGTTCGAGATCGAGTCCATCAAGGCCAAGATCCGGGCCAACCCGCTGTTGGCCGGTGTGGATGCCGACGCGGTCAAGCCGCGCGTGCTCACGCTGACGCAGTCCACCTACGACGGTGTGCTTTACAACACCGAGGCCATCAAGGAAATGCTGGACGGCTATGTGGCCAACCTGCATTTTGATGAGGCCTGGCTGCCCCACGCGGCGTTTCACCCGTTTTACGGCAACTTCCACGCCATGGGCAAAAAGCGGGTGCGTCCGAAGGAGTCGGTGGTGTACGCCACGCAGTCCATTCACAAACTGCTGGCTGGTATCAGCCAGGCCAGCCATGTGTTGGTGCAAGACTCACAAAACGTGAAACTGGACCGCCACCTCTTCAACGAGGCTTACCTGATGCACACCAGCACCAGCCCGCAGTACGCCATCATCGCCAGCTGCGACGTGGCTGCCGCCATGATGGAGCCACCCGGTGGCCGCGCCCTGGTGGAAGAAAGCATCATGGAAGCGCTGAACTTTCGCCGTGCCATGCGCAAAGTGGAGGCCGAGTTTGGTGAAGACGACTGGTGGTTCCAGGTGTGGGGCCCTGAGACGCTGGAAGAAGAGGGCATGGGCGAGGCCAGCGACTGGGTGCTCAACCGCAAACCCGACTGGCAACCGACCGACAACGACTGGCACGGTTTTGGCGACATGGCGCCGGGCTTCAACATGCTGGACCCGATCAAGGCCACCATCGTTACCCCAGGTCTGAATCTGGACGGCCAGTTTGCTGAAACCGGCATTCCGGCCTCCATCGTGACCAAATTTCTCGCCGAGCACGGCGTGGTCGTGGAGAAAACAGGCCTCTACAGCTTCTTCATCCTGTTCACCATCGGCATCACCAAGGGCCGCTGGAACACGCTGCTGACCGCCTTGCAGCAGTTCAAGGACGACTACGCCAAGAACCAGCCCATGTGGCGCATCCTGCCGGAGTTCTGCCAGAAGTACCCGCGCTACGAGCAGATGGGTCTGCGCGATCTGTGCCAGCACGTGCACACGCTGTACGCCAAGTACGACATTGCGCGGCTCACGACCGAGATGTACCTGAGCGATCTGACGCCAGCCATGAAGCCCACCGACGCGTTTGCGCACATTGCGCAGCGCACCACCGAGCGCGTGCCGATCGACGAACTGGAGGGTCGCATCACCACCAGTCTGGTCACGCCTTACCCGCCGGGTATCCCACTGTTGATCCCCGGTGAGGTGTTCAACAAGAAGATCGTGGACTACCTCAAGTTTGCGCGGGAGTTCAACGCCCAGTGCCCAGGCTTCGAGACCGACATCCACGGCCTGGTCGAGGTGAAGGACGAAGAAGGCCGCAAGCGCTACTTTGCCGATTGCGTGAAAGCGGGGTAACCTGTCAGATTCTTACCTGCACTGAAAGGAGTTTGAATGTTTCCTGAATACCGCGACCTGATCACCCAACTCAAGGGCCACGACCACCACTTCACCCGCCTGTTTGACAAGCACAACGCGCTGGACCAGACCATCAAAAACATGGAAGCTGGTATTGAAGCTGGTTCACAGTTTCAAATTGAGCAGTTGAAGAAGGAAAAGCTGCTGCTCAAAGACGAGTTGTACGAGATCTTGCGCAAAGCGAGTGCCTGACGCTGGTTGACGTGATCCCGAGGCCCCTGACGTGACCCACCGGTCGCTTCAGGGGCTTTTTTTCGTCTTCAGCGCCGGCGGGCGAGGGCGGTCAGCCGTCACGGCTGGCGGGGTGTTGGGACGATTTCGGGTGTGAGCGTGTTCATGTCGTCGCGCACGCGCACGAAGCTGGCAAAACGGGGCAGGCCGCTGGCGTGCAGGCCGCGAAAACGGTAGGTTACCCAGGCACCCACTGCCGGCGGGTTGTGCCGCTGTGCATCGGTCAAGCCAGACCCCAGCCGAAACTGGCGGCCATCGGGTGTTTGCACCTGCAGCGCACCCAGGCTGTTGGCGTATTTGCCTTGGCCGGGCAGGTGGCCCGTCACCCGCGCTTCTGCGTCCTCGTGGGTCTTGACTTTCAGCAAGTCGTCGCTGCGCACCGCGCGGTACAGCGCGTCGCCCCGGTGAAGCATCAGGCCCTCGCCACCGTCGCGCACCATGCGGTCCAGCCGTTTCATCAGCTCGGCGTGGGTGCTGACTTTTTCTTGCTGCACCGCTTGCACCCAGGGCTGTGACAACTGGCCCACCAGTTGCTGGTAGGCGCTGATGCGCTGGGTGAAGGTGCCCGTGTGCGCAGGCAGGTCAAACACCATGAATCGGATGCCGCGCCAACCCTCTTCGTTGGGTGTTTGCTGGCGCACGGTGGACAGCGCTTGTTCAAACCGGCCGCGACCAGCCCACAGCTCGCCGTCCATGGGAACCGCGGGCCACCCAGCGGTGAACCAGCTGGGTGCCTGCACGGTCTGACCGCCACGGGTCAGCAAGCGCTGGCCGTCCCAGTAGCCGCGAAGACCGTCGTATTTTTCGCTGAGCCAGTAGGCTTCAAGCGGGGTGCCCAGCCGGTACACGTCCGAGAGCATGAGCGCTGGCGGCTGGTTGGGGTTGGCCCACGCCGCAGCCAGGGGCCAGCCAAGCCCCAGTGCCAACCCAGCGATCAGCAGGCGGCGCCTGCTGGAAGAGATTGGCGCAGCCACGAGAACGTTCATGGCTGCGTTCAACGTGGGGTTCAGGCGACCGCGTCGCTGTCTCGGCTCACGCCTGCGGTGTGGCTGAAGCCACCGTCCACGTAGGTGATTTCTGCCGTGACACCGCCAGCCAGGTCGGACATCAGGAACGCGGCCACGTTGCCCACGTCTTCAATCGTTACGTTGCGGCGCAGCGGCGACGCGCTGGCCACCATGCCGAGCAGCTTGCCAAAGTCTTTGATGCCGCTTGCAGCCAGGGTTTTGATGGGGCCGGCGCTGATACCGTTGACGCGCATGCCCTTGGGGCCGAGCGACTCAGCCAGGTAACGCACCGACGCTTCCAGACTCGCTTTGGCCAGGCCCATGGTGTTGTAGTTGGGCACCGTGCGCAGGGCGCCTAGGTACGTCAGGGTCAGCAGGGCCGACTTGTTGTTCAGCATGGGCAACGCAGCCTTGGCCATGGCCGGGAAGCTGTAGGCACTGATGTCGTGGGCGATGCGAAAGCTCTCGCGCGAAAGACCGTCCAGGAAGTCACCGGCAATGGCTTCGCGCGGTGCGAAACCGATGCTGTGTACAAAGCCGTCAAATTGTGGCCAGACCAGCGAGAGGTCAGCGAACATTTTTTCGATCTGCTCGTCAGAACCCACGTCGCAATCAAAGATCAGTTTCGAATCGAAGTCGGCAGCGAATTCGGTGATGCGGTCCTTGAAACGCTCACCCACATAGCTGAACGCCAGTTCGGCGCCCTGCTGGTGGCAGGCCTTGGCGATGCCATAGGCGATCGAGCGGTTGGACAGTACGCCCGTGATCAGCAATTTTTTGCCTGCGAGAAAACCCATTGTTCAATCTCCAAAGAAAATTCCAGCAGAATTGTCGCATGCGCATTACCCGCCACTTCCTTCGCTACCGGACCACCTTGGCGGTCGCTGCGTGGCTGGTCATGGCATGCCCTGCGGCATGGGCAGCCCACGGCTACGCACTGTGGGGCGACCTGAAGTACCCGGCCGGTTTTTCCCACTTTGAATATGTAAACCCCGCTGCGCCCAAAGGCGGTGACCTGAAGCTGGTGAGCAACCTGCGGGTGTCCACCTTCGATAAATACAACCCGTTTACCCTGCGGGGCAGCGCGCCGGCCTACCTGTCCAACCTGATGTTTGACACCCTGCTGGTGGGGGCGCTGGACGAAACCGGTGCCGGTTACGGCTTGCTGGCCGAAGATGTGGCGGCGGCCCCAGACGGCTTGTCGGTCACGTTCCGGTTGCGTAGCGCTGCGCGCTTTCACAACGGCGATCCGGTGCTGGCCGCAGACGTGAAACACAGTTTCGACACCCTCATGGGCCCGCATACGTCGCCGGCTTTCAAAACCATTCTGGAAGACGTGGCCGGGCTGGACGTGATCGACGAGCGCACGGTGCGCTACCGTTTCAAAAAGCCCAACCGCGAACTGCCCCTGACGGTGGGTGGCCTGCCGGTGTTCAGTCGGGCCTGGGGCAATGCCATCGACCCCAAAACGGGCCAGCGCAAGACCTTTGACCAGGTGGTGATGGACCCACCCATTGGCAGCGGGCCCTACAAAATAGGCCCGGTGCAGTTTGGCAAAGACATCACCTATGTGCGCGACCCGGCCTACTGGGCACGCGACCTGCCGGTGCGCCGTGGCAGCGCCAATTTCGACCGCATCCTGGTCAAAATTTACAAAGACAACACCGCCAAACTGGAAGCGCTGAAGGCGGGCGAGTTTGACTTGATGCGTTTCTTTTCGGCCGGAGACTGGGCGCGCCGTGTCAACGGCAAACGGTTTGATAGCGGTGAGCTGGTGAAGGCCGAGCTCAAGCACCGCCTGCCCACGGGTTTTCAAAGCTATGTGCTGAACACGCGCCGTGCCCCGCTGACCGATGTCCGCGTGCGCGAGGCGCTGGGTCTGGCTATGGACTACGAGTGGATGAACCGCCAGATGTTCTACAACGCTTACCAGCGTGTGCAGGGCTTGTTTGGTAACACCGACTGCTCGCCTACGGGCACGCCCGGCACGGACGAACTGGCGCTGATGGCGCCCTGGCGAAATCAACTGCCGCCGGCCGCTTTTGGACCCATGCTGGTGCCGCCGCGCACCGATGGCGCCAGCTCGCTGCGCGGCAATCTGCGGCGCGCGCAGGCCTTGCTGCGCGAAGCGGGCTGGACGGTGCAGGGCGGTCAGCTGCGCAACGCCCGGGGCGAGGCCATGGTGCTTGAGTACCTGGACAGCAACGAAACCGGCGCCCGTGTGGTCACGCCTTGGGCGCGCAACCTGGAAAAGCTGGGCATTGAACTCAAGTTTCGTCCGGTCGACTTTGCCCTGTACCAGCAACGCTTGCGCACCTTTGACTTCGACATCATCTCCATTGCTTACGGCGGCACCCACAACCCAGGCGCGGAATACGCCGATCTGTTTGGCAGCCAGGCGGCCAAAACGGAAGACTCTGGCAACTTCGCCGGTGTGGCCAGCCCGGCGGTGGACGCGCTCATTGCCCGCATGTCGAATGCGCCATCGAAACCCGAGTTTTTAGCCGCCTGCCGAGCGCTGGACCGCGTCATTAGCCACAGCCATTACCTGGTGCCGCAGTGGTCGGCCACCACCCACCGCATGGTGTACAACGCCTGGCGGCTCGCCCGACCCGCTGAGATGCCGCCCTACGCAGCCGGTGAAACCTGGGCCATCGACACGTGGTGGGCCAAATGAGGCCCCGCTCTGCGCTGCGCGCATCAATCTCCAAGGGGGCAACATCTGCGGCCCGGCAAAGCCCGTTGCGCGATGTTCTGGGTCGGCCACGGCTTCTCCATGCTGTTGGCCTTGTCGGTTAAAACATCCCCTCTATGTGGTTCTACATTCTCAAACGCATTTTGCTCATGATCCCGACGCTGTTTGGGGTTTTGTTGCTCACGTTTGTGGTGATCCAGTTTGTGCCCGGTGGCCCGGTTGAGCAGTACCTGGCCGAAGCGCGAACCGGACAGGGCGGCTCTGCCGAAGGCGGGTCGGTGTACCGCGGCGCCCAAGGCGTTGACCCGCAGCGGCTGGAGCAGATCAAAGCCCTGTATGGCTTTGACAAACCGGCGCACGAGCGTTTTTTCCAGATGGTCGGCCAGTTTGCGCGGTTCGATCTGGGCACCAGCTTTTTTCAAAACAAGGCCGTGTCCGAGCTGATTGTGGAAAAACTCCCGGTGTCCATCAGCCTGGGCTTGTGGACTTTCTTTATCAGTTACCTGGTTGCCGTGCCCCTGGGTGTGGCCAAGGCGGTGCGCGCGGGGTCGCGGTTTGATCTGGTCACCACCCTGCTGGTGCTGATTGGTTACGCCATTCCCGGCTTTGTGCTTGGCGTGGCTTTGCTGGTGATTTTTGGTGGCCAGCTGCAGTGGTTTCCGCTGCGCGGGCTCACCTCGTCCAACTGGGAAGAGCTCAGCTGGGCGGCGCGCATTGTGGACTACCTGTGGCACATCACCCTGCCCATCACCGCCATGGTGCTGGGCAGTTTTGCCGTCACCACCATGCTGACCAAAAATGCCTTTCTGGAAGAAATACGCAAGCAATACGTGATGACAGCGCGGGCCAAAGGCTTGAGCGAGCGCCAGGTGCTGTGGAAACACATTTTTCGCAACGCGCTCATTCCCATCGTCACCGGTTTTCCCAGTGCGTTCATCGGCGCTTTTTTTGCGGGCTCGTTGCTGATCGAAACCCTGTTTTCGCTCGACGGGCTGGGCCTGTTGAGCTTTGAGAGCGTGATACGGCGCGATTACCCCGTGGTGCTGGGCACGCTGTTTTTGTTCACACTGATCGGGCTGGTGACGAAACTGATCTCCGACCTTTGCTACGTCTGGGTCGACCCCCGCGTGAAGTTCGACTGATGGCCCCGACAAGTTCTGCATCGCCTTCTCGTCGCGCCTGGCAGCGCTTCAAGCGCAACCGCCTGGGCTATTGGAGTTTGGTGGTCTTTTGTGTGCTGGTGGTCGCCAGCCTGTTTGCCGAGCTGCTGTCCAACGACCGGCCGCTGATGGTGCGCTACGAGGGAAAAACCTATTTCCCCATCGCTCAGAGTTACCCGGAAACCACGTTTGGTGGCGATTTCGAAACCGCCACCGACTACCTGGACCCCTATATCCGTGAACAAATCACTCGGGGTGACAACTGGGCCGTGTACGCGCCCAACCCCTACGGCCCCAAGACGCTCAATTACTTTGCCAAAGAGCCCAACCCGTCAGCGCCCACAAGTGACAACTGGCTGGGTACCGACGATCGGGGGCGCGACCTGCTGGCGCAGCTGATCTACGGTTTTCGCGTCAGTGTGTTGTTTGCCTTGGCGCTCACCTTCATCGGCGTGGTGCTGGGCGTGGTCACCGGCGCCATTCAGGGCTTTTTTGGGGGCAAGACCGACCTCGCTTTCCAGCGCTTCATTGAAATCTGGGGCTCCATGCCCGAGCTGTACCTGCTCATCATTTTTTCTGCCGTGTTTGCGCCCAGCATCAGCTTGCTGCTGATCTTGCTTAGTCTGTTTGGCTGGATGGGCCTGAGCGACTACGTGCGCGCCGAATTTTTGCGCAACCGCCAGCTGGACTACGTGCGCGCAGCGCGTGCCATGGGTCTGTCCAGCTGGCAGATCATCTGGCGCCATGTGCTGCCCAACAGCCTCACGCCGGTGGTCACGTTTCTGCCGTTTCGCATGAGTGCGGCCATCCTGGCGCTCACTTCGCTGGACTTTCTGGGGTTGGGCGTGCCGCCGGGCACGCCTTCCCTGGGCGAGCTGTTGAGCCAAGGCAAAAACAACATCGATGCCTGGTGGATTTCGATGTCCACCTTTGCCGTGTTGGTGGTCACGCTGCTGCTGCTCACCTTCATGGGCGATGCGCTGCGCGATGCACTGGACCCTCGAAAGGCCGATAAATGACGGAGCGCTCAAGCCCGGCCGCCAAAGAGCCCCTGCTGCAGGTCACCGGTTTGAGCGTGGCCTTCGGTGGACACGCGGTGGTGCGAAACATCGACTTTTCCATTGCGGCGGGTGAAAAGCTGGCCTTGGTGGGAGAGTCTGGGTCGGGCAAAACCGTGTCGGCGCTTTCGCTTCTGCGCCTGGTGCACAACGCGCAAGTCAGCGGCTCTGCTTTGCTGCAGGGGCGCGACCTGCTGCAGATGAGCGAACACCAGTTGCGCGGTGTGCGTGGCGACGAGGTGGCCATCATCTTCCAGGAACCCATGACGGCGCTCAACCCGCTTTACACCGTGGGCGACCAGATCGGCGAGGTGCTGCAACTTAAAAAAGGTTTTACGCCGCGCCAGGCGTTGGCCGGCACGGTGGAACTGCTGGCTTCCACCGGCATTCCCGAACCGGCTCGCCGCGCTGGCGCTTATCCCCACCAGCTCAGCGGCGGCCAGCGCCAGCGCGCCATGATCGCCATGGCGCTGGCGAGCCAACCCAAGCTGTTGCTGGCCGACGAGCCCACCACGGCGCTCGACGTGAGCCTGCGCGGCCAGATTCTGGATCTGTTGGCCGACTTGCAGCGCCAGCACGGCATGGCCGTGCTGCTGATCACGCACGACTTGAACCTGGTTCGGCGCTTTGCCGATCGGGTGGCGGTGATGGAGCGCGGGCTGTTGGTGGAGCAGGGCGCTGTCGCCGACGTGTTTGCCGCGCCGCAACACCCCTACACCCAGATGTTGCTCGCCAGCAGGCCGGAACGCGATGTGGTGGAAGCCGCCGTCGTATCTGCTGCACCCCCGGTGTTGCAGGCCCGGCAGATGCGGGTGAGCTATCCCGTGCCGCTGCCGGGCATCAAAGGCTGGTTCAAAAAAGGCGCCTATGTGGCAGTGCAGGGCGCTGACCTGGACTTGGCACCGGGTCAAACGCTGGGCGTCATGGGAGAGTCTGGCTCGGGCAAATCCACCCTGGCACTGGCAGCACTCGGCCTGCTGCCGCACCAGGGCAGCCTGCAAGTCACGGGTACCGATTGGGCCGAGGCGCAGAGGACAGGCCAAAGCCGGTCGCTGCGCCAGCGCATCCAGGTGGTGTTCCAAGACCCGTTTTCATCGCTCTCACCCCGCATGACCATCGAACAGATCGTGGGCGAAGGCCTGCTGGTTCACGAGCCGGAACTGCGGCAAGAGCAGCGGCGCCAGCGCGTGGTGGCCGCACTGGCCGAAGTGGGTCTGGTGCAAGACCCCACCCAGGCCGGCGACTGGTTGCAGCGCTACCCGCACGAGTTTTCAGGCGGGCAGCGCCAGCGCTTGGCCATTGCCCGAGCGCTGATCGTGGGCCCGCAAGTGCTGGTGCTGGACGAACCCACCAGCGCGTTGGACGTGACGGTGCAAAAACAGGTGCTCGCCCTGCTGCAGCGCCTGCAGCGCGAGCGCGGGCTGAGCTATTTGCTGATCACGCACGACGTGGACGTGATTCGCGCCATGGCCCATGACGTGCTCGTCATGAAAGATGGCCAGGTGGTGGAGCACGGCGCGGTGCAACAGGTGCTTGAGCGACCCGCCCATCCCTACACAAGTACGCTGGTTCAAGCCGCCGCCTGAGCTGCCGGGTGCGCGTGCTGGCATCCGATCGTTTGGGTCTGCGTTGTTCTTGCTCGCCTTCAGGCGCTGCCTCGCGTGCGCAAGGCTTGTGTCGGCTTGCGGTCATACTTGACTTTTATCAACCCCCAGACTGCGCCGAACCACTATAAAAGCGGGTTCCGCCCGGCTGCCGTGCCCCATGCAAATTCGAATGAACGACCACCCCTCTTCTGCGCCCAACATGCCCGTCCCCGTTTCCCTGGGCTCACCCTTGCGCTGGCTGGCGCTGGGGTGGGCCGATTTGCGCCGCAACCCTGCGCCCGGGCTGTGGCACGGTTTGCTGCTGGCGGCCGGTGGCTGGTTGCTGTTGTGGGGCGCGCGCGACCAGTTCTGGTTGTTGGCGGGCGCTTTCTCCGGCTTTTTGATCGTGGCGCCGATTCTGGCCACCGGCCTTTACCACGTGAGCCGGGCGTGCAACAGCGGGCGTTGCGTGGGCATGCCCGAAGTGATCGCCCTCTGGCGCTCCGGCGACGGTCGCCTGGTTCGATTCGGTTTGTTGCTCGGGCTGGCCGGCACCGGCTGGGTGCTCACCTCGGCGGGTTTGATCACGCTGTGGTCGCCCGAGCCCATCCACAAACCCATCGATTTCCTGCGACATGTGGTGCTGGTGCGTGACATCGGCCTGTTTGAGGCCTGGTTGCTACTGGGTGCCCTGCTGGCCGCACCGGTGTTTGCATCCAGCGTGGTGGCCATCCCCATGCTGGTTGACACATCGGTCCCCGTCAGCATGGCGGTGGCCGAGAGCTGGCGTGCCGTGGCCAATCACCCGGCACCCATGGCCTTTTGGGCTGTGCTGATCGGGCTGTTGGTGGGCGTGGGCATGTTCACCGCGCTGTTGGGCTTGGTTGTGGTCATTCCGCTGATTGCCCATGCCAGTTGGCACGCTTACTGCGACCTCACGATGAGACCTGTTTCTCTGCCCAGCGGAATCGAGTCGATTGGCGGAGGCTGAGCCATGGAAACGACCCTGTTTGGTTACACGGAAGGGCAAATCGCCCAATTCGGCCTCACCTTCGGTGTGGGTGCCTTTATTTTGTACATGCTGTTCATCGTGTTAAATCTGGCGCGGGAATCCAAAGCCGGCAAGTTCGGCACCTTCATTCTGTTTCTGGTGCTCTCGTTTGGCATGTTGGGATTCATGGCCAAGAACCTCATTCAGTGGGTCTTGGGCATCTGATCGGTTCGCGCTGGCCTGCGCCCGATTGCCTATCCGGCTTGCATGACGCCGCCCGTTGCATGTAGCGGAACATGCCTCGCTGCTGCGTCCCTCAGGGTTCAGCGAAGTGCCCCCTGTTTGAACGCCGCGCAACTTGCAAATCACCCCTTAACCGGGGTATAATGCGAGCTTCACGACCAAATGGGCGGGTTACTACCGGCCCATTTTTTTTGGCCGAACGCTTTTACCCCCACGCAAACCCTTAGGGCAGACACCACACACAATGGCTTGGCAAGAAACCGTAGAGCAAACCGTCACTGGACTGGGTTTTGACCTGGTGGAGCTTGATCGCTCTGGCAGTGGTTTATTGCGCGTGACCATTGATTGGCCTTGGCAAGCGCCGCAGGCTGGTGAAGCCGCTCCGGTGGAGCGCTTTGTGACCGTGGAAGATTGTGAAAAAATCACCCGCCAGCTGCAGTACTTGCTGGAGGTGGAGGGGCTGGAATACCGCCGCCTTGAGGTGGGTTCGCCGGGTATCGATCGACCGCTCAAGCGTGAAATCGACTACATCAGGTTTGAAGGTCACGTGGTGGACCTCACCTTGAAGGCGCCGATTGGCGTTACCGCCTCCGATGTGTCGGCCAATCGGAAAAAATTTCGCGGCACGCTCGAGCGTGCTGAAGACGGCGTGCAGTGGCAAGTGGTCTGGAGCGATGCCCCTGAGGTGAAGCCGGGTGTGCGCGTCAGCAAGAAGCGTGTACCGCCACCTCTGCAGGCGCTGGTGTTCACCTTGGACGATGTCCAGCAGGCGCGGCTAGCGCCTATTGTGAGTTTCAAGGGTCGACAGGCTCCAGGTGTCGCTGGCGCCTAATGACTGGTGCGCCGCGCGCAAACGAATGCGAATAATTGTGTTGATTCTGAAAAAGATATCCGGAAAGGTGGGCGAGTAAATGAACCGCGAAATGTTGATGCTGATTGATGCCATCTCCCGCGAGAAGAACGTCGAACGCGACGTGGTGCTCGGTGCGGTGGAGCTGGCGCTGGCCTCGGCCACCAAGAAACTCTACAAAGGCGACGTGGACATCCGCGTGGCCATGAACCCGGACGACGGCTCCTACGAGACCTTTCGCCGCTGGTTGGTCGTGCCCGATGAAGCCGGTCTGCAAAACCCCGATGCTGAAGAGCTGCTGACCGATGCCCGCGACGAACTCGCGGACATCGAAGAGGGTGATTTCATTGAGAAGCCCGTGGAAAGCGTGCCGATCGGCCGCATTGGTGCCATGGCAGCCAAGCAGGTGATCCTGCAAAAAATCCGCGATGCCGAGCGCGAAATGCTGTTGAACGATTTCATGTCGCGTGGCGACAAGATTTTTGTCGGCACCGTGAAGCGCATGGACAAGGGCGACCTCATTGTCGAGAGCGGTCGCGTCGAAGGCCGCCTGCGTCGCAGCGAAATGATCCCGAAGGAAAACTTCCGTACGGGCGACCGCGTGCGCGCCATGATCATGGAAGTGGACCTGACCCTGCGCGGCGCTCCCATCCTGCTGTCGCGTTCCGCCCCCGAGTTCATGATCGAGCTGTTCCGCCTGGAAGTGCCTGAAATTGAGCAGGGTCTGCTGGAGATCAAGACCTGTGCCCGCGACCCTGGTTCGCGCGCCAAGATCGCTGTTCATACCCTGGACAAGCGCATTGACCCGATTGGCACCTGTGTGGGTGTCCGCGGTTCGCGCGTCAACGGTGTCACCAATGAGCTCGCTGGCGAGCGCGTTGACATCGTGCTGTGGAGCGAAGATCCCGCCCAGTTTGTGATTGGTGCTTTGGCTCCAGCCAACGTCCAGTCCATTGTGGTGGACGAAGAGCGCCACGCCATGGATGTGGTGGTGGACGAGGAAAACCTGGCCATCGCCATTGGCCGTGGTGGTCAAAACGTGCGTCTGGCGTCTGAGCTGACTGGCTGGCGCATCAACATCATGACCGCCGACGAGTCGGCGCAAAAGCAGGCTGAAGAGGCCGACGGCATTCGCAAGATTTTCATGGCCAAACTGGATGTGGACCAAGAGATTGCCGACATCCTGATCGAGGAAGGTTTCACCAGCCTCGAAGAGGTGGCGTACGTGCCGATCCAGGAAATGCTTGAAATTGAATCGTTCGATGAGGACACCGTCAACGAACTGCGCACCCGTGCAAAGGATGCCTTGCTCACCATGGAACTCGTCCGGGAAGAAAGCGTTGAAGAGGTTTCGCAAGACCTGCGCGATCTCGATGGCGTCACCCAGGAGCTGGTGGCCAAACTGGCTGACGGCGGGATTCACACCCGCGACGAGTTGGCCGACCTGGCCACCGACGAATTGACCGACATCACCGGACAAACGCCTGAAGAGGCTACCGCGCTGATCATGCTGGCCCGCGCTCACTGGTTCGCCGGTGACGAAGCGCAACCCACGACCTGACCAGCGGAGGCCCCAGCGGAGAAAAGAACCTATGACCAGTACCACCGTCGCCGAATTGGCTGCCGAGCTCAACAAACCCACGTCCCTTTTGCTGGAGCAACTCTCCGCATCCGGGGTACCCAAGACATCTGGAGCCGATCCGCTTTCGGAAGCGGACAAGCAGACGCTGCTGGGTCACCTCAAGGCCAGCCATGGCACGGCCAGTGCCGAGCGCAAAAAGATCACCCTGGTGAAGAAGTCCACCTCGGAGATCAAACAGGCCGATGCCACTGGACGTGCGCGCACCATTCAGGTGGAGGTGCGCAAAAAGCGCACGTTCATCAAGCGGGACGACGAAGTCGTGGTGCCTGAAGCGGTTGTGGACCACGTCGAAGCGGTGGAACCCGTCTCGGTGGTGGACACGGCTGAACTGGCCCGGCGCGAGGAAGACGCACGCCGTCAAGCCGAGTTGCTGCGCCGCCAGGAAGAAGAGTTGGCCCAAAAACGGCGCGACCGTGAAGCTGAGGAAAGCAAGCAGGCCGAGGCTGAAAAAGCCCGCGCGGCCGCTGAAGCTGCACAGGCGGCAGCTGCTGCCGAAGCCGCTGCTGCCGCGAAAGTCGCAGCCGCCACCGAAGCGCCGAGCGCCCCGACTGAGGAAACGCTGGCCGCTGACGCCGCGAAGCGCGCTCAGGTCAAAACAGACACGCTTGAGCGTGAGTCCGCTGCGCGTGTGCTGGCAGACAAGAACGCCGAGGTCAAGCGTGCAGAAGAACTGCGTGCGCAAGATCTCGTGGAGCGCCGCCGCAAAGCCGAGGCCGAAGCTGCGAATATTCGCGCCATGATGGCGGCTCCTGCCAAGACGATGGTGGCCAAAAAGCCAGAACCCACGCCAGACCCCAAAGCCGGGATCAAAGGGACGCTGCACAAGCCTGCTGGCACGCCTGTCAAGCCGGCCGCCGCTGCGGGTGCTGCTGCGCCAGCCACCGCTGGCAAGAAGGAAGTCAAGTCTGAGAACCTGTCTTCCACCTGGAAAGACGACGCTGCCAAGAAGAAGGAAATCAAGACCCGCGGCGACACCAGCGCAGGTCGTTCCAACTGGCGCGGTGGCCCCCGTGGTGGCGGCGGCCGCCGTGGCGACCGCGATTCGCGCGGCGACCATGGTCAGGGCAATTTCGTGGCTCCGACCGAAGTCAAGATCATCGAGGTGCATGTGCCCGAGACCATCACGGTCGCCGAGCTTGCGCACAAGATGAGCCTGAAGTCGTCCGAGGTCATCAAGCAATTGATGAAGCTGGGTCAGATGGTCACCATCAACCAGCCGCTGGACCAAGACACCGCCATGATCGTGGTGGAAGAGTTGGGTCACAAGGCGTTGGTCGCGGCGCTGGACGATCCAGAAGCCTTCACCGACGACGATTCAACCCAGCAGCAAGGTGAACTGCTGCCGCGTGCGCCTGTGGTGACCGTGATGGGTCACGTTGACCACGGCAAGACCTCGTTGCTGGACTACATCCGCCGAGCAAAAGTGGCCGCGGGCGAAGCCGGCGGTATCACGCAGCACATTGGCGCTTACCACGTCGAAACCCCGCGCGGCATGGTGTCGTTCCTTGATACCCCCGGTCACGAGGCCTTCACCGCCATGCGTGCCCGCGGTGCGCAAGCCACCGACATCGTCATTCTGGTGTGTGCGGCAGACGACGGCGTCATGCCCCAGACCAAAGAGGCCATCAAGCACGCGAAAGCGGCCGGTGTGCCGATCGTGGTCGCGCTGACCAAGATCGACAAGCCGGGCATCAACCTGGAGCGCGTGCGTTCCGAGCTGGTGGCCGAAGAAGTGGTACCCGAGGAGTTTGGCGGCGACGTGCCCTTTGTGGGCGTGTCGGCCAAGACCGGCGAAGGCATCGACGCTCTGCTCGAGCAGGTGTTGCTCCAGGCTGAGGTGCTGGAATTGAAGGCACCTGTGGAAGCCATGGCCAAGGGCCTGGTGATTGAAGCGCGCCTGGACAAAGGCCGTGGCTCGGTGGCCACCGTGCTGGTGCAGAGCGGTACGCTCAAAACCGGTGACGTGGTGCTGGTTGGCCAGACCTCGGGCCGTGTGCGCGCCATGCTGGACGAGAACGGCAAGCCCATCAAATCCGCTGGTCCTTCGATCCCGGTAGAAATCCAGGGTCTGTCTGAAGTGCCTCAGGCTGGCGACGACTTCATGGTAATGACCGACGAGCGCCGCGCTCGCGAAATTGCCACCTACCGTGCAGGCAAATTCCGCAACACCAAGCTGGCGCGCCAACAGGCCGCCAAGCTGGAAAACATGTTCACCGACATCTCTGCTGGTGAAGTCAAGGTGTTGCCCATCATCGTCAAGGCCGACGTGCAGGGTTCGCAAGAAGCGCTGGGCGCTTCGCTGCTCAAGCTGTCGACCGACGAAGTCAAGGTTCAGCTGGTGTTTGCCGGTGTCGGTGGCATCAGCGAGAGCGACGTCAACCTGGCCATCGCCTCCAAGGCGGTGGTGATCGGCTTCAACGTGCGCGCCGATGTGGGCGCACGCAAGCTGGCTGAGGGCAACGACGTGGATCTGCGTTACTACAACATCATTTACGACGCCGTGGATGAGTTGAAGGCGGCCATGTCCGGCATGCTGGCACCTGAAAAGCGCGAAGAAGTCATCGGTTCTGCCGAAATTCGCACGGTGTTTGTGGCCACCAAGATTGGCACCGTGGCGGGCTGTATGGTCACGTCGGGCCAGGTCAACCGCAACGCACACTTCCGCTTGCTGCGCGACAACGTGGTGATCTACACCGGCGAAATCGACACCCTCAAGCGTTTGAAGGACGATGTGCGCGAAGTCAAAGAAGGCTTCGAGTGCGGTATCAAGCTCAAGAACTACAACGACATCAAAGAAGGTGATCAGCTGGAGTTCTTCGAAGTCAAGGAAGTGGCCCGCACGCTGTAAGCGCGCACCGGCAACACAAGCACGATGGCAACGCGCAAAAAATCTTCCACCCCCAACCGCGGTTTTCGCGTGGCCGATCAGATCCAGCGCGATCTGACCGAGCTGATTGCGCGCGAACTCAAAGACCCGCGGGTGGGCATGGTCACGATCAATGCGGTCGAGGTCACGCCCGATTACGCGCATGCCAAGGTGTTCTTCAGCCTGCTCACAGGCGATCCACAAGAGACCTTGCAAGGATTGAACACCGCAGCGGGCTTTCTGCGCAGCGGCTTGTTCAAGCGCTTGCACATCCACACGGTGCCGACCTTGCACTTTGTGTTTGATCGCACCACCGAGCGCGCGGCCGACATGAACGCCTTGATCGCCAAGGCCGTTTCTTCTCGCGCCCAGGAGGACTGACCATGCACGCGCCACGCACTCGGGTGCAGCGGCGCCCTGTGCACGGGGTGTTGCTGCTCGACAAACCGCTGGGTCTTTCCAGCAACCAGGCTCTGCAAAAGGCCAAGTGGTTGCTGCGCGCTGAAAAAGCAGGCCATACCGGAACGCTCGATCCGTTGGCCACGGGCGTGCTGCCCTTGTGCTTTGGAGCGGCCACCAAGTTCAGTCAAATCCATCTGGATGCCGACAAAACCTACGAAACCACGGTGCGCCTGGGGCAGAAAACGGCCACTGGCGACGCCGAGGGCGAAGTCATTGAAACCCGCCCGGTGACCTGCTCGCCAGGCCAGGTGGTCGAAGTGCTCGACCGCTTCATGGGCCCCATTGCCCAAGTGCCGCCGATGTACAGTGCGCTCAAGAAAGACGGCAAGGCGCTCTATGAGTACGCGCGTGACGGTGAAACGGTGGAGCGCGAAGCCCGGCAGGTGGTCATTCACGATCTGGAGTTGCTGGACATGCAGCTCACGGGCGACAACCCCAGTTTGCATTTGCTCGTGCGTTGCAGCAAAGGCACTTACATTCGCACGCTGGGCGAAGACATTGGCGAAGCCCTCGGCTGCGGCGGTCACCTGACCATGCTGCGCCGGGTAGCCACCGGACCCTTTGACGCCAGCCAGTGCACCACGCTCGAAGCGCTGGAAGCGGCCACCGAAGAGCAACGTCTGGGCCGGTTGCTGCCTGTGAAGACCTTGCTCGAAGGCTACACGCCGGTTGTGCTGGAAGCTGAAAGTGCAGGGCGCTTTCTGAGCGGTGTGCGCCGCCGGGGCGCCTGGCCCAACGAAGCGCGGGTAGCGGTTTTCGGACCTGCCCCAGGCGCTTCTAACGAAACAACAACCGACCGCGTGTTGCTGGGCAGTGCCCACACCGAAGGCGGCGAATTGATCCCGGGGCGGCTGCTGAGCCCCATCGAAATACAGCAAATCCTGGAAACCTCACCGGAACTCACATCATGAGCAAACAAATCCGCAACATCGCCATCATCGCCCACGTTGACCATGGCAAAACCACCATGGTGGACCAGCTGCTTCGGCAGTCGGGCACCTTCGCCGAACACGAAAAAGTCGTGGACACGGTGATGGACAACAACGCCATTGAAAAAGAGCGCGGCATCACGATTCTGGCCAAGAACTGTGCCGTCAGCTGGAAGGGCACCCACATCAACATCGTGGACACCCCCGGTCACGCGGACTTCGGTGGCGAGGTGGAGCGCGCTTTGTCCATGGTGGACGGTGTGGTGCTGCTGATCGACGCGCAAGAAGGCCCCATGCCACAGACCCGCTTTGTGACCAAAAAGGCCCTGGCCTTGGGTCTGAAGCCCATCGTGGTGGTCAACAAGGTGGACAAGCCCGGCGCGAACCCCGACAAGGTGGTCAACGCTGCCTTCGACCTGTTCGACAAGCTCGGTGCAACCGACGAGCAGCTGGACTTCCCGGTCGTTTACGCCTCGGGCATCAATGGCTGGTCTTCGCTGGTGGAAGGCGCTCCTGGCGAACAGTGGGGGCCTGACATGTCCGCCCTGTTTGAAACGGTGCTCAACCACGTGCCTGCACAGACGGGCGATCCAGAAGCACCCCTGCAGCTGCAAATTTCAGCGCTCGACTTCTCGACTTTCGTGGGCCGTATCGGCGTGGGCCGTATCAGCCAGGGCACGATCAAGCCCAACATGGACGTGCTGGTGATGGAAGGCCCCGATGGCAAGTCCATCAAAGGCCGCATCAACCAGGTCCTGACGTTCCAGGGTCTGGACCGCGTGCAAGCCACCGAAGCCGGACCGGGTGAAATCGTGCTGATCAACGGCATTGCTGACATCGGCATCGGTGTGACCATCACCAACCCGCTGACGCCAGCACCGCTGCCCATGTTGAAGGTGGATGAGCCCACCCTGACGATGAACTTCTGTGTCAACACCAGCCCGCTGGCTGGCCGCGAGGGCAAGTTTGTCACCAGCCGCCAAATCTGGGACCGCCTGCAAAAAGAGTTGCAGTCCAACGTGGCGCTGCGCGTCAAGGAAACCGACGAAGAGGGCATCTTCGAGGTGATGGGCCGCGGTGAATTGCACCTGACCATCTTGCTGGAAAACATGCGCCGCGAAGGCTACGAGCTGGCCGTGTCCAAGCCACGCGTGGTGTTCCGCGATGTGGATGGCGTGCGCCACGAGCCCATCGAGCTGGTGACGGCCGACATTGAAGAGCAGCACCAAGGCGGCGTGATGCAAGCCCTGGGCGAGCGCAAGGGTGAGCTGGCCAACATGGAGCCGGACGGCCGTGGCCGCGTGCGTCTGGAATACCGTATTCCAGCGCGCGGTCTTATCGGTTTTACCAACGAATTCCTGAACTTGACCCGCGGCTCCGGCCTGATCTCGAACATCTTCGACAGCTACGAACCGCACAAAGGTGACATTGCCAGTCGCAAGAACGGTGTGCTGATTTCGATGGACGACGGTGAAATTTTCACTTACGCACTGGGCAAGCTGGACGACCGGGGTCGCATGTTTGTGAAGGCTGGTGATCCGGTGTACGAGGGCATGATCGTCGGTATCCACAGCCGCGACAACGACCTGATCGTGAACGCCACCCGCACCAAGCAGCTGACCAACTTCCGCGTATCGGGCAAGGAAGACGCGATCAAGATCACGCCGCCAATCGACCTGAACCTCGAATACGGTGTGGAATTCATTGAAGACGACGAGCTGGTGGAAATCACGCCCAAGTCGGTCCGTCTGCGCAAGCGTTTCCTGAAAGAAGGCGACCGCAAGCGCAACAAGTGATTAACGCAGGGGACCGCCGCCCTGCTTGGGGCGGTGTGTCCAGTGGCGCCTGTTGGCAGGCGCCGGTTTTTCCCAGAACAAAGACATGTTCCCTTCTCGCCAGCTGAGCCACACGCAGGCCGTGGTGTTGATGGTTTTGGTCGCCTTTCTCTGGTCGATCGCTGGTGTGGTCTCTCGCCAGTTGGAGTCTGCGGCCCGATTTGAAGTCACGTTCTGGCGCAGCGCGTTCACAGCGCTGTCGCTTGTGGTGATCCTCCCGATCTGGCGCCATGCCAGCGGCTCTCACCTCGCTCAACCTTTGTCTGAACGATCGGTGGTCGGTCAATTCATGCACCGCCACTGGGGCGTGCTGCCTGAAACCCGTGCGTTTTGGCTGTCAGGCGCTTGCTGGAGCGTGATGTTCACGGCCTTCATGTTGGCCTTGACCTTCACCAGCGTGGCCAATGTGCTGATCATTTTGGCTGCTGGGCCTTTGTTTACCGCCCTCGTGGCCCGTTTCACCATTGGCCAACGCCTGCCGCTGCGCACCTGGCTGGCCATTGTGGCCGCGGGTGCTGGCATTGTGTACATGTACGGCAGCCAGATGCTCGCGGCTTTCCAGGGGGAATCGACAGAAGCTTCGGCCCTGGTGCTGGGCTCCCTGGTGGCGCTGTGTGTTCCCGTGGCGGGTGCCATCAATTGGACGGTGGTACAGCGCAGCCAGTCTCAGGGCGAAAAGATTGACCTCGTGCCTTCGGTTTTGCTGGGTGCGCTGATCTCGGCGCTGCTCACCCTGCCTCTGGCATTGCCATTCGCGGCCACGGTATCGGACGTGGGCTGGCTGGCTTTGCTCGGTCTTTTTCAGTTGGCTATCCCCTGCACGCTGTCGGTCGTGTGTGCACGGGTTCTGAAAGCACCCGAAATCTCGCTGCTGGCGTTGCTGGAAGTCGTATTTGGTATTTTGCTGGCGTGGGTATGGGCCCACGAAAAGCCGGCAGCCGAGGTGCTGTTGGGTGGAAGCCTGGTCATTGGCGCCTTGCTCGTCAACGAGTTGTTGGGCTGGCGCTCACGCACCGGCACACCCCGCATTCAGACCGTTAATCAGCCCAGGCAATGACCTGGCCTCGTCCACCCTAGACATAGGACCTTCACCATGACCACGCTCTCTGCCGAAAATCACGTTGTCGCTGAACTGCGCGGCCGGGTGGGTTGCATCACCCTGAACCGCCCGCAGGCGCTCAATGCCCTGTCGCTGGGGATGATTCGCACCCTCACGCAAGCCCTGTTGGACTGGCGCGACGACGAGCAGGTGCTGGCGGTGGTGGTGCGCGGTGTCAACAAGGACGGACCGTTTGGCGCTTTTTGCGCGGGCGGCGACATTCGGTTCTTTCATCAGGCGGCCTTGAGCGGGAACCCCGAGCTGGAAGACTTCTTCACCGAGGAATACGCGCTCAACCATCTGATCCACACCTACGCCAAGCCCTATATCGCGTTGATGGACGGCATCGTCATGGGCGGAGGCATGGGCATCAGTCAGGGCGCGAGCTTGCGCATTGTGACCGAGCGCAGCAAGTTGGCCATGCCAGAAACGGGCATCGGCTTGTTTCCTGACGTGGGTGGCGGATATTTTTTAAGCCGCTGTGCCGGCCGCCTGGGCGAATACCTGGCCCTCACCGGTGTGGTGCTGGGTGGACGCGACGCGATGGCCGCAGGGCTTGCCGACGGGTTCATCGATTCGGGGCGACTGCCTGGCTTGTGGAGTTCGCTGGCCCAGACGCCGTTTGAAAACGGCGCATCGGTTGAACGTTGGTGCGCCAGCCACCTGAACACCGCCACGACACCCGGGACCTGGCCCGTCACGGAGGTTGACCGCATTTTCAGTCTTCCGAGCGTGCCTGAGATCGTGGCAGCGCTGGAGGCCACCGATTCGGACTGGGCGCGCAGCACGCTGGCCACGCTGAACAAACGCTCACCACTGATGTTGCATGTTGTGCTGGAACATATTCGGCGTGCACGCGGCATGGGTCTGGCGGACGATTTGCGCATGGAGCGAGGCCTTGTTCGGCGCTGCTTTCAGTTGCGCCCCGGCGCGGCCAGCGAAACGGTAGAGGGCATTCGCGCGTTGGCAGTGGACAAAGATCACCAGCCGCGCTGGAACCCGGCTCGGGTGGAGGATGTCTCCCTGGAGCAGGTGAGCGCATTCTTTGAAAGCCCCTGGCCAGACCACGCGCACCCGCTGCGCACACTGGCCTGAGTTCGAACGCCAGCGGATCGCACCGCTGGGCTGCTTCGCTGCGGCTGCGGTTCAGCGCTGCCGGCTTTTCATGGCGCGCTCAACCTCGCGCTTGCCTTCGCGGTCCTTGATGGTGTCGCGTTTGTCGTGCTCGGCCTTGCCTTTGGCCAGCGCCATGTCGCATTTCACCTTGCCATTTTTCCAGTGCAGGTTCAGCGGCACCAGCGTGTAGCCTTTTTGCTCGATTTTTCCGATCAGCCGCCGGATCTGGTCTTTGTGCAGCAGCAGTTTTTTGGTGCGAACGGCATCTGGCGAAATGTGGCTGGATGCGGTATTGAGCGGATTGATCTGGCAACCGATCAAGAACAACTCGCCTTCCCGGATCACCACATAGCCATCGGTAAGCTGGACTTTGCCTTCGCGCAGGGCTTTGACTTCCCAGCCTTCGAGCACCATGCCCGCTTCAAAGCGCTCTTCAATGGCGTAGTTGAAAAAGGCTTTCTTGTTGTCAGCGATGCGGCTGTCTGCGCCTTTGACGGAGGTTGATTTGCTGGATTTGGTGGCCATGGGGGTTCAGGTGGGGCCGCATGGTGGGACATGCAAGGCCCATACAATGGGGTTCGGAGCTCAGGCGCTGGTTGCATGTCGCATCGACATGGCATTGACGGCCCTGAGACCAACCGGCTGACCGGCGGGCTTCACACCCGCTTGCACGCAGGTCCATTGTATGAAAACCATTCACAAATCTGTTTTGCTTTGGCACAGCGCACACGAAATGTTTGCGCTGGTGACCGATATCGAACATTACCCCCAGTTTTTGCCTTGGTGCGAGCACGGCGAGGTGCTGGAGCAAGAAGACCACACCATGGTGGCCAAAGTGGGTATGGCCATCAGCGGTCTGCGCCACAGTTTCACCACACGCAATGTGCACGAGGCCGACCGCAAGGTGGTCATGGAGTTGGTGGACGGCCCGTTTTCGCACCTTGACGGTTGCTGGGTGTTCACCCCGCTGGGTGACGGTAGCCAGCGGGCATGCAAGGTGGAATTCACCTTGAGCTATGGATTCAACAGCGCGACCCTGGCCAAGCTGGTTGGGCCCGTCTTTGAAAAAATCGCGGGCAGCTTGGTAGATGCTTTTGTTAAGCGCGCAGACCAGGTCTATGGCAGCGTTTGATCGGTTTTCATGAGCAGCAACCTGCGCATTTTGCTGGTCTACGCCAATGCACCGCGCACGGTGCAGGAAGCCGTGCTCGATGTCGCGCCTGGCACCACCGTTTTGCAGGCACTGCTGCAGTCCTGCTGGTTGGTCCGTTTTCCAGAAATCAATGAGCAGAGCTTGCCACTGGGCGTGTGGGGACGAAAGGCCAGCGGCCACACACCGCTACGGGACGGTGACCGGATCGAGGTTTACAGAGAGCTGCGGGTCGACCCCAAGGTGGCACGCAGGGAGCGGTTTGTGGGGCAGGGCGCAAGGGGCGCGGGCCTCTTTACCCACCGCCGACCGGGTTCTAAAGCGGGTTACTGAGGCTGTCGAACGCTCAGCGTTTGCATTGCGCTAAACCAGCGGGCAGGGCGCCAAACCGGCCGCGTCGCGATCAGTTCACGCCGGCAACACAATCGGAACGGATGAGATCGTCCAGGCGTTTGACCTCAGCGGCTCGGCCGCTGTCATCCATGATCTCCCGCTCGCCTTTGGCATTGGTGGTGGCAATGCGGATACCCGAGTCCAGCGTGGCTTTGGCTCGCTTGGCTCTTTCGCAGTTGTCAGCACGTGCCTTGGCCTGGCGTTCTTCTTCGGCCTTCTTTTTGGCCTGTTCGGCTTCTTCTGCTTGTTTTTTGCGCGCTTCCAGCTGTTCGTCGCGCCCACTCAATTTGGGTGCAGCGACTGTGCTGGTAGAGGCGGCCACCTCGGTGCCCGTCGGCGTTGTGGCTGCGGATACTGCGGGTGTGCGCAACCCAGGGCGTTTGAGAATGCTCTTCTCGGGCACCGTGCTGGGCGGTGGCGTGTCACTGAAGACTTTGCGGCCGGTGCCATCAACCCATTGCCACTGCGCCACTGCGGCGCTGCTGGCAAGTGTGGCCAATACAACCAGTGCCCACTGGCGCCATGGCAGGAAAGAAGACTTTTTGACAAGCATGCTTGAAGTTTAGCGCCGGGGAGGCCGGGCGAGGCTGTGTTTGTGTCGCAGCGGTGAAGAAGTTGCACATCTTCGCCGTTTGATCATTTGCCGCAGGGCGCTCGCGCCGCCCGGGTTTGCCCTGATGGTGGCCGGATACAATATTGTTTTTGGAGCTTTACCCATGCGCCTACTCGGCAAAGCGCTCACCTTCGACGATGTCTTGTTGGTGCCAGCGTACTCCCAAGTCCTTCCCAAGGACACTTCCCTCGCCACCCAGTTTTCACGCAACATCAAGCTGAACCTCCCGCTGGTTTCAGCGGCCATGGACACCGTGACCGAAGCCCGCCTGGCGATCGCCATTGCACAGGAAGGCGGTATTGGCATCGTTCACAAAAACCTCACGGCGCAAGAGCAGGCCGCCCAGGTGGCCAAGGTCAAGCGCTACGAGTCGGGCGTGCTGCGCGACCCTGTCGTCATCACGCCGCAGACCACCATCCGCCAAGTCATGAAGCTGTCTGACGACTTGGGCGTATCTGGCTTCCCAGTGGTGGACGCTGGCCGAGTGGTTGGCATTGTCACCGGGCGCGACTTGCGCTTTGAGACGCGCTACGACCTCCCGGTGAGCGAGATCATGACGCCGCGCGAGCGCCTGATCACCATGCCCGACGGCACTACGCCGGCCGAGGCCAAGACCCTGCTGAACAAACACAAGCTGGAGCGCTTGCTGTTGGTCAACGACGCCTTCGAACTCAAGGGCTTGATCACGGTGAAAGACATCACCAAGCAGCTCAATTTCCCCAACGCTGCGCGCGATGCCGCCGGCCGGCTTCGCGTGGGCGCGGCGGTAGGCGTGGGCGAGGGCACCGAAGAGCGCGTGGAAGCCCTGGTCAAAGCCGGTGTAGACGCCATCGTGGTGGACACCGCTCACGGCCACAGCAAAGGTGTACTGGACCGCGTGCGCTGGGTGAAGCACAACTACCCGCAAGTGGAGGTCATTGGCGGCAATATCGCCACGGGTGGCGCTGCGCTGGCGCTGGTCGAGGCGGGTGCCGACGCCGTCAAGGTGGGCATTGGCCCAGGTTCCATTTGCACCACCCGCATCGTGGCGGGGGTGGGTGTGCCCCAGATCATGGCGATTGACAGTGTTGCCACCGCCTTGCAGGGCACCGGCGTGCCCATGATTGCCGACGGCGGTATCCGCTACAGCGGTGACATTGCCAAAGCCATTGCAGCCGGTGCCAACACGGTGATGATGGGCGGCATGTTTGCCGGCACCGAAGAAGCGCCGGGTGAAATCGTGCTGTACCAAGGGCGCAGCTACAAGAGCTACCGCGGTATGGGCTCCATTGGTGCCATGCAACAGGGCAGTGCCGACCGCTACTTCCAGGAATCCAGCACCGGCAACCCGAATGCCGACAAGCTGGTGCCTGAAGGTATTGAGGGTCGTGTGCCGTACAAGGGCTCGGTCGTCTCCATCATCTTCCAGATGGCGGGCGGTCTGCGCGCCTCCATGGGCTATTGCGGTTGCCCCAGCATTGAGCACATGCGCCACAAGGCCGAGTTTGTCGAAATCACGTCGGCCGGCATTCGCGAAAGCCACGTGCACGACGTCCAAATCACCAAAGAAGCGCCCAACTACCGCGCAGAATAAGCGCCGAGGCGCCAGTGGCCGTCCTGATGGACGGCCTTTTTGCTTTCTGAACAGCCCAGCCAGACAACGCCATGCAACACCAGAAAATCCTCATACTCGATTTCGGTTCCCAGGTCACCCAGCTCATCGCCCGCCGCGTACGCGAAGCGAATGTGTATTGCGAAGTGCACCCCTGCGATGTGAGCAGCGAATGGGTGCGGGAGTTTGCGGCCGACGGCCAGCTCAAGGGCGTGATTCTTTCCGGCAGCCACGCCAGCGTGTACGAGGTGGACGACAAGGCGCCTGACTCGGTGTTCGAACTGGGCGTGCCGGTGCTGGGCATCTGCTATGGGATGCAGACCATGGCGCAGCAGCTGGGTGGCAAGGTCGAGGCAGGCACCACACGCGAGTTTGGCTACGCCGAAGTGCGCGCCCGCGGCCATACCCCGTTGCTGAAAGATATCGCCGACTTTCACACGCCAGAAGGCCACGGCATGCTCAAGGTCTGGATGAGCCACGGCGACAAGGTCACCGAAATGCCGGCGGGCTTCAAGCTCATGGCCAGCACCGAGAGCTGCCCCATTGCTGGCATGGCCGATGTGGACCGTGGCTATTACGCGGTGCAGTTCCACCCCGAAGTGACCCACACGGTGCAGGGTAGGGCGCTGCTGGAGCGCTTCGTGCTCGACATTTGCGGTACCCGGGCCGACTGGGTCATGCGCGACCACATTGAAGAAGCGGTTCAAAAAATCCGCGAACAAGTCGGCGACGAAGAGGTCATCCTGGGTCTGTCCGGCGGCGTAGATTCGTCGGTGGCCGCCGCGCTGATCCACCGCGCCATCGGCGATCAGCTCACCTGCGTTTTTGTCGACCACGGCCTGCTGCGCCTGAACGAGGGCGACATGGTGATGGACATGTTTGTCGGCAAGCTGCACGCCAAGGTGATCCGCGTGGATGCGGCCGATCAGTTCCTCGGCCACCTGGCCGGTGTGAGTGAGCCGGAGGCCAAACGCAAGATCATCGGCCGCGAATTTGTTGAGGTTTTCAAGGCCGAAGCCGCCAAACTGATTTCAAGTGGTGCATCAACAAAAGGTGCCAAGTGGTTGGCACAAGGCACTATTTACCCTGATGTGATCGAGTCGGGTGGTGCCAAGAGCAAGAAGGCCGTCACCATCAAAAGCCACCACAACGTGGGCGGGCTGCCCGAGCAATTGGGCCTGAAGCTGCTAGAGCCGCTGCGCGATCTGTTCAAAGACGAGGTGCGCGAGCTTGGCGTGGCCCTGGGTTTGCCGCACGACATGGTGTACCGCCACCCGTTCCCGGGCCCAGGCCTGGGTGTGCGCATTCTGGGCGAGGTGAAGAAAGAATTTGCCGACCTGCTGCGCCGGGCCGACGCGATCTTCATTGAAGAACTGCGCTCCACCATCGACCATAACAGCGGCAAGAGCTGGTACGACCTGACCAGCCAGGCCTTCACCGTGTTCCTGCCGGTCAAGAGCGTGGGCGTGATGGGCGACGGCCGCACCTACGACTATGTGGTGGCGCTGCGCGCGGTGCAGACCAGCGACTTCATGACCGCTGACTGGGCCGAGCTGCCCTATGCGTTGCTCAAAAAGGTCAGCAGCCGCATCATCAACGAGGTACGCGGCATCAACCGCGTGACCTACGACGTGAGCAGCAAACCGCCGGCCACCATTGAGTGGGAATGAGCCAAGATCGTCCCAAGGTGTTTCGGAACATCCCAGGAAAACCCGATTTCCCTTTAGGGACAAGGACTTAGCGTCCCGCGACGTCCCATCGAATCCCAGGGCGTCCCAGGCGTTCTGACGGTTGACTTGACGGTATCCGGACACCTAAGCTGGCAGGCCTGCAGCGATACCGTCAGACCCCATGACGGTATTTCGGTCCTGCGAAATGCAACGGATCGGAGACCTCATGAACACCTCGATGGAACGGGCGCGGGTTGGGCTGGTAAGCGCGAGAACGCGCCACGGATTGACGGAAATCAAACTGCGAGAACTACTGCCGGGCGAGAGGGCCTACAAGGTCAGCGACGGAGGCAACGGTCTCTACGTCGTCGTCTCGCCCAGTGGCAGCAGGTCCTTCCGCTACGACTACCGATTGAGCGGCCGACGCGAGACGCTGACCATCGGACGCCATGAACCGGTGGCCCGCCATGCTCAGCGATCTCACCTGGCCTACGGCATGGATGTGACACTGGAGGAGGCGCGCCTCCTGCTGGCTCGGGCGCGTGTCGATGTCAGTTCCGGGCGATCACCCGCCCGGGCCAAGGTCGAGCAGCGCAGCGAAGTCGCCGACGCCATGAATTTCGGGCGCTGGGCGAAGCGGTACTTTGAGTTCAAGTCCGACACCAAGAGCGGCGCCGAGCGCCTGGCCGACAGCACTCTGGCTTTGCGGCGTTCGATCTACGACCGCATCCTGGCCGGCCCGTTCGGGAAGTTGAACCTCGATGAAATCAAGCCGGTCGCGCTGGGTGAGTTGCTCGACCGCGTCAAGACTGAACGAGGCCCAGGTCCTGCCGTGCACGCCAGGGAACTGGTGTTGCAGATCTACCGGTTCGCCAATGGCAAGGGCGTCGACATCGCCAATCCGGCGGAAGCGCTCGCTCGGAAGGCCTACGCGACGTTTGTCCCGCGTGAGCGCAACCTGAGCCGCCACGAAATCAAGACCTTGCTCGACGGACTGGAGATGACGGGCACTGCCCCGACACTGCGGCTGGCCGTCAGGTTCTTGCTGCTGACGGGTGTGCGCAAAGGTGAGTTCATCGGGGCCACCTGGGCGGAAGTGGACTGGGAACGGGCCCAGTGGCTGATCCCCGCCGCAAGGATGAAGGCAGGCAAGCCGCATACGGTGTATCTGGCAGAGCAGGCCCTGGACATTTTGACAACGCTTCGAACCTGCTTTCCGTCGAGCAACTTTCTCCATCCAAGCCGGTATGACTCCGCCGAGCCGATCAGCCAAGCCACGCTGAACCGGACGATCGCCGCTTCGGTGGACCGGATCAACAAGGATCGAACACCCAGTCAGGAGCTGTTTCTGCCAGTCTCCGTGCACGACCTGCGCCGAACGTTCTCGTCACGCCTCAACGACGCGCTCTTCCCGGAAGCATTGGTGGAAGCCTGCCTGGCCCACCAGAGAAAGGACCAAGTCGCTGCCGCCTACAACCATGCTCGGTTGTCCGGGCCTCGGCGGGCCCTCATGCAAGTCTGGGCGGACATGGTGGACTGCTGGATGCGTGGTGATTCCGCGAGGGAGATCATCGTCAGGGGGAAGGCGAAGATCGATGCGGCGGCGAACGACGCAGAAGGCATGAACTTGTAGGCTGAAGCAACACCCTGTGTAGTTTTCGTTGCTCGGCGCGTCTGTCTGGACCCAGCATGAAGCGCCTTTTGCGCTCCAGATACCGCTTTGCAGCGATTGCGGTCCTTCAGAATCTACCTACAAGCTTGCGCTGAGTTGATGCAAGCGGCCATTGGAGTACGGCTACACGCGTTGTGCCGAACGACCGCTCACTTGGTCGTACAAAACAGGTGGGGCATTTCGTCGTGAGTTTTCAGAGGGCGTGGAGTGCCAGCCGCTTCAGCGCCTTCAGATCGAGCAGCAAAATGCCGCGATAGCTGACCTGAAGCACACCAAGACCCTCCCATTGCTTCAGTACTTTGTTGACGCTCTGCCTGGACACGCCCAGCATGTGCCCGAGACCCTCCTGAGAAACATCGAGCGCAACGCTTACGCCCTGCCGAGCGTGCGGGTTCTCCAGAGTGTGTGCCTCCAGCAACTTGCGGGCCAGCCTCACGGGTAAGGGGTCCAGCACAGCGCCGTCCATGCGGTCCAAGGTTGACTTGTAGCGCAGGCCCATTAGGCGCAGAAACTGCAACAGGAAATCCGGGCGATCGTCCACCAAGCGATGCAGTGTTTTGGCGGGCAGCACCAACAGATCGCTTTGCACCACGGCGAACGCGTCGTGTGCACGCGCCTGTCCTGAAAAAACAGACGCCTCGCCGAACCAATGCCCAGGAGTCACCAACCCCAACACCGCTTCCCGCCCGCTGACGCTGGTCACGCACAGGCGCACCAGGCCGCGTTCGATACAGAACATCGCATCAGGCGCCGAACCGCGCGCAAAAAGCAGTTCCTTCTTGGCCAGCCGTTGTCGCCGCGCGTGCTGCCGCAGCAAGGCGTCTAGCTCGGGGTCCAACGCACCCACCGAGCCGGCCGTTAAATGGTCGCGGGGGGTGTTGGCGCTTTGCTTCACGGTTGAGCGTAGGCCGACCACGGTGCGTGTTGCGCTGCCCCAGCCTTCAGACCGACAGGAACTGGGTCACCAGCCGGTTGAATTTGTGGGCTTGCTCCACATGGGGTATGTGTCCGCAACGCCCCAAGACGTGCAAATCTGCCTGCTGCATGCGCACGGCCATCTGGATGCCGATGTCCAATGGCACCACCCGGTCTTCGCTGCCCCAGATCACCAGCGCAGGCGCTGCGATGTCACACAACCTGTGTGCCACGTCGCCAAACTGTTGGGGATACTGGGCAAGACTCATGCTGAAGTTGTCCAAGTGCTCTGGCCGCGATTGTGCTGCGACAACCATTTTGTGAATGACCGCGTCAGTGTATGGCGCCGGGTCACAGACAACCGCGTCTATGAATCTTCGCATGTTTTCGGCGGTAGGCGACCGATAGAACGCCAGCATCAACCGGACGCCCTCGGGCTGCGCCGGCTGAAAGCTGCTTCGGCCGCCGGTGCCTCCAGCCACCAGCACCAGCTTGGCTACGCGTCGGGGCCACTGCAAGGCGAAAGCCACTGCGCTGTGGGCGCCCATGGAAGCGCCCATCACGTGGACAGGCTGCTCGACGCCTGCCGTCTGGAGCACCGCAGCGAGTGCCCTCGCATTGAGCGAAGATCTGTCCTCCAGACACAAGACCGGTGCACTGCGCCCCCATCCTGGCAGATCCGGGCAGATCACTCGGTGTCCTGCATCCACCAAGGCATCGCGGTTGGCGGCAAAGCTGGACCATCCTGTTGAGCCCGGGCCGGACCCATGCAGCATCGCCACGACGGGGCCTTGTGTCAGGCCGGGTGCTGAATCGGTGTAGTGAATCGCCAGCAAACGCCCGCCGTGTTCCAGAACAGCACGCTGTGAAGCCCCATCTTCATTCAAAGGTGTTCCGGCCGGAGTTCTGCAGGGTACAGCAGCCTGTTGCATGACACCGTGCCTACTGGGTTACACGGATATTGCCCGCCTTGGCGATCTTGGCGTAAATCGCTGCGTCCGTCTTCAACTGCTGCAGAAATTCCTCAGGCGTACCGCCGCCAGGCAACACACCCAAGGTCTTGAATTTCGCCAGGATGTCCGGCATGCGCAGAATGCTGCTCACCTCAGCGGCCAGCTTCTGTGCAATGGCCGGTGGCGTGCCGGCAGGCAGGAACAGGCCGTGCCATCCGACCGTATCGAACGAGTGGTAACCCATTTCTGTGAATGTCGGCACATCGGGCAATTCGGGGATGCGCTTGGGGCCGGCCACCGCCAAAGGTCGCATGGCCTTGCTGTTGGGCAGCGCCGACGGAATGTCAATGAAGGCGCTGGGCAGATGCCCACCGGACAAATCGGTCACCATGGGTGCCGATCCCATAAAAGGCACGTGCGCTATGTCGAGCCCGGCTTGCTGCTTGAGCAACTCACCGTGCAAATGGGCGCCACTGCCGATGCCGTAGCTGCCGAAGCTGTATTGAGCAGGACTGGCTTTGGCGAGGGCGAGGTACTCCTTGAACGACTTGGCTGGCGATGTGGTGGGCACCACAAACAGGTTGTTCGTCTGCAGCGTCATTACGACTGGCGACAAATCTTTGAGGGGGTCGAAGGGGGGCTTCTCGAGAACGGCGGGCAGTTGGATCAACACCGTGTTGTGGACCAGCACCGTGTAGCCATCTGCGGGCGCCTTGATCACCGCTTGTGCGCCGATGATTCCCGATGCGCCCGGCCGGTTGTCGATGATCACCGGCTGGCCCCATGCCTGCTGCAGCTTCTCACCAATCATGCGCGCCACCGCATCCGATGCGCCACCCGCGGGATAAGGCACCACAAATTTGATCGGGCGGCTCGGATAGGCCGCTTGTGCCGTGGCCGACGACAAGGCCCAGGGGCCCAATGTGAGCAGCGAAAGCGCTGCCGCTTGAAATGCGCGTTTGCTCAGTTTCATGGTGATGTCTCCAGTTTTCGAGGATGGGCAGGGGGAAAAGGACAAGACGTTCACTGCGTAAGCGCAGACAAGATGCGGTCGCGCCGTTGTTTCAGCGCCGGGACCAGGTCGTAAGGCAGGTCCGGGTTGGTCTGGTTCAAGACGTGATCGATTCGAGCCTTCACGAGCGGAAGGGCTTCCGGACTTGGAAACACGTAGAAACGGTCATCTGCTACCGCTTCAAAGGTGATTTCGGCGACTGCATCGGCCGAGATGGCGCCGTTTTTCACCGCCTGCTGGGCAGCGGCGCGTGCGGCTAGCTGGGATTTGGTCAAGGGTGCCGCATCCAGCAGATGCGCTGGGCGGTTTCGATCGGAGTGGCCAATCTCCGTCGACACATAAGATGGGCATAGCACCGCCGCGTGCAGTTGTGGCGTCACCAACTGCAGGTCGTGCCGCAGGCATTCGGAAAGGGCCACCACCGCGTGCTTGGAAACGCTGTAAATCCCCATCCCAGGGGCCGTGAGCAGACCTGCCATAGACGCTGTGTTGACAATGCAGCCCTCGTAGCCGGGATCTGCGGCAGCCGAGGCGACCATCCTGGGCGTGAAGCTGCGAATGCCGTTGATGACACCCTTGAGGTTCACGCCCAGCAGCCAGTCCCAGTCTTTTTCAGTGTTCTCCCACACCAATCCACCCGCGGTCACACCCGCGTTGTTGAACAGGAGATGGACCTTGCCAAAACGATCCATGGCCGCTTGTGCGAGTTGATCGACGGCCGATGCATCAGACACGTCAATGACAATGCCGATGACCTCCGCACCATCGGATCGCAGACTGTTCACGGTTTGGTTGAGCACACCGGCTTCGATGTCTGCCAGCACAAGCCTCATGCCGCGCCGAGCAGCGGCAATTGCCAGCGCCTTGCCCAGGCCGGCGCCGGCCCCGGTGATGACAGCCACGCTGTCCTTGAATTGCCTCATGTGAACACTCCAGACTGCCGACGTGAGCCGAGCAAGGTTGATACGGGCTCAGTAGCCGTAGGAAAAAACGGGATCGGTCAGATCGATGGTCGGCAGCACCTGACTTTCGTACCGGTAGTCCTGGCTGTGCTGCCATTCGGGCTTGTCTCCGCGCTTGGGCATGCGGTCCAGTCCGCGCAGCAGGTAGCCTGCGTTCAAGTCCTCGGTATCCACCCAAGGCTGGATAGACATACCGGCATCCGAGGGCCGCAGCTTTGGGGCCACACTCCTGGCCTGGCTGGCCCGCATGTGGTCCAGCAAGTTGCAGACAAAGGTGCCAATCAGCTCGGCACGCAGCGTCCAGCTGTAGCGGCCGTAGCCATAGACCCAAGCCATGTTCGGCACGCCCGTGAACATGATCCCGCGGTAGCTCACTTTTTCGGCGAAATCCACGAGCTGTTCGTCAACAGTGAAGGGAATCTCCCCCATGACAGACAGGTCGAAGCCGGTGGCGGTCACGATGACGTCGCAATCCAGACGATCGCCCGACTGGAGGCGGATGCCTGTTTCGTCGATTTCAGCAATGTGATCAGTCACCACCGAGGCTTTGCCGCCTCTGATCGCCTTGAACAGGTCGCCATCGGGCACAAATGCCACGCGCTGTTGCAGCGGTTTGTACGGGGGCGTGAAGTGCCGCTCCGCATCAAATCCTTCCGGCAAGCAGGCTTTCACGCCGGCAATCAGCTGGGCCTTCAGTCCATCCGGATTGGAACGAGCCCGGTCGATGAGGTCGGCCCGGTCGCGCACCACTTTGCGCCGCATGATTTCGTGAATCCAGGCTTCATCGATTTCCAGCTTGCGCAGTTCTTCTGCCAGTGCATCCGCGTTGCGCCCGGTCGCGAAGAAGGTGGGCGTGCGTTGCAGCATGGTCACGTGCCCACATTGATCGGCCAGCGACGGGATCAGCGTGGCAGCCGTCGCGCCGGAGCCAATCACGACCACACGCTTTCCCGACAGATCCACGTTGTCTGGCCAATGCTGCGGGTGGATCACATCGCCTTTGAAGCGCTCCAAGCCTGGCCACTTGGGTGTGTAGCCCTTGTCGTGTCTGTAATAACCCTGGCACATCCAGAGAAAACTCGCTTCAATCTGCTTGGACTCTGGCTCGGCGCCATGCTCGGAGTCCGCTGTGACGTCAAGTCGCCAGGAATGGGATTGACTGGACCAGGCCGCCGATCGAACCTTGTGGCGAAAGCGGATGTGCGGTGCCAACTCGGCGTCCTCAATCACCGAGCCGAGGTAGTCGAGTATTTCTTCTCGTGAAGCGATGGGCTTGCTGGTCCACGGCTTGAACTGGTATCCAAAGGTGAAGAGGTCGCTGTCGGAGCGTGCACCCGGGTATTTGTGGATGAGCCAGGTGCCGCCATAGGAGTCCATGGCGTCCAGGATCACAAAGCTCAGTTCAGGGCACCTCTGACGCAGCATGTGGGCGCACCCGATGCCGGAGATGCCCGCTCCGACGATCACCACATCAAAACGCTCGATGGCCGCTGAGTCAGTCGAAACCGCGCTGTTCACCTGCATGTGTTGTCTCCATGGGTCGGGCGTCTTTTGCGCCCCGTCTGGAGAAATTATGTTGAGCGTGCCAACACAAGACTGTCGCCTTTTAGCAGTCTTTCAAATACTCAATCGACGAGTCGAGACAACACCACTCACGACTTTCCTCTGAGCTCGAGGGATAGGACAGCGGGTGGCCCACCACATGAACGACGCACGAATTTAAAGTTCGATACGGCTCAGGCTACCGACGCAAAGGAGGTCGGATTGAAGTTGGAGCGATGGACATCGCTTCTACGCAGGTCCAGCTGCCGTTTTTATAACGTGCTCGAATCCGCGCCGACCAGTGACTGTTTTGGGCGGTCAATCGGCTGTTTGATTTTCAGCCTGGTGAATGACCGGTTATGGCATCGGACAAAAGCGCAGTTGTCAAATTCAAAGTCTGGTCCCAGCCTTCAAGCGACCTTCGATTTTTCAAGTTCGGCTGTGCAGCGACAGCCGTGGGTGGACGCGGGCAGGGAGGCTCACTGCGACAGGACCACCGGCCTATGTCGAGGAGGCCAGATAAAGAGTGCCACCGCAGCAACACCAGCCACAAGAAGGCCAAGATCCGGCTGGCCACTTCGCGCTGCACAGTTGCATTGCTGACGTGCACACCAGAGGAAGCCAGCGCCAGACGAATGGCCTCGAAGTTGTAGCCCTGGGCACGCAGCGCTCGCATCTCGGGCGCAAAGCGCCGAGCTTTGCGCGAGCTCCGGCCGGGCGCTTCGTTCGGGACCAGTTTTATCGCGTCATTTCTATTCATTTTTCGTGCAGCAGTTGATCGGTTGCTGTTCAGTTTGTGCAGTGCCTGTGCGCTGGCTGTTCAACCTGTGCAGTTGCTGAGCACTTTCTGTTCAGTCGTGTGATGGGTGCCTTGCGTTGACACCCATCTTCGACCCTCCTACAGCCCTTTCACGTGCTGGATTTGCGCCCGAATCCAGCACGTCAGGGTGCTCGATCCAGGGACAGACTGTCTGCATGGATGAGTGCAGAGATAGGCGGCCCGCCGCCGATTTCACAAACCACTCGCTTCGCTCTCGTTTGAACTTTGAGGGACCCATGAAGACTCGCAACCCCGACTTCATCACAGTCGACATGCGCGGCCTCAAGGCCGCGCTGGTGAGCTGCGCTCAGGCCCGCCGGGAGAGCGTGTCGGTGCTGGTTCGACGCGCTGTGGTCCGCGAACTCGGACAGTCCGAGTCTGTCTCTCAGTTGGTCGTCGATACCGGGCGCTTTGGCGCGTCGCACGAGCCCCGGGTCAAGTTGTCAATCAGATTGACAACCCCCGAGGCCAGGCGACTGGTGGTCGGTGCGCACACCGCACAGATGTCGCGTGATGCCTACCTGGCGGGTTTGATCATGGGTGTTCCTGCCCTGACCACAGGCGCCAGCCGCACCGTAGAAATCGTTGAACTCATCAAGTCCAACGCGAAGCTCTCCAGCCTCAGCCGGAACATCCACACCCTCTCGCGCCTGCTCGCCCAGAGCAACGTGCAAAAAGCAGTGGCCTACCGCGACATGCTCGACACGCTGGACGGAGACGTCCGGCGTCACCTCGCCCAGGCGGCAACCTTGATGGCCGATCTGCGCCCGCGTGGGTCATCCACAGACCATCCACCGGTCCAACCGGTGACTTCAAGGAGAACGCCATGAGCCAATCACCGGACATCGACGGGTTACTCGTCCAGTGGGGTGATCGCCTGTTCTACCCTGGCAACCGGGTGGTCAAGGTCAGGCCGCAACCCAGGCTGGGTGATGGGGGCATGCACCAGCGCGCGGACGCCATCCGCAAGCGCATTGAATCCACCGTGGTGAAGCGAGCACCCCAGGTCATGGTCAAGGTCACCGGGGGAGGGCGGGGCATGCTGGCCATTGCAGCCCACTTCCGGTTCATCAGCAAGAACGGCCGTCTTGGCATGGAAAACGAACAGGGCGAAATCCTGCAAGGACGGTCGGCTGTCTACGAGCTGAGCGACGAGTGGCGCTACGGCGGCAGCCTGATCGCAGACGAAGGACACAGGCGCGAGGCCTTCAACATCATGTTGTCCATGCCACGCGGCATGGACCCACGGATCGTCCAGCAGGCGGCGAGCGAATTTGCAAAGACCGAGCTGGCCAACCACAAGTACGTGATGGTGCTGCACGATCACCAGGCGAACCCGCATGTGCACCTCAGCGTACGGGCTGAGTCGATCTACGGCAAACGACTCAACCCGCGCAAGGCCGATCTGCAACGGTGGCGCGAGACCTTTGCCGACAAATTGCGCGGCTATGGGGTGGAGGCCGAAGCCACCCGGCAGGCCACGCGGTTTCAGACCAGGAACTCGGAAGCACTGTGGCGGCTGAAGGCCAGGGATGACGGACGCTTGAGGAAAGCCAGGCCAGAGGACAAGAGCAGCCCGAAATCGCGGACCACCCGGACCGAGGCGTTGCGTGCCTGGTTGCACATTGGCCAGGCCCTTGCCAAGTCACCTGATGCCAGAGACGTGAAGCTGGCCGGGTCGATCGCGGTGTTCTTGCAGGGATCATCCCTTCCGGTCGGGCTGTCCAGGATGCCACCAGACCGTACACAACCGACACGAATGGGGGAGGTTGTTGATCATGAGGTCAGGCGATGATGGTCTGCCTTGCTCAGGCTGGCGAGATGGTCTCGAACGCGCTGCAGCATCCACAGGCTGTAGGGGCGCACGATGCGCTCGCCGGTGCAGCCCTCCAGCGTGAACCGGTGTTGCCCCAGCGTGCGCGGCAGGGGCTGGCCGGGGTGGTCGGTCATCCATTGCCGGACCAGGTGTGCACTGTCCACTAGGACCGGCAACTGTTCGCGGGCCATGCGTCGCAGCACCGGTTTGAGCGTCTCGGGAATGGCGTCGTCGGGCAGCGGTTGGCCGAGCAAACCGCTTGGCCGGAACTGCAGTTGCTCGACCCAGCGCGCCACATGGGGCGCCAGGCGCCGCATCAGCTCGCCGGACGCCGGGTCGCGCCAGAGGTGGGCGTACAGCGGTCCGATGAGCCCGAAGTCGCCCAGGGTGGCGGCGGCGCCGAGCAGGGCAGGGTGCTGCGCCAAGTGGGTATCCAGCTCCTTGAGCAGCTGTTCATAGCTCGCCTCCACGGCGGCCGGCATGTCGGGCGTGGCGCCCAGCAACTCGGCTGCTGCAGCAAAGGGTGCCGCGCGGCGGGCGCCGATGAGCAGTTGCTCTTCTGGCGTGGCTTGTGGCGCATTGAGTGCGCCAAACTGCGCCACCGCCAGTCCCGGTTGTGGTGCCAGCGGTAGTGCATGGCCGGTATGACCAGCCACTCGTCGCCATAGGTCTCCAGCATCAGGCTCACCAGTTTCTGTACCGGCCCTGCGGGGTGGACCGACGGCACACCGCCGCGTCCCGCGTGGCGGGCGTCAAGCGTTTCGATGCTCTCGGTGCTGTCCTGCAGCAGCGTGCCTTCGGGCGTTCGCACGACGGGAACGACGGCCGCTCCGACGTCCGGCACGATGACCTGCCGGTACACCTCGGCGTCCGAGAGCACTTCTTCAAAGTGCAGACCGGCCCGGCGCAGGTACGCGCGCACCTTGCCGGTGAAGTAGCTCAGTTCGGAGCCGTAGAGCAGGTATGGCGAGGCGCAGCTTGTCATGGTGATGTGGGTTGGGGCGGTGGAACGGGTTTGCTGTGCAGAACCAAGAATCATCGGCTGGGGTTTCCAACATGTCTTGAACGCGCGTGACAAGGGATTTTTTTGCTGTCACACAGGTGATGTTGGCAGGGTTTTCCCCTTGCTTGTTGTTCCACCGTGCAGGATATAGTGCCAAAAACGCGCTCGGCATGAACAGCCAGGCACCCCATCAACTCCTGAAAGTGCTCGCAACGTGGACATCTTTTTTCAGCAGGTGCTCAACGGGCTGACGCTCGGTGGCATCTACAGCCTGGTGGCGCTGGGGCTGACCCTGGTCTACGGCATCCTGCATGTGCCGAACTTCGCGCACGGCGCCTTCTACATGGTCGGTGCCTTCATCGCCTACACGCTGATGACCCGGCTGGAGGTCAACTACTGGCTGGCCATGCTGGGCGCGGCGGCGGTGGTGGCGGTGCTGGCGGCGCTGGCCGAGCGGCTGGTGTTCCACCCGCTGCGCAACGAGACCGGCCTGCACCCGATGATCGCGGCCATCGGCTTGCTGCTGTTCCTGGAGGCGGGCGTGCAGGTGGTCTGGGGCCCAGATTTCCTGCGCATGCCCACGCCCTACACCGGCATCTTCGACATCGGTGGCGTCACCGCCCCGGCGCAGCGGCTGCTCATCATTGCCGCGGCCTTCACGCTGATGCTGGCGCTGCACCTGTTCCTGACGCGCACCGTGATGGGCTCGACCATCATCGCCATGGCGCAGAACCGAGAAGGTGCGTCGCTGGTGGGCATCGACGCCAACCGCGTGGCCATGCTGACCTTTGCGGTTTCGGGCGTGCTGGCGGCGTTCGCTGCCACGCTGTACGCGCCGATCAACCTGGTCTACCCGGCCATGGGCCACCTGGTGATCACCAAGGCGTTCGTGATCATCATCCTGGGCGGCATGGGCAGCGTGCCCGGCGCCATCCTGGGCGGGCTGATCATCGGTTTTGCCGAGTCATTCGGCGCTTTTTATGTGTCCGACCATTACAAGGACATCATCGCCTTCGTCGCGCTGGTGGTGATCCTGTCGTTCCGTCCGCAGGGCATCTTCAAGGGAGCCCACTGACATGCTCAACCGTCTTCACGGTCCCCTGGGCTGGGCCTTGCTGCTGCTCGCCGGCCTGCTGTTTCCCTTCGTCGCCGGCAACGACTACCACCTCACGGTGATGTCCACCGCCTACCTGTTCGCCATCGCCACGCTGGGGCTGAACCTCATCGTCGGCTACACGGGGCAGTTCAACCTGGCGCACGCCGGCTTCATGGCGATCGGTGCCTACGCCGTGGGCATCCTCACCGTGGACCACGGCTATTCCTACTGGCTGTCGTTCTTCCTGTCCGGCGTGATCACCGTGGCCATCGGCCTGCCGCTGGGCTGGGTTTCGCTGCGGCTCAAGGGCCACTACTTCTCGATCTTCACGCTGTGTGTGGGCTACATCATTTACCTGGTGATCGAGAAGTGGGACGACCTCACCCATGGCCCGGTCGGCATCATCGGCATCCCGGCGCCCGAGCCGATCGGCGACTTCGCCTTCGAGTCCCCGATCGCGCAGTACTACCTGATGTACTTCTTCCTGGTGCTGGGCGTGTGGGTCATGCGGCGCATCGTCAATTCGCTGCTGGGCCGCACCTTCATGGCCATCCGCAACGGCGACGACCTGGCCGAGGCCCTGGGCATCAACCTGATGCGCAACAAGCTGCTGGCCTTCCTGATCTCAGTGTTGTACGCAGGCTGGGCGGGTGCGCTGTACGCCGGCTTCGTGCGTTTCCTCGGGCCGGACCTGGCCAGCGTCGCCCACACCTTCGACATGACCATGTACATGCTCGTCGGCGGCCTGGGCACGCTGATCGGTCCGCTGCTCGGTTCCCTCTCGGTGCCGTGGATCACGCAGTACCTGCAGTTCCTGCAGGAATACCGATTCGTCATCTTCGGCCCCATCCTGATCCTGCTGGTGATCTACCTGCCGCACGGCGTGGTGGGCACCTGGCTGGGATGGCGCGCGCGCAAGGCCGCGGCGCAAAGCAGCGCCGGGCAGGAGTGAACGCCATGCTCAAGATCGAACACCTGACCAAAAAATTCGGCGGCAACGCGGCCGTCAACAACGTCTCGACCACGGTCGAAGAGGGCAAGATCAACGCCATCATCGGTCCCAACGGCGCCGGCAAGACGACCTTCTTCAACCTCATCAGCGGTGTGCACCGGCCCACCTCGGGCACCATCACCTACGACGGGCGCGACATCACCTCGCTGCGCACCGACGCGGTCGCCCGGCTGGGCGTCGCGCGCACCTTCCAGTCCACCACGCTGTTTGACAACGCCAGCGTGCTCGACAACCTGATCGTCGGCCACCGCCTGCGCACGCGCTCGGGCCTGCTGGACGTGCTGGTCGGCTCCGGCCGCCTGCGCGAAGAAGAGCGCATCTGCCGCGAGAAGGCGCGCAACGCGCTGGACTTCGTGGGCCTGGCGCACCTGGAAAACCGGCTCGCTGGCGACATCTCGCAGGAAGAGCGCAAGCGCGTGGCCTTTGCGCTGGCGCTGGCCACCGAGCCGCGCCTGGTGCTGCTGGACGAGCCCGCCGGCGGCGTGAACCCGGAAGAAACCGTGGGCCTGGCCGAGCTGATCCGCAAGATGATCAAGAGTGGCCTGACGGTCTGCCTGATCGAACACAAGATGGACATGATCATGAGCCTGGCCGACAAGATCCTGGTGCTCAGCTACGGCGAGAAGATCGCTGAAGGCACACCCGCCGAAGTCAGGGCCAACCCGGCCGTGATCGACGCCTACCTGGGGAGCGACCATGCTGACATTTAAGGATGTCTCGCTCCACTACGGCGCCTTCCGCGCGCTGGAAAACGTCAGCCTGCACGTCAACTCCGGTGAGCTGGTGGTGCTGCTGGGCGCCAACGGCGCGGGCAAGAGTTCGATCTTCCGTGCGCTCTCGGGCCTCACGCCGATCTCGGGCGGCGACATCGCGCTGGGCGATGCCTCGCTCAAGGGCATGAAACCCTCGCAGGTGGTGCGCCAGGGCGTGGTGCAGTGCCCCGAAGGACGCAAGCTGTTCCTGCAGATGTCGGTGCTCAAGAACCTGATGCTCGGCGCCTACGTCTACCACCGCGACAAGGCCGAGAACCAGCGCCGCCTGGACGAGGTGATGACCCTGTTCCCCATCCTGGCGGAGAAGTGCCACGATGCCGCCGGCTCGCTCAGCGGCGGCCAGCAGCAGATGGTGGCGATCGGTCGCGCGCTCATGGGCAGGCCCAAGGTGCTGCTGCTTGATGAACCCTCGCTCGGCCTCGCGCCGCTGGTGGTCAAGCAGGTGTTCGAGGTCGTCAAGGGCATCAACCAGACGGGCACCACGGTGCTGCTGGCCGAACAGAACGCCTATGCGGCGCTGAAGATCGCCAGCCGCGCCTACGTCATCGAGCGCGGCCGCATCGTGCTCGAAGGCGACCGCGACAGCCTGATGAACAACGAGGCCGTGCGCAAGGCCTACATCGGCGCCTGACCACGTCGGAACCGCTTCATCGTTTGCCACCCACGAGCGCCGCTCGATTCTTTCCACCCACCCCCAGGAGACACTCATGATCAGAAGGCAATTCACCCAGATCGCCGGCGCCATCGCCGTGGCAGGCTTCCTCGCTTCGGCACCGGCCCACGCGCAGGAGATCGTCAAGATCGGCTACTCCGGCCCGCTCAGCGGCGGCGCCGCGCAGTACGGCAAGAACACGCTCGACGGCATGAAGTTCGCCATCGACGAGCTCAATGCCTCGGGCTTCGAGGTCGCGGGCAAGAAGGTGAAGTTCGAGGTGGTCGCGCTGGACGACAAGTACAACCCGGCCGAGACCGGCATCAACTTCCAGCGCCTGGTGCAGGAGCACAAGACCCCGGCCGTGATGACACCGCATTCGGGTGGCAGCTTTGCCATCCAGACCAAGAACGTCGCCACCAAGACCCTGCTGCTGTCCTACACCAGCGTGCCGGAGATCACCGCCCGCGGCAACCCGCTGACGCTGCGTATCCCGCCGGAATTCACCTCCTACATCCCGGCCTTCGTCAAACACGCACAGACCAAGTTCGGCAAGAGAATGGCCGTGGCCAACGCCGACCACGACTACGCCAAGGCCTGGACCAAGGCCTTTGTGCCGGCCTGGACGGCCGCCGGCGGCCAGGTGGTGGCCGAGAACCCCATGAGCTACAACCGCGCCACCGACTTCTACAGCGGTGTGAGCAAGGTGCTGGCGTCCAAGCCCGACGTGCTGTTCATCGGCGGCGCTTCGGAGCCGACCGCACTGGTGGTCAAGCAGGCGCGCGAACTGGGCTTCAAGGGCGGCTTTGTCATCATCGACCAGGCCAAGATGGACCAGATGAAACCCATCCTGGGCGGCAACTACGCCATGCTCGAAGGCGCCATTGGCGTGCTGCCGCTGATCGATGACGCCACCCCGGGCGCCAAGGCCTTCGTGGGCAGCTGGCTCAAGGCCTATCCCGGCCGCGACCCTGCCTCGGAAATGTCGCTGAACTACACCGCCATGCTGGCCACCGCGCAGGCCATGAAGCTGGCCGGCACCACCAGCGACGCGGCCGCGATCCGCGCCAACCTGGACAAGGGCTTCAAGGCCCTCAAGCTGAGCCAGAACCCGCACAACCTCGACGGAGTGGACGCCAAGGGCGGATCGACCGCCAAGACCCGTGTGGCGGTGGTGGAGAACGGCAAGATCAAGGAAATGGCCATCGCCAGCTTCCAGTGAACGGCGATGCCTTGGCTCACCCCGTCCGCGACACTGACCACCCTGGTCGGCGGACTGGGGTTTGCCGAGGCGCCGCGCTGGCACCAGGGTCGGCTGTGGTTTTCTGATTTCTTCCAGGCGCAGGTGATGTCGGTCGACATGGCCGGCGACGTGCGCGTCGAATGCACCGTGCCGCACAGTCCCAGCGGCCTGGGCTGGCGCCCGGATGGCAGCCTGCTGGTGGTGTCCATGCACGACCGGCGCCTGCTGGCCCTGCGCGACGGCGGCTTGCAGTGTGTGGCCGACCTGTCGCCGCAGGTGGGTGGGCACTGCAACGACCTGCTGGTCGATGCCGCGGGGCGCGCCTATGTCGGCAACTTCGGATTTGATCTCTACGCGAAAGCGCCGGTGCGCAGCACGCAGCTGATGCGGGTCGATCCCGACGGCAGCCTGCACGTCGCCGCCACCGAGGTGACGTTTCCCAACGGCATGGCGCTGACGCCGGACGGCCGCACGCTGGTGGTGGCCGAAACGCACGCGCAGCGGCTGACCGCGTTCGATGTGGACGACCAGGGCGGGCTTTCGGGCCGGCGTGTCTGGGCCGATCTGACCGGCGCCTTCCCCGATGGCCTGTGCCTGGACGCCGAAGGTGCCATCTGGGTGGCCGATGCGCGCGGCCACCGGGTGCTGCGCGTGATGGAACAGCGCGGTGTGGTGCAAACGATCCCCACCGGGGAGCGCGGCAGCTTCGCCTGCATGCTCGGAGGGGCCGATGGCCGCACCCTGTTCATCTGTACCGCGCCGGCCTTCGGCCCGGAAGCGGGCGCGCGGCGCGAGGGCCGCATCGAGTTCACGCAGGTCGCCGTGCCCCACGCCGGTCGGCCTTGATCCGGGGGCAAGGCATGGACCAGAATGCGCCGATGCAGATCATCCTGGTGCGTCATGGCGAAACGGCGCTGAATGCGGCGCGTGTGCTGCAGCCACCCGACACGCCGCTGTCGGCGCTGGGCCTGCAGCAGGCGGGTGCCGTGGCGCGGCGGCTCGCCGGCGACGGTGTGGCCGGCATCGTCAGCAGCGACCTGGCGCGCGCGCGGCAGACCGCCGAAGCGATCGCGGGCCGCTGCCATAACCTGAAGGTGGCGCTGTCGCCCGCGTTCCGCGAGCGCGACTTTGGCGACTGGCGCGGGTTGCCTTACGACAGCCTGCCCGCCGATGCGCTGCACACGGAAGCCGCACCGCCCGGTGGCGAGTCCGCAGCGGATTTCGCGGCGCGTTGCCGCCAGGCCTGGGCGGCCTTGCTGTCCCTGCAGGCGCACCTGGGTGGCGCGCTGGTGGTGGTGTCGCACGGCCTGACCATCGGCCAGTGGCTGGCCGGCCTGCCGCTGGCGCCGGGCACCGGCCAACGCGGGGAGCGGCTGGGCAACACCGCGGTCACGCAGGTGGACGCCACGACACCGCACACCGTGCGCCTGTTCAACTGCACCCGGCACCTGGCCGCCGGGCTGCAGGAGGGCGCGGGCAGCCTCTCGGGCGGCTGAAGCGCGCTGATCCCGCGCTTGACGCTTCTCAGCCGCGCGGCAGCACCACCAGCTTGCCCATCGCCCTGCGGCTGGCCAGGCGCTCGATGGCGTCGGCCGCCTGCGACAGCGTCACGCGTTCGGTCACCGGCGGCTTGAGCTTGCCCGCCTGGAACCAGCCGGCCAGTTGCTTCAGATCGGCCAGCAGCTGCTTCGGATCTTTGGCCATGGCCGCGCCCCAGAACACGCCGAGGATGGCGCGCTCCTTGAGCAGGGTCAGGTTCAGCGGCAGCTTGGGGATGTCGCCCGCCGCGAAGCCCACCACCAGGTAGCGCCCGCGCCAGGCGGTGGCGCGCAGGGCCGGTTCGGCATAGGGGCCGCCGACGGCGTCGTACACCACGTTGGCCCCTTGGCCGTTGGTCAGGCGCTCGACCTCGCGTCGCCACTCGGGCTGGGTGTAGTCCACCGTCTCGTCGGCGCCGGCCTGTTTCGCCAGGGCGCGTTTTTCATCGCTGGACGCGGCGGCGATCACGCGCGCGCCCAGGGCCTTGGCGATCTCGATGGCCGCGATGCCCACGCCGCCGGCTGCGCCGAGCACCAGCAGGGTCTCGCCCGCCTGCAGCTTGCCGATGGTCTGCAGCGCGTGCAGCGAAGTGCCATAGACCAGCACGAAGGAGGCGCCGGCCGCGTAGTCCATGCCCTCGGGCAGAGGGATCACCTTGGCGGCATCGGCCACCGCCTGTTCGGCGAAGGCGCCGGTGCCCGTGGAGCAGACCACACGGTCGCCGACCTTCACGTGGCTCACCCCGTCGCCCACCGCGCTGACCACACCGGCCAGCTCGGCGCCGGGCGTGAAGGGCAGGGGCGGCTTGACCTGGTAGAGGCCCTGGACCATCAGCGCGTCGGGGAAGTTGATGGACGCGGCGTGCACGTCCACCAGCACCTGGCCCGCAGCGGGCGAGGGGCTCGGAATGTCTTCGACCACGAGGGTGTTGATGGGGCCGAAGGCGTTGCAGCGCAGGGCTTTCATGGGGGTCTCCTGGGGTTGTCCGGGTCAGTCGAAAACGATCATGCCGCGGGCGTTGCGGCCTTGGGCCAGATCTTCAAAGGCCTGCGGCGCTTCGTCGATGCGATAGCGGTGGGTGATGAGCTCGTCGAGCTTGAGGCGCCCGCCCTGGTAGAGCGAGATCAGGCGCGGGAAGTCTTCGCGCGGACGGGCCGAGCCGTAGTAGCTGCCGGTCAGCGTCTTTTCCTCCATTGACAACGTGAGCGTCCTGATCGAGGTCGTGTCCTTGACGCCGGCCACACCCACGGCCACCGCGGTGCCGCCCTTGCGCAGGCAGCCATAGGCCTGGGCCACCACCTCGCCGTAGCCCACGCATTCAAACGCGTAGTCGGCGCCGCCGCCGGTGAGCTTCTTCAGTGTCTTGACGATGTTCTCGTCGCCGCTGGCGTTGACGGTGTGGGTGGCGCCGAACAGGCGGGCCAGTTCGAGCTTGCTGTCGGCGCGGTCCACCGCGACGATCATGGCCGCGCCCGCGATGCGGCAGCCCTGGATGGCGTTCAGGCCCACGCCGCCCGCGCCGAAGACCACGGCGATCGAGCCCGCCGTCAGGCGCGCGGTGTTGACCACCGCGCCCACGCCGGTCATGACGCCGCAGCTGACCAGCGCGCAGCACTCCATGGAGACGTCCTGCCCGATCTTCACCACGTTGTCCTGGTGCAGCGTGGCGTAGTCGGCCATCACGCCGCAGCCCGAGAAGATGTTCAGCGGCTGGCCGGCCATGTCGGTCAGGCGCGTGCTGCCGTCGGGCAGGGTGAAGGCGGCCTTGCCCGCCTGGTCGCACAGCTGGGGGCGGCCGGTGGTGCAGTAGCGGCAGTGGCCGCACATGCTGACGAAAGACGAGACCACACGGTCGCCCACCGCCAGACCCTTGACGCCGTCGCCCACCGCCACCACGGTGCCCGCGCCTTCGTGGCCCAGCACCACCGGTGGTGGCAGCGGGATCACGCCTTTGGCGGCTGACAGGTCGCTGTGGCAGACGCCGCAGGCCGAGATCTTCACCATGACCTCGCCGGCCCGGGGCGGGTCGACCCAGATGTCTTCGACGGTGACGGGGGCGCCGTGTGCGCGGGCGATGACGGCGCGGGCTTTCTGACGGGTGCTCATGGTGTGGCTCCTGATGTGTCCTGCTGGTTTTGGCGCTCCTGCAACTGGCGCCACATGATCTTGCCGGTGCCCGACTTGGGCAGGGCCTCGGTGAATTCGACGATGCGCGGGCTCTTGTAGGCGGCCATGTGATCGTGCGCCCATTGCACGATGTCGGCCTCGCCGACCTGTCCCCGGTGTTCCGGTTTCAGCACCACCACGGCCTTGACGGTCTCGCCGCGTCTGGGGTCCTGCGCGCCGATCACGCAGACCTCCAGGATGGCGGGGTGGTGGTACATCATCGCCTCCACCTCGGCCGGCCAGACCTTGTAGCCGCTGGCGTTGATCATGCGTTTGAGGCGGTCCATCATGAAGAAGTAACCGTCTTCGTCGATGCGGGCGAGGTCGCCGGTGCGCAGGAAGCGCCGGCCGTCGATGGTGAGGAACGCCTCGGCCGTGGCCGCCTCGTTGCGCCAGTAGCCCTGCATGACCTGCGGCGCGTGCACCACGATCTCGCCGGTTTCGCCCGGGGGCAGCTCCTGCAGCGTCGCGGGGTCGATGATGCGGGCATCGACGTCGAACACCGGGATGCCCAGGCACTGGGCCTTGGGGCGCTGCGGCGGGTTGATGTGGGTGGCCGCCATGGTCTCGGACATGCCGTAGCCCTCGACATAGTCCAGCCCCAGCAGGTCCTTGAGTTTCTGGGCCACCGCGGCGGGCATGGCGGCGCCGCCGCCGCGGATGCCGACCAGGCGCGAGAGGTCGTATTCGCCGATGCGCGGGTTGGCCAGGAAATCCACCACCATGGTGCTGATGGCCTGCCAGCCGGTGATGCCGTGGCGCTGCATCAGCTCGGCCGCCACCTCGCGGTCCCAGCGCGACATGACCACGATGGTCCCGCCCAGGAACAGCGGGCCGTTCATGCCGCCGGCCATGCCGGTGACGTGGAAGAAGGGCAGCACCGACAGCGCGACCGAGTCCTGGTTGCGTGCGAACCACTGCATGCCGCCGATGGCGGTGCATTGCGCGCTGCGGTGTGTGTGCATGCAGCCCTTGGGGTGGCCGGTGGTGCCCGAGGTGTAGGGCATCACGCACAGGTCGTCGGGGCCGGCGGTGTGCGGGCCGGGCGCGTGGTTCGCGGCCAGTGCGTCGGCCCAGGCGTGCAGGCCGGCACCGTCCACGCGCTGGCGCGGCGCGGTCACGAAGTCGGGCAGGCGCAGGTCGGTGGCGGTGTGCAGGTAGTCGCTGTAGGTGGCGACCACCACATGGTCCAGCGCATCGGCCCCCGCGGCGCCATGGGCGCTGTGATGGGGCGTCAGCTGCGCCAGCAGGTCCTGGGCGGTGATGGCCACGCGCGCGCCGCTGTCGGCCACGTAATGCGCCAGCTCCTCGCTCATGTTCATCGGGTTGACCGGAACCACCACCGCGTTGGCGCGCAGGATGGCGTAGTAGCCGATCACCCACTGCGGGCTGTTCTGCAGGTAGAGCAGCACGCGGTCGCCGGCCTGCACGCCGCAGACCTGCTGCAGGTGACCCGCCAGGCGCTCGGCATCGTCGCGGAAGCGGCCAAAGCCCAGTGGCGAGTCGTAGTAGACGATAAAGGGTTTGTCGGGGTAGCGCCGGGCCGAGACCTCGGCGTTGAACCACAGGCTGGTCTCGGGCAGCGTCAGCTGCCGGGGCAGTCCGGGCGGCCAGTGGTCGTGGTGCAGGGTATTCATGTCTGGCGGGCCAGGAAACGGCCGATCTCTTCCTTCGCGATGGCGTTGCGGTGCACCTCGTCCGGGCCGTCGGCGAAACGCAGCGTGCGCGTGGACGCATAGGAGCGCGCCAGACCGAAGTCGTCGCTCACGCCGGCGCCGCCGTGCACCTGCATGGCCCAGTCGATCACCTGCAAGGCCATCGACGGCGCGGCCACCTTGATCATGGCGATCTCCTGTTTGGCCGCCTTGTTGCCGACCTTGTCCATCTTCCAGGCGGCGTGCAGCACCAGAAAACGCGCCTGGTCGATCAGGATGCGCGACTGCGCGATGCGTTCGCGCGTCACGCCCTGTTCGGCCAGCGTGCGGCCGAAAGCCGTGCGCTGGGTGGCGCGGCGGCACATGTCTTCCAGCGCGCGCTCGGCGCGGCCGATCACCCGCATGCAGTGGTGGATGCGGCCCGGGCCCAGACGGCCCTGGGCGATCTCGAAGCCGCGGCCCTCGCCCAGCAGGATGTTCTCCACCGGGACGCGCACGTCGGTGAATTGCACCTCGGCGTGGCCGTGGGGCGCGTCGTCGTAGCCGAACACGGGCAGCGACCGCAGCACCTGCACGCCCGGGGCGTCCATGGGCACCAGGATCATCGACTGCTGCGAGTGCTTGGGCGCGTCGGGGTTGGTCTTGCCCATGAAGATCAGCACCTGGCAGCGCGGGTCGTTGGCGCCCGAGGTCCACCACTTGCGGCCGTTGATGACGTAGTGGTCGCCATCGCGCTGAATGCGCGCTTCGATGTTGGTGGCGTCGCTGGAGGCCACGGCCGGTTCGGTCATGGCAAAGGCCGAGCGGATATGGCCGTCCAGCAGTGGCTGCAGCCAGCGTTCCTGTTGCGCCGGGGTGCCGTAGCGCACGATGGTCTCCATGTTGCCGGTGTCGGGCGCCGAGCAGTTGAAGGGTTCGGAGCCGATGGGCGAGCGGCCCATGATCTCGGCCAGCGGCGCGTACTCCAGGTTGCTCAGGCCCGCGCCCAGCGGCGACTCCGGCAGGAACAGGTTCCACAGCTCGGCGGCCTTGGCCTTGTGTTTGAGTTCCTCCATCACCGGCGGCTCCTGCCAGGGGTTGCCGGCGGCGCGGAAGGCTTTCATTTCGGCCTCGAACACCGGTTCGGCCGGGATGATGTGTTCGTCCAGGAAGGCGCGCACGCGGGCTTGCAGGTCCTGGACCTTGGGGGAATGGTCGAAATCCATGGGGGCTCCGTTCGGGAAAGGTGGTTTGAGACTAGGGCCTGCTCACACTATTTTTCCAAGTGCGAATGGGTTGAAAACAGCGCCAATCTAGGCGCGAGACGACGGCCAGACTGGGTGTCTGGCCTAGGAGTGCAACAACGAGTGGCGCTGTTTTCAACCCATTCCCTTCGGGTTGCGGCCAAAAAGGCCATGCGCGGCGTTGCGAAGCCTTGCCGGGGGCGACCCCGGCTGCGTTTCGCGCCTTGCGCATGGCCTTTTTGATCCGCAACGCATCTTGGAAAAATAGTGTGAACAGGCCCTAGAGGGTCTGGGCCAGCGCCCAGGCCTGTTCGGCCAGGGGACGGGCGCGCTTGCCGGTTTCCTCCGCGCTGGCGTTGGACGCGTTGCCCAACTGGGCGCGCTTGGCAATGCCCTGCAGGATGCCGACCAGGCGGAACATGTTGAACACCAGGTAGTAGTTCCAGTCGCGCGCGGGGACCGCGGCGCTGCGGCCGGTGCGCATCAGGTAGCTGGCCAGGTAGTGCGCCTCGCTCGGGATGCCCAGGGCCGCGATGTTCACGCCCGCCAACCCGCGAGAGGTCGGTGGCATGCGCCAGCTCATGCAGTGGTAGGCAAAGTCCACCAGGGGATCGCCCAGGGTGGAGAGTTCCCAGTCGAGCACGGCCAGGATGCGCGGCTCGGTGGGGTGGAAGATCACGTTGTCGATCCTGTAGTCGCCGTGCACGATGCGGCTTTCGCCCTCGGGTGGCATGTGCCGGGGCAGCCATTCGATCAGGCGGTCGGCGGCTTCGATGGGTTCTGTCTCGGCGGCCTTGTACTGCCGCGTCCAGCGCGCCACCTGGCGCTCCAGGTAGGCACCGGGGCGGCCATAGTCGGCCAGGCCGACGCTGGCCGGTTGCACCTTGTGCAGGGCGGCCAGCACGCGGTTGAGCTCGTCGAAGATGGCGCCGCGCTCGGCCGGCGTCATGCCCGGCAGGGTCGGGTCCCAGAAGATGCGGCCCTCCACATGGTCCATCACGTAGAAGGCCGAACCGATGACCGCGTCGTCTTCGCACAGCGCGTGGGCGCGCGCCACGGGCACGTCGGTGCCGGCCAGCGCCCGGATGACGCGGAACTCGCGGTCCACCGCGTGGGCCGAGGGCAGCAGCTCGCCCATGGGCTTGCGGCGCAGCACATAGCGCTGCCCGCCGGCCATGAGCAGGAAGGTGGGGTTGGACTGCCCGCCCTTGAACTGCGCCACCGCCATCGGGCCGCTGAAGCCCGGCACGTGGGCCTGCATCCAGCGCGCCAGCGCCGCCTCGTCGAAGGCATGGGCCGGGCTCACCGGCTGGGTGCCGGTGAAGAGGGTCTGGGGTGCGTTCATCGTCAGATGGCCGAGGCGCCGCCGTCCACCGCGATGAACTGGCCAGTGATGTGGCGCGAAGCCTCGCTGGCCAGGAACACGACGGAGCCCATCAGGTCCTCGTCGCCGCCCAGGCGCCTGAGCGGCGTGCGCGCGGTCATGGCCTCGCCGATCGTGTCGAGCAGACCTTCGGACATCTTGGTGGGGAAGAAGCCGGGGCAGATCGCGTTGACGTTGATGTTGTAGCGGCCCCATTCGCTGGCCAGCGCGCGGGTGAAGTTGATGGCGGCCGCCTTGGAGGTGTTGTAGGCCACGGTGTGCACGCCCGGCCCCATGCCCTTGAGGCCGGCGACCGAGGCGATGGTGATGATCTTGCCCCTTTGTCGCGGGATCATGCAGCGCCGCCCCACCTCGCGCGAGAGGAAAAACGGCGCGTTGATGTTCAGGTTCATCACCTTGTGCCAGGCCTCGTCGGGGTAGTCTTCGGCCGGGGCGCCCCAGGTGGCGCCGGCGTTGTTGACCAGGATGTCGATCGGCCCCAGGCCGTGGATCACCTCGTCCACCAGCGCCGGGATGCGCTCGGTTTTCTGCAGGTCGCTCACCATGGTCTGCACCGTGATGCCCAACGTCTCCAGATGCGCCTTCGCTTCGGCCAGTTCGTCGGCCTTGCGCGCGCTGATGGCGACCTTGCAGCCCATCTCGCCCAGGGCCTGGGCCATCTGCAGGCCCAGGCCGCGCGAACCACCGGTGACCAGGGCGACCTGGCCGTCGAGTCGGAAGAGTTGTTCGACGCCCATGGTCAGCACACCTCGAACAGGCCGGCCGCACCCTGACCGCCGCCGATGCACATGGTCACCACCACGTACTTCGCGCCGCGGCGCTTGCCTTCGATCAGCGCGTGGCCGGTCAGCCGCGCGCCGCTCACGCCATAAGGGTGGCCGACCGCGATGGCGCCGCCGTTGACGTTGAGCAGTTCGTCGGGAATGCCCAGCTTGTCGCGGCTGTAGAGCACCTGGCAGGCAAAGGCCTCGTTGAGTTCCCATAGGCCAATGTCCTCGACCTTCAGGCCGGCGCGCTGCAGCAGGCGCGGCACCGCGAACACCGGGCCAATGCCCATTTCGTCGGGCTCGCAGCCGGCCACCGCGAAGCCGCGGAAGATGCCCAGCGGCTGCAGGCCCAGTTGTTCCGCGCGCTTGCCGTTCATGACCACGCAGGCCGAGGCCCCGTCCGAGAACTGGCTGGCGTTGCCGGCCGTGACCACACCACCGGGCAGGGCGGCGCGGATCTTCTGCACCGCCTCCAGCGTGGTGTCGGCGCGGATGCCTTCGTCGCTGTCGATGGTCACCTCTTTGGTGGAGATGCGGCCACTGGCCTTGTCCACCACGCCCATGACGGTGGTCATGGGCACGATCTCGTCCTTGAATTTGCCGGCCGCCTGCGCGGCGGCGGCGCGCTGCTGGCTGCGCACACCGTATTCGTCTTGCGCGAGCTTGCTGATGCCGTAGCGCTGGGACACGGTCTCGGCCGTCTGCAGCATGCTCCAGTACAGCTCGGGCTTGTGTTCGACCAGCCAGGGGTCGCGTCGCATGTGGGCGTTGGACTCGTTCTGCACGCAGCTGATGCTCTCCACGCCACCGGCCACGATGGCCGGGCAGCCTTCGACCATCACGCGCTGCGCGGCCATGGCGATGGTCTGCAGGCCCGACGAGCAGAAGCGGTTGACCGTCATGCCGCCGACGGTGACGGGCAGGCCGGCGCGCAGCGCAACGGCACGCGCGATGTTGCCGCCGGTGGTGCCTTCACCGAAGGTGCCGCCCATGATGCAGTCTTCGATTTCGCCCGGGTCGATGCCCGCGCGCTGCACCGCGTGCTGCACGGCGTGGCCGCCCAGCGTGGCGCCATAGGTCATGTTGAAAGCGCCCTTCCAGCTCTTGGCCAGTCCGGTGCGCGCGGTGGAAACGATCACGGCGTCGATCATGTGGGTCTTCCTTGTGGGGTTCGGTTCATCAGGCGAAGGCTCGGCCTTCTTCGGCCAGCCGGCGCAGCAGCGGGGCAGGTTGCCACCAGTCGAAGGCGCCGGGCTCGGCGGCAAAGCCATTCAGCGCGCGCTCCACGTTGAACAGGCCCACCTCGTTGGCGTAGCACATGGGGCCACCACGGTGCGCCGGGAAGCCGTAGCCGTTGAGGTAAACCAGGTCCACGTCGGAGGCGCGCACCGCGATGCCTTCGTCCAGGATGCGCGCCGCCTCGTTGACCATGGCGAACACACAGCGCTGAACGATCTCCTCGTCGCTGACCTTGCGGGCGGTCACGCCCTTGGTCTTGCGGTACTCGGCCACCAGTTCCTCGACCAGCGGATCGGGCAGGGCGTCGCGCACACCGGGCGCGTAGCGGTACCAGCCGGCGCCGGTCTTCTGGCCGAAGCGGCCGAGTTCGCACAGCTTGTCGGCCACGGTGGGCTCGTGCGGCACGCCGGCTTCGGCCGCCTTGCGCTTGCGCGTGGCCCAGCCAATGTCCAGGCCCGCCAGGTCGCCCATGCGGAACGGCCCCATGGCGAAGCCAAAGCGCTCCAAAGCCTTGTCGATCTGCTGTGGCGAGGCGCCGGCCACGATCAGCGCGTTGGCTGCGGCGCCGTAGCGCGCCACCATGCGGTTGCCGATGAAACCGTCGCACACGCCCGAGACCACCGAGACCTTGCGGATCTGCTTGCCCAGGGCCAGCGCGGTGGCCATCACGTCCTTGGCGGTTTTTTCACCGCGCACGATCTCCAGCAGCTTCATCACGTTGGCCGGGCTGAAGAAGTGCAGGCCCAGCACGTCCTGCGGGCGGCTGGTGAAGCTGGCTATTCTGTTGATGTCCAGGTAGGAGGTGTTGGAAGCCAGGATCGCACCGGGCTTGCACACCGCATCGAGCTGGCGGAAGACCTTCTCTTTCACGTCCATCTGCTCGAACACCGCCTCGATCACGAGGTCCACGTCGCTGAACCCGGCGTAGTCCAGCGTCGGTGTGATCAGGCCCATGCGCTGCTCCACCTGTTCGGCGGTGAGCTTGCCGCGCTTGGCGCTGTTGTCGTAGTTGCGGCGGATGGTGGCCAGGCCCCGGTCCAGCGCTTCCTGGCTGGTTTCCAGCAGCACCACCGGCAGGCCGGCGTTGAGGAAGTTCATGGTGATGCCGCCCCCCATGGTGCCTGCGCCGATGACGCCCACCCGGGCGATGGGGCGCAGTGGCGTGTCGGCCGGGATGTCGGGCAGCTTGCCGGCAGCGCGTTCGGCGGCGAACACATGGCGCGCGGCGCGCGATTCGGGCGTGTTCATCAGCGCGAAGAAGGCGGCGCGCTCGCGCCTGAGACCTTCGTCAAAAGGTTGGGTCACGCTGTCCGCCACGGCTTCCACACAGGCCAGCGGCGCGGGCAGACCCTTGGCGGCGGCCTTCACGCTGTTGCGCGCGAACTGCAGGAAAGCGTCGGTGCCGGCGGTCGGCAACTTCAGGTCGCGCAGGCGGCGCAGCGGCTTGCCGTCTGTCACGGCCTGCCGGGCGAATGCCACGGCGGCGGCGACCACATCGGCATCCACCACCTGGTCCAGCAGGGCTGTGCCTTCGAAGCTGGCGGCCTTCTGCGGTGCACCCGAGACGATCATGTTCAACGCGGCCTCCAGGCCGACGGCGCGCGGCAGGCGCTGTGTGCCGCCGGCGCCGGGCAGGAGGCCCAGCTTGACCTCGGGCAGGCCCAGGGTGGCGTTTTTGAGCGCCACGCGGAAGTGGCAGCCCAGCGCCAGTTCCAGCCCGCCGCCCAGGGCGTGGCCGGCGATGGCGGCCACCACCGGCTTGCCGGCGTTTTCCAGCGCACGGATCACGTCCGGCAGGTGGGGCGACATGGACGACTTGGCCGTGCCGAACTCGCGCACGTCGGCGCCGCCGGAAAACAGCTTTTCGCCGCCAGTCAGCACGATGGCGGTGACGGCCGGGTCGGCCAGGGCGCGGTCGAGCCCGGCCACGATGCCGCTGCGCAGCGCGTGGCCCAGGCCGTTGACGGGCGGGTTCTGCAGGGTGAGCACGGCCACCGTGCCTTGCTGGGTGTAGTCCACCGGGTTCATGGATGTCTCCGTTGTGGGAAAGAAAAAGAAAAAGTGCGCAAGGCGCCGGGGCTGGATTGCCCCGGACCTAGGGATTACCATGATCTGCAGTGCAGAACACAGTTTCAAAACGAAGCGGATAATAGCGACAAACGATGGCCTGAACAATCCCATGCACGACGATCTGATTCCCCGACGCGACATCCAATTCCAGCTTTACGAGGTGCTGGATGCCCAAGGCCTGCTGCAACGCCCACGCTACGCCGAACACAGCCGCGAGACCTTCGACGCCGTGCTGGACACCGCCACGCTCATCGCCGCCGACCTGTTCGCGCCCCACGCCCGCCTGGGTGACGAGCAGGAACCGCAGGTGGTGGACGGCAAGGTGGTGTTGCCCGAGGGCGTGCAGGCCGCGGTGCGCGCGTACTGCGAGGCGGGGTTCCTTTCGGCCAGCGCCGACGAGGCGGCCGGGGGCATGCAACTGCCGGTGCTGGTGACGCAGGCCTGCCTGTCGGTGTTCCGCAGCGCCAACGTGGCCACCACCTCGTATGTGGGTCTCACGGCGTCCAACGCCAACGTGATCGAGAAATTCGGGAGCCCGGTGCAGCGGGCGCGCTACCTGCAGGCGCTGCGCAGCGGCCGCTTCTTTGGCACCATGGCGCTGACCGAGCCGCAGGCCGGCTCCAGCCTGAGCGACCTGCGCACCAGCGCCACCCCGCGCAGCGATGGCAGCTACCTCATCAAGGGCCAGAAGATCTTCATCTCCGGTGGCGACCACGAGCTGAGCGAGAACATCGTGCACCTGGTGCTGGCCCGGCTGCCCGACGCGCCACCGGGCGTCAAGGGCATCTCGCTGTTCACCGTGCCCAAGTTCCACACCGACGAGCAAGGCCGCGTGGGCGCACGCAACGACGTGGCGCTGGCCGGGCTGATCCACAAATGCGGCTGGCGCGGCACCACCTCGACCATGCTGTCCTTCGGCGAACAGGACGCCTGCGTGGGCGAGCTGGTGGGCCGGCCCCACGAAGGCCTGGCCTGCATGTTCCACATGATGAACGAGGCCCGCATCGGCGTCGGCATGGGCGCCATCATGCTGGGCTACCGCGGTTACCTGGCCTCGCTGCGCTATGCGCGCGAGCGGGTGCAGGGCCGGGCGCCGTCGAACAAGGACCCGCTGTCGCCGCCGCTGCCGCTGGTGGCGCACGCCGATGTGCGGCGCATGCTGCTGGCGCAGAAAAGTTATGTCGAAGGCGCCTACGGCCTGGCGCTGTACGCGGCCCGGCTGGTGGACGAACAGCGCACCGAATCCGATCCGCAGCGCCTGCAGGAAGTGGCGCTGCTGCTGGAGCTGCTGACGCCGGTGGTCAAGTCCTGGCCCTCGCAGTGGTGCCTGGAAGCGAACTCGCTGGCAATCCAGATTCTGGGCGGCTACGGGTACACGCGCGAATTCCCGGTGGAGCAGTACTGGCGCGACAACCGGCTGAACATGATCCACGAAGGCACGCACGGCATCCAGGCGCTGGACTTGCTGGGCCGCAAGGTGGTGATGAAAGACGGCGCCGCGCTGGCGGCGATGCACCGCGTGGTGACTGCCAACATCGCCGAGGCCCTGGAGCAGCCGCCGCTGGTGCCGCTGGCCCAAGCGCTGCAGACGGCCTGGCAGGACGTGAGCGACTCGGTACAGGCCCTGCGCGTGCCGCTGCAGACCGACGGCGAGGCCGTGCTGGCCAATGCCCACCTGTTTCTCGAAGCCTTCGGCCACACGCTGCTGGCCTGGACCTGGCTGCGCCAGGCCACCGTGGCGCAGCAGGCGCTGTCGCGTGGCACCGACACCGACGCTGACGAGTCCTTCTACCGCGGCAAGCTTCAGGCCGCACAGTGGTTCTTCCGCTGGGAACTGCCCAAGGTCGCGCCCCAGCTGGCGCTGCTGCGCACGCTGGACGACAGCCACCGCGCCATGCAGGACGCATGGTTTTGAAAATGGTGAAACACCCCCCCGCGCCGCTTCGCGTCACCCCCCTCCAGGGGGGCGGCACTGGCCGGCCGGCAAAGCCGGCCCGGCGGTGCCTCTGGGTGGCGTGGTTTTTTGCGTCGTGGGTGGCGCTCCGACACCATGGAAAACTGACATGAACGACATCAGCGTGCCCGAAGGCTTCCGGCCCCATGTCTACGGCGGTGCCTCGTACTTTCAGACCCTGGGCGACCTGTACGTGCGCGAGCGGCCCGACGGTCTGCTGGTGCTGGGGCTGCGCCTGCTGCCGCAGCACTGCAACCGGCTCGGCATACCCCACGGTGGCATGCTGGCCACGCTGGCCGACGGTGCGCTGGGCATCAACCTGCACCGCGCGCGCCGCCACAGCCCGACCATGGTGACGGTCAACCTGAGCCTGGACTACCTCGCGGCCGCCCGGGTGGGCGAATGGCTGGAAGCGCATGTGACGCCGCGCCGATTGGGCAAGCAGCTGGCGTTTGGCGACTGCGTGCTGCGCGTGGGTGAGCGCGAGGTGTTGCGGGCCACGGGCATTTTTTCCGCTGTGGCGCGGGTGCGCCCGGTGCTCGAAACGGACGGCTGAGCACCGCCGTACGCTGCTTCAGCGCGGCAGCGCGTCTTCGATCGAGCGCACCACTTCCAGCAGGCGCGGCCGCACTTCCTGCAACAGGAATTCGGGCGAGAGGTTGTACGACGGGCCGCCCACGTTGACCGCCATGAGCGGCAGGCCGTTGCCCGGGTCAAAGGCGCGGGCGATGCCGTTGACCTCCTTGTTCCAGTCGCCGAAGGAGCAGGTCACGCCCAGCGTGCGGTAGTCCTCCAGCGCCTTGTTCACGCCGGCCTGGATCCCGGGCCAGGCCAGGTGGTCGAGTTCGCGGATCTGTTCCAACGCCTCCTCGCGCTCGGTGGCGGACACCGAGGCCAGCCAGGCACGCCCCATGGCCGAGGCCGCCAGCGGCATGCGCGAACCCACATCCAGCGTGAGCGTGAGTGCGGCGCTGCTGCGGCAGTTCTCCACATAAATCATCGAGAGCTTGTCGCGTACGCCCAGTGAGACCGAGGCGCCGGAAAAATTGGCCAGCTCCTGCATCATGGGCCGCGCGATCTTGCGCACGTCCAGGCGCGTGAGCAGCGCGCTGCCCAGCGCCAGGCAGGCGGTGCCCAGGCGGTAGCGCCCGCTTTCTTCGACATGGATCAGGTAGCCCAGCTTGGTCAGCGTCATGGTCAGGCGCGAGACCGTGGACTTGGGCAGCTTGCAGCGCACCGCCAGCTCCTGGTTGCTCAGCGTGGCTTCGCCGGTGCGAAAGCAGGCCAGCACTTCCAGCCCGCGCGCCAGGGCGGTCACGAAGTGGCGGTCTTCCTTGGGCTTTCGCGCCGGGGTGGGGCGCCTGGGGCGCTCTGCCGGCTTGCTGTCGCCCGCCGCGGACGCCGCCGTTTGCGGGCTGCTGGGGTCTGCGCTCAAAATGGAACTCCGTTCTGCAAAACGAGACATCACTGTACCCGGATTGTCGAGAGTTCCCGTGGGGGTATTCTTCAGGGTATACCAGAGCGCACCCGGTGCTCCGTCCCTGCGTGCGGCCGCTCAGGTGTAGCGGCGCGACACCATCTCGGCCACGCAGGCCGGTTTGCTGCTGCCCTCGACCTCCACCAGCGCCTGCCAGATGACCTGGGCACCGCCGTCGGGCAGCGCTTCGACCGACTGCAGCGTGAAACGCGCGCGGATGCGGTCGTCCACCCGCACCGGCGCCATGAATCGCACCCGGTTGAGCCCGTAGTTCACCGCCATGCGGGTGCCGTGCACCGTGATGCAGCCTTGCGAGAGGCCCGGCAGCAGGGACAGCGTCAGGTAGCCGTGCGCGATGGTCGTGCCGTAGGGCGATTCACGGCGCGCGCGCTCGGCGTCGATGTGGATCCACTGCAGGTCGCCGGTGACCTCGGCAAAACGGTTGATCCGATCCTGGGTGACGGGCAGCCAGTCGCTGACGGCGAGTTCCTCGCCCACGCGCGCGGTCAGCGCGTCCAGGCTTTCGGTCTCGAAGGTCTGCTTGCCGGAGTCCATCACAGCGCCTTGATCAGCTCCGGCACCGCCGTGAACAGATCGGCTTCCAGCCCGTAGTCGGCCACCGAGAAGATCGGCGCCTCAGGGTCCTTGTTGATCGCCACGATCACCTTCGAATCCTTCATGCCGGCCAGGTGCTGGATGGCGCCCGAGATGCCGCAGGCCACATACAGCTGCGGCGCCACGATCTTGCCCGTCTGGCCCACCTGCCAGTCGTTCGGCGCGTAGCCCGCATCGACCGCGGCGCGACTCGCGCCCAGCGCGGCACCGAGCTTGTCGGCCAGCGGCGTCATGACTTCGTTGAACTTCTCGCTGCTGCCCAGCGCGCGACCACCGGAGACGATGATCTTGGCGGCGGTGAGTTCGGGGCGGTCGCTCTTGGCGATCTCGCTGCCGAGGAATGTGCTCTTGCCGCTGTCGGCCTGCGCTGCCTGGGTTTCCACGGCGGCGCTGCCACCGGTGGCGGCGGCCGGATCAAAGCCCGTGGTGCGCACGGTGATGACCTTGGTGGCATCGATGCTCTGCACGGTGGCCATCGCATTGCCGGCGTAGATCGGGCGCTCGAAGGTGTCGGCGGCGATCACCTTGGTGATGTCGCTGATCTGGCCCACGTCGAGCTTGGCGGCGACGCGCGGGGCGATGTTCTTGCCGCTGGCGGTGGCGGGGAACAGGATGTGGCTGTAGTTCGAAGCGATGGCCAGCACCTGCGCGGCCATGTTCTCGGCCAGGCCGTGCGCCAGGTACTCGGCGTCGGCGTGGATGACTTTGGAGACACCGGCGATCTGGGCAGCGGCAGCAGCGGCACCGGCAGCGTTGTGGCCGGCGATCAGCACATGCACCTCACCTCCGCACTGGGCGGCGGCGGCGACGGTGTTGAGCGTGGCGCCCTTGATGGAGGCGTTGTCGTGTTCGGCAATGACGAGTGCGGTCATGTTCTTGTTCCTCAGATCACTTTGGCTTCGAGCTTGAGTTTTTCGACGAGCGCCGCGACGTCCGGCACCTTGATGCCGGCGCCGCGCTTCGGGGGCTCGCTGACCTTGAGCGTCTTGATGCGCGGGCTCACATCCACCCCGAGGTCTTCGGGCTTGACGGTGTCGAGCTGCTTCTTCTTGGCCTTCATGATGTTGGGCAGCGTCACATAGCGCGGCTCGTTCAGGCGCAGGTCGGTGGTGACGATGGCCGGCAGGGTGAGGCTCAGGGTTTCCAGGCCACCGTCGACTTCGCGGGTCACCTGGACCTTGCCGTCCACCACCTCGACCTTGGAGGCGAAGGTGCCTTGCGGCAGGTCGGCCAGCGCAGCGAGCATCTGGCCGGTCTGGTTGCAGTCGTCGTCAATCGCCTGCTTGCCCAGGATCACGAGGCCGGGCTGTTCCTTGTCCATCAGCGCCTTGAGCAGCTTGGCCACGGCCAGCGGCTGCAGTTCTTCGGCCGTTTCCACCAGGATGGCGCGGTCGGCGCCGATGGCCATGGCGGTGCGCAGGGTCTCCTGGCACTGCGTGACGCCGCAGGAGACGGCGATCACCTCGGTGACGACACCCTTCTCCTTCAGGCGCACGGCTTCTTCGACCGCGATTTCGTCAAACGGGTTCATGCTCATCTTGACGTTGGCCATGTCCATGCCGGACTGGTCGGCCTTGACGCGCACCTTGACGTTGTAGTCCACCACGCGTTTGACGGGGACGAGGATTTTCATGAGGGCTCCTGTGGGAAGTGAGGAAATCGGCGCCGAACGGCTTCAGCGCACGGGTGTGTTGAGGCGCTCGCGCAGTTCACGCTTGAGCACCTTGCCGATGGCGCTGCGCGGCAGTTCGTCGATGAACTGCAACGCGGCCAGGCGCTGGGTCTTGCCCGAGCGCTCGTTGTGCCAAGCGATCAGTGCGGCTTCGTCGGTTGCATCGCCAGCGCGGCGCACCACAAAGGCCACCGGCGTCTCGCCCCACTGTTCGGACGCCACGCCGACCACGGCTGCGTCGTCCACGGCCGGGTGCTGGCGCAGCAAGGCTTCGAGATCGCTCGGGTAGAGGTTGAAGCCGCCGCTGATGATCATGTCCTTGCGGCGGTCCATCAGCACCAGGAAACCGTCTTCGTCGAAGCGGCCGACGTCGCCGGTGCGGATGAAGCGCTGGCCGCTGGCGTCGAACCACTCGACTTCGCGCGTCTTCTCAGGCTGGTGGTGGTAGCCGGCCATCATCGCGCCCGAACGGCCGACCACCTCGCCGGTGCTGCCTGGCGGCAGTTCGCGCCCGTCTTCGTCGATCAGGCGGATGTCGTGGCCCGGTGCGGGCTGGCCCACGGTGTGCAGTTTGTCTGGGTGTTCGTGCGCGTTGAGGATGCAGGTGCCGCCGCCTTCGGTCATGCCGTAGAACTCGACCAGGCCGCCGGGCCAGCGCGCCAGCACGTCGGCCTTGAGGTCGGCACGGAACGGCGCGCTGGTGCAGAACTTCATCTGGAAGGCGCGCAGGTCGAAGCGTCCGAAGTCCGGCACGGCCATGAGGCGCTGGTACTGCACCGGAACCAGCATGGTGTGGGTGATGCGCCGTTCTTCGGCCAGGGCCAGGTAGCGCGTGGCGTCGAACTTCGGCATCAGGTGCACGCAGCCGCCAAACGCCAGCGTGGGGAAGAACACCACCAGCGTGGTATTGGAGTACAGCGGCGTGGACAGCAAGGTCTGCGTCTGCGCGCTGTAGCCGTAGCGTGCGCCGCGGCACACGTGTTGCCAGCGCATGCCGTGCGACTGCACGATGCCTTTGGGCGTGCCCGTTGTGCCCGACGAATAGATGATGTTGAACGGCGCTTCGGGTGGCAGGTCCACCGCCTGCGGCGTATAGCCGGGGGGCGCCAGCCAGTCGTCGAAGCCTGGCGCCGCGCTGCCGTCGAGCCACACCACCGAAGCCTGACCGGGCAACAGTTCGCGCGCGGCGGTGTCGGCAAACACGCGCTGCGCCTGTGCGTCGTCGAGCATTTGCGCCAGGCTCTCGCGTGTGACCGACGGCGCCAGCGGCGCCACCACCACGCCCGCGCGCAGCGCGCCCAGGTAGAGCGCGGCATAACGCACCGAACTGGCAGCGCAGATGCCAATGGCGTCACCCGGCCGCACGCCGTCGCGCTGCAGCGCCGCGGCCACCCGGTCCATCAGCGCGTCGAGCTCGCGCCAGTTCAGGGTCTGCACGTCGTCGCGCAGGGCGGCGTCACCGGGTCGTTCTTGCGCGTGTTCGCGCACCAGCGCAGCGATGGTGAGGAAGGGCGTTTCGTCGGTGATGGGGCGGGGCATGGAGGCACGCGGTCAGTGGCTACCCAGCGCAATGTAGCGCGCCAGGTGGTGGTCTTCGTCCCCGAGCTGGTGGTCGATCATCACCAGGCGCTTGGCGTAGTGCGCCATGGGCAGTTCCCAGGTCATGCCGATGCCGCCGTGCAGCTGGATGCTTTCTTCGGCCACCAGGGTGCCGATGCGGCCGATGCTGTACTTGGCGGCCGACAGCGCGCGTTCGCGCGTGACGCGATCGGCGCCCATGGCGGCTGCGGCGTTGATCACCGCAGAGCGGGCCTGCTCGATCTCCAGCAGCACGTCGGCCATGCGGTGCTGCAGCGCCTGGAAGCTGCCGATGGGCACGCCGAACTGCTTGCGTGTGCGCAGGTAGTCCAGCGTGTGCTGCCGGGTCACGTCCATCGCGCCCACAGCTTCGGCGCACAGCGCCAGCAGGCCCCAGCCCACAGCCTGCTCCAGCACGGCCAGACCCTGACCTTCGGCGCCCAGCCGGGCGGTGGCGGGCAGCTGCACCTGGTTGAACACCAGCTCGGCCACGCGGCCGCCGTCAACCCGGCCGTAGCCCTGGTGGGCGATGCCCGCAGTGTCGGCCGGCACCAGGAACAGGGAGATGCCGGCCTCGTCGTCCACCGCGCCGCTGCTGCGGGCGCTGACCAGCAACAAGCCCGCGGTGTCGCCGTGCAACACCACGCCCTTGCGGCCATCGAGCCGGTAGCCATCGGCGGTCCGGGTGGCCTGCAGGCCCACGTGCGCCAGTTCGTAGTGGCCCCCGGCCTCGTCGTGCGCCAGGGTCGCCACCGTGCTGCCGTCCAGGATGCCGCCGAGCCGGGCCTTCTGGGCGTCGGTGCCGGCGGCCACGATCGCGCGGCCCACCACCAGCGCGCCCAGAAAGGGTTCGATCACCAGGCCCTTGCCCAGGCTCTCGAACACAACGGCGACATCAAAGCCCTCGCCGCCGAAGCCACCCACGACTTCAGGAAACAGCGCGCCGATGGCGCCCAGCCCGGCCAGGCCGTTCCAGACCTCGGCGCTGTAGCCGGTGGCCGATGCCGCAGCGGCGTGGCGCGCTTCGATGGGGTACTGCTCGGACAGGAAGCGGTCCAGGGTGTCGGCGAGCATGCGCCGGTCTTCGGTGTGTTCAAAGTTCATGGTCGTGCCTCACAGTCCGAGGATCATCTTGGAGATGATGTTTTTCTGGATTTCGTTGGAGCCGCCGAAGATCGACAGCTTGCGGTAGTTGAAGTACTGGGCCGCGGCGGCCCGGGCTTCGTCGGGACCCGACCAGGGCCCGTCGTAGCCAACGTGCAGGGCTTCTTCAACGAAGGGCAGGGCGTAGGGCCCCATGGCGCGGCGCATCAGCGCGAGCAGTTCCTGGCGGATCTCGGTGCCGCGGATCTTGAGCATGGAGCTTTCCGCCCCCGGCACACCGCCGCCGGCCACGGCGGCGATCACGCGCAGGTTGGTGGTCTTCATGTTCTCCAGGTCGATCTCCACCTTGGCCAGCCGGGCGGCGAACATCGGGTCCTGCAGCAGCGGCATGCCCTTGTGCAACACGCGAGACGCCACCGCCTTGAGCTTCTCCAGCCCCGCCACCGAAAAACCCACGCCGGCAATGTTTGTGCGCTCGTAGGTCAGCAGGTACTTGGCGCAGGTCCAGCCCTTGTTTTCTTCGCCGACCAGGTTCTCGATCGGCACCTTCACGTCGGTGAAGAACACCTCGTTGACTTCGTGCTCGCCGTCCAGCGTGATGATGGGCCGCACCTCGACGCCGGGGCTGTTCATGTCCACCAGCAGGAAGCTGATGCCCTCTTGCTTCTTGGCTTCGCGGTTGGTGCGCACCAGACAGAAGATCATGTTGGCGTGCTGGCCCAGCGTGGTCCAGGTCTTCTGCCCGTTGACGATGTAGTGGTCGCCCTCGCGCACGGCGGTGGTCTTCACGCCCGCCAGGTCGGAGCCCGCGCCCGGCTCCGAATAGCCCTGGCACCACCAGTCTTCGCCGCTCAGGATGCGCGGCAGCCAATGGCGCTTCTGCGCCTCGTTGCCGTACTTGATCAGCACCGGGCCCAGCATGCCGACACCAAAAGGCACGATGCGGGGCGTGTGGGCCAGCGCGCATTCGAGCTCGAAGATGAATTTCTGCACCGCCGTCCAGCCCGGGCCACCGTACTGCTCGGGCCAGTGGTTGGCCAGCCAGCCGCGCTGGTTGAGGATGCCGTGCCATTGCTCCATGTCGGCCTTGCTCAAGTGCTGGCCGTTGCGCACCTGGGACGACAGCCGCTCGGGCAGGTGTTGCTGGAGGAAGCCGCGCACCTCGGTTCGAAAGGCCTCTTCCTCGGGGGTGAAGTTCAGATCCATGCCGTGTCTCCTTCGTTGAAAACGGTTCAACGTTCTGCAATGCAGATTATCAATGGCGGGTTTGTATTGGACAATAGGGTTTTGTGTTGACACACTGTCAAACCAAGCTTGTCAATCATGGACCTCAACGACCTTGCCCTGCTGGTGGAAATCCACGACGCCGGCAACCTAAGCCAGGCAGCGCGGCGCCTGAAGATGACGCGCGCCAACGTCAGCTACCGGCTCGCGCAGTTGGAGCGCGCGGTGGGCGCGCAGCTGTTTCGCCGCACCACGCGCCATGTGGAAGCCACCGAGCTGGGACTGCGCCTCTACCAGCACGGCCTGGCGGTGCGCAACGAACTGCAGGCGGCGCAAGAAACGCTGGCGTCACTGGGCCAGGGCCTGCAGGGCCGGGTGCGGCTGAGCGTGCCCAGCGGCTACGGGCAGATGGTCATGACGCCCTGGCTGATCGCCTTCAAGCGCGAATACCCGGGTGTGGTGCTGGACGTGCTGTTCGAGAACCGGGTGGACGACCTGATGCGTGACGAGGTGGACGTGGCGGTGCGCATCATGGCCGCGCCGCCCGCAACGCTCGTGGCGCGCGACATGGGGCGGGTGCGTTACCTGTGCTGCGCCTCGGCAGGCTATGCGGCCGCGCATGGCCTGCCGCAGAGCCTGGCCCAGCTGCGCCACACGCCGCTGATCACCTCGGGCGTGGTGGGGCGTGAACTGCGCCTGGCCGCCTACCGGGGCGAACAGCGCGAAGAGGTGACGCTGGAACCCACCCTGATCTCGGAGCATTTTCCGTTTCTCCGTGAGGCCGTCCTGGCCGGGTTGGGCGTGGGGCTGGTGCCCGACTACGTGGTGCAGGACGCGGTCGACAGTGGCGCCATCGTGACCGCGCTGGACGATCTGCGACTGAGCATCTTCGGCAACCAGATCTTCATGCTCTACATGCCGAACCGGCACCAGACGCGTTCGGCGCGCGCGCTGATCGACTACTTGCTGGCGCTTGCAGGCTGAAGCGGGGCGCTCGCATGGATGCTTCTACGTCCCTTGCGCAGTTGCCTGGTGCCTCCCAAATCGACAGACTCATCGAATCTGAGCGCGAGCATCTTTCAAGAGGAGCAACAACTGATCTTCACGCAAAGGGGACCCGATGAAGCCGAACCGGGAGTAGAAGCGTGCGGCGTCTTCATCGATCGGGTGGGTCAACAAAGCGCGAATACCGGCGTGCTCTGCGATCAACAAGGCGAGGCGAATGGCCTCCTTGAGCATGCCGACGCCGATGCCTTTGCCCTGGTCCTGCGTGGACACGGCCAGCCTGGCCAGGACGATCACCGGAATCGGGAACTGTCCCATTCCTTTGCGTATGCGGTCGGGTGCGTCGGTGGTGTCAACTTGGCCCACCGTGAGGCTGAAATACCCGACTACCCGATCGTCGGGACCATTCACTGCGACGAACGTCCGGGCTGAGCCGCTGCTGCCGGCCTGGAGCGCGTGCTTCACCAACCATTCGTTGAGCGCCGGCTTGCCACAGTCGAAACCGGCGAGCCGGTGCGATGTGTTGAGCGGGACGGGCGCCCTCGGCATCAACGGGTTTCCCAGGGGTCTCTACGAGAGAACAGGTCGCGCAGACCTTCATTGGGCTGAGCAGGACGGTCCAGCAGCTCCAGCAGCTCCTGGCACTTCGAGCCCGAGGCGACGAACAGGCGTTGATCGAGCAACGTCTGTTCTGCGACCGAATAGGCGCTCTGGAGGATGAAATCGGTCAACGACTTGTGGGCCACCTCGGCAGCGCGACGGATCACCGCCTCTTGCTCAGGTGTGGCGCGAAAGCCGAGTCTGGCCGAACGGCTGTTGGACGTGGAGGCAACGGTAGACATGTGAGGGCCTCGGAGGGATTGTTCATTTTATGTTAGTACAACAGGCGTACAAAGTCAAATAAACGGCAAGAGAGATCGTGATACCGTCAGGTCACTCTTGCATACCGTCATCGCCTTCGGGAGCGAGCTCCTGATACCGTCATTGCGTTACAAACATGCCACTTTCGCATTCCAATCGCTGCCGCAAACCATCAATGACCAAGATCGAAAGCAAAGAGCCCTGGGACGGGCTCTCGTACGGTGACGGTAAATCTGTCGGTATCGGGCCCGTTCGCACCCTGCAAACAGGGCGCTTTTTCCTCTGTGCCGCGACCGGCTGTTGACAATTGAGTGGGAATGAGTCAGACCGCTACCGTTGGCTAGAACTAGGCTGTTGATTGTGCGAGCTTTGCTGAGCGTCCTTGCGTTGTTGCTGAGTTTGTGGCTCGTGATGACCTTGGTGCAGCGCCAGTTGAGCGGTGTAACGCCAACTTCTGAAGGGCCTGCCAAAGCGCCAGCACAGGCGCCACAGCAGATCCAGCAGCGGTACCAAGATGCCCTGGATGAAGCGATGAAGCAGATCCAGCGCAAACTGGACGGCGACGTCGAGTCCGGACGCTGAGACATGAGTGCCAGCGACGAAATTTTCATGCGCGCAGCGCTCGCGGAGGCGCGAGAAGCGGCCGAAAACGGCGAAGTGCCGGTTGGCGCCGTGGTGGTGCGAGCCGGTGAAATCATCGCGCGCGGGCGCAACAACCCGCTGGCCACCCACGACCCGACCGCACACGCCGAAATTGTGGCGCTGAGGATGGCGGCACAAGCGCTGGGCAACTACCGCTTGGACGATTGCGATCTTTACGTGACGCTGGAACCCTGCGCCATGTGCAGCGGAGCGATGTTGCATGCCCGGTTGCGACGGGTGGTGTTTGGTGCAGCCGACCCCAAAACCGGCGCAGCGGGTTCGGTGCTTAATCTGTTTAGCGAGCGTCGGCTCAATCACCAGACAGCGGTGCAGGGCGGTGTTCTGGCGCGAGCGTGCGGGGAGTTGTTGAGCGGTTTTTTTAGGACGCGGCGCGAAGTCAGCAAGCGCGAAAGCCACCCGCTGCGTGAAGATGCACTGCGCACACCGGATGAGCGATTTGCAGCGTTGCCAGACTACCCGTGGGCTCCAAACTACCTGAGCGATCTGCCTTCACTCGCCGGCTTGCGGCTGCACTACCTGGACGAAGGCCCGCGCGATGCCGCGCGCACCTGGCTTTGCCTGCACGGCAACCCAGCCTGGAGCTACCTGTACCGCAAGATGCTTCCGGTTTTTACAGCTGCAGGTGACCGGGTGATCGCGCCCGATTTGATCGGCTTTGGCAAGAGTGACAAACCCAAGAAGGCCGCCAACCACAGCTTCAGTTGGCACCGCCAGGTGCTGCTGGAGTTGATCGAACGACTGGACCTGCGCAACGGGGTGCTGGTGGCGCAAGATTGGGGTGGCTTGCTGGGGTTGACGTTGCCGATGGATGCGCCAGGGCGTTTCACTGGCTTGCTGGTAATGAACACCATGCTGGCCACGGGTGACACGCTCTTGTCGCCCGGATTCTTGGCGTGGCGCAAGATGTGCAACGACAAACCCGCCTTTGATGTCGCCAGTCTTTTTGCACGTGGCAACCCGCACCTGAGCGCCGCAGAATGCGCCGCCTACAGCGCACCGTTTCCGGACCAGGGGCACCGAGCCGCCTTGCGGGCTTTTCCGGGTCTGGTTCCTGAGCACCCGCAAGACGACGGGGCCAGCCTGTCAAGGCGTGCCCGTTCATTCTGGCAAAGCGACTGGCAAGGTCGAAGCCTCATGGTGATTGGCCAGCAAGACCCGGTGTTGGGCGAGTCTGTGATGCGCGAGCTGCATCGCCTCATTCGCCATTGTCCAGAACCCGTGCTACTGCCCCAGGCCGGACATTTCGTGCCAGAACACGGCGAAACCATTGCCCAGATGGCCACAGCCCACTTCGAGCGCTGACATCCGGCCAAGCTGGCCTTTCCGGGATAATGGCGGTCTTTGCCTGCCGCCCGATCCCATGAGCCACATCTACATCTATTCACCCTCCAGTGCCGTGCGAGACAAGGCTGCTTTTCGCCGGGGGGTGGCCCGGCTCCGAGCGCTCGGGCACGATGTTGAAATTGATGAAGCTGCGCTGAGCAGCCATCAGCGGTTCGCTGGCGACGACGAGACGCGCCTGGCCGCTATCGGCCGTGCGGCGACCAGCGCTGCTGACGTGGCGCTGATCTCACGGGGCGGCTATGGCCTCACGCGGCTGCTCGATGCGCTGCCCTACAAGCCGCTGGCCAAGGCCATTGAAAGAGGCACCCAATTTGTGGGCTTGAGTGATTTCACGGCATTGCAATGCGCGCTGTATGCGAAAACTGGCGCCATTACCTGGGCGGGCCCCGCCTTGGGGGAAGACTTCGGCGCTGAGGTGGGCACGGACGACATCATGGAAGCCTGCTTTGACGATCTGTTGTGCGGCCACGGCGAGGGCTCTGGCTGGCGATTGCCCAGCAGCGACGTCCCAGCGTTGGCAGCACTGCAGCAACAACAGGGCAAAACCGTTGCCCAAGATGGACCTGAATTGCGTGTGCGCAAAGCCACGCTGTGGGGCGGCAACCTGACCGTGCTGTGCTCACTGGTTGGCACGCCGTTTTTACCTGCCACCAAAGGTGGGGTTTTGTTTCTGGAAGATGTGAACGAACACCCCTACCGCATTGAGCGACAGCTCACCCAATTGCTGCACGCGGGCATCATTGGGCAACAAAAAGCGGTGTTGTTGGGGTCGTTCAACCGCTACCAGCCGAGCCCTCATGACAAAGGGTTCAAGCTTCAGACGGTGGTCAATTGGCTGCGCTCAAAAACCAAGACACCCGTGTTCACGGGCTTGCCTTTCGGGCATGTGCCCACCAAAGTGATGCTGCCCGTGGGGCAGCAGGTGGAACTGATGGTTCAAGGGCGTGACGCCCTGTTGTATTGGGGGTGACCGCTTGGTCACGTTGGCCGCCAACGCGCCAGCATGCGTGATCAGCGGCGCAGGCGGCAGGAATCGATCAGGCTTTTGGGAAGCAAGCCGCGAAACACAGGGGATAGGCTCTGTACCGTGTCGACAGCTTTGGCTTCACCATGCAACTGGCTCAGCACCGCCATCATTTCTGATCGCGCAAACCAGAGCCCGTGTGCATCGCCCAGGTAGTTCAAGCGGCGTGTCAGCTGCGGGCTGATCAGGGCACCTTCTTCGCCTAAAGCAGCCAGCATGGCCCTTCGTATCGGCTCAAGGGCTTCTGGCGAGTCTTTGCGCACTTCAGACCCCAGCAGGGCAGAAATGCTGTTTCGAATACCGGGTTTGAACCAGCGCATGGCAACGACCTCAACGACTTTATGTTTGTAAATCTAGATTACGCCAACACATCGGTGGTCGGCAATAGTGAGTTCCACTGGGAAAGCCAAAAAACAACACTGAAATCATGTGCTTACGCGCAGCTCCTGAGAAAGTGGCTTGGCATTGTTAATCCCTCTTTCATAAAATGATGCGGGTGAAGGTTTGGATGGCTGGTTGCAAGGGTGCTTTGCTTTGGCGGAAGGGCCGTTGGTTTCTGCATCGCGGGTGCCGGCGCGAAAATGGCGACGAGCCATGTGTCGATTGGGTTCGCAACACTGTGTTGTAATCCACAGCGCATCACCTTTGAAATATGGCCGAACTGACAATTGCCTTCGTAGATTTGACCGGTAGCGTGTCTGTGTTTGAAACACTGGGCAACGACCGTGCGACGAAAGCGGTCACGAAGCTGACGCAGTGGATTGGCTCCGTGGGTCTGGAAAACGGCGGCAAAGTCGTCAAGATGCTGGGTGACGGCGTCTTGCTGTCATTCAGCAACAACCGCCACGCGGTCGAAACCATCATTCAGATACAGCAAGAGCACTCGAAGCGGGTGGCGCAGTGGCCCAACCGCCTGAAACTCATGATGCAGATTGGCATGGCCCGCGGCCAGGTGGTGCAAATTGACGGAGATTGTTTTGGCGATGCGGTGAATGTGGCCTCCCGTCTGAGCGATCTGGCCGGACCCGAGCAGATTCTGGTCACCGACCAGGTGATTCGCAAACTGGGTGTGCGCCATGGTGTGCGCAGCCGCACCCTCGGTCCCATGCGCATCAAGGGCAGGGCAGAGCCCTGTGAGGTGTTTCGGATCGAATGGCAGCCTGAAATGCTGTCGGAGTTTTTGACCTTGCCCTCCGACCTTCATCAACTGGGCGTGACCGCAGAATCGGTCTTTGGTGGCATTGAACTGGAGTGGCTGGACGCCAGCCGCACGTTCAACTTGACCGATCTGCCACTGAAGATCGGCCGAGTTCCAGAAGCCGACTTCGTGATCAACGACCCCCGCGTTTCGCGCCTGCACGCCAGTATCGACATCCGCTCAGGAAACTACGTGCTGGAAGACATCAGCAGCTACGGCACCTGGGTCCGCTTTGAGGGTGCAGAAAATGCAATTGCCTTGAGACGCCAGGAATGTTTGCTGCACAGCAACGGTGAAATCGCGATGGGCGCACCGTTCTCGGACTTCAGTGCGCCGACCGTGAGCTTCAAGCTGGTCGACGGCAGTCTGACGCTCGGTCGAAGTTTGATACAGGCCTGAACGGCACCGGTGAATTGACGGAGCGGGGGGACTACTTGAGGTTGCCCGACAGGAACTGCGCCAGGCGCTCACTCTTGGGACGTGCCAAAACTTCAGCAGGACGACCTTGTTCTTCAATCTTGCCCTGGTGCAGAAAGATGAGGTGCGAAGACACCTCACGCGCAAAGCCCATTTCGTGCGTCACCACCACCATGGTGCGCCCTTCCTCCGCCAGCAGCTTCATCACACGCAAGACCTCGCCCACCAACTCGGGGTCAAGGGCGCTGGTCGGTTCGTCAAACAGCATCACCGCGGGTTCGACAGCCAGCGCGCGCGCGATGGCCACGCGCTGCTGCTGCCCACCGCTCATGTGGGCTGGATAGCGGTCTTCGACGCCGCGAAGGCCTACCCGATCCAGATAGCGCCGAGCGGTTTCCACGGCTTTGTCGCGCGGGATTCCCAGCACGTTGACCGGCGCTTCAATGACGTTCTCGAGCACCGTCATGTGCGCCCAAAGGTTGAAGTGCTGGAACACCATGGCCAGCTTGGTGCGCAGACGCTGCAGTTGGGCTGCATCCACAGCTTGCAGTTCACCGAGGCGGTCGGCTTTGAGTCGCAGCTCTTCGCCGGCCAGCACAATGCGCCCGGAGTTGGGCTTTTCCAGCAGGTTGATACAGCGCAACAGGGTGCTTTTGCCCGATCCAGAGCTACCAATCAGACTGATCACGTCGCCCGCACGCGCCTGGAGCGACACGCCTTTGAGCACTTCGTTCGATCCAAACCGCTTGTGAATATTCTCAACCTCCAAGAGCGGACTGGCGGCGGATGGGGGCGCAATGTCAACAGGATTCATATCCAACAAGGTCTCGCGTAGATAGGGGAGGGTCTTCGCAGCGGTCAGGCACCCAGCAAATCACCGGAGCGGAAGGGTGTGCTGCCAGCGATTTTTCCCACCTCTCCACCGGCGACGATGTACCGCTCTTTGACCGTGGCATACAGCACGCCAGCGACATCCGCACACACCGCATGGACGCGGGAAGCGTCAGGGGCCGTCGGGTCAATCACTTCGGCCACCACGTCGCCCACTGCCATCATTTGCCCGGGTTGCGCCAGGAAAACCAGCACACCTGGCACTGGGGAACGCAGGGTTTGGGAGCCTGCAAGGGGTGTGGCTACACAAGGCAGGGGAGGTAAGGCTCTTCGATCCGACGTTTGCAACACACCAAGGTGTCCAAGGTAGGCCATCAGGGCTTCGGCATCCCGCATGGCGTGTGGATGGCTCACGTCGGACTCGCCGCGCAGTTCCACCGTGGTGCTGGCGCAGCCCTGTGGCAGCGGGACGGACAGGCCTGCGGCCTTCAAGTGATCGGACAGTTGCCACCACAGCCCTGACAGGCGCTCGTCAAACGGACCGCCACCCGATTCACGCGCCAGCAACACGGCCTGACAGCCCAGCAAGCGCGCCAGTGGCTCCAGGGATGGCCAGCAAGCTTCTTCGCTGTACAGGTGCAGGGTCGCTTCCCAATCGCAATGCAGGTCGATGACCACGTCGGCATCATGAGACAGCAACAACAATTGACGTCGCAAGCTGTCCAGCTCGGTCAGGGGTTGCCATGCATTCAGCCAGGCGGCGACGCTCTGGCGGACCGTGCTGACGTTGACCGAGGCGTCGGCACCCAGTTTGTCTTTCACGTCATCGAGCACGGCCAGGGCCAGATCGGGATAGTGGCGGTTGAAGTTTTGTGCCGTGTCCAGTTCAAACCGACCCATCGCTTTGTGATCGAGTCTCTGAGCCAGACCAATCGGGTTGGCCGCCGGCACCAGCACCACCTGACCTAGCAAGAGGCCTTCGCGTTCGGCTGCTTCGAGGTGCCAGCGCAAGTGATGCGCCACCAGCATGCCTGGCAACTCTTCTGCGTGCAGGCTGGCCTGCACGTACACCTTGGGTCTTGCTCTGGATGGCCCAAACTGAAAGCTCACCAGGGTTTTCTGGCTACCCAGGCTGGGACTCAACAGGGGGTGTTCGGTGCGGTGCATGGAGTCAGGGAAGGCGATCGGTCCGCGGCGTCAATGACGACGTGGGGCCAAGTGGGCAAGAAAGCGGCGCTCTGCGAGCCTGAACAGACCTACCAGGCTGAACGTGATGCACAGGTAAATCGCTGCCGCAAACAAATAGGCTTCAAAGGGAAGATAAAAGTCCGAGTAAATGCGGCTGGCAGCGGCGGTCACGTCCAGCATGGCCGGCACCGTGCTTGCCAAACTTGTGCTGTGAAGCATCATCACCACTTCGTTGCTGTAAGCCGGCAACGTGCGTCGCAGGGCGCTGGGCAAGACAATGCGGCGCATGGCCTGCACGCGACTCATGCCCATGGCCTGTGCCGCTTCGATCTCTCCAGCGGCCGTTTCCCGAATGGCACCCGCCAGCATTTCAGCGGTGTAGCCTGCCGTGTTGAGGCTGAACGCCAGCAGGGCGCAGAAAAAGGGTTCTTTGAAATGGGTCCACGGCCATACGTCGTCCCAGCGGGTCTGGATCCACTCCAGTTGGGCGAGTCCGTAGTAGATCAGGTAGACCTGAATCAGCAGCGGCGTGCCGCGAATCACATAGGTGTAGACACCGACTAAAGCCCGCAACGGTGCAATGGAACTGGTGAGCGCAAGGGCAAAAAACACCGCGAGCACAGCGCCCACACCGAGGGAAGACAGCAGCAGCGTGAGCGTGGTCACAACCCCTTCGCCGTAAAGGGCCAAGGTATCGGGCTCAAAGATGACTTGCCATTTCATGTGCGCATCACCTCACACATGGCCGCGTTTCACACCCATGCTAAAGCGGCGCTCCAGCTTGCGCAGCGCCCAAAGGGACACCGATGTGTAAACAAGAAACAGACCTGCGGCAAAAAGAAAAAACGTGAACGGCTCGCGCGTGGCCGAGCTGGCCTGCTTGGCAAGGTAGGTCATTTCCTGCAAACCGATCAGGCTGATCAAGGCGGTTGCCTTGATCAGTACCAGCCAATTGTTGGTGAAGCCGGGCAGGGCATAGCGCACCATCTGGGGTGCGGTGATGCGCAAAAACGTGCGCAATGGGCCCATGCCAAAGGCCCAGGCGGCTTCCATTTGTCCTTTGGGTATTGACAAGATGGCCCCGCGGAAGGTTTCGGTCATGTACGCGCCGTAGATAAATCCAATGGTCAGTACACCGGCCAAGAACGGATTGATGTCCACCGTCGCCTTGCTCCCCAAAGCCTCCAAAAGGTTGTTGAGACCAATGGTGCCGCCGTAAAAGATCAGCAGCATCAGCACCAGCTCGGGCACCCCGCGCACCAGTGTGGTGTAAAGCGTGGCCAGCGCCACCAGCACCGGACGACCCGAGAGCTTGGCAGCTGCCCCGACCAGGCCCAGCAAGACCGCAAACACCAGCGCGGCCAACGAGACGCCCACCGTGAGGAGGGCGCCCTGCAGGATGGACGCGTAGTAGCCGCTCAAACGTTATTCGCCGTAAACGTCGAAGTCGAAATACTTCTTGCTGACGGTTTCGTAAACACCGTTCGCACGAATGGCCTTGATAGCGCCGTTGAGTTCATCACGCAGCGCGGTTTCACCCTGGCGCAGAGCGATGCCCACGCCGTAACCGTAGTACTTCACGTCGTTCAGCACAGGGCCGACAAAGCCGTAACCCTGACCTTCAGGCTTGCTCAAGAAACCGCCGGTGACCTCGACAGAGTCGGCCACGGTACCGTCCAGACGGCCCGATTTGATATCCAGATAGACCTGATCTTGGGCTTCATAAGGAACCACTTTAACGCCGGCGGGCTTCAGGTCACCCATCGCGTATTTCTCTTGGGTGGACCCCTTGAGCACACCAATGTTCTTGCCCTTGAGGGAGCTCAGATCCGTAAACGGTGTGTCTGCCTTGACAACGATACGGCTGGGGGTGTTGTAGTACTTGTCGGTAAAGTCCACCACTTTTTTGCGGTCGTCGGTGATCGACATGGAACTGACGATCACGTCGTATTTCTTGGCCTGCAGGCCAGGGATCATGCTGTCCCACACCTGTTCTACGTACACGCATTTGCGCTTGATTTCGTTGCAAAGTGCCTCTGCGATGTCCACGTCAAAACCAGTGGGTTTGCCGTCAGCGGTTTTGAAGGTGAAGGGCTCATAGGTGGGATCAATGGCGACTTTCAACTCGGGCAGCTCAGCAGGCGCCGGAGCTGCCGCTGGAGCGGCTGCTGTCTCGGGCGCTGGGGCGGCCGGTGCAGGAGTTTCTGTTTTTCCACAGCCCACCAAGACTGCCGCACCAACAAGACTTAGGGACAAAAACAGGTTCTTCATGAGAGTCCTTCAATAAGTGTGAATTGTGTGATCTGCCAAATTGGTTGTTGGCAAGGCTTGTAATTGTAGGCTGGGGCAGACCAATTTCTGGCGTGCACCTTGCTGGTGTTTCCCCGCATGGGTGGTGGGTCTAACGCTCTGGTACGCAATATTCACACCCACTAGGCTTCTGAATATTTAACTATACATAATATACATCGTAGAATTAAAGAGTAATACCAAGCGGCCGCGCTGTTGGTTCCATATTGCCAAGGAAATCACTGAGAAGCTCATCCCGATGAGAACCCAGTGTTAGCGGCGCTCTAAACCCGCGTAAATCTGGTGTCGGCAAGCAGTCGGTGGCGGTCATCCGCGGCAGTCAGCTGACTGCTTTGAATTTCCTTTGAATCGAAGGGTGCCCGTTGCACAGGGCACAGACGTGTCCTGAGCGTGCCTGCTTTGGCCATGGCGAGCGGGCTTGAGCCAGCGCAGGGGTATGGCGCAGCGCTGGTGTTTTGCGTTACATATCGCCTACCTGTGTAAGAAGCAGGCGCGACAGTGACAGTCACTTTCCGGTAAACCCACTGTCGCGCCCCGAGACCCACCGCTTTGGAGGGCGCCGTTGCCGCTGTCAGTATTCACGAAGCGGGCGTGGCTGTCCAGCAGCGTGGGCCCACGCATGGGAATGGACCGCCCATGCCCACTGCCCAACACGCACCACCACAGCCGCCGTCACCACCGCCCAGACGTTTTCTGTGCGCCCTGTGTCGCAGCCCTGTGCTCATCTGCAGCCACTGCGACCGCGGCCAGCGCTACTGCAGCGCAGTCTGCTCACTCCAGGCCAGAAGTTGCGCCCAGCGCGCCGCTGCCAAACGCTACCAGGACAGCCGCAAGGGCCGCCACGCTCACGCCACACGCCAGGGGCAATGGCGCGCGCGCCAACAAATAGTGACGCATCAGGGTGGCCCACCACCGCCCTGCGCTGATGTACTCCCATCCAGCGACGCAACCGCTCTGAATCCAGACGCAAGCCAGCGCTGCAAGTGCCAGTTTTGCGGCCGTTCGGTCTCGGCTTTTGTGCGTCAGGACTTTCTGCGATGCCGCTTTCGCCATCCATCCCAACCTTCCGTATGGAGTACCGACTCACATGGCCATTTCACCTGAACTCAAGGCGCAGATCCTGCGCTACCACCACGCCGAGCGCTGGCCGGTGGGAACCATCTCGTCCCAGCTGGGCGTGCACCGCGAGACCGTCATGCGCGTGCTCACCCAGGCCGGCGCGGCCCCAATCGTGCCCGCACAACGCACTTCGGGCGTGACCCCCTACCTGCCCTTTATCCAGGAGACCTTGAAGCAGTTCCCCAACCTCACGGCCAGCCGGCTGCACACCATGGCCGCCGAGCGCGGTTACGAGGGGCGCCCCGACCACTTTCGCCACATCGTCGCCCGCCACCGTCCGCGCCCCCCAGCACAGGCCTACTTGCGCCTGCGCACCTTGCCCGGTGAACAGGGGCAATGCGACTGGGGCCACTTCGGCCACATCCAGATCGGGCAAGCCCGCCGACCCTTGATGGCCTTCGTGATGGTCCTTTCCTGGTCCAGACGCATCTTCCTGCGCTTCTTCCTGGGCGCGCACATGGAGAGCTTCCTGCGCGGGCACGTCCAGGCCTTTGAATCCTGGCACAGCGTTCCCAGGGTCGTCTTGTACGACAACCTCAAGAGCGCGGTGCTCGAACGCAAGGGGCAGGCCATCCGCTTCAATCCCACGCTGCTGGCACTCTCGGCGCACTACCGTTTCGAGGCCAGGCCCGTGGCCCCGGCCCGGGGCAATGAGAAGGGGCGCGTGGAGCGGGCCATCCGCTATATCCGCACCGCCTTCTTTGAGGGACGCAGCTTCACCGATATCGACGATCTCAATGCCCAGGCCGATGCCTGGGTGGCTGGTCCTGCCAGCGCTCGGCGCTGCCCCGAGGACTCCCAGCTGTCGGTGCAGCAGGCCTTTGACCAAGAGCGCTCGCACCTGATGGACATCCCGGCCACACCGTTTTGTTGCGATGAGATCCGCGGCGTTACAGCGGCCAAGACACCCTACGTTCGGTTCGATCTGAACGACTATTCCATCCCCCACACCCACGTTCAGCGCAGCCTCACCGTGCACGCCAGCTTGCGTGAGGTGCGTATTCTGGACGGCCAGCAGGCGCTGGCCTCGCACCCGCGTTGCTGGGACAAGGCTCAGCAGATCGAGATCGAGGCCCATGTGCAGGACCTGGTGCAGCACAAGCGAGGCGCGCGAGCGCACCGCGACACGGACCGCCTGGTACACGCGCTTCCTCAGGTGCAGGATTTGCTGACAGAGGCGGCCAAGCGGGGTGAGCCGTTGGGGCGGATCGCCCGTGAGTTGCAGGAGCTCCTGGACGTGCATGGACGCACGCAGATGATGGCCGCCGTCACGGACGCCATGAGCCGCGGTGTGCCGCACCCCCATGCGGTTCGTCTGGCGCTTGAGCGCCAGCGTCAGAGCAAGAGCCAGCAGCAAACCCCGCCCCCGCTGGGCGTGGCCCTGTCTGCGCAGGTGCGCGCGCGCGACATCGCCGTGCGCCCCCACAGCCTGGACGGCTATGACCGCCTCACGCAGGAGGGTGACGATGCCAACAACTGATTCGGCCACACTCAAACTCCGAGCCCAGGCGCTGCAACTACACGGGGTGCTGTCCCACTGGGATACCTGCTGCACAGAGCCCTGGGTGGGCACGTTGCTGGAATGGGAGGAGCACGAGAGAAGTCGCCGCTCCATGGAGCGCCGGCTGCACAGTGCGCGCATCGGGCGCTTCAAACCCCTGGTGGATTACGACTGGAGCTGGCCCGAGCAGATTGACCAGGCCAGCGTGAGCGAGCTGATGACGCTGCAGTTTCTGCACAGTGCCAGCAATGCCATCCTGGTGGGCCCTTCTGGCGTGGGCAAGACAACCATTGCCCAGAACATTGCACATCAGGCGGTGCTGCAAGGGCACACCGTCATGTTCACCACCGCCGGCAAGCTGCTGGGCGAGTTGGCCAGCCTGGACAGCGATTCGGCACTGCGTACAAGACTGCGCCACTACGCCAGACCCGCGCTGCTGGTCATTGATGAGGTCGGGTATCTGTCGTATTCCAGCCGGTATGCCGATCTGCTGTTCGAGTTGATCAGCCGGCGCCACGAGCACAAGAGCACGCTGATCACCACGAACAAGTCCTTTGCCGAGTGGGGCGAAGTGTTCCCCAACGCGGCCTGCGTGGTCGCCCTCGTGGACCGCCTAGTTCACCACGCCGAAATTGTTGGCATCAAGGGCAACTCGTACCGGCACAAGGAGGCGCAAGAACATGCCCGGGCGCGCACGGTAAAGCGCAAGCCTTCAAAGGAGACCGTATGAAACCGTGGCATCCGCCTTCAGGACTGCGCCAAGGGCTGCCATTCGCGGTGGACGACACCTGGACACCGGAACAAGCCATGGCGGTGATGGAGTTGCTCGATGATCTGCGCGATCGCGTCTGGACCCATTACGGAGGGGTCATCCAGGATCTGCTGCGTGCGCAGCGCGTGACCACTGATTCACTGGAAGACTTTGACACGGACTTGCCGTTCTGAGCGCCAACGAGTCTCCCGCGCCAACAACAAGGGCCCCTGACGGGGCCCTTGTTGTTGGCACGCTCAGCACCGAAAACCGCACCCAGAATCGGCCACCAAAAATGAACGCCGGATTACGTCACCAAATTCCGCCACCACTTACCGCCGCCAAATTTACGCGGGTTTAGACCGCCGCTAACACCCAGACTTGCTGGCGAACGCTTGCCTAAGATGGCAGGCGGCTTTACCAACGACCCGCGGGTTGTTGGCTGCGGACAAAGGCAGCGATGATGCCCGCTGCCTCAGCGCGACCGGCGCGCTGTGCAAAGTCGATGGCAGTCAAACCCTTTTCATTTTTCACCGAGCTGTCTGCGCCTTCTTCCAGGAGCAGTTTGACAACCGCTGGATTGCCGTAATGGGCAGCCATCATCAAGGGCGTGGTGCGGTTTGGGGACTCGGCATCTATGTACGCGTGGTGTTCAAGCAGCAGCCGAACCATGGCGATGCTGCCGGTCGCTTCATTAGACGCGGCGTAATGCAGCGGTGTCCAGCCGGGCTTGTTCACCTCGGCGCGGCGTTCGATCAAGCGTTTGGCTTGGGCCAGGTGACCTTTCAACGCTGCAATCATGAGTGGGCTCTCGCCTTGTGGATTGCGAGCCTCAACATCCACATTGGGCTGGGTGAGCAGAAAGTCCGCAACCTTGAGTGAGCCCTCGCGCAAGGCCAGCGTCAAGGCATGTTCGCTCTTCTCGTTGCGCGTGTTCAGGTCGAAACCGCGAAGCGTGAGTTCAATGACTTTGGACTCGTTGTCTTGTTGAACCGCTCGGAAATAGTCGTTGAATGAGCTGGCGAGCACCGTGCCAGAAACCACCATTAACAGAGCGAAAACAATACTCTTCGCCGATTTCTTAAAGTAATTTGTCATCGAATTCAACCCACGCTGCGGTTGAACAAGGCGTCAAAGTTGCGGCTGGTGATGTGGGCCACCTCTTCAACCGAAAGACCTTTGATCTCAGCAATTTGTTTGGCCACGAACGGCACGTAGGCGGGTGTGTTGGTTTTTCCGCGGTAGGGAACGGGCGCCAGATAAGGGCTGTCGGTTTCGATCAGGATGCGGTCCAGGGGCACAAAGGCCGCCACTTCGCGCAAGTCGGCAGCGTTGCGGAACGTGAGAATGCCAGAGAAAGAAATATAGAAATCGAGGTCCAGCGCTGCCCGCGCCACGGCCTCAGTTTCGGTGAAGCAATGAAAGACACCACGAGAACGCGCCTGCCCTGCCTGCGGATCGGCGGCAATGCCGAAGCCGCCCTCTTCTCGCAAGATCGCCAAGGTGTCGTCTGATGCACTGCGGGTGTGGATGACGAGCGGCAGATCGGTGATGCGCCCGGCCCTAATGTGGGTTCGATAGCGTTCGCGTTGCCAGGCCATGTCGGCCACGGTACGGCCATTCAATCGGTAGTAGTCCAGCCCGGTTTCACCGATACCCACCACTTTGGGCCGCTTGGCGCGGGACAGCAGGTCGTCCAGCGTCGGCTCTTGGACCCCTTCGTTGTCGGGGTGCACGCCCACGGTGGACCACAGGTTGGCGTTTTCTGTGGCCAGAGCATGCACGCCTTCAAACTCTTCCAGTGTGGTGCAAATGCACAGTGCCCGGTCAACCTGGGCTTGAGCCATGGCGGTCAAGATGGCTGGAAGGTCTTCCCGAAGCTCGGGGAAATTGAGGTGGCAGTGGGAGTCGGTAAACATGCGAGGGGGCAATCAATGGGTTGCACGCTCAGGCTCGGCCTGGGGTGACGCAGCCTGCCCCGAGCGCTCAGATGGTTTGTGTGGGACGGTCCGAACCCAGGCTGGCGCCCAGAATTTCTTCGATTTTGACTTTCAGCATGCGCGATTTTTCGTCGGCAGGAAAGCGGATGCCCACGCCTTGCGTGCGGGAGCCAGAGGCTTTGGCTGGCGTGATCCACGCCACCTTGCCGGCAACTGGGTAGCGTTGCGGGTCGTCGGGCAGACTGAGCAAAACGTAGACGTCGTCGCCCAGGCGGTAGTCGCGGGAAGACGGGATAAAAATGCCACCGTCGGCAAACAGAGGGATGTAAGCCGCGTACAGCGCCGCCTTTTCCTTGATGGAAAGCTGGATGACGCTGGGACGTGCGGCGTTGGCCGATGGCGATGGGGCGGTGCTCATGAACGGCTAGTTTAGCGGCATTCGGTTGGCGTGTTGGTGTCCAAAGCACCGCACCGTGTGTGACTTTTTGCAGCCTTGGCCTGACGCCCCAGCGGCGCCTCAGCTTGCACTGCCGCCTGGGCTGAGCACTTGCCGGGTGCGCGCGGCCCAGGCTTCTTGCATCAAGCCGGCGTTGAAGGGGTGTTCTACCGTGCGCGCAGCGCCCATGAGTTCGCGCGACCATGTGGCCAGCAGGGCCCAGCGCGGCGCTTTGGGCAGCGTGCTGGCGGGGAAAAATCGGGGGGTAGCGCCGGAGGCCGAGGCCATCAGGTCGTGACACAGCTTTTGCAACACGGCCAACTGGCGGGCTGCGGGCCAGTCGGCCAGCAAGGACCAGTCGCCACGGGCCAAGGCTTGTGGCAGCTGGGTCCACGCCTGCGCGTTGAGGCCGCTGCGCGCCCAGTCGAGCGCATCGGCGGGGCGCCCACCCGCGGCTTGCAGCCACACCTGGGCCTGTTCGAGCGTGGGCGCTTCTGCGCCTGGCTTACCCAGCGTGCTCACCTGCGCTTGGAGCCAGTGCAACGCTTCTTCGGGCGCAGGCCACACCATGGCATGCCCCTGGCAGCGGCTGCGTATGGTGGGCAGCAGCTGGTGGGCGGCCTCGGTGGCGAGCACAAAACGCACTTCACCCACCGGCTCTTCAAGCGTTTTGAGCAAGGTGTTGGCCGCCTCCACATTCATGCGCTCAGCCGGGTACACCAAGATCACTTTGGTGCTGCCACGCGAGCGGGTGAACTGCGTGAAGCTCACGGCGTCGCGTGCCGCTTCCACCCGGATCAGCTTGCTGGCTTTGCGTTTCTTGTCGTCGATGTCTTTTTGCGAGACTTCGTCCAGGGGCCAGCCGAGCTCCAGGCTCAGCGTCTCGGGCATCAACACGCACAGGTCGGCGTGGGTGCGCACATCAATGGCATGGCAGCTGCCACAGTGACCACAGGCGCCCTGCTCTGTGGGTTGCTCACACAGCCAGGTGCGGGCCAGGGCCAGCGCCAGTTCGTACTGGCCCAGCCCTGAGGGGCCAGACAGCAACAAGGCGTGGCCGCGTTGGGCGAGCAGGCTGTGCAGTTGTTGCTGCAACCAGGGTGCCAGCGTTGGGGTAGGCAGACTGGTGCTCATGGCTGGACCTGTGGGCTGAGCCAGCCGCGCTGCACCACCGCCTGGTGCACGTTGCGCCAGACCGCGTCAACAGGCTGGTTGGCTGCAATGCGGGCAAAGCGGTTGGGTTGTTCGGCCAGGCGCTGGGCGTAGCCCGCGGCCACGCGGGTGAAGAAGGCAACGGGTTGGGATTCAAAGCGGTCTGGCACCCGGGCTGAAGCCAGGCGCTGCGCCGCCACATCGGGAGGCAGGTCAAACCAAACGGTCAGGTCGGGCTGTCGGAGCTGGCCGGGCTGTTCGGGCCGGGTTTGCACCCAAGTTTCCAGCTGGCGCAACACGCCCACGTCAAAACCGCGGCCGTAACCCTGGTAGGCAAAGGTCGCATCGGTAAAGCGGTCACACAGGACAACGTCCCCCCGTGCCAGCGCGGGTTCGATCACTTGTTGCAGGTGGTCGCGCCGGGCGGCAAACATCAGCAAGGCTTCGCACAGCGGGTCCATGGCGTCGTTCAGCACCAGGGCCCGAAGCTTTTCTGCCAGCGGCGTGCCGCCGGGCTCCCGGGTCAACGTGACTTGGCGACCCTGTGCGCGAAAGGCGTCCGCCAAGCCTGCGATGTGGGTGGATTTGCCCGCGCCGTCAATACCTTCAAAGCTGATGAAAAGACCGGGCTGTGCCATGGAGATGAATGGAATGTGGGGCCGCAAAAGGGCCGTTTAACGACCCAGGATGTAGCGCCGCACCGCCGCATTGTGCTCTTCCAGCGTGGCGCTGAAATAGCTGGCGCCATCGCCACGGGCCACAAAATACATGGCCTTGGTCGACGCCGGTTGCACAGCGGCCAGCAGCGAGTTGCGACCGGGCATGGCAATGGGCGTGGGCGGCAGGCCCGCGCGGGTGTAGGTGTTGTAGGGGGTATCGGTTTGCAAGTCTGAGCGCCGAATGTTGCCGTCGAAGCGCTCGCCCAACCCGTAGATCACGCTGGGATCGGTCTGTAGCCGCATGCCGATGCGCAACCGGTTGCTGAACACGCCCGCCACCATGGCGCGGTCGCTTTCAAGACCGGTTTCTTTTTCAACGATGCTGGCCAGAATCAGGGCCTCATAGGGCGAGCGCAGTGGACTGTCGGGCGCGCGCTGGGCCCAGACTGCGTTCACCTGTTGTTCCATGGCTTGGGCGGCCTGGCGAAGCACGGCTGAAGCGGGCGTGTGCTTCACCATGCGGTAGGTGTCCGGGAAAAACTGCCCTTCGGGGTGGCGCCCAGGGTAGCCAATGCGGGCCATCAGGTCGGCCATGCTCAGCCCGTCAATGTCTTGCGTCAGGTCGGGTGAGCTGCGCACCGCTTGCAACACCTGGCGGATGTTCCACCCCTCTAGCAGGGTGAGGCTGCGCAGGGCCTGTTCACCACGCACCAGTTTGGAAAGCAGGCTGGCCGGCGTGGTGCCCGGGGCCAGTTCGTAGCTGCCTGCCTTGATCTTGCGCGAATCGCCCGAGAGCCGAAACCAGGCGTACAACAGCGCAGAAGGCGTCTGCACACCCGCTTTCACCAGGGTGTCGGCCACAGCGCGTGCCGACGTACCGGGTGCAATGGTCACTTCCAGCGGTGCCTCGGCGCTCACGGCATCGGGCATTTGCAAGGGGCGCTGCAGCCACCAAGCTGCGGCTGCGGCCGCACCCAGCCCCAGAATGACCAGGGCAAGCAGCAGTTTCAGCAGGCGTATCACAGCGGGTTGGGCGTCTGGAAAAAGAGTGGGGACAAGCGCGCCTGTGGGCGCGCTTCCATGGGCGGGTGATCATAATCGAGCGATCCGAATCCATCGAAAGCAGACACCGACATGAGCCATGCCACCGCCTTGGACCCCGCGTTTGACCCCACCCGTCTTCAGGGCGCTGCTCCCCTGCCCCATTGGGGTGTGATTCGTGCCCAGGGCGCCGATGCTGCCAAGTTTTTACACGGTCAGCTCACCCAGGACTTTTCGCTGCTGGGGCTGTCCGAAGCCCGCTTTGCGGCTTTTTGTTCAGCGAAAGGGCGCATGCAGGCCAGTTTTGTGGCCTTCAAACGCAGCCATGACGACATCTTGCTGGTGTGCAGCCGCGACCTGCTACCCGCCACACTCAAACGTTTGTCCATGTTTGTGCTGCGCGCCCAGGTCAAGCTGAGCGACGCCAGCGACGCCTTTGCCCTGTGGGGTGTGGCGGGAGCGGCGCCCTCAAACCTTCCAGAAAAACCATGGAGCACCACCGCAACTGCCGATGGCGCCCAATGGGTGCGCCTGTACCCGGCTGCTGGTGTGGCGCGTGCCCTGTGGGTGGCGCCGGTGGTGGACGGCGTGGCGCCTCAGCCCGAAGCGCCCCTGTTGGACACCGCGCACTGGGCGTGGCTGGACGTGATGGGTGGTGTGGCCACCCTCACCCAACCCATCGTGGAAGCCTTTGTGCCGCAGATGCTGAATTACGAGTCGGTCGGCGGCGTGAACTTCAAGAAGGGCTGCTACCCGGGCCAGGAGGTGGTGGCGCGCAGCCAGTTCCGGGGCACGCTGAAGCGCCGGGCCTACCTGGTGCAAGCCAATGCACCCCTGGCAGTGGGGCAAGAGGTGTTTCACGACAGCGACGCCGAGCAACCCTGTGGCACCGTGGCAGCTGCAGCGCCCTGCCCGGCTGGTGGCTGGCACGCGCTGGTGTCGATGCAAACCCGTGCCGCAGAGGGTGGCGCGCTGCATGTGGGCAGCGCGCAAGGACCTGCGCTGACCGTGCTGCCCCTGCCCTACCCGTTGCTCGACGACATTTGACCCGCCCCTGACCGAGCGCCCCCATGTGCCTGATCGCCTTTGCGATTGATGCCCACGCAGCCTGCCCGCTGTTGATTGCGGCCAACCGAGACGAGTTTTTCGATCGTCCGACTGCGGGCCTGCACCGCTGGACACTGCCCTCGGGGACCGACGTGGTGGCTGGGCGCGACCTTCGCGACGGCGGAACCTGGTTGGGTGTGAGCACCGGCGGGCGTGTGGCCATGTTGACCAATGTGCGGGATGGCCAGCCTGGGTCTGGCCGGCGCAGCCGGGGTGAACTGCCCACGCGCTGGCTTGCTGGCGACCTAGACTTGCATGGACTGCAAGCCGGCATAGCCCCCGCCGACTATGGCGGCTTCAACTTGGTGGTGGGCGATCTGCACCAGGGCCATTGGGCCTGGCTGGGCAACCGCCACCCGGCACGCCCGCATGAACCCGATGCAAGCCAGCTGTATACCCAACGCCTCCAACCAGGTGTCTACGGCTTGTCCAACGCCACACTGAGCACCCCTTGGCCCAAGACGCAGCGGCTCACGCAGGCGCTCGAAGCGTCGCTTGACCACGCAGCGCAGCCCTCGACTGGCGCCCTTTGGTGGGCTGACCTGCAACAGGCCTTGCTGGATGACCAGCTGGCAGCAGATGGCGATTTGCCGCGCACCGGAGTAGACGTGGACCTGGAGCGGCAGTTGTCCAGCCCGTTTGTGCGCATGCCCGAGCGTGGCTACGGCACGCGCAGCAGCCTGGTGGTGCGCGTCCAGCCGCAAGCGCAAGCGCAACCGCTGGGATACTGGCAGGTCAGCCTGGACGAATGGACCCACGCACAGGCCCCGACAGCGCCCGGTGCGGTCCACACCGCGGGCGCTGCGCCGCCGGTGCACCGCAGCGAAACCCTGGTGTGGTAACCACGTCGCCCATCGCCGGCCCCTGACTTATGGGCTGGCGGCAGGCTTTTGCTGCAATTGGGGCCACAAGCCTTGCGGGATCATGTTGAGCGTGTTTTGCTGCTGGCCGGGCGGCGTGGCGTCCATGGCTGAGCGGAAATAGTCCATCGCCTTGCCAATGTCGCCCTTGCCCACCCAGGCGTTGCCCAGCTTGGCATCACCATCCAGCTTGCTGCCCGGCCAGCCTTGGTTGCGCAGCTCGATCGCCCGGATGGCCAGGTCCCAGTCTTGCGCGCGCATGGCCAGCACATAACCGGTGTTGACCATGTCGTAGTCGAACTTGCCTGCGGTGATGTCTTCACGCGCCATCGCCAGCGCCTGGGGCTCGTTGCCATTGCGGCTGAGCAAGATCACCTCCAGCGAGCGCACCGACAAGGCCTTGGGCTGCAGCACCTTGGCGCGCTCCAGCATGGCCATGGCTTGGTCGGGCTGGCCCATCTGGGCGTAGCCGCGCGCCACGTTGCTCATGATGGCGGTGACGTAAGGGCGCGAGCCCAGCACCGATTCCCAGATCCACACCGCATTTTTCCAGTCGCCCCATTTGGCCAGCTCGTCGGCCACCATGGGGGTGATCTTGCGGTAGTGGGGGTTGATGTCGATCCCTTCCTTGATCATGCGCAGCATGTCTTCGCGGGGCTTGATCCATTTCGGGTTGTTGAAGTCGCCCGACCGGCTCACCGAGAGCGCAATCTTGGTGGCGTTGACGATCAGGCGCTCGCTGGCCACCGCCTGCTGGGTGATGTAAGCCGCCAAAGCCAGGCAACCCAGGGTGGCGATGGCACCCGCCTGAGAAAAAGCCGGTTTCCAGGACAGTCGGGCGGCGGCCGTCCAGCCACGCTGCGCCAGGCGCGCGTCAGACGCCGCCAGAATACCCAGGCACACGGCAAACAAGGCGCCGGTGCTGGCCATGCGCCAAGGGAAACCCGCGTTGCTGACAATCAAAAAGGCCATCAGCGCGGCCAGTGTGCTGCCACGCAACATGCCCTCGGTCTGAGCGTCTTCGCCTTTGAGCGTTAGGGTGCGCCAGGCAGCGCGGGCCAGATAGCCCAGCAAGCCGAGCAAAAACAACCAGCCTGCCAGCCCGTATTCGGCCAGCAACTGCAGTATCTCGTTGTGCACGTAGTAGTCGGTTTCAAGCTGTGCACCTTCGTTCTGGTAGAGCGGCAGATCCACTTCCCAGGCGCCAGCACCCACGCCGCTCAGGGGGCGCTGCGCAATGATGCGGCCCGTGGCTTGCCACATGACCATGCGGATCGAGATCGAACCGGATTCGTACTCTTTTTGCTCTGCCATCGTCAGCGCCCGCGCGAAAGCGCGCTCCAACGCGTTGTTCCCCACGTTTTCGGCCACCATTTTGGGGTTGCCGGTGCTGATCAGCCCCAAACCCAACACCGTGGCAACCAGCACGCCACCGGCCAGAATACGCCGGCCTGCGTCCCAGCTAGACATGGCCAGGTGCTGGCGGTAGCGCCACAGCAGCACGGGGGTCACCAGCAGCAGAGCCACGAAGGCCAGCAAGGCCGAGCGGGTGCCCGTCATGAACATCGCAACCAGGTTGAAACCCAGGGAAAACGCCAAAAGCGCCACCGTGGCGCTGTTGCGTGCGCGGGTCAGCAGATAGACCGAAAACGGCAGCGTGCACACCACAAATTCGGCAAAGAAGTTGCGGTTGACAAAGGTGGAGGCTGGATTGGGGCCTTGGGGGAAAAACGTGAAATCGACCCAAAACTGCAGGGCCGTCCAGAGGGATGCAAAAAAAGCACCCGCATGGATGCCCCAGGCCAGGGTGGGCAGGCGCTCGCGGTCCAGCGTGTTCAGGCCCAGCCAGAGCAGGATGGAAAAAATGAACCACCGGATGGCTTCGACCCCGCCGAGGTAGGTGTGTGACCAGGCCATGCTGCCCAGGGCATAGGCCATGAGCAACAGCGGCAGCCAGACCACGGCGTGCCAGCGCAGCGCCTGGTTGCGGTTGCGCTGGTTCCAGAAAAAGAACAGGGCCGCGCCCAGCGCAGCAAACGACACGATGATGGATTTCAGCGTGTCCTGAATCATTTCCTCATTGGGCACGCCCAACGCCGGCGCCAAAAACATCATGAGCGCCAGGATGGCCACCGTCCAGTCGCCCTGGGAGGCCTCGCCAGGCAGGGTTAGCGCACCCACCGGACTGGGCACGCGTGCGGCGGGCGCTGCACTGGGCGCTGGCGCACTGGCTGGACGGTGGGTGGAGGTGCTGGCGCCCGGGACGGGCGGCGCATTGCGCTTTTTCTTGGCCATGGAACTGCTGCGGTCTGGGTGTGTGGCGGGGTGGACGATCCACTGCGCACGCGGTACCGGCTCATGGGCGCCTGCAGAGCGGCCGAGTCAGTACCAAAGTTCGCTATTGTCGCTTGACCCAGAGGGCGGCACCGCTCACGCGGTCCAGGGGGAGTCAGAGTTTCGTGAACATCTCCACATGGTCGATCCCGGCCTCTACAAAAGGCGCTCCCCGCTGCTGGTAACCCAGGCGGCTGTAAAAACCCTCGGCGCTGCGCTGGGCGTGCAGCACCACCTCATCCGCGCCCTGCGCTCGGGCTGCGTTCATCAGTGCGTGGAGCACGTCGCGCCCCAGGTAGCCGCCGCGCAGCACCCGGTTCACCGCCATCCGGCCCACCTTCACCTTGCCCGCCTGGCCCTCCAGGTAGCGCCCGGTGGCCACCGGCACACCCAGGCGGTTGTAGGCCACGGCGTGTACCGCGGTGGCGTCGGCCGCGTCCCATTCCAGTTCTTTGGGAATGCGTTGCTCGTGCACAAACACCTCTGTGCGGATGCGCTGCGCGTCGGGCCCCAGCGTGCTCCAGGGCCCCACCTGCACCGTGCTCATGGCTTCGCCGGCCTCGAAACCCAGCATGATCTCGCGCAAGGCAGGCGGCACCGGCTTCGACTTCTGGGTGGCCGGGTCGGCAAATACATACACAATTTCGCCCGTGATCAGGTGCTCGTCACCCCGGAAAATGGCGCCCGTGAAGGTCAAGGACGACGTGCCGATGCGGCTGCATTGCATGGCCACCTCAATCTGGTCGTCCACCCGCGCCGAAGCGTGGAATTCGACCGTGGCTTTCACCACATACAAGTCGCCTTCCAGCGCGTCCATGGTGGGCTGGTACGGCAGGCACAGCGCTCGCCAGTAATCGGATATGGCGGTGTCGAAATACATCAGGTAGTGGGCGTTGAACACGATCTTCTGCATGTCCACCTCGGCCCAGCGCACGCGCATGCGGTGAAAAAAACGAAAGTCAGAGCGTTTCAAAGTGGTCATTCAGGTGTCTCCAAAGGCGTGACGCAGCGCGCGCGCAGCGTCGTTGTGGGCGGTCAGCGCCTGCGGGATGGCGCGGCCGAAATTGATGAAACCATGCACCACGCCGGCGTAAATCTCCAGGTCCACCGGCACACCGGCCATGCGCAGGCGGTCGGCGTACAGCAGGCCCTCGTCGGTGAGCGGGTCGCATTCGGCCAGGCCCACCCAGGCGGGTGCCACGCCGTCCAGATCGATCACCTGGCCGGTGCCGTCCACGCCGTCCAGCGGGGCAAAGCGCCAGTCGTCGCGGTCGGCCGGGCTGCGCAGGTAATGGTTAAAAAAGTAGGTGATGTGCGGCTCTTCAAGCAAAAAGCCTTTGGCAAAGGTGTGGTGCGAAGGCGTGTTCTGGTGACCGGCGCAGCCGGGGTAATACAGCAACTGCAGCGCCAGTGGCCAGCCGGCATCGCGCGCGGCAATGGCGGTCACCGCCGCCAACGTGCCGCCCGCGCTGTCGCCACCCACGGCGATGCGCGAACCGTCCAGCTGCAGTGCAGCGGCGTTGTCGCGCAACCAGGCCAGGCTGTCCCAGGTGTCTTCCACGGCGGTAGGAAATTTCCATTCGGGCGCCAGCCGGTAGTCCAGCGACACCACCGCGCAGCGGCCCAGGTGGGCCAAGTGGCGGCACAGCCTTTCGTGGGTGGCCACACTGCCCACCGTGAAACCACCGCCATGCAGGTAAAGCAGCACCGGCAGCGGGTGCTCGGCTTGCGGCGCAAACAGGCGCGCGTGCAGCTCAAAACCATCGCGGGCCGGAAGCTTCAGGTCCTCCACCCGAGCCAGTTTGTGGGGCGCTATGTCGAGCACGGTGGCGCCCGCTTCGTACGACAGTTTGGCTTGCGCCGGCGTGAGCGCATGCATGGGTGGGTGTCCGGCGCGGGCCATGCGGTCGAGCAGCCCACGCATCAGCGGCGTGAGCAGAGCGCGGGGGTTCTTGTGGTGCGACATGGGTGCGCATTGTGGCTGTCTTTTGCGGGACCGGCCGTCGCGCGGGCGGCATTGGCATTGGGCGAGCGCAGCCGTATAGTTTTGCTTTGTTTTATCCCATCACCACACGAGACGCGCATGGCCCAAATTCTGTATGTGACCAACATCCTGATCGAGTTCGGCGCCCTGGCGCAACTGCAGGCCGAATGCAAGCGGGTGGGCATCACCCGCCCGCTCATCGTCACCGACGCTGGCGTGCGTGTAGCGGGCTTGCTGGAAAAAGCGCGGGCTGCCTTGCCCGGTGTGCCACTGGCGGTGTTTGATGAAACACCGTCCAACCCCAACGAAGCGGCGGTGCGTGCGGCGGTGGCGGTGTACCAGCGAGAAGGCTGCGACGGCTTGATAGCGCTGGGCGGCGGCAGCTCCATCGACTGCGCCAAGGGCGTGGCCATTGCCGCCACCCACGAAGGCCCGCTGAAGACCTACGCCACCATTGAGGGCGGCTCGCCCAAAATCACCGACCGCGTGCCCCCCCTGATTGCGGTACCCACCACCGCCGGCACCGGCAGCGAAGTGGCGCGCGGCGCCATTGTGATCGTGGACGATGGCCGCAAGCTCGGCTTTCACAGCTGGCACCTGGTGCCCAAAACCGCCCTGCTCGACCCGGAACTCACCTTGGGCCTGCCGCCCATGCTCACCGCGGCCACCGGCATGGACGCCATTGCCCACTGCATGGAAACCTTCATGGCTCCCGCCTTCAACCCGCCGGCAGACGGCATTGCGCTGGACGGCCTTGAGCGCGGCTGGGCGCACATTGAGCGCGCCACCCACGACGGGCAAGACCGCGAAGCGCGCCTGAACATGATGAGCGCCAGCATGCAAGGCGCCATGGCGTTTCAAAAGGGGCTGGGTTGCGTGCACTCGCTCAGCCACAGCCTGGGCGGCGTGAATCCGCGCTTGCACCACGGCACCTTGAACGCGCTGTTTTTGCCGGCCGTGATTGCGTTCAACGCCGAAGCGGAGTCGATGCAGAAAGAGCGCCGCCTGGACCGCATGGCACATGCCATGGGCTTGCGCAGTGGGCGCGACATACCGCAAGCCATTCGCGACATGAATGCCCGCCTGGGTTTGCCCACCGGCTTGGCTGCGCTGCACGTGGAGCGGGCGTGGTTTGAAAAAATCATCACCGGCGCGCTGGCCGATCACTGCCACAAGACCAACCCCCGCACCGCCAGCGTGGCCGACTACCGCGAGATGCTGGAAGCGTCGATGTAAGCGGCCCTGGGCGCGTGAGCCGAGCGCGCGGCTTCAGGCCGTGTTCAGCGCTCGGTCAGTGCTCGTGATTGTGCAGGCGTGCGCCCACATGCACTTCACCACGCGCTTCGGCCAGCTCCACCTGGCGCTGGCGTTCTGCCAGGTGGGCTTTTTGTTCCGGGCTGCGCTTGTCGTGGCATTGCGGGCAGCTCACGCCTTTGACGTAAAGCGGTGACGCCTTGTCTTGCGCGCTGAGCGGCCAGCGGCACGAGCGGCACAGGCCATAGGGACCGGGCTGCAGGCCGTGGCCCACGCTCACGCGTTCGTCAAACACAAAACACTCACCTTCCCAGGTGCTCTCTTCGGCCGGCACTTCTTCGAGGTACTTCAGGATGCCGCCCTCCAGGTGGTACACCTCGTCAAAACCACGCATTTTCATCAGCGCGGTGGACTTCTCGCAGCGGATGCCGCCGGTGCAAAACATGGCGACCTTGGTCTTTTTGCCAACGCCGGCCTGCAGCGCAGGCTGGGCGTCCAGCCAAGCCGGCAGCTCGGTGAAGGTTTTGATGTTGGGATTGATGGCGCCCTTGAACGTGCCAATGACCACCTCGTAGTCGTTGCGGGTGTCGATCACCACCACGTCCGGGTCGGCCAGCAAGGCGTTCCAGTCTTGTGGCTTCACGTACTGGCCCACCGTTTTGTTGGGGTCCAGTTCGGGCACCCGCAGGGTGACGATTTCTTTTTTCAGCCGCACCTTCATGCGTAAAAAAGGTGGCTTGTCGGCCCAGGCTTCTTTGTGCTGCAGGCTGGCCAGGCGCGGGTCGGCGTGCAGGTGGGCCAGCACGGCGCGCACACCGGCCTCGGGCCCGGCAATGGTGCCGTTGATGCCTTCGCTGGCCAGCAGCAGCGTGCCCTTCACCTGGTGCGCCTCGCAGCAAGCCAGCAGGGGCTCGCGCAGGGCCACGTAGTCGGGCAGGTCCACAAACTTGTAGAGCGCGGCCGTCAGGTAGCGCGGGAGTGTTGCCTCCATGGGTGTGTCGGCAGAAAGGGAATTAGTCACAGAAGTCATAGGGGAATTATCCTCCGGTCGGCACGTTGTGGCGGCATGCATGGGCGCCCGTTTGATCCATCACAAAGCCTCGATGCGGGACAGGTCGGGCCGCTCCAGCCACTGTGCAAACTCATCGGCCAGCTGCTGGCTGGCAGCGGTGGCGGCCTGCCACACCTGCATGCGCGCGGCCAGGTCCTGCCCGTATCGGGTGAAGTCGCTCCGGTCGGGCAGTTTGCCGTTGGGCAGGGTTTTGACCCAGGCCGGGTCGGGCGCCAGCAACAGCATGTGGTCCAGCGCCGGGGTGGCGGGATGGCGGTGCTTCCACACCTTGTCCAGCCAGCCGGGCACCACCGATTGTTGAAAATGCGGATACAGCACGATGGGTGCTGTGGTGGGCGGCTGGTAACGCAGGTGCAGGTGGTAGTCGGTGATGCCGCCGTCCCAATAAGCCCCGGGTGGCGCGCCCGCAATGCCCTGAACCGCGCGCAGCACAAACGGAATGGAGCAACTTGCCTGCAAGGCGGCCATGAAGTTGTCGCTGCGCAGCGGCACCTGGCGGGTGCGAAAGTCGTCCGTGCCAAAGGGCAACGCCACCGCTTGCTTGCCAGGGGCGGCGGTGGATGAAAACACCACCCGCTCCAGCCAGGTCCCCAGCGCCTTGCGGTTCACCGCGTTGGCGGCAAAGGCTCCCAGGTAGCCCAGCGGCGTGCGCAGTGCGCCTTCTTGCGCCAACACATGGCGCCCGCGCGAAGTGACCAGGTGCAGATGAAAACGCGGGTGGTTCAGCACCTCGTCAATGCGCCCGCCATAAAACTGCTGCAAGCTGTGGCCAAACTGCTCGCTCACCTGCCGGGCGCTGGGCCGTTTTTCGCCCGGGCGCAGCGCGTAGTGCTGGGCGATGTAGTCGCGTTCCAGCCGTTCAAAGGCCGCCACCGACTCGTGCAGACAAGCCGTGGCCATGCGCCAGGCGCCGATGGACGCACCCACCAGGTGCACCCGCTGCTGGCTTTGCGGCAGCCACTGGCCAAAAATGAAGCGGTCCAGCGGACCCAGAATCAGCCCCTTGGGCCCGCCCGCGGCTGCGGGGATCACGCCCACGTCTTGCGGGCGCAGACCGTGCTGGGCGATGTGTTGGCGGGCCTTGGGACCTGCGTAAAGGCGAAGCGCTGGGTGTGCGAGAGACATAAGACCGCGATTGTCTCGCAGCCCGGGGGACCGGCGCGGTTTAGCCGGCTTCCGACGTCTCGGGTGTTTCTTTGTGGCGGGTCAGCGACGGAATTTCTTCGCCAATCACCGTGTCCGGGTCAATGCCCAGCACCAGGCCGATCGGGTCTGGGTAGGTGTTGATCAGACCCTGGCTGCCTATCGACATTTCTTCAGCACGGGCACGCCAAGACGCGATGTGGACCACGCCAGCGACGGGTTCGTACACATCGTTTTCAAAGGGCGCGGTCTGGTGTTCGATGGCGTTGATCATTTTCTTGGGGAAGCTCCACTCCCGTGCCAGCGCGGCACCCACCTCGGCGTAGCTGTAGCCAAACAGGCCTTTTTCAGCGCGGGCGCGCTTCAGGTCCAGCATGGGAATGCTGCGGTCCAGGTCGATCATGGCCTCGGGCATCGCCATGTGCATCATGAGCTCGCCAATGCCATGAACCAGGCCCGAGGTAAAGGCGGTGTTTTCGTCGACCTTGATGGGCAAGGCGATGTAGCGCGAAAGGTTGGCCGAGTTCAGGCTGTAGCGCCAGAACTGGTTCAGGTTGACGCTGCCCAGGCAATGAAAGCTGTCGCCCAGCGCGGCGCCAATCACCAGCGCGCGCACCTTGATGAGCCCCATCACCTGCATGGCATCGCGTGCGTTGGTCACCGAGCGGTTCAGACCAAAGAAGGCCGAGTTGGCCATCTTCAGGAGCTTGGCGGTAAGCACCGGATCGGACTCGATGTAGGCCGCCGCCTGCAGCATGTCGACCTCTTCCTGCTCAAAGGTCTCGATCAGCTTGCGGACCACCTTGGGTGCGGTCGGGAGTGCGTTGGGCTGTTTCAGGAGCTTGTCGAGGTGCATGGTGTGCCTGCCAATCGGTGGGGTCTGTCTCAGCGGATATGCGCTAAGTGTTATTTCGTCTCTGCGCCTCAAGACTTGAGACTTTTTAGCTCGTTGGTCGGTGAAGCTAATCGGTGAACGCGCTGATCGCCTGGCTGAACGACCATTCGGAGGGATCTTTACCCAGCACGCTGTCGAGATCGAGCCCGAGAGTCAGGCCCACCATGTCGGGGAACGTGGCCACCAGGCCGTTGTTGTCGAGCTGGATTTCTTCGGCCCGAGCGCGCCACGAAGCCAGGTGCAACACACCGCCCAATGGGTCGTAGGCGGCGCCTTCAAAAGGCTCAATCTGGTTGGCCAGTGCCGACACCATGGTGGTGGGAAACTGCCACTTTTCGATCATGCCGGCGCCCACGTCGGCATAGGTGTAGCCAAAAGCCGCTTTTTCAGCGGCGGCGCGCTGCAGGTCGAGCGGCGGCACGCGCATGTCGATCGGCCCTACTTCGTCGGGCATGGCAATGTGCATCACCAGGTCGCCAATGGCGTGGATCAGGCCGGCGGTGAAGGCGTTGCCTTCGTGCTGGCGCAGCAAGCCCGCCAGCGAGCGCGAGATTTCGGCCACGCGCAGGCTGTAGCGCCAAAACTGTTTCAGATCGACGCCAGGGACGTTTTTGAAACTCGCGCCCAGCGCAGCCGCCATGACCAGCGAGCGCACATGGGTCATGCCCAGCAGCGCTACCGCCTCATCAGCACTGCCGATCTTGCGGCTGACACGGAAAAAAGCCGAATTCGACAGCCGCAGCACGCGGGTGGTGAGCGCCGGGTCGCGGCCAATGAGCTCCCCCACCCGTTTCGGGCTGGGGTCTTCCATGTTCATTTCCCCCAGCAAGTCGGAGACGCTGCGCGGCATGGTGGGCAGCGCCCGGGGATAGTTCAGAAGGGCTTCGAGTTGCATGGGGCTGAAGTCCGTAGAGGTGGGTCGGATGTATTACCTGTTGGTATCGACCCAGACCGCCGCAACTTGAGCCCCTGCTGTCGCCCCCCAAGCCACCCTCCTGCACTGCGAAAAAGTGGGTCATCAAGCCGCTTAATGATGGCAGCAGGGTTTGCTGGGAATACCAACTGCAGGACGAGCTTCAGCGCTTGCCCTGCAGCTTGGCAAATGCCGACGCCATGGCCGACGGTGCGGCCTGTGCGGGGGCTTGCGCACCTCGGGGCCCCGAGCGAGGCCCCTGGCGCGCGGGCTCAAACCGGTTGTCCCGGGCGCCGCCGTCCCGGCCAGACGAGGCCGGTGCGTCGCCCAGCTTCATCGACAACCCGATGCGCTTGCGCGCCACGTCCACCTCCATCACCTTGACCTTGACGATGTCGCCGGTCTTGACGATTTCGCGGGCGTCGTTGACGAACTTGTGCGCCAACTGGCTCACATGCACCAGGCCGTCCTGGTGCACACCCAGGTCAATGAAGGCACCAAATTGCGCGACGTTGCTGACCGTTCCTTCCAGAATCATGCCCTCGCGTAGATCGCTGATGTCGTCCACGCCGTCGTTGAAGCGGGCCACCTGGAAGTCGGGGCGCGGGTCGCGGCCGGGTTTTTCCAGCTCGGTCAGGATGTCCTTGACCGTGATGACGCCGAATTTTTCATTGGCAAACAGCTCCGGGCGCAACGTTTTGAGCATGTCGGCCCGGCCCATGAGCGCTGCCACCGGCTGGCCGGTCTGCGCCATGATTTTTTCGACCACCGGGTAGGTTTCCGGGTGCACGCCGGTCATGTCCAGCGGGTTGTCGCCACCGCGAATGCGCAAAAAGCCCGCGCTCTGCTCAAAGGTTTTGGCGCCCAGGCCCGCCACGTCCAGCAACTGCTGGCGGCTTTTGAAGGCGCCGTTGGCCTCGCGCCAGCGCACCACCGCCTTGGCCACACTGCTTGATAGGCCCGACACCTTGGACAGCAGCGGCACGCTGGCCGTGTTCAGGTCCACGCCCACGCCGTTCACGCAGTCTTCCACCACCGCGTCCAGCGTGCGGGCCAGGTCGCTCTGGTTCACGTCGTGCTGGTACTGGCCCACGCCAATGCTCTTGGGGTCGATCTTCACCAGCTCGGCCAACGGGTCTTGCAACCGCCGGGCAATGCTGGCCGCACCACGCAGACTCACGTCCACGTCGGGCATTTCTTGAGAAGCAAATTCGCTGGCCGAATACACCGAAGCGCCCGCCTCGCTCACCACCACTTTTTGCATGCCGTGGCAGGGGTGACCGGGTTCGGTGCCTTTTTGCACCAGCTTGATCAGGTCGGCGGCCAGTTTGTCGGTTTCACGGCTCGCCGTGCCGTTGCCAATGGCGATCAGGTTCACGCCGTGCTTCTCACACAGCTTGGCCAGCGTGTGCAGCGAGCCCTCCCAATCGCGCCGGGGCTCGTGGGGGTACACGGTCGATGTGTCCACCAGCTTGCCGGTGGCGTCCACCACGGCCACCTTCACACCGGTGCGAATGCCCGGGTCCAGCCCCATCACCACACGCGGGCCGGCCGGTGCGGCCAGCAGCAGGTCGCGCAGGTTGTCGGCAAACACCTTGATCGCCACCGCCTCGGCGCTTTCGCGCAGGCGGGCAAACAGGTCGCGCTCGCTGGACAGGCTGAGCTTCACGCGCCAGGTCCAGGCCACGCATTTGCGCAGCAAATCGTCTGCCGCCCGGCCCTTGTGGCTCCAGCCCAGGTGCAGCGCAATGCGGCCTTCGGCCAGCGACACGGTGGGCGCGGACCGGCCGGTTGCCGTCAGCACCGGCTCGGGCTCGGGCAACACCAGCTTGGCGTCCAGCATTTCCAGCGAACGCCCACGAAACACCGCCAGCGCACGGTGCGAGGGCACGCGGGCAATGGGTTCGTCGTAGTCAAAATAGTCGCGAAACTTCGCCACATCGGGGTGGTTTTCATCCTTGCCGGCCACCAGCGTGCTTTTCAGCAGGCCTTCGGCCCAAAGCCATTCGCGCAGGTTTTGCAGCAGCGCGGCGTCTTCGGCCCAGCGCTCGCTCAAAATGTCGCGCACGCCGTCCAGCACCGCCTGCGGCGTCGAAAAGTCGGCGCCGGGCTTGCCGTCGTCCAGCACTTCGGCGGGCCTGGTGAACGCAGCGGCTTCGGCCAGCGGGTCCAGCGTCGGGTCGGCAAATAGCTTGTCGGCCAGCGGCTCAATGCCAAATTCCCGCGCAATCTGCCCTTTGGTGCGGCGCTTTTGCTTGAACGGCAGATACAGGTCTTCCAGTTCCTGCTTGGTCGGCGCGGCCGCAATGGCGGCGCGCAAAGCGTCGGTCAGCTTGCCCTGTTCGTCGATGCTTTTCAGCACCGTGCCACGGCGGTCTTCCAGCTCGCGCAGGTAAACCAGCCGGTGTTCCAGTTCCCGCAACTGGATGTCGTCCAGTCCGTCGGTGACCTCTTTGCGGTAACGGGCAATGAACGGCACGGTGGCGCCACTGTCCAGCAGCTCGACAGCGGCCTTGACCTGGTGAACGCCGACCCGAATTTCCTGCGCGATCTGCGCGATGATTTTTTGCATGTCCCTAGGGGCTCCAGCGGCCCGGTGTCATTCGAAGCGGGGGAGTTTGCCACATGGGCGGTGACCGATTTCGGTACGCTGATTGCGGAGCGTCGTCCATCACATGGGTGTTCCGCTCGCTCGGAATGGCTTGGGCTCATTTGGTGAAGCCCCTCGGTTCGCGTTCAATCTGCTCGATGCTCGCCATCCAGGAGTTCATTGTCCCGGCGCTTGCGGGGATGCGCGCCCTTACTGCGTGCGTTGCCCGGTGGGCGCGGGGCAGAACGCCTTTGTAACAATCAGCAACAAGGCAGAAGGCTGCGCACCGCTGTCGGTGCTGGCGCTGGCAGAGGGATTGGTCGACTTGGAGTCCCCATCACCGCCTTGAATGCGCCGCAGCGCGGGTGTTCGTTCAGCGCCCCTTAGCCGGCGGTTCCATGGCGGCCTTGTAGATGCTGTTGCGGGGTGTTGCCATCAGGCGCCTCAGCATGGGCTCGAAGTGGTCGAGCGGCAGGGCTTCCACGGCGGGGTCGAAGGCCCGGTTGTCGTACAGCTCGACGAATTCGGCCGTGCGGTCGTAGTGTGGGTGCGCCTTGAACTGGTCGCGCATGTGGCGGTCCAGCCCGATGTGGTGGAAGAAGTTGTAGCCCTGGAACACGCCGTGGTGCTGCACCATCCAGAGGTTTGCGTCGCTGACGAAGGGTTTAAGGATGGCGGCGGCGATGTCGGGGTGGTTGAAGCTGCCCAGCGTGTCGCCAATGTCGTGCAGCAGCGCGCACACCACGTATTCCTCGTCCCGTCCGTCCTGCAGCGCCAGCGTGGCGGTCTGGCGGGAATGGGTCAGTCGATCGACCGGAAATCCGCCAAAGTCGCCGTCGAGCAGACGCAGGTGGTCGAGGATGCGGTCAGGCAGCGACTTGGCCATCTTCATGGCCTCAGGGACGATGATTTGCCAGTCTTCCCTTGTGCTTTCTTCCATGCAGGTGAATTGGGCGCGAGCGTTCATGGGGTAGCCCTCAGCGCCTGGCGCAAGCCTTCGCCAATCTCCGGCCGTTCGGCAAACGGATCGGCCGGGTTGGTGCCGGCCACGATGGCGTCGAAACGCTGGCGGGCGTTGCCCAGTGCTTTGGGGTGGCTGTAGATGTAAAACTGGTCGGCGCGCATGGCGCTAAACACCATGTCGGCCACCTGGGCGGCGGTGATTTTGCCGGAGCTCACGGCTTTGTCGCTCATGGCCTGGCCGATCAGTTGGCTCTGGGTGGCTTGCTCATCGGCCAGCTCGGCGGGTTTGTTGCGGTGGCTCTGGCTGATGCCGGTGGGCACGAAATACGGGCACAACACGCTGGCGCTCACCTGGTCGCTCACCAGTTTCAGGTCTTGGTAGAGCGTTTCGGTCAGGCTCACCACGGCGTGTTTGCTCACGTTGTAAATGCCCATGTTGGGCGGTGTCAGCAGGCCCGCCATGCTGGCGGTGTTGACGATGTGGCCCCGATACGCCGGATCGGCCTTGGCAGCGGCCAGCATCATGGGGGTGAACAGGCGCACGCCGTGGATGACGCCCCACAGGTTCACGCCCAGCACCCATTCCCAGTCTTTCACCGAGTTTTCCCAGATCAGGCCGCCCGAGCCCACGCCGGCGTTGTTGAACACGAAGTGCGGCGCGCCAAAGCGCTGTTGCACCTCGGTGGCCAGAGCATCCATTTGCTCGGCGTTGGACACGTCGACCCGGCGCGCGAGCACCTGCGCGCCCGCGGCTTCCATCTCGGCCTGGGCTTTGTCCAGCGCGTCTTGCTGCACGTCCACCAGCACCAGGTTCATGCCCAGCCGGGCGCCGATGCGGGCACATTCAAGCCCGAAGCCCGAGCCGGCGCCAGTGAGTACCGCGGTTTTGCCTTTGAAGTCTTCAATCATGGGGTCTCCTGTGGGTGGTTCAGCGCCGGATCATTTCGGTGTGCGCAATGCCGTCTTCGTCATACAAATCGCCCACGGCTTCAAAGCCGTGCTGCTGGTAAAAGTGTTGCAGGTGCGCCTGCGCGCCAATGCGGATGGGCTGCACGCCCCACAGGCTGTAGAGGGTGCGCACCGACTCGGCCATGAGCACATGGCCCAGGCCGGTGCCGCGCGTGGTGGGCGCCGTCACCACCCGGCCAATGCTCGCCTCGGTGTACTTGAGGCCCGCCGGCACCAGGCGGGTGTAGGCCAGCAACTCGGGTTCGCCTGCGGGGTTCAGGCGTTCGCCCAGCAGGTGCATGCAGGCCGGATCGGCACCGTCCAGGTCTTGAAAGGCGCAGGCCTGTTCCACCACAAACACCGCGCTGCGCAGTTGCAGCAGGGCGTACAGCGTGCGCGGCAACAAGGCACCAAACGGCAGGCAGCGCCAGGCCACGGGTGCAACGGCTGGGGGCAAAGCGGTTGGGCTCAAGCGCGCACTTCCCGCAGCACAAAGCCGATGCGCGGAAAGTGCACATGCAACGTGCCCGCGCGTTCGTCGGTGCGCTCCAGCGTGTAGCGGGTGCGGGTGGCGGCGCGCAAGATGCCTTCGGTGGGCTCCTGGCCAAAGGCTTCGGCGGCCACGGTGACGCGGCTGCCCAGCGGTATGCCGTGTTCGTCCTGAAATGCTTCGTCACCCAAGGGTGCGGGCTGGGCGGCAGCGGCCACGGCAATGGCTTCGGCCGAACTGAGCTTGCTCAGGTGGCCATGGCCAAGCGCGGCCATGCGGTCCATCCAGGCGAGCACGGCCGGGGTGGCGTCCAGAACGCCGGCCATGGCCGGGTTGATGACGCGGCTGAACCACAGCGGGTGGTAGGCGGCAAAGTCGGCCACGCAGGGGGCTGCACCCAGCAAAAATGGCGCGTCTTCCAGCATGTTGGCCAGGCGGCGCAGGTAGCTTTTGTAGGCGGCGGTGGCGTCACCAGGGCGCAGGCTGGTCATGCCGGCGCGCATGGCGCCGCGGTCGGCGGCAAAGGTTTCCGCGGCCTCGGGTGGCTGCCCGGCAAACAGGGCCGCCGCACCACGGGGGCTGAGGTTGTGGCCCATGGCGGCCCAAAACAGGGTGCTGTCGGCCCACTGCGCCAGCACGCGGGCCACGCCTTTTTGGTGTTCGGGGTAGAGCGTGGGCGTGGGCTGGCGGTGTTCCAGCACGTCGCAAATCAGCGCGGTGTCGCAGTACACGTCGGCACCGATCTGCAAAAACGGGGTGCGGCGGTAGCCGCCGGTGAGCGCCAGCACGTCGGGCTTGGGCATGATGCGCGGGATCACCACGCTCTGCCAGGCCAGCTGCTTGTGGCCCAGGATCAGTCGCACCTTTTCAGAAAATGGCGATGTGGGGTAGTGGTGAAGAATGAGGTCGGTCATGGCGTTTCGCGTTTGGGTCGGGTCATGTTGAGGGCTTCGACAGGCTCAGCCCGAACGGATATTTCGCGGCTCATGTGGGCAGGGCCCGGTGGATGATGCTGTCAAAGTCCACGCCTGCGCCCAGAGACCCAAAGCTCAGGCCCCAGTCGCCGCCCAGGCGCGAGTCGCAGAAGGCGCCGAACACAGCGCCGGGCGCGGTTTGCGCCAGCAGCGCGGCCTGCACGGCCAGCGCCACGTCTTGCGCCAGGCGGCGGGCTTCCATTTCGGTGGCCATCAGCTCCACACGGGTGGGCAGGCTGGCGGCCAGGTGGTCCAGCGCGGGGTGCATGCCCTTGGCGGGCGCCAGCTCGTGGGCCAGCGCGGCGGCGGCATCGGCCTTGCGCAGGGCACGCAGCAGGTCCAGCGCCATGATGTTGCCAGCGCCTTCCCAGATGCTGTTGACCGGCATTTCGCGGTAGATGCGCGCCATGATGCCTTCACCGCCCTCTTCCACATAGCCGTTGCCGCCCAGGCATTCCATGGCTTCCTGGGCGAAATAGCTGCCGCGTTTGCAGATCCAGAACTTGGCCACGGGCGTGAGCAGGCGCTGCATGGCCTGTTCGTGAGCGTCGCCGGTGCGGTCAAAACTGCGGGCCAGGCGCAGCGACAGCGCAGTGGCAGCCTCTGATTCAAGCGCCAGGTCGGCCAACACGTTTTTCATCAGCGGCTGGTCGATCAATTTTTTGCCAAACGCGCTGCGCTGCGTGGTGTGGTTGAGGGCAATCGACAACGCCTGGCGCATGAGCCCGCCGGTGCCGAGCGCGCAATCCAGCCGCGTCATCGTGCCCATGGCCAGAATTTGCGGCACGCCGCGGCCTTCTTCCCCCACCAGCCAGGCGGTAGCGCTGGCAAACTCCACCTCGGAACTGGCGTTGGCCTTGTTCCCCAGCTTGTCTTTCAGGCGCTGGATGAACAGCTTGTTCAGCGTTCCGTCGGGCAGCACGCGCGGCAGAAACAGGCAGCTCAACCCGGCGGGCGTCTGTGCCAAGATCAAAAAAGAGTCGCACATGGGCGCCGAGAAAAACCATTTGTGGCCGGTGACCGTGAAGCGCTGGCCCCAAGCGTCGCTGCCTGCAGGCGCGGCCTTCGTGGTGTTGGCCCGAACGTCCGAACCGCCCTGCTTCTCCGTCATGCCCATGCCCATGGTGAGGCCGGCTTTTTCGTTGAAGGGCTTCAGCGCGGGGTCGTAGGCCCGGCTGGTGAGGCCTGGGGACCAGTCGCGGTAAATGGCGGCGTTGTCGCGCAGCGCAGGCGTGACCGCGTAGGTCATGGAAATGGGGCAGAGCATGGACGGTTCCAGCTCGGTGAAGAGCATGAAGGCGGCAGCCCGGTTCACATGGGCCGTTCCAGTGGCCTGTTCAGCATCGGCAAACGGCGTGCCGTGCAAGCCCGCCGCCGTGGCGGCCGACATGAGTGCGTGGTAGCTCGGGTGGAACTCCACCTGGTCGATACGGTGACCCGAGCGGCTGTGGGTTTTGAGCTGCGGCGTGAACACATTGGCCAGGCGGGCGTGGGTCTGCATCTCGGCGCTGCCCACCTGCTGGCCCAAAGCCTGCAGGGGGGCTGTGTCCAACTTGGGCGCGTTGAATCGCAATGCATCCTGCATGGCCCGATTGCCAGCGAACAGGTTCACATTCACCAGCGGCTCAACCTGGTTGAAAACTTCGTGGGTAGCGCTCATCACGACTCCTCAAAAAGCAGCAATGCCTTCAACCCAGGCCGCCGCGGAACCGGCTTTGCCGGGCCGCCTGCGGAGCCCCCTGGAGGGGGTCGCGCGCAGCGCGGCGGGGGTGTTACAGCCTGACGAGCTGTTTGCCAAAGTTTTTGCCTTTGAGCAAGCCCATGAAAGCTTCCGGTGCAGCGGCCAAACCCTGCGCCACGGTTTCGCGGGGGCGCAGTTTGCCGGTGGCCACCAGCGTGCCCAGCTCGGTCAAAGCCTCGGGCCACACTTCCATGTGTTCGCTGACGATGAAGCCTTCGATCTTCAAACGGTTCACCAGGATCAGCGCGGGGTTGGTCAGGGGCAGTGGCGCGCCGTCGTAGCCGGCGATCATGCCGCAGACCGCAATGCGGCCAAAGGCGTTCATGCGCAGCAGTACCGCGTCGAGCACCATGCCGCCCACGTTTTCAAAGTAGCCATCAATGCCGTTCGGGCATTCCTGCTTCAGGGCTTTGGCCAGTGAATACATGTCCTGGTGCAGCTTGTAGTCGATGCAGGCGTCAAAGCCCAATTCATCGACCGCGTACTGGCATTTGTCCGGCCCACCCGCAATGCCCACCACACGGCAACCACGCGCTTTGGCCAGCGCGGCAAACGCGCTGCCCACCGCGCCCGTGGCGGCACTCACCACCACGGTTTCACCGGCTTTGGGGTTGATGATCTTGACGAGCCCGTACCAGGCGGTCACACCGGGCATGCCCACCGCACCCAGGTAATACGACAGCGGCACGTGGGTGGTGTCCACCTTGCGCAGCGCACCGGGCTGGGTGGCGTCGACCACGCTGTATTCCTGCCAGCCGCCCATGCCCACCACCTGGTCGCCCGCCTTGAGCTTGGGGTGTTTCGATTCGACCACCTCGCCCACGGTGCCGCCAATCATCACCTCGCCCAGCGGCTGCGACGCGGCGTAGCTCTTGCTGTCGTTCATGCGCCCGCGCATGTAGGGGTCCAGGCTCAGGTAGTGGTGCTTCACGAGCACTTGCCCGTCTTGCAGCAGCGGCGTTTCGGTGGTGACCAGCTTGAAGTTGTCCACGGTGGCTTCGCCTTGGGGGCGGTTGTCGAGCACGATTTGGTGGTTGGTGGGCATGGGGTGGGTCTCCGGTGGGTTAGGTATGAGGCCGATCAGTCGGTCTTGATGGTGTTGAGAGCCTGGGTGCTTTTGCCACCCACGGGCAGGCGGGCGACAAATTTGAAGGTGCCGGTGGCGTGGGCGCAGAGTTTGCCGGCCGCGTCAAAAATGCTGCCCTCGGTGAAGGCCATGGTGGCGGTTCGGTGCAGCAGGCGGCCTTTGGCCAGCAGCGGCCCTTTGGCGGCGCGCATGAAGCTGGTTTTCATTTCAATCGTGACGCAACCCATGGCCGGCTCAACCGTGCGTGCGGCGTGCGCCATCACCACGTCGAGCAGCGTCATGCTGGCGCCACCATGCACCACGTTGAACGAGTTTTCATGCTCGGGCTGCGGCGCAAAGGCGATCTCTGCCTCGCCGCCCTCGAATTTCTGGAGCTCGAAGCCGAGCAGCTCGACAAAGGGAATGTGGACCGAAAACTGCATGGAGACTTGTCAAAAATGACCGTTCGTCCTGAGCCTGTCGAAGGACTTGCGCGGTGTTCGTGTGAAGGCTTCGACAGGCTCAGCCCGAACGGTATGGGGTGAATTCATTCAGCCTCCCGTGATCACTGAGACACCGCCATCGACGGCCAGCCATTGCCCGGTGATGTGTTTGCCAGCGTCGGACGCGTACAGCACCGTCAGGCCTTTCAGGTCTTCGTCGTCGCCCAGACGACCCAGTGGCGCATGAGCGGCCAGTTTCTCTTCGCCCATGGCCTTCAAGGTGCCCTGGGTCATTTTGCTGGGGAAAAAGCCCGGACAAATGGCGTTGACGCGGATGCCGTGGGCGCCCCATTCGGCAGCCAGCGCGCGGGTGAAGTTGATCACCGCGCCCTTGGACGTGTTGTAGGCAATCGTCTTCATGCCCGACGGGTTGCCGCCCAGGCCGGCGATGCTCGCGGTGTTGATGATGCTGCCCGACCGGCGCGGAATCATGCTGCCCTTGGCGATGAGCTGGCTCAGCAAAAAGTAGCTGCGCACGTTGAGGTTCATCACTTTGTCCCAGGCTTCCAGCGGGTGGTCTTCGGCCGGTGCGCCCCAGGCGGCGCCGGCGTTGTTCACCAAAATGTCCACGTCGCCCACACGCTGCAGGGTTTCGCTGGTGAGGCGGCGAATGTCTTCTTCCAGCGAGCAGTCGGCGGCAATCCAGCGCGCGTCAATGCCGGCAGCCTGCAGTTCGGCGGTCGCCTCTTCCAGGTCAGACGCTTTGCGCGAGCTGATCACCACACGGGCACCGGCCTCGCCCAGTGCATGCGCCATTTGCAGGCCCAGCCCGCGCGAGCCGCCGGTGATGAGGGCGGTTTTGCCCTTGAGGTCAAAGAGTTGCTGGATGTTTCGGGTCATGTTGTCTCCTTCAGGTTTGTTGGGCTCCCTCCCCCGCTGGGGGAGGGTTGGGGTGGGGGCACGTTCCTATAGATCCGGCCCAGTGAAGTCTTAAATTCCGTTCGGGTTGAGCTTGTCGAAACCTTCCTCAGACATTGCACCAGCCCTTCGACAGGCTCAGGGCGAACGGTTGATACTTCATAGGGCCGAATCAATAGGTCTCAAGTCTCATAGTCCATGCACTGGCGCTCTTGCACCACCGCCTTCATGAACGGTTTGATGGCCACATGCTCCGGGTGGCTCTGGTAAACCGCCAGCGCGGCGTGGTCGGTGAAGGTGGTGTTGAGCACCAGGTCGTAGGTGCATTCCAGCCCGGGCTGCGCTGTGCCCACCTCGAACCGCACCACACCAGGTACCAGCGCGGCACACGCTTGCAGCAGCGCCTGCGCCTTGCGCACATTGGTCGCCCGGTCTGCGGCTTCGGCGTGGTCTTTCAGTTTCCACATCACCACATGGTGCAGCATCAGAAAGCCTCCTCGGGCAGGCTGGCGCAGGTCTGGTCGCGGGTGCTCACCACCTGCAGCCAAGCGCCAATCTTGGGCAGCTCGAAATGGAAGAAAAAGCGCATGGCCGCCAGGCGCCCGGTGCGGGCCGGCGTGTCTGCTGCCGCAAGGGCGGCCAGCGTCACGTCAAGCCAGATCCAGGCCAGCACCGTGTGGCCAAAAGCTTGCATATAGGGCACTGCGTTGGCCAGCGCGTCTCGCGGGTTGCCGGTAGCCCAGGCAGCTTTGGTGGCAGCGCCCACCTGCGCCAGCGCGGCACCCAGAGCGTTGGCGTGCGCAGCCAGTTCAGGCTGCTGAATGGCGCGTTCGATGGTGGCGTTGATGCGCCCGGCCAGCAACTGCAGGCCCTTGCCGTTTTCCATCAGCACCTTGCGGCCCAGCAGGTCCATGCCCTGGATGCCGTGCGTGCCTTCGTGGATCATGTTGAGCCGGTTGTCGCGCCAATACTGCTCAACCGGGAAATCGCGCGTGTAGCCATAGCCGCCGTGCACCTGAATGGCCAGGCTGTTGGCCTCCAGACACCATTCACTCGGCCAGCTTTTGGCGATGGGTGTAAGCACCTCCAGCAACAGACGCGCATCGTCGGCCACATCCGCTGCTGCGGTGTGCTGCTCGTCCACCAGTCGGGCGCAATACAGCTCGAGCGCCAGCGCGCCTTCGCAATAGCTCTTTTGCGCCAGCAGCATGCGTTTCACATCGGCGTGTTCGATGATACGAACCTGCGGCGCGGCGGCGTCTTTGCCACCGCTTGAAACGGGGCGCCCCTGGGGCCGGTTCTTCGCGTAGTCCAGGCTGGCGTGAAAGCCCGCCATACCCAGCATGGTGGCGGCCATGCCCACGCCAATGCGGGCCTCGTTCATCATGTGAAACATGCAGTGCAAGCCCTTGCCGGGCTGGCCCACCAGGTAGCCCACAGCGCCCGCTTCGCCCTTCACGGGGTATTTGCCTTCGCCAAAATTGAGCAGGGTGTTGGTGGTGCCGCGCCAGCCACATTTGTGGTTCAGGCCGGCCAGCGCCACGTCGTTGCGCTCGCCGGTCAGCTGGCCTTCGGCGTCCACCAGCTTTTTGGGCACGATGAACAGCGAAATGCCGCGCGTGCCGGGCACCAGCTTGCCGTTTTCGTCCGGAATCTTGGCCAGCACCAGATGGATGATGTTTTCGGTCAGCTCGTGTTCGCCCGCCGAAATCCACATTTTGTTGCCCTTGAGGCGGTAGCGCGGCCCCAGCGGGTCGGCCTCAAAGCCTTCGCCGTCCGGCACAGCGCGGGTCACCACGTCGCTGAGCGACGACCCGGCTTGCGGCTCGCTCAGGCACATGGTGCCGGAAAAGCGGCCGCTGAATTCGTTGAGCGCAAACACGCGTTGCTGCGCTTCGGTGCCGTGTTTCATCAGCAAATTGGCGTTGCCCGTGGTCAGCATGCCGCTGCCGATGCTGACCGAAGCCATGGCAAAGAACGCGTTGGACGCCGACTCCACCGTGTAGGGCAACTGCATGCCCCCCACGGCATAGTCTTGTGCCGCGCTGAGCATGCCGCTCTCGGCAAAGGCCTTGTGAGCGTCGTGCGTGGCTTGCGGCAGCGTCACCTTTTCGCCGTCAAAGTGCGGCTCTTGCGTGTCCACCAGGCGGTTGAACGGCGCGTACTTTTCGCGCGCAATGCGTTCACAGGTGTCCAGCACCGCGTCAAACGTTTCGCGGCTGTGGTCGGCAAAGCGCTCGCGCTGGTTCAGGCCCTCGGTGGCCAGCCAGTCGTAAAGCAAAAAGTCGATGGTGGGGCGAAGGCTCATGGGTTCTCCATCACACTGACAGAAAGAATGCGGTCGGGGATCCGGAGCGCGAGCCCGATACCCGGATGCCGTGGAACCGGCTTTGCCGGGCTACAGGCATTGCCCCCTACAGGGGGTGACGCGAAGCGGCGCGGGGGGTGTTGTCCCCGCGCAGCGCGCGGGGTCACAACACTTCGAAGATTCCAGCAGCACCCATGCCGCCGCCAATGCACATGGTGACGCACACGCGCTTGGCGCCGCGGCGCTTGCCTTCGATCAGCGCGTGGCCGGTCAGGCGCTGGCCCGACACGCCGTAGGGGTGGCCCACCGCAATGGCGCCGCCGTTCACGTTGAGCCGGTCGTGTGGAATGCCCAGCTTGTCGCGGCAATACAGCACCTGCACCGCAAACGCTTCATTCAGTTCCCACAGGTCGATGTCGTCCATCCTCAGGCCCAGGCGGGCCAACACTTTGGGGATGGCGAACACGGGTCCAATGCCCATTTCGTCTGGCTCGCAACCGGCCACGGCAAAGCCCAGGAAGCGGCCCAGCGGCTGCAGGCCACGCTTTTCGGCCAGGGTTTCATTCATCAACACGCAGGCGCCCGCGCCGTCTGAAAACTGACTGGCGTTACCGGCCGAAATGAGGCCCCCCGGCAGCGCCGAACGCAGGCCGTGGATGCCTTCAAACGTGGTGCCGGCGCGGATGCCTTCGTCGTTCTCGATCGTGACCTGCTTGGTCATGAGGCCCATCACCTTGTCTGCCACGCCGGCGGTCACCGTCATGGGCGCAATTTCGGCTTTGAACAGGCCGGCTTCGAGTGCGGCCGAAGCGCGCTGCTGGCTGGCTGCGCCGTATTCGTCCATGGCGTCGCGACCAATGCCGTAGCGCTTGGCCACTTGCTCGGCGGTTTGCAGCATGTTCCAGTAGATCTCGGGCTTCATCTTTTCCAGCGCGAGGTCTTTGAGCATGTGGGTGTTCATTTCCTGCTGCACGCAAGAAATGCTCTCCACGCCGCCGGCCACGTACACATCGCCTTCGCCGGCGATGATGCGCTGTGCGGCCAGGGCGATGGTCTGCAGGCCCGACGAGCAAAAACGGTTGACCGTCATGCCCGATGCCGTGATGGGTAGGCCGGCCTTGAGCGCAATCTGGCGCGCGATGTTGGCGCCCGTGGCGCCCTCGGGGTTGGCGCAACCCATGATCACGTCTTCAACTTCAGCGGCGTCGATGCCGGCGCGCTGCACGGCGTGTTGCACGGCGTGGCCGCCGAGCGTGGCGCCATGGGTCATGTTGAAGGCGCCCTTCCAGCTCTTGGCCAGGGGCGTGCGGGCGGTGGATACGATGACGGCGTTGGTCATGATGGATTCCAGGTGAAATTCAAGAGTTGAGCGAAACCGCCCCGTCCAAGGCTCCCGTGGAACCGCCCTTCGACAAGCTCAGGACGGGCCACAGGGAGCGTCCCCCTCGGGGGGAAGACGCGAAGCGGCGCAGGGGGGCGTTCATCTTCAGAAGGTTTTGCCTTCGGCAGCCAGCTTGGCCAGCAAGGGCGCAGGTTCCCAGAACTTCGCGTCGTCCAGCGGGTTCTTGGCAAAGCGCTTCATGGCCTGGACCACGTTGAACAAGCCCACTTCGTTGGCGTAGTTCAGCGGGCCACCGCGGTACACCGGGAAGCCGTAACCAAAGATGTAGACCACGTCGATGTCGCTGGCCTTGTTGGCAATGCCCTCTTCCAGGATGTGTGCGGCTTCGTTCACCAGCGAAAACACCAGGCGCTGCACGATTTCTTCGTCGGAGATTTTGCGCGGCGTGATGCCCAGGGCGGCGCGGTGGTCCTCGATCATCTTCACCACGTCGGCGTTCGGGATGGCGTCGCGCTTGCCCGGCACGTAGTCGTACCAACCGGCGCCGGTCTTCTGACCGTAGCGACCCTTCTCGCACAGCAGGTCAGCGGTCTTGCTGTACTTCATGTCCGGCTTTTCCTGGTAGCGGCGCTTGCGAATGGCCCAGCCAATGTCGTTGCCGGCCAGGTCGCCCATGCGGAACGGACCCATGGCGAAACCGAACTTCTCGATCGCTTTGTCGACCTGCTCGGGCGTGCAGCCTTCGTCAAGCAAGAAACCGCCTTGGCGGCCGTATTGCTCGATCATGCGGTTGCCGATGAAACCGTCGCAGACGCCGGAGACCACAGCCGTCTTCTTGATCTTCTTAGAAATGGCCATCACCGTGGCCAGCACGTCTTTGGCGGTCGCTTCGCCGCGCACCACTTCCAGCAGCTTCATCACGTTGGCCGGGCTGAAGAAGTGCATGCCCACCACGTCCTGCGGGCGCTTCGTGAAGTTCGCAATCGCGTTCACGTCCAGCGTGGAGGTGTTGGACGCGAGGATAGCGCCGGGCTTCATCACGCGGTCGAGTTCCTTGAACACCGCTTCCTTGACGCCGATCTCTTCGAACACGGCCTCAATCACCAGGTCGGCCGAACCAATCTCGTTATAGCTCAGCGTGGTGCTCAGCAGGGTCATGCGCTGCTCGTACTTGTCTTGCTTGAGCTTGCCCTTTTTCACCTGGGCTTCGTAGTTTTTGCGGATGGTGGCCACGCCGCGGTCCAGCACTTCCTGCTTCATTTCCAGCATCTTCACCGGGATGCCGGCGTTGAGGAAGTTCATGGAAATGCCGCCGCCCATGGTGCCGGCGCCGATCACGGCCACCGACTCAATGGCGCGCTTGGGCGTGTCTTCCGGCACGTCGGGGATCTTGCTGGCAGCACGCTCGGCCACAAACAGGTGGCGCAGCGACTTGCACTCGGGCGTCCACATCAAAGCGATGAAGATCTCGCGCTCGAACGCCATGCCCTCAACGAATTTCTTTTTGGTCGCGGCTTCAACGGCGTCCACGCACTTGGCGGGCGCCGGGAAATTCTTGGCCATGCCCTTGACCATGTTGCGCGCAAACTGGAAATAGGCGTCGCCGTCTTTGTGCTTGCACGGCAGGTTGCGCACCAGCGGCAAGGGGGAGCCGTCAGCGTGTTTGGCCGCCATCTCGCGGGCCAAGGCCAAGGCCTCTTCGGCCAGCGACTCGCTGGAGCCAGCCATCTTGTCAAACAGCTTCTGGCCGGGCAACTGCGCCAGCATCTCGCTCTTCACCGGCTCGCCACTGACGATCATGTTCAGAGCGGCTTCCACACCCAGCACGCGCGGCAGGCGCTGCGTGCCACCGGCACCGGGAATCAGGCCCAGTTTCACTTCCGGCAAGGCCACGCTGCAGCCGGGTGCTGCAATGCGGTAATGCGCGCCCAGCGCCAGCTCCAAGCCGCCACCCATGCACACACTGTGCACGGCGGCAATGACCGGTTTGCTGGTGTTTTCAACAGCAAGAATGACGCTCAGCAGGTTGGGTTCTTGCACCGCTTTGGGCGAACCAAATTCGCGAATGTCCGCGCCACCCGAAAACGCCTTGCCAGCGCCCGTGAGCACGATGGCTTTGACCGCGGCATCGTTCTGAGCCTTGTCCAGGCCCTCCACGATGGCCTGGCGGGTGGACAGCCCCAGACCGTTGACCGGCGGGTTGTTCAGCGTGATGACGGCGACGTCGCCGTGGACCTGGTACTCAGCGGTCATGGAATCTCCTCTGTGTGGATCGGTAAGGGATGCACGTCCAAAAAAAGAACGGTCGTGCGATTTTAGGGAATTTGTCCGGTGCGGCAAGCGCCACTTGTCGCAAGAGAGTCAACAGCGCGGGGGTCTTGCTCAGAGATGCGGTGGAACTGGCTTTGCCAGGCCAGAGGCATCGCCCCCCAGTGGGGGGTGACGCCGCAGGCGGCGCAGGCAGCGTTCAAACCTCCAGCCACTCTTTTCGGGTGTAAGGGTCGGCCCGCAGGCTGTCTGGCGTGCCCTGAAACACGATGCTGCCGTGCCCCATAACCAGCGCCCGGTCTGAGATGGCCATGGCAATGGTGAGCTTCTGCTCAATCAGCAGCACCGACACGCCACGCACTTTCAGGGTTTGCAGGTACTGCCCCACCAGCTCGACAATTTTGGGTGCCAGGCCCTCGGTGGGCTCGTCGATGATGATCAGGTCCGGGTCGCCCATGAGCGTGCGGCACAGGGTCAGCATTTGCTGCTCACCGCCAGAAAGCACACCCGCTTCGGTGTGCTCGCGCTCTTTCAGGCGGGGAAATATGGCGTACATGTCGTCAAAGCTCCAGCGCGAGCCTTTGCCTTTGCCTTTCTGGCCCAGCAACAGGTTTTGGTGCACGGTGAGCTTGGGAAAAATATCGCGGTTTTCGGGCACATAGCCCAGGCCCATGTGCGCAATCTCAAACGGCTTTTTGCCCTGAATGGACTGGCCTTTCCAGGTGATGGTGCCGGTGCAGTCCACCAGGCCCATGATGGCTTTGGCCGTGGTGGAGCGTCCCGAGCCGTTGCGCCCCAACAGCGCCACGATCTCGCCCTTGCCCACTTCAAACGAGACGCCGTGCAGCACGTGGCTCTTGCCGTAGTAAGCGTGAAGGTTTTCGATTTTCAGCATGGTGCGGTCTTCCTCAGTGTCCGACCGATGCGGCCTGCTCGTCGGCCAGCACCGAACCCAGATAAGCCTCTTGCACCTTCGGGTTGGCACGCACCGCTTCCGGGGTGTCGAAGGCAATCACCTCGCCGTACACCACCACCGCAATCTTGTCGGCAAGGCCAAACACCACGCCCATGTCGTGCTCCACGGTCAGCAGGGTCTTGCCCACCGTCACCTCGCGGATCAGGTCAATGAAGCGGGTGGTTTCGCTCTTGCTCATGCCCGCGGTCGGCTCGTCCAGCAAGATCACGCCGGCACCGCCCGCGATGGTGATGCCGATTTCCAGCGCACGCTGTTCGGCGTAGGTCAGGTTCATGGCCAACACATCGCGCTTTTTGTCCAGCCGGATCATCTGCATGAGCTCTTCGGCGCGGTCGTTGGCGTCGTCCATGTCGGCCAGAAAGCGAAACAGGGTGTATTTGTAGCCCAGGCTCCAGAGCACGCCGCAGCGCAGGTTTTCAAACACGCTGAGCTTGGGGAAGATGTTGGTGATCTGGAAGCTGCGCGACAGCCCCATGCGGTTGATCTCAAAAGGCTTTTTGCCGTTGATGCGCTGGCCGCCCAGCAAGATGTCGCCGCTGGTGGGGGCAAAGCGGCCCGAAATCAGGTTGAACAAGGTGGACTTGCCGGCGCCATTGGGGCCGATGATGGCCACCCGCTCGCCGCTGCGCACCGCCAGGTCAACGCCCCGGATGATCTCCGTCTTGCCAAAGTTCTTGTGCAGTTGGCGCAGTTCCAGCGCGTAGCCACCGGCATGGATGTGGCTCATGGACTGGTCAAACGGCGCGGCAGCGGGCGCCGCAGGGGTCGCGTGTTGGGTGCTCATTGGGTCTCCCGGCGCTTGATTTCTTTTTCAATGTCGGTCTGGATGGCCGACCACTGCTGCATGAACATGCGCCGCGTGACCTCAAAAAGGCCCATGCCGGTGAGCATGACGAACACGCCACCAAACCAGCTGTCGGCCGCCTGCGTGTTCAGGGTCACGCCCAGAAACCTCACGGTCTCTCCCATGGCAGTGCTCAGCTGAAGGTGGTAGACCATCTCGATCAGCGCGCCCGCACCGGCCAGCACCACCAGCGCGGTCAGTGCCAGAGCCAGGTAACTCACCCAAAGCTCGCGCAGCCGGCCAAAGGCAGCCACCCGCAGGTTCATCATGATCAGGCTGGCAATGCCGCCCGGCGCATACATCACCATGAACAAAAAGATGAGTCCCAGGTAGAGCAGCCAGGCCTTGGTAATTTCCGAGAACAGCACAAAGGCCAGCACCATCAAAATGCCGCCGATGATGGGCCCGAAGAAGAAGGTGGCGCCGCCCAGGAAGGTGAACAGCAGGTAGCCCCCGGAGCGGATCGGCCCCACCACCTCGGCGGTGACGATTTCAAACTGGATGGCGGCCAGACCACCGGAAATGCCCGCAAAGAACCCCGCAATGATGAACGCCAGGTAACGCACCATTTGCGTGTTGTAACCAATGAACTCGACGCGCTCCGGGTTGTCGCGCACGGCATTGAGAATGCGGCCCAGCGGTGTGCGGGTGAAGGCAAACATGAGCGCCACGCTGACAAAGGTGTAGACCGCGATCAGGTAGTACACCTGCACACCCGGGCCGTAGGTGATGCCCATGACCGCATCGCCCACCACGCGGTCGGCTGTCACACCGGCTTCACCGCCGAAAAACTCGGAAAACATGAGCGACATGGCAAACACCAGCTCGCCCATGCCCAACGTGATCATGGCGAAGGTGGTGCCGGCTTTTTTGGTGGTGACATAACCAAACAGCACGGCAAAAAACATACCGGCCAGGCCACCCACCAGCGGCACCATGCTCACCGGCAGTGAAAGCGCGCCTTCGGACACCCTGAGCAGGGCATGAATGGCCATGTACGAACCCAGCCCGGTGTAGACCGCGTGCCCGAAACTGAGCATGCCGCCCTGTCCCAGCAGCATGTTGTAGGACAGGCAGGCAATGATGGCGATGCCCATCTGCGCCAGCATGGACACCGACAGGTTGCTGGTGAACACCTTGGGCGCAAACAGGAGAACGAGCGCAAACAGCGACCAGATCACCCAACGGCCGACGTTGTAGGGTTTGAAACTGTAGTGAGTGGATGCCATGGTGTCAGGTCTCCCGGGTGCCCAACAAGCCCTTGGGCCGGAAGATCAGCACCAGGACAAGGAACAGATAGGGCAGGATGGGCGCCACCTGCGAGATGGTGAGTTTGAGCACCGAGTTGTCTTGCCAGGCCTCGGACAGTGGCAGTCCCATGCCCTGGAACAGCCCGATGAGCGAGTGGTCCAGCGCCACGGCAAAGGTCTGCACCACGCCAATGATGATGGACGCCAGGAACGCACCCGAGAGCGAACCCAGCCCGCCCACCACCACCACCACAAAAATGAGTGAACCCAGCGTGGCGGCCATGGCCGGCTCGGTCACGAAGGTGCTGCCGCCAATGAGGCCGGCCAGCCCGGCCAGGCCGGTACCGGCGCCAAACACCAGCATGAAGACACGCGGCACGTTGTGGCCCAGGGTTTCCACCGTCTCGGGGTGGGTGAGCGCGGCCTGAATCACCAGCCCGACGCGGGTGCGGGTGAGCAGCAGCCACACGCTGGCCAGCATCACCACGGCCACCAGCATCATGAAGGCACGGGTGGCGGGAAAGGGTGAGCAGATGGTCTGAACCACGGCGCCGCACATCTCGGCCGGCGCCCTGCCCCAGACCAGGCTCAGCCCGTCGGTGGCATGGCTGACCAGGGTGAGCGCTGAGCCCTGCAGCACCTCGGGCGGACGGAACTGCACCGCCGTGCGGCCCCAGACCAGCTGCACCAGTTCCAGAATGATGTAGGACAGGCCAAAGGTGACGAGCAGCTCGGGCACGTGGCCAAACTTGTGCACCTTGCGCAGGCTGAGCCGTTCAAACAACGCGCCCAGCATGCCCACGGCCAGCGGGGCGAGCAGCAGCGCTGGCCAGAAACCCACCACCTGCCCAATCGAATAACCGATGTAGGCGCCCAGCATGTAGAAGCTCGCGTGGGCAAAGTTCAGGACCCCCATCATGCTGAAGATCAGGGTCAGACCCGAACTCAACATGAACAGCAGGAGCCCATAGCTCAACCCGTTGAGCATGGAGATGATGAAGAACTCCACGGCGTGTGACTTTCCGGACCTTCGTGCAGGGTCCAAAAGAAAAAGGGAGATGGGGCGTGTCCCGTCAAAGGGTCACGCGTCAAGAACAGGCGCAAAGCATACCTTCGGGCCGCCGGTGCAAGCGGCCCGAAAGCAGTGCGTCACCAGCGAGCGTTCAGGGGCGCTTCATCTGGCAGCTGGTGGGCGTGCTGGCCACGTAGGCCGGGTACTCCTGCACAGGCACCAGGGTCATGCCGGTGTTTTCGGCGCTGTAGGGGTGCTTGGCATCAGTCTTTTGCCAGCGCGTGATGTACAGCGGTTGCTGCAACTGGTGGTCCAGCTTGCGGATCTCGACCTCGCCGTTGAAGCCCTTGAACTTGAGGCCCGACAGCGTGGCCGCCACCTTCACCGGGTCGGTGGACTTGGCCTTGGCCATGGCATCGCCCAGCGCGGCGTAGATGTTGGGGATGGCGGCGGTGTACATGTCATCCTTGAAGCGCTGGTTGAACTCGGCCATCCAGCCCTTCATGGGTTCGCCCATGTTGTAGTGGTTGTAAGCCACCTGGTAGACGCGGCCTTCGCCGCCCTTGCCCAGTGCCGTGGGGGTGCCGGTGACACCCGTGTAGTAGGTGTAGAACTTGCCGTCGAAACCGCCTTCGTTGGCGGCCTTGACCAGCAGCGCCAGGTCAGAACCCCAGTTGCCGGTGATCACGGTGTCGGCGCCGGAAGCCTTGATCTTGGCGATGTAGGGCGCGAAGTCGCGCACCTGGGCCAGCGGGTGCAACTCTTCACCCACGATCTGGATGTCTGGGCGCTTGCGCTTGAGGTTTTCCTTGGCAAACTTGGCCACCTGGTGGCCATGCGAGTAGTTCTGGTTAAACAGGTAGACCTTCTTGACGTCGGTCTTGTCCTTCATGTAGGTGGTCATGGCTTCCATCTTCATCGACGTGTCGGCGTCGAAGCGGAAATGCCAGTAGCTGCACTTGCTGTTGGTGAAATCTGGGTCCACGGCCGCGTAGTTGAGGAAGATCACTTCCTTGCCGGGGTTGCGCGCGTTGTGGCGGTTCACCGCGTCGATCAGCGCGCCAGCCACCGACGAGCCGTTGCCCTGGGCCAGGTAACGCACGCCCTGGTCAATGGCCGCCTGCATGGCGGTCAGGCTTTCGGCGGGACTGAGCTTGTTGTCGAAGCCCACCACTTCAAATTTCACGCCAGCGGGGTTGCTCTTTGAGTACTTTTCAGCAAAAAACTGCCAGCTCTTGAGCTGGTTGTTGCCCACCGGTCCCATCAGACCGGTCTGGGGGTCAATCCAGGCGATCTTGACCGTCTCGCCCTTCTGGGCAAAGGCGCTCGCCAGCGACAAAGACATGGCAGCAACAGCAATCGATTTGAGAGCGAAATTCATGGACGGTCTCCTGGTGGGTGGCAAAACGCCAGCGTACCTTTTTGGTGTAAGCCAGCGCTCAGGGATTGCCCCTAGACGCTATCGCGCAAGTGACTGTGCGCTAGCACAACCGTAGCATTTGCATACATTCGAAGCGCTCAGTTGGCGCCTGTGGGGGCGCTTCAAGGCCGCTGCATCTGGCAGCTGGTGGGGCCGCTGATCTGGGCCGCGTCCATGTACTGCACAGGGGCAAAGGTGTAGCCCGTTTCTTCGGCGCTTCTGGGGTGGGTGGCGTCCACTTTTTGCCAGCGCGACACATAGAGCCCCTTGAGCAGCTGGTGGTCGTCAGCCCGCAGGTGCACCGGCCCGTTGAAGCCTTTGAAGATCATGCCGCTCAGGCGCCCCGCCACCCTTGCGGGATCGGTTGAGCCCACGTGTGCCATGGCGTGGCTCAGCATTTCGATGCCGTCGTAGCTGGCGTAAATGGTCAGGTCTTCACCGTATTGCTTGCGAAAGGCGGTGGCCAGCGCCTGAATGGGCCCGGCCTGGTTGCTGTGGTTGTAGGCCACCTGATACACCGGCAGGCGCCCACCGGTTTCGGCCAGCGCCTCTGGCACCCCTTTGAGCGCCGGGTAATAGGCGTAAATCGGCAGGTAGACGCCTTGCTTGTGCAGGGCCTTCACCAGGTCACGCAGGTCGGCACCCCAGTTGCCGGTGGCCAGCGCCTGTGCGCCCGAGGCCTGGATGCTGCGCGCGTGCGGAGTGAAATCGTGGCCCTGAAAGGGCGGGTGCAGCTCATCGCCCACGATCTGCACGTCGGGCCGCTGCTGCGCCATGGTGTCCCGGAAATAGCGGGAAAACTGCTGACCGTGTGCGTAGTTCTGGTTGAGCAGATACACCCGGCGCAGATCGGGCTGTGCTGCCATGAAGCCTGTCATGGCGCGCATTTTCATGGCGGTGTCGGCGTCGATGCGGAAATGCCAGAAATTGCATTTCTCGTTCGTCAGTTCCGGGTCCATGGCCGCGTAGTTGATAAAGACCACCGCACGCTCGGGGCTGCGCAGGTTGTGCCGGGCAATGGCGTTGCTCAAGGCCGCAGCCACGCCCGAGCCGTTGCCTTGAACGATGTAACGAAAGCCTTGGTCGATGGCCGCCTTGAGCGCGTTCAGGCTTTCTTGCGGCGAACCCTTGTTGTCAAAACCCGCCACCACAAAGCGCACGCCCGCCGGGTTGGCGCCGCCGCCCTTGTGCTCGGCCATGAACTGCCAGCTGCGCAGGCTGTTGCGGCCAATGTCGGCTGCAGGTCCTGAGAGCGGGTCGATGAAGGCGATGCGCACCGTCTGGCCTTGCAGCGGCAACGGGCTGGCCGCTTGCGCGCCCCAGGGAGCCAGCACCAGACACGCCCCAGACCACACAGCACCAACCCAACCGCGCCAACGCGCGGCTCTGGGGTGGGAGCTTGATTGGGCCAATGGACGCTTGATCTGCAGGGGGTTCGTCATAGGAGCATTGTCGGCCCAAGCTTGTTCACAGCCCTGGCAACACGTAGTCCTTGAGCTGCTGGCGCAGCGTCATTTTTTGCATTTTCCCGGTCGCGCCCAGCGGAATCGCGTCCACAAACACCACGTCGTCAGGCACCTGCCATTTGGCGATCTTGCCTTCGTAGAACGCCAGCAGTTCGTCGCGCGACACCTCGGTGCCCGGCTTTTTCACCACCACCACAATCGGGCGCTCGTCCCATTTGGGGTGTTTCATGCCCACGCAGGCCGCCATCGCCACAGCCGGGTGGGCCATGGCGATGTTCTCCACGTCAATCGAGCTGATCCACTCGCCGCCTGACTTGATCACGTCTTTGCTGCGGTCGGTGATCTGCATGAAACCGTCGGCGTCGATGGTGGCCACATCCCCGGTGGGGAACCAGCCTTTGCCCGCGGCGTCGTAGCGCAGCGGGTCGCCGCCCTCCCCCTTGAAGTAGCTGGCAATGATCCACGGCCCGCGCACGAGCAGGTCGCCATAGGTTTTGCCGTCCCATGGCAGCTCCACGCCGGCTTCGTCCACGATCTTCATGTCCACGCCGTACACCGCGCGCCCCTGCTTGAGCAGCACCTGGGTCTGCGCTTCGGGCGACAACGCCAGCTGGGCATTTTTCAGCGTGCACACCGTGCCCAGGGGCGACATTTCCGTCATGCCCCAGGCGTGCAGCACCGCCACGCCGTAGGTGTTGTTGAAAGTGTTGATCATGGCCGGCGGGCAGGCCGAGCCGCCGATCACCGTGCGCCTCATGGTGCTGAACTTCAGCCCGCCCGCCTGCATGTGGCCCAGGAGCATCTGCCACACCGTGGGCACGCCAGCAGCCATGGTCACCTGCTCGCTTTCCAGCAGTTCGTAGATGGACTTGCCGTCCATCGCCGGGCCGGGAAACACCAGTTTGCAGCCAGTGGCCGCGGCCGAGTACGGGATGCCCCAGGCATTGACGTGGAACATGGGCACCACGGGCAACACGCAGTCGCGGGCGCTCAGGTTGAGCGAATCGGGCAACGCTGCGCTGTAAGCGTGCAGGATGGTGGAGCGGTGCGAATACAGCGCGGCCTTGGGGTTGCCGGTGGTTCCGCTGGTGTAGCACATGCTTGATGCGCTGTTTTCATCCAGATCGGGCCACAGGTAGGCGTCGCTCTGGTGGGCCATCCAGGCCTCGTAGCTCAGCAGGCCGGGCACGCCGCTGTCAGCGGGCAGTTTGTCGGCGTCGCACAGGGCCACCCAGTGTTTCACGCCGGGGCACTTGGCTGCCACCGCCTGCACCAAAGGCAGGAAGGTCATGTCGAAACAGATGGCGCGGTCGTCGGCGTGGTTGATGATCCAGGCCAGTTGCTCGGGGTGCAGGCGCGGGTTCAGCGTGTGCAGCACGCGGCCGGTGCCGCTGACGCCAAAGTACAGCTCCAGGTGGCGGTAGCCGTTCCAGGCCAGCGTGGCCACGCGGTCGCCAAAGGCTAGGTGCAGACTGTCCAGCGCGTTGGCCACCTGGCGCGAGCGCTTGGCGATCTGGCCCCAGGTGGTGCGGTGGATGTCGCCTTCGACCCGGCAAGACACGATTTCGCCGGTGGCGTGGTGGCGCTCAGCGTGGGTGATGAGCGAGGAAATCAGCAGCGGTTGGCTTTGCATTTGTCCCAGCATGGGGCATCTCCTTGGGTAGCAACAACGAATTTAAAGCGACAGCTGTCATCATGCCGCACCCGGCCTGCGGGCCGCCCCCGGGTTGCCCCCGAAAGCCCGCTCAGGTGTGGGCTCAAGTCGTCTGGGAGACAATGAAACCCATGATTGCTCCCCTAGCTGACCACCCCAGCCACTGGTCTCACCGGTTCGCCGAACTCGGCCCCGACTTTCACACCGAACTGCGCCCCACCCCCTTGCCCGCACCCTACTGGGTGGGCACCAGCCTGAACCTGGCGCGTGAACTGGGCCTGGACCCCGCCTGGCTCCAGAGCGACGAAGCCCTGCACACCTTCACCGGCAACCGGCTGTTGCCCGGCATGCGCCCGCTGGCCAGTGTGTACAGCGGGCACCAGTTTGGCCACTGGGCAGGCCAGCTGGGCGACGGGCGGGCCATTTTGCTGGGCGAGTTGGCCACGCCACAAGGCCCGCAAGAAGTGCAGCTCAAGGGCGCCGGGCTCACGCCGTATTCGCGCATGGGCGACGGCCGGGCCGTGCTGCGCAGCTCCATCCGCGAGTTTCTGTGCAGCGAAGCCATGCACGCGCTGGGCATTCCCACCAGCCGGGCGCTGTGCATCACCGGCTCCGACGCGCCGGTGCGCCGCGAAGAGATCGAAACCGCCGCCGTGGTGACGCGCACCGCACCCAGCTTCATCCGGTTCGGCCATTTCGAACATTTCTCGCACAGCGGGCAACACGCCCAGCTGCGCCAGTTGGCCGATTTCGTCATCGCCCACCACTACCCGCACTGCCTGGAACGCAGTGGCAATCCCTATGCGCATCTGCTAGAAGCCGTGAGCGAGCGCACCGCCCACACGGTGGCGCAATGGCAGGCGGTGGGCTTTTGCCACGGGGTCATGAACACCGACAACATGAGCATCCTGGGCATGACCATCGACTACGGTCCGTTCCAGTTCATGGACGCCTTCAACCCCGCCCACATTTGCAACCACACCGACAGCGGTGGCCGCTACGCCTACCACCGCCAGCCCAACATCGCCTACTGGAACCTGTTTTGTCTGGGCCAGGCCCTGCTGCCGCTGATGGACGAGCAACAAGAGGCACTTGACGCGCTGGAGCCCTTCAAAACCGTGTTTCCGGCCGCCTTGCAACAGCGCATGGGCGCCAAACTGGGCCTGGACAGCGTGCAACCCGGTGACGAAGCGCTGACCGAGCAGTTCATGCAACTCATGGCCAAAGACGCGGTGGACTTCACGATCGCCTGGCGCCGCCTGAGCCACGCCGTGGCAGGTTTTGCGGCAGCCGGCGCGGCAGAAGCCGAGGCCCGCCGCGCCCTGGAGCCCGTGCGAGACCTGTTCTTGCAGCGCGAGGCGTTTGACGTCTGGGCGCAAAACTGGCGCAGCCGGCTGCAAAGCCAGCCCGGCTTTGACCCGCTGGGCACCCAGGCCCGCATGCTGCGCACCAACCCGCAGGTGGTGCTGCGCAACCACCTGGGTGAAATCGCCATTCAGCGTGCCCGCGAGGGCGATTTTTCTCGTCTGCAGCGCTTGCAGGCGGCGCTGGAACAACCATTTGACGCCCTGCCCGGCTGCGACGACCTGGCCGACTTTCCGCCCGAGTGGGCTGCACAGATTGAAATCAGCTGCTCGTCTTGAACCGCGAGTGCGGTACCCTGCCCTTCACATGAGCGCACCGATTCCCCTGAGGAGATTGACATGACCTACCCGATTGAAAAAACCGAAGCCGAATGGCGCGACCTGCTAGCCAGCAAAGGCGCCGAGCGCCATGCGTTTGAGGTGACCCGCCACGCCGCCACCGAGCGCCCGTTCACCGGCAAGTTTGAACAGGTCTGGGCCGACGGCAGCTACCACTGCATCTGCTGCGGCAACCACCTGTTTGACGCCGGCACCAAGTTTGACGCCGGCTGCGGCTGGCCCAGTTTCTCCCAGGCGATTCCGGGCGCCATCACCGAAATCACCGACCGCAGCCTGGGCATGACCCGCGTGGAAACGGTGTGCAGCCAGTGCGGGGCGCACCTGGGCCACGTGTTTGAAGACGGCCCGGCGCCCACCGGCCTGCGCTACTGCATGAACTCGGCCTCGCTCGACCACCAGACCCCAAGCGGCAAATAAGCTGAAGCCCCGAACAGGACACCCCATGAAAGCCCAGAACATCCTTGAAACGATCGGCCACACGCCGCATGTGCGCCTGCAGCGGCTGTTTGCCGGCGCCACCCAGCAGGTGTGGATCAAGTCCGAGCGCAGCAACCCCGGTGGCTCCATCAAAGACCGCATCGCCCTGGCCATGGTGGAAGACGCTGAGGCCAGCGGCGCCCTGCAGCCCGGCGGCACCATCGTCGAGCCCACCTCGGGCAACACCGGCATTGGCCTGGCCATGGTGGCTGCGGTCAAGGGCTACAAGCTCATCCTCGTCATGCCCGACAGCATGTCGGTTGAGCGCCGCCGCCTCATGCTGGCCTACGGCGCATCGTTTGACCTCACGCCGCGCGAAAAAGGCATGAAGGGCTCCATTGCCCGTGCCGAAGAAATCGTGGCCGCCACACCCGGCGCCTGGATGCCCCAGCAGTTCAACAACCCGGCCAACACCGCCGTGCATGCACGCACCACCGCGCTGGAAATCCTGGCCGACTTCCCCGAGGGCATCGACGCCCTCATCACCGGTGTGGGCACGGGCGGTCACCTCAGCGGCTGCGCCCAGGTGCTCAAAGCCCACTGGCCACAGCTCAAGGTGTACGCGGTGGAGCCGGTGGCGTCGCCCGTCATTTCGGGTGGCAGCCCGGCGCCGCACCCCATCCAGGGCATTGGCGCCGGCTTCATTCCCGGCAACCTCGACACCACCTTGCTCGACGGCGTGATCCAGGTGGATGCCGAGCCCGCCCGCGAAATGGCCCGCCGCTGCGCCCGCGAAGAAGGCATGCTGGTGGGCATTTCGTCCGGCGCCACGCTGGCCGCCATTGCCCAAAAATTGCCCGACCTGGCGGCCAACGCCGTGGTGCTGGGCTTCAACTACGACACCGGCGAGCGCTACCTGTCGGTGGATGGCTTTTTGCCGGCATGAAGAAGCACCCCCCGCGCCGCTTCGCGTCACCCCCCTCAAGGGGGGCGGCACTGGCCGTCTGGCGGAGCCAGCCCGGCTGTGCCCTGGGATGGCGTTTTTTCGTGCGTGGCGGGTGGCGCCCCGGCACCATGGAGATTCGAAGATGAAAAAACTGGCCGACATTTCCCTGTCCATGCTCGACCTGGTGGCCGTGCGCGAAGGCCGCAGCGTGGCCGACGCGTTGGCCGTGGCGCTGCGCACCGCGCAGCACGCTGAAACGCTGGGTTTCAAGCGCTACTGGCTGGCCGAGCACCACAACATGAGTGGCATTGCCAGCTCGGCCACCGCGGTGCTGGTGGGCCACATTGCGGGCGGCACGCAGCGCATCCGCGTCGGCTCGGGTGGCGTCATGCTGCCCAACCACGCGCCGCTGGTGGTGGCCGAGGCCTTTGGCACGCTGGCCGAGCTGTACCCGAACCGCATCGACCTGGGCCTGGGCCGCGCCCCCGGCACCGACCCGCTGACGATGCGCGCCCTGCGCCGCGACCGGGTGGAAACCGAAGCCGACTTTCCGCGAGACGTGGCCGAACTGCAGCAGCTGCTGGGGCTGCCACAGCCCGGCCAGCGCCTCATTGCCATGCCCGGCGCGGGCACCAACGTGCCCATCTGGCTGCTGGGCTCCAGCCTGTTTTCAGCACAACTGGCGGCCCAGCGCGGCCTGCCCTACGCCTTTGCCTCGCACTTTGCCCCGCGCTTGCTGCTGCAGGCGCTCGACGTGTACCGCAGCCAGTTCCGGCCGTCGGCCACGCTGGACAAGCCCTACGCCTTGGTCGGCGTGCCCCTCATTGCCGCGCCCACCGACGACGAAGCCGACTACCTGGCCAGCAGCACCTACCAGCGCGTGCTGGGCATACTGACCGGGCGGCGTGGCCAACTGCCACCGCCGGTGCACGGTTTCATGCAGCACCTGCACCCCCAGGAGCGCGCCGGCATTGCCGACTTTCTGGCCGCCGCCGTCATTGGCGGGCCTGAAACCGTGCGCGAAGGCTTCAACACGCTGGCGCAAGCCACCGAGGCCGACGAGTTCATGCTGGTGAGCGATGTGTATGAACCCGAGCTGCGGCTGCGCTCGCTGAGCATTGCGGCAGCGGCCATGGCTGGCGAGGCCTTGGCTGCGGCCCACTGAAGCACCTGACCGCCAAGCCAGCGGTTGGCACCGCCAGCGTTTCGTTTTTTGTCAGGCGCCCCGCACCATGGCCAGCACCTTGGCCGCGTCCAGCGTTTGTGCCTGGTGCTGGATCTGCGGCAGGTACTGCGCCTGCATCTGTTTGGCTGGCCCCAGCAGGTTTTGAAACGTTTCGCGCAGCAAGGCGGTGCTCATAACCCGCCCGCCCGCGTAGTAGCGCTTGGCCACCTGGCCCAGCGCGTAGGTGGTGGCAAACGAAAACGCCATGCCGGTAGCCGCCCCGCCCAGTCGGCCCACCGTGCGCCCGGCCGCTTTGCCCAGCAGCCCACCCAGCAGCTTGCGGCCAAACTGCTCCAGGTATTGGGACGTGAGACCCACGCCCACCGCTGCGATGAACTCGCGTATGTGCCCCTGGTCCAGCTCCACCCCGTGGGCTTTGCCAATGCCATAGACCATCTTCACCTGCAGCGGAATGATGGCCATGGAGGCCCACGACTGCGGCAGCAACTCCAGTGCCCCGTTGAGCATGGCGTATTTCAGGATGGATTTGTCCAGATCGGCATTGAGTGCGGCCTGCACCTGCTGTGCCGGTGCCGGTGCCACTGGGGCGCTGGTGGTGGCCGGTGCTGCTGGAACCACCACGGGCACAGCGGCGTCGGTCGCGTTCAGCAACGCACGCTCGTCCGCCTCAAAAGCCTGCGCCTCACCCGCATCCAGGTTCAGGCGGGCTTTCAGGTCGGCGAGAAAGCTGGCCTCGGCCGGGCTCTGGCGCCCATCGGCGTCGCAAACGCACACGGCCATTTCATAGGCCAGCTGGCGTTGCCCCGGCCCGTTCAGGCCGGCCACGGCGTCGGCCAGCGACACGCGCTGCAGCAGCACGTCCTGGTAAAGCTGGGCCAGCCCAGCCCCGCCGGATTCGTGGCCCAGCGTGTCGGCCAGCCGGCGAATGGCTTCGCGCTCGGTGTCGGCCTTGTGGCCGTCGGCAAATGCGGCCAGCAAGGCCACTGAGAGAATCGACTTTTGTTCCAGGGTGTCCATGTGTGTAGCGGTGTTGGGTTAACGAACTGAAGCATAGAGCCCAGTTACCGCACCAAGTTCCACACGGGCACAGGACGGGCAGACGCCCTACCCCTCAGCTGCGCGCCACGTCAATTGCGTCCTGGGTGGACCGCAAAATACCCCGCACCAGGGGAAACATCTCGCCAATGGCGTCCAGCAGGCTGCCCACCGTGAGGCTGCACACGCTCAACAGGTGAATCTGCGCAAAGGTGGACGTGCCGTCCTTCGACTCGCCCTCCGGCGCCAGGCTGTGGCGGATGGCGACCGCCAGACCGTCCAGCTCCAAAATTTTCAACCGCGCCGGGGTCGACGTCGACGTCATGCCCATGCGCGACCAGTAAGCCAGCGCCACTTTTTCCATGAAATCGGTCTCCAGCGAAGCCGACATGACTTCGCTGACCCAGGGCACCAGCGGCATCAGGTGCGACTTGCTCGCCTCGTCTGACAGCACCCGGTCCACCAGGGCGTTGGTCTGCCCCAGAAACCCCGCCAGGGACACCTTGAAACTCTCAAACTGGTCGTCGTCGCTCATAAACCACCTTCACACAGGGAAACAAAGAATGCGCGGTGCACCGGCGTTCGGCCAGGTGCAGGCTCTGATGGTTTTCTTATCGGCAACGGCTGGGCAAACTGTGGGCCCATCTTGGGCCGCACCATCGGTCAACCGCGCAAGCCCGATAATCCGCCCATGCGTTTTCTTATTGACTTTTTCCCCATTGCCCTTTTTGTCGCAGCCTACAAGCTGCACGACATCTACACCGCCACCGCCGTTCTCATGGCCGCCACGGTGTTGCAGACCGGCATCATTTACGGCATTGACCGCAAACTGCAGACCCTGCAAAAGGTGACGCTGGTACTGGTGCTGGTGTTTGGCGTGCTCACCCTGGTGCTGCAAGACGAGCGCTTCATCAAGTGGAAGCCCACCGTGCTGTATGCCAGCATGGCCATCGTGCTGGGCGCGGCGCTCTGGGGCTGGAAGAAGAACTTCCTGCAAATTTTGCTGGGTAGCCAGCTCACGCTGCCCACTGCCGTTTGGGGGCGGTTAACGGTCATCTGGGTGGCTTATTTCCTGTTCATGGCGGCCATCAACGGCTATGTGGCGGCCTACTATTCCACCGAAGACTGGGTGAACTTCAAGCTCTGGGGCTACATCTTCCCGGTCGTGTTCATCATTGGCCAAGGCCTTTACATCGCGCGTTACATCAAAGACGACGGCAACGAGGCTGAAAAATCATGAGCGATCAAGACTTCATTCCCACCGCTCCGGCGCTGGAAGCTCGCTTGCGTGAAGCGCTGTCGCCCACGCTGCTGGAAGTGCTGGACGAAAGCGCCGACCACGCCGGCCATGCCGGCTCCAACGGCATGGGCTACGGCACCCACTTTCGGGTGCGCATTGGCGGCCCCGCGTTTGCCGGGCGCAGCCGCGTGGCACAGCACCGCCTTGTGTATGATGCGCTGCAAAAATTCACCGATGCAGGCATGCACGCACTGGCCATTGAAATCAAGGCTTGAGCCCTGGCTGGGCCACGAACAGCGGGGCTTTAAAAAGCGTGCTCTGGCCTGAACTACCTGCCTACGTTTGGATACCTGTTTGCTGAAACCCGGCCCTGTGCGGCGGCTCCCACCTTTTTTCACCCCGAGGAACACCATGAAATTCTCCCTGACGGCCCTGACCGCGGCCGCTTTGATTGCAGCCGCTCCCTGGGCTGCGGCCCAAAACGTGGCCATCGTGAATGGCAAGGCCGTGCCTACCGCGCGCGTGGAAGCGCTGGCACAGCAGGTGGCCGCTTCGGGCCGTCCGGTGGACGACACGGTGCGCGCCCAGTTGAAAGAAGAGGTGGTGCTGCGTGAAATCTTCATGCAGGAAGCCCAGAAGCGCGGTATTGGAGCCACTGCCGAATACAAAACCCAGATGGAACTGGCCCGCCAGACCATCATGATCCGTGCGCTGTTTGCCGACTTCCAGAAGAAAAACCCGGTGACCGACGCCGACATCAAGGCCGAATACGACAAGTTTGCCGCGGCCAACGCCGGCAAGGAATTCCGTGCCCGCCACATCCTGGTGGAAAAGGAAGACGAAGCCAAGGCCATCATCGCGTCCATCAAGGGCGGTGCCAGCTTTGAAGACATTGCCAAAAAGCAGTCCAAAGACCCAGGCTCCGGTGCCAACGGTGGCGACCTGGACTGGGCTGCAGCCGGCAGCTACGTAACGGAGTTTTCCGAAGCCATGGTGAAGCTGGACAAAGGCCAGATGACCGCTGCGCCGGTGAAAAGCCAGTTCGGCTGGCACATCATCCGCGTGGACGACGTGCGCCAGGCCCAGCTGCCCGCGTTTGACGAGGTCAAGCCGCAAATTGCCCAGCAGATGCAGCAGCAGAAGCTGTCTGAGTTTCAAAATAAGCTGCGCGAAAAAGCCAAGGTGGAGTGAGCTTGGCGCTGCGAAGCAGCGTTTTTCACCCCCAAAGACGCGGCCTAGGCCGCGTTTTTTTCGTCCGCTCAACATCCAGGCGCCACTCAAATTTGATCAAATATTGAGTTGAACCCGATCATTGTTCATAATTTGGCTTTTATTTGATCAAATCAGCATTGCACCTGCGGTGTGAAGCACCACCAGGCCAGACCGATGAACACCGATTCCCTCAAAGACTTTTTCGCCCAGCACCGCATCCAGGAAGTGGAATGCGTGATCCCGGACATGACCGGCATTGCGCGCGGCAAAATTTTGCCCAAAGACCTGTTTTTGAAGTCCGGCCACATGCGCCTACCCAAAAGCGTGCTGCTGAACACGGTGAACGGCCAGCAACCCGACAACACCGCCTTTGTGGGCGACACCGACCCAGACATGGTGTGCGTGCCCGACCTGAGCACCGCCCGCGTGGTGCCCTGGGCGGCCGAGCAGGTGGCGGTGATCATTCACGACTGCGAGGAATTTGACGGCCGCCCTGTGGCGCTGTCACCGCGCAGCGTGTTGCGCGGTGTGCTGGACCGCTACACGGCGCGCGGCTGGCAAGCGGTGGTGGCACCTGAGATGGAGTTTTACCTGGTGGCTCGCCACCAAAACCCGCACGAGCCGCTGCAGCCGCCCCTGGGGCGCACCGGCAAGCCCGAGGCCGGGCGGCAGTCGTATTCCATCGACGCGGTGAACGACTTCGACCCCTTCTTTCTGGAGCTGTCGCGCTTTTGTGAGGTGCACCGGCTGGGGGTTGAAACGCTCATTCACGAGGCCGGCGCGGGTCAGATGGAGATCAATTTCACCCACGGCGACCCGATGGACCTGGCAGACCGGGTGTTTCTGTTCAAGCGCACGGTGCGGGAAACGGCCCTGCGCCACGGCATTTTTGCCACCTTCATGGCCAAGCCCATGGAAGCCGAGCCCGGCAGCGCCATGCACATCCACCAGAGCATTCTGGACAGCCAGACCGGTCACAACATCTTCAGCCTGCCCGACGGCTCGGTGAGCCCGGCGTTTGGCCACTACATCGCCGGTCTGCAGCGCTATGTGCCCTTGGTCATGCCCATGCTGGCGCCCTATGTGAACTCGTACCGGCGGCTGTCGCGCAACATGTCGGCACCCATCAATGTGCAGTGGGGCTTTGACAACCGCACCTGCGGCATTCGCGTGCCCGAGTCCGACGCCGCCAACCGCCGCCTGGAAAACCGCGTGCCCGGCGTGGACGTGAACCCTTACCTGGCCATGGCCGCCACGCTGGCCTGCGGTTACCTGGGCATGAAACAGGCGCTGGAGCCCACCGCGCCCATGCGCAGCAGCGCCTGGGACATGGACTACGAACTGCCCAACCACCTGGAAGATGCGATACGCCGCATGCGCACCTGCGAGCCGCTGCGCGAGGTGCTGGGCGGCGCGTTTGTCGACGCGTTTCTGGCCGTGAAAGAACTGGAATACGCCACCTACAACCGGGTCATCAGTTCGTGGGAACGCGAGCATTTGTTGCTGCTGGTTTAGGGGAGCACCCCCTGCGCCGCTGCGCGGCTTTCCCCTCTCTCGCCTGCGGCGGGAGGGGGACGCAGCTGGTGGCCCGTCCTGAGCTTGACGAAGGGCGGTTCCACGGGTGCCCTGGCAGCAAGACACGCGCGCCTGAGACCGACCGGTATGCCAGCTTGAAACCACGATTGAAGCCCCATGCAAAACGAAACCCATCCCCGCACCGGCATTGACTGGCCCCGCGCCCAGGCCTTTCTGGCCCGTGAGCGGGCCCACTACGCGACACGCAACCCGCAGTCGGCCGAGCTGGCGGCGCAGGCGCAGCAGCACCTGTTGTTTGGCGTGCCGCTGCACTGGATGAACGACTGGGGCACGCCCTTTGCCCTGCACGTGGACCGCGCCAGCGGCGCGGTGGTGACCGACGTGGACGGCCACAGCCTGGTGGACTTTTGCCTGGGCGACACCGGCGCCATGTTTGGCCACGCGCCCGCGCCAGTGGCCGCCGCGCTGGTGCAGCAGGCCACGCGCGGCTACACCACCATGCTGGCCACGGCAGACGCCGCCGCCGTGGGCCAAGCCCTGAGCGAGCGCTTTGGCCTGCCCTTCTGGCAGTTCGCCATGAGCGCGACCGACGCCAACCGCTACACCCTGCGCTGGATAAGGGCCGCCACGGGGCGCAAAAAGCTGCTGGTGTTCAACGGCTGCTACCACGGCACCATTGAAGACGTGTTTGTCGATCTGGTGGGCGGCCAGCCGGTGCAGCGCAACAGCCTGCTCGGCCAGGTACACGACCTCACCGAGCACACGGTGGTGGTCGAGTTCAACGACCTGCCAGCGCTGGAAGCCGCACTCAAACAAGGCGATGTGGCCTGCGTGCTGGCCGAGCCGGTGATGACCAACATCGGCATGGTGCTGCCCGAACCGGGCTTCTGGGCCGCTGCACAGGCGCTCATCCGGCACCACGGCGCCCTGCTGGTGATGGACGAAACCCACACCATCAGCACCGGCCCCGGCGGCTACGCGCGCGCCCACGGCATACAGGCAGACGCGCTGGTGCTGGGCAAGCCGGTGGGCGGCGGCGTGCCCTGCGCGGTGTATGGCATGAGCGCCAGCTTGGCCGAGCGCGCCGTGCTCGCCAAGCAAGCCGCCCCGCCGGGCCACAGCGGCATTGGCACCACGCTCACCGGCAACATGCTGGCCATGGCCGCCATGCGCGCGGCGCTCACCGAGGTAATGACACCCAGCGCTTACGCCCACATGCTCGCCCAGGCCAGTGCGCTGGCCAGCGGGCTGCAAGACGTCTTGCGAAAGCACGGTCTGCCGTGGTGCGTCACCCAGGTGGGCGCGCGCACCGAGTTTCAGTTTTGCGCCACGCCGCCCACCAACGGCAGCGAAGCCGACCGCGTGCTCGACGGGGAGCTGGAACACCTGATCCACCTCGGGCTGCTGAACCGGGGCATTTTGATCACGCCGTTTCACAACATGATGCTGGTCTGCCCGCAAACCACCCCGGCCCACGTGGCCCAGCTTTTAGACGCGCTGGACGCGGTGCTGGGCGAGATTACCGCCGTGGTGCCGCCTGCATGAAGGCCGCGCCCGCGCCCACCCAGCAAGACAGCACCTACCTGCGCCTGCGCCAGTGGGTCACGGTGGGCCGCTTTTTGCCCGGCGAGCGGCTGAAAATTCACGCCCTTGCGCAGCAACTGGGCGCCGGCGTGATGCCGGTACGCGCCGCGTTGCAGCGCCTGGCGGCCGAAGGCGCGCTGGTAAACGTGCCGCACAGCGGCATGCTGGTGCCCCGGCTTTCGGTGGCTGAATTTGACGACGTGTTGCACATGCGCCTGCTGCTGGAAGGCGAAGCCGCCGAACGCGGCGCCCACCGCATCGACAGCGCCGGTGTGGCCGAACTGGCCGCGCTGGAGCAGCGCATGGGCGAAGCCCTGGCCGCCAGTGACGCGAAAGCCTACCTCGACGCCAACGAGGCGTTTCACCTGCGCCTTTACCAGGCCGCCGGCTCGCCCACGCTGATGGCGCTGATTGAAACCGTGTGGCTCAAGGTGGGGCCGCTGTCCAACCGGCTGTTTGAAGCCGAAGGCGCCAGCGCCGTGCTCAACGATGCGCATGGCGGCGCGATGCAGGCCCTGCAGCGCAAAGACAGCGCCGGCGTGCGGCGGGCGATCGAGCGCGACTTGTTCGTGGCCGGGCAGTTTCTGCGGCCGTTTTGCGTGGGCTGATCAGCTGCCGCGCAGCCACACGAAAGCACCCACCACACCCATCAGCACCGGCTGGTGCAGCAGGTAGTAGCTCAGGCTCCATTGCCCCAGCACCACCAGCGCGCGGCGAACCCCGCCCGCAGGCGCGTCGGCCGAGCCCAGCCAGGCGGGGCGGTGTTTCAGTGCCCACTGGCCGGCCGCCATGCCCCACCACACCGCGCACAGCCACGGCAGCAGCGGCACATAGTCTTCGGTGATGGGCTTGCGGCTGATGAAACCCAGCCAGTTCAGCCACGGCGTGTTGAACACCTCCAGCGCCGGCATGGCGCCTATCAGCCACGGAGCGGCCCATTTCAGCGCCACCGCCAGCGCACCCAGCAGCCACAGCCAGGCGCCCCAGCCGGCGGTGAGCCGGGCCACGATCAGCATGGCCGCAATGCCGTGCAGCACACCAAAGTAAATAAAACTGTTGGGAAACACCACCACCGACCCCACCGTGACCAGCAACGCGGCCCCCGCCACCTGCGCCCAGCGGCGCCAGAAACGCGGCCAGCTCTGCCCCCGGTGCAGCGCCACCGCCTGCGACAAACCGGCGGTGAACAGAAAACCGCTCACGATGGCGGTGCGCTGCCAGGCCCAGAACGGGTCGTTGTAAAAATTTTGCTGAATCAGGCCAAAGTGGTTCAGGTCAAAGCTGAAATGAAAGGCCGTCATCCACAGCATGGCGGCAGCGCGCAGCAGGTCAATGCGGTCCAGCCGCCCCGTTGCGCGACTTGGCGCAGGCACCCGCAAGCTCATGCCGCGTGGCGCTGGATGCGCAGCAACAGGTCGGCCAGCCCTTGCGGCTCGCTCACCATCGGGTCGTGGCCGGTGGCCATTTCCAGCACTTGCCAGCCCGGTTCGCTGCGCACCCGCGAGCGCGACGGCGCAATGGTGGCCAGCGCGGGCATCGTGCAGTCAATGAACGTGCGCGGCACGGTGGCCACGCGCTCGGCATCAAAGTCCAGCGGCTGCTGGTACAGCTTGAAGGGCTGCGGCGTCTGGCGGCGGTTCACCCAGTCGCGGTCGGCGCCTTCCAGGCCAAACAGCGCGGCGTCGGGCGGTGGAAAGCTCAGGCCCCCGCTGGGTTGGGCGGCGGCCATGCGCGCCTGCTTCGTCTCGGGCGAGTGGTGACTGCTCCAGCTGTCGCCGGGGTGTGGCAGCGCCGCGTCCAGGTACACCAGATGCGCCAGCAAGCCCGGGCGCTCGCGCTGCAGCCGGTCGGCCACGCCGGTGATCACCATGCCCGCGTAGCTGTGGCCCACCAGCACCACCCGCTGCAGTTCTTCGGCGTCGATGAGCCCGATCACATCCTGTATGTGCGTGTGCAGGTCAATGGCCGGGCTCAGCAGGTGGGCCCGCTCGCCCACACCCGTGAGCGTGACCGCGTGCGCGTCCACCCCTGCGCCCCGCAGCAGCGGCAACACCCGGCGCCAGCACCAGGCACCGTGCCACGAGCCGTGCACCAGCACCACAGCGGGTTGCGCGCTTTGATTGGACGGGGCAGGTGCATGCATCGGTGTTCTCCTGGACAATATCGCGTTGGTTTTTTTCGCCGTCCACCGATTTTGCACGCTCAACACCTATGCTGCCCCACCACCTGGAACTGCTCTCCCCCGCCCGCGACGCCGACATTGGCATCGAGGCTGTGAACCACGGGGCTGACGCCGTGTACATCGGCGGGCCATCGTTTGGCGCCCGCACCAGCGCCGACAACTCAGTGAAAGAAATTGCCCGCCTGGCGAAATACGCCCACCGCTTTGGCAGCCGCATTTTTGTGACGATGAACACCATCTTGCGAGACGATGAACTGGAACCCGCACGCAAGCTGGCCTGGCAGCTGTATGACGCTGGCGCGGACGCACTCATCATTCAAGACATGGGCTTGCTGGAGATCGACTTGCCGCCCATTCAGCTGCACGCCAGCACGCAAACCGACATCCGCACGCCCGAAAAAGCACGGTTTCTGCAAGACGCGGGCCTGAGCCAGATCGTGCTGGCGCGCGAACTCACGCTGCAGCAGATCGCCGCCATCCGCGCCGCCACCGACCCCGAGCGCTGCACGCTCGAATTTTTTGTGCACGGCGCGCTGTGCGTGGCCTACAGCGGCCAGTGCTTCATCAGCCACGCCCACACCGGGCGCAGCGCCAACCGCGGCGACTGCTCGCAAGCTTGCCGCCTGCCTTATGAGGTGAAAGACAGCCAGGGCCGCATCGTGGCGCACGGCAAACACGTGCTGAGCATGAAAGACAACAACCAGAGCGACAACCTGCGCGCCCTGATCGACGCGGGCGCCCGCAGCTTCAAGATTGAAGGCCGCTACAAAGACATGGGCTATGTGAAAAATATCACCGCCCATTACCGCGTGCTGCTCGACGAAATCCTGGAAGACCGCCAATCGTCGGCCAACCCGCTGGCCCGCTCGTCCAGCGGCCGCAGCACCTTTGGCTTCACGCCCGACCCCGACCAGAACTTCAACCGCGAATTCACCGACTACTTTGTGCAGGGCCGAAAAGAAGACATCGGCGCCTTTGACACCCCCAAAAACCCGGGCCGCCCCATGGGCTACGTGACCCAGGTGGGCCCCAACTTTGTGGAGCTGGAAACCGACGACCCCGCCACCGTGATCCACAACGGCGACGGCCTGTGCTACCTGGACCTGCAAAAAGAACTCACCGGCCTGCAGATCAACCGCGCCGAGCGCCTGCCCGCGCCCAGCCGCTGGCGCGTGTACCCCAAAGACGCCATCGACACGCTGAAAGACCTGCGCAAAAACACCGTGGTGAACCGCAACCGCGACATGGACTGGGTGCGCAGTCTGGAGAAAAAGTCGGCCGAACGGCGCATAGGCGCCTGGCTGCAACTGAACGAAACGCCCCAAGGCCTGAGCCTGACCGCCACCGACGAAGATGGCCACAGCGCCACCGCCGCCCTGCCCTGCACCCTGGAGCGCGCCAAAGACGCCGCCCAGGCGCAGAGCAAACTGCGCGAAGCCCTGGCCCGGCTGGGCGACACGATTTTTGAACCCATCGACGTGTCGCTGAATCTCACGCAAGCTTGGTTCGTACCGGCTTCCTTGCTCAACCCGCTGCGCCGCGAAGCCATTGAAAAACTGGAAGCCGCCCGCGCCGCCGCCTGGCAGCGCCTGCCCCGCGCCGCGCCGGTGCAACCACCCGTGCCCTACCCCGAAGACACGCTCACCTACCTGGCCAACGTGTTCAACCAGAAAGCGCGGGACTTTTACGCCAAACACGGCGTGAAAGTGATCGCCGCCGCCTACGAGAGCCACGAAGAGCCCGGCGAAGTGAGCCTGATGATCACCAAGCACTGCGTGCGCTTTTCGCTCAGCCTCTGTCCTAAGCAGGCCAAAGGCATCACCGGCGTGCAGGGCACGGTGCGCGCTGAGCCCATGTCACTCGTGCACGGCGACGAAAAGCTCACCCTGCGCTTTGACTGCAAACCCTGCGAGATGCATGTGGTCGGCAAGATGAAACCGGCGGTGCTGAAGGCTGGCCAGAGCAGCCCACTGAAGTTTTACCGGACGCGGCCGGTGACTGGCCTTCACTGAAGCAGCGCGCTGGCGCCGCTTGCACGTCAGATATACGCGTTCACCGGCTTCACATGCCGCATGTGCAGGCTCAGGCCGAGCGCAGCCATGTGGTTGCTGTTGCGGCTCAATATTTTTTCAGACAGCGGCAAAAATTCGGCCTCTTCATAAGCCGCGTGGGCGGTGTATTCGCTCACCAGTCGCTGCACCTCGGACACGTCCAGGTCGGTGCTTTGGCCCTTGGCCACGCGTTTCAGGCCGCTTTCCAGCGTCTTCCACAGCGCTTCCACCATGCGGTGCTCTTGCGTGAGGCGCGTGGTCATGGTCTTCACCTTCAGCAGCTCTTCGCCCGGCGTGGCGCTGGCGATCACGGCCGGGAACAGCTCGCGCTCTTCTTCCAGGTGGTGTTCAAAAATCGCTTCGCGGAAAAACTCCAGCGACTGTTCTGCGATTTGCCGCGCCCGGGCGGCCGGAGCCAGCAAGGCGGGCAATTCGTCCAGCGCGTTCAGGCGCTTGATGATGCCGCTGTGGCAGTTGGTGAAGTTGGTCAGCGGGGCATCTGCGTCAACCGTTGCGGCATGGGGGGTGGCGGTCATGGTGTGGCTCCTGTTGTGGTTGTTCAAACCGAGCGGCTGAACGAACCATCAGCACACTCACGATTGATGGAGCCCAGTCTAGAGATTGCCAGCGAGTGGGCCTTGATGCAGGTCAAGACCGCCTCTTTTGTGCGTCAATGCGCAACCGCAGCGCCCTGCCCGCGCAGCCGCTTCCAGCCGGTGAGCAGCAGCACCACCGCCCCGCCGGCCAGCAGCCCCGCGACTGCGCCCGCCAGGCTGGACACCACCGCCCCCAGCCAGCCCAGGCTGCCGGCAAAGGCTTCTACCGCATGGCCCAGGGCCGGAATGCCGTGCAACAAAATACCGCCACCCACCAGAAACATGGCCGCGGTGCCCACCACAGACAGGGTTTTCATGAGCCAGGGTGCGGCGGTAAGGATGCCGCGGCCCAGCGACTGCTTCCACGCAGCGCTCTGGCGGCTCAGGTGCAGGCCAGCGTCGTCGAGCTTGACGATGCCGGCCACCAGGCCGTAAACGCCCACCGTCATGACGATGGAAATGCCCACCAGCACCGACAGCTGTTTGGCGAACGTGGCGGCGGCCACCGTGCCCAGGGTGATGACGATGATTTCGGCGGACAGAATGAAATCGGTGCGCACCGCGCCTTTGATCTTGTCTTTTTCAAACGCCACCAGGTCCACGGTTTCGTCGGCAACGGCCTTCACCATTTCCACGTGGCGGGCGTCCTCCTCCGACTTTTTGTGCAAAAACGCGTGCAGCAGTTTTTCGGCACCCTCAAAGCACAGAAACAGGCCGCCCAGCATGAGCAACGGTGTGATGGCCCAGGGCGCAATGGCGCTGATGGCCAGCGCCGCCGGCACCAAAATGGCTTTGTTCAGAAACGAGCCCTTGGCCACAGCCCAGACCACCGGCAACTCCCGGTCGGCTTTCACGCCGGTGACCTGCTGCGCGTTCAGCGCCAGGTCGTCACCCAGCACGCCAGCTGTTTTCTTGGCAGCCAGCTGCGTCATGGCCGCCACGTCATCGGCAGCGGCCATGCCCTGGCGGGCGGCCACTTTGGTCATCACGGCCACATCGTCCAGCACGGTGGCGATGTCGTCGAGCAGCATGAGGAGACTGGTGGCCATGGTGTGCGTCTATCTGGGTAAAAAGGGGCGGTGCGCTCGGTTTGAACGCGGTGAAGCCCGTGGGCAACGTTTCAGTCCCAGGGGTTGATGAGCTGAAGGTCCAACAATGCGAAGTCACGGGTATTGCGCGTGGCGAGGCGGGCACCGTGCGCCGTGCAAATGGCAGCAATCTGAGCATCAGCGGTTGAAATGGTGCGCCCCGCCTTTTCCCTTTGCACCACCATCTGTGCACACGCAACGGCGGCATCCAGGTCAAACGGCAAAACTCGGCCCGCAAAGTCTTCAAAAACCATGGCCCGCACGGCAAAAAGCAGGTCGCTTTTGCGAATGCCGTCCGGCATGCGCCCCACACCGTAAAGCAGTTCGGCCACGACGACGCTGCACAAGCAGAGCTGTTCGGATGGCTGCGCGTTGACCCAGTCAAGCACGTTGGGCGCAGGCTGCGCCCGCATCAGCTCGGACACCACATTGGTGTCCAGAACAATCATGTGTTGGCTCCAGCGTCACCAAAGTGTGCGGCGCGTGGCAATTCGGTGCGTGGCGGCATGTTCACATCTTCCGCCCCGCCCAAGGCAGCAAAGCGGGCGTGAACGCGGCTCCCCAAACCTGGTCCTGCGGTGGGCTGTGACAGCACTTGCCGCAAGATGGTGCGCACCTCTTCCTCCATGGATCGCCCATGGGCTGCAGCCGTTTGGCGCAGCTTGTCTTTGATGTGCGGTTCGAGGTTGCGGATCGTGAGCGTGCTCATCGCGGGCTCCAACAGATGGTAAAAATTGCTGTCAATGCTAGCACCGACAGCAATCTCAGACAAACGAACCTGGCTTAGCCCACCCACTTGCGCGCGTTGCGCCAGATGCGCATCCACGGGCTGTGGGCGCTCTGGCCACCGGCTTTTTCCACATCCATCCAGCTCATCTGGATGTTGCGGAACACGCGTTCGGGGTGCGGCATCATGGCGGTGAAGCGGCCGTCTGCCGTGGTCACGGCGGTTAGGCCTGCGGGGCTGCCGTTGGGATTGAACGGGTACTGCTCGGTGGCGGCACCGGTGTTGTCCACAAAGCGCATGGCCGCAATGGCTTGCGCGGGGTCGCCGCGGAACTTGAAGTTGGCAAAGCCTTCACCGTGCGCCACGGCAATCGGCAGGCGGCTGCCGGCCATGCCTTGCAGGAACAGGCTGGGCGATTCGAGCACTTCGACCATCGACAAGCGGGCTTCAAAGCGCTCGCTCTGGTTGGTGGTGAAACGCGGCCAGGCCTGGGCGCCGGGGATGATGTCGGCCAGCTCGGCAAACATCTGGCAGCCGTTGCACACGCCCAGGCCAAAGGTGTCTTGGCGGGCAAAGAAACCCTGGAACTGCTCGGACAGCAAAGGGTTGAAGGTGATGGAGCGCGCCCAGCCAATGCCGGCGCCCAGCGTGTCGCCGTAGCTGAAACCGCCGCAAGCCACCACGCCCTGGAAGTCTTCCAGCTTGGCGCGGCCGCTTTGCAGATCGGTCATGTGCACGTCAAACGCCTCAAAGCCTGCTTGCGTGAAGGCGTAAGCCATTTCCACATGCGAGTTCACGCCCTGCTCGCGCAAGATGGCGACCTTCGGGCGGCTCAGGTTCAGAAACGGCGCGGCCACGTTGTCCAGCGGGTCGAAGCTGAGCGACACATGCATGCCCGTATCGGACGGCAGGCCGGCGGCTGCGTGCTCGCTGTCGGCACAGGCCGGGTTGTCGCGCTGCTGGTTGATGCGCCAGCTCACGCTGTCCCACACCTGGTGCAGGTCAAACAGGTCGGCACTGAACACCGACTTGGTGTCGCGCCACACCTGCAGCTTGCCCTTGCCCACGTCCATGCCGGACGACTCGGGGCGGGTCTTGCCCACAAAGTGGCTGTGCTTGCTCAGGCCGTGTTCGCGCAGGGTTTGCATCACAGCGTTGCGCTCGGCCGTGCGCACCTGCAGCAGCACGCCCAGCTCTTCACTGAACAAGGCCTTGAGCGTGAGTTCTTCGCGGCGGGCGCTGACCTGGGTGGCCCAGTTTTTGGCGTCGCCGCTGTCCATGCGGCTGTCGGCAATGCCGTCGCCCTCGGTCACGAGCATGTCCACATTCAGCGCCACGCCCACATGGCCGGCAAAGGCCATTTCAGCGGCAGCAGCCAGCAGGCCACCGTCGCTGCGGTCGTGGTAGGCCAGCAGCTTGCCTTCGGCGCGCAGCGCGTTGACGGCGTTCACCAGGTTGACGAGATCTTGCGGGTCGTCCAGATCGGGCACGGCGCCGCCAGGCTGGCCCAGCGCCTGAGCCAGCATGCTGCCGCCCATGCGGTGCTGGCCCTTGCCCAGGTCCACCAGCACCAAGGTCGTGTCTTCCGTGGTGCGGTCGAGTTGAGGGGTGAGCGTGCTGCGCACGTCAGCCAGCGTGGCAAAGGCGGTCACGATCAGGCTCACGGGCGAGGTCACTTTTTGCTTGTCGACCCCGTCTTGCCACTGGGTGCGCATGGACAGGCTGTCTTTGCCCACCGGAATGGAAATGCCCAACGCCGGGCACAGCTCCATGCCCACGGCTTTCACGGTGTCGAACAGCGCGGCGTCTTCGCCGGGTTCGCCACAGGCGGCCATCCAGTTGGCGGACAGCTTCACGCGCGGCAGCTCAATGGGCGCGGCCAGCAGGTTGGTGATGGCTTCGGCCACCGCCATGCGGCCCGACGCAGCCGCGTCGAGCGAGGCCAGCGGCGTGCGCTCGCCCATGGCCATGGCTTCACCCGCAAAGCCAGAAAAGTCGGCCAGCGTCACGGCGCAGTCGGCCACCGGCACCTGCCAGGGGCCGACCATCTGGTCGCGGTGGCTCAGGCCACCCACGGTGCGGTCGCCAATGGTGATAAGGAAGCGCTTGGACGCCACGGTGGGGTGGCTCAGCACGTCGATGACCGCTTTTTGCAGGTCGACGCCGGTGAGGTCCATGGGCTGCGGCGCACGCGCCACGCTTTTCACGTCGCGGTGCATCTTGGGCGGCTTGCCCAGCAGCACGTTCATGGGCATGTTGACGGGGTTCTGGCTCCCTCCCCCGCTGGGGGAGGGTTGGGGTGGGGGCTCGCCTGCCGATGAGGTGTCGGCGCGCAGGCCCCCATCCCTGCCTTCCCCCAGGGGGGGAAGGGGCAAATCCGAACTGCCCTGCCGTGGCGTTGCCAAGGGCAAATCCACATCGCTCACCACCAGATGGCGCTCTTCGGTGGCCACGCCCACCACCGCAAACGGGCAGCGTTCGCGCTCGCAAAACGCCTGAAACTGCGCCAGCGACTCGGGCGCGATGGCCAGCACGTAGCGTTCCTGGCTTTCGTTGCACCAAATCTCTTTGGGCGCCAGGCCACTTTCTTCCAGCGGCACGGCGCGCAGGTCAAAGCGGGCGCCGCGCCCGGCGTCGTTGGTCAGCTCCGGGAAGGCGTTGGACAAACCGCCCGCGCCCACGTCGTGAATGGCCAAAATCGGGTTCTTGTCGCCCTGCTGCCAGCAGTGGTTGATGACCTCTTGCGCGCGGCGCTCAATCTCGGGGTTGCCGCGCTGCACGCTGTCAAAGTCGAGCGAAGCGGCGTTGGTGCCGCTGGCCATGGAACTGGCCGCGCTGCCGCCCATGCCGATCTTCATTCCCGGGCCACCCAGCTGAATCAGCAGCGAGCCGGCGGGGAATTCGATCTTGTGGGTCTGCCCGGCGTCGATCACGCCCAGGCCGCCCGCGATCATGATGGGCTTGTGGTAGCCGCGCTGCACGCCGTCCACGGCCTGCTCGTATTCGCGGAAATAGCCCAGCAGGTTGGGCCGGCCAAACTCGTTGTTGAAAGCGGCGCCGCCCAGCGGGCCCTCGGTCATGATCTGCAGCGGGCTGGCAATGTGCTCGGGCTTGCCGCCCGGCTGGTCGCTCAGGCCGCCCCAGAGCTTGGACACGGTGAAGCCGGTCAGGCCCGCCTTGGGCTTGGAACCGCGCCCGGTGGCGCCTTCGTCGCGAATCTCGCCGCCTGCGCCGGTGGACGCGCCGGGAAACGGCGAGATGGCGGTGGGGTGGTTGTGCGTTTCCACCTTCATCAAGATGTGGTGCGTGGCCGGCTCGGCCACGTAGGCGGGCGAAGCGTTGCCGCCGGCGCGCGCCACAAAGCGCTCCACCGGGTTGCCTTCCATGATGGACGCGTTGTCCGAGTACGCCACCACGGTGTGCTGCGGTGCCAACTGGTGCGTGTGGCGGATCATGCCAAACAGGCTTTTGTCCTGCGCCACGCCGTCAATGGTGAACTGCGCGTTGAAGATTTTGTGGCGGCAGTGCTCGCTGTTGGCCTGCGCAAACATCATCAGCTCCACGTCGGTGGGGTTGCGCTGCAAGCCGGTGAAGGCGTTCACCAGGTAATCAATCTCGTCGTCGGCCAGGGCCAGGCCCCAGGTGGTGTTGGCTTGCACCAGGGCCGTGCGGCCACCCGCCAGCACATCCACATGCGCCATGGGCGCCGCGTGCAGTTCGGTGAACAAGGCGCTGGCCTGGCTGCGGTCTAGCGACACGTTTTCGGTCATGCGGTCGTGCAGGCTGTCGGCCACGGCTTGCAGTTGCTCGGCGCTCAGGCTGGCTTTGCCCAGCAGGCCGCTTTTAAGCTGCAGCCGGAATTCCACCAACCGCTCCACCCGGTGCAGTGCCAGGCCGCAGTTGTGGGCAATGTCGGTGGCTTTGGACGCCCAGGGCGACACAGTGCCCAGCCGCGGCATCACCAGCAGCGCCGGGGCGCCGCTTTCGGTCAGCTTCTGGTGCGCTTGCGAGCAAGGCTCGCCGTAGGCCAGCAGCTGGCCCAGGCGCTCCACGGTGGCGGCGTCGGGCTCGGCGTCAAACGACGCCAGGTGCACAAAGCGCGCCGTGAGGCCGGTGATCTTGTCGGAAATGCCCACGAGGCGGGGCAAAATTTGCTGGACTTTGAAGTCGCTGATGGCATTGCCGCCATCAAAAAAGCGCAGGTGCAGGGACACGGTGGGAGCCTGGGGTGCGTGAACCCAGAGGGTGGGTGGAAACCCGCGATTTTACCCGGGCAACCCGCCCACCCCCGCCAACCACGCCCAGCCCCGGTGGGATAATCCAGCCCCATGAGCATCACCTACAAAGACGAAGCCGGCATCGCAGGCATGCGCGTGGCCGGCCGACTGGCCTCCGAAGTGCTGGACTACCTGACCCCGCTGATCCAGCCCGGCATGACCACGCTGGAAATCGACCGCCTGGCGGCCGAATACATGAAGCAGCAGGGCACGCGCTCGGCCACCATTGGCTACCAGCCCAGCGGCTACCCGCCCTACCCCGGCCACCTGTGCACGTCCATCAACCAGGTGGTGTGCCACGGCATTCCCAATGAAAAGCCGTTGAAAAAAGGCGACATCCTGAACATCGACGTCACCGTGATCACGCCCGAAGGCTGGTACGGCGACAACAGCCGCATGTTCCTCATTGGCGGCGAAGCGGCCTGCAGCATCCAGGCAAAGCGCCTGTGCCACGTCACCTTTGAAGCCATGTGGAAGGGCATTGCCATGGTCAAACCGGGCGTGCGCTTGGGCGACATTGGCCACGCCATTCAAACCTTTGCCGAAAGCAACGGCTACACCGTGGTGCGCGAGTTTTGCGGCCACGGCATCGGGCAACGCTTCCACGAAGACCCGCAGGTGCTGCACTACGGCCGCCCCGGCACGCTGGAAGAGCTGAAAGCCGGCATGACCTTCACCATCGAACCCATGATCAACGCGGGCAAGCGCGACATCAAGGAAATGGGCGACGGCTGGACCATCGTGACCAAAGACCGCTCGCTCTCGGCCCAATGGGAGCACACCATTTTGGTCACCCCCACGGGCTACGAGGTGCTCACGCTCTCGGCCGGCAGCCCGCCCGTGCCCGCCTTTGTGAACCAAGTTCCCGCCACCGTCTGACCGGGCCACCGGCCACCAGGAGAACGCCATGAGCGACCCCAAAGGCGACATTGGGGCGCTGCGCCTCCATTACCGCAGTGAAAAATCGGCCATTCTGGAGCGGCTGGGTGTGCAGGGCGCGTCTTCGCGCGGCGTACGCAGCGCCTTGCAGCGCCTCACACGCCTGACCGACCAGACCCTGAGCGCGCTCTGGAGCCACGCCGGCTTTGGCCCCAGTTTCACCCTGATGGCGGTGGGCGGCTACGGCCGTGGTGAGCTGTTTCCGTTTTCTGACGTGGACGTGCTGGTGCTGCTGCCCGACGGCAGCCTGCCGGAGCAAGACGAAACGCTCAAGGCCCGGCTGGAAGGTTTCATTGGGTCTTGCTGGGACGTGGGCCTCGAAATTGGCTCCAGCGTGCGAACAGCCGCCGACTGCGTGGAAGAAGCCGCCAAAGACGTGACGGTGCAAACCTCGCTACTGGAATGCCGCCTGCTTTGTGGCAGCAAAGCGCAGTTCAATGCCCTGGTGGGCCAGCTGAACGAGGCGATGGACCCCAAGGCCTTTTTTGTGGCCAAAACGCTGGAAATGCGCCAGCGCCACAACAAGTTTGAAAACACGCCGTATTCCCTGGAACCCAACTGCAAAGAGTCGCCCGGCGGCCTGCGCGACCTGCAGATCATCTTGTGGGTGGCCAAAGCGGCCGGCTTGGGCCGCAGCTGGGACGAACTGGCCCGCAAAGGCCTGGCCACGCCGCTGGAAGCGCGCCAGATCAAGGCCAACGAAGCCCTGCTCAGCCTCATTCGCGCCCGGCTGCACCTGCTGGCCAACCGCCGCGAAGACCGGCTGGTGTTTGACCTGCAAACCGCCGTGGCCGAGTCGTTTGGCTTCAAGGCGCAGGTGCCGGCGGTGATCACCCCCAGCGGCCCGGGCGGGCACACGCCCCCGCACGCCCGGGGCATGCGCCGCGCCAGCGAAGCGCTGATGAAGCGCTATTACTGGGCGGCCAAAGCGGTCACCCAGCTCAACCAGATTTTGCTGCTGAACATTGAAGAGCGCCTGAGCAGCAACGACGCTGGCGTGGACCGCCGGCGCCCGCTGAACGAACGCTTTTTTGACAAAGGCGGCATGCTGGAGGTGGCGCACGACAACCTGTATGTGCAGCAACCCCACGCCATTCTGGAAACTTTTTTGATCTACCAGACCACGGTAGGCATCAAAGGTTTGTCGGCCCGCACGCTGCGGGCGCTCTACAACGCGCGGCCGGTGATGAACGCGAAGTTCCGCGCCGACCCGGTCAACCGTGCCACCTTCCTGAAGATCCTGCAGCAGCCCGAAGGCATCACCCACGCCATGCGGCTGATGAACCAGACCTCGGTGCTGGGGCGCTACCTCTGGGTTTTTCGCAACATCGTCGGGCAGATGCAGCACGACCTGTTCCATGTGTACACCGTGGACCAGCACATCTTGATGGTGCTGCGCAACGTGCGCCGCTTCTTCATTGCCGAACATTCGCACGAATACCCGTTTTGCTCGCAGCTGGCCGCAGGCTGGGACAAACCGTGGATCTTCTACATTGCCGCGCTGTTTCACGACATTGCCAAGGGCCGCGGCGGCGATCACTCGGACCTGGGCGCAAAAGACGTGCGCATCTTCTGCCGGCAGCACGGCATAGCACGCGAAGACAGCCAGCTCATCGAGTTTCTGGTGTCCGAACACCTGACCATGAGCCGCATGGCGCAAAAGGAAGACCTGAGCGACCCGGACGTGATCAACGCCTTTGCCAAGCGCGTGGGCAACGAGCGCTACCTGACCGCGCTGTACCTGCTCACCGTGGCCGACATCCGAGGCACAAGCCCCAAAGTGTGGAACGCCTGGAAAGGCAAGCTGCTGGAAGACCTGTACCGCTACACGCTGCGCGCGCTCGGCGGGCGCGCCCCCGACCCCGGCGCCGTGGTGGAAGCCCGCAAACGCGAAGCCCTTTCGCTGCTGGCGCTGCACGCCCTGCCCCACCTGGCGCACAAAGCGCTGTGGGACACGCTGGACGTGAGCTACTTCATGCGCCACCAGGCCGACGAAATTGCCTGGCACACCCGGGTACTCACCAAGCAGCTGGCCGTAGCCGCCTCGCAAACCAACCACCAGCAGGCCACGCAAAACGCCCGCGCCGCCGCCAAGCGCCCCGCTGCGCCCGACGGTGAAGCCAGCGCAGACAACAACGTGCCGGGCGAACACTGCATCGTGCGCGCACGCATCTCGCCCGAAGGCGAAGGCCTGCAGGTGCTGGTGTACGCACCCGATCAAAACGACCTGTTTGCCCGCATCTGCGGTTACTTTGACACCTCGGGTTTCAGCATTCTGGACGCGCGCATCCACACCACGCAAAACGGCCACGCGCTCGACACCTTCCAGGTGGTGGCGCCCACGCTGTCAGAGCACTACCGCGAACTCATCGCCATGGTGGAAAACAACCTGGCCCAGACCATTGACGAGCGCGGGCCACTGCCCACCCCCACGAAAGGCCGCCTGTCGCGCCGCGTCAAGAGCTTCCCCGTGACACCCCGGGTAGACCTGCGCCCCGACGACAAAGCCCAGCGCTGGCTGCTCAGCGTGTCGGCCAGCGACCGCGCCGGCCTGCTGTATTGCATTTCACGGGTGCTGGCGCGCCACGAAATCAGCGTGCAACTGGCCAAAATCACCACCCTGGGCGAGCGCGTGGAAGACACCTTCCTCATCAGCGGACCACAGCTGCAGGTGAACAAGCGGCAAATTGAAATTGAAACCGAGTTGCTGGAAACGCTGGAAGGCTGAGCCGTCCGCACTCCCCGCTCCCACCCCCTCTCCCGGTAGCGTGAGAGGGCCGGGGTGAGGGTCTTCAGCGTTCTATGAAGCCGGCTCGTTGACCAATTTCCCACCGTTCGCCCTGAGCTTGTCTAAGCCCTTCGACAAGCTCAGGGCGAACGGTGGATACCACTCCCGGCCGCATCGATCCTCAATCGTCATCCCCCGCGTCCAGCCCAGGAAACAGCACCTCGGTAAAACCAAAGCGCGTGAAGTCGCGCACCCGCATCGGGTACAGCTTGCCCCACAGGTGGTCGCACTCGTGCTGCACCACCCGGGCGTGAAAGCCATCGGCCTCGCGGTCAATCGCCTGGCCCAACGCGTCGAACCCCTGGTAACGGATGCGCTTGAAGCGAGGCACCACGCCGCGCAGGCCCGGCACCGACAAACACCCCTCCCACCCGTCTTCCTCCTCGTCGCCCAGCGGCGTGATCACCGGGTTGACCAACACCGTGCGCGGCACCACCGGCGCGTCGGGGTAGCGCGGGTTGGGCGCGTCGGTGCCAAAAATCACCACCTGCAAGTCCACCCCAATCTGCGGCGCCGCCAGGCCCGCGCCGTTTGCCGCCGCCATGGTGTCCAGCAGGTCGGCCACCAGGCGGTGCAGCTCGGGCGTGTTGAAAGTGCCCACAGGCTGCGCCACGCGCAGCAGGCGCGGGTCGCCCATTTTCAAGATGGTGTGAATGGTCATGCTGCTGTTTCTGGGGTTATGGATTACCCCGTGGGGTGTTGGGCCGGGCCGTTATAAAGTGCAGTTTTGAACCGCTTCGGAGGATTTTCCATGCAAACACGCGTTCACTCTCTGCCCTCCGTTTCCAACCGGCTACGCTGGGCCGCCACCGCCGTGCTGCTGGGCGGCTCCTTGGTGTTTTTCAGCACCCAGGCCAGCGCCCAAGGCGCCGAAATCTTCAAAGACGCCAACCTGGCGCTCGGTGAAAAACTCATCGCCGAACACAAGTGCGTCGCCTGCCACGTCAGCAAAGTGGGCGGCGACGGCAGCGCCATGTACAAGCCCTTGGGCAAGATCAACACCGCCGGCCTGTTGCGCGGCATGGTGGAAATGTGCAACACCAGCATGAACCTGGGCCTTTTTCCCGAAGAAGTGAGCGACGTGGCAGCGGTGCTCAACCGAGACCATTACAAGTTCAAGTGAATGCAATGCAACCGCCAACGGTCCGTTCGCCCATTCCGTCTTCGTGCGGAGCAGTTTGTCAGAGTTTCAAAACGTCTCTCGACTGGCCGTCCTTTGGTTAAGCGTTTGCAACCCCGTGGCGATCGGTCGACGGCAAAATACGGTGCCTGACCCCATTACGCTATGCTGAACCCGCCGTGGTCGCCCTGCTTGGCTTGCTGATCAGGGGCGATCAGGTGACCGCGCTGCAATGGCTGGCCATCGGGGGCACCAGAACCGCCAAGTCCGAAGCGCGCCGTGGGGTGGCGGAGAGATCATGCAGGGACAACGTCAACGTCACGCACCGTCCTCCATCAGCGGTACCCCAGATCTGCGAGCAGCGTTCACCGCCACATGCAGCAACTGTCGCGTGCCCGGCTTAACCAGTGGCCACTGCTGCCGACGTTTCAGGGCCGGGATACCACCAGGAAACAGACAGACGCAAGCGTGCTGCATGTGCTGCGCGGAGGCATAAATCAAGCCTTGGTGTCCAGCTTTGAAGCATTCAAGCGCCAGCGCCTGGGTCTGCTCGATACGCAGACTCAGCAGCAGTGGATAGGGCTCAGCCAGTGGACGCAGATCCACCAGCCGCAGGGGCTGCGTTGTAGTGAGCTGGAGCAAGGTGCGTTTGCGCAGTTCAACAAGGCTTCGGCTCTTGGTGTCTCGACGAAACTGCGACTCGAACAGTGCTGTGTCCGCACTGTCGGCCAGGTAGGCCGTGAGCTGATCGGGCAAGCAGAAACGCCCGGACAACACGCCTACCGGCGGTAGCAGCAGCCCATTCGTTTTTACCGTGCCGGGTCGTGCGCGCATTAACTGCACCCGGAAAAATGTCTGCCCGGAGGGTAGTTCAATAAGAGGAGGATTGAGTTCTTTGAGATTCATGGGCAGGGGGTATCAATGTCCCTCTGCTGTTGCGAGACCCAGCACGCGCTGCGCATCCACACCTTGCTCCAAGGCCACACGGGGCGTCTGCCCGTCCAGCGCCGGGTGCGGGCTTTCCAGGAAGGCCAGCAAGGGCCAGCCATCGGCGGTGCCCAGTGCCTGCGACAGCGGCTGGATGTGCGGGAACACAAACGGCTCGAACTGCCAGCGGGGCAACTTGAAGCCGCGCCGCAAGTGTGACACACCGATGCAGCGGCCAGCCTTTATCCAAGCGTTGATGGTCACGCGCGAGGTACCCACCAGTTCGGCAGCTTCATCGGTGGTGATCATGTCGGCCGCCTGCATCCGATCGCGCCGGTAGGCGGCACCATAGCGCAACAACGCATCGGTCTGCGCTTCGCTAGCGTAAGGGTCGTACGAGACGGCATTGCGGGTCGAGGGTTCAAGAGCAACAGAAAGGGGAAAAGTCAAGGTGTTCATTTGAGTTCACTGATACCCGCTGTTATGGCGCGTTGCGCTTGTTGACCCTGCTCTCAAAAAAACCGTGGACAGGCATAGCCCGAGTCAACGGCGTGAACCCTGCGTTCTGCTTCATCACAAGCAATCGAGCAAGGAGTGCAATACGTATTGAAGTAATCAGTGCAGATAACGAATCAAGCTGAGTTTTCCACGGCGCTGGATCGAAAGGCAAAAGCAACGACTGCAAATAGCTTTTATTTAAACGAGACCCATCGGCGCTTCTGATGCTCCGAATCACTTGAAGATAAAAATCATCGAAGACTTCGTGGGCTCTGATGTCTGGATCGGCGTTTTTCAGCTCTCGTTGCACTCTGGCGTAGAGCTCTTCGATAGAGGGTGAAAGATTGAAAGATTGCGTGGGACTGGACATGGGTCATGTGCTCAAGCGGTGGCGACGTCCAAATTTTGAACTATCTAGAAAGGTTTGTCAATTTCGTTAAGTTGGTTTTTCCTCATCGCGTCAACCCTGCCCCAGCAGCACCAACATCCCCACCTCATCAATAACAGCCACTCCCAGCGCCTGCGCTTTGTCCAGCTTGCTGCCAGCTTCTGCACCTGCCACCACATAGTCGGTTTTTTTGCTGACTGAGCCGGCCACTTTGGCGCCTGCGGCTTCCAGCAGGTCTTTGGCCTGGTCGCGGCTTAGGGTGGGGAAGGTGCCGGTGAGCACGAAGGTTTTGCCGGCTAGGGGCTGGGCGGCGCGTTCGGCGGGGGCGCCCTCTTCCCAGTGCACGCCGCAGGCGCGCAGCTGCTCCACCACCTCGCGGTTGTGGGGTTGGTCAAAAAAGGTGCGAATGCTTTGCGCCACCACGGGGCCCACGTCGTTCACTTCGAGCAGCTGTTCTTCGGTGGCGTCCATGATGCGGTCGAGCTGGCCGAAGTGGCGGGCCAGTTCTTTGGCGGTGGCTTCGCCCACGTGGCGAATGCCCAGGCCGAACAAAAAGCGTGGCAGCGTGGTGGTTTTGGACTTTTCCAGCGCGGCCAGTATGTTCAGGGCCGACTTGTCGGCCATGCGGTCGAGGCTGGCCAGGGCGGTGAGGCCCAGGCGGTACAGGTCGGGCAGGGTTTTGACCACGCCCGCGTCCACCAGCTGCTCCACCAGTTTGTCACCCAGGCCTTCCACTTCCACGGCGCGGCGGTGGGCGAAATGCAAAATGGCCTCTTTGCGCTGCGCGCCACAGAACAGGCCGCCGGTGCAGCGGTAGTCGGCCTCGCCTTCTTCGCGCACGGCGGCGCTGCCGCACACCGGGCACTGGTGCGGCATGGTGAACGGGGGTGGGTCGCCCACGCGTTTGTCGGGCAACACGGCCACCACTTCGGGGATCACGTCGCCCGCGCGGCGCACGATCACGGTATCGCCTACGCGCACGTCTTTGCGGCGGGCTTCGTCTTCGTTGTGCAGGGTGGCGTTGGTCACGGTCACGTTGCCCACAAACACGGGCGCGAGCTTGGCCACGGGCGTGAGCTTGCCGGTGCGGCCCACCTGCACGTCAATGGCGAGCACGGTGGTGAGCTGTTCTTGAGCCGGGTATTTGTGGGCCACGGCCCAGCGCGGTTCGCGGGTGACAAAGCCCAGCTGGCGCTGCAGCACGAGCGAATTGACCTTGTAGACGACGCCGTCGATGTCGTAGGGCAGTTGGTCGCGGCTTGCGCCGATACGCTGGTGAAAGGCCACCAGCTCGCTGGCACCGTGGGCAATGGTGGTTTGCTCGGCCACCGGGAAACCCCAGGCTTTCAGCTGCATGAGCAGTTGAAAGTGGGTGTCAAACACCGGCCCGCCTTGCTCGGGCGGCGTCATGTCGCCCAGGCCGTAGGCGAAAAAGCTCAGTGGGCGCTGGGCTGCAATGCCCGAGTCCAGCTGGCGCACCGCGCCGGCGGCGGCGTTGCGGGGGTTCACAAAGGTTTTTTCGCCTTTGGCACCAGCGGCGATCTTGGCGCGCTGTTTTTCGTTGAGGGCATCAAAGTGGTCGCGCCGCATGTAAACCTCGCCGCGCACTTCCAGCACGGGCGGTGCATCGGCCGGCAAGCGCAGCGGAATCTGCCCGATGGTGCGGATGTTGGACGTGACGTCCTCGCCCACCTCGCCGTCGCCGCGGGTGGCGGCCTGCACCAGCACGCCGTTTTCATACCACAGGCTCATGGCCAGGCCGTCAAACTTCAGCTCGGCCACATATTCCAGCGGCGCGTCTGCCTCGCCCAGCCCGAGCGCGCGGCGCACGCGGGTGTCGAAGTTTTGCGCCCCGGTGGGTTCGGTGTCGGTCTCGGTGTTGATGGACAACATGGGTACGGCGTGGCGCACCGGCGTAAAGGCGTCCAGCACCCGGCCACCCACCCGCTGCGTGGGTGAATCCGGCGTCAACAGCTCGGGGTGCGCAGCCTCCAGCGCCTGCAACTCACGAAACAGCCGGTCGTACTCGGCGTCTGGAATCTCGGGCGCGTCCAGCGTGTAGTACAGGTGGGCGTGGCGGTTGAGCTGCTGGCGCAATTCGGTCGCGCGCTCGGCCGGCGTGGGCTGCAATGAAAACAGGTCAGGGGTCGTCATAAACAAGATGCTTCGAATCTGAAGGGAAGTCAGACCCAGAACGCTGCGGAACCGGCTCCGCCGGGCCGCCAGCGTTGCCCCCCCCCTGGGGGGGATGACGCCGCAGGCGGCGCGGGGGGGTTAACTAAACAATCGGCGAGCCTGCGCCGAACCCGCCGCCAGGTCGCGGCTGTCCAGCGCGTCGTACAGGCTTTCCAGGTCGGCGCCGATGCGGTCCATGGTGTCGGTGGACAGCAGCTGCCCGGCGTCGTCGGTAATGACACCGTCCATGGCTTCTGCCAAGGCGGCTGCGGCTTGGCGCATGCGCACAAACGGCTGTTCGCTGCGCGGCACGTGGGTCACTTCCAGCGACAGGGCAATGTCGCGCAAAGCGCTTTGTTCGGGGTCGTCGGCCATGGCGGCTTGGGGGTCAAACGCCAGGCTGAGAATGGGCGCTTGCCCGTGCTGGCTGCCGGCCAGCACCATGCGGCCGGGCAAGGCACCCGCCACAAAGCCCAGGCGGGCGGCGTGCTGGGCCACGTAGCCGGGGCTCCAGGCGGCGCGGCGGGCGCGCAGGGTGAAGCCCAGTTGCGCGTCGTGGCCGCTGGCAAAGGCGTCGAGCTCGCGGGCGCGGGCCACTTCGGCGCGCATGTCGGGGAAATCGGGCGCAGCGCCCACCGCGTCGGCAAAGGCCTGGGCCTTCACCACAAACTCTGAAAACTCAATGTCGTTGAGTGCGCCCGAGCGGTTGGCCAGCTGCACACCAGCCTGCAAAGCACGGTAGCGCTGGCCCAGGCGCGGCGTTTCCCACTCGCCCGTGGCTTCGCTCAGCCCTTCCACCGCAAAGGGTTTGCTGCCCACGCGGCGCGTGCCGGGCAGCGCGGCCAGCAAGGCGTCGCCCGAGACCTCGCCTTCAAGCAACAACGGGGTGATGACGTCGATCAGGGCGTCAAGCCCGGCTTTTTTCTCGGGCGGGTTGACCACATGGTTGAGCGTGACCGGCACCACCGGCGGCGGCTGCAGGCGCTCGCCATCGGCCATGGCAGAGCCGCTGCCGTTGCCGTCGCTCTCAAACTCGCCGCCCAGCACCGGGTCGATGCGGTGGTCGCCGCGTGGGCGGGCTTCGCCGCTGTCGGCCACCGGGGCGGTGTCGTCAAAACCGGCGGCATCGCCACGGCCTTCTTGCACGCGCTCGCTGGCGGTGCGCGGGGCGCTTTTGCGTGTGATCCAGGCGTTGTAGGCGACCACGCCCGCCAGCACGAGACCGCCGATGATGGCCAGACTGATTTGCAGTGTGCTCATGGTGCTTGGGACTTGGTTTTAGGTGGACTCAATCATGCCGGCGGCGGACTCCATGTCCACCGCGACGATACGGGAAACGCCCTGCTCTTGCATGGTCACGCCAATCAGTTGTTCGGCCATTTCCATGGCGATTTTGTTGTGGCTGATGAACAGGAACTGGGTGCCTTTTTTGCTCATGCTGGTCACCAGCTTGGCGTAGCGTTCGGTGTTGGCGTCGTCCAGCGGCGCGTCCACCTCGTCCAGCAAGCAAAACGGCGCCGGGTTGAGCTGAAAAATGGCAAACACCAGCGCAATGGCGGTCAGCGCTTTTTCACCGCCCGAAAGCAGGTGAATGGTCTGGTTTTTCTTGCCGGGTGGCTGCGCCAGCACCTGCACGCCGGCGTCCAGTATTTCTTCGCCGGTCATCACCAGGCGGGCGTTGCCGCCACCAAACAGCTCGGGGAACATGCGCCCGAAATGGCCGTTGACGGTCTCAAAGGTGCTGCCCAGCAGCTCGCGGGTTTCGCCGTCGATCTTCTTGATCGCGTCTTCCAGCGTGTTCATGGCTTCCACCAGGTCGGCCGACTGCGCGTCCAAAAAGGTTTTGCGCTCGCGGGCGGCGGTCAGTTCGTCCAGCGCAGCCAGGTTCACCGCGCCCAGCGCCTGAATTTCGCGGTGAATGCGGTCAATCTCGCTTTGCAGCCCGGTGAGGCGCACGTTGCCTTCGGTCACGCTTTGCGCCACGGCGGCCAGGTCGGCTTCGGCCTCGGTCAGCAGCTGGCTGTATTGCTCAACGCCCAGGCGGGCAGCCTGCTCTTTGAGCTGGAATTCGGTGATGCGGTTGCGCAGTGGCTCCAGTTCGCGCTCCAGCTGCAGGCGGCGTTCGTCGCTGGCGCGCAGTTTGGCGGTGAGGCCGTCGTAGTCGCTGCGCAGCGTGCCCAGCGCCTGCTCGCGCTCCATCTTCACGGCCAGCGCGCTTTGCAGCCCGCCTTGGGCGGCGGCGTCGTTCAGGCGGGCGAGTTCGTCGCGGGCGCGCTGCTCTTCGTCGGCCAGCGACTTTTCCTGGCTGGCGGCCGTTTCCAGCGAACGCTGCAGCTCGCCCTGGCGCGCTTGCAGGCTGCGCAGGGCAAAGGTGGCTTCCTGGGCGGTGCGCTCCAGCGTGCGTTGCTGCTCGCGGGCCTGGTTCAGGGCGCGCTCGGCGTCAATCACTTTGTCGTCCAGCTGGGCGTGGCGCTCCTGGCTGTCGGCCAGCTGCATGTCCAGTTCTTCAAAGCGGGCTTCGGCGGTCACGCGGCGCTCTTGCAGCTCGTCGAGCTGGGCATCCACCTCGGCCATGTCGCCGGCAATTTGCTGGCTGCGCGCGCGGGTTTGCTCGGCCAGCTGGGCCAGGCGCAGGGCTTCCACCTGCAGTTCGTGGGCGCGGGTGCGAGCTTCGGCGGCATCGCGGCGGGCGCTCACCAGGCGCTGCGAAGCGTCGGCGTAAGCGGCCTCGGCGCGCACCAGCGCGGTGCGGGCCTGCTCGGCCATGAGCACCTGGGCGCGCACGGCTTTTTCCAGGTGTTCAATTTCTTGCGCCCGGGCCAGCAGGCCGGCCTGCTCGCTGTCGGGGGCGTAAAAACTCAGGCTGTGGGCGGTAACGGCGTGGCCACCGGGCACAAAAATGACTTCACCGGGCTGCAAATGGCTGCGCTGCGCCAGCGCTTCTTCCAGCGTGGCGGCGGTCAAGCAGCCGTGCAGCCACTCGCCCAGCAGGGCTTGCTGGGCCGCGTCTTGCTGGCGCAGCCAGCTGGCCAGCGGCTTCAGGCCGGTGGCGCTGGCACCCGCCTGCACGGGCGCAGCACCGGCGGGCGGGTTGTAAAAAGCCAGTTTGGCGGGCGGCGCGTCGTTGCCAAAGGCCCGCATCATGTCCAGGCGCGACACCTCAAGCGCGCCGAGGCGCTCGCGCAGCGCGGCTTCCAGCGCGTTTTCCCAGCCCGGCTCCACGTGCAGGCGGCTCCAGAGCGCTTGCAGGCCGTCCAGCCCGTGCTTGGCCAGCCAGGGCCGCAGCTTCCCGTCGGTACGCACCTTGTCTTGCAGCGCCTTCAGCGCTTCCAGCCGTGCGGTCAGCTCGGACTGCCGGGCCGACTCCTGGTTCACCGCTTGCTGGGCGGTGCGGCGCTCGTCGTCCAGCTGGGGCACGCTGTCTTGCAGTTCCTGCAACACGGCGTCGTTCAGTTCGGTCAGCTCTTGCGCGCTGGCCAGCTGGGCCTGTGCCTCCTGCAAACGGCCTTCGTCGGGCGCGGCCAGCGCGTTCCGGTCGGCGGTCAACCGCTCGCGGCGCTGGTTGAGCTGGCGGCTTTGCTCTTCAATGTTGCGCTGCTCGGCGGCCAGCACCTGAATTTGCTGCTGCACCTGCGTCACGCTGGCGCGCTGTTCGTTGGCGCGAGCCTGGGTTTGGCGCAAGTTGTCTTCCAGCGCGGGCAGGGCCATGCCCTGCTCTTCGCCTTGTGCTGCCAGCACCACCGACTTGTCCTCGGCGTCCAGCATGGCTTCGGCCAGTTGCTCCAGCTCCACGCCGGCGTCTTCGCTGCGCGTGCTCCAGGCGCTGATCTGCTCTTTAAGCTGCACCAAGCGTTGCTCTACCCGCTGGCGGCCTTCCACCACAAAGCGAATCTCCGCTTCCAGCTTGCCCACCTCGGCAGTGGCTTCGTAGAGCTTGCCCTGCGCCTGGTTCACCTGGTCGCCAGCGGCGTAGTGCGCCTGCCGGATGGTTTCCAGCTCGGATTCCACACGGCGCAAGTCGGCCGTGCGCGACTCCAGGTCGTTGAGCGCCTGCGCGGCGTCGTTTTTCACCTTGGCCTGGTCGGCGTCGGCCTCGCTGCGCTTCAAAAACCACAGCTGGTGCTGTTTGAGCGTGGCGCCGGCTTGTAGGGTTTTGTAGCGTGCCGCCACCTCGGCCTGCTTTTCCAGCTTGTCGAGGTTGGCGTTAAGTTCGCGCAAGATGTCTTCGACCCGCGTGAGGTTTTCGCGCGTGTCGGCCAGGCGGTGCGCGGTTTCGCGGCGGCGCTCTTTGTATTTTGAAACGCCGGCGGCTTCTTCGAGAAACAGGCGCAGCTCTTCAGGCTTGCTTTCAATGATGCGGCTGATGGTGCCCTGGCCAATGATGGCGTAGGCGCGCGGGCCCAGGCCGGTGCCCAAAAACACGTCTTGCACGTCGCGCCGGCGCACGGGCTGGTTGTTGATGTAGTAGCTGCTGGTGCCGTCGCGCGTGAGCACGCGCTTGACCGCAATTTCACCAAACTGTCCCCACTGGCCGCCAGCGCGGTGGTCGGCGTTGTCAAACACCAGCTCCACGCTGGAACGGCTGGCGGGCTTGCGGGTGTTGGTGCCGTTGAAGATCACGTCCTGCATGGACTCGCCACGCAGCTCGGACGCTTTGGACTCGCCCAGCACCCAGCGCACCGCGTCCATGATGTTGGACTTGCCGCAACCATTGGGCCCCACCACGCCCACCAGCTGACCGGGGAGCATGAAGTTGGTCGGCTCAGCGAAGGACTTGAACCCGGATAACTTGATCGAATTGAGGCGCACGGGGATTCGGTCGCGGAAGGCTAACTGTTTGATTTGTAACGAAAATCCTCCCCACACAGGGGCCGGACCGCAACGCGCATGATACCGTGTCCACCCACCCCAAAGCCCGAAGGCGCCCCGCGCCAGCGGCCCTCCTGCGTGCCTTGGGAAAATCCGAGGTTGTCCATTGGGCGCACCTTCGGTGCTGTTGGGGTGCTGGCGGCGCCGTTGCGGCCATTTTTGCCCCTCTTCGGCGGCCATGGCACAAGCCATGGCCTTCTCAGCCGGGACACAACTGACTCGCAACGGCATCCACCAGCCCACCCGACCCCAATGGGCAATCTCGGATAATGCACGCCATGAATCCCAAGTTGTCCCTATTGCAGCCCTACCCCTTCGAGCGGCTGCGCAAGCTGTTTGCCGACGTCACCCCCAACCCGGACTACCGCCCCATCAGCCTGGGCATTGGCGAACCCAAACACGCCACACCCGACTTTTTGAAGCAGGCCCTGGCCGCCGCGCTCGACACCGGCCTGACCACCTACCCCGCCACCGCAGGCGAACCCGCGCTGCGCGAAGCCTGCGCCGCTTGGTTGCAGCGCCGTTATGGCGTGAGCGTGAACCCGGCCACCCAGGTGCTGCCGGTGAACGGCTCGCGCGAAGCCCTGTTTGCCTTTGCCCAGACGGTGATTGACCCGACCCAGCCAGGCGCCACGCTGGTGTTTCCCAACCCGTTCTACCAAATTTACGAAGGGGCGGCGCTGCTGAGCGGTGCCCGCCCGCACTACGTGGCCAGCGACCCGGCCCGCAATTTCGCGGTGGACTGGGACAGCGTGCCCGAAGCGGTGTGGGCACAAACGCAGCTGGTCTTTGTGTGCTCGCCCGGTAACCCCACCGGCGCCGTGATGCCGCTGGACGAGTGGAAAAAGCTGTTTGACCTGAGCGACCGTTTTGGCTTCGTGATTGCGTCGGACGAGTGCTACAGCGAAATTTACTTCCGCGACGAACCGCCGCTGGGCGGGCTGGAAGCAGCGCTGAAACTGGGGCGCACCGACTTCAAGAACCTGGTCATGTTCACCAGCCTGTCCAAGCGCAGCAACGTGCCGGGCCTGCGCAGTGGCTTTGTGGCGGGCGACGCAGCGCTCATCAAACCTTTTTTGCTCTACCGCACTTACCATGGCGGCGCCATGAGCCCAGCCGTGCAAGCCGCCAGCGTGGCGGCCTGGAACGACGAAGCCCACGTGGTGGACAACCGCCGCCAGTACCGCGAAAAATTTGCCCAAGTGACGCCGGTGATGGCGCAAGTGCTGGACGTGGCCCTGCCCGACGCCGCTTTTTACCTGTGGGCCGAGGTGCCCGAGGTGTTTGAAGGCCGCCTACCCGGGCTCACGGCCGACGAAGCCTTCGCCCGCGAATTGCTGGCTCAATACAATGTGACGGTTTTGCCGGGCAGTTACCTGGCCCGCGAAGTGGCCGGCGTCAACCCGGGCAAGGCCCGCATCCGTATGGCGCTGGTGGCCGAGCCCGCCGAATGCCTGGAAGCCGCAGGGCGCATCAACGCGTTTGTGTTCCACAACGACTGACCCCTGACCCCTTTTCTTTTCACCGCATCTTTACTACAGAGCCTGAATCCATGACCCAACAACTGCAAACCCTGATCGACACCGCCTGGGACAACCGCGCCGAACTCTCCCCCGCTTCGGCCCCCAAAGAGGTGCTGGACGCCGTGGAACACGTGATTGCAGAGCTCAACGTGGGCAAGCTGCGCGTGGCCACCCGCGAAGCCGTGGGCCAGTGGACGGTGCACCAGTGGATCAAAAAGGCCGTGCTGCTGTCGTTCCGCCTGAAAGACAACGAAATGATGCGCAGCGGCGACCTGGCGTTTTACGACAAGGTGCAGACCAAGTTTGCCCACCTGTCGGAGGCCGAAATGAAGGCGACCGGCGTGCGCGTGGTGCCCCCAGCCGTGGCCCGCCGCGGCAGCTTCATAGCCAAGGGCGCGATCCTGATGCCCAGCTACGTGAACATTGGCGCCTACGTGGACGAAAACACCATGGTGGACACCTGGGCCACCGTGGGCTCTTGCGCTCAGATCGGCAAAAACGTGCACCTCTCAGGCGGCGTCGGCATTGGCGGCGTGCTGGAGCCGCTGCAGGCCGGCCCCACCATCATTGAAGACAACTGCTTCATCGGCGCGCGCTCCGAGGTGGTTGAAGGCGTGGTGGTGGAAGAAAACTCGGTGATCTCCATGGGCGTCTACATTGGCCAGAGCACCCCCATTTACGACCGCGCCACCGGCGAAGTGAGCTACGGCCGCATCCCGTCGGGTTCGGTGGTCATCAGCGGCAGTCTGCCCAAAGACGGCGGCAAGTACAGCCTGTACGCGGCCATCATCGTCAAGCGCGTGGACGCGCAGACGCGCAGCAAAACCAGCCTGAACGACCTGCTTCGCGACTGAATTTGGCCCACCCCCGTCGCTGCGCTCCGCCCCTCGAGGGGCAACATCTGCGGACTGGCCAAGCCAGATCCGCGATGTTCTGGGTGAAGGCACGTACTCCGGTCACGTATGGTTTTTTTCTTCAGTTAAGGACACGGCATGAGCAGCGGAACGATGGAGCGCATCCTGCGCCTGATGGCTGAGAAGAAGGCTTCGGACGTGTACCTGTCGGCGCACGCGCCGGCCATGATCAAGATCAACGGACAGACCATCGCGGTGAACAGCCAGGTGCTGCCACCCGATGCGCCGCGCAACCTGCTGGCTGAAATTGTGCCGGCCACACGCATGGAAGAGTTGGTGGAAACCGGCGAGCTCAACATGGCGGTGCCGCTGGAGGGCGTGGGCAACTTCCGCGTGAGCGCCTTTCGCCAGCGCGGCAACTATGCGGTGGTGATCCGGTTTGTGCCTGGCGAAGTGCCTGCGCTGGACTCGCTCAACGTGCCGACCATCCTGGGTGATCTGGTGATGGAAAAGCGCGGCCTGGTGCTGATGGTGGGCGCCACCGGTGCCGGCAAGACGACCACGTTGGCGGCCATGATCGACCACCGCAACGACCGCGCCACGGGCCACATCCTCACCATTGAAGACCCGATCGAATACGTCTACCGCAACAAAAAGTCGGTGGTCAACCAGCGCGAGATTGGCACCGACACGGCTTCGCTGCAAGTCGGTCTGAAAAACGCCTTGCGTCAGGCGCCCGATGTGATCCTGATCGGCGAGATTCGCGACCGCGAAACCATGTCGGCGGCCATTGCGTACGCGCAGTCGGGCCATTTGTGCCTGGCCACCATGCACGCCAACAACAGCTACCAGGCGCTCAACCGTATTTTGAGTTTTTACCCGGTGGAGGTGCGCCCCACCATGCTGGGTGACCTGGCCTCTGCGCTGCGGTCCATTGTTTCGCAGCGGCTCATGCGCACCCACACCGGCGGGCGCGTGCCGGCCATGGAGGTGATGCTGAACACCGCGTTGATTTCCGACCTGATTCAGAAAGCGGATTTTTCAGGCGTGCGCGAAGCCATGGAAAAGTCGATGGCTGAAGGCTCGCAAAGCTTCGAGCAAGATCTGGCCCGCCTCATCAACGACGGTCTGGTGTCGCGCAACGAGGGCCTGGCCCACGCGGACTCGCCCAGCAACCTGTTGTGGCGGCTGCAAAACGACTTCAATGCGTCGAAATCCAACCAGACGGCCACGCCGTCGGAAGACGACCATGGCGACAACGCCACCTTTACCGAGTTCACGCTCGACGTGAAATTCTGATCCTATGAATGCCACCCTGCGCCTGACCGAAGAACTGATTGCACGGCCCTCTGTCACCCCCAAGGACGAGGGTTGCCAGGCGGTGATCGCCAGCCGCCTGTCAGCGCTGGGTTTCGTTTGCGAGACCATCGAAAGCGGCCCGGCCGACTTCCGGGTCATCAACCTCTGGGCGCGCTTGGGGCAAGGCCAGCAACCCACCCTCATCTTCGCGGGCCACACCGACGTGGTGCCCACCGGCCCCACCACCGCCTGGTCCAGCGACCCGTTTGTGCCCACGCACCGCGACGGCAAGCTCTTTGGCCGCGGCGCCAGCGACATGAAAGCCTCACTCGCGGCCATGGTGGTGGCTTGTGAAGAATTCGTGGCCGCCCAGCCCAACCCGGCCATTGACATCGCTTTTTTGCTCACCAGCGACGAAGAAGGCCCAGCGCTGGATGGCACCGTGGTGGTGTGCCGCGAGCTGCAGCGCCGCAACGAGCGCATGGACTGGTGCATTGTGGGCGAGCCCACGTCGGTGGAGCGCACCGGCGACATGATCAAGAACGGCCGCCGCGGCACCATGAGCGGCAAGCTCACGGTTAAGGGCATTCAGGGCCACATTGCCTACCCCCACATGGCCAAAAACCCCATCCACATGGCGGCACCGGCCCTGGCCGAGCTGGCCGCCACGGCCTGGGACGCCGGTAATGCCTATTTCCCGCCCACCAGCTGGCAGATCAGCAATATCCACGGCGGCACGGGAGCGAGCAACGTCATCCCGGGCACCGTGGTGGTGGACTTCAATTTCCGTTTTTCCACCGAATCCACCCCCGAGGGCCTGCAGCAGCGCGTGGCCGACATCCTTGGGCGCCACAGTCTGCAGGCGGGTGCCGACTACGACCTGGCCTGGACCGTGGGCGGCTTGCCGTTCCTCACCGCGCCCGGCACCCTGGTGGACGCCGTGCGGGCAGCCATTGACGCCGAAACCGGGCTGGACACCCAGCTGTCAACCACCGGCGGCACCAGCGACGGGCGCTTCATCGCCCAGGTCTGCCCGCAGGTGATCGAACTGGGCCCACCCAACGCCACCATCCACAAAATCGACGAGTGCGTGTCCGTGGCCGACATCGAACCCTTGAAAAACATTTACCGGCGCACCCTGGACAACCTGGCCCAAGAGGCCAGCGCCAGCCGCTGAACGCTCCACCGGACATCCTTTTGAAACTGCAACAACTTCTGACCGAAGCCACCCACAGCCTCGATGCGGCCCAGCTGGCCTACGGCCACGGCACCACCAACGCCCAGGACGAGGCCGCCTGGCTGGTGCTGTGGCAACTCGGCCTGCCGCTGGACAGCGACCTGGACGCGCTGGCCGACGAGCCCATTTCACCCGAACAGCAGGTCGCTGTGCGCGCGCTTGTGCAGCGCCGCATCGACACCCGCGAACCCGCGGCCTACCTCACGCAAGAAGCCTGGTTGCAGGGTGTGCCGTTTTATGTGGACCGCCGCGCCATCGTCCCGCGCAGTTTCATTGCCGAGCTGATTGCCGAAGGCAGCATTGACCACTGGCTGGGCGCACATACCCGCACGGTACTGGACCTGTGCACCGGCAACGGCAGCCTGGCAGTGCTGGCGGCCCTGGCCTGGCCTGACGTGCAGGTCACCGGCGCCGACATTTCCACCGACGCACTGGCCGTGGCCCACATCAACGTGGACCAGCACGGCCTGCGAGACCGCATCAACCTCATCGAGTCCGACGGCCTCGCGGCCTGTCCTGGCCCCTGGGACCTGGTGCTGTGCAACCCGCCCTATGTGAACGCAGCCAGCATGGACGCCCTGCCCGCCGAATACCGGGCCGAGCCTGAACTCGCGCTGGCCGGTGGCGCTGACGGCATGGATTTCATCCGCGCCTTGCTGCGTGACCTGCCCGCGCGGCTGAGCGCACAGGGCGTGCTGGTGCTTGAAATTGGCAACGAGCGCGAACATTTCGAAGCGGCCTTCCCGCAACTGGAAACCGTCTGGCTCAGCACCAGCGCTGGCGACGACCAGGTCCTCCTTCTCACCTTTGACTCTCTTTCGGCGCTGGCAGCATCGCCCTCGCCCCATCCATGATCACGCTCAAAAACCTTGTCCTTCGTCGCGGCACGAAGGTCCTGCTCGACGGCGCCTCCTGCACCATCAACCCCGGTGAAAAAGTTGGCCTAGTGGGCCGCAACGGCGCAGGCAAGTCCAGCCTGTTTGGCCTGCTCAACCACACACTGCATGAAGACAGAGGCGACTTTTACGTGCCAGCCCAGTGGCGCATGGCGCAGGTGGCCCAGGACATGCCTGAAACCGACATGCCCGCTACCCAGTTCGTCATTGAAGGCGATGTGACGCTGCTGGCAGCCCAGACCGAAGTGGCCGCCGCCGAAGAAAGTGGCGACGGCGAGCGCATGGCCAACGCCTACATGGCGCTGCACGACGCTGGCGCCCACGACGCACCGGCGCGCGCGCAAGCGCTCATTCTGGGCCTGGGTTTTCGCACCGACGAGCTGGAGCACCCGGTCAACAGCTTCTCGGGCGGCTGGCGCATGCGCCTGCAACTCGCCCGCGCGCTGATGTGCCCGAGCGACTTGCTGCTGCTTGACGAACCCACCAACCACTTGGACCTGGACGCTCTGGTGTGGCTCGAAGCCTGGCTCAAACGCTACGAAGGCACCATGCTCGTGATCAGCCACGACCGCGAATTTCTGGACGCCGTGACCGACGTCACCATCCACATTGAGCGCGCCCAGCTCACGCGCTATGGCGGCAACTACAGCCGCTTTGAAGACATGCGCGCCGAGCAAATGGCGCTGCAGGCCACCGCCTATTCCAAGCAGCAGGACAAGATGGCGCACCTGCAAAAGTTCATTGACCGCTTCAAGGCCAAGGCCAGCAAGGCCAAGCAGGCGCAAAGCCGCGTGAAAGCGCTGGAGCGCATGGAGAAAATTGGCCCGGTGCTGGCCGACGCCGAATTCACCTTCGAGTTCAGCGAGCCGCAGAACCTGCCCAACCCCATGCTGGCCATGCAGGACGTGAGCTTTGGCTACCCCCCAGCGGTGGAAGGCTGCGAGCCCACGCTGATCGTGCGCAACGTCAGCAAATCGGTGCTGGCAGGGCAACGCATCGGCATTCTGGGTGCCAACGGCCAGGGCAAGTCCACCGTGGTGAAGACCATTGCGCGCGACCTGCAGGCGCTGGCCGGCACCATCACCGAAGGCAAAGGCCTCAACATTGGCTACTTTGCGCAGCAAGAGCTTGACGTGCTGCGCCCGGCCGACACGCCGCTGGAACACATGATTCGCCTGGTGCGTGAGTGCACCGCAGAAGGCCGCCTGAGCGGCCAGGCCACGCGCGAGCAAGACCTGCGCGGGTTCCTGGGCAGCTTCAACTTCACAGGCGACCAGGTGAAACAGGCGGTGGGCAGCATGAGCGGCGGCGAAAAAGCCCGCCTGGTGCTGTGCATGATCGTGTGGCAGCGCCCCAACCTGCTGCTGCTGGACGAACCCACCAACCACCTGGACCTGGCCACGCGCGAAGCGCTTTCCATGGCGCTCAACGAGTTTGAAGGCACCGTCATGCTGGTCAGCCACGACCGCGCCTTGCTGCGCGCCGTGTGTGACGAGTTCTGGCTGGTTTCCCGCGGCGGCATTGAGCCGTTTGACGGCGATCTGGACGACTACCAGCGCTATCTGCTCGACATGGCCAAGCAGTCCCGCGAAGCCCAGCGCCAAGAGCAGCGCGACCAACAGCGCAGCAGTGCGCCTGTGGTGGCAGCGCTCCCAGCGCCCAGAGCCAACGACAAGGCGGCGGTGGTGATAGCAGCACCTGTGCCAGTTTCAAATGCGGTGGACCTTCAGTCGCTCACCAGCCGCAGCCCGGAGCAGCGCCGACAAGACGCCCTGCGTCGCCAGCAGGTGGCCGAAAAAACCCGGCCATTGAAGAAAGAGCTGGAACAAACCGAAAAACGCATGGCTTTGCTGGCGCAAGAAAAGACCAAGCTGGAAACCGCTTTGAGCCAGCCGATGAACAGCAGCGACATCGCAGACTCCGGGCGGCGCCTCAAAGCGGTGAACGATGAAAACGACACGCTGGAGGCGCGCTGGCTGGAACTGACCGAGGCCATTGAAGCCGCCAGCGCTTGAGCGGGTGACCTCCAGGCGCCTGATCACCACAGAACAGTGACAGGGCACACGCCTGGATCGGCGTCTTTGTGCTTCACTGCCGTCGGTGGTGAACCAACCGCTCGATGTTCGATACAGTTGAGCGGCGTTTGCGGCGGGTGCTAGCCCGTCATCCTTTCAACGAATCAGGGTCTCCACATGATGTCCATACTCGGCACGCTTTTCATTGGCCTCATTGCAGGCTTCATCGCTCGGGCCATCAAACCGGGTGAAGACGGCATGGGCTGGATCATGACCGCCGTACTGGGTGTAGCGGGCTCATTTGTCGCGAGCTACCTCGGGGCGGCGCTGGGTCTGTATGCACCCGGCCAGGCAGCCGGCTTCATCGCGTCCGTCATCGGCGCGGTGTTGTTGCTGGTGATCTATGGTTTTGTGAAAAAGAAATGAATCGCCGCTGGCCGACCGAGCGGGCCACAGGCATGGGCGCAGACCACGCAAAACGGCAGCCTGTGCCGGCATGAAAAAGACCGCCTTCTGGTGCGCCTTGGTCACGGTCATTGCGCTTTCGCTCATGCCCGGTGCCATGTTGCCCCCGGTGTTCAATTTCTGGGACAAGGCGCAGCATGCGCTGGGCTTCCTGGGTTTGACCTGGCTTGCCCTGTCGGCCTACCCCAAAAAGTCGCCGTATCACATCGGCACGGGCCTGCTGCTGGCCGGGGGTGCCATTGAATTGGCCCAGTCAGCCACAGGCTGGCGTTATGGTGACTGGCTCGATCTTCTGGCTGATGCGGTGGGTATTGCTGCAGCCCTTGGTGTACAGCGCGTATGGCGAGGCAAATCGGCCACCTGACGATGTACGAATGGTTGGCCAGTGTCTGAAGCTGAGCAGCCCGCAAAGCGCAACCGCTCGGTTCACGCTGGCGCACAGGTACCTGACGGCACAATAGAAACATGTCCCACAACCCAGCAACCCCCACCCTGCCCTGGCTGGAACCGGGCCAGGCATTTCCACCGGTGGAAATGGCCTGGGGCCCGCTCGACCCCGCACCGGGGTTGCTGGCTGCTGGGGGCGTGCTGGACGTTGCGACACTTGTGTCGGCCTACTCGCAAGGCATATTTCCCTGGTACAGCGCAGGCCAGCCCATTTTGTGGTGGAGCACCGACCCCCGCATGGTGCTGCGCACCGACGCGTTTCGTCTGCACCGCTCGTTGCGCAAGACCATCCAGAGCCTGCTGCACGCCGGCCGACTGGAGATCCGTTTTGACCACGACTTTGAACGGGTGATACGCAGCTGTGCTTTGGTGCCCCGTGCAGGCCAAGATGGCACCTGGATTCTGCCGGCCATGGTGCAAGCCTACCTTCGGCTGCACCAGGCGGGCGTAGCGCACAGCGTGGAGACCTGGATAGACGGTGAGCTGGTGGGCGGGCTCTACGCCATCAACCTCGGCGCCATGGTGTTCGGTGAATCCATGTTCAGCCGGCAAAGCAACGCATCCAAAATCGCCCTGGCGGCGCTGGTCGCGTTTTGCCGAGCCCAGCAAATTCCGCTGATCGACTGCCAGCAAGACACCCCGCACCTGGCCGCATTGGGTGGTGAACTCATGCCGCGCCAAACCTTTAGCCAGCACATCAAAAGGGCCACGCAACACGCTGCGCCGCGCTGGGAATTTGAGCCGATATACTGGCAAAAATTGTTCAGCGAACACAGCCCACCCGCGTGACGCACCTCAAAGAACTCCCGCTTCAAGCGCTGCAGTTTTATGCCACGGCGCCCTACCCCTGCAGCTACTTGCCGGGCCGCCAAGCCCGCTCGCAAGTGGCCACGCCCAGCCACCTGATTCACAACGACGCCTATTCGGACCTTGTGACCCGCGGGTTTCGCCGCAGCGGCATGTTCACCTACCGGCCGTATTGCGATGGCTGCAAAGCCTGTGTGCCGTTGCGGATACCCGTTGCCGACTTCACCCCCAGCCGCAGCCAAAAGCGCAGCCTAGCGCAACACGCGGCGCTGCAAACCCGGGTGCTCAAGCTTTGTTATGTGCCCGAGCACTACCAGCTCTACCTGCGCTACCAAAACAGCCGGCATGCGGGCGGTGGCATGGACCACGACAGCATCGACCAGTACACGCAGTTTTTGCTGCAAAGCCGCGTGAATTCCCGTTTGGTCGAGTTTTACGAGCCTGGGGCCGATGGCGAGCCCGGTCCATTAAAAATGGTTTCCATCGTCGACGTCTTGAACGACGGTTTGTCCGCTGTCTACACCTTCTACGAACCCGACGGGCGGTCCAGTTATGGCACCTACGGCGTGCTGTGGCAGATTGAACAGGCGCGCGCGCTGGGCCTGCCCTATGTGTACCTGGGATACTGGATTGCTCAGAGCAGCAAGATGAACTACAAGGCCGGCTACCGGCCACACGAACTGCTGATCGACGGCGATTGGGTCCGCGACAGCGTGTGATCCCAGCGGCTGGATCGCAGCCGGACCGTCCGATCCAGACCGAAGCGCCACGCTGCTACGGGCCATGTGGCGGGGTGCAATTTCATCTCGTAAAATAAAAACAACCACTGCAGAGCCCATGACCAAACGATCCGACCAACTGCCCACCACGCCCACCGTACAGGTGATTGAACGCATGTTCAATCTGCTGGAAGTGCTGGCCTCACGAGAAGAGCCGGTTTCGCTGAAGGAAATCAGCGAAAAGACCGGGCTGCACCCATCGACGGCGCACCGCATCCTGAACGATCTGACCATTGGCCGCTTTGTTGACCGTCCCGAAGCGGGCAGTTACCGCCTCGGCATGCGGTTGCTGGAGCTGGGCAATCTGGTGAAGGCACGCCTGAGCGTGCGCGACGCGGCCCTGGTTCCCATGCGCGAACTGCACAAACTGATCCAGCAACCGGTCAACCTGAGCATGCGCCAAGGCGACGAAATTGTGTACGTTGAGCGTGCCTACAGCGAACGCTCTGGCATGCAGGTGGTCAGGGCAATAGGCGGCCGTGCACCGCTGCACCTCACCTCGGTCGGAAAATTATTTTTGGCGGCAGACGACCCGCAACGCGTGCGCGCCTACGCTACGCGCACAGGTCTCGTGGGCAACACACGCAACAGCCTGACCCAGCTGGCAACGCTGGAGCGTGAACTGACCCAATGCCGCCAGGCCGGGGTGGCGCGGGACAACGAAGAGCTGGAGATGGGGGTGCGTTGCATGGCGGCAGGCATTTACGACGACCAATGCAAGCTGGTGGCCGGCCTGTCCATCTCGGCACCGGCCGATCGCATTGACGAGAACTGGGTGCCCAAACTCCGCGCCACGGCGGCGGAAATTTCGTCGGCCTTGGGGTGCCCCAAAGCGCAGCTGGGCGCTGGACGGCCCTGAGCCTCGGGGCGCAACTGCAGCACCAACAAAAAACGGTCCAACTGGACCGTTTTTTGTTGGGAGCATCAGCCCTGGGGTCTGACGAACACCGGTTCGCGGGTCTGGGCCTCTACCCAGCGCCGCACCCGCTCGGCATCCTGGACGCGGCTCAGCTTGCCGGCCGAATCGAGGAACACCATGATCACTTTGCGCCCTGCCACCTTGGCCTGCATCACCAGACAACGGCCAGCCTCCGAGATATAACCCGTTTTCTGCAAACCAATATCCCATTCGGGGTTGCGAATCAGCCGGTTGGAATTGTTGAACTGCAGCGTGCGATGGCCCAGCTCCAACTGGTGGCTTGGTGAAGTCGACAAGTCGCGCAAGATGGGACGCTCGTAGGCCACGGAAACCAAGGTGGCGAGGTCCCTGGCGCTGGACTGATTCTGGCTCAACAGGCCGGTGGGTTCAACATAGCGGGTATCGTGCATGCCCAGTTCACGGGCCTTGCTGTTCATGAGCGAAACAAAATGCCGCAGGCCGCCCGGATAGGTGCGCCCCAAGGCGTGAGCAGCGCGGTTTTCGCTGGACATCAGCGCCAGATGCATCAGTTCACCACGACTCAAAGTAGAACCCACAGCCAGCCGCGAACGGCTGCCTTTGTAAATGTCCACATCATCTTGCGTGATGGTGATGGCCTCGTCCATGGGCAAGTTCGCGTCGGCGATCACCAGGCCCGTCATCAGTTTGGTCAGCGAGGCAATGGGAAGCACCGCGGAATCGTTCTTGCTGAAGAGCACCTCGTTGGTGTCCTGATCCACCACCAGAGCCACGCTGGAGCTGAGATCCAGAGCGTCTTCGCTGCCTCTCAGACCCAGACGCTCGCCTGCGGACAGACTGGGCACCGCGGCCACACGCACCACGGAGGAAGCCGAACTGTTGCGCACCGCCACCTTGCTGGTGGCTGCAGCGTTGCGGCTCTTCGCAAGGACGGTATTTTTACGGGCCTGCTCGGCATTGGCCTGCTTGGACAGACCCGTCTTGTTGCCGCTCTTTTTCGCTGCCACGACGGTGCGGACATGGCGCGCCCCGCTTTTGGCTTGCTTGGTGTCTGAGACCCTGGCTTTTTTGTCAGGCTTCGCCTTGGCCAGCTTAGATTTGGCCAACGCCTTGGGTTCGGCCGCTTTTTCAGAGCTTGCTTTTTTCCGAGCAACAGCTTTGGTCTGCAGAGGTTTCTTTTTGGCAGCAAGCTGGGTGGCGGTGGCCTTTTTGACCTTCTGCGTCTGTTTTTTCTCAGCCGCAGCGGATACAGATAGGGGAACGGCAAGCACGACCGCAAGCGCGAGAGCGACGGTACCGTGGATGGCTTTTCGAAAGCGGTTTACGCAAGGGTTCATGGGTCCACTCCAGCCAACGGAATTGTGCTGGAGTGGAGTATAGACACATTGAAAAAAACTAGCAATATCAAAAACTTGTGTAACTTATCTCAGAAAAAGCGAGAGAAAGAACTACTTTTACCGTCAATTCTCACCCTTACTGAAAATAGTCATCTAAGTCATTGATTTTATTTGGTTTTATCCTTGTGCTGAAACCCGGTCGGCCTTGCTTTGCAGCTTGTTCAAGGCACTGAGGTAGGCTTTGGCCGATGCAACGACGATGTCTGGATCAGCGCCTACACCGTTGACGACCCGACCACCATGCTGCAAACGCACCGTGACCTCACCCTGGCTCTCGGTGGAGCCGCTGGTAATGGCGTTGACCGAGTAAAGAACCATCTCGGCACCGCTGTTGAGCTGGCTCTCAATCGCCTTCAAAGACGCGTCAACAGGGCCGTTGCCGTCGGACTCACAGACCACTTCCTTGCCACCGTTGGTGAACACAATGTTCGCGTGTGGCCGCTCGCCGGTTTCGCTGTGCTGGGACAACGAGACCAGACCGTACTGCTCTTTCTCAGCGGTCACGCTTTCGTCACTGCACAGCGCGAGGATGTCCTCGTCGAAGATTTCGCTCTTGCGGTCGGCCAGTTCTTTGAACGCGGCAAACGCGGTGTTGATCTCGCTCTCGGACTCCATCTCGATGCCCAGGTCCTGCAAGCGCTGCTTGAACGCATTGCGGCCACTGAGCTTGCCCAGCACGATCTTGTTGGCAGCCCAGCCCACGTCTTCCGCGCGCATGATCTCGTAGGTATCCCGTGCCTTGAGCACGCCGTCCTGGTGAATACCGCTCGCATGGGCAAACGCGTTGGCGCCCACGACAGCCTTGTTGGGCTGCACCACAAAACCGGTGGTCTGGCTGACCATGCGACTGGCCGGCACGATCTGGGTCGTGTCCACACCCACATCGAGGTTGAAGTAGTCGCGGCGCGTCCGCACCGCCATCACCACTTCTTCCAGCGAACAGTTGCCGGCACGCTCTCCCAAGCCGTTGATGGTGCACTCGACCTGGCGCGCGCCGCCGATCTTCACGCCCGCGAGCGAGTTGGCCACCGCCATACCCAAGTCGTTGTGGCAATGAACCGACCAGATCGCCTTGTCGGAATTCGGAATGCGCTCGCGCAGGGTGCGGATGAACTCGCCGTAAAGCTCGGGAATCGCGTAGCCCACCGTGTCTGGAATATTCAGCGTCGTGGCGCCCTCTTTGATGACGGCTTCGAGCACCCGGCACAGGAAGTCCATGTCGCTGCGGTAGCCGTCTTCCGGGCTGAACTCGACATCTTCAACCAGGTTGCGTGCAAAGCGCACCGACTGCTTGGCCTGCTCAAACACCTCGTCAGGCGTCATGCGCAGCTTTTTCTCCATGTGCAGCGGGCTGGTGGCAATGAAGGTGTGTATACGGGCGCGCTGTGCGCCTTTGAGCGCCTCGGCGGCTCGGGAAATATCGCGGTCATTGGCACGTGCCAATGAGCAGACCGTGGAGTCTTTGATGGTGTTGGCGATCGCCTGCACGCACTCGAAGTCACCGTTGGAACTGGCGGCAAAACCGGCCTCGATCACATCCACTCGGAGGCGCTCAAGCTGGCGCGCAATGCGCAGCTTCTCATCTTTGGTCATGGAAGCGCCGGGTGACTGCTCGCCATCGCGCAAGGTGGTGTCAAAAATGATCAGTTTGTCGCTCATCTCAAATCTCCGGTACGTGGCACCAATGACCACTCTTGAAAAAAACCCACAACCCAAAAACAAACGGCCCGTTGCAGGTGCAAACGGGCCGTTGTTGGAAATCACTCGCGCGTTACCAAGACTGCCCGTGAAGGACACCCAGTAGTAGAGCGAAAGAAATCCGTTTCATAGGAGCCAATGTATCACAAAGAAAGTTGCATCTTGATTAAGGAAAACCATGGCCGCGATGCCCAAAACCTTATTCGTGCAGCCCGCGCTCGTCGGGCTCGTCGGTCGACGTGCTGATGACACTGGTTTGCCGCCCTTTGGCCTTGCGCCAGAAATACACCGCATAACCCGACAGACCGTAGAGCACGAACAGAGCAAACAGAACCGTGGGCGGGTCGATGTTGATCACCGCAATGCCCAGCGCCACCAGCACAATCGACGCAAACGGCACACTCTTCTTCAGGCTGAGGTCTTTGAAACTGTAAAACGGCACATTGGTGACCATGGTCAGGCCGGCGTAAAGGGTGAGACCAAACATGGGCCACACCAGCTCGGACCCCTTGAACCCGTATTCGGTGGCCAGCCAGATAAAGCCAGCCACCAGCGCGGCGGCGGCGGGCGACGGAAGCCCCTGGAAATAGCGCTTGTCGACCACGCCGGTGTTGACGTTAAAACGCGCCAAACGCAAAGCAGCGCAGGCGCAGTAGACAAATGCCGCAATCCAACCCCAACGACCCAGGCCGCTCAGAGCCCAGATGTATGCGATCAGGGCGGGCGCAGCACCGAACGACACCATATCGGACAAGGAGTCCATCTGCTCGCCGAATGCACTCTGGGTGTTTGTCATGCGCGCCACGCGGCCGTCCAAACTGTCCAGCACCATGGCCACGAAGATGGCCACGGTGGCCAAGTCGTAGCGACCATTCATGGCCATCACGATGGCGTAAAACCCCCCGAAGAGCGCCGCCAACGTGATCATGTTCGGCACCATGTAGATACCCTTGCGCCGTTTGCGCATCTCTTCGTTCTGGGGCATGAGTGGGTCGGATCCGTCGTGCATGTATTTCTCTGAAAAAGCCGAAGCAAATGAGCGGGCAGCTGACCTGCCCTGCACCCAAAAAGCAAAACCCCAGTGTAAGCCAGCAACAAGCTGACGCTACAAATAGAAAAGGCCACCGAGGTGGCCTTGTGTGTGCGGCCCCCGCAGCTCCAGGGAGCCACGGGTGCCTATGCACGCAACAAAATCAGTTGCGAGTCTGGTCAACCAGCTTGTTCTTGGCGATCCAGGGCATCATGGCGCGCAGCTGGGCACCCACCACTTCGATCTGGTGATCGGCGGTGTTGCGGCGGCGAGCGGTCATACTTGGGTAGTTCAGGCGGCCTTCCTGGATGAACATCTTGGCGTAGTCGCCGTTCTGGATGCGCTTCAGGGCGTTGCGCATGGCTTTGCGCGACTCTTCGTTGATCACCTCGGGGCCGGTCACGTACTCGCCGAACTCCGCGTTGTTGGAGATCGAGTAGTTCATGTTGGCGATGCCACCTTCGTAGATCAGGTCAACGATCAGCTTGAGCTCGTGCAGGCACTCGAAATACGCCATTTCGGGCGCGTAGCCGGCTTCAACCAGGGTCTCGTAACCCATCTTGATCAGCTCGACAGCACCGCCACACAGCACGGCCTGCTCGCCGAACAGGTCGGTCTCTGTCTCTTCCTTGAAGTTGGTTTCAATGATGCCGGCCTTGCCGCCGCCGTTGGCCATGGCGTAGCTCAGAGCCAGTTCGCGGGCTTTGCCGCTCTTGTCCTGGTGCACGGCCACCAGGTGGGGCACGCCGCCGCCCTGGGTGTAGGTGTTGCGCACGGTGTGGCCGGGGGCCTTGGGCGCCACCATCCACACGTCCAGATCGGCACGGGGCACGACCTGGTTGTAATGCACGTTGAAACCGTGGGCGAAGGCGAGCGAAGCGCCTTGCTTGATGTTGGGGGCCACGTTGTTGTTGTAGACCTCGGCGATCATCTCGTCGGGCAAGAGGATCATGACCACATCGGCTGCCTTGACGGCTTCATCAACTTCCATGACGGTCAGGCCGGCTTTGCCGACCTTGTCCCAAGAAGCGCCACCCTTGCGCAGGCCAACCACGACCTTCACGCCGCTGTCGTTCAGGTTTTGAGCGTGGGCATGGCCCTGGCTGCCGTAACCGAGGATGGCGACGGTCTTGCCCTTGATCAGGGACAGGTCACAGTCTTTGTCGTAGAAAACTTTCATCTTTTGCTCCAGTAGGTGGTTTAGGGGTTGTGCCGTTCTTCGCGAGCCTGTCGAAGGGCTCTCGGGACCCCGGTGAATGCCAGGCACACACCAAGGCTTCGACAGGCTCAGCCCGAACGGGCAAATGGCTGAGCCCTGAAAAACTCAAACGCGCAGGATTCTCTCACCCCGGCCGATGCCGCTGGCACCGGTGCGCACGGTTTCCAGAATGGCCGATCGGTCGATGGCCTCTAGGAACGCGTCGTTTTTGCTCAAGTCACCGGTGAGTTCGATGGTGTAGCTTTTTTCGGTCACATCGATGATGCGACCCCGGAAAATGTCGGCCATGCGTTTCATCTCTTCGCGCTCTTTGCCTACCGCGCGAACCTTCACCATCATGAGCTCGCGCTCGGTGTAGGCGCCTTCGGTCAGGTCGACCACCTTGACCACCTCAATCAGGCGGTTCAGGTGCTTGGTGATCTGCTCAATCACGTCGTCCGATCCGGTGGTCTGGATCGTCATGCGCGAGAGGCTGGGGTCTTCGGTGGGAGCCACCGTGAGCGACTCGATGTTGTAACCGCGTGCAGAAAACAGCCCGACCACGCGGGACAGAGCGCCCGGTTCGTTTTCGAGCAAGACAGCAATGATGTGTTTCATGAAGGGATTCCTCTTTTCTGAGCCCTCCCCTGCGCACGGTAATGCGCAGGCTTGGCTGCAAATAGATTCGTCAGGGGCTGCCGCAGACCCAAGGGCCCGCAACAGGGTAAGTGGCTCAGAGGTCCTCTGAGCCCAACAGCATTTCCGTGATGCCTTTGCCGGCCTTGACCATCGGGAACACGTTCTCGGTGGGGTCGGTACGGAAGTCCATGAACACGGTGCGGTCCTTGAGCTTGCGGGCTTCGCGCAGCGCAGGCTCCACGTCTTCTGGGCGTTCGATCAGCATGCCGACATGGCCATAGGCCTCGGCCAGCTTCACGAAGTTGGGCAACGCGTCCATGTAGCTGTGGCTGTAGCGGCCTTCGTAGTCAATTTCCTGCCACTGGCGCACCATGCCAAGGTAGCGGTTGTTCAACGCCATGATCTTGATCGGGGTGTTGTATTGCAGGCAGGTAGAGAGTTCCTGGATGCACATCTGCACCGAACCTTCACCGGTCACGCAAAACACCTCGCTCTCGGGCTTCGCCAGCTTGATACCCATGGCATAGGGAATGCCCACGCCCATGGTGCCCAGGCCGCCCGAGTTGATCCAGCGGCGCGGCTCATCGAAGCGGTAGTACTGCGCGGCCCACATCTGGTGCTGACCCACATCGGACGTGACATAGGCGTCGGCGTCCTTGGTCATGTTCCAGAGCGTTTCCACCACGTACTGCGGCTTGATCACCTCGGTGTTACCACGGTCGTATTTCAGGCAATCCTTCGAACGCCATCCTTCAATGGTGTCCCACCAGGAAGCCAGTGCTGCGGGCTCGACACGGGTCGTGGTCTCGCGCACCATGTTGATCAGCTCGGTCAACACGTCTTTCACGTCGCCCACAATCGGCACGTCCACCTTGACGCGCTTGGAGATGCTCGACGGATCGATGTCGATGTGAATGATCTTGCGGTCCACCGACGCAAAGTGCTTGGGGTTGCCAATCACGCGGTCGTCGAAACGCGCACCGACAGCCAGCAGCACATCGCAATTTTGCATGGCGTTGTTGGCTTCAATGGTGCCGTGCATGCCCAGCATGCCCAGGAACTTCTTGTCAGACGCGGGGTATGCGCCCAAGCCCATCAGCGTGTTGGTGACGGGGTAGCCCAGCAGGTCAACCAGGGTGCGCAACTCTTGCACCGCATTGCCCAGCAGCACACCGCCACCGGTGTAGATGTAGGGCCGCTTGGCTGAAAGCAGCAGTTGCAGAGCCTTGCGGATCTGTCCGCCATGCCCCTTGCGCACCGGGTTGTACGAGCGCATTTCGACCGACTCAGGGTAGCCGGTGTAGGCGGTCTTGTTGAAAGACACGTCCTTTGGAACATCAACCACCACGGGGCCGGGGCGGCCGGTGCGGGCAATGTGAAAGGCCTTCTTCATGATCATGGCCATGTCGCGCACGTCCTTCACCAGAAAGTTGTGCTTGACGATGGGGCGCGTAATGCCGACGGTGTCGCATTCCTGGAAGGCATCCAGGCCGATCGCAGCAGTGGGCACCTGGCCACTGATGATGACCATGGGAATGCTGTCCATGTAGGCCGTGGCAATACCAGTGACGGCATTGGTCAGGCCGGGGCCTGAGGTCACCAGTGACACGCCCACCTCACCCGTGGCACGCGCATAGCCGTCGGCCGCGTGCACGGCAGCCTGCTCGTGCCGCACCAGCACATGCTGGATGGTGTCTTGCTTGTAAAAAGCGTCGTAGATGTGCAGCACAGCACCACCGGGGTAACCCCAGATGTACTTCACGCCTTCGGCCTGGAGGGCCTTGACGAGAATTTCTGCGCCGCGAAGTTCTTGAGTGGCTGCGCCAGAAGGGGTGGCGGCAGCGGCTGAGGCCAGTTCGGCCTTGTTGATTTCCATGATGAACCTTTCGAGAATTTCTCTGACGAAAAACCTTGGGTGCCTCTACGCCAGCTCTTGTGAAGCGGTGTTGAGACTTGAGGCCAATGGACATGAGCGGACACATACCCCGCCGGACCCTGACCCGTTTGCCGTGTTTTGAAGTGCAACGCGCATTATCGCACTGCAGCACGGTCGTTTTCCTGGCGCGCCCAGTACCGTGGCCTGAAAAAACGCCGATTTTGTTGCAATGCGACAATTCAGCCTGATTTTTCGCAGCGCCACCCGGCTTCTGGCTTCAGCATCGCTCCAGGTGCAGCTGGCAAACTTGACGCTTCCCCATTGCAACCATGACCACCTCCCCCGCTGCGCCAAACGCGCCCTTATCTGCCCCAGACGAGACGATCCAGGGGCCGCCGATGGCGCCACCGCTGATGCGCCGCATGGCCTGCTGGATGTACGAAGGCGCGCTCCTGTTTGGGGTCATCTTTGGCACCGGGCTGTTTGTTTTCGGGTTGGTGTTTGCCGTCGGCTACCTGGTGCCTTCGATGGCGCCCATGCTGGACGCCGTCAACAACCGCTACGCCCTGCAGGCCTACGTTTTTTTGCTGCTGGCGCTCTACTTCACCTGGTTCTGGTCCAAAGGCCAGACGCTGGCCATGAAGACCTGGAACATTCGGATGGTAGATCAGCAGGGACACGCGCTCACCAGGTCCAAAGCCTTGGTGCGCTATCTGTGGTCGTGGATGTGGTTCCTCCCGCCGCTGGCCGCTGGCGGTTACTTCAGCTTGCCGGGCGGCGAGCTGACGGTGATCGTGCTGGGCTGGGTCGCGGTCTGGGCACTGCTGGCGCGGTTTCATCCGCAGCGCCAGTTTCTGCACGACGCGCTGGCAGGCACGCGCCTGGTCCACTACAAGCCCGCCCAACCGGCCAAGAAACGCAAGTTCTGGCAACGCTGACATGCACAACCCCTCACCCATGAACCACGACACCGCTCACGAGGCAACCGACGCGCAGAAACACCGCCGCGGGTTCGGTCGTGTGTGGCATGCTTTCGGCTATTCGTTGGCGGGCTTGCGCGCGGGCTGGAAGGAAACCGCCTTCCGGCAAGAGGCCACGGCGTCGGCTGTGATGTTGCCACTCGCCTTTTGGGTTGGACAAAGCTGGGTCGAGGTCGTGCTGCTGGCGGGTGTGGTGCTGATCGTGATGATTGTGGAGCTGCTCAACTCCAGCGTCGAGGCTGCCATCGACCGCATCGGCCCCGAGTGGCACAGCCTGTCAAAACGGGCCAAGGACATGGGCAGTGCCGCCGTATTGCTCAGCTTGGTCTTGTGTGCAGGCGTTTGGGCTGCGGCGCTCTGGACCCGATTCTTTTGACCTACCCCACCAACCGCATCACCCCATAAGCGCCCCATGAGCACTCCGAACTTCTCAATTTGTGTCTATTGCGGCTCCCGTCCGGGTGTCGAGCCCGCGTTTGCCGACACCGCTCGCGCTGTGGGGCAATGGATCGGCAGCCATGGTGGGCAGCTGGTGTACGGCGGCGGCAGCAACGGCCTGATGGGCATCACCGCCCAGGCCACCCTGGACGCGGGTGGCCGCGTGGTGGGCATCATTCCCAAAGCGCTGGTGGAAAAAGAATGGGCCAAGACCAACTGCACCGAACTGCATGTGGTGGACACCATGCACGAGCGCAAGCGCCTGATGGCCGAGCATGCGGACGCGTTCTTGGCGCTGCCAGGCGGGATCGGCACCTTTGAAGAGTTTTTTGAGGTGTGGACCTGGCGCCAGTTGGGCTACCACGACAAGCCCATCGGCCTGCTCAACGAAGCGGGGTATTACGACGGCTTGCTCGCCTTCCTGCGCACGGGGGTCGAGCAGGCGTTCATGAGCCCGTGGCAGATGGATCTGATTCGGGTGAGCAACAGCGCACAGCAGCTGTTGCCCGAACTGGTGCAGGCTGCGGGCCTGTCACCCGAGGCCCGACTGGAATCTATTTGAACGGCGCGGGATCGATCACACCGCCGTTTCGTCCTCTTCCCCGGTGCGAATGCGCACCACGCGCTCGACCGAGGTGACGAAGATCTTGCCGTCGCCAATTTTTCCGGTGTGCGCTGCGCGGATGATGGCGTCAACGCAGCGGTCCACGTCGTCCGACTTGACCACCACCTCAAGCTTCACTTTCGGCAAAAAGTCAACCACGTACTCGGCACCGCGGTACAGCTCGGTGTGCCCTTTTTGACGACCAAAGCCTTTCACCTCGGTCACGGTGAGGCCGGTCACGCCCTGCTCGGCCAGCGCCTCGCGCACCTCTTCCAGCTTGAAAGGTTTGATGATGGCGGTGATTTGCTTCATGCGAACAGCTCCAGGGTGCGGTAACGGGAAGCCAAAAATGTATCACGCGCACCGAGCGGGTGCGCCGGACTCGGGCTCTGTGCGCACGGCTTGTCCACGATCAACCGCAGCGCCCGCCTGTCAGCGTAGATTGTGGGGATGCAGCCGATACCTGAGACCCAACTTGAGCCCGTCTTTCATGCGCGCGGGCTGACCAAGACCTACACCATGGGAGAGGTCACCGTGCAGGCGCTGCGGGGTGTCGACCTGGATCTTTACGCGGGCGAATTTGTGGTCTTGCTGGGCGCTTCGGGCAGCGGCAAGTCCACCCTGCTCAACATCCTGGGTGGTCTGGATGCGCCCACCCAAGGCCGGGTGGTGTGCCAGGGCCACGAACTGACCGGCGCCAACGAGGATGCCTTGACCCGGTTTCGCCGCGCCTCTGTGGGCTTTGTTTTTCAGTTCTACAACCTCATACCCAGCCTGACTGCGTTGGAAAACGTGGAGCTGGTCACCGACATTGCCGACGACCCCATGCCCGCGCTGGACGCGCTCGCGCTGGTGGGGCTGGCCGACCGCAGGCACCACTTTCCGGCCCAGCTCTCGGGCGGTGAACAGCAGCGCGTGGCCATCGCACGCGCCATTGCCAAGCGCCCGGCCGTGCTGCTGTGCGACGAGCCCACCGGTGCCCTGGACTCGGCCACCGGTGTGCTGGTATTGCAGGCGCTGGAGCATATTCACCGTGAAACTGGGGCGCTCACGGTCATCATCACCCACAACGTGGGCATCGCGGCCATGGCCAACCGGGTGATTTACCTGAGCGACGGCGCAATCGCCCGTGAAGAGCGCCACGCGCAGCCCAGGCCAGCGGCGGAGTTGCACTGGTGAAAGCGCTGCACCACAAACTCTGGCGAGATTTTTGGCAACTGCGTGGCCAGTCGCTGGCCATTGCGCTGGTGGTCATTGGCGGCATTGCCACCATGGTGATGGCAGTGACCAACCACCAGGCGCTGTCTGACACCCGTGCGCGGTTTTACGAAACCTACCGCTTTGCCGACGTGTTTGCGCAGGTCAAGCGCGCGCCGATGCCGCTGTTGCACGAGGTGCGCGCCCTGCCCGGCGTGGCGCAGGCGCAAGCCCGCATCGTGGCGGGCGTGAACCTGGAAGTAGATGGCTACCACCAGGCGGTCACTGCGCAGGTGGTGTCCTTGCCGGAGCCGGGTGACGACGACTTGAACCAGATTTATTTGCGCGAAGGCCGGTTGCCCGAGCGCGCCTGGGAGGTGGTGGCCGGCGAAGCCTTTGCGCAAGCCCACGGGCTGCACCCCGGCGATGGCTTCACCGCCATTGTGAACGGGCGCCGCCAGCGGCTCACGTTGAGTGGGGTGGGCTTGTCGCCCGAATTCATTTACCAGATACGCGCCGGCGACGTGTTCCCCGACTTCGAGCGCTTCGCCATTTTGTGGATGCGGCTCGAGGCACTGGCCAGCGCGTTCGATCTGAACGGCGCCTTCAACCAGCTGAGCATTCGCCTGCAGCCCGAAGCGACCGCACACCAGGTCATAGACCCGCTGGACCGGCTGCTACAGCCTTATGGCGGTCTGGGCGCCCATGGGCGCGACCTGCAAATGTCGCACCGGTTCCTGGACGAGGAACTCAAGCAGCTCAACACCATGACCCGCCTTTTCAGCGGTATCTTTCTGGGCGTATCTGCCTTTCTGCTCAGCGTGGTGATCAGCCGCCTGATCGGCACCCAGCGCGAGCAAATTGCGGTGCTCAAAGCGTTTGGCTACAGCCGCTGGGAGGTGGGACGGCACTACGCACAGTTGGTGCTGCTGATGGTAGGCGCGGGGGTGTTGCCGGGCGTGGCATTGGGCGCCTGGATGGGGCGCGGCATGGCCGACCTTTACATGCGTTTTTACAGATTTCCCTTTCTGGAATGGTCGGTAGAGCCGGTGGTGTGGGCCTTGGCGGTGGGCTTCGCTGTGGCGGCGGCCGCGCTGGGCACGGCGCAGGGCCTGCTGCGGGCGTTTCGGCTCTCGCCGGCCGAGGCCATGCGCCCCGAAGCGCCTGCGGTGTACCGCCGCACGCTCACCGAGCGGTTGGGCGCGGGCCAGTTGCTGGACGCGGCCGCCCGCATGGTGGTGCGCAACCTGGAGCGGCGCCCGCTGCGCTCGCTGATGTCGATTGTGGGCATGGGCATGGCCTGCGGCATTCTGGTGATGTCCAACCTGCAGCGCGACGCGATTGAAGAGATGATTGCCGTGCAGTTTGGCCTGGCCCAGCGCGATGACCTCACCGTGACCTTGGCCGAGCCCGCCAGCGCGCGCGCCATTGAAGAACTGCGGTCCATTGCAGGCGTGCAATCGGTGGAAGGCTTTCGGGCCAGTGCCGTGAAGTTGCGCAACGGGCACCGCAGCTACACCACCGCTTTGCAGGGCATGAGCGAACCGGCCGATCTCAAGCGCGTGCTCGACGCTTCGCTGCAGCCCGTACCCATGCCCACCGAAGGCCTTTTGCTGACGGACTACCTGGCCGAGCTGTTGGCGGTTCGACCAGGCGACTTGCTGGAGGTGGACTTTCTGGACGGCCGCCGCGAAACGCTGCAACTGCCCCTGGCGGCCACCGTCACCGAATACTTGGGTGTGGGCGCCTACGCCGATCGAGGTTGGCTCAACCGGCTGCGCCAAGACGGCGACCTGGTGTCGGGCGCCTGGCTCAGGGTGCCACCTGAATCGCGTCCGGCGGTGGTGTCGGCTTTGCGAGAGCGCCCCCGAATCGTGGCGGTGAGCGACCGCAACGCCAGCATCGCCAGTTTTCGCGACACCATGGCCGAAAACATTTTGACCTTCACGCTCATCGCCACCCTGATGGCCGCGAGCATGGCCGCTGGCGTGGTGTACAACGCGGCCCGCATTACCCTGGCCGAGCGTTCGCGCGACCTGGCCAGCTTGCGCATTTTGGGCTACACGCGGCGCGAGGTGCGGGCCTTGCTGATGGGCGAGCTGGGCACGCTCACCCTGCTGACGCTGGTACCCGGTTTTGCTATGGGGTACGGCATGAGCGCCCTGCTGGTCTGGGGCATGCGGTCAGACCTGTACCGCATTCCGCTGGTGTTGCTCCCGTCCGGGTTCGCCATGGCGGGAACGGTGTTGCTGGTGGCTGCAGGCTTTTCGGCCTGGTTGGTGCTGCGTCGGCTGGACCAGCTCGACCTGGTGGCCGTTTTGAAAACACGGGAATGAACATGAAGAACACACCCACTGCCCGATGGTTCCGTTACGCGCTGCTGTTGCTGGTGGCGCTGGCGCTGGCCGTGATGGCCTTGTGGCCCAGCAGCCTGAAGGTGGACAGCGCCACGGTGCAGCGCGGCACGGTGCGCCAGACGCTCGAAGCCGAAGGCCGCACCCGCCTGCGCGACCCCTATGCCATCACCGCGCCGGTGGCGGCCATAGCCCGCCGCATCGCACTCGCGCCCGGAGATGCGGTGCACGCTGGGCAGGTGCTGGTCACGCTGGACCCGGTGGCGGCGCCCACGCTGGACGCGCGCAGCCGCGCCGAGGCCACCGCCCGGCTGGCGGCTGCGCAGGCACAGCTGCAGTCGGCGCAGGCCGAAGCCCGCTCGGCCCAGGCCAGCGCGGCGCAGGCCCAGGTCGAAGCCGAGCGCCTGCGCCCACTGGCAGCCCAGGGCATGGTGTCGGCCCAAGGCCTGCTGGCGGCTGAAACCGCGTGGCAACGCAGTACGCTGGAGGCCCAGAGTGCCCGGTTTCGGCAAACCACCGCAGCCCACCAGCTCGATGCTGCCCGCGCCGCACTGGCCGTGGGAGGCCCTGGCGCACCCTCTGCGTCCGCCCTGCAGATCACATCCCCTGTCAACGGGGTGGTGCTGCGCCGGCCCGTGGAAAGCGCCCGCCCTGTCATGCCCGGCGATGCATTGATTGAAATTGGCGACCCCGCAGCGCTGGAGGTGGTGGTGGATGTGCTGTCGCCGGACGCGGTGCAAATTCAACCCGGCATGGCCGTGGCGCTGCTGCGCTGGGGCGATGGCCCCGCGCTGCAAGGCACCGTGCGCCGGGTAGACCCAGGCGCTTTTACCAAAACATCAGCATTGAGTGTTGAAGAGCAGCGGGTGTGGGTGGTGATCGACATCACCAGCCCGCACGACCAATGGGCGCGTCTGGGTGAGGCTTACCGCGTGCATGCGCGGTTTGTGCTGCATGAAGTGGCCGACACCTTGCGCGCGCCCAGCAGCGCCGTGTTTCGCCACAACGGCGCGTCTGAGGTGTTTCGCATAGAAGGTGGCAAAGCCCGCCTCACGGCCGTGACCTCAGGCTTGCAGGGCGACGGCCACGTTCAGATTTTGGAGGGCTTGTCAGCCGGTGACAGCGTGGTGATTCACCCGCCACGGGAGCTCGCCGACGGCGCGAGGGTGCACCGTCCCTGAGAGGCCCAACGCGCAGCGCCAGGCCGTGTTTTCAAGCCCGGTATTTGCTGGTGATCGGGTAGCGCCAGTCTTTGCCAAAACTGCGGTGCGTCACACGAACGCCCACCGGGGCTTGGCGGCGCTTGTATTCGTTGATGCGGATCAGCCGCACCACCTTGTCCACATCGGCCGCGCTGTAGCCCTCAGCCACGATCTGGGCCGGGCTCTGGTCGTTTTCCATGTAGCGCTCAATGATCGCGTCGAGCACGTCGTACTCGGGCAGGCTGTCCTGATCTTTCTGGTCAGCCCGCAGCTCCGCGCTGGGTGGGCGGGTAATGATGCGCTCGGGAATCGGGTTGGCACCGGTGCCGTAGGGGTCGTGCGCATTGCGCCAGCGCGCCAGGCGAAACACCGCTGTCTTGGCCACGTCTTTGATCACGGCGAAACCGCCGGCCATGTCGCCATACAGCGTGCAGTAACCGGTGGCCATTTCGCTCTTGTTGCCTGTGGTCAGCACGATACCGCCAAACTTGTTGGACAACGCCATGAGCAAGGTGCCGCGTATGCGGGCCTGCAGGTTTTCTTCGGTGGTGTCTTCGGGCAGGCCGGCAAACTCGGTGGCCAGGCTGGCCTTGAAGGCTTCAAATTGCGGCGCAATGTCGATCTCGTCGTAACGCACGCCCAGGCGCTCAGCCATGTCGCGCGCATCGATCCAGGAAATGTCGGCCGTGTAAGGCGACGGCATCATCACCGTGCGCACCCGGTCTTTGCCCAGCGCATCCACCGCAATCGCCAGCACCAGCGCCGAGTCGATACCGCCCGACAGACCCAGCAACGCTGAAGGAAAGCCGTTTTTTCCGATGTAGTCGCGCACGCCCAGCACCAAGGCGTGCCACAGGTCGGCATCGGCGCTGTGGTCGCGATCGGTGCTGGCGTCAATTGTCCAGCCAGCGCCTTGCCGGTGAAAGGTGCAGTCAAACAGCGTTTCTTCAAAACTCACCGCGCGACCGGCCAGCGAGCCGTCTGCCGCCAACACGAAACTGCGGCCTTCAAAAACCACCTCGTCCTGCCCGCCCACCAGGTGCGCGTACACCATGGGAAGGCCGGTGGCTTGCGCACGTCCACGCATGGCCGCCTCGCGCTCACCGCCCTTGCCTGTGTGGAACGGCGATGCGTTGATGACCATCAGCACCTCTGCCCCAGCGGCCTGGGCCTCCGCGGCAGGCTCGTCAAACCAGGCGTCTTCACAAATGAGCACCCCAACGCGCACCGGCGCACCCTCAGCGGTGGTCACATCAAACACGCAAGTGCCCTGGCCTGGTGCAAAGTAGCGCCGCTCGTCAAACACCTGGTAGTTGGGCAACTCGCGCTTGGCGTAGGTATGCGTCACAGCGCCATCGAGCAACACGCTCGCGGCGTTGTGCAGGCGCGCCACCGACACACTGCGCTCGCGGCGGGCTTCAGCGCCCAGCTGTGGGATGCGCGCCGGGTGTCCGACCACGATGTGCAGCCCCTTGAGTCCTGCGGTCTGAAGGGCGATGCTTTTCAGTGCATCATCACAGGCGTCAATGAACGCTGGCCGCAAAAACAGGTCTTCAGCCGCGTAACCGCAGAGGGCCAGTTCCGGCGTGAGCAACACCCGCACACCGCGCGAGTGGGCCTGATGCGCGGCGGCGATGATTTTTTGGGCATTGCCCGCCATGTCGCCCACCACAAAGTTGAGCTGGGCCACGCAAATTGGAAGTGTCATGCAGTCTGGAAGTAGAACGGAATCGGGCAATGGAACAGGCGACGGAACCGGCGCGCCACCCGCCTTCAAACAGCCCTGCGGGCAGGCATGTGAGGGCTGAAACGTGAGTTCGCACGATTATGTCACCCGGGTCTTTTCCTCGCCGCTGGACATTCCGGCCGACGCCTGGAACCACCTGCTGGCGCTGGAGACCGACCCGAGCCCCTTCATGGCCCACGCCTACCTGGCGGCGCTGCACGCCAGCGGCTCCGCGCAACACCCGGCAGGCTGGCAAGCCCGTTTCGTCACCCTGTGGCAAGGCGCCGATCTGCATGCGGCCTGCCCCCTGTATTTGAAGAACCATTCGTACGGTGAATACGTGTTTGACTGGGCCTGGGCCAATGCCTACGCCCAGCACGGGCTGGATTACTACCCCAAAGCCCTTGTAGCGGTGCCGTTCACGCCCGTGCCGGGTGCGCGGCTGCTGGCCAGAAACATGGCTGCACGAACAGCGTTGGTTCAGGCTCTGCTGAGCCACGCCCGAGAGGAAGACCTGTCGTCTTTGCACCTGTTGTTTGCCCAGCCACAAGACGTGGAGGCCTGCGAAGCCGCAGGGATGATGCTGCGCCACACGGTGCAGTTTCACTGGCGCAACGTGGCCCCCACGCTACCCACTTCGTGTGGTTCGCTGCCCCCCGAGGGGGCTGGCCTTGCTGGGGGCGGCCCGGCGCTGCGGCCTGCGGCCCCCGCGCTACCCACTTCGTGTGGTTCGCTGCCCCCCGAGGGGGCTGGCCTTGCTAGGGGCGGCCCGGCGCTGCGGCCTGTAGCCCCCACGCTCCCCACTGCGTGTGGTTCGCTGCCCCCCGAGGGGGCTGGCCTCGTGAGCGCTGAGCCACAACACTTTGCAAATTTCGACCATTTCCTCTCCAGCCTGCAGCAGGAGAAGCGCAAAAAAATCCGGCAAGAGCGGCGCAAGGTGGCTGAGGCGGGGGTGGTATTCCGATGGTCCATGGGCGCAGACATATCGGCCGCAGACTGGGACTTTTTTTACCGCTGCTACGAACGCACCTACCGGGAGCACGGCAACGCACCCTACCTGAACCGCGATTTTTTTCAGCGCATGGCGCAGACCATGCCCGAGCACTGGCTGCTGTTCATTGCCGAGCGAGACGGCAACCCCATGGCCAGCAGCCTGATTGGCATCGACCCGCAGGCGCGCGTGGCCTATGGGCGCTACTGGGGCGCGCTGGAACGCGTGGACTGCCTGCACTTTGAAGCGTGCTACTACCAGCCACTCGCCTGGTGCATCGCCCACGGCTATACGCGCTTTGAAGGCGGCGCGCAGGGCGAGCACAAAATGGCTCGCGCCCTGCTTCCCGTCAAGACCACCAGCGCGCACTGGTTGGCGCACCCATCGTTCGCCGACGCGGTGGAGCGGTTTCTGGAACGGGAAGACCAAGGCATCCAGCAATACCTGGACCACCTGGCACAGCGCAACCCCATGAAGGGCTCGCCGGCGTTGCGAACACCGTTGGCGCCGCCCACCGAAGCGTGACAGGCTGCTCAGGGCAGCAACATTCCTCGCGAAGTGTGAGACGCACGCCCTGCATCACAGAAGCCGGTCGCTAAACTACCGCGAACATGAACGAGACAGACGCCTTCTTTACCCAGACCATTGTGGGCGCACCTTTTTCGGTGCTGCTTGGGCGCCAGCTCGATCCAAGCCGTGCTGCGGTCGCCGGCATTGAAGTCCATCTGATCAACGCAGACACCCGTTTGAGCCGTGTCTGGAAAGACTGGATCGTGATGAGCCATGCCTGTGACCGCATGGGCCAACCCCGCCATCGCCCCGGCCGGGTACGCCGCTGGCTGGAGCGGCACGCCTTGTGGCTCGCCGCACTTGGGGTGTCGAGCCTGCTGGCTACGGCGGTTTTCTGGGGGCTCCAGCAATGGATGTGAAAACACCGCAAGACACGCTCACCATCGACCCCATCGCCATGAACGTGGTGAACCGGGTCGCGGCGGGTAGCCAGCTGAGCGGCGACCTGAGCTTTGAAGGCGGCTTGCTGGTGCAAGGTGAAATTGCGGGCAACATCCGCGTCAACGGACGCTTGATCGTGTGGACCGGCGGCGTCGTGCGCGGTCGTGTCCGGGTGTCGGGCGACACCTACCTTTTTGGTCGGCTGGGCGCTGCCGGTGCCAGCGCCCACGACACTAGCCTGGAATGCCAGGGTATGGCCTATGTGTCAAAAACCGGCGTGTCCACCGGCACGCTGATGGCCAGGCGCCTGCAACTTTACGAGGGTGCCGACTTGCAAGGCCCGTTCAAGACGCTTAAAAAGGGCGACAACTTCCCGGTGTTGCACGATGTGCTGCCGGACCCGCCGTGAGCTGAAAGAACACACCCGCCATGAAAGCCGACCGCTACCTCCACCCCGACCGCCACCTGGAACAGGACATGGACAACAACCCCACGCAACCCGACGAAGAAGCTTTTGCTGCCGACCCCCAGAATGCAGAGGCAAACAACGGAAGCGGTGCCAACCCCTTTATGGAAGTGGATGTGGGCAACGCCATGCCGCCGACCCAGGCGGCCCACATGCCGATGTTGCACCCCCAGGTGCAATCGGTGATGCCCAACGAGGGTGGCGACGGCGGCCAGGCGCGCAGCATGCTGGCCGAGGGCTTGCACTTCGTGGGCCATGCCGAACTCCGTGGCCCTTGCAGCATCGCGGGCACGGTTGAAGGCAACCTCACGCAGGCGCCTGGCGCCGTGGTGTCGGTGGTCGTCACCGAAACCGGACGGGTCAAAGGCGACATCACCGCGCAAAAAATTTCCGTCATGGGGCACACCGACGGCATCCTGGACTCCGGCCAGGGAGAGGTGTCCTTGCACGACACCGCCAGTGTGCACGGCCTGGTGCGCTACGGCCGCATTCAGGTGAACGGCGCCGACCTGAACGCCACGCTGGAGCGTGTGGCACCCAGCGGCAGCGCCCGCTGAAACCGCTGACAGGCCTGACGGATACCCATGCTGTGGTCGCGTCCGGCTCCACCCGCCCTGCCTGCCGCACCGGCCCATGTGCCCGATGCCCAGGCTCTGCTGCGCACCGCGCTCCAGGCCAGCTGGCAACGCGACCGGTGGGTGAGCAGGCGCCGGCTGGCGCTGCGCTGGCTGGTGTGGGCTTTCTGGCGCTATGGCCTGCCCTTGTTGCTGGTGCTCAGCGCTGCGCTAGCGGTATGGCACTGGTTGCTGCCGGGCCTGCACCAGGCGCTGGCGGTGACCACACAGGAAAAGCGCGCACCCACCGCCACCCAGCAGGTACCCGCGCCAACAGAGCCCCACGAAACAGCCGCCGACGCCATCACGCTCCGCCTGGAGCCGGGTTGGTCGTCAAGCCGCACCACGCCACCCGCTGCAAGCGCCTCGCCGCCTGCCACCGAAGCCGTCCAAGATCCCTCTCTCAAACCCGAAAACTGGTTGCACAGCAAGGAGCCCTGACCCATGAGCCAAAACCCCGCCACCACCCGCCTGGTACCCGTGGAGCGCCTGAGCGCCATCACCAGCCTGATCGCCGAGGGCGCCGTGTTTGACGGCAACTTCCACACCACCCGAGACCAGGGCATCAAGGTGGATGGCCTGCTCAAAGGCAACATCACGTTTGAGAGCGGCGGCACGCTGCACGTGGGCGCCACCGGGGTGATTGAAAACACCCGGCTGGAGGCCGACTACGTGTTTATTGAGGGCAAGGTCATTGGCACGGTGATTGCGCGCAAAGCGCTCGAAATCACCGGCTCGGCCACCTTGCTGGGCGACGCCAGCTACGACGAAATGATCGACATGCATCCACGCGCTCGCGTGCGCGGCAAGATCGAGTACCGCGGCGACATTGACGCAGCCGCGTCCTGATCGCGCCGTTTCACCCCCAAGTCTGGCCAAGGAAAAAGCGCCTGTGCGGGTGACCGCACAGGCGCTTTTTGACGCTTGAAGCGCTGAAGAATCAGGCTTGGGCTTTGTTGTAAGCCTCAATGCCGTCGGTGATTTCCTTGTGGGCGGCGTCTTTGCCTTCCCAGCCGATCACCTTCACCCATTTGCCTGGCTCCAGGTCTTTGTAGTGTTCAAAGAAGTGCTGAATCGTGTTCAGGCGCATGGGGTTCAGATCTTCGGGTTTTTGCCACTGGGTGTAGATGGACAAAATCTTGTCGATCGGCACCGCCAGCACTTTGCCATCTTCGCCGGCTTCGTCCTGCATCTTCAAAATGCCGATGGCGCGGCAAGGCACCACCACGCCCGGGATCAGCGGCACGGGCGTGATCACCAGCACGTCCACCGGGTCGCCGTCGCCAGACAAGGTCTTGGGCACGTAACCGTAGTTGGTCGGGTAGTGCATGGCGGTGCTCATGAAACGATCGACAAAAATCGCGCCGGTTTCTTTGTCCACTTCGTACTTGATCGGGTCGGCGTTCATCGGGATCTCGATGATCACGTTGAAAGAGTCAGGGACATTTTTTCCAGGGGTGACGTTGTCGAGGGACATGTTGTGAGTCTGAAGGTTGGTTGAAAACGGATCGGCCCTTGGGGCACCTTGGCACCGGGCGCGGGCCACGTGACAGTGTGAACCGTGCAGCGCCTAGGATTTACCCTGATTTTACTGATTCCAGGCTTACTTCCGTCGCACGGGCGGTACCCAGCGCACGCAATACCCGCTAAATTTGACACGTTGGCCAATCGCCCTGCACGCTCGCCCAGCCGCGAACGAACAAGGACACGAGGAAGCAACGCAGCGGGGATGACCCAAAGGCGTTGCCCCCTCCAAGTCAAAAACGAGCAGGAGAAATACATGGTTGGACAATCTGCGCTGATATTTGCGCTGGTGTGCGGACTGGTGGCGGTGGCCTACGGCTTCTGGTCCCGCAGCTGGATTCTTTCGCAAGACGCGGGCAACGCCCGCATGCAAGAAATTGCCGGTGCCATTCAGACCGGCGCTGCGGCCTATCTGGCCCGGCAATACAAAACCATCGCTGTCGTCGGCGTGGTGCTCGCGGTCCTCATCGGTGTCTTTCTGGACGCTCAAAGCGCTGTGGGCTTTGTGCTGGGGGCGGTGCTCTCGGGCGCTTGTGGCTTCATCGGCATGAACATTTCGGTGCGGGCCAACGTGCGCACCGCACAAGCGGCCACCCGCGGCATTGGCCCGGCGCTGGACGTGGCGTTTCGCGGCGGCGCCATCACCGGCATGCTGGTGGTGGGCTTGGGCCTTTTGGGCGTGGCGGGTTTCTTCTGGTTTTTGGTCGGCAATGGCAACCTGACACCCGACAAAGACCTGGCCAAGCTGCTCAACCCGCTGATCGGATTTGCCTTTGGCTCGTCGCTCATCTCCATTTTTGCGCGCCTGGGCGGCGGCATTTTCACCAAAGGCGCCGACGTGGGTGCCGACCTGGTGGGCAAGGTGGAAGCTGGCATTCCGGAAGACGACCCGCGCAACCCGGCCGTGATTGCCGACAACGTGGGGGACAACGTGGGGGACTGCGCCGGCATGGCCGCCGACCTGTTTGAAACCTACGCGGTCACCCTGATCGCCACCATGGTGCTGGGTGCGCTGATGGTGTCGGCCGCACCCATGCAGGCCGTGTTGTACCCGCTGGTACTGGGCGGTGTTTCCATCATCGCGTCCATCATTGGCTGCTTCTTTGTGAAGGCCAGCCCCGGCATGAAAAACGTGATGCCGGCGCTCTACAAGGGCCTGGCGATTGCGGGCGTGCTGTCGCTCATCGCGTTCTGGTTCGCCACCGCCTGGATCATGCCGGACAACGCCATCACCGCCGAAGGCAGCCAATGGCGGCTGTGGGGCTCGTGTGCTGTCGGCTTGTTGCTGACCGCTGCACTGGTCTGGATCACCGAGTTCTACACCGGCACGCAGTATTCGCCGGTGAAGCACATTGCCCAGGCATCCACCACCGGACACGGCACCAACATCATTGCCGGCCTAGGCGTTTCCATGCGCTCCACCGCCTGGCCTGTGCTGTTTGTGTGCGTCGGCATCCTGGCTTCGTACCAGCTCGCAGGCCTTTACGGCATTGCGACCGCGGCCACGTCCATGCTCAGCATGGCCGGCATCGTGGTGGCGCTCGACGCCTACGGCCCCATCACCGACAACGCCGGCGGCATCGCTGAAATGGCCGAACTGCCCAGCAGCGTGCGCGACGTGACCGACCCGCTGGACGCCGTGGGCAACACCACCAAGGCCGTTACCAAGGGCTACGCCATCGGCTCGGCCGGCTTGGCTGCGCTGGTGCTGTTTGCCGACTACACCCACAAGCTGGAAACCTACGGCCACCAGATCACGTTTGACCTGAGCGACCCGATGGTGATCGTGGGCCTGTTCATCGGCGGCATGATTCCTTACCTGTTTGGCGCCATGGCAATGGAAGCCGTGGGCCGGGCGGCCGGTGCGGTGGTGGTGGAAGTGCGCCGCCAGTTCAAAGAAATCCCCGGCATCATGGAAGGCACGGCCAAGCCCGAGTACGGCCGCGCGGTCGACATGCTGACCACCGCGGCCATCAAGGAAATGGTGATTCCCTCGTTGCTGCCCGTGGTGGTGCCCATCTTGGTGGGCATCTTCCTCGGGCCGAAGGCCCTGGGTGGTCTGCTCATGGGCACCATCGTGACCGGCCTGTTTGTGGCCATCTCCATGTGCACCGGTGGCGGCGCCTGGGACAACGCCAAGAAGTACATCGAAGACGGCCACCACGGCGGCAAGGGCAGCGAAGCACACAAAGCCGCGGTCACCGGCGACACCGTGGGCGACCCCTACAAGGACACCGCTGGCCCGGCTGTGAATCCGCTGATCAAGATCATCAACATCGTGGCGTTGCTGATCGTGCCTTTGCTGCCCATGGCTTGACAGCGCTGCGCTGACACAAAAACGGCCCGCTTGTGCGGGCCGTTTTTACGACCCCGCTTGGAGAAGCATCAGAGCCCAGCCAGATCCGCGTGGGTCAACACCCGCACAATTTCCCCGGCACCTGCGGTGAGATTTGTCAACAGCGCCGCATTCCCTTGTTCGATGGCTTGCAGCACCAGTTCGTTGATACCCCCCACCGCGGCCATGGCCATGGCTGGTGATATCGCGCGCAACGGCGCAGCGCCGGGCGAGGCTGCTCCGTTCACGGTGCTCACCATGAAGTCTGCCAGTTGCTGCATCACCTCGCGACGCGCGCGCAAGCCTTCGGAGCCAAGTTGGTGAATATCGACAAACAGCACACGAACCAGGCCTGGGCCGGCCGCCAGGTGCTCAAAATAGGCCCGTAGTGCCTGCTCAATCTGGGTCTGCCAAGGCCGATCGGGCTTCAGCGCTTCGCGCAGGGTGCGCAAGGCCGATCCGCTGGCTGCACGGTACAGCGCCAGGAAACAGGCCTCTTTGCCGTCGAAGTGTTCATAAAACGTGCGCTTTGATACGCCAGCTTCGCGCACGATGTCAGCGATGGTGGTCACCGCCAAACCCTTCTCAGCCGACACCGTGGCCATGGCCTGAAGCAGGCGGGTACGGTGTTCATGCTCCAGTTCATGGGCGTGCTCGGGCGCTGCAACGGTGTTCATGCGCCAGATCTTAGGCGGCCTCACCAGCGCCAAGCTGACAGGCCACAGCGGGCTTTCCCCGTTGACAGGATGGCCCACGAAGTGACACACTGCGCCACTCGGTACCAACAGGTACCAGCTTGAAAAAGTACCTGATATGACCGCACTTGTTGTCCGACGCCTGTTGATCGACCTCGAAAAGCCGGTGCACCGGCACTGGTGCAATGGCGACGCGTTCCTGACTGCTTGGTTCAACGCGTTGTCCATGAGTTTCCCCGTCGGAGAACAGTTTTTCATCGACTCGGTGCGGGCCGGTCTCCAGGCACTGCCTGAAGACCAGCAGCGCGCTTTCAAAACCGAAGTGCAAGGCTTCGTGGGCCAGGAAGCCACTCACCGTCGCATCCACGCGCTGTTCAACGCCCAAATCGAAAAACACGGCTTGGTGAACGACTGGGAGCCACGCGCCCGCGAGCGCTTGAGCTTGGTGAATGGCAGCGATCCGCGTCACGGCTTGGCCATCACCGCGGCCAACGAGCACTTCACCGCGCTGTTCGCCGAATGGATGCTGTCGCACCCGCAGCTGCTTGATGGGTGCGAACCCCGGCTGAAAGCGCTTTGGCTGTGGCACAGCGCTGAAGAAGCCGAACACAAATGCACCGCTTTTGACCTGTACCAGGCGCTGGACGGCAGCCACGCCTGGCGCGTGAAGTGGATGCGACGCGTCACATTGATCTTTTTGACCGACACGCTGCGCCAAACGCTGAACAACCTGCAGCGAGACGGCACGTTGTGGCGCTGGAACACCTGGCAAAGCGGTTGGAAACACCTGCTGGGCCGCCAAGGCCTGCTGCGCCAGAGTTTCCGCCCCTGGCGGGCATACTTTCGTGCCGACTTTCACCCCAGCCAGCAGTCCAGCAACTTGTCTGAAAACTGGCTGCAAGAAAACGCCCACCTCTACACCCGGGTTGGCGCTGCCTGAGCGGGCTGCAGCCCTCCGGTGAAACCCCAAGGCCTATGGGTGCGTCTCCGCATTCGGCGCGGGTGTCACCCATAATCGAGCCATGTCTGAACGCGTCATTCCCTTGGTAGACCAGCGCATCGCATCGCGCTCTGCCGCTATTCCTTCCGTGCCCATTGCCGCCACCGGTCTGTTAGGCGACCAGCTTGGCCGCCCGCTGCGCGACCTGCGCATCAGCGTGACCGACCGCTGCAACTTCCGTTGCAGCTACTGCATGCCCAAAGAAGTCTTTGACAAAGACTACCCTTACCTGCCGCACAGCGCGCTGCTCAGCTTCGAAGAAATCACGCGCCTGGCGCGGCAGTTTGTGGCCCACGGCGTGCAAAAAATCCGCCTCACGGGTGGCGAGCCGCTGCTGCGCAAAAACATTGAGATATTGATCGAGCAATTGGCGGCCTTGCGCACGGTCGAAGGCAAACCGCTGGACATCACCCTGACCACCAACGGCTCCTTGCTGGAACGCAAAGCTGCGTCGCTCAAGGCCGCTGGTTTGCAGCGCGTCACGGTCAGCCTGGACGGGCTGGACGACACGGTCTTTCGGGCCATGAACGACGTCGACTTTCCCGTGGCCGACGTGTTGCGCGGCATTGAGGCCGCGCAAGCAGCGGGGCTAGGACCGATCAAGGTCAACATGGTAGTCAAGCGAGGCACCAACGACCACGAAATATTGCCCATGGCGCGCCACTTCAAAGGCACGGGCATTGTGCTGCGGTTCATTGAATACATGGACGTGGGCGCCACCAACGGCTGGCGCATGGACGAGGTGATGCCCAGCGCCGAGGTGGTGAAACACATCCACAGCGAACTGCCGCTGGTGCAGCTTGACCCTTCCGCGCCAGGCGAAACCGCTGAGCGCTGGGGCTACGCCAACGCCCATGGAAAGCACGACACATCAGCAGGTGAGATTGGCGTCATCAGCAGCGTGACACAGGCCTTTTGCCGCGACTGCAACCGCGCCCGCCTGTCCACCGAAGGCAAGCTCTACCTGTGCCTGTTTGCCAACGAAGGCCACGACCTCAAACCCTTGGTGCGCGCCAACTCCACCGACGAGCAGCTGGCCAGCGCCATTGCCGCCGTATGGCAGGGCCGCAGCGACCGCTATTCCGAGCTGCGGGCGAGCCTGCCGCCCGACGCGTCCACCGGAGGCCGGCGCGTCGAGATGAGTTACATCGGAGGCTAGAGAAAGCTCCCCCCTGCGTCGCTTCGCGCCGTCCCCCCAGGGGGACCACGCTGGTGGCCCGGCAAAGCCGGTTCCACGGCGTGCGCTGAACAAGACATCCCCCCGCACACCGTTTTTCTCATCAAAAGTTCACATGATCCACACCCATGAAATCACCGCCATCGTGCTCGCGGGTGGCCGAGGCTCCCGCATGGGCGGCGTCGACAAAGGGCTGCAAAACTTTCACGGCACCCCGTTGGCGCTGCACACCGTGCTGCGGCTGCAAATGCAAGAAGGGGGTCTGTTGGGCGAGCTGATGATCAACGCCAACCGCAACCTGTCGGCCTATGAAGCTTTTGGCGCCCCCGTATGGCCCGACACGCTGAGCGACTACGCGGGCCCACTGGCGGGCTTCATGACAGGTCTGGAGCGCTGTGAAACGCCGTATTTGCTCACAGTGCCTTGCGACACGCCGCTGTTTCCATTCGACCTGGCGCAGCGGCTGGCGCAGGCGTTTGAAGATGACAGCACCGAAATCGCCATGGCCGCCGCGCTGGAAGAGGACGGCCAGTTGCGCGCGCAGCCCGTGTTTTGCCTGATGCGCGTGGAGCTGCTGGAAAGCCTGGTTGCGTTCACGCAGGCGGGTGGGCGCAAGATTGACCGCTGGACCGACCAGCACAAGACGGTGTTGGTGCCGTTCAACTTGCCGGGCGACGATGCCCGGGCGTTTTGCAACACCAACACGCTGGCCGAACTGCACGCGCTGGAAAACCCCTGAAAAGCCCTGAGTTGTGCCATGAAAACCATTGCCCAGATAGCCGCTGAATTGCAGGGCTACGACCCGCAGGCCCTGAGCGCCGATCGCGTCAACGACTTCCTTGCAGAGCTGATCGAACCCGTCACCGAGACCGAAACGCTGTCCGTATTTGATGCTTTGGGCCGCGTGCTCGCACAAGACGTGATCTCACCCATCAGCGTGCCGCCACACGACAACTCGGCCATGGACGGCTTTGCTTTCAACAGCGCCCAGTTGCGCCCCGGCCAACCGTTGGCGCTGCAGGTGGTGGGCACCGCGTTTGCCGGCAAAGCCTGGGCGGGCCGTGTGGCCGCAGGCGAGTGCCTCAAGATCATGACGGGCGCCATCATGCCGCCCGAGCTGGACACCGTGGTGCCGCTGGAATTTGTGCAGGTGCAAGGCGACCGCGTGGAGATGCCGGCTGGTGTGGTGAGCGCTGGCGACAACCGGCGCCTGCTGGGCGAAGACCTGATGGCGGGCCAACCCGCGTTGCGCAAAGGCCAAACCCTGGGCCCGGCTGCACTCGGCCTGATCGCCAGCCTGGGACTGCCGAGCGTGACCGTATTCCGGCGTGTCAAGGTGGCATATTTCTCCACCGGAGACGAAATTTTGAGCCTGGGCGAGGCGCCACGCGAAGGCGCTGTGTACGACAGCAACCGCTACACCGTGTTTGGCCTGCTCACCCGGCTGGGCGTGGAGGTGATCGATATGGGTGTGGTGGGCGATGAGCCCGCCTTGCTTGAAGCCGCTTTCCGCCAAGCGGCGGCCACGGCCGACGCCATCATCACCAGCGGCGGCGTGAGCATGGGCGAGGCCGACCACACCAAGGCCATGATGAAGCAGCTGGGCGACGTGGCGTTTTGGCGCATCGCCATGCGCCCCGGGCGGCCGATGGCCGTGGGGCGGATTGTTCACCCCCACGCTCCACCGCTGTGCGGGTCGCTGCCCCCCGAGGGGGCAGATCCCGGCTTGGGACGTCCCGGCGCCGGTCGCACCGAGCAAGGCCGCTCAGCCATCCTGTTTGGCTTGCCGGGCAACCCCGTGGCCGTGATGGTGACGTTTCTGGCCTTTGTGCGCCCTGCCCTGTTGCGGCTCATGGGCTGCACCGCGGCTGAGCCGGTGTTGCTCAGGGCACACAGCGGCGAAGCCTTGCGCAAGAAGCCCGGGCGCACCGAATACCAGCGTGGCATCGTCACACGCCAGGCCGACGGTGCGCTGCATGTGCGTACCACCGGCAACCAGGGCTCGGGCGTTTTGCGCTCCATGGTGGAAGCCAACGGCCTGATCGTGCTGCACCACGGCCAGGGCAACGTGGCCTTGGGCGATGCGGTCGACGTGATGATGTTTGACGGCGCGATCTGACGGCAGGCCACCGCCCCTCAAACGGCTAACCGCCCTTGGCCACAATGCGGCAGGCCTTGCCACTGCGTCCCCGTGGCACCGCCTGGCCCAGCTCGCCCAGCACTCGAATGGGCAAAGCCCCCTGCGAAACCGCAAAAGACTGCAGCGCCTGACGGCAACACTTCAAGGCCTCGCGCCCGGCTTGACCCGCCAGGGGCAGACGCAGCACCAGGGTGCTGTGGTCGCGCTGGCGCAGTTGAAAATCAAACACCCCGGCCTGCTCTTCCAGCACGGTGGACAAGGCCAGAGGCAACAACGCAACGTCACCGGTAAGCCCGCGCATGCGCAGGATGTCGTCGCGCCGGCCCTGCACGTCAACCACCGGGAACGGTGAACCGCACCCGCAACGCTCAGGGTGAATGGTCACCTGGTCCCCCATGGCATAGCGGATCAGCGGCTGCACGGTGTTGGCCAGGTTGGTCAGCAACACGCCACACGACGGCTGCCCGGGCGGCACCGGGCGGTTGTGTTCGTCCACCGGCTCCAGGACCAGCCAGTCGGTGTTCAGGTGCAATTGGCCAGCCTCGCACTCCCACCCCATGGCAAGAAATTCAGAGGCGCCGTAGCTGTTGCGCACGCGACAACCCAGCGCCGTTTCAATGCGCTGGCGCACCGCGGGGCTCAGCGTTTCACCACCCGTCCAGACTTCGCGCAGGCCCGGTTTCAAGCGACCCAGGTCGGCCTGCTCGGCCAGCAAGAGTGCGGCTGTCGGGTAGCTCGCCAGCACCGTCGGGGCAAAGGCGTTGAGCGCATCCACCAGAGCACCCACGGGCTGCAAGATAGAGAAAGAACGCATGGAGGGCGCCAGCCAGGGCTGCAGCTGGCGCAGCCGTTCCAGGCTGACAAAGCTCGCGAAATGCCCCCCGGTGGCGCCCACAAACGCCATGCGCTCGCTCAGGTAGAACGGGTCAAACCAGCGCTGGGTACGCTGGTCGGGGCTGCGACGCACGGCTTCCAGTGCGTCGTACACCGCCATGGCACGCGCGTCCTGCACAAAAATGCCGGGTTGGCCACTGGTGCCCGAACTCTCCCACACCAGGTAGCGCCCCAGGTAGGGCTCGCCCATGCGCAAGGGGTCGGATGTAAAAGCCTGCAACTCGCTCAGCACAAGGCCGGGGTCGGTCACCCAATCCGAAAAACGGCCCATGAGCTCGTCGCGGCAGACCGGGGCCAAGTGCCCGAGAGCGCTGGCGTGGTCGGGTAACTTCGCCAGGCGTTCGCGGTACAAGGCAGAGCCGCACCGCGCCGCCGCCAGCAGTTGGCCCAAGCGCTCCTGCTGCCAGCGTGCCACCGACGTTTCGCTGGCATGCGCCTGCGACAGCACCTGGGCGGTGGTGGTGGCGAGCAAAAAAGGATCGAAAACAGTGCCCACGCAGAGACTCCCCGGGGCCGGTGGAGCACACGCGGCCAGGTCGACGGCCCAAGCCCCAGCGCGGCACCAACAACAAGCGGGTGCCACACCATGCTACCGGCCGGCGGCGCACCCCGATTGCTCTGGGTCAAGGGGCCAGGCTTCCCTTGCCGATTCAGCTCGCCGGTGTTTCCAGCGGCGAAGCCACCGCTTTCAGACCCGCCTGGCGCACCTCGCCCGAGGTTTTTTTGCGCGCCAGCAGGGTGTACATGGTGGGCACCACAAAGATGGTGAGCAAGGTGCCCAGGCTCATGCCACCCACAATCACCCAGCCAATTTGCTGGCGGCTTTCAGCACCCGCGCCACTGGCCAGCGCCAGCGGAATGGCCCCAAGCACCATGGCACCGGTGGTCATCAGGATGGGTCGCAGGCGCAGCGCAGCCGACTGTTTGACCGCCTCCAGCGTGGTCAGTCCCTGTTCACGCAACTGGTTGGCGAACTCCACGATCAAAATACCGTGTTTGGTGATCAGCCCCACCAGGGTGATCAGCCCGATCTGGCTGAACACGTTGAGCGTGCCCCCGGAAAACTTCAGCGCCAGCAGCGCCCCCAGCATCGACAAGGGCACACTCAGCATGATGACCAAGGGGTCAACGAAGCTTTCAAACTGCGCCGCCAATACCAGGTAGATGAACAGCAGCGACAGAGCAAACACAATGGCCAGCGAGCCTGACGCGCTTCTGAACTCGCGGCTCTGGCCGTTGAGGTCGGTGGTGTAGCCCGGCGGCAAAATTTCAGCGGCCGTGGCGTCCATGAATTGGAGCGCATCCCCCAGCGCCAGCTCGGGCGCCAGGTTGGCGGTGATGGAGGCACTGCGCCGTTGCCCAAAGTGGTTGAGTTCTCGCGGCACCACCACCTCGCGGATTTTCACCAGCGAGGCCAGCGGAATCATGGCCTCGTTGCGACCCCGCACAAACAGGCGGTCGATGTCGTCGGGCGTGCTGCGCTGGGCGCTGTCGGTCTGCACGATCACGTCGTATTGCTCGCCATCGCGCTTGTACCGGGTCACGATCCGGCCGCCCAACATGGTTTCCACCGTGCGGGCAATGGCGTCCACATTGACACCCATGTCGGCGGCGCGTTCACGGTCCACGTCCATGCGGATCTCGGGCTTGTTCAGGCGCAGATCAGTGTCCACCTGAACAAAACCAGGGTTTTTGGCCAGGGCGTCCTGAAACTGACGCACCACTCTGGCCAGGTTGTCGTAGCTGTCCGAGGTGACGATCACGTAGTTGATCGGCCGCTCGCGAAATCCCTGTCCCAGCGAGGGCGGCGTGATGGGGAAAGCGCTGATGCCCGGCAAGGCCGCCATGCGCGGCGCAATTTCGCGGGCAATTTCTTGCGTGGTTCGTGTGCGTTCCTCCCAGGGTTTGGCGCGCAAAAACACGTTGCCCTGAGCCACGGTAGGGTTGCCGATGTTGCTGAAAATACGGTCGAACTCGGGGTAGTCCTGGCCAATGCGCTCAATGGCTTCGGCATAACGGCGGGTGTAGGCCAGGGTGGCGCCATCGGGGCCGTTGATGCTGGCCAGAATCACCCCACGGTCTTCAATGGGCGCCAGTTCTTGCTTGGTGGTTTGCAGCAGCCACCAGCTGCCCGCCGCGCTGGCCACCATGACCAGCACGACCGCCCAGCGCAGGCTCAAGGCAAGCGCCAGCGCGCGGCTGTAGCCGCGCGTTACGGCGTTCAGCACGCGTTCCATGCCGCGGTCAAAACGGCCCGGCTTGGGGTTGTGGCGCAGCAGTTTGGAGCACAGCATGGGCGACAGCGTGAGTGCCACAAAGCCCGACACCACCACTGCACCGGCCAGCGCCAACGCAAACTCTGCAAACAGGCGACCCGTGCGCCCGGGTGTGAAGGCCAGCGGCGCGTACACCGCCGCCAGAGTGAGCGTCATCGCCACCACGGCAAAGCCCACTTCACGAGCGCCCTGAATGGCGGCTTCAAACGGTTTCACACCTTCTTCAATGTGGCGGTAAATGTTCTCCAGCACCACAATGGCGTCGTCCACCACCAGGCCAATGGCCAACACCAGTGCCAGCAGGGTGAGCGTGTTGATGGAGAAACCAAACAGGGCCATCAGCGCAAAGGTGCCGATCAGGCTCACAGGAATGGTCACCAGCGGGATGATGGACGCACGCAAGGTGCGCAAGAACACAAAGATGACGAGCGCCACCAGCACCACGGCTTCGGCAATGGTGGTGTAGACCGCCTTGATCGACCGGTCAATGAAGACCGAATTGTCGTTGGCAATGTCCACGTTGACACCGGGTGGCAGGTCGGTCTTCACCTTTTCCAGCAACTGGCGCACGCCGGCGGAGAGTTCCAGCGGGTTGGCCGTGGCCTGGCGAATGACGCCGAGCGAAATGGAGTCGCGCCCGTTCAGGCGCACCGAAGTGCGCTCATCCTGCGGACCTTGCAGCACGCGGGCCACGTCGCCCAGGCGGATGGTCTGGCCATTGATGTTGCGAATGGCCACGTCGCGAAACTGCGCCGGCGTTTGCAAGTCGGTGGCGGCGGTCACGTTGAATTCGCGCAGCGTGCTTTCGATGCGGCCCGCGGGCACTTCCAGGTTGGAGCGTCGCAGCGCGTCTTCCACGTCCTGCACCGTCAACCGGTAGGCGGCCAGGCGGTCGGGGTCGATCCAGATGCGCATGGCGTATTTGCGCTCGCCATACACCCGCACATCGGCTGCACCGGGTGCCGTTTGCAGCACCGGCTTGGCCAGGCGGTTGGCAAAATCAGAGAGTTGCAACGCATCGTGCGTGTCAGAGCTCAGCGCCAGCCAGATCACGGGGAAGGCGTCGGCCTCCACCTTGGCAATCACCGGCTCGTCAATACCTTGCGGCAGGCGCTGGCGCACCCGGCTCACTTTGTCGCGCACGTCGGCAGCGGCGGAATCGGGGTCGCGCTCCAGCTTGAAGCGCACCGTGATCTGGCTGCGCTCCTGGCGGCTGATGGAAGTAATGACGTCGACACCCTCAATACCTGCCAGTGAATCTTCCAGTGTTTTCGTCACCTGCGACTCGACCACTTCACTGGAGGCACCGGTGAAACTGGTGCTGACCGTGACCGTGGGCTCGTCGATCTTGGGGTACTCGCGCACCGTCAAACCGGTGAACGACACCCAGCCCACCAGCAGAATCAGCAGCGACAGCACGGTGGCAAACACCGGGCGGCGAATCGAAATTTCAGGCAATTGCATGCAGCGGACTCCCGAACAAAAGGGCCATCAAGGGGTCATGGACAGAAAAATGGGGTCATTTGGCCGGCGCGGCAGCAGGGCCGGCGCTTGCAGCGCGCGGTGCACCGCCAGGTTTGCTCATGTCGACCACCCGCACGGCTGTGCCATCGCGCTGCAGCCGTTGCTGCCCAGCCACCACCACCGTATCGCCCTCGGCCAGCCCGACCAGCACCTGCACCTGCGCGCCCTGGCGCACGCCCAACTGCACTTCGGTGCGGCGCGAAACGAGCTTGGCGGCATCACCCTCGCCTTCTTTTTCCAGCTTGAACACAAACTGTTTGCCGCCCTGGGGCACCAGCGCCTCTTCCGGCACCACCAGCGCCGCTTCGTCTACCGAAAAGACGGTCAACACCCGCGCAAACATGCCCGGACGCAGATCTCCGGCGGGCGACGGTGGCAGCACCGCGCGCACCGCCACCGAGCGGCCATTGGCGTCCAGCAGCGGGTCGACTGCCTGCACGCGGGCCACGAAAGATTGACCGGGCAAAGCGTCCAGCTGCACTTGCACCGACTGGCCAGCGGCTATGCGGGTCTGGTAGCGCTCGGGCAGACGAAAGTCCACCGTGAGGGCCGAGGTGTCTTCCAGGTTCACCAGATCCGCACCGTCTTTGACGTATTCGCCGAGGTTGATGCTGCGAAGACCCACGGTGCCGTCAAACGGAGCCGTGACGCGCATGCGTTGCAGGCGCGCCTGCGCCAGCGCCACCTGGGCCTCGGCCACCTGCAAGTTGGCCTGGCTTTCGTCCAGCACCCGCTGGGCCACAAAATTCTCTGCCACAAGCTCCTGGTTGCGCTTGAGGTTGGCCCGCGCAATGGACAACTGGGCCTGCGCCTGGCTGAGCTCCGCACGCTGCAGCACGTCGTCAAGTTGCACAAGCAACTGTCCGCGGCGAACGCGCGCGCCATCGGCAAAGGCAATCTGGGCAATGCGACCGCTGACCTCGGGTCGCAGCGTCACGCTCTGGCGCGAACGCAGCGTGCCCACGGCCTGCGCGTCGTCCTGAATGCGAAGTGTCTTCACTTGGGTCACCTCGACGCCCGGAACTCCGCCCGCGCGGCCGGCTGCTGCAGGGGTCACCTTTGTTGAAGGCGTTCCCGACGAGGTCTCAGCCGGCGCCGGTGCAGCCCGGTTTTGAAACCACCAGGCACCGGCAGAAGCCAGTCCAATACCCGCGGCAGCTACCACCATGTAAAGCGTCTTGTTTGACATGTTTCAAATCATCTGGAAAGAGACCAACAGCGACCGCAGGAGGCTTTAAAAGAATCAATGTAACAGTCAAGAGACCGAGGCGCTGGCAGAAGTTCAATCACCCAGCTGCTTCCCGGGCTGGGGTCTCAACTCGGCACCCCCCGGTTGGCGAGGGCGTCGGCCCGCTCGTTGCCAGGGTCCCCCGCATGGCCTTTCACCCAGTGCCACTCGATTTGGTGGATGCCGTCGTGCGTCAGGGCGTCCAGTCTTTTCCACAGGTCCGCGTTTTTCACGGGCTGCTTGGCGGCCGTTTTCCAGCCCTTGGTTTTCCAGCCGTGAATCCATTCGGTGATGCCCTTGCGCACGTATTCACTGTCCAGGTACACCGCTACGGTACAGGGCCGCTTCAGGGCCGAGATGCCCTCGATCACTGCCATCAGTTCCATGCGGTTGTTGGTGGTTTCGCGTTCACCGCCCCACAGTTCTTTTTCATGACCGCCCGCCTTCAGGAACACACCCCACCCACCAGGACCGGGGTTGCCCTTGCAGGCCCCGTCGGTATAGATCACCACATGATTCAATCAAAAACTCCAAAAAAACAGAAAAGGTATGGGCCACCCGCAGCCGACCCCAGGCACCTCCGCGCCAGGGTTTGATCAGTGGCGGTTGGTGACCACGGCGGTGGCCGAGGCCGTCGCACGCCGGGGTTTCCAGGCAGGCCCGAGCAGGCGCACGCCACGCACCCGCTTCACCGCCACAACGAAATACACCGCACCGAAAATGGGCCACCAGCGGGGCCCTGCGGTGTCCATCCATGCGGTGCGCTGCAGCCATTTTTCGGTTTTCACCGCAGGTCGGTAGCAGCCGTAGCGGTCAGACTCTACTTCAAAACCGAGCAGGCTCAGCCAGTCACGCAACCGCCACGGGCCGATGAAATCCCCAGCCTCGGGCAGGTACAGCGGTGTGGCGTCAGCCCCCGACAGCCCCAGCCGTGCGCCCAGCCGGCCCCGCCCTTGCCGCAGGCCCCACAGGCTGGCTGGATTGAACCCCGAGATCACCACCCTGCCCTCGGGTACCAGCACACGTTCCACCTCCCGCAAAACCTGGTGCGGATCGGCGCTGAGTTCCAGCGTGTGGGGCAGCACCACCAGATCCAGGCTCGCCGCTGGAAATGGCAGCGCCGCGGCATCGGTGATCAAGGCCACGCGGCGCACAGGCTTGTCGTGCTCTACGCTGTCCACCAAGCGAGCACCTTCCTCACTGATCAGGCTTCCGTTCAACGTCGGGCCCAGCGGAACCCCTTCTTCGGGCAGCGCCAGCCAGCGGTGGGGCATGCGGTTCGCGCGCAATGCATCCAACTCACACAAACCGAGCTGCAGCGCGTTGTAACCAAACAGGTCTGCCACCGCCAGATCAAACTGTGCATGCTCCCAGCCCAGCAGGTACTGCCCCGGCGCGGTTTGAAGCCAGCCGCCCAGCGCGCCGGGTGACAGGTCGCCAAGTCCTTCGGGGTGTTCGGGGTTCAAGGTGCTGACTCTCCTGTGGTTGCCGTCACGCTGACATGACTACAGACAGTCCTGCGGCTTTCTGCGCGAAAGATACGGTGCATGCTCGATAGAACGGGCCTGAACCGCCACAGGTTTGTTGATCTACATATGCCTGAGGAAAAACCCGTCCACAGGACGGTTCCGGTGTTCCACACACAAGATACCGTCTGCGATACTCCGTATTTTGCGGCTTCCGTGAGTTTTCCGTTTCTGTGACGGCTGTTTTTTTAATCCTAAACACCGCGTATTTACATGCAACTGCTGCCCATACCTGCCTTCACCGACAACTACATCTGGGTGTTGCACGATGCGCAGCGCGCACTGGTCGTGGACCCCGGCGAGGCCGAAGGCGTGCTGCATTGGTTGAAGCAGCAGCGTGTGCAACTCGACACCATCCTGATCACCCACCACCATGCAGACCACACCGGCGGCGTGGCAGCATTGCGGCAAGCCACGGGAGCGCGGGTGATTGGCCCCACGGCAGAGCAAATGCCTGAGCCCCTGCAACGGGTGGACGACGGCGAAGTTGTCACGGTCCTCGGCCTGCCGTTTCATGTGATCAAGGTGCCTGGTCACACGGCGGGACACGTGGCATTTTTCTGTCCGAACGTCGATGGTGCGCCTCTGGTGTTTTGCGGCGACACGCTCTTCTCAGGGGGCTGCGGCCGCCTGTTTGAGGGCACCCCGGCACAGATGCTGGCGTCGCTGGACCGCTTGAGCCGCCTGCCCGACGCCACCCAGGTCTGTTGCACCCACGAGTACACGCTGTCCAACCTGAAGTTTGCTCAAGCGGTCGAGCCGTTCAACGCCGAGCTGAAGGCCTACTTGGCCCGGTGCCAGCAGCTGCGCGCACAGAACTTTCCAACGCTTCCCAGCTCCATCAGGGTCGAGAAGCAGATCAACCCCTTCCTTCGCAGCCGTGAGGCCACCGTTCGCCAAGCGGCAGCCACCCACGAGCCCCTTGCATCCACCGACGACGCAGGCGTATTCGCCACGCTTCGGACTTGGAAAAACGATTTCAGATGACCCACACCCTGCTTTTTTCCTGCCCTGCCTTGCTCACACCCACCGCCCCCCTGGAGCGTACGACACCCCAAACCGATCGATCTTCACGGGTCACAGCGCGAGGCCCCAAAGCTGGCCTGCTGGGCCTGGCCATTCTGGTATTGAGTGGTTGCGCCACGGTCGGCCAGGATGTCGGCAGCCTGCCCACCGATGGCGTGCGTGCCGCCAGCGAAGCCAACCGGCAAAGACCTCGGTCGCTGGCGGCCAGCGAGCCAGGCGCCCCGCTCAGCGCCATCGGTATCGCCAACACCAGCCTGCCATCGGTGGTCACGCTGGCCGCACCTTCCGACTTATGGGACCGGATACGTCGCGGATTGTCCATGCCCGATCTGGACACCGACCTGGTGCGCGACCGTGAGCAGTGGTACGCCAGCAGGCCCGACTACATCCAGCGCATGACCGAGCGGTCCAGTCGGTACCTGTTCCACATCGTTGAAGAAATCGAGCGGCGCAACATGCCCATGGAACTGGCGCTGCTGCCGTTCATTGAGAGTGCGTTCAACCCGCAGGCGGTTTCCAGCGCGCGGGCCGCTGGCATGTGGCAGTTCATGCCAGCCACCGGTGAGTCGTTCGACCTCAAGCAGAATATTTTTCGTGATGACCGGCGCGACGTACTGGCCTCAACCCGCGCCGCGCTGGACTACCTGCAGCAACTGCACAACCGCTTTGGTGACTGGCATCTGGCACTGGCGGCCTACAACTGGGGGCAAGGCAACGTCAGTCGGGCCATCACCCGCAACCAGCGCGAAGGCCTGCCGACCCGCTACACCGACCTGAACATGCCGATGGAAACGCGCATGTACGTACCCAAGTTGCAAGCGGTGAAAAACATCATTGCCAGACCGGAAGCGTTTCGCACCCAGCTGCCTCTGATCGGTAACCATCCATTCTTTGACACCGTGACCCTGGACCGCGACATGGACGTGGCCGTCATCGCCCGCCTCTCAGGGATCAGCGAACAAGACTTCCGCGCGCTCAACCCGTCATTGAAGCACCCGGTGGTGATGGCGGCAGGCACACCCAATATTTTGTTGCCGTGGGACAGCGCGGCGGTGTTTCAAAGCAAACTTCAAACCCACGGTGGCCAGCTGGCCAGCTGGACCGCCTGGGTGGTCCCCAGCACCATGACGGCGGCACAAGCGGCCGATCGCGTGGGGATGAGCGAAAGTGAGTTGCGCAGCATCAACAGCATTCCTCCACGGATGCTCGTTCGTGCCGGCTCCAGCTTGCTCGTGCAGCGCTCCGGCCAGCACAACAACGACGTGTCGATGCATGTGGCCGACAACGGCCACCTGAGTCTGCAGCCCGAAGTGATTTTGAAGCGCACCTCGGTGCGCGCTCGCAAGGGTGAAAATCTGGCTCAACTGGCCGACCGCTATGGCGTGAGTCCGGTCAGCGCGGCAGGCTGGAACAAACTCGCGGTCAACGCTCGGCTAAAGCCCGGTCAGCGCATTACCCTGATGCTGCCGCAGCGCGCCGCGATGATCCTGGCATCTGCCCCGGTGAAGAAAGCGGAGGGCATCGAAGAAAAAACGAATAAAAAACCTCGAAAAACAATCGCTGACACGAAAAAAACCGGCCAAGCCGCACCACAGAAAGATAAAAAAACCGCAGCCAGAAGCAAGGTCGCACCGGCCGGGAAAACCCCCGCACCCACCGGAAAAACACAACTGGTCAGCAAAAAGGCTGTGACAAAGGTCGCCGCGAGCACCAAGTCGTCCAAACGGCCCTGAGTTTCCGTCGGGCCAGCGCTGGCCCGTTACAGCACTCAAGCCCGGTACTTCGCTTTGGCCTTCCGAGCAAACTCGTTGGTGAAGGTTCGCTCAAGGTCCACCCGCTTCGGCGGACCGGTGTCGTCAAACTGGGCCAGTATGCGTGCCGCGGTAGCCGGTCCCTGTTCAGGCATCAGGCCGTCGGGCGCCCAGGCCTCACGGGCCCGGCTGAAAGCGGCCAGGTACAAGGCGCGATCACCCTGAAAATAACGCTCGGGCACGGCCTTGATGATGTCCGACGGACCGGCGGTCTGCAGCCACTTGAGCGCATGCACCATGGCATCGGTCATGGCCTGGCACAGCCGGGGATGGCTTCCAATGAACTCGGTCGATGCGATCAGGCTGCCCGCAGGCATGGGGCCACCAAACACCTCGGCATTGCCCCGCACGGTGCGGGTATCGGCCACCACGCGCAGCGCACCCCCCTGCTCCAGCGCGGTGATCACCGGGTCGTTGTAGCAGATAGCGTCGATTTTTCCGCCACGAAACGCCTCGACCGCTGACACTGCGTTGGGCAGGCTGATGTACTGCACCTCCTGAGCGCTCAAGCGCGCTCTGGCCAGCAGCAAGCGGGCCACGCGGTGCGACGCCGAGCCTGGCCCCATGATGCCGATCTTTTTACCGCGCAGGTCTCGCAGCTGACGGTAGTAACCCATCGTGTTCTGCGACACGCCCAAAACAATCTGCGGCGCGCGCCCCTGCAACACAAACGATTGAAACGACTGCCCCCTCGCCTGCAAGCTGATGGTGCTGCTGTACCCACCCGAATACAGGTGCGCGGCACCCGACAAGACCGCCTGCACCGACTGATTGGCTTCTGCGAACTCTCGTATCTGCACGTCGAGTCCCTCAGCGCTGAAATACCCCAGGCGCTCAGCAATGGTGAGCGGAAGAAAGCAAAAAGCGGCCTTGTTGTCGACCGCAACCACCACGCGCGCCGCTCCCTGGCGCGGTGCAGGCGCCGGGCTCATTTGCGCGCGGGCACTGGACAGACCACCGCTCAACAGCGCAGAAGCGCACAACCGACACCACCCACGGCGATCCCACATTGCATGTCCCTTTGCTCACTTGTTTTTTGACTTGGAACAAGGTTAAGCGAGCTGGTGCCGTGCCGCATCGGGACGAATCCCGAGCGGGTTTCCACCGAGGGAACATGCAAGCAGACGTTACGCGCAGGTAGGCAGCAGCAGCCCAAGGCGCCCGCCAGGGGCTGCTGCAACCCCGGGACCGCCTCAGGCGAACAAAATGGCGATGTTCACCGCCAGCGCCAGCACCCAGGCCAGGGTGCGTGCGGTGGCCATGTCGGCCACGTACATCATGATGTAAAGCAAACGCAACACAACAAACAGAAAGGCCAGCACGTCCAACCGCGTCTGGTAAGCACCGAGCTGATGGGCAATGATCACGGCGCCGATGAAAAAAGGCAGAGCCTCAAAGCTGTTGGCCTGTGCCGCGTTGGCCCGTGCACGCCAGCTTTGCTGGTTGGCCAGCCAGGCACGCGGGTTGTTGTTGTCAAAACCTCCCGCCCCGCGCGGCTTTGAAAACGTGCCCCATTTGGCCAAGCCTGCACAAAAAATAGGCAGCAAAGCCGCCACCAGAACGGCCCAGTAGGCGACGGTCAATCCAGCCAGTTTCATCGGGGTTTTTCCTGAAAAAAGGGGTCTCTCAGCGGCGATCGACCAAAGCATGGGCGATGGTACCCAGGTCCACATACTCCAGTTCGCTGCCCACCGGCACGCCCCGCGCCAACCGGGTCACCTGCACCGCGCGCCCCTTGAGCGCCTGCGCGATCACATGTGCTGTGGTCTCTCCTTCGGCGGTGAAATTGGTGGCCAAAATCACTTCGTGGACCTCACAAGGTATGTCGCCTGCGGTGGCTTGTGCCAAGGCGCCGTCCTCTGGTTCATCGCTCTCGTCCTGTGGAGCCAGCGCGTCGATGCGGTCAAAAAGTTTTTGCAAACCAATGTCCCGCGGGCCCACCCCATCCAAGGGGCTGAGCTTGCCCATGAGCACGAAGTACAACCCTTTGTACGCGCCGGTACGCTCCATGGCGGCCTGATCGGCGGGACTTTCCACCACACAGAGCAGGCTGCGGTCCCGCCGTGGATCACGGCAGGTAGGGCAGACATCGTCTTCGGTAAAGGTGTGGCACAACGCACAATGCTTCACGTTCGACGCCGCGTGCTGCAGTGCCTGCGCGAGCTGCAACGCACCCTCGCGGTCGTGCTGCAACATGTGAAAGGCCATGCGCTGAGCCGATTTCACACCGACCCCCGGCAAGCGGCGCAAGGCCTGGACCAGCAGTTCTAACGAGTGAATTTCGGCCATGAAATTTTTCTTGTGTGTGGCCACGCCAAGTTGTCGCGCCACCAGCCGTCAATGGAAATGGCACGAAGCAAGCTGGTTCGGTCAGACCACCGAAGCGAGTGTCGACGGCTTGCAGCCAGCCCAGAAGCGGCGCGCCGCCCCGACTTGAAGCCGCACAACTTGGTTTAGAAAGGAAACTTCATGCCGCCAGGCAGGCCCGGCATACCCGCCGTCAACTTGCCCATTTTTTCATTGGACGTTTCTTCGGCTTTGCGCACAGCCGCGTTGAACGCTGCGGCGACGAGGTCTTCCAGCATGTCTTTGTCGTCGGCCAGCAGGCTGGGGTCGATGGTGACGCGCTTGACGTCGTGCTTGCAAGTCATCAGCACTTTCACCAGGCCAGCGCCCGATTCCCCGGTCACTTCAATGAACGCAAGTTCGTCCTGGGCCTTCTTCAGGTTGTCCTGCATGGCCTGGGCCTGCTTCATGAGACCGGCGAGTTGTCCTTTGTTGAACATGGTTTTCCTTTGGGTTTGAATTCAAGAGACGAATAAATGGGATCTGAAGCGATCAGGCGGCCAGGGGCTTGATCGAACCGGGCACGATTTTGCCGCCAAAGTCGCGCATCATGGTTTGCACGAACGGATCACCCAGAATGTGGGCCTCGGCTTCACGATGGCGCCGGGCCGCTTCGGCGGCCACCCGCAGCGCAGGCGAGTCGGTCACCGTGCCGATTTCGACCGCCAGGCGCACCTCGTGCCCAATTGTTTGCAGGGCCACGGACAAGCGCTCTCGGGCGTTGGCTTGGTTGAGCGTTTCGCGCTCGACGCGCAGCACCCACTGGCCGGCATCGCGTGCCACCAGCTGCGACTGCAAGGCCAATTCGCGCACCAAGGCGCCAATGGTCTCAGCGCGCACCAGCTGCATGATGGCGTCAAACCAGAAATCGCCCTCGGCCGTCGTCACCGGTGCGGCCTGAACCGCTGTTGGCTCAGCGGCGTCCCGCACACGCGGCTGGTCCAGCCGGCCAGGCTCCCCCGCGTCGCGCACGGGGATGGCCACCACGCGGCGTGAGGTCTGCACGCTTTCTTCCCAGGGCGGCCCTTCGTCTTCTGGCACCTGGGGTGCGGCCAACGGAGGGGTAGCGCGCTGGTGCGTCGGTGTTGGTGTTGGTGTTGGTGTTGGTGTTGGTATAGGCACAGCAGCCACAACCACCGGTTCTGCCGTCTTGGGCGCCACAGTTGGCTCTGAGGGTGCAGGCGCCGCAGCGGCTGGGCGCTGGGTCTGTTCCGTGGCTGGCTGGCTAGCGGCTGGCGCTGCCGGAGGCTGCGCTGGGAAATTCAGAGTTTTTTTTTCAGCCAAGGCGCCTGAGGCAGCGGCCGAGGGCTTGAAAGCCAACAGGCGCAACAGCACCATGGTGAGCGCCGCGTATTCGTCGGGCGCCAGTCCCAGTTCACCGCGGCCGTGCAGACACAGGCTGTAGAGCAACTGGGTTTCGTCGGCGGGCAGCGTTTGCGCCAGCCGCATGATCTCGGCCGCGTCCGGGTCTTCCAGTTCAGACGCTTCGGCACGGCCCGGCACCGCCTGCAGCACCGCCATGCGCTGCAGCACGCTGGTCATTTCTTCCAGGGTGGAAGCCGCGTTCAAGCCGTTCAGGCGCAGGGTGTCGATGGTGTCCACCACGGTGGCGCCGTCGCCCCTGGCCAGCGCGTCGATCAGGCGCAACACATACGAGCGGTCCACGGCACCCAGCATCTGGCGCACCGTGGCTTCTTGCAGTTGCCCGCCGCCAAACGCAATGGCCTGGTCGGTGAGCGACAACGCGTCGCGCATGGAGCCGCGCGCTGCGCACGAAATCAGCCGCAGCGCCTGCACTTCGGAGGCCACGTTTTCGGCCTGCAGCACCTGCTGCAAGTGTTCCAGCACCGTCTCAGGCGCCATGGGCCGCAAATTGAACTGCAGACAGCGCGACAACACCGTGACCGGCACCTTCTGCGGGTCGGTCGTGGCCAGCACAAATTTCAGGTATTCCGGTGGCTCTTCCAGCGTTTTCAACATGGCGTTGAACGCCGTGTTGGTCAGCATGTGCACCTCGTCGATCATGAAAACCTTGAAGCGGCCCTGCACCGGCTTGTAAACCGCTTGCTCCAGCAGCGCCTGCACCTCGTCAACACCCCGGTTGGAGGCTGCGTCCAGCTCGGTGTAGTCCACGAATCGGCCGGTGTCGATGTCGGTGCAGGCCTGGCACACACCACAAGGTTCGGCGGTGATGCCGCCTTGGCCATCGGCGCCCAGGCAGTTGAGCGACTTCGCCAGAATGCGAGACACCGTGGTTTTGCCCACGCCGCGTGTGCCGGTGAACAGGTAAGCGTGGTGCAGGCGCTGGGTGGTCAGTGCGTTGGACAAGGCCTGAACCACATGGCCCTGCCCCACCATTTCGGTGAAATTGCGCGGGCGGTATTTGCGGGCCAGGACGACATAAGACATGGCCGCCATTCTAAGGCGCCGCCGCGTGCGCCCCGGTGAGTCGACGACCGACCGCACGCAAGCGCGCGTTCGAGGCAAAGCGCCGCCGCTTCGCCTACAATAGTTCCTGACGGGCCTTCCCGCATGGTGAAGCGGCCAACCGGGTCAGGTGGGGAACCAAGCAGCCCTAACTGTGGAGCCAGTGCCGGGGTCAAGGCTCGTCACCTTATTCTTTCTCTGAAATACCCACACCATTCTGGGTGAGCGTGCGCAGGGCTTTTTCGTCCAGCGTCTCACGCCTCAGCAGCTCACGCGCACAGCGTTCGAGTACATCCCTTTTTTCCTCCAGCAAGGCCGTTGCGCGGTCAAACCCGGTCATCACGATCTGGCGCACGGCCGCGTCGATGTGTTGCTGCGTGTCCTGGCTGGGCTGCCAACCGCTGGGCATGAGGCCAGGCACGTCCAGAAAGGGTTGGCGCTGGGCCTCGTAAGTGACGTAGCCGAGCGACTCGACCATGCCGTAGCGGGTGGCCATGTCGCGGGCAATGTCGGTGACTTTGGCGAGGTCGTCTGCAGCCCCGGTGGACAGCTGGCCAAACACCAGCTTTTCAGCCGCGCGCCCACCCAGCAGCACCATGATTTTGTGCTCCAGCTCTTGCGCGGTCATGAGAAAGCGGTCTTCGGTGGGCCGCTGGATGGTGTAGCCCAGCGCACCGACGCCGCGCGGAATGATGGACACCTTGTGCACCCTGTCGGTGCCGGGCAGGCTCATGGCCACCAGCGCATGGCCCATCTCGTGGTAGGCGACCACCTCTCGTTCGCGCGGGTTGAGCACGCGGTTTTTCTTCTCAAGCCCGGCCACGATGCGTTCCACCGCGGTGGTGAAGTCCACCAGCGCCACTTCGGGTGCGTTGCGCCGGGTGGCAGCCAGGGCGGCTTCGTTGCACAGGTTGGCCAGGTCGGCACCCGAAAAACCGGTGGTGAGTTGCGCCACCTGCTCCAGGTCCACTTGTGGGGCAAGCCGGATTTTCTTGATGTGAACTTTCAAAATTTGCACACGACCAAGCTTGTCCGGTCGGTCCACCAGCACCTGCCGGTCAAACCGACCGGCGCGCAACAGGGCCGGGTCCAGCACCTCAGGGCGGTTGGTTGCGGCCAGCAAAACCAGGCCCGAAGAACTGTCAAAACCATCCAGCTCGGCCAGCAGCTGGTTCAGCGTCTGCTCGCGCTCGTCGTGGCCGCCAATGGGCGACACGGCGCCCCGTGCACGGCCCAAGGCATCGAGTTCGTCAATGAAAATGATGGCCGGCGCCCTGGACCGCGCCTGCTCAAACAGGTCGCGCACCCGGGCCGCCCCCACGCCCACAAACATCTCTACAAATTCACTGCCTGAAATGCTGAAGAAGGGCACGCCCGCTTCGCCCGCCACGGCCTTGGCCAGCAGGGTTTTGCCCGTGCCTGGCGGGCCGACCAGCAACACGCCTTTGGGCAAACGCGCACCCAGACGCCCACGGCCCTGAGGGTCTTTCAGAAAGGCCACGATTTCCTGCAGCTCGGCCTTGGCTTCGTCCACGCCGGCCACGTCGGCAAAGGTGACGCCGGTGTCGCGTTCCACATACACCTTGGCGTGGCTCTTGCCGATGCTCATGAAACTGCCCATGCCGCCGCCGGGTTTGTCCAGCAGGCGCCGGATCAGGAAAAACCACACACCAAAAAACACCAGGGCGGGCAGCACCCAAGACAACAGGTCGCGCAGCAGGGTACTTTCAATGACGCGGGTGTAGGGCACATCAAAAGCCGCAAGGCGCGCGGCGAGGTCGGTTTCAACCCGGTTGGCCACGATCACGGTTTTGCCGCCGGGCTCGGGCGACTTGAGCTTGCCGGTGATGGTGGTGTCGCCCACCGTCACTTCGGCCACGCGCCCTTCTTTCAGCGCTTGCTCAAACTGGCTGTAGGGCACGGGCTCCACGGTGCGCGCAGCCTGCCAGGTGGACTGTATCCACACCAGTGCCAACAGTGCCAGCAACCAGTAACCCACGTTCAAAGGCGTCTTGGGGTCGGCTGGCATGGGTTGGGCTCCTGTCTCGGGGTAAAGGCAAGTGAAACGGGCGGTAAAAAACCACCGAAATCATCTTACCCAGCCCAGGGCGCCAAGAGCCCAACGGCAGCCGTCAGCGCTGGACCTTTCAAGCCTGGCGCTGAGCGGTATCAATCAGAACGCATCGATCTTCAGGTTTTGCTGCTTGACCACCTGCTTCCAGCCTTCAAAGTCTTTCAGCAAAAACGCCTCCAGTGCGGCGGGTGTACCGGTGGCAGGCTCCAGCGCATCCAGCGCCAGACGGGCCTTCACGTCGGGCCGTTCAACCACCACCGCCAGGGCCGCGTTGAGGGTCTGCACCACCGACGCGGGCGTGCCACGCGGCGCCACCAGTGCGAAGTAGTTCAACACGTTGAAGCCTGGCAGGCCGGCTTCTTCCATGCTGGGAACCTGGGGCAGCGCGCTGGAACGGCGCTGGCTGGTCACCGCCAGCGCTTTCAGGCGCCCGTCGCGGATGTAAGGTGCGAGCGCCGGAATGGTTCCGGTCAGCAGTTGGATTTCACCGGACAGAGCGTCCACGGTGGCGGGCGCGATGCCGCGGTAGGGAATGTGCGTGATGTAGGTGCCAGTGCGTGCCTTGAGCGACTCCAGCACCAGGTGGTTCACGCCGCCCACACCGGCAGACCCGTAGTTGAGCGCACCCGGGCGCTGGCGCGCCAACGCCAGCAGCTCGGGCAAAGTGTTGGCAGGCAATGCGTTGTTGGCGACCCAGACCAGGGGCCCTTGCGCGATCATGCCGACCGGTACAAACCCGGTCAGGGGGTGGTACCCCGCCGCCGGCAGGGCCGCGGCCACCGTGGTGAACGGCGCAGCAGCCAGCAGCAAGGTGTGACCATCGGGGGCGCTTTGGGCCACGGCTTGCGCACCCAGGGCGCCCGAGGCACCCACCCGGTTTTCCACCACCACCGGGGTTTTGAGCAACTCGGCGAGCTTGCCAGCCACCAGCCGCCCCATGGTGTCGGTACCGGCGCCGGGGGCAAACGGCACAACGATCTTGATGGGGCGTTCTGGAAAAGCGGCAGCGAGGCCGGGCGGCCCGGCGAGGCCGATCGCACCCAAGACCATGCACTGGAGCCATGTGCGCCGCACTGAGGGTTTGAAAAACATGCACCAACTCCTGAAAAAAAGACCGCGTGACGATATTTCAGAGCTTATGCAGTCAGGGTGACGCCCCGATGACATGCCAAACCACCTATGCAGCCACACCTTTTAGCCAGGCCGCCGCGCCCTGCCCCGCCACCACGCCGCTAGCGAGGCAGGCGGTGAGCAAATAGCCGCCGGTGGGGGCTTCCCAGTCGAGCATTTCGCCGGCACAAAACACGCCGGGCCGCGCTGCCACCATCAGCGCGGCGTCCAGCGCGGGCCATTGCACGCCGCCGGCGGTGCTGATGGCTTCGTCGATCGGCCGCGCCGCCACCACCCGAACGGGCAGCGCCTTGATCGCGGCGGCCAGCCGCGGGGCGTCGTGCAAGGTGTCTTTGTCCAGCAGCTCGTTGAGCAGCGCCATCTTGATGCCGTCCAGACCCAGCCGGCTTTTGAGGTGGGCCGACAGGCTGCGCGATCCGCGCGGGTGGGCCACCTGCGCCAACACGTATTCAGCGCGGCGGTCGGGCAACAAATCAAGCTCAAACGTGGCGCTGCCGTGTTGGGCAATGGCGTCTCGCAGCAGGCTGGACACGGCGTACACCAGGCTGCCCTCGACGCCGGTGGCGGTGGCCACAAACTCGCCCCGGCGCTCAAAAATCTGCCCGTCGCTCGCCGCAAAGCGGATCGCCACCGACTTGAACGGCTGACCTGCAAAGCGGGTGGCAAAGAAAGGACTCCAGCCCGCTGCCGTGCCGTGCACCGGAGAGCCCGCCACGTCAAAGCCGCAGTTGCTGGGCTGCAGGGGCGCCACGGGTATGCCTGCCGACTGCAGCCAGGGCACCCAGGCGCCGTCCGAGCCCAGCCGCGCCCAACTGGCACCGCCCAGCGCGAGCACGGTGGCACGCGCCTGCACGGTCAGTGGGCCTTGCGGCGTTTGAAAGCGGGCTTGCTTGGCGTCCGCGCCGTGCCAGCCCAGCCAGCGGTGCCGCATATGAAACTGCACCGGCACACCGCCGCCTTGTGGGTGGCGTAACCGATGCAACCAGGCGCGCAAGAGGGGCGCCGCTTTCATGTCGGTGGGAAACACCCGCTGTGAGCTGCCCACAAAGGTTTCAATGCCCAGGCCAGAAGCCCAGTCGCGCACCGCCTGCGGGCCAAAGGCTTCCAGCAGCGGCCGAATGGCCTCTGCGCGTGGGCCATACCGGCCAATGAAAGGCTCCAGCGGTTCGGCGTGGGTCAGGTTCATGCCGCCTTTGCCAGCCAGCAAAAATTTGCGGCCCACAGACGGCATGGCGTCAAACACATGCACCGCCAGGCCGGCACGGCTGAGCACTTCGGCGGCCATCAGACCGGCCGGGCCGCCGCCGACGATGGCGACGTCGACCGACAAGCAGGCGGGTTCTTGGGCGGCAGATTCAGGTGAAAACGGGTGTTGACGATCGGTCATGTCGCAAGCATTTCGGGCGTGATTTCCAGCAGCAGGCCCTGGGGGTTGATGAAGGCCAGGCGCACCGCCTCGCCAGGCCGGGTGTCGGCCAGTGCCTGTTGGTAGCGGCGCATTTGCGCCAGCAGCGCGGGCTGGCGTTCGGGGTGTTCGGCGGTTTTGAAGTCGAGCACCCACCAATCGCCCGGCGCCATGGGGGTGCCGCGCCGGCGCACCAGCCGGTCCAGGCGCAGCAGCTCACCTTGGTGAAACAGCTCCACTTCGTTGCCCCAGTGGTCGAGCTGGACGGCGTCCCAGGCCCAGGCGGCCGGGCCCGCCACGATGCGCTGTGCCATGGCCAACGCGTCTTGCGCCTGCGCCAGACTCAGACCAAATTCGCGAGCGGCGGCCTGCACATGGGTGAGCGTCCATTCAAAGCCTGCGACGGGTGTGGGACACCACTGCAGCAAGCGGTGCAAGGCCAGGCCGATGCGGGTGTGCTCGTCAGCAAGCTCTGAGGCTGGCGGTTCGCTGTCGGGCTCCGTCACCCCGCCCGCTGGCGGCACATAGGCCGGCAGGCTGGGCAGCGCGAACTGTGTGGCAACACCCTGTGCAGCGGGGGTAGTCGGCAGCCCATCGGCCGCTTCAGGTGCATCCAGCGGCTGGGCCAGGGGCTGCAGGCGCTGGTACCAGCTGGCGGCGCTGCCGCGCTGGTGCGGCTCGAAGCTGGAGATGACCAGCCGGTGTTCGGCCCGGGTGAGTGCCACGTACAGCGCGTTGAGCTCCTCCAGCGCGCGCGCCTGCTGCTCCACCAGCAACACGCCGGCAGCGCAGGCCGGAGGCGATTTTTCACTGGCCAGAAACACAAAACGGCGCGGTGCAGCGTCTTCGCCCGGCCAGTCCACCAGCACGCCCATGTTGTCACCCTTGGAGGAGCCGGAATCGGTGTCGAGCATGAGCACGGTGTGCGCTTCCAGGCCCTTGGCTCCGTGAATGGTGAGCAGGCGCACAGCGCCCGGCGTCTGGGTGGGCGTGGCTTTGATACCACCGGCCTTGAGCGCGCGCACCAGGCGGTAAGGCGTGAGAAAACGCCCGCCGTCTTGCGCCAGCGAGTGGGCGAGCAGGTCGCGCAACTGGGCCAGCACGGCAGCGCGCTGGCTGGCCGGCACGGTTTGCGCAAACCGTGCCAACACGTCCCCGTGGTCGTACAGCGCCGACAGCGCGTCGTGCGGCGGCAAGCGCTGCACCCAGCCGCGGTACAGCGCCAGGCGCTGGGCCGTGGCCACAAAGTCTGCGCTCTGCGCTGCCGCTACGGCGCTGCTGTGCGCAGGGCGCTGCAGCAAGGCCGCTTGCTCTTCGGCGGGCAGCGCAGCAAAGCGCTGTAACACGTCCCACCACGAGGGCTTGGCGACTGTGAACACCGTGGCCATCGCCCCGGAGACAGCATCCAGCACATCGGTCGCGTCGCCCTGGGCATCACCGCGCACGGTCCAGCGCAGGCGCAAACGCGCCAGCTGAGCCAGTGCGTCGTCGCCCCAGCCAAACAGGGGCGACTTGAGCGCACGGGCCAGGCTCAGGTCGTGCCGGGGCGACACCAGCACGTCGAGCAAGGCCACCAGGTCTTGCACCGCCGGCGCTTCGCAAAGGTCGAGTTTTTCGGGTTGTTCACTGGCAACGCCCCGCTCCAGCAGTGCGGCGTGCATCCAGCCTAGGCGCTCGCGCCGGCGCGACAGCACCATCACGTCGTCGGCCTTGACGCGGCCCGACGCGATTTCGCTGGCGACCCAGTCGGCCGCTTGGCGCGCCTCCAGGGCCGACATGGTGTCTTCCGGGAACACCCTCGGCATGGTCAGGCTGTCGCGCCACACGGGTTCGTCAGCCGCGCCGCGCCCGGGCCGTTCGCGCAGGCTTCGGGCCAGTTGGGGCAGCACCAGGACGGCGCCCGGCTCGGCGCTTTCGGTGGTGTGCTCTCGGTAGTCGCTGCTGTATTCGCCCGCTTGCACCGCCGTCAGCATGGCGGTGTTGAGGGCGCCCACCACGCCTTGCGCGCAGCGGCGGGTGTGGTCGCAACTGAGCAGCGCACCCGCCAGGCCGTCCACCACAAACGCCTGCGCGGCCTTGAACACCTGTGGCTCGGCGCGGCGAAAGCGGTAGATGGATTGCTTGGGATCACCCACCAGAAACACACAGGGCGCCTCACCCGGGCCGGCACCGGCGTAGGCCGACAGCCAGCCATACAGCGCCTGCCACTGCAGCGGGTTGGTGTCCTGAAATTCGTCGATCAACACATGGCGCACCCGGGCATCCAGCCGCTGCTGCATCCAGCCGGACAGCTCGGCATCGCCCAGCAAGCGCAAGGCCGCACCCTCCACATCGTTCATGTCGACCCAGCCGCGCTCGCGCTTGAGTGCGCCGAAAGCGGCCAGCAGCACGCGCGACAGCCGCGCCATGCGCTGGTGGTGTTGCCAGGCCTGGTGCTGGCGCCGGGCGCTGCACAGGTCTTGCAACTCGGGCTCGGCTTCTTGCGCCGCCGCGAACTTGGTGAGGTTGGCGGTAAGCCGGTCTTCCGTGGCCACAAAAAAAGCTTTGCGCAGCAGCGCCAGGCGCTGGGGCATCAGCGAGGGCTCGTCGGCCAGCGCAAACGCATCCACCACGCCTGCCGCAGCCACCTTGGGCGTCTTGTTGGTTTCGCCGCCCAGCGCCTTGGCCCAGGCCAGCCAGCGCTCACGCGCACCGGGCGCCAGCAAAGCGAGCTCGGGCGAGGCCAGACCAGCCCAGCGCGGAAACAGCGCACCAAATGCCTGCACCGACGCTTCCACCACCCCGGCGGCGTCGGCCAGCGCAAACTCAACCCGCTTTTGCAGCGCTTTCTCCAGCGCCTTCAGAGTCTGGTGGCGGCCGTGCTGGGCCACGCTGTCCATAAAGTCGTGCCGGTCGTCCGGGCTGGCGGCCAGAGCGGCATAAAACCGGGGCCACACCAAGGCCACCGCCTGTGCGTCGTCTTCCAGCAGCTCGTATTGGGGCGGCAACTGCAGTTCTTGCAGCACCGACAGGGGCGCCCCGCGCAGCAGCGCAGCAAACCAGCCGTGAAAGGTGCGCACCTGCACCGGGCGGCCGAGCGCGGTCAGGCGCGGGTGCAGGCTGCGGGCCTCTGGCGTGCGGCGCAGCGCGTCGGACTCACTGAGCCCTCGGGCGCGCAGCTCGCCGGCCAGCGCTTCGTCCGACAAACCCGCCCAGCGGCGCAGTTCGGCGTTGAGCCGGTCGCGCATCTCGCCTGACGCTTTCTTGGTGAAGGTGATGGCCAGAATGTCTTGCGGCGCACAGCCGTCGAGCAAAGCACGCAAGATGCGGGACACCAGCATCCAGGTTTTGCCCGCGCCCGCGCACGCTTCCACGGCAATGCTGCGCGCCGGGTCGCAGGCCACGGCGTAAAACGCTTCGCGCAGCACCTGGGCGCCGTTGATGCGGTAAGCGGCTGGCGTCATGGGCCGGTGCTCCAAAAATCCTTGCGGCACAGGCCGCGGGCTGCACAAAAATCACACACCCGGCCTTCGCCCAGCGCGGGCATGGCCTGGCCAGCGGCCACGCGCGCCATGTCGTGCGCCAGGCCGGCCACCAGCGCCTCACGAGCCATCAGCACGTCGGGTTGCTCCACCAGCACGGTGGCGGCGTCCTTGACGTTGTCGCCGCGTTTGTCGGTGATGCTGAGGTAGGCTGCCCGCACGTTTTCGCTGGGCAGCAACGCGGCGTAAAAGGCCAGCTGGGTGTCTTCCAAGGGCTCTTTCACACGCTCCAGGGTTTTGGGGCGGCCTTCGGTTTTGTAGTCAATCACAAACGGAATCGCGCCTTCGGGGCTGTCTTGCTGGTCAATGCGGTCGAGCTTGCCGTACAGCTTCCAGACGCCCGCGTGGGCGGTGAGCGCGGCCTCGGCCTGCTCAAACCGCGGGCCAGCGCGGCCTTCGGTGGCTTCAAAGCCGGCCAGCCAGTCCAGGTAACCGTCGCGCATCGCAGGCCACACGGCCTGGTAGGGCAAAAACCCGGCGCCGCCCTCCCCCGCGTTCAGGCCCATGGCATCGGCCATGGTCTCGCCCAGGCGGTCGAGTTCGGCGCGGTCAGCCGCGGTGCCAGGCCGCGCGTCGCCACGCGCCTCGTGAAACGCCCGCAGCACAGCGTGCAGCCAGTTGCCCATGTCGCGCTGGTCGGGCTCGGCCTCCAGTTCGGCCGCGTCCACCAGACGCAGCTGCCGCAAGGCAAAAAACCGATAGGGGCAGTCGCGCAAGTCCTGGTAGGCGCTGGCTGAAAGGGATTCGGGCAGCACATCGCCCGCCGACGGCTCTGGGGGGTGCTGAGGCTGGGAATACAGCACGCGCTCGGGTCGAGGGTCGGTTGCAGCGCAGGCTTGCGCGGCGGCACCCAGCGGCAGCAAAGCCTGCACCCATGCGCTGGGCAATAGCGCTTCGCCGCGCTCTTGCGTGCGCCACAACACATCGAGCTGCGGCAGTGTCAAGGTAGTCTGCCAGGCCTGCGCGGCCGATTGCGCCAGCACCTCGCGTGCCGGCAAGCCCAGGGCTTCGCGCTGCGCGGGGGTCCATTGCCCGGGCGGTTCCGGGCTCGGATTCAGGTGGGCCTCGTCACACCCCGGCACCACCGTGGCGGCAAATTGGCGCCCCAGCAGCTGCGCCATGGGCAAGATCACCACCGCCGCCGGGCCAGGGCTGAACGGCATGAAGCTCGCGCCCTCCAGCACGTCGCGCACCCAGGCGGTGAACGCCGACAACGACAACCGAGCGCCGGGTTTTGCGCCCGCACGGGCAGCGCGCGGGGTTTCGGCTTCTTGGCCGAGCAGCGCGTCGGCGACCGATTCCAGCTCGTGCGCCGCACCGTCACCCAAGCGCAGCGCCGCCAGCAATTGCTGCCCTGCGGGGTCTTCGGTCAGGGTGTCCCAAAGGCCCACCGCCACCAGTGCGGCGGCCAAGTCTTGCAACCAGCGCACCAGCGGGCGCGCGGGCTGCAGGCCCGACAGCACGGTGACCAACCCTGGCGGCAGCGCAGGCGCAAGACGCTGCGACGCAACCGCCGAACGCCACAGCGACACCTGGGCATCGCGCGCCAGCTGTTCCAGCGCCAGCACCTGCGCTTCGGGCCAGGCACCGGCTTGCTTGAGCATGTCCAGCACATCGTCCATGCGCGCGCGGCCATCCGCAGCGCGCAGCAGGCTCATGAGATGCGCTGCAGCGCGTGTGGTGGACAATTTCCAGCCGGTTTCGTCGCGCACAGCCAAACCTGCGCCCTGCAACATGGCGCTGACGCGCCGGGTCAGCAGCCGGTCGTTGGCCACCAGGGCCACGGGCAACCGCCCCGCATTCGCATGGCCCAGCACGCAGGCGGCTGCACGCTGGGCCTCGTCTTCTGCATCGCCACACGCATGCAAACGCGGTGTGCCAAGTTCAGCTTGCGGTGAGTCGCTGTCGTGCCACTCCAGCAACGCCGCGCGCTCGCTCCAATGGGCCGCCAGCGCGTTGGCCAGCGGGTCCTGTTGAAACCCCTGCAACACCAACAAAGTGTCTGCCACATCTCCCGGCCGAGCCAACGAACCCCACAGCACATCGGTGGCATAAGCCGAGGTGCTCACCCACGCCAGCGCGAGCGAGGCCAGCAAGCCCTCCCAATGCAGCGCCTGCACGCTGCCCTGCGCCAGTGCGTCGCGGCGAGCATCGGCCCAGGCCAGTCGCTGGTCGGGATGCACCGCGGCGGCCAGCGGCGCGAGCTGGCGGGCAGCCTCCACCAGGCGCGCCACCATGACCGAGCGCAGCGAAGCGTCCAGCCGTCCGGCCGCCACGCGGTCGATGAAGGCGGCAGCCACCAGGCTGTCGCGTGCCGTGTCCATGCTCAGGTCGGTTGGTCCCGGCAAAAACGGCTGCAGCGACGAGGCCCAATTGCGGGTGGACTCAAAACGAGGCGAAAACCCACTGGGATGTGCCCGCGCCCAGGCGCGGCGCCCGGCATCCATGAGCTGCGCGTAGGGCACCAGCACCACCGTGCGACCGGCAGCCGACTGCCTGACAGCCATGGCCTGCTCCATGCGTTGCACCAGGGTGTGCCAAGCTCGCGGTGCAGGGTGGTCAACAGGGGAGAAGGCGGGACTGGGAGGCGTCATGGGGCGGGCGTTTCTGTCACAATGGAGCGAGTCGCGCCCCTTGGGGTATGTCCAACGACCTACCCGACTGCGATGCGCGTGCCCAAACTTTAACCTCCCCGTTCAACGTTCTTAGGATGAATCATGGCCAGCGACCTGATCAAACACGTATCTGATGCAAGCTTCCAGGCCGACGTGCTCGACGCACAGGCGCCGGTGCTGGTCGACTTCTGGGCCGAGTGGTGCGGTCCCTGCAAAATGATCGCCCCGATCCTGGACGAAGTGGCCGGCTCTTACGACGGCAAACTGCAAGTCGCCAAGATGAACGTGGACGACAACCGCGAAGTGCCCGCCAAATTTGGCATCCGCGGCATCCCCACGTTGATGTTGTTTAAAGGCGGCCAGCTGGCAGCCACCAAGGTGGGCGCGCTGAGCAAAGCGCAACTGACCGCCTTCATCGACCAACAACTGGCCTAAGACGCCCCTCGCCAGCCTGCCAGGACTGCCCGGGTGCAACGCCCGGGCCCTGTTTTCAGGCGGTATTTTTTCCTGTCATAATTTGCCATACCATTGGCCTGACAGAGACCAATTCTCAAATTTCGCGCACCGTCCGCCATCCGGACGCCGGCGCACCCTCCCCCCGCTTTTTTGACGCAACGCCTCCACTGGCGTTGTTTGGAGTGAATTCCATGCACCTCAACGAACTCAAGGCACTGCACGTGTCTGAAGTCCTCAAGCAGGCAGAAGCCCTTGAGATTGAAAACACCGGCCGCATGCGCAAACAGGAACTCATGTTTGCCATCATCAAAAAGCGCGCCAAGGGTGGTGAACTGGTCAACGCCGACGGCGTGCTCGAAGTGCTGCCCGACGGCTTCGGCTTTCTGCGCAACATGGACACGAGCTTCACCGCGTCCACCGACGACATCTACATTTCGCCCAGCCAGATCCGCCGCTTCAACCTGCACACCGGCGACATGATCGAAGGTGAAGTGCGCATTCCCAAGGACGGCGAGCGCTACTTCGCGCTCAACAAGCTTGACAAGATCAACGGCTTGCCCCCGGAGGACAACAAGCACAAGATCATGTTTGAAAACCTGACGCCACTGTTCCCCAAAGAACAGATGCGTCTGGAACGCGACATCAAGTCGGAAGAGAACATCACCGGACGCGTCATTGACATCATTGCGCCCATTGGCCGTGGTCAGCGCGCCCTGATCGTGGCACCGCCCAAGAGCGGCAAGACGGTCATGATGCAGCACATCTGCCACGCCATCACCGCCAACCACCCCGAAGTGGAATTGCTGGTGCTGCTGGTGGACGAGCGTCCCGAAGAAGTGACCGAAATGCAGCGCACGGTGCGTGGTGACGTGATCGCTTCCACTTTTGACGAGCCCGCAGCGCGCCACGTGCACGTGGCCGAAATGGTGATCGAACGCGCCAAGCGTCTGGTCGAGCTGAAAAAAGACGTGGTGATCCTGCTGGACTCGATCACCCGCCTGGCCCGCGCCTACAACAACGTGCTACCCTCTTCCGGCAAAGTGCTGAGCGGCGGCGTCGATTCCAACGCCCTGCAGCGCCCCAAGCGCTTCTTTGGCGCGGCACGCAAAATTGAAGAAGGTGGCTCGCTCACCATCATCGCCACCGCACTCGTGGACACCGGCAGCCGCATGGACGAGGTAATTTTTGAAGAATTCAAAGGCACCGGCAATTGCGAAATCCACCTTGACCGTCGCCTGTACGAAAAGCGCGTCTTCCCGTCGATCCAGCTCAACCGCAGCGGCACCCGCCGCGAAGAGTTGCTGCTGCAGCCCGAGATCCTTCAGAAGACCCGCATCCTGCGCCAGTTCATGTACAACATGGACGAAATTGAGGCCATGGAGATGGTGCTCAAGAGCATGAAGTCGACCAAGAACAACTCCGAGTTCTTCGACATGATGCGAAGAGGCGGTTGATCAAGCCCAGCCCCCTAAAGGGCACCACCAGCGGCCCGGCAAGCCGGTTCCGCGATGATCCCGGTTGAAGGCATTTCGCACCGAGGCTCAAGCTTGATTCCCGGGCTATAATATAAAGCTTTACAACTCGCGGCAAGTACAACGAAGTGGTTTCGTTGCGGCTGTCGCACCTGCCCTAAGGAAACGTCATGAAAGACGGCATTCACCCCAACTACCGCGAAGTCTGCTTCGTTGACCTGTCCAACGGCTTCAAATTCGTGACGCGCTCTTGCGCCAACACGAAAGAGACCGTGAAGATGGAAGACGGCCGCGAATTGCCGCTGTTCAAGCTGGACACCTCCAGCGAATCGCACCCCTTCTATACCGGCACCCAGAAAAGCGTGGACAACATGGGCGGCCGCGTCGAGCGTTTCCGCAACCGTTACGGCAAGGGCACCGCTGCCGCTGCTGCGCCGGCACCTGCTGCCGAGTAAGCCGGTCAACGTCCGAACCCCACCCGGTTTCGGTACGCTCCCGCAAAAAAACAGCCGGTTCGCCGGCTGTTTTTTTTCGCCCTTTCCGTCTTGAACAGCCAGCACGCCTGCAGCGAGCCCGGCCCCTGCGCCGAAGGCCATGCCACGTGAAACGCCCTGTATATTCTGCGCAGTGAACACCAGCACCCCTGCCATCGTCAGCCAGTCGGCTGTGCGCCGCCTGCCGCGGCTTGCGCTCATTCTTTTTTGTGTCGCTTATGTGCTGCCGGGCTTTCTCGGGCGTGAGCCCTGGAAAAACGCCGACGTCACCGCCTTTGGTGTCATGCTGGAAATGGCGGCCGGCCACTCCAGCTGGTGGCAGCCGCAGGTGCTGGGTGTCGCTGCTGAAGAAGCTGGCCCACTGCCTTACTGGCTGGGTGCGCTGTTCATCAAGCTGCTGCCGTTCTTGTCTGCCGACATAGCGGCGAGGCTGCCCTTTGGCATGTTGCTGGCGCTCACCCTGGTTTGCACCTGGTACGCCGTGTACCAGCTGGCGCGCCAACCTGCTGCACAGCCCGTGAGCTTTGCCTTTGGCGGCGAGGCGCAACCCACCGATTACGCCCGCGCCATGGCAGACGCGGGCTTGCTGGCCCTGGTGGCCTGCCTGGGTTTGGCGCAGTTGTCGCACGAAACCACACCCGACCTGGCACGACTCGCCATGGTTTCGGCCATGCTCTATGCCGCGGCCACGCTGGCGCAAACCGACCTGCGCGCCACCGCACGCACGCTGGCGGTGTGGGCGCTGTCGGCCCTGGCACTGGTGCTCAGCGGAGCGCCCTGGATCACCGCCGGGCTCGGTGCTGGCCTTTTGCTCGGTGTGTTTCTGGCTCGGCGATCCCAGAGGGCCGCAAACGACAGCGCCGCCTATGACCCGCAAGGCGACGCAACCCCGGTGTGGAGAAGCCCCGTTTTGTGGGCTGCAGTGCTGCTGGCGCTGGTGCTGCTCGGTTCGGCCCTGGCCGGACTGGTGCCTGCGGCCGAACTGCAAACCTCACTGCGCTCCGTGAACTGGAGCAGCTGGGGCCGGCTGTTGTTGTGGTTCACCTGGCCGGCCTGGCCTCTGGTGTTGTGGACCCTTTGGCGGTGGCGCCAGCAACTGCTTCAACCCCATGTCGCCCTGCCCTTGTGGGCTGCAGCGGTCAGCGTGGTTGACAGCCTGCTATCGCCTGAACGGGACCGCGCCCTGCTGCTGGCACTGCCAGCGCTGGCCGCGCTGGCAGCCTTCGCGCTGCCCACGCTGCGGCGCAGCGTATCGGCGTTGATCGACTGGTTCACCCTGCTCTTCTTCACCGGCTGCGGGCTGGTGATCTGGGTGATCTGGTTTGCCATGATGACCGGGGTGCCCGCCAAGCCAGCCGCCAACGTGGCCAAACTGGCGCCCGGCTACGTGCCCGAGTTTTCGCTGTTTTTGTTTGTGGTGGCGGCGCTGGCTACAGGTGCCTGGATCTGGCTGGTGGCCTGGCGCGTGGGCAAGCACCGTGAAGCGATCTGGAAAAGCCTGGTGTTGCCCGCTGCGGGCAGCACCTTGTGCTGGCTGTTGCTCATGACACTGTGGCTCCCGCTCTTGGACTTTGGGCGCAGTTACGGCCCCATCGCGCGCCGCATTGCGAGCATGGTGCCACCGCAAACCTGCGTGGTGGCCGATGGCTTGTCGCAAGCCCAAATTGCCGGGCTTCAATACCACGGAGGGCTGGCGCTTCAACGCAGCACCACCGGCCCAGCGCCCGCTTGCCGCACCCTGGTGGCAACGCCTGGCAGCCAGCGCACGCTGGACCAACGCGTCGACCTCACGCAATGGGCTTTCAAGGCCACCGTCCGCCGCTTGGGCGATAACAAAGAAAGCTTGCTGGTGTACCAGCGCGTCGGAGACTAAAAGCCACCGCAGGGCATCGGATCAGCCCGTCACGCGAGCGCGCACCCGGTTCGGCGGCAGCGCCATCACAAACGTGGCGCCTTCGCCCAGCACGCTGTGCACATCCACCTGCCCACCATGGCGCTGCGCCACGTGTTTCACAATCGCCAGCCCCAGGCCAGTGCCTCCGGTTTCACGTGAACGGCTGCGGTCCACGCGGTAAAAACGCTCGGTCAACCGGGGCAGATGCTCTGCCGAAATGCCCGGGCCGGTGTCACTGACAAAAAACTCGCCATAGCCGTCATCACGCAAGCGCCAACCGGCCTCGACACGCCCACCGCCCGGCGTGTAACGCACGGCGTTGCTCAGCAGATTGGACATCGCGCTGAGCAGTTCGGTCTTGGCACCCGAGACCCAGAACGGCGGCGCATCGGTCGCCCGAATGTCGTGCGCGGGCTTGGCGATGGCCTGCGAAAGCCCGCGGGCTTCCTGGATGACGTGGTCCAGCAACTCGTCGCTGGCGATCCACTCCCCCGGCCCGGGCGCCGGACTGCCTTCAAGCCTTGAGAGCGTGAGCAAGTCGCTCACCAGCGTCTGCATGCGCTGGGCTTGCTGGCTCATCAAGCCCAGGTAACGTTCTCGGTCAGATTCTTCCAGTGGAATGGTCTGCATGGTTTCCACGAAACCGCTCAGCACGGTCAGCGGGGTTCGAATTTCGTGTGAAACGTTGGCCACGAAGTCGCGGCGCATGGCTTCAGCCAATTGCACGGCCGTGACGTCGCGCGTCAGCATCAGCTTGCGTTTTTTCCCGTATGGGTGAATCTGCAGCGAAATTTTTGAAGGCTGCGATGGCCGGGCGCCGGGCCCATCAATCTGGATCTCGGCCAAAAAATCGCCCCCAGCCAAATACGACACAAAGGCTGGAGCCCGCACCAGGTTGCGAACGTACTGCCCCAGATCGCGCTGCGGATCAAACCCCAGGTGACCGGCTGCGGTCAGGTTGGACCATTCGATGCGACCCGCCGAATCGAGCAGCACCACGCCATTGGGTGATGCCTGGATCGCGGCCAGAAAGTCTTCCAGTCGGGCGTCGCTGTTTTGGGCTTTTTTCTCCAGCTTCTTGATGAGCTTGCGAATGCGTTCCACCACCTCACCCCAGGTGCCTGAAACTTGGGGCGAACGTGAGGCATCGGCCTTGTTGAGCCACAGCAGCACATTGCGAGCCCGCAGGCCATCAAAGATGCTCCAGACCAGAGCGCCCATCAAGGCGCCGGCAAACGTCCAGGCCGCCGCGTCCTGCGCCCAACCCCACACCGCCCCCACCGCCACGAGGAACAGCAATTCAATCGCACGACGGGTCATGCGGCAGGCGTGCTGGCGTCCTGCCCTGCCCGACCGGCGGTGTTCAGGGCGGTGATGCGGTAGCCCGCACCGCGCACCGTCTCCACCATGGCGGCGGCTTCACCCAGCGATTCCCTCAAGCGTTTGACATGCACATCCACGGTTCTCTCCTCGATAAAGACATGGTCTCCCCAGATCTTGTCGAGCAGCGTACCACGGGTATGTACCCGTTCAGCATGCTTCATGAGGTAGTGCAAGAGCTTGAATTCGGTCGGGCCGACCTTCAGTTCCTGCCCTCGAAAGCCCACCCGGTAGGTCGCGGCGTCCAGCGTCAGTTCGCCCACCTGCACCGAGTCGTTGACGATCTCGGGCGCACGCCGGCGCAGCACGGCACGGATGCGTGCCAGCAGTTCCTGGGTGGAAAACGGTTTGGTGATGTAGTCGTCGGCACCCGCATCAAGACCCTGCACCTTGTCTGACTCGTCGCTGCGCGCGGTCAGCATGAGGATGGGCACGGTCTTCGTGCGCTCGTGCTTGCGCCACTGCCGCGCCAGCGACGCGCCGCTTTCGCCGGGCAGCATCCAGTCGAGCAAGATCACGTCGGGCAACACGGCATCCACTTCGCGCTGGGCTGCGGCACCGTCAAACACCACCGTGGGTGCAAACCCGTTGTGGCGCAGGTTCACGGCGATCAACTCGGCAATGGCCGGCTCGTCCTCGACCACCAAAACGCGGGGAAGCTTTCTCATGACAGCGCCCCTGCGCCTTGTCGTGCGGGTGATGCGGCACCCGCCAAATGGCTGTGTTGCGTGTTCATCCGGCGACCGACTCCACGTTGTCCATGGAGGTGTGGCGCACGTCTTCCCCTTTGACGATGAAGATGATCTGCTCGGCAATGTTTTTGGCATGGTCGCCGACACGCTCGATCGATTTGGCCAGAAACAGCAGGTCCAGGCTGGGTGAAATGGTGCGCGGGTCTTCCATCATGTAGGTGATGAGTTTGCGGAGAAATCCGTCGTATTCCTGGTCAATCTCGTCGTCGCCCTTGATGATGGCCACCGCCATGACGGTGTCAAGCCGGGCGAACGAATCGAGGGTTTTGCGCAGCAGTGCAGCGGCCAGGTCGGCGGCCACGCGCAGCTCGGAGCTGGGCAGGTTGCGCGGCGAGCCGCTTTCAATGATCGATTTGACCATGCGGGCAATGCGCGCCACCTCGTCACCGGCACGCTCCAGGTTTTGCGTGGTGCGTGAAATCGCCATCAAAAAACGCAGGTCACGCGCAGTGGGCTGGCGCCGCCCGATGGTTGAAATGATTTCGTGGTCAATCTGAACTTCCATCAGGTTGATTTTCGCCTCGTTTTCCAGCACCTGCTGCGCCGATTCCAGACTCAGATGCACCAGTGCATACACCGCCTGGTGCAGTTGCGATTCGACCAGCCCGCCCATTTCAAGCACATGGGTGGAAATGGAATTCAGCTCAGCGTCGAACTGGCTGGAAATGTGTTTGTCGCTCATAAAGGCTCTCCCGATACAAAAAGGTGGGCACACCAAACGGTCCAAGGTGAGGCAGATCAGCCGAAACGACCGGTGATGTAGTCCTCGGTCTCGGTGCGCTGGGGTTTGAAGAAGATCTGCTCGGTGGCACCGAACTCGATCAGCTCACCCAGGTACATGTAGGCGGTGTAGTCGCTGCAGCGGGCGGCCTGCTGCATGTTGTGCGTGACGATGGCAATGGTGTAGTCGCTCTTGAGCTCATGCACCAGTTCTTCCACTTTGCCGGTAGAAATCGGGTCGAGCGCCGAGGTAGGCTCGTCCAGCAGCAACACCGAAGGCTTCACAGCCACGCTGCGCGCGATGCACAGGCGCTGTTGCTGACCGCCCGAAAGACTCATGCCGTTTTGGCCGAGCTTGTCTTTCACCTCATTCCACAACGCCGCCTTGGACAGCGCCCACTCCACGCGGTCGTCCATATCGCCCTTGCTCAGGTTTTCGTAGAGCTTCACGCCGAAGGCGATGTTGTCGTAAATCGTCATGGGAAACGGCGTGGGCTTCTGGAACACCATGCCAATGCGGGCGCGCAGCAGGTTCAAGTCTTGCTTGGGGTCCAGGATGTTTTGTCCGTAAAAGTTGATTTCACCCTCGGCCCGCTGACCCGGGTACAGGCTGTACATGCGGTTCAACGTGCGCAGCAGGGTGGACTTGCCACAGCCCGAGGGGCCGATGAAGGCCGTGACCTTGCGTTCTTCGATGTCGAGGTTGACGTTTTTCAGACCCTGGAATTTGCCGTAATAGAAATCAAGGTTGCGCACTTCGAGCGCGTTTTTCTTCGACGTGTCAGCCGCTTGGGTGGGAGCTTGTGCCAGTGCAGTAGCGTTCATGGTGGTGTCCAGATTCGGGTAATGGATGTCAGGCGCGAACTTTTTCGCGGAAGAAGACACGGGCCAAAATATTGAGCGCCAGCACAGCCAGGGTGATCAGCAGGGCGCCGCCCCAGGCCAGGTCAATCCAGTTGTCGTAGGGGCTCATGGCGAATTGGAAGATCACCACAGGTAAGTTGGCCATGGGGGCGCCCATGTTGGTGCTGAAGAACTGGTTGTTCAGTGCGGTGAACAGCAGCGGCGCGGTTTCACCGCTGATGCGGGCCACGGCCAGCAGCAAGCCGGTGATGACACCGCTCTTGGCGGCGCGCAAGGTAACCAAGGTGGACACTTTCCAACGCGGCGCGCCGAGGGCAAAAGCTGCCTCGCGCAGGCTGCCGGGCACCAGGCGCAGCATGTTTTCGGTGGTTCGCATGACCACAGGAATCGCGATCAGCGACAGCGCCAGGCTGCCCGCATAGCCCGAGAAGTTGCCCACGGTGGCCACTGCGACGGCGTACACGAACAGGCCCAGGACAATGCTGGGTGCCGACAGCATGATGTCGGTCACAAACCGGGTGAACTCGGCGGTCTTGCTGGTGTCGCCGTATTCGGTGAGGTAAATACCAGCGAGGATGCCGATGGGTGTGGACACCAGCACGGCCAGACCCACAATCATCAAGCTGCCCACGATGGCATTGCGCAAACCCCCACCTTCGGAACCTGGGGCAGGCGTGTCCTGCGTAAAGAGGCTGACTTCAAGCGCCGCGATGCCGTTGGAAAACAGCACAAAGAGAATCCAGAGCAACGCGATGAGGCCAAGGGTCATGGCGCCCATCGAAAGCGTCAGCCCAATCAGGTTGGTGCGCTGACGGCGGCGGTACAGGGGGGTGGTGTTGGATTGCATGGTGGTGTTGTTTTGCTTGTGTGCTGCAGACAAGTCGCCTTAGGTACCCTTGGCCTTCTCGGCGCGCAAGATCAACAGCTTGGCCATGGCCAGCACCACAAACGTGATGCAGAACAGCAAAAATCCCAGCGCAAACAAGGTGTTGAAATGCAGGCCTTCGGCTTCGCCGAATTCGTTGGCCAGTACCGAGGCAATGGAGGTGCCGGGCGAAAACAAGGAAGTGGGCAACCGGTTGGCGTTGCCGATCACAAAAGTGACCGCCATGGTTTCGCCCAGAGCCCGGCCCAGGCCGAGCATGATGCCGCCGATGACGCCTTTTTGCGTGTAAGGCAGCACCACCTTGCGCACCACTTCCCAGGTGGTGCAACCCAGGCCATAAGCCGACTCGCGCAGGATGGGCGGGGTGATCTCAAACACATCGCGCATCACCGCGGCCACAAATGGCAGCACCATGAAGGCCAAGATGATGCCGGCAGCCATGATGCCCAGACCGTTGGTGGCACCACCAAACAGCCAACCCACCAGCGGCATGCCGCCGAGCACACTTTGCAGCGGCACCTGCAGGTAGTCTGCAAACACCGGGGCGAACACAAACAGGCCAAACATGCCGTAAATAATGGAGGGCACAGCCGCCAGCAGCTCAATGGCGGTGCCCAGCGGACGACGCAACCAGACCGGGCAGGTTTCGGTCAAAAACACCGCAATGCCGAACGCCAGCGGAACGGCCAACAGCAGCGCAATACCGGCGCTGATCACGGTACCGACGATGGAGATCGCGGCACCAAATTCTTCGTTGATGATGTCCCATTCCACATACCAGAGGAAATGAGCGCCAAACTTGGCAAACGTGGGCCAGGCGTTGATGAACAGCGAAACAATGATGCCCACCAGCGCGACCAGCACCATGAGCGAAAAGAACTGCGTCAGGCGGTGGAAGATGGCGTCTTGCAGACGCTGCTTCTTGGCCACAGACACCATGGAGGCGCTGGGCAAGTCGTTAGAAGATGCGGTGGTAAGGGTCGGTTTCATGGTGGCTGTTGCAGGCATAGGGTCTTCCTGACGCGGGGGAACAACAAACCACCAGCGCCCATGGGGAGCTGGTGGTTCAGGACCGGCTCTAGCCGGCCCGACAAACCATTACTTGGTGTTGATTTGCGTCCAGACGCGCTCGCGAATCTGCTTGGTCAGCACATCGGGCAACGGCACGTAGTCCAAGTCCAGCGCCAGCTGCTTGCCGTTCTTGAACGCCCAGTCAAAGTACTTCAACACTTCAACCGACTGCGCCTTGTCGGCCGGCTCTTTGTACATCAAGATGAACGAGGCGGTGGTCACAGGATACGCATTGGCACCAGGCTGGTTGACGATGGACAGGCCCATGCCGGGAACGCTGAACCAGTCGGCGCCTGCGGCGGCCGCACCGAATGTGTCGTCACCGGGCATGACGAACTTGCCGTCTTTGTTTTGCAGCGCCATCACCGAGATGTTGTTTTTCTTGGCGTACGCGTACTCCACGTAACCCAGCGAACCCTTGGTGCGGCTCACGTTGGCGGCCACACCTTCGTTGCCCTTGCCGCCCACGGAGGTAGGCGCAGGCCACTTCACTGCAGCGCCACGACCCACGGTGTCGAGCCATTCTTTGCTAACGGTGGCCAGGTAGTCCGTCCAGTTGAAGGTGGTGCCCGAGCCATCGGCGCGGTGAACGATGGTGATGGTTTCATCCGGCAACTTCTTGCCAGGGTTCAAGGCCGTCAGCTTGGGATCGTTCCACTTGCTGATTTTGCCAAGGAACATTTCAGCCAACACCGGGCCGGTCACGCGCAACTCGCCCTTTCCGAAACCTTCCAGGTTGAACACAGGCACGGTACCGCCAATAATGGCCGGGAATTGCACCATTCCGTCGCGGTCGAGCTCTTCTCCCTTCACCGGCGCATCGGTCGCGCCAAAGGCCACCGTTTTGGCACGGATCTGGCGGATACCGCCCGAGGAACCGATGGACTGGTAGTTCAGACCGATGCCAGTTTCTTTTTTGTAGGCTTCGGCCCACTTGGCATAGATAGGGAATGGGAACGTGGCGCCAGCGCCGGTGATGTCGGCAGCCAGGGCAGAACCCATGGCGATGGAAGCAAACGCAGCAGCAGCCACGGTCTTGAGCAGGGTACGCTTGGTGTTCATGTGAGTCCTTTGGGTTGTTGAATCAAATCCACAACCCAGACTCTAGGGACCCAATGTGACAACCCTGTGACAGTCACAAAAACCTTTCGCGACCGCCACGTGTCAAACCCCGCCTGAAGGGCTGGGTCACCCGCCCGCCAACAGCCGCCAAGGCCTCAGGGCACCTGCCTGGCAGGTACCGCGCACCGGTCAAAGCAGCGCGGCGATGGCCTCCACGTCTTCAGCAAACATTTGCCCACGCTCGGCCAGCACAAGCCGGCCATCAGTGCCCCGCAGCAGGGTAATGGGCAGGCCGCGCGGCTTGGGGAAGGTTTTGCGCCACGCCGGACTGGCCCAGGCCGCTGGAAAGCTGTACCCTTTTTGCTTCAAATAGACGCTGGCAGCCTCCGGTTGCCGGTCAATGGACAGCGCCAGCATCTGCAAACCCTTGCCACGCTGGCTTTGCCACAGTTTTTCCATGCTCGGGCTCTGCAAGGCGCAAAACGGGCAGGTACTGGACCACCAGTACACCAGCAAGCGCTGGCCCGCATGCTGCGCCGCATCAAACAAGGCACCGTCCAGCAGCCGAATGGGCGGCACCACCAGCACGCTGCCCAGCGCTGGCAGCGCTGGCGCCCCGGCCTCTTCAGCTGCGGCCGAAGCGGGCTGTGCCCAGGCCAAGGGCCAAGGGTTGCCCAACGCCAACGCGGCAGCGCCGGCTCGCGCCAGCCATTGGCGACGCTCGCTGCGCTGGCTGGCCGCTGGCCGCGATTCACCAGGGTGTTCTGTGGTTTTCAAGGCAAATTCTTCCGTGTCGGTGCGCACAGAGCACCATTTTGTCAGCACAACGGTAGACCGATCAACAACGCGGCCAGCCCTTGGCACATCGTTCGATCGGCTTTGCAAGCTTTGGGCTTGTGCGATGCGTCACAATCCGGGCAATTCAACGATAAGCACAACGCCGGCCCGGGTATTTTGGGCTGACTCCAACTTTCCATGCAAAACGGTACCTTACTAGCCGCCATCGACCTCGGCTCCAACAGCTTCCGGCTTGAAATCGGGCGCTTTCAATCGGGCCACATTGAGCGCATCGAATACATCAAGGAAACCGTGCGCCAGGGCAACGGCCTGGATGAAGACAAAAACCTGAGCCTGGCCGCCATGGAGCGGGGCTGGGAATGCCTGGCCCGTTTTGGCGAGCGCCTGCACGGTTTCAAAAAGCAGCAGGTGCGGGCCGTGGCCACACAAACCCTGCGCGAAGCCAAAAACCGCGATCAATTCCTGCAAAAAGCCCAGACGATTCTGGGTTTTGCGATTGAGGTGGTGTCGGGCCACGAAGAAGCGCGCCTGATCTACCAGGGCGTGTCGCGCCTGCTGCCCCAGTCGGACGAAAAACGGCTGGTCGTGGACATTGGCGGTCGGTCCACCGAAATGATTCTGGGTCAGGGCTACCAGGCCAACCACATGGAATCGTACCGGCTGGGCAGCGTGGCCTGGTCCACCCGCTATTTCGCCAAAGGGCAGTTCACCGCGGCAGCGTTCAAAACCGCCGAAATTGCCGCCAAAGCCGTGCTGGACCAAGCGCTGGACAACTTCCCCCCCTCCGAATGGAGCGTGGCCTATGGCTCGTCCGGCACGGTGAGCGCGGTGGCCGACCTGCTGGCCGCCAACGGCTGGGCTTCGGGCGTCATCACACGGTCCGGGCTCGACTGGCTGGTGGAGCGCCTGATCAAGGCGGGCCATATCGACCAGTTCAAGGTAGAAGGTTTGAAAGAAGACCGCCGCCCGGTGTTGGGTGGTGGCGTGAGCGTGTTGCGCGCCATTTTCGACTTGTTTGACATTCAGCAGATGGTGCCCGCCCAAGGCGCCCTGCGCCACGGCGCGCTGTACGACCTGATCGACCGCGACACCGACGGCGGCGACGTGCGCGAGCGCACCGTGCGCTGGCTGGCGGCCCGCTTTTCAGCCGACGAGGCGCAAGCCCAGCGCGTCAGCACTGTGAGCACGGCGCTGTTTGCCCAAATTGCTGCGCTGGACGCGCAAAACGAGCGCTATTCGCAAAAGCTGGCCTGGGCGGCTCGGTTGCACGAGATCGGCACGCACATTTCCCACGACCGGTCGTACCACCACGGTGCCTACATTTTGGACAACGTGGACGCGCCAGGCTTCTCGTTTTCCGAGCTGCACCGCATGAGCCAGCTGGTGCTGGGGCAGCGTGGCAAGCTGCGCAAGCTCGAACAAGAGCTGACCGACGAGCTGTTTGCCAAGCAGCTCATGAGCCTGCGCCTGGCGGTGCTGCTGTGCCATGCGCGGCAAATGCCCGAGCACGAGTCGGTCAAGCTCACCTTCAAGCCAGGGGCCTTCAAGCTGGCCACCAACCCCGGCTGGGCCAAGCGCTACCCGCAGTCGGCGTGGCTGCTGGGTGAAGAGGTACTGGCTTGGCAAAAAACCGCCTGGAAGTTCACCGCCGACCTCCGTTGACGCTGCGCCATGGCAACGTGAATTCATCACGTTGGTGTGGCTCAAGCGCGCGGCTCTGCGCCGCCGTCAGGCGGCGCTCAAGTAGGCAGCCTAGGATGCGTTCAACGTAACCCCCAGGGAGTTCAGGCAATGGCACGCATCGTGGTCGCAGAAGACGATCCAGGCACACGCAAACTGCTCAGCGTGGTGCTGGAAAAAATGGGCCACGAGGTGCTGGCTGCGGCCGACGGGCAATCGGGCTGGGCGCTCACGCGCACGCACCGGCCCGACCTGGTGGTGAGCGATGTGAACATGCCCGGCATGAGCGGCTTTGAGCTGCTGGACGCGGTGCGCAAAGACCCGGACCTGCTGCTCACGCCGTTCATTTTGCTGACCTCGCTGCAGGAGCGCAAAGACATGCGCCAGGGCATGCGCATGGGGGCTGACGACTACCTCACCAAGCCGTTCCAGTCGCGCGACCTGCGCGAAGCGGTCCACGCGCAGATCAACAAGTCCAGCTTGCGGGCAGCGGCGCAGGCGCTCCAGGTGCAAAGCGCCCTCACGGGCGCGCTGGCGCAACAGGCCCAGGCGCTGGGCGACGATTTTGAAGACCGCCTGGCCCTGGCGCTGAACGAACAATGGCCCACCGGCAGTCCGGCCCAGCAAGCCGACAGCCACGACCACGCCACCGTGCTGTGCGTGGGTGTGCTCAACCACGCGCAATGGGTGCAGGCGCTGAGCGCAGGCGAGTTGGGTCAGGTGCTCAAACGCTTTTACGAAAACAGCGGTGACACGGTGTTCCTGTTTGGCGCCAGCACGCTGCAGTTTGTGGGTGACGGGGTCGTGGCGGTGTTCACCGAAAAAGGCGCCACACACTCGGCACCGCACAGCTTGCGCGCCGTGCGTGCGGCACTGGGCCTGAAAAACGCCACCGTGGCGGTCGACCGGTTCATTGCCCAGCACTTTCCCGAGCGCGCCCTGCCCCGCTTTGAAGTGCGCATGGCCCTGCACAACGGCCCGGTGGCCATGATGCGGCTTGAAGGGCTGCTGGGCGGCGCCACACAAACTGTGCCCGTGGGCGAAACGGTGGTGGACACCATTGCGCTGCAGCGCAACGCCCTGCAGGAACATGGCCCCATCACGGTGTCGGTTTCGGTGCTGCGCAGTGTCACGGGTGCCGTGCGCCCGCTGCAGCGCTACCTGGCCCACCTGCCGCACCGGCCCGAGCCCATGGACGTGTGTGCCGTGGGTCCGTTGCCCGCGTGAACCACAAACCCAACGCCGTCACAGCCATGAGCCCACGCACCACGCGCCGCCTGTCGCTCGGCCCCACACTGGTCACCGCCTTTGTCCTGTCGGCCCTGGTGCCTGCCTTGCTCGTGGCCTGGCTGCTGTCGTCCAACAGCTCCAAGTCCATCAACACGCTGGCTGAAAACGCCATGAGCCAGGCAGCGCACCGCGTAGACGTGGGCGCGCTTGCCCACCTGGGCGAATCGCACACCGTGGTCAACGCGCTGGTACCGCCTTTTGTCACCACCGGCGCAGAGGCCGACCGCACCCGCAAGTGGCTGTCCAACACGGCCGAGTTCGAGTCCATGGCCTATGCCCTGACCCAGCAGTCGCCCAATGTGCCTTACCTGTATTTCGGCACCACCGACGGCACATTTTTCGGTCTTGAGCGCGAAGGTGGCGGCTTCATCGCCCGGCACATTCGGCCCGGCGACAGCGGCCGGCGCCATTACAAACTGGCGCAGTCCGGCGACCGCACCCAACTGGTTCGGGTGGAAACCAGCATTTACGACCCGCGCAAACGGCCCTGGTACCAGCTGGCCACCGCCACCGGCAAACGCACCTTCACCGACGTGTACCGCTCGGCCGTCAAGGCCCAGTTTGACCTGACGCTGGCGCAACCCATCTTTGATGTGGACGGCAGCACCCTGCTGGGTGTGATCGCCGTGGACATGAGCCTGGCCCGGCTGACCGAGCTGATCCGCAGCACGCGCATCAGCGACAACGCGGTGACCTACCTGGTCGACAGCCAGGGCTTGATGGTCGCGTCCTCTGCGCTGGAAGAGCTGAGCTTCAAGGTGAACGAGAAATACCAGCGCATTTCGCCCCTGCAAAGCACCGAGCCGTTGATCCGCGAATCGTTCACCCAGCTGCGCGCCCAGTTTCGCGAGGGCGTGCAGCGCGACACCGGGCTGGTGCGGCTCGATACCCAGCCCGACTGGAAACAGCGGCTCGGCTTGTCCTCCAACCGGCTGATTGCGCTGCAGCGGCCCTTTGGCAAGAAATACGATCTCGACTGGCAGCTCATCGTCGTGGCCCCCGAAGCCGATTTCACCAGCCAGGTCACACAGGCGAGACAGTGGGCGCTGTTGGCCATGGCGGCCCTGATTGGGCTGAGCGGGCTGCTGGCGTTTGCCGTGGCGCGTGGGCTGTCGCGGCAGTTCAGGCACCTGAACGCTTCGGCCACCGCCGTGGGTGCGGGCCAGGTGCCCCCGGTGCAAGAGCGAGCGCCCTTCAGCGAGGTGCACCACCTGTCCAAGGTCATGCACGACAGCGCGCTCAAGCTGCAGGCCTTCAACGGCGAGGTTCAGCAGAAAAACGAAGCCTTGCGCGAAGCCGCCCAGCTGCTGGAACAGCGGGTGCAGCTGCGCACCACCGAACTCGCCACCTCGCGCGAGGAAGCCCTGGCCGCCGTGAAAGCCAAGGCTGGCTTCCTGGCCGTGATGAGCCATGAGATCCGCACACCGCTCAACGGCGTGGTCGGCATGGGCGAACTGCTGACCGAAACCGACCTCACGCCAGCCCAAAAAGACCTGCTCGGTGTGCTCCGGGTGTCCAGCGAACAGCTGCTGAACGTGGTGGACGACATCCTGGATTTTTCCAAAATCGAGTCCGGAAAGTTGCGGCTGGAGCGCCTGCCACTGGACCTGCGCGGCGCCATACAGGACGCTTGCAACATCATCCAGCTCAAGGCCAGCGAAAAAGGCTTGCGGCTGGCCGTGCAGATCGCACCCGAGGTACCTCAGGCGGTGTGTGGCGATGTCACGCGGCTACGCCAGGTGCTGCTCAACCTGCTGTCCAACGCCATCAAGTTCACCCACCAGGGCGAGGTGATGCTGCGGGTCTGGATCGAGCAACCGGCGAAAAACGAACAACCCATGGTGCTGGGCTTCAGCGTCACCGACACCGGGGTGGGCATCAGCCCCGAGCGCCTGGGCGATCTGTTTCAGCCCTTTGCCCAGGGCGACACCTCCACCGCCCGGGTCTACGGCGGCACCGGCCTGGGCCTCATGATCTGCAAGCACCTGGTGGAGCTGATGGGTGGCCAGATCAGCGTCAGCAGCCAGCCGGGCGTGGGCTCGACCTTCAGTTTCACCCTGCAAGCTGCGGCCGCTGAACTGCAGCAGGTGGCCGCAGCGCCCCTGCCGCCCCAGCCCCATCCATCGCACCCGCAGCGCGTGCTGGTGGTGGACGACAACCGGGTCAACCTCAAGGTGGCTTCGGCCATGTTGCAGCGCCTGGGCTACCCGCACGACACCGTGACCAGCGGCTTTCAAGCCCTTGCCGCGATCGAGCGGGCTCAGCACGACGCGCAACCCTATGCCTTCGTGCTGATGGACAGCCACATGCCCGAACTGGATGGCGTGGCCACGGCGCGCAAGATCGGCGACAAGCTGGGCGCCCGGGCGCCGGTGATCATCGGCGTGTCGGCCTCCACGCTGGGTGAAGACCGGCAGCGCTGCCTGGAAGCCGGTATGTCGGACTACCTCGCCAAACCCCTTGACCTGCAAACCCTGGCACAGGCGCTGAAACCCTGGACAACCTCCAGCCCACAGCCCCAACCAGCGCCGCACACCGAAGCACAGCCGCCGTGGCTGGACGAAACCCGCTGGGCCAGCTTCAGGGACCTGGACGACGCCAACGGCAGCCTGCGCCGAGAAATCATGGACGAGTTTTTGCAAACGCTGGGCAGCCGGGTACAAGCCATTGAGCACGCTGCTGCACTGCAGCGTTTTGAAGAAGTGCAACAAGCCGCGCACCATTTACAAGGCGCTGCGGCCAATGTGGGAGCCATGCGGCTCGCGGCTGCGTGCGAAGCGGTGGAGTCGTCGGCCCGGCACCAGGTGGTGGTGTCGGCCGAACTGGCATGGCTTGCCGCCTGCGAGCAAGGCACCCGGCGCGCATTCAACGCGTCTTGAAGCGCGCTCCGGCGCCCCACCGCTGGGGCCGCTCGGCCAAGGCGCCAACCCGTTGTGTCACGGCTTTGTCGTGCCTTTGACATAAAGGTATAAACCGTATACACCATTTATACTTGGTGGCGTATTAACCCAAGGAGCGCCCCATGGCCAACACACCCAACAAGACCACCAACAAGAAACCCAAGCTCGTTCGCGACAGTTTCACCATCCCCAAAGCCGAGTACGTGGTGATTGAAGACATGAAGGTGCGTGCGATTGCGCTGGGCACGTCGGTGAAGAAAAGCGAGTTGCTGCGCGCCGGACTCAAGTTGCTGCAAAGCTTGAGCGACAGGGCGTACAAAGCCGCGCTGGCCGCCATCCCGACACTGAAAACCGGCCGCCCGGCTGCCGAACTGCCCGCGGCTGAAGCCCTGAAAGTGGTTCGCAAGCCCGCTGCCCGCAAGGCCACGGCAACCGCTGCCGCCCAGGCGCCCGCCAAAGCGCCTGTCAAACCAGCCGTCAAAAGCACGGCCAAGGTGGTGACGCGACCAGCAGCGAAATCGGCGGCCAAGCCTGCCGTGAAGGCTGCGGCCAAACGCGCAGTGCCGGCCCGGAAGGCCCGCACCACGGCGCCAGCCCCAGCCAAGGCAACCCAGCCCGTGCCGCGCAAAAAGCCGGCCGCAAAGCCCATTGCCCCTGTTGCCGCCCAGCCAATGGTGCTAGCAGCCGCAGCCGAAGCGCCAACCCAGGTTTGAGTACATGCCAGCGCTGGTAAAACAGCGCTCAGCGCATCGCCGGTGCGCTACAGCAGCTCGGGTGTTTGTACCGTGTAGAGCACCGTCTGCAGTTCGCCACCGCGCTCGCGCTGGCGCAGCCACCAGAGGGCCCCTTTTCGCACCGGACAGTCTTCTTCGGCCAGCCCCAGCAGACGGGCAATCACTTGCCCCAAGGTCGGCTGGTGCCCCACCACCACCACCGGCGTTTTGTTGTTGGGCCACTGCACCATGTCGAGCAACGTCAGCGGATCGGCACCCGGTGCCAGTTCTGCACGCACTTTGTATTTGCGGCCCAGCGCCAGCGCGGTCTGTTCGGTGCGCTGCGCCGGGCTGGTCAGCACGCGAGCTGCTGCCGGCAACTGGCGGTCGAGCCAGGCGGCCATGCGCGCAGCCTGTTTTTCACCCCGGGGCGTGAGTCGCCGGGCCAGGTCCAGCGTGTCGCCCTGACGGCCCAGCACCGGGTCGGGGTGTTCGTAGGCTTCGGCATGGCGCCACAAAATCAGGTCCATCGGGGTCCTTTGAAGCGGTCAGCCTTTGCTGCCATAACGGGCCATCAACATGGCCTGCGCCGAATGCAGCACGACCCGTGACTTGCCCGTGCCGGTCAGGCCTGCGGGCACGTACGAGCCATCGGGCTGCAGCAGCCAGGCGTCTTTGGTGTCGTGCAGGTAGGCGTTGATGCACTCGTCCATGATGCGGTGGCGCAACACCGGGTCGGTCACCGGCCACGCCAGTTCTACCCGGCGCAGCATGTTGCGGTTCATCCAGTCGGCGCTGGAAAGCCACAGCTCTTCGGCCCCATCCACCCGGAAATAGCACACGCGGGAATGCTCCAGCAAACGCCCAATCACCGAGCGAATGCGCACGTTGTCGGTCACGCCGGGCACCTGGGCCGGCAAGATGCAGGCACCGCGCACGATGAGTTCGATCTTGGCGCCCTGCTGCGAAGCATGGGCCAGCGCGCGGGACAGTGGCTCGTCGGTCAGCGCGTTCATTTTCAGCACGATGCGAGCGTCTTTGCCCTCGCGCGCAGCAGCGCCTGCCGCTTCCACTTTTTCCAGCATCGACTTGTGCAGGTGAAACGGTGCAATCAGCGCTTTGTTGAGTTTGGGCAGGCGGTTCTGGCTGGCCAGGTGCAAAAAGATCTGCTCCAGGTCGGCGGTGAGTGCATCGTCTGCCGTGAGGTAGCTCAGGTCGGTGTAGAGGCGCGCGGTGCCAGGGTTGTAGTTGCCCGTGGAAATATGGCCGTAGCGGCGCAGCCGGCCTTCTTCGCGCCGCGTCACCAGCAGCATCTTGGCGTGGGTTTTCAGGCCCACCACGCCGTACACCACCTGGGCACCCACCGACTCCAGCCGCTCGGCGTAATTGATGTTGGCTTCTTCGTCAAAGCGCGCCTTCAGCTCCACCACCGCCGTCACTTCTTTGCCCCGGCGCACCGCTTCGCGCAGCAGGTTCATCAGCTCGGACTTGGCGCCGGTGCGGTAAATGGTCTGTTTGATCGCCAGCACGTTCGGGTCTTCCACCGCTTCGCGCAGAAAGGCCAGCACAGCGTCAAAGCTCTCGTAAGGCTGGTGGATCAGCACGTCACCCTGCTGCAGCCGCTCAAAGTACGACTGCCCGGGGGTGAGCTGTGCGGGCCAGCCGCCGTGGAAGCCTTCAAACCGCAGCGCTGGGGCGTCCACTTGGTCAATCAGCTGGTTCAAGCGCACCAGATTGACCGGGCCGGGCACGCGGTACAAGGCTTCAGCGGGCAACGCAAACTGGGCCTGCAAGAAACTCGACAGGTATTCGGAGCAGCCGGCCGACACCTCCAGCCGCAGCGCCTCGCCGTAGTGGCGCTGCTGCAAACCCTTGCGCAAGGCCGTGCGCAGGTTTTTCACCTCTTCTTCGTCCACCGCCAGATCGGAATGGCGGGTGACGCGGAACTGCGAAAACTCGGTGACCTGGCGACCGGGGAACAGGTCGGCCAGGTGCGAGCGGATCAGGCTGGAAATGGAGACAAAGTGCGTCTGCTTGGAGCCCTTGATGGGCGGCATGCGAAAGAAACGCGGCAAGATGCGCGGCACCTTGACGATGGCAATTTCGTTTTCACGCCCAAACGCGTCTTTGCCGGTGAGGCGCACGATGAAGTTGAGCGACTTGTTGGCCACCTGCGGAAACGGATGCGCCGGGTCCAGCCCCACCGGCATCAGCAGCGGCTGCACTTCGCGCACAAAAAACTCTTTCACCCAGCGGCGCTGGCGCGGGTTGCGCTCGCCGTGCGCCACCAGTTTGATGCCCTTTTTTTCCAGCAAAGGCAAGAGTTCGTCGTTGTAGATGGCGTATTGCTGGGCCACCAGAGCATGCACCTTGGCGGACACACGGTCGTGTGTTTCCACCGTGTACAGCCCGCGCTGCTCGTTGGCTTTTCGCGCAGCGAGGTGGGGCGCCATGCGCACCTCAAAAAATTCGTCGAGATTGCTGGACACGATGCTCAGGTAGCGCAGCCGCTCCAGCAGTGGCACGTCTGCACGCCGGGCCCAGTCCATGACCCTTTCGTTGAAGGCCAGGATGCTGTGGTCCCTGTCCAGAAAATGCAAGCGGTGGTTGTGGCTGTTGGCGCTCATGGTTCCCGTCGAATGGCCCAGTCGTTGCCCGTCCCCCCGACAAACAGCGCTGGTGCGTCTATTTGACAATTATTCAACGGGCGGATGACATGCGTGTGACAGTTTTACACGGTTCTGGTGCCGGTGCGGGCACCGCGCCCGCTGGGCGAAACCGCTGGGGCGCCGGTGCCTGGCGCGGCAGCCAGGCCAACAACGCCACAAACCTCTCGGCTGCGGGGCGCCAGCCAAACACCCTGGCGCGGGCACGGGCCTGCTCGCGGTTGATCCGCAGGGCCTCGGACCAGGCTTCGTGCAGGTCTTCCCGCAGGGCACCGGCACCGCTGTCACCCACCACCTGCAAGGGGCCGTCCACCGGGTAGGCGGCCACGGGCAAGCCGCTGGCCATGGCCTCCAGCATCACCAGGCCAAAGGTTTCGCTGCGGCTGGGGAACACCAGCACATCGGCCGCAGCGTACACATGGGCCAGTTCGTGGCGTGGCAAGGCGCCCAGCCAATGCACGTTGGGGTAGCGCTCGCGCAAAACCGCCTCCATCGGACCCACGCCGCAGACCACCTTGCTACCAGGCACATCCAGATTCAAAAACGCTTCGATGTTTTTGTCAGCCGCCACGCGCCCCACACACAGGCTGACCGGGCGGGCCAGGTGCCCGAGCGAAGGGTATTCGGACGCCTCCCGTGAGAATGCAAACAAGCGCGTGTCCACGCCATGTGACCACTCACGCAGATTCTGAAACCCCTTGCCCTGCAGCATGTGAAGCACCCCGAGCGTAGGCACCATCACGGCGCTGCTGGGGCGGTGAAAGCGGCGCAGCAAGGCATAGCCCCAAGCCAGGGGCATACCCATTGTGGTGCGCAAGATGTCTGGAAACTTGGTGTGAAAAGCGGTGGTGAACGCCCGCTGGTGGCGCAAGCAATGGCGCCGTGCCGCCCAGCCCAACGGGCCTTCGGTGGCAATGTGGATGGCGTCTGCCTGGGCCGCGTCCATCATGCGGCCCAGCCGGTGCCCTGGCCACAAGGCCAGAGCCAGCCCCGCCAAACCGGGGCACGACCAGGTGCGAAATTGCCCGGGGTGAACCACCACCACTTCGTGGCCTTGCGTCTGCAGTTCGCGCACCAGCTCCACCAGGGTGGTGACCACGCTGTTGGTCTGTGGTTTCCAGGCATCGGTGATCAGCAAAATTTTCATGTTTTTGTCTCCCTTTTTTTGTGGCTGGCGCCGCGAGCACCTCGGGTCTCAAGCGCCCAGAAAATGTTTGCGGTAACGGCTGGGCAGATCCGAAATGCGCATGATCATGGGCAGATCGGCGGCATTGAAATCTGGGTCCCAGGCCGGCGGGCCCATGACCTTGGCGCCCAGGCGCAGGTAGCCTTTGATGAGCGCAGGCGGGTCCACATCGAGCGTGTCGTCCAGCTGCTCAATGGGCAGGGGCAGGCGCGGCCGCACATGGCAGTCGATGGGGGCAAGGTGCGTTGCTTTGAGCTGGCGCCAGATGCTGGCCGCCGCATGGCCCCCGCCCACCATGCCGTGCGGGCCCTGGTGCTGCATGGGAATGCTGGCGCAGCCGATCATGGTGTCGAGCTGGTTGCGCACCATGAACGCCGCGAGGGCACCCCACAGCGCCATGATCACGCCGCCGTGGCGGTGGTCGCGGTGCACGCAGCTCCGACCCAGCTCCACCATGCGCTCGCGCACGTTGCGCAGCCGGGTCAGGTCAAATTCGGTGTCGCTGTAGGTGCTGCCCACCCGCTTGGCCTGAGCGGGCGTCAGCACCCGGTAGGTGCCAATCACCTGACGGGTGGTGGTGTCGCGCACCAGCAGATGTTCACAAAAATCATCGAACAGGTCCACATCGTGCCCTGGCACCGCGTTGGACAAGATGGCGCCCATTTCACCGGCAAACACACTGTGCCGCAGTCTTTGGGCCTCACGGACTTCGTCCAGGTGCCGAGCCCAGGACACCTCAATGCCTGCCGCGGTCGGCCCAGCCGCAGCGGGTGCGCCCACCAGGGGCTGGGGCTTGAAATCGGTGCGCGGCTGTCGCAGCGCCTGCACCCGCGAGGCGGGCGACAAATCCAGCGTGGGCGTGGGTAGTTCTTTCATCAGGAAGGCTCCTCTGGTCTGCCACCACGTGGTGACAGAGCTGATTGTTGAGAGCAGGCATGACGCACCCGTGGCAACCGCATGACGAACGCGTGACAGCCGCTCGGCAGCCCGTGGGTCACGACGCTGTCACACAAGCGGCGTAAGTTGCTGAACTTCATCAACGGAGCCACGGCCATGCATGTCAACCCACCTGAAACCCTGAGTCGCCGCATGGAGCGCGACCTGCTGGACAGCTACGACGAAGCGCTGGAGCTGGAAATGGAGGATGGGTATTGGTTCGACGGTGAGGCGTTAAACAGCCCCAGCACCACACAGACGGCTGACGAAAAAGCGCAACGGCTGGCCTATTTTCGCGAGCTGTTCCGGCTGCAGGGCGAGCTGGTGAAGCTGCAGGACTGGGTGGCCAACACCAAAGAAAAGGTGGTGATCCTGTTTGAAGGCAGGGACGCAGCCGGCAAAGGCGGCGTGATCAAGCGCATCACCCAGCGGCTCAACCCGCGGGTGTGCCGCGTGGTGGCGCTGCCGGCGCCCAACGACCGCGAGCGCACCCAGTGGTACTTTCAGCGCTATGCCGCCCACCTGCCGGCCGCAGGCGAAATGGTGTTGTTTGACCGCAGCTGGTACAACCGCGCCGGGGTGGAGAAGGTCATGGGCTTTTGCACCGACGACGAGTACGAAGAGTTCTTCCGCTCGGTGCCCGAGTTCGAACGCATGCTGGTGCGCTCGGGCATTCGGGTCATCAAATACTGGTTTTCCATCACCGACGACGAGCAACACCTGCGCTTTCTGGGGCGCATTCACGACCCGCTGAAGCAGTGGAAGCTCAGCCCGATGGACCTGGAGTCGCGCCGGCGCTGGGAGGAATACACCAAGGCCAAAGAGACCATGATTGAGCGCACCCACATTGCTGAAGCACCCTGGTGGGTGGTTCAGGCGGTGGACAAAAAGAAGGCCCGCCTGAACTGCATCCAGCACCTGCTGGAGCAGTTTGCCTACACCGAAGTGGCGCGGCCCGAGGTGGTGCTGCCTGGGCGGGTGCGCAACCCCGACTATTTGCGCCAGCCCGTGCCCGATTCGATGATCGTGCCCGAGCGGTACTGAGCGTCTTTGGGGATCGGTCTGAACCGCTGGGGGTCGTCGATATGTTTCAACCATTCTTGTATAGTTGAAACATGCACACCGCCACACCCCAGGAAGACAACACCTTGCGCGCCCTGGCCGCACTGGCCCAGGTGCAGCGCCTGCGGGCGTTTCGAGAACTGGTGGTGGCAGGACCCGAAGGCCTCACGCCCGGCACCATGGCCGAGCGGCTGGGGGTGTCGCCCAGCGCCCTGTCTTTTCACCTGAAAGAACTGAGCCAGGCCGATCTGGTGAGCGCCGAGCCGCGGGGCCGCCACCTCATCTACCGCGCCAACTTTGACCGCATGAACGCCTTGTTGGGCTACCTGACCGAGCACTGCTGTGCCGGCGAGCCCTGCGAAGTGTCAACCGGCTGCGGGCCCAAAACCTGCGCCACCGCGCCATGAGCGCCGCCGACGCGCTCAACCTGGCCTGCGCCTGCCAGACGTTGGAGCCCCAGCGCCTGCGCGAGCAGCTGGAAACCAGCCCGGCGCTGCAGGGCATGACGGACCGGCTGACCCAAAGCCACCCCCACCTGTTTTCGGCCACCGCCGTGTTTCTGGACGAGGCCGTCAACGCCCAACTGGTGCAAGCGGTGGACGCGCTGGAACGGGTGATGGCCCTGCCGGCCTGGCAAACACAGGCCCTGGCCCGGGCCCACCCTATTGCACAGCTCAACTGGGGGCCGGCGGGGGTCTTCATGGGCTACGACTTTCACCTGGCGGCCGATGGCCCCAAGCTGATCGAGATCAACAGCAACGCGGGCGGCGCCTTGCTCAACGCAGCGCTGGCCCGTGCGCACCGCGTGTGCTGTGGCGTCCATCCAGCCGCCTCGGAAGGGGTACCAGCGCCGATCGAGGCGGCGTTCGTGGCCATGTTCCGCCAGGAATGGCATGCCCAGCGGGGCAGCGCACCGCTGCGCAACGTGGTGATCGTGGACGACGCGCCCGCCCAGCAGTACCTGGCGCCCGAGTTTGAAATGGCCCAGGCGCTGTTTGCGGCCCATGGGCTGCTGGCGGTGGTGGCCGACCCGCGCGAACTGCACTGGCAAGGTGGCGCGCTCTGGCACCCCGCCCTGCCCCCCGGCATGCCGGTGGACCTGGTCTACAACCGCCTGACCGACTTTTACCTGCAAGACGCCGAGCACGAAGCCCTGCAACGGGCCTACCTGGCTGGCGCGGCGGTGGTCACGCCGCACCCCCGCGCGCACGCGCTGTACGCGAACAAGCGCAACCTGATCGCCCTGTCGGACCCGGCGCAACTGGAAGCCTGGAGCGTGACAAGCGCTGACCGCGCCACCTTGCAGGCGGTGGTGCCCAGCACGCAGGCCGTCACCGAGGAAAACGCAGTCGCCCTGTGGGCCCAGCGGCGCGGCCTGTTTTTCAAACCCGCCGCCGGGTTTGGCGCCCGGGCCGCCTACCGGGGCGACAAGCTGACCCGCCGGGTGTGGGCCGAGATTTTGGCGGGCGACTACGTGGCGCAAACCACCGTGCCGCCCAGCGAGCGCCTGGTGATGGTGGACGGCCAACCCACCCGGCTCAAGCTCGATCTGCGCGCCTACACATACGGCGGCCACATCCAGTTGCTGGCAGCCCGCACCTGGGCCGGCCAGACCACCAACTTCCGCACCGAAGGCGGTGGCTTTTCGCCGGTGGTGGTATTGCCAGACCTCAACGCGCACTGGACGGCTCCACCCAGCGTGTAGCCACAACATGTCACCCCGCTGTCACACAGCCCAATAATAATTCAATGGTTATTGAAGCGTCTTCCCAGTTTTCTTTCACCTTTTGAGGACCGAACGATGAAAGTAGGTATCAACGGCATGGGCCGCATTGGCCGCTTGGCCCTGCGCGCCGCCTTCGGCGCAGCCGAGCGCGAAAGCACCGACCCACGCGCTGGCAACCGCCTGGAGGTGGTGCACCTGAACGAGATCAAAGGCGGCGCGGCCGCCACCGCCCACCTGCTGGCCTTTGACAGTGTGCAGGGCAAATGGCGCGCCCACATCGCCGCCGAAGGCAGCGATGCGATTCGCATCAACGACCAACGTCTGACGTTCAGCGAACACGCCACCGCCGCCGAGATTCCCTGGGGTGACTTGGGCGTGGACCTGGTGCTGGAATGCACCGGCAAATTTCTCACGCCCGAGACCATCCAGGGCCACCTGGACCGCGGCGCCAAGCGCGTGATCGTGGCCGCGCCGGTGAAGGTAGGAGGTGTGCTCAACATCGTGGTGGGCGTGAATGAGCACCTGTACCAGCCCGAGCGCGACCGCATCGTGACCGCTGCGAGCTGCACCACCAACTGCCTGGCACCGGTGGTGAAGGTGGTGCACGAAGCCATCGGCATCAAGCACGGCCAGATCACCACGCTGCACAACCCCACCAACACCAACCTGGTGGTGGACGCGCCACACAAAGACCTGCGCCGCGCCCGCAGCGCCATGATGAGCCTGGCACCCACCACCACGGGCAGCGCCACCGCCATTGCGCTGATCTACCCCGAGCTCAAGGGCAAGCTCAACGGCCACGCGGTGCGCGTGCCAGCGCTCAACGCCTCTTTGACCGACTGCGTGTTTGAGCTCAACCGCAGCACCACGGCCGAAGAGGTGAACGCGCTGTTTGAAGCCGCCGCCAACGGCCCGCTGGCCGGCATTCTGGGCTACGAGGCCCGCCCGCTGGTGAGTGCCGATTACGCCCGCGACACGCGCAGCTCCATCGTGGACGGTCTCTCGACCATGGTGACCGACGGCACGCTGCTGAAGGTGTACGCCTGGTACGACAACGAGATGGGCTACGCGTGCCGCATGGTGGACCTGGCTTGTCATCTGGAAGCCAAGGGCATCTGAGCCATGCCAGCCCAACCCACCCTACCGTTCGGGCTGAGCCCGTCGAAGCCCTCGCCATGAGCACCACCACCTCACCCGGCGCCAGCAGCGCCACCCGCAACTACGCCATCGTCACCGCCGCCTACTGGGGTTTCACGCTCACCGACGGCGCACTGCGCATGCTGGTGCTGCTGCACTTCTACCGCCTGGGCTATTCGCCGTTCACGCTGGCGTTTTTGTTCCTGCTGTACGAAGCGGCTGGCGTGCTGGCCAACCTGATTGGGGGCTGGCTGGCCACGCGCTACGGCATCCAGCGCATGCTCACCGTGGGCCTGGTCACGCAGATCATCGGCTTCACCCTGCTCTCGCTGCTCAACCCGGCGTGGACGGCGGCGATGTCGGTGGCCTGGGTGGTGGTGGCGCAAGGCATTTGCGGCGTGGCCAAAGACCTGACCAAAACCGCCAGCAAGTCGGCCATCAAGATCACCGCCGACCAGGCCAAAAACCAGGGCTCGGGCCAGTTGTTCAAATGGGTGGCGTGGTTCACCGGCAGCAAAAACGCCATGAAGGGTTTCGGCTTCTTCTTGGGCGGCCTGTTGCTCGACGCGCTGGGTTTCCAGCACGCGCTGTGGGCCATGGCCGCTTTGCTGCTGCTGGTGCTCGCGGGCGTGGTGGGCTTTGTGCCGCCGCTCATGGGCAAGAGCAAGGCGTCCAAGTCGGCGAAAGAGCTGTTTGCCAAAAACGCCGGTATCAACACCCTGGCCGCTGCCCGCGTGGCGCTGTTTGGTGCGCGCGATGTGTGGTTTGTGGTGGGTGTGCCGGTGTTTCTGTATTCGCAGGGCTGGACCTTCACCATGGTGGGCGGCTTTCTGGCGGCGTGGACCATTGGCTACGGCCTGGTGCAGGCGCTGGCGCCCAACATCGTCAAGCGCAGCGCCGACGGCCTGACCAGCGAGGTACCCGCCGCGCGCTGGTGGTCGCTGGGGCTGGCACTCATTCCGGTGGGCATTGCTGCGGCCGTGGTGCTGGAAGCGCCCAACCTGGAGTGGTGGGTGGTGGGCGGCCTGGGTCTGTTTGGGGTGGCGTTTGCCGTCAACTCGTCGGTGCATTCGTACCTGATCCTGGCCTACGCCGGCTCAGAGAAAGCGGCCGAGGACGTGGGCTTTTACTACGCCGCCAACGCGCTGGGCCGGTTTTTTGGCACGCTGATGTCGGGCCTGCTCTACCAGTGGGGCGGCCTGCTGTACGCACTGGTGGGCTCTGCGCTGATGCTGCTGGTGTGCTGGCTGCTGACGCTTGGTTTGCCCACGCGCCGCTGAACGCACCACCGAACGCATCACCGAACGCACCAACGCATCACCGACAATCACCGCATGGGACTTTTTGAACGCTACCTCACCGTCTGGGTCGGCCTGGGCATTCTGGCCGGGGTCGGCTTGGGGCTCTTGTCGCCTGCGGCTTTTGCCGCCATTGCGGCCCTCGAATACGCCCACGTCAACCTCGTGGTGGCCGTGCTCATCTGGATCATGATTTACCCCATGATGATCCAGATCGACTTCGCGGCCGTGCGCGACGTCGGTAAAAAGCCCAAGGGCCTGCTGCTCACGGTGGTGATCAACTGGCTCATCAAGCCCTTCACCATGGCGGCGCTGGGCGTGCTGTTCTTCAAGTATTTGTTTGCGCCGTTTGTGGACCCACAGTCGGCCAACGAATACATCGCCGGCATGATCTTGCTGGGCGTGGCGCCCTGCACCGCCATGGTGTTTGTGTGGAGCCAGCTCACCAAAGGCGACCCCAACTACACGCTGGTGCAGGTGTCGGTCAACGACATCATCATGGTGTTTGCGTTTGCGCCCATCGCCGCGTTTTTGCTGGGCATCACCGACCTCACGGTGCCGTGGCAAACGCTGCTGCTGTCCACCCTGCTCTATGTTGTGCTGCCCTTGGTGGCCGGCGTTTTGACACGCCAGGCGCTGCGCTCGAAAGGTGGAGAAGCGGCGGTGAGCCGGTTTGTCGCGCTGCTCAAGCCCTGGTCGGTGGTGGGGCTGATCGCCACCGTGGTGTTGCTGTTTGGATTTCAGGCCGAAACCATCATCGCCAAACCGCTGGTCATTGCCATGATCGCCATTCCACTCACCATCCAGACCTACGGCATTTTTGCGCTGGGGTATGCCGGTGCGCGCTGGCTCAAGTTGCCACACAACATTGCGGCCCCGGCTTGCCTCATTGGCACGTCCAACTTCTTTGAGCTGGCGGTGGCGGTGGCCATTTCGCTCTTCGGCCTGCATTCCGGCGCGGCGCTGGCCACGGTGGTGGGTGTGCTGGTGGAAGTGCCGGTGATGCTGTCGCTGGTGGCCCTGATCAACCGCACCCGCCACTGGTTTCCACCCAACCCGGCCTGAGCACCGGGGCCGTGTTGCGGGCCTGCCAAAATACGGGTCTGTGACTACCCGCTTCGCCCCCGCCTCCACACTCCCGGCCCACGCCATGTCCCTGGTGTGCCACCCGGCCACGCCCTGTGCGCACCAGCTGCGCCTGACCGTGAGCCTGGCCATGGCGGGTGGCCTCACGGGCAAGGAACCCAGCGCCGGACTGCTGCTTCGCTATGAAGTGACCGGCGACGTGGCCGCCTTGTCCGTACCTGCATCTGCCACGCCGGGTGCGGCCGATGGCTTGTGGCAACACACCTGTTTTGAAGCCTTCGTGGCGGTGCCAGGCGAGCCGGCCTACCGCGAATTCAACTTTTCTCCATCGGGCCATTGGGCCGCCTACCGGTTTCGTGGTGAACGCGTGCGCGACACCGCCGCCGAGCTGGCCCAGCCGCAAGTTAAGCCGCAAATAGACCTTACCGTGCAAGCCCATGCGCTGGTGCTTCAGGTCTGGCTGCCGCGCAGCGCTCTGCCCATGTGCCAGGCCGGTGGTGCCTTGCAACTGAGCCTGAGCGCCGTAATAGAAGACCAAGGCGGCCAGCTCAGCTACTGGGCGCTGCAACACCCCGCCGCCCGGCCCGACTTTCACCACCGGGGCGGCATGGCGCTGTCCCTGGCGCTGCCGTTTTTTGACCCTCCTCCCGCTTTCCAAGACACCCCATGAAATTCGGCATTGAACGTTTTCTGCAAGACCCGGCGCTGCGCGCGCCGCTGGCTGGGCGTCGTGTGGCCTTGCTGGCGCACCCCGCGTCGGTCACCCGCGACCTCACCCATTCGCTGGACGCCATTGCCGCGCTGCCCGACATACAACTGACCGCAGCCTTTGGCCCGCAGCACGGTCTGCGCGGCGACAAGCAAGACAACATGATCGAGTCGCCCGACTACCTGGACCCGCGCCTGGGCATCCCGGTGTTCAGCCTGTACGGCGAGGTGCGCCGCCCCACGCCGGCCATGATGGACAGCTTTGACGTGCTGCTGGTCGATCTGCAAGACCTGGGCTGCCGCATTTACACCTTCATCACCACGCTGCGCTACGTGCTGGAAGCCGCTGCACAGCAAGGCAAAAGCGTGTGGGTGCTGGACCGCCCGAACCCGGCGGGCCGACCGGTGGAAGGCCTGACATTGCGCGAGGGCTGGGAAAGTTTCGTGGGCGCCGGCCCCATGCCCATGCGCCACGGCATGACCATGGGCGAGCTGGGCCACTGGTTCATCGCCACGCTGGGCCTGCAGGTGGACTACCGCGTGATCACCATGGAAGGCTGGCAACCCGACGCCGCGCCCGGCTTTGGCTGGCCCATGGAGCGCACTTGGGTGAACCCCAGCCCGAACGCAGCCAACCTGAGCATGGCCCGCGCCTACGCCGGCACCGTCATGCTGGAAGGCACCACGCTGAGCGAAGGCCGCGGCACCACGCGCCCGCTGGAGCTGTTTGGCGCACCCGACATCGACGCCCGCCGCCTCATGCACGACATGCGCCGCCTGGCTCCGCAATGGCTGCAAGGCTGCGTGTTGCGTGAATGCTTTTTTGAACCCACTTTCCACAAGCACAAAGGCCAACTGTGCGCCGGTGTACAGATTCATGTGGAAGACCCCACGCATTACGACCACGCCGCGTTCAAGCCTTGGCGCCTGCAGGCACTGGCCTTCAAGGCGCTGCGCTCACAGGCGCCAGCCTACCCACTGTGGCGCGACTTTGCGTACGAATACGAGCACGATCGCCTGGCGATTGATCTCATCAACGGCGGCCCGGCGCTGCGCGAGTGGGTAGACCACCCGGATGCAACGCCCGAAGACCTCGATGCGATCACCAGGCCGGACGAAGCGGCCTGGTCAGAAGCCCGCCAACCGTTCCTACTTTACTGAGCAACGAGGGGAACGCCTTCAGGCCAGGATGCGGTGGAACCGGCTCCGCCGGGCCACTCGCATCGCCCCCTGGAGGGGGTGACGCCGCAGGCGGCGCGGGGGTGGTTCTAAATCCACTTCTGAAAGAACTGCGCCGTACCCATCGCCGGGTCAAGCTGGTAGCCCTCATAGCCGATGCGCCGGTACAGATTCACCGCGGGTTCATTTCCGGAAAGCACTTCCAAGGTCATTTTCACAGCGCCGCGTGCCAAGGCTTGGCGCTCGGCCAGCGCCAGCATCTGCGCGGCAACGCCGCGTCCCCGGTGGCTGGCCAGCACCGCCACATCGTGGACGTTCACCAGCGGCTTGCAAGCGAAGGTGGAGAAACCCTCAATGCAATTCACCAGACCGACCGGCTGATGCCCGTCAAACGCCAGCACGCTGTAAGCCTGCGGCCGCGCCGCCAGCTCGCGCACCAGGTGGGTCTTGGCGTAGTCGCTCAAGGGCTCACCGCCACCGGCCGGGTCGCTGGCATAGGCGTCAAGCAGCGCCACCAAGGCCGCCGCGTCGGTGGCGCAGCCGTAGTCGGCAAGGCGCACCGAAAATGCCGCCGCCATCAGCCCGCCCTCACGGCATTGACCAGGCGATCGGCACAGGCCTGCGACTGCTGCGCGTCTCGGGCTTCCACCATCACCCGCAGCAGCGGCTCGGTACCGCTGGCACGAATCAACACCCTCCCCGCATCACCCAGCTCGGCTTCCACCGCGCGGGTTTCATCGGACAACAAGGTGTTGGCTTTCCAGTCCTGGCCCGGCTGCAGGCGCACATTGATGAGCACCTGCGGGAACAGCGTCACATCGGCCAGCAACTGCGCCATGGTTTTGCCGCTGTCCACGCACGCATGCAGCACCTGCAAGGCCGACACCAGGCCGTCGCCCGTGGTGTGTCGGTCCAGCACCAGAATGTGCCCGGAACCTTCGCCACCCAGGACCCAGCCATGGCGTTCCAGCTCTTCGAGCACGTAACGGTCACCCACCTTGGCGCGCACAAACTTCACGCCTTTGTGCTTGAAGGCCACCTCCACCGCCTTGTTGGTCATGAGCGTGCCCACCACACCGGGCACGTCGATGTCGCGCGCAATGCGATCGGAGGCAATCAGGTACAGCAGTTCGTCACCGTTGAACAGACGCCCGCTGGCGTCGACCATTTGCAGGCGGTCGGCGTCGCCGTCCAGCGCAATGCCGTAATGGGCGCCGTGGGCCTTCACCGCCTCCACCAGCGCCTGCGGGTGGGTGGCACCCACGCCCTGATTGATGTTCAGGCCGTCGGGCGCGCAACCAATCTTGATCACCTCAGCGCCGAGTTCATGGAACACATCAGGAGCAATGTGGTAAGCGGCGCCGTTGGCCCCGTCCACCACAATCTTCAGGCCCTTCAGGGTGAACAGGTGCGAGCAGGTGCTTTTGCAAAACTCAATATATCGCCCGGAAGCGTCGTCCATGCGCCGGGTTTTACCCAGGTTGGCAGAGTCAGCCCACACCGGCGCCTCTTCCAGAGCGGCTTCCACCGCGAGTTCCCAGTCGTCGGGCAGTTTGGTACCCATGGCACTGAAAAACTTGATGCCGTTGTCGGCAAACGGGTTGTGGCTGGCCGAAATCACCACGCCGAGGCTGGCCCGCTGCGCCCGCGTCAGGTAAGCCACGGCCGGCGTGGGCACAGGCCCCAGCAGTAGCACATCCACACCCGCCGAGTTGAAGCCACTCTCCAGCGCACTCTCCAGCATATAGCCAGAAATGCGTGTGTCTTTGCCAATCAGCACCGTGGGGCGAGCCTCGGAACGCTTGAGCACGCGGCCCACCGCGTGCGCCAGGCGCAGCACAAAGTCGGGCGTGATGGGCGGTTGCCCCACCGTTCCACGGATACCGTCGGTGCCGAAATACTTGCGTGTCATACCTGCGTCCTTCTGTTTTTGGGTCTGTTGCGCTTCGTTGAAACGGCCCCGACAGGGCCGCATCCTCACCATCCAGCATTATCGTGGCAGCGCCCCTGCTCAAGCACTACACAGGCAGGCTTGCCCGCCATACCTTCAGCGCGTCCACCGTTTCGCGCACATCGTGCACACGCACCACGCGCGCGCCCCGCTCAACCGCCAGCAAAGCCGCAGCCACACTGGCCGCCACACGCTCTGCGGGCACCTCGCGTCCGGTCACATGCCCCAGTGACGACTTGCGCGACCAACCGGCCAGTAACGGATAACCTAGCGCCAGCAACGCCGGCTGTTGGGCCAGCAGGCTGAAGTTTTGCGCCACGGTCTTGCCAAAGCCGATACCGGGGTCCAGCACGATGCGCTCGGCAGCCACACCGCTTGTGGTCAACGCGCTGGCACGTTCGCCCAAGAACCCGGCCACTGGACCCACCACATCACCGGCCATGGGGGCCACCTGCATGGTCTGCGGGTCGCGGTGCATGTGCATCAGGCACACACCGCAGCGCGGGTGCGCAGCCACCACAGACAGCGCGCCGCCTTGACGCAGCGCCCAGATGTCGTTGATCACATCGGCACCGGCGTCGAGCACGGCCTGCATCACCTCGGGCTTGTAGGTGTCCACCGACACCGGCACACCCAGCGCCACCGCTGCCTGCACAACCGGCAGCACCCGCGCCAACTCCTCCTCCAGCCCCACCGCAGGACTGCCGGGCCGGGTCGACTCGCCGCCAATGTCCAGCATGTGTGCGCCGTCTTTCAACAACTGCTCGCAGTGGCGCAGGGCCGCCACCGTGGTGGCATGGCGGCCGCCGTCCGAAAACGAATCGGGCGTGACGTTAACGATCCCCATAACCTGGGGCAGAGCGAGATCCACATCAAAACGGGAAGTAACCCAACGCATGACGCACCTTTACACAGACGACCGAAATAGAAACCCCGCCACAAACAACAACGGGGCCCAAGGCCCCGTGTGTTGATTGCCAGAAAACCGCGCGATCAGGCAGCCGTTGGCGCCGGGTCGGTGTTCACCGCTGGCGTGCCGCCACTGTCACCGCCACCCACAGACGGGTTGCGTGGTGTCCAGTCTTTCGGCGGACGTGGTGGCTTGCCGGTCATGATGTCCTCAATCTGCTCAGCGTCGATGGTTTCCCATTCCAGCAGCGCCTTGGCCATGGCGTGCATCTGGTCGCTGTGCTCTTCAATCAGATCACGGGCGAGTTTGTATTGCTGATCGATGATGCGACGCACTTCGCTGTCCACCTTTTGCATGGTCTGCTCGCTCATGTTGGTGGTTTTGGTCACCGAGCGACCCAAGAACACCTCACCCTCGTTTTCGGCATACACCATCGGGCCCAGCGCATCGGTCATGCCGTAACGCATCACCATGTCACGGGCAATGGAGGTGGCGCGCTCAAAGTCGTTGCTGGCGCCGGTGGTCATCTGGTTCATGAACACTTCTTCGGCAATACGGCCGCCAAACAGCATGCTGATCTGGTTCAGCATGTAGTCCTTGTCGTAGCTGTACCGGTCTTGTGCTGGCAGGCTCATGGTCACGCCTAGCGCGCGGCCACGCGGGATGATGGTGACCTTGTGCACCGGATCGCACTTGGGCAGCAGCTTGCCGATGAGCGCATGACCGGACTCGTGGTAGGCCGTGTTGCGGCGCTCTTCCTCGGGCATCACCATGCTCTTGCGCTCGGGACCCATAAAGATTTTGTCCTTGGCCTTCTCGAAGTCCTGCATTTCCACCACACGCGCATTACGGCGTGCGGCCATCAGGGCGGCTTCGTTGCAGAGGTTGGCCAGGTCGGCACCACTCATGCCGGGCGTGCCACGGGCGATCACGCTCGCGTTCACGTCGGTACCCAACGGCACCTTGCGCATGTGCACGTTCAAGATTTGCTCGCGACCACGGATGTCGGGCAGCGTCACATAGACTTGGCGGTCAAAGCGGCCTGGGCGCAGCAACGCAGCGTCCAGAATGTCGGGGCGGTTGGTGGCAGCCACCACGATCACACCGGCGTTGGTGTCAAAGCCGTCCATCTCCACCAGCATCTGGTTCAACGTCTGCTCGCGCTCGTCGTTACCACCGCCAAGACCCGCGCCTCGCTGGCGGCCAACAGCATCAATCTCGTCGATAAAGATGATGCAGGGTGCGTTTTTCTTGGCGTTGTCGAACATGTCGCGCACACGGGATGCGCCCACACCGACAAACATTTCCACGAAGTCAGAGCCCGAGATGCTGAAAAACGGGACCTTGGCTTCGCCAGCAATGCCTTTGGCCAGCAAGGTTTTACCCGTACCGGGTGGGCCAACCAGCAGCAGACCACGGGGAATGCGGCCACCCAGCTTTTGGAACTTGGCTGGATCTTTCAGGAAGTCGACCACTTCCTTCACTTCTTCCTTGGCCTCATCGCAACCGGCCACGTCCGCAAACGTCACGGTGTTGCTGCTTTCGTCGAGCAGGCGTGCCTTGCTCTTGCCGAAGCTGAAAGCACCGCCTTTGCCACCACCTTGCATCTGGCGCATGAAATAAATCCACACACCAATCAGCAGCAGCATGGGACCCCAGCTGACCAGCAATGTCATCAGCAGCGAACCTTCTTCGCGGGGACGCACGTCAAATTTGACGTTGTTGTTGATCAGGTCCCCCACCAGACCGCGGTCGAGGTAAGTGGCGGTGGTGCGCACGCGGCGGTCATCGGTGGTGATGGCCACGATGTCGGTGCCGCCTGGGCCTTCCTGGATGGTGGCCGTCTTGAGACCGCCAGATTTGACGAGGTCAAGAAACTCGGAGTAGCCGACCGTGCCGGCGCTCGCGCTGGTGCGACCGTCAAACTGCTTGAAGACGGTGAAAAGCACCATGGCGATAACCATCCACACGGCGATTTTCGAAAACCACTGGTTGTTCAAGTGCTGCTCCTGGCGGGGATATTGATAGACATAAGCATGTTGAGCCCATTTTAGGACTTTCAAGCGGGCGTGCCTTTGATAAATACTGAGGCAATATCAATCGAAGGGTTAGTCATTTTTGTGTGCTGCCACAACCCTCAGGCAACCGCCTGTTTTTTCAGACCCATGCCGACGAGAAAGGTTTCAGACGATTTTTCTCGCGAAGCCTTGGGCTTGATCGCCTTGACGGTGCGAAACGTCTGCCGAAACAGGGCCACCATGGGGTCGTAGGCGCCACCATGAAAGAGCTTCACCACGAGCGCACCGTCGGGTTTGAGGTGGTTCACGGCAAAGTCCACCGCCAGCTCCACCAGGTCGGCAATGCGGGCCGCATCGGTCGAGCCAATGCCCGAAAGATTGGGCGCCATGTCCGAGAGCACCACATCCACAGCACTCACATGGCGGTCCAACAGCGCCTGCTCCAGTTGGGCCAGCACGGCAGGCTCGCGGAAATCGCCCAGAATGAAATGGACGCCCTCCACCGGGTCCATGGGCAACATGTCCAGCGCGATGATGGTGCCGTGCAGTTCGCCCACGGCCGCCCCCTGTGGGCTCAGGCGCCGCCGGGCATACTGGCTCCAGGCGCCGGGTGTGGAACCCAGGTCCACCACGCACTGACCCGGACGGATCAGCCCCAGCGTTTCGTCGAGCTCTTTAAGCTTGTAGGCAGCACGCGCCCGGTACCCGTCCTTCTTGGCCAGAAGCACATAGGTATCGTTGACGTGTTGGTTGAGCCAGGCCTTGTTGACCTTCTTGCTCTTGGTTTTTACTTTCATGCTGCGCAGAGACCCTGACAGGCTGCCTGCACGAAAAACGCACAACGGCCGCCGTTAAACGATAATTGTCCCATGCCTCAGATCACACTCACCCCCGCCCAGCGTAAAGTCCATCGCGCCGAGGCCCATCACCTTGATCCCGTCGTCCATATTGGCGGCGATGGATTGAGCCCCGCCGTGAAAAAAGAAGCCGATGCGGCGCTCAAAGCGCACGGGCTCATCAAGATCCGCGTTTTCAACGACGACCGCGCCGCGCGCGAAGCCATGCTGCAAACGCTGGCCGAGGAGCTCGATGCCGCCCCCATTCAGCACATTGGCAAACTGCTGGTGCTGTGGCGCCCCATGCCCGAAAAAGAAAAGGCGGTGGACGAAGACCGCATGCCGGGCCCACGCGACGTGAAGGTGCTGAAATTCAGCAGCCGCGGCGGCCAGCGGCCAGAGGTGAAAGTAGTGCGCGTGCTGGGCAACCAGCGCCTGACCACCGGTGGCCAGGTCAAACGCGCCAAACCGATGCAAAAAAGCGTCAAGAAAAGCGCCCAGTCGCAATAACCACGGGCCGGAACGCATTCCGGACAGCACACAGGACAATCGGGCGTGGCTAACATGCTTTGTTGTCCTTTTTTTTGCCCAGTACCGACTGCAACAGCCGCCCACCGCCTTGAACTTCGCGCCCAGCGCCACATCTGAACAGCTATGAACGACCGCACCGCCCCCGCCACGCTCAATCCTTTGCTGGATTTTTCCGATCTGCCGCTGTTTGATGCCATCACGCCCACGTTGGTGGCGCCGGCCATCGACGCCTTGCTGGAAGCCACCAGCAACGCGCTTGAAACGGTAACCGCTGCCGATTTCCCCGCTGACTGGTCGAAAATGTCGTTGACGCTGGACGTTCCTGCCGAGCGCCTGTCGCGGGCCTGGGGCGCTGTGAGCCACCTCAACAGCGTGGCCGACACGCCCGAGCTGCGCGCCGCCTACAACGAGGTGCTCCCCAGAATCACCGAGTTTGGGACGCGCATGGGCGCCGATGAGCGCCTCTACGCCAAATACAAGGCCATGGACCCCGCCAGCCTGACACCCGAGCAGGCGCAGGCCCACAAAAATGCCATGCGCGGTTTCGTGTTGGGGGGCGCCGACCTGCAAGGCGAGGCCAAAGCCCGCTTTGCCTGGCTGCAAGAGCGCCAGGCCGAACTGGGCCAGAAATTCAGCGAAAACGCGCTCGACGCGACCGACGCGTTCGCCCTTTACGTCCCCACCGAAGAACTCGCTGGCGTGCCCGACGATGTGCTCCAAGCCACCGCCGCTGCCGCCACGGCCGACGGCAAAACCGGCCACAAGCTCACGCTCAAGATGCCTTGCTACCTGCCCGTGATGCAGTTTGCCCACAGCAGCGCGCTGCGCGAAAAGCTCTACCGCGCCTACGCCACCCGTGCCAGCGACCAGGCCGAAGGCGATGCGGTTAAGTTTGACAACGCCGCCATCATGGGCGAATTGCTCGCCCTGCGCTTTGAGGAAGCTCAGCTGCTCGGTCACCGCCACTATGCCGACGTCTCGCTGGTGCCCAAGATGGCCGAAACGCCGGAGCAAGTGATCGCCTTTTTGCGCGACCTGGGCCAAAAAGCCCGTCCGCATGCCGACAAGGACGTGGCCGATCTGCGCGCTTTTGCCGCCAGCGAACTCGGCCTGACCGACCCGCAGGCCTGGGACTGGCCCTACATTGGCGAAAAGCTGAAGGAAGCGCGCTACGCTTTCAGCGAGCAGGAAGTGAAACCGTATTTCACTGCACCCAAGGTGCTGGCGGGCCTGTTCCAGATTGTTGAAACCCTGTTCGAAGTGGCGATTCGGCGCGACACGGCGCCGGTGTGGCACCCGGGCGTTGAGTTTTACCGAATTGAACGCAGCACGCCCGAAGGCACACAGCTGGTGGGCCAGTTTTATTTGGACCCCGCAGCACGCACCGGCAAGCGCGGTGGCGCGTGGATGGACGATGTGCGGGCCCGCTGGTTGCGCCCGGACACCGGCGCATTGCAAACGCCGGTGGCGCACCTGGTATGCAACTTCGCCGATGGCGTCGAGGTGGATGGCGTCAAGAGGCCGCCACTGCTCACCCACGACGACGTGATCACGCTCTTCCACGAGTTCGGCCATGGCCTGCACCACATGCTCACGCAAGTCAACGAGCGTGACGTGTCGGGCATCAGCGGGGTCGAATGGGACGCGGTGGAACTGCCCAGCCAGTTCATGGAAAACTTTTGCTGGGAATGGGACGTGCTCAAACACATGACCGCCCATGTGGACACCGGCGAGCCGCTACCGCGTGCGCTGTTTGACAAGATGCTTGCGGCCAAGAATTACCAGAGCGGCCTGCAAACGCTGCGCCAGGTGGAGTTTTCGTTGTTTGACATGCTGCTGCACAGCCAGCCGGAGCCGGTCACCAGCGGTGAAGCCATCTTGGCCCTGCAACAGCAGGTGCGCGACGAAGTGGCGGTGCTGCAGCCACCGGCTTACAGCCGCACGCCCCACACCTTCAGCCACATCTTTGCAGGTGGTTATTCGGCCGGCTATTACAGCTACAAGTGGGCCGAGGTGCTGTCCGCCGACGCCTACGCCGCGTTTGAAGAAGCAGCCCAAGCAAATGGCCACAGCACGCTGGACGTGGCCACCGGGCGCCGCTACCGCCAGGCCATTCTGGAAGCGGGTGGCAGCCGCCCGGCCATGGACTCGTTCAAGGCCTTCCGGGGCCGCGAGCCCAGCATCGACGCGCTGCTGCGCCACCAGGGTATGGCCTGACTTGATTTGTTTCGCACACTGCCGATAGGAACCGCATGAACAAGACCACCGTTGCTTTTGCTACGACAACCACCGCCAAAGGCCTGCCTGTGCCGGTGCGCCTGGCGGTTGTTGGACTCGTCATCGGCCTGGCCGCAGCGCCTGTGTTGGCCCAGGGGGTCTACCGCATCGTCGGGCCCGACGGCCGCATCACCTACTCGGACCAGCCACCCCCCGCCAATGTGAACGCCCGCCCGGTGGGCAGCGCCACCGCCAATTCAGCGGCCAGCGCCAACGCACAGCTGCCGTTTGAACTGCGGCAGGTGAGCAGCCGCTACCCGGTCACGCTGTACACCAGCGCCGACTGCGCACCGTGCAACAGCGGGCGCAACCTGCTCAACAGCCGCGGTGTGCCTTACGTTGAAAAAACCGTCAACACCGCACAAGACACCGAGGCCCTGAAGCGGCTCAGCGGCGAGACATCGCTGCCGTTTCTGACCATCGGAACCCAGCAGATCAAGGGTTATTCAGACGCCGAATGGACGCAATTCATGGACGCGGCGGGCTACCCCAAGCAGTCGGTTCTGCCGTCCAACTACCGCCGCCCAGCACCCAGCCCCTTGGTGGCTGTGAAAGCTGCGGAGCCTGCGGGCGCTACCCCTGCTGCGCCTGTCGGCAACCGCCGCCAAACGCCATCAGAAGCACCCGTGCCCGTGGCGCCACCCGCCGACAACCCGGCAGGCATCCGGTTCTAAATCTGGTTTTTAACCTGGTTCAGAACCTGGTTCAGAACCTGGTTCAGAACCTGGTTCAGAACCTGGTTCAGAAGGTCAGCGTTTTCACACCGCTGGCCGTGCCGAGCAGGCACACGTGGGCGCGCTGGTGGGCAAACACACCCACCGTCACAACGCCTGGCCACTGGTTGACCATGCTCTCAAAACCCAGCGGGTCGGTGATCTGCAAACCCGTCACGTCCAAGATGTGCTGACCGTTGTCGGTCACCAGGGGCGCGCCGTCTTTCAAGCGAATCTGGGCTTTGCCGCCCAGCGCTTCAAACTGGCGCACCAACCGTGCGGTGGCCATGGGGATCACCTCCACCGGCAACGGAAACGCGCCCAGCGCCTTCACCATTTTGGTTTCGTCGGCAATGCACACGAAACGGCGCGACTGCGCCGCCACGATCTTTTCGCGGGTGAGCGCGGCACCACCGCCTTTGACCATGAAGCCTTGAGCATCAATTTCATCAGCGCCGTCGATGTAGACCGACAACTCGCCCACCTCATTGGCCTCAAACACCGGAATGCCCAGCGCCTTGAGGCGTGCCGTAGACGCCACCGAGCTGGACACCGCACCCGGTATCTGGTCTTTCATGGTCGCCAGCGCGTCAATGAACTTGTTGACGGTGGAGCCCGTGCCCACGCCAACGATGTCGCCGGGTGTCACGTACTGCAATGCGGCCTGGCCGACCAGGGTTTTAAGTTCGTCTTGGGTCATTTGAGACAATCGGTGTAAACAATAACCTGTCGATTATCCAATGTCCCTTCTGCCCTACGCCTTCGCCCGTCCCTTTCTCTTTGGCATGGACCCCGAAGCGGCCCACGAACTGACGCTGCATTCGATTGCCAAGCTGCAGCATTCGCCGCTGACTTGCCTGTACGGTGAAACGCGGGTTGACGACCCGGTGACCTTGGCGGGCCTGAAGTTTCCCAACCGCGTGGGGCTGGCCGCCGGTCTGGACAAAAACGCCCGCTGCATCGACGGCCTGGCTGCCATGGGCTTTGGCTTTGTCGAGGTGGGCACCGTCACCCCCAAGGGCCAGCCCGGCAACCCCAAGCCGCGCATGTTCCGGCTGCCCAAGGCCCACGCCCTGATCAACCGCCTGGGCTTCAACAACGAGGGCCTCGGCGCCTTTGTGGCGAACGTGCAGCGCGCGCGGTTTCGCAACGCACAATCGTCCGGCAAGCCGGCCATGCTGCTCGGCCTCAACATTGGCAAAAACGCCAGCACGCCCATCGAGCGCGCGACCGACGATTACCTGACCTGTCTGAATGGGGTGTATCCGCATGCCGACTATGTGACGGTCAACATTTCCAGCCCCAACACCCAAAACCTGCGCAGCCTGCAAAGCGACGCGGCACTGGACGCGCTGCTGGGTGCCGTGGCCGAACGGCGTGAGCAACTGGCCCAACAGTCAGGGCGGCGCATTCCTGTTTTCTTGAAAATTGCACCCGACCTCGACGACGCCCAGATTGAAGTGATTGCCGCCACGCTGATGCGCTACGGCGCTGCCAGCGATGGCACAGCGAACAACGCGTTTGGCGTCATTGCCACCAACACCACACTGAGCCGCGAAGCCGTGGCCGGCATGCCACACGCCGAAGAAGCCGGCGGCTTGTCGGGTGCGCCGGTGCTGCAAGCCAGCAACCAGGTGATACGCCGCTTGCGCGCCTGCCTCGGCAAGAGCTTTCCCATCATCGGGGTGGGCGGCATCATGAGCGGGGAAGACGCCGTGAGCAAAATCCAGGCGGGTGCCAACGTGGTGCAAATCTACACCGGCCTCATCTACAAGGGCCCGGCCCTGGTGAAAGAATCGGCCTTGGCCATCAAGGCGCACGCTCAGCGGGCCTGATCACAGCGGGCCCGGTCACAACAGGCCAACGACGTGGTCCGCAATGGCCAGGCAACTGGTCAGCCCGGGTGACTCGATGCCCAGCAGGTTGACCAAGCCCGGCACGCCGTGCGTTTCGGGTCCCTGAATCAAAAAATCGGCGGCTGGGTCTTGTGGCCCGCTGATCTTGGGCCGAATGCCGGCATAGCCCGCCTGCAAAGCGCCGTCGGGCAGCGCTGGCCAATACCGGCGCACCTCGGCATAAAAAGCCTCACCCCGTGCCGGATCCACCTGCAAGTCGTCGGGTGAATCCACCCACTGCACATCAGGGCCAAACTTGGCCTGCCCGCCCAGGTCAAGGGTCAGGTGCACACCCAAACCTGCCAGGTGCCGGTCGGGCTCCGGCGCGGGGTAAATCAATTGGGAAAATGGCGAGCGTCCCGCGAGCGTGAAGTAGTTGCCTTTGGCAAAACGGGCCTCGGGCACATACCGGGTAGCCAACCCCTGGGTGCGCTGCGCCAGGTTGCATGCGCTCAAGCCGGCGGCATTCACCACCGTGCGCGCCAGCAAACGGGTGCCCTCCTGGGTGGTCAACTCCATGCCTTGGTCCACGGCGCGCAGCTGCGAAACCCCCGCATGAAAGGCCACCAAGCCTCCCGCATTTTCAAGGTCGCCCTGCAAAGACAGCATCAGCGCGTGGCTATCCACAATGCCTGTGGAAGGTGAATGCACCGCACCCAGACACGACAAGGCCGGCTCCATCGCCCTCGCCTCCTCGCTGGTCAACAAGCGCAGGTCGTTCACACCGTTGGCACGGGCCTTTTCCACGATGGCGGGTAGAGCCGCCAGCTGGCTTGGCGTGGAGGCCACGATGAGCTTGCCGCAGCGCCGGTGGCCAATACCGCGTTCGGCGCAATAGGCATACAGCTGGCTGCGCCCCTGCACACACAGCCCGGCCTTGAGCGAACCGGCGGGGTAGTAAATGCCCGCGTGAATGACTTCGCTGTTGCGCGAACTCGTGCCCGTGCCCACCGCTGCTTCGCGCTCCAGCACCATCACCTCGCGCCCGCCCAGCGCCAGCGCACGGGCCACTGCCAGCCCCACCACACCAGCGCCAATCACCACCGCGTCTACCCGGTCCATGTCTATTTCCTGCTCAACGTTGAGCGTGAAAGCATAGCGCCTGACCTCTGGTCATTGAACATTGGGATCCCGCCTCGCAGACTACAAGTCATTCCACCAGGCATTGCGGCCTTGCGCCCCCCCAAAAGCCAGAACGTGATCCCTACATCCCCAACCGGCAGGGCTGGAAGTGGCGGTACACGGACAGCTGCCTCCCAGCATAAAAAATGCATTCATCGGCCGGGCCACCGCAACGGCGCGGCCGGTAAAATCGCAGCTGTCTTTGACGTCAACCCCCCAGGAACTTCCAGCATGTCTCTTTTTTCAGCCGTTGAAATGGCTCCGCGCGACCCGATTCTGGGTCTGAACGAACAGTTTGCCGCCGACACCAACCCCAACAAAGTCAACCTTGGCGTGGGCGTGTATTTTGATGACAACGGCAAGCTGCCCTTGCTGCAGTGCGTGCAGGCTGCCGAAAAAACCATGATGGCCACGCCCAGCGCTCGCGGCTACCTGCCCATTGACGGCATTGCAGCCTACGACGCAGCCGTGAAGAGCCTGGTGTTTGGCGCCGACAGCGAGCCTGTGCAGTCGGGCCGGGTGGCCACGGTGCAAGCCATTGGCGGCACCGGCGGCTTGAAGATTGGTGCGGACTTTTTGAAACGCCTGAGCCCGAATGCCAAGGTGCTGATCAGCGATCCGAGCTGGGAAAACCACCGCGCGCTGTTCATCAACGCCGGCTTTGTGGTGGACACCTACGCGTATTACGACGCTGAAAAACGCGGCGTGAACTTTGAAGGCATGCTGGCCAGCCTGAACGCTGCCGAAGCCGGTACCGTGGTGGTGCTGCATGCTTGCTGCCACAACCCGACCGGCTACGACATCACCCAGGAGCAATGGGACCAGGTGATTGCCGTGGTGAAGGCCCGTGGCCTCACACCCTTCCTGGACATGGCCTACCAGGGCTTTGGCCATGGCATTGCCGAAGACGGCGCCGTGATCGGCAAGTTCGTGGCGGCTGGCCTCACCTTCTTTGTGTCAACCTCGTTCTCCAAAAGCTTCAGCCTGTATGGCGAGCGCGTGGGCGCACTGTCGGTGCTGTGCGAAAGCAAAGAGGAAGCTTCGCGCGTGCTGTCGCAGCTCAAGATCGTGATCCGCACCAATTACTCCAACCCACCCATTCACGGCGGTGCCGTGGTGGCCGCCGTGCTGAACAATCCGGAGTTGCGTGCCCTGTGGGAAAAGGAACTGGGTGAAATGCGCGTGCGCATCAAGGCCATGCGCCAGAAACTGGTGGACGGCTTGAAGGCCGCCGGCGTGAAGCAAGACATGGGCTTTATCACCAGCCAGATCGGCATGTTCAGCTACTCAGGCCTGAGCAAAGACCAGATGGTGCGCCTGCGCAGCGAGTTCGGCGTGTATGGCACAGACACCGGCCGCATGTGCGTGGCAGCGCTTAACAGCAAGAACATCGACTACGTGTGCCAGGCCATTGCCAAAGTGGTCTGATGGCTGCAAAGCCATGATCGGCGCTGCACAGCGCTGATTCAGCAGCAACGAAGCCCCCGACCGCCGGGGGCTTTTTTTCGCCTGCGCTCACCACGTGCAGGCGAAAAAAACCTGCCACGGTGTGTAGCAGGCTTTTCATGCCGTAAGGCTTGTTTGGGTGGTGGGACGTGCGGGGGTCGAACCCACGACAAACGGATTAAAAGTCCGCTGCTCTACCAACTGAGCTAACGTCCCAACAATTTCAGAGCCAACCCGAAGGGATGACCCCAAAACCTGGGTAGGAGAACCAGCAGAGCGTGGTTGCAACCTAAAAGACTGGTGGGACGTGCGGGGGTCGAACCCACGACAAACGGATTAAAAGTCCGCTGCTCTACCAACTGAGCTAACGTCCCACTTCGCTCCGCACAACAGTTTGCACCGTTCCGCGAAGCCTCAAATTATAGCGTCACTTTCACCCCTCTTTTAAGAGGCATCGGCGCTTTTTTTATTTTGCAGCCAGGGTGTTCAAAACCCAACCCGCTGCGCACAGGCCGAAGGTCGCGGTCACGCTCACCACGGAACCGTATCCGTGGCAGTTGAGCGAGCCGTCCACGTTGTCAATGGCGCAAGAAGCGTCGGGTGGTGCCACGGCCTCGCGGCTGAAGACACAAGCCACCCGCATGCGGCCTGTGCGCGCGCCGCCGTGCTGTTTGCGCAAGCGGTAGCGCAGCTGCGCCAGCAAAGGGTCGTGCGTGACGTCGGCCAGGTCATCCACCTCCACCGCCTGCGCCCGGCGTTTGCCACCGGCTGCGCCCACCGTGACGAAGTGCACCCCATTGGACGCAGCCCAGGCCGCCAGCGCGGTCTTGGCGCGCACCTGGTCGCAGGCATCGATGAGCGCACAGGGCATGGGTACACCAGGGCCCAGGGCTGCATGGAGCAAAGCGGGCCAGTTGTCGGGTGTGACGAAGTCGTCGATCACGTCAACCCTGCAGGTGGGGTGAAACAGCGCGATGCGCTCGCGCATGGCCTCGGCCTTGGATTGCCCCAGCGTGGGTTCCAGCGCATGAATTTGCCGGTTGATGTTGGATTCGGACACGTGATCGAGGTCGATCAGGGTGAGCCTTCGCACCCCGCTGCGCGCCAGCGCTTCGACCGACCAGGAACCCACACCACCAATGCCAACCACCACCACATGCGCATTGAAAATGCGCTGCGCACCCTCAACACCATACAGGCGACGCAAGCCACCGAAGCGGCGCTCAAAGGACTCGGCGGTGTCTGGCTGATTCGGTTCGGCTTGTGGCATCGCGCTCACTCGCGCTCCAGCAACCACATCTGAAAGCGAAAACCAACGATGGACCCAAGAAAGATGCCCGCGACCGCAATCATGCTGGTGAGGCTGAGTGTGGACAGACCCGACAAGCCCTGCCCCACCGTGCAACCCATGGCGGTGACGCCACCCACGCCCATGCACACGGCACCCACCAGGTGCAGTGCGGTGTCTTCGGTGCTGCGAAAGCCTTCCCAGCGAAAGCTGCGGCTCAGTTGGGCCTGCACGAAAGCACCCACGACCACACCAACCACCGTGACCACACCCAACGTCAAGACTTTGGAGGTGTCGCTGAAAAAGATCACCCAGTCCAGCGTGTAGGCCATAGGCGCGGTAAAGGTCAGCGACTCCATGCGACCGGTGTTGGTGGCCAGGTACACCGCCTCCAGGGTTTCAGGGTGCTCGGCCACAAAACCCAAGTGACCGCTGACCCACCACATGGCCGCAATGACCAACCCCAGGCCACCGCCAGCCAACAGGTTGTTGGCATTGCGGAAGTCGGTGCCAAGCAGAGCCCACACGATCAGCGCACCACCTACCAGCAAAGCCACCAGCATGCCGGTGGAGGCCGGGTCAAGGCCGAAGCCGGAAGCCACCCAGGCGGGCACAGCGCTGCCGGCGGGTATTTCAAAAGCCACGCGGTCAACCGTGTTGACGCGCAGCACGGCCAGCACGCCGCGCAAGGTGGCGAAGGCGGCGAAACCCATGACGAAAAAGACCACCAGGGACTTCAGGCTGCCGGCACCGATGCGCGCCAGGGTTTTGCTGCCACAGCCCGACGCCAGCACCATGCCAAAACCGAACAGGCCACCACCCACCAGGGCGGAAAGCCAGATGATGCGGCCCGAAGCGTAAATGGTACTTTTGGCATCGATCCAGCCCAGCCAGGCCATGGCGTGAAACCCGATCATGGCCACACCTACCGCCATGCCCCAGGTGCGCATGCGCGTCCAGTCGCCCATGTTCACGATGTCGCTGAGGGCGCCCATGGTGCAGAAATGGGTGCGTTGCGCAATGAAGCCAAACGCCACCGCGACCGCGAAAGCGGCCCACAGCACCAGGGTTTGCAGTTTTATAAGGTCAGCGATTTCCATGGCCGCCATTGTAGGAGCACGCAGCCATGCTCCGCCCGCGCGGGGGCGTTCAATAAACGCTGAAACGGCCTCAGCGCAGACGGGCGAGACGCTCCCGGCCAGCGGCCGCTGCTTCCGAGTCGGGGTGGGTCTTGACCAAGTCTTCCAGGGTACGGCGCGCAGAGCGGACGTCCTTCAGCTCAATCTGGCTGTTGGCCATGGCCAGCATGGCTTCTGGCGTGCGCATATGGGCTGGAAACTGGGTAACGAGCCGGCGGTGGCTCTCCATGGCCTCTTTGTAGGCGCGGCTGGCGTACTGCGCGTTGCCCAACCAGTAGAGGCTGGACGGGGTGTAGCCGCTGTCTGGGTAGCGGCGCAAAAATGCTGCGTAGGCTGTGGCCGCCGCTTCAAATTCGGAACGGCGAAGCACTTCCATGGCGGCGTCGAAGTCGCGCTTTTCGGCAGGGGCTGCGGTGAAGCTCAACCCGTCGTGGGTGATGCGCAGGGGCTCGACCTGGCGCAACCGTTCGTCCAGTCCCGTCTGCGCGTCTTTTTGCTGGCGCTGCAGCTCGGACACTTCACGCGAGAGTTGTTCGTTTTGACCACGCAAGCGCGCTATTTCGGCCCGCAACTGTTCGAGCTGGTTGGCCAGATCGAGCAGGCTGCGGCGGGTGACCGCCTGTCCCTCGCGAGCTTCGGCTGCGGCGGCGTCCGTCACCTGTCGGTTGGCGTCTACCTTCTGACGCAAATCGATGATGGCTTTGCGGGCTTCATCGTCGCCAAAAAGAGCGTGAGCCTGCAATGGCCACAGCGCCGAAGCGCCCAGCAGCAAGGCCGACAGCGCGGGAGAGAAGGAACGAAGAGAAGTCGGCATGGTGTTCAACGGTAGGTCAGCTCAACCCGGCGGTTCTTGGCGAAGGCGGCTTCATCAAACCCGACCACGGCGGGCTTTTCTTCACCAAAGCTCACCGCTTCCATCTGGGCTTCGCTCACACCCAGCAGCGACAGCGCCCGGCGCACCGCCTCGCCCCGCTTCTGGCCGAGTGCGAGGTTGTACTCGCGCCCACCACGTTCGTCGGTGTGCCCTTCCAGGGCCACTCGGCGGCTGCTGTTGGCCGCCAGGTATTTGGCGTGGGCTTCCAGCGTGGCGGCAAATTCGGCGCGCACCTCGAAGCTGTCGTAGTCGAAATACACGGTACGCGCCATGGCGTTGGGCTGAGCAACATCACCGCCGGCGACCTCGACGCCCGAAACCCCGCGCTGATCGGCGGCACCCGTGCCGGCTGAGCCTCCAGCCTGTGCCAACGTGCTGGCGTCCGTACCGCTGCGGTCAACCACCGGCACGTCATCCAGCTTCACGTTGGAGCCACAGGCAACCAGGGTCGTGGCCACCAGAGCCGTGGCCAGGACACCGGCCCAGCGGCGACCGGACGATGGGCGGGCAAACGATCCGTCAAAGGCCTGCATCGGCTCGGCTGGGGTGCGTGTGTCATTCAACATGGGGTGTCCTCTTGGGGTGGTCGTTGGGGTGTTTGAAAGAAAAGCGAGATCGCCGCCGCGCGGCAGCGCATGGCGGCATGGGTTAACGCAAGAAGGGACCCCATTCAGGTTCGCGAATATCCCCCTGCGCGCCGGCCAGCCGGGTCTTGATGCGGCCGTCGACACTGGTGGTCATCAGCGCCTCCTGGCCTTTGTCCCGGGTGGCATAAATGACCATGCGGCTGTTGGGCGCAAAGCTGGGGCTTTCGTCCGCGGCGCTGTCGGTCAGTGCCGTCACCGTGCCGCTGGCGAGCTCCATCACGTGCAGGCGAAAGGCTCCATTGACGCGGGAGATGAACGCCAGCCAGCGGCCATCGGGGCTGGGTGCGGGCGAGATGTTGTAGTTGCCAGCAAAAGACACCCGCTCGGCGTTGCCGCCCTGCGCACCCATGCGGTAGATCTGGGGTGAGCCGCCGCGATCGCTGACGAAATAGATGCTCTTTCCGTCGGCACTGAACACGGGCTCGGTGTCGATACTGGCCGTCTGGGTCAGGCGGCGTGGCTGACCACCGTTGACGTCCATGGCATACACCTGCGCATTGCCCGAGAGCGACAAGGTGGCAACCAGCTGGCGGCCGTCCGGTGACCAGGCGGGCGCGCTGTTAGAGCCTTTGAAATTGGCCAAAAGGCGGCGCTTGCCCGAGGCGACGTCGTGCGCGTAGATCACGGGCTTGCGCGCTTCAAACGACACATAGGCCAGCTGCGAACCACCCGGCGCCCAGCTGGGGGAGATGATGGGTTCTGGGCTGGTCAGCGCGGCACGGGCGCTCTCGCCGTCTGCATCGGCCACCCACAGGTTGTAGCGCGGCCCAGCTTTGGTCACATAGGCGATGCGGGTGGAAAACACGCCCTTTTCGCCGGTGATCTTTTCGTACACATGGTCGGCGATGCGGTGTGCGGCCAGCCGCAGCTCTTGCGCGGACACCGGGTAGCTCAGGCCACCCAGGTCTTGACCGCGCACCACGTCCCAGAGCCTGAAGCGCACATCAAAACGGCCATCGGCCAGTCGCGTCACGCTGCCCGTGAGCAAGGAATCGGCGCCCTTGTCGCGCCAAGGGGCGAGTTCGGGACGCGAGGTCTCGTCAAATCCGCCGGTGATGGGCGGAACAAACCGGAATTGGCCGCTGCGCTCCAAGTCGGCGCGCACGATGGCGGCGATGTCTTGGCCGGCTCCGTCGTTGCCACGGAAGCTCACAGCAGAGAAAGGGAACTGGGTCAAACCCACGCCAGAGACTTCCACTCGAAACTGTGCGCGGGCATCGCGAAGCGGCCAGGTGAACAAGGGCAAGGCCGCCATGGCGCCCAGCACCGTGCGCCGTTGGGCCGAAAGTCTGAGGTCAAATCGGGTCAAATCCAGCATCCTTTTGGGGTATTGATCAAGCCTGTGCAGATCCCATAAGGGACCGGCTGGGCCACTGCCACCGATAATAACGGACACCTAAAAGAGGCCCGTGACAAGATGTGCGCACCGCCAGACGGTTGCCCATGACACGCCACACCCACAGTACCCTGCTGATTTCCGATTCCCCGATGGGCCGAAACGTTCCTCAAGCTCCGAATTTTTTGATCGCCATCCGTTGACTTCCATTCCCATCACGCCCATGTCCATCCCGACCGATACCGTGTTGCAGCGGTTGAAACGGTTGTGGCCCTATTTCCGCTCCGCACGCACCGGCATCGTCTTGGCGGCGGTGGCCACGCTCATCGGCGCGCTCACCGAACCCCTCATCCCGGCCCTGCTCAAAACCTTGCTGGACCGCGGCTTTGCCCAGGGCAATATCGACCTCTGGATGGTGCCGGTGGCGCTGCTGGGTTTGTTTGGCGTGCGCGGGCTGGCCGGCTTCGTGGCGCAGTACGCCCTGTCGTACACCGCCAGCCTGGGCATGCTGAACATGCGCCGGGCCATGTTTGTGAAGCTCAATGAAGCGCAAATGACGCTGTTTGCCCGCCAGAGTGCCAGCAAGCTTTCAAACACCTTGGTTTACGAGGTGCAGACCGGTTCGACCATGCTGGTGGCTGCCATGCTGACCCTGACCAAGGACAGCCTCACACTGCTCGCCCTGCTCGGGTATCTGATGTACCTGAACTGGAAGCTCACGTTGATCGTGCTGCTGCTGTTTCCGGGTCTGATTTTGATCATGCGGGTGCTCTCGCGGCGGCTCTACAAACTCACCCGCGCCAGCCAGCAGGCCACCGACGAGCTGGCCTACGTGGTCGAAGAAAACGCACTCGCCCACCGCATGGTGCGCTTGCACGGTGCCCAGCAACGCCAGACCCAGCGCTTTGACAACCTGAGCGTGGCGCTGCGCCGCCTCGCGCTCAAGTCGACCGTGGCCATGGCGGCCATGACACCGCTGACGCAGATGCTGGCCGCCACGGCGCTGTCGGCCGTGATCGCGGTGGCCCTGTGGCAAAGCAGCCAGACCGGCGTGACGGTGGGCAACTTTGTGGCGTTTGTCACCGCCATGCTGATGCTGATCGCACCCATTCGGCACCTGGCCGAAATCGCCGGGCCCATCACACGGGGGCTGACAGCGCTCGAACGCGGGCTGGACCTGATTGAAAACACCCCCGTGCAAACCGGTGGCACGCACACAGCGGGCCGTGCGCTGGGCGCCATTGATCTCGACGACGTGTGGGTGCGCTACCCCGCAAAAGACGGCGCAACACCGGGCGCCGACGACGACGACAGCCGCACCGCCCTGCGCGGCATCCACCTCCGCATTGCGCCGGGCGAGGTGCTGGCCTTTGTCGGGCCTTCAGGTTCGGGCAAGACCACGCTGGCCAACCTGTTGCCCCGGTTCGTCGAAGTGCAGAGCGGTGTGGTGCGCCTTGATGGCGTGCCCCTGCCCGACTGGAGCCTGCCCAGCCTGCGCCAGCAGTTCGCTATGGTCAGCCAGGACGTGGTGATGCTCAACGACACCCTGGCCGCCAACGTAGCCCTGGGGTCAACCGACAACGCCATCGACGAAGCCCGCGTGCTCGCGGCCCTGCAGTCGGCCAATCTGGGCGACCTGATTGCCCGTTTGCCCCAAGGCATACACAGCACCGTGGGACACAACGCAGCCGAACTCTCGGGTGGCCAGCGGCAGCGGCTGGCCATTGCCCGGGCCATCTACAAAGATGCGCCCATCCTGATCCTGGACGAAGCCACTTCGGCGCTGGACAACGAGTCAGAGCGTCTGGTGCAAGACGCACTGTCCCGTTTGATGAAAGGCCGGACCACGCTGGTCATTGCGCACCGCTTGTCCACCATCGAGCACGCCGACCGCGTGGTCGTGCTGGCCGACGGCCAAATCAGCGAACAAGGCACCCACCAGCAACTGATGCGCGCCGACGGTCTTTACGCACGCCTGCACGCGCAGGGCTTCTCGACCAATGACACGGAAAAGCCTGCGGAATAAGTGACGCAAGCGCGTTTGCTGTGCGGAGCGCGTGGCCCAGCCCAGCACACTGCTTGGACCTACGCATCCGGCGCGCATCTCCACTCAGCACTCGCCGTGGAACCGGCTCAGCCGGGCCACCAGCGTGGTCCACCCTTGGGGGGAAGCCGCGCAGCGGCGCAGGGGGGGCACTACAGCAGCACGATGTCGTATTGCTCTTGCGTCATCGAGCTTTCAGCCTGCAAGGAAATGGGCTTGCCGATGAAATCACTCAGACCCGCCAGGTGCTGGCTTTCCTCGTCCAGAAACAGCTCCACCACTTTGGGTGAAGCCACCACACGAAATTCGCGTGGATTGAAGGCCCGGGCTTCGCGCAAAATTTCCCGCAACACGTCGTAGCACACGCTGCGCGCTGTTTTCACCACGCCCTTGCCGCTGCACGCCGGGCATGTCTCGCTCAACATATGGGCCAGCGACTCGCGGGTACGCTTGCGGGTCATTTCCACCAGGCCGAGCTGAGAGAAACCACCCGTCATGGTTTTGACGCGGTCGCGCGCCAGCTGCTTGCGAAATTCGGTCAGCACCGCGTCCCGGTGGTCTTCGCGCACCATGTCGATAAAGTCGACAATGACGATGCCGCCCAGGTTGCGCAGGCGCAGTTGCCGCGCAATCGTCTGCGCTGCCTCCAGATTGGTGCGAAACACGGTGTCGTCGAAGTTCCGGGCGCCCACGTAGCCACCCGTATTCACGTCCACCGTGGTGAGCGCTTCGGTCTGGTCAATCACCAGGTACCCGCCCGACTTCAACTCGACCCGCCGGCTGAGCGCACGGGCAATGTCTTCATCGACGTTGTACAGATCAAAAATGGGGCGCTCGCCGCTGTAATGCTGCAGCTTGCGCACGGTGTCGGGCATGAATTCGGCGGCAAAAGCCTGCAACAAACCGTGCTGCTCGCGCGAATCGATGCGAATGGACTGCGTTTGCGTGCCCACCAGATCGCGCAGCACCCGCTGCATCAGATTGAGGTCTTCGTGCAGCAGGGTGGCTGCCGGTTGGCGCGTGGCCGCCTCCTTGATGCGCAACCAGGTCTTGCGCAGGTAGGCGGTGTCTTCAATGAGCTCTTCGTCGCTGGCATCTTCGGCGTTGGTGCGCAAAATGAAACCCCCGGCAGCCGTGCCATCGGCCGTGGCGGTCAGCCGCACCAGCCGTTGGCGCAGCGCTTCGCGCTGGGCCGGCGGTATTTTCTGGGACACGCCAATGTGGGTGTCTTGCGGCAGAAACACCAGCAAGCGCCCGGCAATGCTAATCTGTGCGGTCAGGCGTGCGCCTTTGGTGCCGATCGGGTCTTTGAGCACCTGCACCATCAGCGCCTGGCCTTCAAAGATCTGGCGCTCAATGGGCAGCACCGGGTTGGGCGTGAGCACGCGGGCATTGCCGTTGCCAGACTCAACTGGTGGCGCTGCAGGCTCAGCCACGGACCCGCCGGCCGCACGCTCGCGCGGTGCGGCGTGTTTGGCCGCTATGTTGGGCATCAGATCGGCCACATGCAAGAAGGCGGCGCGGTCCAGACCAATGTCAATAAAAGCGGACTGCATGCCCGGCAGCACGCGGGAAATTTTGCCCAGGTAGATGTTGCCGACCAAGCCTCGCTCCAGCGTGCGTTCCAGGTGGACTTCTTGCACCGCCCCCTGTTCCACCACCGCCACGCGGGTTTCCTGTGGCGCCCAATTGATCAGGATGTCCTGGCTCATGTGAATGGTTTGTCCCAGTTGGTTTTTTTAGAGCGCCGCGGCGTCAGATCAGGCGCAAGCCCGCAGCGCCCAGCACCTGCGCGGTTTCGTGTGCAGGCAGGCCCATGATGCCCGAATAACTGCCGCTGATGTGGCTAGCCCACAGCGCAGCGCGGCCCTGAATGGCATAAGCGCCCGCCTTGCCCATGGGCTCACCGGAGTCCACATAACGCCGGATCTGCGCGGCGCTCAGTGCCTCGAAAGTGACCCACGAGGTGGACAGCGCCGCCCAGCTTTTGGCACCGCGCGCGCCCGGTCGGCCCACGGCCACCGCTGTCAACACCCGGTGGCGGTGCCCGGCGAGGTCGGCCAGCATCTGGCACGCATCAGCGGCGTCGGCCGGTTTGCCCAAAATGCGCCGCCCCAGCGCCACCGTGGTGTCGGCACACAGCACCGGCGCAGGCGGCAGCCCCCTGCGTTTGAGCCGCGCCAACGACGCCTGCAGCTTCAACCCGGTCACACGCTGCACGTAGGTGGCCGGAGCCTCGCCGGGCGCCACGGCTTCGAGCGCTTCGACGTCTTCGTCAGCGTCGGGCAGCAGCAGTTCGCAGCGCACACCCCATTGCTCCAGCAACTGCAGGCGGCGCGGGCTTTGAGAAGCCAGGTAGATGAAGTCAGGCATGGTGTTTCGGTTGGGAGGGAGCAGAGCAAGCGGCGACAACGCATGCCCCATCGGCTGCGGCAGGCCCGATGGGACTAGGCCCTCGCCGGCTTCATTCCCGGTGGTAGGGGTGGTTCGCGTTAACCGACCAGGCTCGGTAGAGCTGCTCAATCAACAGCACGCGGACCATGGCGTGCGGCAGGGTGAGGTCTGAGAGGCGGATGCGCTGGTGTGCGGCCGCCCGGAAAGCGGGTTCCAGTCCGTCGGGGCCGCCAATCACCAGCGCCACGTCGTCGCTGTCCAGTTGCCACTGCTGCAGCTGTTGCGCCAGTGCTTTGGTGGTGAGCGTGGTGCCGCGCTCGTCCAGCACCACCACGCGGCAGCCACGCGGCAGCACCGCCTGAATGCGTTCGCGCTCAGCGGCCAGCAGCGTGTCCAGCGTTTTGGAGCCACGCGGCTCGGTCTTCACCGTTTTGAGCTCCACCCGAAGCTCGGGTGGAAAGCGCTTGGCGTAATCGTCGTAGGCGGTTTGGGCCCAGTCGGGCACCCGTTGCCCGACTGCGACGATCAGCAGCTTCATGCCTTTTTCTTGGCGGCCGGTTTGGCTGCGGCTTTGGGCGCGCTTTTGGCTGCAGGCTTTGCAGCCGCCTTGGGCGCAGCTTTAGGTGCCGCTTTGGGGGCTGCCTTGGCAGCTGGCTTGGCCGTGGCGCGGGGCTTGTTCACCACCAGCTTTTGCAGCGTGGCCTTGGGCTGAGCGGTCGTACCAGTGGCCGTCTTGCGGGCGGTGGTGGTTTTCTTGGCTGCCGTGGTTTTCACCGCGGTCTTGCTGGCTGGCTTGGCCGCTGCCTTCGGGCTGTTTTTCGCGGCTGGCGCTGCGGCGGCGGTTTTGGCTGCTGACTTGGCCGCCGAGCGCGCGACCGTTTTGGCGGCAACGGCTTTCACCGGCGCGGCGGCTTTGCGCTTGCTGGTTTTGGCGGCAGGCTTTTCGGCTACTGCCGGCTTGGGCGCGCCGTGCTTCAGGCGCACAGGGGTAGCGCCCCAAATTTCTTCCAGACGGTAATACTGGCGGATGACGGGTTGCATGATGTGGGCCACGGCCGCGCCGCAGTCCACGATGATCCATTCGCCGTTTTCTTCGCCTTCGATGCGCGGCTTGTCAAAGCCGGCTTCGCGCACCGCATCGCGCACGCTGGCAGCGAGGGCTTTCGTCTGGCGGTTGGATGTGCCGCTGGCCACAATCACGCGCTCAAACAGGGGCGAGAGTTGTTCCGTGTTGAAGACCACGATGTCCTGGGCCTTGACGTCCTCGAGTCCATCGACGATGGCCCGCTGAAGTTTCTGGATGTCTTTTTTGGCTGTGGTTTCGCTGGTCATGAATGGTTCTGATAAAGGGAATGGTGTGAAATATAGCCTGCGACGGCCTCGGGCACCAGAACGTCGAGTGCGCCGCTGCGGCTCACGGGTCGCTCAACGTGGGCGCGCACGGCTGTGGCGCTGATGTTTTTGAGCGGCATGTGCAACCGCTCAAAGGGCAAATCAACGGCGGAGAGGTCCATTTCCTGAACCTGGTCCAGCGCACCGTCTGCCCCAATATTGGTGGCGCGGTTGGCCACCGCCAAGGTGGCTTGGGACAACACCTCGGGCCAACGCACCCAGCTTTTGAAGGCCAGCAACTGGTCGGCACCCAGCACCAGAAAGAGCTGGGCTCCGGGGTATTCGCCCGCCAGCTCACGCAAGGTGTCGGCCGTGTAGCTGGGGCCTCGGCGGTGAACTTCGCGCGCATCCAGGCGGGTGCGCGGCAGGTCACCAAACGCCAGCTCGCACATGGCCAGCCGGTGCTCGGCGGGCGTCAGCACGCGCGATTTGTGCCACGCCTGGCCGGTGGGCAAGATATGCAGCACGTCCAGCCCCAGCTGGCTCAGCGCCGCTTCGGCCAGCGCACGGTGCGCCCAGTGCGGCGGATCGAACGCGCCGCCAAACACGCCCACACGCGCAGGCTGCGCGCCCGCAAAAGACGCGTCGGTTGAAAGAGCGTCCGTTGGCACGCGGTTCAAACCCAGTCCTTGCGAACCAGGAATTCTTTGTACAGGCGGTCTTCGGGCGTGCCCTTTTTGCTTTGGCGGTTGTAAGCCCAGCTCACCAGGGGCGGCATGGACAGCAAAATGGATTCGCTGCGCCCACCGGACTGCAAGCCGAAATGCGTGCCACGGTCCCAGACCAGGTTGAACTCCACGTAGCGGCCGCGCCGGTACAGCTGAAAGCTGCGCTCGCGCTCGCCGTAGGGCATGTTTTTGCGGCGATCCACGATGGGCAGGTAGGCATCCAGAAAGGCGTCGCCCACCGAGGTCATCATGGCAAAGCTGCCGTCAAACCCCAGTTCGGAAAAGTCGTCAAAAAACACGCCGCCAATGCCGCGCTGCTCGTCCCGGTGCTTGAGGTAAAAATACTCGTCGCACCAGGTTTTGAAGCGGGGGTATTTGTCCACGCCGAACGGATCGAGGGCGTTTTTGCAGGTGGTGTGGAAGTGCACCGCATCTTCCTCAAAGCCGTAATAGGGCGTCAGGTCCATGCCGCCTCCAAACCAGCACACCGGCTTGCCATCGGCCGGGGTGGCCGCGATCATGCGCACGTTCATGTGCACCGTGGGCACGTAGGGGTTGCGCGGGTGAAATACCAGCGAAACGCCCATGGCCTCAAAAGGTGCGCCGGTGAGTTCAGGGCGGTGTTGGGTGGCGGAAGGCGGCAGGCGCGGCCCGCTCACATGCGAAAAACCGCAGCCAGCGCGCTCAAACACCACACCGTCTTCGAGGATCTGCGTGATGCCGCTGCCCTGAAGGGTCTCACCGGCTGGTTTCTTCCATTTGTCCACCAGAAACTGGCCGCCGTCGACCAAGGCCACGGTCGAGGTAATGCGCTCCTGCAGATCGGTCAGGTAGTCGCGAACGTCTTGGGTCGGGTTGTTCATAAAAATGGAATGTACTGGGTACTGCGGCGCCGCGCCGGCAGCGGCGGTTGGCGCCAAGCGATCAAAGCGCCCGGTAACCGATGTCTCGGCGGTACTGCATGCCGTCAAACCGGATGCCGTCGATCAGCGCATACGCGCTGCGCTGCGCATCGGCCACGGTGGGCGCCAACACGGTGGCGCACAACACGCGGCCGCCGGCGGTGAGCACCGCCCCGGCGCCGTCGGCGGTGCCGGCATGGAACACCATGCGGTCGGCTTCGTCGGCCGGCAGGCCGGTGACGGCATCGCCCTTGCGGGGGTTCATGGGGTAACCGGCCGCAGCCAGCACCACGCCCAGTGCCACACGGGGGTCCCATTCCAGGGTCACGCGGTCCAGCTCGGTGCGGGTGGCAGCCAGCAGCACCTGCGCCAGGTTGCTTTGCAGCCGCATCATGATCGGCTGGGTTTCGGGGTCGCCCATGCGGCAGTTGAATTCCAGCGTCTTCACGCGGCCGTCGGGCGTGATCATGAGGCCCGCGTACAAGAAGCCGGTGTACGGAATACCGTCGGCGGCCATACCGCGCAGCGTGGGCAAAATCACCTCGTCCATCGCACGCTGGTGCACCGCCGGCGTGACCACCGGGGCCGGCGAATACGCGCCCATGCCGCCGGTGTTGGGGCCTTGATCGGCATCCAGCAGTCGCTTGTGGTCCTGGCTGGTGGCCAGTGCGAGCGCATGCTCGCCGTCGCACAACACGATGAAGCTGGCTTCTTCGCCTTCCAGGAACTCTTCGATGACCACCCGCGCGCCGCCTTCGTTGTGGGCCACACCCAGGGTGTTGTCCAGCAGCATGAAGTCAATGGCTTCGTGCGCCTCGGCCAGCGACATCGCCACCACCACGCCTTTGCCCGCGGCCAGGCCGTCGGCCTTGACCACGATGGGCGCACCCTTGGCGTCCACATAGGCGTGCGCCTGCTGCGGGTCGGTAAAGGCCTGGTACTCGGCCGTGGGGATGCCGTGGCGCTGCATGAAGGCCTTGCTGAAAGCCTTGGAGCTTTCAAGCTGTGCGGCTTGTTGGGTCGGGCCAAAAATGGCCAGACCGTGCGCGCGAAACTCGTCCACCACACCAGCGGCCAAGGGCGCCTCGGGCCCCACCACCGTCAACCCAACGCCGTTGGCCTGAACCCATTCGCGCAATGCCACCTTGTCGGTGATCGGCAGGTTGACCAGTTGCGCGTCACGGGCCGTGCCGGCGTTGCCCGGTGCCACAAACACCTGGCTCACGCCCTCGGACTGCTTGAGCTTCCACGCCAGCGCGTGCTCGCGACCACCGCCGCCAATGACCAAAACTTTCAAATCTATCTCCAAATTCAATCAGCGCACCGAACAGACCTGCCGGAGCGAATATGCCCACCCAGGCTGCCGCAGAACCGGCTTTGCCGGGCTGCCAGCAGCGCCCCCTTGAGGGGGTGACGCGCGCAGCGCGGCGCGGGGGGAGCGCCATTAAATGCTCGCGTTGTGAAAAACTTCCTGCACATCGTCCAGGTCTTCCAGCACGTCCAGCAACTTTTGCATGCGCACCGCGTCTTCGCCGGTCAGCTCAATCGTGTTTTCTGCGCGCATGGTCACTTCAGCCACCTCAGGCACCAGGCCCGCCGCCTCCAGTGCGTTTTTCACCGCCTCGAAATCGGTGTACGCGGTCAGCACCTCGATGGCGCCATCGTCGTCGGTGATCACGTCTTCGGCGCCCGCTTCCAGCGCCACTTCCATCACTTTGTCTTCCGAAGTGCCGGGGGCAAAAATGATCTGGCCGCAGTGCTTGAACTGAAACGCCACCGAGCCGTCGGTGCCCAGGTTACCGCCGTATTTGCTGAAGGCGTGGCGCACTTCGGCCACCGTGCGCACCTTGTTGTCGGTCATGGTGTCCACAATGATGGCCGCGCCACCAATGCCGTAACCCTCGTAACGAATCTCTTCCAGCGCCTGGCCTTCGAGGTTGCCCGAGGCCTTGTCCACGTTGTACTTGATTCGGTCAGCCGGCATGTTGGCGGCCTTGGCTTTGTCAATGGCCAGCCGCAAACGGGGGTTCATGGCCGGGTCGCCGCCACCGGTGCGTGCTGCCACGGTGATTTCACGGATGGCACGCGTCCAGATCTTGCCCCGCTTTTCGTCTTGACGACCCTTGCGGTGTTGAATATTTGCCCATTTGCTGTGTCCGGCCACGAAAGATTCCTTATGCCTGCTGAGGGTTTGATCTAATAAGCCAGCGATTTTACGATTTACCCAACCACCCCCAAACGTCAACACCCGAAAGAAGCTGACCCCATGGCCGAACCGATGCTGATTGCCCAGAACGCCCACACCACCTGCCAACTGCTGCCCGGCTTGGCCAACCGCCACGGTCTCATCACCGGCGCCACCGGAACGGGCAAAACCGTCACCCTGCAAACGCTGGCTGAGCAGTTCTCCAACATTGGCGTGCCGGTGTTCATGGCCGACGTGAAGGGCGACCTGACCGGCATCAGCCAGCGCGGCAGCTTTGGCGAAAAGCTCAGCGCCGTGCTGAAAGAGCGCGGCATCACCCTGCCCGCCTCGCAGGCCTGCCCCACCACGCTGTGGGACGTGTTTGGCGAGCAGGGCCACCCGGTGCGCGCCACCGTGAGCGACATGGGCCCGCTGCTGCTGGCGCGCATGCTCAACCTGAACGACACCCAGGCCGGCGTGCTCAACCTGGTGTTCAAGATTGCCGACGACAACGGCCTGCTGCTGCTGGACATGAAAGACCTGCGCGCCATGCTGCAGCATGTGGGCGACAACGCCAAGCAGTTCACCACCGAATACGGCAACGTGAGCGCTGCCAGCATCGGCGCCATCCAGCGTGGGCTGATGCAGGTGGAGCAACAAGGGGGCGACCAGTTTTTTGGCGAACCCATGCTGGACATCCAGGACTTCATGCAAACGGTGGACGGCAAAGGCGTGATCAACATCCTGGCGGCCGACAAACTGCTGAACGCGCCGCGCTTGTACGCCACCTTTCTGCTGTGGATGCTGTCGGAGCTGTTTGAAACCCTGCCCGAGATCGGTGACCCTGAGAAGCCCAAACTGGTGTTCTTTTTTGACGAGGCGCACCTGCTGTTCAACGAAGCGCCCAAGGTGCTGGTGGAGCGCATCGAACTGGTGGTGCGGCTGGTGCGCTCCAAAGGCGTGGGAGTGTATTTCGTGACCCAGAACCCGCTGGACATCCCCGACAGCGTGCTCGGCCAGCTGGGCAACCGGGTGCAGCACGCGCTGCGCGCCTTCACCCCGCGCGACCAAAAAGCGGTAAAAGCCACCGCGCAGACTATGCGCCCCAAGGCCGGGCTCGACATTGAGGCCGCCATCACCGAACTGGCGGTGGGCGAAGCGCTGGTGAGCCTGCTGGACGCCAAAGGCCGCCCCTGCGAGACCGAGCGCGTGTTTGTGGTGCCACCGGGCAGCCAGCTCGGCCCCATCACCACCCAGCAGCGCCAGGCCTTGCTGCAGGGCTCGCTGGTGGCCGGCGTCTACGAAGCCACTGTGGACCGTGAAAGCGCCCACGAAATCTTGCGGGCCCATGTGGTGGCGCGCACCGCAGAGCAGCCGGCACAGGCGCCCGGCACCCCGAAGACACCCCGCATTCCGGGCGCACCACAGCAAGCCCCTGAAGCCACTGGCGGCGGTATCGGTGGCATGGTGAACGAAGCCCTGTTTGGCCGTACCGGGCCGCGCGGTGGCCAATACGATGGCCTGGTGCAGACCATGGCCAAAACTGCGGCCCGCAGCGTGGCCAGCGGCATTGGGCGCCAGATCGTGCGCGGCGTGCTGGGCGGCCTGTTTGGCGGCAAGCGCTGAACTGCGCATGACCCCCATGAAACTCTTTTCTATTGCCCTGCCTGTGCTGCTCGGCGTGGGCCTGCTGGCCGCGCAGGGAGGCGCCCTGCGCGGTACCCAGCCGACCGATCTGGGTGTGAAGGACGGCCGCCTGAAAGCGCCCTCTGCCACCCGCAACAGCGTCAGCAGCCAGGCTGCGCTGTATCCGGAACACCCGCAAAAAGGGTATGCAAGCATTGAGCCGCTGCCGCTGAAAAACCGCGATGCGGTTGCCTCTCTGACGGCGTTGTCAAAAGCGCTGCAGTCGGTACCAGGCGTGACCGTGGTGGACCAGCAGCCCGACTACGTGTACGCACAAGCCCAGACCCGCTGGCTCAAGTTTGTGGACGACATGGAGTTTTGGGCCAACCCCGCCACGGGTATGGTGGAGTTGCGCAGCGCCAGCCGCCTGGGCCGAGAAGACTTTGGTGCCAACCGAGAACGCATTGAAGCGGTACGCGCCGCCTACCTGGCGCAGCCCTGAGCGACACGCCCAAGCCCCGAGCGCAGCGCTAACAACGCGACCGCAACGAAAAAGGCCCGGTCACCCGGGCCTTTTTCTTGGCGCCTTGACGCCAGGGGTCAGAACATCGCTCAGCCCGCGGTGGCTTCTTCCGGCTTGGCCTTGCCCTCTTTCTTGGGCAGCGGCAGGATGTCGAGCTTGACCTCTTGCGTCTCCTTGCCGTCTTCGCCCACCTTGGTCTCCAGGTCCACCGTGAGACGGCCACCGTCGGTGAGGCGGCCAAACAGCAGCTCGTCGGCCAGGGCCCGGCGAATGGTGTCCTGGATCAGGCGCTGCATCGGGCGTGCGCCCATGAGTGGATCGAAGCCCTTCTTGGCCAGGTGCTTGCGCAGCGCGTCGGTGAAGGTGACTTCAACCTTCTTCTCCGTGAGCTGGCCTTCCAGCTGCAGCAAGAACTTGTCCACCACCCGCATGATGACGTTTTCGTCCAGCGACTTGAAGCCGACGATGGCGTCCAGGCGGTTGCGGAACTCGGGCGTGAACAGGCGTTTGATGTCGGCCATTTCGTCGCCGGCTTCACGCGGGTTGGTGAAGCCAATGGTGGCCTTGTTCATGGTCTCGGCGCCCGCGTTGGTCGTCATGATGACGATCACGTTGCGGAAGTCGGCCTTGCGCCCATTGTTATCGGTCAGCGTGCCGTGGTCCATCACTTGCAACAGTACGTTGAAGATGTCCGGGTGCGCCTTCTCAATCTCGTCGAGCAGCAGCACGCAGTGCGGCTTCTTGGTCACGGCTTCGGTGAGCAAACCACCCTGGTCAAACCCCACGTAGCCGGGAGGCGCACCGATGAGGCGGCTCACGGCGTGGCGCTCCATGTATTCCGACATGTCGAAACGGATCAGGTCGATGCCCATGATGTAGGCCAGCTGCTTGGCGGCTTCGGTCTTGCCGACGCCGGTGGGGCCGCTGAACAGGAAGGCGCCGATCGGCTTGTCGCTCTTGCCCAGGCCCGAACGCGCCATCTTGACGCTGGACGCCAGCACCTCCAGCGCTTTGTCCTGGCCGAACACCACGCTCTTGAGATCGCGCTCCAGCGTCTGCAGCTTGCCGCGGTCGTCGTTGGACACGTTGGCTGGGGGGATGCGGGCGATTTTCGCCACGATCTCTTCCACCTCGGTTTTGCTGATGGTTTTCTTGCGTTTGGACGCTGGCAAGATGCGCTGGGCTGCGCCCGCCTCGTCGATCACGTCAATCGCCTTGTCAGGCAGGTGGCGGTCGTTGATGTATTTCGCACTCAGCTCGGCCGCGGCCTGCAAGGCGGCCAGGGCGTACTTCACGCCATGGTGCTCCTCAAAGCGCGACTTCAGGCCCTTGAGAATGTCAACAGTCTGCTCCACCGTGGGCTCGACCACATCCACCTTCTGGAAGCGGCGGCTGAGCGCAGCATCTTTTTCAAAAATACCGCGGTATTCGGTGAAGGTGGTGGCGCCAATGCACTTCATCTGGCCGCTGGACAAAGCTGGCTTGAGCAGGTTGGACGCGTCCAGCGTGCCACCCGATGCGGCGCCAGCGCCGATCAGGGTGTGAATCTCGTCGATGAACAAAATCGCATTGGGCTTGTCCTTGAGCGACTTGAGCACACCCTTGAGGCGCTGCTCGAAATCACCGCGGTACTTGGTGCCGGCCAGCAGCGCGCCCATGTCCAGCGAATACACCAGCGACTCGGCCAAGATCTCAGGCACATCGCCCTGGGTGATGCGCCAGGCCAGACCCTCGGCAATCGCGGTTTTGCCCACGCCAGCTTCGCCCACCAGCAGCGGGTTGTTCTTGCGGCGGCGGCACAAAATTTGAATCACGCGCTCGACCTCGTACTCGCGCCCGATCAGCGGATCGATCTTGCCGTCTTTGGCCATCTGGTTCAGGTTCTGCGTGAACTGCTCCAGCGGTGAGGCTTTTTCGTTGGACTTGCCCTCAGTGCCCTGCTCTTCGTTTTCAGCAGCGCTCTCGCCGGGCTTGGCCGCCTCGGGCGGGTCGCTCTTGCGAATGCCATGGGCAATGAAATTGACCACATCCAGACGCGTCACGCCCTGCTGGTGCAGGTAGTAAACGGCGTGTGAGTCTTTTTCACCAAAAATTGCCACCAGCACGTTGGCACCGGTGACCTCTTTCTTGCCATTGCCCGTGCTCTGCACGTGCATGATGGCGCGCTGAATGACGCGCTGGAAACCGAGCGTGGGCTGGGTGTCCACCTCGTCCGTGCCAGCGACCTGTGGCGTGTTGTCCTTGATGAAATTCGTCAGGGATTTGCGCAGGTCATCGATATTGGCCGAACAGGCGCGCAGCACCTCGGCGGCGCTGGGGTTGTCGAGCAGGGCCAGCAGCAGGTGCTCGACGGTGATGAATTCGTGTCGTTGCTGACGGGCCTCGACAAAGGCCATGTGCAAGCTGACTTCAAGTTCCTGGGCGATCATGGACACGTCCTTTGGGCTATGGGTGATTTGAAAAGCTGACGTTCGGGAAACGGGATATCAGAGAGGATCGCCATCAAGTGGGGTGGTTCCGCCTTTATTCAACGGGCTCGCTCACACACTGCAACGGATGCCCCGCGCCGCGCGCGGCCTGGAGCACCTGGTCCACCTTGGTACTGGCCACATCGCGGGAATAAACGCCGCAAATGCCTTTGCCTTCCAAGTGGATCTTCAACATGATCTGGGTCGCGGTTTCGCGGTCTTTGCTGAAAAACTCCTGAATGACGTGGACAACAAACTCCATGGGGGTGAAGTCGTCGTTGAGCAGCACCACCTGAAACATTTGTGGTGGTTGGGTGCGCTGGGTACGGCGCTCAAGTACCACCGAATCGTCGCTGCCCACGCTGGGCGGTGACACCGGGTTGTCGGGTTTTTTGGGGTTCTGGGTTGCCATGAAATTGATTCTAGCGGTGTGCGACCACCCCCGATGGCCAACGGGCATAGGGAAACCCTTGCACCGCCCGGGGCACGACCTTGGACACACCTTTCAAGACGCAGCGATACACCCTTTTTCATACCCCATTGTGAAGTGCGTACCCAAAACAAAACCGCCGAGGAAGCGGGCTTCCTGGCGGCTTTTTGGGTGCTTGCGCTGCAACGGGTTGGGTCTTGTTGTCAACGACACGGCGGGTGCAGACCCGGCTGCCCAGAACCCCGGCAAATGCCGGACAATGCGCAACACCCATGACCCACGCACCTGCACCATGAACCGCCGTTTAGCCTCTTTGTTTTGCTTGTTGGCGCTGAGCGCCTGGCCCGCCTGGTCTCAAGACAAACCACAAACCCAGCTGCCGCGGGTGGCGCTGTCAGCCGGCATGCACCTGATCAACGCCCAGGTGGCAGCCACCCCCGAGCAGCGCGCCATCGGGCTGATGCACCGCCGGGAGATGCCCACCAACGAAGGCATGCTGTTTGCCTTTGAGCAAGCGGGCGTGCAATGTTTCTGGATGAAAAACACATTGCTGCCGCTGACTGCCGCCTTCGTGGCCGACGACGGCACCATCGTCAACCTGGCCGACATGAAACCACAGACCCTGGACTCGCACTGCTCGGCCCAGCCGGTTCGGTTTGTGCTGGAAATGAACCAGGGCTGGTTTGCCAAACGCGGCATACAGGCCGGCAGCAAGCTGGGTGGCGCACCCTTCAACCGGCCCAAGTGATCGGCCCGTCGCCCTGAAGCAAAAAAGGCGATTTGGACAGCCGAAGTCGTCCAAATCGCCTTTGTGGGCGAGGCGCTGTGCTTTGACAGCGCTTCGGCCCAAACAAACGAGCCGTTTTACGCGGGCAGCGCCTGCAGCGCAGCGTTCAGCGTGGGGCTTGGGCGCATCACAGCCTCCAGCTTCGCAAAATCGGGCTTGTAGTAACCGCCAATGTCCACTGGCTTGCCCTGCACAGCGGCCAGTTCGGCCACGATGGTTTGCTCGTTGTCGGTGAGCTGCTTGGCCAATGGGGCAAACTTGGCGGCCAGGGCAGCATCTTCGGTTTGCTCGGCCAGCGCCTGGGCCCAGTACATGGCCAGGTAAAACTGGCTACCGCGGTTGTCCAGCTGCCCGGTTTTGGGCGACGGGTTCTTGTTGGTGTCCAACAATTTCCCGGTGGCGGCGTCCAGCGTCTTGGCCAGTATCTTGGCCGAGTTGTTGCCGGTCTTGATGCCGAGGTCTTCCAGCGACACCGCCAGCGCGAGGAACTCGCCGAGCGAATCCCAGCGCAGGTGGTTTTCTTCCACCAGTTGCTGTACGTGTTTGGGCGCCGAGCCACCCGCACCCGTTTCGTACATACCGCCGCCCGCCATCAGCGGCACGATGGACAGCATCTTGGCCGAGGTACCCAGTTCCATGATGGGGAACAAGTCGGTCAAGTAGTCACGCAAGATATTGCCGGTGGCGCTGATGGTGTCCAGCCCGCGCACCACGCGCTCCAGCGTGTAACGCATGGCACGCACCTGGCTCATGATCTGGATGTCCAGGCCCGCGGTGTTGTGCTCGTGCAGGTACATCTTGACCTTGGTGATCAGCTGGGCTTCGTGTGGGCGGTACTGGTCGAGCCAGAACACCACCGGCATACCGGAGTTGCGGGCGCGGTTCACGGCCAGCTTCACCCAGTCGCGGATGGCGGCGTCTTTCACCTGGCACATGCGCCAGATGTCGCCCTTCTCCACGTTCTGGCTCAGCAGCACCTCGCCGGTGGCGAGGTCGGTGATGTTGGCGACGCCGTCTTCTTGGATTTCAAAAGTCTTGTCGTGCGAGCCGTATTCTTCGGCTTGCTGAGCCATCAGGCCGACGTTGGGCACGGTGCCCATGGTCTTGGGGTCGAAAGCGCCGTGCCATTTGCAGAAGTTGATCATCTCCTGGTAAATCCGGGCAAAGGTCGACTCGGGCATCACGGCCTTCACGTCTTTCAGGCGGCCGTTGGCGTCCCACATCTTGCCGCCGTTGCGGATCATGGCGGGCATGGAGGCGTCCACGATCACATCGTTGGGCGAATGGAAGTTGGTGATGCCTTTGGCCGAGTCCACCATAGCCAGTTCGGGGCGGTGCTCGTGGCAGGCATGCAGGTCGCGCTTGATCTCGTCCTGCTTGCTCTGGGGCAGCGTGGCGATCTTGGCGTACAGATCGGCCATGCCGTTGTTGACGTTGACACCCAGTTCCTTGAACAGGTCACCGTGTTTGGCAAACGCGTCTTTATAAAAGATCTTGACGCAATGGCCGAACACGATGGGGTGCGACACCTTCATCATCGTGGCCTTGACGTGCAGCGAGAACATGACACCGGTCTTGCGGGCGTCTTCGATCTCTTTTTCGTAGAACTCTTCCAGCGCCTTCTTGCTCATGAACATGCTGTCCACGACCTCGCGGTCCAGCAGACTCACCTTGGGTTTGAGCACGATGGTCTGGCCGCTCTTTGTCACCAGTTCCATCTTCACATCGCGGGCTTTGTCCAGCGTGATCGACTTTTCGCCATGGTAAAAGTCGCCGTGGTGCATGTGCGAAACGTGTGAACGCGAGGCCTGGCTCCACTCGGCCATGCTGTGTGGGTTCTTGCGCGCAAACTCTTTCACGGCGCGTGGCGCACGGCGGTCAGAGTTGCCTTCGCGCAGCACCGGGTTCACCGAGCTGCCGATGCACTTGGCGTAGCGGGCACGAATGGCCTTCTCTTCTTCGGTCTTGGGCGCCTCTGGGTAGTCTGGCAGCGCATAACCCTTGGCTTGCAGTTCCTTGATGGCGGCCACCAACTGGCCCACCGAGGCGCTGATGTTGGGCAGCTTGATGATGTTGGCTTCGGGCTTGAGCGTGAGCTTGCCGAGTTCGGCCAGGGTGTCCGGCACCCGCTGCTCTTCGGTCAGGTACTCGGGAAACGAGGCCAGCACGCGCGCGGCCACCGAAATGTCGCTGGACTCGACGTTGATGCCAGCGGGCGCGGTGAACGTGCGGATGATCGGCAAAAAGGCACTGGTCGCCAACAGCGGCGCTTCGTCGGTCAGCGTGTAGATGATGGTGGGTTGCTGGGTGCTCATGTTGTTTCTCCAGATATCGTTGTAGGCATCCCGCTGGTCTGCATGCTGGACCAGCCGAATCGAAGGATCGTCCAAGATTTTGCTTTCAGTGCTCTGACCCTGAGCCCGCTTTTTGAACCGTTATCTCACAATGCGGGAAGCGAAAGCAAATAATCCAATTTTTATGTGATTCAGGCTGCAAGCTTAGACCTTGGACAACCGACCCGACAACATCCACCCGAAAAAAAGGCCCGACGGCATTGCCGTCGGGCCTTTTTTTCGGGCAAGCAAAACCGGGGTCAGGCGAAGTTGGCTTCTGCAAACGACCAGTTCACCAGTTTGTCGAGGAAAGTTTCAACAAACTTGGGACGCATGTTGCGGTAGTCGATGTAATAGGCGTGTTCCCACACGTCCACGGTCAGCAGAGCCTTGTCACCGGTGGTCAGCGGGGTGCCAGCGGCGCCCATGTTGACGATGTCCACCGAACCGTCGGCTTTCTTCACCAGCCAGGTCCAGCCCGAACCGAAGTTGCCCACGGCGCTCTTGACGAAGGCTTCTTTGAACGCTGCGTAGCTGCCAAATTTGGCGTTGATGGCATCGGCCAGCGCGCCAGAAGGCTCGCCGCCGCCGTTGGGCTTCATGCAGCTCCAGAAGAAGGTGTGGTTCCAGATCTGGGCCGAGTTGTTGTAGATGCCACCGCTGGACTTCTTGATGATGGACTCCAGGTCCATGCCTTCAAACTCAGTGCCCTTTTGCAGGTTGTTGAGGTTGACCACGTAGGCGTTGTGGTGCTTGCCGTGGTGAAACTCCAGCGTTTCCTGGGAGTAATGCGGCGCCAGGGCGTCAATCGCGTAGGGCAATGCGGGCAGGGTATGTTCCATGGGGTTCCTCGTTCGGTGGGTGTTGGAGAAGTCAAGCCAGCGGGCGCTGCGCCTGCGGACTGTGCCGACCGCGCATTGTAGGCAAGCCCGCAGCTAATTGGACAATCAGGGTTTCTGCAGCCGCCGCTTCAGCGGTCAACGGTGAGCCCCAGTTCACCGTCAGCCAGGGTGGCGCGCAGCGCTTGCCCGGGCCGGGCCTGGCTGGCACGCGTGATGGCAAGGCCCTGGGTATCGGTCAAGAAGGCGTAGCCTCGCTCCAGCACCAGGCGCGGGTCCAGAAGACCCAGCGACGTTTCACAGCGCTGCAACCGTCGGCTGTGCTGGTCCACCGCGCGTTGCAGCGCCACCGGCAACAGGCCTTCCAGCGCTTGAAGCCGGCTGTGCTGGCGCTGGCTGGCCAGCAGCAGCGCGCTGTGCAAACGGTGCTGCAGCGCGCTCAGTCGCTGGTGGCTGCCATGCACGCGGGCCGAAGGACGGCCCATGCGCTGAGCCAGGCGGTCCAGTTGCTGCGCGCGCTGGTCTATGGCGCCATAACTGGCTTCGTTCATGCGCTCCTGCAGGTAGGCCAGTTCACCCAGACGCAGTTCGCGCGCAGGCGCACACAACTCGGCCGCCGCGGTGGGCGTGGGCGCTCGCAGGTCGGCCACAAAGTCGGCCAGGGTGAAGTCGGTTTCATGCCCCACACCGCACACCACCGGCATGGGCGCCAGCGCCACGGTGCGCACCACCGACTCGTCGTTGAACGACCACAGGTCTTCCAGTGAGCCTCCGCCGCGCACCAGCAACAGCACCTCGCTTTCACCGGTTTCGGTGTGTCGGCGGTAGGCCGTTTTCAAGGCAGCGCAAAGCTCTCCCGGGGCTTGAAGCCCCTGCACAGCCGCCGGATAAATGACCACCGGCACATGCGGCACCCTGCGACGCAAGGCGGTGACCACGTCACGCAAAGCTGCCGCACCCAGCGAGGTCACCACACCAATGCTGTGTGGCTGCGCAGGCAAAGCACGCTTGCGCGCCGCTTCAAAAAGGCCCTCGCTCTCCAGCTGTGCCTTAAGGCGCAAAAACTGCTCAAACAGCGCACCTTGCCCGGCCGGCTGCAGGCTGTCCACAATGAGTTGCAAATCGCCCCGCGGGCCGTAAACGTCCAGCTTGCCGCGGGCTTCCACCCGCTGACCGTCGCGCGGACTGAAGCTGAGCTGGTCGGCCGCCCGGCGAAACATGGCGCAACGCACCTGCCCAGTTTCGTCTTTAAGCGAAAAGTAGCAATGACCGCTGGCTGCGCGCGAAAAGCCCGAAATCTCGCCGCGCACCGCCACCGGGTTGAAACGGGCTGCCAGCGCGTCAGCGATGGCCCGCATCAGCGGACCAACCGCCCACACCCGGCCTGCAGGCGCTGTCTCGGATTCAAAAAATGCTTCAGCCATGGGCGATACCAAGGGAAAACTGTCCACAACCCGCGCCCACGCTAGGGCTGCGCTCGACAACCCGAGCCAGGCTGCTGGCTTGTGCCCAAGCCGTTGATTTCACAGCGTTTTGTGCTGCCTGTTTTCTCATCGTTCTGTCCAAATTGAAGCGGGGCGCGGGTTCGCGCCCCAGCGGGGGCAAGTTCTTCACAAAGTTATCCACAGAATCTGTGCACGAAAGGGTTTGTGCGCCACAGGTCTGCGGGGCAATCGTTCTGCGCATGAGGTGCATCAAGGGCACGCGGGGCAGGCTGCGGTAGATGGGCACTGAGCCATAATCCCAAAGATTGCACTTGGGCCGCCAACGCATGGCGGCATTTGCCTGGAGCCCCGATTTGTTTTCCATCATACAAGCCGCCGGCTGGCCCATCTGGCCACTGATCATCTGTTCCGTGCTGGGAATGGCCCTGGTGATTGAGCGTTTCATCACGCTGAAAACCGCGAAGATCGTGCCACCCAAATTGCTGGACGAAGCCATCATGGTGTCCCGCAACGGCATACCTGGGCCCGACGTGGTCACCCAGCTGGAGCAGAACTCGGTGCTTGGCGAAGTGCTGGCAAGCGGCTTTCGTGCGCTCAGCAACAACCCCCGCGCCAGCGAAGACGACCTGCGCTCCAGCCTGGAAGGCGCAGGCCGCAAAGCCGCCGCCAAGTTGCAGCGCTATTTGGGGGCCATCGCCACCATCGCTTCGGCAGCACCCTTGCTGGGACTGCTGGGTACGGTCATCGGCATGATTGAAATTTTCGGATCGCAAGCTGGTGATGGCGGCATGGGTGCGGTACCGGGTGGAGGTAACCCGGGGCAGTTGGCGCACGGCATTTCGATCGCGCTGTACAACACGGCGTTCGGTTTGATCGTGGCCATTCCCGCCCTGATTTTTTGGCGCTATTTCAGGGCGCGGGTTGACGATTACCTGCTCTCCATGGAGCTGGCCGCTGAGCGCTTCGCCCGGCACCTGGTGAGCTTGCGCAAATGAGCGGGCAAATTTTCGGGGTCGCCTCGCCTGCCTTTTCGGGAGTGCTACGGTGAACTTCAGACCCGGCAACCGCGACGAGCCCGAGATCAACCTGATCCCCTTCATCGACATTTTGCTGGTGGTGCTGATCTTTTTGATGCTCACCACCACGTACAGCAAGTTCACCGAACTGCAGGTCAACCTGCCCGTGGCTGACGCGCAGGCCCAGCGCGAAAACCCGAAGGAAGTGATCGTGGCCATCAGCAGCGATGGCCGCTACTCGATCAACAAAGAGGTGCTCGAAGGCAGCGGTGTGGACACGCTCACCCGGGCGCTGGCAATGGCCAGTCAGGATGACCGCGAGGTGGTGGTCATCATCAGCGCCGACGCAGCAGCCACCCACCAATCGGTCATCAACGTCATGGATGCGGCCCGGCGCGCCGGTCTGGTGCAAATCACCTTTGCCACCCAGCAGTCTGGTGGCAAGGCGCCTCGGACCAAGCCCTGAGCGCGGCACCGCCCGGCATGGCAACACCGCCTGAAGGTTCCGCGGGCCGCCAGGCCCGATGGCAGGCCAGCGCCCAGCGGCGCGGGCTGCAAGCCTGGCTGCTGCGGCCTATTGCCTGGGTCTACGGTTGGCTCATGGCCTTACGCAGCCGCTTTTATGCGTGGGGCCTCCTCACTTCACAGCGTCTGCCCGTGCCGGTCATTGTGGTGGGTAACGTGGTGGTGGGCGGCGCGGGCAAAACCCCCACGGTGATCGCCTTGGTGCAGCACCTGACCGCCCAAGGCTGGCACCCTGGCGTGGTCTCACGTGGCTACGGACGCAGCAGCGAAGCCGTGCTGGAAGTGACAGCGGCCATGCCAGCCAGCGAGAGCGGGGACGAACCCGCCCTGATCCAGCGGGCCACAGGCGTTCCGGTGTTTGTGGCACGCCAACGGGCCGCCGCCGCGCGGGCAATGCTGGCAGCACACCCCCAGGTCAACGTGCTGCTGTGCGACGACGGCCTGCAGCACCTGGCCTTGCACCGAGACATGGCCATTGCCGTGTTTGACGAGCGTGGCAGCGGCAACGGCTGGCTGCTGCCCGCAGGACTGCTGCGCGAGCCCTGGCCTCCAGCACCCGGTGCGGCCTACCGGCCAGATGTGGTGTTGCTTCAGCACCGCGAAGGGGCAGCACCACCCAACATCGCATCGGTGCCAGGCATCCCGGTCTTTACCGCCGTTCGCCGCCTGGCACACCACGCGGTGGGGCTTCGCGGACAACGCATCGCGCTGGCGCAACTGCAAGGCCAAGCCATCACCGCGGTGGCGGGCATTGCGCGACCCTCGGTGTTTTTTGACATGCTGCGCACCCGCGGCCTCACCCTCGCACGAGAAGTGGCCCTGCCCGACCACGCCGAGCCCGCGGCCTACACAGCATGGTGCAAAAGCCCAAACACCCCCATGGTGTGTACCGAAAAGGACGCGGTGAAGTGCTTTGCGCAAGCAGCCCTTGAAAACGGCACCGACCACGCCGCCGTATGGGCCGTGCCGTTGGAACTGGCGCCGGAAGCCGCCTTTTTGGCCGCCATAGACGAGCGCCTGGCCGCCCTCAAAACCCACCGCTGACGCGTCACCGTGCGCAGCCGGACTATCATCCCGCCATGGACACCAAACTGCTCGAACTGCTGGTCTGCCCGGTCACCAAAGGACCGCTGATTTACGACCGCGACAAACAGGAACTGCTCTCGCGCAGCGCCCGCCTCGCCTATCCCGTGCGCGATGGCATTCCCATCTTGCTGGAACACGTGGCCCGCACGCTCACCGAGGAAGAAGCTGCGCGGCCACCGGCACCCGCACCGCGCCCATGAAGCCCTTGCCCCAGGGCGCCGGCTTCACCGTTCTGATTCCAGCGCGGATGTCGTCCAGCCGCCTGCCCAACAAACCCCTGGCCGACCTGGCGGGTGTACCCATGGTGGTGCGCGTCGCCCAGCGCGCGCGCATGAGCCAAGCCAGCCACTGCGTCGTGGCGGCAGACGACGTGCGCATCGTGCAAGTGTGCGAAGCGCACGGCATCCCGGCGCTGCTGACCCGCACCGACCATGTGTCAGGCAGCGACCGCCTGGCCGAAGCCTGCGCACTGCTGGGCCTCGCCGACGACGCTGTTGTGGTCAATGTGCAAGGCGATGAGCCCTTGATTGAGCCCGATCTGATCAATGCCGTAGCGGCCGAGCTGCAGCGCCGGCCAGACTGCGTCATGAGCACGGCAGCGCATGCCATCGACAGCATGGCTGATTTTTTGAACCCCAATGTGGTGAAAGTGCTGCTGGACAAAGCCCAAACGGCGCTCTACTTCAGCCGCGCGCCCATACCCTGGTGGCGCGACGGCATGGCTTCGCTCGCCGGCGCCCCAGGGGCGGGTCTGCCGTCACCGGCGCCACTGCGGCATATTGGTATTTACGGCTACCGGGCTGGTTTTCTGCGGAAGTTTCCAACGCTCGAAACGGCCCCATTGGAAAGCCTCGAATCGCTGGAACAATTGCGCGTGCTGTGGCATGGCGAGCGCATTGCCGTGCATGTCAGCACCCTCGCACCCGGCCCCGGCGTGGACACGCCAGAAGACTTGGAACGGGTGCGCGCGCTGCTTTTGCGCGGCTGAAAAAGCGCGTTGTAGCACCAATGAAGTGCGATTTTTTGCACGAATTGCGTGTAAGCCAGCGTCGGGGAAGCCCGTGCTATCCTCGCCCGGTCGCCCCCGGCCCCCGGTCCAGGGGGCTGCCGCAGTAGACAAGCGGCTCCCCATTGAAACTCTTAAAAGGAATGCGATGAGACTGATTTTGTTGGGCGCTCCGGGTGCGGGCAAGGGTACGCAAGCCACCTTCATTTGCCAAAAATACGGCATCCCCCAAATCTCCACTGGCGACATGCTCCGCGCAGCGGTCAAGGCCGGCACACCGCTGGGCCTCGAAGCCAAGAGCGTCATGGAATCCGGTGGACTGGTCAGCGACGATCTCATCATCAATCTGGTCAAAGAGCGCATCGCCCAGGCCGACTGTGCCAACGGGTTCCTGTTCGACGGTTTCCCCCGCACCATTCCCCAGGCCGACGCCATGAAGGCTGCCGGCGTCAAGCTGGACTACGTGCTGGAAATCGACGTACCCTTTGAAGCCATCATTGAGCGCATGAGCGGTCGCCGCTCGCACCCAGCCTCCGGCCGCACCTACCACGTCAAGTTCAACCCACCCAAAGTGGAAGGCCAGGACGACGTGACGGGTGAGCCCCTGATCCAGCGCGAAGACGACAAGGAAGAAACGGTCAAAAAGCGGCTGGAGGTTTACAGTGCGCAAACCCGTCCTCTGGTGGATTACTACAGCCAGTGGGCACAAAACGACGCAGCCGCTGCGCCAAAATACCGCGCCATCAGTGGCATGGGTTCGGTGGACGACATTACCGCCCGTGCCTTTGAGGCCTTGGCCAAATAAGCCCGCTTGCCTCAATGAAAAACCCGGTCTCGCACCGGGTTTTTTTATGCCTGAACGCCGGCCAAAAGTTCCAGAGCCAGGGCAATGCGCGCCTTGACCGGGGACAAACCCGACACCGCTGCCAACCGATGTCCAGCGTGCGCCAGCACGCGGCCCCGCGCACAGCGGCTGGTTCGCACCACACGCACCCCTTGCGCCTCAGCCTCTACCAAAGCGGACTCCAGGCATGCATGAACGGAGCCGTTGCCTGTGCCGGCGACCACGATGCCGCGCAGGGGCTGTGCCGCATCGCAGCCAGCCTGGGTCAACGCCTTCACCAATAGCCCGTCGTCATCGGCGTGGCTCGTCACCAAGACCACGCGGGGCAAAGCAGAGCAAGCCTGCACCCGGGCATGGGCTGATGCATCGAAGAAACCCGCCTCACACGCTGCAGGCCAGGGTCGAAACTGCCTAAGTACGCCCTCTTCCACGCAGCCCAGCGCGCCGGCGTCACCGGAATCAAAAGCGTCCACGCGGTAGGTGTGGACCTTGGCCACGTCCACGGCGCTGTGCACCTGACCGGCACACACCACCACCACGCCGAACGCGCCCGCCTGGCGCGCCACGGCCACCGCATCGCTCAGATTCTGAGGTCCGTCGGGCACCAGGGCCGTGGCTGGACGCATGGCGCAGGTCAACACCACCGGCTTGCCGGGCCGCAAGACCGACTGCAGAAAAAAGGCGGTTTCCTCAATGGTGTCGGTCCCGTGGGTAATGACAATGCCCGCCACCTCGGGTCGTTCCAGATGAAATGCCACACGCGCTGCAAGCGCCTTCCACACAGCAAACCCCATATCCTTGCTGTCGAGCTGAGCCACCTGCTCCACATCCAGCGGCAAGCCCTGCAACAACGGAACAGCGCCCACCAGATCGGCCACTGACACCTGGCCGGCCACGTAACCCACGTTGTCCCCCGCCCGGGCAGACTGCCCAGCAATGGTTCCGCCCGTGCCCAGAATCACCAGGCGTTTTTCAGCCTGCGCCTGCGTTTCATGAATTGCCACTTGCCAAGACTCCAAAACTGATTAAAAATACAGGTACTGGATAAGAACACAGTCGCTCTGAAAATGATCTTGGCGGCTGTACCGAATCCCTTCATTGCCAGATGCCGACTGCCCTCCTCGTGAGCGCTCTTCAAAAGGTCACCCATGCTTGAGTCCCAGCCCTATCCGCCCAAACTCACGGCCCGCCAGCAGCAGATTCTGGAACTCATCCAGACAGCCATTGCACGCACCGGCGCGCCGCCCACCCGCGCAGAAATTGCCACAGAGCTGGGCTTCAAATCGGCCAATGCGGCAGAAGAGCATTTGCAGGCCCTTGCCCGCAAGGGCGTGATTGAGCTCGTCAGCGGCACATCGCGCGGCATCCGCCTGCGCAGCGAAGACCTTCAATCCATCAACAACTCACGGGGACGCCAGCTTACACTGCCGCTCCCCAGCCTCGCCCAGCTGATGCTGCCTCTCATTGGCCGTGTGGCGGCTGGCTCGCCCATCCTCGCTCAAGAGCACGTGGACCAGACCTACCACGTTGAGCGCAGCCTGTTTCAACGCACACCCGACTACTTGCTCAAGGTGCGGGGCATGTCCATGCGCGATGTTGGCATCATCGACGGTGACTTGCTCGCCGTACAGGCCACCAAAGAAGCCAAGAATGGCCAGATTGTGGTGGCTCGCCTGGGTGAGGACGTAACCGTCAAACGCTTCATGCGCCGGCAACACCTCATTGAGCTGCACGCTGAAAATCCAGACTACAAGACCATTGTGGTCGAGCCTGGTGAGCCCTTTGAAATTGAAGGACTGGCCGTGGGCCTGATCCGAAACAGCTTCCAAGTCTGACCCGCAGGGGTTCACGTCGCCTCAGCAGGTGGCGGGCGTTTGGTCCGGAAGGCGGTTTTTGCACTGCCTGAACGGCACAACCCTGCGTTGGCGATTCCTTTAGCAATCCTGCCTGTGTTCAACCCCTTTTGGAGTTTCGCATGGGAATCCGTTTCACGACCAACACTTGGCGCGCGCCGCTGCAGCTCATCGACAGCTGGCTGCCCGCACCTACTGTGATTAAGCAAGCCAAGACCGCCCCGAAAGTTGTGCAACTGTTCACCCGCGCGGGCTGGCTCGGTCGCAACACCACCACAGCCGCTGCCGTAGCGGCAAATGACCCGACCAGCCCGCATGCGCCATCGGCGAACCGGCCATCTCGGGTGCGTGTGGTGCGCAACACCGACGCTGGCGCAAGTTGCCGAATGGACGCCCGCCTCGTGATCTCCGGTCGCATCAACGATGTGTGCGCCGAACTCGACAGGCTCGCTGCACTCGAAAACCAAGCACGCCGTCAGCGCGCCTGAGGGCCCTGCGCAACGACAAGCCAACGCCCACCCCGGCGATGCTGAACAAGTCATCCCCGGTGCATGCACCCCTTATCAGTAGGGGTTGCAAGGCGTGAACCGCAGACATAGCCGAGACAATGGCGGGTATTGACAGCGCCGCAAACTGACCGAGACGGAGATGCGCTCGCCGTGTAGACATTTCTTGAGCACCGCACTGAGGGCCGCACTGGTTGGAGCGCACTTCACAAGGTAACCAGGTGCGTACCGCACAGCAATCGCACTTGGGCATGCGGGCACAATAGAGCCCATGAATATTGTGATCCTTGATGATTATCAAGACGCTGTCCGCAAGCTGCGTTGTGCCGAAAAGTTGGAACCTTACCCGGCCAAAGTTTTCACCAACACGGTCAAGGGCGTGGGTCAACTGGCTGTGCGCTTGCGTGATGCAGATGTCTTGGTGCTGGTTCGGGAAAGAACGCAAGTCACGCGGCAGCTGATTGAAAAATTGCCGCGCTTGAAGCTGATCGCTCAGACTGGGCGCGTCGGCTCGCACCTGGACGTGGCGGCTTGTACCGAACGGGGGATTGCGGTGGCTGAGGGCGTGGGCTCGCCGGTGTCCACAGCTGAGCTGACCTGGGCGTTGATCATGGCGTCCATGCGCCGCATTCCCCAGTACGCAGCCAACCTCAAGCACGGTGCCTGGCAGCAGTCGGGCCTCAAGGCCGCGTCCATGCCCGTCAACTTCGGGCTGGGCATGGCACTCAAAGGCAAAACGCTGGGCATCTGGAGCTATGGACGCATCGGTTCTCTGGTGGCGGGCTACGGCCGGGCGTTTGGCATGCGGGTCATCGTCTGGGGCAGCGAAACATCGCGGGCTCGGGCGCTGTCTGACGGCTACGATGTGGCCACCAGCAAAGAAGGTTTCTTTGAAACGGCCGATGTGCTTTCGCTCCACCTTCGCCTGGGTGACAGCAGTGCTGGTTGCGTGACGCTGGAAGACCTTTCGCGCATGAAGCCCACCTCGCTGCTGGTGAACACATCCAGGGCTGAGCTCATTGCACCCGAGGCGCTGCTGGCTGGGCTGAACCGCGGGCGCCCCGGCATGGCAGCCGTGGACGTATTTGAATCAGAACCAATTCTTCAAGGGCACGCGCTGCTGCGCCTGGAAAACTGCATTTGCACACCGCACATCGGCTATGTCGAGCAAGACAGCTACGAGGCTTACTTTGCCTCAGCCTTTGACAATGTGGTCAATTACATCAAGGGCACACCCACCAACATCGTGAACCCGGGCGCCCTACAGGTTCGACGCTGATACCAAGCCATCGAGCTGGCAGAAATCGCGCATAAAAAAGCCGGGCTAGCCCGGCTTTTTCCCATCAGTCCGTTAGCTCAAGACGTCAAAGCACAACCAACCTCAAGCTTTGTCAGACGGCTTCGGAGCGGGCTTGACATCCTCATCGGTCATGAAGTCAAGCATCTCGAAATCAATCAGATTGTCCATCGGCTCACGGCCCGCGCTTCGTGGTGGCGGTTCTGGCTGGGCTGTTGGCTCCACCAGCACGGACACCTCCGGCAAAGAGGCTTCGAATGCTGAAAACTCTGACAAATCGTTCAAATCAACATCGAGACCCAGGCGCGGAGAAGCTGGCGGTGCGGTGTCAAAGGGCTCGGTATCGCGCCCCCCTGCGGCCTCAGCAGATGCAATGAGTTTTCCAGCGGCCTTCAACGGCTGAACAGCCGTGTGCTGAAAGTCGTTGGGCGCATGGGCTGCCGCCACATCGCGCTTGATCATGTCCTTGGCCATCGCATGCAACAGCAACAGCTCGCGGTAGGCCTCAAGGTCAAATACCTCAGAGTCGGGATCGTTAGGGTCCCGGAAGATGGATTGCTCGATGACATCCAGCACCCGGGGCTGTGGCCACAGCGCCTGAATACGTCCAAATGCGGTCTCGTAAGCCTCAAGACCAAGGCTCTCGTCTGAATACTGGTCAAAAGGAGGAGCCCCCGCATTGAATACGTGGTTGAACTCCTCGCGTGAACGCTCGTAGTCGGCTTTGCGTCCAAGACGGTGGTAAATCTTGAGCAGATCCAGATAGGCCAACGCACTGGGCTCATGGCTCTCGATGAGATGGCTGCGCAAGACTTGAATGGCCTGTTCGTCTTCACCCAGCGAAACGAAAAAGTCAGCCTGCTGCTGGACGTCGAACAACTCTTCGGTGGCAACCGAGCGCGAGGCGCCAATCATGCTGGGCGCAAAATCTCGCTTCTCTTTTTCTTCCCTCAAGGGTGCCGGTGCGCTTTCATCGAGCGGCGACAAGCTGTCTTGCCCCTTGCGAGCACCCTTGGCAGAAGCAGCTCCGCGCTTGTAGGCACCAAACGAAGATTCCCGGCCGAGGTCAAGATCCAAGTCAAGATCAACATCAAGGTCTTCTGGCGCCGCTTTGGACGCTGCTTTCTCAGCCTTGTTTCCGCCTTCAGAAGCCCACCAAGCCTTGACAGCGTCCGCCCCCGAAGCCTGATCGCGGCGGCGCCACAGGGCGGCCAATGCCATCAAGGCCAACAGCAGCGCAGCACCCAGCAGGTAGACCAGCCAGTTCATGTAGCGCTCGGCTTTGGCAGCCTCCAGTTTGCTGCTCAGCTCGGCAATGGCCGCCTTGCTTTGGTTCTCCGCATCGCGCAAGCCTTTTGACTCGGTCTCAAGCACAGACAGCTTCTGTGCATCGCTCAAGATTTCTTCGGGAGACGCGTTGATGGCCTTCCAGAGCAGCGCGGCAGCGGCTCGGGTTTCGTCGGATGTCGTGGGCTCGCTCAACAGCGAAATGGACATCTTGAGCACGGGATCGCGCTCAATCGCCAAACTCAGATCGACCGCCTCCAGCTGCAAACGCGGGGTGTTTTCTGCCGGGGGTGCCACGGGCCGACGCACCACGCTGGGCGCTTTGGGCCTGGGTGGACGAGCCACGGGCTGGGCAGACTGGACATCGGCCAATGGCCTGGCACTTGGCGCACGAACGGCTTGTTGATCGCCAACAATGGTGGCAGGGGCGGCGTCTGAGAGACCACGAGCACCTGCGGCAGTGCCGCCTGCAAGCGCAGCGTTTACGGAGGGCAAACGCTCAGGTGAAGCGAGGGAACCGGCTCCGACCCGGCCGTCTGTTGCGGGTGTAGGCGCTGGCTGTACCGCCGGTTCGGTGATCGGGTCCGCCAACAAAACGAATCGCCGAGTAAATGGCGTGTTGCACCCCGCCCTGACATACACGGTGACGATGGGCTCGTTCACGGCCTGAAAAGACTGGATCCGGACAAAACCTTCCGCTTCGGATGTTGTTTTTTGCGGCGTGCTGCGCACCTGGCTACCCGGCACCTGGGCGTCGCCGTAAAACACGTCTGACCCGATACACAAACCGCCAATGTCTTCGCCGGGTGCCAGCAAGACCTGTACCCTCACGTCCAACGGGCGGCCGATGACAGCCGCGCCACTGTGCCTTCCGAGCGTCACAGCGGCACTGCTCACCGCAGTTGATAGCAAAATACAGCCTACCCAGATCTGGCGCACGTCAGACATCCTTGTTTTCAATGTTGGAACATTTTGTCATGGCTTGCTCTGGCCGAAACCCGAATAACACTTTCATATGCAATCCATCTTTAAAACCGTGGGAATAGTTGGCACCGGTGCCATGGGCCGGGGCATCGCGCAAATGGCCGCGCAGGCTGGCAGCCAAGTGCTGTTGTTCGATGTGCAATCGGGCGCTGCCGAGGCGGCCATGAAGGCGCTGCAAAGCACCTGGCAAACGCTGCAGACCAAAGGCAAGCTCGATGAAAGCCAAGTGGGGACCTATGTCGCCAGGCTTCAGATCGCGGAATCGGTGGCCGCGCTGGCTTCGTGCGACCTGGTGGTGGAAGCTGTGGTGGAGCGACTTGACGTAAAACAACGTCTGTTTGCGGAACTCGAAGACATCGTGAGCCCAACGGCTGTGCTCGCCACCAACACCTCGTCGCTGTCGGTGACGTCGATTGCTGCCGCCCTGAAGCGGCCGGGCCAGCTCGCTGGTTACCATTTTTTCAATCCGGTTCCCCTGATGCGGGTGGTAGAGGTGATTGCGGGCCTGAAAACCAGCGATGTGGTCTGCCAGCAACTTACGGACTACACCCGGCAATTTGGGCATACCCCTGTATCGGCACAAGACACCCCGGGCTTTATCGTCAATCACGCGGGGCGCGGTTACGGCACCGAGGCCTTGCGTGTCGCGGGCGAACGCGTGGCCGATTTCGCCACCATTGACCGCATATTGAAGGACCAGATGGGCTTTCGGCTCGGTCCATTTGAGCTGATGGACCTGACGGCGCTGGATGTCTCGCACCCGGTGATGGAGTCCATCTACCGACAGTATTACGACGAACCCCGTTACCGCCCCAGCGTGATCACGGCGCAGCGCCTGGCAGGTGGTGTGGTGGGCAAAAAGGTGGGCGAAGGCTTTTACAAATACGAGGCGGGTGTGGCCCAAGTGCCCCCTGAGCCTGCTGCGCCGGTGGTGGCCGAACTGCCGCCGGTCTGGGTGTCGCCCAAGGCCGCCCGGCGCGCCGAGCTGTACCAGTTGCTGAAAAATCTGGGGGCCAGCATTGAAACCGGCGCTGCGCCGTCCAGCCAAGCGCTGATTTTGGTGGCGCCCCTGGGTCTGGATGTGACCACGCTCGCCGCCGTGGAGCGGCTGGACGCGACCCGCACGATGGGCATTGACATGATGCTGGACGACGCAGCCACCAAGCGCCGCGTGCTGGCGACCAACCCGGCCACCCGCCCCGACATGCGCGATGCGGCGCACGCCCTCTTCGCCCGCGACGGCAAGGCCGTCAGCGTGATCCGCGACAGCGGCGGTTTCGTCACGCAGCGCGTGGTGGCCACCATCGTCAACATTGCCGCCGACATGTGCCAGCAAGGCATCTGCACACCCGCAGACCTGGACGTGGCGGTGACACTCGGCCTGGGTTACCCCATGGGTCCGCTGGCCATGGGGGATCGCATCGGGCCCACCAATGTGCTGGAAGTTCTGTTCAATATGCAAACGGTGTACGGCGACACGCGCTACCGCCCCTCGCCCTGGCTGCGCCGCCGTGGCGCCCTGGGCTTGAGCCTGACGCACGAGGAGGAATAACGATCCCTGCGGCGCTTCGCGCCTTCACCCCAGGATGGAGCACACCGGCGGCCGGCACAGCCCGTTCCACGGTGTGAGCCCAGCCAACCTCTGCGAAATTTTTGAAAGGGTATCCCTTGACCGCCAGCCTCAAGAGCCACAGCCATGGTCAGACCATGGTGTTGACCATCAGCAACCCCGAACACCGCAACGCCCTGGGCCCTGACCTGTATGCCGCTGGCGTGGAAGCCCTCAACGTGGCAGAGAGCAGCCCCGAGGTCCGCAGCGTCGTCATCACCGGCGAGGGCAACCACTTCTGCGCGGGCGGCAACCTGCAGCGGCTGATGGCCAACCGCCAACAGCCTCCCGAGGTGCAGGCGCAAAGCATTGAGGGCCTGCACAACTGGATCGAAACCATCCGCGCCTTTCCCAAGCCGGTGGTGGCCGCGGTGGAAGGCTCTTGCGCAGGGGCAGGTTTTTCACTGGCATTGGCCTGCGACATGGTGGTGGCCGCGCACAACAGCGTGTTCGTCATGGCCTACAGCAACGTGGGTTTGTCCCCAGACGGCGGTGCCACCTGGAGCCTTATGCGCGCCATGCCAAGGGCCACCGCGCTGCAGTTGTTGATGGGTGGCGAGCGCATCTCGGCCGAGCGCCTGCAGCAGTTGGGCGTGATCAATGCGGTCAGCGGCACCGGTGAAGCGCTGGGCGATGCCCTGGCTTTGTGCGAGCGGCTCAGCGCGCGCGCGCCGAATGCGCTGGCCAGCATCAAAGAGCTGGCGAACGACGCGCCCACCGTGAGCCTGCATACCCAACTGGGCCATGAGCGCGACCACTTCGTGCGCAACCTGCACCACGGCAATGCGGGCGAAGGCATTGCGGCCTTCATGGAAAAGCGCCCAGCGAACTACCGCTGAAGCGCTGCGACAGGCCGCCCCGCCCAGCGCACGGGACGCTTGCGGGACAGCCCTGGCTACTTTACCCACGCAGTCGCCCGGTCTCTGTGGCGACAATCATCCCGTTTTCAGTCACTCATAAGACAGCCCATGGACGAACCGATTCTGACAATGGAAGAACGCGAGGCGATCAACAGTGGTCGCTGGTTCAGCAGCCTTTCACCCTCCCTGCGTCACGACATACTCCGATGCGCCTACGTCAAGCGATTCAAAGACAGCGACCTGATCGTTGCCCGCGGCGACCCGCCCACCGAGTGGACGGCAGTGGCCAAGGGTGCGGTGCGCGTGAGCTCGACCTCGCTCTCGGGCAAACAGATCACGCTGACCTATGTGGAGCCCGGTGTGTGGTTTGGCGATGTGGCCATGTTCGACGGCGACCAGCGCACGCACGATGCCTACGCCCACGGTCCCACCACCCTGCTCTGCGTGGCCCGCAACGATTTTCAAAAGATTCTGAGCGTGCATGTGGAGCTGTACGAAGCGCTGATGCGTTTGCAGGCGCGGCGCATCCGCACCCTGTTTGGTCTGGTGGAAGACCTGAACACCCTGCCCCTGCGCGCCCGGCTGGCCAAACAGCTGCTGCACCTGGTGCGCAGCTACGGTGTGCCGTGTCTGTCGGACGGCAACGAAATGCGCATCGGCCTGCAGCTGGCGCAAGAAGAACTGGCGCAACTGCTGGGCGCTTCACGCCAGCGCGTCAACCAGGAACTCAAGTCGATGGAGCGCGAGGACGCGATCCGCATCGAGCAGGGCGGGCTGGTGGTGCGCAACCGCGAGATGCTGATGCGCATCGCCGAAGCCGACGCCTGAACGCTGCAGCCGAACAGGCGCGGGGAGTCTGGGCTCCTATTTTTTCTCTCACGAGGCTTCCCGCATGAGCGATACGGAAAATTTCACCGGCACCCGCCCGGTGTCAGACCAGCACGTCTTTGACACAGCCGCCCTGCAACAGTGGTTGCAAGTCCACCTGCCCAGCTTCAGTGGGCCGCTGATGGTGGAAATGTTCAAAGGTGGCCAGTCCAACCCGACCTACAAACTCATCACGCCTGAGCGGTCTTACGTGATGCGCGCCAAGCCTGGCCCGGTGGCCAAGCTCTTGCCATCGGCCCACGCCATCGAGCGGGAATTTCGGGTGATGAGCGCACTGCACGGCACGGGCGTGCCGGTGGCGCAAATGCACGTGCTGTGCGAAGACGAGTCTGTCATCGGTCGCGCCTTTTACGTCATGGAGTGTGTGGATGGCCGGGTCATGTGGGACCAAGCCCTGCCCGACATGACCCGCGAGCAGCGCGGCGCGATTTACAACGAAATGAACCGCGTCATGGCCGCCCTGCACACGGTGGATCCGATCGCCATCGGGCTGGAAAGCTACGGCAAGCCGGGCAATTACTTTGAGCGCCAGATCGGCCGCTGGAGCAAGCAGTACGAGGCGTCCGTCACGCAACCCATTGCCGAGATGGACCGACTCATGGCCTGGCTGCCAGACAACATTCCGGCCATGGCGCGCGACGCGTCCCTGGTGTCGGTGGTGCATGGCGACTACAGGCTCGACAACCTCATGTTCCACCCCACCGAGCCGCGCGTGCTGGCCGTGCTGGACTGGGAGTTGTCCACCCTGGGCCACCCGCTGGCCGACTTCAGTTACCACTGCATGGCCTGGCACATACCGCCGGGTTTGTTTCGCGGCATTGGCGGACTCGACGTGCAGGCGCTGGGCATTCCCACCGAGGCCGACTACATCGCCCTGTATTGCGAGCGCACCGGCTTCGCCACGCCCGAGCAGTTGAAGGCCGACTGGAATTTTTACCTCGCTTACAACATGTTCCGCCTGGCGGCCATCTTGCAGGGCATTGCCAAGCGGGTCGAAACCGGCACCGCGTCCAGCGCACAGGCGGTGAAGTCTGCCGCGGGCGCCCGACCCATGGCCGAACTGGCCTGGCGCTTTGCCCAAACGTCTTGAAACCTCACACCCCCATCACCACCCCCAAGGAGCCACGATGAACTTCGATTACACAGACAAAGTCAAGGACATGCGCGCTCGCCTGCTCGCCTTCATGGACGAGCACATCTACCCGAATGAAGCCCGCTTCTTCGCCGAAATTGCGGCCAACCGCGCCAAGGGCAATGCATGGATCCCCACCACCCTGATTGAAGAGCTCAAGCCCAAAGCCCGCGCCGCTGGTTTGTGGAACCTGTTCCTGCCCAAAAGCCCGCGCGCACCCGAAGGACTGTCCAACCTCGAATACGCCCCCATGTGCGAAATCATGGGTCGGGTACCGTTTGCTGCCGAGGTGTTCAACTGCTCGGCGCCCGACACCGGCAATATGGAAACCTTTGAGCGCTACGCCAGCGAAGAACTGAAAGACCAATGGCTGGAACCCTTGCTCAAGGGTGAGTTTCGATCAGCCTTCCTCATGACCGAGCCCGAAGTGGCCTCGTCAGACGCGACCAACATCCAGTGCCGCATCGAGCGCGACGGCGACGAGTACGTGATCAACGGCCGCAAGTGGTGGTCGTCCGGCGCCGGCGACCCACGCTGCGCGGTGTACATCGTCATGGGCAAGACCAACCCCGACGCGCCCCGGCACTCACAACAGTCCATGATCATCGTGCCGTCCAACAGCAAAGGCATCACCATCGTGCGCCCGCTGTCGGTGTTTGGCTACGACGACGCGCCCCATGGCCACATGGAAGTGCTGCTGGAAAACGTGCGCGTTCCCGTGGGCAACTTGCTGCTCGGCGAAGGCCGCGGCTTTGAAATTGCCCAAGGCCGCTTGGGCCCCGGACGCATCCACCACTGCATGCGCTCCATCGGCGCTGCCGAGCGTGCGCTTGAACTGATGTGCCAGCGCCTAAACACACGCATTGCCTTTGGCAAACCGGTGTCGGCCCAGTCGGTCTGGCACGAACGCATTGCCGACGCACGCTGCCGAATTGAAATGGCCCGCCTGCTCACGCTCAAGGCCGCCTACATGATGGACACCGTGGGCAACAAGGTGGCCAAGGCGGAAATCGCCATGATCAAAGTGGTGGCACCCAACATGGCCTGCGACATCATCGACATGGCCATCCAGGCCCACGGCGGTGGCGGCGTGAGCGACGACTTCCCGCTGGCCTACAGCTACGCGAGCCAGCGCACCTTGCGCCTGGCAGACGGCCCGGACGAAGTGCACCGCCAATCCATAGCCAAACTGGAACTGGCCAAGCACATGGTGGTGAAGACCGATGTGGACGTGCCGGTCACGCGCGGCTGCTGAAACACACCCACCCCTTAGCGGCCAAACAGTTCCACTGCGCGGCGGCTGAGGTGTTCAAAGCTTGTCAGCATGCTCAAGGCGGCGCCATGGTGACCCCGCCCGGCATTTCCCATGCGCAAGTACGTTTTGCCGCGCATCAGCATCAACACAACGGGCATGTGTTCATCACCATCAGGAGGCCAGTTCATCAGCTGCTCCAAACCCTCGCCAGCAAGCCAATGCCGCGCCATTTCGGGCGCATCGGTGAGCACCGCGTAGCGACGCCAAAAATCGTTCTCCGGGCCCGCCCATCCCGCATCGCGAAACATGGACAACCAACGCAGTTCTTCAGGCAAAGCCTTGGCCGTGGTGTGCACCGTATCGGTCACATCCGAATACAGGCTGTTGGCCTGGGCTTCCAGGGCGCGTTTGAGCGCACGGTTCATCACGACCACCGAACCATCAAAGCGAAGCCCGAGATCGGCTTTAGCCAACACCGCCATGCCGTCGATGTAGTCCCTCGTAGACGCTGCTCGCTCGGCACGAAACGGCCGATCAAGCAAGCGGCCGGACATGGCCCAACCGCCACCCCAAACCGAGCCAAAGTCCAGAGACCGATCGCGAGCCCACTGCGCCAACGCTGCGTCGCGCTCACGTCCGTTCGTGCGGTTGCCCATGGCGGCTTTCAGGCGTTCAAACATTGGCGTATTTTTACTCTGGGAATCTTGGGAAAATGATCCATCCGATGCAACAGCGAAAGGCCGTACAACCATGATCGACGTCTATTCTTGGCCCACACCGAACGGACACAAGGTCCACATCATGCTGGAAGAGTGTGGTTTTCGGTTGGGGCGCGACTGGCAGGTTCACCCCGTCAACATCGGTCAGGGCGATCAGTTCAGCCCGGAATTTTTGAAGATCAGCCCCAACAACAAAATACCGGCCTTGGTCGACCCTCATGGGCCCGATGGAAAACCCATCAGCCTGTTTGAGTCTGGCGCGATCCTGCTTTACCTCGCATCCAAAACGGGCAAGCTTCTGCCCAAATCCGACCGCGCAAAATTTAAAACCCTGGAATGGCTGATGTTTCAGATGGGAGGTCTGGGTCCCATGCTGGGGCAAGCGCACCACTTCCGCATTTACGCGCCCGAAAAAATTGAGTACGCCGTGAACCGCTACACCAACGAAGCCAAGCGGCTGTACGGTGTGATGGACCGGCAGTTGATCACCCAGAAATTTATCTCGGGCAATCAGTACACTGTGGCCGACATCGCCATTTTTCCCTGGCTGCGCAGTTGGCAAAATCAGGGCATCGACTGGGCCGATTATCCGCACCTGAAAGACTGGTTCGACAAGATCGCTGAACGTCCCGCCGTGCAGCGCGGCGTGGCGGTGCTGGCGGACGCACGCAAGCCACTGACCGACGACAAGGCCCGCGACACCCTGTTCGGACAGGGCCAATACAAAAAACGTTGAATAAAACCAGGAGCGGCACAAAATACCCCTCCAAAGTGTCTATAATTCGAAGCTTAGTCGGAGCGTAGCGCAGCCTGGTAGCGCATCTGCTTTGGGAGCAGAGGGTCGCGAGTTCGAATCCCGCCGCTCCGACCATAGAAAACGAAAAAGGCCCACTCTGTGGGCCTTTTTTCATTGTCTCTTCGCGATCTTCGTTCTTGTCTGCCCGTAGCTCAACCGGATAGAGCAGCTGCCTTCTAAGCAGCAGGTCGGGGGTTCGAGTCCCTCCGGGCAGGCCATTGTTCGCCGAGGCGTACCGCCACATCTCCTTCGGTGGCGGGTCATGGCCGCAAGCCCCCCCTCACACCCCTATCGACCGAACAGGACTGTGGCTTTCCGTTCGAGGAAACCTACGTACAGCGTTCACTCTCCAAAACGGGAATCAAGGGTTTTCACCCATCGGCATTCATGGCTTCATGCAATATATTGCGTGTCAATCCATGAAAAAAGTTCGCAAACTCAAAATCCTTGTTGGCACCATGACCAACACCGCCGAATACGTGGCGCAAGCCATTGAGATGGACTGCGCCGAGCTGGTTGATGTCATTGAGGTGCAGATGATGGACGGACTGGACATCAGCGCCTTTGACGAAGATGCACTATATGTCATCTGCACATCCACTTATGGTGCCGGCGACGTGCCCGACAACGCCCAGGCGCTGTACGCCTCGCTGGAGAGCCACCCTCGCTTTCTGGGCGCTGTGCGCTATGGCGTGATCGCGCTGGGTGACAGCGCTTACCCCCAGACCTTTTGCAATGGTGGACGCCGTTTTGACGAGCGTTTGACCGATCTGGGCGCAGTTCGCATCGGCGACATTTTTCTCCACGATGCTTCGGCAGGCACGGAACCGGAGACCGAGGGTGTGGCCTGGTGCCGGGAGTGGTTGCCCATTGCACTGGCTGCGAGCTGATCGCCATCCAATTCAGTGCTCACCAGTAGCCATTTACACATCAATATTTTAGGCTTCAAGTACGGGTAATTCACTATCCCCAAAGCAGCCCGACGCGCCTACATTGATGCGCTGAACCATAACCCAACCAGGAGACTGACCATGACCACCCGCCGACTTGTTCTTACCCGCAGCGCCGCCGTGATTGGCGCTGCATCCACCGGCTTGCTGCTGCCCCAAATCGTGCGTGCACAGTCCGACAAGCTGCGCGTCGGCTTCATGTTGCCCTACACCGGAACCTTTGCTCAGCTGGGGGTGGCCATTGAAAATGGGTTTCGCATGGCCTTGAACGAACAAGGCGGCAAACTGGGTGGCCGCGAGGTGGAGTTCTTCAAGGTAGATGATGAATCCAATCCGGCCAAGGGCATTGAAAACGCCACCCGACTGGTGCAGCGCGACAAGGTGGACGTGCTGGTCGGCACGGTGCATTCGGGCGTGCAAATGGGCATTCACAAGGTGGCACGCGACACCGGTGTGCTCAACCTGATTCCCAACGCCGGCGTGCATGTGGCCACGCGCGCCCAGTGCTCGCCCAACGTGTTCCGTACCTCGTTCTCCAACTCACAGCCTACGCTGGCCCTGGGCAAAGCCATGGTGGACCGCGGCCACAAAAAGGCCGTGTGGATCACCTGGAACTACGCGGCAGGCGACGAGGCTTATGAGGGGTTTGAGAAAAGCTACACCGAGGCGGGCGGCACCATCATCAAGAAACTCGGCCTGCCCTTCCCCAACGTGGAATTCCAGGCCCTGCTGACCGAGATCGCCTCGCTCAAGCCCGACGCCGTGGCCTGCTTCTTCGCCGGTGGTGGCGCAGCCAAGTTCATGCGCGACTTCCACGCCGCGGGCCTGAGCAAGAACATTCAGCTGTATGGCTCGGGCTTCCTGACCGAAGGCGTGCTGGAAGCCGCCGGCCCAGCCGCCGACGGCGTGTTGACCACTATGCACTACAGCGACTCGCTGGACACACCGCGCAACAAGCAGTTCCGCCTGGATTACGCCAAGGCTTTCCGCATGCAGCCCGATGTGTACGCGGTGCAAGGTTACGACACCGGTCTGCTGCTGATCAGGGGCGCCAACGCGGTTAAAGGCGACATGTCCAACAAGAAAGCGCTGTACGCCGCCATGGAAGGCGCGGTGATTGACAGCCCGCGCGGCAAATGGACCATGAGTAAGGCCCACAACCCGATTCAGGACATGTACCTGCGCCAGGTATCCAACAAAGAAAACAAAGTGCTTGGCATTGCGGCCAAAGCCGTGGCCGACCCGGCCACCGGTTGCCGCATGGGCTGAACCTCCACCCCACCCACAGAAGCCACCCACAAACAGGCCCCGCAAGGGCCTGTTTGACGGGAATGTTTTGCCCATTTCCGAGCCCATTGCCCCCTTATGGATTTCGCCAACTTCCTGATTCAGTTGCTCAACAGCCTGCAATATGGCTTGTTGCTGTTCATGCTGGCCGCTGGCCTCACACTGATTTTCGGGATCATGGGCGTGGTGAACCTCGCCCACGGCAGCTTCTACATGTTGGGCGCCTACATGGCCTGGTTTCTGGCCACCCAGTTTGACAGCCTGGTGCTGGCCATTCTGGTGGGCACGGTGATCGCCGTGGCGCTGGGCTGGGTGCTGGAATGGCTGCTGTTTCGACATTTTTACCACCGCGACCACTTGGACCAGGTGCTGCTCACCTTCGGTCTGATCTACATCTTTGAAGAAGTGCGTTCCATTTTGTGGGGCGACGACGTGCACGCGGTGCAGGTGCCTGAGCTGGTGAACTGGTCCATTCCTCTGACCGAAAACCTTTCTTATCCCATTTACCGGCTGGTGATTTCAGCGGTGTGCGTGGGCTTGGCGCTGGGCCTGTACCTGCTGATTTCCAAAACCCGCCTGGGCATGAAAATCCGCGCCGGCGCCTTCAACCGGGAAATGACCGAAGCGCTGGGCATCAACATCCGGCTGATCCATGGCGTGGTGTTTGCGCTGGGCGTGGCGCTGGCCGCCATCGCCGGCATGATCGCCTCGCCCATCGCCAGCGTGTACCCCGGCATGGGCAGCTCGGTGCTGATCATGTGCTTTGTCGTGGTCGTGATCGGTGGCATCGGCTCCGTGCGCGGCGCCCTGGTGGCCGCCTTGCTGGTGGGCCTGGTGGACACCTTTGGCAAGGTGCTGGTGCCCCAGATTGCCGGCATGGCGGTTTACATGCTGATGGCCGGTGTGCTGCTCTACAAGCCCGAAGGCTTGTTCAAACAATGATGACGACCCTATGAGCTCCCCCAAAGCCACCCTCGAATTGCTGCCCAAGAGCGTGCAGGTGCTGCTGGGTACCGGTGCCCTGGCCCTGGCCGCCTTTCCGTTTGTCCCGGTGGAAGGCAGCGACTTCTATCTGCAAATGCTTTCGCAAATGATGATCCTGGCCATCTTTGCCATGAGCCTCGATTTGCTGCAAGGCGTCACCGGCATGGTCTCGCTCGGCCATGCGGCCTACTTCGGCCTGGCAGGCTATGCACTGGCCTTCTTGACGCCTGCCGACACGCCCATCAGCCTGTGGTGGGCGCTGCCTGTGTCGGCGCTGGGCGCTGGCCTGGCCGCGCTGATCATTGGTTTTTTCGTGGTCCGCACCCACGGCATCTACTTCATCATGGTCACCATGGCGTTCGCGCAAATGGTGTTCTTCCTGTTTTTTGACAACAAGGCTCTGGGCGGCTCGGACGGCCTGTACGTGAACTTCCGGCCCGACGCAACGCTGTTTGGCTGGACCGGCATCGATCTGGAAAACAAGACCACCTTCTATTACTTCACGCTGGCCGTGCTGGTGCTGGTGTATGCGTTTCTGCGGCGCCTGCTGTTCTCGCCTTTTGGCCGGGTGCTCTCGGGCATTCGGGTGAACGAACACCGTATGCGCGCCGTGGGCTACGGCACCTTTGGCTACAAGCTGGCGGCCTTCACGCTGGCGGGCTCGCTGGCCGGCGTGGCAGGTTTTTTGTGGGCCGCACAAACGGGCTACGTGAACCCCGAACTGATGGGTTTTCACATGAGCGCGCACGCCATCATGATGGTGATTCTGGGCGGCATGGGCAACTTTGCCGGCGCCATCGTGGGCGCCTTTGCGTTCGAATACGTCATGCACTTCTTCAAAGACCTGACCAAACATTGGCAACTGCTCATGGGTGGTTTCATTGTGCTGGTGGTGGTGCTGGCGCCGCGTGGCTTGCTGGGTCTGGGTGAGCGCCTGCTGGGTAAGAAAGAACACTGAAGCCATGTCCGAACTGCTGCTCTCAGCCCATCACCTCACCAAGCGCTTCGGCGGTCTGGCCGCGGTCAACGACGTGTCGGTAGATCTGTTTCGCGACCGCATCCACGCGGTGATTGGCCCCAACGGCGCGGGCAAGTCGACCCTGACCAACCTGCTCTCGGGCGACCTGCCCCCCACGTCGGGACGCATCACGCTCAATGGCGTGGAAACAGCAGGCCAAAGCCCTGAGCGCATTTCGCGTCTTGGCCTGGGCCGCAGCTACCAGAAGACCAACATTTTTCTGCCCTTCACCGTATGGGACAACGTGCGCCTGGCCGCGCAGTCCAGCGAACGCCACTCGCCCTGGAACCCCCTGCGCTGGCTGGGCCGCGCCGACCAGCTGCGCGCGGTGAACCAGCGCTGCGAACGCGCCCTGGAGCTCGCCGGCCTCACCCACCGCGGCCCCACGGTGGCGGGCACCATCAGCCACGGCGAACAGCGCCAGCTGGAAATTGCCATGACCTTGGCCACCGAACCCACCGTGCTGCTGCTGGACGAACCGCTGGCCGGCATGGGCCAGGCCGAAGCCGAAAGCATGGTGGCGCTGTTGCAAAAACTCAAAAAAGACCACGCCATGATGCTGGTGGAACACGACATGGACGCTGTCTTTGCGCTGGCCGACCAGCTCACCGTGATGGTCAACGGCCAGGTGATTGCCAGCGGCACGCCTGCGCAGGTCCGTGCAGACCCCGCTGTGCAAGCCGCCTATTTGGGCGAGGAGCACGCATGAGCACCACGGCATTGATTCAAGCCACCGGCTTGAACACCCACTACGGCGCCAGCCACATTTTGCGAGGCGTGAACTTCACCGTCGGTCAGGGCCAAACCATTGGCCTGATGGGCCGCAACGGCATGGGCAAAACGACCCTGCTCAAATCCATCATGGGTATCGTCAAACCCAGCGGCGGCAGCGTACAGATCAAGGGCAAGAACATGACCGGGGGTTCAACCTTCGAGATTGCCCGCCAGGGCCTGGCCTATGTGCCCGAAGGCCGTGGCATTTTTGGCAACCTGAGCGTGCGTGAAAACCTGGTGATGGCCGCCCGCGCAGGCACCCAGGGGCAACGCGACTGGACCTACGAGCGCGTGCTGGACACCTTCCCGCGCCTGGCCGAGCGCCTGAACCACGGCGGCCAGCAACTCAGCGGTGGTGAACAGCAAATGCTCACCATTGGCCGGGCGCTGATGACCAACCCCGACGTACTCATTCTGGACGAAGCCACCGAGGGCCTGGCGCCCCTGATTGCCCGGGAAATCTGGCGCATTTGCGGCGTCATCCGCGCGTCCGGCATCAGCAGTGTGATCGTGGACAAAAACTGGAAACACGTCACGCAGATCACCGACCGCAACGTGATTCTGGTGAAAGGCGAAGTGGCGTTTGAAGGCAGCTCGGAAGAACTTCTGGCCAAGCCCGAACTGCTGGAGCAGTACCTGGGCGTCTGAGCTCACGCTGCATGTGCAGCCTCAGAGCAGCGGTCTGAGCTCTCGTGCTGCGTCCAGCAGCAGCGGCAACAAATCGTTGCGCATCACCGCCGGCTCCAGCCGCTCGGGAGAGGCGACCACGTTGAGCGCCGCCACGGTTTTGCCCTGCATGTTGCGCAGCGGCACCGCCAGCGCGTGCACGCCCAACTCATGCTCTTCACCCGCGATTGAAAAGTCGTCGGTGCGCACCTGCGCCACGATGGCGCGGAACGCCTTGTGGTCCACCGTGGTCAGCGGCGTTAGGCGCGGCAGCTCGCGGCCCTTGAGCCAAGCGGTGAACGCTGCCCGGGGTTGGGCCGCCAGCAACACCCGCCCGGTGGACGTGGCGTGCACCGGCAGGCGCGCACCCAGGTGCAGGCCGTAGGCCATGAGCCGCTGGCCGCCAATGGAGGCACTGCGCGCCACGATCACCACCTCGTCGCCGTCCAGCACCACCGCAGAAAAGGACTCGCGGGTCTGTGCTGCCAACCGGTTCAGGGTGGGCTGCAACAACCGCGGTAAGCGCGCGGAAGCCAGGTAGCTGCCCGAAAAACGCAACACCTTGGCCGACAACCAGTAATGGCTGCCGTCGGTGTCCAGGTAGCCCAGATAGGCCAGCGTCAGCAAGTGGCGCCGCGCGGCCGCCCGCGTCAGGCCGGCGCGCTCTGCCGCCTGGGTGGCGTTGAGGCGCTGGCGTTCGGTGTCAAAGCTCTCCAGCACCGCCATGCCTTTGGCCATGCCTTCAATGAAGTCGGCCTTCGCGATTTGGTTGGGTTCATTGCTCATACCGCGCGATGATCGCACAAGACATTCAATCACCGCGCAATAGGGCACATGCAGCCTTGTGTTGCCACCGCTGTGTTTTTAAGCTTCACCTTGTATTTCAGCAACGTCCTGCCGGTGGCCATTGAACCGCCGCAAGCCGTCACCGCTCACCCCCACAGGAGACCTTCTTCATGCGTACCCAAGTTGCCATCATCGGCGCAGGCCCCTCCGGCCTGCTGCTCGGCCAGTTGCTTCACAAAGCCGGCATCGACGCCATCATCGTCGAGCGCCAGAGCCCCGACTACGTGCTCGGACGCATCCGCGCGGGCGTGCTGGAACAGGTGGCCATCGACCTGCTGGACGAGGCTGGCGTGGGCCAGCGCATGCACACCGAGGGGTTGGTACACAGCGGATTTGACATGCTGTTCAACGGTGAGCGCCACCGGATCGATCTTGAAAAGCTCACCGGCGGCAAAAAGGTGATGGTGTACGGCCAGACCGAAGTCACGCGCGACCTGATGGACGCGCGCACCGCCGCCGGCCAGCCCACGGTGTACGAAGCCTCGAATGTGCAGGTGCACGATTTCGACACCCAAACGCCGAGCGTGACGTACGAAAAAGACGGCCAGACGCACACCGTGCATTGCGACTTTATTGCTGGCTGCGATGGCTTTCACGGCGTTTGCCGGGCCAGCGCACCGCGCAACGCCATCAAGGAATACGAAAAGGTGTACCCGTTTGGCTGGCTCGGCTTGCTGTCGGACACACCGCCTGTGCACCACGAATTGATTTATGTGAACCACCCGCGCGGCTTTGCCCTGTGTTCGCAGCGCAGCGCCACCCGCAGCCGCTATTACCTGCAGGTACCGCTAACCGACAAAGTGGAACAGTGGAGCGACGAGGCATTTTGGAACGAACTGAAATTGCGCCTGGACCCGGAGGCCGCCGCCAAGCTGGTGACCGGCCCAAGCATCGAAAAAAGCATTGCACCACTGCGCAGCTTTGTGACCGAGCCGCTGCGCTTTGGCCGCATGTTTCTGGCGGGAGACGCCGGCCACATCGTGCCGCCCACCGGCGCCAAGGGCCTGAACCTCGCGGCCACCGATGTGAAGTACCTGTCCAGCGCTTTCGTCGAGTTTTACCAAGACAAAACCGAAGCCGGCATTGACAACTATTCCGAGCGCTGTCTCAAGCGCATCTGGCGCGCTGAGCGCTTCTCCTGGTGGTTCACGTCGATCATGCACAACTTCGATGGCGAAGGTGCCATCAACGGCAAGCTGCAACAGGCCGAGCTGGACTACCTGATGCACTCCGAATCAGGCTTGCGCACGATTGCTGAAAACTACGTGGGACTGCCCCTGAACTTTGGGGAATGAGCGACCAGGCAAGGTAACTGTCGCCTGCGTTCGGTTACCGGAACGACATGGCGGTACATTGACGAAAAAGTCAACCGGTACCGCCATGGCATCCTCTGTCGAATCTCCCAGCAAAACCCTCAAACCGCTGCGCGGCGTGCGCGTCCTCAGCCTGGCGCTGAACCTGCCCGGGCCGGCCGCGCTCATGCGGCTCAAAGCCATGGGTGCCACCTGCCTCAAAGCTGAGCCGCCGGGGCCAAAGGGCGCACCGGCTGGCACCAGCGGCGACCCGATGGGGCAATACAACCCGCAGGCCTACGCCACGATGCACAGTGGCATCAAGGTGCTGAGCATCGATTTGAAAACCGACAAGGGGCAAGCGGCACTGCACAAGGAACTGGCACGCACCGATCTGCTGATCACCTCGTTCCGCCCCTCGGCTTTGGTCAAGCTCGGTCTGGGCTGGAAGGCGCTGCACAAGGCCTACCCGCCGCTGTCGGTGGTGGCCATTGTGGGCGCACCGGGTGTCCGCGCGGAAGAACCAGGCCACGACCTCACCTACCTCGCCGACGCCGGCCTGGTGACCGGGCTTGAACTGCCCGCCACACTGTTTGCCGACATGGGCGGCGCGTTGATGGCCAGCGAGGCCGCGCTCAAGGCCGTGCTTGCGCAAAAGACCAGCGGCAAAGGCTCGTTTCAGGAAGTGGCACTGTCAGACGCCGCCGCCTGGCTCGCCCTGCCCCGACACTGGGGTCTCACGCAGCCCAAGGGTGCCGTGGGCGGTGCGCACGCAGGCTACCGCGTGTACCCCTGCAAAGACGGCCGCGTGGCTGTGGCCGCACTGGAACCGCACTTTGCAGCAGCACTGTGCAGTGCGGCCAGCGTACCGATGACAGGTATGGCCACGCTGTTTCAGCCCGCCACACACGCCGCCATTACCGCGTTCCTGGCCAGCCAAACCCGCAAACAGCTCGACAAGCTGGCTGCAGCAAAAGACATTCCGCTGCACACCTTGGCGGGCTGAGGGCCGCGTCAGCGCTGGGTGGGATCGGGTGACAGCACCCGCTGAGCCCAAGCCGGCAGGGGCTCAGCCTGCCAGACCACCCCACCCGCCCGCAACCGCGCCACCAGCCGAGGCGGCTGAAACGTATCGCCAGCGGGTTGGGATGTGTCGTACAGCAACGCCAGATCTGCCCGGCGCACCGCCACACCCAGGTGGCGCACCGTGCGCGGGTAGCGCCCCAAAATGCGCTCGGGCGGTACCGGGTGGCCGCCCTCCTCCACGCGCCGGCTCACGCGGCCCAGCAGTTGCTGCGGGTCGTCAACACACACCACCAGCAGCACCACAGAGAAACCGGCTCGCCGGGCTGCAGCCATCAAATCGAGCTTGGAGGTGTGCGAAAACACGGTTTCGCTGGCGAACGAAAGCCCTTTGGCCAGACACTCGGCCCGCCGAGCGTCAGCCCATGCGCGGGCCTGCAACGAGCGCGCCTGCGGATCTGCCAGGTGCTGCAAATGGGCCGCCTCGTACAGGTCAGCGTTCACAAATTCCGCTGAAACGGGGATCAGACGCTCTGCCACAGCCGCACGGTAAAGGGTGGATTTGCCAGCGCCGTTGGGCCCGGCCAGCAAGTAGAAAACCGGGGCTGGCACGCGTCAAGCTGCGCGGCGGGAATCGGGCAATGCGCGGCGGTTGGCCAGCACCGTTTCACGCACCGCCTGCGCCAGGCGGCCGCTTGTTTCGGCCGCCAGAAAGCGCGCCTCAATGGCGTCCAGCGATTCGTCTGCGGTGCCAGCCTCGCGCTGGCGCGCGTCGTACAGGGCAATCGCTTCGCGCGCCTCTTGCACCGTCAGCCCGGTTTCGTCGGCAATGCGCCCCAACGTGGCCCAGTATTCGATCTGGCCAGCGACCGAACGGCGTTGTGGTTGGGCGGCTTCGCGCGCCTGCTGGACCAAGGAGACGGACAGTTTCACGGAAGCAAACGGGCGGGATGACGCGGCCATAATGGACTCCTTTATGGCGCATTTTGCGCCACTCTGCCCATTTCTGCAACAACGGCATAATTCGCAACCAATCAGCCAACAGCACCGAAAAACAGCATGAGAAAACAGGGAACCGTGGTTCGGTGGAGCGGTGCCAAAGGCTTCGGATTCATCAAAAGCGATCAGACGCCCTCCGACATCTTCTTCCACATCCGCGACTTTTCGGGGGCCCCGGTACCCACAGAAGGGTTGCAAGTGGGCTTTGAAGAAATTCAGGTGGGCGGCAAAGGCCCACGGGCCATGCAGGTCCGTCCGCTGACCGGCAACGAGCGCCCGGGCCACACCCGCCCCCCCGGCCGGCCGCGACAGGCAGACCAACCGGGCAGCCGCGCCCCAGCACGGACCGGCACAAGCCGGCGCGCGCCAGCAACGACAAGCCATGCCCAGCCGGTTGGCCCGGTGTTGGCGCTCATGCTGGTGTGGTTGGTGCTGCTGGTGGCTGGCGCATTTACCGGCCGTTTCACCTGGTTTGTATTGCCCGCGGCATTGGGGCTGAACCTGATGACTTTCTACACCTACTGGCAAGACAAACACGCCGCCCGCCAAGGGGCCTGGCGCATCAAGGAAGACACCCTGCACCTGCTGGGACTGGCAGGTGGGTGGCCAGGCGCCTGGTTTGCCCACCAGATTCTTCGCCACAAATCGAGCAAGCAGGCTTTTCGGGCGGTGTACTGGGCCACGGCCATCTTTAACACCGCCGCCTTGCTGGCCTGGGTGGCGCTGCCCTGGTTTCAGCGCTGAGCCGCCGGCTGCGAAAATAGACCGGCCGGGTCAGCCGGGTTTGCGTTTCGTGGCACCACCGGTTTGCCGAGGTGGCAAGCCCGTGTGCTGGGTCAGCATCTGGCCTTTGCGGGGCTGAGCGGGTTTTGCGCCGGGCTTGACCACCGCCGCAGCCCGCTCGCTGGCTTTGCCCAACGGCGTGCTGTTTTTGCGGCGCGCGCTCTGGTAGCTGCCGTCTGTGAGTGGCTGGAAGGTGGGGATCAGGTGGTGCTTGCCGTTGCCGATCAGGTCCGAACGGCCCATGGCCTTGAGGGCTTCGCGCAGCAGCGGCCAGTTGTTGGCGTCGTGGTAGCGCAAAAACGCCTTGTGCAGGCGCCGGCGCTTGTCGCCACGCACAATGTCCACCCGCTCGGCACGCTCGGGATCGCGGCTGATGCCCTTGAGCGGGTTCATGCTGCTGTGGTACATGGCGGTGGCGGTGGCCATGGGGCTGGGGTAGAAGGTCTGCACCTGGTCGGCACGGAAACCGTTTTTCTTCAGCCACACGGCCAAGTTCATCATGTCCTCGTCGCTGGTGCCCGGGTGGGCGGCAATGAAGTACGGAATGAGGAACTGCTTCTTGCCGGCTTCTTCGCTGTATTTTTCAAACAGCTGCTTGAACTTGTCGTAGCTGCCAATACCGGGCTTCATCATCTTGGACAGCGGCCCGCCTTCGGTGTGCTCGGGCGCGATCTTGAGGTAGCCACCCACGTGGTGCTGCACCAGCTCTTTCACGTACTCGGGGCTCTTCACCGCCAGGTCGTAGCGCAGGCCGGAACCGATCAAAATCTTCTTGATGCCGCGCAGCTCCCGCGCGCGGCGGTAAATTTTGATCAGCGGGCCGTGGTCGGTCGTGAGGTTGGAGCAAATGCCGGGATACACGCAGCTGGGCTTGCGGCAGGCGGCTTCAATCTCGGGGCTCTTGCAGCCCAGGCGGTACATGTTGGCGGTGGGGCCGCCCAAATCTGAAATGACGCCGGTGAAGCCTGCAACCTTGTCGCGGATGTCTTCCACCTCTTTGATGATGGATTCTTCCGATCGGCTCTGGATGATGCGGCCTTCGTGCTCGGTGATGGAGCAGAAGGTGCAGCCGCCGAAGCAGCCGCGCATGATGTTCACGCTGAAGCGGATCATTTCCCAGGCCGGGATCTTGGTCGCACCGTCGTGTTTGCCGTGCTCGTCGGCGTAGTCGGGGTGCGGGCTGCGGGCGTACGGCAGGTCGAACGCGTAGTCCATTTCCGCCGTGGTGAGCGGAATGGGGGGCGGGTTGATCCAGACGTCACGGGCCGTGGCCCCGTCGCCGTGGGCCTGCACCAGCGCGCGGGCATTGCCGGGGTTGGTTTCCAGGTGCAGCACGCGGTTGGCGTGGGCGTACAGCACGGCGTCGCTCTTCACCTGCTCGTAGCTGGGCAGACGAATCACGCTGCGGTCACGCGCGGGTGCCTTGCGCTTGCTGACCAGCGCCGGGTTGGGCATGAATTTCAACGGCTGGATCGCAGGGTTGGTTTCGGCTGCTGCTGAGCCGCCCTCTTCCTTACTGCACGTCTGGCCTTGCGCCTGCGCCTGCTCGCTGGTGGTCAGATAGGGGTTGAGGTGGTCTTCCACCCGGCCCGGCATGTCCACGTCGGTCGAATCTATTTCGATCCAGCCTTCGGCGGTGGGGTCGTTCGGGCGGCGCACAAACGCGGTGCCGCGCACGTCGGTGATCTGGGCAATGGGCTCGCGCGCCGCGATGCGGTGCGCCACTTCCACCAATGCACGTTCGGCGTTGCCGTAAAGCAGCAGGTCGCATTTCGCGTCCACCACGATGCTGCGGCGCACCTTGTCGCTCCAGTAGTCGTAGTGGGCAATGCGGCGCAAGCTGCCTTCGATGCCGCCCAGAATGATGGGCACGTCCTTGTAGGCTTCGCGGCAGCGCTGGCTGTAGACGATGGCCGCGCGGTCGGGGCGCTTGCCGCCCACGTCGCCAGGCGTGTAGGCGTCGTCGCTGCGAATTTTGCGGTCCGCCGTGTAGCGGTTGATCATGGAATCCATGTTGCCCGCGGTCACACCCCAAAACAGGTTGGGCTTGCCCAGCGCCTTGAAGGGCTCGGCGCTTTGCCAGTCGGGCTGGGCAATGATGCCGACCCGGAACCCTTGCGCTTCGAGCACCCGGCCAATCACGGCCATCCCGAAGCTGGGGTGGTCCACATAGGCATCGCCGGTGACCAGAATGATGTCGCACGAGTCCCAGCCCAGGCGCTCCATTTCGGTGCGGCTCATGGGCAAAAACGGCGCTACGCCGAACCGCTTGGCCCAGTAAGGGCGGTAGCTGGTGATCGGCTTGGCAGCGCGCGCAAAAAAGGAGACGTCGACGGGGGCGTTCATGGTACGGGTGAAAAGTGACCGGGAAGTGTACGGTTTTAGCCCCCGCACAGGAAACCAAGGGTTAAGGAGGCCCCCGCAACCTGCCGTCCGGATGCGCTCGCGCATCGCGAGCGGTGCCGGTTACAGCTGGATGCACAAGCAACCAAGGCTTTACCCGGCATCTTGCGTTTGATCAATCTTCGTCAGAGGCAGCGAACCACAATAAGTCACCAGCAAATACCGCACGGGGTATCCAATGCTCTTGGTAAATGCGTGGGATGGTTCTCGGAAAAACCTCTATTTCTCATCAAGGAGTCGTCATGAAAAAGCATGTATGGATCAAGGCGCTGGCGCTCACGGTTTCGCTGGCAGGTGTCGGCATGGTGGGCGCACAAGATCAAACACGAACGCAAGACCAGCTAAAAACACAGGGCCAGGACCAAATGCGCGATCAGGACCGCATTTACGCGCACGAGCTGATGACCGATGCTGAGCGTGCGGCCTACCGCGAGCGCATTCGCTTGGCCAAAACGATCCAGGAGCGCGAACGCATCCGGGAAGAGCACCGGATTCAGATGGACGCTCGCGCCAAAGAGCGTGGTGTGGTGATCATGCACGGAGGCCCGGGCGCACCCGGCGGCGCGGCTGGTGGCTCCGGCGGTGGCGCAGGTGGACGGAACTGACGACCTATTCCATGGCCGCCGGCAGATTCAGTGCGTCTTGGCTCAACACGCACACGCTCAGATGGGCTCATCGCTCGCGGTCTCCAACAAACAAAGGGACACTTTCATGAAAAACCGAACCTCGATCAAAACCGCCCTGGCCGCTTTGGCCTTGAGCGCGCTGGGAACCGTCTTGGCACAAGACATGAACCGCAACCTCACAGAGGAGCAGTTGCGCACCCAACAGCAAATGCAATTGCAACTGCAGGAGCACAACCGCATTTATGGCCATGAGTTGATGAGCCAGGAAGAGAGCAATGTGTACATGGAGCGACTGCGACTGGCCTCGAGCGAGCAAGAGCGGGAGCGCATTCGCAACGAGCACCGGGAGCGCATGGATTTGCGCAAGCGTGCCTTGAACGGGGTGGGCAACCGTGGCGCGGGCGCCGGTGCGGGTGGCGGCATGGGCGGCAAGTCGCCAGTGATCATTCCCGGCCCCAGAGGCGGCGGTCGCAACTGAGCGACGGGCGCACCCACGGGCCCACGGCCCTCAACGGCTGGCCGCAAGCGGTCAGCCGTTTTTCGTTTTGGCCTCGCCAGGGCAACACCCGCGACCAGACGCAGCGTGCATCTCGTTACCCCTCTTACGGTACAGACCAGAATGTAAGCCACGTGGCCATTAGCATGACTGCTTCACTTTTTGAAGGAGCTGGCATGGCACTGCACTTTGGCAAACGAGAACCCGAATCCCTGAAACCCCTTAACGCCAGCGTGACGCCGCAGCGTTATGGCGGCCTGAACGCTGGCACGGTCGCACCCACCGCACCGGTGGCTGCCGAACCCGAACGGGCCTCGGCCCCAGACAGCTCCGCCACCGGCGCCATGCCCGAAGGCGGCAGCAAGCTCACGGTGGGGCCCAACATCAAGCTCAAGGGCGTTGAAATCACCGACTGCGACACCCTGGTGGTGGAAGGCATGGTGGAGGCCACCATGGACTCGCGCGTGATTCAGATTTCGCAGCAGGGCGAGTTCAAGGGGTCGGCCGAAATCGACATTGCCGAGATTCGTGGCTTGTTCGACGGCAACCTGACCGTGCGCCAGAAACTGGTGATTTACGCCACGGGCAAGGTGACCGGCAAGATCCGCTACGGCAAGGTGGTGATTGAAGAAGGTGGCCAGCTGTCCGGCGACATTGAATGCACCGTGAACGGAGCAGCAAAGACCGCCACCAAGCCAGCCATGGCGCTGGCAGCCTGACCCACCTGTTTACAAGGCAGCCGCCCGCGCCGCGCAGGCGCTGCCTTTTGTGAATCTTCTGTTGGGCGGGCGGTTTGACCCGCATTTGCCCGACCCCGGCGCCGCCGTTATCCTCAAGGGCATGTACGCCGGTTATTTTGGCCTCAAGCAGGCCCCCTTCTCCATTGCCCCGGACCCGCACTACCTCTTCATGAGCGAGCGCCACCGGGAGGCACTGGCGCACCTGCTCTACGGCATTGAAGGCGGCGGCGGCTTTGTGTTGCTCAGCGGCGAGATTGGTGCGGGCAAGACCACCATTTGCCGCTGCTTCCTGGAACAACTCCCCAAGCACTGCAACGTCGCCTACATCTTCAACCCCAAGCTCACCGTGGGCGACCTGCTCAAAACCATTTGCCACGAGTTTCAGGTGGCGGTGGAGCATGAAGGGGTGGGACCGGCCACGATCAAAGACTACCTGGACCCTTTGAACGACTACCTGCTGCGCAGCCACGCGGCCGGGCAGCACAACATCTTGATCATCGACGAGGCGCAAAACCTCACCCCCCACGTGCTGGAACAGTTGCGTCTGCTGACCAACCTGGAAACCAGCGAACGCAAGCTGCTGCAGATCATCCTGATTGGCCAGCCTGAGCTGCGCCAGATGCTGGCCCGCCCAGACCTGGAACAGCTCGCCCAGCGCGTGATTGCCCGCTTTCACCTGGGCACGCTCACCGAAACCGAATCGCGCCAATACATCCAGCACCGCATGGGCGTGGCGGGCCTGCAAGGCCCGTTGCCGTTTTCAGACGACGCGCTGCGCCGCATCCATGCGCTCACGCGCGGCGTGCCGCGCCGCATCAACCTGCTGTGCGACCGCGCCCTGCTCGGCGCCTACGCCACCGGACAGCCCCGGGTAGAGCGCGCTGTGGTCGACAAGGCCGCCGCCGAGGTGTTTGAGTCCGAAGCGCTGGCAACCGCGCCTGCAGCTGCACCGGCCCAGGCGCTGGCCCAACGTCTGGGCACGCTGGCCCTGGGCGCCTTGGGCGGTGCTGCCTCGGCGGCCGCGCTGTTCTGGCTGTGGACGGGAAGCACCCTGGCGCCCGCACCCCACACGCCGGACAGCCAAAACGTGCCAACCACCACGGCGCCCGTGCTGCCCCCTCCACCGCAGACCGAACCGGCGGCCGCTGCAGCCACCGCCTCGGCCGTGCCACCCGAGCCACCTGTCGCGGCCCCGCCAACGCCAGAACCCACACCGGGGCCACTACCCTTTTCGGCCCTGTGGCGCAACGAAGCGGCCGCCCTGCATGCCATGGGCCCCTTGTGGGGCGCGGCACTCAGCCAAACCGCGCCTTGCACAGACGCGCCACGCGAACAACTGCAATGCTTTCGTATCGGCCGCATGACCCTGCACGGCCTGCGGCAAATGGACCGCCCCGCAGCGCTCTTGCTTCGACTGCCAGGCCAAGGCAACGGCTGGGCAGTGCTGACGGCCATGACGAGCGAAACGGCCACGCTGCGCACCGAAAACGAACGCTGGCTCGTGCCGCTCACCGCGCTGGCCGACATCTGGCGCGGTGACTATGCAACCCTGTGGCGCACACCACCGGGCCAGCAAGGCCGTTTGAACAACGGCAACACCGGCCCGGCAGCCGACTGGCTCGCACAGCAACTGGAGCAACTGCAATCCACCGGCCAGATCGCTGCTGAGTCGACCGATTTTTCGGCACGCGTCCGCGCGTTTCAGCGCAGCCAGGGCGTTGATGGCGATGGCCTGGCGGGCCCCATGACCTTCATGCTGGTCAACCGGGCCAGCGGTGTCGATGAACCCCGTCTGGGCCTGGACTGAGCGCTCGCACCCCGCGTCTAACCGACCCAATCCCCAAGACCTGCCGATGTCCTACATTCTTGACGCACTCAAACGCGCCGACGCCGAACGGGAGCGCGGCCACGTGCCCGGCCTGCACACGCACAACGTGCCGCCTGAAGCAGCCCCACGCGGTCGCAAAAATGGGTGGATCATCGCGGCCGTCCTCGCGCTGGCGGCTATGGCTGTGGCGTTGGCCGCCTGGTGGATGCAACCACCCGCACCTGCCCAGCCCTCTGAGGCCGGCGCCGCAAGCCACGCAGCCATGCCGACGGCCTCGCAGCAGCAGGCACCCACCACCCCAGACCCCACCCCGGCCGTCAACCCCGAACCCAGCGCACCACCGCCCGTGCTCGCGGCGCCACCCGAGGCGGTGCTGCCCCTGCTGGCTCCGCCACCCCCTGCCCCGCTCACCACGCTGCCCGAGGCCAAAAGCGCGGCAACCAGCACCCCGAGCGCGTCACCCGAAGCCCCTGCAACCGCCAGCAGCGGCCCCAGCACGCAGCCTCCCGCAGCAGGCGCCGCAGCACCTGCGCCGGTGCGCAGCTTCGCCGAGCTGTCACCCGAAGCACGCGCAGCGTTGCCAGCGGTCAATGTGAGTGGCTCCACCTACTCGCAAAATCCGGCGCACCGCATGCTCATTGCCAACGGCAAGGTGGTGCAAGAGGGGCAAGAAGTTGCGCCGGGGCTGGTGCTGGAAACCATCGGGCCACGCAGCGCGGTGCTGAACCACCGTGGCCTGCGCTACCGCATTGGTTATTGAACCCGCGCAACCCCAGACCCCAACGGAACAACCCCATGAACACCGAGCGTCCCTCCTTGGTCAAGCCCGTTTTGAAAGCCGAACAGCTGTGTTTTGCATGGCCCAACCGCCCGCTGTTCAACGCGGTCAGCTTCAGCATCCCGCCCGGCCTGAGCCTGGTTCGGGGCGACGACGGTTGTGGCAAAAGCAGCCTGATCCGGTTGATGGCCGGTGATCTGGTGCCCGATTCAGGCACCTTGAGCATCCACGGCACCCGGCTGGACGAGCAGCACGGTGCCTACCGCCAACAGGTGTTCTGGATCGACCCCCAGACCGAAGCGCACGATGCCATCAGCGCTGCGGGCTACCTGGACAGCCTGAGCCACCACTACCCCCGCTTCAACACCGAGGCACTGGCAGACCTGGTGACTGGGTTCGCCCTCGAACCGCACCTGAACAAGCCGATGTACATGCTCTCGGCGGGCAGCAAGCGCAAGGTGTGGCTGAGTGCGGCCTTTGCCGCAGGCACACCACTCACCCTGATCGACCAGCCCTTTGCCGCACTCGACGCACCATCGATGCGGTTTTTGACCGCGCTGCTGCAAGAAGCCGCCAGCCACCCGAGCCGTGCCTGGGTCATCGCGGATTACGAGGCGCCAGCGGGCATCGCACTGGCCTCCGTCATCAACCTCTGAGCGACCGGGCCATGCGGGTGGTTACCGGCCGCCCAGACCCATGCCGCGCGAAATCACTTCTTTCATGATCTCGTTGGTGCCGCCGTAAATGCGTTGCACCCGCGCGTCGGCGTAGGCCCGTGTGATGGGGTATTCCCACATGTAGCCGTAGCCACCAAAGAGCTGCACGCACTCGTCCATCACCTTGCATTGCAGGTCGCTGCACCAGTACTTGGCCATGCTGGCGGTGGCGGTGTCGAGCTGGTCCACCGCCACCAGTTCGCAGCATTTGTCCACAAACACGCGGGCCACCTGCACCTCGGTCTGCATCTCGGCCAGCTTGTAGCGGGTGTTTTGAAACGCGGCCACAGTCTGGCCAAACACCTTGCGGTCTTTCACATAGGTCACTGTCCAGTCAATCGCAGCCTGCGCGGCCGACACCGCACCGATGGCGATCTGCAGCCGCTCCCAGGGCAGCTGTTCCATAAGGCAAATGAAGCCCTTGCCTTCGGCGCCGAGCAGGTTTTCGGCCGGCACGCGCACGTTATCGAAAAATAGCTCGGACGTGTCCTGCGCCTTCATGCCCAGCTTTTTCAGGCGCTTGCCCTTCTCAAAGCCCGGCATGCCGCGTTCGATCAGCAACAAGCTCGTGCCCTTGGCGCCCGCAGCCGGGTCGGTCTTGGCCACCACGATCACCAGGTCGGCGTGCCAGCCGTTGGTGATGAAGGTTTTGCTGCCGTTGAGCAGGTAGCTGCCATCGGCCTGCTTGATGGCGGTGGACTTCACGCCTTGCAGGTCGCTGCCAGCGGCAGGCTCGCTCATGGCAATGGCGCCCACCATGGCGCCGCTGGCCAGCAGCGGCAGGTACTTTTGCTTTTGCGCTTCGGTGCCGTAGTGCAAGATGTACGGCGCCACAATTTCGCTGTGCAGCCCGTAGCCGATACCGCTGAAACCCGCGCGCGCCAGCTCCTCCATCTGCACCACCGAATACAGCTTGTCGGCGTCCGAGCCCCCGTAGGCTTCGGGCATGGTCATGCACAAAAAGCCGTTTTCGCCGGCCTTGTTCCACACGGCGCGGTCCACAAAGCCCTGCTCTTCCCAAGCCTCGTGAAAGGGCGCAATTTCCTTGTCCATGAAGCGGCGAAAACTGTCGCGAAAGGCTTCGTGGTCGGCGTTGAAAAGGGTGCGGTCGATCATGGTGTCACCTATCAGACTGGGTGGGTTTATTTTTACAAAGCAAATGCTTGGCAAAAGTCTATACTGTTCCGTCCGTTCCATCCAGAGGGACGCCACAGGGACAGTTCCCAAGGAGACAGCATGACTGAAGCCTACGTTTTTGATGCGATCCGCACGCCGCGCGGCAAGGGCAAGAAGGACGGCAGCCTGCACGAGGTGAAGCCGGTCAACCTGCTGGCCGGCCTGCTGACCGAGCTGCAACGCCGCAACGACCTGGATACCGCCGCCGTGGACGACGTGGTGATGGGCGTGGTCTCGCCCATCGGCGAGCAGGGCTCGGTGCTGCCCAAGGTGGCGGCGCTGAAAGCCGGCTGGGACTGGCGCTGCTCGGGCGTGCAGATCAACCGGTTCTGCGCCTCGGGCCTGGAAGCGGTAAACATGGCCGCCATGAAGGTGAAAAGCGGTTGGGAAGACCTGGTGGTGGCTGGCGGCGTGGAAAGCATGAGCCGCGTGCCCATTGGCTCCGACGGCGGCGCCTGGGCGCAAGACCCCGAAACCAACAGCGCCACGCTGTTTGTGCCGCAGGGCATTGGCGCGGATTTGATCGCCACCCTGAGCGGCTTCACCCGGGCCGATGTGGACGCCTTCGCACTCGAATCGCAAAAACGCGCCACGGCCGCGCGCGCCGCCGGTTACTTTGACCGCTCGGTGGTGGCGGTGAAGGACGCGCTGGGTCAAACCATTCTGGCGCAGGACGAGTTCATCAAACCCCACACCACGCTGGAAGGCCTGGGCGGGCTGAAGGCCGCTTTTGAGCAGCTCGGCGCCATGGGTTTTGATGCCGTGGCCCTGCAGCGCTACCCGCAGGTGGAGCGGATCCACCACGTGCACCATGCCGGCAACTCGTCGGGCATTGTGGACGGCGCAGCGGCCATCCTGATCGGCTCGGAAGCAGCCGGCAAGACGCACGGATTTACGCCGCGTGCACGCATCGTGGCCGTGGCGCTCTCGGGCGCCGACCCGACCATCATGCTCACCGGCCCCATGCCGGCGGCGCGCAAGGCACTGGCCAAGGCGGGCCTCACCATCGACCAGATCGACCTGTTTGAGGTCAACGAAGCTTTTGCCGCCGTGCCCATGAAGTTCATGCAGGAGATGGGTGTGTCGCATGAAAAGGTCAACGTCAACGGCGGCGCGATCGCCATGGGGCATCCGCTGGGCGCCACGGGCGCGATGATCCTGAACACGCTGATCGACGAGCTGCACCGCACGGGCAAGCGCTATGGCCTCGCCACCCTCTGCGTGGGCGGTGGCATGGGCATCGCCACAGTCGTCGAAAGGGTCTGACGACCCACCCCCGCGCCACGCTTCGCGTGTCACCCCCTGTGAGGGGGCAACGCCAGAGGCCCGGCAAAGCCGGTTCCACCGCGTTCTCTCACAGACACCTCGCTCGCAAGGCATCTCAGGAGCCCTGACATGATCACGAAAACCATCCGCTACGAACTCACCAACGGCATTGCCACCATCACCTTCGATGAACAGGGCTCGCCGGTCAACACCATGTGCCTGCAGTGGCAAGACGACCTGGACGCCGTCGCGGCCCAGGTGGTGAAAGACAAGGCCCAGCTCAGAGGCATCGTGCTGGCCTCGGCCAAGAGCACCTTTTTTGCTGGCGCCGACTTGAAGGGCGTGATGCGCTCCACCGCTGCCGACGGACCGCGCGTGTTCACCGAAATCGAGCGCATCAAACGCAACTTTCGGACCCTTGAAACCCTGGGTGTTCCCGTGGTGAGCTGCCTGAACGGCGCAGCGCTCGGCGGCGGCTGGGAGGTGGCGCTGGTGGGCCACCACCGCATCGCCGTCAACAGCCCCAAGGTGCAGTTTGGCCTGCCCGAGATCACGCTGGGCCTGATTCCCGGCGGCGGCGGCATCACCAAGATGACGCGGGTGCTGGGCCTCATGGCCGCGCAGCCCTATGTGCTGGAAAGCAAGCTGTTTGGCCCCGAGGAAGCTTTGAAAATCGGCGTGGTGCACGAGCTGGTGGCCACACCCGACGAGCTGATGCCGCGCGCGCTCGCCTTCATTGAAGCGGCGCAAGGCAAGCCCGAGGCCGCGCAACACGTGTGGGACCGCAAGGACTACAAAATGCCCGGCGGCACACCGAGCAACCCCAAGATCGCCGGCATGTTGAGCGTGGCGCCCGCCGTGCTGAAGCAAAAGACCCGGGGCCTCTACCCCGCCCCCGAAGCGGCGCTGGCCGCCATGGTCGAAGGCGCCATGGTGGACTTCGACACCGCCATGCGCATCGAGAGCCGCTACCTGGCCGGGCTGATGGTCAGCCCCGTGGCCAAGAACATGATCAACACCTTCTTCTTCAACCTGAACGCCATCAAGGGCGGACAGTCAAGGCCGGGCCCTTCGACCGGCTCAGGACGAACGGAAAAATACCAGCCGAAAAAAGTGGGCGTGCTCGGCGCCGGCATGATGGGTTCGGGCATCGCCTATGCGCAAGCGACCCGAGGCATCGCCACCGTGCTCAAGGACGTGAGCCTTGATGCCGCCGAAAAGGGCAAGGGCTACACGGCCAAGCTCACGCAGAAGCGCGTGGACAAGGGCCAAATGAGCGCCGAGAAGCAGCAAGGCATCCTGAGCCTCATCAAGCCGACCGACAGCGCACAAGACCTGGCAGGCTGCGACCTGATCATCGAGGCCGTATTTGAAAACCGCGCGCTGAAAGCCCAAGTGACCCAGGAGGCCGAGCCCATGCTGGCCGACGGTGGCTTCTTCGCCAGCAACACGTCCACCCTGCCCATCTCCGGCCTGGCCCAGGCCAGCGCCAAGCCACAGAAGTTCGTCGGCATCCACTTCTTCAGCCCGGTGGACAAGATGAAGCTGGTGGAGATCATCCGAGGCAAAGACACCGACGACGAGACCATCGCCCGCGCCTACGACTACGTGCAGGCGCTGGGCAAGCTGCCGATCGTGGTGAACGACTCGCGCGGCTTCTACACCAGCCGCACCTTTGGCACCTTTGTGATGGAAGGCGCGGCCATGCTGGGCGAAGGCATCCCGGCCGCCGTCATTGAAAACGCCGCCATGCAGGCCGGTATGCCGGTGGGCCCGCTGGCGGTGCTGGACGAAACCGCGCTCTCGCTCTCGGTGCATGTGCTCGACCAGACCCGCGCCGACCTGGCTGCCGAGGGCAAGACCTACACCGCCACGCCGGGCGAGTTGCTGGTGGAGCGCATGGTGAAAGTGCTGAACCGCGCAGGCCGCGCCGCCGGCGGTGGCTTTTACGACTACCCCGCAGGGCAAAAAAAGCACCTGTGGCCCGAGCTGAAAACCCTGTTTGAACAACCGGGCGCGGCCTGGGACTTGCAGACGGTGAAAGACCGCCTCCTGTATCGCCAAGCGGTGGAGACCGCGCGTTGCCTGGCTGAGGGCGTGCTCACCAGCGTGCACGACGGCAACATCGGCTCCATCTTCGGCATCGGTTTCCCCGCCTGGACCGGTGGCGCCCTGCAGTTTATCTACGGCATGGGGATTGAAGCCTTTGAGCAGCGCTGCGGTGAACTGGCCGCCCAACACGGCCCAGGATTTGCGTTGAGCGCCGACGTGAAGGCTACCCTGCGACAGCACCAGCCTGTGTACTGATGCCGGTGAAGGCCCGTCGTTGAACACCTCCAAACTGTCGCCCGGCGACCTGCTCGGTGCGCTGGCGGTGGTGGTCATCTGGGGACTGAACTTCGTGGTCATGAAGGTCGGCCTGCAAGATGTGGGGCCCATGCTGCTGGGTGCCTTGCGTTTCGCGGTGGCCGCCGTGCCTTTCTTGCTGTTTGTGCCGTTTCCCCGGCTGCCATGGAAATACGTTGCCGGCTACGGGCTGGCACAGGGCCTGGGCCAGTTTGGCTTCCTCTTTCTCGGTCTCCACATGGGCATGACGGTGGGCATGGCCTCAGTGGTGATGCAGACCCAGGCGTTCTTCACCCTGCTGCTGGCGGTGCCGCTGCTCGGCGAGCGCGCTCGTCCATCGCAGTGGTGGGGCCTGGCGGTGGCGCTGGCCGGCCTGCTGATGATCGCCAACGCCAGCGGCGAAGGCGCGGGCCAGATGACGCTGGCGGGTTTCGTGCTCACGCTCTCAGCGTCCTTTATGTGGGCCGTGTCCAACCTGATCGCGCGCCTGGCGAGCCGGGTGGCCGACTACGAGCCGTTTCCCTTTATCGTCTGGAGCAGCCTGTTCCCGGTGGTTCCCTTCCTGGCGCTGGCGGCGTGGGCCGACGGCCCGTCGACAGTGTGGCGCCAGCTCATGGGCATGGATGGACGCGCCTGGCTGGCGGTGCTGTTTCTGGCCTGGCTGGCCACACTGCTGGCCTACAGCCTGTGGACGCTGCTGCTGAAACGGCACCCGGCTGGCCGGGTAACGCCGTTCTCCCTGCTGGTCCCGGTGGTGGGCCTTTGGGCGGCCTGGATGTTCTCGGGCGAACTGCCGCAGCGCTGGCAGTGGGCCGGCACGGCGGCGGTGTTGCTGGGTCTGGTCATCAACCAGGCTGGCCCGTTGAGAGCCCTGGTCAAGGGCATCGCTGAGCGCCGGAGCCAACCCGCCGACTGAAACCCAGCGGGGCAGCGCACTGGCCTCGTGCCTCTTTGCCGCTGGCCCGATTACCGCAACAAAACGATGTTGCGGTAGCCCAGGCGGATCAGCCCCTGGTCCTGAAAGCGCTGCAGCTGCTGGTTGACGCGCTGGCGCGACGCATTGGCCGCTTGTGCCAAGTCGGCCTGACTCACCCGCAGCTGCAGCCCATCGGCCACCGCCACACTGTTGTACTTGGCAATGCGCTCCAGCGCAGCCCACACACGTTGCCGCAGGCTGTGCATGCCCTGATCGGCCAAGGTGTCAAACAACTGGTTGATCCGCAAACCCAGAATCCGCAAGAGGTCGACCGCCACGGCGGCATCCCGGCTGATCAGGTCGACCATTCCCGCCCGCTCCACATGCAGAACCTGGCTGGGGCCTGCAGAAACCAGATCGGCTGGGTAGGTGGTTTCAGCAAAGACCGAGCTCAAGCCCGATATCTCGCCCGGCAGCATCCAGCGCAGCAATTGCTCCTCACCTTCAGGGGTCGTGACGCTGACGCGCAGGCGCCCCTTGATGAGCAGCAGCGCCGTGGCGGTCGATTGCCCCCGGCTCAGCAACACCTGTCCTTCGGTCCAATTCCGAAGCACGCCCACGCTTTTCAGAGCCTGGGTGGAGCGCGGCGTCAGCGCCGACTTTTCGGCCCACGCTTTCGTGAACAGATCCGCATCCACAGCCTTGAAAGCCGGGGCAGCGACCGGCGAGCGGCTTGAATTCAAAGGGCGGGAAGGCGGCAGGGGCATGGCTTGTCCAGAGGGCCTAAAAAGTAATTTTGAGTGCTTTCCCTTAAATTGTCACATCAGAAACAATTTGCCGGAAGGTTGCGGAATTTAATCCATTTCACACAGCTTGACGCAGATCAAGCCACTACCACCCCATTGGAGACGACATGACCCTTTCAACACCTGGATTCCTTCGCGCCACCCTGGGCGCTGTTGCGCTGAGCTTGGGCGCCAGCGCCATGGCGCAAACCGAAACCTTGCGCATTCAAGACTACCCCGGCCTGGGCAACATGATTGTTCGGGTGGCAGCGGCCAACGGCTATTGCGAGAAGAACGGTCTCAAGTGCGAGCTCAAGACCATTCCCTCGGGCCCACTCGGCATTCAGACCCTGATGGCGGGCGACATCGACATCGCGTTCGGCCCGGCCGAGGTGGTGATCCAGGCGGCCAACAAGGGCGCAGACCTGAAGATCATTGGCAACGCGGCGCGCGACAACATTTTCTTTTTGATGGCCGGTGCCCACACCGAAACACCCAATGCGGCCAAGGGCTACCCCGCTGTGATGGCCGACCTGAAGGGCAAGAAAATCGGCGTGACAGCCCGTGGCTCCGGCGCTGAATTTCAGTTGCTCGACCTGCTCAAAGGCGCTGGCATGACGGGCAGCGACGTGACCATCGTGCCCGTCGGAGCACCCAACACCGCCCTGCCCGCCATCGCCAACAAACAGGTCGATGCGGTCATGCTGTTCGCCCCCATGGACGGCTTTTGTGCGGCCATGAAAGTGTGCCGCGTGATCGTGGATCCGCGCAAAGGCGAAGGCCCCGACGCGATCACCAACCTCAACGGCGCCTCAGGGCCAATGACGGTGCGCGGCGAGTTTGCGCAAAAGAAAGGCGCCACGCTCGACGCCTTTGCCAAAGCCATGCGCGAGGCAGAAGCCTTCGCCCAGAACCCAGCCAACTTTGCTGCCGTGCTCAAGGTGATCAACGACACCTTCAAGATCGAAGGTCCCGCCGGTGCGGCCGCGATTGAAGCCTCCTTGCGCAATTCGATCAGCGGTGTGCGCTTCTCGCTGGACAGCAAGGCACTGCAGCACGCGGCTGACTACCTGCACAACACCCAGCAGATCGACAAGAAGTTTGACACCAGCAAAGTCTTGCAACTGCGCTGAACGCTCCACCCACAGCCCCACCGAACGACTGCATGAGCGGAGCAACCGAATTGAGCGCTACGACCCTGGCCATCGCCGCCGACGGCGTGCACCTGAGCTTTGATGGCACCAACCAGGTGCTTTCAGATGTCTCGCTGCACGTCCGCCAAGGCGAGTTTGTTTCGCTGGTGGGTCCCAGCGGCTGTGGCAAAACCACGCTGCTGAACCTGGCTGCTGGCCTGGTGCCGCACACCGGCAAGGGCGGCCTGCAGGTGGGCGGACAAGCGCCGCGCCAGGGCAACCCGCAGGTGGGCTACATGCTGGCCCGCGACAGCCTGCTGCCCTGGAAAACGGCGCTGGGCAACGCGATGTTTGGCATGGAGGTGCGCGGCGTGCCGCGTGCCCAAGCCGAGGAACGCGCCCGCAGCATGCTGCAGGAAGTGGGGCTGGCCGGGTTCGAGAAAACCTTGCCCAAGGCCCTGTCGCACGGCATGCGCCAGCGTGTGGCCCTGGCACGCACCTTTGCCATGGGCTCGCCGCTGCTGCTGATGGACGAACCCTTTGGGGCACTGGATGCACAAACCAAGCTGCAGCTCGAAGACCTTCTGTTGAGGCTGTGTCAGCAACACCAGCAGTCGGTGCTGTTCGTCACACACGACCTCTCGGAAGCGGTGGCCGTGTCCGACCGGGTGGTCGTCATGACGTCGCGCCCGGGCCGCATCGTGGCCGATATCGCCATCGACCTGCCCCGCCCGCGGTCCATCCGCGAGCTGCAAAAAGACCCGCACTTCCATGAGCTGTATGCACAGCTCTGGTCACACCTGGAATCTGGCTGGAGCAAACATGAAGGCTGAAACCATGCGCTGGGGCGCAGCCCACATCGTGTTCATTGCCGCGCTGCTGGCGCTGGGCGAATGGTTCACCGTCAAGGGCTGGCTCAACCCCACGTTTGTGGGCCAACCGAGCGGGGTGCTCAAGTTCCTGTGGGACAACATCGCCACCGGCAAGCTCTGGACCGACATGGGCTGGACCATGGCGGGCACCCTGATCTCGTTTGTCCTGGGCAGCAGCGCAGCCATGGCGGTGGGCCTGCTGTTCGTGGCGTTCCCGCATGTCGAAAAATTCCTCGACCCGTATCTGAACGCCATGAACGTGATGCCCCGCATCGCGCTGGCGCCGCTGTTCATCCTGTGGTTCGGTCTCGGGCTGGGTTCCAAGATCGCGGTGGGGTGCAGCCTGACGTTCTTCATCGTGCTCTCCAGCACCGTGGCGGGCATCCGCGGCGTCAGCCAGGACCACGTGACGCTGTGCAAAACGCTGGGCGCCAGCGCCGTGACCACCTTCTTTCAGGTGACCCTGCCCGGCGCGGTGCCGGTGATTTTCACAGCGGCCCAGCGCGGTTGAACCCGAGCCATCCCACAACATGAGCTCCATCCGTTCTACCGATCTGGCCGACCACGACCTGGCCGCCTTGCAGGAGGCCCGGGACTTGCTGGGCCGTGCCCGCCAGGCCGCCACCGTGCTCGCAGGCTGGACGCCCGAGGAGGCCAAGCACGTGGCCAAAACCGTGGCCGCCGCGTTGTTACCGCGTGCCGCGTTTTATGCCGAGTGGGCGGTGCGTGAAAGCCGCATCGGCAAAGTGGCCGACAAGATCGCCAAAAACGAGCTCGCCTGCACGCTCACCCCCAGCGCCTGGGACAACGTGGCCCTGGGCGGTGTGCGCCGCAACGACGCCCTGCGCCTGGTCGAGATTGGACGGCCTGCGGGTGTGGTGGTGGGGTTGTCCAACTCCACCTCGCCCGTGGCCACCATCATCTTCAAATCCATCATGTGCCTGATGACCCGCAACGCACTGGTCATTTCGCCCCACCCGGTGGCGCTGGGTTGCTGTACCGAAGTGGTGCGCGAACTGCAGGCGGCGATTGAGCAAGCCGGCGGGCCCGCCCACGCGCTGCAAATTTTGACGCGCCCCACGGTGGAAGCCACCAGCGCACTCATGCGAGACCCGCGCACAGACGTGATTCTGGCCACCGGCGGCACACCCATGGTGCGCGCTGCCTACAGCTCGGGCAACCCCGCCATTGGCGTGGGTTCCGGCAACGTCCCCATTTATGTGGATGCCAGTGCCGACCTGGACGCCGCTGCACCGCTCATCGTCACAGCCAAAAACTTCGATCACGGCAGTCCCTGCTCGGCCCCGTCGGTGCTGATGCTGCACGCCAGCATTGCGCCGCAGATGCAGCAAGCCCTGGCGCGCCAGGGCGCTCACATCTGCACCGAGCAAGAAGCCTTGCAGATCCAGCAATACGCTTTTCCCGGCGGCAAGTTCAACGGCAAGGTGGTGGGCCGCCCCGCGCACGAGATTGCGCAGGCCGCCGGTGTGCAGGTGCCCACTGGCTGTGAAGCGCTGGTGTGCTTGGTGACCAACCCACAGGCCGGCCACGCGCTGCTGCGGGAAAAACTCTCCCCCATCCTGGCCTGCGTGGTCGTGGACGACATCAAGCAGGCGATTGGCGTCGCCCAGTCGATGCTGCAGCACAGCGGCTCGGGTCATACCTCGGGCATCCATACGGCGTCACCCGAACAAGCGGTGTACTGGGGTGCAGCGCTTGACTACTACCGCGTGGTCGTCAACGGCAGCACGGTGCACGACAGCACCGGCGCCAACACCGGCCTGCCCTACACCTTCACCATCGGCACCGGCTACGCGGGCAAAAGCTCGGTGGACTGCAACGTTGGGCCCGAACTGCTGGTGAACTGGAAACGCGTGGCGTTTCCCCTGCCCGGTGGCTGGGCCGGCGCCATGACGCCGGTGGCCGCCCCGGCCGCCGCCACCACCGTCCAGCTCAACACCCTCACGCCTGAGCTCCAGGCCATGGTCCTGCGCATCGTGCAGGAAGAACTCGAACACCTTCGCTGAGAAACCGCCATGTCCACTTTGCGCAGCTACATTTTTCTGGACCGCTTGCAGCCACAACTCATGTGTCTGCTGGGGTCTACCGCCCGCGGTTTTCTGCCGCGCCACAACGATGCCGCCATGGTGATCGAAGTGGCGCCCGGCATGGACATCGAATGGCTGACCGACATCGCGCTGAAGCACGACAACGTCAAGCCCGGCAACCTGGTGGTCGAGCGCCAGTTTGGTTACCTGGAGTTCCACGGCCAGTCCTCCTCGTCCGTCAAGTCGGCTGGTGCGGCCGTGCTCGAAGCCATGGGGGTGAGCGAGAAAGACGTGCTCAAGCCTGAGATCCTCGCGTCCAAGGTGATCGATCGGGTGGACGGCTACCACGCGTTTCTGATCAACCGCAGCAAGTCCGGCAGCATGCTGCTGCCCGGCGAGTCGCTCTACATCATGGAAATGACGACCTCGTCCTACGCGCTGCTGGTGGCCAACGAGGCCGAAAAGTCGGCCAACGTGAAGCTGATCGACTGCCGCTTTATGGGGCCTGCGGGTCGCCTGTATTTGTCGGGCAATGCGTCCGATGTGCGCGCCGCCGCCGCCGTGGCCGAGGCCGTGATCCGCGATGCCGGAGGTACCGCATGAGCACCGAGGCCCTGCGTGCGCAGATCCGGGCGCAGTTGCGCACCGCGTTGAGCGCTTCACAGAGCACGCCCGCTACCGACCATGCGGTGGCCGCCCTGATGCGGCGTTTCGAAGCCGGTTATGAGGCCGTGAGCGCCGAGGCCATCGTGGCCTGCTTTGCGCCCGACGTGGTGTGGAGTCTGCCCGACGCTCGCGTCCTGCGCGGTCGCGCGGCCTGCCTCGCGTTTTTGAAAGAGCGCTTTGCCAGCCCCGCTGGACCGAAGTTTTCGGATTCGCACATGAACGTGCTGGGCCAGACGGTGGTGCAAAACTACAAGGTCAGTGTGCCGCTGCCCGGTGGTCAGATGGGCACGTTTGACGGCACCGACGTGTACCAGATCCGCGACGGCCTGATTGCCCGCAAAGACGCTTACTGGAAACAAGTCGGTGCGGCCAAGCCGGCTGCGCCAGCGGCCCCTGCCCCCTCGAACGCCCCCTCGAACGCCCCCTCAGCGCCGGCTGGCGTGGTGGTGCCCTTGCGTGTGGGCACGGCTGCACAAGCCACCGCGCTGACCGAACTGTTCAAGCGCCTGGCCGCCAGCCCGGCCTTGCTGCAAGCGGCGCAAACCGGTTTGCTGCGCTTTGACATGCGGGTGGACGAAGCGGCGGTGAAGGCCGTGGCCGCCACAGGCGCATCGGCCATGGCCGCCACCACCGCCATCGATCCGGCCGCGTGCTGCCCCTCGTGCAAAGACGGCAAGGCCTGCGATTGCCCAGACGCGCATGGCGATGAGCCCGTACACAAGTCTGCCCAGACCGTGCCGGAACTCAAGGGGGTGATTGGCGAAAAGCTGGTCAAGACCCTGGCGCCTGGCGTGAAGCAGGTGCGATTGAACCCGAAGGCGGTGATGGCCCCCTTGGGCAAAGAAGCCTTGCGCAAGCGCGGCATCACCATTGACCGAGGAGCTGCACCATGAAAACCGGAACCGTGATTGGCCGCATTGTGGCGAGCAAACGCCTGCCCGAGTTGCCCGCCGGCGCCCTGCTGGAGGTGCAACTCGACTACCCCAAAGATGTCGTCGTGTGCTACGACCCCATGGGCTGCGGCATTGGCGAGCGCGTGATGATCACCATCAGCGCACCAGCGGCCTGGTGGTTCGCGCCGGCCCACCCGCGCGTGGTGGCCGACGCGCTGATCATCGCTTCGCTCGACGGCTACGACACCCCTACGCCGATGCGTTGACGCAGCGGCAGATGTTCCCCTCACCCCTTCCCTTAACCCTTTCTTTTTTCAACCCATCAAGGAGACTCACATGTCACAAGCCATCGGAATGATCGAAACCAAAGGTTATGTTGCTGCTTTCGCGGCGGCCGACGCCATGGTCAAAGCTGCCAACGTCAACATCGTTGGCAAAAAAGAAGTCGGCGGCGGCCTGGTCGCCATCATCGTTTCGGGTGACGTGGGTGCTGTGAAGGCCGCCACCGAAGCCGGTGCAGAAGCCGCTGGCGCCATTGGTGAGGTGGTGTCCTGCCACGTCATTCCGCGCCCACACGCCGACGTGCAAAAAGCCTTTGACGGCAACTGATCCGCGAACGTCCACAAGGAGGCCGCATGGCCACAAGCAAAAATGCCGCTGCACCCGCCAAACCGGCGGCCGAGCTTCGGGTCTACCTGACGCTCACCGACCTGCAACGCCAGTTTTCGTCGTGGATGAGTTCGCCCTTGGGCGCGCGAGGCTACGTGGCGATGCAAGGCACCCATTCGCTACTGGTGGAAATTGCCCCCGGGCTGTCCATCCAGCGGGTGATTGACCTCGCCCTGAAAGCAGAGCCCAGCCTGGAGCCCGGCATCCTCGCTGTCGAGCGGCAGTTTGGCGTGCTGGAATTGCACAGCAACGACAGCGCAGCCCTGGAGCGTGCGGGCCAGGTCATCCTTGACTGGATGGGCGCCAAGGCCGAAGACCAGTTGCGCCCACAACTGCTTTACAGCGACATTCTGGAAAATGTGACCGATCAGCACGCCGTGCTGATGAACCGCACCCGCCAGGCCAGCATGGTGCTGCCAGGACAAAACCTCTTGCTCATGGAAGTGGCCCCGGCTTTGTTTGGCGCCCACATGGCCAACGAAGCCGAGAAAATTGCACCCGACGTGACGTTGGTCGAGTGCAGCATGATCGGCGCCAGTGGCCGCATGTACCTGAGCGGCAGCATGGCCTCCCTGACCCAGGCCAAAAACCATGTCGAAAAGCTGCTGGGCGAGATTCCGGGCCGCTGACATGGCCTTGAACTAGGGCACCGGGCGCGGCGTGCGCGTGCGCCCGGTGCACCTGGTCGGGGCGGCACGGCACTAAACCGATGCGACAGCCGACCGTCCAGATACCCCTGGGCTTTCCAGCACAATCTGTGGCTTCAACAGTTTGTCTCCACTGGAAACCACCATGAAACGACTCGACGGAAAGATCAGCCTCATCACCGGCGCAGCACAGGGCATTGGCCTGGCCACCGCCCTCAAATTTGCGCGCGAAGGCGCCGTCGTCATCGTCTGCGACGTGAAGCAAACGGCCGTGGACGACGCCGTGAAGCAGTGCGAGGCCCTCGGCGCCCAGGCCGTTGGGTTTGTGATGGACGTGACACAGCGCACCATGGTGGACGCGGTGGTGGCGCAGGTGCTGGAGCGCTTTGACCGCGTGGACGTGCTGGTCAACAACGCGGGCATTACCCAAGATGCGCGCCTGCAAAAAATGACACTGGAGCAGTTTGACCGGGTGATTGATGTCAACCTGCGCGGCGTGTTCCACTGCGCTCAGGCCGTGGCCGACTGCATGACCGCGCAAGGCAGCGGCGTCATTCTCAATGCGTCGTCCGTGGTGGGTATCTATGGCAACTTTGGCCAGACCAACTACGCCGCCGCGAAGTTCGGCGTGATTGGTTTCACCAAGACCTGGAGCCGCGAACTGGGGCCCAAAGGCGTTCGCGTGAACGCGGTGGCACCAGGCTTTATCGCCACGCCCATCCTCAGCACCATTCCTGAAAAAGTCATCAGCGAGATGGAACACCGCGTGCCGCTGCGCCGCCTGGGCCAGCCCGAAGAAATCGCCAATGTTTACGCCTTTCTGGCCAGCGACGAGGCCAGCTACATCAACGGCGCCGTGATCGAGGTCTCAGGCGGCATGTCGGTCTGACCGTCACAGGGCGCACGCAACGATGCCGGGAAGCCGGGCGCGGGATAATGTACTTTTTGGGGGTTCAACCGTCCGTGCGGCAAAGGCCGGCGGCCGCCTCTGCTTCAGCCAGCCGCCTACGCTCACCGCCACCCCATGCAATCTGCCCCCCAGCCTGAAAACGAAACCGAGCGCCTGGCCAAACTGGTGAGTTTCGGTGTGCTTGACACGCTGCCGCAAAAGGCATTTGACGACATCACGGCCCTGGCCTCTTCCATTTGCGGCACACCCGTGGCACTGATTTCACTCATCGACAAAGACCGCCAGTGGTTCAAGTCAAGGGTCGGCCTGGGTGCCACACAGACCGGTCGAGAAATGGCTTTTTGCTCGCATGCCATCCTCACACCCGAAGAGGTGCTGGTAGTCGAGGACGCGACTTGCGACGTGCGCTTCCACGACAACCCGCTGGTGCAAGGCACGCCGGACATCCGCTTTTATGCCGGCGCACCGATCGTCACCGACGACGGCTTCGCCCTCGGCACCGTGTGTGTCATCGACCAGCAGGCGCGCCAACTCAGCGGGCCACAAGCCGACGCACTCCGAGCGCTGTCCAGACTGGTGGTGACGCTGCTGGAGCACGAAAAGGCCCGCCAGCAGGAAGCCTTGCGCGAGGAAGAGGAAAACCGGCTGCGCAACCAGGCCCTGATGGCCATGGCCGTCTCGGGACTCGACCTGATGGCCTACATCGACAATCAGGGCGTGTACCAGGACGTCAACCAGACCTACCTGGACTACTGGGGTTGCGCGCGCGAAGCCGTCATTGGTCAGACCGTGCGCGAGCGGGTGGGCGAAGCGCTGTACCGCACGCTCATTGAGGACAAGCTCCAGCAAGCATTTGCCGGAACAGAGGTCTTTTATGAGCACACCGCCCACTTCACCGCACGCGGCGCCAGGCACCTCGAGGTGTCTTTGTTGCCTGTGCGCAATGCCACCGGCGAGGTGTTGGGGGTGGTGATGCGCGGCCACGACATACACGCGCTGAAACAGCAAGAAGTGCAACTGCAACAGACGGTGGGCATGTTGAAGGAAAAAACGCTGGAGCAAGAGCGTTACATCCACATGATCTCGCACGACCTGCGCGAACCCATCAACTCCATCAACAACTTCACATCGCTGCTGGTGCAAGACCACACCGGCGACTTGCCCATCCATGCCCAGCGCCACCTCGGTTTCGTGCACGCCGGCGGGGAACGCATGCGGACCCTGCTCGACGATCTGCTGCACTTCGTCCAGCTTGAAAAGCAGGTCATCGTCCCAGCCAGTATCGATCTGAACCACCTGCTCGCCGAGCTGCAGGACGACTTGTCTGCCGCCCTGGAGCGCTCAGGCGGCACCCTCACTTGCGCCGAACTGCCCACGGTCCAAGGCGATGCCTCACTGCTGCGCGTAGCGCTGCAAAACCTGGTGACCAACGCACTCAAGTTCGCACGCCAAGGCGTGCCGCCAGCGGTCCACATCAGCGCCATGGAGTCCGCTGGCTTCCTGGCGTTGCGTGTGACAGACAACGGCATTGGCATACCCGCCGAGCAGTTTGAACGCATCTTCGACCTGTTCAAAAGACTGCACACCCGCAAGCAATACGCCGGCACCGGACTGGGTCTGTCCATCTGCCGCCGCATCGCCGAACTGCACGGTGGCGGCGTTACCGTCAGTTCGGAAACAGGCGCAGGAAGCTGTTTCACACTCACACTTTCCCGCAAGCCGACCCCACCCGAAGGAACGCCCTATGAAAACCGTTGAACGCTTCATCCTGGTGGACGACAACGAGGCCGACAACGTCTACCACGAGATCATGATCCGCAAGGCGGGCTTTGCAGGCGAGGTGCTGGTGTTTGAAACCGGGGTCGACGCGCTGACGTTTTTGCAAACCGACACGCTGGATCAAGCCACCTGCATTTTTCTGGACATCAACATGCCCATGCTGGACGGCTTTGAGGTGGCCGAACGCGCGACCCCGATGATCGCGGGCAAGCCCACCGTGTTGCTGGTCATGCTCACCTCGTCCGGCTCCCCGCTGGACCGCCAGCGGGCTGACGAGATGCCGGTGATCCGGGGCTATGTCACCAAACCTCTGGCCGTAGCCATGGTCCAGAAACTCCTGGCCACCGGCATCTGATCCGCTCACCTCCGTGGCTTGGCAGCCACCGATAACCACGCCTATGCCACCCGAGCCCAGCACCGAACCCGCAGCGCCAAACCGACCGGCTTCGCGGGCAGACCTCTTCCTGTCGTTCACCTGGCTGGCCCTGCAAGGGTTTGGTGGGGTGCTGGCGGTGGTGCAGCGCGAACTGGTGGAAAAAAAGCGCTGGATGACGCGCGAGCAGTTCATTGAAGACTGGGCCGTGGCCCAGATCATGCCGGGGCCCAATGTGGTCAACCTCTCGCTGATGATCGGCGGGCGCTATTTCGGGCTGTCGGGCGCGCTGGTTGCGCTGGCGGGCATGCTGGCGGCGCCGCTGGTCGTGGTGCTCGTGCTTGCTGCCCTTTACGGCAGCGTGGCCGAGACCGCGGTGGCGCAGAACGCCCTGCGCGGCATGGGCGCCGTCGCTGCGGGTCTGATCACCGCCACCGGCATCAAGCTGATCGGGGCGCTGGACAAAAACGCCATGGGCATGGGACTGTGCATCGCGTTGGCAGCGCTCACGTTTGTGGCCATTGCGCTGCTCCGCTGGCCCTTGCTGTGGGTGCTGCTGGGCATTGGCGGTGGGGCTTGTCTGTGGGCCTACCGAGTGGTGGGCGCGGCGCCTGCCCACAGGGCAAACCGCCCATGAGCATGGCGCCCACACTGCCCAACTGGGTGGACCTGTTCGGCCACTTCGCCTCGCTGTCGCTGCTGGCTGTGGGGGGCGCCATCACCACCGCACCCGACATGCACCGCTACCTGGTGCACCAAAACGCCTGGCTGAGCGACGCCCAGTTCAGCTCGTCCATCGCTTTGTCGCAAGCTGCGCCAGGGCCCAACGTGCTGTTTGTGGCCCTGCTGGGGTGGAACGTCGGGCTCAATGCGGGCGGTGGCCCAGGCGGTGGCGCAGTGGCCTGGGCACTGGCCCTGTTGGGCGTGCTGGTAACCATGGTGGCCATCATGCTGCCGTCTTCGGTATTGACCTACACCGCCACACGCTGGGCACACCGCAACCGCGAGGTGCGCGCCGTGCGGGCCTTCAAGACCGGCATGGCACCTATCGTCATTGCGCTGCTGATCGCCACCGGCTGGTTGCTGACCGGCTCACACGACCACCCCACACGCGACTGGCGGCTGTGGCTGCTCACCGCTGTCGTCACGCTGCTGGTGTGGCGCACCAAAATGCACCTGTTGTGGCTGATTGGTGCCGGTGGCCTGCTGGGCGCCCTGGGCTGGGTTTGAGCCACACTTGATGGGTTTCTGGGCGGTATCACACCACACCCTGCAACGTGCAGCGCTCGTGGCTCAGCGCGGGTTCTCGAAGAACACCGCGTTGGTGTAATCGCTGATCTCGAAATACACCTTCTTTTCCCCGGGGTCTGCCAGCATGTTCAGGTTTTCGTCCAGCACACCGTAGCCAAATCGGTAAGCACGGGGCTTGCCATCGTCGGTGCCCAGCGCGGTGCTGATCTTGTCAATCTTCAGAAAACGGCGCACCAGTTTGTCACCGGCGTACACCTCCAGCACGCCGTTCGCACCAGTCCAGTTCTGAATTTCTCGGCCCAGCTTGTTTTGCTGCTCTTGGGTACAAGCGGCCAGCAGCGTGGTGGCCAGCGCAAGCGCCAACATGCGCACCCGGTCATGTTTCATGGTCGTCATCTGGGAATAAATGCAAGGCTCAGGTGCGCTGGCGGAGCGCTTCGTACAAGCACACCCCGCTGGCCACCGACACGTTGAGGCTCTCCACCGCGCCATGCATGGGGATGCTCACCAGCTCGTCGCAGGTCTTGCGGGTGAGCTGGCGCATGCCCTCGCCTTCGGCGCCCAGCACCAGCGCCGTTGGGCCTTTCAAATCGACCTGGTACAGCGTCTTCGGTGCGTCGTCGCTGGTTCCAATGATCCAGATGTTGCGCTCCTTGAGCTCGTTCAGGGTACGAGCCAGGTTGGTCACCATGAAATACGGCATGGTCTCGGCCGCGCCGCTGGCCACTTTGGCCACGGTGGCGTTGATGCCCGCCGCGTGGTCTTTGGGCGCAATCACGGCGTGCGCGCCGGCACCATCGGCCACGCGCAAACAGGCACCCAGGTTGTGCGGATCGGTGATTCCGTCCAGCACCAGCAGCAGCGGCACCGTGCCCTCGGCTTCCAGCTTTTCCAGCAACTCATCGAGAGAATGCACCTGCGCCAGCGCTTCCACACGCGCGGCCACGCCTTGGTGCCCATGGCTGCCGGCAAGTTTGGCGAGGCGCAGACCGTCGGCCTCGATCAGCCGCACCCCGGCTTCACGGGCGCGGTCCAGAAACTGGCGCATGCGCATGTCGCGCCGCGTTGGCTCGTAATAAATTTCAACGACAGATTTCGGCGCGGTTTTGAGACGCACGCCCACGGCGTGAAAGCCGAAGAGCACTTTGTGTGAGGACATGACGAGATTATCGCCGCCCGGCCAACGCCGCCGGTTCCGGGCTTCAGTCCATGGCGGCTTCGGCCACCACCTGCCCTGCTTCAATGGTGATGCAGTGCTCGCAGCGCTGCGCAATGGCGCGGTCGTGCGTCACCAGCACCAGCGTCGTGCCCAGTTCGCGGTTGAGCTCAAACATCAGCTCCATGATCTTGCCTCCGGTGGCAAAGTCCAGGCTGCCGGTGGGTTCGTCGGCGAGCAACACGGCCGGCTTCACCACAAAAGCCCGGGCCAGTGCCACGCGCTGCTGCTCGCCGCCCGAAAGCACTTTGGGGTAGCTGCCCAGCCGTTCGCCCAGGCCCACGCGCTGCAGCATGGCGGCAGCCATAGCCCGTGCATCGCGCCGGCCCGCCAGCTCCAGCGGCAGCATCACATTTTCCAGCGCTGTCAAATTGCCCAGCAGCTGAAAGCTCTGAAACACAAACCCGACCTTCTGGGCGCGCAGTGCAGCACGCTGGTCCTCGTTCATGGCAAACAAATCAACACCATCGATGTGAACTGTGCCGCTGCTGGGCGTGTCCAACCCCGCAATGATGGACAGCAAGGTGCTCTTACCCGAGCCGGAGGCGCCCACGATGGCGGCGGTTTCCCCTTTGTTCAGGGTGAAATCGATATCGCGCAAAATGGTCAAAGATCCCGTGGAGTCGGTCACCGACTTGAACACGTGCTGTACAGCAATCATCACATCGGGCATGGAAGGACTTTTCAAGTTGAATCGACGTCACTTTAACGCGCTGGCCCTGCTGGCCAGCTCAATGGGGTTTTCAGGCACAGCCCTGGCGCAGTCAGCGGCACATGCGGCTGGCGCCAAAACGCCTACTGCGCCCCTCGTACTGGTGGTCGGTGATTCGCTCAGCGCCGAATACGGCCTCAGGCGCGGCACCGGCTGGGTGGCCCTGCTAGAACAACAACTGAGCCAAGAAAAAGTGCGCGCCCAGATCGTGAACGCCAGCATCAGTGGCGACACCACGTCGGGCGGGCGCTCCCGCTTGCCCGCCTTGTTGAAACAACATAAACCCGCGGTGGTGGTGATTGAACTGGGGGGCAACGACGCCTTGCGCGGCCTGCCGCTGAACATGACGCGCGACAACCTGGCCCACATGGCCCGCATCGCGCGCGAGTCGGGTGCGCGCGTGCTGTTGCTGGGCATGGAAATGCCACCCAACTATGGGGCCACCTACGGCCGGGAATTCCGTGAGATCTTCACGACCGTAGCGCAAACGGAAAAAGCGGCCTTGGTGCCATTTTTTCTGAAAGGGGTGGGTGACTTGAAAGACCCGACCCAGCTGTTCCAGGCCGATCGCATCCACCCCAACGAAGCCGCACAACCCATCATGCGAGACAACGTGTGGCCCGAACTGCGCAAGCTGCTGCCCAAACGATAATCGTGCATGCCTGTTCAAACCCTGCCTGCCTGCGACGCCCTGACCCGCCTCGCCGATTTCGACACCATCATTGACGCCCGCACCGAGGACGAATACGCCCTTGACCACGTGCCCGGCGCCATCAACTGGCCGACGCTCAACAACGCCGAGCGCATCACCATCGGAACGATGTACAAGCAGGTCAATGCGTTTGAGGCCAAAAAACGCGGCGCAGCGCTCTCGGCGCGCAACATCGCAGGCCACATCGAGCGCGATGTGCTCGACAAACCCCGCCAGTGGAAGCCCCTGGTGTACTGCTGGCGCGGCGGCAACCGCAGCGGCGCACTGGCCACCATTCTGGGCGCCATTGGCTTTCAGGTGACGCTGATTGAAGGGGGCTACAAGGCCTGGCGCGCAGCGCTGGTAGACGACATTCCCCGCCTGGCACAGCGCCTGCATTACCGCGTGGTGTGCGGGCCCACAGGCAGCGGCAAAACGCGCCTTCTGCACGCCCTGGCCGCTCAAGGTGCTCAGGTGCTCGACCTGGAAGCCCTGGCCAACCACCGCAGTTCGGTGCTGGGCCACATTCCCGGCGTGGAGCAACCCAGCCAGAAACGCTTTGACAGCCTGATCTGGGACGCGCTGCGCCAGTTGGACCCGGGGCGCCCGGTGTTCGTGGAAAGTGAAAGCAAGAAGGTGGGTAACGTGCGCGTACCCGATGCCCTGATCGACGCCATGCGCCAAAGCCCTTGCATTGACCTGCAACTGTCAGACGCAGAACGGGTGGCGCTGCTGCTGGAAGATTACGATTTCTTCGTGACCGACAGCGATCACTTTTGCCGCCGCCTGGAGGCGCTGACGGAGTTGCGGGGCAAGGCGGTGGTGGGCGGCTGGATCGAACAGGTGCAAGCGGGTCAGACGCCCGCCGTGGTGCTGGCGTTGCTGACCCAACACTACGACCCGATGTACGCGCAGTCGATTTCGCGCAATTTCGCCCAGTTTGCTCAAGCGAGCCGCTGTGTGCTGCCCCATCGCTCTGCGGCTGCGCTGGCCTTCGCAGCTAGCCAACTCATTGCCAGCGAAACAGAAGCCGCTGAACACTGAGCGCCCGTACCGAAGCAGGGGCGCTCACACTTGGCGTCACGCAGGGTTGGCAGACCCCTCGCCGGCTGCCGGCGTTGAATCTGCAGCACCGGCGTCATCTGCGCCCTGGCCTTCGGGCGTATCGGGATCGATGTAAGGCTTGCCAGCGGCCTTGGCCTTCAGCTTCTCTTCTTTCTTCTTCTTTTTCGCGAGTTCACGCTGGCGTTTTTCGTATCCGTAATTGGGAGTAGCCAAAGCAGTCTTTCTGGTCGGTAGTTAAGGGGTGAGGGTCAGGAAATAAATGGCGCAACGAAATGGCGCAACCGGTCAGGCAAACAGGGCCGGCAGGGCTTGGGCCAGATCGGCTCGCAAGTCGTCCACAGCCTCCAGGCCGACCGCAAAGCGTACCAGACCGCCGGCATGCGGCCATCGCGTGGTGCGGATGGCTGGCACATCATAAGGCGCACACAGGCTGATGGGGCCGGCCCAACTCCAGCCGAGCTTGAACAGCTTGAGGCTGTCGCAAAAGGCGTCAATCTGGCGCTGGGCAATGCCGGGTTCAAACACCACACTGAACAAGCAAGCGGCGGCCTCGGCGTCACGCTGCCAAACCGCATGGCCGGGCGAACCTGACAAAGCCGGGTGCAACACCTGCGCCACGCCGGGTTGTCCCTGCATCCAGCTGGCCAGCTCACGCGTGGCGGTATCTTGCGCGGCGTAACGCAGCGCCATGGTGCTCAGGCCGCGCAGCACCAGTTCCACATCGTTGCCACTCACGCCCAGGCCCAGGCGCATGTGCGTCATCAGTACCTGCTGGTGCAGAGTTTCGTCGCGTGTCACGACGGAGCCCATCAGCACGTCGGCACCACCGCTGGGGTATTTGGTCAGGGCCTGCATCGACACGTCAACACCCATGTCGAACGCGTTGAACGCAATGCCAGCGCCCCATGTGTTGTCCAGCGCGGTCAACACAGCACGGGCTGAGGGCTCACGCGCTGCGTTGGCTTGTTTCACCACGGCCACCAGCGCAGGCAGGTCGGGGTATTCGAGAGTGATAGACCCCGCAGCCTCCAGCCACACCAGCCGGGTGGCAGTGCTGATCTTGGCCGCTAGGTCGGCCGGATTTTGCGGGTCGTAATAGCGGTGCGTGATGCCCCAGGCAGACAGCTCCGCAGTGGCAAATGCCTTGTTGGGACCGTATGCATTGTCAGGAATCAGCAGCTCGTCACCCTGACGCAGAAAAGCCATGTCAACCAGCGCCACCGCCGAAAGGCCGCTGGGCACCAACACACAAAACAGTCCCCCCTCCACCGTGGCAATGCGTTCCTCGAGAATGAACGAGGTGGGCGTGCCATGCAGCCCATAGGTGTAGCCGCTCTTGTCTTTCCACTCTTGCGTGCGCAGCGCTTGCACATTGGGAAAAATGACCGTGGAGGCCTTGTGCACACCCGGCGCTACCGCCTCAAAGCCTTCCGGTGGCCGGTAAGGATGGTGGATCAGGCGCGTAGCGAGGTCGCTCATTCAGCTCAGAGCTTCCATTTTTCGAGCAATTGCGCTGGACGCATTGCGTCGTAGCTCTCGAATGGCTGGTGAATCCACGGATTGGTGGGCAGGTACTCGACCGAATAATCGGGCGTGAAGGTGGACAGCTCTTTGGTCCAGATCACGGCACTGCGCAGCTCGGTGATAGGCGCGTAGTTGTTTTTCAACAAGCCAATCACCGCTTTGAGCGTGTGGCCAGAATCCGCGAGGTCGTCCACCAGCAACACCTTGCCCGCGATTTCGCCCTTGGGTGTGGTGATGTAGCGCGCAATGTCCAGCTCACCCTGCACCTTGCCGGCTTCGGCGCGGTAAGAGCTGGTGGACATGATCGCCAGCGGCTTGTCAAAAATGCGCGACAGGATGTCGCCTGGACGCATACCACCGCGTGCCAGGCACAAGATGGTGTCGAACTCCCAACCCGACTGGTACACCTTCAGCGCCAGCTTCTCAATCAGGTTGTGGTACTCGTCGTAGGAAACGTAAAGGTGTTTTCCGTCTTCGGTCAGCATGCAAGCTCCGGGTGGAATAGTGTTTTTGAATTCTGCACGAAACGGCTGCCAGCGGTCATCAGGCGTGGTACGGGTGGCGAATCAGAATCGTGTGGTCGCGATCGGGACTGGTGGACACCACATGAATGGGCACACCCGTGGTTTCCTGAATGCGGTCCAGGTAGCGCTGGGCGTTGAGTGGCAGCTTGTCGTACTGCGTCACCCCCACCGAAGAATCCGTCCAGCCCGGCAGGGTCTCGTAAATGGGGGTACAGCGTGCAATGTCGTCGGCACCCATGGGCAAGATATCGATGGTCTCGCCATCCAGCTCATAACCCGTGCACAGCTTCAGTTCGGTCAGGCCATCCAGCACATCCAGCTTGGTGATGCACAAGCCCGTGAGACCGTTGACTTGCGCGGAGCGCTTGAGCAAAGCGGCGTCAAACCACCCGCAACGGCGCGCGCGCCCGGTGGTGGTGCCCCGCTCGGCACCCACCGTGGACATGTGCCAGCCCGGCGTGCCTTCCTTGTCCCATTCCAGCTCGGTCGGGAACGGACCGCCGCCGACGCGCGTGCAATAGGCCTTGGTGATGCCCAAGACATAGTGCAACAGGCCCGGGCCTACACCGGCACCCGCCGCCGCATTGCCCGCTACACAGTTGCTGGATGTGACGAACGGGTAGGTGCCATGGTCGATATCGAGCAAGGTACCCTGCGCGCCTTCAAACAACAGATTGACGCCGGCCTGGTGAGCCGCATTGAGTTCGCGCGAGACGTCAGCAATCATGGGTTTGAGCAGCTCGGCCTGTGCCATGGCTTCGGCGTAAACCGGCTCAAACTGGATCTCGCCGTCCTTCATGTAGGCGGCAATTTTTTCGTCCCACGCCATGCCTGCCGAGCCCAGATGCGTGGTCAGCAGGTGGTTGTGCAGGTCAAGCAACTCGCGCAACTTGGTGGCAAAACGCTCAGGGTATTTCAGGTCTTGCACACGCAGTGCACGGCGGGCAATCTTGTCTTCGTAGGCCGGGCCAATGCCGCGGCCGGTGGTACCGATCTTGGCCGTTCCAGCCTTTTCTTTCGCCGCTTCGCGCGCGATGTCAATGGCGGCGTGGAAAGGCAAGATCAACGGACAAGCTTCGCTCACGCGCAAACGCGAACGCACTTCAACGCCGGCTTTCTCAAGCCCAGCAATTTCTTCGAACAACTTGCCCACCGACAACACCACACCGTTGCCGATGTAGCACTTGACGCCAGCCCGCATGATGCCGCTGGGGATCAGGTGCAGAGCGGTCTTCACACCATTGATCACCAATGTGTGGCCGGCGTTGTGCCCGCCTTGAAAGCGCACAACGCCTTGTGCCGTTTCGGTCAGCCAGTCAACCAGCTTGCCCTTGCCCTCGTCACCCCATTGGGTGCCAACCACGACCACGTTGCGCCCAGGTACGGCGGCGCTGTTGCTGCTTTTCATCATTTGCGGGTTTCCATTTCAATGTTCCGGACGGTCCATGCGTTTGCACGAGCGGGGTCTTGTACCAACTCGCGGTCGCAGTGAAATTCATCAACTTCTTGTTCGTGGCCGGGCAGGACGCACACCACGGTGTGCCCCTGCGAGCGCAAGGCAGCAACGGCCTCCCGCAAGCTGGTGTCCATACCCCAAGGCGCGCGAACTGCAGCGACCAAGGCACGGGGGGACACCGCCGAGACCAACTCTTTCAGGTCCAGACTGAAGCCCACAGCGGGGCGCTTGCGGCCAAAAACCGCACCCACTTCGTCGTAGCGCCCGCCACGGGCGAGTTCAACCGATTGACCCGCACGTCCTTGCTGGCCCGAGGCAAACAAGGCGAAACGCATGCCGGTGTAATAGGCGTATCCCCGCAAATCGGCGAGGTCAATGGACACGTCAAGCCCTTGCGCATGCGAAGCGAGCCAACGCAAGTTGTCGAGTGCCGCATGCAGCTCGGCTGTGGGCTGGAGCACTTGCCGCGCCTCATCCAGCACGGACAAATCACCAAACAAACGCGGCAACGCGCACAAATCGTGGCGCACAGCAGTGGGCAAATCGCGGGCCAGTGCGTCCAGTTCAGCCACATCTTTGGCGGCCAGGGCGGCGTGTATGCGCAGCACCTTGGCTGCACTCAGCCGCACCGGCGACAACACGGCATCAATCACCCGGACATCCGCCATGTCGAGCTGCAAACGGCCTACACCAGCAGAGCTCAGGCAGGCCTGCGCCAATTCGATGATCTCGAGATCGGCCTCAAGACCGGCGTGGCCATAGATTTCGGCGCCAAACTGCAACGGTTCGCGGCTGGCAAGCGGACGTTCAATGCGCGTGTGCACCACCGGTCCGCAATAGCTCAACCGTGCAACCCCTTGGCGGTTGAGCAAGTGCGCATCAATGCGAGCAACCTGGGGCGTACTGTCGGCGCGCAAACCGAGGGTGCGCCCCGACAACTGGTCAACCAGTTTGAAGGTTTGCAAATCGAGCGCTTCACCGGTCCCCGTGAGCAGGGATTCGAGGTGCTCAAGCAGGGGCGGCATGACCAGCTCGTAGCCGTAGCCACGCGCTGTGTCCAGTAAACCCCGGCGGAGTTCTTCGATGTGACGGGCCTCGGAAGGCAAGACATCGGCAATGTGATCCGGGAGGACCCAGGCAGACATGGGCATTTTCAGGAGCTGTTAAAACCGTGATTTTACCGGCCCCGCAAGGCGCTTCCCCGCGCGGCTCGGGCGGACGATGGCAAATCACGAAATTGAGGCAGAAATGCCTCGGTGTTTGAGGAGCAGGTCAGCCCAGCGACCACCACAGCAGCAAGCCACCGCCGAGTGTCATCAGGCCGAAAAACCGAAGCTGCCCGTCCCGCAGCTTCAGCATTTCACTGAACGTGCGGCGCCAGACCGACGGAGCCACCAAAGGAAGCAACCCTTCAAAAATGAGCACCAGCGCCACCGCCACCGCCAGCCAGAGTGTCTCTGACGGTGGCCAGGTCATCAGCGGGCCAGGTTGCTACCGCGCATGCCCTTGAAGAATTCAGATGACGGATCGATGACCATCACGTCCGACTTGCCGGCAAAGCTGGACTTGTAGGCTTCCAGACTGCGGTAAAACTGGGCAAACGCAGGGTCGCGGCCAAAGGCATCCGAAAAAGACGCCGCAGCTTTGGCGTCGCCTTCACCCTTGATGAGCTGGGCCGCACGATAAGCCTCGGACACGATCACTTCGCGCTGGCGGTCGGCATCAGCACGGATTTTTTCACCTTCAGCAAAACCGGTCGAACGCAGTTCGTTGGCCACCCGCTTGCGCTCGGCTTCCATCCGCTGGTAGACGGATGCCGTGATGCTTTCAGCGTAATCGACTCGCGTGATGCGCACATCGACCACGTCCATGCCCCAAGGCTTGTCCGGGCTACTCACGGCGTTCAGCACCTCTCGCTTCACGTCGTCCATGAGTTGCTCCCGACGGGTCGAAAGCAGTTCGTTCAAGGTGCGCTTGTTGACTTCTTCCTGGAACGAGTTGCGCACCACCCGGTTAAGTTGCAAAGCGCCTGCACTTTCGTTGATACCGACGTTGCGGATGTAAGCCTGAGGGTCGCTGATGCGCCAACGCACATACCAGTCGATCACAACGCGCTGCTTTTCGGCCGTCAGGGATGGCTCGGTGTCGGTGCTTTCCAGCGTCAGCAGACGCTTGTCGATGTACGACACGTTTTGAAACGGTGGCGGCAGCTTGAAGTTGAGCCCTGGCTCGGTCACAACCTGCTTGATTTGCCCGAGTTGAAAGACCACGCCAAATTGGCGCTGATCCACAACAAACAGCATGGAACTGGCGATGGCCAAGGCCACCAGCACAGACGTGATGAAAAAACCCAGTTTATTCATGTTGATTGCTCTCTTGTCGCTTGGGTTAACGTCTTGACTCAGCGACTTTCACGCTCACGCGAGCGCGCAGCGTTGGTGCTAGGAGCCGGTGCCGGGCTGGTCGTCAGCGGAACGGACGACGTCGGTGCGGCTGCGCCGGGTTGTGCCGTCTGGGCGGTCATTTGCATGATCTTGTCCAAAGGCAAATACAGCAAGTTGGAGCCGGCCTTGGTATCCACCAACACCTTGGTGACGTTGGAATAGATTTCCTGCATGGCGTCCGTGTACATGCGCTCGCGGGTCACCTGTGGTGCTTTCTGGTACTCGGCCAGCACCGAGCGGAAACGTTGCGAATCACCTTCTGCCTGCGCCACGATGCGGGCACGGTAGCCTTCGGCTTCTTCCGTCAATCGCGATGCAGCACCACGAGCCCGTGGCACCACGTCATTGGCGTAGGCCTCGGCTTCATTCTTGGCTCGCTCGCGCTCTTGCCCGGCCTTGAGTACATCGTCGAACGAAGCCTGCACTTGCTCGGGTGGGCGCACACCGCCCTGCTGGAGGTTGATACCCACCACCTCAATACCCACCTTGTAGCGGTCAAGAATGGTCTGCATCAACACCCGAACGCGAGGCGCAATCTGGTCGCGCTCCTCAGCCAGCGCCGCGTCCATTTTCATCTTGCCGATCACTTCGCGAACCGCGGTTTCGGCGGCTTTCACCACCGACGCGTCCGGGTCACGACTCTCGAACAGAAATGCACGGGCATCGTTCAATCGGTATTGCACGGCAAACTTGATCTCGACAATGTTTTGATCAATCGTCAGCATGGCCGAATCGCGCAGGCCCGTCGCCGGCAACACCGTGTCCCGCCCAACGTCAACCGAGCGGATCTGGGTGACAAAAACCGTCTCATGGCGCTGGATCGGAAACGGCAAACGCCAGTTAAAACCCGCACCCACCGAGCTGTGGTACTTGCCGAACTGGGTGATGACAGCCTGCTGACCTTCTTGCACGATGAAGAAACCCGTGCCCAACCACACCAGCGCAGCAACACCTGCAACCAAGCCAACGCCGATGCCTGTGCTCTTGGGGCTGGGGTTAAAACCGGGCATGCCGCCGCCACCAGAGCCACCGCCACCGCCCTTGCCGCCCAGCAGGCCGCCGAGCTTGCGGTTGAAGTCACGCCACAGCTCGTCCAGGTCTGGTGGCCCTTGGTTGGGGCCCTGTGCCTTGGGCGGTCGTTGTTCGCGGGGCGGTTGACGCCCTTCGTCTTCACGACCCGCTTCAGGCTCCTTTGGGGCACCGCCGTCACCGTCTCCACGGCCCCAGCGAGGATCGTTCAAATTGAACATGCCGAGCAACGCGCGCACTGCCCCGCGACCAGAACCCAGCAGGCTACCGGTGTTGCGCAAATCGCGAGAAGAATTATTCAGGTTCACGTCCATGTGTTACCAACTTTTATACGAAACAAAACCACCACATTGTGCCCAATCAGGGCAGCGTATTTTCGGTACCGTCCAACGACCCTTGAACATCCGGGTACATGTCAACGGCCTGGGTCAGCACCCGCTCGGCAAGCATGCCGCGCAATTCGGCGAGACCCTGCCCACTGCGAGCGCTCACATAGATACGAGGCACCGACTGTCCGTCCAGTTCCATCAAATCCACCAAAGCCGACGGAATCGTTGCAGGATCCATCGCATCCAGTTTGTTGAACACCAGAATTTGCGGGATGTGGTCTGCACCGATGTCTTTCAGCACGCCCATCACCGAGGCAATTTGCTCAGGATGTGCAGGGTTTGACGCATCCACCACGTGCAGCAACAGGTCGGCATCGACGGCTTCTTGGAGCGTGGCCGCAAACGCATCCACCAACCCGTGTGGCAGGTCGCGAATGAAACCCACCGTGTCAGACAATGACACCGAGCGCTCCGCCTCGCCCAGGTAGAGCTGGCGCGTCGTCGTATCCAGCGTGGCAAACAACTGGTCTGCCGCATAGGCGCGCGCCTTCACCAACCCGTTGAAGAGCGACGACTTTCCAGCGTTGGTGTAGCCCACCAGAGAGATGTTGAACGCGTCACGGCGTTCGCGTTGTCGGCGCTGGGTGGCGCGCTGTTTTTTCACCTTGCCCAAGCGCTCTTTGGTGCGCTTGATGGCTTCACTGATCAATCGGCGGTCCAACTCAATCTGTTTTTCACCTGGGCCACCACGCATACCGATACCACCGCTCTGGCGCTCCAGGTGAGACCAGCGGCGCACGAGACGGGTAGAGAGGTACTGCAAACGGGCCAGTTCAACCTGCAGTTTTCCTTCATGGCTGCGGGCACGCTGGGCAAAAATCTCGAGAATGAGCAGCGTGCGGTCGTTCACCGGAATGCCCAAGTGCCGCTCAAGGTTGCGTTGCTGCGCCGGGCTCAACGCCTGGTCGAACAGGACTTCGGATGCACCCGTGGCCTGCGCCAGCAATTTGATTTCATCGGCCTTGCCCGAACCCACGAACAGCGCTGGATCGGGCGCCCGGCGTTTGCAGCTGACACGATCGGCGACGGTGTAACCCGCCGTTTGAGCCAACAGTCCCAGCTCTTCGAGCTCTCCGTCAAAGTGGGGAAGGCCGAAGTCAACGCCCACCAAAATAACCGAGGGCGCAGCAGAATTCGAGGGGGAGGAATTCAAATCAGTCAAGCTGGATGCAGTGGCGGCGTTTGACCGCCACTGTACGCAGCACGAGGTCTGGCGACATCAGGGACCGATTCAGGTGGCCGCAGGCTCGTCCGGAGCGGCGGCAGAAAACTGCACAGGGCGGCCAGGCACGATCGTGGAGATGGCGTGCTTGTACACCATCTGGGTCACGGTGTTGCGCAACAGCACCACGTACTGGTCAAAAGATTCAATCTGACCCTGAAGCTTGATGCCGTTGACCAGGTAGATCGAAACAGGAACGTGTTCCCGGCGAAGCTGGTTCAGGAAGGGATCTTGCAAGAGTTGGCCTTTGTTATTGCTCACGATATGTTCCGTGTTCAAATGAAGTTGATAAGGGTTCCACCTTACCACACTGGGCAACAGCAGAACCCACAACCCTTTTCACACCTCAGTCCTTGAAGGGATTGGTCGAGGTTTTGAATTCGATGCGCAACGGCGTGCCCACGAGGTCGAACGCTTTGCGAAAACGCCCTTCGAGAAACCGCTTGTAGGACTCGGGCACATGCTCCAGGGAATTGCCATGAATCACGATTACCGGTGGGTTCATGCCGCCTTGGTGCGCGTAGCGCAGCTTGGGCCGGAACATGCCGCCGCGCTGGGGCGCCTGAAACGCCACCGCTTCCAGCAACAGGCGCGTCAACACCGGCGTGGACATTTTGCGCATGGCTGAAGCGTGTGCCAGGCCAATCGACTTCCACACCGGCGCAAGGCCTTGCCGCTTCTGTGCCGAAATCAAGTGCAGCGAGGCAAACTTGAGAAAAGCCAGGCGGGTTTCAATTTGGCGCTCGACTTGTTCGCGCTGGTAAGCGTCCACCGCATCCCATTTGTTGATGGCGATGACCACCGCTCGGCCGCTCTCCAGAATGAAACCGGCGATGTGGGCATCCTGGTCGGTCACACCCTGCGTGGCATCCAGCAACAGCAAAACCACGTGGGCGTTTTCGATCGCCTGGAGCGTTTTGACCACGGAGAACTTTTCGATGGCTTCGAACACCCGGCCCTTGCGGCGGATACCCGCTGTGTCGATCAACTCAAACTTTTGTCCATTGCGCTCAAACGGCACAGAGATGGCGTCTCGTGTCGTGCCCGGCATGTCAAACGCCACCAGCCGCTCTTCCCCAAGCCAGGCATTGATGAGGGTGGACTTGCCCACGTTGGGGCGCCCTGCCACCGCCAGACGGATAACGGTCGGATCGACAGGTTCTTCGTCTTCACCTTCCAGCGAAAACCCCGGGATACTTTCCAGCGCTTTGTCCAGCATGGAACGGATGCCCTGTCCATGCGCGCCCGACACGGGCATGACTTCGCCCAGGCCCAGCTCAAAGAACTCCACGAGCTGCAGGCCCTGGGTCATGCCTTCGGCTTTGTTGGCCACCAGCACCGTGGGCTTGCCGAGGCGACGCAGGTACTGCGCAATCTCGTGGTCCTGAGCGCTGATGCCAGCCCGTGCGTCCACCACAAAAATGACCACATCCGACTCGGCCACAGCCTGCCGGGTCTGCTTGGCCATTTCACGGTAGATGCCCTCGCTCGCGTCGGGCTCAAAGCCACCGGTGTCGATGACGATGTACTCACTCGCGCCCATGCGCCCGTTGCCATAGTGGCGGTCACGGGTCAGGCCGGCAAAGTCGGCCACGATGGCGTCGCGTGAACTCGTCAGGCGGTTAAACAGGGTGGACTTGCCCACATTGGGGCGTCCCACCAGAGCGATGACGGGTTTCACGGAAAAAGCTTTCGTTCAGGACACCATGTGCAACATGCACACGGTCATCAAATCGTTATTGGGGACGCCAGGCGAAGACACCGCCATTGCGCGTCTGCACCACCAAGGCGTCACCCGCGAGCACTGGCGCCACCAAAATGGCGGAGCCATCGGCGGTCATGCGGGTCATTTCGGAACCGTCTTCGCGCGACAGCAAGTGCACCAGACCCAGACTGTCCCCCACTGCCACCACGCGGCCAACCGCCAGCGGTGCGGTGAGGCCACGGTATTTCAGGCGGTCCACTAGCCAGCCGCTCCCGCCGCTGGTGCGCTGCCAGGCTTGCACACGTCCATCGGCCTCGGTGCCGAAGACCAAGCGGTCGTCTCCATGCAAGCCCGTGGTGCCTTGTGCGGGCCGCGCCCAAGCTACGGTGCCACGACCTGCATCAACACAAGCGACCGCGGCCGAATAGGCACGGGCGCAAACACTGTTGCCCACCCGGCTGACAGGGCCAACCACATCGACCAGACGCTCGACCTCGTTGGTACCGCGCGACGTGGCTACCGGGACGTCCCAACGGATCGAACCGTTGAGCGGATTCAATCCGGCCAGGCGGCCGGCCAAACCAGCCACCAAGGTATCACCCACGGCAATCAGGGCTCCGCTCTGGCTCAGCACCAGCGGCTCGGCAGGGCGCGACTGAACCCACAGCCGGGCCCCCGTTTCGCCGTCAAAGGCCCGCACCGTGCGGTCTGCGGTCAACACGAACACGCGCTTACCAGCCACCAGCGGGGCTGTAAACGAGCGTGCAGGCAGGCGCACGCGCCAAACTTCTTTACCGTCGCGGATGGTCACAAGGTCGTTGCCTTGCGTGATCACCGCGGCCAAATCACCGTCTGAACCCACGCCTGCAGCAATCGGCTGGGCCAGATTCAAACGCCATACGTCCTGGCCAGTCGCGGCGTCCAACGCCACCACCGTGCCGGAACCGCCCGCAGCGAACACCCGTCCGGCCACAGCGCTGGGCGCCAGCATGGCGTGCGACGCACCCACCTGGGAAGACCAGGCCAAGGAGGTGCCCATGAGAGCGGCGACTGGCGCAAGCTGGGCAGGCTGGGGTTTCTCTGGGCTGGACGAGCACGCCGTGAGCGCCAACGCGATCACGGCACCGGAAACAACCCATGCCGAACGGCTCAGCCGCCCACGCACCCCAAGCAACGCGCTCACCGTGCCACCTCTGCCGTGTCGGCGAGGCTGGTCACAGGTACGCCCAGCGAGGCCAGTTTGACCTCCACCAGCCGGCGGTATTCCGCACGATCGCTCAGACCGCGCCAAGCCGCTTGGTACTGCGTCTTGGCCTCTTCCGTTTTGCCTTGGGCCATGAACACGTCGCCCCGGCGGTCGGCCACCAACGGCTCAAACGACTTCGGCACCGGTGCTTCCAGGGTCTTCAGGGCCTGATCGAAAGATTTGGCCTCGATGTCCAACCCCACCAGACGCAAGCGGGCCACGGCTTTGTAAGCGTCATCTGGAGCGCTCTCGGCCACCCAGGACAGCGCAGCGCGCGCGCCGTCGGTCTTGCCCGCGTCAAACAGTGTCTTGCCGGCCAGCAACCCGCCCTGTGCTGCGAAGGTGGTTCCGCCGAACTTGTCTTTCATGTCAGACAGCGCGCGTTCCATGCGATCGGCATCGCTGGCCAGTGCCGCGCGCTCTATTTCGTCGTAGAGTGCGGCCGCCTTGGTGGCCTGGCTGCGCTGCCAGTAGTTCCAACCATTCCAGGCTGCCATCGAGCCAAACACGGCGATCAGCACCCAGGTGATGAGGTTGCCGTACTGTGCCCAGAAGTGTTTGATCTGGTCGAGTTGTTCCTGCTCTTCGAGGTCGAGGTGTTTGGCCATGGGTGCTTGTCGGTGAATAACAGGGGATTGTAGGCGGCTGCCAGCAGCAGGTGATTTCGGTCAAGCGCCGCGCAGGCCGTCTGCCCACTGCGCCACGTCGGCCAGTGGCTGCATGGTCTGGGCTGGCAGATCGGTACCGGGCTCACCGGGCCTAGGGCCCCGCAACGGTTTCACGGCCACCATGCCCTGCTGCAATTCGTCCGCACCAAAGATCAAGGCAAAGCGGGCGCCACTGGCGTCGGCCTTCTTGAACTGCGATTTCATGCTCCCCATGCCCTCGGCACCGCCAGCGTGCATCTGCACCGACACACCAGCCTGGCGCAGCGCACGCAGCACCGGCATCACCTGCGGCACGCTGGCGGCATCGGGCACCACAGCGTAGGCATCTGGCGTGGGTTGTGCCGGCAAAAGGCCCTGCTCTTTGAGCAATTCCAGAATGCGCTCCATGCCCAGTGCCCAGCCAACCGCCGGCGCGGCTTTGCCACCAATTTGTTCAAACAGGCCGTCGTAGCGCCCACCCGCGCACACCGTGCCCTGCGAACCGAGCTGGGTGGTCACGAACTCGAACACTGACAGGTTGTAGTAATCCATGCCACGCACCAGGCGAGGATTGATGCAGTAGGCAATGCCGTGAGCATCCAGCAAACCGCGCAGGCGGTTGAAATGATCGAGCGACTCGGCACCCAGGTGGTCCATCAGCCGTGGCGCGGCATTGACCAAGTCTTGCATGGCTGGATTTTTGGTGTCCAGGATGCGCAAGGGGTTGCTGTGCAGACGGCGCTTGGCGTCTTCATCCAACTGGTCGGCATGGCCTTCCAGGTAGGCAATGAGCGCCTGGCGGTGGGCCATGCGCTCAACTGGCTGGCCCAGGCTGTTGATTTCCAGCTCGATGCCGGTCAAGCCCAGCTCGGCCCAAAGGTCGCAGGCCAGCACGATCAGCTCGGCGTCCACATCGGGCCCGGCAAAACCGAGGGCCTCAGCGCCAAACTGGTGAAACTGGCGGTAGCGCCCCCGCTGCGGGCGCTCATGGCGAAACATGGGGCCCATGTAATACAAGCGCTTGCCACCGTCGTACAGCATGGACGCCTCCACCACAGCGCGCACCACGCCGGCGGTGTTTTCAGGCCGCAAGGTGAGTTGTTCGCCGTTCAGACGATCCTCAAAGGAGTACATCTCCTTTTCGACGATATCGGTCACCTCACCCAAGCCGCGAACAAACAGCGCCGTGGGCTCCACGATCGGTGTGCGCAGGTTGCGGTAGCCATAGCGGCGCATCAGCGCGCGCAACGTGTCTTCCAGCCACTCCCAGTGCGCGGACGCCGGGGGTGCAATGTCGTTCATGCCTTTGACGGCGGTCAGTTTTTCTGCCATGGATATTCTTGCGTTTGAGGCACGGCGCCTTGCTGGCGCGGGCCGCTGAGCGGCTTGCTGGACCTTCAAGGTCCGTTCAGTCAGGCTGCGGAGCCGTACCGTTTTTCAATGTAGTTTTCGACAATTTGCTGAAACTCGTGCGCGATGCGGTCACCGCGCAGCGTCAGCGCCTTTTCACCGTCAATATAGACCGGGGCGGCGGGCGCCTCGCCGGTGCCGGGCAGGCTGATGCCAATGTCCGCGTGCTTGCTCTCGCCGGGTCCGTTGACGATGCATCCCATCACCGCGAGCTTGAGATTTTCCACGCCTGGGTAGCGCGCGCGCCAGACCGGCATGGAGCCGCGCAAAAAGTCGTCAATTTGCTTCGCCAACTCCTGAAAGGTGGTGCTGGTGGTGCGACCGCAACCGGGGCACGCCGTCACACTGGGCACAAAGGCACGCATACCGAGCGCCTGCAAAATTTCCAGCGCAATCACCACCTCTTGGGTGCGCGACTCGCCCGGCTGCGGCGTGAGCGACACGCGAATGGTGTCGCCAATGCCCTGCTGCAGCAGCACCGACAAGGCGGCAGCCGACGCCACAGCCCCTTTGGTGCCCATGCCAGCTTCGGTCAGACCGAGGTGCAGCGGATAGTCGCAGCGCTGCGCCAGCTCTTGGTAAACCGCAATCAGGTCTTGCACGCTGCTGACCTTGCATGACAGCGTGATGTTGTTGCCGCTGAGGCCGATGGCTTCGGCCTTTTTCGCTGAATCGAGCGCCGAGGTGATCAAGGCCTCGTACATCACCTGACGGGCATCCCACGGCTGGCTGCGTTTGGCGTTCACGTCCATCAGGCGGGCGAGCAGGTCTTGGTCCAGGCTACCCCAGTTCACCCCAATGCGAATCGCTTTGTCGTACCGTGCGGCAATTTCCACCATCTGGCCAAACTGGCGATCGCCCTTGTCGCCGCGACCGACATTGCCCGGGTTGATGCGGTACTTGGACAGCGCCTCGGCACAAGCCGGGTGATCGCTCAGCAAGCGGTGACCGTTGTAATGGAAGTCGCCGATCAGGGGCACGTCCACACCCATGCGGTCGAGCTGCTCGCGGATATAAGGCACGGCCTTGGCCGCTTCGTCGTTGTTGACCGTGATCCGCACCAGCTCAGAGCCGGCCAGGGCCAGTTCTTTCACCTGGATGGCGGTACCCACCGCATCGGCGGTGTCGGTGTTGGTCATGGACTGCACCCGCACCGGGGCACCACCGCCCACGGTCACGCGCCGGTCGCCCCAGGACACCACACCCGGACGGGTGTTGCGCTGCAGCACACGGCTCAGGGGAATGGGCCGCGCCTCCGCACTTTCAAGCGGGGCTGCGGTAGCCAGACCTAGGCGTTCGACAGGTTCCATGGTCATTTCACCTCAAAGCGGGCCACGCCATTGCGGGAGAAAGACGTGGTGTCAAATGCGCGTCCGCGCACCACCACCTCGGCGTTGTCCACCCGACCAACCACCACCGCGTAAGGCGGCGCTGCGGAAAAATCCACTACGTCGCCCGACTTGAGCATGCGCTGTATCACGACAACGCCGGTGCCGTTTGTCACTTCCACCCAGGAATCCCCGGTGGCGCGAATCATCAGCAATTTGCTGGCGTCGGCCGCTTCAGCTGCGGCAGTTGCAGAAAGGGTGGTCTGTGCCGCCACCGACGGCGTACCCGCGGGCAATCCTGACAACAGCGCAGGGGCCAGGGCAACCCCGGTACCGCCTGCCTCGGCAGGCGCCGCAGGCTGGTCCTGCGAAGCCGTGTCAGGGGTTGCACCCTGTACGGGTTCAGAAAAAACGGGCGCCATCGATGGGCTGGGTGCCGCGTCGCCCAAGGGAGCACTCGCTTCAGGCTCCGAAACCGTGGCCATATCGGGCAAAAATACCAACACGAGCGCGCCGAGCATCAGCGCAATGGCGGCCAGCACCGCGGGGCGCGAAAGCCACCCCACCGGGTTGGCTGGTGCTCCACCAGAAGCCGCCTTAAAAGGCGTGTTGATGGCCATGCCTGAGTCACCCAGCTGGGGAGTCACCCCAGCGGGAATTTGCTCAAGAATGGGCGCTGGGTCCACTTTGAGTTGTCGGCAGGCGCTGGAGGCCAACGCGCGCGCAAAAACCATGTCCGGCAATTCACCGTAGCGCCCTGCTTCCAGCGCTTCCAGTTTCTTGACCGGAACCTTCAAGGCGGCAGCCAGCGCCGCAATGTGCAGCCCTGCGGCCTCCCTGGCCTGGCGCAGCAGCACCGGACGGGGCGCGTCGCTGTTCGCCGTATCAGGTACCGTCGCACCTTGTGCTGACCAATCACTCATCGAACGCCCCACGCTGGTAAAAAGTCCACTCCCGCGACTGCGGGTAGCGGCGGCTCAACTGCTGAGCCAACTGCTGCATGGCTTCGGTGTTGCCGAGCCGGCGCTCCACCTTGATACCCAGCCAAAGCGTTTCGGCATTGGCGAGATCAGAATTGTTCAATCGCCGAATGTAAAACTGGGCCCGAGAGTCGTCACCGCGGCGAAACAACAAGGAAGCCAGGTTGTAACCGGTGATCGGGTTGCCGGCATCCAGCTCGTACGAGCGCGCAAAACTGCCTTCGGCCTCTGGGTATTGCCCCATGCGGGTCTGGCAAATCCCTTTAGCCATGTACGTTTTGGCTTGGCCGGCGTAAACCGGGCTGGCCAGCGCACGCGTGAAAAGCTCAACCGCTTGCGCGTTGCGACCCAACTGACATGAGAACCAGCCGTAGTTGTGCAGGGCATCCGGGTCGCGGGGGTTGATTTGCAGTGCCCGCTGAAAACTCTCTTCGGCCAGGCGGTTGTCATTCAGGCGCATGTACACCAGCCCACGCAATACAAAGGCTGGTCCATAGGTCGGATCGGCGGCCAGCGACTGCTTGATTTCATCCAGGGCCACGGTGGTCTGGCCCTGCTCAAAATAACCCGAGGCCAACTCCAGGCGCAGCCGTGCCCGCTTGCGGGCATCGGGCTCGTCAAAATCGGTGACCGGCTCAGCGGTAGCGGTCGCGGCACCCACGCCACCCGCGCAACCGGTTAGCGACAACTGCACCCATGCCAGTGGTATCAGAAGCAACAGCCAGGTCAGCGCGCGGCGCAAAGCGCCATCCAGCCTGAAGCCGTTCGGCGTCCGTGACCCAGGGCGAATCGCTTGTGTCATGTCTGTCTTTCTCGTGCTGAAGGATGGAACCGAATGGGCTGCTCGGCGGCTGTGCGCCGCTGGGCCAGTCGCTGCGCTGCGTTGGTGCGGTCCAGGACATCACCCGCCAACTGCCCGCAAGCGGCATCAATGTCGTCGCCGCGCGTTTTGCGCACCGTCGTCACCAGACCGCCTTCATTCAGGATCTGCCCAAATCGCAGCACCACGGCACGAGGTGAGCACTTGAGACCGGAATCCGGAAACGGGTTGAAGGGAATCAAGTTGATTTTGCAAGGCACACCGCGTACACCATGGCCTTTGACAAGAGCCAACAGCTGCTGCGCGTGCTCGGGCTGGTCGTTGACGCCATCGAGCATGCAGTATTCGAACGTGATGAAATCGCGCGGTGCGGCCGGCAGGTAGCGCAAACAGGCGTCCAGCAATTCGGCAATGGGGTATTTGCGGTTCAGCGGCACCAGAGAATCGCGCAGTGCATCGTTGGGCGCGTGCAGAGACACAGCCAAAGCCACCGGGCAATCTTTGGCCAGCCGGTCCATCATGGGCACAACGCCCGAGGTGGACACCGTCACGCGCCGGCGCGACAAGCCGTAGCCGTGGTCGTCCAGCATCATGCGCAGAGCGGGCACCAGGGCACTGTAGTTTTGTAAAGGCTCGCCCATACCCATCATCACCACGTTGGTGATGACACGCTCGGTTTTGCCCAGGTGCTTGCGCAAAAAATGCTCAGCGTGCCACAGTTGCGCCACGATCTCACCGGTGGTGAGGTTGCGCGAAAAACCTTGGTGACCCGTGGAACAAAAACGGCATCCCACAGCACAGCCGGCCTGGGATGAAATGCACAGGGTGCCGCGGTCTTCTTCGGGGATAAAGACGGTTTCAACAGCGTTACCGCCGCCCACGTCAAACAGCCACTTGATGGTGCCATCCGCGGAATCCTGCCGTGAGAGCACAGGCAGATCGGTGATGTGGCACACGGAGGGGAGCTTCTCGCGCAGGCTGCGCGCGAGGTCGGTCATCTCGTCGAAACGGGACGCCCCCTTTTGATGAATCCAGCGAAACAGCTGAACGGCACGAAACCGCTTTTCGCCCAGCTGTTCGCAAAAGACGGCCAAGCCTTCCAGATCGAAATCGAGCAGATTGGCCGTCATGTGAGCAACGTGGCGCTCACACGCCCCCTGCTGGCCGACACCCGCTGGGCGGACAGCGACACAACGTGGAGCGTGCTGACCATGTTCAACGCGAGTAAACGTTCATGCCAGCGAAGAAGAACGCGATTTCGGCAGCGGCCGTCTCAGCCGCGTCGGAACCGTGCACGGCGTTGGCATCGATGCTGTCAGCGAAATCAGCGCGGATGGTGCCGGCAGCGGCTTTCTTCGGGTCGGTAGCGCCCATCAGGTCGCGGTTTTTGGCAATGGCGCCTTCGCCTTCGAGGGCCTGGATCATCACGGGACCGGAGATCATGAAGTCCACCAGGTCCTTGAAGAAAGGACGCTCTTTGTGCACGCCGTAGAACGCTTCGGCTTCGCCGCGCGACAGATGGGCCATGCGAGCAGCCACAACCTTCAGGCCAGCAGCTTCGAAGCGGGCGTAGATCTGGCCAATGACGTTTTTGGCAACAGCGTCGGGCTTGATGATGGAGAGGGTGCGTTCGATGGCCATGTTTTTCCTTGAATTGACAAATAAATGAGGGTGTTTTGCGCTAAGTCGCAAAGCCCATGATTCTACATTGCCCACATAAAATTCATGGGGCAAGGGTTGGGCTACGGGCTGCGCAAATCACCGCATACCGTGCCCACCGAGGCCGGGTCAGCGGCTGCCAGAGCGCCCACCACCCGAACCGCCACCGCTACCGCCCCGGCGGCGCCCACCCGCTGGGCGGCTGGACTCTTCCTCGCGCCGGCGCTGCAGCGCGTCCTGACCGATGTAGCCAAAGGACGTTTTCATCGGATCAGGCTGCGATGAGCCGCCGCCTGGCCCCTTGCCGCCTCGGCCCTTGGGTGCGTTGGCGTTGCTGGTGGGCATGGCAAACATGCTGCTGCGCCGCACTGCGGGGGCTTCACCACGGCTGCCCGCCGGGTTGCCGTAGTTGCGGCCACCGGTCTTGGGCGCCTGCTTGCCGCGAGCGGCCGGCTGGCGACCGCCGGGGCGGGCTTGCCGCTCGGCAGCTGCACCCGGGGCGGGCATGCCGGCGGCTTTCGTGAGCCGGTCAATATCTTGCTGGTCCAGCTCCACCCACACACCACGCTTGAGGCCGCGCGGCAGCATCATGGCGCCGTAGCGGATGCGGATGAGGCGGCTGACCGCATGGCCCACCGCCTCAAACATGCGGCGCACCTCACGGTTGCGGCCTTCGCCAATGGTCACGCGGTACCAGCAATTGGCCCCTTCGCCACCACCGTCTTCAATGCTGGCGAACTGGGCCATGCCGTCATCGAGCCGCACGCCATCGAGCAGGCGCTGCTTTTCTTCGTTGGACAAAGCACCCAGCACGCGCACGGCGTATTCGCGCTGCAGACCAAATCGCGGATGCATCAGGCGGTTGGCCAACTCGCCGGAGTCGGTCAACAGCAGCAAGCCTTCGGTGTTCAGGTCCAGCCGGCCCACCGACTGCCACTTGCTCTGGTAGAGCCGCGGCAGGCGGCGAAACACGGATGGGCGGTTTTGTGGGTCGTCATGCGACACCACTTCACCCGCGGGCTTGTGGTAGGCCAGCACGCGCGGCGGCGGCGGCGTCATGCGCACCCGAACCTGCTTGCCATTGACACGGATCACATCGCCCAGCTGGATGCGCTGGCCTACGTGGGCAGGCTCGCCGTTGACCGAAATGCGGCCTTCCAGGATGAGCTGCTCCATTTCAAGACGCGACCCCATACCAGCTTGTGCCAACACCTTGTGCAGCTTGGGCGACTCGGCTTGCGGCGCAAGCACCCGCTTGGTGGGCACGGGTAGATCCAGCTCTTGCTCGGCATCAAACGCACCACTCACGACGTCGTCGAACTGCAGCGCCTCAGGCTGCGCAGAGCGCTGGGGGGTTGCGGGTTTGGAGGCATCCGGTTGCGGAGCGGCAGCGGACGCGCCCACCACAGCCGAAGCCTCGGGCGCGGTATCTGGCGTGGCGTCAGGCGGATTGTTGGAGTTTTGTGCCGGGTTCATGGTGTTCCTGTGTGGAGGGTTCCAACAGCAGTGGGTCGGATACGGGGGCGGAGAAAAGGTTGCCAGGGGCCGCATCAGCAGCGCCTGCATCGGGTGGTGTGGGCGCAGCGGGCCCCACATCAGCCAAGGCATCAACCGGGAGGTCGGCTGCATCGGGCTGAAGGCTGGAGGCAAGCGATTCGAAGTCCAGCCGGTCAAGCGCCGACTCCTGCACTTCGCTGCCGTCCAGGGGCGGCAGTTGGTCGAGGGAAGCCAGGCCCAGATCGTCCAGAAACTGGCGGGTGGTAGCGAACAAGGCGGGGCGACCCACCGTTTCGCGGTGACCGATCACCTCGACCCAGCCCCGGTCTTCCAGCTGCTTGAGGATCAACGAGTTGATGGTCACACCGCGAATGTCTTCCATGTCGCCACGGGTCACCGGCTGACGGTAAGCAATGATGGCCAGCGTTTCCATGGTGGCCCGGGTGTACTTGGGTGGCTTTTCGGGGTGCAACCGGTCAAGGTAGGGGCGCAATTCGGGGCGGCTCTGAAACCGCCAGCCACTGGCCACCTGCACCAGCTCGACACCGCGCCCCGTCCATTCAAGCTGAAGGTCGGCCAACAAGGATTTGAGCGTGTCGGAGGACACTTCCATCTCGAACAGCACGCCCAGTTCCCGCACCGTCAGCGGTTGGGGCGCGCAGATCAATGCGGTCTCTAGGACGCGCTTGGCATCCGCGGTATTCATCGTGTGTATCTGTTTAAAGCCGGCTTGCGGCTGGGGCGGGGTCAAACACCATGCAACAACAACCCATCGTGGCGAGCCCGTCAAGGAGGGGTAGGCCGGGACAGGCATCCGAACATCGGACTGCAGCAAGGATCAGCAGGCTTGTGTCATCCAAAGCGCTGAAAAGCATCAGGAAGCTGGGGAAAGGAGGTGCTGCAGTGTCATGCACCTCACCAAAACCTGCAAACAGGTGTATTTGGTATCAACCCAGCGATGCGAGATTGTACCGGAGGCCACTTTGCTCCAGTGCATCCATGAAATCGGCTGGTGGTGCGGACTGAAAATCAAGCGCTTGCCCGCCTGTGGGATGCTTCAGACGCAAGCGGGTGGCGTGCAGCGCCTGACGGCCCATGCCCCATAAGACCCGGCCGCCATACAGCGTGTCGCCAACCAAGGGGTGCCCCAGCCAAGCCATGTGCACGCGAATCTGGTGGGTGCGGCCGGTGTGCAGCTTGCAGGCCACCAGGCAGACCTGGTCAGAACCCTCCAGCCATGTGAACGTGGTCTGGGCTGGCTTGCCGGAGGTGCCATCCTGCAACACCACGGCCATGCGCAGGCGGTTTCGGATGTCGCGCCCGATGGGCTGATCGACCCCCTGCTCCACCGCCCCGGTCCAACGCCCGTGCCCCATCGCCAGGTATTGCCGGTTGACCTCGCGCGCGGCGATGGCCCGCACCAGCGCTTCAACCGCCTGGCGGCTTTTGCCCACCAGCATCAGGCCCGAGGTGTCTTTGTCCAGCCGGTGGACGATGCCAGCGCGCGGCAAGCTGGCTGCGCCAGCGTGGTGAGCGAGCAAGCCATTGAGCAGTGTGCCGCTCCAGTTGCCTGCGGCGGGGTGCACCACCAGCCCAGCCGGTTTGTTGATCACCAGCAGATCAGCGTCCTCAAACACCACGTCCAGCGCCATGGCCTGCGGGACAAACGCCATTGCCTGCTGCGTGGGACGCAACTCCACCTGCAGCTGGTCACCCGCTGCGATGCGGGCGGCCTGCTTGCGCAGCGCCGCGCCGCGCAGCTGCACGGCGCCGTCGGCCATGAGCTGCTGCAGGTAAGAGCGCGAGAATTCGGGGATCAGGCGGGCCAACGCACGGTCAATGCGCCAGCCGTGCATGTCGGTGGGCACCTCGCACAGGCGAATTTCGGCTTCTGCCAGCCCTTCTTCGGCCGCAGAGGCGCCATCCAGCGCATCATCGGGTGCCTGCGTGGGCGGTAACACCCCCGTCGATATAATTTCAGTGGCCAAAACCTGGTTGTTCCGTTGTAAAGGTATGCGAGTGATGCTTCTGTCCAGATTATCTGCTGTGTCACTGTGTTGGATGGGCGCTGCCCTGGTGCTCGCTGGCTGCGCCGGCGGCAAGACGGTGGACGAAACCGCCGGCTGGAGCCCCAACAAGCTGTACACCGAAGCGCGCGACGAGCGGGATGCCGGCAACTTTGAGAAAGCCATCACGCTGTACGAAAAGCTGGAAGGCCGTGCGGCCGGCACGCCTTTGGCACAGCAAGCACAGCTGGACAAAGCCCACACGCACTACAAAGCGGGCGAGCCCGCACAGGCGCTTGCCGCCATCGACCGCTTCATGCGGCTGCACCCGTCCAGCCCAGCACTTGACTACGCTTTGTACTTGAAGGGGCTGGCCAGCTTCAACGACAACCTGGGTCTGTTTGGATCGCTGTCGCGCCAGGATCTTTCTGAACGCGATCAGAAGGCGGCCAAAGAGTCGTTTGAAGCCTTCCGCGACCTGGTGACACGCTTCCCCGATTCGCGCTACACCCCTGACGCGCGCTCGCGCATGACCTACATCGTCAACTCGCTGGCTCAGTACGAGGTGCATGTGGCCCGTTACTACCACACCCGAGGCGCCCACTTGGCCGCCATTGGCCGCGCCCAGACCGCGCTGGTGGACTACACCGACGCACCGGCGCTTGAAGAGGCCCTGTACATCTTGGTCCAGTCTTACGACGCCCTTGGCATGACACAACTGCGAGACGACGCCCGGCGGGTCATGCTGGCCAGCTACCCCAACAGCGAATACCTGAGCAAGGGTTTCAAGGGCTCGAACGATCCCTGGTGGAAGCTCTGGTAAGCACGGCCCAACGGGCAATCAGCCCTGTGACGGCACACCTTGCACCTTCAGCGCCAGCGTGTTCAATGCCGACACCATGTCGGCCTCGTCCACCAGCCGCAGCATGGGCGGCAAGGCGGCCAACAGCGCGCTTCCGTAAGACCGCGTGACCAGGCGACGGTCTGCAATGACCAGCACGCCCCGGTCGGTCTCTGAACGAATCAACCGGCCAGCGCCCTGCTTGAGCGCCATGGCGGCTTCAGGCAAGTAGCAGCCAGCAAACGCACGCTGCCCCACCGCTTCCAGCTGGCGCGCGCGGGCTTCGATCAAGGGATCGTCGGGCGGCGGAAACGGCAGCTTGTCGATCACCAGCAACTGCAACACATCGCCGGCCAGGTCCACGCCCTCCCAGAACGAGGCCGAGGCCACCAAGATCGAACCGGGGGCCCCGGTCTGGATGTTTCCGGCGGCGCGAAAGCGGGCCAGCAGCGTCCGTTTGGACATGTGCCCCTGACCCAACACCGACATCGGCGCACACCGCCCCTCGGCCACCAGCATTTGGAGATGCTCGGTCATGCGGTGGGCCGCTCTCAGGGTGGTGGTCAGCACCAGCGTGCGCCCACCCAATACCGAAGCCCAGCGCGCCACCGCCTGAGCCAGCACCGGCGTGTGGGCGGCGTCGGCTGGCTCGGGCAACCCATGGGGTATGTACAGCGCAGCCTGGGCTGAGTGGTCAAAGGGACTGGGAACGCGCAGGGTGCGCACACGGGGGAGTGCGTCCAGGCCGAGGCGTTGGGTGAACCAGCTCAGGGCGTCGTCGTGCCCCAGCGTGGCTGAGGTGAACACCCAGCTGCGCCCCTCGGCCGCATCGCCGAGCAACTCACCAAAAAACCCGGCGCTGTCCACCGGCGCCGCCACCAAGCGCCAAGCCACGGCAGGAGCCTGCCCGCCACCCCACTCCAGCCAGCGAACCAGCCCGTCTTGCGGCGCATCAGCGGCTGGGGACTGCGTGAGCCGGGCCCACATGGCCTGTGTTCGCAACACCCGCTGGTGCAGGTGGACCAACTCGGCCGCGGCGTCACAGGTTTGCGCCAGCGCGTGTTGCACAGCGGACAGGGAGCCGGCAACGCCAGCCACCGCCAGGCGCCAGCCGCTCGCGTCCAGCCCCTCGGGCACTTGTTGCTGCCACCGGCTGCGCCGCCCACCGCCCGGCGCAGCGTGCAGCAACGGGGACACCTGCCGGGCTGCGTGCTCCAGCTCAAACGCCAGGTGGCTCCAGGGACGCATGCCGCGCGCCCATTGCTGCCCCAGGCTCGACACTTCGCGGGCGAGGTCGCGCAGCAGGCTGGAGCCCACAGACTGACCCAAAAACTGAACGCCGGCATCGTTCAACTGGTGCGCCTCGTCAAAAACCACCACCTCGGCGCGGGGCAACAAGCTGTCCCGCCCCGCCTCTTGCACCTCCTGATCGGCAAAAAACAGGGGGTGGTTGATCACCACCCAGTCGGCTTGCAGCGCTTCGTGGCGTGCCCGGTTCACATGGCATTGCGCCAGCCGGGGGCACGCGCCGCCCAGACAGTTGTCGCGGGTGGAACTGATCAGCCCGCGTAGGGGCGAGGCCTCGTCCAGGCCGGGAAGCTCGGCCAGATCACCACTGACCGATGCCATGGCCCAACGCTGCACCTGCTCCAGGCCCGCGGTCAGCGCCGGGTCTCGCAAGCCCACGCGCGCACCGCTTCTCGCCTGCTCCAGGCGCTGCACACACACATAGCTGGAGCGGCCCTTGAGCAAGGCCGCCCGCACCGGCACGCCCAGCGCCCGACTCACGGCGGGTATGTCGCGTGAAAAAAGTTGGTCTTGCAGCGCCTGGGTGGCGGTGGACAACAGCGCCCGCCGGCCACTCAGCAACACCGGCACCAGATAGGCAAACGTTTTGCCCACCCCTGTGCCCGCTTCCACCACCAGGCAGTCCCTGGCATCCACCGTGCGGGCCACGGCAGAGGCCATGTCCAGCTGGGCCGGGCGCGGGCGCAGGCCATCCGTGCTGCGCGCGAGCGGCCCACCCTCGGCAAATGCGGCCACCACGTCCAATTCCAGAGCCGTCAAACAACCTCCGCAGCGCTTGCCACACCACCCTTCAGCGGGCCATATGACACACCCAACCAAGGAACGAGCCGCGGTGGGGCGTTCATGAAAGTTTTGATCATAGATGGCGGGGCCTGTAGGCTTTAGTGGTTACCATCAGATTCATTGTTTGCACGCTGCTCAAGTCGCTCGGCGGAACTCCCCCAGAACGACGGCACACCTTGCCTCCGGCAGGGTTGGGGCGCTCACCTCACTACTGCAAAACCCTGCTATGTCAAAAGGCTACCGCATCCAGGCATCGACCGGCATTCACCGCGGCGATCGCGACTACCAGCAAGACCAGGTCTGCTTGCTTCACCACCCGCGCCACACAGGCTGCCTGCTCGCGGTGGTGGCCGATGGCATGGGCGGGCGCAGCGGGGGGCGCAAAGCGTCAGACCAGGTGATGCTCACGGCCCGCCAGTTGTTTGAACGGTACGACCCTGACACCGACGATGCCTCGGCGCTGTTGCGTCAAATCGTTGAAGAGTCGCACCTGGTGATCAAGCTCACGGCGGTTTCAGCCGAACAAGAGCCACACAGCACCATCGCGGCCTTTCTCATCAACCCAGGCGGTGACAGCCACTGGGTGCACGCAGGCGACTCCCGCATCTACCACTTCCGCAACGGGAAAATGGTGTTCCGCACCATGGACCATTCGTACGTTCAAACCCTGGTCAACCAAGGTGAGATCAGCGAAGAGGACGCCTTGGACCACCCCCATTCAAACATTCTGATGGGCTGCCTGGGCACCGACAACGACCCGCCCGTGGACATCCATGTGGTGCCCCAACTGATCCCGGGCGACGCGATCATGTCGTGCAGCGACGGCGTGTGGCACTACTTCACACCCGAAGAACTCGCCAGCACCATTGCCATGTTGTCGCCCCGAGAGGCCTGCGAGTTCCTGATTCAAAAGGCGCGCTCACGCTCCAAGGGCATGGGCGACAACCTGTCGCTCACCATCGTCAAAGTCGATCCCCTGACTTGACCTGACCCACCCTGGAAGCTGTCGTGGCCGAGCAGCCTCGCGCGGCTCAGGTCAGCCCGGTATCGACCGTGCGGTGTTCCAAGGCCAGAAATTCGGCAGACTGCATCTCACCCAATCGGGATACCGTGCGTGGGAACTCATGGGACATGGGACCCTCGACGTAAAGCAACTCTGGCGCCACAGCAGCCGACATCACCAGCTTCACACGGCGGTCGTACAGCACGTCAATGAGCCAGGTGAAACGCCGCGCTTCGGACGCCTGGCGCACCTGCATTTGCGGCACATTCGACAGCAACACCGTGTGAAACTGGGTGGCGATTTCGAGGTAATCGTTTTGCGATCGTGGCCCACCGCACAGCGTGCGAAAGTCAAACCAGATCACGCCACCCGCGCGGCGCACAGCACGGATCTGCCGCGACTCGATGTGCATCACCGGGTCCTGGTCACCCATTTCCGCCAGCTGCACAAAGCTCTTTTCCATGGCCGCATCGGCCTGCGGACCGAGCGGGGTGTGATAGAGGTCGATGAGGGCCAGCGTTTGCTGGCGGTAGTCGGTGCCGTTGTCGACATTGATCACCTCCAGCTTCTGCTTGAGCAGTTCAATGGCAGGCAAGATCCGGTCGCGGTGCAGGCCGTTGGGGTAGAGCCCATCGGGATGAAAGTTGGAGGTGGTCACAAAACCCACTCCCGCCTTGAACAGCGCGTCCAACAAGCGGTGCAAGATCATGGCGTCGGTCACGTCCGCCACGTGAAATTCGTCAAAGCAGATCAGCTTGTAGCGCTTGGCCATGCGCAGGCCCAGCTCGTCCAGCGGGTTCACCGTGCCCTGCAGCTCGCGCAGTTCGCGGTGCACTTCGCGCATGAACTCGTGAAAGTGCAGCCGGGTTTTGCGCTTGATGGGCACCGCATTGAAAAAGCAATCCATCAAAAAGCTTTTGCCCCGCCCCACCCCACCAAACATGTAGACCCCACGCGGGATCTCAGGCTTGACGAACATTTTTTTCAGCGCATTCGAACGCTTTTGCTTGTAGTTCGTCCATTCGGTGGCGCACCGCTCCAGCGCATCAATGGCGCGCTGCTGGGCCGGATCGGTGGCGTATCCGCGCTCCTTGAGCGCGGCCTCATAAGTGGCCTTGACGGACATATCAACCTGTTCACATGGTGTTTCGGGGAAGCATGCCACACAAGCAAAAACCCCGCGGTACCGGTTTCACCGGGCCGCAGGGTTTGCCGCCAAGCAGGCGGTGGCCGCTGGCCGCGCCGAAGCGCGGCACGGATCAGAAATTCAGCGTGCGCTTGTCCACCGCCAGCGCAGCTTCCTTGGTCGCTTCCGACAGCGAGGGGTGTGCGTGGCAGATACGGGCGATGTCTTCGGCGCTGGCTTTGAACTCCATCGCCACCACAGCCTCGGCAATCAGCTCAGAAGCCATGGGACCGACGATGTGCACACCCAGAATTTCGTCCGTGGTCGCATCGGCCAGGAACTTGACCATGCCAGTCGTGTCGCCCAGCGCGCGCGCCCGGCCGTTGGCGAGGAACGGGAAGGTGCCCGCCTTGTAGGCCACGCCATCGGCTTTGAGTTGCTGCTCGGTACGGCCCACCCACGCAATTTCGGGGCTGGTGTAAATGACCCAGGGAATGGTGTTGAAGTTGACGTGCCCGTGCTGGCCGGCGATGCGCTCAGCCACCGCCACGCCCTCTTCTTCTGCCTTGTGCGCCAACATGGGGCCACGCACCACGTCGCCCACCGCCCACACGCCGGGCAAGCTGGTTTTGCAGTCGGCATCGACCATGATCGCGCCGCGCTCGTCCAGTTGCAGGCCCACGCCCTCAGCGTTCAAACCGATGGTGTTGGGCACCCGGCCAATGGACACGATCAGCTTGTCGGCATCCAGCGACAGGGCTTCGCCCTTGGCGTTGGTATAGGCCACGCTCACGCCCTTCTTGGTGGTCTTGATGTCGCCCACTTTCGCGCCGAGTTCGATCTTCAGGCCCTGCTTGTCAAACGCCTTCTTGGCCTCCTTGGCAATCTGCTCGTCCACCGCGCCCAGGAACGTGGGCAGGCCTTCAAGAATGGTGACGTCCGAACCCAGACGGCGCCAGACCGAACCCATTTCAAGGCCGATGACGCCGGAGCCAATGAGCACCAGCTTTTTGGGCACCGCGCCAAGGCGCAGAGCGCCGTCGTTGGACAGCACGGTTTCCTCGTCAAACGGCACGCCAGCCAGCGCACGCGCGTTGGAGCCTGTGGCCACAACGATCTGCTTGCCGGTCAGCAACTCTTCTTTGGCGCCCGTCACCTGAATCTCGTAGCCACCTTCGACCGCCTTCACGAACGAGCCGCGGCCGTGGAAAAACGTCACTTTGTTCTTCTTCAACAGGTACTGGATGCCGTCGTTGTTCTGTTTCACCACCGCGTCTTTGCGGCCGACCATTTTGGACACATCCATCTTCACCGTACCGGTGCTGATGCCGTGTTCGGCAAAGTGGTGGTTGGCGTGGTCAAAGTGTTCGCTGGACTGCAGCAGCGCCTTGGAAGGAATGCAACCCACGTTGGTGCAGGTGCCACCCAGTGCGGGGCCGCCAGCGGCATTCTTCCACTCGTCGATACAGGCGACCTTGAAGCCCAGCTGGGCTGCGCGGATGGCGGCGATATAGCCGCCAGGACCGCCACCGATGACGATCACATCAAAAGATTGAGACATGTTGAAACTCTCGGGTTGCTGCCTGCCTTACTCGGCGGGCACAAAAATCCAGAGCAGGATGTAGAGCACCAGGCCCATACCTCCCGCGAAAAACAGCACGGCCAGCAGCAGGCGCCAGATCCAGGCGTCGACACCGGTGGCGGCGGCCACGCCACCGCACACACCAGCGATCCATTTGTCCGTGCTCGATCGACGCAGGCTGTTGAGCGACTGCGCCAGCTTGGGCGACACCATGGGATCCACACCAGTCCCCAGCAGCCGGGCCTTTGCCCGTTCGAACTCTTCTGTCGTCAAGCTGCCGCGCTCACGCAGCTGCTCCAGCTTCAACAGTTCGTCTGCCAGTGACATGGTGTGAGCCCCCGTGCGTTCAGATGTCGAACAACAGGCGCGCAGGGTCTTCCAGCGCTTCTTTCATCGCCACCAGACCCAGCACGGCTTCGCGGCCATCGATGATGCGGTGGTCGTAGGACATGGCGAAGTAGTTCATGGGGCGCACCACGACCTGGCCATTTTCCACCATGGCGCGGTCTTTCGTGGCATGCACGCCCAGAATGGCCGACTGGGGCGGGTTGATGATGGGGGTCGACATCATGGAGCCGAAGGTGCCGCCGTTGGAAATGGAGAAAGTGCCACCGGTCATGTCGTCCATGCTCAGCTTGCCTTCTTTGGCTTTCTGGCCAAATTCGGCAATCTTCTTCTCAATGTCGGCAAAGCTCATCTGGTCGGCGTTGCGCAAGATGGGCACCACCAAGCCGCGGGGCGAGCCCACCGCAATGCCGATGTCGAAATAGCCGTGGTACACGATGTCGTTGCCGTCCACCGACGCGTTGAGCACCGGGAACTTCTTCAGCGCATGCACCGCCGCCTTCACGAAAAAGCTCATGAAACCCAGCTTCACGCCGTGTTCCTTTTCGAAACGCTCCTGCATGCGCTTGCGCATCTCCATGACCGGCGCCATGTTGATTTCGTTGAACGTGGTCAGGATGGCGTTGGTCGACTGCGACTGCAGCAAACGCTCGGCTACGCGGGCACGCAGACGCGTCATCGGCACGCGCTCTTCTGGGCGGTCGCCCAGATCGGGGGCCACGGTCGCCACCTGCGGCAGCACCTTGGTAGGGGCGCCGGTGGGAATGGCAACGGGAGCGGCTGCCGCGGGCTTGGGTGCGGCCGCAGCGGCCAACACATCGCCCTTGGTCACGCGCCCGTCTTTGCCGGTGCCAGCCACCGAGCCGGGGGCCATGCCACCGTCGGCCATCAGCTTGGCAGCGGCGGGCATGGCCACGCCAGCTTTGGACTGCGATGCAGCCACAGCGGCCGCGGCAGGGGCAGCGGCCACGGGGGCGGGAGCCACGGCAGCGGGCGCAGCCGCCGCAGGTGCTGTAGCGCCAGCAACGGCGGCGGTGTCGATACGGGCGATCAGCTGCTCGGCGGCCACGGTGGCACCGTCGCCTTGCAAAATTTCGACCAGCACGCCGCTGGAAGGTGCTGGACACTCCAGAACGACCTTGTCGGTCTCGATTTCAATCAGGGTTTCATCGGCGGTGACAGCGTCACCCACCTTCTTTTTCCACTGCAGCAGGGTGGCTTCGGCCACGGACTCAGAGAGCTGAGGAACTTTGACTTCTACGATTGCCATTTGAATTACCTGTTCTTTGCGTTGGGTGTTCGGCGTTGAGAGGCGCTGGGCACCGGCATATTGGCCAGGCGCCCGCGTCTCAACGACCACCGTCGGTTACTTGGTGAGGATGAAGCCCTTGAGCTTGGCGAAAGCGGCCTCAATCAGGGTCTTTTGCTGCTCTTGGTGCAGGTGCGCATAGCCCACGGCAGGCGAAGCGGAGGCAGCGCGACCGGCGTAACCGAGCTTCTGTCCGTCCAGCATGTTCTCGTGGATGTAGTGCTGCACAAAGAACCAGGCACCCTGGTTTTGCGGCTCGTCCTGGCACCAGACAATGTCGGTGGCGTTCGGGTACTTGCGCACCTCCGCACCAAACACCTTGTGCGGAAACGGGTAGAGCTGCTCGACACGGATGATGGCCACATCGTCAGCGCCCTTCTCTTCGCGCTTCTTCACCAGGTCGTAGTACACCTTGCCCGAGCAGCAGATGATGCGCTTGACCTTGTCGGCGCCCTTCACCACGGCAGCGTTGTTTTCCGGAATGACCGTCTGGAAAATGCCTTTGGTGAACTCGCTCAGAGGCGAGGTCGCGTCCTTGTTGCGCAGCAGCGACTTGGGCGTGAAGATCACCAACGGCTTGCGCAGGTTGCGCACCATCTGGCGGCGCAAGATGTGGAAGATCTGGCTGGCCGTGGTGGGCTGCACGATCTGCATGTTGGTGTCAGCCGCCAGCTGCATGAAGCGCTCCAGGCGCGCCGAGCTGTGCTCTGGGCCCTGGCCTTCGTAGCCGTGCGGCAGCATCAGCGTGATGCCGTTCACACGGCCCCACTTCACTTCGCCAGACGCAATGAACTGGTCGATCACCACCTGGGCGCCGTTGGCGAAATCGCCGAACTGCGCTTCCCAGATCACCAGGGTGTTCGGGTCGTTCGACGCATAGCCGTATTCAAAACCCAGCACAGCCTCTTCAGACAGGATGGAGTCGATCACGACAAAGGGAGCCTGGTTGTCTGCCACATTTTCTAGCGGCGTGTAGGTGCCGGTGTCCCACTTTTCACGGTTCTGGTCGTGAATCACCGCATGGCGGTGCGTGAAGGTACCGCGGCCGCAGTCTTCGCCCGACAGGCGCACCGGGAAGCCGCTGGCCACCAGGGAAGCAAACGCCATGTGTTCGCCCATGCCCCAGTCCACCGGAATGTCGCCACGGCCCATGGCCGCGCGGTCGGCGTAGACCTTCTTCACCAACTGGTGCGGGGTCACGCTTTCTGGGATGGTGGTCAGGCGGTCGGCCAAACGCTTCCACTCCGCCATCGGAATGGCCGTGTCGCCCGCATCGGTCCACTTTTTGCCTAGGAAGGGCGACCAGTCGACCGCAAACTTGCTCTTGAAGTTGGTCAGCACCGGGTCTACCGTGTGGCGACCGGCATCCAGCGCAGCACGGTACGACTTGGACATATCATCGCCCAAGGTGTCACCCAGACCCTGCGCAGAGAGTTTGTCGGCGTAGAGCTTGCGGGTACCGGGATGTGCCGCGATCTTGCGGTACATCAGCGGCTGGGTCAGGCTCGGAGTGTCCTGCTCGTTGTGGCCGAGTTTGCGGAAGCAGATGATGTCGAGCACCACGTCCTTGCGGAACGTCATGCGGTATTCCAGAGCCAGCTGGGTGGCCAGCACCACAGCCTCTGGGTCGTCACCGTTGACGTGCAGCACGGGCGACTCAACACCCTTGACGATATCGGTGCAATACAGCGTGGAACGCAGGTCGCGCGGGTCGGAGGTGGTGAAACCGATCTGGTTGTTGATGATCAGGTGCACCGTGCCGCCGGTGGAGTAACCGCGGGTCTGGGCCAGCGCCAGCGTTTCCTGGTTGACACCCTGGCCGGCAAAAGCAGCGTCGCCATGCACCAGCACGGGCAGCACTTGTTTGCCATGCGGGTCTTCGCGGCGGTCCATACGCGCGCGCACCGAACCCTCCACCACCGGGTTCACAATTTCCAGGTGCGAAGGGTTGAATGCCAACGACAAATGCACCGGGCCGCCAGGCGTGGACACGTCAGAGCTGAAACCCTGGTGGTACTTCACATCACCAGCCGGCAGGTCTTCAGGCGCCGTGTGATCGAATTCAGCAAACAAATCTTTGGGCATCTTGCCCAAGGTGTTGACCAGCACGTTCAAGCGACCACGGTGGGCCATGCCGATCACGATTTCCTGAACGCCCTGGCTGCCTGCGAGCTGAATCAGCTCGTCCATGGCGGCAATGAAGCTCTCGCCACCTTCCAGCGAAAAGCGTTTCTGGCCCACGTATTTGGTGTGCAGGAAGCGCTCAAGCCCCTCGGCTGCGGTCAGGCGGTCGAGGATGTGCTTTTTCTTGTCGGCGTTGAAGGCCGGCTTGCTGCGGATCGATTCCAGCTTTTCCTGCCACCAGCGTTTTTGCGCCTGGTCGCTGATGTACATGTACTCGGCGCCAATGCTGCTGCAGTAGGTTTCGCGCAGTGCATTCAGCAAGTCCCGCAAGGACATGACTTCCTTGCCGAAAAACGTGTTGCTGGTGTTGAACACGGTTTCGAAATCGGCGTCGGTGAAACCGTAAAACGCTGGATCGAGTTCGGGAATGTGGTCGCGCTCGGTGCGCTTGAGCGGATCCAGGTCGGCCCAGCGGGCGCCGACGTTGCGGTAAGCCGCAATGAGCTGCTGTACAGCCACGCGCTTGCGACCCAAATCGGAGTCGGCACCAGCGGCGATGACAACCTTGGTACCGCCTTGTTTGGCACGCTCGGCAAATGCATTGATGACGGGCAGGTGGGGCACATCGCGGGCATCGCTGCCGTCGACGGCTGGCACGTGCTGCAAGGCGTCGAAATACGCCCGCCAGGTTTCGGACACGCTACCCGGGTTGTCCAGATAGTTTTCGTACATCTCTTCCACATACGGCGCGTTGCCGCCGAAAAGGTACGAGTTGCCTTTGTAGGCAACATAGACGTTGCCCCCGTTTGCTTGGGAATCGCTCATAAATCCGCTGACCTCCGTTTCCCTACAGGAAACATTAGCTGGTAAAAAAAACCTTCCGCGACACGGCTGAACCGATTGGCGGATGCGACAGTGGCTGTGGAAGGACCTGACTGCAAACCAAGATTGTGCCACCTTGGCCGGGTCTGATGTAAAAAACCAGCCCCGTGCGCAAAGCGGGATGTGAATCGGGTGGAATGTGTTGCACGGTCGCCAAGCGACAGCCTGGTGTCAGCGACCTTCAGGTCTGGCAACAACCATTGCTGCGAGGCGCAGGACCGGAGCGCCCGATCACCAGGGCGCCAGACGAGAATGCGACGCCACTGCGCGGGTGGGCCGGCAGCGGCTCAGTTGCTCAGGAAACGACGCGGGGCGACAAGCGCTCAGAGGCAGGCACGGTACTGGGCTCGTCCATCTCAATGGCGATCTGGGTGCACACCGTGCGGCACAGCGTCACGGCCTTTTCGCTTTGAACCCGGTAAATCACCTGGGTGCCGTCTTTGCGCTTGGCCAGCACGCCCGCCCGGTACAAAAGGTTCAGGTGCTGCGACAGGTTCGGCTGTGTGGTGTCGATTTCTTGCAGCAGCTGCGACACCGATTTTTCCTTGTCACACAACGCGCTCAGGATGCGCAGGCGCATGGGCGTAGCCAGCACACCGAACAACTCGGCGGCCAACTCGAACACACGAACCTTTTCCACGTTTGCATCGGATTCGATCATTTGTTCCATGGCGGGCATCACTTTTGTCTATATAAGCATGAATCATACTTACAAAAGCTGACGATGCCCACGGGTTTTTGTCGGGCTTCAAACCACGCCTCGAACACACAACTATTGACCCAACGCAAACCGCAAGGGGTTCGGCAGTCACCGCCCGACCAAAGGGCGCGGCGCCGCCGAACCTCCCAGCGCTTTCAGACCAGCAAATCCTTGATTTGCTGCAGCGCGGCCGGGTCGTCCATGGTGGTCAGGTCGCCTGCGTCGCGGCCCTCGCACACGGCCTGAATGGCCCGGCGCAGCAGTTTGCCGCTGCGGGTCTTGGGCAACACGCTGACGAAGCGCACGCGAGCTGGTCGCGCCACAGCGCCCAGTTGCTCGTCCACCAGCTTCATGACCTCGCCCTCCAGCTTCAGGCGGGAAGCCTCGTCGGTCAACGATGAGGCGTCTTTCACAACGGCAAAAGCCATCGCAACCTGGCCCTTGAGCTGGTCAGCCACGCCCACCACCGCCACCTCGGCGATGCGTGGGTGGCTGGAAATGCTTTCCTCAATCTCCCGGGTGCCCAAGCGGTGACCGGCCACGTTGATCACGTCGTCGGTGCGGCCCAAGATGAAGTAATAACCGTCTTCGTCGCGAATGCCCCAGTCAAAGGTGCTGTAAACCACCTTCCCCGGCACGCTAGACCAGTAGGTCTTGACGAACCGTGCATCGTCGCCCCAGATGGTCTGCATGCAGCCCGGTGGCAATGGACCTTCAACGGCGACCACCCCTTTTTTGTTGCCGCCCTTGAGCTCTTCGCCGGTCTGGTCGTCCAGCAGCTTGACGTCGTAGCCGTACACCGCTTTGCCTGGTGAGCCGAACTTGCTGTCGGCTTTCTCCACGCCATTGCAGATAGCCAGGATGGGCCAGCCGGTTTCGGTCTGCCAGTAGTTGTCGACGATGGGCTTGCCCAGCTCGTCAGAAATCCACTTGGCGGTGGTTTCGTCCAGCGGCTCGCCCGCCAGGAACAATGCCTTGAGGCTGGACAGATCGTATTTTTTGATGAACGAAGAATCGTATTTCTTGAGCACACGCACGGCTGTGGGTGCACTGAACATGACCGTGACCTTGTATTTTTCAACCAGCTCCCACCAGATGCCAGCATCTGGCCGAATGGGCAGACCTTCGTACATGATGGTGGCCATGCCACCGATCAACGGGCCGTAGATGATGTAGCTGTGCCCCACCACCCAGCCAATGTCGCTGGTAGAAAAGTAGGTTTCACCGGGTTCGCCCATGTAGATGTGCTTCATGGAAGCGGCCAGTGCCACGGTGTAGCCACCGGTGTCGCGCTGAACGCCCTTGGGCTTGCCGGTGGTGCCGCTGGTGTAGAGCGTGTAGCTGGGGTGCGTGGCGTCCACCCACTCGCAAGGCACCACGGTGTCCATGTGTTGGGCGCGCGCAGCGCTGTAGTCCACATCACGGCCCTCCACCGCTGCGAATGCCGCCAGGCCGCGGTTAACCATCACGACCTTGGATGGCTTGTGAGCAGACAGTTTGATGGCTTCGTCCAGCAGCGGTTTGTATTCCACCACCTTGCCACCGCGAGAGCCAGCGTCAGCGCTGACGATGGCAACCGGCGAAGCATCTTCAATGCGGCTGGCCAGAGAATGGCTGGCGAAGCCACCAAACACCACCGAGTGAATGGCGCCAATGCGCACGCAGGCGAGCATGGCGAAAGCGGCTTCGGGAATCATGGGCATGTAAATCAGGACGCGGTCGCCCTTCTTCACGCCTTGGTCCATAAGGATCGCCGCCATGCGCTGCACCTCAGCGTGCAGTTCACGGAAGCTGTAGATCTTTTCCACATCGGTTTCGGTGGAGACAAAGATAAGCGCGTTCTGGTCGGCCCGGTCTTTCAGGTGCCGGTCCACGGCGTTGTGACACAGGTTGGTCAATCCGCCTTCAAACCAGCGCGCGAAGGGCGGATTGTCGTAGTTGCAAACCCGGTCAAACGGTTTGCGCCAGTCCACCAGCTGCGCCTGCTCGGCCCAAAAAGCGTCGCGGTCCTCAATCGAGCGGCGGTGGAATTCGGCATAGCCTTGGGGATTGCTCATAGGAGTCTCCTGCGTGGGGTGGTTTTTGCGGCAGCTGACGTGGGCCACCCGGAAGATCCCCGGCGGCTCAAACTGAATTCATAATTATGGAGTTCAGACTTGCGAGAGTCTGACAGCCCACTGTTTCGGTCTGCGCGAAACACATGGAACCGCTCTGGGCCGGCGCCGCCAAAACAAACAAGGTGGCACAAACCAACTTGCTTCATCAAGGCCGCCCAGCGGCACGCTCCCTACGTCCCGCTGGCCCTCCCTCACGGCAGGCTTACTTGATCAGCGCATGCACGTCTCGAAACACGGGGTTGTCCGCGGCCCGCAGCCATTCAAAAGCCACCATTTCGGTGGTGACCAGCTCGGCGCCCGCCCCGGCCAAGCGGTCAAACGCGGCATCGCGGTTGCGCTCGGTGCGGGAACTGCAGGCGTCGGTGACAACCCACACATCGAGTTCCTGCTCAATCAGTTCGAGCGCCGTTTGCAGCAGGCAGACATGGGCTTCGCAACCCGCCAACACAATGGTCGCCCGCTCAGGCATGGGTGCCGAGGGCTTTTGCAGATGCTTGGGCAAGCTGCGTGCGTTGCCGCCCGCTGGGCGCGCGGGTGGTCGAAGCCAGTCGACCAAACCGTCGGACACCGCGCTGAAGTGCATTTTGGACAAGGTCCTCTGGCACAGGCCGCGCAACTCCGGCGGGTTGGGACCGAGTTTCTCCGGGTTTTGCTCGGTGCCCCATACCGGCACGTCCAGCAACTGCGCCATGCGGGCAAGTCGCACCGCGTTGGCCAGAACTTGGGGCCCCTCGAAAATCGCGGGCATCAAGCGGGACTGGTAATCAACCAGCACGAGCTGGGAATCTGTGACATCGAGCAGCATGGCAGTCTTTCTTCAAATCAAACGAAACAACGTTGATTTTCGCAGTTCGCCACACCTGCGTGCCGACAGCGGCCAACTACAGACAAGCAACCGGCCACACCCAACCAGCACGGCGCTGAGACAGTGCGAACAGCCCTCAACCCCCGCTACCCTGCACGCTCGACCGTGAAAACGCAAGGTAACTTGCGGCAAATGTCATGCAAATCAACATGTTGCGAGCCTTTTCGCGCTTGACTTGCCTGAAAAACACCGATAACCTAAAAGTATGAAAAGTTGGATCCTTGTAGTTTTACTGAGTTGCAGCGCGGCATCCCATGCTGCGCCAGCCGATGCAGCGTTTGACGACATGGATACCTTGCTCGCTGAAAAAGGTCTGATGAGCCGCCTGGGTAGTCAAATCCAGCAGGCTCGGGAATCGGTTGGCGAGCGTGCCTCCAGTTTGGTCGTGAACGCGATGGGGTTCCTGGGCGTACCCTACAAATACGGTGGCAACAGCGCTGAAACAGGTTTTGATTGCAGCGGATTTGTGCGGGCGGTGTTTGAGCAATCCGTGGGCAAAGTGCTGCCACGCCGAGCTGCCGAGCAGGCCGCAAGCACCCAGGAAATTGACCGAAGCGAGCTGAAACCGGGCGACTTGGTGTTCTTCAACACCATGAAGCGGGCCTTCAGCCATGTGGGCATCTATGTGGGAGACGGAAAATTCATTCATTCCCCGCGCGCGGGCTCACATGTGCGGGTTGAAGACATGCGCATTGCTTATTGGCAAACCCGTTTCAACGGTGCTCGCCGGGTTCCCTTGCCCATGAACGCGGAAACCGCACAAGCCACAAGGCGCTGATCCCGCCAAGGATCGCAGTACGGCACACAAGCAACCGGGCATGCCCGGTTTTTTGTTGCCTGCCTGACATGCAGCCACCGCTGAGGGCAAGAGGTCAGAGCACGCGCACAAAAGAAACGGCTCAACTCAGTCAGGGTGAGGTCGATATGGACGCATATCCACCAGGAGTGATTTGAATGAGGTGCACAAACGGCTAGGAGCCCGCTGGTGTAGCGTCTGTGAACGTCAAAAAAGGGCCCGAACCGGCAACGGTTCGGGCCCTTTTTTTCCGATAGTGCTGAAACCGATTACTTCTTCGCGGGCGGCAAGTCGGTACAAGTCCCGTGAGCCACCTCCGCCGCCATACCGATGCTCTCGCCCAGCGTGGGGTGCGGGTGGATGGTCTTGCCGATGTCCACCGCGTCGGCGCCCATCTCGATGGCCAGCGCGATCTCGCCTATCATGTCGCCCGCGTGGGTGCCGACCATGCCGCCGCCCAGGATCTTGCCGTGGCCGTGGGCCTCGGGTGAATCGTCGAACAGCAGCTTGGTCACGCCTTCGTCGCGGCCGTTGGCAATGGCGCGGCCCGAGGCCGTCCAAGGGAACAGGCCCTTCTTGACCTTGATGCCTTGGGCCTTGGCCTGGTCTTCGGTGAGGCCGACCCAGGCCACCTCGGGGTCGGTGTAGGCCACGCTGGGAATCACGCGGGCGTTGAAGGCGGCCGCGGCCAGCTCCTTGTTGCCCTGCAGTTCACCGGCAATGACCTCGGCCGCCACGTGCGCCTCGTGCACCGCCTTGTGCGCCAGCATGGGCTGGCCCACGATGTCGCCGATGGCGAAGATGTGCGGCACGTTGGTGCGCATCTGGATGTCGACGTTGATGAAGCCACGGTCGGTCACGGCCACGCCCGCCTTGTCGGCGGCGATCTTTTTGCCGTTGGGCGTGCGGCCCACGGCCTGCAGCACCAGGTCGTACACCTGTGGCGCTGGCGCCGTGCCGCCGGGTTCGGCGCTTTCAAACGTCACCTCAATGCCTTCCGGCAAGGCGCGAGCGCCCACCGTCTTGGTCTTGAGCATAATGTTGTCGAAGCGCTTGGCGTTCATCTTCTGCCAGATCTTGACCAGATCGCGGTCGGCGCCCTGCATCAGGCCGTCCATCATTTCCACCACATCGAGGCGCGCGCCCAGCGTGCTGTAGACCGTGCCCATTTCCAGGCCGATGATGCCGCCACCCAGGATCAGCATGCGCTTGGGCACTTCCTTGAGCGCCAGTGCGCCGGTGCTGTCGACCACGCGCGGATCATCGGGCATGAAGGGCAGGCGCACCGCCTGCGAGCCGGCGGCGATGATGCATTTCTTGAACGCGATCACTTGTTTTTTGCCGGTCTTCTCTTGCGACGTGCCGGTGGTTTCTTCCACTTCCACATGGTTCGCACCGACAAACGCGCCGTAACCGCGCACGGTGGTGACCTTGCGCATCTTGGCCATGGCGGCCAGGCCGCCGGTGAGCTTGTTGATGACCTTTTCCTTGTGACCACGCAGCTTGTCGATGTTGACCACCGGAGCGCCGAAGTCCACACCGAGGTCGGCCATGTGGGTGACTTCGTCCATCACGGCCGCCACGTGCAGCAGCGCCTTGGACGGGATGCAACCCACGTTCAGGCACACGCCGCCGAGTTGGGCGTAGCGCTCGACCAACACGACCTTGAGACCGAGATCGGCCGCGCGGAAGGCGGCGGAATAGCCACCGGGGCCGGCGCCGAGCACGAGCAGGTCGCATTCGATGTCGACGCTGCCACCGAAGCTGGCAGCAGCAGTAGCCACGACCGGTGCTGCGGCAGGGGCAGCAACGGGAGCAGGTGAAGCGGCCGCTGGCGCTGCGGCTGGCGCGGCAGGAGCGCTGGCAGCGCCCTCGCCTTCCAGCACCAGCACCACCGAGCCTTGCTTGACTTTGTCGCCCATGGCCACCTTGAGTTCTTTCACCACGCCGGCGTGCGACGAGGGAATCTCCATGGAGGCTTTGTCAGACTCCACAGTGATGAGCGACTGCTCGACCTTGACGGTGTCGCCGGGCTTGACCAGCAACTCGATGACCGCGACCTCGTCGAAGTCGCCAATGTCGGGAACCTGAATGTCAATCATTGCCATCGTCGGCTCCTTACAGCAGCACCCGGCGGAAGTCGCCGAGGATCTGGCCAAGATAGGCGTTGAAGCGGGCCGCAGCGGCGCCGTCAATCACGCGGTGGTCCCAGGTCAGGCTGAGAGGCAGCATCAGGCGCGGCACGAACTGCTTGCCGTCCCACACCGGTTCCATGTTGCTCTTGCAGACGCCGAGAATGGCGACTTCGGGTGCGTTGATGATGGGCGTGAAGTACCGGCCACCGATGCCGCCGAGCGAAGAGATGGTGAAGGTGGCACCGCTCATTTCGGCCGGGCTCAGCTTGCCGTCGCGCGCCTTCTTGGCGAGTTCGCCCATTTCCTGGCTGATCTGTAGCACGCCTTTTTTGTCGGCGTCCTTGATGACTGGGACCATCAGGCCGTTGGGTGTGTCGGCCGCAAAGCCAATGTGCCAGTACTGCTTGTAGACCAGCGCGTCGCCGTCGATGGAGCTGTTGAATTCAGGAAACTTCTTGAGCGCGGCCACGCAGGCCTTGATCAGGAACGCCAGCATGGTGACCTTGACGCCGCTCTTCTCGTTCTCCTTGTTGGTGGAAACGCGGAAGGCTTCGAGGTCGGTGATATCGGCGTCATCAAAGTTGGTGACGGCCGGGATCATGACCGCGTTGCGAAGCAGGTTGGCGCCGCTGATCTTCTTGATGCGGCCCATCTCCTTGCGCTCGATGGGGCCGAACTTCGCGAAGTCCACCTTGGGCCAGGGGATCAAGCCGAGCTCGGAACCACCACCGCCAGTTGCGGCTGGCGCCTTGGCCTTCTGGGCGGCGGTTTGCACCGCGCCCGCCATCACCGACTTGGTGAAGCCCTGCACGTCGTCCAGCGTGATGCGACCCTTGGGGCCTTTGCCAGGCACTTCGGCCAGCGGCACGCCGAGTTCGCGGGCGAACTTGCGCACCGACGGCGAGGCGTGGGGCAGACCCAGTGCCGGTGTGGCCGTGGGGTTGTGCGCTGGCGCAGCCACTGCGGACGCTGTGGCCGCTGTGGCCGCTGCAGGAGCAGCCACGGCAGCGGCGGCCGAAGCAGCCGGGGACGCTGCGGGTGCGGCGGCCACAGGCGCCGGTGACGCAGCACCAACGGTACCTTCCAAAATCGCCAGCAAATCGCCGATGTTGACGGTGTCACCCACCTTGACTTTGAGCTCCTTCAACACACCAGCGTGCGATGAAGGGATCTCCATGGACGCCTTGTCGGACTCGACCGTGATCAGGCTTTGCTCCAGCTTGATGGTGTCGCCCGGCTTGACCATGACCTCAATGACAGCGACGTCCTTGAAGTCGCCAATGTCGGGCACCATCACCTGGACAGGACCCGAAGCAACTGGTGCGGCAACAGCCACCGGAGCCACCGCAGCGGCCACGGGTGCAGCCGCCGGGGCAGGGGCTGGCGCTGGAGCCGGGGCGGCTGCGTCACCCGCAGCCTCCACCACCAGGACCACCGAGCCTTGCTTGACCTTGTCGCCAATGGCAACGCGCAGTTCTTTGACCACACCTGCCGTCGAGCAGGGAATTTCCATCGAGGCTTTGTCGGACTCGACCGTGATCAGGGACTGCTCGGCCTTGACCGTGTCGCCCACCTTGACCATCAGTTCAATCACCACCACCTCATCAAAGTCGCCGATGTCCGGGACTTGTACTTCTATCAATGCCATATCTGTCTCCAATCAGATGTTCAATGCGCCGAAGCCGCTGTCTACCGTCCGGGAAACCGCCGGGCTGGCTTGGCCAGACGGCTGGTTTCGCCCCCTTGAGGGGGTAGCGCCACAGGCGCTGCGGGGTTGGGCCAGCGTCATGCGTACAAGGGATTCACTTTGTCGGTCTTGATACCGTACTTGGCAATCGCTTCAGCCACCTTGGCCACTGGCACGGTGCCCTCCTCGCTCAGCGCCTTGAGCGCCGCCACCACGATGTAATGGCGGTTGATCTCGAAGTGCTCGCGCAGCTTGCTGCGGAAGTCGCTGCGGCCAAAACCGTCGGTGCCCAGCACTTTGTAGGTGCGGCCCTTGGGAATGAACGAACGGATCTGCTCGGCGTAGTTCTTCATGTAGTCGGTGGAGGCCACGACCGGGCCCGCGTGCGGCTGCAGTTGCTGCGTCACGAAGGGCACACGCGGTGCTTCGGTGGGGTGCAGCAGGTTGAAGCGCTCAGCGTCCTGGCCGTCGCGGGTCAGCTCGTTGAAGCTCGGGCAGCTCCACACGTCAGCCTGCACGCCCCAGTCTTGCGCCAGCAAGTCCTGGGCAGCGATCGACTCGCGCAGGATGGTGCCGGAGCCCAGCAGTTGCACACGCGTGTCGCCAGCCGCACCAGGCTTGCAAAGGTACATGCCTTTGATGATCTGCTCTTCGGTGCCGGGCGTGAGGCCGGGCATGGCGTAGTTTTCGTTCAGCAGCGTCAGGTAGTAGAAGACGTTGTCTTGCTTCTCCACCATGCGCTTCAAGCCGTGGTGCAGAATCACGCCGACTTCGTGCGCGAAGGTCGGGTCGTAGCTGATGCAGTTCGGAATGGTGCCGGCCAGGATGTGGCTGTGGCCGTCTTCGTGCTGCAGGCCTTCGCCGTTGAGCGTGGTGCGTCCGGAGGTGCCGCCCAGCAGGAAGCCCCGAGCCTGCATGTCGCCCGCAGCCCAGGCCAGGTCGCCGATGCGCTGGAAACCAAACATCGAGTAGTACACGTAGAACGGCACCATGATGCGGTTGCTGGTGCTGTAGCTCGTGGCTGCTGCAATCCAGCTGCTCATGCCGCCGGCTTCGTTGATGCCTTCCTGCAGGATCTGACCGGCCTTGTCTTCCTTGTAGTACATGACCTGGTCTTTGTCGACCGGGGTGTACTGCTGGCCTGCGGGGTTGTAAATGCCGATCTGGCGGAACAGGCCTTCCATGCCGAAGGTGCGGGCCTCGTCCACCAGGATGGGCACCACGCGCGGGCCCAGGGCCTGGTCGCGCAGCAGCTGGGTGAGGAAGCGCACATAGGCCTGGGTGGTGCTGATTTCGCGGCCTTCGGCGGTGGGCTCCATCACGCTCTTGAAGGTATCGATCGACGGCACGGTGAAACTCTCATCGGCCTTGGTGCGGCGGTGCGGCAGGTAGCCACCCAGTGCCTTGCGCCGCGCATGCAGGTACTGCATTTCGGGCGTGTCATCGGCCGGTTTGTAGAACGGCAGGTTGGGCAACTCGCTGTCCGGAATCGGCAGGTTGAAGCGGTCGCGGAAGATCTTGATGTCTTCGTCGGTCAGCTTCTTGGTCTGGTGCACGTTGTTCTTGCCCTCGCCCGACTTGCCCATGCCAAAACCCTTCACGGTCTTGATGAGCAGCACGGTGGGCTGGCCCTTGTGGTTCACGGCCTTGTGGTAAGCGGCGTACACCTTTTGTGGATCGTGACCACCGCGCTTGAGGTTCCAGATGTCGTCGTCACTCAGGTGCGCCACCATCTCGAGCGCCTTGGGATCGCGGCCGAAGAAGTGCTTGCGCACATAGGCGCCATCATTGGCCTTGAACGACTGGTAGTCGCCGTCCAGCGTCTCCATCATGATCTTGCGCAGGGCGCCGTCTTTGTCGCGGGCCAGCAGCGGGTCCCAGCCGCTGCCCCACAGCAGCTTGATGACGTTCCAGCCGGAGCCACGGAACTCGCCTTCAAGTTCCTGGATGATCTTGCCGTTGCCGCGCACTGGGCCGTCCAGGCGCTGCAGGTTGCAGTTCACCACGAAGATCAGGTTGTCGAGGTTTTCGCGAGCGGCCAGGCTGATGGCGCCCAGCGACTCGACCTCGTCCATTTCGCCGTCACCGCAAAACACCCAGACCTTGCGGTTCTCGGTGTTGGCAATGCCCCGGGCGTGCAGGTATTTCAGGAAGCGCGCCTGGTAGATCGCCATCAGCGGGCCCAGGCCCATGGACACCGTGGGGAACTGCCAGAACTCAGGCATCAGCTTGGGATGCGGATAGCTCGACAGGCCCTTGCCGTCCACTTCCTGGCGGAAGTTGAGCAGCTGCTCTTCGGTCAGGCGGCCTTCGAGGTAAGCGCGGGCATACACGCCGGGCGACACGTGGCCCTGGATGTAGAGGCAGTCGCCACCGTGGTTTTCGTTTTCAGCGTGCCAGAAATGGTTGAAACCAGCACCAAACATGTGGGCCAGGGAAGCAAACGAACCAATGTGCCCGCCCAGATCGCCGCCGTCTTCGGGGTTGTGGCGGTTGGCCTTCACGACCATCGCCATGGCGTTCCAGCGCATGTAGGCGCGCAGACGCTCTTCAATTTCAATGTTGCCGGGGCAACGCTCTTCTTCGTTGGTTTCGATCGTGTTGACGTAACCGGTGTTGGCCGAGAAAGGCAAATCGATGCTGTTCTGGCGCGCTTCTTCCAGCAGTTGCTCCAGCAGGAAGTGGGCCCGCTCCGGCCCCTCCCGCTCAATCACGGCGGCCAGCGCCTCCATCCATTCACGGGTTTCCTGGGAATCCACATCCCCGGCACCACGGCCATTGAGAGCGTCGGTCGCTGACATATGTTTGTCTCCTGTTGGTTTGCACAAAGCTTACGGCGGTCATTCCGCAGTGTCACGAATTTTCCCACAGCTTCTTTTAAATTTCAATATGTGCTTTCATTTTCTATATAGTGAAATTTAAGTGAGCGCGAAACAACGCATGAATCGACCGCATTTCTTCAAACCGCGGCCGTGACAGGAGAGGTCTCACGTAGACTTCGACCGAGATGATTCCATTGCCCAGCACCCCACCCACTGCCCCAGCCCAGAGCCCTGCCACCAACTGGTGGAAGCGCTGGTGGCGCAAGCTCCCACCCTCGCGGCAAGACCGTTTCGCCACGCTGGCGCCGCTGCTGTCGGTGCTGCTGTTTCTCTCCGCCATCGTGGTGGCCATCACCTACCTGCGCTTTGAAGAACTGGAACGCGAACAGGAGGCGGTGACACGCGACGTGGAGTACGCCCAGCAGCGCCTGCGCCTGCGCCTGCTGGAACGCCAGGAACAGCTGATGCGCCTGGCCCGCGAGGTGGACAACAAGGAAATTGCGAACGAAGAATTTGAATTCCAGGTCGAGTCGCTGATCAGCCAGTTCCCTGAGCTGTTGGCCATCACCTGGGTGGATGGCCGGCGCAACGTGCTGGCCAGCTACGCTTCACCCAGCGCACCGCCCCAACTGGTGCGCTTGCCAGGCAGCACCCTGGCACCCAACGAAACCGATGGCTCGTTTGACCTGGCCCGCGACCTGCGCCAGCCCATCTATTCGCGCCCGCTGGGCGAAGACCCTCGCCACGCCACCCTGATGCTGCAGGTCCCACTGTCCGAACAAGGGCGGTTTGCCGGCACGGTCATGGGCGAGTATTCGGTCGACGGTCTGATGCGCTTTGGCATTCCACCCGAGGTGATGGCGCGCTACGCGGTGGCCCTGCTCGACGACCGAGGTCGCGTGCTGGCGGGCAGCCTGCAATCACCCAACACGGTGCTGCGCTTGCTGCCCTGGTCGGCACAGCCGCTGGAACATGAGGTGGCCGTGTCTCCGGTGGGCAACGGCCTGATCTTGAAGGCCCAGGGCTACCGGACCTCGCAAGACATTGTGGGCAGCGGTTTCTTCTGGGTCATCGGCGCCCTGAGTGCGCTCACCGTCTGGATGTTGCTGGGAACCTGGCGCCACACGCGCAGGCGCGTGCAGGCACAGCAAGCGCTGGTGGCCGAAACCAATTTCCGCCGCGCCATGGAAAACTCCATGCTCACCGGCATGCGCGCGCTGGACATCCAGGGCCGCATCACCTACGTGAACCCGGCCTTTTGCTCCATGACCGGCTGGACCGAGGGCGAGCTGGTGGGCCGCACTGCACCCTTCCCCTATTGGCCCGACGACGACCACGACCAACTCACCGCCCGGCTGGAGGACGAGCTCAGCGGGCGCTCAACACCGGGTGGTTTTGAGGTCCGGGTGCAGCGCCGAGACGGCAGCATTTTTGACGCCCGCATGTATGTGTCACCGCTGATCGACCCCAAGGGACACCAGACCGGCTGGATGACCTCGATGACGGACATCACCGAGCCCAAACGCATCCGCGAAGAGCTGTCGGCGTCTTACGAGCGCTTCACCACCGTGCTGGAAAGTCTGGATTCGGCGGTGTCAGTAGCGCCGCTGGGCAGCGACGAAATGCTGTTTGCCAACAAGATGTACCGCTTGTGGTTTGGCACCCGGGGCCAGGGCCACCGACATCTGGTGGACCTGGCCGGCAACCAGCCCACGCCCAGCCCGGACAACGGCGATGCGGTGGATGCGTTTGCAGGCATGCCGACCGATACCCTGACCGAAGCAGGGGCCGAAAACGCCGAAGTTTTTGTGGAAGAACTCGACCGCTGGCTGGAAGTGCGAACCCGTTATCTGACCTGGGTGGACGGACGGCTGGCCCAGATGGTGATTGCCAGCGACATCACGCCGCGGCGCAACGCCGAAGAGCAGGCGTCGCGCCAGGCCGAACGCGCACAAACCGCCAGCCGCCTCATCACCATGGGTGAAATGGCGTCCAGCATGGCACACGAGCTCAACCAACCGCTGACCGCCATCAGCAACTACTGCAACGGCATGATTTCGCGCGTGCAAGAAGACCGCATCACGCAAGACGAACTGCTTGGCGCGCTAGAAAAAACCGCACGTCAGGCCCAGCGCGCCGGGCAGATCATCCAGCGCATCCGCGCGTTCGTGAAGCGCAGCGAACCCAACCCCACGCTGTCCGACGTGTCGCTCATGGTGAGCAACGCCATTGAGCTGGCCGACATCGAGCTGCGCCGCCAGCAAGTGCGCCTGACGCCCTACGTGGCAGCCCGCTTGCCCAGCCTGCTGGTGGACCCAATCCTGATTGAACAGGTGCTGATCAACCTGCTGAAGAACGCGGGCGAAGCCATCGCTCAAGCGGGCCGCCTGCCTGGTCAGCGGCATGTGGAACTGCGCGTTGGCCCCAAGCGCCAGGAGGACCAGGATGTGGTGGAGTTTGCGGTCCGCGACTCGGGCAGCGGCGTGCCGGACGAAATGATCGAACGCATCTACGAGGCGTTCTACAGCACCAAGAGCGAGGGCATGGGCATCGGCCTCAAGCTGTGCCGAAGCATCGTGGAGTCGCACCATGGAAGGATACAAGTTCAGAACATCTACAATGGCGCCGAGGTGGTGGGCTGCTGCTTCAGCTTCTGGATCCCCGTTGTCTCCCGACTGCGCGCCGAAGGCACAACAGACAGCACCACCGCACAGTCGTTGACGGACATAGAAAGAGCGAGATGAGTTTGATCCCCAAAAAAGGCACCGTCTATGTGGTCGATGACGACGAAGCGGTGCGCGATTCCTTGCAATGGTTGCTGGAAGGCAAAGACTACCGGGTGCGTTGCTTCGAGTCGGCGGAAGCCTTCCTGAGCCGATACGACGCTCGCGAAGTGGCCTGCCTGATTGCCGATATCCGCATGGGCGGCATGACCGGCATGGAGTTGCAAGACCGTCTGATTGAGCGCCAGTCCCCGCTGCCCATCGTGTTCATTACCGGCCATGGCGACGTGCCCATGGCGGTGGAATCCATGAAAAAAGGTGCGCTGGACTTTATCCAGAAACCCTTCAAAGAAGAGCAATTGGTGGCGTTGGTCGAGCGCATGCTGGAGCGCGCCAAAGAAGCGTTCTCCACTTACCAGCAGGCTGCCAGCCGCGACGCGCTGCTGTCCAAACTGACCAGCCGCGAAGCCCAGGTGCTGGAGCGCATCGTTGCCGGCCGGCTGAATAAGCAGATCGCCGACGACCTCGGCATCAGCATCAAGACGGTCGAGGCGCACCGCGCCAACATCATGGAAAAGCTGGGGGCCAACACCGTGGCCGACCTGCTCAAGATCGCGCTCGGACAAACGCCTGCCAAGGCCTGACCCCGCTGACCCCAAACCGACGCCCGCCCACCCCGGCGGGCGTTTCCGTTTCAACCTCACGACACAAGTGCCATGACCGCCCAACTGATTGACGGCAACGCCCTCTCCCGCCAACTCCGCGCAGATGTCGCTGCACGCGTCACCGCCCTCAAAGCCAAGGGCATCACGCCCGGCCTGGCCGTGATTCTGGTCGGCGACAACCAAGCCTCCCAAGTGTATGTGCGCAACAAGGTGAAAGCCTGTGAAGACACGGGCATGCACTCGGTGCTGGAAACCTGGCCCGCGAGCATGACCGAGGCCGAACTGCTCGGTCGCGTGGACGCCTTGAACCAAGACGCCACCATCCACGGCATTCTGGTGCAGTTGCCGCTGCCAGCCCATATCGATGCGCAGAAAGTGATCGAAGCCATTGACCCAGCCAAGGACGTGGATGGCTTTCACATCGCCAGCGCCGGCGCACTCATGGCCGGCCTGCCCGGCTTCTGGCCCTGCACGCCTTATGGCTGCATGAAGATGCTGGAAAGCATCGGCTACGACCTCAAGGGCAAACACGCGGTGGTGATCGGCCGCAGCAACATCGTGGGCAAACCCATGGCACTCATGCTGCTGCAAAAAAACGCCACGGTCACCGTTTGCCACAGCGCCACCAAAGACCTGAAGACCATGACGTTGCAGGCCGATGTGATCGTGGCTGCGGTGGGCAAGCGCAACGTGCTCACCGCCGACATGGTCAAACCCGGCGCGGTGGTGATCGATGTCGGCATGAACCGCAACGACGAGGGCAAGCTCTGCGGGGACGTGGACTTTGCCGGCGTCAAGGAAGTGGCGGGCTACATCACCCCGGTACCCGGCGGTGTAGGGCCCATGACCATCACCATGTTGATGGTGAATACGCTGGAATCGGCAGAGCGGGTGTAACTCTGCGCGCCGCCTGCTGCGTCGACGCCCAGGGGGCGGTGCTGGCGGCCCGACAAGCCGGTTCTACGGCCGCCCTGGACCCGACACTTCGCGCCGACGCGCGGTCGATTAGCGTGATCTTGACAAGCGCCAGAGCACGGCCGCAGCACACAGCCATTGCCCAAGCACCATCAAGGTGCCCACCCCGTGCCACAGCTGGAGGTTGCCGCCGGTGGCGCGAGCGGTGACGATTTTCTGCGCCACGCCAAATTCCTGCAACATGGCCAGCAGCATCGCGGCCAGCACAAAGCCCATGGTGCCCAGCACGCGCTGCATTTGCGCCAGGCGCTCCGGGTCCACCACCTCTCCCGCCAAGGGGAACTGGCCCGCAGCCCGCGCGCGCCGCAAGACCAGCAGCAAGGCCAGCCCGATGCCCAACCCTGCCCAGCACTGCAGCGAAAACAGATGGGCCGCGACAGGGCCCGCAACCGGCGCACCGAGCTTGGCAAACAACGTGGGCACGGCCACAAAGCTCAGGCCTGAGATACCGCCCCACCAGAGGGCCGCCAAGAACACCGCCAGTCGCTGCATCACAGGCCCGTCACGCGTAACGCACCGCCACGATTTCGTAGCGTCGGGTCCCACCGGGGGCCTGCACCTCGGCGGTGTCGCCCTCTTCTTTGCCGATCAGCGCACGCGCAATGGGGCTGCTGATGTTGACCAGACCCAGCTTCAGGTCAGCCTCGTCTTCGCCAACGATCTGGTAAGTCACCGCTGCACCGCTGTCTTCGTCTTCCAGCTCCACCGTGGCGCCAAACACGATGCGCCCGCCCGCATCCACCGTCAGTGGATCGATGATCTGGGCTGCCGAGAGCTTGCCCTCAATCTCGGCAATGCGGCCTTCAATAAAGCCCTGGCGGTCTTTGGCCGCATCGTATTCGGCGTTTTCGCTCAGATCACCCTGGGCACGCGCCTCGGCAATCGCGTTGATCACCCAGGGGCGGTCAACGGTTTTCAGGCGGTGCAGCTCGTCCTTGAGTTTTTCGGCGCCGCGCTTGGTGATGGGGATGGTGGACATGTGTGTGATTCTCCAAAAGCAAACCGCCGGGCGTTGCCGCTCGGCGGTGTTCATGTGCGCATGATTATGCCGCGAAAGAAATGGGGTCTATCCGGGCGGCGGCGCAATTGAAGTCAAAAATGAAAACGGGCACCAACGCTGTAAAGCGCCAGTGCCCGCATGACACGAGCAGGACCGCGCTCGGCAATCAGGCCGCCAGTTGCGCGTGCATTTCTTGCACCGAAATAACGCCAAGGCTGTCGATGTACTTCATACCTTCCACCGCCGCTTCAGCGCCTGCGATGGTGGTGAAGGTGGTCACTCGGGCCAGCAGCGACGAGGTGCGGATCTGGCGCGAATCGGCGATCGCGTTGCGGCGTTCTTCCACCGTGTTGATCACCAGCGCAATGTCACCGTTCTTGATCATGTCCACGATGTGCGGGCGGCCTTCGGTCACCTTGTTCACGGTTTGCACCGGCACGCCAGCGGCGCTGATGGCAGCCGCCGTGCCCCGTGTGGCCACCAGGTCAAAGCCCATGGCCACCAGTTCGCGCGCAATCTCCACGGCACGGGGCTTGTCGTTGTTTTTCACCGTCAGGAACACCTTGCCGCTGGTGGGCAGCTTGGTGCCGGCGCCGAGCTGGCTCTTCACGAACGCTTCGCCAAAGGTCTTGCCCACGCCCATCACCTCGCCGGTCGACTTCATCTCGGGGCCGAGGATGGTGTCCACACCCGGGAACTTGACGAAGGGGAAAACGGCCTCTTTCACGCTGAAATAAGGCGGCGTGACCTCGGCACCAATGCCCTGGTCGTCCAGCGACTGACCCGCCATGCAGCGCGCGGCCACCTTGGCCAGCTGAATACCGGTGGCTTTAGAAACAAAAGGCACCGTGCGCGAAGCGCGTGGGTTCACCTCCAGCACAAAGATCACGTCTTTCTTTTCACCGTTGGCATCCGTTTCCTGGATGGCGAACTGCACGTTCATCAAGCCCACCACATTCAGGCCTTCGGCCATGGCCGCTGTCTGGCGCTTGAGTTCGTCCACCGTCTCTTTGGACAAATAATAAGGCGGCAGCGAACAGGCCGAGTCGCCGCTGTGTACGCCTGCCTGCTCAATGTGCTCCATGACGCCGCCAATGAACACACGGCCGGTGTGGTCGCGGATGGCGTCCACATCGCACTCGATCGCATCGTTCAAAAAACGGTCCAGCAGCACTGGCGAGTCGTGGCTCACCTTCACAGCTTCGCGCATGTAGCGCTCCAGGTCGCGCTGCTCGTGCACGATTTCCATGGCGCGGCCACCCAGCACATAGCTTGGGCGGACCACCAACGGGTATCCCAGCGCGGCGGCTTTTTCCAGCGCTTCGGGCTCGGTGCGGGCGGTGGCGTTGGGCGGTTGGCGCAGGCCCAGTTCGTGCAGCAGCTTCTGGAAGCGCTCACGGTCTTCGGCCGCGTCGATCATGTCAGGGCTGGTGCCGATGATGGGCACGCCCGCAGCCTCCAGGCCCAGTGCAAGCTTCAGAGGCGTCTGGCCACCGTACTGGACGATCACGCCCAGTGGTTTTTCCTTGTCCACGATCTCCAGCACGTCTTCCAGCGTCAGCGGCTCAAAATACAGGCGGTCGCTGGTGTCGTAGTCGGTGGACACGGTTTCCGGGTTGCAGTTGACCATGATGGTCTCGTACCCGTCTTCGCGCATGGCCAGTGCGGCGTGCACGCAGCAGTAGTCGAACTCGATACCCTGGCCGATGCGGTTGGGGCCACCACCCAGCACCATGATCTTCTTGTTGTTGGTCGGCTCGGCCTCGCACTCGCCGTCGCCATGGCCTTCATAGGTGGAATACAGGTAGGCGGTGTCGGTGGCGAACTCGGCCGCGCAGGTGTCCACGCGCTTGTAAACCGGGCGGATGTTTTGAGCGATGCGGCGCTCGCGCACGGCGGCGTCGGTGGTCTTGAGCAGCTTGGCGAGGCGGCGATCCGAGAAGCCTTTTTTCTTCAGGCCACGCAGCGTGTCGGCGTCCAGCGCCTCCAGGCTGGTCTGCTCCAGTTGCAGCTCGATCTTCACGATCTCTTCGATCTGCACCAGGAACCACGGGTCGATCTTGGTGAACTGGTGCACCTCCTCCATGGACCAGCCGGCCGCGAAAGCATCGCCCACGTACCAGATGCGCTCGGGGCCGGGCTCACCCAGCTCGCGCTCCAAGGTTTCGCGGTCCTGGGTTTTTTCGTTCATGCCGTCTACGCCCACTTCCAGGCCACGCAAGGCTTTCTGGAAGCTTTCCTGGAACGTGCGGCCCATCGCCATCACCTCGCCCACACTCTTCATCTGCGTGGTCAGGCGGCTGTCGGCGGTGGGGAACTTCTCAAAAGCAAAACGCGGAATCTTGGTCACCACGTAGTCGATGCTCGGCTCGAACGACGCCGGGGTGGCGCCACCGGTGATCTCGTTGCGCAGCTCGTCTAGCGTGTAGCCCACGGCCAGTTTGGCCGCCACCTTGGCGATGGGGAAGCCGGTGGCCTTGGAGGCCAGCGCGCTTGAGCGCGACACGCGCGGGTTCATCTCAATCACCACCATACGGCCGTCGGCCGGGTTGATGGAGAACTGCACGTTGGAGCCGCCGGTGTCCACGCCGATCTCGCGCAGCACGGCCAGCGAGGCGTTGCGCAGGATCTGGTATTCCTTGTCGGTCAGCGTCTGGGCCGGGGCCACGGTGATCGAGTCGCCGGTGTGCACGCCCATCGGGTCCAGGTTTTCGATCGAGCAGATGATGATGCAGTTGTCCGCCTTGTCGCGCACCACTTCCATCTCGTACTCTTTCCAACCGAGCAGCGATTCCTCAATCAGCAGCTCGTTGGTGGGCGAGGCTTCGATGCCACGCTTGCAGATGGTCTCGAACTCTTCCGGGTTGTAGGCGATGCCGCCTCCGGTGCCGCCCAGCGTGAAGCTGGGGCGAATCACCACCGGGAAGCCCACCGTCTTCTGCACGCCCCAGGCTTCTTCCAGCGTGTGGGCGATGCCTGAACGCGCTGAGCCCAGACCGATCTTGGTCATGGCGTCCTTGAACTTCAGGCGGTCTTCGGCCTTGTCGATGGCTTCTGGCGTGGCGCCAATCAACTCGACGTCGTACTTTTTCAGCACGCCGTTGTGCCACAGGTCCAGCGCGCAGTTCAGCGCGGTCTGGCCGCCCATGGTCGGCAAAATCGCAAAGCCGCCGGGGGTGAGCGGACGCTCCTTGGCGATGATCTTCTCCACCGTCTGCCAGGTGATGGGCTCGATGTAGGTCACATCGGCCGTGGCCGGGTCGGTCATGATCGTGGCCGGGTTGCTGTTGATCAGCACCACCCGGTAGCCCTCTTCGCGCAGCGCCTTGCAGGCCTGCACGCCGGAGTAGTCGAACTCACAGGCCTGGCCAATGATGATCGGGCCGGCACCGATGATGAGGACGGTCTGGATGTCTGTTCTTTTGGGCATGTTTCGCTTCTATCGTTGCGCGCAGACCGGTCAGGCCTGCCGCTGGGTTTCCAGTTGGGTCAGCAGCGCCTGTATGCGCTCGGCTGGGACGTTTTTCTGCATCAGCTGCAGCAGGCCGTCGCCTTCGATCATGGGTCGCAAGACTTCCACTTCGGCGGGGTAAAACAACGCATCCCAGGCGCTGAGCTCTTCGTTGAAGGTGGCGTCGTCCCAGCTTTTTCCTTTGGCCAGCATCGTCACCAGCGGCATGGCCTTGTTTTCGACAAAGGCTTTGCGGTAAGGCTTTTGAGCCCAGCGCTGGGCAAACCACTCTTTGTGCGGCGTCTCCAGCGTCAGCATGCGTTTGGCAATCGCCTTCTCAACAGCAAAGACCGGAAAACTGAAGAGCTTCATGAACAGCCTGTCAAAAAGTGGTGAGCGGCATCAGGCCGCGGTGGGTGCCTGCATCAAACCGATGAAACGGTCGAACAGGTAACCGATATCGTGTGGGCCGGGCGATGCTTCGGGGTGGCCCTGGAAGCAAAAAGCCGGTTTGTCGGTACGGGCCAAGCCCTGCAAGGTGCCGTCAAACAGGCTCACGTGGGTGGCGCGCAGGTTGGAGGGCAGGTTCTTCTCGTCCACCGCAAAACCGTGGTTTTGGCTGGTGATGCTGACGCGGCCACTGTCCAGGTCTTTCACCGGGTGGTTGGCGCCATGGTGGCCAAACTTCATTTTGAAGGTTTTGGCGCCACTGGCCAGAGCCATGATCTGGTGACCCAGGCAGATGCCAAAGGTGGGCACACCGCTTTCAATGATCTCGCGCGCGGCGGCAATGGCGTAGTCGCACGGCTCCGGGTCGCCCGGGCCGTTGGACAGAAAAACACCATTGGGCTTGAGCTTGAACACGTCGGCGGCAGGCGTCTGTGCGGGCACCACCGTGATCTTGCAACCGCGCTGGGCCAACATGCGCAAGATGTTGTGCTTGACGCCGAAGTCGTAGGCGACGACGTGGAATTTCGGCGCGATTTGTTCACCATAGCCAAAGCCCAGCTGCCATTCGGTCTGCGTCCAGGCGTAGGGCTCGGTGACTGAGACCACCTTGGCGAGGTCTTTGCCGGCCATGCTGGAGGCAGCCCGGGCTGCTGCCACGGCCTGCTCACGGTGGGCATCGGTCAGGGCCACACCAGCCGGCAAAGCGACGATGCAGCCGTTTTGCGCGCCATGGGTGCGCAAGCGGCGCGTCAGGGCGCGGGTGTCCAGTTCGGCGATGGCCACGGTGCCCTCACGCTCCAGGTACTGGGACAGGGTCTCAACGCTGCGGAAGTTGGATGCCAGCAGGGGCAGGTCTTTGATGATCAGGCCAGCTGCATGGACGCGGTTGGCCTCCACGTCTTCACGGTTGACACCGGTGTTGCCGATGTGCGGGTACGTGAGCGTGACGATCTGCTGGCAGTAGCTGGGATCGGTGAGGATTTCCTGGTAGCCGGTGAGTGAGGTGTTGAACACCACCTCGCCCGTGGTCTGACCAGTTGCGCCAATGGAAATGCCTGTAAAGACCGTGCCGTCGGCGAGCGCGAGAAGGGCTTTCGGGTGGACGGGAAGCACGGTTTTCTCCAAATGATTTTTGAGGCTCACTCGCGCCTTTCAAGGCGCGCAACCGGGGGAGGAATCGCGCCATTTCGCCGCGTTTCAGGCAAGCCAAAACGCATCGAACGGGACGGTGAACCTGGGCAGGAAGCCCGGGCGGACGCGGGGCTGCGCCGTTTGCGGGTAAACCCCGGGATTATAGCCGCAAGGGCTTGACCGCCTTACCGGGAACAGGAGCCGTTCCGGTCATTTTTAGCCGATCGGCCCCGTTTCGGTGCGTTTTGCACTTCGGTCTGTGCCGCTGCAACCCACGAGCAACATCAACCTACAGCCTCGGCGCAAGATACCGCACTGGCGTGCAAGCAAATGGCAGCGGCGGCGGCCACGTTGAGCGACTCTTCGCCACCCGGCTGCGCGATACGCACCGACTGGCTGGCCATGGCAGCCAGCTCCGCACTGACGCCCTGCCCTTCATGGCCCAACACCCAGCCACAAGGCCAAGGCAGCCGGGCCTGGTGCAGCCAGTCGCCCTGGTGCGAACTGGTGCCCACCAATGGCACAGCCAGACCGGCGAGGTCGGCGACCGACAGGCCTTCCACCAGGTCCAGGGCAAAGTGCGCGCCCATGCCCGCACGCAACACCTTGGGCGACCAGAGTGCGGCGGTACCCTTCAAAGCCAGCACCTGCCGAAAGCCAAACGCAGCGGCACTGCGCAAGATGGATCCCACGTTGCCCGCGTCCTGCAAACGGTCCAGCACCACGGCAGACTCACCTGGCAGCAGACCCGCATTGGCTGGCAAATTCCACACAAAGCCCACGCCCGCAGGTGATTCCAGCGCACTGATGCCGGCCATCAGAGCAGCTGGAATGGTCACAATTTTGTCGGCTGCGTCCCGCAGATCGTGCGGGGCTTGCAACCAAAATGCCTCGGTGAACACCGCGAGCTCGGGGCGCTGCCCACGCGCCAGCAGCGCGCGGCACAGGTGGTCGCCTTCGAGCCAGACCTGGCCCTGCTTGCGGTAGGCCGTGGAGTCGTGCGCCAGCAAACGCAAACGCTTGAGCAACGGGTTGTCGCGGGAGGTGATGGGGCTGGGTGTGTTCATGGGTTTGGGGGCTCTGCGGGCACCGTTGTCTCGCCCACCGCCGGCGCTGCCTGGCGGGCTGCGGCCAGCGCACGCGCGACAGGTGCAAAAGAGCGGCGGTGAATGTCCAGCGCGCCGTGGGCCTGCAAGGCTTGCATGTGTTGCGCCGTGCCATAGCCTTTGTGGCGGTCAAAGCCATAGACGGGATGCTGCTGGTGCAGCTCGACCAGCAGGCGGTCGCGCGTGACTTTGGCGAGAATGGACGCGGCTGAAATGGCAGGCACCAGCGCGTCACCCGACACAATAGCCTCGGCCAGCATGTCAAAAGCAGGCAGACGGTTGCCGTCCACCAGCACCTTGTGGGGTTTCAGCCGTAGGCCCTGCACTGCGCGCTGCATGGCCAGCATGGTGGCCTGCAAGATGTTGAGGCGGTCGATTTCTTCTACCGAGGCCTGGGCAATGCTGCAGCACAAGGCCTTGGCCCGGATTTCGTCGTACAGCCGTTCGCGCCGCGCCGGCGTGAGCTTTTTGGAATCGGCCAGCCCTTTGATCGGCGCCAGGTCGTCGAGGATCACCGCCGCGGCCACCACCGGGCCGGCCAGTGGCCCCCGCCCAGCTTCATCTACGCCAGCCAGCAAGCCCGGGACATCCCACGCCAGGGGGGCTTGCTCAGCCCTCAAGAACTTTTTCGATCGCATCGGTGGCCCGTCGGGCAGTGTTTTGGCGCAGGGTTTGGTGAAGCGCGGTAAAGCGCTGCTGCAAGGCCGCTATTCTCTCAGGCGCATCCAGCCAGGCCAGCACCGCCTGCGCCAACGCCTGTGGCGTGGCTGCGTCCTGCAGGAACTCAGGCACCACGAAGTCGTTGCACAAGATATTGGGCAAGCCCACCCAGGGCTGCAGCTGCTTGCGCCGCATGATTTGCCAGCTCAACCAGTTCATGTTGTAAGCAATCACCATGGGGCGCTTGAAGAGCGCCGCTTCCAGCGTGGCCGTGCCACTGGCAATCAGCGTCACATCACTAGCCGCCAGCACCGTGTGCGACTGCCCAGGCACCACGCTAAGGTGCGCCCCCAGCCCGGCCAAACGCGCTGCCGCCTCAATTTTTTCGCGCAAGGCTGGCACCGCTGGCACCACAAACCGCAACGTGGGGCGCTGGCGAAGCATCTGGGCCGCCGCTGCAAAAAACACCTGTACCAGGTACTGAACTTCGGAAGCGCGGCTGCCCGGAAGAATGGCCACCACGGTGTCTTCATCGGACAGGCCGAGCGCGGCGCGCGCCGCCGCCCGATCGGGCGCCATGGGAATCACATCGGCCAGCGGGTGCCCCACGTACGTCGCGTCTATGCCGTGGCGCGCCAGCAACTCGGGTTCAAAAGGGAAAATGCAGAGCACGTGGTCGGCGCTGCGGCGAATCTTTTCAATGCGCTCGGGCCGCCAGGCCCAGACGGACGGGCACACGAAATGCACCGTGAGAATGCCGCGGGCCTTGAGCGCTGCTTCCAGGTCCAGGTTGAAATCGGGTGCATCGACACCGATGAACACATCGGGACGGTCGGCGCCCAGCAGGCGCTGCTTCAACTGCTCGCGGATGCCAACAATTTCGCGGTAGTGCCGCAGCACCTCCACGTAACCACGCACGGCGAGTTTTTCACTGGGCCACCACGCATCAAAGCCTTGCTCGATCATGCGCGACCCGCCAATGCCTGCGGCCTGCAGATCGGGCCATCGCTGGCGCAAGCCATTGAGCAACAAGCCCGCCAGCAGATCGCCAGACGTTTCGCCGGCGACCAGCGCAAAACGCCTGGGTTGTGTCATGGGTTCAACGAACAATGCCGCGCTGGGGAGCCACCTGGCCCAAGAAGTCGAGCATCATGGCCACGTCGGGGGCTGCCTCGGGGCTCTTGTCGGTCAGGCCTGCGATGCGTTCCATCGCCAGCGCCAGCGTGAGGTCGTCGCGGTACAGCGCCTTGTGCATGGCTTTCACGGCCGAAATGCGCTCGGGCGAAAAACCGCGGCGGCGCAAACCTTCAAAGTTCATCGAACGGGCCTGAGCGGGCTGGCCTTGGCACATCACAAACGGCGGCAGGTCGGCAAACAGCAATGAACACATGGCGGTCATGGCATGGGCACCCACACGCACAAACTGATGCACCACCGTGAAACCGCCCAGAATCACCCAGTCGTCCACCACCACGTGCCCGGCCAGCTGTGAGTTGTTGGCAAAGATGGTGTGGTTGCCCACGACGCAATCGTGCGCCAAGTGCACGTAAGCCATGATCCAGTTGTCGTTGCCTACCTGGGTGAGCGCCCGGTCGCTCGGCGAGCCAATGTTGAAGGTGCAAAACTCGCGAATGGTGTTGCGGTCGCCAATGACCAGCTCACAGGGTTCACCCGCGTACTTTTTGTCTTGCGGTATCGCGCCCAGCGAGTTGAACTGGAAAATGCGGTTGTCCCGCCCGATGGTGGTGTGGCCCTCGATCACGCAGTGCGCGCCGATGGTCGTGCCCGCACCCACCTTCACGTGCGGGCCAATGACCGTGTACGGCCCCACCGACACCGACGTGTCCAGTTCGGCGGCCGGGTCCACCAGGGCGGTGGCGTGAATCGTTCCCATAAACAGCTGATCCGCGGGTTCAGGCGATGGTGCGCATGGTGCACATCAGCTCGGCTTCGCAAGCCACATCGGCGCCCACGCGGGTGATGCCTTTGAACTTGAAGATGCCGGCTTTCATGCGGTCCAGCGTCACGTCCATGACCAGCTGGTCGCCTGGCTCGACCGGACGCTTGAAACGCGCACCATCGATGCCAGCAAAGTAATACACCGTCTTGTCGTCGGGCGTCACACCCACGGTGTCAAAGGCCAGCAGCGCAGCGGCTTGCGCCATGGCTTCCAGCATCAGCACGCCAGGCATCACCGGACGGTGCGGGAAATGTCCACCAAAAAACGGCTCGTTGATGGTGACATTCTTCAAGGCCTTGATGCTTTTACCCTTGTCGAGTTCAAGCACACGGTCCACCAGGATAAACGGGTAGCGGTGCGGCAGTTGCTTGAGAATCTGGTGAATGTCCATCATGGTGTGGGTGTGCTTTTCTGTGCTTGTGCAAGAGCCTGCTCGACGGCTTTGAGACGTTCGCGCAGGCGGTTGAGTTGTTTGAGTGAGGCGGCGTTTTTTTCCCAGGCCGCATTGTCGTCGATGGGAAACATGCCGGTGTAATGGCCAGGCTTGTTGATTGAGCGTGTCACCACCGATGCAGCCGACACGTGCACGCCGTCGACCAGCGACAGGTGACCCAGCACCACCGCACCGCCGCCCACGGTGCAGTGCGCGCCGATGGTGGCGCTGCCGGCCACGCCCGCATTGCCAGCCATGGCGGTGTGGGCACCGATGTGTACGTTGTGTCCAATCTGAATCAGGTTGTCCAGCTTCACACCGTTTTCGATCACCGTATCGTCGAGCGCACCGCGGTCAATGCACGTGTTGGCGCCGATCTCCACATCGTCTCCAATGCGCACGGCACCCAGCTGTTCGATCTTGATCCACTCGCCCTGATGCTGGGCAAAACCAAAGCCGTCGGCACCGATCACCACGCCAGGATGCAACACACAACGTGCGCCCACCACGCACCGTTCGCCCACGCTGACCCGCGGGTACAGGCGCGAATCGGTACCAATCGAAGCGCCAGCAGCCACCACCGTATGGGCACCAATGCGCGCACCGCGGGCGATACGCGCACCAGCAGCCACCACCGCGAAAGGACCTATGTCCACGCCGTCGGCCACCTGCGCCGTGGGGTGCAAGCTGGCCAAGGGGTCGATCACCGGCGTCGCGCGCTCGTCGTGTTCGCTGCGCCACCACTGGGTGAGGCGGGCAAAATACAGGTAAGGGTTTTCGGTGACGATGCAAGCGCCGCGCTGCAAGGCGGCGTCCTGCAAGTCGGCAGCCACGATTAATGCCCCAGCCTGCGTGGTTTGCAACTGGCTGGCGTAGCGGGCCTGGGCAATGAAGGCCAGGTCGGTGGGTCTCGCGGTGGCGAGCGGCGCCAGCCGGTCAACCACCGCGTCGCGTGGGCCATGCAGCGTGCCGCCCAGGGCATCAACAATGGCGCCCAATGGCCTGGACACGCCCAGCCCCGCTCTTTACTTGGCGCCGTTCAAGCCGCTCAGCACCTTGTCGGTGATGTCGTGCTTGGGGTTGATGTAGACCGCTTCCTGGATCACCAGGTCGTATTTTTCGGCCTCGGCCACTTGCTTGATCACGCGGTTGGCACGCTCCAGAACGCCTTGCAGTTCTTCGTTTTTGCGCAGGTTCAGGTCTTCCTGAAACTCGCGCTGCTTGCGCTGGAAGTCGCGGTCTTGTTCCACCAACTGGCGCTGGCGGATCACGCGCTGGGCTTCAGCCAGCGTCGGTGCCTCCCGCTCAAACTTTTCCGAAGCGCTCTTGAGCTGAGATGCCAGCGTCTGGATTTCTTTCTCCCGGCGCGAGAACTCTTGTTCCAGCTTGGTTTGCGCCGCTTTCGCCAAATTGGCTTCGCGAAAAATACGGTCGGTGTTCACGAAACCGACCCTGAAATCCTGGGCCATAGCGGCCGCGGTGGCCAGACCAAAAGCGGCTGCGAGGAGGACGTGGCGGTTGAACATGCGAGAAAGGGTCTTCATTAAAAGGAGGTTCCGATTTGAAACTGGAATTTTTGAATTTTATCTTGTGGCTGCTTGCGAATAGGGCTCGCATAAGCGAAGCGCAGGGGACCGATGGGCGAGATCCAGCTCAGACCCACGCCAACGGACGCCCGCAAGTCGGAGGCCGACAATTTTTCGCCAGGGCCATACACATTGCCCACGTCCATGAAGCCAAACAGGCGCAGGGTGCGGTCGTTGCCAGCCCCGGGGAACGGCGTAATGAACTCGGCGTTGAGCACCACATTGCGGTTGCCACCAATATTCACCAGCTCATCCGAATCGATTATCTTGGAAGTCGGACCCAGCGTGCCCTGCTCGAAGCCCCGCACCGAACCCAGGCCGCCACCAAAGAAGTTCTTGAACACCGGGTAGTCGCGACCGCCCAGGCCCTTGCCATAGCCCAGTTCGGTGTTGAAGGCCAGCGTGTACTGCTTGCTCAGCGGAATGTATTGTTGAAACTGGTAACTGGCCTTGATGTAACGGGTATCACCCGCCACACCCAGCTCGGTGTTCAGGCGCTGCAACCGACCTTCGCTGGGTACCAGGGCACTGTCTCGGCCGTCACGCGCCCAGCCGATGGTTAGCGGCACCGACGTACTGCTTGAGCCGAATGTATTGGCGTAATCCTGGTAGGCCTCTGGCAGTCCGGTACCGGACTCAATGCGCGTCTGCTCGGCACCTACGCCAAAAAACACCGTGTCCTGTTCGGTGAACGGCACACCAAAACGCACGCTCACGCCGGGCGTGACGAGGCGGTAGTCACCGCCCTGCTCGGTGTACGGCGTTGTGGTTTTGTAGTACAGGTCAAAGGTGCGTGAAATGCCGTCGGGCGTGAAATACGGGTTGGTGGTGCTCAGCACGAACTGGCGATTGAACTCGCTGGTGTTCAGGTCCAGGCCCAGGTAGTTACCAGTGCCAAACACGTTTTCCTGTTTGATACCGGCCACCAAGGAGAGCTTGTCCGCCTGGGAATAACCAGCACCCAGTGTCAGGTTACCCGTGGGCTTCTCAACCACCGAGATGGTCAGGTCCACCTGATCAGGGACACCCGGTACCTGCTGCGTGTCGATGCCGACTTCGGTAAAGTAGCCCAGGCGGTCCACCCGGTCACGCGACAGGCGGATGCGGTCGCTGTCGTACCAAGCCGATTCCAGCTGGCGAAACTCCCGACGAATCACTTCGTCCCGGGTGCGGTTGTTGCCTTCTACGTTGATGCGCCGCACGTACACACGCCGCGCGGGCTGTGCGCGCAAGACAAACGCCACGCGGTTGTTGACGCGGTCAATCTCGGGCGTGGCTTCCACTTGGGCAAAAGCATAGCCAAAAGCACCAAAATAATCGGTGAACGCTTTCACCGTGCGCGACACGTCTTCCACGTTGTAGGGCTCACCCGCGCGCAGTCTCACCAGGGTCTTGAACTCGTTTTCCTTGCCCAGGTATTCACCTTCCAGCTCCACCGAAGACACCACGTACCGGTTGCCCTCTGTGATGTTGATGGTGATGGCCATATCGTCCTTGCCAGGCGCAATGGCTACCTGGGTGGAATCGATCCGGAATTCCAGAAAACCGCGGGTGAGGTAATAAGAGCGCAGGTTTTCCAAGTCGGCGTTGAGCTTGGCACGCGAGTAGCGGTCGGACTTGGTGTACCAGCTCAACCAGCCACCGGTATCCAGGTCAAACAGGCCACGCAGCATGGACTCTGGAAACGCCTGGCTGCCCACAATGCGTATGTCCTTGATCTTGGCCACGTCGCCTTCGATCACGTTGAAATTGAGGTTGATGCGGTTGCGCTCACCCGGCGTCACGGTGGTGACCACCTGCGCGGCGTACATGCTGCGGTTGATGTACTGCCGCTTGAGTTCTTGCTCTGCGCGGTCGGCCAATGCCTTGTCAAATGGGCGCCCTTCGGTCAGGCCGACGTCGCGCAGCGCTTTCTTCAGCACCTCGGCATCAAACTCTTTGATGCCGGTGAAACTCACGTCGGCCACGGTCGGGCGCTCTTCGACGATCACCACCAACACGTCGCCGTTGACCTGCAGCCGCACGTCGCTGAACAAACCGAGGCCGAAGAGCGAGCGGATCGCCGTGGAACCCTTGTCGTCGTTGTACTGCTCACCAATGCGAAACGGCAGCGAAGCGAACACGGTGCCAGGCTCCACGCGCTGCAACCCCTCCACACGGATGTCGCGCAACGTGAAAGGCTCAACGGCCCAAGCGGGCAAGGCCGTCAACAACGAAGCCGCGAGCGCTGAGAGCGTCAGGCCACGCAGACCGAAAATTTTATTTTTCATGAAAAGAAGAGTTCAGCCAGCCAAACGGGCCACATCATTGAACAAGGCAATGGCCATCATCGCCATCAGGATCACGACACCCCCGCGCTGCAGCCGCTCCATCCAGACGTCGGACACGCTGCGGCCAGTGAGACCTTCCCAAAGATAATACATCAGGTGTCCACCGTCCAAGACCGGTAGCGGCAGCAGGTTGAGCACCCCCAGACTGACGCTGATCAGCGCGAGAAACAGCAGGTAAGAAGTGATACCAAGGCTGGCCGATTTGCCCGCGTAGTCGGCAATCGTCAACGGACCGCTGAGGTTTTTGATCGACGCTTCGCCAATCACCATGCGCCCCATCATTTTGAGCGTGAGCCATGACACCTCGGCCGTGCGAACCACGCCCTGGGTGAACCCGTCCAGCACGCCAAACCGCACGGTGGTCATGGCGGGCGCTGCACCGATGTACGCACCCACCCGCCCAACCCAGGCGCCCGCCTGTTGCTCGGGAACGGGTTTCACCAACAACGCCTGACGCTGGCCGTTGCGATCCACCACCCACTGCTGCTCAATGCCTTGGCCCGCAGGGCCTACAGCCGCACGGATGAGGCCGCGCAAGCGCTGACCATCACTGACGGGCAGGCCATCAACGCTTTGAACAACATCGCCCGATCGCAACCCGGCGGCGGCAGCGGCCCCCCCCTCCATCACGTCGCCCACCACGGGGGCGGTCCACGGCCCGAGGATGCCAATGCGCTGGAACAGACTCGCATCGGCTTCACGCACATCCATCTCGCTCAGCGCCAGGGTCACGGGCCGGGCGCTACCGCCCTCTTCGCCCGCCACCCATAGGGTCATGTTGTCACCCGACAGTGCGGCCTGCGTCAGGCGCCAGCGCAAGTCTTCAAAAGAAGCAACCGGCGTGGGCTCGGCGTCTGCCGCAGCCGCTTGCGACACCCACTCGCCGCCCACCAAGCCTGCGCGCTCGGCCAGAGAAGACGCTGCGGGGCTGGCCAACACTGGTTTGGGCTCTTCAACACCCGTCCAGTTCACCAGTGCGTATAGAGCGACCGCCAGCAAGAGATTAGCCGCCGGACCAGCGGCCACAATGGCCGCCCGGGAGCGCAGCGGCTGGGTGTTGAACGCGAGGTGCTTTTCAGCCGGGTCCACCGGGGCTTCGCGCTCGTCCAGCATGCGCACATAGCCGCCCAAGGGCAACGCGCACAACACAAACTCGGTGGGGCTGCCTTTGCGGCGCCAGGTCAACAAGGGCTTTCCAAAGCCGATGGAGAAGCGCAAGACCTTGACGCCGCAGGCCACCGCCACGCGGTAATGGCCATACTCGTGAACAGCGATCAGCAAACCCAAGGCGAGAACAAAAGCGACCAGAGTGAGCATGAGACCTCAATGACCAGATGAACGGGGAACAGACCGAGCGCAGTGGGGTTAAGCCCTGCGTCGAATCAAGCGGGAAGCTGCTGCACCATCAAGCCGGCCCTCGACCGGGCCTCGGCATCAATGGCCAGCAAGTCGTCCAGCGACTGCGGTTTGGAGGGCACCACGGCCTGCAAAGTTGCATGGTTAACCGTGTGGATCTGGTCGAAACGCAAACGACCATCAAGAAAAGCCGCCACCGCGACTTCATTGGCTGCGTTCAGCACCGCCGTGGTGCCTGTGGGCCCGGCCAAGGCATCCCAGGCGAGTTGAAGACCCGGGAAGCGCTCCTTATCGGGTTTTTCGAAGGTCAGCGCAGCCAGATTGGAAAAATCCAAGGAGGCCGCACCCGAGGCCATGCGTTCCGGCCATGAAAGCCCGTAAGCAATGGGCACGCGCATGTCGGGTGTGCCCAGTTGCGCGACCACGGACGAATCGGTGTACTGCACCATCGAATGGATCACGCTTTGCGGATGGATCACCACCTCAATTTGTGCGGGTGCCAGGCCGAACAGGTAACGCGCCTCGATCACCTCCAGCGCCTTGTTCATCATGGTCGCGGAGTCCACGGAAATTTTGCGGCCCATGACCCAGTTCGGGTGGGCGCAGGCTTCCGCGGGGGTCACCGCGGCCAGCGTGGCTGGATCGCGTGTGCGAAACGGCCCGCCCGAGGCCGTCAGCACAATCTTCTGCACACGGCGAGCCCATGCCGTCGGGTCTTCCGGCAACGACTGGAAAATGGCCGAATGCTCGCTGTCAATGGGCAGCAGGGTGGCGCCGCCGGTGCGAACAGCGTCCATGAACAGATCGCCGCCCACCACCAGCGCCTCCTTGTTGGCCAGCATCAGCTTTTTGCCCGCGCGGGCCGCAGCCAGGCAGGGCGCCAGGCCCGCAGCACCCACGATCGCACCCATCACGGCATCCACCGCCGCATCGGTGCTGACGTCGCACAACGCCTGTGGCCCAGCCAAAACCTCAACGGCCAGGCCGAGCTCGCGCACGCGGCGCTCAAGTTGCTGGGCATGGTCGGCGCTGGTCATCACAGCGAATCGGGGCGAAAACTGCTGGCATTGCGCCAGCAAGAGCTCCACCTGCGTGGCCGCCGTCAGCGCAAACACCTTGTAGCGTTCCGGGTGGCGAGCCAGCACGTCGAGCGTGCTGGTTCCTATCGAACCGGTTGAGCCCAAAATGGTGACAAATTGCATGGTGGTCATGGCATCAGAGGTAGAAAAATTTTCGGGCGGGCCTGAGCAACGCCTCCAAGCACACCTGGTCAAGGCGCGCATTGGCAAGGCCGAGCAAGTGGGTCTGGAAATGGCGAGCGGGCATGAGCGAAGGACGCTCAGCCGCTCAGAGCGTTGCCAGCATCATGGCCAGCGGCAACACGGGCAACAAGGCATCCACACGGTCCAGCACGCCCCCATGGCCGGGCAGCAGTTGACTGGAGTCTTTAACCCCCGCACTGCGCTTGACCAAAGACTCCACCAGATCGCCCACCACACCCATGGCCACCAAAAACAACAAGGCGAGCGCCGCCAGCCAGGTGCCATTGGCCCAGAGCAGCGCGTACAGACTGCCGCTATCACCCAGCCCCTGGGCATCGGCGTAGAGCCAGCCAGCTGCCAGCAAAAACACACCGAGCACACCGCTCACCGCACCCTCCCAGCTTTTGCCGGGGCTGATGGTGGGCGCCAGTTTGCGACGTCCCATCGCTTTGCCGCCGAAGTAGGCGGCAATGTCGGCCATCCAGACCAGCACGAGCACGGAGAGCAAAAATTCGAGCCCGATCAGGCGCGCCTGCACCAGCGCAAGCCAAGCACAGGCCAGCAGGAAAAGACCAATCCAGAGCCTCAGCGCAACAGGCCAGCGCCCCCAGCCGGGCACACCACGCCTCAGCATGACCAACGCCAGCACGGTCCAGAGCCCACCTACCGCCAACCACAACGGGCGCCACGACACGGCCAGCCCGCCGGCAACCCAAAAAGCGGCCAGCGCGAGACCCAATCCAACCCCCAGCGACACAGCCTTGGCAGAGCGGCAACCGTTCAGCCGGGCCCATTCCCAGCCGGCGGCCACGATCATCAGCAAAGCCAACAGGGCAAAAGGCTCAATGGCGTCATAAAACAAAGCGGGCAGCAAGACCGCCAGGAGCAGCAGCGCGGTGATGACGCGCTGCTTAAGCATGCCGCTGCTCCGGTGCTGCCACCGCGGCGCTTTGTTCGGCCGTCTGCCCAAAGCGGCGCTGGCGGCCTGCGAAATCGGTCAATGCCTTGTCCAGCTCGGCTGCATCAAATTCGGGCCAAAGGCAGTCGGTGAAATACAGCTCGGTGTACGCAGACTGCCAGAGGAGGAAGTTGCTGATGCGCAACTCACCCCCGGTGCGGATCAACAGGTCAGGATCGCCCACATGGGACAGCGCAGTGACCTCAGACATGCTCTGCTCGGTAATTTCGCGCCCGGCTTGGGCCAGCCGGCGGGCAGCCTGCACCACGTCCCAGCGGCCACCGTAGTTGAAACACACATTGAGCGCCAGACGGTTGTTGTCCGCCGTGTCAGCCTCGGCCGCTTCCAGACCTTGCACGACACGCACGGAAAGCTGGCTGCGGTCGCCGGGAAAATACAGCCGGACACCGTGCTTCTTCAAGCTGGGTACCTCGCGCGAGAGCGCCATGACCAACAGCTCCATCAGGCCGGTCACCTCTTCCGCAGGTCGCTTCCAGTTTTCCGACGAAAACGCGAACACCGTCAGCACGGGAATGCCGCGCTCGATACACGCCTGCACCGTCTTGCGCAAAGCCTCCACGCCATGCTTGTGGCCTGCGGCACGGGGCAGCCAACGTTTTTGCGCCCACCGCCCATTGCCGTCCATGACCACCGCCACATGGTGCGGCATCCCGGTGGGCGGCGGGCAAAGAGGCAAAAAGGGTTCAGCCATGAAGGGATGGTGTGGTCGACGTGCGGGTGTTGATGGAAAAAACCGGGGGTCTCAGACCTCCATGATGTCCTGCTCTTTGGCGGCCACCAACCGGTCGACCTCGTTGATCATGCGGTCGGTGAGCTTCTGCACATCGTCCTGCGAACGGCGCTCGTCGTCTTCCGATGCGAGCTTGTCTTTGACCAGCTTCTTGACCGACTCGTTCGCGTCGCGGCGCAAATTGCGAATGGCGATCTTGGCCGCTTCGCCGTCGGTACGCACCACCTTGGTCAATTCCTTGCGGCGCTCTTCGGTCATGGGCGGCATAGGTACGCGAATCATGTCTCCCTGGCTGGAGGGGTTCAGACCCAGGTCAGACTCCCGAATCGCCTTTTCAATCTTCGCGCCCATGCTCTTCTCCCACGGGGCCACGCCAATGGTGCGCGCGTCCAACAGCGACAAGTTGGCCACCTGGGACAGCGGCAACATGGAACCGTAGTAGTCGACGTGCACCGTGTCGAGCAGCTGCGGGTTGGGTCGTCCGGTACGGACTCTGGACAGGCTGTTTTTCAGCGCTTCCAGCGACTGCTGCATCTTGTGCTCAGCGGTCTGGCGAATTTCGGCGGTACTCATGAATACTCCTCACTGCGTCTTGAATTGGCGATGCCTGCAGGGCATCAAACGTGAACCAGCGTGCCTTCGTCCCCACCCAGCACCACATTGCGCAAAGCGCCCGGCTTGAAGATCGAGAACACTTTCACGGGCAGCTTCTGGTCGCGGCACAGCGCGAACGCTGTGGCGTCCATCACCTGCAAGTTTTTGGACATGGCTTCGTCAAAAGAAAGGCTGGCGTAGCGTGTCGCCAGCGGGTCTTTGTTGGGATCGGCGCTGTAAACACCGTCCACCTTGGTGGCCTTCAGCACAATTTCCGCACCAATTTCGGCACCGCGCAGGGCGGCAGCCGTGTCGGTGGTGAAAAACGGGTTGCCGGTCCCTGCCGCAAACACCACAACCTTGCCTTCTTCCAGATACTGCAAGGCCTTGGGGCGGACATAAGGCTCCACCACCTGTTCAATAGAAATGGCGGACATCACACGCGCCACCAGACCCGCTTTGTCCATGGTGTCGGCCAAGGCCAGAGAGTTCATCACCGTGGCCAACATGCCCATGTAATCGGCCGTGGCACGGTCCATACCGACCGAGCCGCCCGCCACACCACGAAAAATGTTGCCGCCACCGATCACGATGGCCACCTGAACACCGAGGCGGGTGACTTCAGCGATTTCTTCCACCATGCGAACGATGGTGGCCCGGTTGATACCAAAGGCGTCGTCGCCCATCAGGGCTTCGCCCGACAACTTCAGCAGGATCCGTTTATAGGCAGGCATGAAACAACTTTCTCGAAGGCAAAAATAAAACGTTCAGCCGATAAGTGTAGCGAAGCAAGCACCGTTCGGCACTGGCGCCATGTGGACCAAGGCTGAAAGCCTGCACCCCACAAGAGAACGGGCCTTGCGGCCCGTTGTATCTTCTCAGCAGGGGCACGGGCAAGCCCCGTCGGGAGTCAGGCGCCTTTGGCTGCTGCCACCTGGGCTGCAACTTCAGCGGCGAAATCGTCCACTTTTTTCTCAATGCCCTCACCCACCACATACAGAGTGAAACCCTTCACCGTGGTGCCGGCTGCCTTGAGCATCTGCTCAACGGTCTGCTTGTCGTTTTTCACGAAAGGCTGGTTGAACAAGGAAACTTCCTTGAGGTACTTTTGTACCGCGCCATCGATGCGCTTGGCCACGATTTCGTCGCTCTGGGCGGGCTTGCCCGCCGCCACCAGCTCTTTGTTGGCTTCGTCGGCCTTGGCCGTGGCCACCGAGCGCTCGCGCTCGATGTACTCGGCAGGCACGTCTGCGCTGGTCAGCGCCACGGGCTTCATGGCGGCGATGTGCATCGCCGTATCTTTGGCAGGCACTTCTTCGCCGTCAAACTCGACCAGCACGCCAATGCGGGTGCCGTGCAAGTAGCCAGCCACTTTGCCCGCACCGCTGTAGCGCTTGAAACGGCGGAAGCTCATGTTCTCGCCAATCTTGCCAATCAGGCCCTTGCGCACTTCTTCCAGGGTGGGGCCGAAACCGTCCTGGCTGTAGGGCAGTTCGCCCAAGGCGGTCAGATCGGCAGGATTGTGCTCAGCCACCAGCTTTGCCGCAGCGTTTGCCAATGCCAGGAAGCTGTCGTTCTTGGTCACAAAGTCGGTTTCGCAATTGACTTCCACCATGGCACCCGTGGTGCCTTCGATGAAGCTGGTGACCACACCTTCAGCCGTCACGCGGCTAGCGGCCTTGCCAGCCTTGGTGCCCAGCTTGACACGCAACAACTCTTCGGCCTTCGCCATGTCGCCGTCGGCTTCGGTCAGCGCTTTTTTGCACTCCATCATCGGCGCGTCGGTCTTGGCACGCAGTTCAGCGACCATGCTTGCAGTAATTGCCATTTTTCAGTTCTCCGTTGATCGCACCGCCTCAGCAGGCGGCACACATCATTCAATTGATCCAGTTGACTTGTGAAAAAGGGGCCCATGAGCCCCTCTTTCTCGAAAGAGCAGCAATCAGGCGGCTGCGTCTTCCTTGACTTCCACGAACTCGTCGTTGCCTTCAGCCACCACGGTTTTCACGAGGTCATTCACAGCGCTGTTGCGACCTTCAAGGATGGCGTCAGCAATGCCACGGGCGTAGAGCGCCACGGCACGGGCCGAGTCGTCGTTGCCAGGGATGACGTAGTCGATGCCCACGGGCGAGTGGTTGGTGTCCACCACGCCAACCAGCGGGATACCCAGCTTTTGGGCTTCGAGCACGGCGATTTTGTGGAAACCAACGTCGATCACAAAAATGGCATCGGGCAGTGCAGCCATGTCCTGAATGCCACCGATGTCTTTTTCCAGCTTTTCCATCTCACGGGAGAAGGTCAGCTGCTCTTTTTTGGACATGCTGTCCAGACCGGCCTCTTTTTGAGCCTGCATCTCTTTCAGACGCTTGATCGAGGTCTTGACCGTCTTGAAGTTGGTCAGCATGCCGCCGAGCCAACGCTGATCCACAAACGGCACACCAGCACGACGGGCTTCTTGCGCCACGATGTCGCGCGACTGGCGCTTGGTACCCACCATCAGGATGGTGCCGCGGTTGGCGGTCAGCTGACGCACAAACTTGGCGGCATCTTCAAACAACGGCAACGTCTTTTCGAGGTTGACGATGTGGATTTTGTTGCGGTGACCGAAGATGTACGGAGCCATCTTGGGGTTCCAGAAGCGGGTTTGGTGACCGAAGTGGACACCGGCTTCCAGCATTTCGCGCATGGAGATAGACATAAGATTTCTTTCCAGAGGTTAAGACTAAAATCCAGCCCCGATCACCTGGTTGCGCAGCGCTTGTGCGCTTTCACTTCCAAGGCAACACCCGGTTGGGCTGGTTTGCGATTGGCTTTGCTGCTTTTAAGGCCCCCGACCACATCCGTGGTGAGGCAGCCCGCCGCACAGCCAATCGATTATAGCAGCCGCACGGGAAACTACCCATCAACACCCACTCCGGCGCCCGCTTCCGTGCGCTGGAGGACGTTTCAGCGACCTTCATGCCCCGCAACTGCTCGCAGCGCACCCACAGCGCCATTTCAGCCTTCACCGCGCCATGCGCCCAAGCCAGCGGGAGATCCTCTTGAAGCTCGCCGTCGTTGGATCGGGCATTGTGGGCATCACTACAGCCTATGAACTGGCGCTGGACGGGCACGAGGTGACCGTGTTTGAGCGGCGCAACACCGCCGCCGAAGAAAGCAGTTTCGCCAGCGGCAGCCTGCTGGCGCCCGGCTGGAATGCGTTTGGGGGAGTAAATGGCCGCGGTCTGGGCGCTCTGATGCCCTGGGCAAACCCCGGCAGCGCCCTGCAGCTGGGCAGTTGGCCGCGCGGCAAGGAATGGCCTTGGCTTTGGCAATGGCTGCGCGCCGGCAAAGCCGAGCGCCACACGAAGCTGCTGCAGGGTGTTCTTCGGTTGACCCACTACAGCCACGAACGCCTCCAAACTTTGACCGGCGCCTTGCAACTGGATTACGACAGGACCGACGGCATGCTCGTGCTCTGGCGCACAGAACAAGACCAGGCAAACGCACAGGAACCCCTGAGAGTCATGGCCGACATGGGCTGGAAAGGCCGGGTGCTCTCTGCCGATGAAGCCCGCCTGCGTGAGCCAGCACTGAATGCCGGCACCGCTCTGCATGCCGCGCTGGAGATCACAGGAGAGGCTTCGGCCAATTGCCGCCAGTTTGCGCTGCAGCTGAAGACCGAAGCGCAAAAGCTGGGGTGCGAGTTTGAGTTTGGAGCCACTCTTGACCGCGTGGCTGTGGAGCCCGGCCAGGCAATGGGTGTCAAGCTGACCCTATCGCCGACCCAGACCGGGGCTGGCAACAGCGAAACCGTGCACTTCGACGGAGCCGTTTTGTGCGCCGGCGCGGCGGGCGCTGCCCTGTTGCGGCCACTGGGTCTGCGACTGCCTATGCTGCCTGTGTTTGGACACTCGGTCAGTGCAGCGGTTCGCGAACCCTTGGACGCGCCCCTGTCAGCGGTGCTGGATGCACACCAACAGATATCCATTTCGAGACTGGGTCAACGGGTCCGGGTTTGTGGTGGCCAACAATTTGGGCGTTCTGCTGGAGCCAAGTCGGCCAGCGAATTGAAACGCCTTTACCAAGTGCTGTCCGATTGGTACCCAGGCGCCGCCCGCATGGCAGACACCCGCGGCAGCGCGCAAGAATGGCATGGCGCGCAAGCCTGTGTGCCCGACGGACTCCCCGTGCTGGGGCCGACCCAACTGCCCGGCGTATGGGTCAACCTGGGGCACGGCAACAGCGGATGGTCCATGGCCTGCGGCAGCGCGCGTATCTTGGCCGACCAAATACGTGGCACGAAGCCCGACATAGATGGGGCGGACTACAGCCCCGCACGCTTCGGGCTTTGACGCAACCAGCCCACCGCAAAGGGTACGCGCGAGTGTTGGCCCGTGGTGAAATGCCCTCATGCGCATGGCGGACTGCGCAGCAGTGAACACACAAGGCACATGATGGGCGCGAAATGACACACACCGGCTTGACCGGGGTCGCGTCAGGCAGCACGATGTGTTTCTTCAATTTCCACAGCCAACACAAGGAGCAACACCATGGGCATGTTCAGTTTTATCAAGGAAGCCGGCGAAAAACTCTTCGGCATTGGCAAAGCGGAGGCCGCTGCACCCGCCGCCACGGCGCCCAGCCCAGAGCAGATTGCCGCGCTAGGCCAGACGGCCGCCCAGGCCATCGCCACGTACATCAACAGCATGGGGTTGAAGATCGAGGCGCTCGACGTTGGCTTTGACCCCGCCAGCGCAACGGTCACGGTAGCCGGCATCGCGCCCGATCAGGCCACGCGTGAAAAAGTGGTGCTGTGCTGCGGCAACGTCGCCAGCGTCACCCAGGTCAACGACTTGATGACCGTGGCCACCCCAGAACCCGAGTCGCAGATGTACACCGTGGTCAAGGGCGACAACTTGTCCAAGATCAGCAAAGCCTTTTACGGCACGCCCAACAAATACCCTCAGATTTTTGAGGCCAACAAGCCCATGTTGACCCACCCCGACAAGATTTACCCTGGCCAGGTGCTGCGTATTCCGGCGGCCTGATCACAGGCTCAGTTACGCACATGCGACCGGTTAACGCGGCCTGCACCGACGCGCTTTACAGCGTTGAGGCCACCCGGGCTATGGAGCTACAGGTAGCCGCGCGCCTGCCTCCGCACCAGTTGATGGCCCGCGCGGGCTTGGCCGTGGCGCGGCTGGCGTGCGCACTGGAACCCCACGCCCGCTGCATCTGGGTCGCCTGCGGACCGGGCAACAACGGTGGCGACGGCTTGATTGCGGCAACCCACCTGCACCAATGGGCGCGGTCGAGCGGCAGCTCGACACGGGTGGTGGTCACCCACTGGGCTGGCCCATCCTCCAAAGACCGATCGCTACCTCCAGACGCCGCACAAGCCCTGCGCCAGGCGCAAGCCGCTGGCGTGTGCTTTGCCGCGCATCCGCCCGAAGATTACGACCTCGCGATTGACGCGGTATTCGGCATCGGTCTTTCACGGGCGCCCGAGGGACTGGCTGAGCGATGGGTAGAGCTTTTGCGCGGCACCCCAAAAACAGTGCTCTGCGTGGATGTCCCCAGCGGCCTGAACGCCGACACCGGCACCTGGATGCCATTGAGCCGTGCAGTCCTGGGAGCGGCTGGCAGCCGCCACACGCTGGCGCTGCTCGCGCTAAAACCCGGCCTGTTCACCGCCGATGGACGGGATGCTGCTGGTCGGGTCTGGTTTGATGATTTGCAGGTCACGTCATCGGATCACCACCCACCTTGCGCACGTCTCAACGGCTGGGCAGACCCTGCGCGACTCCAGTCAAAACGATCGCACGCAAGCCACAAAGGGAGCTTCGGTGACGTGGTGGTCGTGGGCGGACAAGACATTGCAGCCCACGGATCGGGCATGACCGGAGCCGCCGTATTGGCTGCTCGCGCGGCCCTGCACGCAGGTGCCGGCCGCGTGTATGTGGGACTGCTGGAAGCCCACCCGCCCGCGGCAACAAACGCCGTGCGTTGGGACCCTTCGAGTCCCGAGTTGATGTTTCGCAACGTCAAGACGCTGCTGGACAGCCCCTTGCTGACCCATGCGTCTGTGGTTTGCGGGTGCGGCGGTGGGTCATCCGTGGCCACGGTATTGCCCCATATTCTTTCTGGCGCCCACACCCTCGTGCTCGATGCTGATGCATTGAATGCCGTCGCCAACGACACAACGCTTCAGGCGCTGCTGAGCGAACGCAGTGATCGAGGCTGGTCCACCGTCCTCACACCACACCCACTGGAAGCTGCACGGCTGCTGTGCTGCAGCACCGCGGACGTGATGGCGGACCGCCTGACTGCAGCCCAGACCCTGAGCGAGCGCTTCAACGCCGTGTGCGTGCTCAAAGGCTCAGGCACCGTCATCACCGCGCCGAAGCAGATTCCGCGGATCAACCCCACGGGCAACGCAGGGCTGGCCACTGCCGGCACGGGTGATGTGCTCGCAGGTATGCTGGGCAGTGCCCTGGCACAGCCCGGATTGACACCCGAGCAACAGCACGAGCGACTGGCCCACGCGGTGTTTCAGCACGGCTGGCTGGCGGACCAATGGCCTGTGGCCACAGATTTTTTGGGCGCTGAAGGGGGCGTCATAAAGACACTCACAGCCAGCCGGCTGGCTGACCGGGTGCACCCGATCGGGTAACCGCCATCTGTTCGCTCAGGCCGGGCAAGCGTTTGCGAGCCTTATGGGCTTGGGTATCTGGCTCAGCCGAGCAACATCAAGCCGACCTGCATGACGATGATCAACACCAGCACGGACAGGTCCACCCCGCCCACCGTGGGCACGATGCGGCGCACCGGCCGCAGCACGGGCGCACAAAGACGGTCCAAAGTGCCCAGCACCGGCGAGTGCGGCTGCACCCACGACAACACGGCGTAGGCCAGCAAGAGCATCATCAGACCCTGCAGCAAGGTGCGCAGCAGAAGTTTGATCGCCAGGGTGGGAATGGCCAGCAGCATCGCGGCTGGCGAAGCCTCTACCGGCGTGAGTGTGGCGGCCAGCATCAACCACAAGCCGCCGTAAGCCAGGGCAAACAGCACCGCAGCCATCAGGCTGCCCCAGTCCATGCGGCTTTGTGCCAGGCTGCGCGGCAGAATACGGCGCACTGGCGCGACCAGCCAATCGGTCACAGCAATCACCAGACGACCCGGCTGGGCCGACATGTGGATGCGATGGTGGTTCATCCAGGCACGCAACAGCGCCGCCGCGACCAGGAAAAAAAAGAAGGTATCGAGCAGGAAAAAAACAACGCGCATGCAGGTTCCTGTGGGGATTCAAAAAAGGACATCTGGCGCTTGAGCGCGCCAGCGAACAGACCACCCCGAGTTTAGAGGGTGCGCTTCAGGGCAGAAAACGGGTATTTAGGCCCCCACCAGCAGCAAGGGTGCCCGGGGCACCCGGGGATCGGGCTCCAGCCCTGCGGCCAAACGCTCCAGGGCCGCGGCCCGCGAAGCCTGAAGAAAGTCCAGCATGATGGGCGAACTGTCGGCCAGCGCATGTCGGTCGTGGTGAAACTCCGGGTGCCATTGCACGCCCCGTGCATAGGCATCACCGGTCCAGCGTATGGCTTCCACCAGCCCATCCAGCGTGGAAACGGCTTCTACCTCCACACCTTTTCCCAAGACAGCAACCGCCTGGTGGTGGATGCTGGTAACGCGCAACTGCGACGAGGTGGGGTACAACGCCGTCAGTGCGCTGCCTTGCAGAAACGTCACATCGTGCTCCAACTGATCGTACAGCTCGGTGTCCACATGCGGATGCGCTGCGAGGCACTGGGTCGCGATGTCCTGGTACAAGGTGCCACCAAACGCCACATTCAGCAACTGCGCCCCACGGCACACGCCCAGCACGGGCTTTTTTTGCGCGAGAAAGGCGCGCAGCAGGCTCAGTTCGTATCGGTCGCGCACCACGTCGCCCTGCCAGCGCGGGTCAATCGGCGTCTCGCCGTAGGTCTGCGGCGCCACATCCGCACCGCCTTGAAGCACCAGTGCATCCAGCTCCTGCACCACATGGTCTACCTTGAGGTGTCGCGCCGCGTGTTTGCTGTCGTGTGCGACGGCGGGCACCATGAACGCGACGGCGCCATGTTCCATGATCCAGTGGGCCAAGGATTGCTCGATGTATTGCAAGCTTTTGTTGCGAAAACCGAGCTCCGACGGCACCTGATACAGCAGGCGTGCCGACACCCCTATGCGCAGCGGGCGCTCGGTGAGCGCTTGGGTCTTTTTGCGGCGCGGTGCCGCAGCCGGTGGATCAAGCCCCACGGATGCGCTGGGTGCTCCGGCCGCCTTGTCGTCCTTGGAAATGCGGCGCTTGCGAGGCGGTATGGTGACGCTTTCCATGCTTCTCGCCGGGCACATCTAGCGGCGGCTCTTGCGGGGCTTGCCAGACGCCGACCGGGAGCCGCTGCGTTCCGCTTTTTTGCCTGCCGCTTTGCGCACCGAAGCTTTCACCTCCAAGGCGGGAGGCAATTTGGCGGCACCTGTTCGCCCTGGCGCAGTAGATTCGTTGTTGCCACCACGGCGGGGCTTGCTTGAGCGGCCGGCACCCGGCTCGCCCGCGTCGGACTGTCCGGTCTTGTCGCGCAGGGCACGCAACACCACGTCGTCGTTGTCGGTGACCAATCTGAAGTCGATACGGCGCCCATCCAAATCCACGCGGCTGACCTGCACCTGCACCCGCGAACCCAGTGCATAGCGGATACCGGTGCGTTCCCCACGCAACTCCTGGCGCGCTTCGTCGAACCGGAAGTACTCACCACCGAGCTCGGTGATGTGCACCAAGCCTTCGACATACATCGCGTCCAGCGTGACAAACAGGCCGAAGCTCGTCACCGACGTCACCACGCCACTGAACTCTTCGCCCAGATGCTCGCGCATGTATTTGCACTTGAGCCAGGCTTCCACATCACGGCTGGCCTCGTCTGCACGGCGTTCGTTTGCGCTGCAATGCAACCCGGCTGCTTGCCACGCCAGCGTATCGACCGAAGGCTTTTTCACCGGCTCGCCCGCCACCGGCGGCTTGACACGGCTGGCCAGGCGCTTGCTCAATTTGGCATGCGCCTCACCCGGGGTCGGCAACACCGGCAACTGGTAGCGCTTGCCCGCCAAGATGGCCTTGATGACGCGGTGCACCAACAAGTCAGGATAGCGCCGGATCGGGCTGGTGAAGTGGGTGTAGGCGTCAAAGGCCAAGCCAAAGTGGCCCTGGTTGAGCGGCGTGTAGATGGCCTGCTGCATGGAACGCAGCAACATGGTGTGAATCTGCTGAGACTCGGGGCGGTCTTTGGTGGCACTCGCGATCTTCTGAAACTCCGACGGGTGCGGGTTGTCGCTGATGGTCTGCGTTACACCCATCGCCTTGAGATAGTTGCGCAGAATGTCCTGCTTCTCGGGCGTGGGACCTTCGTGCACCCGGAAGAGTCCGGTGTGCTTGCCCTCGCCAATGAAGTCGGCCGAACACACGTTGGCCGCCAGCATGGCTTCTTCAATCAGCTTGTGGGCATCGTTGCGGGTGCGCGGGATGATCTTTTCAATGCGGCCCGAATCGTCACACACGATCTGGGTTTCCACCGTTTCGAAGTCCACCGCACCACGCACCTGGCGCGCCACCAACAAGGCACGGTAGACATCGTGCAGATTCACCAGGTACGGCACCAGCGCCTTGCGCTGAGCCGCCTCCGGCCCCCGGGTGTTTTGCAAAATAGCGGCCACCTCGGTGTAGGTGAACCGGGCATGACTGAACATCACAGCCGGATAAAACTGGTACGCGTGGATTTCACCTTTGGCGTTCACCAGCATGTCGCACACCATGCAAAGCCGCTCAACGCCCGGGTTCAATGAACACAAACCATTGGACAGCTTCTCGGGCAGCATGGGAATCACGCGGCGCGGGAAGTAAACGGAAGTGGCACGGTCGTAGGCGTCCACGTCGATCGCCGACCCGGTTTCCACGTAATGGCTCACATCCGCAATCGCCACCAGCAAACGCCATCCTTTGCCACGCCCCACTTTGGCCGGTTCGCAGTACACAGCATCGTCAAAGTCGCGCGCATCCTCGCCGTCGATGGTCACCAGGGGCACGTCGCGCAAATCAACACGGTGCAAGTGATCCGCAGCACGCACGTGGTCGGGCAAGCTGCGCGCCTGGGCGAGCGCGGCGTCGGAAAACTCATGGGGCACGTCGTATTTGCGCACCGCGATTTCAATTTCCATGCCCGGGTCGTCGATGTCACCGAGCACTTCTTTCACGCGACCCACCGGCTGCCCATAGAGCGCGGGTGGTTCGGTCAGTTCGACCACGACGACCTGACCAGCATGGGCAGAGCCAATCGCCCCTTTTGGGATCAAAACGTCCTGGCCGTAACGCTTGTCTTCAGGCGCCACCAGCCAGACGCCGCTTTCTTGCAACAGACGGCCGATGATGGGAGAGTTAGAGCGTTCAACAATCTCGGTCACTCGACCCTCGGGGCGGCCCTTGCGATCAAGGCGCACGATGCGCGCCTTGACGCGGTCCTTGTGCAGGACGGCACGCATTTCGTTGGAGGGAAGGTAGATGTCGGCCTGCCCATCGTCTCGGACAACGAAACCGTGTCCATCGCGATGCCCAGAAACCACACCTTCAAATTCGGCCAACAGGCTGTTCTTTTCGTTCACTATTTTTTTGGAAATATTTAAATGCTATACTAATGGTTTCCTGAGATGCCCAGGTGGCGAAATTGGTAGACGCACTAGTTTCAGGTACTAGCGCCGAGAGGCGTGGAGGTTCGAGTCCTCTCTTGGGCACCACAATCATAAAGGCTTGCCGACGTAAAAGTTGGCAAGCCTTTTTCTTTTGCACTCGCGAAACAACCTGAATGCTCAATAAGCGTGTAGCGACGTGTGCAAGCACCCAAATCTGCAGCACCCTTTCGAAAACAGGAAAAATCACCGTATAATTCAAAACTTCCTGAGATGCCCAGGTGGCGGAATTGGTAGACGCACTAGTTTCAGGTACTAGCGCTGAGAGGCGTGGAGGTTCGAGTCCTCTCTTGGGCACCAAAGATTTGAGGGCTTGCTGACACGTGTTGGCAAGCCCTTTTTCTTTGGGAAAACGGCATGAAGCAACCTGAGCGACCCTGACATCAGGCTGCCTCGTCGAAGGCAAAACGTCATAAAGGGCGGTGTCCTGACGGCCAGCCATCAGAACACCGGTGAAGCGCGCAAAGCCCCCAATCAGAACGGTACCGCCAGCAGATCATGGCCCTCGGCAGCCACGATGCGCGCCTTGGTGAACTCCCCTACTTTCAGCGTCTTGCTGATTTTCTCTGGCGGCAGCAAACGCACCAGGCCGTCAATTTCAGGGGCATCGGCATAACTGCGGCCCACGCCACCTTTTTTACCCAGACCTGGGGCCGAATCAACCAGCACTTGCATGGTCGCGCCCACGCGCTGACGCAATTTTTCCGCCGAAACCGCTTCTGCCACCGCCATGAAACGTGCTCGGCGCTCTTCACGGACTTCGCTGGGAACCGGGTTGTCCAAGGCATTGGCGGCAGCCCCCTGTACCGGAGAGAAAGCGAAGCAGCCTGCACGGTCAATCTGCGCCTCCTGCACAAAATCAAGCAGGTGTTGAAACTCCGCCTCGGTCTCGCCGGGAAAACCCGCGATGAACGTGCTGCGAACCACGATTTCAGGACACAACTCCCGCCAACGTGCAATGCGCTCCAGGTTCTTCTCGCCACTGGCCGGCCGCTTCATGCGCTTGAGCACATCGGGGTGGCTGTGTTGCAAGGGCACATCCAGATACGGCAGGCACAAACCTTCCGCCATGAGCGGAATGATCTCGTCCACATGCGGGTAGGGATACACGTAATGCAAGCGCACCCAGGCACCATAGCCCTTGGCCAACTCGCCCAGGGAACGCACCAAGTCCAGCATGCGCGTTTTGACCGGTTTTCCATCCCAAAAACCGGTGCGGTATTGCATGTCCACGCCATAAGCAGACGTGTCCTGACTGACCACCAGCAACTCTTTGACGCCCGCTTCAAAGAGCTTGCGCGCCTCGGTCAGCACATCGCCAACGGGCCGACTCACCAAATCACCCCGCATGGACGGGATGATGCAAAAAGTGCAGCGGTGGTTACAGCCCTCGCTGATCTTCAAATAGGCGTAGTGGCGCGGCGTCAGCTTGATACCCTGGGCCGGAACCAGGTCCACAAACGGATCATGCGGCTTGGGCAGGTGCAGGTGCACCGCCGTCATGACCTCGTGCGTGGCGTGCGGACCCGTGACGGCCAACACACTGGGGTGCATTTTGCGCACCAGGTTATCGCCGTCGTCGCCGGTGCGGGCACCCAGACAACCCGTCACGATCACCTTGCCATTTTCGGCCAGGGCCTCGCCAATGGTGTCCAGACTTTCGCGGACAGCATCGTCAATGAAGCCACACGTGTTGACGATCACCAGATCGGCGCCGGCAAACGTTTTGGAGGTTTGATAGCCCTCAGCGCTCAGCTGGGTCAGGATGAGTTCGGAGTCGGTCAGCGCTTTGGGGCAGCCCAGACTGACAAAACCGACTTTCGGCGCGGCAGCGCCCGGTGTGGCAACAGTTTCATTCATGGACCAATTGTCTCAGACTGCCCGCAACCGCACACGCCGCCAGGGCGCAGCGGCCATCTACCGCTTCAAACCCAGGGCAGCCATCATTTGTTCGCTGTTCTTTTGCATCTGCTCCTGCATTTGCGTGAAAGCGGTGCGCGACTGCTCCATGTAAGTACCCATCATCCCCTGCATCATGGGCGACTGCACATTCATGAACTGCTTCCAGGCTTCCGGGTTCAAGCCGCTGGACTGCTCGGTCATCTTGTGCTGCAGGTCCATGAATATCTGGACGTTTTTCTCCAGATACGCCCCCATGAAGTCTTGCATGGCATGACCATAGAAGCGAATGATGTTGGCCAACACCTGCTCGGTAAAGATCGGCACGCCTGCGGTTTCCTCTTCCAGAATGATCTGCAACAGGATGCTGCGCGTCAGGTCATCGTTGGTCTTGGCATCGCGCACCACAAAGAGCTCGTTGTCCATGACCAACGACTTGACCTCGGCCAAGGTGATGTAGGACGAGGTGTCGGTGTCGTACAGACGGCGGTTCGGGTATTTTTTGATCACCCGCACCACGCCTGCAGGAGAAGAGCCGGCCTCGGCCTTGTTTTTTTGCACGAAAAATCTTTCAGAATGGGACGGTTCAGAGCCCGTCGACGGGGCAAAGGATACGGCACATTCTAAAAACCGAAGCTGACAACCGCTTCATGGGTTTTCCCGATGCCGGAGAACGGGCCGGCTGGCCATGCACTCAGCGCTGTACAACGTCAGATCGCGCGTGAAAAAACAGCACCGGGGATTTAGCCAAACCCCAGAAAGCAAAATGCCCTTGTAACTCAATGAATTACAAGGGCATTTTGGTAGGCGCGATTGGACTCGAACCAACGACCCCCACCATGTCAAGGTGGTGCTCTAACCAGCTGAGCTACGCGCCTACAAACCGTTCGAAGTCTCAAATTATAGCAGTGTTTCGATCGTCTTCTCAAGACGGCAACTTCATTTGCGCCGAACCACCCGAACGCCAGGCACGTCGCCCACCACCGACATGGCCCGAGCCACTTGGCGCGCGTCTGCCACTTCAATGGTGAAGGTCATCCAGGCGATCCCCTTGACCGATTGGGTCTGCACACCAATCACGTTCATTTTTTCGCGGGCAAACACATCGGAAATGTCGCGCAGCAGGCCTTGACGGTCCAGCGCTTCTACCGCGACATCAACCGGGTAATAAGCGCCCTCACCACGGCTGGTGCTGCCAGATCCGCCCCATTGCACGTCGATCACTCGGTCAGGCGATTTGCGCTGCAAGTGCGCGAAATCGGTGCAATCGGCGCGGTGAATACTGACCCCTTTGCCTCGCGTCACGAAGCCGCCGATGTCGTCGGGTGGTGCCGGCTTGCAGCACTTGGCCAATTGCGTCATGAGCGAGTCCACCCCCACCACCAGCACACCACCGGGTGAGCGGCTGGGCTGTTTGCGCGGCTTCTTCAGCCAGGGAGGCACCTCTTCCAATGCCGCGGCGGGTTCGGCTGGGCGCAGATGGGTCTCGATGGCGCGCACAGACAGCTCGTCTTTGCCGACTTGCTCAAACAGCTCCTGAGCCGATGTGAGCCCCATGGAGACGGCAAGATCGTCCAGCTTCAGCGCGGTTTTGCCCTCGCGCTGCAACAGCTTTTCCACGGCCTCGCGTCCACGGGCGACGGTTTCCTCCATGGCCTGCGCGTTGAACCAGGCACGCACCTTGCTTTTGGCCCTGTGGCTGACCAGGTAGCCAAGATCGGCGTTGAGCCAGTCGCGCGAAGGGCCGCCCTCTTTCGCTGCCGTGATCTCCACGGTCTGCCCGTTTTGCAACGGCGTGTTCAGCGTGACCATAGCGCCGTCAACCCGGGCGCCCCGGCAGCGGTGGCCAAGGCTGGTGTGCACGGTGTAAGCAAAGTCCACCGCGGTGGCGCCCTGGGGTAGCTCGACGATCGCGGCGTCGGGCGTGAGGACGTAGATGCGGTCATCAAACAAACCCTGCCCGGTGCCGCTCAGGTCGCGCTCCCAGGCCAGCAGCTGGCGCAGCACCGCAATTTTGGCGTCGTATTCGGAGCTGGCCGACACGCCAGCGTAGCCCTTGGAGCCCGCCTCTTTGTAGGCCCAGTGGGCGGCCACACCGTGTTCGGCATGGTCGTGCATGGCCTGGGTGCGAATCTGGATCTCAAACGCCCGGCCCTGGTCGTCGCGCACCACGGTGTGCAGCGACTGGTAGCCATTGGGTTTCGGCTTGGCGATGTAGTCGTCAAACTCCTCCGTAACTGGCGTGAACTGGGCGTGGACCAAGGCCAGTACCGCGTAGCAGTCGTCCACCTGCGGCACCACCACGCGCAGGGCGCGAATGTCAAACACCTGGTCAAAATCGAGCGACTTGCCCCGCATCTTCTTCACGATGCTGTAAATGTGTTTGGGCCGCCCCTGCACGGATGCTGTGACGCCTTGCTGCAGCAAGTCTTGCTCCAGTTGCAGGCGCACCTGCTCGACGTGCGTTTCGCGCTCGGCACGCTTTTCGTCCAGCAGGCGGGCAACCTGCTTGTAGGTTTGGGGTTCCAGAAAACGGAAGGCCAGGTCTTCCATTTCCCACTTGATCTGCCAAATGCCCAGTCGATTGGCCAGCGGCGCGAACACATGCAACGACTCGCTGGCCATGGCCTCGCCCGGGTCGCCTTTGCTCGCGGCAAAGTAACGCAGCGTTTGGAGCCGGGAGGCCAGGCGCAACATGACCACGCGCAGGTCGCGCGAGAAAGCCAGCAGCATCTTGCGCACGTTTTCCGTCTGGCTGGCCGCCAGCTCGGACACCGGGGTTTTGCCAGGCGACACGAGAGGCAGCGCCTGGTCTTGTGCCGCCTGTCGTTCCTCTTCTTTCTTGGCTTGCACCTGGGCGGTTTTCACCCTGGCCTGGCGCTGCAACTGGACCAGCTTGGTGGTTTCAACCGCCAGGGCCGCAAAGTTGTCACCAAAGGCCTTGGCAATCACTTCTTGTGGGCGGTTCAGGTGCTGGCAGGCGTAGACCAGATAGGAAGCTGCCTGCATGGCTTCAGAACCGCCAATGTCATTCAGGATCGCGGCCACGGCATCGGCGTGCGCCAAGATGTTTTCGCCCGTATCGAGCTGCTCGGAAGCCAGCAAGGGCTCGGCAAAGGCCCGCGCACGGGACAACGCTTGCGCCTGGTGCGGCAAGCTGTCCGAGGTAGCGGCCACGATGGCCGAGGGCATCACGGCGTGGCCCGAGGGCGCTGAGGGCAGTGGCACCGCGTCAGGCGGTGGAGAGGCAGAAGAACGCTTCATGGACGGTCACAAGGCAGCCGGTCAGGGCGCCTCCAAAAATTCTTGAACGGCGGCGATCTGGTCGAGGGCCACGAGTGTTGGGGCATGGCCCACGTGGGCGAATTCAATACAGCGTGCGCGCGGCCCCCGGCTGGCCATCTGGGCTGCGGTATCCCGGGTGAGCAGATCCGATTCGGCACCACGCAACAACAGGGTGCGTGCCGAGATGGCATCGTAAAGCTCCCAAAGCGCGGCTTCGCCGTCGCGCACGGCTTGCCGAGCAGCGGCTTCATCGGCCATGCCCACCAGCGCCTTGAACGGCACGGCGATGGCCGGGTCGTAATGCAGCCACCAACGGCTGTGTCGCTCGCGCAGCATGGGACGCGATAGCGCCAGCCACTGCGCCGGCGTGTGCGGTCCAAAACCGGGGGAAATGGAGGCCAAGTAGTCCACCGCTTCCTGCTCGGTTGCAAACGATGGATTGAGCCCAAGGTAAGCACCGATGCGCTGCAGCGCTTCCCACTGGATGACGGGGCCCACGTCGTTCAGCACCAGCCGACGCAAACCCAGCGCTGGCTGCGCCGCCAACGCCATGCCAATCAGCCCGCCCATGCTGGTGCCCACCCAGTCAATCACCGTCTCAGGCTGCTCAGCCCGGAGCTTGAGCACCAAGGCAGCCAGGTCAGCGGCGTAAGTACCCACCTGGTAGGCCATGGGATCGGCCAGCCAGTCGCTTTCACCCCGACCGGCCACGTCCACGGCCAGCACCCGGGTGTGCGGCTGCAGCGCCTGCGCCAGTGCGTCGAAGTCGCGTCCCTGGCGCGAGAGCCCGTGCACACAAATGACCACACGGCGGCGGTCTGCCGCAGGCAGCGCTGGCCAGTCCCAATAGGCCATGCGGCGGGGGCCACCGCTGCACGCGGCGGGGCCGCTGACGGGCAGAAAATGGCGTGTAGGTTGCTGCATGGATCGATCCTTCCCCGGGCTCCGTGATAATGCTTCGACTGTCTTTCAACCTATCGTAATTGAACTGGAGTTCCCGCCATGCTTTCGAACAAAACGGCCCTCGTCACCGGATCGACCAGCGGAATTGGACTGGGCATTGCCAAGGCGCTGGCGCGCCAGGGTGCCAACATTGTTCTGAATGGTTTTGGCGACGTGGAAGGCCCCAAGTCCGAGATCGCCGCCCTGGGCGCCAAGGTGGCTTACCACGGTGCTGACATGAGCAAGCCCGAGGAAATTGAGGCCATGATGGCCTTTGCCGCAGCCGAGTTTGGCCAGGTGGACATCTTGGTGAACAACGCCGGCATTCAACACGTGGCGCGCATTGAAGACTTTCCCGTGGCGCGCTGGGACGCCATCATCGCCATCAACCTCACCAGCGCCTTTCATGCCACGCGCTTGGCACTGCCCGCCATGCAGGCAGCCAACTGGGGACGCATCATCAATGTGGCCTCGGTGCACGGACTGGTGGGCTCGGCGGAGAAATCGGCCTACGTGGCGGCCAAGCACGGCGTGGTCGGTCTGACCAAAGTCACAGCGCTGGAAAACGCCACCTCGGGCGTCACCTGCAATGCCATTTGCCCTGGCTGGGTGCTGACGCCCCTGGTTCAAAAACAGGTGGACGCCAAAGCGGCCGCGCTGGGCGCGTCGAACGACGACGCCAAAAAGGTGCTGCTGGGCGAAAAAGAGCCTTCCATGCAGTTCACCACACCGGAAGAACTGGGCGAGCTGGCCGTATTTTTCTGCTCACCTGCCGCAGCCAATGTGCGCGGCGTGGCCTGGAACATGGATGGCGGCTGGGTCGCGCAGTAATTGACTGCGCTGGGGTTCGCCATGCAAAAGGCCCGCAATGCGGGCCTTTTGCTTTTGTCCTGCGCGGGCGCCCTGCTGGCAGGCGCGGCATTGGACAGGTCAGCGCAGTTGGATGCTGCCGGACACGGTCACATTGACCATGCTTTTGCCGGCTTCCACCGCAATGGGAGCGTCTGACATGGCGGCCTTGGCCTCCATCGCCATCACCCGCGGGCGCACATAACCGCCGCCCTGGTCGGCTGAACTGACGGCGATTTCCCGCAGCGAGTAAGCGGTGAATCCAAAGCCTTTGGCAATCTCAGTGGCACGCCGCTGAAAACGCTCGATGGCCATGGCCTGCACGTCGGATTCCAGCGCCTGTTGCGCCTCGCGCGACAAACTGAACCCCACGTTGCCCATGGTCAGGGACTGGATCTTGCCGGCGGTGGCGCTGATGCGGGCGAAATCACGGCCTTCCAGGACCAACTCGGTGCTGCCTTGCCAGCCATTGATCTTGCCGCTGCTGCTGTAGCGGGGATACAAGCTGAACTGCCCGGTGCGCACTTCCAGCTGCTGGGGCACCGCCGCCGACTTGGCCACCGCCAGTGCCGCATCCAGTGCCACCTTGAGCTGGTTTTGCACGGTGCCTGCGTCGGGGCCTTCTTTGGTCGTGTTCAGGCTCATCGAAAGCCAGTCCTGCTGAACTTCCTTGAAACCGCTGGCCGAGAGCTGCACCACATTGGCCGGTGGTGGCACTGCGCTGGTTTGTGCCTGGGCCAAGGCTGACGCGCCCAGCAAGGTCAGCACAAGCAACGAACGCTGGACAGGAAAGAAAGCAATGGAACGGTGTGTCAGGGTCATGGACTATTTTTTGTGGTTGGCGTGAGAGGACTGGCTGCGGAGTTGTTCGCGCATGCGCTGGCGCTCTTCGGCGGAAAGCCGGTAAGGCTTGAAGGGATCGTCCACGCTGTCAAAGGGCTGACGCAGCGCGTCTCGCAGGTGCAAGGTGCGCGACTCGTTGCCGTCAATGGAAATGGGCATCACCACTGCGGCCGCCTCCAGCGGATCGCGCAGCTTGTGGTCGTCCGTCGGGCCAGCAGCCGCTGTTCCCAGCATCAAAAACAAAATTCCGCCCGTCAGGTTCAGCTTCATGGTGTGCTCAAGTATGCATGTTTCACCCATTGTGTGATGTGTGCTCTGTGAAGTGGCAGGCACCAGGTGGCAACATCTGTAACAGCGTGTCAGGAAAATAAAAAACGTGTGCTGACAAGCACTTGGCGCTGCCACAATCGCGTTTGTTACATTTTCGGAGTTGTTGCCATGTCACAAACCAATGCCCGTCCCAACAAGGTTCTGGTCGTCGATGACGATGTTCGTATTCGCGACCTCTTGCGCCGTTACCTGATGCAGGAAGGTTTCGAGGTGATGCTGGCGGAAGACGGCAAGGCCCTGAACCGGGTGCTGCAACGCGACACCGTGGACCTGATCGTGCTCGACCTGATGATGCCCGGCGAAGACGGGCTGTCCATCTGCCGGCGGCTGCGCGCCAACGGGGACCGCACACCCATCATCATGCTCACCGCCAAGAGCGAGGACGTGGACCGCATCGTGGGCCTGGAAGTGGGCGCCGACGACTACCTGGGCAAACCCTTCAACCCGCGGGAGCTGCTGGCGCGCATCCACGCGGTGCTGCGCCGCCGCCCCCCCACCGAGGTGCCGGGCGCGCCGTCGCAAGACCAGGAGGTGGTGAAGTTTGGCCCGTTTGAATTTGACCTGAGCCTGCGCACCCTGCGCAAAGACGGCGTGGACCTGCCCCTGACCACCGGCGAATTCGCCATGCTCAAGGCCCTGGTGCGCCACCCCCGCCAGCCGCTTTCGCGCGAGAAGCTGGCGCAACTGGCGCGCGGACGCGAATTCGAGCCGTTTGACCGCAGCCTGGACGTACAGGTGTCGCGCCTGCGCAAACTCATCGAGGAAGACGCCGCCTCACCGCGCTACCTGCAAACGGTTTGGGGTGTGGGTTACGTGTTTGTGCCGGACGGAAACAACTGATGTCCGACGAATCGCGCGTTCCGTTTGAAACCCAACCCACAGCGCTGGAAACCGCGCCTGCGCCGCTGGAGATCCGTCCACGGCGGGGCATGAGCCTCTTCTGGCGAACCTTTTTCTTTCTGGCCGTGCTGCTGGTTGGCTGCATCATCGCGTGGCTTCAGACGTTTCGTGCCCTCGAATACGAACCGCGTGCATTGCAAAGCGCGCAGCAGCTGGCCTCGTTGGTCAACCTGAGCCGTGCGGCGCTGGTGCACTCTGACTCGATTGCCCGTGTCTCGCTGGTCAAGACCCTGGCCGACGAAGAGGGTTTGCGCATTGCACCGCGGGAACCCAGCGACACCTACCGCTTGTACGACGTGGACTCACTGAGCCGCAACGTGAGCGAGCGGTTGAGGCTGCGGCTGGGCACTGACACGGTGGTGGCCCGCGAAGTGAACGGCACGCCGGGTCTCTGGATTGGCTTCACGATTGACGGCGACCCCTACTGGCTGTTGACCGATCCCTCGCGCATTGGCCCGGTGGCGGGCACCACCTGGCTGATCTGGCTGGGCACGGCCGCGCTGCTGTCGCTCGCCGGTGCAGCACTGATCGCGCGGCTGATCAACCACCCCCTGAAAAAGCTCTCCTTTGCGGCCAGCCGTGTGCGCGAAGGCGACTTCAACGCCAGCCAGCTCAACGAGGCCGTGGCAACCAGCGAGATACGCGAGGTGAACATCGGCTTCAACCGCATGGCCCAGCGCCTGAGCAAGATCGAGCAAGACCGCGCCCTCATGCTTGCCGGCATTTCGCACGATTTGCGCACCCCTTTGGCGCGCCTGCGGCTCGAAACCGAGCTGAGTGTGGCCGACCCGCAGGCACGCGAGCACATGGCCGCTGACATTGAGCAGGTCAACGCCATCATCGACAAGTTTCTGGACTACGCCCGCCCCGACCACCTACAGCCCCAGGAGGTCAGCCTGAACCAGGTGGTGGACGCAGCGGTGTTTGCGCTGGGCTCGGACGCCAACACACGGGTCAGCGTGAACATTCCACCGGACACCATCGTGATGGGCGACGCAGTGGAGCTGCAGCGCGTGTTTTCCAACCTGCTGGAGAACGCCCAGCGCTACGGCAAAGACCCGGAGACCGGCATCGCCCGAGTCGAAATCGCCGCCAAGGCGAAAGACGACTTTGTGCTCGTCAAGCTGCGCGACCACGGCCAGGGCGTGGCGCCCGAGATGCTGGAACAACTGACGCAACCCTTCTTCCGCGGCGACGTGTCGCGCACATCGGCCACGGGCACGGGCCTTGGACTGGCCATTGTGGACCGCGCCATTGCCCGCATGGGCGGGCGTTTTGCGCTGGCCAACAGCAGCACCGGCGGTCTGGCGGCTCACATGAAACTGGTGAAAGCGGCTGCCTGAGCGGTGCGCGCCGCCGTCAGCCGCCAGCCACTACCCTGAGCAACACCGCCGCCCGGGCTTCAATGGACAGGCCCTGCCCTACCGGACCGAGCTTTTCAGCGGTTTTGGCCTTCACATTGACCTGCACCACCGCCACACCGAGCGTGCGGGCAATGCTTTCACACATGGCGCCGATGTGGGGCGCCAGCTTGGGCGCCTGGGCGATCACGGTGCTGTCCACGTTGCCAATGTCAAACCCGACCGCGCGAACGCGCCGTGCCGCCTCGGCGAGCAGCACGCTCGAATCGGCGCCCTTGAAGCGCTCGTCGGTGTCCGGAAAATGGCGCCCAATATCACCCAGGCCTGCGGCGCCCAGCAGTGCGTCGGTGATGGCATGCAGCAGCACGTCGGCATCGGAATGGCCGAGCAGACCCATGCTGTGCGCAATATGCACGCCACCGATGATGAGTGGGCGCCCGGGCACCAGGGCGTGCACGTCCCACCCCTCACCGATACGAAAAGGAAATGCTGGAGCGTTCATGAGCGGCTTTTCAAAATGGCCTCGGCCAGGGCAAAGTCTTCCGGGTAAGTGACTTTGAAATTTTGGGCGCTGCCCGCTACCAGCATGGGGTGTTGACCGGCCATTTCCATGGCACTGGCTTCGTCAGTCACGCCCGCGAAGCCCTGCGCTTCGGTGGCAGCCAAGGCTGCGTGCAAGGCACCCACACGGAACATCTGCGGGGTCTGGGCCAGCCATTTGTCCGAACGGTCCACCGTAGCGGCCACGCGCCCGTTGGCCTCCACCTTCAGTGTGTCGGGCAACTTGAGCGCCAGCAGGCCGCCCACCGGGTCGTCCCAGCATGCGTCGAGCAAGGCGTTCACTTGCTGCGGTGTCACCAGGCAACGCGCGGCGTCGTGCACCAGCACCCAGTCGTCGGGCGCTGCGCCCTGCGCCAGCAGCGCCTGCAAACCGTTGAAGACACTGCCCGCGCGGCTGCTGGCGCCGCAGGGCAGCACCTGCACGTCGGGGTGGTCCAGGCTCAAAAACCGGTCGCCCGGTGCCACCACCACCATGCAGCCCGCCACACGAGGCACCGCCTGCAAGGCTGCCAGCGTGTGCAGCACCAGCGGCAAGCCTGCCAACGGCTGGTATTGCTTGGGCGTGGCGGTGCCCGCGCGCGCGCCTGAGCCGGCACAGGGCAGCAAGGCAAAGCAGCGGGGCGCGTTGGTTTGGGGGGATTGGGTGCTGGCGTCGGGCATGGCGGTGCGTGCATTCTAAAATCAAGTGCTCTTCACCCCCCGCCTTCGCTGGCTGGGGGTGTTTGTCATGTCTGGCACCGCCACCGAGCCCCCCATGGATCTTCCCAAACTCAACCCCGGCAAACGCTTCACCCTGCCACGCCCCAGCGGCTCGGCCGACGCCTTGTTGCTGGCCCAGATCGCCACGCGCGAAAAAGCCGCCGGGCGGCTCACCGCCATCGTCACCGCCGATGCCACCGATGCCCAGCGGCTGATTGAGGAAATGGCGTTTTTTGCGCCCGCCTTGCGCTGCGCGCTGTTCCCCGACTGGGAAACGCTGCCCTACGACAGCTTTTCGCCGCACCAGGACCTGATTTCAGAGCGCCTGGCCACGCTGTGGCGTATTTCACAGCATGACAAGGAAACCGGTGCCGACGTGGTGCTGGTGCCCGCCACGACCGCGCTGTACCGGCTGGCGCCGCCAGCTTTTCTGGCCGGCTACACCTTTCACTTCAAGGTCAGGCAAAAACTGGACGAAGCCAAGCTCAAAGGCCAGCTCACGCTGGCGGGCTACCAGCATGTGACGCAGGTGGTGAGCCCGGGCGAATATGCCGTGCGCGGCGGCTTGATCGACCTGTTCCCCATGGGCTCGCTGGTGCCGTACCGGGTGGACTTGTTTGACGACGAGATCGACAGCATCCGCACTTTTGACCCGGACAGCCAGCGCAGCCTGTACCCGGTGCCCGAGGTGCGGCTGCTGCCCGGGCGTGAATTTCCGATGGACGACGCGGCCCGCGCCAAATTTCGCAGCCGCTGGCGCGAGCTGCTGGACGGCGACCCGACCAAGAGCCGCATCTACAAAGACATGGGCAACGGTGTGGCCACCGCCGGTATTGAGTACTACCTGCCGCTGTTTTTTGAAGATACAGCCACCGTGTTCGATTACCTGGGTGAAGCGGCCACCGTGGTGCTGCACGGCGACCTGGAGCCCGCGTTCCAGCGTTTCTGGCAAGACACGCAAGACCGCTACCGCCTCGTCAAGGGCGACCCCGAGCGCCCGGCGCTACCGCCCGAGAGCCTGTTTCTGTCGGCCGAACGGTTCTATACCGAGGCCAACGCGCACGCGCAACTGGCCCTGCGGCCAGCGCTGCAAGACGTGGCCGACAACGCCTTCGCGCAGAAGCTGGGCGACTTGTCGGTGGTGCGCGGGGCCGAAGACCCGCTCTCACGGCTGCAAGGCCACATCCGCAACACCGCGCACCGCGTGCTGTTGCTGGCCGAGAGCGATGGCCGGCGCGAAAGCCTGCTGGACTTTTTGCGCGCCAGCGGCGTCAACCCGCCCGGGTTCGACTCGCTCGCTGAATTTCAGGCCAGCGACGAAAAGATGGGCATCGCCACGGCGGCTCTCACGGTCGGCTTTTGCTCGCTCGAACAAGGCATCGACTTAGTCACTGAAACCGAGCTGTTTGCCGCCGGCCCCACCACGCGCCGGCGCAAAAAGCAGGAGCAGGTCAGCGATGTGGACGCGCTCATCAAGGACCTGAGCGAGCTCAACGTAGGCGACCCGGTGGTGCACAACGCCCACGGCATTGGCCGCTACCGCGGCCTGGTCGAGATGGACATGGGCGAGAAAAACCCCGACGGCTCGCCCGCGCTGATGGAATTTTTGCACCTGGAATACGCCGACAAAGCCGTGCTCTATGTGCCAGTAAGCCAGCTGCAACTGATTGGCCGCTACACCGGCGTGAGCGCCGACGAAGCACCGCTGCACCGCCTGGGCAGCGGCCAGTGGGACAAGGCCAAACGCAAAGCCGCCGAGCAGGTGCGCGACGCCGCCGCCGAACTGCTCAACATTTACGCCCGCCGCGCGGCGCGCCAGGGCCATGCGTTCCGCTTCTCGGCACAAGACTACGAAATTTTTGCCAACGACTTCGGCTTTGAAGAAACCGCCGACCAGCGCGGCGCGATCCACGCCGTCATACAGGACATGATCAGCCCGCGCCCCATGGACCGGCTGGTGTGTGGCGATGTGGGCTTTGGCAAGACCGAGGTGGCGCTGCGCGCCGCATTTGTGGCCGTCACCGGCGGGCGGCAGGTGGCGTTTCTGGCGCCCACCACGCTCTTGGCCGAGCAACATTACCAGACGCTGGTAGACCGCTTCGCCAAATGGCCGGTGAAGGTGGCCGAGGTGTCGCGCTTTCGCTCGGGCAAAGAGATCACCGCAGCCATCAAGGGCATTGCCGACGGCACGGTGGACATCGTCGTGGGCACACACAAGCTGCTGAGCGAATCGACCAAGTTTCACAATCTGGGCCTGCTCATCATTGACGAAGAACACCGCTTTGGCGTGCGCCACAAGGAGCAGATGAAAGCCCTGCGCGCCGAGGTGGACGTGCTCACGCTCACCGCCACGCCCATCCCGCGCACGCTGGGCATGGCGCTGGAAGGCCTGCGCGATCTGTCGGTCATCGCCACTGCGCCGCAGCGCCGCTTGGCCATCAAGACCTTTGTGCGCAGCGAAAACAACGGCGTGATCCGCGAAGCGGTGCTGCGCGAGCTCAAGCGCGGCGGGCAGGTGTACTTCTTGCACAACGAGGTCGACACGATCGAGAACCGCAAGCAGAAGCTGGAAGAAATCTTGCCGGAAGCGCGCATTGCCATCGCCCACGGCCAGATGCCCGAGCGCGATCTGGAGCGCGTGATGCGCGACTTTGTGGCGCAGCGCTACAACCTGCTGCTGTGTTCAACCATCATCGAAACCGGCATCGACGTGCCCACGGCCAACACCATCGTCATGAGCCGGGCCGACAAGTTTGGCCTGGCCCAGCTGCACCAGCTGCGCGGCCGCGTGGGCCGCAGCCACCACCAGGCCTACGCCTACCTCATGGTGCCCGACATTGAGGGCCTGACCAAGCAGGCCGCGCAGCGGTTGGATGCGATCCAGCAGATGGAAGAACTCGGCAGCGGCTTCTACCTGGCCATGCACGACCTGGAGATTCGCGGCGCCGGCGAGGTGCTGGGCGAAAACCAGAGCGGCAACATGCTGGAGGTGGGCTTTCAGCTCTACAACGAGATGCTGAACGAGGCCGTGGCCAGCCTCAAAGCCGGGCGCGAGCCCGACCTGCTGAGCCCGCTCAGCGTCACCACCGACATCAACCTGCACGCCCCTGCCCTGCTGCCCAGCGACTACTGCGGCGACGTGCACCTGCGCCTGAGTTTTTACAAAAAGCTGGCCACCGCCAAAACCGCCGACCAGGTGGACGCGCTGCTGGAAGAAATCGTGGACCGCTTTGGCAAACTACCTCCGCAGGCGCAAACGCTGATTGACGTGCACCGCCTGCGCGTGCTGAGCGCGCCCTACGGCGTGATCAAGGTGGACGCCGCGCCCGGCGTGACGAACATCACCTTCAAAGCCAACCCGCCGGTGGAGCCCATGCGCATCATCGAACTGATCCAGAAGAACCGCCATATCAAACTGGCGGGCAACGAAAAGCTGCGCATCGAGCGCGCCTTGCCCGAGGTGAAAGACCGCGTGCAATTGGTGCGCGATGTGCTGCGCAGCCTGGGCCAACCCATCAAAAAACCCGAAATGGCCTGAGCGCCAAACGACCATGACCACCACCACCGAATTCGCCCCCGGCCTCGTCCTGCAAGGCTTCACCCCGCCACTGAAATTGAGCGACTTCAAGCTCATCGCGTTTGACATGGACTCCACGCTCATCAACATCGAGTGCGTGGACGAAATTGCCGATGCGGCGGGCCGCAAGCCTGAGGTGGCGGCCATCACCGAAGCCGCCATGCGCGGTGAAATCACCGACTACAAAGACAGCCTGCGCCAGCGCGTGGCGCTGCTGCGCGGCGTGACCGTGGCCGACATGGAACAGGTGCTGACGCAGCGCCTGCAGCTCAACCCGGGCGCCGAGGCGCTGGTGAAAGCCTGCAAGGCCGCTGGCCTGAAGGTGCTGCTGGTGTCGGGCGGCTTCACCTATTTCACCGACCGCGTGCGCGACCGCCTGGGCATCGACTACACACGCTCCAACGAGCTGGAGATTGAGAGCGGCCCCAACTGTGGCCAGCTCACCGGCCGCATGGTGGACCAGCCCTGGGGTGACATTTGTGACGGCGAGGAAAAGCGCAAGATGCTGCTGGAAACCTGCGCACTGCTGGGCATCAGCCCCCGGCAAACCATTGCCATGGGCGACGGCGCCAACGACCTGCCCATGATGGGCGAGGCGGGCCTGTCGGTGGCGTACCACGCCAAACCCGCCGTGCGCGCCCAGGCCATGGTCGCCATCAACGAAGGCGGGCTGGACCGCTTGCTGGACGTGCTGCAGTGACCCGCACTTGCAGCAACCCAGCCCGCGCCAGATGTTGAAGCGCCTGGCCAACAACCTGCGCCGCGAATGGCGCAGCCACCTGGGCACCCTGGCCCTGGTGCTGGCGGTATTTCTGGGCGTGCAGGCGTGGCAAACGCGTGGCGTGCCGGCGGGCCCGGCGCCCGAGTTGGCGTTCACTCTGATCGCGCCCGACGGCAGCCGCACCCAAACCACCTTGAGCGCCTGGCGCGCGCTGCACCCAGGCCAGCCGGTGGCCTTGCATGTGTGGGCCGAATGGTGCCCCATCTGCCGCACCGAAGAGCACAGCATCACCCGCCTGGTGCCCCATGGGCAGGTGCTCACCGTGGCCATGCAGTCGGGCCAGGCCGATGCTGTGGCGCGCGTGCTGGCGCAACGCCAGCTGCCCTGGCCCACCGCGGTGGACCCGCGCGGCGAGATGGCCCGTGCGCTGGGCTTCAAGTCGGTGCCGGCGTTTGTGGTGGTGGACGGCCAGGGCCACCTGCGCGGCGCCACCGTGGGCTACACCACCGAGCTGGGCATGCGGCTGCGGCTGTGGTGGGCGGGCTGGTTCTGACGGACGGTTGCGCCTCAACCCCCCGCGCGCTTCACCACATGGCCCTGGGCTTTCAGCGCCGCCATGATCCGCTCCACGTGGTCACCCTGAATTTCAATCACGCCGTCTTTCACCGTGCCACCGGTGCCGCAGGTCGCTTTCAGTTGCTTGCCCAGGGCGGTGAGCCCGGCGGCGTCCAGCGCCACGCCTTTCACCAGCGTGACCGCCTTGCCCCCGCGCCCTTTGGTTTCGCGCGACACGCGCACCACGCCGTCGCCCGCCGGCGCCGCGCTGCGCTGGCCGCACACGCAATGGGCCACGGGCTGGCGGCAGGTGGGGCACATGCGGCCCGCGTCGGTCGAATACACCAGGCCGCCCATTGAAAGCTTGTTTTTCATCGGCGCTGATCGTAGCGCCTGGCGCCGCTGCTCGGCTTCGGCCAGCCCCGTTAAACTGCAAAGACCATGCCATTTACCGCTCTCGGGCTCGTTCCCGCCCTCGCCCAAGCCGCTGCCGAACTCGGTTTCACAGCCCCCACACCCATCCAGCAAGCGGCCATTCCGGCCGTGCTGCAAGGCAAAGACGTGCTGGCCACAGCCCAGACCGGGTCGGGCAAAACCGCGGCCTACGTGCTGCCGTTGCTGCAGCGCCTGCAAGGTGCACCGCTGCACACACCCCGGCGCGTACGCGCTCTGGTGCTGGTGCCCACGCGCGAGCTGGCGGCCCAGGTGGGCGAGGTGCTGCGCAGCTTGGCCCAGCACCTGACCGAGCGGCCCAAGGTGGCGGTGCTGTTTGGTGGCGTGTCCATCAACCCGCAAATGATGGCGTTGCGCGGCGGTGCCGACGTGGTGGTGGCCACGCCCGGGCGCCTGCTGGACCTGGTGGACCACAACGCGCTGCGGCTCTCGGCCGTGGACATGCTGGTGCTGGACGAAGCCGATCGCCTGCTTGACCTGGGCTTTGCCGACGAGCTGGCGCGTGTGCTGGCGCTGCTGCCCGCGCAGCGGCACACGCTGTTTTTCTCCGCCACGTTCCCGCCCGAGGTGCAGACACTGGCCAGCGGCCTGCTGCAAACGCCCGAGCGCATCGACATTCCTTCTGCGCCCGTGGCCGACGCCGTGGTGCTGCAGCGTGTGATTCAGGTGGACGCCGACCGGCGCACCCAGCTGCTGCGCAAGCTCATCAAAGACAACGGCTGGGAACGGGTGCTGGTGTTTGTGGCCACGCAATACGCGGCCGAGCGGCTGGCCAGCAAGCTGCACCACGGCGATTTGTATGCCACCTCGTTTCACGGCGGCTTGAGCCAGGGCGCGCGCAAGCAGGCGCTGGACGAATTCAAGCAAAAGCGCTGGGACGTGGTGGTGACCACCGATCTGGCCGCCCGCGGCATCGACATTGCGCAACTGCCCGTGATGGTGAACTTTGACCTGCCCCGCTCAGCGGTGGACTATGTGCACCGCATTGGCCGCACGGGCCGCGCGGGCGAAAGCGGCCTGGCCGTGAGCTTTGTGAGCGCCGACACCGAAGCGCACTGGAACCTGATTGAAAAACGCCAGGGTCTGTGCCTACCACGCGAACAGATTGCCGGGTTTGAACCCGTGGCAGTGGCCGTGCCACGCAACCCGGTGGGACCGGACAACGGCGGCATCAAGGGCAAACGGCCCAGCAAAAAAGACAAACTGCGCGCTGCTGCCGCTGCCGCGGCGGCCCCTGACAGCGGCACCTCGAACACGTCCGAATAAGGCGTTGAGGCGGCTCAGCCCCAGACCACCGAGCGCATGGAAATTGAGGCGGCCTGAAACCGGTCGTTGAAAAAACGGGGGGCTTCATCGGGCGCCACCGCACCGGCCGCATACAGGAGCGGCAGGTAGTGTTCCCAGGTCGGATGGGCCATTTGGGCCAGATCGCCCAGCTGCTGAAAATCGCTCAAAGCGCCCAGGCGCCCTTGCTCCATGTGCCCGGCCGTCACGGCATCAAACTCGATGGTCCAGTCATAGGCTTGGTCGTCGGCCGCCTCGCGCCGCATGGTGCGCAGGTTGTGCACGATGTTGCCGCTGCCCACGATCAGCACGCCACGCTCGCGCAGCGCACGCAGCTGCTGGCCAAGCGCAAAGTGCTCGGCCGGCGGTCGGCTGTAGTCCATGCTGAGCTGCACCACCGGAATATTGGCCTCTGGGAACATGGGTTTGAGCACCGACCAACTGCCGTGGTCCAGCCCCCAATCGGCTTCGTCCAGCCCCAGCGGCAGCGCCGTGCCCGGCTGGTGCACCTGCTCGCTGATGGCCCGGGCCAGCGCAGGCGCGCCGGGTGCGGGGTACTGCTGGTCAAACAGCGCCTGGGGAAAGCCACCAAAATCGTGGATGGTGCGTGGATCGCTCATGGCCGTGAGCTGCCAGCCCCGCGTGAGCCAGTGGGCTGAAATGCACAGGATCAGACGGGGCCGCTCAACCCGCGCCAGCAGCTCCTGGCCCAGCGCCTGCCAGCTGCGCCGGTAAGCGTTGTCTTCAATCGCATTCATGGGGCTGCCGTGACCGAGAAACAGCACCGGCAAACGGTCTGTGGCAGGCAGCGCCTGCAAGCTGCTCACGTGGCTGGACGACAAAACGGTGGGTGCCGTGGCACCGGGCAGAGGGGAAGCGCTCATTGACATGGGGGCAGTAACGGCAAAAATACGGTGGCGAATCAACCCAGGACGGGTGTGCGGTTTGGCGGCACCGGGAAAAATACAGCGAATTGAAGACTTGGCGGCGCAAGAAACACCGGGTGAATTCTTTCACAAAGGTGACAGCCGGGCTGGGAAATTAGGTGTTTTCACCGCAACACAAAACGTGTCATCCTGTTATATTGCACTGCAACATAACTGTTTTTGAAGACCCATGCTCTACCAGATTTACGAAACCCAGCGCTCCATCATGGAGCCGTTCTCTGACCTGGCCGAGGTTGCTGCCAAGCTGTTCAGCAACCCAGGACTGCCTCTGGGTCAGTTTCCCTTGGCGCAGCGCGTGTCGGCCGCCTACGACCTGATGCACCGACTGGGCAAAGACTACGAAAAGCCCGTGTTCGGCATTCACACGGTGGACGTGGAAGGCGTGGACGTCGCGATTCACGAGCGCATTGAAATGGACAAGCCATTCTGCGAACTGCGCCGGTTCAAGCGCTTTTCAGACGATTCGGCCACCCTGGACACACTCAAGACCCAGCCGGTCGTGCTGATCGTGGCACCGCTCTCAGGCCACTACGCCACCCTGCTGCGCGACACCGTGCGCACCATGCTCAAAGACCACAAGGTCTACATCACCGACTGGAAAAACGCCCGCTTGGTGCCGCTGTCAGAAGGTGAATTCCACCTTGATGACTACGTGAACTACGTGCAGGAATTTATTCGTTACCTGCAAAAGAAATACGGCAATTGCCACGTGATGAGCGTGTGCCAGCCAACCGTTCCGGTGCTGGCCGCTGTGTCGCTCATGGCCAGCCGTGGCGAAACCACGCCGCTGTCCATGACCATGATGGGTGGCCCCATTGACGCGCGCAAGTCGCCCACCGCCGTGAACGACTTGGCCGTGCAACGCAGCCACAGCTGGTTTGAAAACAACGTGATCTACCGCGTGCCAGAGAGCTTCCCAGGCGCCGGCCGCCGCGTGTACCCTGGTTTCCTGCAGCACACCGGGTTCATCGCCATGAACCCGAACCGCCATGCCGACAGCCATTACGATTACTTCAAGAACCTGATCAAAGGTGACGACTCCAGCACCGAGAGCCACCGCAAGTTTTACGATGAGTACAACGCCGTGCTCGACATGGACGCCGACTACTACCTGGAAACCATCGACACGGTGTTCCAGGACTTCAAACTGGTCAACGGCACCTGGGATGTGAAAAACCCCAAAGGCAAGGCCGAGCGCGTGAAGCCGCAAGACATCACCCAGACCGGCCTGCTGACCATCGAAGGTGAGCTGGACGATATTTCGGGCTCGGGGCAAACCGCTGCGGCGCACGACCTGTGCACCGGCATCGCGCCCAAGCAAAAAATGCACTACGAAGCCGCAGGCGCTGGTCATTACGGCATCTTCAGCGGCCGCCGCTGGCGCGACATGGTGTACCCGCTGGTGAAGGCGTTCATCATTGCCCACCAGCCCGGCTCGGCGCCAGCCCCCAAAGGCATTGCCAAGCCAAAAGCCAAGGCACCTGCTGCCGTGGCACCGGTGAAAGCAGCACCCGCCAAGGCCAAGCCAGCACAGCCAGCGGCTGCGAAAGCCGCTGTCGCACCCAAGCCGGCTGCCAAGGCACCTTCCGCAAAAGCGGTGAAAACCACCGTGGTAGCCACCAAGCCCGTGGCCGTGGCCAAACAAGCCACCCAACCCGCCGCGAAACCGGTGAGCAAGGCCGTGGCCAAAACAGCGGCCAAAGCCGTGGTCAAGCCGTCGGTGGCGCCAGCGGTGGTGGCTGTGGCCAAGCCTGCAACCCCCACCCCTGCGGTGGTCAACGCCGCAGCCCCTGCGACCGTCGCCGTGGCGGCCAAGGCGGTTGCACCCGCTGCGCCCGCCGTGGTGGTCAGCAAGCCCGACCAGGCTCCCAGCGCCTGATTCACGCGGGCCGCCGGGGAGTCGCCCACCCACGGGTATATTCCCCGGCATGAACGACCTCGCACGGCGCATCGACGCCGCTTTGCCGCAAACGCAGTGCACACGGTGCGGCTACCCCGACTGCGCCAGCTATGCCCAGGCCATTGCCAGCGCAGAGGCTGGCATCAACCAGTGCCCACCGGGCGGCGCCGAAGGCATTGAGCGCCTCGCTGCAATCACCGGCCTGCCGATCATCCCTTTGAACACAGCCCACGGCATTGAAGGGCCACTCACCGTGGCCGTGATCGATGAGGACTGGTGCATTGGTTGCACGCTGTGCATCAAAGCCTGCCCCACCGACGCCATTGTGGGCAGCAACAAGCTGATGCACACGGTCATTGAGCCGTATTGCACCGGGTGCGAGTTGTGCTTGCCCGTGTGCCCGGTGGACTGTATTTCCCTGGAGGTGGTCAGCGGTGAGCGCACGGGCTGGCAAGCCTGGACCGACACGCAAGCCGACCTGGCTCGCGGCCGCTACCAGCAACACCAGCAGCGCACCGCCCGCGAAGCCGTTGAGCACGGTGAGCGGCTCGAAGCCAAGGCCGAAATGAAGCTGGCCGATCTGGCCGCCCACTCGCAACACACCGACCCGGCCACCCTGGACAAAAAAAGGTCGGTGATTGAAGCTGCGCTGGCCCGTGCACGCGCCAAGCGCGACGCTTCAACGGGTTAGGTGCAAAGGCCCCGTCAGGCCGCGGCGGCCAGCACCGACGACTTGTAGACACCACAACCCACGTAAAGGTCATCCACCTGGGTCACGTAAGACATTTTGGTCTGGATGCTCCCATTGACCGGGTTGACAATGTCGTACTCCACCCAGCCCGGGGCCACTTCTGCCTGGGTGACGATGGCCTGCAGCAGTGCCTCGCCGTCCACGCCGGCAATGTCCTGCACCCGGTTGCCCACCTTGTCGGGTTTGCCACCAAAGGCACGGTACACGCCGTTACGATCAAGCGCAAACACATACATGTCGCGGTCGTGAAACGCCTTACCGGGGTCGCTCAAGTCGCGCACAAACGCGTCGCGCGACGCGCGGCTGCGGTGCTCCAACGCCAGTTCAACCAATGCCATGGCCTCTTCCGCGGTGCCCTGCTGCAACATGAACGACGACACAGCGCGCGACAAATGGGCGGCTCGCTCCTCCAGCTGGTTGGACTGCTGCACCGCACGCTCCACCATCTGCGCATTGCGCTGCGTGATCTCGTCAAGCTGCCCCACCGCGGAAGATATCTCGATCAAACCGGTGCTTTGCTCGGCGCTGGCTGCTGAAATGAGCGACATATTGGCCGCCACACCACGCACGCCATTGACGATTTCGGTGATGTTGCCGCCCACGGCCCGAATTTGCCGAACACTGGTTTCCACCTGCGACGAAGACGCCTCGATGAGCTGGCGAATTTCTTTGGATGACGCTGCGGACCGCTGGGCCAGCGTGCGCACCTCGTTGGCCACCACGGCAAAGCCCCGGCCCTGTTCACCGGCACGCGCAGCCTCCACCGCGGCGTTGAGCGCGAGGATGTTGGTCTGAAAAGCCAGGCTGTCGATCACGCCGATGATTTCGTTCATCTGCTGGGCGCTCTTCTGAATCACTTCCACCGAGGTGACGGCACGCGCCATGGAAGCCGCACCCGACTCGGCCACATCGCGCACCTTGGACGCCTGGGCGTCTGAGTCGCTGGCGGTTTCGGCGTTCTGGTGCACTGTGCCCGAGAGCTCCTGCACGCTGGCGGCGGTTTGCTCCAGGTTGGCGGCCTGCTGCTCGGTGCGGTCGGCCAGGTCGCGGTTGCCCACGGCCAGGCTGCGGCCGGCGTGCGCCACCAACGCCGAGTTGCTGCGCACTTCGGCCACCATGCCGGAGAGGCTGCCGATCATGCGTTCCAGCAAGGTACCCAGCTCGGCCAGTTCGTCGCTGCCGCGCACACGCACATGCGCCCGCAAATTGCCCGCTGCGGTTTGGCCCATCACCTGAATCACGTTGCGGAAATCGCTGACGAAACTGAGATAGAAAGCCAGCATCAGATAAACCAGCAGAGCCATACCCAGCACCGTGGCACCCACCGCGACCTTGCGCAGAAACTGCAGGTGCTCAATGCGCTGGTTGAGCAGGCTGTCCAGACGCGACAAGACATCGGCCTGATAGCTGTTGACCAAACCAATCGCCTGTGTGCCGGCCGCGAAAAACGCATCTGCCTGCACAGCGCCCGGTGTGTCAAAGCTGCGACGCGCCAGCGACAAAAACGACGCCGTGCCAGCCAGAGCGGGTTCGCCTTTCAAGTCACCTTGTCCGTAGCGAGCCGCAAAGCCCATGGCAAACCGCAGGTCTTCGGTGTCGGCCTGGAGGTTATCGAATTGCAGGCGCAGGTTACCGACGGCATCGGCCTGCGGCTCAGGCAAGCCCAGCTGACCAGCGCCCATGCCCCGAATGCGTCCCAACGACTCACCCCAGCCAATCGTGTGAGCAACCACCATGTCCATCAGAAAGTAGGTGGCAGGCTCAGGATCAAACAACAGGTTGGAGCGCTCGCCCACGGTGTACACAAAGCGCCGCAGGTCGCCCACCAGCGCGGTATGCAGGGCAAACGACTCGGTTGCTGTGACTCTCTCAGTGGCCGCCAGGCCTTCCAGCCGTGTCTGCAAAGCGGTCCAGTCTTCGCCGAGTGAGAAGTCGGGGCGTTGCGCCAGCGCAGCCGCAGTGGCCGCTACCGCTTGGCCCAGCTCGGCACGGGCCTGAGCCAGCGGTGCGCGGGCAGACGCAACCCCCGAGAGCAACATATGGGTTTGGCCGCGGTGGGTTTGCACAATTTTGACCACCTGGGTCAACGCGCCAATGGCACGCGAGCCGTCGGTCTCGCTCTGCGTGAATCGAATGTCTGCGCCCAGTCGCTGCACCAACAACAGGGACGTGATGACCAGCGGAACCAACAGGACGGCTGCCAGCAAACCCAGCTTGGTCGGTAGTCGCAGGCGTCGCATCAGCCAGATGCCAGGGTAAAAGGCTTTGAAAAAAAACATGCGCACCCAGTTCCTGTTGATTGGCCAATAAGACGTGGTATCGGTACCAGAACGGCAAGCTTTAAGACCTTTGCCCCAGCCGGTAGAAATGGTTCCCTGAACGGCCTTGGAACCGCACGAGACCCAAGCTCGTTCAGTGCAAAAACGGAATACCCGACTGCCGGGCTTCGTAGCGCCTGAACAGCTGGACCGCCATCAGCCGCAGGGTGTCGTCGGCCAGGCTGTGTGCATGCACCAGCTGCTGTAGCGCATAGCGGCGGTCGCACATCATCAGCGCACGGCTCACACACATGCCATGGCTGGACATGCGCAGGGTGAACGTCTCCAGCAGATCCTGCGGCCATGGCATGGCCAGCTCGCGTTCGCGCCAGTTGGGCGAGCGCTGCGCCCAGCGCTCGTCACCCTGTGCCAAAAGCGCATGCGGGTCGGCTGACAACGGCGTGGCTGACGGTTGGGGTGAGGTATCCATGGTGCGCTCCTGTTGCGTTGAAACAGGTCTTCGAGTGCGGTGTGTGCGAAGACCCCTTGTGCCTCTAGCGTACGGACTGCCGCACCCAACGTTGCGTTGAACAAAGCCACTATTTCGGCCTTGTTGCCTTCTTCGGTCCACCGCCATGCTTGCTCCGCACAGGAGCCACGCCACCGATTTGCGACAATTCGGCCATGCACACCGCTTTGACACGCCTCATCAAACTGACTGCCGAGCCAGCCGGCCGCCCGGTAACAGACCACCCCAAACCCGAGCGACGGGTTCTGGGCAATCCGATGCGCGAAACATGGAACAGGGTGGACACCGCGCTGCCCGCCGGCCAGGTGTTTTGTGGGGTGTGGCGCTGTGAACCCGGGCGCTGGCGCATTGCCATGGGCGACACCGAGCGCGAGCTGTTCACCGTGCTGCAGGGGCGGTGCCGGGTGCACGACGCTCAAGGTGGCTTCGAGGAAGCTGGCCCGGGTGAAGGCATCTACCTACCGCCGGGCTTTACCGGCGAATTTGAGGTGTTGGAAATGCTCACCAAAACGTACATGATTTGTGAGTAGGTCGACCGTACCAGCCATGTAAAAAGCCCTGCGGCGTGAACGCCAGCAGGGCTTTTTTGAGGGTGACAGTCCGTCAGGTCGGCTGGGCCGCCAACTGAGCAAAGGCGCTCACCACCTCGGGCGGGGCCTGCACCAGTTCGATCAGCACGCCTTCGCCTGCAACCGGAAACTCTTCATTGGCCTTGGGGTGCAAAAACGTGATGTCAAAGCCCGCTGCGCCCTTGCGAATGCCGCCCGGGGCAAACCGCACGCCCTGCGCCGTGAGCCACTCAACGGCCACCGGCAGGTTGTCGATCCACAGGCCAATGTGGTTGAGTGGCGTGGTATGAACCGCGGGCTTTTTATCCGGGTCGATGGGCTGCATCAGATCAACCTCGACCTTGAACGGGCCGCTGCCGATGGCGCAGATATCCTCATCGACGTTCTCGCGCTCGCTCTGAAAGGTGCCGATTTTTTCCAGCCCCAGCATGTCCACCCACAGCGTTTGCAGGCGCAGTTTGTCGGGGCCACCGATGGCAATTTGTTGGATGCCCAGCACCTTGAACGGACGTGGTGTACCTTTCATTTTTCAAACTCCACGATCGGCTGATCGACCACCAGGCTTTCGCCCTTGGACGCCAGCACCTTGGACACGACGCCATCGGCGGCAGCGAACAACACGTTCTCCATCTTCATGGCTTCAATCACGGCCACGCGCTCGCCAGCCTGCACCTTTTGGCCCACCTGCACCGCCACATCGACCAGCAAGCCGGGCATGGGCGAGAGCACGTACTTGCTCATATCGGGCGCGGCCTTGAAGGGCATCAGCTTGTGCAGTTCGGCCATGCGGCGCGACACCACCACGGTCTCAATGCGCGTGCCGTTGTGCTGCACCACCAGGGCCAGCGGGTTGCGCAGCGTACCGCGCTCCACCTGCGCGGTGAACGGCTGGCCGTTGCACTCGCCGGTGATGCAAATGTCGTTCAGCCGCGAACCGCTGCTGATGGCAAAGCGCTTGCCCTCCACCGTCACCACCGCAGAACCCACCTGGCCCAGCACCTCGTCCACGTGCACGGCCGTGTAGCGGTTTTCACCGCTGGTGCCCATGGTGATCACACTGAAATCGTGACCGACCTTGACCCCATAACCTGGCAGCTGGCCGGTGAGGCCCGCTGCACGCTCGCGCGACTTGCGGCGCACGAAGGCAGCCAGCGCCACCAGAAAGTCGGCGTCGTCATGCGGCACATCTTCGGCCCGGAAGCCCTGGCTGTACTGCTCGGCAATAAAGCCCGTGTTGAAATCACCCGACACAAATTTGGGGTGGGCCAGCAGCGCGGCCTGGAACGGGATGTTGCTGCTGATGCCCCGAATGACGAAGCCGTTGAGCGCTTCGCGCATCTTGGCAATCGCCTCGTTTCGGTCTTTGCCGTGCACGATCAGCTTGGCGATCATCGAGTCGTAAAACATCGGAATCTCACCGCCATCGACCACGCCGGTGTCCACGCGCACGCCGTAAAGCGCATCGGTGTTGGACTGGAACATGGTCTGCGCAGGCGGCGCAAAACGCACCAGGCGCCCGGTGCTGGGCAGGAAGTTGCGAAACGGATCTTCCGCGTTGATGCGGCATTCGATTGCCCAGCCGTTGCGCTGCACCTGGTCTTGCGTGAGCGGCAGCTTTTCACCGGCGGCCACGCGAATCATCAGCTCCACCAGGTCCAGCCCGGTGATGCACTCGGTCACCGGGTGCTCCACCTGCAGGCGGGTGTTCATTTCCAGGAAATAGAAGTCCTGGTCTTTGCCCACCACAAATTCCACTGTGCCCGCGCTCTGGTATTTCACGGCCTTGGCCAGGGCCACGGCCTGCTCGCCCATCGCCTTGCGCGTGGCGTCGGAGATGAACGGTGACGGCGCCTCTTCAATCACCTTCTGGTGGCGGCGCTGAATGGAGCACTCGCGCTCGTTCAGGTAGATCACGTTGCCGTGCGAATCGCCCAGCACCTGGATCTCGATGTGGCGCGGCTCCAGCACGTATTTTTCGATGAACACGCGGTCGTCGCCAAAGCTGTTGCGCGCTTCATTGCGGCAGCTGGTGAAGCCCTCGAATGCTTCCTTGTCGTTGAAGGCCACACGCAGGCCCTTGCCACCGCCGCCGGCCGAGGCCTTGATCATCACGGGGTAGCCGATGTCTTTGGCAATCTCGACTGCGCGCTCTGCCGTTTCAATGGCGTCGTTCCAGCCAGGGATGGTGTTCACCTTGGCTTCCAGCGCCAGCTTCTTGGACGCGATCTTGTCGCCCATGGCTGCGATGGAGAAATGGCGCGGACCGATGAAGGCAATGCCCTCGTCTTCACAGCGCTTGGCAAAGGCTTCGTTTTCGCTCAGAAAACCGTAGCCCGGGTGGATGGCTTGCGCGCCCGTGGCCTTGGCCGCGGCAATGATCTTGTCGGCCACAAGGTAGGACTCGCGCGACGCAGCGGGGCCAATCAGCACAGCTTCGTCGGCCAGTGCCACATGGCGGGCTTCCTTGTCGGCCTCGGAATACACCGCCACGGTGGCAATGCCCATCTTCTTGGCGGTGGCGATAACGCGGCAGGCGATTTCGCCACGGTTGGCGATCAGAATTTTGGTAAACATGTTCTGCTTCTCTTTCGTGATCAGAGTGGAATGTTCCCGTGCTTGCGCCACGGGTTCTCAATCTTCTTGTCCTTCAACATCACCAGGCTGCGGCAAATGCGCTTGCGGGTGTTGTGCGGCATGATCACGTCGTCGATATAGCCCCGGTTCGCGGCCACAAAGGGGTTGGCGAAACGCGCCTTGTATTCGGCTTCCTTGGCGGCCAGCTTTTCGGGGTCGCCCTTGTCTTCGCGGAAGATGATTTCCACCGCGCCTTTGGCGCCCATGACCGCAATCTCGGCGTTGGGCCAGGCCAAGTTCACGTCGCCGCGCAGGTGCTTGGAGGCCATCACGTCGTACGCGCCGCCGTAGGCTTTGCGGGTGATCACGGTGATTTTCGGCACGGTGCATTCAGCATACGCGTAGAGCAACTTGGCGCCGTGTTTGATGATGCCGCCAAACTCTTGCGAGGTACCGGGCATGAAGCCGGGCACGTCCACAAAGGTGATCACCGGGATGTTGAAGGCATCGCAGAAACGCACGAAGCGCGCCGCCTTGATGCTCGACTTGATGTCCAGGCAACCGGCCAGCACCAGGGGCTGGTTGGCCACGATGCCCACCGTCTGGCCGTCCATGCGGGCAAAGCCAATCAGGATGTTCTTGGCGTACTCGGGCTGCAGCTCGAAAAAGTCGCCGTCGTCCACCGTCTTGACGATCAGCTCCTTCATGTCGTAGGGCTTGTTCGGGTTTTCGGGCACCAGGGTGTCCAGGCTCATCTCGGCGCGGTCAATCGGATCGCCACTGGGGCGCACCGGGGCTTTTTCGCGGTTGGACAGCGGCAGGTAGTTGTAGAGGCGGCGCAACATCAGCAGCGCTTCCACATCGTTCTCAAACGCCAGATCGGCGACGCCGCTCTTGGTGGTGTGCGTCACGGCCCCACCCAGCTCTTCGGCGGTCACTTCCTCGTGCGTCACGGTCTTCACCACCTCGGGGCCGGTGACGAACATGTAGCTCGAATCCTTCACCATGAAGATGAAGTCGGTCATGGCGGGCGAGTACACCGCACCACCGGCGGACGGACCCATGATCATGCTGATCTGCGGCACCACGCCGCTGGCCATCACGTTGCGCTGGAACACCTCGGCGTAACCGCCCAGCGATGCAACGCCTTCCTGGATGCGGGCGCCGCCCGAATCGTTCAGGCCAATCACCGGTGCGCCGACCTTCATAGCCTGGTCCATGATCTTGCAAATCTTTTCGGCATGCGCTTCGGACAACGCACCGCCAAACACCGTGAAGTCCTGGCTGAACACGAACACCAGGCGGCCATTGATCATGCCGTAGCCGGTCACCACGCCATCGCTCGGAATCTTGTTGTCCTGCATGCCGAAGTCGGTGCAGCGGTGCTCAACAAACATGTCCCACTCTTCAAAGCTGCCTTCGTCCAACAGCACTTCCAGTCGCTCACGCGCCGTGAGTTTGCCTTTGGCGTGCTGCGCGTCGATGCGCTTTTGCCCGCCACCCAGGCGGGCGGCTGCGCGCTTTTTCTCAAGTTGTTCAAGGATTTCTTGCATGGGGGTTCTCCAGAAAAATCGGTTCGGATTCAGTCAAACAATTCAAGCAGCTGGCGCGCTGCGGTGGAGGCTGGTAATTGGCCTGCCAACACGCGCCGGGTGGTTTCCTCCAGCCGTGCGCGGATCTGCGGGTGCTCGCGAAAGCGTTGTTTCAGACCCGCGTCAATGCGCTCCCACATCCAGGCGCCGGCCTGGCTCTGGCGGCGCGCAGTGAGCCGGCCATTGGCCGTTTGAAGGGTCTGAAAGCGGCTCACCTCGCGCCAAAAACCATCCACGCCTCGGTTGTGCAGGGCGCTGATTTCAATCACCTGTGGGTGCCAGATGGTGTCGTCGTGATGTGCATGTTCTGAGCGGCCATGCAACCCGAGCAGACGCAGCGACGACGTGATCTGCGCGCGGGCGCGCGTGGCAGCGTCGGGGTCGATATCGGCCTTGTTGATCACCACCAGGTCGGCCAACTCCATCACGCCTTTTTTGATCGCCTGCAGGTCGTCACCGGCGTTGGGCAACTGCAACAGCACAAACATGTCGGTCATGTTCGACACCGCCGTCTCACTCTGGCCCACGCCCACGGTTTCCACCATCACGATGTCGTAGCCAGCGGCTTCGCAGACCAGCATGGCCTCGCGTGTTTTCTCGGCCACGCCACCCAGCGTGCCGCTGCTCGGGCTGGGGCGGATGTAGGCGTGCTCATGCACGCTCAGGTGTTCCATGCGGGTCTTGTCGCCCAGGATAGAGCCGCCCGACACGGTGGAAGAAGGGTCGATGGTCAGCACCGCCACGCGGTGGCCGAGGCCAATGAGGTACAGCCCCAGCGCCTCGATGAAGGTGCTTTTACCGACCCCAGGCACACCGCTGATGCCGAGCCGAAAAGACTTTCCGGTGTGCGGTAGCAACGCGGTCAACAGCTCATCACCCTGCGCACGGTGGTCGGTGCGGGTCGATTCAAGCAGCGTGATGGCCTTGGCCATGGCGCGGCGCTGGACCATGGGCTGACCCGCGAGGATGTTTTGCGTGAGCCCTTCGACAAGCTCAGGGCGAACGGTGTTTTTTTCGGTCACGCCCCCCGACCGTTCGGGCTGAGCCTGTCGAAGCCCTGGCACTTGGGTGGTCCCTTCGACAAACTCGGGGCGAACGGTATTTTTTTCGCGCTCAACGCCCACCCGTTCGGGCTGAGCTTGTCGAAGCCCTTTTGCGGTCTGGCCATTTGAATGAGCCAGTTCCTTGATACGCTCCCAGCCCCCCCCGATCAGTGCCTCTTTCTTGGCACGCGACCAGCCCTTGATCTGCAACTCAAACGCCAGCGCCCCCTCACGCGTTTCAAACTCGCCGTGCCAGACCATCTGCAACGGATGGCGCGTGGCGGTGTAACCGGTGTCTGCGGATTCGTGTTGGTGCAACCGTGCTTCGAGCGAGTCGGTGTGCCCCGCGTAAAGCGAGCCATCACCGCAACGCAGCAGGTAGACGAAAAAAGGTTTCACGAGGTGGAGTGTGTGAAGGCTTCGACAGGCTCAGCCCGAACGGAATGGTGGGACTCGCCTAAAAAATTCAAGCCTGCCCCAGAGCCTTCTTGATCTGCTCCAGCACATCTTTGGCACTGGCCGGAATGGGGGTACCCGGGCCGTAGATGCCCTTGACACCCGCTTCGTACAGCATCTCGTAGTCTTGGCGCGGAATGACGCCGCCCACGAACACGATGATGTCGTCGGCGCCCTGCTTCTTCAGCTCGGCAATGATGGCCGGCACCAAGGTTTTGTGGCCGGCGGCCAAGGTGGAAACACCCACAGCGTGCACGTCGTTCTCAATCGCCTGGCGGGCGCACTCTTCGGGTGTTTGAAACAGCGGGCCCATGTCGACGTCGAAACCCAGGTCGGCAAAGGCCGTGGCCACCACCTTGGCCCCGCGGTCGTGACCATCTTGGCCGAGCTTGCTGATCATCACGCGCGGGCGGCGGCCTTGTGCGGTGGCGAAATCGTTGATCTCGCCCTTCAGGGCGTCCCAGCCTTCGGCAGAGTCGTAAGCGGCAGCGTACACACCGGTCACCTTTTGCGTGTCGGCGCGGTGGCGCCCAAAAACTTTTTCCAGCGCATCGCTCACCTCGCCCACCGTGGCGCGCAGGCGCATGGCCTGGATGGTGAGATCCAGCAAATTGCCCTGGCCGGATTCGGCTGCTGTGGTCAGCGCATTGAGCGCCGCTTCGACCTGGGCGGTATCGCGGCTGGCCTTGATGGCCTGCAAGCGGGCGATCTGGCCGTCGCGCACCGCCACGTTGTCGATGTCGCGCGCCTCAATCGCGTCTTCGGTCTTGAGCTTGTATTTGTTGACGCCGACGATCACGTCCTTGCCGCTGTCGATGCGGGCCTGCTTCTCGGCCGCAGCGGCTTCGATCTTGAGCTTGGCCCAGCCGCTGTCCACGGCTTTGGTCATGCCGCCCATGGCTTCCACTTCTTCGATGATGGCCCAGGCTTTGTCGGCCATTTCTTGCGTCAGGCTCTCCATCATGTAGCTGCCGGCCCAGGGGTCGACCACGCTGGTGATGTGGGTCTCTTCCTGGATCACCAGCTGCGTGTTACGGGCGATGCGCGAACTGGTGTCGGTGGGCAGCGCAATGGCTTCGTCGAAGGCGTTGGTGTGCAGGCTTTGCGTGCCGCCGAACACGGCCGCCATGGCTTCGATGGTGGTGCGCACCACGTTGTTGTACGGGTCTTGCTCGGTGAGCGACCAGCCCGAGGTCTGGCAGTGCGTGCGCAGCATCAGGCTCTTCGGGTTCTTGGCGTCGAAGCCTTTCATGATGCGGCACCACAGCAGCCGGGCCGCGCGCATCTTGGCGATCTCCAGGTAGAAGTTCATGCCGATCGCCCAGAAGAACGAGAGGCGCCCGGCAAAGCCGTCCACGTCCATGCCCTTGGCCATCGCCGTCTTCACATATTCCTTGCCATCGGCCAGGGTGAAGGCCAGTTCCAGCGCCTGGTTGGCGCCGGCTTCCTGCATGTGGTAACCGCTGATGCTGATCGAGTTGAACTTGGGCATGTGCTGCGCCGTGTACTCGATGATGTCGCCGATGATCTTCATGCTCGGCTCGGGCGGGTAGATGTAGGTGTTGCGCACCATGAACTCTTTCAGAATGTCGTTCTGAATCGTTCCGCTCAATTTGTCTTGAGAAACGCCCTGCTCTTCGGCCGCCACCACGTAGCCGGCCAGCACCGGCAGCACGGCGCCGTTCATGGTCATCGAGACAGACACCTTGTCGAGCGGAATCTGGTCAAACAAGACCTTCATGTCTTCTACAGAGTCGATGGCCACGCCCGCCTTGCCCACATCACCCGTCACCCGCGGGTGGTCGCTGTCGTAACCCCGGTGCGTGGCCAGGTCGAAAGCCACCGACACGCCTTGCCCGCCCGCGGCCAGCGCCTTGCGGTAGAACGCGTTGGATTCTTCGGCGGTGGAGAAACCGGCGTATTGCCGAATCGTCCAAGGGCGCACCGCGTACATGGTGGCCTGCGGGCCACGAATGAAAGGCTCAAAACCGGGCAGAGTGTTGGTGTACGGCAGGTTGGCCGTGTCTTCGGCCGTGTACAGCGGCTTCACGCTGATGCCATCGGGCGTCAACCAATTCAGGGCGTTCACGTCACCGCCGGGAGCGGATTTCTGGGCCGCCTTCGTCCAGGCTTCCAGGTTGGCGGGGTTGAATTCGGGCGTGTTCTGGCTCATGGCGGGCGGTGGGTTGTTCGGTACAGAAATGACAGCGGCTGCGACCGCGGCAGGCAACATTTTATATCATTCATAATTATTGATGCAAAATATTCCTGCTGACTTACAATCAGCCACTTATACAAAGCCCTGTCACACCACCCATGTCTGCCCTGTCACTGGCGCCGCGCGCCCTGTACGAAGAAGTCGCCGAGCTGCTGCGCCAACGCATCTTCAGCCGCGAGCTGGAGCCTGGCAGCTGGATCGACGAACTGAAGATTGCCGAGGAATACGGCATCAGCCGCACACCGCTGCGCGAAGCCCTCAAGGTGCTGGCCGCTGAAGGTCTGGTGACCATGAAAGTGCGGCGCGGAGCTTACGTGACGGAAGTGTCCGACAAAGACTTGGCCGATGTGTACCACCTGCTGGCGCTGCTGGAGTCCGACGCCGCTGCCGTCGTGGCCCAGCGCGGCACCGACGCGGAGCACGCCGAGTTGCAAAACTTGCACACCGAACTGGAAGCGGCCACCGCCGAGCGCGATCGCTTCTTTGCCATCAACGAGCGCTTTCACATGCGGTTGCTGGAAATCGCCAACAACCGCTGGCGCGAGCAGATGGTGGCAGACCTGCGCAAAGTGATGAAGCTCAACCGGCACAACTCGTTGCTCAAGAGCGGTCGAATAGACGATTCACTGGCCGAACACCGCGCCGTGATGGCCGCGTTGCTGGCGCGAGACGCAGCGCTCACGCAGCAGCGCATGCACGCGCATTTTCGCAACGGGCTGGAAGCCGCAACCTGAGCGGCCACGACGCAGCGCCAGTCTTTTTGGCGGCCCAGGCACGGCGCCGCAGAGGCTTCACTTGCCGTTGATACCCAACAGTTCAACCTCAAACACCAAGGTGGCATTGGGCGGAATCACACCGCCGGCACCGCGCTCACCGTAAGCGATCTGGCTGGGGCAGGTGAGCTTGGCTTTGCCGCCAAGCTTCATGCGCTGCACGCCCTCGGTCCAGCAGGGAATCACGCGGTTCAAGGGAAATTCAATCGGCGTGCCGCGCGAATAGGAGCTGTCAAACTCTTTGCCGTCCGGGAACGTGCCTTTGTAGTGCACCTTGACCGTGTCGGTCGCCCCGGGGCTGGCGCCGCCGCCTTCTTTGAGCACACGGTAGACCAGACCAGACTTCGTGACCAGCGCGCCGGCCTCTTTGGCGGCCGCGTCCAGTACGGCATTTTGAGCCGCAGCGGGCACAGCGCTGAGGCTGACCGCCAAGGCGGCGCAGCTGAGTAGAAAACGGTTCATGGTGGGTTCTTTCAAAGGGTTGAAACCAGGGGTTCGGGTTGAAGTTCTTCGCCAGCGGTCCTGACGTGTGCCTGGGCCATGGCCCAGACCTCGCGCGCTGGCAACGGTTTGAGGTGGTGATCGCTCCACACCTGGCGCCATTTGCGCGCACCGTGCAAGCCGTGGCGCAGGCCCAGCATGTGGCTGGCAATCGAATACCAGGGCGCGCCGTCTTCCTGCGCAGTCCGTTCCATGTAGTCCACCATCGCCAGCTCCACCGCTTCGCGGGTCGGCGTGGTGCGCGTGTCGTCTCCGTAAAAACGATCGTCCCAATCCACCATCAACCAGGGGTTGTGATACGCCTCGCGCCCGATCATCACGCCGTCCACGTGAGCCAGCTGCTCGGCGATTTGTTCGTTGGTGGTGATGCCGCCGTTCACCGCAATGGTGAGGTGCGGAAAGTCCAGCTTGAGGCGGTGGGCCAGCTCGTAGCGCAGCGGTGGAATCTCGCGGTTCTCTTTGGGCGACAGGCCTTGCAGCCAGGCGTTGCGCGCATGCACCAGAAACACCTGGCAGCCGCCTTCGGCCACGGTGCCCACGAAGTCGCGCACAAAATCGTAGCTTTCCACCCTGTCAATGCCGATGCGGTGTTTGACCGTGACCGGAATGTCCACCACATCCATCATGGCTTTGACGCAGTCGCGCACCAGCGCCGCTTCGCCCATGAGGCAGGCCCCAAAGGCACCCCGCAAAACGCGCTCACTCGGGCAGCCGCAGTTCAAATTGATCTCGTCATAGCCTCGGTCCTGACCCAGCTTGGCGCAGATGGCCAGATCGGCCGGATCGCTGCCACCGAGCTGCAGCGCCACCGGGTGCTCTTCGGTGTTGAAGTTCAGATGCTGCGCCGCATTGCCATGAATCAGCGCACCGGTGGTCACCATCTCGGTGTAGAGCAGCGTGTGGCGCGTGAGCAGACGGTGAAAGTAGCGGCAATGTCGATCGGTCCACCCCATCATGGGGGCAACCGACAGACGCCAGGGGGAAACGTTTGAAGACATCATGCGATTATCCCAGCAGCCACAAAAAACCCCGCCGAAGCGGGGTGGGTGCTGGAGGGGTGTTCACCCAGGGCACAGCGGATCCGGCTCCGCCGGTCCGCCAGTGCCGCCCCCTGGGGGGTGACGGGCGAAGCCCGGCGCGGGGAGAGCCCTCAACCCATGTGCAAACCGCCGTTGACCGAGAAGTCAGCGCCGGTGGCGTAGCCACCTTCGTCCGACGCCAGCCAGGCGATGATGGAGGCGATTTCGCTGGGCTTGCCCAGGCGCTTCACCGGCACCGTGGCGACGATCTTTTCCAGCACATCGGGGCGAATGGCATTGACCATGTCGGTGCCAATATAGCCCGGGCTCACGGTGTTGACCGTCACGCCTTTGGTGGCCAGCTCTTGCGCCAGAGCCATCGAGAAACCGTGCATGCCGGCCTTGGCTGCCGAGTAGTTGGTCTGACCGGCCTGGCCTTTTTCACCGTTTACCGACGAGATGTTGATGATGCGGCCCCAGCCCTTTTCCACCATGTCGGCCACTACCTGCTTGGTCACGTTGAACATGGAGTCCAGGTTCGTGTTCATCACGGCGTCCCAGTCGTCGCGAGACATTTTGAGGAACATGCGATCCTTGGTGATACCAGCGTTGTTCACCAGCACGTCGATGCTGCCGTGCTCGGCCTTGGTCTTGGTGAAGGCTTCCACGGTGGAATCCCAGTCACCCACGTTGCCGACCGATGCGTAGAACGTGTAGCCCTGGGCTTTCTGCTCGTCGATCCATTTCTGGTGGTCGCGCGTTGGGCCACAGCCAGCGATGACTTTGAAGCCTTCGGCGTGAAGGCGCTGGCAAATAGCGGTTCCGATGCCGCCCATGCCGCCGGTGACGTACGCTACTTTTTGATTCATGTTGTTTGCTCCTCTAGGTGGTGCCGAAATGGCGGAAAAAAAACGATGTTGGCCAGGGATGCGCCAGCTCAGGCCAGCGCGGAAGCGGCTTTGCCGGGCCGCTGCTGGCGCCCCCTTGAGGGGGTGACGCCGCAGGCGGCGCGGGGGAGATTCAAATTCAGCGTTCCAGCGCCAGCGAAACGCCCATGCCGCCGCCAATGCACAGAGCCGCCAGACCCTTCTTGGCGTTGGTGCGCTGCATCTCGTGCAACAAGGTCACCAAAATGCGGCAACCGGACGCACCGATGGGGTGGCCGATGGCAATGGCGCCACCGTTCACGTTGACCTTGGCCGGGTCGATGTCCAGCGCCTGGTTCACGGCGCAAGCCTGCGCAGCAAAGGCTTCATTGAGTTCGAACAGGTCCACGTCTGACGCCTTCCAGCCCGCGCGGGCCAAGGCCTTTTGAGAGGCCGGTACCGGGCCCATGCCCATGGTGGCGGGGTCGAGGCCGCTGGTGCCAAAGGCGGCAATGCGCGCCAATGGCGTGAGGCCCAGAGCGGCGGCCTTCTTGGCGGTCATCACCATCACAGCAGCAGCGCCGTCGTTGATGCCCGAGGCGTTGCCCGCCGTGACCGAGCCGGCCTTGTCAAACGCGGGGCGCAGACCCGCCAGCACTTCGGCGGTGGTCTTGGAGTTGATGAACTCGTCGTTGTTGAACAGCACCGGGTCGCCCTTGCGCTGCGGAATGCTCACGCCCACGATTTCGTCCTTGAACTTGCCGGCGGCCTGCGCGGCTGCGGCTTTCGCCTGGCTGCCAGCGGCCAGTGCGTCCTGCATTTCGCGGGTGATGCCGTGGGCCTTGGCCACGTTTTCAGCGGTGATGCCCATGTGGTACTGGTTGTACACGTCCCACAGGCCGTCCACGATCATGGTGTCGACCATTTTCCAGTCGCCCATGCGCTGGCCGTCGCGGCTGCCGTTCAAGACGTGCGGGCTGGCGCTCATGTTTTCCTGACCACCGGCGATCACGATTTCGCTGTCGCCCCAGGCCACGGCCTGGGCAGCCAGCATCACGGCCTTCAGGCCGGAACCGCAAACGGCATTGATCGTCAACGCCGGCGTTTCTTTGGCCACACCGGCCTTCATCATGGCCTGGCGGGCCGGGTTCTGGCCCACGCCTGCGGCCAGAACCTGGCCCATGATGACTTCACCGATGGCGTCAACCGGCAGGCCGCTGCGCTCCAGCAGGGCTTTGATGACGATGGAGCCCAGCTCGGTAGCGGGCACCTTGGCGAGCGAGCCGCCGAATTTGCCCACGGCGGTGCGGGCTGCTGAAACGATGACGATGTCTTCCATATTTTTTCCTCGTTGGTTTGCAAATTTTTCCGTTCGCCCTGAGCCTGTCAAAGGGCTCGAACGGATCTTGGCCAGGGCCTAGACAGGCTCAGCCAGACCGGCGTCACGTCAAGCTTTTGCCTTGACGTAGCGGCCAGGGGCCGGCTCGATGGCGGCGTAGGTCTTGCCTTTGCCGTAGCTCTTGGGCGCGGCAATTTGCTTGCCCGCCTGTGGCTTGAGCCAGGCGGCCCAGTCGGTCCACCAGCTGCCTTTGTGCTCGGTCGCGCCGCCAATCCATTCGTTCACGTCGGCCGGGAACTTGGTGGCGTTGCTCACCCAGTGGCTGCGCTTGCCGGCCGCGGGTGGGTTGATCACGCCAGCAATGTGGCCGGACGCACCCATGACAAAGCGCTTCTTGCCCGGGAACACCTGGGTGCTGGCATAGGCGCCACCGATCGGCACGATATGGTCTTCGCGCGAGCCGTAGATATAAACCGGGATTTTGACTTGACGGAAGTCGATCTTTTCGCCACACACCTCGGTCTTGCCCGGCTTGACGAGGTTGTTTTCCAGGTAGGTCTGGCGCAGGTACCAAGCATAGTACGGGCCGGGCAGGTTGGTTGCGTCGGAGTTCCAGTACAACAGGTCAAACGGCGGTGGCGACTCGCCCTTCAGGTAGTTGCCCACCACGTAGTTCCACACCAGGTCGTTGGGGCGCAAAAAGCTGAAGGTGGTGGCCAGGTCGCGCCCGGGCATCAAACCGCCCTGGGCAAACTGCATCTCGCGCATCTTGACGAAGTTTTCGTCGATGAACACATCAAGAATGCCGGTGTCGGTGAAGTCGATCAGCGTGGTGAGGAAGGTGGCGCAATTCACCGGCTCTTCACCGCGCGCAGCCAGCACGGCCAGCGCGTTGCTGAGCATGGTGCCGCCCACGCAGAACCCCAGGGCATTGATGGTTTCAGCGCCGGTGATGTCTTGCGTGACGCCGATGGCTTTGATCACCGCGTCTTCGATGTAGTCGTCCCAGGTCTTGCCAGCCATTGACTCGTCGGGGTTGCGCCAGCTCACCACAAACGTGCGGTGGCCCTGCTCCACGCAGTAGCGAATCAGCGAGTTCGCAGGCTGCAAGTCCAGGATGTAGAACTTGTTGATGCAGGGCGGCACCAGCAAGAACGGACGCTCGTACACCTTGGCGGTGAGCGGCTTGTATTCGATCAGCTGGAACAGCTCGTTTTCGAACACCACGGCGCCTTCGGTGGTGGCCACGTTTTTGCCCACCTCAAACACGCTTTCGTCGGTCATGGACACATGGCCCTGCTTCATATCATGCAGCAGGTTGGCCACGCCCTTGGCGATGCTTTCGCCCTTGGTTTCGATGGCTTTCTTTTGCGCGTCGGCATTGAAGGCCAGGAAGTTGCTGGGCGCGCTGGCGTCGATCCACTGCTGCACCGCAAAGCGCACGCGGGTCTTGGTCTTGGCGTCGCCTTCCACCGCGTCGGCCATGGCCATCAGCGTGCGGGCGTTGAGCAAATAGGCGGCGGCGGAAAATGCGGCAACCGGGTTGCTGGCCCAGGCATCCGCAGAAAACCGGCGGTCGCTCACGGGCTTGACGTCCAGCCCCTGGTTCCACAGGCCCGCCACGTCCTTGAGGTACGTGTTTTGAATTTCCAGCATCTTGGCGGGATCAAAACTCACCTTGTGGCCAGCGGCCTTGGTAAACAAATCACCCATGCTCGCCATGCTGGGCATGCCTGCGCCGGGCATACCCGCGCCCAGGTTGGGCATGGCCATGGCAAAGGGGTTGGCTGCACCGCTTTGCGGCATAAAGGCCTTGAAAGCTGCAAACGGATCAGCGCCGCCCTGTGCGCCCGGCTGCGCAGCACCCGGAAACGCCTGTGCGGCCTGCGTCCATTGCGCAATGAGGTTCTTTTGAAATTCCTGCGCCGCTTCGTGCCAGGGCTGATCGGGTGATTTGCCAGATGTCATGCTTGTCTCCTGTGGTTTTGCCTGAGGCTTATTATCATTCCCTCTAGGGAGGAATTCCGGGTTTTCCCTAGTGTCCGTTTAACGGCTTCCAGCAAGCTGACAACCTGTCCGGGTATTCAAGGAACGCTGTGTATCTGGTGGTGATTGGTTGGATTTACGTGGTGCTCATGATGTCGGTGGCCGAGGCATCCAACAGCACAGGCTCCGTGCTAGGAGCCATTGTGACCTTTTTTCTCTACGGTTTGCTGCCTGTGATACTGGTGGTTTACCTGATGCGCACGCCGCAAAGACGCAAAGCCAACAAGGCACGCGAAGCCGCAGAACACCAGGCCAGCATGGCTGCTGGTGCGGCCCTGAGCGCGCAAACTGCTGAGCCGCCGCCTTCACACCAACCAGACGCAGGCAGCCATGCGCCCGGTGCTGCCGAGCCGGGCAGCGTCGCGGCGGTGCGAAAAGAACCGTAACGTCTGCGTGGCCGTGCACCAGTCAGCGGTGCCGTCATTGCCCGCCACCTGGGTGACGCCCATCGCTGCCAGGCGACCGCGCGCCAGTGCCGGCAGGTTGGCCAGGAACTTGCCACCGCCGACGGGCACGAAAGCTCGGTGCGCCGCTGGCTGCTGAGCCACGAACGCTTCGCGCACCTCGGGGCCGACTTCAAACGCTTCAGGTCCAATGCAAGGGCCCAACCAAGCCAACGTGTGCTGAGCCACGCTCGCGGGCGTGACTGCGGGGTCGGTGGCCTGAACCGCCGCCACCAAAGCCGCCATGGTGGTTTCCAGCACACCCTGCCCTGCCACCGGTGCGCCAGCCCCTGCCAGACCCCGCCAGCCTGCGTGGGCCGCCGCCACCACCGCGCCCGAGGCGTGGGCAAACAACACCGGCAAACAGTCGGCCACCATGATGGTGCAAACCACACCGGGCACGGTATTCAGGCAGGCGTCGGCCACGGTGCCGTTGGGCGTGTTCGCATCCAGCACCGCCACGGCCGTGCCGTGAACCTGCTGCAAAAACACCGGGCGCTGGCCTACGGCCTGAGCCAGTTGCGCCCGGTTGTGGGCCACGGCTGCGGGTTCGTCGCGCACGTGGTCGCCCAAGTTGAAGCTGTCAAACGGCGCCACCGACACCCCGCCCGAGCGGCTGGTGAACAAGGCACGCACCGAAGGCGGTGCAGGCCAGTCGGGAATGATCCCGTCCAAAGGCACCGCCATCAGGCTTCTGCGTCCGGACAGGCCGAAGGCTGCGCCTGCTGGAAGGCCGGCAACGCCATGCAGGCGTCGAAGGCGGCCATGGTGCGCGGCAGGCCATCGAAGTTGGTGTTGAAGCGCTGACCGTTGAAAATTTGTGGCACCAGGCAGCAGTCGGCCAGGGTGGGCGTGTCGCCGTAGCAATAGGTGCTGACGGGCCCTTGCGCCAGTTGGCGCTCAAACGATTCCAGCCCGGTGCGCACCCAATGGCGGTACCAGGTGTTTTTGGCGTCCTCGTCCACCTTCAGTTCTTTGCTCAGGTACTTCAACACCCGCAGGTTGTTGACCGGGTGAATCTCGCAGGCAATGGACTGCGCCAGCGCACGCACCCGCGCGCGGCCCAGCGCATCGGGCGGCACCAGGGCGGGCGTGGGGTGGGTCTCGTCCAGAAACTCGATGATCGCCATGGATTGCGACAGCCGCGTGCCGTCGTCCAGCTCCAGCACGGGCACCAGCTGGTCGGCCGCAATGTCGGCATACCCGACCTGCTTGTGCTCACCCTTGGCAAGGTGCACCGGCACGTAGTCATAAGGCAGACCCTTGAGCGCCAGCGCAATGCGCACACGAAACGAGGCCGAAGAGCGGAAGTAGTTGTAAAGCTTCATGGCGCATAGCGTATACCGGGCTGAGCCTGTCTGCACGACAATGAATTGCGAGGCAGGTCCCTTGACCGGATGCGCCCCAGGGCCCCAAGGGCGGCCCGTATTCCAAGGAGCAGCGCAACATGGAAGAACCCGACACCGCGCCCGACGCGCTCCCTTGGAGCGTAGCGCAGCTGCACGATCTGGTGCGCCGAACCCTGCAGGATCTGCACGCCGACGCGGCTCCATTGCAGATCACCATCCGGGACAGCAGTTCGCTCGACCGGGATCTGGGCTTTGACAGCCTGGGCCGCATGGAGTTGCTGCTGCGCATCGAGTCGGCCACCGGCGTAGCGCTGCCAGAAGACACGCTGGAGAAAGCAGAAACCGTGGGGGATCTGTGGCAGGCCTGGCAGGACGGGCGCGTGAATCCGGTCGCTTCGGGCAGGCCGGCAGTCATGAACGTGAGCACACCCGCCGCTTCGCCCAGCACCGTCGCAGCAAGCCCCGCAGCGCCCTCGTGGGACCAGGCCCAAACGCTGCTGGAGGTGATGGACGCCCATCTAGCGGACCATCCGGACCAGGTGCAAATTGTTTACCTGGCCGACCAGACCGAAACCCCCATCAGATACCGGCAGTTGCACGACACATCGGCCGCACTGGCGGCCGGTTTGCAGCGGGCCGGGCTGGAGCCGGGCCAGGCGGTGGCCATCATGCTGCCGACTTCGCCGGCCTACTTTTTCACCTACCTGGGCATCTTGCGTGCGGGCGGTATTCCGGTGCCGATCTACCCGCCGGCACGACCGTCGCAGCTCGAAGTCCATGTGAGCCGCCACACCGGCATCCTCGCCAACGCGCGGGCTGTTTTGCTGGTGAGCGTGCCCGAAGCGATGCAGGTGGCGCGCCTGCTCCAGGCCCGGGTGCCGGGCCTGCGGGCGGTGCACACACCCGAGGACCTGATCGCTGCAGGCCAGGGGCAAGCGCCGGCCGCGGTGGCGGTCCGGGCGGACGACGTCGCCTTCATCCAGTACACGTCGGGCAGCACCGGGCAACCCAAGGGCGTGGCACTCACTCACGCCAACCTGCTGGCCAACATCCGCGCCATGGCCACGGCGATCGAAGCCACGCCCCAGGATGTGTTTGTCAGCTGGCTGCCGCTGTACCACGACATGGGCCTGATCGGCGCCTGGCTCGGGAGTTTCACCGTGGGCTTCCGCTTGGTGGTGATGTCGCCACTGGCTTTTTTGGGTCGCCCCAGGCGCTGGCTGGAAGCCATCTCAAACCACGGCGGCACGCTGTCGGCCGGCCCCAACTTCGCCTACGAGCTGTGCCTGAACCGGATCGACGATGCCGCACTGGCTGGGCTCGACCTGAGCCGCTGGCGGCTGGCCTTCAACGGGGCCGAGGCGGTGAGCCCGGACACGGTCGAGCGCTTTGCTCAGCGTTTTGCGGCCTGCGGGCTGCGCCCCACGGCCATGACACCGGTGTACGGGCTGGCCGAAGCCTCGGTGGGCCTGCTGTTTCCGCCGCTGGACCGGGGCCCGCGCATCGACGCCATCGACCGCGACACCTTTGAGTCGGAGCGACGCGCGGTGCCGAGCCAACACGCCTCGGCGCTGCGTTTCGTGGCCTGCGGGCGGGTGCTGCCCGGGCACAGCATCCGCATCGTTGACGACGCGGGTCAGGTGGTGCCCGAGCGGGTCGAGGGCCGGCTGGAGTTTTGCGGGCCTTCGGCCACCGCTGGCTACTGGCACGCGCCAGCGCTCACGGCGCGCCTGTTCACCGACGACCTGGGCGAATGGCTGGACACCGGTGACCGGGCTTACCAGGCCGAAGGCGATGTCTTCGTGACCGGCCGGGTCAAGGACATCGTGATCCGGGGTGGCCGCAACCTGTACCCACAAGAAATCGAGGCCGCGGTGGGCGAAGTCCAAGGTGTGCGCAAGGGCTGTGTCGCGGTGTTCGGCCAGCGCGATGCCAGCAGCGGCACCGAGCGTCTCGTGGTGCTGGCCGAGGTGAGCCCGCGAGAGGCGCGGGACAAGGCCGCCTTGCGCGAAGCGGTTTCGCGCGCGGTGGTCGAAGCCATCGGGGAACCAGCCGACGACATACTGCTGGTCCCGCCGCACACCGTGCTCAAGACCTCCAGCGGCAAGGTGCGGCGTTCGGCTTGCCGCTCGCTGGTGGAACGAGGCGGGCTGAACGCGGCGGGCAGCAGCGTTCGGGCGCAGTGGCTGCGGCTGGCCCGTGGTGCGCTGGCGCTTCGGTTGCGCCATGGTTTGCGGCGTCTCTGGGACGTTTGGTTTGGTGTTCGCGCCCAACTGCTGTTTTGGCTGATGGTGCCCGCTGCCTGGCTGGTCACTGTGCTGCTGCCAAGCCGGGCATCGGCCTGGCGTTTCTGCCACCGGGCGGCACGCCTGCTGCTGCGCCTAGCCGGCGCGAAACCCACCGTGCAGGGGCTGGAACACCTGCCCGCCGATGCCCGCTTCGTGCTGGTGAGCAACCACGCGAGCTACCTGGACGGCCTGTTGCTGGTGGCCGCCCTGGACCGGCCGGTGGCTTTTGTGGCCAAGCGGGAGCTTGAAGAGCAGCGGGTGGCTGGGCGTTTCCTCCGGCGCCTCGGTGCGGCCTTCGTCGAGCGTTTCGACCCGCGTCGCAGCGTGGCCGACGCGCAGCGCATGGCCGACGTGGTGCAGGCTGGCCATGCGCTGATGGTGTTCCCCGAGGGCACCTTTGTGGCCGCACCTGGGCTTATGCCGTTCCGACTCGGCGGCTTTCTGGCGGCGGCGCACGCCAGGGTGCCGGTGATTCCGGTGACGTTGGGCGGCACCCGGCAACTGCTCGGCGCGGGGCGCTGGTGGCCACGCCCAGCCGCCCTGTCGGTGCACATCGGCAGCCCGCTGGCTGCGGCGCCGGAATTGGAGCCCTTTGCCGCAGCGGTGCAGTTGCGCGACCGTGCCCGCCGCGCGATCGCCCGCAGGCTGGCGACAACCGAAGTCTGAAAAAACGGGCCGGGGTGCGTCAGCCGGGCTGCGATGAGCCCTTGCCGTTGGCCGCCACCGCTGCCGCCAGACCGCGCTGCACATTGACCAGGGTGAGCAGCGCCAGACCGGCCACAAAAAACAGACCGGTGGAGGCAATCGCCAGGCGGTGGTTGCCATCGGTCAGCCAGGTGACCAGGCCGTAGGTCATGGGGCCGAGGATGGCCGACAAGCGCACCGCAAAGGTCCACAGGCCAAAGAACTCGGCGCGGCGCCGTTCGGGCGCCAGCACACCTGCCAACGCGCGGCCCGCTGACTGGCTGCTGCCCATGCACAAGCCGGCGATCACAGCGGCCACCCAGAACAGCCCCGGGCCAGTGGCCATGGCCGCCAGCGCGACCATCACGACCCAGCCAAGCAGGGTGACGGCCAGGGCCGGCCGGTGGCCGATGGTGTCTTGCACATAGCCCCAGGCAAAGGCACCAACGGCCGCCGCGATGTTGACCAGGAAGATCAGCATCATGGTCTCGGTCTGCTGGAAACCCAGAACCTGCTGCGCATAGACGGCTGCCAGCGCAATCACCACAGAAATACCCGCCTGATAAGCCACTGCACAGGCCAGCAGCGCGCTGAAGTCCTGAAAGGAGCGCGCCTCACGCCAGGTGCGCTTGAGCCGCGCCAAAGAAGCACGCAGTCCTGCATCTTGCGTTGGCATGGCTTGGGGAAGCGCATGTTCTTTGAGCAAGGCAAAAGTGACCAGCGCTGAGAGCCCGAAAACGCCAGCGGTGATCAGCATGGTCACCGGTACGAAGTGCGAAGCCGGCAGGCCCTGCCCCTGCGCCCACAGCACATACCCGAGGCTCAGGCCCAAGGTGAGCATGCCACCGAAGTAACCGAAGCTCCAGCCCCAGCCCGACACCCTGCCCATGCGGTCTTCGCGGGCCAGCTCGGGCAAGAACGCCGCGATCAGCGATTCGCCGTAGCTGTAAAACACGTTGGACAAAACAATGGCCACCAGCGCCCAGGCCACGTCACCCGGCCCTGCCCCGGCCAGCGCGGCGGTGCCCACCACGCAGCCCAGCGTGCTCAGCATCAGCAGCCGCTTCTTGGCGGCACGCAGGTCGGCGTAGGCGCCCAGGGCGGGCATGGTGAGCATCACGATCAAACTGGACACGGCCAGCGCGCTGGTCCAGGCCAGCGTGGCCCACGCCTCACCACCCGCGATGCCGCCGACAAAGTAGGCGCTGAACACCGCCGTCAACACCACGGTGGTGTAACCCGAGTTGGCGAAGTCGTACATGGCCCAGCCAAACACTTCGCGCTTGCGCACGCCAGGTTTGAGGGCGCTCTGGAGGAACAGGGGCATGACGGGGTCCATCAACGTGCACGGCGTGCACCCGGGCGCCAGTGTAGAACCTGAGCGGGTCCTTTTTCAGGCTGAGGTGCCTGGCCCGCTCAGGTAACCCTGTATGCCGGCCAGGGTGAACAGCTTCGGATAGTCGCTCTCGGGAATGTTGACCCCACTGCCCTGGCTCAGGCCGATGATGAAATTCAGGAAATCCATGGAGTCCAGGTCCAGCGCTTCCCGCAAGTCTTCGTGCTCACCTACGCTGGACAAATCCGCTTCGGGGGCGATACCGGCCAACACGTTGGCCGCCAGTGCTGGGATGTCGGAGGCGTGCATGGATCGTTCTTCCGGAGGTCAAAGGCTTTGTGGAGATTGCAAGGCCCGGTGGATCGCGATCAACAACTGACCGCCCAGGTGGCCGTCGCTTGCGCGGTGGTCGGCCGCCAGGCTGGCGCTGACCAGCAGGCGGGGCTGCACTTGCCCGCCCACCACCCAGGGTTTGGACAGCACGCGCCCGAAACCGACGATGGCCACCTGCGGCGGGTAAATGACACCCCACACGCTTTCGGCACCTCGGTCACCCAGGCTGGAGATGGTGATGGTCGGGTCGGTGAGCTCAGAGCTGCGCAGCCCGCCGGCCCGCGCGCGCTGCACCAGATCGCGCAGCGCAACCATGAGCTCAGGCAGGGTTTTTCGATCCGCGTGGTGAATGGCCGGCGCCACCAGACCACCACCGCGCAGCGCGATCGCCCAGCCCACGTGGATGCCCTCGCCGGGCCGAAACTGCCCGTTCTCAAAGAAACCGTTGAGCTGGGGCACCTCGCGCAAAGCCAGCGCCGTGGCCTTGAGCAGCAGCACCGCGCTGAGCAGCCGGTCCTGCGGCAGGCGGTCGCGGTTCCAGCCGTCGAGCCAGGTCTGCGCCTCGGCGAAGTCCAGGGTTTCGGCCAGGTAGTAGTGCGGAATCTCGCGCTTGGACCGGCCCATCGCCGCCGCGATCGCCTGTCGCATCTGGGCAGCGTCGAAGCCACTGGGCTTCAGCCGCGGCGGGGCCGCGGGCTGCGGCGCGGACGCAGCACGTTCCACATCAGCCAGCGTGACCGCACCATCGGTACCGGTGCCGCGCAAAGCGTCCGGCTGCAGGCCCAGCGCCTGCGCACGGCGGCGCGCGGCGGGGCTGACCAGCGCGCGCCGTGGCGCGGCCAAGGGCCCGGCCTGCATGGTGAGCGCCGGAGCTGCAACGGCCGGTGGTGACACCGGCGCTACCATTTCAGTTGGCGCGACCGGTGCGACCGCAGCCGCACCGGCTTCACCGGCCACCGCCACCCGCGCCAGCACCGCACCCACCGGCAGGCTCACGCCCAGCGGCGCCAGGTCGCCGATCACCCCGTCCAGGAAACACTCCACATCAATAGCGCCCTTGTGCGTCTCGACCACCGCCACCACATCGCCCGGCTTCACGCGCGCACCGGGGGGCACCAGCCACTGCACCACGGTGCCGGTTTCCATGTCGGCACCCAGTGCGGGCATCAGAAAGTCGGCCACGTGCCCTACCCCACTTTCACCAGGCTGCGCGCCGCGGCGACGATGTCGGCCACCTGCGGCAGGCTGGCGGCTTCCATGTGTTCGGCGTAAGGCACCGGCACCTCGCGGGCGCACACGCGGCGCACCGGCGCGTCCAGTTCGTAGAGCGCGTCTTCAGCGATCCGGGCGGCAATTTCGGCCGAAATGGAACCGCTCTTCCAGCCCTCGTCCACGACCACGCAGCGGTGCGTGCGGCCGACGGATTCGAGAACGGTGGCCCTATCCAGCGGGCGCAGCAACCGCAGGTCGATCACCTCGGCATCGATGCCTTTGGTTGCCAGGCTGGCCGCCGCCGCCAGGCATTTGGGCAGGCTGTTGCCATAGGTCACCAGGCTCACATCCTTGCCCGCGCGTCGCACGCACGCATGTTCAATGTCCACTGACGTGACGGCCGGGTCCAGTTCGCCCTCGGCGTTGTAGAGCACGATGTGTTCAAAGATCAGCACCGGGTTGGGGTCGGCCAGCGCGGCGGCCAGCATGTGGCGTGCGTCTTGCACCGTGGCGGGTACCAGCACCTTGAGCCCGGGGATGTGGGCGTACCAGCCCTCCAGGCTGTGCGAATGCTGCGCCGCCAGCTGCCGCCCGGCACCCGTGGCCATGCGGATCACCAGCGGCACCGCAAACTGCCCGCCCGACATGTGCGCAAGGGTGGCGGCGTTGTTCATGATCTGGTCCAGTGCCAGCAGGCTGAAATTGCAGGTCATGATCTCGACGATGGGCCGCAGCCCGGCCAGCGCAGCGCCCACGCCGGCGCCCACAAAGCCCACTTCGGCCAGCGGTGTGTCCACGATGCGTTCGGGGCCGAATTCCTCCAGCAAGCCCTTGGTCACGGCGTAACAGCCGCCGTATTTGCCCACGTCCTCACCCATCACAAAGCAGCGCGGGTCGGCCAGCAACGCGTCGCGAACCGCCTGCTTACAAGCTTCGCGGTAGGTCATGCGGATCGGTGGGCTGCTCATGGTGTCGTCTCCTGCACCACCGAATCCATGAGCACGAAGCGCTCCAGCTGGTCCACCGGCTCCAGCGTACCGGCCTCGGCAAAGGCCACCGCAGCGTGAATCTCGGCCTGGACCTCGGCATCCATCGCCCCAGACGCGTCGGCGCTGAGCAGGTGGTTGTCGGTCATCCAGTCGCGCAGGCGGGTGATGGGGTCGCGTTGTTTCCAGTCGTCCACCTCCTCGCGGGTGCGGTAGGCCTGGGTGTCGAACATCGAGTGCGCGCGGAAGCGGTAGGTGCGGCATTCCAGAAAATACGGGCCCAGGCCGGTGCGCACATGCTCAACGGCACGGCGCGCGGCCGCGGCCATCTGCACCGGGTCCATCGCATCCACCTGGGCTGCGGCCATGCGGTAGGCGTCGGCTTTGCGGTAGATCTCGGTTTGCGACTCCGAATCGGCCAGCGGCACGCCCATGGCGTAGCGGTTGTTTTCGCAGACGAACAGCACCGGCAGTTTCCAGATGGCCGCCAGGTTCATGCTCTCGTGAAAGGCTCCTTCGGCCACCGCGCCTTCACCAAAAAAACAGGCCGTCACCGCGCCGGGGCGCAGCCGTTTGTCGGCCATGGCGATGCCCACGGCCAGCGGCAGACCGCCGCCCACAATGGCATTGCCGCCGTAAAAACGGTGCTCGCGGCTGAACAGGTGCATGGAGCCACCACGTCCGCGGCAACAGCCTTCCACCTTGCCCAGCATCTCGGCCAAGAGCGGCGCCATGGGCACACCGCGCGCCAACGCATGGCCGTGTTCGCGGTAGGTGGCCAGCACCGCGTCGCGTGGCTCCAGCGCGTCCATCACGCCGACCGCGATCGACTCTTCGCCGTCGTACAGGTGCAGGAAGCCGCGAATTTTTTGCGCCTGATATAGCTCGACGCACTTGGCCTCAAAGCGGCGGATGCGCAGCATCGCGCGGAGCAGGTGGTGCAGGTGCGCACGGTCAAGGTGGAGCTTGTCGGTCATGGCGTGGCCTCAGTCATCAGCGGGCTTGCCGCCGGGCCGACCCCAGGCAGGACCAGCCCCCCAGGGGGGCAGCGACCCGCGGAGCGGCGGAGCGTGGGGACTCTCATTTTTCATCGCTTTCCAGCGTAGACAAATCGCCCTCGGGCAAGCCCAGCTCACGCGCCTTGAGCAGGCGGCGCATGATCTTGCCGCTGCGGGTTTTGGGCAGGTTGTCGCGAAAGTCGATCTGCTTGGGTGCCACCGCAGCGCCCAGGCGCTTGCGCGCATGGCCCAGCAGCTCGCGGCGCAGGGGCTCACCGGCTTCATAGCCCGGCTTGAGCGCCACAAAGGCCTTCACCACCTCGCCGGCCATCGGGTCGGGCAGGCCAATGACGCCGGCTTCGGCCACCGCCGGGTGCTCCATCAGCGCGCTTTCCACCTCGAACGGCCCGATCAGGTGCCCGGACGACTTGATCACGTCGTCAGCCCGGCCCACAAACCAGTAATAACCGTCGGCGTCGCGGTGCGCCAGGTCACCGGTCAGGTACCAGCCATCGACGAAGCACTTGCGGTAGCGCTCGTCCTCGTGCAGGTAGCCGCGCATCATGGACGGCCAGGGCGTCTTGAGCACCAGCTCGCCGTCCACATCGGGTTCTTCAATGGGCTCCAAGTGACCGCCCTCCAGACGGCGTACCACCGCGGCGGTGATGCCGGGCAAGGGCTTGCCCATGGAGCCGGGCTTGATGTCCATGGCCGCGTAGTTCGACACCATGATGCCGCCGGTTTCGGTCTGCCACCAGTTGTCGTGAAACGGGAGGCCAAACGCCTCCTGACCCCAGACCACGGCCTCGGGGTTGAGTGGCTCGCCCACGCTGGCCATGAAGCGCAGCGCCGACAGGTCAAACCCCTTCAAGGCCTCGGCACCCAGCTTCATCATCATGCGGATGGCCGTGGGCGCGGTGTACCAGACGGTGACGCGCTCACTCTGCAACACGCCGTACCAGGTCTGGGCGTCGAACTCGGCTTCCACCACCACGTTGGTCACGCCACACACCAGCGGCGCCAAAATGCCGTAGCTCGTTCCCGTGACCCAGCCCGGGTCGGCGGTGCACCAGAACACATCGTCGTCGTGCAGGTCCAGCGCATAGCGCCCTGTGACCGCGTGCGCCAGCACCGCCGCGTGAGCGTGTTCCACCCCCTTGGGCCGCCCGGTGGTGCCGCTGGTGAAATGCAGCAAGGCGGTGGACTCGGGGTCGGTGGGCGCGATGGTGTAGCGGGTGGAGGCCGACGCCACCAGCGCGCCCCAGGGGTGCACACCCGGCTCATCGGCCGGCACCGCTCCCACCACCACCACATGCCGCAGGCCGGGCAGGCGCTCGCGCAGGTCGCGCACCTTGCGCTGGTACAGCTCGGGCGTGGTCACCAGCACCCGCGCGTCGCCCATGTGAGCGCGGGTGGCAATGGGCTCCGGGCCAAAAGCCGAAAACAGCGGCGAGACCACGCAGCGTGCCTTGAGCGCACCCAGCACCGCCACATACAGCTCAGGCAAGCGGCCCATGAGCACAAACACCCGCTCGCCGGGTTTCACACCCAGGCCTTCCAGCGCGTTGGCAAACTGGTTGCTGGCGCGGGCCAGCTCGGTGTAGTTCAGCGACAGGCGCTCGCCGTTTTTTCCCAGCCAGCGAATGGCTGTTTTGTGGCCTCGACCGTGCATCACATGCCGGTCCACCGCTTCGTAGGCCATGTTCAGCCCGGCCCCATCGGGCAGCCCGCCCAGCAGGGCAGCCGCTTGCACCCAGCTGAACTGCGCCACCGTGGCGTCATAGTCCAGCATGTGGGGTGGCGGGTGGCTTGGCGCGGCTTTTTGAATGCGGGTGTATTCCATGGTCTGGGGCCGTGTCGGATGTTCAGATGGATAGAGCCGGTGAGTGGCCTGATGCGCTCATTCGCGTTCTGCGGGCGCAGCGCCTGGCGCCTGCGCGGTAGCTGCGCCCTTGTCCAGCAGCCGCCCCAGCAGGTCCATGGGCAGCGGAAACACGATGGTCGAAGCGCGGTCGCCGGCCACCTGCGTCATGGTCTGCAGGTAGCGCAGCTGCATGGCCTCGGGCTGGCGGGCCAGCATCTGGGCCGCTTCCAACAACGACACCGCCGCCTGTTTTTCGCCCTCGGCGTGGATCACTTTGGCGCGCCGTTCACGCTCGGCCTCGGCCTGGCGGGCAATAGCGCGCACCATCGACTCATTCAAGTCGATGTGCTTGATCTCCACGTTGGTCACCTTGATGCCCCAGGCATCGGTCTGGGCGTCCAGAATCTGCTGCACGTCCAGGTTGAGCCGCTCGCGCTCGGACAGCATTTCGTCCAGCTCGTGCTTGCCCAGCACCACCCGCAAGGTGGTCTGGGCCAGCTGGCTAGTGGCCTGCAGGTAGTCCTCCACCTGAATGATGGCCTTGGCCGGGTCCATCACGCGAAAGAACACCACCGCGTTGACCTTGACCGACACGTTGTCGCGCGAAATCACGTCTTGCGGCTCCACGTCCATGGTCACCACCCGCAGGTCCACCCGCACCATTTGCTGCAGCCCGGGAATGACGATCACCAGCCCCGGCCCCTTGACCTTCCAGAACCGGCCCAGCTGAAACACCACGCCGCGCTGGTATTCGCGCAGCACGCGAAACGACGAGGCCAGCAGCGCGATGGCCAGCGGCAGCAAAAACACGCCCAGGCCGAGATTGAGATCAAAGAACATCACAAGGTCTCCTTCATCGTTTGTTGATCGGCATCGCCCTTGCGCCCCACAGGTTGCACGTCCAGCACCAGACCCTTGAGCGCCAGCACACGCACCCGCTGGCCGGTGTGCAGGCGCGCGTCAGACCGCACCTGCCAGCGCTCCCCATGCACCCTTGCCCAGGCCTGCCCATGCGCCACCTCCAGCACCTCGCCCTGGGCGCCCACCAAGTCCTCGGCACCGCTCACCACCGGCGCACGCCGCGCACGCAGCGCCATGCCACCGCCCAGCAGCACGGCAGCCGCCGCACTGAGCGCCACACCAAAAATGAGCGGCAAGGGCACCCCCATGCCGGGCACATCGCGGTCAAACAGCAGCAGGCCGCCAGCCACAAAAGCCACCACACCGCCCACGCCCAGCACACCAAAAGCTGGGGTGAGCAACTCGGCGGCCAGCAGCGCAAAGCCCAACACAATCAGCGCCAGCGCGGCGTAATTCACCGGCAGCAGTTGCAACGCAAACAGCGCCAGCAGCAAACAAATGGCGCCCACGGTGCCGGGCACGCCAAAGCCGGGGGACGAAAATTCGAACATCAGGCCGTACACCCCCACCATCAGCAAGATCAGCGCAAAACTCGGGTTGGCGATGACGCTGAGCAAGCGGTGGCGCCCGTCGGGCGGTTGCACCTCAAACGCCAGGCCGTGCGTGCCCAGGCGCAGTTCACCCTGGGCGGTGCGCACCGTGCGGCCATCAATTTGCGCCAGCAGGTCGGGCACGTCGCGGGCCACCACGTCCACCACCCGCTCGCTCAAAGCCTCGGCTGCTGTGAGGCTCACGGCCTCGCGCACCGCACGCTCTGCCCACACCGCATTGCGGCCGTGGCGCTCGGCCAGCCCGCGAATGAAGGCCGCTGCGTCGTTCACCTGCTTGGCCGCCATGGCGTTCACCGGGGCTGCGGGCGGCGTGGTGGGCTCACCGCTGGGCGCAGAGCTGGGTGCACCTTGGGGTGGCTGCGGCAGCCCGGGCAAGCCCATGGCCACCGGCGTGGCGGCGCCCAGCGTGGTGGCCGGTGCCATGGCCGCAATGTGACTGGCATACAGCAGGTAAGTGCCTGCGCTGGCCGCGCGCGCGCCCGACGGGCTGACATACGTGGCCACCGGCACGGGCGAGGCCAAAATCGCCTGCACGAGCTGGCGCATGGCCGTGTCCAGACCGCCCGGCGTGTCCAGCTCCAGCACCACCAGCGGGGCGCCTTGCCGGTGTACGCGCTGCAGGCCGCGCAACACATAGTCGGCGCTGGCAGGGCCAATGGCATCGTGCACGGTGAGCACCACCACCGGTGCCGCAGGGCCAGTCGCTGGGGCAGCACGCGCACCCCAGCCCACCACCAGCAGACCCACCGCGAGCAGCCAGGCGGCCCAATAAGCGGACCACAACGCGCCGCCTGCAGCGCCATTGCGCGCCCGCTCCGGGAGCGCAACGGGCCCGAAGCCGGTCAGCCCATCAACCCCACCAAGCCCGCCACGGTTCCACGGCATCGCACCCTCCAGCTGGGAAGCGCACCACACCAGCCTGCGGGCTGGCACCTGCGCCACCTTGAACGGGCATGTTGGCCGGGTGCGGTGGGATCGGGCTTGAGTGGGCTCAAGCGAAAGCGCTAAATGCACAAGCGCAGACACGAAAAAAAAGCGGCGGGCCGTGAAGCCCGCCGCTGCAAGGGTTGCCTGCTTAGGCGCTCAAGCGCTCAGGCGCTCAAGCGGTCAGCGCCGGGTAGTCGGTGTAGCCGGCTGCACCGCCGCCGTAAAAGGTGGCGCGGTCGGGCGTGTTGAACGGGCCACCCTGACGCAAGCGGGCCACCAGGTCCGGGTTGGCAATGAAGGGTTTGCCAAAGGCCACCAGGTCGGCGCCGTCGGCCAGGGCTTGCTGGGCCAGGGCCAGGTCGTAGCCGTTGTTCACCATCCAGGCGCCCTGCCCGCCCGCGCTGCGGTAGGTTGCGCGCAAGGCCGCGTAGTCAAAGGGGCGGTCTGCCAACTCACGCGGGCCGCCCGTGGCGCCTTCAATCAGGTGCAAATACGCCAGGCCCAAAGGAGCCAACTGGCGCACCACATGGTCAAACAGCGGCTGCGGATCGGCATCCACCACGTCGTTGGCGGGTGTCACCGGCGACAGGCGGATGCCGGTGCGGCCACCGCCAATGGCACCCGCCACGGCCTGCACCACTTCCAGCAACAGGCGTGCTCGGTTTTCAACGCTGCCGCCATAGGCGTCGGTGCGCTGGTTGCTGCCGGTCTTCAAAAACTGGTCCAGCAAATAGCCGTTGGCGGCGTGTATTTCGACGCCGTCAAACCCGGCTTCGATGGCGGCCAGCGCAGCGCGGCGGTAGTCGTCCACGATGCCGGGCAGCTCGTCCAGCGCCAGCGCGCGCGGCTCTGAGGTGTCCACAAAGGTGGGCACACCGTCCACGATGAGCACGGTTTTGGTGTTCGCGCGAATGGCCGAGGGCGCCACGGGCGCGCCCTGGAGGGGCTGCAAACTGGTGTGCGACACCCGGCCCACATGCCAGAGCTGCGTCACGATCTTGCCGCCTGCGGCGTGCACCGCGTCGGTCACCTGCCGCCAGCCGGCCACCTGCTCGGGGGCATACAGCCCCGGCACATCGGCATAACCCTGGCCCTGGTGGCTGACGGGTGTGGCCTCGGTGATGAGCAAGCCTGCCGTGGCGCGCTGGCTGTAGTAAGTGGCCATGAGCGGCGTGGGCACAGCGCCCGGGGCGCGGTTGCGCGTGAGCGGCGCCATGACGATGCGGTTGGCCAGCTGCAGGCTGCCGGCGGTGAACGGGGAAAACAGGGCGTTGTCAGACATGCGTTGTACGGGAAGAACAGGAAGGCCGTGAGTATTGAACATCAACGGCACTTGCGCAGTCACCCATGCAAAAGACACCCCAGCGCCCGCGTGCAATGCCGGCGCAAACCGCTACTGGTTGCCGCCGATGTGCATCTGGTAGGCCGCGCCGTTGGAAAAGGTGCAGGTGCCCGCGCCTTGGTACGGGGTGTTCATCTGGTATTCGCACGACATGAACAGACCTTGCGGGCTGAACGCGCTGGCCACACCACGGCGCTCTTCGTTGGACACGCGGGTGGCCTCGCCGGTCAAGACCTCCCCTTGGTAAGACACGTTGAACACGCCTTTGCCGGTCATCATGTTGGTGACGGAACCCGTGATCACGCCGGTGCGGGTGGCCACGTCGTTGGACGGGTACAGGCGCACCGGCAAGGTGGCTGGCGCCACGCGCCCAACGGCGGCGGGCGGTGCCACAGTGCCCACCGGAGGCAACGGGTAGTGCTGGTAGATCACGCCGCCGTCTGGCGTGCGCTCGGGCACCACGTAACAACCCGTCAAAACGGCGCTGGCCAGCAACGCAACACCCCAAACCGCGACATCTCGCATGGCAATCTCCTCAACCGTTGATGAAAACCCGCAGGCTTTCAATCTACGTGGGCGAGGGGCCGCGGCCATTGCGTCGCATCAACGGCCCGTGATACCGATGCCGTGGCGACGCGGAAAAGAAAAGGTGGTCAAACTTTGGGAAAACCCGGCAGAGCCCGCAGCGCAGCCGCCACCGCCGGCACGATGCTCACCGCATTGCTGGGGTGGGCAATGCAGTCGGTGCTCCAGATGGCGCCCACGCCAGCGTGGCGCACCAGCTGCTCGGCGCCGGGGGCAAACAGCGCGTGGGTCACCGCCACGTCCACCGACGCAGCGCCGGCTGCGCTCAGCAACTCAGCGGCGCGCGCCAGGGTGTGGCCGGAGCTGGCCACATCGTCGATCAGCACCACCGCGCGCCCGGCCACCGGCAAGGCGGGCAGCTCAATGTCCACCTGCCGGTCGCCATGGCGGGTTTTGCGGCACACGGCGTACGCCCAGCCGTGGCGCTGGGCGGCCACCGCCACCCATTGCAGGGCTTCTTCGTCGGGGCCGACCAGCACCACGTCGCCACGCTGGGCGGCAATGTGGTCGGCCAGCAGCGGCGCGCCGCTGAGCACCACCGCGTCGGGCACGGGCACGGCCTCTTCCAGGGTGGCCACGCGGTGCAGGTGCGGGTCGACGGTGATCACGGCGTCAAACAGCGTGGCCAGAAAAGCGCCCACCACCCGCTGGCTGATGGCCTCGCCGGGGTTGAAGGCGATGTCTTGCCGCATATACGCCAGGTAAGGCGCCACCAGCGTGAGGTGCCGGGCACCCAGGGTGCGCGCGGTTTGGGCCACCAGCAGCAGTTCGACCAGCTTTTCGTTGGGCTGGTGCAGGCCGCGCCACACCACCACCCGCGCGGGCAGGCTGGCCGGCAGACGCAGGCGCACCTCGCCGTCGGGAAAGCGGTGGCGCACCACCACGGCCAGTGCCAGCCCGGTGGCGCTGGCGGCGGCTTGGGCGGGGGCTTGTTCGTCTTCAAAACACAGCAGGCAACCTGCGGTGTCGGCCAAGGTTTCGGTCATCAAAACTCCACAAAAACATGGGGCACCTGCTCGGCGCTGCCGATGCTGAAGCCGTGGGAACGGGCGCTGGCCTGGCGGGCAAATTCCAGGTCGGCGGGGTAGCTGGCGTACACGCGGTAGAGCACATCGCGCACGGCCACCGGCTCGCCCAGTTTGCGCATCAGGTCCACCCCGGCACCCTTCACCTTGGGCGCCCCAGCCAGGCGGGCAATTTGGGCAATTTGCAGGTTATCGATGCCGGTCACCACGCCGGACTCAGCGGCCAACACGTCGAGCGTGAGCGCACCCAGCGCCGGGTGGTGGTGGTCAAAATCCCGCCCGCCCTGCGCGGCGATGATGGCGCGCATGTGCGCCAGCGCGCGGCCCGAGTCGAGGATGTCCCTGGCGATCTTGAAACCATCGCCACCGCGCACGTCGGGGCTGCATTCGATGATGCGCCCAGCCAGCCGCAGCGACTTTTGGCGCAGGTCGTCGGGCGCTTGCGGGTCGTTTTCCAGCACCTGCATCACGTCGCGCGCTTCCAGCACCGGGCCCACGCCCCGGCCCACGGGCTGGCGGCCATCGGTGATCACCACGTCCAGCGACAAATGCATGCGCTGCGCCACGTATTCAAACAACCGGCGCAGGCGCTGCGCTTCGGGCATGGACCGCACCTTGGCGGTGGGGCCAATGGGAATGTCCAGCACCAGGTGCGTGGCGCCTGCGGCGATTTTTTTCGACAGGATGGACGCCACCATCTGCCCCGGCGAGTCAATGGACAGCGGGCGCTCCACCGAGATCAGCACGTCGTCGGCGGGCGACAGGTCGGCCGTGCCGCCCCAGGCCAGGCAGCCCTTGTGCTCGCGCACAATTTCGGTGAGCTGGTCAAACGGCAGCTCCACATTGGCCAGCACCTCCATGGTGTCGGCGGTGCCGGCGGGCGAGGTGATGGCGCGCGACGAGGTTTTGGGAAACACCAGCCCGTAAGCCGCCACGATGGGCACCACCAGCATGGATGTGCGGTTGCCCGGGATGCCGCCAATGCAGTGCTTGTCCACCACCAGCGGTTCGCGCCAGTCCAGGCGGCGGCCACTGGCCACCATGGCTTCGGACAAAAAGTACACCTCTTCGCGGTCCAGCTCGCTGCGGTTGCTGGCCACCACAAAGGCGGTCAGCTCGATCTTGGAATAGCGCAGCTCGGCGATGTCGCGCACGATGGCGTGGAAGTCTTCGCGCGTGAGGCGCTCGCCGTTGATTTTGCGAAACAGCGCCGGAATGGACTCCGGCGGCTCGGCCTGCGACACCGAAGCGGGGTGTCCGTCGGCCACTTCGAGCCGGGCAAACGCGTCTTCCGACACACCGAGCTCGTTGCAGCCGACGATGCTGGCGTCGTCCACCACATTGAGCGACGCCAAAATGCGCTTGCCGTTGGCCCGAATTTCCACCTTGGACAGGGCCTGAAAACCTTCAGCGCGGTAGACCGCGCAGTCGCGGTGCAGATAGGCTACGTTCTCGTGGTAGGTGTCGATGGCCACGCGTTTGAGCGTGAGGCTGGCTGGGGGGTCTTTGTGTGTCTCCATGCCGCCACGATACACCGGCTTGAACCGGGCAAAAACAGATCAGCCCACCACCAGCCGCATCACCGGCATCACCTGCTCGGACTCGGCCCGCCGCTCCAGCGCCAGGCGCATGTTCATTTGCGCCACCTCGGTGTGTTCGGCCGCCAGCGCCTGTGCGCGCGCGCCCTCGCCGCGCTTGAGCGCGTCAAACAGCATGTGGTGCTGCCGGTGGGCGTAGAGCATCCAGTCGCGGTCCAGCGCCACCGTGCCCTGCATGGGCAGCATGGCCGAAGCCGGAGCAAACGGCAGCTTGTCGTTCAGCGCCACAGCGCGCTGCAAGGCGCGGTTGCCGCAGGCTTCCAGCAGCAGCGCGTGGAAGCGGTCGTTCATGAGGGCATAAGCGGCGTAGCTTTCCATCGTCAGCGGGTGCTCGGCCAGCAGGCGGTCGCCCTCGTCCAGGCAGGCCTGCAGCTCGCCCTGCAACTGGCGCGGCACGCCGTGTTCGGCCACCAGGCGCGCGGCCATGCCTTCCAGATGCCCGCGAACGGCAATGGCGTCGGCCACCTCTTGCGCGGTGAACTGGCGCACCAGGTACTTGCCGGTGTCGTTGGCCTCCACCAGTCCCTCCTGCTCCAGCGTCACCAGGGCGCCGCGCACCGGGGTGCGCGAAGCCCCCAGCCGCTCGGCCAGTTGCTGCTCGGCCAGGCGCTGCCCGGGTGCGAACTCACCGCTCAGGATCAGGTCGCGCAGTTGCATCAATACGGTGTCTTGCAGGCTCATGGCACAAACTGTACACTAAAACAACAAAACGGTATACCGTTTAGCCATTTCACACCCAACCGCCGCCGGAGACGCCATGAAAGCCGAACACAACGAACGCATCACCCGGGTAGGCCCCGGCACACCCGGGGGCGCGCTGCTGCGCCACTACTGGCAACCGGTGGCCCTGCTCGACGAGTTTGACCCAGCGCTGGACCCGGCCATGGCGGTGCGCCCGGTGAAGGCGGTGCGCGTGCTGGGGCAAGACCTGGTGCTGTTTCGCAATGCCGAGGGCGGCTATGGCCTGCTGGACCGCGATTGCCCGCACCGCGGCGCCGACCTGGCTTACGGCCGCAATGAGGGTGATGGCCTGCGCTGCCCGTTTCATGGCTGGAAATTTGACGTGAGCGGCCAGTGCACCGAAACACCGGGCGAACCCGCGGGCAGCAAGCTGTGCAGCCGCATCCGCCAGCGCAGTTACCCGCTGCTGGAAAAAGCGGGTACCTTGTTTGCCTGGCTCGGTCCCGAGGGCAGCACGCCGCCGCCTTTCCCCGCGCTCGACTGCTTTGAAGCCCCGGCCAGCCACAGCTTTGCCTTCAAAGGCCTGTGGCACTGCAACTGGCTGCAGTCGCTGGAAGTGGGCATTGACCCGGCACACGCCTCGTACCTGCACCGCTTTTTCAACGACGGTTCGATGGAAGACAGCTACGGCAAGCAGTTTCGCGGCGCCAGCGCGGGCGAGGTGGGCGGCGAGCGCTGGCCCATGACGCGGGTAATGCGCGAGTTTGGCCAGCCCGAGATTTCGTTTGAGGCCATGCCCTACGGTCTGCGCCTGACCGCGCTGCGCAAGATGACCGACGCGCTGACCCATGTGCGCGTGACCAACGCGGTGTTTCCGCAGACCTTTGTGATCCCGTTGTCCGAAACCATGACCATCACACAAATGCATGTGCCGGTGGACGACACGCACAACTACTGGTACGCCTTTTTCACCAGCTTCGACGGCCCGGTGGACAAAACCACCATGCGCAACCAGCGCCTGGCCACGGTGACGCTGCCCGACTACGTGCCCAAGTCGGGCCGCCACAACCACTGGGGTTTCAACGCCGAAGAACAGCACAACCGCACCTACCTGGGCATGGGCGAAGACGACATCAACGTGCACGACCAATGGGCCTGCGAAAGCATGGGCGCCATACAAGACCGCACCCGCGAGCACCTGGGCACCACCGACAAGGTGATCCTGGCCAACCGGCGCATGCTGCTGCAAGCCCTGGACACGGTGGAGCAAGGCGGCATACCGCCGGGCGTGGCCGATGCCCGGTTGCACGACCAGATCAGCGGGCCCGACACGGTGGACGGCATTGCGCCCGCGCAAGACTGGCAAGCCTGGTGGCAAGCTGCGGTGCAAGCCAAACGCGCAGCGGCCCCGTGGCGCAACCCGGCTGCACCCGCCGAAGCCCCGGCCAACGACACGGCGGGCGCGGCATGAGCCACTTTGCCCACCGCTGCGGTGTGCATAACGCCGCCCGCGAAGCCGCCTGCCTGCAAACCGCCAAGCTCATGGAAGCCAGCGGCATCGAGCGCGTGCGCCTGGGCTGGTGCGACGCGCACGGCATGCTGCGCGGCAAAACACTCATGGCCCATGCCGCCATCAAGGCGCTGCGCGATGGCTCGGGCATGGTGGGCACCATGATGCTGAAAGACACCGCTGACCGCACCGCCTGGAAGGTGTTTGAGCCCGGCGGCACGGCCGACCTGCCGGGCTTTGCCGGCGCCGCCAACCTGATGCTGCTGCCCGACCCGACCAGCTTCACCCCCCTGCCCTGGCAAGCCCACACCGGCTGGTTGCGCTGCCAGCCCTGGTTTGCCGACGGCACGCCGGTGGCGCTGGACACGCGCCATGTGCTGCAGCAAGCGCTGGCGCGGCTGGCCCAGGCCGGCTACGGGCTCAAGACCGGGCTGGAGGTGGAATTTCACATCTACCGCATCACCGACGCATCACCACAGCTCGACCCCGAGCTCGCCGGCTGGCCCGGCCTGCCACCCAGCGTGGAAATGATCCACCCCGGCTACAACCTGCAGGCCGAAGCCATGATCGACATGGCCGACGAGCCGCTGGGTATCGTCATGCGCACCGCGCAGGCGCTGGGCTTGCCCCTGCAATCGCTGGAAATTGAGCTCGGCCCCAGCCAGGTGGAAGCGGTGTTTGACGCCACCGACGCACTGACCGCCGCCGACCAGATGGTGCTGTTTCGCAACGGCGTGCGCCAGGCGCTGCGCCGCGCCGGCTACCACGCCACCTTCATGTGCCGCCCCCCGTTTCCACACATCATGTCCAGCGGCTGGCACCTGCATCAGTCGCTGGTGAGCCTGGGAGAAGGCCACAACGCCTGCATGCGCAACAGCCCCGCGCCCAGCACCACACCGCTGGACGCGCAGCACACCCTGTCGGACACCGCCAGCCACTGGCTCGCCGGCCTGCTGGCCCACGCCCGCGGTATGAGCGCACTCTGCACCCCCACCATCAACGGCTTTGCCCGCTTTCGGCCCAACGCGCTGGCACCGCAGTCGGTCATCTGGGGGCAAGACAACCGGGGCGCGATGCTGCGCGTGGTGGGTGGCGCGGGCGACCCCGCCACCCGCATTGAAAACCGCCTGGGCGAGCCCGGCGCCAACCCCTACCTGTACATGGCCTCGCAAATACACGCCGGGCTCGATGGCCTGGCGCAGCGCCTGCAACCGCCCCCCGCCTGCGAAACGCCCTACGCCGAAACCGGCGAGAAAATACCCACCTCGCTGGGCGAGGCGCTGGCCGCGCTGCAGGCAGACGAGGCGCTGCGCACCGGACTGGGCGAAGACTTCGTGCGCTATTTCTGCCGCATCAAGCAACACGAAATAGAACGCCACGCCGACGCCAAAGACAAATCCGACTTCGAGCGCCGCGAATACTTTGCCCGCCTCTGAACCCGACACCTTCACCACGACCGACCATGATCCACATCCGCTTCATCTCTGCCGACCACACTGTGCAAGACCTCCAGGCTGCGCCCGGCCAAAGCCTCATGAGGGCCGCCACCGAAGCCAACATCCGCGGCATTGAAGGCGACTGCGGTGGCACCCTGACCTGCGCCACCTGCCATGTCATCGTCGACCCCGTGTGGGCCAAACAACTGCCGCCGCCCGTGGCCGACGAAACCGACATGCTCGACTTTGCCGCCAGCCCGGTGGAGCCCGACAGCCGCCTGTGCTGCCAGATCCAGCTCACCCCCGAACTGGACGGCCTGGTGGTGCGCCTGCCAGCCGCGCAGCACTGAACGCAACACACCCCAGCGGCACCGATAAGATCGTTCACCGACAACCGCCAAGGAAACCCCATGAGCTTCGTCTTCACGCCTCCCGCTGTTGTGTCCGTGCCGGTGCTCGGCACCGCCGAGCGCTTCCCGGTGCACCGCATTTACTGCGTGGGCCGCAACTACGAAGAACACGCCAAAGAAATGGGTTTCACCGGGCGCGAACCGCCGTTCTTTTTTCTCAAGCCGGCCGACACCCTCGTGGTGGCCGACGCGGGCCAGACCGCCACCATTCCCTACCCCAGCCTCACCAGCAACCTGCACCATGAAATCGAGCTGGTGGTGGCCATTGGCCAGGGCGGGCGCAACATCCGCGCCCAAGACGCCGCGCGCCACATTTACGGCTACGCCGTGGGCCTGGACATGACCCGCCGCGACCTGCAAAACGACATGAAAAAACAGGGCCGCCCCTGGTGCATCGGCAAGGCCTACGACCACTCGGCACCCATCGGACCCATCACCCCTGCCGCGCAGGCTGGCGACATCCACCACGCGGCCATCTGGGTGCAGGTGAACGGAGTCGACCGCCAGCGCAGCAACGTGGCCAAACTCATCTGGAGCGTGGCCGAAACCATTGAGCACCTGTCCAAAGCCTGGGAACTGCAGGCTGGCGATCTGATCTACACCGGCACGCCCGAAGGCGTTGGCGCTGTGGTGCAGGGCGACACCATGACCGGCGGTGTGGATGGCCTGACACCCATCAGCATCAAGGTGGCCTAAACCCACGGGTTTACCCTGTGAACGGGTTCTTTATAATTTCTTTTAGTGAAATTAATTTCACCTAGTTAAATTTCAATTGACTTCATCAGCCCAGGTTTTGCGGGTTTGACCTGTAGCCAACGACCGTCCAAAACCCGTACCCTTGCGTGGTCTTTTCCAAGCATTCTTTCCAGCCCGTCCTCCAGGAGAACATCCCCATGATCCAGCGCAGAACCCTGCTCCAATCCGGTGCCGCCGTGGCCCTCGGCGCCCCCGCCCTGGTGGGCTTTGCCCAGCAAAGCGTCACGCTCAAGTTCCACACCTTCATGTCGCCACAGTCCAATGTGTGGCTCAACATGCACAAAGCCTGGATGGACAAGGTCACCAAAGACTCGGGCGGCCGCATCAAGTTCGAAGGCTATCCCGCCATGCAGCTCGGTGGCTCACCGGTGCAGCTGTACGACCAGGCCAAAGACGGCGTGGTCGACATTGTCTGGACCTTGCCCGGCAACACACCAGGCCGCTTCCCGCGCATCGAAGCGTTCGAGCTGCCGTTCATGATGAACAACGCCGAAGCCACGTCCAAAGCCTTCTGGGAATACGTGCAAACCGTGGCCAAAGACGAGTTCCGCGAAGTGCAGCCGATTGCCCTGCAGGTGCACGGCCCCGGCATGTTCCACATGCGCAGCAAGCAGATCAAGACCGCTGAAGACCTGCGCGGCTCCAAGGTGCGCGGCCCCACCCGCCAGATCACCAAGATGCTGTCTTACCTGGGCGCCTCGCCCGTGGGCATGCCGCTGCCGCAAATTCCGGATGCGCTGTCCAAAGGCGTGATCGACGGTTGCGTGATTCCTTGGGAAGTGGTGCCGTCCGTCAAGGTGCACGAGCTGACCAAGTTCCACAGCGAGTTTGACCCCGCTGGCGGCGCCCTGTACACCACCACCTTCATCATGGCCATGAACAAGGCCAAGTACGCCTCGTTGCCGCCCGACCTGAAGGCCGTCATCGACAAGAACTCCGGCATGGAAACCTCGGCCTGGCTGGGCAAGGTCCAGCAGGGTGGCGACGTGCCAGGCCGCGAATCGGCCGTGAAGCAAGGCAACTCGATCTACACCATCCCGGCCGCCGAAGCGCAGGAATTCAAGCGCAAAGCCCGCCTGGTGGAAGTGGAATGGATGCAGGACATGGACAAGCGCGGCTTCAACGGCAAGCAGCTGCTGGACACCGCCAAGGCGCTGATCGAAAAGCACGGCAAGACCACCGGCGCCAAAAAGGCCTGATCCCAATCCACGCGCCGGTGCGGTCAATACCCCGCACCCGCACCGTGACTCCAAGGGCTCCGCAAGGAGCCCTTTTTGTTTCCCCCTACACTTTGCACATGCACCGCAGCCCCATACAACACTGCAGACAATGTGGTTCCCCCGTCGCCTACCGCATCCCCGATGACGGCGACACCAAACCCCGCGCCGTTTGCACCGTTTGCCACACCATCCACTACGAAAACCCGCTCAACGTGGTGGGCACCGTCCCGGTGTGGGGCGCCTCGGGTGAATACGTGTTGCTCTGCAAACGCAACATCGAGCCCCGCTTTGGCAAATGGACCTTGCCCGCCGGCTTCATGGAGCTGAACGAAACCACCGCCCAGGGCGCGGCCCGTGAAACGGTGGAAGAAGCTGGTGCGCAGTTTGAGATGGGCGACATCTTCACCCTGATGAACGTGGCCCGCGTGGGCCAGGTGCACATGTACTACCGCGCCCGCCTGCTGAGCGACCAGTTCAACCCCGGCGTGGAAACCATCGAGGCCCGCCTGTTCACCGAAGCCGAGATTCCCTGGGACGAGATCGCGTTTCGCACCGTCAAGGAAACCCTGGAACACTACTTTGCCGACCGCCAGCGCGGGCAGTTCGGCTTTCACGCCATCGACATCGCCTGAGGGCGCCTGGGAGCCCAGCGCCTCCACGGCGCCAGGCTGCAACACGTCAGATGGCCTGAGCCAAGCGCCCCACACCCTCTTCAATCTTCTCCACCCCCACCGTCGCAAAGCTCAGGCGCAGGGTGGCGTGGTCGGGGTTGTTGGCATAGAACGGCGCGCCGGGCACGAAGGCCACGCCTTTTTCAATCGCGCGTTTAGCCAGCTCACCGCCGTCGGCCACTTGGCCGCCCGCGCCGGTAAGGCGGGCCCACACGAACAAACCGCCTTGCGGTTGCACAAATTCAATGGCATCGCCCAGCTCGCGCCGCAGGGCATTGCCCATGGTGCTGGCGCGCTCGGCGTACACGGCGCGCACCTCGGCCAGCGTGGCGGGCATGCGACCAGCTTTCAGGTACTGCGCCGCCGTGGCCTGGGCAAAGGTGCTGGTGTGGGCGTCGCTGAACTGTTTGCACATGGTGGCTTTGCCCAGCAGCTCGGCGGGGCCGACCATCCAGCCCACGCGCAGGCCAGGGCTGAGCACCTTGCTCAAGCTGCCGCAGTGCACCAGCAGGTCGCGGCTGCCAGGCACGCTGGCGCTCAAGGCCAATAGGCTGGGCGGTGGGGCTTCGCCAAAGTAGAGGTCGCCGTAGGGGTCGTCTTCCACGATCAGTGTGTTGTGCTTCACCGCCATTTCCAGCACACGCTGGCGGCGCTCCAGGCTGAGCATGGCCCCGCTGGGGTTGCCAAAGGTGGGGATGAGGTAGACGAATTTGGGCTTGTGCTGTTCGATCAACTGCTCCAGCTCGTCGGTCTTCACGCCATGGCCGTCCACCGGCGCGGTGATGAGCTCGGCGCCATACAGGCGAAAGCACTGGATGGTGGCCAAAAAGGTGGGCCCTTCAACGATGACCTTGTCGCCGGGGGAAATGAGGGTTTTGCCCAGCAAATCCAGCGCTTGCTGGCTGCCGGTGGTGACGATCAGGTCTTCGGGCTTCACGCCGGTGTTGCCCTTGCTGGTCATGAAGTCGGCCAGCTGCTCGCGCAGCGGGTTGTAGCCCTCGGTGGCGCCGTATTGCAGGGCGGCGCCGGCCTCTTCGGTCAGCGCGGCGTTCACGGCTTCGCGGATGCCGTCCACGTCAAACATGGCGCTGTCAGGAAAGCCTCCCGCAAAACTGATGATGCCGGGCTTGCCCAGCAGCTTGAAGAGTTCGCGGATGGCGGAGGTTTCAACGTTGTTGAGGCGGTCGGCAAAGGGCGTATTGAAGGGCATGGCGGTGTTTTGCAACGGGGTGAAAAGCGGTGGGCTTGATGTTAGCGCCCCTGGGTCGTGGGGCTCGTGCCGTTCGGTACGACAGACCACGCCAACCAAATGGCTGTGGTTTCCAGCCGTTTTCCGGCCTTGGCTGCGTGGCGAATGCGCATAAATTTACCTGATGAACACGAGTCAGTTTCGGAGAACCCCTTGATGACCACCGCCGCCGCTTTCTTCAAAGACCTGACCTTGCCCACGATGCCCGAGGTAGCCAGCGATCTGATCCGATCGCTGAACGAAGACGATGTGCCCCTGGCCGAATTGCGTGAGGCCATTGCCCGCGACCCCGCCCTGGCCGTGCAATTGCTGCGACTGGCCAACAGCGCCCACTACGGCAACCGAGAGAAAGTGAGCACGCTGGACGAAGCGATTGCCCGCGTGGGCGTGAACCAGGTGCGCGCGTTGGCGCTGGCTTCGTGCTTCAACGACGCCTTTCCGGTCGCGCACGGTATTGACCGGGAGGCCTTTTGGCGTGCCAGCCAAACCTATGGCGGTATGAGCCAGTGGCTGGCGAGCAGCATGGGGTCGGACAGCGAACAAGCCTGGCTCACGGGTTTTATGGTGCGCCTGGGCGAGCTGATCATGGGCATGAAATCGCCGTCGTGCGTGGCGGAGTTCGAGCGTCAGCCGCAGGCGCCGGGTGAGCGTTGGCAGCGTCAAAACGCGCTGCTGGGCTTGACCGAAGGACAGGTGAGCGCCGAGCTGGCGCGCTGCTGGAATTTTCCCGACAACATGGTCCGGGCGCTGGACGCTGCAGCCGACCCCATGGCTGCCCAGCCGTTTTCGCGCCTGGGCGCCGTGCTGCACGTGGCCGAGTTGCTGGCCGCAGCGCCCACCCCGAGCGCCGTGGACGGTCTCCCTGTCGATGTATTGACCGCTTTGAACCTGGACCCGATCTGGATCAGTGAGCGCTTGCCACAGGCCCAGCGCTATGTAGACGCCTCGCGCCTGCATTGAGCAGGAATCCGTTTCCTGCCAAGCAACCCGTTCAAGGGCGCTGGAGACAGCCCGGCCAGCGCAGTGGCTGCGGGGGGCCCCGGTGTTTCCCTCCGCAAAAGCGCCCAACCGAACGGACCTTTCCCCCCTTGTTGAGGATGGTCAACGCAGCCCCTCCTGTGGCGAAATACGCTTGCCCGGCGCAACACCGCCGTAAGCTTCCACGCACAGGAGGACGCCATGCCCAAACCCCCGCCGGCCAACGATCGCCACCAGGAAGTGGGCGACGCGTGGATCACCAGCGTGCAACTTCCTGCAGGTGAGCGGGCACAAAAGCGCTTTTTAAGGCAGTTGCAAACCGCACTCGGCAACACGCGCACGCTGGCCTGCCTGACCCCCGGCCCCAGCAGCCAGGTATTTGTGATTCCACAAGCCGCCGAGCAGCAGGCCCGCCAGGCCGGGGCGCTGGCGTCTGACGCAGCCTGGGACGAGCAACTGCGCCAATGGGGCGCTCGGTCCGTCACCCGCCTGAGCCGCAACTTGCTGTTTGCCATGACGCAGCGTGGCAGCGTGGGGGCAGCCACCCCGCAAGCCGCTGCCAAACTCTCAAAAACTGGCCAGGCGCCCCGGGCGCACACGCTGCACGCCGCTAGCGCGCTTGCGCCGCTGTTTCGCGGCCCGTTTGACTGGCATTTGGACGAGCGTGGCGCCAACGTGGTGAATGCCTGGGAGCTGTTTGCGAGCAACCCGCAGTTTCAGGGCGCCCTGCCCTGGGCTGACATACGCGTAGGCCACATCGACACCGGCTACACCGAACACAGCGCGCTGGCCTGGAGCGGCGGTCACAGCAGCACGGTGAAGGTGAGCGACGGCTACGACTTCTGGGACGGACCCCACCACCCCGACCCGCGCGACGAATGGCTGCCCGGTTTTCCCGGCCATGGCACCCGCACCAGCTGCACCATAGCGGGCTTTCTGGTGGACGGGGTGGAGCCGCCCTTTTATGGCGCAGCACCGGGCGCCGCCATCGTGCCTTACCGCGTGACCGACTCGGTGATCATCGACCACGTGAAGGACAAAGTGGGCGCGGCCATACGCCAAGCGGTAGACGGAGGCTGCGGCGTCATCAACATTTCGCTGGGCGCACTGTTTGGCAGCCAGCACCTGTCCAATGCACTGGACTACGCTTACGAACGCGGTGTCATCGTGGCCTGCGCGGCGGGCAATGTCTGGGGCGAGGTCATTTACCCCGGGCGCTACAACCGCTGCATCACCATGGGCGGCGTGGGGCCAGGCATGCGGCCGTGGTCGGGCAGCGCGCTGGGCCAGTATGTGGACCTGTGTGCACCGTCCGACGTGATACGCCGCGTCAGGGCGCAACCGTTGCCGCCGGGCACTGCCGCCACCGGCATCGAGCCCAAAATGGACGGTGACGGCACCTCTTATGGCACGGCGCTGTGCTCGGGCGTGGCCGCGCTCTGGCTCGCGTACCACGGCGTGCCCAACCTGCACAGCCGCTATGCCGCAGGCGGCTTGTGGCAGATTCCGCGCGTTTTCAAGTATCTGCTGCGCCAGACGGCGGTGCGCCCCGCGCAATGGGACACCACCGAATACGGCAGCGGCATCATCAACGCGGCAGCCCTGCTCGCCGCTCCCCTGCCGCCCGACGGAGCGCTGCCAGCGGTGCAACCCGCCGCTGGCGTGTACGACCCCAACGACTGAAGGCCGGGTGCGCACAGATAAACTCGGGCACCATGAAACCCGCCCAGATCGAAGCCTTTTTTGCCACCTTGAAAGCGGGCAACCCGACGCCCCAGACCGAGCTGGAGTACACCAGCGTCTTCGAGCTGCTGGCGGCGGTGTTGCTGTCGGCCCAGGCTACCGATGTGGGCGTGAATAAGGCCACCCGCAAGCTGTTCCCGGTGGCCAACACGCCGCAGAAGATGCTGGCCCTGGGGCTGGAGGGTCTTGAGAATTACATCAAAACGATTGGCCTGTACCGCAGCAAGGCCCGCCACCTGATGGAAACCTGCCGCATCCTGGTGGCGCAGCACGGCGGCGAGGTGCCGGGCACCCGTGAAGCGCTGGAAGCCTTGCCCGGCGTGGGCCGGAAAACGGCCAATGTGGTGCTGAATGTGGCGTTTGGTCAGCCCACCATGGCGGTGGACACCCACATTTTTCGCGTCAGCAACCGCACCGGCCTGGCGCCGGGCAAGACGCCACTGGCGGTGGAGCAGCTGCTGTTGAAACGCGTGCCCGCCGCCTACGCGGTAGATTCTCACCACTGGCTGATCTTGCTCGGCCGCTATGTGTGCCAGGCGCGCAAGCCGCTGTGCCACCAGTGCACGGTGGCCGCGTATTGCGACTACAAGCCGAAAACGCAGGGCTGATGATTTCAGGGTGGCGTCGCCCTGAACACATCAACACGAGTCCAGCACCACAACGGCGCGGGTCATCCCATCCAGGCCTGCACCGCAGGCAGCGCCAGCACCGCCTGCGTGAGCGCGTGCAGCAGGAGCCCCACCAGCGCACCCACCAGGGTGCCGTTGATGCGGATGAACTGCAGGTCGCGGCCAATGTTGTTTTCCAGGGTGCGGCTCATGTCGTGCGCGTCCCAGGCCTGCACGCGCTGGGCCACAAAGCCCACGATGGTTTCACGGCTGCTGTCCAGCAGGCTCAGCAGCACCTGTTGGGCCTGTGTGTTGAGCCAGGCGCGCAGCGTGGCGTCGGCCTGCAGCTGTTGGCCGGCGGCTTGCACCACGCTGGCGATGCGCTCACCCAGGGCGCTTTCGGGTTTCACCGCGTCGGCCCGCAGCGTGCCCATGAGCTCGTGCCACCAGGCTTCAATGGGCGTCTTCCACTGCGGTTGGGCAAGCCAGGCGTCGCGCCACAGGGCCACGCGGGCCTGCCAGTCGGGGTCGGTCTGCAAGCGGTTGATGGACTCGGTCATCCAGCCGTCAAAACGGTGGCGCAGTTCGTGGTCGGGGTCGGCCGCCACGTCGGCCAGGGTGCGGGTGAGCGCGGCCACCAGTTTGCGGGTGGCCAGGCGCGCAGCCATCTGGTCCAGCCCCACGTATTTGAGTTCCTTGAGTTCGCGGGCAATGGCGTCGGTGAGCTTTTCTTGCACCGCCTCTTGCCCGGCCCAGCCCGAAAGCTGCTGCAACAGCCCGTTGAGCCACTGCTGGTGGTGGCCGTGCGCGGTGAGCGCGGCCAGTGCCTGGCCGCCCAGGGTGGCCAGGTCCACCTCGCGCAACAGGCGCTGCGCCAGTTGCGCCACCCACTGGCGTGCGGGGGTCTGGTCCAGCGCGCCCAGCAGGGCAGGCGTGGCCTGCTGCAGCCACTGGCCCACGCGGCGGGCCGCATCAGGCCGGGCCAGCCACTGGCCCAGCGCAGCCGCCATGTCCCAGCGGGCCAGCGTGGGCTGCACGTGTTCGGCGGCCAGAAAATGTTCGTCCAGAAAGCGCGCCAACTGCGCGCCCAGCCGGTCCTTGTTGGCCACGATGATGGCGGTGTGCGGTATGGGCAGGCCCAGCGGGTGGCGAAACAGCGCCACCACGGCAAACCAGTCGGCCAGCGCACCGATCATGGCGGCTTCGGCGGCTGCCGCCACATAACCCCAGGCGGAGTGGCGCGGCTCCAGCAGGGTGGCCGCCGCGTACACCACACCCGCCAGCACGAGCAAGCCCACCGCCAGCATTTTCATGCGAGCCAGGCTGAGGGGGGCGCCGGGGTTTGTTGGGTTCATGGGCTCCAGTGTGCCTGCATCGCGGGTACTTGCTCACCAGTCGAGGCACAGGTGGCCACCGGGCGCAGGCGCGTCCCGGGGCCACTGGTCTACGCTGCCAATCGCCACGGGTGTAGGCACCGCGCCATGGGCCGCCACAAACTGCACCGCCCGGATCACGCCCGCGTGCGTGACCCACACCGCCTCGCGGGCCTGTGACGCGCGCAAATCGTGCAGGGCGCCGGCCACGCGGTCGATCACCTGCTGCGTGCTCTCGGCGCCACCAAAACGGTGGTGGGCGAAATCGGCCATCCAGTCGTCAAAAGCGCTGCGGGGCACGGCGTCCCAGGGCTGCAGCTCCCAGTGGCCAAAGTCCATTTCATTCAGGCGCGTGTCGGTGATGGGCGCGCCCAGGTCGGGCCGCAGCCGCCGCAGTGTGTGCGCCAGTGCCTGCGCGCGGCCCAGGGCCGACACCCACACCGGCAGGCTTGGCGGCAGCAGTTCAGCAGCGGCTTGCGCGGCTTCGCGGGTGAGCGCTTCGTGGGCCGGCACGTCACTGGCGCCGTAGCAGAGCCCGGCGGTCAGGCCCACCTGGGCGTGGCGCAGCAGCCAGAGCTTCACAGCGCCAACGCCAACGCCATGGCCAGGTAAAAGCACACTTCGCTCACCTGCTGCGTGGCGCCCAGGCCGTCGCCGGTGAAGCCCTGCAAGCGGCGGTGCAGCAGGCGCCACATCCATCCCATGCCCATGAGCGCGCCCACCACCGCCAACGCCCACGGTGCGCCCGGCAGCAGCCACCCAGCCAGCGCCATCGCCAGTGCCCACCACAGCAACCCCGCCAGCAAACCGGCCACGGCCATGCTCTCAGCCAGCGGTTTGGACTTGGACTGCGGCGTGTCCCCCACATGCGCCAGCGTGCGAATGACGAACAGCGGCATGAGCCGCGACGTGACGTGCGCAGCAAACAGCGCCACCGCCGCCAGCCAGGCACCGCCGGCCTGCGCCAGCAACACCAGCAACGCCACCTTGGCCACCACCGCCAGCACCAGCGCCAGGGCGCCGTAGGTGCCCACGCGCGAATCTTTCATGATGTCGAGCGCGCGCTCGCGGTTCATGGAGCCGCCCAGGCCATCCACCAGATCGGCCAGACCGTCCTCATGGAACGCACCGGTCAGCAACACGCTGAACACGGTGCAGGCCACAGCGGCCACCCAGGCGGCTGCGGGCTGCGCCGGCAGCACCAGCCACGCGCCATAGAACACCGCCGCGCTCAGCCCGCCCACCACCCAGCCCACGCCGGGGAAGTGGGCCGCACTGGCCCGCAGCATGGCCGGACTGAAACCCACCCAGCCAGCCAGCCGCCCGGTGACCGGGATGCGAGTGAAAAACTGGATAGCCAGCAAAAAATGACGCAGTGGCATCATCAGCCGCCCTGCGCCGCTGGGCACCTTCTCCGCTGGCGACGCAGCCTGTGGCGCGGCGGAGCCGGCACCACGGCTGCCTTGACCTGCGTCTGCTTCTGTGTCTGCGTGACCCACCGTACGTTCCTTAGACGGGCGCGGTTTCGTCGCTGCGCGACACGCCCGCGGCCTCGAAACTCGCCATCTCGCGCAGGATCGCGCAGGCGCTCGCCAGCAACGGCCAGGCCAGCGCGGCACCGGAGCCCTCACCCAGGCGCAGACCCAGGTCGAGCAGCGGTTCGGCTTTCAGGTGCGCGAGCATGAGCGCATGGCCGCGCTCGCCCGAGCGGTGGGCAAACACGCAGCGCTGCAGCACAGCGGGCTGCAGGGCCGCAGCCACCAGCACCGCCGAGCTGGCGATGAAGCCGTCCACCACGATCACGCGGCGCTCCTGCGCGGCCTGCAGCACCGAACCGACCATGGTGGCGATCTCGAAGCCGCCGAAGGCCGCCAGCGCGGCCAGCGGATCGGTGGCGTCGGAGTGGCGCGCCAGCACCTGGCGCAGGATGCCGATCTTGCGCTGCACCGCCTCGGCGTCCAGCCCGGTGCCGGCACCGGTGCAGTCGGTCACGTCGAGTCCGCTCAGGCGCGCCAGCAGCAGCGAGGCCGCCGAGGTGTTGCCAATGCCCATTTCACCCAGCAGCAGCGCGTTGCCGGGCAGCGTTGTCACCAGCGCGGCGCCGTTGGCCAGCGCGGTGTCGCGCTGCGCAGCGGTCATGGCCGGGCCTTCAAGCGCATCGGCGGTGCCCGGTGCCACCTTGTGGATCACGAGACCCGGTCGAGGCGCGAAGTCGTGGCACACGCCGCAGTCCACCACCGTGAGGCCGATGCCGTGCTGGCGCGCCAGCACACTCACCGCCGCGCCACCGGCCAGAAAATTTTCCACCATCTGCCAGGTCACGTCGCTCGGGTAGGCCGACACGCCGCGCGCCGCCAGGCCGTGATCGCCGGCAAACACCACCAGTTGCGGGTCTTTCAGCTCGGGTGACTCGGTGCCCAGAACCAGACCGATGCGCAGCGCCAGCGCCTCCAGGCGGCCCAGCGAACCCAGCGGCTTGGTCTTGTTGTCCAGCAGGTGCTGCAGGCGGGCCGCCAGGGCGGGTTGGGCGATGTCGTCAAGAGTCGGCACGGTGTAGGTCATGGTCGGGTACTTTCTTCAATTTTTCTGGATCAGGGCTTTCAGCACGCCGGGCTCGGCGTGTTGCTCAAGGAAGTCGGCCAGGCCGTTGAACACGCTGTCCAGCGTGGGCGCCGATGCGCCAAACAAGGCGTGCAACACCCGCGGGTCTTCAAACAGACCGTGCAGGTAAACGCCGAGCACATTGCCCGCCCCGTTCTGCCAGGCCAGGCCGTCGGGCAAGACAGGCCGGGCCACATCGCCCGCGGCGGCCATGGCCGGGTGCTGCGCGGTCTGGCCGTGGTGAATCTCGTAGCCCTGGGTTGCCACACCCGAGAGCGCCGCCCAGCAGCCCACCAACTCGGTGAAGCGGGTGTGTGTGTGGCGCACGGTTTTGTTGGCGTCAAAAGCGGTCACCAGCGGCAGCAGACCCAGACCCGGGGCGTTGCCCAGGGCCATCGGTTCGATGCCGTGGCTGTCGATCAGCGCTTCGCCCAGCATTTGCAGGCCGCCGCAGATGCCCAGCACCGCCCCGCCCTGCGCGGCATGGTCGGCCACGCCCCGGTCGAGCCCTTGCGTGCGCAGCCACGCCAGGTCGCAGCCCGTGGCCTTGGAACCCGGCAACACGATCCAGTCGGCCCCGGCGCAGTCGGCCGGGGTGCGCGCCCACACCAGGCGCACGCCCGGCACGTTCTTGAGCGGCTGAAACTCGTCGAGGTTGCTGATGCGCGGGTAGGCGATGACGGCGATGGTGTGGGTCACCACCCCGGCGGCCCGGGTCTTGTCGTCAAAAACCCCATCTTCCTCGGGCAGACCGTGCTGCCACCACATGGGCAGTGTGGCGACCACCGGCACACCGGTGAGGTCTTGCAGCATCTGCGGGCCGGGCGCCAGCAGCGCGGCGTCACCGCGAAACTTGTTGAGCACAAAACCGTGGATCAGCGCGCGTTCGTCCGGGGGCAGCAACGCCCAGGTGCCGTACAGGTGGGCAAACGCGCCGCCCCGGTCGATGTCGGTCACCAGCAGGCAACGGGCCTGTGCGTGGCGGGCCACGCGCATGTTCACGATATCGCTGGCGTGCAGGTTGATCTCGGCCGGTGAGCCCGCGCCCTCGATCACCACCACGTCGTTTTCAGCCCGCAGGGCGTCCAGCGCGGCGGTGATGGTCGGCCAGACTTTTTCACTGCGCCCGCGCCACGGCATGTCGCTCAGCTCGCGGCTGACCTCGCCCATCAACACCACCTGGCTGCGCGTGTCGGCCTCGGGTTTGAGCAGCAGCGGGTTCATGCGCACGTCGGGTTCGGCGTTGGCGGCGAGGGATTGAAAGTACTGGGCCGAGCCGATCTCGCCCTGCCCGCCTGATGCGCCGGCCACGACCCGTGCGTTGTTGCTCATGTTTTGCGCCTTGAACGGCGCCACCTTGAGCCCCTGGCGCGCGTAGTGGCGGCACAGCGCCGTGGTCAGCCAGCTCTTGCCGGCACCGCTGGTGGTGCCGAGCACCATCACACACACGGCGGTCATGCGGTGGGCCTCATGCGGTCGTCCAAAGGTGGCAACGCAGCCACGGCCTGTTGCACCCAGCCGTAACCGATGCGCTCCTGCTCCAGCCGCACGTGCCCGGTGGCAGAAAAAGCGCCCAAGCGCCGGTGGCGCAAGTCGTCAAACAAAGCATGCTCCTTCGCATTCAAACGGGGTAAGTCGCGCAGGACCGGCGTGGGCTCCTGCCCCCACTGGTCCGTGTGCGCCATCAAGGTTGTTCGGTCCATCAACAGCGACTGCACCTGCGGCACATGGGCGCGCAGTTGGTCGAGGATGGCAAAGCCGTGGGTGTCGATATCACCCCAGTAATGCACGCTGCAAGCGCGCAGCCAGTGCGCTCCGGCCAAGGCATCAAAACCATAACCAGAACCAAAAATGACCAGGCTGTCAGCAAGCTCGGGAAAGGCGAGAAAGTTAACCTCATTTTCGGTGATGAACACACGCTGCACCGGCAGCGCCAGGCGCCCGAAGTCGGCTTGTGTCAGCGTCACGTCTTGCGCCCCCGCTGCGGGCAACAGCGCAGCGGTGGTGCCCAGCCATCGCAAGCGAATGCGCAAGGGCTTGTCCTTAAAACCGTATCGGCGGCAAAACTGGCTGCTCCCGTTGGCCGTGGGATCCATGGCGTCAGCGGGCAGCGCCAGATCCAGCAAGGCCGACAGCACGCCCCGGTGGGCCTCGATGAACTTGCTGTCCACACCGGGCAGATCGACCTGGCGCAGGTACACGCCGGGCCGAGGGTGCGCCTGCAGCCAGGTCACCACGTCGAGCAAGCGCGGCCACTCGGGCACCAGGGCGAGCGCCTGCAGTGGCCGCTGGTGCAACCACGGCAGCAAGGCAGGCTGTTGCACCCGCGTGCCGTCCAGCAGTTGCACAAACCGCTGCGCATCTTTTTTCTTGCCAATCAACGCCAGCGCCGCGTCCAGCGTGTCCAGCCAGATCGCATCGGGCACGGCATTGGCACCCAGCACACGGTGGCGAAATTCGCGCATGGCGATGCGGTAGCCCGACGCACAGTCTGCCGGTGCGTAGCAGCCGAGCTCGCGCATCCACGCCCGAACCGCATCAAAACGCTCGGCCAACTCGGCCGAGCTCGGCCCGACCAGTCGCAGCCGCAGGGGCGCCATCACCGCACCCGGCATGAGCAGCCGGAGCAAGTCGCCTTTGTCCCAAAGTTTCTGGACCTGGGCGCGCAAGTCGGCGGGCGTGGTCCAGGTCATCCGCTCAACCCCTGCGCCGCTTGTCTAAGGTCCATAGTCCCGCCGGTGGTGCCCCGGTCAGCCCGATCCTTTTCCTCTCGGTAGGCCTCAATGCTCAGATTGCGCAGGCGCGAGTCGCGCCCCTCGGCGTTGTGCACGAAGCCCACGCTGGCGACGAAGGGTTCGATGATGTGAATTTTTTGCAGCGGGGTGACGATCAGCAACTGCAGGTTGAGCTTGCCGAACAGTTCCAGTCCGTACTGTGCCGACTCGTCTGAACCACGCCCAAAGGCCTCGTCGATGACCACAAAGCGAAAGCTGCGGGAGCGGGTTTCGCCCCAGGTCAGACCGAACTGGTAGGCCAGACTGGCCGCCAGAATCGTGTAGGCCAGCTTCTCTTTTTGCCCGCCGGATTTGCCCCCGGCGTCCGAATAGTGCTCGTGCTCGCGGTTGTCTTCGCGCCAGCGCTCACTGGCGGCAAACACAAACCAGTTGCGCACATCGGTAACCTTGGCGCTCCAGCGCCGGTCTTGCTCGGTCTGGCCCTCGCGGCCCCGCAGGCGCTCGATGATGTGCTTGACCTGCAGGAATTTGGCTTCGGAATACTGGCTGTCTTGTCCCTCGCCGTGCAGGGCACCGTCCAGGCAGGTGCGCAACTCGGTCTGGAAATCGCGCACCTCCGCGTCCGTGGCGGCTTGAAATTCCAGCGTGATGGTGCGACCAGGGTTGTAGTCGATCTGCGTGAGCGACTGGTTGATGAGGCCAATGCGCTCCTTGATGGTTTCGCGCTCCTTGCTCAGCTGCGAGCTGAAATTCGCGATCTCGCGGATCGTGTTCTCGTTGAGCGAGCGTTTGAAATCGGCCTCGAAACGCGGCAGGTCGTCGGCCACCAGGCGCTGCAACAGGCTGCGGTATTCGCCGGCCGAGCCCATGGCCACATCAACTTCTTGCGTTTCCACGGGAAAGCGGTCGCTGAAAGACCGCATGGCGTCAATGACTTTTTCCAGCACGCGTCGGGCGCGGCCTTCCTCGGCATCAATGGTTTTTTGCAGGCCATCGCGCATCTCGCGCTCGCGGGCATCGCAAGACTCGACAGTCAGCGCAAGCGTGCCGAGCATTTCGGCTTGCAAGGCCTGCAGGCGCGGCACACGCGCTGCCAACCCGTCGGGTGCTTCTGCCATCAAGCCCTCGGCGTCGCGCTTCAAGGCCAGCGCGTCGGCAATCTTTTGTTCGGTTTTTGAGCGCTTGTCGCGTTGCTCAATGAGTTGCTCTTCCGTCTTGTTTAACGCCTCGCCCAGCGTTTTCAACTGCTGGGTCAGCGTGATCAACACGTCAGAGGCGGCTTCGAGCTTGGCCCGCTCCGCACCGAGCCGGGCGACCTCGCGCGCGTTCGCAGCCCAGTCCAGTTCGTTGAAGTCCTGAAACTCCTCCAGCTTGGCCAGGCAGTCCTGCCGCTCGCGAATGGCTGCATGCTCTTGCTGCAGATCACCGATCTGCTGGCCGATCTCGGCCAGGCGGGCCTCCAGCACACGCAGCTTGGCTTGCAAGGCGTCCAGCTTGGCGGTGTTGCTCCAGCCCAGCACATAGCGGCTGCGGTCGTCCAGGCGGTGGCGGTCGTCTTTTTCGTGGCGCTCGCCCGCGGCCTTGATCTGCCCGGCACGGGTGATGGCCTTGGGCTCGGCACGAAATTGCTCTTGCGTGCTGCAGCAGGCGTAGTCAAAGCGACGCGCCACCTCATGAGCCAGCCAATCGTAAAAGGCGGAGTCGGGCTTGATGGCAATCTTGCGCACAAGCGACTGCGCGTGCAGCTGGGACCGATCCAGGCGCCCGCCGGCGCGAACCCGGTAATAGACCAGGCGCCCCTTCAGGTGGGTGTCGTCCACCCACTGGGCAACCTGGGCGTAGTGCGCCTCGGGCACCAGCAAAGAGAGCGCAAAGCCGTGCAGCACGCGCTCGGCTGCCCCCTCCCAGTCGCGTGCGTCGTCGTGCACCTGCAGCAGCTCACCGGCAAACGGCATGTCGTCTTCGCGCAAACGCAGCGCCTGGCACAGGGCCGCCCGCAACGCAATGTGTTGCGCATCGATGTTGCTGCGCCGCGCCTGCAGACTCCTGATTTCGTCGGACCAGGCCGCGTGTTCGGCGCGTCCTTGCGCCAGCTCGACACCGCGCTCGGTCAATTCGTTCTGCACCACGGCATCGCGCGCGCTGTCCACCAACCGCCGCTCAGCACAACCCTGTTGCTGGGTTTGCAGCTCTTCTCGGTTGCTCACCTGCAGCAGCCCCAGACCAAGGCGCAACTGGTCGTAGCGCTGGGCGTTTTTCTGGCGCCGCTCCTGCTCGGTTTGCTGGCGCGCCATGTCGGCCTCGATCTGCGCGATCCGGTCGCCCCCGCGTTGGGCAATGCTCAGGCGCAAATCGCGCTCCTGCGTTTGCTGCTCGGCCTTGCGCTCCTGCAAGCGCGTCACCTTAGCCGATTCACTGGCGAGCTGAACGTCCAGACTCTCCAGGCGCTGTGCCAGCAGCTGGGTTTTTTGACCGGCAAACCAGGGTCTGAGCGTCTCGCGGCACAGGCGCAGCTCGGCCACGTTGTCCACCAGGGCGGTGTGCTTGTCGCAGTCCGCCACCAGGGGCGTGAGCCCATCAACCTGCTCTTTGGCCTTCAGCACCGCCGCGTGGGCGCGGCTCAGGTCGTCAAAATGCGCCAGCAGCCCCGCGATGCGCGGGGCCACGTCAAACGGCTCCAGCATGTGGTGGCGCACGAAATCGGTCAGGTTGCCCACCGACTTCATGGACACGGTCTGGTGAAACAGCTCCAGCGCCTGCTCGCCCATGTTGCCCAGGCGGCGGCGAAAGTGCGCGCTGTAGGGTGGAAAACTGTCGAACAGCGCCACCCCGCTTTTGCGCAGGCGCGTGCGCAAGGCCGCAACGGCGGTGCCGAAGTCAGAAAAATCGTGGGTCAGCGACAGCGCCTTGTCCGCCACGGCATAAAAGCGCTCGGGCTGCCCAAAGCTGTCCTTCATCCAGAACACCTGCGCCAGCGTCACCGTCTGGTCAAACCCGGCGTTGTGGAACACGCCCAGGATCACGGCGTAGTGGCTGGCATCGCGCAGTGCCACCGGCTTGGCGTTGCCGCTGGCCTCATGGCGTTCGGACTTGTAATGCCCCAGCACATAGGAGCGCAGCGAGCGCTCCCGGGCATCGGCCCCGGCCGCCTTGTTGTAAGCAATGCGCTGTGCGGGCACCAGCAGCGTGGTGACGGCGTCGACGAGGGTGGATTTGCCCGAGCCGATGTCACCGGTCAACAAACCATTGCGCCCGTTCAGCTCCAAGGACCAGACCCGCTTGTCAAAAGTGCCCCAGTTGAACACTTCAAGGCGCGCGAGACGAAAGCCCGCCAAGGTCATGTCATGCATCGTCCGACTCCGTGGTGGCGGACGCGGCCAGTTGGGCCTGGTACTCGCCCAGTCGCTGGTCAAAGTCGGCCAGCCACTGGGCGTCGACAAAAGCCTTGAGAATGCGGCGCACCTCGTACACCGGCTCTTGCGAGGAGCGGCCACCCGCCCCATCGGCCTGGGCCTTGAGACGGCGCACAAAGCCCAGTTCGATCACCTTGTTCAACTGGGTCTCAATCTGTTCCATCAGGCGCGACTCATTGGAGCCCGCGGGGAGAAACACCCGCACCAGTTCCACGACCGCGCTGCGGGTCAAGATCAGGCGTGTGTCCCCGCCGCTGGCGTCAAACTCGGCCAGCTTTTTGCGCAGCAACGCCAACAGCAGACTCACCTGAAAACTCAAAGGCTGGCGCCGCACCAGGCGCGGCAGCGCCGGCGCACCGTCGTCGGCTTGCTGCCGGGAACGCAAGAAGGCGTAGCCCTCGGCCTCGTCCACCACCAAGTCCAGCGCCAGTACCGCCACGTAATCACGCACGCGCGGTTGAAGTTGCATCAAGGCAGCCCACTGCGCGGCATCCTCTTCGCGGTAGAGCACGCCCTTCAACAAGGGGACGACCAGGCTGGTCAAGTCGGGTTGTGATGCGCCGGGGCGCATGGTGTCTGCAGGCACTTCATGCGTCATGAACGAACGTCCTCAAAAAATGCAACCACCCCGACGCCAGGACCGCCCATCTCTGGCGCGGTTTGCAGGGCGATGCTCCACCTGATTTTTCGGCCGAAATGACCATGAGGCTCCTTGTTGCGCGGTTCCATCGAAACCCTCAGCCGCGCACGAAAATGATCCGTGGCAACTCGGCACGCCGGGTCACGGGGCCAGCCGGGCCGGCATCCGCATCGTCCCGTGCCAACCACTCCACCGTGTCCATCGTCGTCTCATCCACCACCGATCCCGGCGCCTCGCTGGCGAGTTGCAGGTAGGCCACCAGTTCGCCCAGACCTTGCTGCAACGGTCGTGTCTGCAACAGCTCCGCCAAGGTGACTTGCGCCCGGGTCTGCAAGGACCGTGTGATGTGGGCCGACAGCGCCGCTTTGTCCACCCGCACCTGGGAAAACAGGGCGGCAGCATCCACATCGCCGTCGCCGGCCTGCAGGGCCACGCTGCTGAGCGCGGTGTGCTGTGGTGGCTGGTACAAAGGGCGCTCCAGCGGCAAGGCCAACCCGACGCCCACTTCGTCCATCTGCATGACATCGGGTGCGCGCAGTGCGTCTGGCGCGCCATCGCGCATCGCCAGCGCCTTGCCTTCGATGCCCCGCAGAATTTCCATGATGCGGCGGTTTTCCAGCCAGGCCTTGTCGTCCAGAAACCGGCGCAGCTGCTGCGAAAGCTGCGCCACCGTGCGCTGGGCGTGTTCACCGGCTTCGAGCCAGTCGTAGTGCACGCGCTTGAGGCGCCTGTCCGGCGCCAGCGACGCCACCGGGGGCAACGCCAGCACACGCTCCAGCAACTGCGTGAATTCGGCTTGCCGCGACTGTGACATCAGGAAGTCCCAGAAGGCGCGAAAGCTCCTGCCCTGGTCCGACTCCGCGATGGCGTCGCGCTCGCCCACGATCGCCTGCAGCAGCGCGCCCTTGGCCCCGTCCCACAGGGCAATGCGCTCACGCACGGTGCGGTCCAGGGCCCGAAAGTTGTGTTCCACCTCCCGAAAATCCGCCAGCAGTTCGCGCGCCAGGCCGGTGAACTGCTGGAAGCGGTCTCTCAGTGCGGTGTCGTCAAGCAAGGCCAGGTCACCCTCGGTCACCCGGGCTATCTCGGCGTCGATGGCGTCGCGTTGTTTGTGCAGCTCGGCCAGCCGAACCTGGGGGTTGGTTTCGCTGCCATCGTTCATTTGCTTGAGCAAGCCAAACAGGGTCAGCAAACGCGATTCGGTGCCCACAAAGCTGCGGTCCGACAGGCTGCCCAGCCAAGCCAGGGCTCGCTCGGTGGGCGGGGTCAGATCGAAGTGGGGTTCATCGGAACCCGCTGGGTAAAACTTGCGCAGCCAGCCCTTGTCGTTGGCGGCCCAGTCGTTCAAATAAGCCTGCGCCGACTTGGGAAACGCCTGCGCCCCGAGTTGCTCGCGCAGGCCATAGAGCGTGTCATCCAGCAATTGCACCAGACTGGACTGCGCCATCACCCGCACATTGGGCACCACGAACACCCGGTGCAAAAAGCTGGCCACCAGCGGCGCAGAGTCCGCCGCCAGCAGGCGCCAGGCCGGGTGCTGGCGGCGCTGCATCTCCAGGGTGCTGTGGTCGAGTTGGATGGTGGCTCCAGTCAAGGGTGTCGTGACACGTTGCCATTTTCCGTCAGCGCCAAAGCCTTCGCCAGGGCAGCCTGCGCAGCGGGCGGCTGCACGCTCAGGCGCCAGTGGCCCGGCAAGCCCATGCTGGTGGTGTCGCGCAGCTTGATGCCTTGCGCGCGCAAGCCGGCCACGTTCACCGGCCCGGGCGCCTGCGCGCACAGGTAGTTCGCGTCGCTGGACAAGCACTGCCAGCCCAGGCTGCGCAACAGCGCCAGCTGCTGCGTTTTCCATTCGCGCAATTGCTCACGGCTGTGCGCCAGCCAGGCCTGCGTGTCGGGCTGCACCCAAGCGGTGAGCATGGCCACGGCGTGGGCGCCCAGCAGCCACGAGGGCGCCAGGCTTTCCAGTGTCGCTTGCAGCGCACCGGCGCCGAGCGGCGCAATGGCGTAAGCGCCGCGCACGCCGGTGAGCGCCAGCGCTTTGTTGGGCGACCAGAGTTGCCAAACGGTGTCCAGGGCAGCGGCGTCCAGACTGCAGCGACCAGCCAGGCGCAAAGGCTCATAAGCGCGGTCCAGCACCACCACGCCGCCCTGCTCCGCCACGGCCTGCGCCAGGGGTTCGGCCATGCCCTGCGGGCTCGACGGCTCACACAGCCACAGCAAGTTGGCGGCGACCGGATCGGTCACACGCTGCAAGCCCCAGGCCGCTGCGGCCCGCGCGTAGTCGCCATAGGCCTGCGCGGGTTGCCACACGCTGTGCCCGCCGGCACGCACCACCGCTGCGGTAATGCGCGCAATGAACTCGCTGGCACTGCCGGCCACCACGATGCGCTCGGCCGACACGCCATGAAACGCCGCCAGCGCTGCGCGCAACGCCGCGTAAGCGGGATCGGGGTAATGCTGCGCATCGGCCTGCGCCAGCGCGGCCAGCGCCACGGGGCATGGCCCACACACGTTGGCGTTGGTGGAAAAGTCCCACCGGGGAACGCCTTGGGCGTCCGGCCCACCGTGCTCTTGGCGCGTGGGCATGTTCATGCCGCGTGGCTCCAAAGCCCCGCCACCAGAACCCCAGCGGCCAGCGCCGCCAGCGCGCCCACCACGCGGCCCGCCAGTTGCAGCGCCCGCGCGGTGTCTGCCGCCTGCGGGCTGCGCCCTGCGGGGTGCAGCGTGTACACGCCGGGCTTGGCCAGGTGCACGTCCAGCGCCAGCGCCATGGCGGCCATCGGCCAGCCGCTGTTGGGCGAGGGTGTGAGACGCGCCTGAGCGCGCACTTCGCGCCAGCGCCCCACCGCGCCCAGCCCGGCGAGCAACACCGCCGTGATGCGCGCCGGCAGCCACGACAACACGTCGTCTGCCCGCGCCGCCCACTTGCCAGCCCAGGTCCAGTCACGGCCCTGGCGCTCGCCCCGGTAGCCCCACATGGCGTCGGCCGTGTTGGCGAAGCGGTAGAGCGCCGCGCCTGGCAGGCCGGCCACAGCGAACCAGAACAGCGGCGCGACCACCGAGTCGTTGAGGTTCTCGGCGAGGGTCTCGATGGCGCTTTCGCGCACCTGGGCCGCGTCCAGGGTGGTCACGTCGCGGCTCACCAGCCAGGCCAGCCGGGCGCGCCCTTCAGCCAGTGACGACGCCAGCGCAGCCTCCACCGCCCGCACCTCGTCGCGCAACATGCGCCAGGCTAGCAGCGGCTTGAGCAGCACGCCCAGCGCCAGCGCCTGCAGCCACCCTGGCCCGGCGCCCAGCGCGCGGGCGAGCGCCCAGGCGCTCAGCGCCACCAGCGCGGCACCCAGCAGCCAGGCCAGCGCGCCGCGCGCGAACACGCGCCACCGGTCGGCTTGCGGCGTGGGCACCGGGGTGGCGATGCGCTGGCCGGCCCAGCCCAGGTAACGCCCCATCCCCACCACCGGGTGCCAGCGCGCCGCCGGCTCGCCCCACAGGCGGTCCACCCCCAGCGCCACCAGCACCGCGAAGGCGCCGATGGCTACCGGTGACAGCGCCTGCGGGTCGGTCATGGCGTGGCGCCTTGCAGCGCGGCGGCGTCGGCGTCAGCCAGGGCCAGACGCCCGGCCGCGGCCGCGTGCAGTGCCGCCAGCAGCTGGTCCACGTCGTCGGCCTGGTGCGCGGCCGACAGGGCGATGCGCAAACGGGCCGTGCCCTCGGGCACGGTGGGCGGGCGGATGGCGGGCACCCACAGGCCCTGCGCACGCAGGCGCGCCATCACGTCCAGCGCGGCGGCGTTGTCGCCAATCACCAGCGGCTGGATCGCGGTGTCCGAGGGCGTGAGCGCCCAGCCGGCGGCGTCGATGGCCGCGTGGGCGCCCGGCGCCAGGCCCCGGCGCAGCTGCGCGATCAGCGCGGCCAGGTGCTGGCGGCGGCGCTCGCCCTCGGCACCGAGCACGCAGCGCAGGCCGGCGCGCACGGCCTCGGCCAGCAGGGCCGGCGCGGCGGTGGCGTAGGTGTAGCTGCGCGTCTTTTGCAGCAGCCACTCCACCAGCCGCTCGGGCCCGGCCACGAAGGCGCCGGCCACGCCCAGCGCCTTGCCCAGCGTGGCCATGTAGAGCACGCGCGGCGAAGCGCCCGCGCCGGTGAGGCCGGCGGCGGCCAGCGCGCCCCGCCCCTGCGGGCCCAGCACGCCAAAGCCGTGTGCGTCGTCGAGCAGCAGCAAGGCATCGTGCCGCTCGCACAGCGCGTGCAGGCCGGTGATGTCGGCCACGTCGCCGTCCATGCTGAACACCGCGTCGCTGATCACCAGCTTGCGGCGCGCCGGGCTGGCCGCCAGCAAGGCGTCGAGCCGGGCCAGGTCGCCGTGGGGGAAGCGGTGCACCGTGGCCTTGGACAGGCGCGCGCCGTCGATCAGGCAGGCGTGGTTCAGCGCGTCGGAAAACAGCGCGTCGCCCTCACCCACCAGGGCCGGCACGGTGCTGGCGTTGGTGGCGTAGCCGGCATAGAAATACAGCGCGCGCGGCAGGCCCACGGCCTCGGCCAGCTCGCGTTCCAGCGCGGCGTTGGCCACGCTGTGGCCGCTGACCATGGGCGAGGCACCGGAGCCCACGCCGTAGCGGTCCACTGCGGCGTGCACCGCCTGGCGCAGCAGCGGGTCTTGCGCCAGGCCCAGGTAATCGTTGCTGCAGAAGGCCAGCAGCGACACGCCGTCCACGTTGAGCCGGGCACCCGGCTCGGGCTTGACCGCGCGGCGCACGCGGCGCAGCGACTGTGCATCCAGCGCGGCGAGGCGTTCGTCAAATTCGTTCAGCCAGCTCATGGCCATCCTTTCATTGCCATGTTGCAGGCAGGTCCAGCACGATCTGGCGTGCCTCCGGGGTGTGCGGCTGCCAGGGCACCACGCCGAGCAACGGCGCGCCCAGGCGCTGGCACAGCGTGGCGATGTTTTCGTCGCGGCAGACCATGGCAGGGTCCACGGTGTTGGCCACCCAGCCGGCCAGCTGCAGGCCGTCGGCGCGGATGGCTTCGGCGGTGAGCAGCGCGTGGTTCAGGCAACCCAGGCGCAGGCCCACCACCAGCACCACCGGCAGGGCCAGCGCCACCGCCAGGTCGGCCAGGGTCTCGTTTTCGTTCAGCGGCACGCGCCAGCCGCCCGAGCCTTCGACCAGCACCACGTCGGCCAGGCCACGCAGCTCCCGGTGCGCCGCCACCAGCTCGGCCACGCCCACGCGCCGGCCCGCGCGCGCGGCCGCCAGGTGGGGCGACAGCGGCTCGGGCAGCGCCACCGGGTTGTCCAGCGCGGGCGGCACGGCCACGGTGGACGCGGCGCGCAAGGCCCGCGCGTCTTCCGCCACCCACTCGCCACCTTGCAACACCAGGCCGGCCGCCACCGGCTTCATGCCGACCACGCGGGCATGGTGGCGCGCCAGCGTGTGCAGCAGCGCGGCGCTCACCAGGGTCTTGCCCACGCCGGTGTCGGTGCCGGTGACGAAGCAGCCGTTAAACGCCATCGGGCACCCCGCTCACCGGCACCGGGCCGGTCTCTTCGGCCAGCGTGGCGTCGAGCGCGGTCAGCGCGCCACGGGCCAGCAGCTCGCCCTCGGCCTCGTCGATCACATAGGGCGGCATGGCGTAGAGCGTGTGGCCGATGGGCCGCAGCAGCAGCCCCTGCGCCAGCGCGTGGCGGGCGTAGCGGCGGCCGAAGTCGGGCAGGCTGCTGAGCACGTCCCACGCGAAGACCATGCCCTTGCGCCGCGCGTGGCGCACGCGCGGGTGGTGGGAGATCGGCGCGAACTGCGCGGCCAGCCGCTCGCTGGTGCCCAGGTTCTGCCGCAGCGCGTCGGTCTGGTCAAACAGGTCCAGCGTGGCCAGCGCGGCGCGGCAGGCCAGCGGGTTGCCGGTGTAGCTGTGCGAATGCAGGAAGCCGCGCGCCACCTCGTCGTCGTAGAAGGCGGCGTACACCGCGTCGGTGGTGAGCACCACCGACAGCGGCAGCGTGCCACCGGTCAGGCCCTTGGAGAGGCAGAGAAAGTCGGGCCGGATGCCCGCCTGCTCGTGCGCGAACAAGGTGCCGGTGCGGCCGAAGCCGACCGCGATTTCGTCGAGCACCAGGTGCACCTGGTGCTGGTCGCAGAGTTCTCTCGCGCGCCGCAGGTACACGGGGTCGTGCATGGCCATGCCAGCGGCGCACTGGATCAGCGGCTCGATGATCACGGCGGCGGTCTCGTGCGCGTGTTCGGCCAGCCAGTCGCCCAGGGCGGCGGCGGCCCGCTCGGCCACGTCGGCCGGGGTTTCGCCGGGCGCCGCGCCGCGGGCGTCGGGGCTGGGCACGGTGGCGGCCAGCCGCACCAGCGGCGCATAGGCTTCGCGGAACAGCGCGATGTCGGTCACGGCCAGCGCGCCCACGGTCTCGCCGTGGTAACCCCCGGCCACGCCGACGAACCGGCACTTGTCGGCCCGGCCCGCGTTGCGCCAGTGGTGGGCGCTCATCTTCAGCGCGATCTCGGTGGCGCTGGCGCCGTCGCTGCCGTAGAAGGCGTGGCCAAGGCCGGTCAGCGCGGCCAGGCGCTCGGAGAGCTCCACCACCGGCCCATGGGTGAAGCCGGCCAGCATCACGTGGTCCAGCGTGTGCAGCTGGTCGATGAGCGCGGCGCGGATCGCGGGGTGGTTGTGGCCGAACAGGTTGACCCACCAGGAGCTGATCGCGTCGAGGTAGCGCCGGCCTTCGTGGTCGTGCAGCCACACGCCTTCGGCCCGCGCCACGGGAATCAGCGGCAACGCCACACCCTCGGGCGCGTGCAGCTTCATCTGCGTGCACGGGTGCCAGACGGCGGCCAGGCTGCGCTGGCGCCAGGCGGCGTTGGCCGACACGGGCTGCGTCACAGCTCGGCGCCCAGGGGCCGGATGACCGGGTCGCCGGCCTGCGGACCGGCGGGCTCGCTGCGGGTCTCGACGATGCGGTTGGCGGCGTCGGGGAACACCAGCTTCGGCACGGCCTCGTCGAGCTGGTCTTCGTGCACCATGCCGAAGGCCGCGATGATCACCAGGTCGCCCACGCTGGCGCGCCGGGCGGCCGAGCCGTTGAGCGAAATGATGCCGCTGCCGCGCGGCGACCTGATGGCGTAGGTGATGAAACGTTCGCCGTTGTTGACGTTCCAGATGTGGACCTGTTCGTTGGGGCGGATGTTGCTCGCCTCCAGCAGGTCTTCGTCGATGCCGCAGGAGCCTTCGTAGTGCAGCTCGCAGTGGGTGACGGTGGCGCGGTGGATTTTGGATTTCAGCAGGGTGCGGAACATGGGGGATCTCCTCAAGCGCCGAAGGTGTGGCGCGTTTTCAGGCCCACGCGCTGGAGCAGCGCGCGATCGGCCTCCACGTCGGGGTTGCCGGTCACCAGCAGCTTGTCGCCATAAAAGATGGAATTGGCCCCGGCCAGGAAGCACAGCACCTGGGTCGATTCGTCCATCTGCCGGCGCCCGGCCGACAGACGCACCTTGGCATTGGGCATGGTGATGCGGGCCACAGCGACCGTGCGCACAAACTCCAGCGGGTCGAGGTCGGGCTCGTCGGCCAGCGGCGTGCCCGGCACCTTGACCAGGTGGTTGATCGGCACCGATTCGGGGTACGGCGCCAGGTTGGCCAGCTGCGCGATCAGACCGGCGCGCCCAGCGCGCGATTCGCCCATGCCCACGATGCCACCGCTGCACACATGGATGCCGGCCCCGCGCACGTGGCCCAGGGTGTCCAGCCGGTCCTGGTAGTCGCGGGTGGTGATGACGTTGCCGTACAGCTCGGGTGCGGTGTCGAGGTTGTGGTTGTAGTAGTCCAGCCCGGCGCCCTTGAGGCGTTGCGCCTGGTCGCCCGTGAGCATGCCCAGGGTGCAGCAGGCTTCGAGGCCTTGGTCCTTGATCACACGCACCAGTTCTTCGACCTTCTCCAGGTCGCGGTCGGTGGGCGCGCGCCAGGCCGCGCCCATGCAGAAGCGCGAGGCACCGGCCGCCTTGGCGCCCAGCACGGCTTCGCGCACGGCGTCGGGTGTCATCATCTTGGTGGCCGGCACGCCGGTCTCATAGTGCACCGACTGCGGACAATAGCCGCAGTCCTCCGGGCAGCCACCGGTCTTGATCGACAGCAGTGTGGCCAGCTCCATCTCGGTGGGGTCGTGGTGCTCGCGGTGCACGGTCTGGGCGCGGTGCATCAGCTCGGGCAACGGCAGGTCCAGCAGGGCCTGCACCTCGGCGACGGGCCAGCGCTGTGGCGTCTTCGACACGCTCTTGACGGGGCGGTGCAGTGTCACGGGGGTTTCAACGATCACGGTCATCGGGGTTCTCCAGGTGGGTCAGTCTTCAATACCGCGCTGAGCCGGGATACCCGCCTTGAAGGCGTGCTTCACCAGTGTCATTTCGGTCACGGTGTCGGCCAGCTCGATGATTTCAGGCGGGCAGCGCCGGCCCGTGATGACCACATGGGTGTGCTTCGGGCGGTCGCGCAGGGTTTGCAACACGCCCTCCAGCGGCAGCCAGCCGTAGATCAGCGGGTAGGTCAGTTCGTCGAGCGTGACCATGAAATAGTCGCCGCTCAAAATGGCGGCGCGGGCTTTTTCCCAGCCGTCGCGCGCGAGCTGGGCCGAGTGTTCCAGGTCCTGGCTTTTCCAGCTGAAACCGTCGCCCAGTCCTTCGATCGGAATACCGATCTGCTCAAACATGCGGTGCTCGCCAAAGCGCGCGGAAGGCACCTTCATGAACTGAAAAATCTTCACCAGCTTGCCGTGCACGTGCGTGCGGCCAAAGGCGCGCAAGGCCAGACCAAAGGCGGCCGTGCTCTTGCCCTTGCCGTCGCCGGTGTGCACGATCAACAGCCCGCGTCGCTCGCCCTCGGGTTTTTCATAGCGCTTCTCGGTGGGTGCCGATTCAATTTCCATGGCTCGATGTCCTGTCAAAAAAAGGGGATTTATTGGGGTAGCGCCACCCAGCGCGGGCCCAGCGCATGAATGGCGATGCGGTGCTCGAACACCGCTTCCAGTGCCCGGTGCGCAGCGGCTTGCTGGGCCGAACCGGCGTGAACAATGCGGCCCTGCTGCATCACCACCACCTCGTCGGCCATGAGCGCCAGCGTGATTTCGTGCAGCACGCTGACCACGGTTTTCCCCTGCGCCACCAGGCTGCGCACCAGCGCAATCCAGTCGGCCTGGTGCGGCGGGTCCAGGTTGGCCAGCGGTTCGTCCATCAGCAACACATCGGCTTCCACCGCCAGCAGCCGCGCCAGCAACACGCGCTGGCGCTCGCCGCCCGATAGCGCGCCCAGCGGGCGGCACTGCCAGTCCCAGGCCTGGGTCTGGCGCAGCGCGCGCTCCACCGCCGCGTGGTCGGCCGGGCTGGGCGGGGCCAGCCAGGCCTGGTGCGGCAGGCGCCCGAGCAAGGCCACGTCGTACACCGTGAGGTCGTCGGCGCTGGCTTCACCCGCGCCGCTTTGCGCCAGCCAGGCCAGCGCCCGGGCGCGCTCACGCGGCGCCATGCGCGCCATGGGCTGCCCGTGCAGCAGCACGTCGCCCTGGCAAGGCAGCACCCCCGCCAGCGCACGCAGCAGGGTGGACTTGCCCGCACCGTTGGGGCCAACAATGCTGGTCCAGCGGCCAGCGCCCAGCGCCAGGTTCACGCCTTGCAACACCTGGCGCTGGTTGTGGCCCAGGCCCAGCGTGGCGTGCAGGTCCAGCGTTTGCAAGGCTATGGCAGAGTGGGCCTTGTTCAACATGCTATCACCCCACCCGCTTGCGCATGAGCCACAGCAGGTAGCCACCGCCCAGCACCGCCGTGAGCACGCCCACAGGCAGCTCTTGGGGCGCCAGCAGGCCACGGGCCAGGGTGTCAGCCAGCATCAGCAACACGCCGCCCATGAGGCTGGCCAGGAGCACCAGCCAGGCGTGGGTGGTTTTCACCACCGCGCGCACCAGGTGCGGCGCGGCCAGGCCCACAAAGGCGATCAGCCCGGTTTGCGCCACGGCGGTGCCGGTGGCCAGGGCCAGCACACCCACCAGGGCCGCGCGCAGCGGCCCCAGCGGCAGGCCCAGGCTGAGCGCGGTGGACTCGCCCAGCGCCAGCCCGTCGAGCACGCGCGACAAGCCCCAGGCCAGCAACAGGCACACGAAACCAATGCCGGCCATCAACGCGCAAGACGCCCAGCCCACAAACCCGGTAGAGCCCAGCATGAAAGCCTGCATGGCCTGCAAAATATCTGGCGTGGTGAGCGTGACCAGCGAGGTGAGCGCACCCAGCACCACCCCCACCACCACACCAGCCAGCAGCAGGCGCAGCGTGTGCTGCACCCCACGCGCCAGCGCCAGCGTGAGCAGCACCGCCAGCACCGCACCCACAAAGGCCGCGCCGGTGAGCCCCAGGCGCACCACCCATTGCGTGGCAAACGGCGAAACGCCCAGCCCCGCCAGCGCCAGCGCCACACCCAGCGAGGCACCCGAGGCACTGCCCAGCAAAAACGGATCGGCCAGCGGGTTGCGAAACAGGCCCTGCGCCACCGCGCCCGCCAGCCCCAGCAAGGCGCCGGCGGCAAACGCGCCCACGGTGCGCGGCGCACGGATCTCCCACACAATCTGCGCCGCCACCGGGTCGGCCAGCATGTTCCACACCGCCTCCAGCCCGGTGCTGCCCACGCCCAGCCCCAGCACCGCCAGCACGCCGCCACCCAGCACCAAACCCACCGCCAGCCACAGCGGGCGCGCAGACGTTGTCCGCTCGGCCGTCACAGCGGTTTGCAGCGTGGCGGTGTTCACGGCGCTTTCTCCTGCAGGCAACGCGCCATCAGGCGGGCGGCCTCGGCCATGCGGGGGCCGGGCCGCACCAACACGTCAGACTCGTTGTTGGGGAACACACACAGCCGCTCTTCGCGCACGGCGCGGATGCTGCGCCAGCCGGGGCGCTGCGTCATGCCCTCAAAGTTGCGGTCGCCCACCATGATCACGTCCGGGTTGGCGCGCACCACAAACTCCGGGTTGAGCTTGGGAAACGGCCCCAGGCTGGCGGGCACGATGTTTTGCACGCCCAGCCGGGTCAGCGTTTCACCAATGAAAGACGACGTGCCCGCACCATACGGCGCCCGGTTCACTTCGAAGTACACGCGGGTGTTTTTCACGCGCGCCGGCAGCGACTGCGCCGCCGCCGACACCGCCGCGTCAATGTTCCGCCAGATGCGCTGGGTGGCCTGCGCGTCCACGCCCACCACCTGCGCCACCTTGCCCAGCACGCGCTGCACATCGGCGTGGCTCTTGGGCTCGAGCGCCACCACCTTCAGCCCCAGCGACTCCAGCCGCTCCACCACCCGCGACGATTGCGCCAGCAGCACCACGTCGGGCCGCAGGGCCACGATGGCCTCCACGTTCGGGTCAATGCCACCCCCAACGCGCGGCAGCGCGGCAATGGTCGCTGGCCAGTTCGAGTAACGGTCCACCCCCACCAGGCGGTGGCACTGGCCAAGCTCACACACCGTCTCGGTCAGCGAGGGCAACAGCGAAACAATGCGCTGCGGTGGCGCGTCCCAGCGCACGGTCACACCCCGGTCGTCGGTCACCTGCAGCCCGGCCGCGTGCACGCTGCCCAGCAGCAGCGCCCAGCCCGCCAGAAACACCCACAGCAAACCCAAGCGCTTGCTGATTTTCATGCCGCACCTTTCAACACCAGCGGCAGGCCCGCCGCCATCAGCGTGACGCGATCACACGCGGCCGCCACCGCCTGGTTCAGCTGGCCCAGCGCGTCCACAAAGGCGCGCACCTCGCGCCCCATCGGGATCACGCCCAGCCCAATTTCGTTGCCCACCAGCACCACCGGCCCACGCGCCTCTTCCAGCGCACCGCACAGCGCATGGCAGGCCGCCTGCAAGCCGTCTGCGCTGGCCGCCTGGCTCGCGTCGGCCGGCATGAGCTGGTTGGTGAGCCACAGCGTGAGGCAGTCCACCACCACCAGCGTGTGGGGCGCACTGTGCTGGCGCAGGGCCGCACCCAGCGCCAGCGGCTCTTCCACCGTGGCCATGCCCGGCACGCGCTGCGCCCGGTCCAGCTGGTGGCGGGCAATGCGCTCGCGCATCTCATCGTCCCAGGGCTGGGCGGTTGCAATCAACACCGCGCGGTGGTCGGGCGCGGCGTTCAGCCAGGCGCTGGCCAGCAGCTCGGCGCGGCGCGACTTACCACTTTTCTGGCCACCCAATATGAATTCGCTGCGTTCCATGTTCATCGTGCCATCCAGTTCGTCACGATGCGGTGCATCTGCGCCACACCGTCGGTGAGCGCCGCCGGGCCGGGCTGCAAAATATCGGCCGACTTGATCTCAAACAGCTGCCCGGTCTTCACCGCCGCCACGTCCTGCCAGCCCGCACGGGCCGCCACCTTTTCCGGCCGAAACTTCTTGCCGCACCAGGAGCCGATGATGATGTCCGGGTTGCGGCGCACGATCTCGGCGCCGTCGGCAATGATGCGGTTTTTGCCCAGCGACTCAACAGCCAGCTCGGGAAACACATCGTCGCCACCGGCCAGGCCCAGCAGCTCGGACACCCAGCGAATGCCGCTGATGTGCGGCTCGTCCCACTCTTCAAAAAAGACCTTGGGGCGGCGCTTGCCCGCCGCTTCCAAGGCCGCCACCGCTTGGGCCATGTCGGCCAGCCGCTGGCGCGTGGCGTCCATCCAGGCGAGCGCCGGCTCGGTGCAGCCCACCATGGCCGCCACCTGGTACAGCATGGAAAAAATCTCGTCCACGCTGCGCTGGTTGAACACCGTCACCTGCACGCCAGCGCGTATGAGCGACGCAGCAATGTCGGCCTGCAAGTCGGAAAAACCGAACACACAGTCGGGCTGCAGCGCCAAAATTTTGTCCACCTTGGCGGTGAGAAACGCGCTCACCTTGGGCTTTTCGTCTCGCGCCCGGCGCGGGCGAACGGTGTAGCCACTGATACCCACAATGCGGTGTTCTTGCCCCAGCAAGTAAAGCCACTCGGTGGTTTCTTCGGTCAGGCAGACGATGCGTTGTGGGCCGAGGTGAGCAGAGTTCATATCGGGGTCAGAACGAGACACGCAAGGCCGCTGTCAAGGTGCGGCCAGCCTCGGGATAGACCGATTCGACCTGTCCACCAGAACAACCAAAGCCCAGTGTGAAGTACTGGCGATCAAACATGTTGTTCACGCTCAGCGACAACTCTACGTTGTTCCATTGGCGGGCATAGCGAATATCGGCTGTCGTGTAGGAGGGCATGCTGCACTGGTTAGCAGAATCGGCATACCGCGCACCTACCCAGTTGATTCCGCCTGTGACTCCGTGCCCTTCAGCAGGCTTCCAGTGAGCCCTCAAAGCCAAGGTCTGTCTTGCTACCAGCGGTACGTCATTGCCATCGTAGCCACCAGAACGGAAGGTGGCGCGACGCAAGTTCAGATTCGCATTGAGTGCTAGCTCACGGTTGACAGCCCAACGGCCTTCGACCTCCAGCCCCTGGCGTCGCGTAGGGTCAAAGTTGACGTTGCGGCCGTCATATTGGCCTGCCCCCAGGGCTTTCGGGTCGTAGCCAATCTCATCGGTCAAGATGTTGCGATACGCACGGACCTCCAGCTGGTAGGAGGCCTGCTTCCAGTTCCAACCAACCTCAGCATCGCGAGAGGTTTGCGGGCGGATAGCGACCGATGGGTTCGTGAAGCTGAACTCGTCTACATTGGCCAGACGGAAACTCCGGCCCAATCGTCCCCAAGCTCGTGATGTTGAGGACATCGAATGGCTGATACCCAGTTCCCATGCGTGTTGACGATCTGCCAATCTGCTGCTGCCGTCATACGCATCCTTGTCCATTCGTTCAGTACGCACACCGCCCGAGAATCGGGTACCCGAAGCCAGTGTTACGTCGTCCTGCAAATACCAACCTCGCGCCTTGTGGTTGGAAGTCGATCCGTACGCCTCACGGGCCCAGCGGGAATAGTCGTGTCCAATTACCAACTGATTCCTTACATCACCGATACGAGATTCATGCCGTGCCCTTAGGCCGTAGTTGTTGGCATCCACGTCGTAGTCATATGAGGCGCTTCGCAGTTGCTTGTCTCGCCAGCCCGTTTCACCAGCTAGTTGCCAGTTGCCCATCAACGCCTCAGCGAACAGACCGTCCCGGGTGTTGCGAATACGTGCCCAGTCGTTGGGCGTATTGGTCTGAGATGGATTTGCCTCAAACTGGGCAATGGTCAACCCTCCAGGCAACCGAGTCTCGACAGCGTCCTGACTGTGGCGAATACCCGCTCGAAAGGCATCGTTGGACCACTGGGCCGTGATACTGGCGGCATCCGACTTAGCCCGAAAATTGTCCCGGTGGTTGTCCGTGTCTCTACGCTGCCCAGACACATCCACCGAAAACCCTCCAGAAGCCAGTGTGGCACTGGCACGCAATTCGCGAAGGTCGTTTGATCCTGCCCCGCCGTAAACAGAGGCCTTGTTGCGGCGGTCTTTGCCCAAACCGGCCTTGGTCGTGATCACGATCACACCGCCCGTCGCACCTTCTCCGTACAAGACCGCCCCACTTCCTCGCAGCACCTCAATGCGTTCAATTGACTCAATGGGAATGCCCGCCAAGAGAGGGATTCCCAAATCGGCCTCATTGAGACGCTGACCATCCACAACCACAACTTGGTTGCTGTTGGTCGTTTCGCCAAACCCACGGAGATCAAGGGTGTAGTTAGCCCCGCCGTAATAGTCAAGACGGCCAGGCACCCCCAGAAGACGCATCACGGCTTCGTTCGCGGTGGTGGCGCCAGATGCCCGGATATCGTCGGGTGTGATCACACTCACTCCCAAGGGCAAAGACGCGAGGGGTTCAGCGAATCGCGTGGCCGTGACCACCGTCTCGGGCAGATCGGTCGTGACAACGTTTTGGGCGTGCGAAGAGAACGTGGCCAGAACAGCCAGCGAGAGCACGGCCAAAGGCGCGCGCAGAGGACGATTTTTCATGAAAAACTAACAACGGATGTGCCGTCACCGCCTTCCCCGACGGTGCATGAGCGTCACGGCGGCACGTCCTTTTCAGACGCACCGCCACCTCGTTGGCCGGTATCCGGGCTGGCAGAACGACCTTCATCACCTTCCCAGGCGCTTGGCAGCGCCCAGTGGTTGTGAGATGAAAGCGGAGTCGCCTGAAATGGCTTCAGGGTTCTCGTCTGCTTACCGTTGCGGGGGCAGCGCAGGTTAGGTCGGTTCATGTGAACTTTCCCTCCTGCTTCCCGTTGAACTGCGGCATGTGAACCACACCGCGAGCACCAACAGCGTGCATTCTAAAGCGTGAGAACTTGCGACAACCCTACAATGTGAAAACTTCGAACCGACACCATGGCAGATCCCAAGCACCTTGACCAGATCACCGAGCGCGTAGAGCGCTTGCTGCTGCGCCATGAAGAGCTGCAACGCACCAACACCCTGCTGCACGAGCAGGTTCAAGCGCTGCAGGCCGAGCGCGACTCGCTCAAGTCACGACTCAATGCGGCCAGAGCCCGCATCGACGCGCTGCTGGACCGCCTGCCTCAGCCAACAGCTAGCGCGGCGCACACCGCAGCAGACACACCCAGCAAGGACCGCGCATGAACAAGCCTGCGAGCAAACAGATTGAAGTGCAGATCATGGGCCAGAGCTACTTGCTGGCCTGCCCCGTGGGGGGTGAGTCTGCGCTACTCGATGCGGTGGAGCGCGTGGACACCGCCATGTGCCGCATCCGCGATGCCGGCAAGGTGAAGGCGCGCGACCGCATCGCGGTGCTGGCCTCGCTCAACCTCGCGTTTGAGTTGTCGCAAAAAGAATCCACCAGCGCCGCGGCACCGGCGGCTGCGCCGAGCAACGGAGCCATGCTCAACGGCTCTGCAAACGATGCCTCCCCGCACACCCAGACCCGCCTGGACGATCTCATGCGGCGGCTCGACAAAACCCTGGGCAGCGACGGCCAGCTGATTTGACGCTGGACCGTTGCGCCGACCACCCGGTGTCATCAACAAGGGCCGTTTGGCCCTTGTTTTTTATCTGAACGCAAACCGCACAAGCCCCATTCAGGGCCTACAATTTGCCTGTCTGCAGTGCGCGCCGGGCTTTATATTTCCTTGAACCAATGCTCATAGAGCCCGGGCTTGGTACATTGCGTGGCGGGTGTGAGCATCTCGCGTCAGATGAACCCGAAGTCACGCTGCCCTTGCCCACCTGAACCCCGGTTCAGGATGCCGGTCCGGCGGCACTTGCAGACACCCTATTCTTCAGGTTTGGCGTTCGGCGGCGAAAGTTGAGCGTAACTTTCACCAATCCCCCATGCTGCTTGACCCCTTGCTGATCGCCCAACTCGTGCTGTTGGGCCTGTGTACCGGCTTTCTCGCCGGCTTGCTGGGCATCGGCGGCGGCATGCTCATGGTGCCGTTCATCACCATCATCCTCAGCGGTCAGGGCGTTGCTCCTGACCTCGCGGTCAAGATGGCGATTGCCACGTCGATGGCCACCATCATCTTCACATCCATCTCCAGCGTGCGTGCGCACCACAAGCGCGGCACGGTTCGCTGGGACATCGTCAAACGCCTGGCGCCCGGCATTGTGCTGGGCTCGGCACTGGCCAGCGTGGGTGTGTTTGCGCTGCTCAAAGGTGCCTGGCTGGCCCTGTTTTTCGCGGCTTTCGTCAGCTTCTCGGCCACCCAGATGCTGCTCGACAAAAAGCCCAAACCGTCTCGCACCTTGCCGGGCACTGCCGGGCAGATCAGCGCGGGGACGGTCATTGGTTTTCTGTCGGGCCTGGTGGGCGCCGGCGGTGGGTTTGTCAGCGTGCCCTTTATGACGTGGTGCAACGTGGCCATTCACAACGCCGTGTCCACCAGCGCCGCCCTGGGCTTTCCCATCGCACTGGCCAACGCGCTGGGCTATGTGGTGGCGGGCCAGGGCGTGGCTGGCTTGCCCGCAGGCTCGCTGGGCTACATCTCATTGCCCGCCCTGGTGGTGATCGCCACAGCCAGCGTCATCATGGCCCCGCTGGGGGTTCGGGCCGCCCATGCTTTGCCCGTCAAATCACTCAAACGGGTGTTCGCGAGCATCCTGTATGTGCTGGCGGCCTACATGCTCTACAAAGGCCTCAGCGTCTGAGTGCGCGCACTGGGCGCGCCAGGCGCCCAAAATTCTCAGGCATGCAAGGCGGTTGAGGACACCACAACACCGTCCTCGTCCGCGTAGAGCCATTCGCCAGGCCGCACCCAGACCCCTTGAATCTGAACCGCCACATCGCGCTGCCCTTCGTTGCGCTTTTCGGTAGGCAGCGGCATGGCCGCCAAGGCGCGGATACCCGTCTGGCACAGGGCCAACTCGGCCACATCGCGCACGCAGCCGTCCACCACCACGCCGGCCCAGCCGTTGCGCGCGGCAGCAGCGCCCAGGTTGCCGCCCACCAAGGCACGGCGCAAGGAACCGCCGCCATCCACCACCAGCACACGGCCTTCGCCCGGGCTGTCCACGGCACCCTTCACCAGGGTGTTGTCTTCAAAGCATTTGATGGTGACCACCGGGCCTGAAAAACGTTGCACGGCGCCGAAGTCTCGAAACACCGGCGGCAACACCCGGAAGGCGCCAGAGGCGTCGTTTTTGTGCGCGTCGCAGAGATCGCACGTAGCGACAGCAAGGATTGAATCAGAGGTCGTTGGCATGGCAAAACACAAGAGGAAAAGAAAAAAGCTTTGACGTGATTTTGAGTCTGTGCGCAGGCTCTGACAGGCCCCTTGCAGCGACTGCGGGCAAAAATGTTGTTTTCGTATGCAATAACCCCACTGCTTGCTATGAAAAACTGCAAAAAACAGCATTCGCCACCTTGGAATGGCGATGCAACTCTATTAGCATCCGAGACACCGGTGTAAGAGCGCATTTTTGCACTGGCGCACATTCCACTTCTAGAAGGAAATACAACCATGGCAACTGCGAAAAAAGCTCCTGCGAAAAAAGCGGCTCCCGCCAAGACGGCTGCGGCACCGGTCAAGAAAGCTGCTCCAGCCAAAGCGGCTGCAGCACCTGCAAAAAAAGCAGCACCTGCGAAAAAGGCAGCTCCTGCCAAAAAGGCCGCTGCACCCGTGAAGAAGGCCGCTCCCGCCGAAAAAGCTGCAGCTCCTGCCAAAAAAGCAGCCCCAGCCAAAAAGGCTGCGGCGCCTGCCAAGAAGCGCACCCCCAATGCCGCCTTCATGAAGGCCATGACCCCCAGCGCAGCGCTGGCCGCCATCGTGGGCGCAACCCCGCTGCCACGTACCGAGGTGACCAAGCAGGTCTGGGCTTACATCAAAAAGCACAACCTGCAAGACGCAGTGAACCGCCGCATGATCAACGCCGACGCCAAGCTGAAGGAAATCTTCAAAAAGGCCCAGGCTTCGATGTTCGAGATGACCAAGATGATCAACGATCACCTGAAGTGATCTGACGCGGATGCCCATGGCTTTCGGGCCTGGCTTGAAGCAACAAAAGAGCCGGCGAAAGCCGGCTCTTTTGCTTGGGGCGCAGCCCAGGAACCATGCGTGGTCCTGGAGCAGAAGGCACCTCAAGATAAATGCGGGCAGAGCCAATCGCGCATCCGATATATGAGAAACTGAATACGATCATTACTACCAATGAGGTATGACTTCCCCATCGTCCCCGCCCCTCCTGTCGGCTGAAAACTTCGCCCAAGAAGTCCTTTCAGCCCCGACGCTTGGACTGCACCAATACAAAGTGGTGCTGGTGATCGATCTGGTGGAATCGGTGCACCTGATGGCGGCCAACGAAGCGGCTGTGGTTGAACGCTGGATGGGTTTTATGCGCCATGCCGAGCACGATGTGCTGCCCCGCCAAAACGGGCGCTTGGTGAAAAGTCTGGGCGATGGACTGCTGGCCGAGTTTGACCACCCTTCCCAGGCGGTGCAAACCGCCATGGCGCTGCACCGGTATTTCAACCCCGTCAACCAGAGCCTGCCAGCCGCAGAGCAGATGCATCTGCGCGCAGGCATCAACGCCGCCCATCTGTATGTGGACACGCACGACGTGTACGGCCACGGCGTGAACTTGGCTGCACGCGTGGCGGACCTCGGCGCACCGGGAGACACCGTGATCACCGCAAGCGTGTGCGACGGGATCGTGGACGGCATCGATGCGCAGATTGAAGACATGGGTGAGAGCTACCTCAAGCACTGGCCAGAGCCGGTGCGAACCTGGCGCGTGCATCCCGTAGAAGAGGCCAAAATGGTCTGGCGGCACGCCCAACGCGAAGCCGTACCGATCGACTTTCGCCCTTCCATTGCGGTCGTGCCCTTCGAAGCGCGCAACCCTTCACCGGAATACTTCGTGATTGGCGAGCTGATTGCCGACGGCGTGATCGCACAGCTCTCCCGCAGCCAGGATTTGCGCGTGATCTCGCGCCTGTCCACCACCGCTTTCAGGGGGCGCAGCACCAGCCATGGCGAGATAGATGCCCGGCTGGACGCAGCCTTCGTGCTCAGTGGCAACTACACCACTTTGGGCAGCAAGGTGGTCATCATGGTCGAGCTGGCGGACACCCGCCGAAACGAGGTGTTGTGGGCGGAGCGCCTGAGTGGCGACACCATGGACCTGATGGAAGTGCACAGCGAATTGATGGCCACCATCAGCACCGCCTGCGCCCGTGCCCTGCTCAATGCCGAAGTACAGCGCAGCCTGGTGCTTCCCCTGCCCAAACTGGACAGCAACAGCCTCATGCTCGGGGGCATCACGCTCATGCACCGCTCCACCCCGCGCGATCTGAAGCGCAGCCGCCAATTGCTCGAAGCTGTGGCTGAGCGACACAAACGCGTGGCCGCGCCCTGGGCCTGGCTGGCCAAATGGCACATCATGCAGGTGGTGCAAGGCCTGACGTCCAACCCCGCCGACGACTTCCGCCGAGCGATGAGCGTGGCCGACAAAGCCCTCGACCTGGAGCCCAACAGTTCCATGGCGATGGCGATCAAGGGGCACGCCATGTGCCACCTTGGTCACGACCTGGATGCGTCCAAAGCGCTGTTGAACAATGCCACGCAGATGAACCCCAACGATCCCATGGCGTGGCTCTACCGTGGCTTCTGGTCCTGCATGTGGGGGAACGCCACGGTTGCGGTTTCCGAGTCGGAGCAGGCACAAAGCCTCTCGCCGGTGGACCCGCAGCGTTTCTACTTTGAAATGCTGCTGGCCAACAGCTACCTGATGGCGGGACAACTGAGCGACACCATTTCGATGTGCCAGTCGTCATTGCAGAAGAACCGCTACCACGCGCCCACGCTGCGCGCGCTCCTGACGGCACAACACGAGTCCGGCCAGACCGCCGAAGCCCGCAAGACCTTTGACGTCTTGTTGTCGCTGCAGCCCGACCTGACGGTCTCCAAGTTCCTTTCCTACGGAAGCACGAGCTCTTTGCGCCAACGCGGTGCGGAGGCGCTGAAAAGTCTGGGCCTGCCTGAACATTGATGAGGGGAAAATCATGAGCGGTATGAGCGGTATGAGCGGTATGAGCGGTATGAGCGGTATGAGCGGTATGAGCGGTATGAGTGGCATGAGTGGCATGAGTGGCATGAGTGGCATGAGTGGCATGGGAGTCGTCACCGTGGAGTCGACCATCCTCAGTCGTGCCGCCACCGTTGGCCCTTTTCGCGGTGCGGTGCTCCACGCCAACGAACCAGGTTTCGACAAACCGACCAACCTCGCCCTGTGGGCCGATGGGCCTCGCATCGAAGCCTGTTTCAGTGAACTCACCGAAGGTCTGTCTTTCAAGACCCGCAACGGACCCAAAGAGGCTGAACTGGGGTTTGCCAACTTGCAAGCCACCAACATACAGCGCCAGCTTCTGGTGAGCCTGCGCGCGCCCAGCAAGGGGCAGTTCAAGAAACAACTCGACTTGGTGGCCGCCTACGCCGACCTGCGCGCCGATCGCGCTGCAGAGGTGGTGGCGCAAATGGGGCTCCCTGTGGCGTTTTGGTCGTCTGTGGTTGGGCTCACCGCCCACCGCCACCCCAAAACGCGCCAACTCATGGAACTGGTGTATTTGCTGTGCGTGCAAACGGAAATGCGTTTCAAGCACATCTTTGCCTGCCTGCGGCCTGTGGCGTTGTCGCCCCAGATCCAGCCCATGATCGAAACACCAGGCCATGGCAGCTGGCCCAGCGGGCACGCCACGGAGGCATTTGCGATCGCCTTGCTCCTGGAGAAACTGCTGAACGCCGCATCCCACCCGGACGCCGCACTCCCCAACGGCACCGCTTGCCGAGAAGATCTGCAACGCCTGGCCGCACGCATTTCAACCAACCGGGTGGTGGCGGGTCTTCATTTCCCCGTGGACAGTGCCTGCGGGCGCCTGCTGGGCACCGCGCTGGCCGAGTTCCTGGTGGCCCGCGCCACGGGCGGCAAAGTGCACGCGAGCGGCTTCAATGCCCGCGATTACCAAAAGGCCGACGGGCATGCACTCGATTTCAGCCTGCATCAGTCGCTCGACGACGGCCAGATCGGCTATTCGCGCGCGGGCAGCGGCTACTCTGTAGGCAGCGCCCCGCTGCTGGGCTGGCTTTGGGAGGAAGCGCTCAAGGAGTGGGCATGAAGGCCACGCCACCTAAACCTTGGCAGCCCCTGCCAAAGGGCGTTTTCACCGGCACGAATTGGAGCCACCCCGGCGCCACTGCCAGCGAAGACCCGTATCTGATTTGGGCCGAAAGCGAGGACTTTGCCGGCTACCGCCTGGGTTCAGGTCGCAAGCCGCCCAAGTGGCTGCCCATCGTGATCGAGCTCACACCCCAGGCTACCGTGCGCGCGCTGGTGGACGCTGCGTCCACGCGCTGGCTGCAAATCCCACGGGCATACCTCAACGCCAACCTGCCCACGCTGCGCTATTGCACAGCCCGCGTGCGTTCGGCCTTCTTTGACCACCTTCGGCACAACGCCCACCTGCGCAGCCTGATTCAGCGTTACGAGCTGGGCTTGCCGGTGGGGCAATACACCCATGCCATCGCGCATCCGTGCGCCAAACAGGAGCGCGTGAACGAGCCCGGGCCGGCGTCCTCACCCGACGCACGGCTGACCGGCAAAGTCCTGGGCGTGATCGACGGCGGCCTGGCCGTGGCCAACGCCACCTTCCGCAGCAACCACGGGAGCGGTCCCACCCGTGTGCAGCACTTGTGGCGGCAGAGCAACTGCCATGGCGGCGCCTGGCCTGGGCAGGCGGTGCGCGGGCGCAACGCGGTGGCACTGGACCCCGCACGTGCCGGCCCCACCCCAGACGACATGGGCTATGGCCACGAACTCACCAGCGCAGCCATCAACCAGGCCATGGCCCAACACTCACACCAAGGGCAGCTGGACGAAGAGGCGCTTTACGCCTACCTGCAAATGGAGGACCTGAGCCGCCCGGTCAACCACGGCACCCACGTGACCAGCCTGGCCGCGGGCGCCGGTCTGCCGCTGAGCCCACACCATGACGAAGCCAGCCAGGTGAGCCTGGTCGCCGTGCAGCTCGACTGGGCCAACGTGCTCGACACATCCGGCGGAGCCCTGAACGTCAGCGTTCTCGACGGCCTCATGTTCATCCTGGCCCGGTGTGCCGATTCGGCCGAGGTGGTGGTCAACATCAGCTGGGGCACGCTGGCTGGCCCGCACGACGGCAGCTCCATTCTTGAAGCTGCCATGGACCAGTTGATTGAATTGCGAAACGGTCGTCTGCAGATCGCCGTACCGGCGGGCAACGCGTACCAGAGCCGCACCCATGCCAACGCCACGCTGCAGCCTGGTCAGTCCCTGACCTTAAATTGGCGCGTGCTGCCCGACGACCACACCGAGAGCTTCCTGGAACTATGGCTGCCAGAGGGCGCTGAGGGCGTGACGGTGGCCGTCAGGCCGCCAGGCCATGCCCAATCGCTGCCGCCCGTGGGCATGGGTCAGTCGGGTTTGTGGGGAGGATGTTCTTCATCGAAAGGGCCAGACGCAGCCCCGGTGTGTGGCCTCATCTACCCCAGCCGTTCGGCCCTGGGCCGGCAAGGCACCTGCGCCCTGCTGGCACTGGCACCCACCTTCAGCCACAGGGCATCCGTCACCACCGCACCCTTTGGCAAGTGGGAAATCACGCTGACCAACAGGGGTGAACAGGCCGTGGTGTTCGACGCCTACATTGAACGGGACGACGTGGTGCTCGGCCAAAACACCGGAGCCAAGCAGTCGTATTTTGAAGACGCGCTCTACGACACCAGCGGCAACCCGGAAGCCTGGGTAGACCATCCAGGCAACCCCACGCCCATTCGCCGCAGCGGCACGTTCAACAGCCTGTCCACGGGGAAACGCACCGTGAGCGTGGGCGGCACGCGCCGCGAGGCCGACCCCAAGAGCCCTGTGAGTCCGTTCGCGCTGTATTCGCCCCAAAAGCCCGACCCCGACGCTGGCCGCCCCCAACGCCCAGGCGTGAAAAAGGTGCCGGACAGACTGGCCGCAAGCGACGACAACCCGGCGCTTTGGGGCGTGCTGGGTGCCGGCAGCCTGAGCGGCAGCGTGGTGCGCTTGGCGGGCACCAGTTCGGCTGCGCCGCAAATCGCTCGCGAGCTGCTCAATCGCCACTGAACTCCCTGGGAAAGGGACACTTGGCCTGCCTGCGGGAGGCAGCCTGGTGTGGCGCTACCAGCGCGCGGGCAATGGCTTGAGCAGCCAGATCCAGCGTTCGCGCACTGCGATGTAGCCGCCCGCCTCCAGGTCGCGCAACAGGCGGCTCACCATTTCCCGCGAGCAAGCCAGGTGCTGAGCCATCGTCTGGTGGGTGAGCCGCTCTTGCAGCACACGCTCGCCGTTGGCGTCGTACTCACCCGCCATCTGGTTGAGCAAACGCACCAGCCGGCCATACACATCGATCAGGGCAATGCTGCGGGCACTTTCGGTGGCGAGCCGAGCGCGGCGAATGACACGCCCCAGCAACTCCATGGCAAATTCAGGCTCTTCAGAGATGTAGGCCAACAGCGTGGCGCGGGTCACCACCGAGCAAATGCTGCTCTCCAAGGCTTCCACGTTGGCGGAGCGGGGCCCGCCATCCAGCGACATCTCACCCACGTATTCCAGCGGGCCATGCACGCCCAAGGTCAGCTCTTTGCCGGTGTTGTCGGCTAAAAACGAACGCAAGCGCCCCTGTTGCACGATGTAAATCGTGTCCCCGACCTCGCCCTCTTGAATGAGAAGTGCCCCACGCCGGTAACGGCGCGGCGTGCCAAGCGCCGCCAGCGCTTCAACATGGCGGGTCGGGAGGGAACTGTCAGGCAGAGCGGTGTTGGGGGGCATCCAGCGTCACGGGTGGGCAAAGTCCGTGACATTGTGGGGCATGGGTGTGATGATTCGCAAGGCAGGCACCACGGGCGGCAGGCTGTTGACCCGGCGCATGAGCTGGCGGATGCTGGCGCACCCGGTTTTTTCGCGCAGCGATTTCACCTGGCTGCGCACCGTGGATTGCGCCACGCCGTTTTCCTGGGCAATGTCGGGCACCGCCAAGCCCCGGCACAGCCCGATCAGCACCAGCTCTTCGCTGGGGCTCAGGCCTTGTGCTCGGGCAAACATGCGGACCGCGAGGTTGTCGCAAGCGTTTTGGCGCGACAACAGCACCAACACCGAAGGCGCGTCATTTTCGAGCGGGTGGCTCAGGGGGATGAAAGCAGCGGGCAGTTCGCGCCCTTCCAGGTTGAGCAACACCAGGCGGCGCTGCCCCCGGCAAGCGTGTTCGATCGCGAGTTCGATCTCTTCGGTGAGCTCGGTGGTGGCGCCCATCAGCACATTGCCGTGAGAAAAAACGATTTTCCCCCCGTGCAGTTCGTGGCGGGCGAGGTGGTTGGTATGCTGAATGCGGCCCTTGGGGTCCACGACGAGGATGCCGTAATCGATCTCGTCAAGCACCCGCAGCATCTGGCTGAAACCCAGCCCCGGCGACAGAGACCTCGAGGTGTTCGCCTGTGCGCTGGTACCCCATCCCATTTCGTTCGCTGGCCACATGGTCATCTCTCCTTCAAGGTTGATGACACTTTAGGCAGGAAGCGCAGCCACAGGGTGTACCGTGGTACCACCATAGTTGTGATTTATTACCCGAAAGTTTGCATCCATACAACTTTCAAACAAGGCTGAAATACCAACACAGTCCCTCGCACAAGAAGGAACGTCGCCGGTTTGACCCGCTCAGGCCTGCGCCCTGAGCGCGTTGTTGCGAATAGCGGTGAGCGTGCCACGGGTGGTGATGACCTCAGGGTCCAGCCGCACCTCAATGACCGTTCCAGTCGTTGCCATCAGGGCTCGCTGCAAGCCAGGCTCAAATTCGGCTGTGTGGTTCACGCATTCGGCCGCATAACCGTAGGCGCGTGCCAGCGCGCAGAAGTCGGGGTTGGCCAGGCTGGAGCCGCTCACATGCGCGGGGTATTCGCGCTCCTGGTGCATGCGGATGGTGCCGTAGGTGCCGTTGTTGAGCAGCAAGATGATGGTCTTGGCACCGTGCTGTACAGCCGTGGCCAGCTCCTGGCCATTCATCAAAAAATCACCGTCGCCGGCGATGGTGAAGACCGTGCGCCCGGTGAGGATGGACGCTGCAATGCCGGCGGGCACGCCGTAGCCCATGGCGCCATTGGTGGGAGCCAGCTGGGTCTTGTGGCCTTTGGCCAGACCGGTGTAGCGGTAAAAGCGGTGCAACCAGCTGGCGAAATTGCCCGCGCCGTTGCTCAGCACGGCATCGCTCGGCAAGTGGCGCTGCAGGGTGTGGATGATCGCCGGCATGTCGATCGTGCCCGGCAACTGGATGCCGCCGTTGGCCTCGTCCACATTGGCTTCAAAGTCGGCATGGCAGGCCTGCGTCCATTGGCCCCAGGCCACACCCGGTGGTGCCGTCAACACTTCCAGGCTGCGCGCCGCCGCGTTCATGGTGGCGTTGATGGCCAGTGTGGCCTGGTACACGCGGTTCAGCTCTTCGGCGCCGGCGTGGATGTGGACCAGTTTCTGTTTCGGCACCGGCGCTTCGACCAGCGCGTAGCCGCCCGTGGTGGCCTCGCCCAGGCGCGGGCCAATGGCGATCAGCAGGTCGCTGTCGCGCACGCGCGCAGCCAGCGCGGGGTTGATGCCCAGACCCACGTCGCCGGCGTAGTGGGGGTGGTGGTTGTCAAAGCAATCTTGAAACCGGAACGCATTGGCCACTGGCAGCTGCCAGTTTTCAGCAAAGCGCTGCAGCGCAGCGGCAGACTGCGGCGTCCAGCCGCCGCCACCGGCGATCACCAGCGGGCGCTCGGCCTGCAACAGCAGTTCGCGCAAGGTGCGCAGCGCGCCCGGGTCGCTCCAGGCTTGCACCGGCTCCACACGCGGCAGCGACTCTGCCTGCACGGTTTGCGTCAGCATGTCTTCGGGCAGCACCAGCACCACGGGGCCAGGCCGGCCGTTCATGGCGGTGGCAAAGGCCCGCGCCACATATTCGGGAATGCGGCGGGCGTCGTCGATGCGCTCCACGCGTTTGGCCATGCCTTTGGTGCTGGGGCCGAAAAAGCTCAGGTAGTCGACCTCCTGAAAAGCCTCGCGGTCTCGCGCGTCGCTGGCCACATCGCCCACAAACAGCACCATGGGTGTGCTGTCCTGAAAGGCGGTGTGCAGACCAATGGAGGCATTGGTTGCGCCCGGTCCGCGCGTCACAAAACACACGCCCGGACGGCCGGTGAGCTTGCCCTGGGCTTCGGCCATGAAGGCGGCGCCGCCCTCTTGCCGGTTGATCACAAAACGGATGCGATCGGCGTGGGCGTGAAAGCCGTCCAGCACGGCCAGGTAACTTTCACCGGGCACCCCAAAAGCGTGGGTGGTGCCTTGGGCAATCAGGCATTCAACGAGCAGGTGGCCAGCGAGTTTTTCGGTCATGCCGTCCATTGTGCCGTGGCCCCGCCGTCAGGCTGTCCTGCGCCCGACACCCACCGCCGCCAGCACCGAAATGGCCAGCACCACGGCCGCCCCGGCCAGGGTCAGCGCGTACCAGCCGCGGTCCATGAAGGTGCCAAACACCAGCGGTGAAATGGCAAAGCCCACATCCAGTCCCGAGTAGACCGTGCCATAGACCCGGCCCGTGGCGCCTTTGGGCGTGGCTTTTTTGATCATCATGTCGCGGCTGGGCCCACCCACGCCCACGGCAAACCCGGTGGCAGCCAGCGCCGCCATGGTGCCCACAGCACCCAGCCAGCCGGTGGCGCACACCAGCAACAGGACGGCACCACTGGACATGGAGATGGCCACGACCCGGTCACTCGACCAGCGGTGGCTGTGTCCATAAGCGGCCACGAAACCACCCACCAGCATGCCCAACGCACCACACAACATGTAGGCACTGACGGTGAGCGTGGCCGCTTCCACGCTCACGCCGTGCATCGCTTTCAAAATGGAGGGTGCAAAGCTTTGCACCACGGCCAGCGTCATGGTGGACAGCAGAAAGAACGCAAAGCACCACCACACCACCGGCAGTTTCAGGTAGGCCAGCTCGGCGCCCTTGGGCGCGTCGGCATGGCGCACAGCTACCTCGGTGCGCAGCTTGTCGCGCTGCCAAAACAGCAGCCCCAGCACGCCCACATACAGCAGCGCCGCAGCGTAGTAAGCCACCCGCCAGTCGGCCAGCGCGGTGATGCCCACCAGAAACACAGGCGCCAGCGCCCAGCCCAGATTGCCGGTGAGCCCGTGCGCGCTGAACGCGTGGCCCAGGCGCGCGGGTGACACGCGCTGGTTGAGGATGGTGAAATCGGCCGGGTGAAATGGCGCGTTGCCCAGGCCTGCGAGCATGGCGACCAGCACCAGGCCACCGTAGCCCGTGGCCTGCGAAGCAGCGAGTGCGGCCAGCAGAAAAAGGCTAACCGCCGCAAACAGCACAGGGCGCGCACCAATGCGGTCCACCACAAAACCCGCCATGGCCTGGCCTGAGCCCGAAATCACGAAAAAGATGCTCATGAGCAGCCCCACGTCGGAATAGCTCAGGCCGAAGTCGCGCATGAACACCGGAAACAGCGGCGCCAGCAGCAAATGGGAGAAATGCGAGGTGCCGTGGGCCAGGCCCACCAGGCCAATCACGGCGGCGTCCTGCTTCAACGGGACGGGATTGGCGAGCGCCGTGGCATTCAGGGTGGCAGTGGTCATGTCGGCATGTTACGGGTGGTGCTGCGGGCTGAAATGCGCTAAAAAGACAAGCATTGTTGAATTTCAGCCAACCCACCGCCCTGGAGCCACCGCCCATGCAACGCCGACCACCCCGCCGCGCCGTTCCCCTGGGCGACTCGAAGCACTTTCAACCCAGCCCCGCACAGCCCATACGCTGCCGCCCGCGCCTGCTGGAGAGCGAAAACCAGCTCGAAACCCACGACCACCCCTGGGGCCAGCTGGCCTACTGCGCCAGTGGCTTGCTGCGGGTCACCGTGCTGGCCAATGGCGCGTTGGGCACCGACCAGCACAGCCCGGAAACCACCACCATCGTGCCGCCTTCCCGCGCGCTGTGGATTCCCCCCGGCGCCAAACATGCGGTGACGATCGTGGAAGCCGCCCAGCTGCTCACGCTGTATGTGGACGCCAGCGTGGTACCCGCGCACTGGACCCGCTCGCGCGTGCTGGTGGTGTCGCCATTGCTGCGCCAGCTTATTTTGGCGATCGACCAGCCCCATCTGAACCAGCCCGCCACCCGTGCCCAGGCCGTGCACACGCTGCTGATTGCCGAAATGGACCACGCCGCCACACAGCCACTGGGTGTGCCCATGCCCAGCGCCCGCCACGGGGACCGGCGCCTGCGGGCGGTGTGTGAGGCGGTGATGCAGAACCCCACGCAACACGCCACGCTGGCCGAATGGGCGTCGCTCAGCGGCGCCAGCGAACGCACGTTGGCACGGCTGTTTCGCGACGAGCTGGGCACCAGTTTTCAGCGCTGGCGCCAGCAAGTGGTGCTGGCACACGCACTGCCCATGCTGGCACGAGGCCTACCGGTGAGTCAGGTTGCTGCGGCCAGCGGCTACGCGAGTGACAGCGCCTTCAGCGCCATGTTCAAAGCGGCCTTGGGCCAACCACCCACCCGCATGGGTGCCCGCGCCGCGGACCCACACTGAGCCTGCGGGTCTGCCTGGCGGCCTTCAGGTCAGCGCCCACAAAGCCCCCGCGCCTGCGCATCCCAGCACCACCCACAAGGGAGAAAGCCGCCAGCGGATGAGTGCCAGCAGCGCCAACAGGGCCAGCGCGAAGTCTGCCGGCGTGTGAATGGCGCTGGGCCACACGGGATCAATCAGGGCGGCCACCAGCAGACCCACCACGCCGGCGTTCAAGCCCGTCATGGCGGTGCGCACGCCAGGGCGCTGGCGCAGTGCCTCCCAAAACGGCAGCAGCCCCACCACCAGCAGCAAGGCTGGCGCAAACACCGCCAACAACAGCAGTGCCCCGCCCTGCCAAGGCGCGAGCGGGCCCAGCACCGCCGGGTTCATCACCGCGCCGAGGTAAGCCGAAAAGGAAAACAGCGGGCCCGGCATGGCCTGGGCCGCACCGTAGCCGGCCAGGAAATCGGCCGCATCCACCGCGCCGCTGGGCACCACAGACGACTGCAGCAGCGGCAGCACCACATGCCCGCCACCAAAAACCAGCGCGCCGGCGCGAAAGAAACCGTCCACCTGCGCCAGCAGCGCAGAACCGCTGCCTGCGGCCCACAGCGGCAAGCCCAGCAACGCAGCAGCCAGCAACAGCAACGCGGCCCAACCCGCTGCGCGTGGCAAGCCAAAACCCCGGTGCGTGTCAGCGCCGGCGCCGGCCTGGGGTGGTGGCAGCCAGCGGGCTCCCACCGCAAGACCCGCCAGCGCACACACCGCCATGGCCAGCAGCTGGCCCCAGGCCAGACCTGCGCCGGTGAACCATGGCACGCCCAAAGCCAGCGCAGCAGCCACCAAAGCAAGCGCACGACGTGCCGCATCGGGGCACAGGCTTCGGGCCATGCCCCACACCGCCTGCGCCACCACCGCCACAGCGGCCACCTTCAGCCCATGCAATGCGCCTTGCCACAGAGGCGAAGCCTGCAGCGTGGCCAGCTGCGTGACCCCATAGGCAAAACCCACCATGAGCACAGCAGCCGGCAGCGTGAAGCCCAGCCAGGCCGCCGCCAAACCGCCCCAGCCCGCCCGCTGCCAGCCGAGCACCATGCCCACCTGGCTGCTCGCTGGGCCGGGCAAAAACTGGCACAGCGCCACCAGATCGGCGTAGCTGCGCTCGTCCAGCCAGCGCCGGCGCTCGACAAACTCGGTGCGAAAAAAAGCCAGGTGGGCCACGGGGCCGCCAAACGAGGTGCAACCGAGGCGCAGAAAGATCAGAAAAACAGCAACGACCCGCTGAAAGCGGGACGACTCGTCATGCACCGGGCGCTGCGGCATCACCGCCCCCGCTGGTCTGAGCGCCTGCAGGATGGGACAGCAGTTCCAGCACACGCTCGGGCGGGCGGCACAGACGGACCCCCAACGGCGCCACCACAATCGGGCGGTTCACCAAAACGGGGTGCGCCACCATGAAACCGATCAGGTCCGGTTCGGTCCAGTTGGGGTTGCCCAGGTCGAGCGTCTCGTAGAGCGCTTCTTTGCTGCGCATCAGATCGCGTGCGGACATGCCCATGGCGGCCAGCCATTGGGTCAGCTGGGAGCCGCTGAACGGAACGTTCAGGTATTCCACCACCTGAGGCTGGACACCGGCCTCGTGCAGCATCGCCAGCACCTTGCGCGAGTTGCTGCAGCGGGGGTTGTGGTAGATCGTGATGGGCGCGTGCATGGGCGGGCAAATGGTGTGTGTATCTTCCAAAACCTCGCATTCAAACACACCCCGCACCCAGCCCCGGCCTGTCGGTGTTGCGGTGGCGGCCTGAACGGCCGCGCCTATCAAGCTTCAACGGTAAGCCAGGCGTGCCTGCTTCATGTCGATGAGCCCTTGCACCACCTTCTCCAGCGCGTCGTGGCGCAGGCTGCGCATGCCCTCGTTCACGGCGGTGTCGAAGATCTCGGAAGGCCGTGCCCGGCTTTGAATGAGCTGCTTGATGGCCCGGCTGTTTTGCAAAATTTCGTACACACCCAACCGGCCTTTATAGCCTTTGCCCGCGCAATGTTCGCAGCCCACGGCGTGGCGCGTCTGGATGCTGCCAATCGTCTCGGCGCCGGTGGCCTTGAGCAGCCTGGCTTGCGCCTCTTCGCGGCTGAGTGCGCTGCCGTCCATGTATTCAATCAGCAATTCTTCCCAAGCGGCCTGGTCCAGCGGTTGGCTTTGTGCGCAGTGCGGGCACAAAGCCCGCACCAGCCGCTGCGCCACGATTCCCAGCAACGAGTCGGCAAAATTCATCGGGTCCATGCCCAGGTCCAACAAGCGCACCACGCTCTCGCTGGCGTTGTTGGTGTGCAGGGTGGACAGCACTAGGTGCCCTGTCAGTGACGCTTCAATCGCAATCTTGGCGGTCTCGGCGTCGCGCACCTCACCAATCATGATGATGTCTGGGTCGGCACGCAAAAACCCGCGCATGGCGCTGGCAAAGGTGAGGCCAATCTTGGGGTTCATCTGCACCTGGCGCAGCCCCGGCTGGGTGATTTCAATCGGGTCTTCCGCCGTCCAGATCTTGCGCTCGGCGGTGTTCACCTCAGCCAGCATCGAATGCAGCGTGGTCGTTTTGCCCGAGCCGGTGGGGCCGGCCGCCAGCACCATGCCGAAAGAGCGCTGTGAAAACCCCGCAATCAGCGCTTGGTCGCGCGGCTGCAGACCCAACTGGGCGAGCGGCAGGGGCTTGGCCGACTCCAGCAACCGCAGCACCACGTCTTCCAGGCCGTCGTGCGTGGGCATCACCGCCACACGCAGTTCAAGCGCCTTGCCGCCGAACTCCGAAAAATCGATCTTGCCGTCTTGCGGGCGGCGGCGCTCGGCAATATCGAGCCGGGCCATGATCTTGATGCGCGAGACCAGTGGCCCGCGCAGCTTGGCCGGCACCCACAGGTAGGGCTCCAGATCGCCATCGCGGCGGAAGCGGATCGCCGTCAAGGCGTCGCCCGGGTTGCTTTCAATGTGGATGTCCGAGGCGTGTGTGCGCTGTGCCTCGGTGATCATCTGGTTGACCAGGCGCACCATGCCCGCCGACTCGCTGGCCGATACCAGTTGCTCGGCTTCCGCGCCACTGCCCACCTCCACCATGGCCTGCATCACCAAATCGTCCAGCACAGCGTGTTCCGGGTTGGCATGGGACGTGGGGTGGGGCATCAGGCGCCGCCGAACCTCGTCGACGATGGCAGCCGGGCTGTTGGTGTGTCCGCTCTGCGCCAGTTTGTCCTGCACCGCCAGCCGCCGCTCAATGGCTTCACGGCTGGCCCACACCAGGCTCACCGAGTGCCCGGTGATGGAGCACAGTTGCTGGTGCAGTTCGGCGCTGGTGGGCGCACACGAGGCCACGAAAAACTGCTCGTTGGCCATGCCCAGCGGCACCACCGTGAGTCCGTGGGCTTCACGCAAAGGCAAGATATCAAACGCATGGGCTTCGCAGTTGAACCCCAGCACATCCACCTCAACCAGGCCCGCCACACGCGCCAAAGCCCGGTGCAGCTCATCGCTAGTCAGCAACAGACGCTGCACCAGTTCAGGCGAACGCGAGCGCAGCAGGTCGGGGTCTTCAGCGGCCAGCTGCTCCAGCGTGGCAACATCCAAAATGCGCAACTGGCGCAGCGCCTCGCGCAGATTCACAATGGGCAACCGGTGTTGGGACTCAATGGCCACCATCAACAGTGGCAGGTTGTAAACAGACTGCCAAGCGCTGGGCGCAGACACGCCATGCTCCAATTCCATCGGGGAAGAAAATGTCATCCGGTTTCCTCAAGGTTGATCACTTCGTTTGCTCACCAATGAACTTAGCGCATCTCTGGAGCTTTCGACTTGCGCTTCAGCAACCTTCAAGCCGGCGCAGCACCGCCACACATCCGGAAAAGACCCGAACCATGACAGATTGCACAAGCTTGCTGCGCACCAAGGCCATGGCGCTGATGGCCTGCTGGATGATGGGGGCCTGTGCCGGCATCGGGGGCGCGGACCGGTCCACCGGCGCAGCCGACCCTCTGGCACAGCCCGAACTCGCCTCTGGCGCCAGCGCCAAACCCGGCTGGGTGCACCACCGTTTTGCCGTGGCAGCGGCCAACCCGCTGGCCACCGAAGCGGGCGCTCAGGTGTTGCGCGAAGGCGGCAGCGCGGTCGATGCTGCCATTGCCGTGCAAATGGTGCTGACCCTGGTGGAACCACAGTCCAGCGGCATAGGCGGCGGCGCTTTTTTGCTGCACCACGACGGACAGCGTCTGCAAGCGTTCGACGGCCGTGAAACCGCTCCCGCCGCAGCCGGCCCCACACTGTTTCTCGACAACCAGGGCAAGCCCTTGCCCTTCATGAAAGCCTTGGTGGGCGGGCGCTCCGTGGGCGTGCCGGGCACCGTGCGCATGCTGGCACAGGCCCACCGCCAACACGGCCGCCTGGCCTGGGGCCAGCTGTTTGCCCCGGCCATCCGGCTGGCCGAACAAGGCTTTGCCATCAGCCCCCGGCTGCACACCTTGCTGCGGGCTGAAACCGCCTTGAAAAACGACCCGATCGCTTTGGATTATTTTTTCCAAGCGAATGGCGAACCGCACCCGGTTGGCCATGTGTTGCGCAACCCCGAACTGGCCCTGGTGCTGCGCAACATCGCCGCACAGGGGCCACAAGCCTTTTACGAAGGCACAGTGGCTCGCGCCCTGGTGAGCAAGGTGCAGCAGCACCCCACCAACCCTGGCAGCCTGAGCCTGGACGATTTGAAAAACTACCGATCCAAAGAGCGGGACGCCCTGTGTTTTGACCACACGGCGCAGCAGCGTGCACTGCGCATCTGCGGCTTTGGGCCGCCAAGCTCAGGGGCGCTGGCCATTGGCCAGATCATGGGCTTGCTGGCACGCACACCGCAGCCAGCCGCACCCCTGGAGCCAGCTACACAAAACCCGGGGGCTGATTGGCTGCACACCTACACCGAAGCCGCGCGGCTGGCGTTTGCCGACCGCGCCCAGTTTGTGGCCGATCCCGATTTCGTGGTGGCACCCGCTGGGCATTGGAGCAGTCTGCTGGATGCCCGCTACCTGGACGACCGGGCTCGCCTGATCGGCACCGCGCGCATGCCCACAGCGTCCGCCGGGGAGCCCGATGGCATGCGCAGCAGTTGGGCACCCATGCCCGATCAACCCGAGTACGGCACCAGCCACATCAGCATCGTGGACGCCTGGGGCAACGCTCTGGCCATGACCACCACCATCGAAGCCGGGTTCGGCGCCCGTTTGATGGTCAACACCGGCGAAGGCCGAGCAGGTGGTTTTCTGCTCAATAACCAGCTCACCGATTTCAGCTTCGCGCCCAACGACGCCGCAGGCAAGCCGGTGGCCAACCGGGTGGAGCCGGGCAAGCGGCCACGTTCGTCCATGTCGCCCACCCTGGTTTTTGACGCCCAAACAGGCCAGTTGCTCATGAGCGTGGGCAGCCCGGGCGGCGCGTTCATCATCCATTTCACGGCCAAGACGCTGCTGGGCACCTGGCATTGGGGCCTGAGCCCGCAAGCGGCCATCGACCTGCCCAACTTCGGCACGCTGGGCGGCCCGCTGTTGCTGGAAGCTGGGCGTTTCCCGGGCGCCACCGTGCAGTCGCTGCGGCAGCGCGGCCACACGGTGAACGAAACACCTTTACCCAGCGGGCTGCAGGCTATTCAGCGCGGCGTTCAAGCCGGCCAAGCCGTGTGGCTGGGTGGCGCCGACCCCCGGCGCGAAGGGATCGTGGCGGGAGATTGAGCCTGCTTGGCATCTTCATTCAAACGTCGATGGCTTCGGCGGAACCCGCCCTTTTGCGCAGTTCAAATTTTTGAATCTTGCCGGTGCTGGTTTTCGGCAATTCACCAAACACCACAAAGCGCGGCACCTTGAAGCCGGCCAGGTGTTTTTTGCAGTGCGCCACGATCTCTTCAGGGGTGGTGTGCGCGCCAAATTTCAGTTCGACAAACGCACACGGCGTTTCGCCCCACTTGGCATCGGGTCGGGCCACCACCGCAGCCGCGAGCACGTACGGGTGGCGGTACAGCGCGTCTTCCACCTCAATGGACGAGATGTTTTCGCCACCTGAAATGATGATGTCCTTGCTGCGGTCCTTGATCTTGAAATAACCGTCCGGGTACTGCACCGCCAGGTCACCGCTGTGGAACCAGCCGCCGCCAAAGGCCTCGGCCGTGGCCTGGGGGTTCTTCAGGTAACCCTTCATGGTGATGTTGCCCTTGAACATGATCTCGCCCATGGTTTCGCCGTCCAGGGGCACGGGCTCCATCGTCTCGGGGTTCAACACGCGCACGTCGCGCTGAAGGTGGTACCGCACGCCCTGGCGCGCGTTGAGCCGGGCGCGTTCGCCAATGTCCAGCGTGTCCCACGCGGCGTGTTTGGCGCACACGGTGGCCGGGCCATACACCTCAGTCAGGCCGTACACATGGGTCAGGTCAAAACCCATCTGCTCCATGCCTTCAATCATGGAGGCCGGCGGCGCAGCGCCAGCCACCATGGCCTTGATGCCGGCGGGCACACCCGCCTTCATGGCCGCCGGCGCATTCACCAGCAGGCCATGCACGATGGGCGCGCCGCAATAGTGCGTCACGCCGTGGTCGCGCATGGCGTCAAAAATGGCTTGCGGCTCCACGCGGCGCAGGCACACATTCACACCCGCGCGAGCCGCCACCGTCCAGGGAAAGCACCAGCCGTTGCAATGGAACATCGGCAACGTCCAGAGATACACCGCATGCTTGGGCATGTCCCATTCCAGAATGTTGGAAATGGCGTTGGTCGCCGCGCCCCGGTGGTGGTACACCACGCCCTTGGGGTTGCCGGTGGTGCCGCTGGTGTAGTTCAGCGCAATGGCGTCCCATTCGTCGCTGGGCAGGTTCCAGGCAAACGCCGGGTCGCCACCGGCCATGAAGGCTTCGTAGGTGGTCGAGCCCACAGGCTGTGACTCACCGGTAAACAGTGGGTCCTCCACGTCAATCAACAACAGGGGCGCCGTGGCCTGGCGCAGCTGGAGCGCCCGGGCCATGGTGGGGGCAAACTCCGGGTCCACGATCACAGCCTTGGCCTCACCGTGGTCCAGCATGAATGCAATGGCCTCCGGGTCCAGCCGGGTGTTGAGCGCGTTAAGCACAGCGCCCGCCATGGGCACGCCAAAGTGCGCCTCCACCATCGGCGGCGTGTTGGGCAGCATCACGGCCACGGTGTCGTTCTTGCCAATGCCGGCGCGGTGCAAGGCGCTGGCCAGCTGGCGCGCACGGGCATAGGTCTGGCTCCAGGTCTGGCGTAGCGGGCCATGCACGATGGCCAGCCGCTCCGGATACACCTCGGCGGTGCGCTCGATGAACGACAACGGGGAAATGGGGGTGAAGTTGGCCTCGTTTCGGGGCAGATCCCGGTCAAAGATGCTGGTCATGTCGTGTCTCCTGTCGTTATTGTCTGGTGGGGGAGAATAGAAGGGTGGCGATACCGCAAACATTCATCCAGGAACTGCTTAACCGCGTCGACGTGGTCGACGTGGTGGGTCGCTACGTCCAACTCAAAAAGGGTGGCGCCAACCTGATGGGGCTGTGCCCCTTCCACGGGGAAAAATCGCCATCCTTCAGCGTCAGTCCGACCAAGCAGTTCTACCACTGCTTCGGCTGCGGCGCCAACGGCAATGCCATCGGTTTTCTCATGGAACACGCTGGCATGAGCTTCATTGAAGCGGTGAAAGACCTGGCGCAGCAGACCGGGCTGCAGATTCCGGAAGACGACGCGTCACCGCAAGACCGCGAGCGTGCGGCGCAGCAGCGCCAAAAGCAGACCACGCTGCACGATGTGCTGGAGAAAGCCGCTCAGGCTTATATCAAACAGCTCAAGGCCTCGCCCCGCGCAGTAGCGTACCTGAAAGGCCGCGGTCTTTCCGGCGAAATTGCCAAAACGTTTGGACTCGGCTACGCCCCCGAAGGCTGGCGAAGCCTGGCCAGCGTGTTCCCGGATTACACGGACCCGCTGCTGGTCGAGTCCGGCATGGTGATCGTGCACGAGGACGAGAAAGGCCAGGACGGCGAAGTCAAACGCTACGACCGCTTCCGCGACCGCATCATGTTCCCCATTCGCAATGTGAAAGGGGAAACCATCGGCTTCGGTGGCCGGGTGCTCGACAAAGGCGAGCCGAAGTACCTGAATTCGCCCGAAACGCCTGTGTTCAGCAAGGGTCGCGAGCTGTACGGCCTGTTTGAAGGCCGTACCGCCATCCGCGTGGCCGGCTACGCCCTGGTGACCGAAGGCTACATGGACGTGGTGGCGTTGGCGCAGCTCGGTTTTGCCAACGCCGTGGCCACGCTGGGCACGGCATGCACCCCCGACCACGTGCAAAAACTGTTTCGGTTCACCGACAGCGTGGTCTTCAGCTTCGACGGTGACAACGCTGGGCGCCGCGCCGCGCGCAAGGCGCTGGATGCGGCCCTGCCCCTGGCCACCGACACGCGCAGCGTGAAGTTCCTTTTTCTGCCGGCCGAGCACGATCCCGACAGCTTCGTGCGCGCCAACGGTGAAGCGGCTTTTGCGCAGTGCGTGAAAGAAGCCATGCCGCTCTCGCGCTTTCTCATTGAAGCGGCCGGCGCAGAGTGCGACCTCACCACCGCGGAAGGCCGCGCGCGCATGGCTTCGCAGGCCCGCCCACTGTGGAGCGCCCTGCCCGACGGCGCACTCAAACGCCAGCTGATCGGCGAGCTGGCCGAAGGCACCGGGCTTAACAGCCAAGATCTTTTACAGCTTTGGCAGCAAGCGGGCAGCACCCAGCGCGCGCCCCGCAGCGCCAGCGGTGAGCCACCAAGCCGCACCCACGAGTACACCCCGGAAGACAGTGGAGGTCATTACCCCGACTACGAAGCGCGCTACCCCAGCAACCGCAAACCGTGGGAGGCATCGGGTGGTGGCTACAGCAAGGGTGGCGACTTCGGCGGCAAACGCTTCAGCAAATACCGCCGTGGGGAACCACCACCGCCACGCATGCTGGGGCAGCGCCGTGCCAACACCAGCCGCGCCGACCGGGCGGTGGGCTTGCTGCTGTCCAATGCCCAAGCCTGGGACCACCTGTCGGCCGACGACCACGCACTGCTTGCGCATCTGCCCTCACCGCAAGGCCCCGCTCTCGCCTGGCTTGAAGCACAAATGCATGAACATGGACCGCAACCCTGGGTCGCGTTGCGCGAGGCATTGCGTGGTCACGCTTCTGAAGCCTATATATGCGCCCAGGTCGAACAGGTGACGCTGGTGAACGATGCCGCGTCTGAGCTGTCGGAGCTCGACGGCATCATGAATTTGCTGCGAGCCGATGCGCTCAAAACCATGGCCGATGCACTCGCTGCCCGGGTCCAGCAAGGCGATGCGTCGGCTTACGAGGAATTCAAACGCGTGAACGACCGCATCAAGGCCTTGAAAAATAGCCAGGCGGTATAATGTAGGGTTACGCACCGCAAGCGCGACAGCAGCACCTCCGGCCCGGCCCGGCCCCCAGTAACGGGGCTACACGGATCTCATTCCCGGCCACCCCAGCGACCACACCGGTCCTGACGGAACCCCGCAAGGGCTGCACACCAAATGATCGCCCCAACAGCTTGCAGGCCCACCCTTTCCGGCGAAAGGTGGGCGTTGTGCACCACAAAAATCACCGGGGTTGCCCATCTGTTGGGGCTGCCCGGCGGCTTTTGTCTGTTCTGCCGGTTCCTGTTTGACGTTTTTTTGAGGTCCTCATGCCCACGAAGAAGTCCAGTGCGTCCGTCGTGTCCAGTAGCAAAACCGCCGCCAAGGCCAGCCCGAACAAGGCAACACCGGTAGCCCCCCCGAAGAAAGCCCCTGCTGTGACCGACAAGACACCCACCAAAGCCGCTGCCAAAAAAGCCGCCGGCAAGACCGCACCCGAAGCTCTCGACACCGAATTGGCGGTTGAGGCGGGCACCGTCAAAAAGAAAGCTGGCCGCCCGGCCAAAGCGGCCTCTGCCGACAAACCAGCAGCCAAGCGCGGTCGTAAGCCCAAAGCTGGCGCTTCGTCTGACGTCGACATGGACGACGCCGATCTGAGCGACATTGAAGACGATCTGAGCGGTGAACCCGAGGTGGAGACCGAAGCGGTAGATTCTTCGGCACAGCCGGTTGAAAAGGTCAAGCCGCTGCGCATGAAGATCAGCAAGGCCAAAGAGCGCGCGCTGATGAAGGAATTTGGTCTGGACGAAACCGTCCTGTCCGAAGAAGAAGCCAAAAACCGCCGCGAACGCCTCAAGACGCTGATCAAGCTGGGCAAGACGCGCGGCTACTTGACGCACGGCGAGATCAACGACCACCTGCCCGACAAGCTGGTCGAAGCCGAAACCCTGGAAGTGGTGGTTTCGCTACTCAACGACATGGGTGTGGCCGTTTACGAACAGACGCCCGACGCCGAAACCCTGCTGCTGAACAACACCGGCCCCACTGCCGCGACCGAAGAAGAAGCCGAAGAAGAAGCCGAAGCCGCGCTGTCCACCGTGGACAGCGAATTCGGTCGCACCACCGACCCGGTTCGCATGTACATGCGCGAAATGGGCACCGTGGAACTGCTGACACGCGAAGGTGAAATCGAGATCGCCAAGCGCATCGAGGGAGGTCTCAACGACATGATCGCGGCCATCTCGGAAAGCCCGGCCACCATTGCCGAGATTTTGGCCATGGCCGAAGACATCCGCGAAGGCAAGGTGGTGATTTCCACCGTGGTGGACGGTTTTGCAGACGCCAACGCGGCCGACGACTATGTGGCCGAAGAAGACTTTGACGACTACGACGAAGCCGATGACGACGACGGCAAAGGCGGCTCCAAGGCCCTCACCCGCAAGCTCGAAGAGCTCAAGCGCGAAGCGCTGACCCGCTTCGACTCCATGCGCGCGCTGTTTGAAAAACTGCACAAAACCTACGACAAAGAAGGTTACGGCACGCCGACCTATCTGAAGACGCAAGCCGCCATCACCGAAACGCTGATGTCGATCCGCTTCACCGCCAAAGCCATCGAAAAATTGTGCAGCACCATGCGCAGCCAGGTCGATGAAGTGCGCAAGAAAGAACGCGAACTGCGCCGCATCATCGTGGACAAGTGCGGCATGCCACAAGAGAAGTTCATTGCAGACTTCCCTGCCAACCTGCTCAACCTCAAATGGGTTGAAAAGCAGGCCGCTGCGGGCAAGCCCTGGAGCGTGGTCATGCAGCGCAACATCCCGCCGGTGCAAGAACTGCAAACCGGCCTGATGGCGATCCAGACCAGTGTGGTGGTGCCGCTCGCGCACCTCAAAGACATCCACAAAAGGATGAACCAGGGCGAGTCCACGTCGCGCGATGCGAAGAAGGAGATGATCGAGGCCAACCTGCGCCTCGTGATCTCGATCGCAAAGAAGTACACCAACCGCGGTCTGCAGTTCCTGGACCTGATTCAGGAAGGTAACATCGGCCTGATGAAGGCGGTGGACAAGTTCGAATACCGCCGCGGCTACAAATTTTCGACCTACGCCACTTGGTGGATCCGCCAGGCCATCACGCGCTCGATCGCCGATCAGGCTCGTACGATCCGCATCCCGGTGCACATGATCGAGACCATCAACAAGATGAACCGTATCAGCCGCCAACACCTGCAAGAGCATGGTTTTGAGCCTGATGCATCCATCCTGGCCGAGAAGATGGAAATGCCCGAAGACAAGATCCGCAAGATCATGAAGATTGCGAAAGAGCCGATCTCGATGGAAACCCCCATCGGCGACGACGACGATTCGCACCTGGGCGATTTCATCGAAGACCAGGCCAACACCGCACCCATTGAGGCCGCGATGCAAGCCGGTCTGCGCGAAGTGGTTAAGGAGATTCTTGACAGCCTGACGCCACGCGAAGCCAAGGTGCTGCGCATGCGCTTCGGTATAGAAATGTCCACCGACCACACGCTGGAAGAAGTGGGCAAGCAATTCGACGTGACGCGTGAGCGCATCCGTCAGATTGAGAGCAAGGCGGTCCGCAAGCTCAAGCACCCCAGCCGCTCTGACAAGCTGCGCAGCTTCATCGACACGATGTGATTTGACGCAGTTGCGGTAAGTAAAAGGGCTCCCTTTGGAGCCCTTTTTCATGGTGCGCCCAGCATGGGCTCACTCCTGCGGGTGCAAGTCCCGCCCCAAGTTGACCAAGACGAACGAAGCGAAGCGCAACTGTAAGCGGACGGCGATCCCACCCCGCCCGTACGACAAGGCCGTTCCCCACCTGAGAATGCGCTATCAGGTTGGCTGCCAGTGGTGCGGCAGCAACTCGCCGATCTGGCTGGCGCGCTGCATGGGCAGGCGTGCCATCACATCGCGCAGGTAGGCGTAGGGGTCGTGCCCGTTCATGCGCGCTGACTGGATCAGGCTCATGACGGCCGCTGCCCGCTGGCCCGCGCGCAGGCTGCCAGCGAAGAGCCAGTTGTTGCGGCCAATGGCAATCGGCCGGATCTGGTTCTCGATCCAGTTGTTGTCCACGGGCAATTGCCCATCCCCCACGAACCGGGTCAATGCATCCCAGCGCCGCAGGCTGTAGTCCAGCGCCTTGGCGCTAGCTGAGCCCTCGGGCACCTTCTGACGTTGCAGCACCATCCACTGGTGCAAGGCATCGAGCAGCGGCTTCGTTTGCTGTTGCCGGATGGCTTGGCGCTGATCGGTCTGCAGCGCCTTGGCCTCACGCTCGATCTCGTAGACCCGCGCGAACTGCTGCAGCGCGAACTCGGCGATCTGGCTCTGGTTCGCTGCGTGCAGGTCAAAGAACTTGCGCCGTGCGGGCGCCAGGCAGCCGACCTCGGTCACGCCACTGGCGATCAAGGCTTTGTAGCCGCTGAAGTCGTCACAGGTCAGGCTGCCTCTCCAGTCGTGTTGGCGCCGATTGAATATTGACCCACCCTGCCGATCCAATATTGACCCAGGGCGGACTGCTGAATTTTCTTTCAGCAATTGTGGATAAGTGTAGCGATTGGCCCTTTCATAACGGCTCGTCCGCCCCCGGGGGTACTGGTGTGGTCGAGCGGCCTTTGCGTGAGGTCTCCCGGGCCTTGATGCGTGACTTGGCCTCCAGGGTGCTGTGCCTGAAGCGGTAGGACTCGTTTCCGGTCTCCACGATGTGGCAATGGTGCGTCAGCCGGTCCAGTAGCGCCGTGGTCATCTTGGCGTCGCCGAACACCGCCGACCATTCCGAGAAGCTCAGGTTGGTGGTGATGACCACGCTGGTGTGCTCGTACAGCTTGGAGAGCAAATGGAACAGCAACGCACCGCCCGCCTGGCTGAAGGGCAGGTACCCCAATTCGTCCAGGATGACTAGGTCCAGACGCTTCAGCGCCAGTGCGATGCGCCCGGCCTTGCCCTCGTGCTTTTCACGCTCCAGTTCATTGACCAGATCAACCGTGGAATAGAAGCGCACACGCTTGCCCTTGGCCACAATGCCGGTCACGCCAATGGCGGTGGCCAGATGCGTCTTTCCTGTGCCCGGGCCGCCGATGAGCACCGCGTTTTGTGCCGCCTCCGTGAACGCCATCGTGGCCAGTTGATGCACCAGCTTTTGGTCCACCTTGGAGACCTCAAAGTCGAAGCCTGCGAGGTCGCGATGCAACGGGAACTTCGCTGCCTTCATCTGGTGGCGCACCGACGCAAAGGCCCGCTGCGTATGCTCAGCCTTCAGCAGGTGCTCGATCAACCAGCGCGACGTTTGAACGCCAACATCGCTTGGCGGCCCCTCCTGCGTCATCAGCTCTGCCCAGGCCTCAGCCATGCCGTTCAGGCGCAGCTCTTTCAGTTCGGCAGCGACATCACGCATGGCTGATTTCCTCCATGGCGTCACCGCGCAGTCTGTCGTAGCGCCCGGTGTCGGCCAACGGCGCCTCCTTGAGCTCCAGAGTGCTCTGCACATTGGGCGGCGGCTCCACGGCGTTCAGACGCGCCAAAACGTTGAGTACGTGCTCGGTGCTGAGCGCGCCGGACTCGATGACCAATTCGACCGCCACCAGCACAGCGTCCAGCCCGTGGCTGGATACGCAGTTGAGCACCTGGGCCATGGTCTTGTCACCGCCTTCAACCCGCATCAGGCCCTGACGCAGGCGCTGCAGGGGAGCCGGCATGTCGGCAAAGGGCGCGCCGTTTCTCAGCGCGCCGGGCTTGCGCTGGATCAGCGTGATGTAGTGCTGCCAGTCATAGCAGATATGGCCCCGGTTGGGCAGCCGCTCATGCCGGGCCACAATCACCTCGTCGCAGCTCGCGATCTCCACCCGGCCCGGGTACAGCCGGGTGCTCACGCGCTGGCCGACCAGCTCGCACGGCACCGAGTACCGGTTGCGCGCCACCGCCACCAGGCAGGTACTCGACACCTTGGCCGAGCGTTCCACATAGCCATCAAAGGCCGTCGGCATCGGCATGAGTTCTGCACGCTCCTGCTCCAGCATCTCGGCCACGCTGAACGCCTTGTGCTCGGGGTGGCGCACCTCATCCCACAGGCTGCGGCAGCGCTCGCCCAGCCAGGCGTTGAGTTCGGCAAAGCTGCCAAACTTGCGCTGCTGCGCGTCCAGCCAGATGCGCCTGCGGCTGTCCTGCACGTTCTTCTCCACCACGCCTTTCTCCCAGCCGCTGGCGACGTTGCAGAAGTCGGCGTCAAACAGGTAATGCGCACACATCACGGCAAAGCGGGCGTTGACGACGCGGCCTTTACCGCCTTGTCCACCTTTACCCCGCTGAACCTTGTCCACCGCCGTCTTCATGTTGTCGTAGATGCCCCGGCGGGCCACGCCGCCCAGCGCCGCGAACAAACGCGTATGAGCATCAAACAGCATTTCGTGTCCCTGGCTGGGGTAGGCCACCAGCCAGAACGCGCGGCTGGCACACAGCTTCATATGCGAAACCTGCATGCGGTGGTAGATGCCGCCCACCACCAGCCCCTCTTCGCTCCAGTCAAACTGAAACGCCTCGCCCATTTCAAACCTCAGCGGCACGAACGCCTGGACGCCCTTGCCTGCATCGGCACGCCAGCCTCGAATGAAATCCGTGACGCGGGTGTAGCCACCTTCATAGCCGCTGGCCTTGATTTGCGAAAACAGCGCGCGCGCCGTTCGCCGGTCCTGCTTGGGCCGCTGAGCATCGGCCTTGAGCGAGAGCACCAGCTCGGCCACATAGGCACCGAGCTTGTTGAATCCCGGCTTGCGTTTGTAGACCGGCTCCTTCACCTCTTCTGGCGTCCTCAGCCAGCTTCGTACCGTGTTGCGCGACAGGCCCGTGCGCTTGGCGATCTCATGCAACGACATCTTGTCGCGCAGGTACATCCGACGAATTCTTCCCAACATTTCCATGGTGATCACCCTCTTTGCCCCCTGCCCAATAATTGAGCAAGGCAAGTTAAACACCTGGGTCAGTTTTCAGTCGGCACAGTGGCCTGGGGTGGGTCAGTTTTCGGGCGGCGGCAACACGCGTTCTCGTGCGTGAGTTTGTCCAGCAGCGCGCTCTGGTGGCGCAGTTGCGTCATGAGGCGCGTGGTCAGCTCACGCAGCTCTTGTGCGCTCAGGCTCTGCAGGGATTGAGGCTCGACCACCATGGGTATTCACTGTGCCAGCACTGGCACGCGCGCACCATTGGCGCATGCCCCAATTGGCAAGCACCGGTCTGCGCTTCAGAGTCAGACCACGGTGATGACACCACCGTCGGCCAGGCGCTGCCAGGGCAGGCCCAGCACCAGCGCATCAAACTGCGCACGGGTCAGCGCGGCGGTGCTGGCCGTATCACGCGGCCAGACGAACTTGCCGCTGTTCAGGCGCCGCGCCGCCAGCCACACACCGATGCCGTCGTGCACCAGCACCTTCATGCGGTTGGCGCGCCGATTGGCGAACAGGTACGCGTGGTGCGGGTGCGCTGCGCCGAAGACCGACACCACACGGGCCAGCGCTGATTCGGTGCCCGCTCGCATGTCCAGCGGTTCGGTGGCCAACCACAAGGCATCCACACGTATCATTTGAGCAACTCTCGCATCCACACCGAGCAATGCTCGGCCGCGGCCAGCGGCCAGGTCACGCAGACGTTGGTAGCGCCACGGCGCACCTCGATTCGGATGTCTGGTGCGGGTGCGAACGCGAGAGGTGGCATCGGCACCGGAACGAATGCGGGAGCCTGCGGGGCAGGCAGCGCACCACCACTTTGGCTGCGCCACTTGTGAACAACATTGGCGTTGATGCCGTGGGACAGGGCAATGCGGGCCACCGAGGCACCCGGCTCGGCGCACTGAGCGAGGATCTGCTGTTTGAGCTCGGCGCCGTACCGCCGGCGGGTCTTCTTCTTGGCTTCATTCATGGTGTCCACCTATTTCGTTTGGTGGACACCATCGTTGCCGCTTAAGCCAAGATCTTCAAGGGTGGGATGACCGCGCGCTTACGCGCAACTGCACGAGGGCGACCGAGTGTGTACAGGGCCCCTATCTGGCATGCACACCCAAGCACATTACCGGATACCGAACTCACGGCCTATCGGCGCGAACTATTTAAGAATCCAGAAAGCCCAAACCCCCAGGTACACGGGGTACGAGGGGGTTTGGGGGGCTGGTAAGAGCCTGACGATGACCTACTTTCACACGGGAATCCGCACTATCATCGGCGCAAAGTCGTTTCACTGTCCTGTTCGGGATGGGAAGGAGTGGTACCAACTTGCTATGGTCGTCAGGCATAAAGGGTTGCCGCTGCAGCACGAGGGTGCTACGGCGACGAATTCATAGAGCTTCGAATCAGCTGTCTTTTTGATTGCTGCCAACGTTATGGATCAACGGTGTTGAATTCCATAAGGGCATAACAAGACTACAAACGGTTGTGTATTGTAGTCGGGTGACATTCAACTGTTGATGGATTAGATCAAAGTTATAGGGTCAAGCCTCACGAGCAATTAGTACTGGTTAGCTTAACGCATTACTGCGCTTCCACACCCAGCCTATCAACGTCCTGGTCTTGAACGACTCTTTAGGGGGCTCAAGGCCCCGGCAGATCTCATCTTGGAACGAGTTTCCCGCTTAGATGCTTTCAGCGGTTATCTCTTCCGCACTTAGCTACCCGGCAATGCCACTGGCGTGACAACCGGTACACCAGAGGTGCGTCCACTCCGGTCCTCTCGTACTAGGAGCAGGCTTCCTCAAATCTGCAGCGCCCACGGAAGATAGGGACCAAACTGTCTCACGACGTTTTAAACCCAGCTCACGTACCTCTTTAAATGGCGAACAGCCATACCCTTGGGACCGGCTACAGCCCCAGGATGAGATGAGCCGACATCGAGGTGCCAAACACCGCCGTCGATATGAACTCTTGGGCGGTATCAGCCTGTTATCCCCAGAGTACCTTTTATCCGTTGAGCGATGGCCCTTCCATACAGAACCACCGGATCACTATGTCCTGCTTTCGCATCTGCTCGACTTGTCAGTCTCGCAGTTAAGCACGCTTATGCCATTGCACTATTAGCACGATGTCCGACCGTACCTAGCGTACCTTCGAACTCCTCCGTTACACTTTGGGAGGAGACCGCCCCAGTCAAACTGCCTACCATGCACTGTCCCCGATCCAGATAATGGACCTAGGTTAGAACCTCAAACACACCAGGGTGGTATTTCAACGTTGGCTCCACAAGATCTAGCGACCCTGCTTCAAAGCCTCCCACCTATCCTACACAGATCTGTTCAAAATTCAATACAAAGCTACAGTAAAGGTTCATGGGGTCTTTCCGTCTTTCCGCGGGGAGATTGCATCATCACAAACATTTCAACTTCGCTGAGTCTCAGGAGGAGACAGTGTGGCCATCGTTACGCCATTCGTGCAGGTCGGAACTTACCCGACAAGGAATTTCGCTACCTTAGGACCGTTATAGTTACGGCCGCCGTTTACTGGGACTTCGATCAAGAGCTTGCACCCCATCAATTAATCTTCCAGCACCGGGCAGGCGTCACACCCTATACGTCCACTTTCGTGTTTGCAGAGTGCTGTGTTTTTAATAAACAGTCGCAGCCACCAATTTTTTGCAACCCGTTCGTGCTCAGATGTTCTCATCACACTACAAGGGCACACCTTCTTCCGAAGTTACGGTGTCAATTTGCCGAGTTCCTTCTCCTGAGTTCTCTCAAGCGCCTTAGAATACTCATCTCGCGCACCAGTGTCGGTTTGCGGTACGGTCAATTACAAGCTGAAGCTTAGTGGCTTTTCCTGGGACCTCGTTCAGTTACTTCGCGAGCAAGCTCGCTCGATCAATGGCCTCGGTATATGACACGCGGATTTGCCTACGTGTCGCCTACATCCATCTAAACCGGCACATCCAACCGCCGGATAACCTATTAAGATCCGTCCCCACATCGCACTTGTAATCGGTACAGGAATATTGACCTGTTTCCCATCAGCTACGCATCTCTGCCTCGCCTTAGGGGCCGACTCACCCTACGCCGATGAACGTTGCGTAGGAAACCTTGCGCTTACGGCGAGGGGGCTTTTCACCCCCTTTAACGCTACTCATGTCAGCATTCGCACTTCTGATACCTCCAGCATCCTTTACAAGACACCTTCACAGGCTTACAGAACGCTCTCCTACCACTTGCAATAAATTGCAAATCCGCAGCTTCGGTAACTGGCTTAGCCCCGTTACATCTTCCGCGCAGGACGACTCGATCAGTGAGCTATTACGCTTTCTTTAAATGATGGCTGCTTCTAAGCCAACATCCTGACTGTTTTAGCCTTCCCACTTCGTTTCCCACTTAGCCCGTTTTAGGGACCTTAGCTGGCGGTCTGGGTTGTTTCCCTCTTGAGTCCGGACGTTAGCACCCGGTGCTCTGTCTCCCAAGCTGTACTCGTCGGTATTCGGAGTTTGCCTTGGTTTGGTAAGTCGCCATGACCCCCTAGCCAAAACAGTGCTCTACCCCCGACGGTAATACTTGAGGCACTACCTAAATAGTTTTCGGAGAGAACCAGCTATTTCCAAGTTTGTTTAGCCTTTCACCCCTATCCACAGCTCATCCGCTAATTTTGCAACATTAGTCGGTTCGGACCTCCAGTACCTGTTACGGCACCTTCATCCTGGCCATGGATAGATCACTTGGTTTCGGGTCTACACCCAGCGACTGATTCGCCCTATTCGGACTCGATTTCTCTACGGCTTCCCTATTCGGTTAACCTTGCCACTGAATGTAAGTCGCTGACCCATTATACAAAAGGTACGCAGTCACCCCTTTCGAGGCTCCTACTTTTTGTAAGCATGCGGTTTCAGGATCTATTTCACTCCCCTCCCGGGGTTCTTTTCGCCTTTCCCTCACGGTACTTGTTCACTATCGGTCGATGATGAGTATTTAGCCTTGGAGGATGGTCCCCCCATATTCAGACAGGATTTCTCGTGTCCCGCCCTACTTGTCGTTAGCTCAGTACCACACGTCTCTTTTCACATACAGGGCTATCACCTTCTTTGGCCGGCCTTTCCATGCCGTTTTGTTAAGTGTCGTGCTATCACTAACAGGCTCTTCCGATTTCGCTCGCCACTACTTTCGGAATCTCGGTTGATGTCTTTTCCTCGAGCTACTGAGATGTTTCAGTTCA